>NZ_OZ035003.1:0-2414491 GCF_964030955.1 Candidatus Tisiphia endosymbiont of Parasteatoda lunata | reverse complement strand
ATTAGGCATTCATGCCGTAATATTAAGCTCTGCACTTGCAGTGCAGAGTGGTTAACTATATCTCGCTTATAGGTTCTAGCGTAGGTTTCGTTTAAACTTATACCCAAACTTTGGCAAAGCTTCACAATACTAAGCCTAGCTTTATCCATTAAATAAACATCATGTGGGTGCTTGATATTCTTAATTTGTACCGTTGTATCAGCAATTATCAATTCCAACTCTTATAAACTCTGCTAATATCTCGTTATATCCAGATTCACCTAATAAATTACGAAATCTTCTTATGCTAGTTTCCGACATCGCTATATCTGTTTCTATATATTCCCACCCACAGAAATATTGCCAATACATGTTTTCTTTTAGTTCTTCCTCTGCTAATGAATCTGAAAAATTATACATTGCTTGTAGCATCGTTACACCAAGCATCACTCTATGACATTTTCTATTTCTACCAAATCTCTTAATAGAAACATTTTTTGATAACCATTCTTCTAGACCAGACCAATTTATAGTCACCTTTTTGGTTAAAACCCCCAGCTTCAGCTGGGAAAGACTTCAGTCCTTGTTCTAATATTTCAATTCACTATAACTTGAATATATGATATTTTAATATACATAAGAGCAAGCTCTTATGTATATTAAAATATCATATATGACAGATTATAACAAGACTAGCCACACTGTATTTTACCATCGCTTTCATGTTGTTTGGATCACTAAATATCGCTACAAAAGTATTGCAGGGTAACTTATAAGAATTAGGATCAGAGAGACAGCACAGGCATTAGTAATATCTCTTTAGAGTAATAGCGACTTCCAGTCTAGATATCAACCCACCAGCTTCAGCTGGTTGTTATTGAGTATATGATACCGACAATACTAATATATTTCTTATCTCCTGTCCTAATTCCCAAGTGGTTCTATCTAAGTATTATTAATCACTTGAATTCTTGATTTTATTAACTATAGAATATATTTCTTTTTTGCTGTAGCTTCTTCCAAAATTTTCATTAGCTATATCTGTGACACTTTTTGCACTCCATCCTTTAGATAAGTATAAATCTATAAATTTTTTTAAGTCATCTGCAAGAAGAGCTTTATGAGGTTCAGAAGCACTAGAAATTAGCAGTACTATTTCGCCCTTGATAATATTCGAGTTATAGAAATTTAGCACATCTTCTATTAACCCAGACTTTACTTCTTGATAAAATTTAGTAAGTTCTCGTGCTACACATACCTCCCTATTACCAAAAACAGTAAAAGCTGTATGTAGCGATTGTTCTATTCTGCTAGCAGTTTCAAAAAAAATCAAAGTTGCTTTTATATTAGATAATTCTGTAAAAATCTTCTTTTTACCTTCTGTAGTTTTTGGTAAGAATCCAGCAAATAAAAAGCGATCTGATGGTAATCCAGAAATGGTTATAGAGGTAGTTAATGCCGAAACGCCCGGCACTACATCTATGTGATAATTCAGTTTCCTTAAATCTCTTACTAGTTTATAACCAGGATCAGCAATTAACGGTGTTCCAGCATCGGATATTAGGCTAACTATTGCTCCATTATCAATTAATGTGCGGATAAATTCTCTTTCTTGATAATCACTATGATCATTATATACTTGTAACTTAGTCTTTATATTATGTTTTGCTAGTAATTTTCTTGATATTCTAGTATCCTCACACAGTATAATTGTAGAATTTTTTAACGTTTCTAAAGCCCGGAGTGTTATATCATCTAGGTTACCAATAGGTGTTGAGACAATGTATAGTCCTGGTTTAAAGATCATAATTTAATCCTATAAGTAAGCATTATGAGCAGTATAAAAGACTTCCTACATAAGTCAAAGAAGCTTTTGAGATTTCTAGGAGAAACGAAGCCGAGTACCGCAGCATACATAGACGTACGTGAGGAACTCAGGCGAGTTTTGACGACAAAATCACCAACTAGATTGACTTATGCACAAAAATTTTTAAAGGCTACCTTATCATTCATATGTCTTGTCTCTTTATTTTCTTGCCAATCTAATAAGGAAGTTGTTGTTTCTAGACCAAAAGAAGTTGTTCAGGAAACTCTAGAAGCGGCTATTTTAATGCCCCTAACAGGAGAATATTCTACATTAGGTAAGCAATACAACCAATTAATTAAAATGGGTCTAGAAGATGGCTTAAAAACTTATGTTCATGTTACTTCTTATGATGGTTCTAATGAAAAGCAGGTACTTGCTGCAATGGATAAAATACTACTACGTAAAACAAAAATTATTCTCGGACCATTATATTCAAATCTTACTTCTATAATTGCTAATAAAGCTAAAGCACATGATATTATTATCATTACCATGTCTAATAATCCTGTATTGGCAGACAAAAAACTTTTTGTATTTGGTCATGCTCCGTCAAAGCAGCTCACAAAAATAATTAATTACTTTGCCGATAATGATTATAAAAATTTCATTGCACTTTTACCTTCAGGTAGTCATGCACAAACTATAAACCAACTTATCCAAAATATACTAATTCAAAAAAATTCTACCTTAGTGCGGAGTGAATTTTATGCTAATATACCGGAATCAATAGAAAAAGCAGTGTTAACTGTCTCAAATAGTGTTGATAATTTAAATGAAATGGAGGATACGGCAACTAAGCCTGTAATTTATCTGTCAGATGATGGTAAAAATTTAGATTTGCTTTTTGATAGTATTCATAAGCATAATTTAGATAAGAAAGCAGTTATAATAGGTGATAACAGAATAGATATCGATCATTCTGAACCGGTAGATATTATCTACACTGGTTCATTGAATATTGTCAATAGTAATATAATAGAAAGGGCTAAGAATATAGGTATTAATCATTTGTCTTTCATGCATGCTGTAGCTTATGATCTAGGAAGGATAACATCAAAATATATAGGTAGCAACTTTAGCGAAGAACGATTTTTAGCAGCTATTAATGGTAAAACTCCGTATACTGGTATATCAGGTAATGTCTACTTCATCGATTCAATAGCTCAAAGAGAGTATGACATAATTAAGAAAGAAGATGGTCTGTATAGTACTATGGCAAAAAGTGATAACAAATTTTAATTTAGATATAATTAACTCAAAAATGTTTAATTCGATAATCAAGTTTTTTTCTGAAGGCTACAATTCATGGCAGTTTATAGCGAGTAGGAATTATGTAGAAGCTGCTTAAGTTAAGGTTAAATTCAATGAGATATTTTATAAAATATTCAAAAAAAACTCAGTCCAATTTTATCTTCAATTTGTTAACATTTTTGATAATCGCTAGCATCCTTATCTTTATTGCTTGGGGTTTAAAGCAGATGGCAGCACCAATAACTGTATTAGAGCAACAACCAGTAACTCTAGAGTATAGTAATCTTTTGCAGTATTCTCTTAGAACACTGTTGAGGATGCTAATTGCGGTAATTATCTCATTAATTTTTACTTTTATTTATGCCAACCTAGCTGTTAAAAGCAGAAAATGTGAACAAATATTAATTCCGTTACTAGATATTCTTCAATCTCTTCCTATTCTTGGATATATTTCTTTTACAGTGACAGTTTTTTTAGCTCTTTTCCCGTCAAGTATTATGGGAGCTGAATGTGCAGCGATATTTGCCATTTTTACATCGCAAGTTTGGAACATGACATTTAGTTTTTATTGTCCCACTTTGGGAGAAAAACCCCGCACTTGCAGTGCGTCGTTTCAACATAAATTTTAAATATCTTATCAAGAAAAGATAAGAATGAATCATACAGATATTTTTTAACAAAATCTTACACTTCACAGATATATTCTTTTTGTGTTGTGACACTTTCTAAATGAGCCATATACAAATAGTTTCTAACTTTTAAGTTAGTACATACATTAGGCATTCATGCCGTAATATTAAGCTCTGCACTTGCAGTGCAGAGTGGTTAACTATTCACTTAAGAATATCCCTCAAGAATTGCATGATGCAGCATATATTTTTAGAATGTCAAAATGGAGACAATTTTGGCAGGTCAGCGTTCCATATGCAGTGCCAGGATTAGTTTGGAATATTGTAGTATCAATATCTAGTGGGTGGTTTTTCGTAGTAGCTTCAGAGGTTATCACAGTTGGCAATACCCATATAACCTTGCCTGGAATAGGATCATATATTGCTTTAGCAATTACGCAGAAAAATCTTTATGCAATTAGCTCAGCAATTATGTCAATGTCACTGGTGATTATATTATATGATCAATTGCTACTTAGACCTCTAGTGGCATGGTCTGATAGATTTCGTTATGAAATGAATGCAGGTAACAATGCACCGCACTCTTGGGCGTTCAATTTATTTCAAAGAAGTTTGATTATTCATAAATTATTCTCCCCTATTGCTTATATTGCAAAATTTATACTTTATCTCCCCATACTTAATCGTTATAGCGAAATAAATTCAAGTTCGTCAAATAATTTTTCCAATAATCCTTCGTGGAGCGATTATTTATGGTATACTATGCTGGGCGGCATAGAATGTTTTTCAGCCTATTACATATATCATTTCTTGCATTACGATATTGGTGGGTCTGAGCTATTGAATGTATTTGTTTTAGCATCAATTACTATGTTACGTGTGGTAGTACTTATTACTCTTGCGGCAATTATATGGGTACCAATTGGTATATATGTTGGACTAAATCCTAGAGTAACAGCTATTGTACAACCACTAGCACAATTTTTTGCAGCTTTTCCAGCAAACTTATTATTTCCAATTGTCTTTATAATTATTACTCGTTACGATTTAAACCCTAACATCTGGCTTAGTCCTTTGATGATTATGGGAGCTCAATGGTATATATTATTTAATGTTATAGTAGGAGCATCAACTATTCCCAATGATCTTAAAGATGCCACAAAAATTTTCAGAGTTAGTGGTTGGAATTGGTGGTTCAAAGTAATGTTACCAGTAATTACCCCATATTTTATAACAGGAGCAATAACTGCATCAGGTGGGGCATGGAATGCTAGTATCGTGGCAGAAATTATTAATTTTGGCGATCGGAAAATAGCAGCAAGCGGTATTGGAAGTTATATAGCTGAAATGACAATAAAGGCTGATTTTAATAAAATAGTTTTAGGTATGGGCATTATGGCTCTATTTGTGGTATTGTTTAATCGTTTATTTTGGCAACCGTTAAATGAGTATTCTATTAAAAGATTTCAGCTATAATTCTATGAATCTAGAATATCCAAAAATTTCAAAAAAGCCTATTGCATTTAACTGTAAAGTTATTATAATGGTAATGTTTCGTTTAGCTAACCTAAATTCGGGATAAGAATTAGTTAATTCTTATCCCGAATTGGCTTGTTATAAGGAAAAATGCATTCTTAAAGCGGTTTTGCGAATGCATTTTAAGCCTTTCTAAAGCTAATAATTTTAATCTTTCAAAATCATGTTTTTAGCAAATTAATATTTAACAATCAGGTGAAGAACCGCTTCAAACCTGATTGTTTCTATATGTATCCCTGAATTCGATGTAACTTGTTACATTGAATTCAGGTTAGCTAGGCTAGCAATACAATGAATAATAGAATAAACAATCCATCTACGATAGTAGTTGCAATGTCTGGTGGGGTTGATAGCTCAGTAGTAGCTGCTATGCTCCATGAACAAGGCCATAAAGTCATTGGTATAACTTTACAATTATATGATCACGGTATAGCTACCAAGAAAAGAAATGCCTGTTGTGCTGGGCAGGATATTTACGATGCAAGAATGGTAGCAGATAAGTTGAACATTCCGCATTATATCTTAGACTATGAGTCTAAATTTAAAGAATCAGTAATTGATGACTTTGCTGATAGTTATATTAGAGGCGAAACCCCCCTGCCCTGCGTAAAATGTAATCAGTCAGTTAAATTTAAAGACTTATTAAAAGTAGCAAAAGATTTAGGGGCAGACTGTCTTGCTACCGGTCATTACGTGCGAAAAATCGAAGGTATCGATGGGGCAGAATTACATACTGGTATTGATATAACCAAGGATCAAAGCTATTTTTTGTTTGCAACTACCTTAGAACAACTAAATTATCTATCTTTTCCCTTGGGAGAATTAAGTAAAGAGCAAACAAGAAATATTGCTACTAGATTTAATTTAGGCGTCGCAGATAAGCCTGATAGCCAAGATATTTGTTTTGTGCTAGATGGTGATTATAGGAAGGTAATTAGTAAGATACGAACCAACGCTAATGAGAAAGGTAAAATAATTCATGTAGACGGCTTTGAACTTGGGACACATAATGGTATAATAAACTATACTGTAGGTCAACGTCGTGGGCTTGGAATAGCTTTTCATGAGCCACTTTATGTAGTAAGAATTGACCCTAATACAAAAATTGTATATGTTGGTCCAAATTCGGTATTAGATTCTACCGAATTTACTATTAAGGATGTTAATTGGCTAGGCAGAGAAATGGTTGCACAAGAGGAAATTGATGTGCAAGTTAAGATTCGCTCTACTCGTCCTGCTACCTTTGCCAAGATTAGTAAAATGAGTAATACAGAAATTAAAGTAAAATTAATCTCTGCAGAGAAAGCTGTAACTCCTGGTCAAGCTTGTGTCATATATGATAATGATCGAGTCCTTGGAGGAGGATGGATTACTAGAGAGATTGTATAGATCCAATTTCAAAAAAGTCTATTTTTATAAAATAAGTAATCTTAGCACTACAGTTGTAGTTACTCACAATGTTGTCCCTGCGAGGCTTTGCCCAGGTGGATCACTAGTATGCCATTCCCGCGTAGGCGGGAATCTATAATATCTAATAGCCTTTGCAGGTTATTTTAGACCCCCTACCTACGCAGAGGTGACATCGTTTTTACTACTGATAGTCTAGTGATACGATACTACAACTGTAGTAATACACCCTTCTAGGGTTTTCTACTATTTAAAATCGGAGTAATTAATGAGCTTTTTAACAAAAAAAAGTTTTGAATCAATAAAAGAACTAGGTAAGACTAGTGGTCTTAGCAAAACCCTAGGAGCATTTGACTTAGTGCTACTAGGGCTTGGTGCTATAATAGGCACAGGTGTATTTGTAATGACTGGTATAGTCGCTGCCACATATTCTGGTCCTGCCGTCATGCTATCATATGCTATTGCCGGGATAACATGTATATTCGTTGCCCTTGCATATACAGAGCTTGCTACAATGTTACCTACTTCGGGTAGTGTATATACCTATGCTTACGTAGCTTTTGGGGAAATATTTGCTTGGTTAATTGGTAGCGTCATTGTACTAGAACTTGGTTTTGCTGCTGGTGCTGTTGCAGCCGGTTGGTCTGGATATGTTCAGGCAATATTGTCAGCAGGCGGAATATATTTACCTAAGGCTTTAACTGCTGTACCCGCCAATGGTGGCATGATAAATTTACCAGCTTTTCTTATTGTAGTATTTATTTCTTTTATTTTATATTTAGGAACAAAAGATAGTAAAAGACTCAATGCTATATTAGTATTTATAAAAATGGCAGCTATCTTTGCTTTTATCATATATGCTACACCACATTTTAATGCTACAAATTGGCAGAATTTTTTACCTTTCGGCTTTAATAATATGCTAGTTGGTGCGTCTATCCTATTTATTGCTATGACAGGTTTTGGTACGATAGCCGCTACAGCTGAAGAATGTAAAAACCCCAACCGTGATTTAATGATCGGAATTATTGGGTCACTGGTAATTTCAACAATAGTATATGTTATAATAGCTGGGTTGGCTACTGGCATAGCATCTTTTGATCAACTTAATAATGATCAACCACTTGCTTATGCACTGACCCTAAATAACAGTAATATTGGTTCTGCCATTGTTGCTACTGGTGCTGTCGCTGGTATGACCACAGTATTAATGATGAATATTTATGGTACGTCTCGTATCTTTTATGTAATTGCCCGAGATGGGTTACTACCTAAAAGTTTTGCCAAACTACATCCTAAATATGATAGTCCATATATTACTATCTTACTATTTTCTGCCCTTGCTGCTATATTAGGAGGATTTTGTCCAACTGCAATTCTTGTTCAGCTATCATCTATGGGAGCTTTAATAGATTATACGGCAGTTGCTATAATAGTTATGTTATTTAGAATAAAAATGCCGGATGCAACAAGACCGTTTAAATGTCCTGCTGCATTTATCATTATACCATTTGTTTTAGTAGCTTGTCTATATTTACTAGTTATACAAATAGTTGATGGTGAGTTTAATTTAATGACTGCGGGGAAAGCACTAATCTGCTGGTTTGTGGCAATGTTTGTCCTATATATTTTTAGGTCATTTTTCATAAAACGAGAGGTCTAATTTGTATGAGTGATAAATTACAATCTTTACGTGGTATGAAAGACCTACTACCTGAGGATTACCTGATTCACGATTACATAATAAACACAGCCAAACATATAGGTGGGCTTTATGGTTATCAAGCCATAAGTACACCTATAATTGAATATACTAAAGTCTTTGATCGTACACTTGGAGAGACTTCTGATGTAATAAGTAAGGAAATATATAGTTTCCTTGATAAAAGTGGTAATCATATCTCTCTTAGACCGGAGTTTACGGCTGGCATTATCAGGGCTTTTATATCTAATAACCTGCAACAAACACTACCTGTTAAGTTCTTTTCAAGTGGTCCAGTGTTTCGTTACGACCGACCACAAGCTGGTAGACAAAGACAGTTCCATCAAATAAATTTTGAGTATATTGGTGGAGAAGGACCTAGCACCGATGCTGAAACGATCAAACTTGCATTAGATATCCTTCAAGCTTTAGAAATAGATCAAAATACAACTTTAGAAATAAACTCACTGGGTTGTACTACAACTCGTGCTGTTTACCAACAAAAGTTGGTAGAATATTTCAATGATTATAAGTCAGAATTATCAGAAGATAGCCAAAAGCGGCTTATCAAGAATCCAATGCGTATATTAGATTCGAAAGATGAGCATGATAAAAAAATAGTTGCAAATAGTCCGCTAATGTCACACTATTATAGTAGTGATGCTGCAAAATATTTTGACGATTTGCTAAAATACTTAGATTTACTCAATGTAAAATATATCATTAATCCAAGATTAGTAAGGGGACTTGACTATTATTGTCATACAGCTTTTGAGTTTACTACTAGCAACCTTGGTAGTCAGTTTGGTAGTCAGTCGACAGTTCTTGCTGGTGGTCGTTATGATGGGCTGAGCAAACTTATGGGAGGTCCTGAAGTAAAAGCCATTGGCTTTGCTGCTGGAATTGAACGCCTTAGCCTAATGAGAGAGTACCACATATCTAAACCAAGCCCAGTATTTGTCTTTCCCATTAGCGACAATAATTTAGAATATTGCTTAATTTTAACAAATCAATTGCGTCAAAAAAACATTCCTGTTACCTTAGATACTAACGGCAAAATAGCTAAAAGAATAATACGAGCTAATCTACAAAAGGCTAAATATGCTATTTTTGTTGGCGATAATGAACAAATGAGCAATAATTTAAAATTAAAAGATCTTGATAAACAACAAGAATATCTATTGCAATTTGAACAAATTATGGAATTATTAGATTCTGTGAACATTTCTATGTAAAGAGTAGATTTATAGGCATTTTCGCTTGCAGAACCGCAGCGTACTAAATGTCATATCTTTACCCACATCTTTTAAAAGTGGCATACTTATTAGGCTTTAAAAATACATCTTTGATATTAAAACCTGATATGTATAACCTATTTAAAAAGATGTGGGTAAAGATATGACTAAATGTACGTGAGGATTCGAGTACCTGCTCGACGCACAAATTACCAGCAGAAGTAGAGTTTCGAAAGATATCTAATAAATAAAAAGATAATAGTCAAGTTAGTAATAGAGTATATGTATTCATTAATAACTACATAAAAAGAATTTTTTGCTTGGTTCTATGAATATTGAATTTGTCAAGAAATGGCTAGATAGTTTAGGTTTTGTTTTAAAAAACGAAACACAAAACTCTTTTTCTAAATTTTTTAAAACCTATGAAATTGCTGTAACTTTAGATTCTGAAAGAATCGAAAAATCAATTATCGACTATAAAACAGAAATAAAACTTCACAGAAATACAACAGCTAATTTCTCTCAATCCGAAAATTTGGTAATCTTGGAATGCGTTTGTAGATTGCTTGAAAAGGGATATAGCCCAAATTCAATTGAATTAGAAAAAAGCTGGAACTTAGGACATACCGGCAAAGGTTTTGTTGATATTCTTGTTAGGAACGCAGAAGGTAACTCACTCTTCATGATAGAATGTAAAAACTGGGGTGCAAGTTTTAATAAAGAAAAGAATAAAATGTTTAGGGACGGTGGACAACTTTTAAGTTATGTATGGACCTACCCAACAATGCAAGAAAAAAAGAGTCTGTCCTATAGTTTGTGTAAGTTGCAAAGAAAGCAGTAAGAGATTACTGTAAAAAAAGTAACTTAAGCAAGCAAGGAGGAATTATGGCTAAAAAATTAGATACAGATAAAGATACATTAGACATCAGTAATCAGCTAGTAGAAGAATTATTATCAAAAGCAGATCCATCGGAGTTATTTGGTCGAGATGGTTTATTTCAACAGCTAAAGAAGCAAATAGTTGAGAAAATATTAGCAAGTGAGTTGGATCATGAATTAGGATATTCAAAACATAGCAAGATGCCAAAAGTAGATAATAATCGTCGTAATGGTAGCTATGAGAAGACAGTAATTGATGGGGATGGTCGTAAGCTGACAGTAGAAGTACCAAGAGATCGGGAAGGAGAGTATAATCCTCAATTAATACCAAAAGGGCTGAGGAGATTTAATGGATTTGATGAGAAAGTGATATCCCTTTATGGTCGCGGTATGACAGTCAGCGAGATCCGAGGGCATTTAGAAGAAATATATCAAACTGATGTATCTGGTGACTTGATATCCACCATAACAGATGGGGTGATAGAAGAAGTAACTAGGTGGCAAAATCGTTGTTTAGATAGGGTGTATCCAATATTATACTTGGACTGTATCTATGTAAAATCTAGAGACAATCACATAGTAATAAATAAAGCAGTATATTTAGCACTTGCTGTAAATATAGAAGGGAAAAAGGAGTTACTTGGCATTTGGATAGGCAAAAATGAAGGTGCTAAATTTTGGATGCAAGTAGTTACTGAGTTAAAGAATTGAGGAATTGAACAAATTTATGTTGCTTGTGTGGATGGTTTAAAGGGCTTTCCAGAAGCTATAAGCAGTGTATTCCCGAGTACTATAGTACAATTATGTATTGTACATATGGTTCGCAATTCAGTAAAGTATGTGTCATATAAAGATTTAAAAGAGGTCACATCAGATCTAAAACAAATTTATACAGCTAATAATGACGAAATGGCACGTTTAAAACTTCAGCAATTTGGTGTAAAATGGGATAAAAAATATCCGGTAATTTCTGATATTTGGCAACGTAATTGGTCTGGGATAATACCGTTTTTTGCCTTTCCTGAAGAGATCAGAAAGGTAATTTATACTACTAACACTATAGAATCTGTAAATCGTCAAATTAGAAAAATTATCAAAAATAAGGGGGTGTTTCCAGATGATAAGTCAATTCAAAAAATAATATTTTTATCCCTACAAAATGCAGCCAAAAAATGGACCATGCCTATTAAAGATTGGTCTTTAGCTTTAAATCAATTTGAAATACTTTGTGGAGATTTTAAATATGATTTATTGGAAAATAAAAAATGAACTTACACAAATTAAATGATTGACTCGAAAAAAATAATATATAACAGCAAAAAAATCGAATGCAGTCATGTATCCGGCTTATAGACAATAAATCAAGCAATTTATCCTATAGCCCTGATGGAATTCGCTGGCTTACAAACTTATACTTATTATTTTATCGACTTATAAATAGCCCTTAGCTAAATCAGTTTTTTTGTAAGCTAAGGTTCGTCTTATTTACCATCAATATTATCATTCTTCGCATATTCCGGATTGGAATTTGTTAAACTTCTATTACCTATAATGTCATTTCATCAATTATTTGGAGTAGTTTTTTAACTAACCTCAGTTTGATGCAAGATGAAGGTTGAGATTGTTTAATTTTCCAAAAGCTACAGAAATTTTATTAGGTTTGAAAACATAGGCAAGTAGCCCAGCTAATACATTAGTTTGAAAATTCATAACAGATCTATGCCTTGTATGGTCTATATGAAAAAGGTTTTTCAATTGATCATTAATGGTTTCAATAATGTGCCTTTTATTTAAAAACTGCTTTTTAATAGGATCTATTATTCTTTCTTTCATATTACTTTTAATTTTTGTTATTAGTTCTAAACCTTGATTAGCAAGGGATTGAGTGAGTTTTTTACTGATATACCCACGATCACCAAAAAGCCAGCCTTGTAATTTATCTACTAAATTTTCCACCACTGCTCTATCATCGACATTTCCAGGAGTTAAAGAAAAACTCATAATCTCTCCGCAACTGTTAATGACAATATGTAGCTTACAGCCAAAGAACCACCCAGTGGAAGTCTTACCTCTTTTTGCTATGTCTTTGAATACTTTATGTCTATTAATTCTTAAATTATGGCAAGCAGGAAGTTTAGTAGAGTCGATATAATATTGACCAGTTTGTTTTCCTGTTAGGCTTTTTAGCAGTAACACCATGGGCATGAAGCTCATTGGCATTAACTGAACAAAACGACTATAGCTCACAAGTTTTGGAAATTCCTTTCTATAACTTTGGCATAGGCAGCATAAATAAAAATCTTTAAAGGTACGGTAGTGACTCAAGTGAAACATTACTATAATAGTAATAATCTCTGAGAGTCCTATACTGCAGCCCACTTTACGCTTACGGTTAGGATTTGGTAATATATATTTATTTCGCTCCGTATCAAAATGCTTGCAAAAATCATCAATTAAGCAGAAAATCTCCGTAAGAGGGATCATAATATATTCTCCAATTTTGTCATTATTATTAGAGAACTTTATAATCCCTCCCTTCTTAATTTTCAAATGTTCTTTCTTACGTCAAACTCAGGTTAACTACAAACTTTACTCTCGGTATAATCATCACCTGAACTAAGTAATGCAAATACCACCCTTGCTAGCTTATTAGCTACCGCGACAACTGTTTTATTATGACCGTTTCTCTCAGATAAATTAAACATCCACTCAGTAAACTTGCTATAATCTTTTTTAGATTTTTGTTCTTCCGTGGTAAATCTTATGAAACTGGACTGATTTTTCAAGACAAATTTTTCACTAATTTTGTTTCCCATTTTACATAATTTTTAAGCTGCATTTTGTAAGTAATCAAGATACACGTTCATCGGTTTTTTATAACCAATACTTGAATGGAATCTTTGATTGTTATATTTATCCATGTATTTATCAATACCATCTTTAAGTTCTGCGATATTTTTAAAATCATTTATAAATATACAATTATATTTTAAAGTTCTAAAAAATCTTTCAATCACAATATTATCAATGCTTCTACCCTTACCGTTCATTGAGATTTGTATATTATTCTCTTTTAGAATTCCCGTATGCTCATGTCCAGTATATTGACTACCCTGATCACTATTGAATATTTGTGGTGCAGGGTATTTATTCAGTGCATCTTTTAATACATCGGTTACAAGTGATGCATCCATAGAATTAGATACTTTATAACTTAGTATTGCCTTACTATGCCAATCTATAATCGCCACAAGATACATAAATCCTCCGTTAGTTCTAATATAAGTAATGTCACCACTCCACACTTGATTAACATAAGGTACATGAATAGTTCTATTCGTTCCTGATTTGTGCCAGTACGGCTCAAGCAAATAGCTATAAATTTTATGTTGACCATCCTTCACAGAAGTAGATTGCTTTTTATGAGGATGAATAGCTTCTATACCCATTATTCCCATATATTTAAGCACCCTATCTCTGCCCACATTAAAGCCGTCTTCCAATAATTGTTTGTATATATAACGATAACCATACTCAGGGTTATCCGTATATATTTCATCTATTCTATTTAAAATATCAAGATTATATAAGCTCATTACTTTAGCTTTATAATATACTCCAGATCTGCTTATCTTTAATAGTTCACATTGCCTTGTCTTTGCTAACGTACTCAGCTTGGGGTCGACAAGACTTTTCTTATTTGATAAGTCCAAGCTGTTTAGCTTTCCCACCGCCCAGTCCCTCTCGACTGTAGCCTTACCTAATGCTTTTGCAAGTTCATCGTTTTGATTCTTAAGTTCACTAATCTGCCCTTTGTACTCACTAACAGCTTTTGCTGGCTCAAATGCCAATGACGCATTATCTAAAAATTGTCGTTTCCAGTTTTGCATAGTTTTAGCCGTTACTTCATATTTGACCGATAACTGACCTATTGTTGATTCTTCTTTTAACATCTCTAATACTATTTTAGTTTTTGCTTCTGCACTAAAATTTTTAATTTGTTTTTTACCCATTTGTTTCTCTTTAATTTTATTTATTATTCTATACTTATTGAGAAACAAAAATACCTGCTTCTTTGTCTAATTTTTTCAGTCCATTATACATCAATGTAAAGAGATGAGTCCTGAAGAAAAACTTGGGTATCATCAGGAACATAGCAGTAAATATATAGAAAACATATATAACAAAATAGACGAATTATTTAACGACAAGAAAGTTGAGCCTAATAGTAGGCTTGGACAAGCTATGAAATATTGGATAAATAATAAAGAAGGTTTGACCCAATTTTTAAAAATCCCAGTTAGCAATCTTGATAATAATTGGGCTGAGAGATCACTGCGTACCATTATTTTACAAAGGAAGAATTCATTATTCTTTAAAACAATCAATAGTGCTGAGATACATAGTGGTCTGTATAGTATAGTAAAGACTTGTAGTGAGAACGAGATCAATGCCTTTAAATATTTAAATTGGCTACAAGAGCAGAGTAGCAAAGCAAAGAAGCGTCCTGCGAATTATACGCCTTTTGCCTATGCAAGATATATGAATAATACGGAATTAATCGAGACAGCAGCTTAAACGACAGGAAGCCAATCATTAGAGAATTTGGCAGAACTAGGATCACCATTATGAATAAGAATGTGTAAGGTTCTATAACAAATTTGATAAGATGAATTATCAGATGGGAAAAGTTTTGCGGTAAATTTACCTTTGGATAGGCGTTTAGAGCATAGCCAAAAGCCTTGACCGTCAAAGGACAAAATTTTAATGGCAGTTCTGTTTTTATTGTCCCACTTTGGGAGAAAAACCCCGCACTTGCAGTGCGTCGTTTCAACATAAATTTTAAATATCTTATCAAGAAAAGATAAGAATGAATCATACAGATATTTTTTAACAAAATCTTACACTTCACAGATATATTCTTTTTGTGTTGTGACACTTTCTAAATGAGCCATATACAAATAGTTTCTAACTTTTAAGTTAGTACATACATTAGGCATTCATGCCGTAATATTAAGCTCTGCACTTGCAGTGCAGAGTGGTTAACTATAGAATAAAAACAAGGAACCATTAAGAGGGTCAGAAGAAAGTTTTTGTCTACAAACAGCGATTAAGCCATCGATACCCTTGCGAAAATCGATGGCAATAGTGGCAACAAAAATAACTGACGCCGGGGTTAGTTGCAGCATAAAAATGTCTGAATTATGGTTTTTGGTTCTAGTGTTTGGATAATAAGTTTGGTACCATTTGGTTTAATAATGTGACAAGTATAGTGATTTTGTTTGGGGGCAGCTACAGGATCGGTATCTATAGAATTTAATAGTTGAAATGGGAGAAAATTAATATTTTGTTGTAGAGCTTGATTTGAAGTTGAGACAGGAGAAGTTTTGAGGGTAGGCTCATGGGCTTTTTTAATTGAACTGATTGTTGCTTTATTAATATTAAGATGTTTAGCTATCTCTTGGTAAGAATAATGATGGAGTAATTGGTAAACTAATTCCTTTAGATGGTTTGGTATAGGATCAAACTTATTAGTTTTAGTTTGACGCCAGGCTTTAAATTGCTGAGCTACTTGCTCAATAGTAATTGATGGTATTTGCATAGTATGAAACCCAAATGTATAAAAAATTCATACTAGCAAAAACATTAGATAAAGTTATGCAGTTTTGCTGCAGGTATACATAAAATATCTTGTTGCTCTACAGTTTTAATGGGTACAAACCTCATACTAGGTCTTGCACGGACCAGTGTTAAGGTAGCTGCGATGAGCCGCCACATTTAATGCAAAGTTTCAACTTTTTAAGTTCCTAAAAGAATATTGTTGACACTTTTTAGTATTTATATTAAAAGATATAGCTTACGTCAATTGGGGATAAGGATATTGTGAACATGTAGATTAAAATCAAATTTTGTTGAAGGTTTATTTTTCTTTAATGAGTAAGCAACAAGAGTAGATAATATATGGACAAAGGCATTTATTGGTGATCTATGTCTAGTATGTTCAAGGTTCATTTTATTTTTTAGATAATCAAAAACTGTTTCAATTAAGTTACGTTTTCGAAGTAAGATTTTTTGAGTCTGTCCTATAGTTTGTGTAAGTTGCAAAGAAAGCAGTAAGAGATTACTGTAAAAAAAGTAACTTAAGCAAGCAAGGAGGAATTATGGCTAAAAAATTAGATACAGATAAAGATACATTAGACATCAGTAATCAGCTAGTAGAAGAATTATTATCAAAAGCAGATCCATCGGAGTTATTTGGTCGAGATGGTTTATTTCAACAGCTAAAGAAGCAAATAGTTGAGAAAATATTAGCAAGTGAGTTGGATCATGAATTAGGATATTCAAAACATAGCAAGATGCCAAAAGTAGATAATAATCGTCGTAATGGTAGCTATGAGAAGACAGTAATTGATGGGGATGGTCGTAAGCTGACAGTAGAAGTACCAAGAGATCGGGAAGGAGAGTATAATCCTCAATTAATACCAAAAGGGCTGAGGAGATTTAATGGATTTGATGAGAAAGTGATATCCCTTTATGGTCGCGGTATGACAGTCAGCGAGATCCGAGGGCATTTAGAAGAAATATATCAAACTGATGTATCTGGTGACTTGATATCCACCATAACAGATGGGGTGATAGAAGAAGTAACTAGGTGGCAAAATCGTTGTTTAGATAGGGTGTATCCAATATTATACTTGGACTGTATCTATGTAAAATCTAGAGACAATCACATAGTAATAAATAAAGCAGTATATTTAGCACTTGCTGTAAATATAGAAGGGAAAAAGGAGTTACTTGGCATTTGGATAGGCAAAAATGAAGGTGCTAAATTTTGGATGCAAGTAGTTACTGAGTTAAAGAATCGAGGAATTGAACAAATTTATGTTGCTTGTGTGGATGGTTTAAAGGGCTTTCCAGAAGCTATAAGCAGTGTATTCCCGAGTACTATAGTACAATTATGTATTGTACATATGGTTCGCAATTCAGTAAAGTATGTGTCATATAAAGATTTAAAAGAGGTCACATCAGATCTAAAACAAATTTATACAGCTAATAATGACGAAATGGCACGTTTAAAACTTCAGCAATTTGGTGTAAAATGGGATAAAAAATATCCGGTAATTTCTGATATTTGGCAACGTAATTGGTCTGGGATAATACCGTTTTTTGCCTTTCCTGAAGAGATCAGAAAGGTAATTTATACTACTAACACTATAGAATCTGTAAATCGTCAAATTAGAAAAATTATCAAAAATAAGGGGGTGTTTCCAGATGATAAGTCAATTCAAAAAATAATATTTTTATCCCTACAAAATGCAGCCAAAAAATGGACCATGCCTATTAAAGATTGGTCTTTAGCTTTAAATCAATTTGAAATACTTTGTGGAGATTTTAAATATGATTTATTGGAAAATAAAAAATGAACTTACACAAATTAAATGATTGACTCGATTTTTTCTTTCAAATCCATTAATTTATTTTCCATATTCTTCTTAATTCCATGAATCATTTTTAAGCCTCTTTCATATAAATTTAAGAACAAATTTTGCTTAATATAACCTTTATCAGCTGCTATAATTCCAGTTAATCTTTTTGTTAACTCCGGTACTGGAACCCTATCATCTACATTGCCTTTGGTCACTTTTAATGCCATAAACTCCCCTTTATTATTGATTATTACATGTAATTTAAAACCATAAAAATACCCCATAGAGGATTTACTATGTTTGGCTAATCCTTTAAAAACTTTATTGCTATAACGCCTTTTATTGTGACAAGCTTTAATCGTTGTAGAGTCAATAAAATAAATACCTCAGGAGTTTCGCACTTAGCAAAAAATATGTTAATCTAGCAAGAAAGAGTTTTAGTTAAGCATGGCAAGATCAAAATGTAGCAAAGACTTATATAAATCATTTTTACAAGCAAGTAGCGTAAGATATAGTGGTAAAGCATTATCTGAAGTAAGTCCAATAAACCTATCTCATGATAGTGCAAGTCGATGGTTAAATAGTAAGGATTTCCGCCCTAGCGGGATCTACAGAGAAGTGTCAAAATATATTGATAGGGAAGCTTCTTGTTTATTAGTGGGAGATGACACGTTATTGTCAAAGCAATACAGTAAGAAAATTGAGCTTGTACATTATCAATATTCTGGAGCTGTACATGATGTTATACCTGGTATAGGGATGGTCAACTTACTGCATTACAATGCTAAAACTGATCAATCTACCCCTGTAGATTATAGAATATATGATAAAGAAACTGATGGAAAAACAAAGAATGAGCATTTTTGTGATATGCTTACTTTAGCTAAGGAAAGAGGGATCAATCCTGATGCAGTAGTAATGGATGCGTGGTATAGCGGTTTGGAGAATTTGAAACATATACGTAATTTAGGTTGGACATGGGTTAGTAACCTAAGAAAAAATAGAAAAGTTAATCATAATGTTAGCTTAGAAAGTTTAGAGATTCCTGATGAGGGACTAAAAATTCACCTACGTGGATACGGTTGGGTTACGGTATTTAAGTTTGTGGCAAAAAATGGTCGCATTGATTACATAACAACTAACTTAGAAAATCCAACACGTGAACAAATAGAGAAAATTGTTAAGGCACGGTGGTCTATAGAAGTTTATCATCGAGAATTAAAACAAACTTGTGGTATTGAACGCTGTCAGGCACGCACGGGTCGAGCTCAGAGAAATCATATTTGCCTTGCCGTATTTGCTTGGCTCGATATGAACAAAAGGAGGATAAATGAAAAAATTACTTTATATCAACAAACTTGGGAAGTTATAAAAACATCAATTCAGAACAACATTAGATGCCTTTTAGCTGATTCGCAATTTTGCTAACTGCGAAACTCCTGTACCTGTTTCCTCACCAAACAACAAATGAATCAACATATTTAGCGGTATGAATAATCGTGCCATTAATTCAACAAATCTATTATAACTCAAGGCTTTGGGAAAATCATCCTTATGCATGCACTCTATATAACTTTTATAGAAAAATTTAAAATTCTTAGCATAGGATGTATGAAACATAATTATTATTGTTAACATTTCACTTAGACTCATGCTACAACAGCGATTTCTTTGCTTATTTGATGGTAATAACTTTCTCTGTTCATACTCCAAATAAATTTTACAAAAATCATCTATAAAACTATATAATTCTGTGATATCTTTTTTCATGCCTGTAGTTTGTTTTTTTGTTTAAAAATATAAATACTGCAGGCACTCCTTTTTGACAATCCTTTTATCTATTACTATTTCATCTATATCTTATCCCGAACTGACGTAGCTTATAATATTTAATTATAGGTAGTATTGTTCGTAAATAGTACCGACATTAGGGATTATAGGAACATACAAAATAATATATGTCAAATTTACTATCATTAGAAGATTTTAATCTATGCAACACAAAAACTGGTAAAATCAATCAACTAGCTTTTGGAGTAATGTTAATTTATTTTCAGTCTCACATTAAATTCCCTGCAGCAGAAGAAAAACCAATATCATTAAAATTAATATCAGCCATTGCTTCAGAGTTGGATATTGAAGAGTCTATTCTTTCAAAATTTAATTGGAGCGGTAGAACAGCCGAAAGATATCATCAGGATATTAGAAAATATCTGGGATATCGCCAAGCAAATAATAATGATGTTTTAATATTTACAGAATATCTAACAAATAATATTCTACCTCATTATCTATCTAATGAATTATTAATGGAGCAGACTAGGTTATTTTTTGACCAAAATAAAATTGTACTATTCAAGAAAAAACAGTTGGATCGTTATGTTGCTTCAGCACAGCATCAATTTGAACAAAAACTTTTTGAAAAGATATTTAAAAGTTTAAGTCAAGATAACTGTTATTTGATTGACCAAATCCTTGAACAAAACGAACAGTCAAAGAATGGTATTATAGAATTATCAGAGTTGAAAAATGATATACCCGGGGTTAGGCTAAAAAATGTTAATTTTGCTTTGGATAAGATCGCTTTATTAAAACAAATTACTTTGTCTAAATCGATTGTAGATTTAGTAGATAGAAAATTACTGCTGAAATATTATGATCGTATCATGGCTTTATCGCCTAGTAATATTTTAGAGTTTAGCCCTGTGGCAAAATATGCGACTATGGCAATATTCTGTTATATAAGATTGCAGCTAATATTAGATAGTTTAGCTGATACATTAATTAAGCTTATAAAACGTATGCGTTCTAGTTCTGAAAAATACGTAGATAACTATATTGTAAAGGAGGTTAAGCGTGTTGATGGAAAATTTGATATTCTAGAGAAATTAGCATCTTTATCAATTAACAATCCTAAAAGTACAATTGAAGATAAGATTTACCCTGAAGTTTCTAAAGAAAAACTAGAAGCAATAATTACTAATTTACAGCAACGCGGTAAATGGTATCAACAACAGGTACGAAATAAGATTCATTTAAAGTATGCGTATGGAAGTAGAACCACACTACTACCAATACTACAAACTTTTCAGTTAAAAGAAGATCACTCTAGTTATCAACCGATTTTAAAAGCTGTTGAATTTATTAATAAGTACTGGAATGAATCAGACTCAGAGTATTATGAAACGGAGCCGCCTATTGAAGGTATAATACCTACAAATTGGCATCCAATGGTTGTTCAAGTAGATAAAGATGTGATTAAAGTTAATAAATATAACTATGAGCTTGCCGTTTTAGAAGAATTGAAGCGTTTTTTAAACTTCAAAGCAATATGGATTAAAAGAAGTTATCGATATAGAAATCCTGAAGAAGATATACCAAAAGATTTTGAATAAAAAAAGCAATAATATTATCAAGAACTTGGTCTACCTTTAGATGATAAGGAGTTTATTACAAAGTTACAAAATGCCTTAGAAAGGGGTTTAGAAAATCTAAATAGCAAAATACCTAATAATAATCTTGTTAAAATCAAGACAAGTACTGTTGGGAAGAATATTACTATTACCCCATCAGAAGCACAAAAAGATCCAAATAACATCATTGCACTACAAAAGGAAATTACAGGTAGGTGGTCAAGTATAAACCTTATTGATATTTTAAAAGAAACTGATCTACTTACCAATTTTACACAGCAAATGGAAACTATTGCTAAAAGTAGTAGTATTGAACCGTCAGGCCTTAGAAAAAGACTTTTATTGTGTTTATATGGTATAGGTAGCAATACAGGATTGAAGAGAATAAGTATTGCCAATGGTGATGTTAATTACAGCGATTTACGTTATATTAAGAAGAGGTATATTAATGCTACAAATGTTAGAAACTCTATTCGTCTAATTATTAACAATATTCTCAAAATACGTAATCCAGATATTTGGGGAGAAACAACAACATCAGTAGCATGCGATTCAACAAAGATAAGTAGTTGGGATCAAAATCTTATTAATGAGTGGCATCACCGTTATCAAGGTCGAGGAGTAATGATTTATTGGCATGTTGATAAGAAATCATTATGTATTTATTCACAATTAAAAAGTTGTTCATCTTCAGAAGTAGGATCAATGATTAAAGGTATAATTGATCATGATACAGAGATGAACATGAACAGAGTATTTGTTGATACTCATGGTCAAAGTGGGATAGGTTTTGCTATTAGCTACTTACTTGATTTTGATTTACTACCTAGATTAAAAGCAATAAATAAACAAAAACTTTATGGGGTTGCATCTGGAGATAAATGGAAATACCAATATATTTCTGAAATAATTAAAGGTGGTATCAATTGGAAATTAATTGAGGAGAATTACAATGAAGTTGTTAAACATCTTGTAGCATTAAAATTGGGTATTGTAGAACCTGATGTACTAGTAAAACGTTTTAGTAATAATAATTACGAACATCCTGTATATAGAACTTTGTTAGAAATTGGTAAAGCAAATAAAAGTATTTTTCTATGTAAATGAGGAGTCTGTCCTATAGTTTGTGTAAGTTGCAAAGAAAGCAGTAAGAGATTACTGTAAAAAAAGTAACTTAAGCAAGCAAGGAGGAATTATGGCTAAAAAATTAGATACAGATAAAGATACATTAGACATCAGTAATCAGCTAGTAGAAGAATTATTATCAAAAGCAGATCCATCGGAGTTATTTGGTCGAGATGGTTTATTTCAACAGCTAAAGAAGCAAATAGTTGAGAAAATATTAGCAAGTGAGTTGGATCATGAATTAGGATATTCAAAACATAGCAAGATGCCAAAAGTAGATAATAATCGTCGTAATGGTAGCTATGAGAAGACAGTAATTGATGGGGATGGTCGTAAGCTGACAGTAGAAGTACCAAGAGATCGGGAAGGAGAGTATAATCCTCAATTAATACCAAAAGGGCTGAGGAGATTTAATGGATTTGATGAGAAAGTGATATCCCTTTATGGTCGCGGTATGACAGTCAGCGAGATCCGAGGGCATTTAGAAGAAATATATCAAACTGATGTATCTGGTGACTTGATATCCACCATAACAGATGGGGTGATAGAAGAAGTAACTAGGTGGCAAAATCGTTGTTTAGATAGGGTGTATCCAATATTATACTTGGACTGTATCTATGTAAAATCTAGAGACAATCACATAGTAATAAATAAAGCAGTATATTTAGCACTTGCTGTAAATATAGAAGGGAAAAAGGAGTTACTTGGCATTTGGATAGGCAAAAATGAAGGTGCTAAATTTTGGATGCAAGTAGTTACTGAGTTAAAGAATCGAGGAATTGAACAAATTTATGTTGCTTGTGTGGATGGTTTAAAGGGCTTTCCAGAAGCTATAAGCAGTGTATTCCCGAGTACTATAGTACAATTATGTATTGTACATATGGTTCGCAATTCAGTAAAGTATGTGTCATATAAAGATTTAAAAGAGGTCACATCAGATCTAAAACAAATTTATACAGCTAATAATGACGAAATGGCACGTTTAAAACTTCAGCAATTTGGTGTAAAATGGGATAAAAAATATCCGGTAATTTCTGATATTTGGCAACGTAATTGGTCTGGGATAATACCGTTTTTTGCCTTTCCTGAAGAGATCAGAAAGGTAATTTATACTACTAACACTATAGAATCTGTAAATCGTCAAATTAGAAAAATTATCAAAAATAAGGGGGTGTTTCCAGATGATAAGTCAATTCAAAAAATAATATTTTTATCCCTACAAAATGCAGCCAAAAAATGGACCATGCCTATTAAAGATTGGTCTTTAGCTTTAAATCAATTTGAAATACTTTGTGGAGATTTTAAATATGATTTATTGGAAAATAAAAAATGAACTTACACAAATTAAATGATTGACTCCTATAGGTTTGAATTTACGATGTATTGCCAATCATTTACACATCATGCCTAACTCTACATAAAAAAATTATCATTAAAAAACTTGCTAAACGATTAAAAAAAATCGTTAACAATAAGCTCATGTAAAAATTTTACTAAAACAGAAATTTTTCAATAAAATTGAAAACAATTTTTAATTTTAGTGCAAATATTAGAATTTTTTTTGTAAAAATTTTATTCAATCATAGATTATGGGGGGCTTTAAATATTTTTGGCGGACGGACTATATATCTTATCTTTAAATCAGCAGAGCATTAGTCACGAATCTAGTTAGTGTAGGTTGCAAGAATGTTTCTAATTCTTTACTGACTTCATCAATATTATCTATTTTTTTACCGTCACGGCTTAATGTCATCTCACCAGAATTAATATGCTGCATGACAGATTCAATTATTTGCTTATTATCATGCTTACCGTCCATATATTGCAGAGCAAATTTTTCAAAAAGGTTAATAGCTACCACCTCATGTCTTTGGTTTGTTACCCACATATTGGGTGTATGAGCTACCTGATATGCGATCAGCTTTGATGCTTTAGGTTTATTAAGATCTACTTCTTTTCGAGTTGCCTGTAACGTTATATTAATATATCCTTGCAATACTAATTTCATGGCATTAGCTAAGAACTCAGCCTTTATTTCATTCAATTTTGTTCCATGTAATTTTTTATTGCTACTCACGGCAATTTTATCAAAACTCATTGGATTATTGATATTCTCAGAGAAAGTATAGAGTATTGCTTTCATATAAGGAGAAGATGTTGATAAACTACTATACTTATTACCATTATAATAAAACTTCTCTGTTTCAAGTGAATTAAGATCTATATCAACAAGAGGCTTTTCTGGTACTATATTAAATGTCATATTAAATTTATTAATATCCTCATTATTGATAGATCTATTTAATTTAACACTATTATGGCAAAGTAAGGTTGATCTAAATCGACGATTGGTAATGAAATCCATATATTGTTCGGTTCTAACAATATCATTTATCGCTTGTAATTTTTCCACCACTTTTGCCGGCATATTTCCTAAATATATGCTAGCTATACTACAATCAGACAGATATTGTAGATTATTTTTTTTAGCCTCATCCATAAATTCATGAAAATAATATTGTACATTATCTTCTTCTAGATGGTCATGACGCAAATAATGGTCATTTTGTTTGGCAAGCAAACTGGCTTCAGATTTTAACACTTGAGCATAAGGAGAGTCGGAAGTTTCCAAGCTATCCTTAACAAATTCAAGTAACAATCTAGATTGAGCAATTTTATCTTGAATATTATTAAATGTATTTGAGTGATAAAGCATCATATCTCTTATGGTACGAACCATATTCCAACCAGGTAGTGTATTATAACTAATATACGCGATTCCATTCTCTGATAAATTTTTACTACTTACTTCAAAAATCTTATCCTGAACAAATTTTGGTACCCAAGAGATTACTCCATGAGTAATTATGTAATCAAATTTACCAAATGATTCATCAATATCTGTAATAGAACAATGTCGGAATTCTATATTTTTAAGAGCTAATCCTTCTTTATGTTTATTAGCCTCATCTATTTGCACTTTAGATAGATCAACTCCAACAAAATGTGCTTTAGGATAATTAACAGCATGAGGTATTAAATTCCCGCCTGCAGCACATCCTAGCTCTAGAATTCGTGCAGTTTCAATTGCTGTTGGTTTCATCCCAAATAAAACAGCAAGTGTCCGTAGGTGATATGGATTGGTTAAGGCGTACGGATAACTTTCGTAAGGCACTTCATCGTATGTATTATGAGGTGCTGAGGTGAGTTCTAAATTAGTGGTCATATATTCTCCATAACGTAAAACAAAACAAGGATAACACCGTATTTTGTTGTCAATTCTTTAAATTTTTACTACTATACACTAAAAAATTCAATACACTAATAGTCTTCTTGCATTAAATTGGTAACCTATAAGTAAACCCTATACCAAATTCTCCAACCCCTATGGTCTTTTTAATAGGAGGGGCTGGTATAAATTGCTGGGTTTTCATATCCAAAGTAGCATAGTTAATCTTTATTGAATGAGCAGCTTGTAATTTTACTGCTGCATCAATGCTAAAATTTCTAGATAACTCCTTAGAAAATCCAAGACCCACTTGCCAAGCAAAACAATTACTACGAGTTGTTTTAATTTTAAAATACTCTACATTCATTAAATCCCAACGAGAAGAAGCCGAGTTAACTTTTACCCGTGCCACCCCAGCACCTAATATAACAAAAGGAGTTATTTCCTGCACTTTATCGAGATCATATACTAAATTAATCATATATATATTGGAAATTACCTTAGTGATCCCTGGAGTTTGTGGTATAATTAGAGAGGGAGCTAGTTCTTTTTGTGGTAAAACATAATGTAGTCGGTATTTTGGTTGGTGTGTTACCGAAAGCTCAATTGCCATTTGCGGATAGAAGCTGTAACCAATCTTACCGCTATACATATTAGACCTTTTTAAAGTAAAACCAATACCTGAACTATGACGAAACTTTTTCACTACTGGTTCTACTATACCAGCTTCAGTACCAATATAAAAAAATCTTTGATCAGCTGTAATCTCATCTGCCTGAGCATTCACAAAAACTAAGAAACATATATAAGTTGTAATAATATTTTTTGTAATTTAATCATTATAACTTTATACTTATTGAAAGCGTGGATTATATAATTATCTATAGGCAGGTCAATATAAAAATTTTTTTATTGTTGTATTTCCGTCTAATTTAGTTACTTCAAATGTTTATTTAATACTTCTTGTTTCATTTCTTTTGCATTTATTAAGAATTGTTTTGCTCGTTCAATTTTTTGTTCAATTTTACTATCTTTTTTATAATTCCTTAAAATATAGCTATTTAACTTGTTCGGGTCTTCAAGACCTTCGAATTCAGGATTATAGAGTTTTGAATTTAAGTTACCTTCTTCATCTTTATAAATATAAATTCCCTCACTTCCACGCCGATTTGAAAATTCATATCCATAAAATTCTTTTTCAATATCTTTTTCACCGCTATCAGCTAAAACAACTTTTTGAGAATAAGTTGTGATAAACTCAATAACAACCAGCTGAAGCTGGTGGGTTGATATCTAGACTGGAAGTCGCTATTACTCTAAAGAGATATTACTAATGCCTGTGCTATCTCTCTGATCCTAATTCTTATAAGTTACCCTGCAATACTTTTGTAGCGATATTTAGTGATCCAAACAACATGAAAGCGATGGTAAAATACAGTGTGGCTAGTCTTGTTATAATCTGTCATATATACGTCAATTCGGGATAAGGATATTGTGAACATGTAGATTAAAATCAAATTTTGTTGAAGGTTTATTTTTCTTTAATGAGTAAGCAACAAGAGTAGATAATATATGGACAAAGGCATTTATTGGTGATCTATGTCTAGTATGTTCAAGGTTCATTTTATTTTTTAGATAATCAAAAACTGTTTCAATTAAGTTACGTTTTCGAAGTAAGATTTTTTCTTTCAAATCCATTAATTTATTTTCCATATTCTTCTTAATTCCATGAATCATTTTTAAGCCTCTTTCATATAAATTTAAGAACAAATTTTGCTTAATATAACCTTTATCAGCTGCTATAATTCCAGTTAATCTTTTTGTTAACTCCGGTACTGGAACCCTATCATCTACATTGCCTTTGGTCACTTTTAATGCCATAAACTCCCCTTTATTATTGATTATTACATGTAATTTAAAACCATAAAAATACCCCATAGAGGATTTACTATGTTTGGCTAATCCTTTAAAAACTTTATTGCTATAACGCCTTTTATTGTGACAAGCTTTAATCGTTGTAGAGTCAATAAAATAAATACCTGTTTCCTCACCAAACAACAAATGAATCAACATATTTAGCGGTATGAATAATCGTGCCATTAATTCAACAAATCTATTATAACTCAAGGCTTTGGGAAAATCATCCTTATGCATGCACTCTATATAACTTTTATAGAAAAATTTAAAATTCTTAGCATAGGATGTATGAAACATAATTATTATTGTTAACATTTCACTTAGACTCATGCTACAACAGCGATTTCTTTGCTTATTTGATGGTAATAACTTTCTCTGTTCATACTCCAAATAAATTTTACAAAAATCATCTATAAAACTATATAATTCTGTGATATCTTTTTTCATGCCTGTAGTTTGTTTTTTTGTTTAAAAATATAAATACTGCAGGCACTCCTTTTTGACAATCCTTTTATCTATTACTATTTCATCTATATCTTATCCCGAACTGACGTATATATGATATTTTAATATACATAAGAGCAAGCTCTTCATGTATATTAAAATATCATATATTCAAGTTATAGTGAATTGAAATATTAGAACAAGGACTGAAGTCTTTCCCAGCTGAAGCTGGGGGTTTTAACCAAAAAGGTGACTATAAATCAGTTTTTGTTTTTCTAATTCAACAACCTCATTGTAAGAAAGAGAATTATACTCTTTAGTTAATACCCTTTGTTGTTCATTCTTTGTTGATTTATTTTGTAAAATATTTATAGTCACCTTTTTGGTTAAAACCCCCAGCTTCAGCTGGGAAAGACTTTAGTCCTTGTTCTAATATTTCAATTCACTATAACTTGAACATATGATATTTTAACAAGACTAGCCACACTGTATTTTACCATCGCTTTAATGTTGTTTGAATCACTAAATATCGCTATAAAATACTGCAGGGTAACCTAAGAGTTAGGATCAGAGAGATAATGCACAGGCGTTAGTAATATCTCTTTAGAGTAATAGCGACTTCCAGTCTAGATATCAACCCACCAGCTTCAGCTGGTTGTTATTGAGATAATCTTCAAAAGTTAAATCTTCATAAGTATTTCTTACATAAGTCGAAAAAGCGTTGTGAATTCCACCACAAATTACATCGTTAAAATTGGTAAAAAATCTGTTTACGATATGTTTTGTTTGAATAAATTCAGAGTATTGGCGTTTTTCTAAAAATAAGATGATTGTTTTTGTTCCTGTTGCCATGAACGCACTAGAACCGCTAGAAACAATCGCCTTAGTAGAGAAATTATCTAAAATAATTTCTCTTGCTTTTTCGTAAATACCACCATTTGTTAATATTGAAATTGGCAAAACAATACCTGCAACAGCACCATCTTTCATTAGCTGTTTTGTTCTTTCAATAAATAAGCATTCAATTTCTGATGATTTATCTGTTAAAGAATTAAACAATTCAAAAGTATCTTTTCCGTTCTTTACAGTATTTTTAAATCCACTTACTGAATAAGGTGGATTTGCTACAATTATATCAAAAACATTATTTTCTTTTCCTTTTTCTTTTTTGTAAAGTTTCCCTTTGTATTTATCGTTATCAAAAGGGGCTAGTCCATCAGCACAAATTACATTAGCATCTCCATCACCATTTAAAAAGGAGCTGACCTTAGAAATTTTTACGAGACGGTAGTCTTTTTCTATTGCATAAACATAATTTTTTGCCCATTTTAGATTTTTACTTTGACTATTAAAGTTATTAATCGCATTTCTGCCAGCTTTAATATCAGCGTCTTTTATTTGATTTACATAGATATCTATCTCATCCATTATTTCCGTTATAAAGTGTCCAGAGCCAGAGCCAGAGGCGTAGTCTAGGACATAAGGCAAGAAATCTATATCACTCTCTATTTTTTTATCTATTATTTGTTTAATAGGTAGAGATTTACAAATAAATCTTGTCAGAGGTATTGGTGTAAAAATTGTCCAGATTCTTGCTTAAAACCAGTATTAAGTAATAATTCAAAGAAATCTCCTAGATATTGATGTTTTTTTGAATATTTTATCTTAAACTTTTGTAGTAGTTTTACAACTTCCTTAACAATTTCAGCATTATCTATAAAAGTATCTTCGTCATATACGTCTTTAAACGCAAATTCTTGAGAGCTTCTGTAATATCTTAGCTTATAAAAAGTCTTTCTTAATTCTGCATTTTGAGTATGTTCAATCACTGCCTCAAATTCTGCACTACTAACATCTGGAACAATAATGTTGATATAATTACTTAATCCTTTCTTATAAAGATTATTTAATCGATCAAATAAACTTTCAAAATTATCATTTACTTTAAATTGGAAATCTAAATCTATGTTTATATCTATTGATTTCGTATCTTCATCTTGTATTTTGCAAATAAAAAGATTGAATATTTTATTAAAAGCATTAGGTTTACCCGAGACAATATGCCTCCTTAAAATTTCTGCAAATTGATGAAAAATTGTTTGACCATCAGCAAACTCTAAATCATCTAAATCACCATATGTAAGACCAATATTTTTAAATATAATGGACTGAAAAAATTAGACAAAGAAGCAGGTATTTTTGTTTCTCAATAAGTATAGAATAATAAATAAAATTAAAGAGAAACAAATGGGTAAAAAACAAATTAAAAATTTTAGTGCAGAAGCAAAAACTAAAATAGTATTAGAGATGTTAAAAGAAGAATCAACAATAGGTCAGTTATCGGTCAAATATGAAGTAACGGCTAAAACTATGCAAAACTGGAAACGACAATTTTTAGATAATGCGTCATTGGCATTTGAGCCAGCAAAAGCTGTTAGTGAGTACAAAGGGCAGATTAGTGAACTTAAGAATCAAAACGATGAACTTGCAAAAGCATTAGGTAAGGCTACAGTCGAGAGGGACTGGGCGGTGGGAAAGCTAAACAGCTTGGACTTATCAAATAAGAAAAGTCTTGTCGACCCCAAGCTGAGTACGTTAGCAAAGACAAGGCAATGTGAACTATTAAAGATAAGCAGATCTGGAGTATATTATAAAGCTAAAGTAATGAGCTTATATAATCTTGATATTTTAAATAGAATAGATGAAATATATACGGATAACCCTGAGTATGGTTATCGTTATATATACAAACAATTATTGGAAGACGGCTTTAATGTGGGCAGAGATAGGGTGCTTAAATATATGGGAATAATGGGTATAGAAGCTATTCATCCTCATAAAAAGCAATCTACTTCTGTGAAGGATGGTCAACATAAAATTTATAGCTATTTGCTTGAGCCGTACTGGCACAAATCAGGAACGAATAGAACTATTCATGTACCTTATGTTAATCAAGTGTGGAGTGGTGACATTACTTATATTAGAACTAACGGAGGATTTATGTATCTTGTGGCGATTATAGATTGGCATAGTAAGGCAATACTAAGTTATAAAGTATCTAATTCTATGGATGCATCACTTGTAACCGATGTATTAAAAGATGCACTGAATAAATACCCTGCACCACAAATATTCAATAGTGATCAGGGTAGTCAATATACTGGACATGAGCATACGGGAATTCTAAAAGAGAATAATATACAAATCTCAATGAACGGTAAGGGTAGAAGCATTGATAATATTGTGATTGAAAGATTTTTTAGAACTTTAAAATATAATTGTATATTTATAAATGATTTTAAAAATATCGCAGAACTTAAAGATGGTATTGATAAATACATGGATAAATATAACAATCAAAGATTCCATTCAAGTATTGGTTATAAAAAACCGATGAACGTGTATCTTGATTACTTACAAAATGCAGCTTAAAAATTATGTAAAATGGGAAACAAAATTAGTGAAAAATTTGTCTTGAAAAATCAGTCCAGTTTCTAATCCATATTGCTTTGAAGTTTAAAAAACGCTTCAATTCTTCTAAAACGGCAAGCTCATAGTTATATTTATTAACTTTAATCACATCTTTATCTACTTGAACAACCATTGGATGCCAATTTGTAGGTATTATACCTTCAATAGGCGGCTCCGTTTCATAATACTCTGAGTCTGATTCATTCCAGTACTTATTAATAAATTCAACAGCTTTTAAAATCGGTTGATAACTAGAGTGATCTTCTTTTAACTGAAAAGTTTGTAGTATTGGTAGTAGTGTGGTTCTACTTCCATACGCATACTTTAAATGAATCTTATTTTGTACCTGTTGTTGATACCATTTACCGCGTTGCTGTAAATCAGTAATTATTGCTTCTAGTTTTTCTTTAGAAACTTCAGGGTAAATCTTATCTTCAATTGTACTTTTAGGATTGTTAATTGATAAAGATGCTAATTTCTCTAGAATATCAAATTTTCCATCAACACGCTTAACCTCCTTTACAATATAGTTATCTACGTATTTTTCAGAACTAGAACGCATACGTTTTATAAGCTTAATTAATGTATCAGCTAAACTATCTAATATTAGCTGCAATCTTATATAACAGAATATTGCCATAGTCGCATATTTTGCCACAGGGCTAAACTCTAAAATATTACTAGGCGATAAAGCCATGATACGATCATAATATTTCAGCAGTAATTTTCTATCTACTAAATCTACAATCGATTTAGGCAAAGTAATTTGTTTTAATAAAGCGATCTTATCCAAAGCAAAATTAACATTTTTTAGCCTAACCCCGGGTATATCATTTTTCAACTCTGATAATTCTATAATACCATTCTTTGACTGTTCGTTTTGTTCAAGGATTTGGTCAATCAAATAACAGTTATCTTGACTTAAACTTTTAAATATCTTTTCAAAAAGTTTTTGTTCAAATTGATGTTGTGCTGAAGCAACATAACGATCCAACTGTTTTTTCTTGAATAGTACAATTTTATAGTCACCTTTTTGGTTAAAACCCCCAGCTTCAGCTGGGAAAGACTTCAGTCCTTGTTCTAATATTTCAATTCACTATAACTTGAATATATGATATTTTAATATACATGAAGAGCTTGCTCTTATGTATATTAAAATATCATATATGACAGATTATAACAAGACTAGCCACACTGTATTTTACCATCGCTTTCATGTTGTTTGGATCACTAAATATCGCTACAAAGTATTGCAGGGTAACTTATAAGAATTAGGATCAGAGAGATAGCACAGGCATTAGTAATATCTCTTTAGAGTAATAGCGACTTCCAGTCTAGATATCAACCCACCAGCTTCAGCTGGTTGTTATTGAGTTGGAGTATGAACAGAGAAAGTTATTACCATCAAATAAGCAAAGAAATCGCTGTTGTAGCATGAGTCTAAGTGAAATGTTAACAATAATAATTATGTTTCATACATCCTATGCTAAGAATTTTAAATTTTTCTATAAAAGTTATATAGAGTGCATGCATAAGGATGATTTTCCCAAAGCCTTGAGTTATAATAGATTTGTTGAATTAATGGCACGATTATTCATACCGCTAAATATGTTGATTCATTTGTTGTTTGGTGAGGAAACAGGTATTTATTTTATTGACTCTACAACGATTAAAGCTTGTCACAATAAAAGGCGTTATAGCAATAAAGTTTTTAAAGGATTAGCCAAACATAGTAAATCCTCTATGGGGTATTTTTATGGTTTTAAATTACATGTAATAATCAATAATAAAGGGGAGTTTATGGCATTAAAAGTGACCAAAGGCAATGTAGATGATAGGGTTCCAGTACCGGAGTTAACAAAAAGATTAACTGGAATTATAGCAGCTGATAAAGGTTATATTAAGCAAAATTTGTTCTTAAATTTATATGAAAGAGGCTTAAAAATGATTCATGGAATTAAGAAGAATATGGAAAATAAATTAATGGATTTGAAAGAAAAAATCTTACTTCGAAAACGTAACTTAATTGAAACAGTTTTTGATTATCTAAAAAATAAAATGAACCTTGAACATACTAGACATAGATCACCAATAAATGCCTTTGTCCATATATTATCTACTCTTGTTGCTTACTCATTAAAGAAAAATAAACCTTCAACAAAATTTGATTTTAATCTACATGTTCACAATATCCTTATCCCAAATTCACGTGTTATGTCATTCCCCTGCGTAAGCAGGAATCAAAAATGACCAAGATAGCTTGTGTTGAGTTATTTTAGCCCCCTACCTACGTAGGGGTGACATCACTCCTAATGGCGATGATTACTTGAGCCTACTATTAATTTATTACATCAATACTTGAGGTTATAAATCAATATCAAAATGAAGTAAAGATAGGGAAATATCGACTATAAGCATAGAAATGAGGATTTTGGAAGTTCTTCTTTTGATAAACTAATTCATTTCCATCTATATCCACAATATTTCCACCACTAGCTTTAATTAACGCATGTCCCGCTGCAATATCCCATTCCATAGTTGGACCAAACTTAGGATAAATATCCGCCTTCCCTTCTGCTACTAAACATAATTTAATTGAACTTGGTATAGTAACTATTTCAGTAATTAGATGTTTCTTTAGGAATTCCTTGATATCTGAATTTGACGAACGTGAGCTAACAACAGCCCTATAATGAGTTTTAGGTAAGGCATCGAAGTTTGTTTCTACGCCATTTTGTTCAATTCTTAAAGCATTATTAGCATCTGTATAATATAATTTCTGCACAGATGGTTGATAGATAAAACCAATAATAGGCATACCATTTTTTATCAATGCAATATTTACTGTATACGTATCCTCACCTTTTATATAACTTTTTGTACCATCAATCGGATCAATCAACCAAAATTGATTGTCATTCAGAGCAATTATATCTCTTTCTTCACAAACTACAGGAATATTAGGTGCTAGGTTCTTTAAACCATCATATATAAAGCTACTAATTTCCTTATCAGCATTTGTCACGGGAGAATTATCATCTTTATAAGAAACTATTAACCCTAAATCTCTTCTAATTAAAGCAATCCCACCAGCTTCAGTAATTAAACTTTTTAAAGACTTAATTAAATTAAGCATCATTTATTGTCCCACTTTGGGAGAAAAACCCCGCACTTGCAGTGCGTCGTTTCAACATAAATTTTAAATATCTTATCAAGAAAAGATAGGATATTTTTTAACAAAATCTTACACTTCACAGATATATTCTTTTTGTGTTGTGACACTTTCTAAATGAGCCATACACAAATAGTTTCTAACTTTTAAGTTAGTACATACATGAGGCATTCATGCCGTAATATTAAGCTCTGCACTTGCAGTGCAGAGTGGTTAACTATTCATTATTTGCTATTTGTTATAAATTGTTTAGCCTCATCATCTTCTAACCACTTTCCTGTTTTTAATAATATTTCCTGTTGAAATTTCACTATATCCTCCTGTGGAGTACCTTGTAATTCTGTAACGGCTAAATATTCTACCCCATAACAATCTAGATCAATTGTTCTTAGAAAATTATCTATGTTATCTAATTCACTTTTTTTATTCTCAAAGATTATAATGTTATTAGGTAAAATATTTGTGATACTCATAAACTCACGTAGTGCCTGAGCTTTATTTAGATAGTCAGTAAATATTATACCTTTATGAAAAATTGGTGACCGTTTATCAGTTTCATCAAATTTTAATATTTCTTTATTATTAATTTTATCAGTAAATTTAATACCGAGTCTACTTAGCTGCTCATATTGCCATTCCTCATAATTTTTAATCAGTCTACATGCTGGGTTAATTTTAGTAAACCCAAAAACCAAAGCCCCTGAACTTTTCAATTTATCGATAAATTTTGGCCAACTAGCTTCTACTAACATAACTTGTCTTTGCAATAGCAACTTAGCAATTATCTCATCCACATTAGGATGATATTTTGCCAAACTTGCCAGCTCTTCAACAAACCCTCTATAAGGATTAGCATAACGAAACATCTTAGACTTAGGCGTAACTATTGTATCATCAATATTGATTAGCACTAAGCTAGATGCATCAATTTTTTCAAGTAAATTTTTTACCGTAACAGAATCTATAGAATAAGTGGGAATAATTATTGCATAAGCTGTATATGGTAACATGATAAAAATTAACAATAATTTTAATAAAAAGTTATTTTTTATTATCATATGGATTTACACTCTCTTGATTCTTAACTTTGATTTTGTCATTGCTTCTCTTTACTGCATTTACCTTATTAACCAATTCATTAAGTGATTTTTTTAAATCACGAGAATTGAATATTGATTCTTTTTGGTCAGATAATTTATAATTATAGCCAATAAACATCACATTATCGTCATAATTTCTTAGTTGACTTTCCATTGCAGTCAACTCACTGGAATTTCCATCAACCATTATTAAAACTTTTGGCATAAACTTCACTTCTATTAAAAAATTTAATATCAACTGAAATGAAGCATTATTATTACTACTCAATATACCCTGATAAAACGTCGGATAAGTATTATCAAAAGGCTTCATATTATTAAAAATAAGATAATTATGTTGTGGGAAACTGTTGGACAAATCAATATTAAATTTCTTTAAATACTCAGCCTCCCATATTTCTAGTTTCTTTATATTGTTAAAGTTACCAGTTAAACCATGATCACTCAGAATTACGGGGCTACCTTTATCCATTATATTCTTTATAAAATTAGGCAAATTGACATCTAATAACTCATTTTTATACTCTGTAAGCAGTATTGTATCAAAATAAGCATCCTTTGAGGGTCTAACTGCTTTGAATATTTCATGTAGCTTAGATAATTCATTTTTATTCAATTGGATAATTGGGGGGAAAAATGATTTGAATATAACTTTTTCTCTACCCAAGACCACTAAGATATCTTTAGGGGAATAATTATTGCATAATTCTTCGTAGTCCTTATTTATTTGGTCTAAACTATTAACATCAATAATCTTACCGTTTGCTATTAAAGGTAGTAGCAATATTATGTAAGAGAGGAGTTTATATGTTTTAAATTTAATTTTTCTAATTAGCATAGAAATTGCTCTTATTTTTTGTTTATAACAAAAGTAGTTGGTCTACATCGTTTTATGTCATACGCAGGTCATCTAACTCAATGTCATTCCCGCTTAGGTAGAGGAATCCATATTATCTAACGACCTTTGCAGGTTATTTTTTGGATTGTATCTTGAATATTAGCTCTTTATGGAGTTAATATGGTCAGGAAGGAGTGACACAGTTTAAATTAGATAGGTCCTTAAAGACCAAAGGTATATTGATGACCTCCTCCCTTGAATTACAAAGTATGATACAAACGGTAGCAGAATCTTAGAGATCGAATTTACAATCATGTATCAAAACTTTGCAAAACAACCACTAATTATAGGTAAAGCAAATGACTAAAAAAAGCAAGATATTTATGGGAATAGATGTTTCAAAAAATACGCTTGAGATATCTATGAATAATAGATATCTTTAGCAAACTTGCTTATGCTGAGTAATTTAAAGAAACCACGAAACCTCAGCCCGCAGCGGACTATGATGCACGTGAGAAGCAGAGTACCGGTAGCACAAATAAATTACCAGCAGAAGTAGAATTTCGAAAGATATCTATTGAATATATTTGTAATATTGTGGTTAATTGCATTATAATGAGGTTTATGTATAATAACTTTATTTTTATAGTCACCTTTTTGGTTAAAACCCCCAGCTTCAGCTGGGAAAGACTTCAGTCCTTGTTCTAATATTTCAATTCACTATAACTTGAATATATGATATTTTAATATACATGAAGAGCTTGCTCTTATGTATATTAAAATATCATATATGACAGATTATAACAAGACTAGCCACACTGTATTTTACCATCGCTTTCATGTTGTTTGGATCACTAAATATCGCTACAAAAGTATTGCAGGGTAACTTATAAGAATTAGGATCAGAGAGATAGCACAGGCATTAGTAATATCTCTTTAGAGTAATAGCGACTTCCAGTCTAGATATCAACCCACCAGCTTCAGCTGGTTGTTATTGAGTTTTTAGATAATCAAAAACTGTTTCAATTAAGTTACGCTTTCGAAGTAAGATTTTTTCTTTCAAATCCATTAATTTATTTTCCATATTCTTCTTAATTCCATGAATCATTTTTAAGCCTCTTTCATATAAATTTAAGAACAAATTTTGCTTAATATAACCTTTATCAGCTGCTATAATTCCAGTTAATCTTTTTGTTAACTCCGGTACTGGAACCCTATCATCTACATTGCCTTTGGTCACTTTTAATGCCATAAACTCCCCTTTATTATTGATTATTACATGTAATTTAAAACCATAAAAATACCCCATAGAGGATTTACTATATTTGGCTAATCCTTTAAAAACTTTATTGCTATAACGCCTTTTATTGTGACAAGCTTTAATCGTTGTAGAGTCAATAAAATAAATACCTGTTTCCTCACCAAACAACAAATGAATCAACATATTTAGCGGTATGAATAATCGTGCCATTAATTCAACAAATCTATTATAACTCAAGGCTTTGGGAAAATCATCCTTATGCATGCACTCTATATAACTTTTATAGAAAAATTTAAAATTCTTAGCATAGGATGTATGATACCAATTGCAATAATTAACGCAGTGTTATAAAATGGTTTTTTAACTGATAAAAGGTAATCAAATAGCTAGGTTAATATTACCGCAAGGTTTTGAAGGTCATGATTTTATAAAAATGATGAAACATGAGCCGCATGGTCGAAATCGTATACGTTTATTGGCGATGTATCACCTTCAATTAGGCAAATCTTTTAAAGCCATATCTGAAATAGTGAAGTCACACTGGAAAACTGTGCAATCATGGCTCAGAAGATTTAGGAATCATGGTTTTGAAGGATTATTTGAATCACAAAGAAGCGGTGCCCCTAGGAAGATTAACACTATACAAGAGTCTGCTCTTTTTGATAAAATCAATACGCTCAGTGAAAGTAAAACTACCTGAGTTTGACGTAAGAAAGAACATTTGAAAATTAAGAAGGGAGGGATTATAAAGTTCTCTAATAATAATGACAAAATTGGAGAATATATTATGATCCCTCTTACGGAGATTTTCTGCTTAATTGATGATTTTTGCAAGCATTTTGATACGGAGCGAAGTTAACCACTCTGCACTGCAAGTGCAGAGCTTAATATTACGGCATGAATGCCTCATGTATGTACTAACTTAAAAGTTAGAAACTATTTGTGTATGGTTCATTTAAAAAGTGTCACAACACAAAAAGAATATATCTGTGAAGTGTAAGATTTTGTTAAAAAAATATCTTATCTTATCTTATCTTTTCTTGATAAGATATTTAAAATTTATGTTGAAACGACGCACTGCAAGTGCGGGGTTTTTCTCCCAAAGTGGGACAATAAATATATATTACCAAATCCTAACCGTAAGCGTAAAGTGGGCTGCAGTATAGGACTCTCAGAGATTATTACTATTATAGTAATGTTTCACTTGAGTCACTACCGTACCTTTAAAGATTTTTATTTATGCTGCCTATGCCAAAGTTATAGAAAGGAATTTCCAAAACTTGTGAGCTATAGTCGTTTTGTTCAGTTAATGCCAATGAGCTTCATGCCCATGGTGTTAATGCTAAAAAGCCTAACAGGAAAACAAACTGGTCAATATTATATCGACTCTACTAAACTTCCTGCTTGCCATAATTTAAGAATTAATAGACATAAAGTATTCAAAGACATAGCAAAAAGAGGTAAGACTTCCACTGGGTGGTTCTTTGGCTGTAAGCTACATATTGTCATTAACAGTTGCGGAGAGATTATGAGTTTTTCTTTAACTCCTGGAAATGTCGATGATAGAGCAGTGGTGGAAAATTTAGTAGATAAATTACAAGGCTGGCTTTTTGGTGATCGTGGGTATATCAGTAAAAAACTCACTCAATCCCTTGCTAATCAAGGTTTAGAACTAATAACAAAAATTAAAAGTAATATGAAAGAAAGAATAATAGATCCTATTAAAAAGCAGTTTTTAAATAAAAGGCACATTATTGAAACCATTAATGATCAATTGAAAAACCTTTTTCATATAGACCATACAAGGCATAGATCTGTTATGAATTTTCAAACTAATGTATTAGCTGGGCTACTTGCCTATGTTTTCAAACCTAATAAAATTTCTGTAGCTTTTGGAAAATTAAACAATCTCAACCTTCATCTTGCATCAAACTGAGGTTAAAACTGGTGGGTATATAACTGGAAAGGAGTTACATATCATGTTACTTGAGGAATATGGTGCTAAATGTGCTTTAAAAACAGTCTACAATACTATGCACCGCCTTGGTTTTAGCTGGATTACTTCTTGTTCAATGCATCCAAAGTCAAATCAAGAGACTCAAAATACATATAAAAAAACTTTTCAGATATGTTAACAGAATTATTACCAAAAAATATCGATAGATGTAAAGTTGATATATGGTCTCAAGATGAAACTCGAGTTGGGCAACAAGGTAGCTTAACTCGTATATGGGCTAAGCGTGGCACTAGACCCCGTAAAGTTCGGCAACAGCAATTCATTTCAACATATATTTATGGAGCTGCTTGCCATGATACAGGAGAAGCTTTTGCATTAATTTTACCATATGCAAACACACAGGCAATGAATAAATTCTTAGAAGACCTTTCTCGCAGTATTCAAGGCAACCGACATATAGCTTTACTAACGGATAATGCAGGTTGGCACACAGCCAAAAAACTAACTGTGCCAAGCAATATCACTTTGATACCGCTTCCGCCCTATGCACCGGAACTTAATGCAATGGAACAAGTTTGGGAATGGATCAAGAATCATTACTTGTCTAACCAATGTTATGGTGTATATGAAGATATCGTCACTATGGCTTGTTACGCTTGGAATCAACTTGCTCATAATGTAGATTTAGTAAAATCAATTATGTATAGAGACTGGATAAATACACCGTGTTAATTATTGCAATTGGTATGAAACATAATTATTATTGTTAACATTTCACTTAGACTCATACTACAACAGCGATTTCTTTGCTTATTTGATGGTAATCACTTTCTCTGTTCATACTCCAAATAAATTTTACAAAAATCATCTATAAAACTATATAATTCTGTGATATCTTTTTTCATGCCTGTAGTTTGTTTTTTTGTTTAAAAATATAAATACTGCAGGCACTCCTTTTTGACAATCCTTTTATCTATTACTATTTCATCTATATCTTATCCCGAACTGACGTAAATTAGGGTTTTGGCTATGGGTGAGTTTGTATTTTTCTGCAAGTAACTCATAAAACTCTGTAAATTTATCGTTATTTATCGTTAAGATGATTGCTTGGATAATATTATCATCATTACATATTACTAATAATTCAGTCAGTCCCTCTAATTTGACCTCTCTAACATTAACATAATAATTATATCCATCCCAATGATTCCTCTCTTTTTTAGTAATCTGATATACTCGCTCTACATCTGCTATACTTGCTTTATTTAATTCAAAACCCAATGGAGCTGGATTAGCACTAGTATTTAAATTAAAAATTGAAATACATAATATGTAGAATAGTCTAGTGATCATAAAAGTTCCCTTTTTATATATTAAATAAGAAAGCTATAATATATAAACTATTATGATTTTCAACTAATTATTTCATTTAAGCAAAAATAATATACTATCCTCCTAACTACAGGATAAGAAACTAATTTGATGTAAAATAAACAGGAGTTTCGCACTTAGCAAAAAATATGTTAATCTAGCAAGAAAGAGTTTTAGTTAAGCATGGCAAGATCAAAATGTAGCAAAGACTTATATAAATCATTTTTACAAGCAAGTAGCGTAAGATATAGTGGTAAAGCATTATCTGAAGTAAGTCCAATAAACCTATCTCATGATAGTGCAAGTCGATGGTTAAATAGTAAGGATTTCCGCCCTAGCGGGATCTACAGAGAAGTGTCAAAATATATTGATAGGGAAGCTTCTTGTTTATTAGTGGGAGATGACACGTTATTGTCAAAGCAATACAGTAAGAAAATTGAGCTTGTACATTATCAATATTCTGGAGCTGTACATGATGTTATACCTGGTATAGGGATGATCAACTTACTGCATTACAATGCTAAAACTGATCAATCTACCCCTGTAGATTATAGAATATATGATAAAGAAACTGATGGAAAAACAAAGAATGAGCATTTTTGTGATATGCTTACTTTAGCTAAGGAAAGAGGGATCAATCCTGATGCAGTAGTAATGGATGCGTGGTATAGCGGTTTGGAGAATTTGAAACATATACGTAATTTAGGTTGGACATGGGTTAGTAACCTAAGAAAAAATAGAAAAGTTAATCATAATGTTAACCTGAGTTTGACGTAAGCACCAAACAAAATGCTAAGCATTATGTAATAACATAAACAAACTGTTGGTGGTGAGCTATGGTAAAAATAAAACCTTCTTTTAAACTAGTGTGTTAGGAGAAAGAATATTTGAAAAGTAAGAAGGGAGGGATTATAAAGTTCTCGAATAATAACAACAAAATTGGAGAATATATTATGATCCCTCTTACGGAGATTTTCTGCTTAATTGATGATTTTTGCAAGCATTTTGATACGGAGCAAAATAAATATGAAACTGGACTGATTTTTCAAGACAAATTTTTCACTAATTTTGTTTCCCATTTTACATAATTTTTAAGCTGCATTTTGTAAGTAATCAAGATACACGTTCATCGGTTTTTTATAACCAATACTTGAATGGAATCTTTGATTGTTATATTTATCCATGTATTTATCAATACCATCTTTAAGTTCTGCGATATTTTTAAAATCATTTATAAATATACAATTATATTTTAAAGTTCTAAAAAATCTTTCAATCACAATATTATCAATGCTTCTACCCTTACCGTTCATTGAGATTTGTATATTATTCTCTTTTAGAATTCCCGTATGCTCATGTCCAGTATATTGACTACCCTGATCACTATTGAATATTTGTGGTGCAGGGTATTTATTCAGTGCATCTTTTAATACATCGGTTACAAGTGATGCATCCATAGAATTAGATACTTTATAACTTAGTATTGCCTTACTATGCCAATCTATAATCGCCACAAGATACATAAATCCTCCGTTAGTTCTAATATAAGTAATGTCACCACTCCACACTTGATTAACATAAGGTACATGAATAGTTCTATTCGTTCCTGATTTGTGCCAGTACGGCTCAAGCAAATAGCTATAAATTTTATGTTGACCATCCTTCACAGAAGTAGATTGCTTTTTATGAGGATGAATAGCTTCTATACCCATTATTCCCATATATTTAAGCACCCTATCTCTGCCCACATTAAAGCCGTCTTCCAATAATTGTTTGTATATATAACGATAACCATACTCAGGGTTATCCGTATATATTTCATCTATTCTATTTAAAATATCAAGATTATATAAGCTCATTACTTTAGCTTTATAATATACTCCAGATCTGCTTATCTTTAATAGTTCACATTGCCTTGTCTTTGCTAACGTACTCAGCTTGGGGTCGACAAGACTTTTCTTATTTGATAAGTCCAAGCTGTTTAGCTTTCCCACCGCCCAGTCCCTCTCGACTGTAGCCTTACCTAATGCTTTTGCAAGTTCATCGTTTTGATTCTTAAGTTCACTAATCTGCCCTTTGTACTCACTAACAGCTTTTGCTGGCTCAAATGCCAATGACGCATTATCTAAAAATTGTCGTTTCCAGTTTTGCATAGTTTTAGCCGTTACTTCATATTTGACCGATAACTGACCTATTGTTGATTCTTCTTTTAACATCTCTAATACTATTTTAGTTTTTGCTTCTGCACTAAAATTTTTAATTTGTTTTTTACCCATTTGTTTCTCTTTAATTTTATTTATTGTCCCACTTTGGGAGAAAAACCCCGCACTTGCAGTGCGTCGTTTCAACATAAATTTTAAATATCTTATCAAGAAAAGATAAGATAAGATAAGATATTTTTTAACAAAATCTTACACTTCACAGATATATTCTTTTTGTGTTGTGACACTTTCTAAATGAGCCATACACAAATAGTTTCTAACTTTTAAGTTAGTACATACATGAGGCATTCATGCCGTAATATTAAGCTCTGCACTTGCAGTGCAGAGTGGTTAACTATTCTATACTTATTGAGAAACAAAAATACCTGCTTCTTTGTCTAATTTTTTCAGTCCATTATACGATTATTATCTACTTTTGGCATCTTGCTATGTTTTGAATATCCTAATTCATGATCCAACTCACTTGCTAATATTTTCTCAACTATTTGCTTCTTTAGCTGTTGAAATAAACCATCTCGACCAAATAACTCCGATGGATCTGCTTTTGATAATAATTCTTCTACTAGCTGATTACTGATGTCTAATGTATCTTTATCTGTATCTAATTTTTTAGCCATAATTCCTCCTTGCTTGCTTAAGTTACTTTTTTTACAGTAATCTCTTACTGCTTTCTTTGCAACTTACACAAACTATAGGACAGACTCCTAACGGAGGATTTATGTATCTTGTGGCGATTATAGATTGGCATAGTAAGGCAATACTAAGTTATAAAGTATCTAATTCTATGGATGCATCACTTGTAACCGATGTATTAAAAGATGCACTGAATAAATACCCTGCACCACAAATATTCAATAGTGATCAGGGTAGTCAATATACTGGACATGAGCATACGGGAATTCTAAAAGAGAATAATATACAAATCTCAATGAACGGTAAGGGTAGAAGCATTGATAATATTGTGATTGAAAGATTTTTTAGAACTTTAAAATATAATTGTATATTTATAAATGATTTTAAAAATATCGCAGAACTTAAAGATGGTATTGATAAATACATGGATAAATATAACAATCAAAGATTCCATTCAAGTATTGGTTATAAAAAACCGATGAACGTGTATCTTGATTACTTACAAAATGCAGCTTAAAAATTATGTAAAATGGGAAACAAAATTAGTGAAAAATTTGTCTTGAAAAATCAGTCCAGTTTCTGTTTCACTTGAGTCACTACCGTACCTTTAAAGATTTTTATTTATGCTGCCTATGTCAAAGTTATAGAAAGGAATTTCCAAAACTTGTGAGCTATAGTCGTTTTATTCAGTTAATGCCAATGAGCTTCATGCCCATGGTGTTACTGCTAAAAAGCCTATCAGGAAAACAAACTGGTCAATATTATATCGACTCTACTAAACTTCCTGCTTGCCATAATTTAAGAATTAATAGACATAAAGTATTCAAAGACATAGCAAAAAGAGGTAAGACTTCCACTGGGTGGTTCTTTGGTTGTAAGCTACATATTGTCATTAACAGTTGCGGAGAGATTATGAGTTTTTCTTTAACTCCAGGAAATGTTGATGATAGAGCAGTGGTGGAAAATTTAGTAGATAAATTACAAGGCTGGCTTTTTGGTGATCGTGGGTATATCAGTAAAAAACTCACTCAATCCCTTGCTAATCAAGGTTTAGAACTAATAACAAAAATTAAAAGTAATATGAAAGAAAAAATAATAGATCCTATTAAAAAGCGGTTTTTAAATAAAAGGTATATTATTGAAACCATTAACGATCAACTAAAAAACCTTTGTCATATAGACCATACAAGGCACAGATCTGTTATGAATTTTCAAACTAACGTATTAGCTGGACTGCTTGCCTATGTTTTTAAGCCTAATAAAATTTCTGTAGCTTTTGGAAAATTAAACAATCTCAACCTTCCTCTTACATCAAACTGAGGTTAATGTTAGCTTAGAAAGTTTAGAGATTCCTGATGAGGGACTAAAAATTCACCTACGTGGATACGGTTGGGTTACGGTATTTAAGTTTGTGGCAAAAAATGGTCGCATTGATTACATAACAACTAACTTAGAAAATCCAACACGTGAACAAATAGAGAAAATTGTTAAGGCACGGTGGTCTATAGAAGTTTATCATCGAGAATTAAAACAAACTTGTGGTATTGAACGCTGTCAGGCACGCACGGGTCGAGCTCAGAGAAATCATATTTGCCTTGCTGTATTTGCTTGGCTCGATATGAACAAAAGGAGGATAAATGAAAAAATTACTTTATATCAACAAACTTGGGAAGTTATAAAAACATCAATTCAGAACAACATTAGATGCCTTTTAGCTGATTCGCAATTTTGCTAACTGCGAAACTCCTGATAAATACAATTTTATTGAAATTAGATTATAAAATAATATATTCAAAAGTTCTAAAGAAGTCTCAGTTGCAGTCAATTTAGTGTTTGCTATAATCTACCCAACGAGATATAACAAATCTTGCTGGTATGTTAGTATATATTCTTCTGCTTTGAAGAATTGTTTTTTTAATATCAAGGACGAACGTAACAACGTATCTTATGTACGCACCGCTTGTTCTTCATTTTCAAATCCAATTCTCTAAATCATTTGAGTATACTAAATACATTAATGTCTGAAATGTTAACAATTTATTTGGAGAGTTGAGCATATGAATAAAGGAGAATTAGTAGCATTAATGGCTGAAGCAGGTCATTCAAAAAGTGATGCAGAAAAGGCCCTTACTTGGGTTGTAGACAGTGTACTTAAAGCACTTAGTCGTGGTGAGGACGTTAACCTAGTGGGGTTTGGTTCTTTCCATATACAAAGTAGAGCTGCACGTGAAGGTCGTAATCCAAAAACTGGTGAGAAAATGCATATTGCTGCCTATAAACAACCAGTCTTTAGAGCCGGTAAGAAAATGAAGGAAGCTTGTAATAATTCGTAAGTTCGTATTTTACTTAGAACCTGCTTCTGTAAAATATTATAGTTTTTACCAAGGGTGCAAGTTTAAGTAACCTGAGTTCAATACAACAAAGCTAGTGTCATCCCTGCCTACGTAGGGATTGCCATCGCTTTTGCCATACAAGTATCATTACTTACGTTGGCATTTCTGCTCCACAACTGTTGAAAGTTCGAAAGGTAGAGTGGGTTTTAGGCAGGGCAGTTTAAAAGTTGTATATGGTCAACGTCATTGCGAGAAGACCGTAGGTCGACGAAGCGATCCATAAAAGTAACCAAAAATGGATTGCTTCGTCGGCTTATACCTCCTCGCAATGACCTTGGTTATTTTTCTGTAACTTTTAAACTGCCATTATGACTTCTAAAACCGCTTCCTCTTCTAACTTTCGGCAGCTGTGGTTTCTGACCCATGTTGGCAAAGCCTAGAAACCTATTTTTTATTATACCATTAGCAGAATGATCAAAGAATATCTTGAATGTAGATTCAAACAGGCTAGGCTTTATAATAGTTGGTTGATTGATGTTGATGATCCCGCAAAAGTTTTAGAAGATTTGCTTATATTTATAAAAAGCAGTTTGATTGTAGATAAAATTCAATTAACAAATCATCCAGATTATCGTTTAGTAGCTAGGGATAATTCTGTGACGAGCAGTGTCAAAGACATATCTATTGACCAAATTAGAGATTTACAGCAATTTTTTTATAGAACATCATCAATATCTAAATATAGAGTAGCTGTTATTTATCAAGCAGATTTAATGAATCTCAATGCAGCAAATTCCTGTCTTAAACTTTTAGAAGATACGCCAAAGGATAGTTTTATTTTCTTGATTACCTCAAGGGCTGCCGGAATAATAAGTACTATAAGATCTAGATGTGCTAAAATTAACATAAAATCACAAAATCGCTTAGTGGGAAGCGATATATATGTTAAATTTACGACGTACATTGCTAACTATGCAAATCCTAAAGTGAAGTTAGATCTTATCGAAGAATTTACCAGTAAAAACAAGGAATTATGGGGAGATTTTGCTTGTAGCATGCTATATCTAGTTAATAGAATTGCTAAAAAGTCTCTCAATATTAATATTGAATTCAATGAATTAGAGAATAAAATATTTAATCAATTGCGTTCTAATTCCCCTGATTATTTGATAACAAAATTTGCAAATATCAAACGAATAATAAATAATACCATAGATTATGACCTAGATCTAAGGGCTAATACCATAGCATTAATAGAAGAGTTATGGTAATTTTGTCGTCAAAATTTGCTTCCGTTCTTATTCAATGTCATTCCCGTGAAGGCTTTGCCTGAGTGGATCACTAGTATGTCATTCCTGCTTCGGTGAGGAATCTAAAAAAATAGCCTATAGTAAGCTACTTTCGCAGGGGGTGATGACATCCTTAATAGTTAATACTACTACATATGCCAACTCTTGATTGTGGCTTTGAAACTGCCCTGAGAAGCAGAAGATATATTTTTATCTTGCATTGTTTGAATAAGTATGTTATAATCCGTCGCAATCGTAATATCCGTTTGATACGGAGGTAAGTTTTTTTAATTTTATAGAAAAATATAAGAACATGTCCCAAGATATTTTAACAGTAAATACAGTTACACTTGTTCAGGAAGCTTTTCCTTTAACAAAGGAAGTAGATAACACAGAATCTTCAAGCGAATTAGGTGTATCTAAAACGCCACAACAAGTGGATGATATTATTAGTAAGCTGAGGGAAAATAGTCTGCATGTTTTTGAGAAATATTTACGTAAAGAGTTTTTTAGCACAGTAGCTGGCAATCAAGGTGAAGTTGATATAACAAAGGATATTTTTCAGATAATGTGTCACTCATTATTATATAATGAGCAGAAAGGTGCACTAAGTCTATTTATGACGATAAAAGATATAAAGAAAAGACTTGATGAAATAGAGACAACATCAGAGGGTGCAAAAAAAAATTAATAAGTTTAAAGAGGAAATTGAGCAATATAGAGCAGATGTAATTAAAAAATTATCAACTAATGAAGGAATCGCAGATATTGTTACTGGACGTTTACAAGATGATCTTGTTAGTATGATAGTTTTAAGAGACTCGAATGAAGAGGCTAGATTTAGTACAAAAGATATTGCTTCGGAAGTTACGAAATATATAACAATCCCTGATAAAGTGCAAACTTATATGTTAAAAAATGGTTATGGTGTGTCTCCATCTTTTAAGACAGTCATTAATAGAACCGGACTTAAGCATTTTGCAGTAGAAATAAACCAAGGCAAAAAGGGTGGAGAGTGGGGTTATTTTGATCAGGAGAAGTTCACTTCAAAGAATATTCATAAATTTGCTGATTCTGTGAATAGTATTGTTACCTCTATGGAAATAATATTATTATCAATTCAGAAGTTAAAAATAACCAAAACAACACAAAGTAAAAAGCTGATAGCTAAATTATTGCCAGTATTAGCTGATTTTAATGATACATATTTAGAGAACAATAAAGATAAAATTGTAGTACAACTTACTGCAAATCTTACTAGGAAGTATAGTAAATGGGTCGATACTTCTACTAAAAAGTTAGAAAAGATATCTAAAGGAATAACTGAATCATATAATAAGGAAAAAGGGATTTATATTAAAGAAGAAAATACGGATTCTATAGATATTAATGATGAGTCAAGTGATATATCAATAACTTTCCTTGAAGCAATAGAGTCTCAAGATGAAGACTATATTACAGATATTGATGAGCCAATAAATCAACTAGATTATGATATAGAACAGCAACCTGTGCCTACTGAGATATTTCATGTAGTAGAAAATTATGAAGAAACGATAGAAGAAGAAAAGATAGAGTCTATTACTGATGTTGAGGAGCTAAAAAATATAACAATAACTTATCCTGAAACAAGAGAGTTTCAAATAGACATAGCTACTGATCAATTAAGTTGTGATGTAGAAGCGGTAGAACAACATAATGTAGAACAGCAATCTAGCCCTATGCAAGAATCCCTAACTGAGTTTCAAGATTGTAATGATCAACAAGAAAAAACTAGCTCTATTAATATAGCAAGCGATTATCTTGATAATACAGAGGTAACAGTTTTAAATGAACAACATACTGTTGATAGTAATCAATCTGATATATCAGCAAATGATAGAGGTTGTGATGTAGCTACAGAAGCATCTTATATAAATAGTACGGAAGCTACTACAGTGATTGATAGCACTAAATCTGAGATTGAGTCTTTAGAAGCTAATAATAGACCTCTTTCGAAACTCGCTTATGCTGAGGGATTTGAAGGAGACGCTTCACCTCGAACCGCAGCGTACTCTAATTCCGTTACGGATTCGAGTACCGCATCAACGTACAAATCACCAGCAGAAGTAGAGTTTCGAAAGAGCTCTAATACAGAATTAGTAGAAAGCCCCATGGTTATAAGTCACATTTCTAGTTGGAATATATGGGCTATGTGGACTGCAGTTAAATCATATGTTACGTCAGTTCGGGATAAGATATAGATGAAATAGTAATAGATAAAAGGATTGTCAAAAAGGAGTGCCTGCAGTATTTATATTTTTAAACAAAAAAACAAACTACAGGCATGAGAAAAGATATCACAGAATTATATAGTTTTATAGATGATTTTTGTAAAATTTATTTGGAGTATGAACAGAGAAAGTTATTACCATCAAATAAGCAAAGAAATCGCTGTTGTAGCATGAGTCTAAGTGAAATGTTAACAATAATAATTATGTTTCATACATCCTATGCTAAGAATTTTAAATTTTTCTATAAAAGTTATATAGAGTGCATGCATAAGGATGATTTTCCCAAAGCCTTGAGTTATAATAGATTTGTTGAATTAATGGCACGATTATTCATACCGCTAAATATGTTGATTCATTTGTTGTTTGGTGAGGAAACAGGTATTTATTGTCCCACTTTGGGAGAAAAACCCCGCACTTGCAGTGCGTCGTTTCAACATAAATTTTAAATATCTTATCAAGAAAAGATAAGATATTTTGAGTCTGTCCTATAGTTTGTGTAAGTTGCAAAGAAAGCAGTAAGAGATTACTGTAAAAAAAGTAACTTAAGCAAGCAAGGAGGAATTATGGCTAAAAAATCAGATACAGATAAAGATACATTAGACATCAGTAATCAGCTAGTAGAAGAATTATTATCAAAAGCAGATCCATCGGAGTTATTTGGTCGAGATGGTTTATTTCAACAGCTAAAGAAGCAAATAGTTGAGAAAATATTAGCAAGTGAGTTGGATCATGAATTAGGATATTCAAAACATAGCAAGATGCCAAAAGTAGATAATAATCGTCGTAATGGTAGCTATGAGAAGACAGTAATTGATGGGGATGGTCGTAAGCTGACAGTAGAAGTACCAAGAGATCGGGAAGGAGAGTATAATCCTCAATTAATACCAAAAGGGCTGAGGAGATTTAATGGATTTGATGAGAAAGTGATATCCCTTTATGGTCGCGGTATGACAGTCAGCGAGATCCGAGGGCATTTAGAAGAAATATATCAAACTGATGTATCTGGTGACTTGATATCCACCATAACAGATGGGGTGATAGAAGAAGTAACTAGGTGGCAAAATCGTTGTTTAGATAGGGTGTATCCAATATTATACTTGGACTGTATCTATGTAAAATCTAGAGACAATCACATAGTAATAAATAAAGCAGTATATTTAGCACTTGCTGTAAATATAGAAGGGAAAAAGGAGTTACTTGGCATTTGGATAGGCAAAAATGAAGGTGCTAAATTTTGGATGCAAGTAGTTACTGAGTTAAAGAATCGAGGAATTGAACAAATTTATGTTGCTTGTGTGGATGGTTTAAAGGGCTTTCCAGAAGCTATAAGCAGTGTATTCCCGAGTACTATAGTACAATTATGTATTGTACATATGGTTCGCAATTCAGTAAAGTATGTGTCATATAAAGATTTAAAAGAGGTCACATCAGATCTAAAACAAATTTATACAGCTAATAATGACGAAATGGCACGTTTAAAACTTCAGCAATTTGGTGTAAAATGGGATAAAAAATATCCGGTAATTTCTGATATTTGGCAACGTAATTGGTCTGGGATAATACCGTTTTTTGCCTTTCCTGAAGAGATCAGAAAGGTAATTTATACTACTAACACTATAGAATCTGTAAATCGTCAAATTAGAAAAATTATCAAAAATAAGGGGGTGTTTCCAGATGATAAGTCAATTCAAAAAATAATATTTTTATCCCTACAAAATGCAGCCAAAAAATGGACCATGCCTATTAAAGATTGGTCTTTAGCTTTAAATCAATTTGAAATACTTTGTGGAGATTTTAAATATGATTTATTGGAAAATAAAAAATGAACTTACACAAATTAAATGATTGACTCGATATTTTTTTAACAAAATCTTACACTTCACAGATATATTCTTTTTGTGTTGTGACACTTTTTAAATGAACCATACACAAATAGTTTCTAACTTTTAAGTTAGTACATACATGAGGCATTCATGCCGTAATATTAAGCTCTGCACTTGCAGTGCAGAGTGGTTAACTATCTATTCATTAACCTTTTTTAAAAATACATTGTCTGTGATATTCTAAATAAAAGACAGAATAGTTCCGTTTCCTAATAACTTTAAGGAAATACTAGCATTACATATAGACACAATGGAAAAAATAGGGGCAAAATATTTATTTGAATCATCATGGAACAAGGCATACACAGATAGAGGTATTAGAAAAATCTTAGCTGGGTACACTAAGGAAGCTGGCATTGTAGAATCAATTTCACCACATAAATTAAGACATTTCTTATTCACTTGGTTAAAGAAGCAAGGGGTAGAAGATGCTTTAATTCAGCCATATTCAGGACATGAAAGTCGTCAATCTTTAGAGATATATTCTAAATTATCTATAGGTGATGCCCAGAAAGAATATGACAATGTTATCAAGAGATTTCCTGTCTAAAATGAAAGTGGCACTTCATCGCACGTTCCCTAACACTCCGCCTAAATAATCCGAACGTCTTGCATGCAACGATAAATCATATTGCCTATTTGGAATCAACCCCAATCTTTTTGTATTCAACGGTGATAAATAAGGTGAAACAAAAATTTTACCTTCATTTGAAAAAGTTATAAACCCTTGGTCAAATAACCTATCATAAGTTGGTGTTAAAAGTAATCCATTGTATTTATCAATACGCTCTCTGTTATTTTCGCAAACTGCCCAAGGTTTTATATGGCTTGCAATCAGCATTCTCTCATCATTTACTCTTGTTATTAAACATTCACCCATTTCATCAATAACACTAGTACGATATTTAGTCCGTCCGCCAAAAATATTTAAAGCCCCCCATAATCTATGATTGACTCAATAACAACCAGCTGAAGCTGGTGGGTTGATATCTAGACTGGAAGTCGCTATTACTCTAAAGAGATATTACTAATGCCTGTGCTGTCTCTCTGATCCTAATTCTTATAAGTTACCCTGCAATACTTTTGTAGCGATATTTAGTGATCCAAACAACATGAAAGCGATGGTAAAATACAGTGTGGCTAGTCTTGTTATAATCTGTCATATATGATATTTTAATATACATAAGAGCTTGCTCTTATGTATATTAAAATATCATATATTCAAGTTATAGTGAATTGAAATATTAGAACCAGGACTGAAGTCTTTCCCAGCTGAAGCTGGGGGTTTTAACCAAAAAGGTGACTATAAAATTTTTACAAAAAAATTCTAATATTTGCACTAAAATTAAAAATTGTTTTCAATTTTATTGAAAAATTTCTGTTTTAGTAAAATTTTTACATGAGCTTATTGTTAACGATTTTTTTTAATCGTTTAGCAAGTTTTTTAATGATAATTTTTTTATGTAGAGTTAGGCATGATGTGTAAATGATTGGCAATACATCGTAAATTCAAACCTATAGCAGAGATTATTGGATTGATCACATCTCCTATCACACCCTTCAAGAAGTTTCTGCCCATCCTGCCATATTGTTTCAAATGCCCTATTATTGGTTCTATAGCACTGCGTCTCCTGATCATACACTTGTCTTCTTTCAATAACTTTTTCCGAGTTTTTGGGGTATATACCTTACTCTTCTCTTTAACATTGCTGCCAGTATAACCAAGATCAACAAACGATTTTTTTATCTTTATTCCAGTTACATTTTCTACCGCTTCAAAACTCTGCTGCAATGTATGACCATCATAAGGATTATTATGAAACGATTTTGCTGACAGTACAAAATTTCTACGACCACTGACTACTACCGCAACTTTATTGCCAAACTCATATGGCTTGTTTCGTTTTCCCTTCCCTATACACTCTACCTCAGGGGCATGAAAACTATACAATATTTTATTCTGTTCTTTGTATTGCTTTTTCTCTTCTCTTTTTAAAACAGATTGGCTATGTATTTGTTTTACTTTTTTCAATACTTCTTGATCTCTGATAGATAAGTTTAATTTCTGATTTTTTATCTCACGCTCACATATTCTAACCAAACGACCAAGTAACGTTTTTAAATGCTTCATTATTTTCCAACGCTTCTTGGCTTTGCTATGCTCTTTATACTTCCAGAGCTTTATTATATCTCGCTTATAGGTTCTAGCGTAGGTTTCGTTTAAACTTATACCCAAACTTTGGCAAAGCTTCACAATACTAAGCCTAGCTTTATCCATTAAATAAACATCATGTGGGTGCTTGATATTCTTAATTTGTACCGTTGTATCAGCAATTATCAATTCCAAATCTTTTTTTTTAATTGTGTTAGTTCTTATTCCAACTCTTATCAACTCTGCTAATATCTCGTTATATCCAGATTCACCTAATAAATTACGAAATCTTCTTATGCTAGTTTCCGACATCGCTATATCTGTTTCTATATATTCCCACCCACAGAAATATTGCCAATACATGTTTTCTTTTAGTTCTTCCTCTGCTAATGAATCTGAAAAATTATACATTGCTTGTAGCATCGTTACACCAAGCATCACTCTATGACATTTTCTATTTCTACCAAATCTCTTAATAGAAACATTTTTTGATAACCATTCTTCTAGACCAGACCAATTTATAGTCACCTTTTTGGTTAAAACCCCCAGCTTCAGCTGGGAAAGACTTCAGTCCTTGTTCTAATATTTCAATTCACTATAACTTGAATATATGATATTTTAATATACATAAGAGCAAGCTCTTCATGTATATTAAAATATCATATATGACAGATTATAACAAGACTAGCCACACTGTATTTTACCATCGCTTTCATGTTGTTTGGATCACTAAATATCGCTACAAAGTATTGCAGGGTAACTTATAAGGAAACTGGACTGATTTTTCAAGACAAATTTTTCACTAATTTTGTTTCCCATTTTACATAATTTTTAAGCTGCATTTTGTAAGTAATCAAGATACACGTTCATCGGTTTTTTATAACCAATACTTGAATGGAATCTTTGATTGTTATATTTATCCATGTATTTATCAATACCATCTTTAAGTTCTGCGATATTTTTAAAATCATTTATAAATATACAATTATATTTTAAAGTTCTAAAAAATCTTTCAATCACAATATTATCAATGCTTCTACCCTTACCGTTCATTGAGATTTGTATATTATTCTCTTTTAGAATTCCCGTATGCTCATGTCCAGTATATTGACTACCCTGATCACTATTGAATATTTGTGGTGCAGGGTATTTATTCAGTGCATCTTTTAATACATCGGTTACAAGTGATGCATCCATAGAATTAGATACTTTATAACTTAGTATTGCCTTACTATGCCAATCTATAATCGCCACAAGATACATAAATCCTCCGTTAGTTCTAATATAAGTAATGTCACCACTCCACACTTGATTAACATAAGGTACATGAATAGTTCTATTCGTTCCTGATTTGTGCCAGTACGGCTCAAGCAAATAGCTATAAATTTTATGTTGACCATCCTTCACAGAAGTAGATTGCTTTTTATGAGGATGAATAGCTTCTATACCCATTATTCCCATATATTTAAGCACCCTATCTCTGCCCACATTAAAGCCGTCTTCCAATAATTGTTTGTATATATAACGATAACCATACTCAGGGTTATCCGTATATATTTCATCTATTCTATTTAAAATATCAAGATTATATAAGCTCATTACTTTAGCTTTATAATATACTCCAGATCTGCTTATCTTTAATAGTTCACATTGCCTTGTCTTTGCTAACGTACTCAGCTTGGGGTCGACAAGACTTTTCTTATTTGATAAGTCCAAGCTGTTTAGCTTTCCCACCGCCCAGTCCCTCTCGACTGTAGCCTTACCTAATGCTTTTGCAAGTTCATCGTTTTGATTCTTAAGTTCACTAATCTGCCCTTTGTACTCACTAACAGCTTTTGCTGGCTCAAATGCCAATGACGCATTATCTAAAAATTGTCGTTTCCAGTTTTGCATAGTTTTAGCCGTTACTTCATATTTGACCGATAACTGACCTATTGTTGATTCTTCTTTTAACATCTCTAATACTATTTTAGTTTTTGCTTCTGCACTAAAATTTTTAATTTGTTTTTTACCCATTTGTTTCTCTTTAATTTTATTTATTATTCTATACTTATTGAGAAACAAAAATACCTGCTTCTTTGTCTAATTTTTTCAGTCCATTATAGCATCATCTACTACCAAGCCAATAGCTAATATCATTGCTAAAAGGGTAAATATATTGATAGAAAATCCTAAATAATACATAACAATAAATGTACCAATTAATGATATCGGAACAGTTACAAATGGTATGAGGGTGATTTTTACTGATGCCAAGAACAGATATATTACTACCATAACCAAAACTAATGCTTCCATGATAGTGAAGAATACTGATCTGATTGAAGCCCTAACTGGAATTGATGAATCATGGGCTATATCAATTGTTATACCTTTGGCTCTGTACAAATAAGTGTGTAAATTTTTCAAAGGTTATATAAAAAATATAATATAACAAAAGGAGAAATTATAATGCACCAAAAACAAAATGAAGCAATGAATCAAGCGATAGATTTATAGTCACCTTTTTGGTTAAAACCCCCAGCTTCAGCTGGGAAAGACTTCAGTCCTTGTTCTAATATTTCAATTCACTATAACTTGAATATATGATATTTTAATATACATAAGAGCAAGCTCTTATGTATATTAAAATATCATATATGACAGATTATAACAAGACTAGCCACACTGTATTTTACCATCGCTTTCATGTTGTTTGGATCACTAAATATCGCTACAAAAGTATTGCAGGGTAACTTATAAGAATTAGGATCAGAGAGACAGCACAGGCATTAGTAATATCTCTTTAGAGTAATAGCGACTTCCAGTCTAGATATCAACCCACCAGCTTCAGCTGGTTGTTATTGAGTAATAAATAATGATACAGATATATCAACATTACTTAAAGAGGATGGTTTATTGTCCCACTTTGGGAGAAAAACCCCGCACTTGCAGTGCGTCGTTTCAACATAAATTTTAAATATCTTATCAAGAAAAGATAGGATATTTTTTAACAAAATCTTACACTTCACAGATATATTTTTTTGTGTTGTGACACTTTCTAAATGAGCCATACACAAATAGTTTCTAACTTTTAAGTTAGTACATACATGAGGCATTCATGCCGTAATATTAAGCTCTGCACTTGCAGGAAACTGGACTGATTTTTCAAGACAAATTTTTCACTAATTTTGTTTCCCATTTTACATAATTTTTAAGCTGCATTTTGTAAGTAATCAAGATACACGTTCATCGGTTTTTTATAACCAATACTTGAATGGAATCTTTGATTGTTATATTTATCCATGTATTTATCAATACCATCTTTAAGTTCTGCGATATTTTTAAAATCATTTATAAATATACAATTATATTTTAAAGTTCTAAAAAATCTTTCAATCACAATATTATCAATGCTTCTACCCTTACCGTTCATTGAGATTTGTATATTATTCTCTTTTAGAATTCCCGTATGCTCATGTCCAGTATATTGACTACCCTGATCACTATTGAATATTTGTGGTGCAGGGTATTTATTCAGTGCATCTTTTAATACATCGGTTACAAGTGATGCATCCATAGAATTAGATACTTTATAACTTAGTATTGCCTTACTATGCCAATCTATAATCGCCACAAGATACATAAATCCTCCGTTAGTTCTAATATAAGTAATGTCACCACTCCACACTTGATTAACATAAGGTACATGAATAGTTCTATTCGTTCCTGATTTGTGCCAGTACGGCTCAAGCAAATAGCTATAAATTTTATGTTGACCATCCTTCACAGAAGTAGATTGCTTTTTATGAGGATGAATAGCTTCTATACCCATTATTCCCATATATTTAAGCACCCTATCTCTGCCCACATTAAAGCCGTCTTCCAATAATTGTTTGTATATATAACGATAACCATACTCAGGGTTATCCGTATATATTTCATCTATTCTATTTAAAATATCAAGATTATATAAGCTCATTACTTTAGCTTTATAATATACTCCAGATCTGCTTATCTTTAATAGTTCACATTGCCTTGTCTTTGCTAACGTACTCAGCTTGGGGTCGACAAGACTTTTCTTATTTGATAAGTCCAAGCTGTTTAGCTTTCCCACCGCCCAGTCCCTCTCGACTGTAGCCTTACCTAATGCTTTTGCAAGTTCATCGTTTTGATTCTTAAGTTCACTAATCTGCCCTTTGTACTCACTAACAGCTTTTGCTGGCTCAAATGCCAATGACGCATTATCTAAAAATTGTCGTTTCCAGTTTTGCATAGTTTTAGCCGTTACTTCATATTTGACCGATAACTGACCTATTGTTGATTCTTCTTTTAACATCTCTAATACTATTTTAGTTTTTGCTTCTGCACTAAAATTTTTAATTTGTTTTTTACCCATTTGTTTCTCTTTAATTTTATTTATTATTCTATACTTATTGAGAAACAAAAATACCTGCTTCTTTGTCTAATTTTTTCAGTCCATTATAGGTTGAGATTGTTTAATTTTCCAAAAGCTACAGAAATTTTATTAGGTTTGAAAACATAGGCAAGTAGCCCAGCTAATACATTAGTTTGAAAATTCATAACAGATCTATGCCTTGTATGGTCTATATGAAAAAGGTTTTTCAATTGATCATTAATGGTTTCAATAATGTGCCTTTTATTTAAAAACTGGAGTCTGTCCTATAGTTTGTGTAAGTTGCAAAGAAAGCAGTAAGAGATTACTGTAAAAAAAGTAACTTAAGCAAGCAAGGAGGAATTATGGCTAAAAAATTAGATACAGATAAAGATACATTAGACATCAGTAATCAGCTAGTAGAAGAATTATTATCAAAAGCAGATCCATCGGAGTTATTTGGTCGAGATGGTTTATTTCAACAGCTAAAGAAGCAAATAGTTGAGAAAATATTAGCAAGTGAGTTGGATCATGAATTAGGATATTCAAAACATAGCAAGATGCCAAAAGTAGATAATAATCGTCGTAATGGTAGCTATGAGAAGACAGTAATTGATGGGGATGGTCGTAAGCTGACAGTAGAAGTACCAAGAGATCGGGAAGGAGAGTATAATCCTCAATTAATACCAAAAGGGCTGAGGAGATTTAATGGATTTGATGAGAAAGTGATATCCCTTTATGGTCGCGGTATGACAGTCAGCGAGATCCGAGGGCATTTAGAAGAAATATATCAAACTGATGTATCTGGTGACTTGATATCCACCATAACAGATGGGGTGATAGAAGAAGTAACTAGGTGGCAAAATCGTTGTTTAGATAGGGTGTATCCAATATTATACTTGGACTGTATCTATGTAAAATCTAGAGACAATCACATAGTAATAAATAAAGCAGTATATTTAGCACTTGCTGTAAATATAGAAGGGAAAAAGGAGTTACTTGGCATTTGGATAGGCAAAAATGAAGGTGCTAAATTTTGGATGCAAGTAGTTACTGAGTTAAAGAATCGAGGAATTGAACAAATTTATGTTGCTTGTGTGGATGGTTTAAAGGGCTTTCCAGAAGCTATAAGCAGTGTATTCCCGAGTACTATAGTACAATTATGTATTGTACATATGGTTCGCAATTCAGTAAAGTATGTGTCATATAAAGATTTAAAAGAGGTCACATCAGATCTAAAACAAATTTATACAGCTAATAATGACGAAATGGCACGTTTAAAACTTCAGCAATTTGGTGTAAAATGGGATAAAAAATATCCGGTAATTTCTGATATTTGGCAACGTAATTGGTCTGGGATAATACCGTTTTTTGCCTTTCCTGAAGAGATCAGAAAGGTAATTTATACTACTAACACTATAGCATCTGTAAATCGTCAAATTAGAAAAATTATCAAAAATAAGGGGGTGTTTCCAGATGATAAGTCAATTCAAAAAATAATATTTTTATCCCTACAAAATGCAGCCAAAAAATGGACCATGCCTATTAAAGATTGGTCTTTAGCTTTAAATCAATTTGAAATACTTTGTGGAGATTTTAAATATGATTTATTGGAAAATAAAAAATGAACTTACACAAATTAAATGATTGACTCAAAAACTGCTTTTTAATAGGATCTATTATTCTTTCTTTCATATTACTTTTAATTTTTGTTATTAGTTCTAAACCTTGATTAGCAAGGGATTGAGTGAGTTTTTTACTGATATACCCACGATCACCAAAAAGCCAGCCTTGTAATTTATCTACTAAATTTTCCACCACTGCTCTATCACCGACATTTCCAGGAGTTAAAGAAAAACTCATAATCTCTCCGCAACTGTTAATGACAATATGTAGCTTACAGCCAAAGAACCACCCAGTGGAAGTCTTACCTCTTTTTGCTATGTCTTTGAATACTTTATGTCTATTAATTCTTAAATTATGGCAAGCAGGAAGTTTAGTAGAGTCGATATAATATTGACCAGTTTGTTTTCCTGTTAGGCTTTTTAGCAGTAACACCATGGGCATGAAGCTCATTGGCATTAACTGAACAAAACGACTATAGCTCACAAGTTTTGGAAATTCCTTTCTATAACTTTGGCATAGGCAGCATAAATAAAAATCTTTAAAGGTACGGTAGTGACTCAAGTGAAACATTACTATAATAGTAATAATCTCTGAGAGTCCTATACTGCAGCCCACTTTACGCTTACGGTTAGGATTTGGTAATATATATTTATTTCGCTCCGTATCAAAATGCTTGCAAAAATCATCAATTAAGCAGAAAATCTCCGTAAGAGGGATCATAATATATTCTCCAATTTTGTCATTATTATTAGAGAACTTTATAATCCCTCCCTTCTTAATTTTCAAATGTTCTTTCTTACGTCAAACTCAGGTTAAAATAATATCATTATACGCTAAAGGAATGAGCTTATCTGATATTAAGATTCAAATGCAAGAATTGTATGGAGCTGACGTTAGCGAAAGTTTGATAAGTCAAATTACTGATGATGTAATTGAGGATGTCAAGATATGGCAAAGCCGACCATTGGATCGAGTATATGCTATAGTATTTTTTGACTGTTTAGTAGTAAAAGTACGTCAAGATAAACGAATTATCAATAAGTCTGTATATGTAGCATTAGGTATTGATTTATCTGGAAGGAAGGATATTTTAGGATTGTGGATCAATGAAAATGAAGGGTATACTTGCAGCAAAACTGCGTAACACTATCTAATTTTTTTGCTAGTATGAATTTATTGTATAAATTTGGGTTTCTACTATGCAAATATCACCGATTAATCAAAACTTACGCTATGTTTTATGATAAGTGGCTTTGTACTGAGATATTATTAAAATTCTTTACTATGAAAAAATGGCTTTCAGCCAAGGTTTTTAGTCATACTTGAGATAACATAGCGTAAGTTTTGTAATAAAAACTAGTTGAAAAAGTACCAGTTATATTATAACATTTGAAATATTAATAATAATGATAATTAATCAAATGAAAAAACCAAAAGTAGCGACCTTAAGTGCTGAAGAACGAGAAGAACTAATACAACATGTCAAGGAAAGTTCATTAACGGGAGATGAACAGCAAACGATAGTAGAACTTGTGAAATTTTGTAATGAGCTAATAGACAAGCTAGCATCATCAAATATCAGTATAAATAAGCTTAAGGAAATGCTGATTGGTTTTAAGGCAGATAACAAAAAAAAGATAGTTCAGATTCATTAAAAGAACCGCCAAGTGAATCTGATAACGGGAATGGTGGTAATGAAGAAGAGTGCGATAAGCCCAAAAAGATAGATCGTAGTAATTGGCAAGGTAAATATGGGTTTGATGATTATAAGGATGCGAATACCAGCTATTTAACTCCTGAGAATTTTTGTAGTGGTGATAGCTGTCCTCACTGTTGTAATGGCAAACTATATAATAGTGAAGCTAGAAAATTGCTACAATTTACAGGTAATGCTCCAATTACAGTCAACAGATATGTAAAGAAAACGCTACGTTGTAATGCTTGTGATTATATAGTTATGAACAATAAAAATATCAACAAATGGACAAATAGTAGCAGAAGTGCAATAGTGTTACAAAAGACCTATGGTACTCCTTTCTACCGTTTATCTAGGCTGCAAAGTTTAAGTGGTGTTCCTGTGGCATATAGCTCGCTCTGGCAACAATATTTAGATGTTTGGCAAGAAGGTGGTGGAGCTGAAATTTACGGGGTATTATTGGAAATGGCTGCCGAATGTAGTTCACTGAACCTTGATGATACTAGAGCTAGGATTTTAGAAATTACTATAGCCAATAAGAAATTACGTACTCAAAATAAGAAAGGACGCAGCTGTTATACTACTACAATATGTGCTAAGACTGCAAATAATGAGGTGATAGTTTTATATTTTACCGGTAATAGGCATGGTGGAGAAAATATAGGTAACGTACTAAAGAATCGTAAGAATAGAACAGATTCTATCCAATTAATGACTGACGCAAGTAACAATAATAACCCGGTATTATCAGAAGCAGATCAAGAATTACTGGCAATAATAGTGATGATCAATTGTTTGTCACATGGTCAGAGAAAATTTACAGAGAATGAACTATATTACCCTGAAGAATGCGGATATTTTCTCAAACAAACACGAGGGATTTACCACAATGAACATCAATGTAAAGAGATGAGTCCTGAAGAAAAACTTGGGTATCATCAGGAACATAGCAGTAAATATATAGAAAACATATATAACAAAATAGACGAATTATTTAACGACAAGAAAGTTGAGCCTAATAGTAGGCTTGGACAAGCTATGAAATATTGGATAAATAATAAAGAAGGTTTGACCCAATTTTTAAAAATCCCAGTTAGCAATCTTGATAATAATTGGGCTGAGAGATCACTGCGTACCATTATTTTACAAAGGAAGAATTCATTATTCTTTAAAACAATCAATAGTGCTGAGATACATAGTGGTCTGTATAGTATAGTAAAGACTTGTAGTGAGAACGAGATCAATGCCTTTAAATATTTAAATTGGCTACAAGAGCAGAGTAGCAAAGCAAAGAAGCGTCCTGCGAATTATACGCCTTTTGCCTATGCAAGATATATGAATAATACGGAATTAATCGAGACAGCAGCTTAAACGACAGGAAGCCAATCATTAGAGAATTTGGCAGAACTAGGATCACCATTATGAATAAGAATGTGTAAGGTTCTATAACAAATTTGATAAGATGAATTATCAGATGGGAAAAGTTTTGCGGTAAATTTACCTTTGGATAGGCGTTTAGAGCATAGCCAAAAGCCTTGACCGTCAAAGGACAAAATTTTAATGGCAGTTCTGTTTTTATTATAGAATAAAAACAAGGAACCATTAAGAGGGTCAGAAGAAAGTTTTTGTCTACAAACAGCGATTAAGCCATCGATACCCTTGCGAAAATCGATGGCAATAGTGGCAACAAAAATAACTGACGCCGGGGTTAGTTGCAGCATAAAAATGTCTGAATTATGGTTTTTGGTTCTAGTGTTTGGATAATAAGTTTGGTACCATTTGGTTTAATAATGTGACAAGTATAGTGATTTTGTTTGGGGGCAGCTACAGGATCGGTATCTATAGAATTTAATAGTTGAAATGGGAGAAAATTAATATTTTGTTGTAGAGCTTGATTTGAAGTTGAGACAGGAGAAGTTTTGAGGGTAGGCTCATGGGCTTTTTTAATTGAACTGATTGTTGCTTTATTAATATTAAGATGTTTAGCTATCTCTTGGTAAGAATAATGATGGAGTAATTGGTAAACTAATTCCTTTAGATGGTTTGGTATAGGATCAAACTTATTAGTTTTAGTTTGACGCCAGGCTTTAAATTGCTGAGCTACTTGCTCAATAGTAATTGATGGTATTTGCATAGTATGAAACCCAAATGTATAAAAAATTCATACTAGCAAAAACATTAGATAAAGTTATGCAGTTTTGCTGCAGGTATACAATGAAGGAGCGAAATTTTGGCTTGGTAATTTTACTGAGATGAAGAACAGAGGTATGCAAGACATGCTTATTGCTTGCAGTGATAATTTAACCGGTATGTCTGAGGCAATAGAAGCAGTTTTTCCGAAAACCGAACATCAATTATGTATTGTACATCAGATTAGAAATAGTTTAAAATATGTATCATATAAAGACCGAAAAGAATTAGCGGCTGATTTAAAGCCTATATATACTGCTAGCACAGAGGAAGAAGCACATCTTGCTTTAGAATCTTTTGAAGCTAAATGGAGTAAACAGTATCCACAAATTGCTAAATCTTGGTATGTTCATTGGGAAAATTTAATGATTTTTCTAGGATACCCTGAGGCGATAAGGAAAGTAATATACACAACTAATAGTGTAGAATCTGTCAATAGCCAATTACGTAAGGTTACTAAGAATAAACGGGTTTTTCCAAATGATAATGCCGTTTTTAAGACCTTGTATTTGGCAATTGATTATATGACCAAGAAATGGGTTATGCCGATTCCAAACTGGAACGCAGCTATGGCTCACTTTTTGATAAAATTTGAAGGTAGAATTTAAGCCCTATGAAAAATTTACACACTTAATTAGAAAGGCTCATACCTTTAGGTAGATTTTTTTTTATTTTATCTAGTGAATATCTAACCTCTTTGGATAAATCAAGTATGTTTGCCTTCGATTGTTTTATAAGACCAAGTGCTATCGAGTTTTTTCCGTTATATCTAAAAATTACCTCAGTATCTGGAGGGGCTAAATATATTTTAGCAATATCTCGTAACTTTAATATATTAGCATCTTTCACTTTTAGTATAATTTTTTCAAACTCTTCCGGTTTACTTAAAGAGCCATCTAATCTTACAGTAAAATCACGTGCAGCTGTTTTAATAGTTCCTGCTGGATAATAGATATTTTGTTTTTTTATAGCACTCTCCATTTCTAACACTGACATTTTATGCTGATATAATTTTACCGGGTCTGGTTCTATACGCATAGAGTACTCTTTAGCACCATATATCTCAACCTGACCTATTGTTTCAAGTTTTTCTAAAATGGTTTTTACGCTATCTTGAACAATTTGGGTTAATTGTAAATCATCATATACATCACTACTGATACTTAAATACAAACTAGGGAAATTATCTTCATCCATCTTAGCAACATAAGGCATGCTCATACCTTGGGGGAATATGGAACTTATATTAGAAATTTTAGACCTAATATCGTTTAAGGCTGTTTCTATATCAGCCGATGATAGAAATATTAAAGTAATATGACTGCTACCTGTAGAGCTTTGTGAAGTGATAGTATCAAGGTTCTTGACAGTTTTTAGTGCTTTCTCAATACGAGTTGTTATCTCTTTCTCCATATAAAGAGCATCTGCCCCAGGGTAATTTGCATATACTGTTATTACAGGAAAAGAAATATCGGGAATACCCCTAATTTGCAGTTTAGTAAGAAATACCGCCCCTAAAATAACAACCACTAGACTCAATACTGTTGCAAATACTGGACGTTTTATACATATTTCACTTAAGTACATATTATAAATAAATCCTACTTATGCAAATTTGGGATAAGAATTTGTCAATTCTTATCCCAAATTGGGGTTACTCCACTCCAATTACTAGTCTTTTTTCAATAATTTTAGCTAATTTACTGATAATTATTACCATAACATAGTAACAAAGTCCTGCTATTAACATAGGGGTAAAATAAGTATAACTTTCAAGCGATACTAACTGAGCTCTACGCATTAAATCCATTTCACCGATCATTGATATAATCGATGATTCTTTGATTAAATTAATAAGCTCATTAACCAGTGAAGGTAAGATATTTTTTATGGCTTGGGGCAAGATAATATCTTTCATCATTAATCTCTCGGGTATAGCTAATGCTTTAGCTGCCTCAATCTGTCCTTTATCAACACTATTAATTCCAGCTCTAATTATTTCCGAAACATATGCCCCGGAGTTTAATGAGAAAGCTATGCTACCAGCAACAAAGACACCAAGCTTAATGCCAATTACACTAGGTAAAGCAAAATAAATTATGCTAAGTTGTATAAGTAACGGAGTACCACGAAAAACAGATGTATAGAAATTAGCAAACAGTCTTAACGCACAACTTTTACTTACCTTACAAATTGCTAGTAAGATACCAATAATCAACCCTAATAACACTGAAACTATACTGTATTTCAGTGTTACTACCATCCCTTGCATAATAAAATATATAGAAGAAAAATCAAGTAATTGCTCAAACATCTAACACTCTTAAATAACCTCAATTTTGGAATTGTTCCAAACTTACTACCTATTCAAATTTTCGTATATTACGAGCAACCTCAATGGAAGAATTCATCATATTAGTACAATATATTTCAAACATTTTCCGCTGTAACAAAGCTAAATCTGGTAACCCCTTACATTTTAACAAATCTTTAGTAAGTACAACATTCTCCTGGATCCCTTTACTCATCGATGATAAGAGTTGATTAAATATATCTTCGGTTACTCTAATACGACTATTAACAACTGCTAAATTTTTAGAAATTGCAGAATTTACTATATCAGTATACTCTTTTGATAATCTCGATAATTAACTAACCAAATTGTCTATTGTTTCAGATTTCATTTCAGAACTATCTGAATTGTCCTTTAATTGAATATCCGGGGGTAGTTTTTTATTTGAGTTTAACTTATTTTTGCCCATATTTTCTCCATTTTAATATAAATATACTCTAAATTGATACTACCACTAAGCATTATTATTGACGAATATGTCTTATATTATTAAGTTTTGTAACCTCTAGGCTGCAATTGGAGCGTATAGGGTTAATATCTATGCCACCACGTCTTGTATATCTCGCATAAACAGTTAATTGATCGGGAGTACAAAACTTATTAATATCACAAAAAATACGCTCAACGCATTGTTCATGAAATTCATTATGATTACGGAATGATACAAAATATTTTAATAAAGAACTATGGTCAATTTTTTTGCCTCTATAACTAATTTGTACTGATGCCCAATCTGGCTGGTTAGTAACTAAACAATTCGATTTTAGCAAATTAGAATATAGCACCTCATCTACTACTTGCGTATTGTCTTCAGATAATTTTGGCAAATTTTGACTAGTCTCAAAACTAGTAATTGTCACCTCCAGTTTATCCAAATTTATGCCTGAAAAGGACTGTAGCTTTATTCCCTCATATGATTCTAAATCTTTTATAGAAACAGTTACAGGTGCTTGAAATACCAAACTTAAGTCCTTTGCAATTAATTCTTTTACTTGGTCTCTATTATCAAACTTAGTATTATTAAAAGAATTTAAATAAAGCTTTAGTGATTTTGATTCTACAATATTAGGCGACTCACAACTTACCATGAACTCCAATATTTTTACTTCAGGTTTACCACTTGGGCTTAGCCAAGAAACTTCATAACAATTCCAAATGTCAAATCCATTAAACGGCAAAGAACCTACTATCTGTAAGCTATCTCTAGCAAATTTACGACTGATTGGGTGTAGTAAACTATTGTCATACAAATCTGCATATTTAGTTTGCTTTCCAAGTACGGTTTCAAGAAACATTATTTTATCCAGTAAGTCATATAGTTTGGGTGTTCTGTACCATTCAACAAATATTTGAGTCCTATAGCGATTCTTAATATAAACCAAACAAACAAGCATGCGTATAACACCGGACCAATTAGTATTATAGTGGTTATTATAGATATCATCATACCCACAAATCCCATCCAGAAAGTACGCCATATGAAAATATAATGACTGGCTAAATATTTATTTTTAATATCCTTATTAATATATGCAAAAACTGCTCCAATAATAGGTAATAACGGTGCAACTACTCCGCACAGAAATAATATATAAATTACTATAAGGTTTGTTTTTCCTGCCTTTATATATTTCTTAATCTCCTTATCCATGTTCATCTCTTAAATTTCTAACTACTAGATGCATTATACTACCATGTTTTATATAGTCTATCTCATTATCTGTGAAAACTTGTAATATTACTTTAATAGTCTCAACTATACCACTTTTTCTCTTTATGATACAATTAAGTTGCTCATAAGATCTTATTTCATTACTCAGACCGGTAATAGTAACATACTCAGAACCATCAAGTTTTAAATCATTTACCGTACAAGAAGTGAGTACAAGCGGTAACACCCCCATACCAACCAAATTTGACCGATGAATTCTTTCAAAACTTTCAGCAATTACCGCTTTTACTCCTAGTAAACTAGTACCTTTTGCTGCCCAATCTCTTGATGAACCAGAACCATATTCTTTACCTGCGAAAATTACTAAAGGAATAGAATGAGCCTTATAATCCTGAGCTGCATCATAAATACTCATTTGTTGACCATCTAGTTGATTGATTGTTATTCCCCCATCAATTCCAGGACACATAGCATTTTTAATTCTATTATTAGCAAAAGTACCGCGCATCATTACTTGATGATTGCCACGCCGTGATCCATAAGAATTGAAATCGATAGGTAGAATGCCATGCTCAGTTAAATACTTAGCAGCAGGACTTGTTTTACTAATATTGCCGGCTGGAGATATATGATCAGTAGTAATAGAATTGCCAAAAATAGCTAATATTCTAGCAGATTCTATATTGTGCAAGTTACTAGATATATGTTCAATACCTTCAAAATAAGGAGGATTGTTGATATAAGTACTATCTTTACTCCAATTATAAGTATCAGTTTTAGTTACTTTAATATCTTGCCACTCTTTATTACCTAAAAATACTTCACTATATTTGTCTTTGAACATTTTAGAGTTAATAGATTGATCTATTAACTCTTTTATTTCTTGGTGGGTTGGCCAAATATCCTTAAGATATATATCCTTACCATTATGACCTTTACCTATCACGTCAGTTTCAAGATCAATGTTCATAGTACCTGCTAGGGCATAAGCAACGACTAAGGGAGGAGAAGCCAAATAACTAGCTATTGTTAAAGGGTGTACCCTGCCCTCAAAATTTCTGTTACCAGATAATACCGAAGCAACGACCAGATTGTTCCTAGAAATAGTCTCTTCTATTTCCGGCAGAAGTGAACCAGAATTGCCGATGCAAGTAGTACAACCATAGCCGACAAGATTAAAACCTAAATGATTTAGGTACTGGTCAAGTCCACTTTTTTTCAGATATTCCGTTACTACTTTTGAACCAGGGGCCAATGAAGTCTTAACCCACGGTTTTTTCATCAACCCAAGTTCTACTGCTTTCTTAGCAAGCAAGCCTGCTCCAATCATCACAGTAGGATTCGAAGTATTTGTACAGCTTGTGATTGCAGCTATTACGACATCGCCATGACCTATACTATATTGCTCATCAACAGGGTACTTTTTATCAATATCAACATCACCTCTAGTTAGAGAAGGTAGTTCAGTTTTAAAATTACTAGCGACATTTTTTAGGTTAACCCGATCTTGCGGTCGTCTTGGTCCCGCTAAGGAAGTTTCGATAGTAGACAAATCCAGCTCTAATGTGTCAGTATATTTTGGAGTAATTGTCGATTCATACCATAATGACTGTAGCTTAGCATATTGCTCTACTAATTTTATATGATTTGCATCTCTAGCCGTCAAATTAAGATATTTTATAGTCTCATTATCAATTGGGAAGAACCCACAAGTAGCACCATATTCAGGTGCCATATTTGATATAGTTGCCCTATCTGCCAATGTCAGCGAATCTAGCCCATCTCCATAAAATTCAACAAATTTGCCAACGACATTTTTCTTTCTTAGCATTTGAGTAACTGTTAGCACCAAATCTGTAGCAGTAATCATTCCCTTTAAAGAGCCAGTTAACTTAAAGCCAATTACCTCTGGTAAAATCATTGATAAAGGTTGACCGAGCATTGCCGCCTCAGCCTCAATTCCCCCAACTCCCCAACCAAGAACTGCTAAACCATTAATCATCGTAGTATGACTATCTGTGCCAACTAATGTATCCGGATAAGCGAAAGTTACACCATTTTGTTGTTTGCTCCACACAACATTGGCTAAATATTCCAAATTAACTTGATGACAGATTCCTGTTCCTGGAGGTACTACTCTAAAATTATCAAATGCTTCTTGCCCCCATTTCAAAAATTCATAACGCTCTAGATTCCGTGCTACTTCCATTTTGACATTCTTAGCAAACGCATCACTTGTTCCATAATAATCAACTTGTACAGAATGATCTATGACAAGGTCAACCGGGATCAGAGGATTAATCTTTAATGGATTACCCCCTAGTTTTTTTATAGCATCACGCATAGCAGCCAAATCAACAATAGCAGGAACTCCAGTAAAATCCTGCATTAGTACCCTAGCCGGCATAAACGGTATCTCAGCGTCAGATTTTCTAGCCTTAAGCCATTCTTTAAATAGTAACAAGTTTTCTTTATTACCAGTTAGACGAAGGACATTTTCAAATAATATCCTTAAGCTATAAGGTAGATGCTTTAACTCAAGATTAATATCACTTGCCGCTTTATTTATATCAAAAATTTTATAAAGATTATCTCCTACAGATATTTCTTTAAGATAATCAGGATTCATTCCCGTTCCTCCAATTTTTTTAATCATTAGGGTTTACGCGAATTTGGTATAAGAATTGACAAATTCTTATACCAAATTCGGTGAAATTATCGAAACAATCAGATTTGAGACGGCTCTGCATCTGATTGTTAAATTAATATTTTGCTAAAAATATGATTTTAAAAAATTAAAATCATGTTTTTAGCTTTAGAAAGGTTTAAAATGCATTTGCAAAACCGCTTTAAGAATGCATTTTTCCTTATATTAAAGGCAATTCGAGATAAGGATTAACTAATTCTTATCCCGAATTGCCATACTTTGAGTATACACTTAAAAATACCTACCACTAAGCCTTTCATTTAACTTAACTTGAAAAAATAAATATTTGAAGTAAATTATATAAAAAATTTCTTAGAATCGTATAAATGCTGTCATTTGAACAACTCACTCTTATTATAGACGAAAAAACTATCTTCACTAATATTAGTATGACTTTTTTACCATCATCTATAGTTTATTTACAGGGAGCAAATGGTTGCGGGAAGACTTCACTACTTAGAATTGTAGCTAATATACAAAATCCAACAAGTGGCAATGTTTTGTATAGATCATTGAACTGTAAATATTTAAAGAAACCTTATTGTAATTATATTGGACATAATCTTGGATTAAAATCCCAAATAACTGTATTAGAGTATCTAAAATTTTGGTCTACAATTTATGATTCCCTTGAAGCTTTAGAATCTTCGATATACTATTTCAAGTTACATAATATTTTGCATGAGAAATGTTACAAGCTGTCTGCTGGTAACCAAAAGAAAGTTGCCTTAGCAAAACTCATTGCTTGCCAGTCAAATTTATGGCTATTAGATGAAGTAGAAGCAAACCTAGATCAAGAAAACAAAGAATTACTATATAACTTGATTATTTTGAAAGCAAATAATGGTGGAGTTATTGTGGGCACCTCCCACTCTAATATAGATATTAAGACAGCACAAATAATCAATTTTAAGGATTATAATTGTTAGACCTTAGTAACCTTAATTCGATATAAGAATTAATAATTCTTATATCGAATTGGCTTCTTATAATGAAAAATGCACTCTTGAAGCGGCTGGCACGAATGCATTTCAATCTATTACCGCTAATAATTTTATTTTTATAAGTATAAAGTCCGTCCGCCAAAAATATTTAAAGCCCCCCATAATCTATGATTGAATAAAATTTTTACAAAAAAAATTCTAATATTTGCACTAAAATTAAAAATTGTTTTCAATTTTATTGTCCCACTTTGGGAGAAAAACCCCGCACTTGCAGTGCGTCGTTTCAACATAAATTTTAAATATCTTATCAAGAAAAGATAGGATATTTTTTAACAAAATCTTACACTTCACAAATATATTCTTTTTGTGTTGTGACACTTTCTAAATGAGCCATACACAAATAGTTTCTAACTTTTAAGTTAGTACATACATGAGGCATTCATGCCGTAATATTAAGCTCTGCACTTGCAGTGCAGAGTGGTTAACTGAAAAATTTCTGTTTTAGTAAAATTTTTACATGAGCTTATTGTTAACGATTTTTTTAATCGTTTAGCAAGTTTTTTAATGATAATTTTTTTATGTAGAGTTAGGCATGATGTGTAAATGATTGGCAATACATCGTAAATTCAAACCTATAGCAGAGATTATTGCAGGAGTTTCGCACTTAGCAAAAAATATGTTAATCTAGCAAGAAAGAGTTTTAGTTAAGCATGGCAAGATCAAAATGTAGCAAAGACTTATATAAATCATTTTTACAAGCAAGTAGCGTAAGATATAGTGGTAAAGCATTATCTGAAGTAAGTCCAATAAACCTATCTCATGATAGTGCAAGTCGATGGTTAAATAGTAAGGATTTCCGCCCTAGCGGGATCTACAGAGAAGTGTCAAAATATATTGATAGGGAAGCTTCTTGTTTATTAGTGGGAGATGACACGTTATTGTCAAAGCAATACAGTAAGAAAATTGAGCTTGTACATTATCAATATTCTGGAGCTGTACATGATGTTATACCTGGTATAGGGATGGTCAACTTACTGCATTACAATGCTAAAACTGATCAATCTACCCCTGTAGATTATAGAATATATGATAAAGAAACTGATGGAAAAACAAAGAATGAGCATTTTTGTGATATGCTTACTTTAGCTAAGGAAAGAGGGATCAATCCTGATGCAGTAGTAATGGATGCGTGGTATAGCGGTTTGGAGAATTTGAAACATATACGTAATTTAGGTTGGACATGGGTTAGTAACCTAAGAAAAAATAGAAAAGTTAATCATAATGTTAGCTTAGAAAGTTTAGAGATTCCTGATGAGGGACTAAAAATTCACCTACGTGGATACGGTTGGGTTACGGTATTTAAGTTTGTGGCAAAAAATGGTCGCATTGATTACATAACAACTAACTTAGAAAATCCAACACGTGAACAAATAGAGAAAATTGTTAAGGCACGGTGGTCTATAGAAGTTTATCATCGAGAATTAAAACAAACTTGTGGTATTGAACGCTGTCAGGCACGCACGGGTCGAGCTCAGAGAAATCATATTTGCCTTGCTGTATTTGCTTGGCTCGATATGAACAAAAGGAGGATAAATGAAAAAATTACTTTATATCAACAAACTTGGGAAGTTATAAAAACATCAATTCAGAACGAGTCAATCATTTAATTTGTGTAAGTTCATTTTTTATTTTCCAATAAATCATATTTAAAATCTCCACAAAGTATTTCAAATTGATTTAAAGCTAAAGACCAATCTTTAATAGGCATGGTCCATTTTTTGGCTGCATTTTGTAGGGATAAAAATATTATTTTTTGAATTGACTTATCATCTGGAAACACCCCCTTATTTTTGATAATTTTTCTAATTTGACGATTTACAGATTCTATAGTGTTAGTAGTATAAATTACCTTTCTGATCTCTTCAGGAAAGGCAAAAAACGGTATTATCCCAGACCAATTACGTTGCCAAATATCAGAAATTACCGGATATTTTTTATCCCATTTTACACCAAATTGCTGAAGTTTTAAACGTGCCATTTCGTCATTATTAGCTGTATAAATTTGTTTTAGATCTGATGTGACCTCTTTTAAATCTTTATATGACACATACTTTACTGAATTGCGAACCATATGTACAATACATAATTGTACTATAGTACTCGGGAATACACTGCTTATAGCTTCTGGAAAGCCCTTTAAACCATCCACACAAGCAACATAAATTTGTTCAATTCCTCGATTCTTTAACTCAGTAACTACTTGCATCCAAAATTTAGCACCTTCATTTTTGCCTATCCAAATGCCAAGTAACTCCTTTTTCCCTTCTATATTTATAATGGACTGAAAAAATTAGACAAAGAAGCAGGTATTTTTGTTTCTCAATAAGTATAGAATAATAAATAAAATTAAAGAGAAACAAATGGGTAAAAAACAAATTAAAAATTTTAGTGCAGAAGCAAAAACTAAAATAGTATTAGAGATGTTAAAAGAAGAATCAACAATAGGTCAGTTATCGGTCAAATATGAAGTAACGGCTAAAACTATGCAAAACTGGAAACGACAATTTTTAGATAATGCGTCATTGGCATTTGAGCCAGCAAAAGCTGTTAGTGAGTACAAAGGGCAGATTAGTGAACTTAAGAATCAAAACGATGAACTTGCAAAAGCATTAGGTAAGGCTACAGTCGAGAGGGACTGGGCGGTGGGAAAGCTAAACAGCTTGGACTTATCAAATAAGAAAAGTCTTGTCGACCCCAAGCTGAGTACGTTAGCAAAGACAAGGCAATGTGAACTATTAAAGATAAGCAGATCTGGAGTATATTATAAAGCTAAAGTAATGAGCTTATATAATCTTGATATTTTAAATAGAATAGATGAAATATATACGGATAACCCTGAGTATGGTTATCGTTATATATACAAACAATTATTGGAAGACGGCTTTAATGTGGGCAGAGATAGGGTGCTTAAATATATGGGAATAATGGGTATAGAAGCTATTCATCCTCATAAAAAGCAATCTACTTCTGTGAAGGATGGTCAACATAAAATTTATAGCTATTTGCTTGAGCCGTACTGGCACAAATCAGGAACGAATAGAACTATTCATGTACCTTATGTTAATCAAGTGTGGAGTGGTGACATTACTTATATTAGAACTAACGGAGGATTTATGTATCTTGTGGCGATTATAGATTGGCATAGTAAGGCAATACTAAGTTATAAAGTATCTAATTCTATGGATGCATCACTTGTAACCGATGTATTAAAAGATGCACTGAATAAATACCCTGCACCACAAATATTCAATAGTGATCAGGGTAGTCAATATACTGGACATGAGCATACGGGAATTCTAAAAGAGAATAATATACAAATCTCAATGAACGGTAAGGGTAGAAGCATTGATAATATTGTGATTGAAAGATTTTTTAGAACTTTAAAATATAATTGTATATTTATAAATGATTTTAAAAATATCGCAGAACTTAAAGATGGTATTGATAAATACATGGATAAATATAACAATCAAAGATTCCATTCAAGTATTGGTTATAAAAAACCGATGAACGTGTATCTTGATTACTTACAAAATGCAGCTTAAAAATTATGTAAAATGGGAAACAAAATTAGTGAAAAATTTGTCTTGAAAAATCAGTCCAGTTTCATTTACAGCAAGTGCTAAATATACTGCTTTATTTATTGTCCCACTTTGGGAGAAAAACCCCGCACTTGCAGTGCGTCGTTTCAACATAAATTTTAAATATCTTATCAAGAAAAGATAGGATATTTTTTAACAAAATCTTACACTTCACAGATATATTTTTTTGTGTTGTGACACTTTCTAAATGAGCCATACACAAATAGTTTCTAACTTTTAAGTTAGTACATACATGAGGCATTCATGCCGTAATATTAAGCTCTGCACTTGCAGTGCAGAGTGGTTAACTACTATGTGATTGTCTCTAGATTTTACATAGATACAGTCCAAGTATAATATTGGATACACCCTATCTAAACAACGATTTTGCCACCTAGTTACTTCTTCTATCACCCCATCTGTTATGGTGGATATCAAGTCACCAGATACATCAGTTTGATATATTTCTTCTAAATGCCCTCGGATCTCGCTGACTGTCATACCGCGACCATAAAGGGATATCACTTTCTCATCAAATCCATTAAATCTCCTCAGCCCTTTTGGTATTAATTGAGGATTATACTCTCCTTCCCGATCTCTTGGTACTTCTACTGTCAGCTTACGACCATCCCCATCAATTACTGTCTTCTCATAGCTACCATTACGACGATTATTATCTACTTTTGGCATCTTGCTATGTTTTGAATATCCTAATTCATGATCCAACTCACTTGCTAATATTTTCTCAACTATTTGCTTCTTTAGCTGTTGAAATAAACCATCTCGACCAAATAACTCCGATGGATCTGCTTTTGATAATAATTCTTCTACTAGCTGATTACTGATGTCTAATGTATCTTTATCTGTATCTAATTTTTTAGCCATAATTCCTCCTTGCTTGCTTAAGTTACTTTTTTTACAGTAATCTCTTACTGCTTTCTTTGCAACTTACACAAACTATAGGACAGACTCTTCAGAACAACATTAGATGCCTTTTAGCTGATTCGCAATTTTGCTAACTGCGAAACTCCTGTATTGGATTGATCACATCTCCTATCACACCCTTCAAGAAGTTTCTGCCCATCCTGCCATATTGTTTCAAATGCCCTATTATTGGTTCTATAGCACTGCGTCTCCTGATCATACACTTGTCTTCTTTCAATAACTTTTTCCGAGTTTTTGGGGTATATACCTTACTCTTCTCTTTAACATTGCTGCCAGTATAACCAAGATCAACAAACGATTTTTTTATCTTTATTCCAGTTACATTTTCTACCGCTTCAAAACTCTGCTGCAATGTATGACCATCATAAGGATTATTATGAAACGATTTTGCTGACAGTACAAAATTTCTACGACCACTGACTACTACCGCAACTTTATTGCCAAACTCATATGGCTTGTTTCGTTTTCCCTTCACTATACACTCTACCTCAGGGGCATGAAAACTATACAATATTTTATTCTGTTCTTTGTATTGCTTTTTCTCTTCTCTTTTTAAAACAGATTGGCTATGTATTTGTTTTACTTTTTTCAATACTTCTTGATCTCTGATAGATAAGTTTAATTTCTGATTTTTTATCTCACGCTCACATATTCTAACCAAACGACCAAGTAACGTTTTTAAATGCTTCATTATTTTCCAACGCTTCTTGGCTTTGCTATGCTCTTTATACTTCCAGAGCTTTATTGTCCCACTTTGGGAGAAAAACCCCGCACTTGCAGTGCGTCGTTTCAACATAAATTTTAAATATCTTATCAAGAAAAGATAAGATAAGATAAGATAAGATATTTTTTAACAAAATCTTACACTTCACAGATATATTCTTTTTGTGTTGTGACACTTTCTAAATGAGCCATACACAAATAGTTTCTAACTTTTAAGTTAGTACATACATGAGGCATTCATGCCGTAATATTAAGCTCTGCACTTGCAGTGCAGAGTGGTTAACTATTTTCTGCCATTAAACCCTATTATCTATAAGACTTATAGAGTTTTGCCGGACAGACTATAAAAATAAAATTATTAGCAAATTAATATTTAACAATCAGGTGGGCAACCGCTTCAAACCTGATTGTTTCTATATATATCACTGAATTCGATGTAACAAGTTACATCGAATTCAGGTTTAGTAAGTTTTTGTAATATCGATTTAAGACTTTTACACCCAAAATCCAAACTACACAAACAACAAGAAAAACAACCATCAGAAAACCAGCTAGATCGTTATGTACAGCATTTGGGAAAATACTGAAAGAGACGAATTGAATAATTGCTCCAGAAGATTTTCCTACTTTGTATCCAAGTACATCTACTGCTGCCTTTCCCTTAGTTTTCATTTCATTATCAAGAGGTATATATACCATTTCTTTAGTAGAATCAAACAATGAATATTTTACGCTTTTCCCTAAAACATGCCACAAACCACCTACAAAAACAATTATCATTAATGGAGAAAAATAACTAAGACCAGTCATAATTGCCAATAAAGGTTTTTCTAGTACAACAAAGGTAAAAAACATCATACCTGATAACAGTGTTACGATAGGGGTGATCACTGCTCCCCAAAACCAACCACAAACCCTAACTAAACTACTACCTAGAAAAGCACAAATTAAAGTAAGTACTCCTGTCCAAAAAAACACCTCACCAGTGTAAGATATAAATGCTTGGGTACTAGGGTATAATTGCTTGGTTTTAGACATCCATAATCCTTCAATTAGGTTGATTGTCATGGAATATGAAATCATTAATACACAAATAATTCCTAAATATTTAGATGTAAAAATTATTTTGCTGCTGTCAACTAACCCCAATTTTAGTATATCGGTTCTTTTATTTTTGAATCTAATATTTTTAGTAGTTTCTATAATTTTCAATTCAACAAATCTATGCAAGATTAAACAAATTAGGCCGGAAATTATAATGATTAGCATAAACGATTTAAGGAGAATTTCTGTTTTGTCGTTAAGATGGGAAAATAGAGGTAACAAAAAATGTTCACCTTTGGCAAAATATATAATTATACTACCAGATATTAGTAAGTTAGTTTGACCAAATAAGGAAAAAAACGTATAAAATCTTGGAGCTTCTTCAATACTGGTAATCTTATTAGCAAGTTGCCAGTATAATAGTGTAAATACAATTACTGGCCACAACTCCCCCATTATATAAAATAAAACAATACTCCATTTTCCCCAAATGATGATAAACCATTTTAAATGTGGAAGTACGGTAACATAATATTCTATTACTTCAGGATCTGGATGAAGATATTCCCGGTATGGAAACAACACAAAAGCAAATAATATGAAGAATCCCAAGAAAAAAGATACTACTATCCTAAACACTTGCTCAGTTGTCATAATATTACAAAGTTTGGAGTAAAGAATGACAAATAAGACACCCATAGGCATCTCACCCCAAAGTTTTATAAAGCTTAAAACTTCCGTACTAATTAATGTTACTACCAAGCTATCTTTGATACTACGTACTAGATTTTGGTTAAGGAGAATACAAAACATTAGTAAAGCCATAGGTATAAACTTTACTAACTCGTTAGATCTAATAGGCCAAACAACGTGTCTAAATTTACTATTTCTAGCCCTATTCCACATATTGCAAGAAGAATTTACTGCATCCATTTAATACCCATGCTCATTTCCAAGCAACCTAAACTATAAAAAAAACCATGTCAAGTAGTTTTATAATTTAATACTCGATAATCAAGTTTTTTATATCCCGCTACCTACGCAGGGACACCCTAGGCTATTAAACCAATGTCTTACATCGATACTTGAGGTTATATTACGCTTCCAGTAATTGCTGTTTGTTTAGACTTGGGAGATGGCAAATGTTTTATATCGCTGTTAGATGTCCTATTTGGCACAACATGTTTAGATACACTATCCTTTATATCATTAATGACCATTTCACTATTCTTGCTTTTAGTACTCTTTGCCACATAACTAGTTGCTTCTTGACCTATTTTTCTAGCCTCACTTTGAACATCTTTTTTATGTTCAGGTAATTTCGTCCTCTCGTCAAAACTAACCTGATCAAACGTAGCTTTACTAATTGTCTTGCTCTTAGAGTCTTCTGAAGTAAATTGTGCCTCAGTCAAATCCGTGCCTTTCATAGAAATATCTTTAAATGTTAGCCCACTTATATCGCCAACAATTTTCACATTATCTAAAGTTATTTTATTATTTGCATGATTTTTATTATATTGATTAATTGCAGGCAAAAGAGTTTTTAAAGATTTTGCATCAATAGTTGTCCCTTCGAAACTAATTTTATCTTTAAAAATAGCTCCTTTAAAAGAACAATTGCTAATTTCGCTATTTTGAAAAGAACGTTCTTTAAATATCGCCTTATCAAAATTAAACCCATTAACTATAACATTTTTAGTAGGTATCGGATTTTCTTTGTCAAAAACAAAACCTCTGAAATCTTTACTTATTAGAGAATATTCTACAGTTTTTGAGATTGTACTAATATCAGTGGCATCAGCTTGTTGTTGCAGTAACTTACCTAAATCAAGTTTCTGTCCATCTATTTGCTGAGAACTCTGTTGAGAATCTTTATCAGAAAAACTAAAATGAACTTTGCCTAAAGATTCACTCCATTTTTGTCTACGTGTTCTCAATGAGGTAAAACTTCTTTGTATTAGGAATCTAGCCCCTTCAACTAATGTTTCTGATACTATTCCTAGTAATTTCCTGTCAGATAATAATTTGAATATCCCGAACATACCCATGTTATAATTACCAGTCTTAAATTGTTCGGCTATCTTTGTTAAATCTGGTATCTTGTTGCCAGCTAATTCAATAATTTCCTGACCTTTTACTTTTAAATTCCTACCCACAACTGTTGTATTGAGAAATTCATCAACTACAGCACCAAATCGCTCAGCATTCTCGCCAAGAAACTTTGGAATATCTTTATCAATTATTTTCCTCACATCTGCATTTTTTGGTTTATTTATAAAATCTAAAATAGAATCTGCTACTGTAACAGCTTGAGCAATTTTCTCTTCTTCAGGACTATTTACTAGGTCTTGAATTTTAGTAATAATAGTTGTTACCCCCTCTTTATCTTTTAAAGTAGCATTAACCAAATCAGTTGCTATTGGTAATATTTGTGGAACAGTATCAATAGCTAACTCAGCCATCTTTAATACCAGCTCAGGTTTAACTCCAGCGGGATCTAGGGCATTTTTAATCTCTTGTTGCTCAGTTACATTTTTTGTAACTGCTAAAATAGTAGCTTTATTTTGTTGTAAATAAGCAGGGATGTTCTTAGTTAATAGAGGAGTAATATTTTGAGCAACCCTACCTACATCATCAATTATATTAGACAAAATTCCTAGCGAAACCTCATTACTAGCTGCATTTTGGTACTTAGCTAAATTACTATTAATTCTAACTAGCTCTGGCACTGTACTAAGACCATCTGACACTATATCAACAATTAATGGTACTGTAGCATCTATCAATTCTTGTGGTACAGCATATCTTGCAATTTGAGGATTATTATTGCTAATATTATTAACTATAGCCTTAATAGTTTCTGTATTTTCTCTAAGTAAATTTGGCAAATCCTCCTTTATATTTTGCTGGATATCTGCATTTTCAAGTAGTCCTATAAATTGTTTAATTACTCTTTCTGTAGCTTGATCTTTTAACTCAATATCGCTAGTTTCCTGAGTTATTGTTTGTATATCTTGATAAAGTTCCTTTATTTGTTCTAGACTTACCGCTTTCATGGTATTTTGTAGTACATCAATAGCTACAGGAATTACCTTCCCATAAAATTCAGGGTTCACATTAGCTAGAATCGGAATAATAGGTGATGCTACTACTTTATAAATATCCTCTTTTTCTAAATTTTGAGTATTGCTTTGAGCCAAAGATTTAGCATTACTCTTTAGTGTTTCAAGTAATTTTGGCAGAACTTGAACAGCAATATTGGCAATCTCTGTTTTATTTTTTGCTAAAACATCTGGCAATTTTTCCTTTAATGTTGTTAAGGTTGCATCTTGTAACAAAATATTAGGTAACTGTTTAATAATAGCAAGTTTTTTAGCTCCACCTTGTTTATCTAGGTGACTTACTTCCGAAATAGTTTTAGCCTCTTGCACTTTATCATCAGTATCATTCAATATAACTGGCTTTAAAGCTTCATATATATTACTAACCCCTTCATGGTCTGCTAAAACGTTACCAATAAGTTCTGAAAGTACAGGTACTATTTTTGGTAATAATTCTTTTCCTATTCCTAAGCTACTAAGCGTTCCCTGCAATTCTGTATTGGATTCAATGATTATTTGCGATGCTTTTGCTATATTTTCTCCATCATTAATTAAGAATTTAGATAGTATATCATTTTTTATAAGTACACTAATATCTATTTTATCTAATATTGTACCAAGTAAATCTTTTTTTACTTGAGGGTCGTCAGATAAAGCTCTGTCAGCAGTTAGCTGCACAATTTCTATAATATTTTCAGGGGTTTTAAGTATCTCAACAACGATATTTTTGACAATAGGTAATAATTGACTGTTTATATATTTTTCATCAAAACCAGCTTTCTTTAATTTCTTGTAATAAAATAGCCCTATCATACTTGGCTTGTAGAGATTTTAAAGAATCAATTTTTTCTTCTAATTCTTTAATTTTAGGTTCTTTTCTTATTGTAGACGATTTTAGCTCTTGTAATTCTTTGTCTAGTTCCGGTAATTTCTGTATATCATCTTTTTTAGAGTTAAAATCTTTTTGTATCTCATCTATTTTCCCCATCTCTTTTAATGCAATCTTGGTAAGAACTGGAGCAAGATTTTCCACTAATCCATTAATTATTTCAACATTTTGAGTAAGAAATGTTTTTGTATCAGGATCTTGTAACAATTTTATAAAGAAAGGAAGGTTAGATGGATCATATTTTTCTTCACCATTTAATATTTTCTGTAATTTCTCTATTTCCTTAGCATAAAACCCTCCTGAAGTTATAACGCCAACAGTTGTTTTAGCATGACTTACTGCGAATTGTATACCCTCTATGGCAGCTTTAAATGCCTGACCTTTACCAATACCTTTTTCTTTTGTTCTAGGCTCTGCTAAAGGAGATAATATTTTCTCTAAACGAGTTTGATCTTTTAAAATATCGCTACATATTTTAAAAAATTTTTCTTTTTCTTCTTGATAGGAAAGTTCTCGCTTTTGCTGTTGCTTTATCTCCTTTTTTTCTTGCTTTTTCTGTTGCTCTTCTTGCTTTTATTCCTGTTTTGTCTCCTTTACTGCTTGCTGTTTGTCATGGGAGTTAACTAACTTGTTATAATCCTCTATCTCTTTGTTACATGCATTAAGTTTTTCTTCCCATGACTTCACTTGTTCTCTTGTCTTTTTTTCTTGAGGTTTTTGCCTTGCTAATTCAATTAACTCTTTATACTTAGTAATTTCTGCTAATAAATTCGCTTGCCTTTGCTCAACTAATTTTTTATATTCCTCTATTTTTTTTATCTTTTTTTCTATTTTTGCTGATTGTTTGGCAATTTTTTCTTTATCTTTGAGGTTCTTTATATCTAATACTTCTTTTTCTTTTTTATAAATATTTTCTTGTAGATTTTTCAAAGTATGATTAGCCGATTTAAAAACTTGCTTAACGGCTTTAGTAAAAATTGATACCTTATCATTTGTTTTACTCATATCTAATTCTCCTTTATTTATAGTTAACCTAAGAAGGTTTTAGCCATATGTTAATCTTAGCTTAACCTGAATTTGATATAACAAGTTACATCGAATCAGGTTATTTTAGACCCCACTACCCTAGGCGATGCACACAAAATTAGTAAGATGTATACAACTTTTAGTTAAACGCCATTGCGAGAAGCCGCTTTAGTGGTGACGCGGCAATCCAAATTACTTATTATATTTTTGTGGATTGCTTCGTCGGCTCATGCCTCCTTGCAATGATGGTTTTTAACTTTCAACAGTTGTACTCCCATTATCCGAACGAAAAGTTAAGTTTGGAATATTATAGTAGTGAACTAAAAACCTACTGACAAAAGCACCTGCAATTACTGTAATCATAGAATATTTTATTGTACTATAATTAGGGTTATAAGCATAAGCATCTAATAATATACTAAAAATTCCACCCCATAATATAAATATTTCAAAATTAACTTCTCTAGGTATATACTCCATATTCTTATCATGCTTACAAATTAAATTCCGCAATATTATACCAGCACTAGAAGTCAAACACGCAAAACATGGTCCCCAAAACTCTAACGGTTCAATTCTTTGTACAATTACGGTTACAACGCCAATTATCATAAAGGATGCCTGCCCTAAAGAATCACAAATAACAAGAGTATTACTCCATATTTTTTGGATAAAACTATCCTCATATAACTGCTTATTATAATAAGCTAGGAGTTTAACGGTAAAGAAGCCAATAAGTACCGTTATAAAAACACGGAAAGTATAATATGGAGTCAAAACAAGATTTATATTATAACCATGGTGTACTATTATAATATCGAGTAAAATACATCCTAATAGAGACGGTAACATTGCTAATACAAAAGTACCAAACAACGTGGCATTTGTTTTAGAGGATATAGTGATAGCAGAAATCGCGAATGCTATACTCCCGATAACTCCAATAATATAACACCATTCTGAATCAATAGATTTTGGCAATAAAATATGATATATATAGCTTTTAACGATTTTTTTATATTCATCGCTATCGACAAATTCTTTTATTGAATCGTTAAACCGTGCAACTATGTTAGGAGTTACAGTTTTCTTACTGAACATTAAATGTACAGGGGTTTTAATACCAGTAGGGATTTCTTCTATTTGATCTTTTTTAATATAGTTTAATGAAAGAGCTACCCCTGAAATTCTGTCAGCAAGAAACCCGTCAATTTCATTACTTAGCAGCCCATTAAATAACTCTAGATTACTTCCATATTTAATGATAATATCGTTATTACTCACCTGATTCAGGTAATCAGTCGTTCTTGCATCACCATAAACAGCTTTTTTAATTATACCAAGACGAAAATTTAGTAAACGTATCTGAGCTAAAAATTCATTTATATTACTAAAACTCAAATGTTTTTTTGCTGAACGTAAAGTAAATAAGGAAATTTCTTCAAATCGATATGGGAGAGAAAAATTGGCAAAGTCTGCTCTCTCAGCAGTATAAGTAGCTCCCGCCACCATATCACTGCTACCCTGCCCTATATTTGATATTGCTCGCTCCCACACAGAATCAGCATATTGTACGCCAATGCTAATTTTGCTACTAATACTATTAATTAATTCAATATCTAAGCCAGTAACACAATAGTGACCATTTTTAGCTATATGACTAAATTGGTAGGGTTCTAGTGGATACCAATCAACAAGCAGATTATCTTTATCAGACATTTCTTCAGTACATTGAGTAAAATATTTGTCCTGAATATTAGATAGTTGATTACTACTATCCTCAGGATTAGCAAAGGTAAAAAAGTTTTGCACAATAATAATAATCGGGATGATACTTTTAAGTACTTGCATTTTGCATTAGTTCTCCTAAATTAAGGTCTATTCCAAGTTTTTGCAGCATACATTAATATCACCGTCAAAGAACTTAATATTAAATTCTTGTTTTTTGCTTGCAACAACTTTTGATGTTATAAATTCTCCATTTTCTGATTTAATTACCGCAAAGCCACGTTTTAGTACAGTTTTATAATCTAGACTTGTAAGTAGCAAATTATTTAAATTTAATTGATGCTCATAATTTTTTAACTTAGTGCTAATAGATTTTAGCATATAATTAGATTGATGCACTAATTCCAACGACTGATAATTAACTATTTTTAGAGGATTTAATATTTCTATATTAAGTGAGTCAAGTTTTGCCACTTTAAATCTGAGTAGGTTAGGCAAAGAATCTATTAATCTAAAACTGAGTTCATCAAGAAGTTGTTGATTATAGTCTATATAAGTAGTTATACTCCTAAAAATGTCAGTATTAGAGTTAACTGCTTGCTGTTCATATTTAACTAGCTGATTAATACGACTGCATAATGCATCATAATACGAACTGATTGTATAATGTAAATTAGAAAGCACAGGTACAGCAAATTCAGCTGCAGCAGTTGGTGTGGGGGCTCGCCTGTCAGCTACCAAATCGATTAAAGTATTATCCACTTCATGTCCAACTGCAGAAATAATAGGAATAGCTGAATTAAATACGCTCCGTACTACTACCTCTTCATTGAAAGCCCACAGATCTTCTATAGACCCCCCTCCCCTTGCAACAATTATAACATCAGGTTTTATATCTTTATCTAATTCATTAAATCCTGAAATAGCACTAGCAATTTCACTTGCAGCATTTTCGCCTTGAACAACAACTGGCCATATTAGTATATGAGATGGACAGCGGTCATTAATACGGTGTATAATGTCCTTAATTACCGCCCCAGTCATTGATGTAACCACCCCAATCTTATTAGGCAGAAAAGGTAGTGGCTTTTTTTGTTTATTGAATATACCTTCTTTTTCTAATCTCTCTTGCCGCTCCTTGAGAATTTGCATGATAGCACCAAGACCTGCAGGTTCAAGGACTTCTACCGATAGCTGATATCGTGAATTTCCTGCATACCCAGAAAGCTTACCTCTAGCTACCACTTCCATACCATCAATTGGTACAAACTTAATTTTTGCTAGTACAGGACGCCAACAAGTACAGGCTAGAATAGCTGTATTTTCTTTAAGATTAAAGTAACCATGACCAGAAGTTGCTATCTTAAGACCAGAAATTTCTCCCTTTACTCTAATATAACCAAAATTATTCTCTAGCAACTCCTTGATCTTACTAGAAATTTCAGTAACTGAAAATTCCTGATCTACTAGATTAGTAATAAAACTATCTTCTTCTAACATAATGATACACTGATTTGGATAGTGGGTTTTGAAAATGATTTTATATAAGCATTTTAAACTAATAAATTCAAGAACAAATAGACAATTAGTGTATTATAACCTCAAATATTGATGTAAGACATCGGTTTAATAGCCTAGGTTATGCCATAACTGCGAAAGTTAAAACCCGTCATTGCAAGACCACGTGAGCGTAGTGGCAATCCACATTAATTAGATTGCTTAGTCGCTACTAAAAGTAGCTTCTTGCAATGACGCCGAGCTATTTTCTTCATAAATCTCTCCTTGCCAAATGTGCATAGTCGTCATACTTTAGTAAATCAATATCATATGGAAAGTTTTTATTCGTTACATAATATTCTAGCACTCCCATCATCCCCTGTTTATGACGATCTAAGTCTTCTTTCGTTAAGTCTATTTCCAAAGTTTGGATTATTGGCTTCGAGCTAGAAATTTTTACATAAGTAACCTGTTTAACGCTATGAACTTTCATAGCAAAACCACCTTCCTGTAACATTAAGCCTTCAATGATTAACTGCGGAGATAATCCAGCTTCTACATCTTTTTTACTCGGTAAGCTACCAGTCTTATAATCGATAATGACAGCTGCCCCAAGCTTATCTACCTCAATTCTATCAGCAACTCCAATTATTGTTAATTCTTGCCCTCCAATATTTAACAAAATTTCTCCTCTACATTCTGAATAAACATATTGGAAATCACTTCTGCGTTTTTCATCAAACTCAATAAAAGACTCAGCAATAGGAATAAATTTTATTTGCCAAATTTTTTGTGTATAGGCTGGCAGAATAGTATTCTGTAAAATATTATTACTAATTTCCAATATTAATCCAACTTTGTTATTTTCTAACTTATCATAATTTTTAGAATATTGTTCTAAGACCTTATGAACAAAACTACCAAATTCAGATATTTTAGGCTCCTGCCCTATCATATCCTTGCTTCTCAAATTCAGAATCTTCTTAGCATAGAAACTATAAGGATTCCGTACCAACATTTCTATATCAGTAACTGAGATTATCTCAGGAAAGATTGGACTACTAACGTAACTAAGTAAATTAACGTCATTGCGAGGAACTGTTTTAGCAGCAAAGAAGCAATCTAGATTAGTATAAGTTTCCTTGGATTGCTTTGTCAATTCTACGACCTCCTCGCAATGAGGATTAGAGTTTATTTCCCCTACGATTTTTAAATCATCCTGTAAATTGGAACTAATATTAATAGGATTAGTTATAATTGACTCAACCATATTAACATTATTTGGTACATCCACTAAGTTATTTTCTGATAAATATGTTAAATAATTTTCTGAAATCAAACTTTTCTGTAAAATAAATTGCAATTTTAATAATAAATTTGATGGTAACAAACCAGCTTTACTATCTTGTCTTTTTGCTCTAGTAATTATCACTTGAGCATTATGCAAAAATAAATAGAAATAATATTGATGTATGGCATATCCAGTAGCAATATGTAATTTTTTAAGCGTCTGCTCATTAATCCACTGATTCACAGCTGATAACGAAGCTAAGCTCCCTTGATTAAAGTCGGCTAAAATTACTAGGTCAAATTTAAGTAACATTAAATCTTCAGCTTTACCAATAATTATATTTTTAGAATAATTATTATGTGCAAAATACTTACAACTAAACATTAAAGATTTAAGTAACTCTGGAAAGCATTTTTTATTACTTAATGTTAGATCGCAATTATCTTTGATTAAGCTAGATAAAAAAGTTGATAGTTCAGTAGCCGGCTGTTCATACCAAATATTTGGATAAAGTTTTTCAGCAATCTTAATCGAGGATTTTAATATTTTAATAAAACTACTACCACTATTTGTATAAAGTAAGTCTATTAGTTTCTTACACCAATTTATTAATGCATTATCATTGGTTTTTTCTACTAAAGACAGCATCTGACTAGGTTGCCGTATGAAACGGTTCTTGCCGCTCATTAATAGTTCTAATTTTGCTACTAATTTACAATTAATAAAAGGATTCTTTAATAGTAAGAATAACTTTTTTATATCAAAATCATTACATAATATTTCACTAACAGAAATTATTAAAGAACTAACTAGCATTTTTGTTAAATTATCACCTAGTAAATCCTGGAATTCCAAAGAATATTTGGTCAAAAAATTATAGTAAAAACTTTTGCTTGTTTGATTATTAACAATAATAGCTATCTTCTTATCACTATACTGTTTACAGATCAGGCTTATTTGTTCTGCTTCTTGAAAAAGATCCTCAAGCTCAAAATATTTTACTAGACCAATGTCATCCCTATTTCCTTCAATATTTAAATGTTCCTGCTTAGCAAGTGTTAAATCTTTATCTTCAAAAATTATCTGATCTAAAATAGAATGATGTTGCTGCTCATTACCTAAAGGCTGAAAATCTGATAAATCTTTATTTAGAATTGTCAGTAATTTTTTTAGGCTATATAAATAATCTTCTTCAGGATTATCATATTCTAATAGAGATCTATTACTAATAGGCGGTAAAATTATAAAACCACATGGTGAATTAGCAACATTCTTTAAGAAATTCCATGATATAAGATTGTGACCTATGATACCCGCTACTATTAAATTGGTATCAGCTCTTTTCAACCGTGCTATCTCTGCTTCCATCATAGTTATTTGATAATTTACACGATCTAGCAATCCTAACAATTCTATCTGTTTTTTCCATTGCTGATGAGTATATTTAAGAAATTCATAAATAACATTCCAATATTTTGATGGATTCAGTTTTTCTATTTCATTTACAGAATCTATCGATAAATTATTACAAGCTAGCTGATAAAATAACTCTGCTATTGTTGAACAAAACTGTAAAGATTGTGTTATACTGAATTGTAGCTTAGGGTAATTATGGATGATTTCTGCTAATATAATTCTCTCTTGCAAAAACGTTATAGGCTTTAGCGTTATAGGCTCTAGCGTTATAGGTTCTAGATTTTCTGATGTAATACCAAATATTTCCTCACCTTCAGCCATAATATTGGAAAAAGGGATAATATTCGGTAAAATCGCAATATTTTGCTTCTTAATCAAAATATTTTGTAAATTTAAACAAGCAAAGCCACTTGGCAATATAATTTTAAGATTGCTAATAGATTCTTTAGCAAAATTATCTAGAATAAAATCAGCTACTATATCCAAAAACGATGAAGACGGATTGACTCTATAAAGGTTCATTAAATTCCCTAATTATATCATACAAATATAATAACATAACTTGACAACACCACTAATAACTAAAACTCTTAAAAATTTTGTTTTAGTAAAACCGGCAATTAAAGGAATAAATTTGCCCCATAACGGTATTATCATAAACCAAAGTATAAATATGTTATATTTTAAAAAAAATTGGGAAAATGATTGGTGGTTAGTATGAACCTGTTCATTTTTAGAATAATAAAAAATTTTCAATAAGATCAAACCAAAGAAATAATTTATACCAGTAGCAAATAATGAAGCAATGGTAGCGACAGTAACTATTATTAAATTATTATAAACACCAAATATCTTCATAGAGTGAACGATTAATTCACTATCTAAACTTACAACTAAATTACCTACTAAACTATCAATAAATAATAACGAATATGCCTCAAACTGACCCATAATTCAAACTGGTTTATAAAAATAATAGGTTTGACAAAATATTATCGATACTATAATTTGCTACCTTAAAATACAACATAATTATAATTTAAATTTTCCTGTGAATAAAGCTTTATCATTAAAAAACCACTTTTGCTATGGTCTCTTGCCACCCTGTTTTTTGCTTTTCAATTTATATTAAGACTCTCAACTGGAATTCTTAGAGAAGAAATTATACAAAAATTTGCCATTGATACCATAGCATTTGGTACGTTTGCTGGATATTATTATCTAGGTTATGCAGGAATGCAATTACCAATTGGTATAATGCTAGATAAATTTAATTTTAGGATTGTCACATTCTTATCTATCTTAGTTACCTCTCTTGGTACTCTAACTTTTGTTGCTAGCACTGATTTTAATTACTTACTCATTGGTAGATTTATGATTGGAGCTGGTTCTGCTGTAGGTTTTTTATCAGTAGCTAAGATTACTAGAAGCTCTTTCCCAACTAAATATCATTCCTTAATGCTTGGCTTCTCCTTTACCTTTGGCTTACTTGGAGCAGTATTTGGCATTACTCCAATGAAGCTATTATTTACACATTTTGGTTATGACGTAACTTTTAATAGTCTAGCTCTAGTTGGATTTATCATTGGACTAATGATTTTATTAGTAAAAACTGATGATATAAGAAGTAATTCTAATACTAGCGATCCTGAATCTTCAATATTGAAACTATTATTAAACCCTACTATTTTACTTATTGGAGTTTGTGGTGGTCTAATGGTAGGAACATTAGAAGGTTTTGCTGACGTATGGGCTATTCCATTATTCAAACAAGTTTATCAAATGAATGCTATGGAAAGTAACTTGGTTACCTCATTCGTTTATATAGGCATGTGTTTTGGTGGTCCAATACTTGCACTTATTGCTAATTTATCAAAATCATCTAATTTTATAATTATAATAACTGGATTGCTAACGATAGCAATTTTTAGTATCCTATTATATTGTCCTTCATTAAATTTCTTTATTAGTAGTACTCTAATGTTTTTATTAGGAGTTTTTTGTTGTTATCAAGTTCTAATTTTTACTGTTGTAGGTAACCTTGTTACAGATAAATCTGCTGGACTTGCTATTGCGATAGTCAATTGCATTAATATGTCATTCGGACATTTCTTCCATAAAATTATGAGTAATTTAATATCTTACAACTGGGATGGGCTACTAAGTGAATCAGCTGTACCTATTTATAGTCGCTTTGATTTTATTATGGCAATTTCTATAGTTCCAATTTGTTGCCTTGTCGGAATCATCGGCTTTTACTGTTTGTCCAAAAAGTCAAAAACTCAAATATCAATCTATAGACCTGTGGAAAAGACTGTTTAAGCTTAAATAGTAATATTAGACTTGCTGCATAAATCAAAGATAGTTGAGGGATTTTTAGGAGAAACGAAGCCGGCTACCTTCGCGTACACAGACGTACGTGAGGAGCGGAGGCGAGTTTCGACGACAAAATCACCAACTATCTTTGATTTATGCAGCAAGTCTATTTTATAAAATATTACTAATAAAGCTTAGTGCAAATTATAATTGTTGTATACTACATAAACATAACCATTTGTCCTAATAACAAAATGACCAACGAAACAATTAACAAAAATACTTTATTACTAATTGATGGTTACGGATTTGTCTTCAGAGCATACCATGTTCAACCACCATTAACTTCTCCGAGTGGCTTACTTGTTGGAGCATTGTATGGTTTTACCTCCATGTTGTTAAAGCTATTGAACGATTTTAAGCCAAAGCATGCTGTCATTATTCTTGATTCCGGTGGTAAGAATTTTCGTCACCAAATTTATGAGCAATATAAAGCAAATAGACCTCCTACACCAAAGGACTTGAATGATCAATTACCACTGATTCGTCTAGCAGCAAGTAGCCTAAATTTCCCAATAATTGAAAAAGCTGGTTGTGAGGCAGATGATATAATTGCCACTCTAGCCAATAAAACAACTACCTTACAAGAAAATACTATTATTATATCTTCTGATAAAGATTTAATGCAATTAATTAATTCGCATACTAAAATGTATGACCCTATAAAAGCAAAATACATATCTGAAGATGACGTGATAGAAAAATTTGGTGTAGAACCAAATAAGCTCAGGGAAGTAATGGCTTTGATTGGGGATAAGTCAGATAATATACCAGGTGTTCCAAGCATTGGTCCTAAAACTGCTGCAACACTTATAAAACAGTTTGGTTCATTAGCAGAGCTGTTAAATTCACTAGATCAAATCAGTAACAATCGTCAGAGAGAAATTATTAACTCCTCAAAGGATCTAGCATTAATTTCCTGGCAACTAGTTGGTTTAGATTATAATGTTGATATCGATTTAGACTTTAGTGTATTGCAATATACTCCACCTGATAGTAGGCAAATCTCTAACTTTTTAGCAGAGTATGATTTTAAATCTCTAAACAAACGAGTGGAAAATTTATTCCAAATACAAATTACCAACGAATCTTTACCTACTAAGCAAATCATAGTTCAGGAGATATCTTCTAAACAACAGCTTGATTCTGTGATGATTAAAGCTGAAGAGCATGGGGTCATTAGTATTTATCTATCAGATCATCTAGGACAAAATCCTTCCATAATTTTATCTATTGATGATAAGTGCTACAACATTAAGTTTACAGCTAGAACCCCTAGCGATATGTCTGATTTACTTTCTGATGATTCTTGCCAAAATTATCTGCATCAATGGTTTATACCTGATATTCTCAAATTGCTAAAAAATAAGTCTATTAAGAAAATCACTTATAAACTAAAATCATTATTAAAATTCTTTGTCGATAGTGAGGTATACTCATGTGAGGATCTTGAACTAATGCAATATCTGATTTCTGCTGGCAAACCCCAAAAAAACCCGTTTGATTCGGTGAAAAAGGATAATTTAGAAGCCATGGCAGAAATAATTACTGGCTTTAGTACTGATTATCAAAAACTATTGTTAGAGTTAAAGGATAATCATGCATTAGCGCTATACAAAGAAATTGATTTACCTTTATGCTATATAATAGATAAAATGGAGAAAGCCGGAGTTAAAATCGATTCACGGTATCTTAAACAGCTATCAAGTGAATTTGGTAATGAAATTACTAAATTAGAGCAGGAAATTTTTACCATTACTGGTACAAAGTTTAACATTGCCTCGCCAAAGCAACTGGGAGAAATTTTGTTTGAGAAAATGCAACTACCCTTTGGTAAATTGTCATCAAAAGCTAAGTCTTATTCTACTAGTGCAGAAATACTTGAAAAAATTAGCGAGAGTGGTTTTGCTATTGCCGATTTATTATTAAAATGGCGTCATTTAACTAAATTAAAAAATACTTATACGGATAGCTTACCCCTGCAAGTAAATCCAATAACTAATAGGGTACATACCACATTTTTACAAACTTCAACTAGCACTGGTAGGCTTAGTTCTGAAGATCCGAACTTACAGAATGTGCCAATTCGTTCGAAAGAAGGCAACAAAATCAGAGCAGCTTTTATTGCAGAATATGGGCATAAATTAATTTCAGCTGACTATTCACAAATTGAACTCCGAATCTTAAGTAGTATGGCAGATATACCCTCCTTAAAGCAAGCTTTTGTTAATGGTGAGGATATACATAATAAAACGGCTTGTAATATATTTAAAATTACTGAAAAAGATTTAACACTAGAACATAGGCGTAAAGCAAAAGCCATAAATTTTGGTATTATTTATGGTATCAGTAGCTTTGGACTGGCAAAACAGTTAAATATTAGCTCTTCACAAGCAGCAGAATATATAAAAAAATATTTTGAAGAATATCCAGAAATTCAAAAATATATGGAATATATAAAAAACTATGCCAAGGAACATGGTTATGTCCTAAACCTATTCGGACGGAAATGTTTTATTCCCTTAATCCATGATAAGAAACACTCCCTACAGCAATTTGCTGAAAGGGCAGCAATCAATGCTCCAATTCAAGGAACTAGTGCAGACATTATAAAAGTGGCAATGATTGATCTTGATCGTAAAATACGGAAATTAAAATTAAGAACCAAGCTAATTCTACAAATCCATGACGAGTTACTTTTTGAGTCTCCTATTGATGAAATAGAAGTAGCTACTCACCTAATCAAAGCCACTATGGAGAACTCACCTAAATTAGCCATTCCACTTATTGTTGAAACCAAGGTAGGAGATAATTGGCTAAATACATATACTCGGTGAACTTCACAACCCCTCTCCTTTTTCAACTGGCTCTATTCCATATAGTGCTACCATTCGCTCAAGAACTCTTCCAACAGCAGGAGCTGCAGTCCAGCCAGCAGTAGCAAAGCCAAAGGATTCTTTTGTTCCTTTTGGTTCATCAAACATTATAAAAATAATATATTGCGGATCAATGGCTGGTAATAAACCTAAAAATGATGACATTCTGCTATTCTTAAGATATTTTTTCTTGCTATGCCCATCTGAAGTTAATTTTTCAGCAGTACCAGTTTTACCACCGACAAGATATCCTTTAACATCGGCTCTACGTCCTGTCCCTTCTTTTACCACCAAACGAAATAACTCACTCATTTGTTTAGAGGTTTTCTCACTAAAAACACGCGTGCCAACAAGACGCTCATCGCGCCTTTTGATTAAAGTCAGATCATATAATATCCCTCCATTTACTATTGGCAATACTGCTTGCATAAAGTGTAAAGGGCTAATTGAAATGCCATAACCATAGGCCATGACAGCAGTAGTAAGATCACTCCACCTCTTGTCAGATGGAAACAAAGGAGTACCTCTCTCTGGTAACTCAATTTTAAGCTGATCTAGTAAACCTAATTTCTTTAAATAATTTTTAAAATCATTCTTTCCAACTTCAAGCATAATTTGACTAACACCAATATTCGACGAATGCAAGAAAATTTCTGGAACACTGTGCCACCCTTGCCTTGGATGATAATCTTTGATATTAACCCCCCCTACCTTCATATAGCTAATATCATAAGCATCATTCATTGCTATAGCATCAGTATCAAAAGCTACGGCCATAGTCAAAGTTTTAAATACAGACCCCATCTCATAGATACCAAGACTTGCCATATTAAATAGCTCTTCTGGCTTTGCTCTACTCGGATAATGTGGATTAAAATCCGGCTTACTAACAATAGCTAAAATCTCACCATTATTAGGGTTGACAATTATTCCTACTGCTCCTATTGCACTAAACTCCTTTAACGTCCTATCTATTTCTTCACTTAGAATATTTTGTAATCTTACGTCTATAGATAGTTCAAGAGGTTTTTTAAGTTGATCCGGCTGTATAAAGTCAGAATTAGTTAGAAACTTATCATAGGTTTTTTCTAACCCAGCAAGACCAACCAAATCCCTACCCACATATCCTATAATATGTGACAATAAATTGGAAAAAGTATAGATTCTTTTTTGTTCTTGTTCAAAACTAAAACCTGGCATTCCCAAATTTGATATCGCTTCTTGCTCTTTTGGCAATAAATCCCTTTTGATCCATACAAAACTTTTGTTACTTTGTAACTCTGCAAGTAACTTCATTTTATCAATCTCAGGCAAGATATTGGATAATCTTTCTAAACATTGCGAAGGATTAATTACTTTCTGTGGATTAGCAAACAATGAGGAGGAAGGTAAATTGACTGCTAATAAGTTACCATTACGATCTACTATCTCTTTCCTAAAGTCACTATTTTTTACTTGATATTCTAGCTTAACATAGCCATTGGTCGCAACAATTATTAAGCGATATAATAAACCACAAAAAAATATAGCAAAACAACAGCTAACTATTAATAATCTGATTTTGGTATTGTTAGCACCTACATCCCATAAAATAATACTACTAAAATTTCTTTTCATTTTAGTTAGAATATTTTTTATAAATGCTAATAAAAATATATTATTATCCATCTACATACTGCTGCTAATTGCTTACTAGTATGTCATTCTGCAAAAGTAGCGGATATATAATACTGAATAGTCTTGCAAGGTATTTTTTCAGATTCCGCACCGAAACAAGATAACATCTTTTTTGCCATGTAAGTACTATACTAATGTTGATTTTCATCGAATATACTCTGATTTTCTAGTTGAAACGGTTTTTATGTATTTATTATTAGCAATTGTTTTATAACGCCACTTAACATTGGTTTTACTAAAATATGAACCACCTACCTCGTTAGACTTTGCATATTTCTTACTCTCAGGTAGCAAAGGATCACTAATCATTTGCTTAACTTTAACAGTATCTAATTGTAAATAAAGTGATGCTAATTTTCTTAGTCTAGCAGGAGAAGTAAGGTATGATTGTTCGACTTTTAACACGTGAATTCTATCACTCTCACCAGTCAACTGTTTTGAAACCTCTCCAAGCTGATAATGCAAGGCAATAACCTGATCTTTAACTCTAAATAATCCATAAATAGAAAAAATTATAGTACATACAGTTATACAACTAAATATTCTAACTATCATATGTAGTACCATCTATTTTTTGTCCAGCCCTTAATTTTGCAGATCTTGCTCTTGGATTAAGTGCAACTTCCCTAGACGATGGACATAATGGTTTTTTTGTAAGAATTTTAAGCCATTCCTTAGAATTTTCTTCAGCTAGAATTTTTGCCGCATATTTAGACCTAGCAACTAATTTAGCAGAATTTGCTTTTAAAAAATTTTTAACAATTCGATCTTCTAATGAATGAAATGAAACAATTACTAGGCGACCATTTGGTGCTAAAATATTCTTGCTATTAATTAGAAACCTTTCTAATTGCCCCAATTCATCATTGATATGAATACGAATTGCTTGAAAAGTCTTAGTAGCGGAATCAATTTTACCTTTTCTAAAACCTATACTACTACGAACAATATGAGCAAATCTTGCTGTATTGGTAATAGGCTCTAATAACCTGTGTTCTATAATTTTTTTGGCAATTCTTCGAGAATAAGATTCATCACCATATTTATAAATCACATCAGCTATTTCTTGTTCATCAGCCTTATTTATAAAATCTGCAGCACTCTCCCCTACTCCACTCATTCTCATATCAAGTGGTCCATCATGAGTAAAGGAAAACCCTCTATCTCCAGAATCAATCTGCATAGAAGAAACCCCTAAATCCATAACTATGCCATCAAATTTCAACGGACCTAATTCTGAAAAGCTTTCAGCAAAACCTGTCTGAATAAATCTCACTTTACCAGGATAATCATTTATTAATTGATTGGCGTAGGTTATAACATTTGGATCACGATCAATTGCCACTAATTGACAATTACAACAATCAAGTATCATCCGACTATAACCACCAAAACCAAAAGTACAGTCTAGATAATTCCCCCCATCTTTAGGACACAAGACTTCCTTAACTTCATTTAACATAACAGCTGTATGAGATGATGCGGATTCTTGTATCATATATCCTTATTGATATTCTTAAGAGTTAAACGGTTATCTTGAGCAATTTGCCGAGCTGAAGAAAGATACGTTTCAAAATTTTGTGGCTGCCAAATTTCAAAGACCAATCCCTTCCCTACAAAGCAAGCTTGATCTGATATATCAGCATGCTCTATTAAAGATTTAGGTAGAATCACCCTTCCCTCACTATCAAAACTAAGCTGGATAGCTTCACCAAGAATGATCGTTTCGAAAGCATCTCGTTCCTCAGAATATGGGTCTAAAGTTTGGATCATTTGACTTAGTTCTTCAAGCCTCTTTAAACTACAGCCTTCAATACATTTATTTCTAAAAGATGGATAAACAATGACTCCATTAAATGACTGACTAGACAAAGCTAATCTATAGCTGGCAGGTATCGAAACCCGACCTTTCTTATCAAGATTGTTTATATATTTTGATAAAAAAATATTCATTTACCCTTTACCTTTCAATAATTACCACATGGGGTATCAGATCCCAGCCTACACTGAGATGACAGCAAAATTGCTTAAATATTATCCCATAATTAAGTTATAACTAATTTTTGGTTATAATTGGGATAATTTGGGATTATATGGAATTTTTAGGATATTATACTATAATTATAGAGTCAAGAAGGTTTTAAACAGTTGATAAACAAATTACAAATTTTTATCTATTACGTCAATTTGGGATAAGGATATTGTGAACATGTAGATTAAAATCAAATTTTGTTGAAGATTTATTTTTCTTTAATGAGTAAGCAACAAGAGTAGATAATATATGGACCAAGGAATTTATTGGTGATCTATGTCTAGTATGTTCAAGGTTCATTTTATAGTCACCTTTTTGGTTAAAACCCCCAGCTTCAGCTGGGAAAGACTTCAGTCCTTGTTCTAATATTTCAATTCACTATAACTTGAATATATGATATTTTAATATACATAAGAGCAAGCTCTTCATGTATATTAAAATATCATATATGACAGATTATAACAAGACTAGCCACACTGTATTTTACCATCGCTTTCATGTTGTTTGGATCACTAAATATCGCTACAAAAGTATTGCAGGGTAACTTATAAGAATTAGGATCAGAGAGATAGCACAGGCATTAGTAATATCTCTTTAGAGTAATAGCGACTTCCAGTCTAGATATCAACCCACCAGCTTCAGCTGGTTGTTATTGAGTTTTTAGATAATCAAAAACTGTTTCAATTAAGGGTTTTGTCGCATCTATAAATCATACTATATCAAGATTGTTAAAACTAAGGTTTTGGACATTATGATGCCATTAACATAGCAAAATTCTCAAAAGTAGAAAGATTATCATTAGCTCCAATTATTTGTCTTTTTTGCATCATACGAATATTTTCTATACCGGTAATAGTCATTTCTGCAGAATGAAAACTCTTAAAACCAAGCATTGGCTTTGTACGTTTTTTGATAAACCTATGATCTTGTTCTACAAGATTATTCAGGTATTTGGTCTGAATAACCTTAATTTTATAATCTTTAGGAACTTCTGTATTCAAATCATTAAGAGCAGCCGTATTACTACCGCTTTTATCAATTACTACTTTCTCAGGAAAATTATTCTCTCTAAAGGCTTTACGAAAAAATGCAAGTGCTGCAGGCTTGTCTCTATGCTTACGTAGCAGAAAGTCTACAGTATTACCAAGACTATCTAGTGCTCTATATAAATAAACCCATTTACCGTTTAATTTAATATAAGTCTCATCCATTCTCCAACTACTACCAACTGGCTTCTTTCTTTTTCTAACCACCTGATCTATCAATGGTACAAATTTTATAACCCATCTTTGTAATGTAGAGTGATCAATTTTTGCTCCCCTTATACTCATCATTTCTTCCAAATCTCGATAACTTAAAGAAAATCGGCATTTCATATAGACAAATAACATTATTATTTCTGGTGAAGAACAAAATCCTTTGAAATATGATAATAATCTTGCAGTAATACGAAACATCTTAACATCTTTTTTAGATCATTATATCAATCTTTTTTCTATTGTCCAACATATGCGACAGAACCATCTTCTTATGCTAGTTTCCGACATCGCTATATCTGTTTCTATATATTCCCACCCACAGAAATATTGCCAATACATGTTTTCTTTTAGTTCTTCCTCTGCTAATGAATCTGAAAAATTATACATTGCTTGTAGCATCGTTACACCAAGCATCACTCTATGACATTTTCTATTTCTACCAAATCTCTTAATAGAAACATTTTTTGATAACCATTCTTCTAGACCAGACCAATTTATTAATTCTCTTAATTTATATAGCTTATTATTTGAGTTTAATTCTTCTTTTAATTTATAACCAAAAAGTTTTCCTTGTTTTTGTGATTTGATAATATTTTCTATTGGCATATTGACTGAAATCCATAAGGTTTATTAGCATATTTTAACATTTTCTTATGGATTTCTTTATTATTTTCTGCCATTAAACCCTATTATCTATAAGACTTATAGAGTTTTGCCGGACAGACTAGTAAATGTACACCTAGTTTGCTTGCCTATTATACTCGATGAAAATCAAGAATTGTGTCGTCATTATCCAAGATCTGCGGTGTGCACATACTATATGTCACACTGACTGAACAAAAAGGTTAGGTTGGTTGCACAAAGTGTAACTTAAACAATTTTATGATTAAGAAACCAAAAAATTGCTTAGAACGACTATAAGCTTGTTTAATTGATCTCCTAACAAACTGCTCCTCCCAAAGATTCTATTTTAACCACACTAAACCCTAATCGTGTTGCCTGTTTTTGTAGGTTTTTCACCATTGTTTCTTGATATTGTTTTTCATAAACCTCAATTCCCTGTTCTACATAGTCTTGACCATATTTTAACAGCCGATAAAACATACATGCCAACTTCCTTGCTGTAGCAGTAATAGCTTTTGGTGTTCCAGCCCTACTTTTTATAGTCACCTTTTTGGTTAAAACCCCCAGCTTCAGCTGGGAAAGACTTTAGTCCTTGTTCTAATATTTCAATTCACTATAACTTGAACATATGATATTTTAACAAGACTAGCCACACTGTATTTTACCATCGCTTTAATGTTGTTTGAATCACTAAATATCGCTATAAAATACTGCAGGGTAACCTAAGAGTTAGGATCAGAGAGATAATGCACAGGCGTTAGTAATATCTCTTTAGAGTAATAGCGACTTCCAGTCTAGATATCAACCCACCAGCTTCAGCTGGTTGTTATTGAGCCTTCTGTAAAATCCTGCTAATGCTGATTTACCTCTACCTAGGTTAAGAGCTGCCATCCTGAAAGCCATACTTGCTTTATTTTCTACCTTTTTTGTTCTCGTATCAAATACTTTACCACCAGTAATTTTATTAGCAGGACTTAAACCAAGCCAAGAGGTAAAATGTTTCTCTGTACTCCATCTGTCCATCTCTAACCCCACTTCTGATATTATCGTTTGTACACTTAACTCACTTAACCCTGGGATTGTGGTAAAATCTACTCCTGCGGCATTATATAATGATTGTTGTAAATCAAACTTTGGGGAGTTCCTGCTCTTGCGTTGCTTTTTACTATTTGTTAAATCACCATCACCACGTTTATCAAACTTTTTGTAGCATATTTCTATTGCTTCGTCACACTCACTGATTTGTTTTAGGTAAAATTCATAAATATCTAATTCTTGCTTTAATACTATAAGATGCTCTTTGCGGTAATCTCCTTCTAGTGCTTTGACGATAGTCTTTTCATCACTTTTTATACGATAGTCTCTAAATGCAGCTAATTTATTTGCATCTCTCTCGCCCTCTATAATTGCTTTTATTATATTCATTCCTGTTACGCCTGTTATATTGCTAATCACATGATGTAACTGGATGTTCATTTCATTCAGTGCTTTCTGCATACGGTTTACATGGGTTGTAGCATTTTTTCTTAATCTATCTCTTTGTCTAGTAAGAGTTCTTAATTCACATATTTGATCTTGTGGACGAAATGAACCACTTAATAATCCATAGCTATGAAGTTGTTGTAACCACTGGCAATCCTGAACATCTGTTTTACGTCCAGGTACGTTTTTTACATGCCTAGCATTTACTAATATTACTTCAAAGTCTCTAGTCTCTAAAATCTGAAATACTGGAAGCCAGTATACCCCAGTTGATTCCATAGCTATTGTCTTTACCCCACATTTTCTTAACCAATCCGCCATTTCTCTCAAATCACTGGTAAAAGCGGCGAATTTTCGCACGTTCTTTTCGTCCCTATCAGCTGGTACGCAAACGTAATGTTCTCTAGAACCAATATCAATACCCGCTGCATCAGGATTAATTACAGATAATTTTTGTTTATCATTCTTTTTATTTGTCATATCATTTCCTACGTTAAAAATTAGACCGAGCTAATTTTAAGTTGGAGTATTGAATGAAAAAATTAATCTCCTAAACGAAGTCTCTTATGTATCATAAATACATAATGCCATCAATGATATTACCAACAACTCCAAAACCATGCTTATACACGGGCTGCTTCCGCTGCACCATTGAAACTTCCGGTTATAGCTCTTTAACCAACTCGGCTAACTGCAACTTTAACACAGGACAGCCGTAAATACTATACAATGAGGTTGATAGACCACCAACAACAGTTTGTTTATGTTATTACATAATGCACTGCATTTTGTTTGGTGCTTATACCTAACTGTAGTACAGAATAACTCCTACATCCTAGCATTTTCTTCATTTTTATCGGTTGCTCTTGCTCTCCAATTGTTCCTATTTTTATTGTCCCACTTTGGGAGAAAAACCCCGCACTTGCAGTGCGTCGTTTCAACATAAATTTTAAATATCTTATCAAGAAAAGATAAGATATTTTTTTAACAAAATCTTACACTTCACAGATATATTCTTTTTGTGTTGTGACACTTTTTAAATGAACCATACACAAATAGTTTCTAACTTTTAAGTTAGTACATACATGAGGCATTCATGCCGTAATATTAAGCTCTGCACTTGCAGTGCAGAGTGGTTAACTGCCATTGCATAATAGAGTATCACAGATTTTTTTGTATTCAATCTAAAATACTCTATTTACTAGCTCTTTCAATTATTCCATCTCTTTTGTCCAGTAGTGTGACTATATATACGCTCCGCTCGCTCCTCGACTTGGTAATTCCCGCTACTATCATGATTTTGATTCTATCAACTCTTTATTTACAAGCAGTATATATAGGCTTCGCTCCAGCGTTCCTGCTATCCAATTCTCCTGAATTGACTATAAATTAGGACTCTACCTTTTCTATAGTAATGGTTGAATCTGGCAGTTTAGTGATTTTTTCAATCTTTAAGCGAGCGGCTTGTAGTTTCTTTTCACAGTGATCTTTTAGTAAGACCCCTCTTTCAAAACTATTAATTGATGAATCTAAGCTTTCTTCTCCCGTATCAATTTTTTTTACAATTTCTTTTAGTTCAGCTAAGGCAGCTTCAAAGCTCATATTTCCAATAGATTTTAAGTCTGATATCATGCCCCCCCTAGTTCCTAATATACTTTCTATCTAGCTCGTTATATAGTCTATAAATTGCAATTTCTCGATCTTTAATCTTTTTACTAGCAATTTTTAGTAATCTTTCTGATGACTTTTCAGTTAATTGGATTGATGAATGTAGCCGTTCAGCAAGCTTCTTCAGTGATTCTTGAATTTCCATAAAAGATTTTTGTAATTGAGCTTTAATAGATACAGAAGAATTCTCAAGCTCATTAAGCTTTACATACACATGTTCTACCAGTTGATTAATTTTATCTTGCAGTAAATTTAATTGTTGTTTGCGTCCCTCTATTAGGTATTTACTAGTCTCATTTATCTTGGCTTGTATTCTGATTTTGGAAGTAACTTCTAAATTCCAAGCTAGTCCAAGTTTGCTCATTACGTATATTATCCATTTATGGACATCAAAATGATACCACTTAGCACCATTGCGATAATCTGATGGGAAGGCATGGTGGAAATTATGCCAGTTTTCACCTAATAAGAACAAAGCCATCCACCAAATATCTCCTGCAGTACCTTTATAATATTGTTTACTACCAACGAAATGACATAGAGAATTAACGCAAAAAGTTGCATGTTGTTGCAGTGCTCTACCAATACCAATAAACAAGAAACCAGCATAGGCAGAGATGATAGTACCACCTATTAAGTAACCTATTAATGCTGGAAATACAATATTCATAAACGCAGCAATTTGCCAATAATATTTTAATTGCCATCTTAGCAATTTGTTTCTACCAAGTTTAACCATAGTAATTCGGTCAATGGACTTATAGCTGCCATCAATGATCATCCACCCAATATGTGACCATAAAAATCCTAAAATTCTATTCTCAAACTTCAATGGGCTATGCGGATCTTGATCTTTATCAGTATAAGCATGGTGTTTGAAATGATTAGATGCCCAAGATAATACTGGTCCTTGTAACGTACCAGCTGACATCATAACAAGAATAAATTCCACCATCTTATTTGTTTTAAAGGCATGATGTGACCACAGCCTATGCAACCCAACACCAACAGCAATATTAGAACCATAATAGCCAGCTATAAACAAACTTATCTCAAATACACCTATTTTATGGCTAACATAGTATTTTATACCCAAATATGAAAGTATAATTGGGTATATAATTAGCACAAAGAAAATGGACCAAACGATTCTTTTTAGCATATATCTAATCTTTAAATAAATTAAATGTCCTTAACTCCATAGTTACAATATAACATATTGCAACATATTGCAATATGGAACATATGCAATATTACATTTTACGTTTCCATAATTTGTTAAACATCCGTTGTCCGAAATAGAAACTAATAATACCGGCAAAAATAGCCTGATCGTCTATATTCCATAAAACATCAAGATATTCTACAAGGATCGCCGTACTCTGTATGGTTCTATATTGTATATATTTGATGTAGGCATACATAATAAAAAAACTATAGGCAAGGACAGGGCGAACTGACCCATTCAATGCGTCAACCCAATTAACGCCTGATTTATATGTTGAATATAAAGTATTATTTTCAGCAATGTCTTTTGAAGCATCAAGCTCTGTCAGTAGCTTTGTATGTCCTAGTTTATTGATTTCAATTTGTCGATCTAAAAGATTAAGTGCATGTTTTTTATCATTTTGATCCTTTAGAATTTTTAAAATCTCCGGAATAATTGAGCTAATAAAGCCCGTTATTGAAGCAAGTAGTGTAATCATAAAATGCTCATTAAGTTTTAGTATAATATAATTATAGTAAAGTTTTTCTCTGCACTAATATACTCAATTAACCTGAAGAGTTGGCAAAATGATTAAAAGTTATAGTCTGAAATTGGTCAGTTATAAGAGTAAGCAAATTACCTTTGTATTGATCAATATTAGCAAAAAATCTATCTATAGCTTCTGAGAATTGAGCAAAATTATGGTAAAATTTATTATTTGTTACAATTCTATGCATAAATTTCCATAATCGTTCAATCGGATTAAGATTAGGGCTATAGGGTGGTAAAAATACTAATTCTATTTTGCTATTTACTAGATACTCCTTTACTTTCTTTGACTTATGATACCCAGCATTATCACAAATTAAATATATCTTCTCTTTATTAGGATTTTCTGCTTCTAATTTTTGTAAAAAATTGATTATATAATACCAATTGCAATAATTAACACGGTGTATTTATCCAGTCTCTATACATAATTGATTTTACTAAATCTACATTATGAGCAAGTTGATTCCAAGCGTAACAAGCCATAGTGACGATATCTTCATATACACCATAACATTGGTTAGACAAGTAATGATTCTTGATCCATTCCCAAACTTGTTCCATTGCATTAAGTTCCGGTGCATAGGGCGGAAGCGGTATCAAAGTGATATTGCTTGGCACAGTTAGTTTTTTGGCTGTGTGCCAACCTGCATTATCCGTTAGTAAAGCTATATGTCGGTTGCCTTGAATACTGCGAGAAAGGTCTTCTAAGAATTTATTCATTGCCTGTGTGTTTGCATATGGTAAAATTAATGCAAAAGCTTCTCCTGTATCATGGCAAGCAGCTCCATAAATATATGTTGAAATGAATTGCTGTTGCCGAACTTTACGGGGTCTAGTGCCACGCTTAGCCCATATACGAGTTAAGCTACCTTGTTGCCCAACTCGAGTTTCATCCTGAGACCATATATCAACTTTACATCTATCGATATTTTTTGGTAATAATTCTGTTAACATATCTGGAAAGTTTTTTTATATGTATTTTGAGTCTCTTGATTTGACTTTGGATGCATTGAACGAGAAGTAATCCAGCTAAAACCAAGGCGGTGCATAGTATTGTAGACTGTTTTTAACGCACATTTAGCACCATATTCCTCAAGTAACATGATATGTAACTCCTTTCCAGTTATATACCCACCAGTTTTACTTTCACTGAGCGTATTGATTTTATCAAAAAGAGCAGACTCTTGTATAGTGTTAATCTTCCTAGGGGCACCGCTTCTTTGTGATTCAAATAATCCTTCAAAACCATGATTCCTAAATCTTCTGAGCCATGATTGCACAGTTTTCCAGTGTGACTTCACTATTGCAGATATGGCTTTAAAAGATTTGCCTAATTGAAGGTGATACATCGCCAATAAACGTATACGATTTCGACCATGCGGCTCATGTTTCATCATTTTTATAAAATCATGACCTTCAAAACCTTGCGGTAATATTAACCTAGCTATTTGATTACCTTTTATCAGTTAAAAACCCATTTTATAACACTGCGTTAATTATTGCAATTGGTATAATCACCGCTTACTTTAGGATTATCTGTGCTAACTAATTGCAAATCAGATAAATTAATTGCTCCTATTAAATGCTTACTTTTCCAGCCACTAAATGTTGGTAAAGTTTTATTTTCAGGAGTTTCGCAGTTAGCAAAATTGCGAATCAGCTAAAAGGCATCTAATGTTGTTCTGAATTGATGTTTTTATAACTTCCCAAGTTTGTTGATATAAAGTAATTTTTTCATTTATCCTCCTTTTGTTCATATCGAGCCAAGCAAATACGGCAAGGCAAATATGATTTCTCTGAGCTCGACCCGTGCGTGCCTGACAGCGTTCAATACCACAAGTTTGTTTTAATTCTCGATGATAAACTTCTATAGACCACCGTGCCTTAACAATTTTCTCTATTTGTTCACGTGTTGGATTTTCTAAGTTAGTTGTTATGTAATCAATGCGACCATTTTTTGCCACAAACTTAAATACCGTAACCCAACCGTATCCACGTAGGTGAATTTTTAGTCCCTCATCAGGAATCTCTAAACTTTCTAAGCTAACATTATGATTAACTTTTCTATTTTTTCTTAGGTTACTAACCCATGTCCAACCTAAATTACGTATATGTTTCAAATTCTCCAAACCGCTATACCACGCATCCATTACTACTGCATCAGGATTGATCCCTCTTTCCTTAGCTAAAGTAAGCATATCACAAAAATGCTCATTCTTTGTTTTTCCATCAGTTTCTTTATCATATATTCTATAATCTACAGGGGTAGATTGATCAGTTTTAGCATTGTAATGCAGTAAGTTGACCATCCCTATACCAGGTATAACATCATGTACAGCTCCAGAATATTGATAATGTACAAGCTCAATTTTCTTACTGTATTGCTTTGACAATAACGTGTCATCTCCCACTAATAAACAAGAAGCTTCCCTATCAATATATTTTGACACTTCTCTGTAGATCCCGCTAGGGCGGAAATCCTTACTATTTAACCATCGACTTGCACTATCATGAGATAGGTTTATTGGACTTACTTCAGATAATGCTTTACCACTATATCTTACGCTACTTGCTTGTAAAAATGATTTATATAAGTCTTTGCTACATTTTGATCTTGCCATGCTTAACTAAAACTCTTTCTTGCTAGATTAACATATTTTTTGCTAAGTGCGAAACTCCTGATTTTGATTCTTTCTGATCGAACCATAACGGGCTTTTGTTTGATACTGATACTAATTATCTTTCAAAATAGAATTAATATGGTATAATGAGGTTATAAAATAAAAATAAAAAAAGTAATGTCAGGTTATCAATATGTTTATCCACCTGAAACAATTTGTCGGATGGAATTTTTGTTAAAATTGGCACCAGAACTAATAGCGTTTCGCAAGATACAATGTATTTATTTGCGTGCCAAGTTTTCATATTTACCTAAGCAGATTTCTGAAATTACCGGTTTAAGTATTAGTCGAGTTAGGCAAATTCATACTGCTTATTATCAGCAAGGAGAATCAGTATTAAAAGAAACTAAAAGAGGAGGTAGGAATCATTGTTATATGGATGAGTCTAATGAAAGTAAAATACTGAAATCTTTTAATCATAGGGCATCTCAAGGAGAAGTTGTAGTAGTCAGAGAAATACAGAAAAAATATGAAGAGGTTTTGCAGAAGAAAGTAACTAAATCAGCAATCTACAAACTTTTACATCGTCATCATTGGCGTAAAGTTTTTCCCCGTCCTCATCATCCAAACCAAAATAAAGATAAGATGGAATCTTTTAAAAAAACTTCGGCTCAGTGGTTACCGCCGCCAATGTCCGGTCTAAGTCGGAGGGACTTGAGTTACAAGTGATGTTTCAAGATGAGTCTCGTTTTGGACGAATAAATGATATAAAAAGATGTTGGAGTTACAAAGGTAACAGACCTGCTGTCGCTAAACAAGTTATCCGGGAATATAGTTATATTTATGGAGCATGAAACTGGACTGATTTTTCAAGACAAATTTTTCACTAATTTTGTTTCCCATTTTACATAATTTTTAAGCTGCATTTTGTAAGTAATCAAGATACACGTTCATCGGTTTTTTATAACCAATACTTGAATGGAATCTTTGATTGTTATATTTATCCATGTATTTATCAATACCATCTTTAAGTTCTGCGATATTTTTAAAATCATTTATAAATATACAATTATATTTTAAAGTTCTAAAAAATCTTTCAATCACAATATTATCAATGCTTCTACCCTTACCGTTCATTGAGATTTGTATATTATTCTCTTTTAGAATTCCCGTATGCTCATGTCCAGTATATTGACTACCCTGATCACTATTGAATATTTGTGGTGCAGGGTATTTATTCAGTGCATCTTTTAATACATCGGTTACAAGTGATGCATCCATAGAATTAGATACTTTATAACTTAGTATTGCCTTACTATGCCAATCTATAATCGCCACAAGATACATAAATCCTCCGTTAGTTCTAATATAAGTAATGTCACCACTCCACACTTGATTAACATAAGGTACATGAATAGTTCTATTCGTTCCTGATTTGTGCCAGTACGGCTCAAGCAAATAGCTATAAATTTTATGTTGACCATCCTTCACAGAAGTAGATTGCTTTTTATGAGGATGAATAGCTTCTATACCCATTATTCCCATATATTTAAGCACCCTATCTCTGCCCACATTAAAGCCGTCTTCCAATAATTGTTTGTATATATAACGATAACCATACTCAGGGTTATCCGTATATATTTCATCTATTCTATTTAAAATATCAAGATTATATAAGCTCATTACTTTAGCTTTATAATATACTCCAGATCTGCTTATCTTTAATAGTTCACATTGCCTTGTCTTTGCTAACGTACTCAGCTTGGGGTCGACAAGACTTTTCTTATTTGATAAGTCCAAGCTGTTTAGCTTTCCCACCGCCCAGTCCCTCTCGACTGTAGCCTTACCTAATGCTTTTGCAAGTTCATCGTTTTGATTCTTAAGTTCACTAATCTGCCCTTTGTACTCACTAACAGCTTTTGCTGGCTCAAATGCCAATGACGCATTATCTAAAAATTGTCGTTTCCAGTTTTGCATAGTTTTAGCCGTTACTTCATATTTGACCGATAACTGACCTATTGTTGATTCTTCTTTTAACATCTCTAATACTATTTTAGTTTTTGCTTCTGCACTAAAATTTTTAATTTGTTTTTTACCCATTTGTTTCTCTTTAATTTTATTTATTATTCTATACTTATTGAGAAACAAAAATACCTGCTTCTTTGTCTAATTTTTTCAGTCCATTATACCATTGTAAATTTTGCTTTCTATAGTTTTAGTGTTACCTATTTGCATATCGGCAAAACATTTATTCAACTTCATCTTGCCACCGTTGAAATGCTTGACTTTCTCGCTTTTTCTTAGCCTAATAGCAAAAGGTAATTTTTGGATTCCACCCATATATTGCAACCATTCTTCCCCAACAAATTCCCGATCGGCAAGGATAAGCTCTATCATTTCCTTAGGTATAATTGTTAAAATTTGCTCAATCAATTTCTTTCTTTCATTAGTAGAAGAGTTGCCTTTTTTATCAAGTAACAACCATGCTATAGGAATTGAAATATTACCATAAACAATGGTTGCAACAAAAAAATTCAAATTTTTAATACCAAATTGCCAGCTGGTTCTATCTATGGCAAGGCTAATTTTACCTGTTAGACAGAGCAATTTAACAATAATTTTTCCTAAACTTATAAAGCACATATTTTGTTCTAAAAGCAAACGCTCAACTTTAACAATCTTGGCATGCAAATTGCCTTTAGAAGCGACATACAGTGCTAATTCTTTGATTCTCACAGTTTTAGCTTTTACTACTGCACAAATTAATTCTGCAAATGTTTTAATTCGTGCTGGGTGCCAATCTAAAAATATGTATAATATTTGGTATAGTGATTGAGAGTCCATTAATACCTCCTGTTGCTTATTCTCAGCGGAGATTAGTTACTCTCAGTCACTTATTCAATTTATTGTCCCACTTTGGGAGAAAAACCCCGCACTTGCAGTGCGTCGTTTCAACATAAATTTTAAATATCTTATCAAGAAAAGATAAGATATTTTTTAACAAAATCTTACACTTCACAGATATATTCTTTTTGTGTTGTGACACTTTCTAAATGAGCCATACACAAATAGTTTCTAACTTTTAAGTTAGTACATACATTAGGCATTCATGCCGTAATATTAAGCTCTGCACTTGCAGTGCAGAGTGGTTAACTATTTTAACCCTCCTGTAAAATCTGTGGGGTACTATGATACTCGGTGAACTTCAAGAATTGGCGTTGTCGTGTCTAAAGATCTCCGCTGCTCACGTACTAATGTACGCTCCGCTGCTCGACTTTGACACTCCTAGCTCTTCTTGAAGTTGACCTTCGTCTACCAACTATTCATTTACGAGCAGTATACGTCAAATAAGTCACAATAGACGTCAGTTCGGGATAAGATATAGATGAAATAGTAATAGATAAAAGGATTGTCAAAAAGGAGTGCCTGCAGTATTTATATTTTTAAACAAAAAAACAAACTACAGGCATGAGAAAAGATATCACAGAATTATATAGTTTTATAGATGATTTTTGTAAAATTTATTTGGAGTATGAACAGAGAAAGTTATTACCATCAAATAAGCAAAGAAATCGCTGTTGTAGCATGAGTCTAAGTGAAATGTTAACAATAATAATTATGTTTCATACATCCTATGCTAAGAATTTTAAATTTTTCTATAAAAGTTATATAGAGTGCATGCATAAGGATGATTTTCCCAAAGCCTTGAGTTATAATAGATTTGTTGAATTAATGGCACGATTATTCATACCGCTAAATATGTTGATTCATTTGTTGTTTGGTGAGGAAACAGGTATTTATTGTCCCACTTTGGGAGAAAAACCCCGCACTTGCAGTGCGTCGTTTCAACATAAATTTTAAATATCTTATCAAGAAAAGATAAGAATGAATCATACAGATATTTTTTAACAAAATCTTACACTTCACAGATATATTCTTTTTGTGTTGTGACACTTTCTAAATGAGCCATATACAAATAGTTTCTAACTTTTAAGTTAGTACATACATTAGGCATTCATGCCGTAATATTAAGCTCTGCACTTGCAGTGCAGAGTGGTTAACTTACTATAGGATAGTATTAGAATAATATCTGTTAACTAATGTCAAGCAAATAATAACAATACTTTAAATATTTAGGAACTTTTTTGTAAACTAACTTAGTCTAGATAGCATTCATGTAATCTGAGTTCGATGTAAGACATCGGTTTAATAGCCCCGATGTCACCTCTAATAGAGATAATACTGATAATTTGTTACACCGAACTTAGGTTAAATTACCTTATATTTGACAACAAATTTTTGCTTTTGAATAAACTCATGATTAGCTATATCTTGAATATATCTACCAATAATATAACTCTTTTTATTAGACTTCTTTCGAAACTCTACTTCTGCTGGTGATTTGGACAATGATGCGGTACTCGAATCCGTAACACGTCAATTTGGGATAAGGATATTGTGAACATGTAGATTAAAATCAAATTTTGTTGAAGGTTTATGAAACTGGACTGATTTTTCAAGACAAATTTTTCACTAATTTTGTTTCCCATTTTACATAATTTTTAAGCTGCATTTTGTAAGTAATCAAGATACACGTTCATCGGTTTTTTATAACCAATACTTGAATGGAATCTTTGATTGTTATATTTATCCATGTATTTATCAATACCATCTTTAAGTTCTGCGATATTTTTAAAATCATTTATAAATATACAATTATATTTTAAAGTTCTAAAAAATCTTTCAATCACAATATTATCAATGCTTCTACCCTTACCGTTCATTGAGATTTGTATATTATTCTCTTTTAGAATTCCCGTATGCTCATGTCCAGTATATTGACTACCCTGATCACTATTGAATATTTGTGGTGCAGGGTATTTATTCAGTGCATCTTTTAATACATCGGTTACAAGTGATGCATCCATAGAATTAGATACTTTATAACTTAGTATTGCCTTACTATGCCAATCTATAATCGCCACAAGATACATAAATCCTCCGTTAGTTCTAATATAAGTAATGTCACCACTCCACACTTGATTAACATAAGGTACATGAATAGTTCTATTCGTTCCTGATTTGTGCCAGTACGGCTCAAGCAAATAGCTATAAATTTTATGTTGACCATCCTTCACAGAAGTAGATTGCTTTTTATGAGGATGAATAGCTTCTATACCCATTATTCCCATATATTTAAGCACCCTATCTCTGCCCACATTAAAGCCGTCTTCCAATAATTGTTTGTATATATAACGATAACCATACTCAGGGTTATCCGTATATATTTCATCTATTCTATTTAAAATATCAAGATTATATAAGCTCATTACTTTAGCTTTATAATATACTCCAGATCTGCTTATCTTTAATAGTTCACATTGCCTTGTCTTTGCTAACGTACTCAGCTTGGGGTCGACAAGACTTTTCTTATTTGATAAGTCCAAGCTGTTTAGCTTTCCCACCGCCCAGTCCCTCTCGACTGTAGCCTTACCTAATGCTTTTGCAAGTTCATCGTTTTGATTCTTAAGTTCACTAATCTGCCCTTTGTACTCACTAACAGCTTTTGCTGGCTCAAATGCCAATGACGCATTATCTAAAAATTGTCGTTTCCAGTTTTGCATAGTTTTAGCCGTTACTTCATATTTGACCGATAACTGACCTATTGTTGATTCTTCTTTTAACATCTCTAATACTATTTTAGTTTTTGCTTCTGCACTAAAATTTTTAATTTGTTTTTTACCCATTTGTTTCTCTTTAATTTTATTTATTATTCTATACTTATTGAGAAACAAAAATACCTGCTTCTTTGTCTAATTTTTTCAGTCCATTATATATTTTTCTTTAATGAGTAAGCAACAAGAGTAGATAATATATGGACAAAGGAATTTATTGGTGATCTATGTCTAGTATGTTCAAGGTTCATTTTATTTTTTAGATAATCAAAAACTGTTTCAATTAAGTTACGCTTTCGAAGTAAGATTTTTTCTTTCAAATCCATTAATTTATTTTCCATATTCTTCTTAATTCCATGAATCATTTTTAAGCCTCTTTCATATAAATTTAAGAACAAATTTTGCTTAATATAACCTCAGTTTGATGTAAGAGGAAGGTTGAGATTGTTTAATTTTCCAAAAGCTACAGAAATTTTATTAGGCTTAAAAACATAGGCAAGCAGTCCAGCTAATACGTTAGTTTGAAAATTCATAACAGATCTGTGCCTTGTATGGTCTATATGACAAAGGTTTTTTAGTTGATCGTTAATGGTTTCAATAATATACCTTTTATTTAAAAACCGCTTTTTAATAGGATCTATTATTTTTTCTTTCATATTACTTTTAATTTTTGTTATTAGTTCTAAACCTTGATTAGCAAGGGATTGAGTGAGTTTTTTACTGATATACCCACGATCACCAAAAAGCCAGCCTTGTAATTTATCTACTAAATTTTCCACCACTGCTCTATCATCAACATTTCCTGGAGTTAAAGAAAAACTCATAATCTCTCCGCAACTGTTAATGACAATATGTAGCTTACAACCAAAGAACCACCCAGTGGAAGTCTTACCTCTTTTTGCTATGTCTTTGAATACTTTATGTCTATTAATTCTTAAATTATGGCAAGCAGGAAGTTTAGTAGAGTCGATATAATATTGACCAGTTTGTTTTCCTGATAGGCTTTTTAGCAGTAACACCATGGGCATGAAGCTCATTGGCATTAACTGAATAAAACGACTATAGCTCACAAGTTTTGGAAATTCCTTTCTATAACTTTGACATAGGCAGCATAAATAAAAATCTTTAAAGGTACGGTAGTGACTCAAGTGAAACATTACTATAATAGTAATAATCTCTGAGAGTCCTATACTGCAAACTACTTTACGCTTACGGTTAGGATTTGGTAATATATATTTATTTTGCTCCGTATCAAAATGCTTGCAAAAATCATCAATTAAGCAGAAAATCTCCGTAAGAGGGATCATAATATATTCTCCAATTTTGTTGTTATTATTCGAGAACTTTATAATCCCTCCCTTCTTACTTTTCAAATATTCTTTCTCCTAACACACTAGTTTAAAAGAAGGTTTTATTTTTACCATAGCTCACCACCAACAGTTTGTTTATGTTATTACATAATGCTTAGCATTTTGTTTGGTGCTTACGTCAAACTCAGGTTAATATAACCTTTATCAGCTGCTATAATTCCAGTTAATCTTTTTGTTAACTCCGGTACTGGAACCCTATCATCTACATTGCCTTTGGTCACTTTTAATGCCATAAACTCCCCTTTATTATTGATTATTACATGTAATTTAAAACCATAAAAATACCCCATAGAGGATTTACTATGTTTGGCTAATCCTTTAAAAACTTTATTGCTATAACGCCTTTTATTGTCCCACTTTGGGAGAAAAACCCCGCACTTGCAGTGCGTCGTTTCAACATAAATTTTAAATCAGGAGTTTCGCACTTAGCAAAAAATATGTTAATCTAGCAAGAAAGAGTTTTAGTTAAGCATGGCAAGATCAAAATGTAGCAAAGACTTATATAAATCATTTTTACAAGCAAGTAGCGTAAGATATAGTGGTAAAGCATTATCTGAAGTAAGTCCAATAAACCTATCTCATGATAGTGCAAGTCGATGGTTAAATAGTAAGGATTTCCGCCCTAGCGGGATCTACAGAGAAGTGTCAAAGGTTCTGTCGCATATGTTGGACAATAGAAAAAAGATTGATATAATGATCTAAAAAAGATGTTAAGATGTTTCGTATTACTGCAAGATTATTATCATATTTCAAAGGATTTTGTTCTTCACCAGAAATAATAATGTTATTTGTCTATATGAAATGCCGATTTTCTTTAAGTTATCGAGATTTGGAAGAAATGATGAGTATAAGGGGAGCAAAAATTGATCACTCTACATTACAAAGATGGGTTATAAAATTTGTACCATTGATAGATCAGGTGGTTAGAAAAAGAAAGAAGCCAGTTGGTAGTAGTTGGAGAATGGATGAGACTTATATTAAATTAAACGGTAAATGGGTTTATTTATATAGAGCACTAGATAGTCTTGGTAATACTGTAGACTTTCTGCTACGTAAGCATAGAGACAAGCCTGCAGCACTTGCATTTTTTCGTAAAGCCTTTAGAGAGAATAATTTTCCTGAGAAAGTAGTAATTGATAAAAGCGGTAGTAATACGGCTGCTCTTAATGATTTGAATACAGAAGTTCCTAAAGATTATAAAATTAAGGTTATTCAGACCAAATACCTGAATAATCTTGTAGAACAAGATCATAGGTTTATCAAAAAACGTACAAAGCCAATGCTTGGTTTTAAGAGTTTTCATTCTGCAGAAATGACTATTACCGGTATAGAAAATATTCGTATGATGCAAAAAAGACAAATAATTGGAGCTAATGATAATCTTTCTACTTTTGAGAATTTTGCTATGTTAATGGCATCATAATGTCCAAAACCTTAGTTTTAACAATCTTGATGTAGTATGATTTATAGATGCGACAAAACCGTTGATAATTACCATATTGCACTTGAATATACTGGCATAAAAAAGAAGTTAAGTATAATCAATGGTTATCAGCAACTCAAATAGATTGACTTATGCAGTAAGTCTTTTGTTTTAATAGGAAATGACTCCTTGCATAACTAGTTGTAAAGAGTTATTTTAAGGTCATTGGAATCTAAATAAGTGATAAAATGGACTTTAATTCAAGCAAACTTAAAAATGGTCTAACTATTCTTACCTATAATATGTCTAATGTAAATTCTGTAGCTATTAATGTCATTGTTAATGTAGGTAGCCGCTATGAACAATCTTCAGAAATAGGCATATCCCATTTTCTTGAACATATGGCATTTAAAGGCACAACAACTAGGTCTGCTAAACAAATTGCTGAAGAATTTGACTCGATAGGAGGACAATTTAATGCATATACCTCACATGAACAAACTGTTTATTATTCAAAAATATTGACTGAAAACTGCTATAAAGCTTTAGAAATACTGGCAGATATCATCCAAAATTCAGTTTTTTCAAAGGAAGAAATAGCCAAAGAATATCAGGTGATTCTACAAGAAATTGCTCATGTTCAAGATAACCCTGATGAACTTATCCACGAGAAATTTTACAGTAGTGCTTATGAGAATCAAGCACTTGGCAGGTCAATTCTAGGAACTCACGACAGTTTGGCTAAATTTGATAGAGAACATTTTAGTAATTACGTTGACAAACATTATAATGCCGAAAATATTTACTTATCAGTAGCAGGAAATATTTCCCATGAGCAAGTTGTAGAATTTGCCAAAAAATTATTTTGTTCATTAAAAAATAAACAAAATAGTCATTTTGAGAAAGTTAGATATACAGGGGGACATAGCTTTATCACCAAAGATCTTGAGCAAACTACTCTAGTTCTAGGTTTCGAGAGTGTGCCGTATTTTAACATACAACAATTATATCATACGCAAGTTCTTTCACTAATACTTGGCAATGGTATGTCATCGAGATTATTTCAACAAATCAGGGAAAAACTTGGACTGGTTTATTCAATTGGTAGCTATAATAGCTCCTACTATGATAGTGGGATTTTTGGCATATATGCCTCCACTAATCATGATAAACTACCATTCCTTACAGAACAATTAGTTAATGAAATAAAAAAAGTTTCTACAGACATCAAAGACTCAGAAATTGATAGGGCTAAAGTACAACTAAAAACTAGTATCTATATGGCTCAAGAAGAATCTTCTTATAAATCAGAAGAAATTGGTAAGAATTTTGCTGTTTTTGGCAAATATATACCTACTGAACAAACTATTGAACATATTATGAATATAACAAAACAAGATATAATAAATATTGCTAACAAAATATTTGTTACAAAACCTACTTTATCTATTATTGGTCCTAAACCACTTGCCATAGATTATCAAGAATTATGCCATAAGCTAGCTTTATGAAATCGGTGCTATTAACTAGAAGTTTAGAGGATAATAATGAAACCATTAGAGAATTGGAGAAAAATTGTAGTTTTAAATATATCTGTTCTCCTTTAGTGGAATATCAAGCTTTGCCATTAAATAGCACCATTTTGCATAATTATGTTAATATAATTGTCACCAGTAAATTTGCTGCTAGAATCCTTGCTGGGCATCAAGAGGTAGAACAAAAGAACGTATGGATAGTTGGCAATTCATCAAAGTTAATTCTAGAACAAAGAAATTTTGTAGTACGATATGTTGCTACAAATATTCAAGACCTACTAGAAAACATCCCTCAAGAAATATATGAGCAAACCATATATTTATCGTCAAATGAAATTACTCAAAATTTGCCTCAAAAAATAAAAAGACACATTATTTATCGGGTAAAATACGCGACCCAGCTGTACCAAATAGCAGAGATTGAAAAGGGCATCAATTTTATTTTACTATATTCACAGAACAGCACTAAGACTTTCATTGAATTATTAATAAAAAATAATTTGCTAAAACTACTAGATAATAGTTTAGTGATTACTATAAGTGAAAAAGTAGCAAATATTATTAGATATTTTGCCAAAAATGTGGTTTATTGTGATAATGGACAGCCGCAACAAATGTTAGAGTTATTAATTTATAATGCAAAAATCAGAAACTAATATAATAAAAGTTCGTAGTAATAATCCTATTATTCTTACAATTATTCTAATTGTGTTATTTGCCATATCAATAGGTTACATGACTTTTTTAAATAATAAAAAAGTAGATACTGAACTACCTGACAACCCAACTACTTCTAAACCAGCTACTATATCAGAAAATGTTGTACTTCAAAAAGATAGTAGTTTGAATCAAGAAGAAGTCTTATTAAACCACCAACCCAAATCATCTAAGCCCCCCCCTAATTATAGCATTTATTTACTTAGCGTTAATCTTTTAGTGATAAATTTTTTACAAGATAAAGATTATACACAGCAAATTCGTCAAATTGAAACTGTAGAGTTACCTACAAAAATAAAAAATATTTTGCTAGACCTACACAATTATAATGAAAATTATTTACTTAATAATAGTCTAGGTTTAGTCAAGATATTTCCAAAAGCAAATTGTTGGATCGAGAAATTTATTAAGATTGAAAGGAAATCTAGTTTTACCAAAGACAAAGAAAAACTAAAGTTGAGAATAATAGGCAATCTAGATTTTTTTATTAATTTCTTTTATTCAGAAGAATTACAGCAAAAATTTGTAGAGTAAAATAATGATAAGATTATTAATAATTTGTATTACATTTTTGTTATTATATTTAGGCTTTTCTGTCTTAAATCAGCTTGACTCAACATTAACCTTAAATTTATATGATTATTATATAGAAACCTCCTTTTTTACTTTCATTATTTTATATATATTATTTACACTTTTTAGTGCTATTTTTTTAAAAATAATATTTCTAATTATTGACCTACCTGCTAATTTAAAAGATCTTTTCTTTTCCAAAAGAGCCACTACTGATAATTACCTACTGATGAAGGCTATGGCAGAATATATTGCTGGTGAAAAATCAAAATCAGTAGCAACTAGTCAGAAAATAGCTTACCGTTTAAGCAAAGAAAACAAGGTATTTCATACTTTACTTTTAGCAGAAGCAGAATTAGATACTTCAATAAGAATACAATATTTTCATGAATTAGAGCAATCTAAACATTATAGTGCCTTTGTTACTAAAAGACTTGCACAAATATTTTATCAAAATAATATGTATGAAACAGCTGAGAATTATGCTGTTAGATCATTTAACCTAAATGAATTTGATAGTGAAACTTTAAAAATTTTACTTGATTGTTATGCTAAACTTTCTCTGTGGACAAAATTTATCTTTGTGGTATCCAAACTTAACAGAGTTGACACACAAAAACTAGAGTCTATAAAGAACAAAATAGCTGATTATTATGTTGAGGCTGCCAAAAATATGCTAGAAGCTAATGAGACAAAAGATGCTATCCATTATTTAGAATCAGCTATTAAACTTATACCTTCACATATCTCCGCATTAAATCTTTATCTACCTATGAACTCTTCTAGCTGGAATAATAAAAACATTGAAATATTAAAAGCTGCCTTCGCAAATAACCCTTCTTTTGAGATTGTAGAATTATATAAGCAATTTTCTTCTGTACCACCTTTAAGAATTTATGAAGATCTAGCAATGTTAGTAAACCCTAAACAATATTTAGGGCTATTTTTAGCTATAGCCGCTTATTTAGGCTTACCGGAAAAGATTAAAAATCTTAAAAATGAACCTGAACTATTACCTTTTCATGATATTTGAGATTAATAGACTTACTGCATAAGTCAATCTAGTTGGTGATTTTGTCGTCGAAACTCGCCTCCGCTCCTCACGTACGTCTGTGTACGCGAAGGTAGCCGGCTTCGTTTCTCCTAAAAATCCCTCAACTGTCTGTCCGGCAAAACTCTATAAGTCTTATAGATAATAGGGTTTAATGGCAGAAAATAATAAAGAAATCCATAAGAAAATGTTAAAATATGCTAATAAACCTTATGGATTTCAGTCAATATGCCAATAGAAAATATTATCAAATCACAAAAACAAGGAAAACTTTTTGGTTATAAATTAAAAGAAGAATTAAACTCAAATAATAAGCTATATAAATTAAGAGAATTAATAAATTGGTCTGGTCTAGAAGAATGGTTATCAAAAAATGTTTCTATTAAGAGATTTGGTAGAAATAGAAAATGTCATAGAGTGATGCTTGGTGTAACGATGCTACAAGCAATGTATAATTTTTCAGATTCATTAGCAGAGGAAGAACTAAAAGAAAACATGTATTGGCAATATTTCTGTGGGTGGGAATATATAGAAACAGATATAGCGATGTCGGAAACTAGCATAAGAAGATTTCGTAATTTATTAGGTGAATCTGGATATAACGAGATATTAGCAGAGTTGATAAGAGTTGGAATAAGAACTAACACAATTAAAAAAAAAGATTTGGAATTGATAATTGCTGATACAACGGTACAAATTAAGAATATCAAGCACCCACATGATGTTTATTTAATGGATAAAGCTAGGCTTAGTATTGTGAAGCTTTGCCAAAGTTTGGGTATAAGTTTAAACGAAACCTACGCTAGAACCTATAAGCGAGATATAATAAAGCTCTGGAAGTATAAAGAGCATAGCAAAGCCAAGAAGCGTTGGAAAATAATGAAGCATTTAAAAACGTTACTTGGTCGTTTGGTTAGAATATGTGAGCGTGAGATAAAAAATCAGAAATTAAACTTATCTATCAGAGATCAAGAAGTATTGAAAAAAGTAAAACAAATACATAGCCAATCTGTTTTAAAAAGAGAAGAGAAAAAGCAATACAAAGAACAGAACAGAATAAAATATTGTATAGTTTTCATGCCCCTGAGGTAGAGTGTATAGGGAAGGGAAAACGAAACAAGCCATATGAGTTTGGCAATAAAGTTGCGGTAGTAGTCAGTGGTCGTAGAAATTTTGTACTGTCAGCAAAATCGTTTCATAATAATCCTTATGATGGTCATACATTGCAGCAGAGTTTTGAAGCGGTAGAAAATGTAACTGGAATAAAGATAAAAAAATCGTTTGTTGATCTTGGTTATACTGGCAGCAATGTTAAAGAGAAGAGTAAGGTATATACCCCAAAAACTCGGAAAAAGTTATTGAAAGAAGACAAGTGTATGATCAGGAGACGCAGTGCTATAGAACCAATAATAGGGCATTTGAAACAATATGGCAGGATGGGCAGAAACTTCTTGAAGGGTGTGATAGGAGATGTGATCAATCCAATAATCTCTGCTATAGGTTTGAATTTACGATGTATTGCCAATCATTTACACATCATGCCTAACTCTACATAAAAAAATTATCATTAAAAAACTTGCTAAACGATTAAAAAAAATCGTTAACAATAAGCTCATGTAAAAATTTTACTAAAACAGAAATTTTTCAATAAAATTGAAAACAATTTTTAATTTTAGTGCAAATATTAGAATTTTTTTTGTAAAAATTTTATTCAATCATAGATTATGGGGGGCTTTAAATATTTTTGGCGGACGGACTCAACTATCTTTGATTTATGCAGCAAGTCTAATATATCTCCTGAGAAGTATCTTTTTCGGGAGGGATATTATGGAAAGCATCATTATCTTGACCTTGGTGTTCTTCTTGATAATCTAATACTGGTATATCATGAATTTTGAATGCTTCCATAATACTACTAGCAGAAGTAATTTTACCAGTTGTTGGATCTATTGGTAACAATTTAATTGATTCTGGTACTTTAAATGCCAGTGATGGAATATCAGAATAAGCCTTCTCCATAAAATCAATAAATATAGGCAAGGCAACAGTTGAACCTGTTGCAGTTTTTCCTAGTGTTTTTGGTGTATCATAACCAATATATGTTCCGACAACTATTTTGGGAGTAAAACCAATAAACCAAGTATCCATACTCTCATTGGTAGTACCACTTTTACCAGCTATAACCTTACCAAGTTTTTTTGCAGCGGTTGCCGTACCTCTTTCAACTGCTCCAGTGAGAAATGAGATAATCTGATAATCACTTGCTTCATCGGTAATCATCCGATAGTCGGGTTGAGCTAGGATAGGGAGTGATAAGTTATCAGTAAGCTGGGAGTCAGATACATTACAATTTTTACATTCCCTATTATCTCTACGATAAATTATTTTACCATTACGATCTTTAATTAGCTCTACGAAATGCGGCGTAACTTTTTTTCCTGAATTAGCAATTATTGCATAAGCATTGGTCATTTTTTCTAGTGTGGTTTCGAGCGAACCAAGCACCATAGAGTAAAATCTCTTCGGCTCATTATTAATACCAAATCGCTTGATTATCTCAGCAACTTTGCTTAGCCCTATAGCTTGTGCTACCCTAACAGTAACAAGGTTTCGTGATTTCTCAAGCCCTATACGCATAGTAATTGAACCTAGAAAATTCCCTTTATAATTTTTTGGTCGCCAAACTGGCATGCCAGGACCTTGCGGAATCTCTACTGGACCATCTTCAAAAATTCTATTTGGCTGGATTGCGTTTTCTAAAGCAGCAAGATAAACAAAAGTTTTACTGAGTGACCCTGGTTGTCGCAGTGCCTGAGTAGCACGATCAAATTTACTAACTGTGAAATCATATCCACCAACGCTGGCAAGTACCTGACCTGTTGTAGGATTCATCACTATAATCGCACCATTAACAGTAGGAATTTGACGCAAATAGTAATTAGCATTTACTTTTTCGACTACTACAACGTCACCTTTCTGTAAAAGAGTTTTTACTGATTTAAGATCATTTTTTGCCCACTTCATTTCTGATAAAACTATTTTTGACTGACTCAAGTCACAAAGACCAATTTCTGCTTGATTATCCGAAACATTTAACACAACAGCTAATTGATATTCTAAAATAGCTGGAGGCTTTGCTACTTTATTTAAATTATCTTGCCAGTTATTTAGATCAATATTAGTTATGACTCCTCTAAAACCATGCTTCCTATCATATGCTCTTATGCCTTGCCTAAGAGCATTTTCTGCAGCTTGCTGATAACCAGCATCAAGTGAAGTAATGACCGTTAACCCTCCAGTATAGAAATATTCTTTACTGCCAATTTTACTAATGACTTCTTCCCGTACTTGCGCAGCATAATAACCGGCTGTAACGGTTTCATTACGATCCCGCTTTTGCAAAGTAATAGGACTATCTACTGCTTCTTTTGCTGTCTCTTGCGTTATATAACCATCTTCCAACATTCTCATAATAACATAATCTCTACGATCTTTCACCCTAGCATAATTTCTCTCCGGATTAAAATTTGATGGTGCTTTTGGTAGACCAGCGATAAAAGCTGATTCGGCAACAGTTAAATCTTCAATAGACTTATTAAAATAATTCTGAGCAGCCATGGCAACTCCATAAGCTCCCCTACCAAAAAATGTTTGATTAAGATATAACTCCAAAATTTGATCTTTAGTAAAAGTTTTTGAGACCATATATGATAAAATCGCCTCTTTAATCTTACGTTCTATCGATACCTCAGAGCTTAATAAAAAATTCTTAACTACTTGCTGGGTAATAGTTGACCCTCCTTCCACTCTACGACGGTGTACGATATTAGAGATATTTAATATTGCTGCTCTGATTATACTTATAACATCAACTCCTGGATGTTCAAAAAAATTCTTATCTTCTGCTGAAATAAACGCCTCTATGAGAGAGCGTGGTACACTACTAATAGGTACAAAAACTCTACGTTCCAAAGCATACTCCTCCATTAATTTTCCATTTTGGGCATATACTCTTGTTACCGATGGTGGATGATAATCGGCAAGTTGAGAATAGTCCGGTAAATCCTTAGAGTAATGATACAACAAATATATACAAGCACTAAGAGCTATTATGCCTGATATTATAAATAATTTAAAAGATATATAAAAAAATTTGAGCATTTTTGATAGTGTGTTTCTTACATTTATTCAAGTAAAAGTTTTATCTTATATAATATCATCATCTAAAACATCCTTCCTGTTTATTTTTTAGCTCCCAGTTTACGTTGTGATGACTGGGATAAGAATAGTTAATTCCTATCCCGAATTCGCGTAAATTGGATCACAGCACCATTTCTCCGCTCAAACTACTTGCCCCAGCCTCGGTAATTTTTACGTCGATAATCTGACCGAACAAATCTTTTGCAGGGCTTATTACATGCACCGACTGCATATAACATGTTTTCCCTATCAGTTGATTGTCCAATTTACCGTCACGATCAAATAATACTGGCATTATTTTGCCAATACAACTGTCATTAAACAATAATTGTTGGCGAGATATTTCTTGCTGTAAAATTGCTAAACGCCTAGATTTTATATGTTCAGGCACTTGCTCTTTAACCGCAGCAGGTGTACCAGGTCTTGGAGTATATTTAAAAGAATAACACTGACCATAACCAACTTTCTTTACTAGATCTAAAGTGTCAGCAAAGTCTTCATCCGTTTCTCCGGGAAATCCTACAATAAAGTCAGATGAAAAGACTATATCTCTTCTCGCATTTCTTAAACGATTAATAATATCAAAATAATAATCTCTGTTATGTCTACGATTCATTGATTTTAAAATTTTGTTAGAACCTGACTGTACTGGCAAGTGTAAAAACGGCATTAATTTTGGCTCAGACCCATGTAACAGAATTAAATCTTCTGTCATATCAATAGGATGAGAAGTAACGTATCTAATACGCTCAAGACTTGGTATTTTTGCTATGTAGCTGATTAGATCTGCTAAACTATACTCTTTGCCTTCAATAGTTTTTCCATGATAAGCATTAACATTTTGACCTAGCAAGATTACTTCTCTTGCTCCGTTTGAAACGGAGCTTGTAATTTCCCTGTATATTTGTTCTAGACTCCTTGAGAATTCTGCACCCCGAGTATAAGGTACAACACAGAAAGTACAAAATTTGTCACAACCTTCTTGAACTGAAATAAGGCTACTTACTCCTTGTATATTAGACTGTTCAGGCAGCTTATCAAATTTAGCTTCTTCAACAAAATCTAATTTAATTACATGTTTTTCATGTCTAGCAATTTTTGCTATCAACTCTGGTAAATCGTAGTAAGATTGTGGTCCTACTACTATATCTACATAACTAGCTCTTCTAAAAATTTCATCACCTTCAGCTTGTGCAACACATCCAGCAACAGTAACGATTACATTACCTTCTCCCTTTGATTTTCTATCATCTTTAATTTGTTTGATGCGACCAAGCTCGGAATACATTTTTTCTGCAGCTTTCTCCCTAATATGACAAGTATTTAAAATAATCATATCAGCTTGGTACATAGAATCAGTTGGCTGATAATCAAATGGCTCTAGCAAATCCTGCATCTTGATGGAGTCATATACATTCATTTGACATCCGTAAGTTTTAATAAAGAGCTTTTTTTTCACGTTTTTTACTTAACAAAAATAAATTTAGGTTGCATTATATATAATACTGTAAAAAATATGACATATTTTTTTGGAATGATTTTATTTGAGGTTATTAAGGTTTGGAAAGTTATGAAGCTTTAGTATACTCGGTGAACTTCAAGAATTGGCGTCGTCGTGTCTAAAGATATCCGCTGCTCACGTACTAATGTACGCTCCGCTGCTCGACTTTGACACTCCTAGCTCTTCTTGAAGTTGACCTTCGTCTACCAACTCTTCATTTACGAGCAGTATACATATGTTTGTGTAATACTCTAACTATGATAATACCATATTTTTGTTTTAGATAATACAATATATGTTTTTTTGTAGGGAAGCTCAATAAGGTAGGATATATATCATTTCGTAAAGTACCTATATTAGGATTAAGACTTAAAGCAATAGCTTTGTTATGTATCTCATCTAAATATTTTATAGTTTGCTGCCTTCCCCAATGTTTTAGTGTATAATCTGTAATATCTTCAAGATCACGTTTCGCACTATTTGTAAATTTACACTGAACCATTAAGCTTTATTGGTTCTGTCGCATATGTTGGACAATAGAAAAAAGATTGATATAATGATCTAAAAAAGATGTTAAGATGTTTCGTATTACTGCAAGATTATTATCATATTTCAAAGGATTTTGTTCTTCACCAGAAATAATAATGTTATTTGTCTATATGAAATGCCGATTTTCTTTAAGTTATCGAGATTTGGAAGAAATGATGAGTATAAGGGGAGCAAAAATTGATCACTCTACATTACAAAGATGGGTTATAAAATTTGTACCATTGATAGATCAGGTGGTTAGAAAAAGAAAGAAGCCAGTTGGTAGTAGTTGGAGAATGGATGAGACTTATATTAAATTAAACGGTAAATGGGTTTATTTATATAGAGCACTAGATAGTCTTGGTAATACTGTAGACTTTCTGCTACGTAAGCATAGAGACAAGCCTGCAGCACTTGCATTTTTTCGTAAAGCCTTTAGAGAGAATAATTTTCCTGAGAAAGTAGTAATTGATAAAAGCGGTAGTAATACGGCTGCTCTTAATGATTTGAGTCTGTCCTATAGTTTGTGTAAGTTGCAAAGAAAGCAGTAAGAGATTACTGTAAAAAAAGTAACTTAAGCAAGCAAGGAGGAATTATGGCTAAAAAATTAGATACAGATAAAGATACATTAGACATCAGTAATCAGCTAGTAGAAGAATTATTATCAAAAGCAGATCCATCGGAGTTATTTGGTCGAGATGGTTTATTTCAACAGCTAAAGAAGCAAATAGTTGAGAAAATATTAGCAAGTGAGTTGGATCATGAATTAGGATATTCAAAACATAGCAAGATGCCAAAAGTAGATAATAATCGTCGTAATGGTAGCTATGAGAAGACAGTAATTGATGGGGATGGTCGTAAGCTGACAGTAGAAGTACCAAGAGATCGGGAAGGAGAGTATAATCCTCAATTAATACCAAAAGGGCTGAGGAGATTTAATGGATTTGATGAGAAAGTGATATCCCTTTATGGTCGCGGTATGACAGTCAGCGAGATCCGAGGGCATTTAGAAGAAATATATCAAACTGATGTATCTGGTGACTTGATATCCACCATAACAGATGGGGTGATAGAAGAAGTAACTAGGTGGCAAAATCGTTGTTTAGATAGGGTGTATCCAATATTATACTTGGACTGTATCTATGTAAAATCTAGAGACAATCACATAGTAATAAATAAAGCAGTATATTTAGCACTTGCTGTAAATATAGAAGGGAAAAAGGAGTTACTTGGCATTTGGATAGGCAAAAATGAAGGTGCTAAATTTTGGATGCAAGTAGTTACTGAGTTAAAGAATCGAGGAATTGAACAAATTTATGTTGCTTGTGTGGATGGTTTAAAGGGCTTTCCAGAAGCTATAAGCAGTGTATTCCCGAGTACTATAGTACAATTATGTATTGTACATATGGTTCGCAATTCAGTAAAGTATGTGTCATATAAAGATTTAAAAGAGGTCACATCAGATCTAAAACAAATTTATACAGCTAATAATGACGAAATGGCACGTTTAAAACTTCAGCAATTTGGTGTAAAATGGGATAAAAAATATCCGGTAATTTCTGATATTTGGCAACGTAATTGGTCTGGGATAATACCGTTTTTTGCCTTTCCTGAAGAGATCAGAAAGGTAATTTATACTACTAACACTATAGAATCTGTAAATCGTCAAATTAGAAAAATTATCAAAAATAAGGGGGTGTTTCCAGATGATAAGTCAATTCAAAAAATAATATTTTTATCCCTACAAAATGCAGCCAAAAAATGGACCATGCCTATTAAAGATTGGTCTTTAGCTTTAAATCAATTTGAAATACTTTGTGGAGATTTTAAATATGATTTATTGGAAAATAAAAAATGAACTTACACAAATTAAATGATTGACTCAATGATTTGAATACAGAAGTTCCTAAAGATTATAAAATTAAGGTTATTCAGACCAAATACCTGAATAATCTTGTAGAACAAGATCATAGGTTTATCAAAAAACGTACAAAGCCAATGCTTGGTTTTAAGAGTTTTCATTCTGCAGAAATGACTATTACCGGTATAGAAAATATTCGTATGATGCAAAAAAGACAAATAATTGGAGCTAATGATAATCTTTCTACTTTTGAGAATTTTGCTATGTTAATGGCATCATAATGTCCAAAACCTTAGTTTTAACAATCTTGATGTAGTATGATTTATAGATGCGACAAAACCTTGGTGATCTATGTCTAGTATGTTCAAGGTTCATTTTATTTTTTAGATAATCAAAAACTGTTTCAATTAAGTTACGCTTTCGAAGTAAGATTTTTTCTTTCAAATCCATTAATTTATTTTCCATATTCTTCTTAATTCCATGAATCATTTTTAAGCCTCTTTCATATAAATTTAAGAACAAATTTTGCTTAATATAACCTTTATCAGCTGCTATAATTCCAGTTAATCTTTTTGTTAACTCCGGTACTGGAACCCTATCATCTACATTGCCTTTGGTCACTTTTAATGCCATAAACTCCCCTTTATTATTGATTATTACATGTAATTTAAAACCATAAAAATACCCCATAGAGGATTTACTATGTTTGGCTAATCCTTTAAAAACTTTATTGCTATAACGCCTTTTATTGTGACAAGCTTTAATCGTTGTAGAGTCAATAAAATAAATACCTGTTTCCTCACCAAACAACAAATGAATCAACATATTTAGCGGTATGAATAATCGTGCCATTAATTCAACAAATCTATTATAACTCAAGGCTTTGGGAAAATCATCCTTATGCATGCACTCTATATAACTTTTATAGAAAAATTTAAAATTCTTAGCATAGGATGTATGAAACATAATTATTATTGTTAACATTTCACTTAGACTCATGCTACAACAGCGATTTCTTTGCTTATTTGATGGTAATAACTTTCTCTGTTCATACTCCAAATAAATTTTACAAAAATCATCTATAAAACTATATAATTCTGTGATATCTTTTCTCATGCCTGTAGTTTGTTTTTTTGTTTAAAAATCTCAATAACAACCAGCTGAAGCTGGTGGGTTGATATCTAGACTGGAAGTCGCTATTACTCTAAAGAGATATTACTAACGCCTGTGCATTATCTCTCTGATCCTAACTCTTAGGTTACCCTGCAGTATTTTATAGCGATATTTAGTGATTCAAACAACATTAAAGCGATGGTAAAATACAGTGTGGCTAGTCTTGTTAAAATATCATATGTTCAAGTTATAGTGAATTGAAATATTAGAACAAGGACTAAAGTCTTTCCCAGCTGAAGCTGGGGGTTTTAACCAAAAAGGTGACTATAAATACTGCAGGCACTCCTTTTTGACAATCCTTTTATCTATTACTATTTCATCTATATCTTATCCCGAACTGACGTATATTGGAAAATCTTTAATAGACTTCTTTCGAAACTAGACAATGATGTAGAATGGCGAAGCCGAGGGGATTCGAACCTCCGACCTAGCGATTAGGAATCGCTCGCTCTATCCTGCTGAGCTACGGCTTCTTTTTTACTGTTTTTGAAGATTAATCATTAGACAAGAGGTCTATTATAGCAAAATTTTCAACAGTTACAAGCGTGTGACACAAAATCAAAAGGATTGACATGTTTATTATTAAGCCAAATCTCAAAATGTAAATGTTCCCCAGTACTATTGCCACTATTCCCTTGAAGCCCAATCATTTGACCTTTTATAACCATATCTCCTTCTTTTACATGTATTTTTCTCAAGTGAGCATATTTAGTGATAAATTTATTTGAATGTTTTATTTCTATCGAATTTCCATAAGCACGTTCTCGCCTTACGGTAGTAATTATTCCATCAGCAGAGGCATAAATAGGAGATTTACTATAGCCTTTTAAGTCTGTTCCACAGTGGAATTTCTTTTGTTTTTTCCTAGGGTGTTTGCGTATGCCATAATGACTGGTAACCTTCACTTTATATTGTGCAGGAGTTTCGCAGTTAGCAAAATTGCGAATCAGCTAAAAGGCATCTAATGTTGTTCTGAATTGATGTTTTTATAACTTCCCAAGTTTGTTGATATAAAGTAATTTTTTCATTTATCCTCCTTTTGTTCATATCGAGCCAAGCAAATACGGCAAGGCAAATATGATTTCTCTGAGCTCGACCCGTGCGTGCCTGACAGCGTTCAATACCAAAAGTTTGTTTTAATTCTCGATGATAAACTTCTATAGACCACCGTGCCTTAACAATTTTCTCTATTTGTTCACGTGTTGGATTTTCTAAGTTAGTTATTATGTAATCAATGCGACCATTTTTTGCCACAAACTTAAATACCGTAACCCAACCGTATCCACGTAGGTGAATTTTTAGTCCCTCATCAGGAATCTCTAAACTTTCTAAGCTAACATTATGATTAACTTTTCTATTTTTTCTTAGGTTACTAACCCATGTCCAACCTAAATTACGTATATGTTTCAAATTCTCCAAACCGCTATACCACGCATCCATTACTACTGCATCAGGATTGATCCCTCTTTCCTTAGCTAAAGTAAGCATATCACAAAAATGCTCATTCTTTGTTTTTCCATCAGTTTCTTTATCATATATTCTATAATCTACAGGGGTAGATTGATCAGTTTTAGCATTGTAATGCAGTAAGTTGACCATCCCTATACCAGGTATAACATCATGTACAGCTCCAGAATATTGATAATGTACAAGCTCAATTTTCTTACTGTATTGCTTTGACAATAACGTGTCATCTCCCACTAATAAACAAGAAGCTTCCCTATCAATATATTTTGACACTTCTCTGTAGATCCCGCTAGGGCGGAAATCCTTACTATTTAACCATCGACTTGCACTATCATGAGATAGGTTTATTGGACTTACTTCAGATAATGCTTTACCACTATATCTTACGCTATTTGCTTGTAAAAATGATTTATATAAGTCTTTGCTACATTTTGATCTTGCCATGCTTAACTAAAACTCTTTCTTGCTAGATTAACATATTTTTTGCTAAGTGCGAAACTCCTGTTGTGGTAACATTATAGAAATAGTAGCAGTTAGCTTGTCTAATTGTGCTAGTTCATTAATATTAAGGGAACTATTTTTATTACTAGCTTTTTGAACAAATCGTAATTCTTCTTGGGATAAGAACTTATACTTACAATTTAATTTTAGTAGCAGGTTCTTAATCTTGGTTGACCTGATCATTGCTTGGTTATTAATATTCTCAGCACAGCTGGCTTTAAATTTTTGTAAAAAAACCTTATTATATTGGCTATTATTAATAATAAGACCAAAATCTTTTGCATAGATGCAGTTATTTTTACTTAGTGCTGCTAAATTATATTGTATAATTAAAGTGCCGTGATTTAGTTTATGATCTTTTTGTAATTGCTGAGTAGTAATAGTCAAAAGCGTCTTGTTGGTAGATGAGGAGCTACATCCTTGTAATAATAGTGTAGTTAACAACAATATACAAAATTTAAGCATTTATTGCCTTTTATACCAAAGAAAATAAACCGGTACTCCGCTTAATATAAATGAGATAGCTGGTATTATGACCTTTAATGGTGTCTCACAAATAATCCATAGGCAAAAAGCAATTGATCCGAAAGCAATTAACCATTTATATAGTGAAGATTCTTCTAACTTTGCTAGCAGTAATTTTAAAAAAGCTACACTACAGGCTAGATATACAAATAAAAAAGAGATAACTGAAAAACTAATTATTGCGGTAACTTGTTCTGACAAATCTTCATTTGTTGTACTAATCAATAATAATAATATTCCAATGCAACTTACAAACAAACTCCAAATTGGAGCTCCATTTTTATTTTTCTTAGCAAAAAAAGATGGCATTAAACCGTCTTGTGCTAATCCTAAAGCAATTTGTCCGCTGATTAATACCCAAGCATTTAACGTTCCAATGCAAATAATTGAAGCAAGCAAAGAAATAAGTAGATGCCACTGACCGCTAAAAATTATTTGAGTAGCATCTACATAAGGGGCGTTAGAATGTATCAAATCTTCTCGTGGAATTAAACCAATTATTCCAATACTATTAATAAGGTATAAAATAGCCACACAGAGTGTACCCATTACTATTGCTCTTGGTATTGTTTTTGATGGGTTAATTACTGAACCAGCTTGAGCAGTTGCTGACTCTACACCAATAAATCCCCAAAATGTCAGTAACGTTACTTCACCAAGAATTTGAGAAAAAGTTAAATTAGTTATTCTCTTATCCATAACAAAATTATTACTATCAAACTGATATAATGCTACAACTGGTATTATTATTAATGGAATAAATTTTAGCATTGCTAGTATAAATTCAGCACGCCCCGCTACTCCTATACCTTTAAAATTTAGTAACATAACAGCAAATAACAATAATATTTGCAGAATTAAGCATATAAAACTATTATGCACACCAATTAAAGGTGTTAAATATGTAACAGCTGAAATAACTACTACAGCTGTACTAACCCATGAAATAATCCAATAAGTCCAGCCAGTGAAGAATGCTACATCATTGCCAAATGCCTGCTTTAAATAAACATGAGGTCCACCTGTTTGTGGAAATCGTGCACAAAGTATACCAAATAAAAGTGCTATTATTATGGCACCACAGGAAGATACTATCCATCCAACTAAACTAAAAATACCAAATGGGGCTAAACCTGCTGGTAATATCAAAATAGCAGTGCCAAGTTGGCTACCAATAACTAAACCCAAAACTGACCAAAAACCAAGCTTTTGTGACATGTAATCCTTAAGATGTAGTAATCATAAACTTTACATAAAAAAATAAAAACTTGAGAACTGATTTATCAATTTTCAAGTTTTTGCAAGCAATACATTACATTCGACAATTATATTGTTGTTTCTTACGACCGCATATAGCTTTGCCGGCGTAGATCATGAGTAGGTCATTCCTAGCTAAAAGCGGGAATCCAAAAAGTAGCCTGCAAAGGCTATTAGATATTATAGATTTCCGCCATTGCTAAGAATGGCATACTAGTGATCCACGTTGACAAAGTCTACGCAAGGATGACATCATTTTTACCACATAAAGATACTGGTGACCCCTACGGGACTCGAACCCGTGTTTTCACCGTGAAAGGGTAACGTCCTAACCACTAGACGAAGGGGCCATAAACTCTTTGGTATAGCTAACCAAAGAAGGTTTTAGCCATAGCAATGGTGATAGCCTTAATGTCATTCCCACGTAGGTAGCAGAATCTAAAAAAATAGTCTAAAAGACTATTAGATATTAGACTTACTGCATAAGTCAATCTAGTTGGTGATTTTGTTGTCGAAACTCGCCTCCGCTCCTCACGTACGTCTGTGTACGCTGCGGTGCTCGGCTTCGTTTCTCCTAAAAATCCCTCAACTATCTTTGATTTATGCAGCAAGTCTATTACAGATCCCGCTACCTTCGCAGGGATAACATATTTTTAACTAAGATATCAACATGCAACTAAAACATTCTCAGATTATCTAATATTCTCAGAATCAGAGCGTTCTAGTTTATACAGTATCTATGAAATATTGCAAGTATGATTTTATCGTTTCTTCTTATTTTTTCCGTCGGTAGTTTTATTAAACCTACCAATATTTTTTACAAACTTTTGTAGTCCATTTAATTCTGTACCATAAGTTTTAGTATATTCTTTAATTAACATTATATCTTCTTTATGTGAGTCATTAAGTACTAAAACTTCTTCAATTATATCATTTTTATTAAAAGTAATTCTTACTATTCTTTGTTCAATCACTTTTGGTTTAAACCATGCTCTCCTAGCTAAAGAACGTTGAATATAATACCAAGTATTCGGTGTATAGTCAGGTATAATTGTTGGTGTGCCAATTAAATCTTTTACCTCGGACTTACTAAGCCTGCTCTCCTCAAGCGTAGGTAATAAATTATCATCCACATACTGCCCTCTTGATTCTATAGTTTGACAACTACATAATGTAAAGAATATTGATGAAACAAGAAAAGTCCGAATTATAAAAAATTTCATAAAATTTATGTTTGAAATACCTAGATTTTGCAATGGAAGTATAATATACTGCTTCATCGATTTGACAAACACTTTTTCACAAGTTAAGTATAATTTTTAAGAGGCTATATGGCAGTTCCAAAGAAGAAAACATCAAAATCAAGACGTAATATGAGACGCTCTCATCTTGCACTTGGTAAGATTAATGTAGTAGTAGATTCTCAAACAGGAGAATATAAACTTCCTCATCATATATCTTTAGCTGATGGCACATATAATGGTCGTCAAGTTATTGTGAAGAAAGAAGAAAAAGATGAAGAAGTAGCATAAACCAGTATGGCTTGTAAAATTCTTGGGTGTGGTGCATATTTGCCGGAACGTATTGTTAACAATGCAGAATTATCGTTATCGGTTGATACCAACGATGAATGGATTCGCTCAAGGACGGGTATATTACAAAGGCACATTGCCGGGAACGATGAATATACGTCACATTTAGCTCTTAAAGCCAGTCAGAATGCTCTAGATGATGCTGGATTAAAGGCATCATCTATAGAGTTAATAATTACCTGCAGCACCACTCCAGATAATAGTTTTCCTTCTATAGCTTCTAAGTTACAAGGTTATCTTGGGCTTAATAATGTACCTTCATTTGATCTCCAAGCGGTATGTTCGGGTTTTGTATATGGTTTACATGTTGCTGACTCTTTGATTGAATCTAGAAAATATAGAACAATATTACTGGTTGGTGCTGAAAAAATGTCGTCTCTACTAGATTGGAGCGATAGAACTACTTGCGTCTTATTTGGTGATGGTGCTGGTACTGTAATTCTGCAATATAGTGAGGATAGTTCTGGTATAATAGACAGTAATATTTACTCGGATGGTCGTTATTTTGATATTCTTTACACTGATGGTGGTGTAAGTACAGATGGCAAAAGCGGTAAAATAAAAATGAAAGGACGGGAAGTTTTTAGGCATGCAGTAGAAAAAATGAGCAAATCAGCTGAATACATATTACATAATAATAATTTTACCATAGATGATGTTAATTATTTTATTCCACATCAGGCAAATATAAGGATTATAGATGCAGTTATAGAGCGACTAAAAATTAATCCAAGTAAAGTAGTAAAAACGGTTGAGCAGCATGCTAATTGTTCTGCTGCTTCAATCCCTTTGGCTCTTGCTTCTCTTAAATCTTATGCTAATATCAAAAAAGGTGATATACTCCTTTTTACAGCTATCGGTGCTGGAATAACTTGGGGATCGGTTTTAATCAGATGGTAACAACTAAGACTATTACTAGAGAGAAAATTGCTCACATATTAAAATCTAAGCTAGGGCTATCAAGTATTATATGCGAGGAAATAGTCGAGCAAATATTTAAGAATATTCAACAAATGGCAAGCAATCAAAGATTGACGTTAGCAGGTTTTGGAAGCTTTTGTACTAGCACAAAAAAACCTAGGCCTGGCATAAATTTTCATACAAAAGAGATAGTGATAATTCCAAAGAAAGAGGTAATGCGTTTTATACCAGCTAAAAAGTTAAAATTATTAATTAATTCACCTTACGTATAGCATTTAAAAATTGCATAAAAGTACAAGACGTTATTAGAAGACCACGTGAGTGTAGTGGCAATCCACATTCATTAGACTTCTTTCGAAACTCTACTTCTGCTGGTGATTTGGACAATGATGCGGTACTCGAATCCGTAACGGAATTAGAGTACGCTGCGGTTTGAGGTGAAGCGTCTCCTTCAAATCCCTCAGCACAAGCGAGTTTCGAAAGAGGTCTATTAGAGATTGCTTCGTCGCCACAAAGTGGCTTCTTGCAATGACGCCAAGCTGTTTTTCCTATGACTTTTAAATTGCCAGCAACAATAGAATTATGCAAGAGGTCTATTAAAAATGCAGAATAAGAAATATTACTCCATTAGTGAAGTAACAAACCTTCTAAATATTCACTCTCACCAGCTAAGATATCTAGAGCGGCTACTACCAAACCTAACTATACATAAGATACGTAACAGACGATATTATACAAGACAAGATATTGAGTATTTGAAAACCTATATGACAACCAAGAATATACCGACAGAATCGCAGCCTATTATCTCAAAACTATCCCACAATCAAATAAATAAAATTGATTGCCTAATCAAAAACTTTTATGACTTATCGTTGACCATCCAGCAAATTATTTCTAGATAAAAATTAATAATTCTTACATAGTCTGTCCGGCAAAACTCTATAAGTCTTATAGATAATAGGTTTTAATGGCAGAAAATAATAAAGAAATCCATAAGAAAATGTTAAAATATGCTAATAAACCTTATGGATTTCAGTCAATATGCCAATAGAAAATATTATCAAATCACAAAAACAAGGAAAACTTTTTGGTTATAAATTAAAAGAAGAATTAAACTCAAATAATAAGCTATATAAATTAAGAGAATTAATAAATTGGTCTGGTCTAGAAGAATGGTTATCAAAAAATGTTTCTATTAAGAGATTTGGTAGAAATAGAAAATGTCATAGAGTGATGCTTGGTGTAACGATGCTACAAGCAATGTATAATTTTTCAGATTCATTAGCAGAGGAAGAACTAAAAGAAAACATGTATTGGCAATATTTCTGTGGGTGGGAATATATAGAAACAGATATAGCGATGTCGGAAACTAGCATAAGAAGATTTCGTAATTTATTGTCCCACTTTGGGAGAAAAACCCCGCACTTGCAGTGCGTCGTTTCAACATAAATTTTAAATATCTTATCAAGAAAAGATAAGAATGAATCATACAGATATTTTTTAACAAAATCTTACACTTCACAGATATATTCTTTTTGTGTTGTGACACTTTCTAAATGAGCCATATACAAATAGTTTCTAACTTTTAAGTTAGTACATACATTAGGCATTCATGCCGTAATATTAAGCTCTGCACTTGCAGTGCAGAGTGGTTAACTCAATCATAGATTATGGGGGGCTTTAAATATTTTTGGCGGACGGACTACATAGAATTGCACTTAAATAGGAACATTCTGTATGAATTGCCAAAGAAAAGCCTTGAAAAGACTAAATACGATTAATAATCATATTACAAAGTCTCCCCGTCAAAAGTCTAGAAGGATAATATATAATATGCTTAGCAGATAAAAATATATAGAGAATCCATAAGAAAAAGCTATAATATTGGCAAAAAACTTAAGGATTATCTGATTAATGCCGATAGAAAATATAACAAAGTTGCAAAGACAAGGACAACTTTTTGGTTACAAACTGACCGAAGAATTAAACCACAATAATAAATTATATAAATTAAGATCATTAATAAATTGGTCTAGTTTAGAGGAATGGTTGTCAGCAAATGTTGATATTAAGAAATTTGGTAGGAATCGCAGATGTCACCGCCTGTTACTTGGGGTGACTATGCTGCAAGCGATGTATAACCTGTCAGATGCAGCGACTGAGGAAGAGTTAAGAGAGAACGTATATTGGCAGTATTTTTGTGGTTGGGAATATTTGCAGAAAGATGCTGAAATATCAGAAGCTAGTATCCGTCGGTTTCGTACTATATTAGGAGAAGATGGCTACAATGAGATATTAAAGGAGCTCATAAGAATCGGATGCAAAGCAGGTGTAGTAAAAAAAAAGACTTAGCATCGATAATAGTTGATACTACTGTACAAATTAAGAATATTAAGTATCCCCATGATGTGTACTTGATGGATAAGGCAAGAATAGAGCTAGTAAAGCTATGTCATGCCTTAGGCATCAAGTTAAATGAAACATATGCCAAGCAATATAAAAGAGATATATTAAAATTATGGAAATATAAGGATAATAGTAAAGCCAAGAAGCGTAAGAAAATAATGAGGCATTTAAAAGTATTACTGGGTCGTTTAGTTAGGATATGTCAGCGAGAAATAGCTAAAGCAAAGTTAAGTTTATCGGCAAGACAACAAGAAATACTGAATAAGATAAAAAAGATACAAGTACAATCTATATTGAGTAAAGCAGAAAAAGAACAATATAAAGAAGAGAAGAGAATAAAATATTATATAGTTTTCATGCACCGGAGGTAGAGTGCATTGGTAAAGGGAAATTAAACAAGCCATACGAGTTTGGTAATAAGGTTTCGATAGCAGTAAGTGGTCGGGGTAACTTTGTATTAGGGACAAAATCTTTTCATGGCAATCCATATGATGGGCATACATTATCGGAGACTGTAGAGATTGTAAAAGAATTAACAGGAGTTGAAGTAGCAAGAACCTTTGTTGACTCAGGTTACAAGGGGAATAATTTTAAGGAGAAGGGCAAAGTGTATAGCCCATATTGCAAGAAGAAACTATCGTCAGATGATAAGGCAATGCTCAAGAGACGGAGTGCCATAGAACCGATAATAGGGCATCTTAAAAGTTATGGTAGAGTTGGCAGAAACTACCTGAAAGGGGTAATAGGAGATGTCATTAATCCGTTAATTTCCGCTGTAGGATTGAACTGACGGTGTATTGCGAATCATTTACTTAAAACAAATTTTTCTACATAGAAATTAGTCAGTAAAAAAATAATCAAATAATTACAAAATCGTTAATAAATCATCATGCAAAAATTCTCTAAAAATCATCTTTTTGTACCAAAAATTTAAATCAAAAAAATTAAACTCTCAAATTTTATACAAGAATTTTTGGCTAAGGTATTAAATTTTGAATTTTTCTTAATTTTTAGCACTTTTGACGGGGAGACTACAAAAAAGCTGGCATAGAAAACTCCACACCAGCCTTAGTAGAAAAAAGGATTTATTTTTTCACTTCTTCTTTTTCTTTCTTATTTTGGTCTTTCTTGTTCATGTTGTTTTCATCCACGTTCACTTCGTCTTGCTGCGGATTTTTCTCAGGAGTCGCTGCAGCAAAAGCAGAAATAGAGAAAGCTAAAGTTAGAAGAATAGTTAATAAATTTTTCATAATAAACCTCATTTTTTTGTATTGGTGATTCTAGCTTAAACTGTATAATATTCAAGTCAAAATAGGTAGAATTACCCTTTATTATAAAAATATATTATTAATGTAATAACTCTGTGTCATTTTGGTTAACATATTTATTCTAAACCTCAATTTCTGATTAATGAAATTAATCCAAAACTGGAATGAGAATGTAAACAATCAGGCTTAAAGCGGTTTGACGCCTAGCGATAATAGATTAAAATGCATTCGTGCCAGCCGCTTCAAGAATGCATTTTTTTGAAGAACTTAAATTATTCTAGCCAGTTTTAACGAACTCTCTATTCATATTTTTACAAGTTTATTGACTGTTCTGTGCAAATTATTTTATAAATTTCACATTTCTCAAGCAGTTTAGCGTGAGTATCCCTTGCAATTAACCGTCCATGATCAATTACTAAAATTTCGTCAGCCTTCTCTATACTTGAAATACGATGAGCGATAGATAATATAGTTTTGTCTTTCATTATTTTTTGTAATCTATCTAGTAATTTTTGTTCACTCTCGCTATCTAAAGCACTCATTGCTTCATCTAGAAGTAAAATTTCTGGGTTATATAGAATTGCCCTACTAATAGCTATTCGTTGTTTCTGTCCTCCAGATAATTTAATGCCCTTCTCACCAATTTCGGTATCTAGTCCTTCTTGAAGATTTTGAACAAAATCCATTATTCCGGTATAATTAGCTGCTTTTATTATTTCTTCTTCACTAGCATTTGGTTTAGCAAAAACGATATTTGACCTAATCGTACCAGAGAAAATACTTGAATCCTGTGGGACATAGGCAATCATACGCCTTATCTGCTGGTCATTAGTCTCTGATATATCTTGCTTGGCAATTCTAATAATTCCTTTTTTAGGAAAATAAAATTTTAACATTAACTGCATCATGGTACTTTTACCAGCACCTGATCTGCCAACTATACCAATAAATTTACCTCTATCTATTTTAAATGACAGATCATCTATAACTAAACTATCTAATCTTGATGGATATATAAAGCTTACATTTTCAAACTCTATAATCCTAGAAGTCTTATTATCTTGATAATCACATATTTGGATATTGGTGTGTTGATTATTTTTGGAAGAATAATCTATAAGAGCAAAAACCCTTTCTGAAGCTATAAGAGATGAATGTACCTCACTTAGAAGCTCAAAAATACCCCCGCTGCTCATACCGGCGATTATAGCGTAATAAATAAATGATATCATCTGACCTGATGATAAATCGCCATGTACTATATCTCTGCTACCTACCCATATAACTATAGTGATAGAGAATAGTATAACTGAAATAGCTATCGCGAAAAATATAGAACGGATTTTTAAGCGATCTGCCGTATACTTTAAATAATCAGAAATTTTCCTATTGAAATCAGCTATTTTATTTGCCTGCTGATTAAAAGCTTGTATCGTGCAAATATTTGATACAGTTTCTTCTAAATTAGCTGCAATATTGGCTTGCGACTTGAGAGCATTCTTTGATAAATTTCTTACATATTTGCCAAATTTCATTAGTGGTAACAATAATAATGGTATAATGGTAATGACAATCACAGCGAGTTTAGGGCTCTGAAAGAACATCAATATAATTCCACCAATTAGCATTATTGAGTTACGAACAAAGAAAGAGAGAAAATTGATAATCAACTTGGAGATAAGTTCTATATCTATAGTCAGGCGGGAGATGATATCACCAATTTTTAGCTCTTCAAAACAAGCAATATCAAAATTAATTATATTACTGTAAGCTTCTTGCCTAATTGTACTCACAATTTTTTCAGCAATATTATTAATGAAATAAGAACGGAAAAAACTACCTATACTAAAAATTACTATTAAAATAGTAATATATAATATCGATTGATCAATTGACTGCAGATAATGTGTTTTTAGACCATTATCAATTAACTGTCTAAAACTACTACCTATTGCTAGCAACGAAATTGACACACATAATAAGGCCAACATAACAATTGCTAGATCTAATTTATAGAGCTTTAAGTAACTAATAAATCTATAAGGAATTGTCTTATGTATTGTAAACATAATTATTAAATAGCTGGTGCCGGATGTCGGATTTGAACTGACGACCTACCGCTTACAAGGCGGTTGCTCTACCACTGAGCTAATCCGGCAAATAAGAAAAAGCTCTAAAGTCAAGCACCTATTAAGGTTGTTGTCATCTTCGCGAAAGCTGAAATCCAAAAAATAGCCTACAAAGATTATTAGATATTATGGATTCCCGCCTACACGAAAATGACATCGATTTGGGTGTTTTAGATTCCTGCCGCAGCTCGAATGACATCCCCCTCACGGGGAACATATTTTTATCCACCTTAAGCTTTTTTTGACTCTTTCTTAGGAGGTTTTATTTTACGATTCTTAATTTTAACTTCCATTTTCTTTTTGATTGATGCCGGAAGTAATATACCGGCTTCCTCAATAAACCTAGCAACACGATCTGTAGGCTGAGCCCCCGTACTTAACCAATATTCTATACGATCAGATTTTAGAACCACACGATTTGCATCACCTCTGACAAGCATTGGGTCATAAGTACCTACTTTCTCCAGAAAATCACCATCCCTAGGAGCTGTTGCATTAGCTACAACTACTCTATAATGAGGACGCTTCTTTGCTCCACCTCTTGCCAAACGAATTTTTGTTGCCATATACCTCTATTTCACTATTTAATCTTTTCTTCTTTAAAAGGAACATGCTTCCTGACTACAGGATCATACTTCTTAAATGATAACTTCTCAGTTTGAGTTTTAGGGTTGCGTTTCTTTACCAAAAAATACCCTGTATCAGCTGTACTAACAAGTCTTACCAAAACATTCTTATTTTTTTTAGCCACAACTATCAGACCTTTTTGTATTATTTATAAAATAAACTGTTGGTCATAATAAAGTAAGCTGGAAAATAGTCAAGAGTAAAATAACGGTTGTTCAACTGTTTATCGTCCTTAATTTATCCCAAGACTGAGTTCAAGAAGCATAAAGCAATATACCAATCACCACCATTATCATTCCTACTAATCCAACTATTTGAGCAACAATGATTGTAATGTTATGGTGGATTATACCATAAATTAACCAACTCAAAGTAACAATAATTATCACAAGAAAACCATCAAGAGATAAATCATCTGCACTCTTAGTAGTAAAAATTTTATAGGCCTGAGTATAAAACAAATATTGTCCCATTGTACCAGCAAGTATCATATACCTATCAAAAAAAATAATTAGTTTATTGTCCCACTTTGGGAGAAAAACCCCGCACTTGCAGTGCGTCGTTTCAACATAAATTTTAAATATCTTATCAAGAAAAGATAAGAATGAATCATACAGATATTTTTTAACAAAATCTTACACTTCACAGATATATTCTTTTTGTGTTGTGACACTTTCTAAATGAGCCATATACAAATAGTTTCTAACTTTTAAGTTAGTACATACATTAGGCATTCATGCCGTAATATTAAGCTCTGCACTTGCAGTGCAGAGTGGTTAACTTTTTGTTTTCTCTGTATATGCCATATATGCACCTATTTAACTATTAGAACCTAAATAACCTCAGTTTTGGATTAAAATTTTTAATTTTAATCCAAAACTAGCTAAAATATCAGAAAAATGCATTCTTGAAACGCTTCTACGAATGCATTTTAATCTATTAGCAAATGAAATATTTAACAATCAGGCGTCAAACCTCTTTAAGTCTGATTGTTTACATTCTCATTCCAATTTCGGATTAATGAAATTAATCCGAAATTGAGCTTAAATATCTATATGCTGTTTCTCATAACTCTCATGTCGCTCTTGTGCTTCAATACACAAAGTTGCAACTGGTCTTGCCTCTAGACGTTTTAAGCCAATTGGCTCTCCAGTTTCTTCACAATAACCATATTCATTTTTTTCTATCCTTACCAAAGCTTCTTCGATTTTATCAAGAAGCTTACGATACCTATCTCTTGTCCTAAGTTCAATTGCTGTATCCGTTTCAATTGACGCACGATCATTTAAATCTGGCTCATTCCAATTTTCTTCCTTGAGATGGGTTAAGGTTTCTCGTGATTCCTCTAGTAAAGAACTTTTCCACTCAAGGAGTTTTTGTCTAAAATATTCTAACTGTTGAGGATTCATATATTCTTCATCATTGGAAGGTTTATACCCTTTTAGTAAAATAATTTTAGACATACAGGCTTCTCATATTCAAACATGGGATAATATAACCTATAATTAAAAAGCATGGCAAGAAGATTATAATACTTCCCCTTTAGATTTTGATATTGGGTGAGCATTATTATAAATATTTTCCAAATGTTTTAGACTAATTTTAGTATAACGCTGGGTAGTTGACAAACTTTTATGCCCAAGTAATTCCTGAATAGACCTTAACTCTGCTCCATTCTCAAGCAAGTGCGTGGCAAAACTATGTCTAAAGGAATGAGCTGATAAATGTTCTGATAATCCATAGAAGCGACGTAATTTTATCAGTTCACGATTAAATACTGGAGCTTGTAATTTTTTACCCATTTTACCTCGAAATATCGGATCTTTTTCATCTATACTATAAGGTAATTTACTTAAATATTGTTCTATTAAATTTCTAGCAACTGGTGTCCATGGTATTATCCGTTCTTTTTTACCCTTCCCTGTTATTTTTATAAAATCTAAGTTTTGTAAATGAGATGTAGTCATAGATAATGCTTCGGATATTCTAAGCCCAGCAGCATAAATAAGCACTAAAAGGGCTTTATTTCTTAACTCCACCCATTCTAAATCAGCGAAATCATCAATATGTTCAATGGATAATTGAGCATCTGACTGCGATAAAGATTTCGGTAATATTTTAGCTTTCCTAGGATTTTTGACGGAGAAAATTGCATGGCAAGTGATATTAGCAGTCTTCTCTAGATATTTATAAAAATTCTTTATAGCAGACAAACTTCTAGAGTTAGAAGCTGTTAGGTAATTATCTTGTTGCCTTTTAGAAAGCCAGCTCCGTACTAATCTTATGTCAACTTGCCTTATAGAACTAATGGTTATGATTTCAGAATTATAGTGAGTCATAAAATTCAGAAAATGTTCTAAATCATTCTTATAAGAAATTATGGTATGTTCTGAACAATTTTTTTGTAATTTCAAATATTTTTGCCATTTATCTATTAGCTCTAATACTTCTTGTGTTTTTTTCTGAATCATTGATCATTTACCTATACAAAAATTACTAAATATCTCTCCTAAAACTTCTTCAACACTAATCTTACCAGTAACATTACTTAAACTTCTGATAGCCATTCTAACATCTTCTGTGGCTAGCACTAAGTCATTTTCAATATTAAAATTTTCTAAATATTCCAACGCTTTTTCTATACAGGTTCGTTGACGTTGTCTAGTAATATGCGGCGATTCGGTTAAACCTGCTATATTATGAGCAATATTTTCGATTTCCTTTAATAAAATATCCAGTCCTATTTTTTCTTTTATAGAGATTTTAAAATAATTTTTGTTTAATGGCAGCAAGCTATCTTCCATGATGTCATTCCCGCGTAGGCGAGAATCTATATCCCGCACTGAAGCAGGATGACAATGCCCCAAACTTTTATCCAAAAGATCAATTTTATTGACCAGCATTATGCTATTATCATCTATTAAATCTATAATATCAGCCATCTCCTCAAAATATGAGGGTGAGTTGCTTAACTTTATAGCATCAAGCATAATTATTTTAATATCAGCCATTTTTGCTGACTCAATTGCACGTTTGATACCTTCTAGCTCTATTAAATCATTACTTGCCCTTATACCAGCTGTGTCTTGTAATATAATTGGGTATCCTCCTATATCTAGATGCCCCTCAATTATATCACGAGTTGTACCTTCAATGTTTGATACAATAGCAACGTCTCTTTGCATCAAAAAATTAAGTAAGCTAGATTTACCAACATTAGGAGTTCCTAAAATAGTCAATTTAATACCGGTTCGAAGCAGCTCCCCCCGTCTATTATCGTTAAGGTGTTTTATTATAGCATATTTAAGTTCACCACTAAGAGTCATAACTCTATTTAATATTTCTTGTGGAATATCTTCATCGGGGAAATCAATATAAGCTTCTAGGAAACCGATGATGGTCAGTAAAGTTTGTCTCCACCCATTGTAAAGTTCTTCAAGTCCTCCGCCAACTTGTTTAACCGCCTGCCTATGTTGCCAAACAGTTTCTGCTTCAATTAAATCAGCAATACCTTCTGCTGCAGTTAAATCAAATTTGCCATTTAAAAACGCCCTACGGGTAAACTCTCCAGGCTCTGCCATTCTTAAACCATCGATGGTTAACAATGTTTCAGTTAGCATGGCGGCAATTGCTATACTGCCATGTGTATATATTTCTACTACATCTTCTCCAGTAAAGCTAGCTGGAGCTTGGAAGTATACTACCACCGCATCATCAATTAATTCTTGATTCTTAGGATTTATGAGTTTTTTACAGTACATAATTCTTGGAACAAACTCTATATTATTATTCTTAAGCAAATGTTTTAAGGCAAATAGGCTTTTAGGTCCAGAGATACGAAAGACTGCAACACCAGCTTTTCCTAGTTTAGAGCTTTGAGCGAAAATAGTTTCCACAATAGTAGTGATCCTCTTGCTTAAGTAATTTATTTAATTATAATCAATAGCAAGTAGACAAGAATTAAACAACTTAAATTCTACACAAAGATGTCATTTCCGCTTTGACAGGGGACTATATTACTTAATGTCATTCGAGCTGCAGCGGAAATCTATATCCCTGCCTGCTCAGGAATGACATTAAGGGAAGTAGGAATGATTGCATGAACTTTGTCCATATATGACATCGAGTATACTGTGATATTATTCCTAATTTAAGCTATTTAAACACTTGTTACCTACTTGGTAATCTATTGAAACAATTATAAAGTTTGGTAACAGCTATGACAACAGAAAAGACATCTTTAGCTTTGAGTAAGCTTACCTGTCAAGTTCCTAATTATAAATCAGAAATTTTATCACTGAGTACAGTAAAAAATGGGAATCCATTTTATAGCACCCCTCTTTATAGTAAGTTTGTACAGAAATTTCTAGCTTATATCCCTGTAGACTATAGATTTAGAGATAGACTAGAATTATTTGATGAGTTTACAAATAAGGCCTTTCAGTTCTTTCAAGAAAAACAGCCTGATAAAAGAAAGTTGCAGATTGTCAGTACAGTAATTGAAAATGATCCTGCAATTAATATTTTGCTACTGAATGATAACAAATCATTTATAGTTGATTCGATCATTTGTTTATTAACAAGTCTAAATTTAAAAGCTAAATTTTTACTTCATCCTATTATAGCTTGTGTAAGGAACAATGATGGTAACTTACAAGCAATATTGGATATAAAGAAAGATAGAGAGGAATCTTTAGTCCATATCACTATTCTAGGAAGTTTTGATCAAAAAGATATTAGCTCTTTGGAAATGACTTTAAATGAAGTTCTAGATCAGGTAGATACTACTTATAATGTATGGTCTAAAATCTTAAACAGAGTGACGTTAATTTCAAACGATATCCAAAATAATCAGCAATTATATAATGAGAATCATTTAGATTATCATGAATCTATAAATTTCTTAGATTGGTTAAAAGATGATAATTTTACTTTTCTAGGTATGATTAACTTTGATCTAACTTCTAAAAATTTTTCATTGGAAGATGGTATTAAAAAGATATGGCAAAATAGTGGTGAAGTGCTTGATATTATAGAACGTTCAGCAAATTCATTACATGAAAATAAACTAATTATTTTAGGTAAAATTAATATCTTATCAAAAGTACATAGAAGTAACTTAGTAGATTATATTTTAATTAAGAAAATTGATCAGGAGAAAAAATATCATTCAGGTAGTATAATTTTTGGCTTATATAGCTCTGCAATGTATTATCAATTAGTTACTGATATTCCCATACTGAGACAAAAACTAAAATTTGTTGTAGATAAAGCCGCTTTCCCGATTGGTGGATATAATACCAAGAAACTTAAAAATATAATTCAATCTCTGCCTAAAGAAGCTTTGATACAAATTGATGAAGGTGATCTATACTGTATGTGCTTACATGTATTCTCAGGGATAACGAGTAAAAAACTCAAATTATTTATTCAGCAAGATTGGTCTGGTTCGTTTATTAATGTCATAATATTTTTACCAAGAGATCGTTTGACACTAGAAGTACATAGTAGCATAAATTATTATTTATCAAATATACTTAGTGGTCTAATACTTTTAGATTATACTGCAGAAGTGGTAGAAAATTTTTCATATTTATTTATTACGTTGGAGCTACAGGGTAAAAAGAATATTGATTTTGATGTTGAACTAATAGAGCAAGAATTAGATAAGCTCTCCACTCGTTGGAGTGAGGATTTTTACCAAAAGTTATGTAAAGAATTTGGTGAATACCAAGGGGGAGTAAATTTTAAGCTTTTTGACCCAATTTTTCCTATCGACTATAGAGAAAAATTTAATGGACAAACAGCTTTAATAGATATTGACTATTTAAAGGAAGCTAGTATTTATCGCAAACCGATATTTAATTTAATTGCTATAAATAATAAAGAGTTCCAGCTAAAAATTTACAGCCCAACACCTAAATTAGCTCTTTCAGACTTATTACCATCTATAGAAAATTTGGGATTCAAAGCTATAGATGAACAAAGCTTTACCATAAAAGGAGCAGGAGATATTAAAGAAAGTTGGATATATGAGTTCACTCTCGAAACATTGATAACTATTGAAAGCAATATTGATTTACTTAAAGCAAACGTAGAAGAGGCTCTAGATAAGATATATCTTGGACTTTTGGCTAATGATTCTTTAAGCAAATTAATAGTGTTATCGGGCTTTAATTGGTGGCAAGTTAAGTTGGTTAAAGCATTAACTAGATATTTACATCAAACCGGCTTTGTCTATGGCAAGGGCTACGTTCAGTTGACCTTAATAAAGCATTTTTTATATACTAAAATGTTGGTTGATTTGTTTGATACTAAATTTAATCCCGCAAATTGCTCAGATGCACGTGCAAAAACTATAAAAGATAATATTTTTAACTATCTTACCACAATTACTAGCAGTAGTGAGGATAAGGTTCTAAGACAAATGTTTGATATTATTGAAGCTATTACAAGAACTAACTGTTATCAGCCTAGCTCTAATGACTTAAAAAGTTCAGCTAACAAGCATAGTACAGTCAGTAAAAATTATTTTTCTTTTAAATTTGACTCGCAAAAAGTTCCTCACTTGCCTTTGCCAGTACCATTTGCCGAAATATTTGTTTACGATAATGCTTTTGAAGCTATCCATTTACGAGGGGGCGTCGTCGCTCGTGGAGGTATTAGATGGTCTGACAGAGGTGAGGATTATAGAGTAGAAGTATTAGGACTAATGAAAGCCCAAATGACCAAAAATTCAGTTATTGTACCTGTTGGCTCAAAAGGTGGATTTTTCGTTAATTTCACTGATGATAATATGACTCGCCAAGAATATATGGCAAGAGTGGTGCAGTGTTATAAAAATTTTCTCCGTGGATTACTTGATATTACTGACAATATAATTGATGGTAAAGTTATTCAGCCAAAAAATACTATTATCTACGACCAAGAAGATCCATATCTCGTGGTTGCAGCCGATAAAGGTACGGCAACGTTCTCGGATTATGCAAATAGTGTGTCGGCTGAATATAATTTTTGGTTAGGCGACGCTTTTGCTTCCGGTGGATCAGTAGGTTATGATCATAAGAAAATGGCTATTACCTCAAAAGGAGCTTGGATTTCTGTAGCAAGCCATTTCCATGCTATAGGTATTGATGTACAAAAAGACCCTATTACTGTTGTTGGTATTGGCGATATGTCTGGGGATGTTTTTGGTAATGGCATGCTTAGGTCTAATACCATAAAACTTGTTGCGGCATTTAATCATAAACATATATTTATTGATCCACAACCTGACCCAATTATTAGTTTTAATGAACGTATGAGATTGTTCGAGTTACCTACATCAAATTGGTCTGACTATAATCAACAGTTAATTTCAAAAGGTGGGGGAGTTTTTGAGCGAAGCAGTAAGTCTATCTTGTTATCTACAGAAACCAAATTATTGCTAAAGATAGATATTGACCAATTAACTCCAGAACAGCTGATTAGAGCTATCCTACAAGCGGAAGTTGATTTGCTATGGAACGGTGGTATAGGAACCTATATAAAAGCTTCAACAGAAAGTCACTTAGAGATAGGCGATAAGGCAAATGATAATCTGAGAGTCAATGGTAAAGATATTAGAGCTAAAGTAATAGGGGAAGGCGGGAATATTGGCGTATCACAACAAGGTAGAATAGAATATAGCAAGCTAGGCGGGAGAATAAATACTGATTTCATTGATAATTCAGCTGGTGTTGACTGTTCGGATCATGAGGTAAATATCAAAATTGCTCTTAATCAGGCTATGTCCTCTAATAAGATTAGTTTAGAAGAACGTAATAAGTTCTTATTTACTATGACAAAACACGTCGAGGAACTGGTTCTAGTTGATAACTATAAACAAACTCAGGCACTTGATATAATGCAATTATCTAGTACTTCAACTATCGGAGTATTTAGCCAATTTATTGATACTTTAGAAGAAGAAAAATTAATTAATAGAACTGTTGAGTTCTTACCAACTCAGGAAGAACTCAGTAAAAGGGCAGTTAATAAGGAAAATATGACCCGTCCCGAGCTTTGTGTATTACTTTCTTATAGTAAACGCTCAGTCTATCATGATTTAATAACAGCAACATTTTCAAAAGATAAGTATTTTGAATCTTATCTGATTAATTATTTTCCAAAACTAATGCAAGAAAAATTCCGTGAGGAAATTTTAGCTCATCCGCTTAAGCATGAAATTATTCGAACCGTTGTAACAAATAAAATTGTTAATCAATTAGGCGGACCATCACTTAATCTTATAAAACGTGAAACTCAGGCTGCTCTTTGTGATATAGTTCGTTCGTATACTATTATCTGTGAAATTTTTGATTTAGATAATCTATGGGCTATAGTAGAATCTCTAGCAAGTAATATAGATCATAAAGTTAAAATTGACATGTTCACTGAGCTTGCTAAAATTATGCGTAGAGGTATCTCTTGGTTTCTAAAGCATATAAAACATCCTATCAATATTAGCAATACCATTGATGAATTTTATGAACCAGCTAGAATGCTTAGTAAAGTGGTTGGTAATCTTCTTTTAGGAGAAGCAAAAAACAAATTCGATAATAAAGTTAAGCAATATACTTTATCAGGAGTGACAGATGAAATAGCTCGCAGGATTGCAACTCTTGACAGCCTAGTGTCTGTCTTTGATATAATATATATTGCAAAAAAGACAAAAGCTAAAAATAATGATGTTGCTAATTTATATTTCACTACTGGTAATAAATTTAGTATTGATTGGCTTCGTAAATCTTGTGATAAACAACTAAATGATTCCTACTGGAATAGATTATCAATTCAATCATTAAAAGATGACTTATATGATAAACAAAGACAATTATTGGCTAAAATAATTAACAACTCTAAATTAAATATTGATTTAGAGTTATGGATTGATAATAATATAGATGCCGCATGTATTTTTTTAGATTTTGTAAAAGGAATTAGATTGCAAGAAACTATTGACTTAAATATTTTAATTTTAGCAAACAAAAAATTTGAAACTTTTTTGCGTAAGCTTGAGTAATGCGTTATGTCGTCATCCCTAAAACAAGCGAGAATAGAATTTGGTAAAACTCTTGAAGAAATATCTAGCTATTTGAAGATTAGGAAGCAATATTTGGTAGCTCTTGAAGAGGAGGATTTTAGTTCGATGCCAGCGGAAGTTTATGTAAAAGGTTATCTTAAATTATACTCAAACTATTTAGGGATAGATGTAAATCTCAGTGAAAAAGACAATCAGGAATCTTCAAAAGATATTGACCTCAGAAATAGGTCAGATCCAATGATATTGGACTATAAATGGAAAAAACAACTAATTATTATTTCTGTTTTAATATTAATAATAATTCCAATAATTTATCACTTAATATTATAATCTGAATGAAAATAACTAATGATTTATTACTTAAGTTAATGCAAGAAGTGGATCAAGGTCTTGAAGGTCTCTTATCAAATATCGCTAGACAGCATGAAGAAATCAATAAACTGCAGGATGAAAATAAACAGCTCAGGGATAATTATGCAAAAATACTTGAGCAAATAGCCATATATATTGCTGAACTTGAAGCAATAAAACATAAAAATACATAAAGATGTCTATAGTAACAATAACACTTGGTAGCAAAACTTTCCAACTCGCATGTAGTGAAGGATCAAGAGAAGAATTATGCAATCTTGCAACCAAATTAAATGAAAATATTGCTCAGATAAAAAAAGTTAACCCATCAGCATCATTTGAACTATTATTAGTTATGTCTGCATTGAGTTTACAGGAGCAAGTACAAAACTTGACTAACAAAATTGCTAAAATTGATGGTGCTAATATACCTCCCGAAGAAGAAAAATTTGCAGAAACGTTAAGTACTATAGCAGGATATTTAGAAGACCTTGCGAGAAAGATTGGAAAGTGATATTATATAATCCCGTGTATGAAACATCAATGTTTGAAATGTAATGGGCTGCTTGGTTCGTGAGCTTAACGTATTGCCCCGGGACTATAATTTTTATTATTAGGAAACCGTCCCTGTCTGAATCTATTATACAGATATATGGATTCCACCTTACATACAGGTTCTTTGAGGATCTTAGGCAACGACCGAAGTGGTTCATTTTTTTAGGCAACTTTTGTGCTATATTACATAAACAGGATTTTTACTAATAATAGAGTGCAGTCTGCTTTATTAATGCTGGTGGGCTGTTCTACTGCTCTATTACTAGTGACTTATAATCCAAATGATCCTTCCTTTAATTCTGTCACAGACAAATATCCTAGCAATTTATTAGGTCATTTCGGTGCTTACTTGGCAGATATTTTTTACCAGTTTTTTGGTATAGCGTCCTTTATTTTACCAATTTGTTGTATTTTTTGGTCTCTGAGTGTATGGCATTTAAAGAAGAAATGGGCTACCGTCAGGATAATTGTGATGCTGCTGTCAATTATATCATTATCGATAGTCTGCACTAATATAAAAATTAATTATTTACCGGCAGGTGCAGGTGGGACAACAGGTACTATTATTTATCCAATAATCAAGCAATTGGATGCTAGAGCCGATTACGTTTTAATTATTACTACATTTATTTTATTATTTTTATTAACTGAAATAAAATTTTCAATTTTTGGGATCGCTATAATTAAATTATTCAAACTAATACCTTATAAAAAATTTATACTTTTACCTACAATATCAACAAATAACAACTCAACTAAACCAGTTCTGACAAAAAAGACTCCTTTTATTAATCAAGAAGAAGCAACGTATGCTCATAAAATAGATGCATTACAAGAAAAAAATAATGACATACACTCCCATTGTTCAAAACAACAATCTCCATTCAAAAAAGAAAATGGCGAATTACCATACTTGCCCCCTATCGAATTATTAAAACAAGCTGACAGTCAAAATATAAAAGTAGAAACTGCATCAGAATTACAACATAATGCCCAAACGCTGTTAACTGTTCTGAATGATTTTGGTGTTAAAGGTCAGGTAATTAATATTAGCCAAGGTCCAGTGGTAACGTTATATGAATTTGAGCCAGCTGCAGGTACTAAATCTTCTAGGATTATCGGTTTATCAGATGACATTGCTAGGTCTTTATCTGCGATATCAACTAGAATAGCTGTAATACCAGGTAGAAACGTTTTAGGTATTGAATTACCCAATAAACAAAGAGCTTTCTTTTGTCTAAGAGAATTAATTGGAACACCGGAATATCAAGATAGCAGTATTATGCTACCATTGATTCTAGGAAAGGATCTCGCTGGCAAACCTTTTGTTGCCGATTTAGCAAAAATGCCCCATTTGTTAGTTGCTGGTACGACAGGCTCCGGTAAATCAGTGGCAATTAATGCTATGATAATTTCCCTACTTTACCGCTATACCCCGGAGGAATGCCGTTTAATAATGATCGATCCCAAAATGCTTGAACTATCAACCTATGATGGCATACCACATCTTTTGACCCCAGTGGTTACCGAACCAAGTAAAGCCGTGGTAGCCCTGAAATGGGCAGTAAAAGAGATGGAAAATCGTTATAGAGCAATGTCAAATATTGGGGTCAGAAATATAGCAGGTTATAATGCTAAAATTTTGGAGGCTGCGTCAAGCGGTAAAATATTAGAACGCTCTGTCCAAATAGGATTTGATCCAGAAACCGGTAAACCTATTTATGAGACAATTGAAATGAATATGGAAAAATTACCATTCATTGTAGTAATTGTTGATGAAATGGCTGATTTAATGTTGGTAGCTGGCAAAGACATTGAATTGTCAATACAGCGTCTAGCTCAAATGGCAAGAGCAGCAGGTATTCATATTATCATGGCAACCCAAAGACCTTCTGTTGATGTTATTACTGGGGTAATCAAAGCTAATTTCCCCAGCCGTATCAGTTTTAAAGTAACTTCTAAGATTGATAGTAGGACTATTCTTGGTGAACAAGGTTCTGAGCAATTACTTGGTATGGGAGATATGCTTTATATGGGTAATTCATCCAAGATTACCAGGGTTCATGGTCCATTTGTTGATGATAAAGAGGTAGAAAAAGTAACCCAATATTTAAGATCAACAGGAGTACCTGAATATCTTTCAGCAGTGACTCAGCAATTAGATGATGATGAAGTAAATGCCGAAAGTCTAGGAGATGATTCAAGCAGTGATGAAACTTTATATAAAAGAGCAGTACAAATCGTACAATTAGAACGAAAAGTATCAATTAGCTATATACAAAGATGTTTACGAATTGGCTATAATAGAGCGGCTACTCTTGTTGAAAAAATGGAACAAAATGGGGTAATATCTCCTCCTAACCATACTGGTAAGAGAGAAATATTATTGCCAGAAAATTAAGTTCTTATATATAGTCCGTCCGCCAAAAATATTTAAAGCCCCCCATAATCTATGATTGAATAAAATTTTTACAAAAAAAATTCTAATATTTGCACTAAAATTAAAAATTGTTTTCAATTTTATTGAAAAATTTCTGTTTTAGTAAAATTTTTACATGAGCTTATTGTTAACGATTTTTTTTAATCGTTTAGCAAGTTTTTTAATGATAATTTTTTTATGTAGAGTTAGGCATGATGTGTAAATGATTGGCAATACATCGTAAATTCAAACCTATAGCAGAGATTATTGGATTGATCACATCTCCTATCACACCCTTCAAGAAGTTTCTGCCCATCCTGCCATATTGTTTCAAATGCCCTATTATTGGTTCTATAGCACTGCGTCTCCTGATCATACACTTGTCTTCTTTCAATAACTTTTTCCGAGTTTTTGGGGTATATACCTTACTCTTCTCTTTAACATTGCTGCCAGTATAACCAAGATCAACAAACGATTTTTTTATCTTTATTCCAGTTACATTTTCTACCGCTTCAAAACTCTGCTGCAATGTATGACCATCATAAGGATTATTAGTATACCTGCAGCAAAACTGCATAACTTTATCTAATGTTTTTGCTAGTATGAATTTTTTATACATTTGGGTTTCATACTATGCAAATACCATCAATTACTATTGAGCAAGTAGCTCAGCAATTTAAAGCCTGGCGTCAAACTAAAACTAATAAGTTTGATCCTATACCAAACCATCTAAAGGAATTAGTTTACCAATTACTCCATCATTATTCTTACCAAGAGATAGCTAAACATCTTAATATTAATAAAGCAACAATCAGTTCAATTAAAAAAGCCCATGAGCCTACCCTCAAAACTTCTCCTGTCTCAACTTCAAATCAAGCTCTACAACAAAATATTAATTTTCTCCCATTTCAACTATTAAATTCTATAGATACCGATCCTGTAGCTGCCCCCAAACAAAATCACTATACTTGTCACATTATTAAACCAAATGGTACCAAACTTATTATCCAAACACTAGAACCAAAAACCATAATTCAGACATTTTTATGCTGCAACTAACCCCGGCGTCAGTTATTTTTGTTGCCACTATTGCCATCGATTTTCGCAAGGGTATCGATGGCTTAATCGCTGTTTGTAGACAAAAACTTTCTTCTGACCCTCTTAATGGTTCCTTGTTTTTATTCTATAATAAAAACAGAACTGCCATTAAAATTTTGTCCTTTGACGGTCAAGGCTTTTGGCTATGCTCTAAACGCCTATCCAAAGGTAAATTTACCGCAAAACTTTTCCCATCTGATAATTCATCTTATCAAATTTGTTATAGAACCTTACACATTCTTATTCATAATGATGATCCTAGTTCTGCCAAATTCTCTAATGATTGGCTTCCTGTCGTTTAAGCTGCTGTCTCGATTAATTCCGTATTATTCATATATCTTGCATAGGCAAAAGGCGTATAATTCGCAGGACGCTTCTTTGCTTTGCTACTCTGCTCTTGTAGCCAATTTAAATATTTAAAGGCATTGATCTCGTTCTCACTACAAGTCTTTACTATACTATACAGACCACTATGTATCTCAGCACTATTGATTGTTTTAAAGAATAATGAATTCTTCCTTTGTAAAATAATGGTACGCAGTGATCTCTCAGCCCAATTATTATCAAGATTGCTAACTGGGATTTTTAAAAATTGGGTCAAACCTTCTTTATTATTTATCCAATATTTCATAGCTTGTCCAAGCCTACTATTAGGCTCAACTTTCTTGTCATTAAATAATTCGTCTATTTTGTTATATATGTTTTCTATATATTTACTGCTATGTTCCTGATGATACCCAAGTTTTTCTTCAGGACTCATCTCTTTACATTGATGTTCATTGTGGTAAATCCCTCGTGTTTGTTTGAGAAAATATCCGCATTCTTCAGGGTAATATAGTTCATTCTCTGTAAATTTTCTCTGACCATGTGACAAACAATTGATCATCACTATTATTGCCAGTAATTCTTGATCTGCTTCTGATAATACCGGGTTATTATTGTTACTTGCGTCAGTCATTAATTGGATAGAATCTGTTCTATTCTTACGATTCTTTAGTACGTTACCTATATTTTCTCCACCATGCCTATTACCGGTAAAATATAAAACTATCACCTCATTATTTGCAGTCTTAGCACATATTGTAGTAGTATAACAGCTGCGTCCTTTCTTATTTTGAGTACGTAATTTCTTATTGGCTATAGTAATTTCTAAAATCCTAGCTCTAGTATCATCAAGGTTCAGTGAACTACATTCGGCAGCCATTTCCAATAATACCCCGTAAATTTCAGCTCCACCACCTTCTTGCCAAACATCTAAATATTGTTGCCAGAGCGAGCTATATGCCACAGGAACACCACTTAAACTTTGCAGCCTAGATAAACGGTAGAAAGGAGTACCATAGGTCTTTTGTAACACTATTGCACTTCTGCTACTATTTGTCCATTTGTTGATATTTTTATTGTTCATAACTATATAATCACAAGCATTACAACGTAGCGTTTTCTTTACATATCTGTTGACTGTAATTGGAGCATTACCTGTAAATTGTAGCAATTTTCTAGCTTCACTATTATATAGTTTGCCATTACAACAGTGAGGACAGCTATCACCACTACAAAAATTCTCAGGAGTTAAATAGCTGGTATTCGCATCCTTATAATCATCAAACCCATATTTACCTTGCCAATTACTACGATCTATCTTTTTGGGCTTATCGCACTCTTCTTCATTACCACCATTCCCGTTATCAGATTCACTTGGCGGTTCTTTTAATGAATCTGAACTATCTTTTTTTTGTTATCTGCCTTAAAACCAATCAGCATTTCCTTAAGCTTATTTATACTGATATTTGATGATGCTAGCTTGTCTATTAGCTCATTACAAAATTTCACAAGTTCTACTATCGTTTGCTGTTCATCTCCCGTTAATGAACTTTCCTTGACATGTTGTATTAGTTCTTCTCGTTCTTCAGCACTTAAGGTCGCTACTTTTGGTTTTTTCATTTGATTAATTATCATTATTATTAATATTTCAAATGTTATAATATAATTAGTACTTTTTCAACTAGTTTTTATTACAAAACTTACGCTATGTTATCTCAAGTATGACTAAAAACTATAATGGACTGAAAAAATTAGACAAAGAAGCAGGTATTTTTGTTTCTCAATAAGTATAGAATAATAAATAAAATTAAAGAGAAACAAATGGGTAAAAAACAAATTAAAAATTTTAGTGCAGAAGCAAAAACTAAAATAGTATTAGAGATGTTAAAAGAAGAATCAACAATAGGTCAGTTATCGGTCAAATATGAAGTAACGGCTAAAACTATGCAAAACTGGAAACGACAATTTTTAGATAATGCGTCATTGGCATTTGAGCCAGCAAAAGCTGTTAGTGAGTACAAAGGGCAGATTAGTGAACTTAAGAATCAAAACGATGAACTTGCAAAAGCATTAGGTAAGGCTACAGTCGAGAGGGACTGGGCGGTGGGAAAGCTAAACAGCTTGGACTTATCAAATAAGAAAAGTCTTGTCGACCCCAAGCTGAGTACGTTAGCAAAGACAAGGCAATGTGAACTATTAAAGATAAGCAGATCTGGAGTATATTATAAAGCTAAAGTAATGAGCTTATATAATCTTGATATTTTAAATAGAATAGATGAAATATATACGGATAACCCTGAGTATGGTTATCGTTATATATACAAACAATTATTGGAAGACGGCTTTAATGTGGGCAGAGATAGGGTGCTTAAATATATGGGAATAATGGGTATAGAAGCTATTCATCCTCATAAAAAGCAATCTACTTCTGTGAAGGATGGTCAACATAAAATTTATAGCTATTTGCTTGAGCCGTACTGGCACAAATCAGGAACGAATAGAACTATTCATGTACCTTATGTTAATCAAGTGTGGAGTGGTGACATTACTTATATTAGAACTAACGGAGGATTTATGTATCTTGTGGCGATTATAGATTGGCATAGTAAGGCAATACTAAGTTATAAAGTATCTAATTCTATGGATGCATCACTTGTAACCGATGTATTAAAAGATGCACTGAATAAATACCCTGCACCACAAATATTCAATAGTGATCAGGGTAGTCAATATACTGGACATGAGCATACGGGAATTCTAAAAGAGAATAATATACAAATCTCAATGAACGGTAAGGGTAGAAGCATTGATAATATTGTGATTGAAAGATTTTTTAGAACTTTAAAATATAATTGTATATTTATAAATGATTTTAAAAATATCGCAGAACTTAAAGATGGTATTGATAAATACATGGATAAATATAACAATCAAAGATTCCATTCAAGTATTGGTTATAAAAAACCGATGAACGTGTATCTTGATTACTTACAAAATGCAGCTTAAAAATTATGTAAAATGGGAAACAAAATTAGTGAAAAATTTGTCTTGAAAAATCAGTCCAGTTTCAACCTTGGCTGAAAGCCATTTTTTCATAGTAAAGAATTTTAATAATATCTCAGTACAAAGCCACTTATCATAAAACATAGCGTAAGTTTTGATTAATCGGTGATATTTGCATAGTAGAAACCCAAATTTATACAATAAATTCATACTAGCAAAAAAATTAGATAGTGTTACGCAGTTTTGCTGCAAGTATACGATTATTATGAAACGATTTTGCTGACAGTACAAAATTTCTACGACCACTGACTACTACCGCAACTTTATTGCCAAACTCATATGGCTTGTTTCGTTTTCCCTTCCCTATACACTCTACCTCAGGGGCATGAAAACTATACAATATTTTATTCTGTTCTTTGTATTGCTTTTTCTCTTCTCTTTTTAAAACAGATTGGCTATGTATTTGTTTTACTTTTTTCAATACTTCTTGATCTCTGATAGATAAGTTTAATTTCTGATTTTTTATCTCACGCTCACATATTCTAACCAAACGACCAAGTAACGTTTTTAAATGCTTCATTATTTTCCAACGCTTCTTGGCTTTGCTATGCTCTTTATACTTCCAGAGCTTTATTATATCTCGCTTATAGGTTCTAGCGTAGGTTTCGTTTAAACTTATACCCAAACTTTGGCAAAGCTTCACAATACTAAGCCTAGCTTTATCCATTAAATAAACATCATGTGGGTGCTTGATATTCTTAATTTGTACCGTTGTATCAGCAATTATCAATTCCAAATCTTTTTTTTTTAATTGTGTTAGTTCTTATTCCAACTCTTATCAACTCTGCTAATATCTCGTTATATCCAGATTCACCTAATAAATTACGAAATCTTCTTATGCTAGTTTCCGACATCGCTATATCTGTTTCTATATATTCCCACCCACAGAAATATTGCCAATACATGTTTTCTTTTAGTTCTTCCTCTGCTAATGAATCTGAAAAATTATACATTGCTTGTAGCATCGTTACACCAAGCATCACTCTATGACATTTTCTATTTCTACCAAATCTCTTAATAGAAACATTTTTTGATAACCATTCTTCTAGACCAGACCAATTTATTAATTCTCTTAATTTATATAGCTTATTATTTGAGTTTAATTCTTCTTTTAATTTATAACCAAAAAGTTTTCCTTGTTTTTGTGATTTGATAATATTTTCTATTGGCATATTGACTGAAATCCATAAGGTTTATTAGCATATTTTAACATTTTCTTATGGATTTCTTTATTATTTTCTGCCATTAAAACCTATTATCTATAAGACTTATAGAGTTTTGCCGGACAGACTATATACTCAGGTAGAACTTCAAGAATTGGCGTTCCCGCGACCAAAGATCGAAGCTGCCTAGTTACTCATGTACGCTACGCTGCTCGACTTTGCTACTGCCTAGCTCTTCTTGAAGTTATACTATCGTCTACCAACTCTTCATTTACGAGCAGTATATAGTTATTATCAACTCTTCTGCCAAAAAAACCTACAAATTAATTGTAAATTGACAAGTAGTTAACCACTCTGCACTGCAAGTGCAGAGCTTAATATTACGGCATGAATGCCTCATGTATGTACTAACTTAAAAGTTAGAAACTATTTGTGTATGGCTCATTTAGAAAGTGTCACAACACAAAAAGAATATATCTGTGAAGTGTAAGATTTTGTTAAAAAATATCTTATCTTATCTTTTCTTGATAAGATATTTAAAATTTATGTTGAAACGACGCACTGCAAGTGCGGGGTTTTTCTCCCAAAGTGGGACAATAAAATTTTCTATACTATTAAATATTTAGTCTAATTAACCGGAGGAAATACCATGAGCATCATGCTTCTAACCGAAATGTTGCTAAAAGTATTGGTGGACTCTAGTGGATGATTTACGAACCCAAATCGATGTAAGAATTGCTATAAATCAGCATCTATATTATAATACCAGTACACAACCCTAAAACTTCCAATAACCATATGGCTAATATACTATTTTAGTAGTTTGTTGATTTCTTCAATACTTAAACTAGTAATATTAGCTATATGCTCAGATGTCATATTTTCTTTAAGTAATTTTCTAGCTATAGCTATTCTTTCTTCCACTCTACCTTTTTCTAGTTGTTTTTTCAGAGTATTAGCTTCGATACGCAGCCATTTAAGATGATCTTCATAAGCCTCCCTTTCTTCGTCAGTAAAGTTCATAACACCTAGCACTGTTAGAGCTTTTTTTAAGCTGGCATTGTCTAATTCTTTAGGCAAATTATCTTTGTTCAGTAGATCGTGTCTTGTTAGAAAAGCTGTCCACATATCTAAAGAGTTTTTTACTTTAGCTACGATGTCAGGTAATTCTTCTTGAGAATTCTTAGTAAACTTATTGAGTTCGATAGTGTGTAATTCGAGATCTTTGAAATACACCAATCCACTATCTTTTTCAACTATATGAAAAACATTATGATATTTATCAACACTTGGAATAGAAGTGAAGTTTAGAATATGAATACCAATAGCTTTAGATAAAAGAGAGTAGTCCTCAGCGATTTTTAATTGCTCAGTATACAATTTAGCCCAATAATATAAAGCTCGCTTATCATAATCAGCTTCGTCGCTAATTTGAATTTCAATATTAAACCTTTTGCCATCAACAGATTTGGCTTTAATGTCTAATATTGAGAGTTTATCCTTCTTAAAGTTTTTAGGATTATATGGATTAAGCAGCGTTATCTCTGCCACTTGATCCTCTTGTCCAACGATAGAATTAATCAAGGATATCAGCAAGTCCTTATTCTCTTCTACACCAAAGATTTTCTTAAATGCCAAATCGACTCGAGGAGTTATTTTATCCATATATGCTATTAGGTAGTTATCAATTATAAAGCTAGTATAGCACAGAAATTATAAAGCACTAAGTAATATAATGTGAAAAATATAATGCAGAAACTAATAGCATGTATCCATGAAAATTCAATGCACGCTACGCTATAAATGCATTGAGTTTCCATGGATATACTCAATTAACCTGAAGAGTTGGCAAAATGATTAAAAGTTATAGTCTGAAATTGGTCAGTTATAAGAGTAAGCAAATTACCTTTGTATTTATCAATATTAGCAAAAAATCTATCTATAGCTTCTGAGAATTGAGCAAAATTATGGTAAAATTTATTATTTGTTACAATTCTATGCATAAATTTCCATAATCGTTCAATCGGATTAAGATTAGGGCTATAGGGTGGTAAAAATACTAATTCTATTTTGCTATTTACTAGATACTCCTTTACTTTCTTTGACTTATGATACCCAGCATTATCACAAATCAAATATATCTTCTCTTTATTAGGATTTTCTGCTTCTAATTTTTGTAAAAAATTGATTATATAATCACCACTTACTTTAGGATTATCTGTGCTAACTAATTGCAAATCAGATAAATTAATTGCTCCTATTAAATGCTTCCTTTTCCAGCCACTAAATGTTGGTAAAGTTTTATTTTGATTCTTTCTGATCCAACCATAACGGGCTTTTGTTTGATACTGAGGATGAACGCTATCCATAAAATATATAGCTTCTTCACTTAACAGCAATGCTTCTGCTATTTCTCCATAGCTCTAACCTTTATCATACAGCAAAACTGCCTTAATTCGGTCACATACTCTCCTATCTCGTTCATTACCATGACGTGACTTCAGTGCCGTTCTTTGTTCAGATGTTAAAATATTTCCCATTATCATATTCTAGCTTCTTTCTTCTCTTCCTTCAACTCTTCATTTACGAGCAGTATACGTGAAAGAAAAAATAATACTACAAAAAGTAGAAAAAGTATTAGCAACACTCCATTTAGAGCCTGAATTGCATTCTGAAGTAATTAGTTATATTAAAGCTTCAGCAAAAATAGAGCAAGGTTTTCATAAAATGCGTATAGGAGAGCTACATACTGAGCATACTAAGATCAAAACTCGTATGGATAGGTTAACTGATTTATTTTTAGATGGTGATATTAGCAAGGAATATCATGAAGAAAAACGTCAGAGATTAATACAAAAACGTGAAGATATCGTGAGAGAAATAGAAAGCCATAATAATGCTGATGATGAATTTTCAGAACTATTGATTAACCTAGTAGAACTGGCTTCCAGAGCGTTAGAAACCTTTAAAGGTTCGACTACGGAAGGAAAACGTAAATTGATGAATTTAGTATTTTCGAACCTAGAGCTGAATGGCTATAAGCTTGAGTATAGCTTGCGTCCACCGTTTGACGCATTCGTAAAATGCACTAAAATCGAAGAATGGCACACCCTAGAGGATTCGAACCTCTGACCTACGGATTAGAAATCCGTTGCTCTATCCAGCTGAGCTAAGGGTGCGTATACTCAAATGATTTGGAGAATTACGACAATAAATAAACAAGGGATGAGCGAACGCAAGCAGTACATAAAGTATGTGAGTACGCGAAATTCCTGCAAGTATTCGCAAAAGCCAATTCTTCAAAGCAGAAGAGTATATATACAAAGATGTTTGTTTTATATCAGCTAAGGTGATCTTTTTCAAGTGCAAAAAATAATAACTTTTCTTCTAATATAACTGGTTCTTGTATCTAATAGTCAATTTCATCGTTATTTTTGTTCTCGAGTTCTTACAAGAGGGGTACTATGATATATCAGTTTAAACATTCTGACTTTATAATATGCGCTGCTACTCTTGAAGGAGAGCTAGGACTTTTAAAACCTAATTCTATTAAAATCTTCCTGCTTTCTTTCACTTGCTGTGCTGCTTTTTTCCTGTCAACTAATAGTGATGTAAGCTTATCTGCTATATTTGATTTAGTACAGTTAAACTGGATAAATTCTGGTAATATCTCTTTATTAGCAATAATATTAATCAAAGAAATATAAGGTATTTTTATTAGTAACTTTATTAATAAAAAACTTAAGATATTTAATTTATAAGCAACAATCATTGGAGTATTACAAGCGGCAATTTCTAAGGTATTAGTGCCAGATTTTGCTAGAGCAAGGGTAGCTACAGCAAAAATCTTAAGTCTATCACTTGAGAAATGGTAGTTAAATGCTGCATCTGATAAAAATGGTTCAATTAAAGATTTATGACTAGACTCAGCCGTGACAAATATCACTTCAAGATTAGGGAATTTTTTTGCTAGTAGATTGATCGCCGCCGTGAATACCGGGGCATGTCTTGTTATTTCACCTTTGCGGCTACCACAAGTGACACATAACACTTCTGAATGAACAGGTATTTGTAATTCTCGCTTTAATAGCTCTTTATCTTTATCATCATAAAAATACTGCTCTAATATTGGATGACCAATATACCGACAATCTAGACCTACCTTCTGAAAGTACGGTGGCTCGAATGGCAGTAAAGCCAACAAATGATCATAAATTTTAGCGTATTTCATAGCCCGAGAAGGTTTGTATGCCCAAACGGATGGTGCTACAATGTGAATAATCTTTAAATTGGGTCTAGCTGCTCGAATCTTCTTTGCTACTCTATAAGTAAAGCCTGGCGAGTCTATGGTAATTAACAAATTTGGGGCATGCTGAATTATATCAGCAATAGTACGCTTGATTAGCTTAGTGATCTTAAAAATATGTGGTATAATTTCGACGAAACCCATAAGATTTATTTGACTAATCGGGAAAAGGCTATGCTCTAACCCCGCTTCTTCCATCTTGCTTCCCCCTACACCAACGAACTCTAATTGTATCTCCTCCAGCTTATAGAGATCTTTTAGGCTTTGTATCAAATGACTCCCTATAAAATCTCCTGAGATTTCACCAACAATTAGATAAATTTTAGCCATTTAACCTCTGCTTACTACATAGGCTTAAATTTTTGTCAATCACAGCAGAATGAATGCCAACACAATCAAGGATCGAATGAAATACATAGTCATGACTAATTTCAGAGCCTAAATGATTGGCTATAGAACTTACCAAATCAGGATGTCTTTTTTTAAATTCATCCGATATCCAAACTAGAAAAGGCACTGTGGTTTGTTCTGGGATCATAGGTCCACCGTGACCGTAATAACCATGTTCTCCCAAAGATTCTGCATGATCAGAAACATATATTAGGATAGCGTTACTATTTTTTAATAGATCTATTACATTATACAAAAAAAAATCTGTATATAAAATGCTGTTATCGTAATCATTAATCAATTCTTCAATATCACAACTGCTCTGATCTACCTTAGTAATGGAATTACACTTAGGAGTAAATTTTTGAAATTCTTTAGGATATCTAGCAGAATATTTCCAATGACTACCAGCTGTGTGGATAACTAAAACATTTTTAGTAGTAGAATTTACAATATTATTTTCAATATGAGGTAACATTTTTCCATCGTGATCAAGCCTCCTTAATAAAATAGAACCACCAGGTATCATAGTAAACCTAACTTCATCATAAATTGTAATTGGGTTTTTACTTCTTAAGTATCCTACTATATTCTGAGTGCCAATCCAATTAGTGTTAAAACCAAGCATGGTAAAAATTGACAAAAAACTCGTTTCTTCTGTACTTTTGTCTAAGCTACTCGCAGGATGGCAAGATAGAAGAGATGGAACAGAAAGATGTGTGTGATTGGAAGCAGACTGTGCTTTAAATGAAAAAAGATTTTCAACAGAACTTAAATATGGCGTAGTGTCCCTGTGATAACCATTAATACCAAAATGATCAAATCGTGCTGATTCTCCTATTACAAGTACCACTGTAATATTTTGATCCGATTGATCAATGAAAGAAAACTTCTTACTTATATCATCACGCATTGCACTTCTTTTGTTATTTAAAGATAAATATGTGTTATGTAAATATTGGATAGGAAAATAACCCCTTAGCAAATTAAACTGCGGCATAATAATATTATTAATGGTAATTAAAAGACAAATTGCCGCTAGTAATTTTGTAACAAATAGTTTACTATCTAAAATAGAGAAATGCTTCATCGTATAAATACAAGTAGCTATGCTAAAAATTAGCCAAACAATTAGCCTAATACTAACTATCTCATATACTTCATTGAAGTCAGTAGAGAAAAAGCTACCCATCATCTCTTTTGTAGGAGAAATTTTGAAAAGATATAGATAATAGCTGGCAATTGCTCCCGTTATAAATAAAAATATTGCTCCTATTATAAAAACAAGTTGATGGATAGTTAAACCAAAAAAAATGATAAAGCAAGTAAAGCAAATATAAATAGAGTCCTTACTCAACTCCAATATTGCTTTAAAAAAAGTGAATTTGTAGTAGCTGAATTTATAAACAATAACTGCTGAATTAAAAAGTAGACAATAAATAAAAGAGAACACCAAAGATAGTTTGATTAGTTTACTATCTAAATGTTTTTGGATTAGTTTTAACATATAAATAACGTACTTTTGTATGATTGTAACTTAGGTATCATGATAACATCAACACTGCAAGAGTTTTTTCAACTTTTACAAGTTAATAGACCAATTATATCTGTTGATTATGGGATACGAAAAACAGGCATCGCTGTCTCAAATCAAGAACATACCATCGCTATGCCTATAAAAACTATATATGAGATAACAGAAGAAAATAAGATCAAATCAATATTAAGCTTGATCACAACCTATTCTAGCTGTGGTGTTGTCTTAGGGCTACCGATTAGTATGAATGGTCAGGCTAGTGATCAAACTGCGATTGTATTAAAATTTAGCAAAAAGCTTAGCTTAGCCATAAATCTTCCTATATATCTACAAGATGAAAGACTTACTTCTCTTGCTGCCAATAGTTTATTAAAATCGCTAGGAATCAAAAGACGAGAACGTAAGCAAAAAGATGATTCAATCGCAGCAAGTATGATTTTAGAAACTACTTTAGATTCTATTAAGAAACTCCACAGAACCTAAGTGTATCCTAGTGTAATAAAAATACATAGACGTCATATACTGTTCGTAAATGAAGAGTTGATAGACGATAGAATCAAAATCATGATAGTAGCAGGAATTACCAAATAGAGGTGCTAGGCATACATATTAGTACGTGAGTATCGCTATAATCTTGGATAATGACAATGCAATTCTTGATTTCCATCGAGTATATATGGGACACTGCAAGAACAAACTCAGATAGACTAAAACTCGTACCATAATTGGTTGCGGGGGTTGGATTTGAACCAACGACCTTCAGGTTATGAGCCTGACGAGCTACCAAACTGCTCCACCCCACGATAATGGAAGTACCTGTGAATTGATTCTTCTTGGTAATTTTATTGTCAAAACTTGCTTCCGTTCCTTACGTATATTTGCGGTATACTCTTCTACATTTTTCCTAAAAATTATTCAATTCGTAGACACTCCTATAATACACGCACACACTTACCATGACGTCATCCTAAATTTATTTCAGAACCTAAACTACTTAGTTTTAACAAATCCTCCACCTCGCTTAGGATGACATCCACCTTGAGTAAAAGCCTAGCTATACTTTTTTACCAAAACTAAGCCCAGCAAACTTCTTATTAAAGTCACTGATATTTTTATTAGATTGGTTAACAACATTTCCAGATTCTTTAGTCCATGCTGGATGTTTCCTATAATCAACATCCATCAAAATCTCTTCTGCATGACCACCGGAGTTTGTTTCAAAAACATCCTTACTAATAATAATTTTGAATTTTTTATATTTTGGGTGTATTCCAGTTTTCATAATGAAGCACCAACTTTTTTCTCAGCTATCTTTCTTTTAATTACCTTTGCTTTATCTGAGAGTACATCACATGATATTTTAAGCATATATGCATCAAAACCACCTACTTTCTCAACAGAACGCATACATTTGGCATTTACCGAAAGTTTATATTCTTGCTTCGTCAGATCACTTGCAAACCTCACCACCCTTAGGTTAGGTTCAAATCGTCTTCTAGTTTTTCTTTGTGAGTGCGATACTTTATTACCATATAAAACACCTACTCCACTAAGCTCACATCTACGAGACATCGTGATCTCCCTTCCCATAATTTATAACACAGGATTATACTATATAATAAGGTCTTATGTCAATATGTATATTAATATTATGTAAACTTTAATGTAAAAATCGTCAACACCTTTGAAGTAGCGAGAACATATCACGCATTGAATAAAGACCGGCTGGTTTATCAAATAACCAAATGGCAGCCTGAATTGCCCCATCAGCAAAGGATTCTTTACTTAATGCTTGATGTTTTATACTAAGAACTTGGTTATTACCTAAAAATAACACTTCATGTTCCCCATGTACCTGCCCTCCCCTAATAGAACTAATACCAATTTCATCAGGCTGTCTTTGACCTTTCTGACTACGATCAAATACTGCATATTCATCAAAATCTAAATTTCTAGCCTTAGCTACAGCCTTACCCAACATTATAGCTGTACCAGAAGGTGCGTCTTTCTTCATACGATGGTGACAATCTAGAATCTCTATGTCGTAAGTATTATCTAGAATTTTTGCTGCCTTTTCTGCCAGTACTGTAAGTAAGTTCGCACCTAAACTCATATTAGCTGAATATAATATAGCCAAGCTTTTGGAAGCTGCGTTTAAGTAATCAAGCTGATATTGAGTTAGACCAGTAGTGCCAATCACTAATTTATTGTTGTAGCTAATAGCATAATCAAGTAATTTTTCTAATATTTCACTGCTAGAAAAGTCGATAATTACATCAGAATTCTGACAAAACTCAGCAAGATCATCTATGCTATTTTTTCTAGTAAATGTTGTAGAAAGTGTACAAGCATTAAATCCATTCATTCTTTGAATTATCATCTGCCCCATTTTACCAGTTGCACCACAAACACCTATACAAACAGTCATTTTAATCCTCTATATTGTCTTAAACAATGTACTAGTGGGTTTAAGTTACTGTTCACTATAGTATTTATCACCTCACCAACCAATATAACATGATCTCCTACTTCATATTGACTAAATTTGTTGCATTCAATATGGCAAACTGCTCCCTCAATCAAAGGGCAATTAGTAGTACACCCTAAATTATACGAAATACCCGCAAATTTATCAGTGTTAAACTTAGAAAAATGCCTAGAAATATCTTCTTGATTCTCAGCTAGAATACTAACAGCAAAATATTTACTACTAGTAAAAGCACTCATACTAAAAGCCTGTTTATCAAGACAAAACGATACCAAAGGTGGTAACAAGGAAACTGAGGTAAAGGAATCTGCAGTAAAACCAAATAGCTTATTATTGTATAAAGTAGTGATAATAGTAACACCTGTAGGCAAAGTGCTAAGAGCTTGTTTAAATCGTTCAGAATTCACTGTTGAAGCCATTTTTTAGTAATACGGCTAATTGTTCCATCTTCTGTCAATTCAGCAATAGCTTTATTAACACTATCAATAAGTTTAGAATTTTTTGGCATAGCAATAGCTAGTTCAGATGAAAACTCTGTTAAACCGAAGCTAGCAAGATCAGGATTATTCTCAATAAATTTCTTAGATTGGGATGCCTCTAGTACCACCGCATCTATAACTTTTGACTTTAACTCTTCGACTAGCATTAAATTATTTGATAAATAATTTATTCTAATATTAAACTGCTTAGCTAAATCCTGAACTATTACCGCCCATGTTGTACCAAGTTGTACACCCACAGCTTTATTATCCAAATCTCCAGTATTCTTTAAATTATCTGCTGATCTATACAATATTGACACATTTGTTGATATATAAGGAACTGAAAAGCTAATATGTTTTTTACGCTCTTCGGTTACCGATAACCCAGCTATCACTATATCAACATTTTCAGTAGTCAAAGATGCAAGTAGACCATTAAAATCAAAATTCTTAATTATAACTTTTTTCCCTATTTGTTCTCCTATAGCATTAATAATGTCAATATCAAATCCTACTATTTGACCATTTTGGATAAATTCATAAGGGGGGTTATCTGCAGAAGTTGCAACTATTAAATTTTGTTCTTTAGATTGATTATCACAACCAATTATTAAAAAGGAACAACATATAACAAGGAAGAATAGCTTTATTAGTTTCATAAAAATCAAATAACTGTTTTAATTAATCTGAGTTACCCGAATTTGGGATAAGAATTAGTCAATTCTTATCCCAAATTCGCGTGAGTTCGATGTAATAATTATCCTTCTATACTGGGTATAATGCCTACGCGGGAATGACATAGAGGGAATTAGAATCGAACTCATGTTAATTGATTATCGCACTTCTTATAAGTATATACAATAGACTTTTTTAAAATTTGCCCTTTACATCCTATTATAATTGTTGTAGTATAAGATTGCTGCTTTTGTAGCTATAGTAATAAACGTGATTTAGAATAGAGGTTGCGGACTCGGGGGCGGTACCCGACGCTTCCACCAAATTAAGTTGTGATAGAAGGATAGTACAGGTTTTATCCATAAGCTTTCATGGGGGCGAAATAGGATCGACGTGCTTAATAAAAAAATTATCTTTACTCGGTATAATTCCGCCGGACCTTGTGTCGTTGGGTTAAAAAAAGAAACGCAAATGATAATGAACGTTTCGTAGGAACTGCAGCACTAGCTGCCTAGTCCTACGCGGTTGGGGGCTTAACCGGGCAACAGAAAAAGCCCCGCTAGAATTTTACTTGCATAACTAGAGATATATAAAACCTCATGTGAATAAGGCTATTTAAATTTTGTTCAACCTATAGCTAACCTGAAAAGGTTTTAGTTATAATGTGACCTAGCTATAAGCTATGTCTTCCCGTTTTTAGCTAGGAATGACATCAAGGTTGTTACTATGGATCAAACATTTTCGGATTAGCTATATCTAGTTTTGTGTTATTTTCTTTGTTTAGTTTATAACTATGAAGACCCCATATCAACAATTTCTTAACGAATGTATGTTGGAATTTGTAAAAAAGATTCTTTCAAAAATTCGTACCGATAAGTTGCAGCTGAATCAACTCTTGTATATTTCTTACAAAACTGATAATCCTGCCGTAGTTTTATCTTCTAGGATAAAAGAACGTTATCCCAAAGAAATAACTATAGTAATACAATATCAATTTGAAGATTTAACTGTAGGACTCAATGGCTTTTCTGTAACAATTAGTTTTGATGGTATCAAAGAAACTATCTATGTACCATTTGATTCGCTTATCAGCTTTGTTGATCCTAATAATGGTTACAGCCTAAAGTTTAAGCTAGAAACAATCAAATCTAATGAATTGCCTAACGAGAAGAAAAGAGAAACAATTAAGGTGTCTAGCGATTCTAAAAGTAAATCTAATTCAGTAGATAATATAATAGTTTTGGACAAATTTCGGAAACCCAGTAAACCCGTATAACGCGAATCTGAGATAAGAATTTGTCAATTCTTATCCCAAATCGGTGAAATTATAGAAACAATCAGATTTAAGACGGCTCTGCATCTGATTGTTAAGTTTATAAGATAGCTTTTTGCATAATATCATTAAGTCTTTTTGCAAATCCACCAGTATCATTGACTGGCTCACCTTCTAAAATACAGGCTTGGTCATACATTAATCTAACCAATTCTTCATTAGCAGAATCTTTATTATTTGAGATTATATCAGCATTAATTTTCTCAATAATTTTATGCTTAGGGTTTAGTTCAAGTATTTTAGCAGATGCTGCCATTAATTGTTTTTGCTCAATTAAGAATCTTTCCATACGAATATCCATAGCTCCGTCTCCAACGGCAAGGCAAGCTGGGCTTGAAGTAAGTTTTTTAGAAATCCTTACATCTTTTACTAAATTACCTAATATTTCTTTAAAATACTCTGTTAATTTGGCATATTCATCATTATCTTCTTTGATATCCTCAGTTTTTTGCTCAGATTTCTCTAAATCAATATCACTTCTAGTAACTGATTTGATTGCATAACCTTTATAGCTACTATTAACATTAACCCAAAAATCATCAACTGTATCAGTAAACAGCAGTACATCGATATTTTTACTTAAAAATCCTTCTATTTGGGGGCTAGAGAGTAATTTTGCTGGATCATCACCGCTAAGATAATATATAGTGTCTTGCCCTTCTTTAAAGTTACTAATATAGTCATCAAGGCTAATCATTTTACTTAAAAGGCTACTACTAAATATACATGTTTCAAGTAATTTGTCATGATCACTAGTTGCTTCACACAGCCCTTCTTTTAAAGCAGCTCCAAAATTGGACCAAAATTTGCTGTATTCCTCTATAGACTCGTCTTTTTTCTTTTTGAGTTCCCCCAAGACTTTTTTGGTTATTGCAGCTTTAATCTTTTCTAAAGTACTATTATGCTGCAAAGATTCACGACTAATATTAAGAGGTAAATCCTCTGAGTCTACTACTCCTCTTAGAAACCTCAGGTAAGAAGGTATTAAATCTACATTCTCATCAGAAATGAAAACTCTCTTAATGTATAATTTTACTCTTCTCTTACGATCAGGGTGGAATAAATCAAAAGTCTTAGTTGACGGAATAAATAACAAATTAGTAAATTCAACAGTACCTTCATTTTTATTATGAATAGTTAACCAAGGATCGTCCATCGAATAAGATAAAGCTTTATAAAATTCTTTATATTGTTCAAAAGTCAAATCAGATTTCCGTCTTGTCCACAACGCAGAAGCTGAATTGAGCTGTATTTCATTATTAGTTGATTCATCAAAAAAGTATATAGGTATGGCAATATGATCAGAATAACTTTTAACTATATGCTTCAATCTAAAATGATCAATATAACTATCTTCTTCTGGCTTAACGTGAATAACTACCTCAGTTCCCCTAGTAAAATCATGAGCAAAATCATCAACAATATATTCCCCAAGACCATCTGATTGCCAGACATAAGCTTTCTCTTCTCCTGCTTTTCGTGAGGTAACAGTAATGCTATCAGCAACCATAAAAGCTGAATAAAATCCAACGCCAAACTGTCCTATTAACATACTATCTTTTTTAGCATCTCCAGACAGGTTGTTTAAGAAATTCCCTGTACCAGACTTTGCAATAGTTCCTAGATTATCGATCAAATCTTCTCGATTCATACCAATACCATTATCTCTAATAATGATCTGCCTTTTATCTTTATCAATTTTTACAGTAATTTTAAAGATAGGATCATCTGCAATAAGTTTTGCATCACTTTGTGCTAAATATCTTAATTTATCACAAGCATCCGAAGAATTAGATATTAACTCACGCATAAAAATCTCTTTATTAGTATAAAGAGAATGGATCATTAAGTTTAAAATCTTACCAACTTCAGCGTCAAATTTCTTTTTTTCTTGGGTCATAGTTAAGTCCTAATAATACTATTTAATAGTATTTAATATAGTGTTTTAAATGTAAATTTAAATAGTCTAATTCAATATTTTTTATTGCTAATAATTTTAAACTACTAGTGTAACCTAATATTATCTCAAAATTATTTTTATTGTCCCACTTTGGGAGAAAAACTCCGCACTTGCAGTGCGTCGTTTCAACATAAATTTTAAATATCTTATCAAGAAAAGATAGGATATTTTTTAACAAAATCTTACACTTCACAGATATATTTTTTTGTGTTGTGACACTTTCTAAATGAGCCATACACAAATAGTTTCTAACTTTTAAGTTAGTACATACATGAGGCATTCATGCCGTAATATTAAGCTCTGCACTTGCAGTGCAGAGTGGTTAACTAATTTTCCATTTTTTAGATAGAAAATTGATAATAGAATTATTAGCCTTGCCATCCTCTGGCACTGACTTTATAAATAATTTTAGATAATATTTATCATTAATTATAATAAACTCACCTATCTTATCTGTCTTCGCGTTAGCCTTAACCTTAAGAGCAAGAATGGCTAATTTCTTATTGGGGTTATAGTTAAAAATCTTACTCATATATTGCATTATCAACTTATTTTATAGGGTTTTGTCGCATCTATAAATCATACTACATCAAGATTGTTAAAACTAAGGTTTTGGACATTATGATGCCATTAACATAGCAAAATTCTCAAAAGTAGAAAGATTATCATTAGCTCCAATTATTTGTCTTTTTTGCATCATACGAATATTTTCTATACCGGTAATAGTCATTTCTGCAGAATGAAAACTCTTAAAACCAAGCATTGGCTTTGTACGTTTTTTGATAAACCTATGATCTTGTTCTACAAGATTATTCAGGTATTTGGTCTGAATAACCTTAATTTTATAATCTTTAGGAACTTCTGTATTCAAATCATTAAGAGCAGCCGTATTACTACCGCTTTTATCAATTACTACTTTCTCAGGAAAATTATTCTCTCTAAAGGCTTTACGAAAAAATGCAAGTGCTGCAGGCTTGTCTCTATGCTTACGTAGCAGAAAGTCTACAGTATTACCAAGACTATCTAGTGCTCTATATAAATAAACCCATTTACCGTTTAATTTAATATAAGTCTCATCCATTCTCCAACTACTACCAACTGGCTTCTTTCTTTTTCTAACCACCTGATCTATCAATGGTACAAATTTTATAACCCATCTTTGTAATGTAGAGTGATCAATTTTTGCTCCCCTTATACTCATCATTTCTTCCAAATCTCGATAACTTAAAGAAAATCGGCATTTCATATAGACAAATAACATTATTATTTCTGGTGAAGAACAAAATCCTTTGAAATATGATAATAATCTTGCAGTAATACGAAACATCTTAACATCTTTTTTAGATCATTATATCAATCTTTTTTCTATTGTCCAACATATGCGACAGAACCATTCAGACCAAATACCTGAATAATCTTGTAGAACAAGATCATAGGTTTATCAAAAAACGTACAAAGCCAATGCTTGGTTTTAAGAGTTTTCATTCTGCAGAAATGACTATTACCGGTATAGAAAATATTCGTATGATGCAAAAAAGACAAATAATTGGAGCTAATGATAATCTTTCTACTTTTGAGAATTTTGCTATGTTAATGGCATCATAATGTCCAAAACCTTAGTTTTAACAATCTTGATGTAGTATGATTTATAGATGCGACAAAACCCACTTTCGCACACTGGTTCTACAACCAAATTGGAGAAAGAATTTTTGACAAAAACTCTTTATGTTTTTGTAATTCTTCCTTAGTTGGTTTGATAACTATAGTATTCTTTTTATTTGCCATAGTAGTTTGAACCGCTAACTCGTCTATATTCTGTACCTTTTGGCTATTAATATTGAAACTTATCTGCCTACCTCCAGTAAGTTCAACATAAACTTCTGCCAGTAATGCCGCATCTTTAAGTGCCCCATGCAACTTACGTGAGGAATTGTCAATTTTATATCTTTTACATAATGCGTCAAGATTAGCTTTCATTCCAGGAAACATCTTCCGAGCTAAAGCAAGAGTATCGATAATATTGGAAAGTTCTAAATACTCTGTAGAAGGTCTTTTGAGCAGAGATAACTCATAATTAATAAATTTAATATCGAATGCTGCATTATGTATAATAAGCCTGCTATTGCTAATAAACCCTAAGAACTCGTCAACAATTTCTTCAAAAGGTGGTTTGTCTTTTAAAAATTCTCCCGATATGCCATGTATTCGATAAGCTTCCGTCGGCATATCTCGCTTTGGATTAATATAAAAATGAAAATATTTGCCGGTTAAAACTTTATTAACCATCTCAATAGCACCAATCTCAACAATTCGGTGACCATTTTTGGGGTCTAAACCAGTTGTCTCAGTATCTAAAATTACTTCTCTTAATTGCTGCATTTTAATTTTTCTATTAGTTGAGTTATTTGTTTATCTAAATCTACTAGATTAACATCAGTATTAATAACAAAATCTGCTTTTTCTATTTTAATCTGTTGTGGCAATTGAATTTGTGCTATTTTATTATAAGCTGTTAAATTAAAAGCCTCTCTAGACATTGCACGTTTTAATCTAGATTCTTCTGAGCAGAATGTTGTAACATAAAAATCAAAATATTGATCAAATCCAGCTTCAAAAAGTAATGGTATCTCAGCAAATGTAATCTCTGATTTACTATTTTGCTGTTTAAAAAGAAACAAACTTTCCACTACAAATGGATGAATAAAATTTTGCAGTTTGTTTCTTGCTGAATCATTAGCATAGATTAGCTCTGCAATTTTTCTTTTATCAAAGCTTTTTAGATCAGGTAGTAAGTTAAGAACCATATTTTGTATTTCTGACTCTTCGTATAGGTTCTTAACATATTCGTCAGCAGAAAAAGTTGTAAATCCTAGATTAGCTAAATAATTTAAGACAAAAGTTTTCCCTGAAGCATAACTACCGGTGATTCCTACCGCGATCATTCTAGTTAACCACTCTGCACTGCAAGTGCAGAGCTTAATATTACGGCATGAATGCCTCATGTATGTACTAACTTAAAAGTTAGAAACTATTTGTGTATGGCTCATTTAGAAAGTGTCACAACACAAAAAGAATATATCTGTGAAGTGTAAGATTTTGTTAAAAAATATCTGTATGATTCATTCTTATCTTTTCTTGATAAGATATTTAAAATTTATGTTGAAACGACGCACTGCAAGTGCGGGGTTTTTCTCCCAAAGTGGGACAATAAAAATGAAAATATTTGCCGGTTAAAACTTTATTAACCATCTCAATAGCACCAATCTCAACAATTCGGTGACCATTTTTGGGGTCTAAACCAGTTGTCTCAGTATCTAAAATTACTTCTCTTAATTGCTGCATTTTAATTTTTCTATTAGTTGAGTTATTTGTTTATCTAAATCTACTAGATTAACATCAGTATTAATAACAAAATCTGCTTTTTCTATTTTAATCTGTTGTGGCAATTGAATTTGTGCTATTTTATTATAAGCTGTTAAATTAAAAGCCTCTCTAGACATTGCACGTTTTAATCTAGATTCTTCTGAGCAGAATGTTGTAACATAAAAATCAAAATATTGATCAAATCCAGCTTCAAAAAGTAATGGTATCTCAGCAAATGTAATCTCTGATTTACTATTTTGCTGTTTAAAAAGAAACAAACTTTCCACTACAAATGGATGAATAAAATTTTGCAGTTTGTTTCTTGCTGAATCATTAGCATAGATTAGCTCTGCAATTTTTCTTTTATCAAAGCTTTTTAGATCAGGTAGTAAGTTAAGAACCATATTTTGTATTTCTGACTCTTCGTATAGGTTCTTAACATATTCGTCAGCAGAAAAAGTTGTAAATCCTAGATTAGCTAAATAATTTAAGACAAAAGTTTTCCCTGAAGCATAACTACCGGTGATTCCTACCGCGATCATTCTAATAAATATTTTATTTTTTCTAAGTAATTTTCACTTTAAGGGATTTAAATTTAGATAACGTAATTACCTAACTCATAATTTTTCATTTCTTTTATAAATTCATACATTCTCAGTTGCAATTGAATGTTATTACCTGGGTGAGTTGGGTCGGTTTTTATTTTATGCGAACATAACTTACCATTTCCCCCTTTTCTTTTAAAAGTTATCAAATTACCAATAAGCAAATTACCACCTTTAGATGTAAAAGATATGTCATATTTTAAATGTTTTAAAATATTTTTCATTGAGTTAACCACTCTGCACTGCAAGTGCAGAGCTTAATATTACGGCATGAATGCCTCATGTATGTACTAACTTAAAAGTTAGAAACTATTTGTGTATGGCTCATTTAGAAAGTGTCACAACACAAAAAGAATATATCTGTGAAGTGTAAGATTTTGTTAAAAAATATCTGTATGATTCATTCTTATCTTTTCTTGATAAGATATTTAAAATTTATGTTGAAACGACGCACTGCAAGTGCGGGGTTTTTCTCCCAAAGTGGGACAATAAATATGCATCATACTTTCTTGTCTATCGTATAGTACTAGTATTTCTCGAGATTTTTTATAAGACATAGACCATTCCACTATATCTTTTACAATAGGTTTAAATATTAATACTGCTTTCTCTTTTTCACTTTTTGGAAAAAAATCATATTTTGTAGCTCCTCTTTTGGCTTTTTCAACAAGTAGATTTTGCAACCACGTTAAGCAATCCAAATTAAATTTTTCGCAGAACTTTTCAGGTGTGGTTCTTGTTAGTTGATTTAAACCAGTCTTAAAAGCCTTTATATTGGCATCAATATTTCTCCCACAAGAAAATTCCATTTTTACATCTACTGTTTCATTATGTACTCCACTACAAATCGCAGTTATGAAGTTTCCTTGTATTTTAAAGTTTTCTTGAATTTTTTGTATGATTTTTTGATGATCTCCTATGCTATTTTTAAACAGAACCTCAACATTTTTTCCTATATAAGCATTTCTATTCATAATTATGATATTCCAATTGAATCATAAATATTACTGATCATCTTTGGTATAACAGCATTGCCAAGCTGTTGATAACCTTTTATCCCTTCTATAACATGGTGATTTTTTGGAAATCCCATTAAGTTTTTACATTCATTAACTGATAATCGTCTAATTCTATTATTAATTAAATATAAGCCAGTTCTTGCACCCACTCCTCCACCAAAAGCGGAAAGAGTTATTGCATGTCCCAAGGGGCTATAGATTCTTTCTCCTTGACCGCCTTTATTAACATAACCAATTCTTAGAGGTCTTAAATTTCTTTCAATTTCTTTATTGCCATCTATTACTATGTCATCTCTTTTAATATATAAACTATCATCAACTTTTTCTTCTAAAATATCATCCAAATAAACTTTTGCAAAAGTTTCTTTTGGCGGTAAATATTTAAATTTTAGATCACTATCGTAATCTTTACGTAAACAAACAAAATAAACCCTTTCTCTTGATTGAGGTATACCAAAAAAAGAAGAATTTAGAATATGCCTATAAACTTTATAACCAATTTCATCCAATTTTATATCTATTGTTTTAATTACCGATCCATTATCAATATTAATTATATTTTTGACGTTCTCAAGCAATACAACATATGGTTTATGATATTGGGCGATTCTAATTATTTCATAAAATAATCTTCCGTTACTGCCTTTTAATCCCAATTGCTTACCAGAAATACTAAAGGGTTGACAAGGAAAACCTGCACATAGAATATCGTGTTTTGGTATTTTTTTTTCTGAGATTTCATTTAAATCGCCATAAGGTCTTTCTCCGAAATTTTTTACATAAGTTTCTTGAATATCCTTATCTATATCTGAAGAAAAAACACACTCCATTCCTTTTCCTTCTAAAGCAATCCTAAATCCACCAATACCGCAAAACAAGTCTATAAATTTATACACATAATTCCTGTTTAAATAAGTTATGATATAGTTAATTCCGTTAGATTTGATCAGGGCAATTTAAGAATTGTACCAATAGTTGGTATAAATATAATCTTAACTACTATCGATGTCATTCCTGCAAAAGTGGAAATGACATCGCTTTTAGCTAAAAGTTCCTTGGATTAGGTATATAGAATGTTGGCAAAGTCATATAAATGCTATATAAAGCAAATTTTTAAGTAATTCTTTAGTTAAATTGCCAACAAAAAAGTAAAATTATATAATATATTCTCAAAATATGACGATAATTTTACTTTATTACTACTTTGCCAACACCCTTTAATATCATTTGAGTATATATACTCTAGAATAGAAAATCAAGAATTGCATCGTCATTATCCAAGATTTTTGCGGTACTCAGCTGTATTTTTTACTCAAAAATTCTTCAGTTCACGGGTAGTCCTATTATTGCAATATACTTTTTGGACTAAAAATGACCCCAAAAATATACATATATAAACTGTTAATGAATATGCACATTTAAATAATACTTCTTTTAAAAACATCGACAAAACTCTACTTGTAGAGAATATATTTACAAAAAATCCTGACATCACAATGCCATCTACAACCGCACCCATCATTAAACCAGCAAAATTTCTTGTATTCAAAGAACATGTTGACTTGAGTTGTACAAATATACTTGTACTACAATATGTTGATAACAATATAGATACAAATGATACGAGTATAATTCCATTAATAACACGACCATGAATATAATAATTGAAGTCCCATAACAAACAAAAGCTTACTATTATACTCAACGTTACAGCAATCCAAGCTTTTTTCCTACCATATAGTTCAGATATGATATTTGCAGTTATAGCTAAAAACACAAATACTAAAGAACACTGAGATATTTTATTAAAAAGATTTAATGAATAAGTGAATATACCAAGTAGTATTACTAGTAGTATGTAAAACTTAGTGTTAATATTGTTCATATTACCTCCTTCTTTTTGTTCTAATTTTATCAAATAATATGGATTATTGTTAGTAGATAATTTAGTTGATTTTTTAAAACTTACTTTTTAAAAGACTTGCTTGCAAGGGTAGTTAAATGATTTGGAGAATTGGAGAATTGGAACACAAAACAACAAATGTCTAATGACAATTTGTATACTCTTACGCTTTTAAAAATTGTTTTTTAAAAACATCAAGAACTCACGTATTACTTTAGTTTACCCCTCATTTTCAAATGCAATTCGTAGGATCATTTGAGTGTACATGACCTTCACAAAAAACTTGCATTGCAAGCTTGGCAGCGACTTACTCTCCCATGCCTCAGGGCATAGTACCATCAGCACTACGAGGTTTCACGTTCGAGTTCGGTATGGGATCGGGTGTTTCACTCGTGCTATAACCACCAAGCTAGCAATACAAATTTTTTTATATATAGACTTCTTTAGACATTTATTCATAGAACCATAATTTCAAAAGAGGTCTAAAATTTGAGTTGTTGATAAAACTGAAAACCTTTTTATGTTTCTTGCAGAATTAATGCTGTACACAAGTACAACCTCAGCAAAGTAAAACAATCGAGCTATTAGTACTAGTTAGCTACACACGTTACCGTGCTTCCACACCTAGCCTATCAACGTGGTGGTCTTCCACGGCTCTGATAGGGAAGTCTAGTTTTGAGGTGGGTTTCCCGCTTAGATGCATTCAGCGGTTATCCCTTCCGTACTTAGCTACCCAGCTATGCCGCTGGCGCGACAACTAGTCCACCAGAGGTACGTCCACCTCGGTCCTCTCGTACTAAAGGCAGATCCTCTCAAACTTCCTACACCCACGGCAGATAGGGACCAAACTGTCTCACGACGTTCTAAACCCAGCTCACGTACCACTTTAATCGGCGAACAGCCGAACCCTTGGGACCTTCTCCAGCCCCAGGATGTGATGAGCCGACATCGAGGTGCCAAACGATTTCGTCGCTATGGACGCTTGGAAATCATCAGCCTGTTATCCCCGGAGTACCTTTTATTCGTTGAGCGATGGCCCTTCCACTCGGGACCACCGGATCACTATGACCGACTTTCGTCTCTGCTCGTCTTGTCAGACTCGCAGTCAGGCTAGCTTATGCCATTGCACTCTAACAGTTGATTTCCGACCAACTTGAGCTAACCATCGCGCGCCTCCGTTACTCTTTGGGAGGCGACCGCCCCAGTCAAACTACCCACCATGCATTGTCTCGGACCCTGATTCAAGGATCGCGGTTAGATATCAAGAATCAAAAGGGTGGTATCTCAAGGATGACTCCACAGTGGCTTGTGCCACCGCTTCATAGTCTCCCACCTATCCTGCACATCTAATTCCTAATACCAGTGCAAAGCTATAGTAAAGGTTCACGGGGTCTTTCCGTCTAACCGCGGGAACTCCGCATCTTCACGGAGAATTCAATTTCGCTGAGTCGATACTGGAGACAGCGGGGAAATCGTTACGCCATTCGTGCGGGTCGGAACTTACCCGACAAGGAATTTCGCTACCTTAGGACCGTCATAGTTACGGCCGCCGTTCACTGGGACTTCAATTCAGAGCTTGCACCCCTCCTCTTAATCTTCCAGCACTGGGCAGGCGTCAGACCCTATACTTCGTCTATTGACTTTGCAGAGCCCTGTGTTTTTAATAAACAGTCGCTACCCCCTGGCTTGTGTCACCTATAAATGGTTGCCCATATATAGGTCATCCTTCTCCCGAAGTTACAGATGCAATTTGCCTAGTTCCTTCAGCATCGTTCTCTCAAGCGCCTAGGTATACTCTACCTGTCCACCTGTGTCGGTTTAGGGTACGGTCTTTAATAAGGGTGTTATTTCCTGGAAGATATTCACTGCATATAACAATCCAATAAGCATATACAATTTACTATCTTCGTCACACCCTTTCGGTTCAGGAATATTAACCTGATTCCCATCGATTACGCCTTTCAGCCTCACCTTAGGGACCGACTAAACCTGCGCAGATTAACTTTACGCAGGAACCCTTGGACTTTCGGCGAGAATGTTTCTCACATTCTTTATCGCTACTTATGTCAGCATTCTCACTTCCGATACCTCCAGCAAACTTCACAGTTCACCTTCACAGACTTACGGAACGCTCCGCTACCATCTGCACTATTAAAGTGCAAATCCGCATCTTCGGTACATGACTTGAGCCCCGTTACATTGTTGGCGCAGGAAAACTTATTTAGACTAGTGAGCTATTACGCTTTCTTTAAATGATGGCTGCTTCTAAGCCAACATCCTAGTTGTTTTGGTTTTCTCACATCCTTTAACACTTAGTCATGATTTAGGGACCTTAGATGGCGGTCTGGGCTTTTTCCCTCTCGACTATGGACCTTAGCACCCACAGTCTGTCTGCTATGCTGTACTCGTCGACATTCGGAGTTTGGTTGAGTTTGGTAAGTCTGTAGGACCCCCTAGCTCATCCAGTGCTCTACCTTCGACGGTAATCGCTATAACGCTCTACCTAAATAGATTTCGCGGAGAACCAGCTATATCCGAGTTTGATTGGCCTTTCACCCCTAGCCACAACTCATCCCCTACTTTTTCAACAGTAGTGGGTTCGGTCCTTCAGCGGATATTACTCCACCTTCAACCTGGCCATGGCTAGATCACTCGGTTTCGGGTCTAATTCATCTAACTAAAGTCGCCCTATTCAGACTCGCTTTCGCTACGCCTACACCTAACGGCTTAAGCTTGCTAGATAAACTAAGTCGCTGACCCATTATACAAAAGGTACGCCGTCACAGGACATATAAACGAGTTTAAAACTCAATGTCTGCTCCGACTGCTTGTAAGCATTCGGTTTCAGGTCTATTTCACTCCCCTTATCGGGGTTCTTTTCACCTTTCCCTCACGGTACTTGTTCACTATCGGTCACTAGAGAGTACTTAGGCTTAGAGGGTGGTCCCCCTATGTTCAAACAGGATTTCACGTGTCCCGCCTTACTCAAGGACTCCAAAACTTTTTACCTATAAGGGGCTATCACCCTCTATGGCCAACCTTTCCATGTTGTTCTAGTTTTTATTCTGAAGCCACTGGCCTGGTCCGCGTTCGCTCGTCACTACTAACGGAGTCTCGGTTGATGTCCTTTCCTCCAGCTATTGAGATATTTCAGTTCACTGGGTTTGCTTCGCATAGCTATGTATTCACTATACGATACCTGCTAAGCAGGTGGGTTTCCCCATTCGGAAATCTTCGGATCAAAGCTTATTCGCAGCTCCCCGAAGCTTATCGCAGCGTATTACGTCCTTCATCGCCTTCTAGTGCCAAGGCATCCACCAAATGCTCTTATTTTATTTACTTTGATTCTTTTAAAGCTTGAGATTGTACGATGTGTACAGAACCAATTCTGCTACTTATACAGTATCCACTCACGATCATAAATTTTTATTATCGCAGTGTGTATTTAGTTTTCAGTTTTATCAACTTTTCAAACAGCTACAGGATTTTTGCCCTGTGTGAAGTTTTATACCGATTATTCAGAACAATGTCAAACATTATTTTATCTGATTAACAGATTTGTTTGTCTTTCTTTGTTAGCATTTCTATCATATCTTTCTCTATGTTCATTTGATGATATTGTTTGACTTGCTTTAGGTACTGGTGGAATAACTTCTATTTTTTTTACAGTAGCTTTATTCAAATCTACATTTTTTAGCAAAGGATTTGATTTAACTTCTTCGCTTATATTCCCAACAACTCTTATATTATCTAAATTCATTGTTTTTTCCGGATGTTTTTTATTATATTTTTTAATTTCCGGAAGAAGTGTAGTTAAAGTATTACCATCAATGGTAGCTCCTTCAAAGTCTATATGTTCTTTAAAAGTAACTCTCTTAAAAGAGCATTCTTTCAACTCAGCATTTTTCAGAGAACATTTTCCTAACGTCACTTCATTAAAATTAAACCCTTTAATTTCAAAATTATCTAATTTCATATCTACTTTTTCAAAAGATAATCCTCTCAAATCTTTATTATTTAAGGAATAATAAAGTATCGGTGAATACTCAGATGAATTATTTCGACTATATTTCTCAGCCTGCTCCTGAAAGATAGAAGATAAATCTATTTTCTTGTCTGACTTAGCTATCACAAGAGGATTGGACAAAACATCTTCCATAATTTGGTTCATTTTTTCACTAATTACTTTTTCACGTGTTGAATTAGACACAAAATGTTTTTGAAAATTATACTTCCAAAGGTTAACAGTAGCTTCTACAGCTAAACTTAGAACTTTTGTATCAGATAACAAATTAATCAACGGATGAACCATTGCACTATATTCTCCCTTCTTATATGAAGCCGTTATTGTTCCTACTTCCTTAGCATGATCCCCTAGTGCTTTAACAATTGCTTCACCTTTTAGTTTTAGTTTTTTACCCATCTCGGTTTCATTTAAAAATTTCTCAACCACAGGACCAAGGTCTTTAGCATGTTTTATTAAAAGCTCAGGTATTTTTTCTTGTAAAACTTCTTTAACCTTAGGATTATCCTTATTAAACTTAATAAGAGAGTTTACTAATTTACCAACTTTTTCTGCTTGCTTGGATTCAGGTACGTTCATAACCTCTTTAGTTTGCTCAATGATTCGCTCTAACCCCTCTTTGTCTGCTAAACAACTTTCAGTAAGTTCTGCTATTATCGGTAAAACATCAACAATAAATGGAATAGTTGCTGCTGTTGCATCACGTACAAATTTAGGATTCAGACCAAGATATCTTATATTTTGCTGCACTTCTGTTTTATCTAAAAATTCTAAAATATTCTTTTTATTATCAGCAAAATATTGTGGTAGAGTCGATTTTAAGGCAGGAGCTAGATCTTGAACAACCTTACTAGTATTATCTAAAATAGACAATATCATGGCTTTTTGTGTTTCCACTATTTCTTCTATTCGAGTCGAAGATAAATTGTTATCAGCCAATAATTCCAAGCCAATATCTTGATGTTTCATATAGAACTCATAAATCGTAACCATTTCAGGAGTATGATCTAATATCGTACTACTTGCATTAGTTGCTAGTGATACAGTATCCCTAAAAAATTCTTTTGACACAAATCTAGTAAATTTATCGTCTAGAACATTCTCAGCAATTTTGGTAATTTCTTTTTGATTAGCTGAATCACGTAAAAACTCAACTAAATCTTTTTTGACTACTTCTGCTACTTTAGGGCTGGTAAAGATTTCTAAAGCATTTTTAATGATATCACGCCCTGAATTCTCGTTAGAAATTATTAGATTTTTATAAATTTCTTGTACTTTTTTATTTGATTCTCCTTCTAATACGCCACCTCCTAATTTTAGCACCAACGGCACTATCCTTCTAATAAAATTTTTATCTACTCCATCAAATATATCAGGATTAACTCTACTAGCTTCTGTAGGTGAAATCATTGGAGCGGGATTTAACACAGCTTCTAAAACTGGCAACAAAACACGCTGAGCGATCTGATCTTTCAATAGATCAGATCGTGCTTCATTCAGAGCAGAAATATATATATCAGCCACTGCACCAGCTCCCTTGATTAGATTAGATACATGCTCTACTTGTTCTTTTTGTAATTTTTGCCTTTCTTCAATTAGCAACTTATCACTTAATAATTTTCCACTCACTTCTTGAAATTTCAGGAAATCAGCATATAGCTCATCATATAATAGCTTCTTTGTATCCAGCGGATTCCTAATAGCTGAAGGTACTATAGTAGTAACATCAAGAAGAAATGCCCCTGTCTCTTTTAATAAACCTATAGCGATGTGAGGTAAATTCTCTAGTGTTAATTCTAATTGCTCCGCTTTTTTTACTTGCTCCAATTGTTTTTGCTCTTCTTGAAGCTTTTGCGGAATAATTTCTTGACCATTCTGAATGAATGTGCCTTGTAAACCAATCAAATTTACGTCCACAATATCAGTATAAATATCGACCGTAGCTTTAGACAAATCAGCCTCAGCTAACTTTGCCGCACGTAAATTAACTCCTTCTAACTTAACCTTTTCTGCTTGTACTTTTTCCAATATCGCTTGCTGCAATTTTGATTTTGTAAGATCACCATTCATGAATATTACTTCGGTAAAATCCCCTTCCTGAGCGTCAATACTCCTCATTATACTATTCGAGAAATCAGCCTTTTGTGCATGAACTTTTTTTAGTATACTATAACTTGCATTGATTCCTTTAGCCTTCGCTCCTTCTAAAATCGCCTCTGTTAAGTTAGCAAATTTGACCTCTACTCCTTCTAAAATTGCATTTCTGAAATTCGCCTTTTGTGCTTCCACCATATTTAGATTGGCATTAATAAAATTCACTCCTTCAGCATTAATCCTTCTTAGAATAGCTGCTTCTAAATTCGCTCCATCCAACTTAGTCAAACCACTTAACTCAGCATCCGACAAATCTAATCCTTTTGCTTCTATGTTCTGCAATATAGTATCTTTAAATTTTGCCTTATGTGCTTCAACCTTTTCCATCAAAGCATCAGATAAATCACTCTCTATAATTTGACACTCTGTTAAAACAGCTTGATATAATATTGCATGCTGCATTTGTATTCTTCGTAAATCTGCTGAGATTAAAGAAATACCTTGCAAATCTGCCTGATTAAATGTTGAATCAGTCAATTTTGCGTAATCCCATTTACCTTTTTTTATATTCGCATAATCAAAGTTGGAGTTACTTATCGCAACCTCTTGACCATTAGAGCGAGCCATAAAAGCATGAACAAACTGACTCTTATCAGTAACAGTTGATTTACTTAAATTACTATTAAAGAAATTGGCATTATCTGCTTTAACCCCTATAAAATTAGCTGCTATAAGCTCTGCCCCTTCAAAATTTGCTTCACTAATATCAGTACCATTAAATCTGCATCCGGATAAAACGGACCCTGCGAACACAGCACCCCCTAAATCTGCTCCAGAGAAATCTAAATTAGATAAATCAACTCTATTATACCATTCATTATTAGTAGAAATATCAACTCTACTCGAGCAATCGGCAATAATTCTTGCCCCTTCTTTTATCTGCGATTGATCCAATTTGCTTTTAGCAAAATCATTTAAACTTAAATCTTTATTGCTCTTTCTCTCCTCTAAATATTCCTCTATATCTTTCCGAACTAAACGTACATATTGAGTTTCTTGATCTCGCTGTTCTTTAGTTGATCCTCGCACATAAGCTGGATCAAAAGTACAGCTCTCACTGCCAAAAATATTTTGAAAAGTTTCATGCATTGAATTATCTTCTCTAGGAAATATTTTTTGCCCAACCATTAGTTGCAGCTCTTCTTGCAACCTATCATATTCTGAATTCCCGGTTTTATAACCTCCAATACGCCAAGCCTGAGCTTTCAAGCTTAACTTCTTCTCCGCCTCCTCTAATTCTTTTTGTTTACTACTTATAAGATCTTGCTGCTCTTTTTTGCGAACTAAGTCACTTTTTATGTCAGCATATTTTCTGCCTAAAGAAGAAGTGGTACTGAATTTTATCCCCTCAATATCACGTTCTTTCCCTATTTGAGAGTATCCTTTATAGCCATCAGAAAACCTACAATTAGCAAGGTCAGCCCCTCTAAAATCTATGTTTTTTAGAATAGTATCTTCGAAATAAGCATTGTCAAAATCAACATCACAAAACACCGCATCAGCTAAATTACATCCTGTAAAAGTAGTATTTTTAAGTATACAACCAGTAAAATCTCCTCCGCTTAGGTCTATTACATTACCAGATCTACTAAAAGTCCTATCGGATAAATCTGCAACTACTACTACATTATCATCTGAAAAATATTTTTCCTTTAAATATTGGTTAAGTCTTAAACTTTCCTTAGGGTTACTTGCTAAAGTTGCATGCTGAGCTGTAATATAATCCTTTATATCCTTGCTAGTAGGACGAAATTTTTCAATCTTAACAGCGAGATCATAGAAAACAGGTTTATTTTTCACCATAACTTATACTCCTTCTTTGTATTAAAGATTTAATAACAATTTCTCAGGATTCTCAATCAATTCCTTTATTTTTACAAGAAAAGTAACTGCTTCTTTGCCATCAATAATACGATGATCATAAGATAAAGCAACGTACATCATGGGACGTATTTCTATCTTACCATTAACCACTACTGGTCTTTCTTCAGTCTTGTGAAGACCTAAAATACCTGATTGAGGAGGATTAATAATCGGAGTTGATAATAGTGATCCATAAACACCGCCATTTGAAATGGTAAATGTTCCACCTGATAAATCAGACATAGATAATTTTCCTTCTCTAGCCTTTTTACCCAAACCAGCAATTTCTTTCTCAACCTTAGCAAAACTCAATTTATCAGCCTGCCTAACTATTGGCACTACTAGACCCTGCTCTGTTCCTACTGCAACACCAATATCATAATAATTCTTATATAGAATCTCATCCCCTTCTATCTCGGCATTTACCGATGGAACTGCTTTAAGAGCTTCAATAGTAGCTTTTACAAAAAATGACATAAATCCCAGCTTAACGCCATGCTTCTTCTCAAACTCTTCACGATACTGCATACGCAAATTAATAACTTTCAACATATCAATTTCATTAAAAGTAGTTAGAATGGCTGCAGTATTTTGTGATTGTTTTAAACGATCCGCTATAGTTTTACGAAGACGTGACATTTTAACACGCTCAACCATCCCTTCATTTGCACGTACAACATTGGCTATAACAGGTAATTCTGTTTCTTTCACAGGCGGGGTATTTATGAACTCTAGTACATCTCCCTTGGTTACTCTGCCTTCTCGACCAGTACCTTTTATGTCAGCTAATTGCAGTTTATTTTCGCTCACTAATCTTTGCACCGAGGGCGGAATATCAAGCTTGTTTATACTTGCAGGTTGCTGTTTTATCTCTTTGTCTAATGTACTAGGTGAAGCTACACTAGAAACTGCTCCTTCGGTAATTTGTCCTACGCTCTCACCCACATATACTGTATCGCCCTCATTCTTAAGGATTTTGCTTATTACACCAGAGGAAAGTGCATTTACTTCTAACGTAACTTTCTCTGTCTCAAGTTCTAAAAGTAGTTCATCCACTTTTACCGCATCTCCTTGTTTTTTATGCCACTTAGCAATAGCCGCTTCTGATACAGACTCTCCAAGAGATGGAACTATAATTTCAATACTCATAATTATTTTATTCTCCCAATTATATTCTATTATACTATTATTTATATCTTGCACTAATAACAAAAATTGTTTTAGCACTCAAATGATGTTAAAAACATCTATCTATAAAACATCTATTTTTTGCAGTCATTTTAGTATACTATTATTTTATTTACCACTAATATATATTAAGGATATTATAGGGAATGAAATGAAAGATCGGAAAGAAATTGAGCCATACATGGCATATAAGCCTACTCAGATATATAATGTCTTGAAAGATTTATCTAGAAAGCAAGAATATAAACTATCAGCAGAGACGTATGAAAATCCGGGAAATCCTGAGAGTTAACCACTCTGCACTGCAAGTGCAGAGCTTAATATTACGGCATGAATGCCTCATGTATGTACTAACTTAAAAGTTAGAAACTATTTGTGTATGGCTCATTTAGAAAGTGTCACAACACAAAAAGAATATATCTGTGAAGTGTAAGATTTTGTTAAAAAATATCTTATCTTATCTTTTCTTGATAAGATATTTAAAATTTATGTTGAAACGACGCACTGCAAGTGCGGGGTTTTTCTCCCAAAGTGGGACAATAAAATCAATTATTATCTCAAAAAAGACAATAATTATATCACTGCCCCATCTCATGATGCTCAAAAAGGTAGTACGCTTACAACAACTGCAGCCCCATTAAAGGATACACTTGGAGTATTAAACCAAGATCCTAATTGGGAGAAAGCAATAATTCCTATTTGTCAGTCTAACAAATATTTTTTTGGACTTCTGACAAGGAGACACTTCACATATTTAGAACTTAATAAAGATACTGCTGGCAATATAACATCTCATCATCATGATTCCAAAGGATGGCTTAGCCGTTTCTACCCACTAAAACCAATTAGAGACTCACTAGAAGAAACATTTGGAAAAGATAGAGTTACCTTTAAATCATCATATCTAGGTCATCAGAAAATAGCTGATAATATAAATTGCGGTCGATTTATCCTGTCTTATATAAAAAACGTTATTACTGGTGATCCTGCTAAAACTCAATAACAACCAGCTGAAGCTGGTGGGTTGATATCTAGACTGGAAGTCGCTATTACTCTAAAGAGATATTACTAACGCCTGTGCATTATCTCTCTGATCCTAACTCTTAGGTTACCCTGCAGTATTTTATAGCGATATTTAGTGATTCAAACAACATTAAAGCGATGGTAAAATACAGTGTGGCTAGTCTTGTTAAAATATCATATGTTCAAGTTATAGTGAATTGAAATATTAGAACAAGGACTAAAATCTTTCCCAGCTGAAGCTGGGGGTTTTAACCAAAAAGGTGACTATAAAATAAATCCTCAAACTCAGACAAGTTTATTGTCCCACTTTGGGAGAAAAACCCCGCACTTGCAGTGCGTCGTTTCAACATAAATTTTAAATATCTTATCAAGAAAAGATAAGATATTTTTTTAACAAAATCTTACACTTCACAGATATATTCTTTTTGTGTTGTGACACTTTTTAAATGAACCATACACAAATAGTTTCTAACTTTTAAGTTAGTACATACATGAGGCATTCATGCCGTAATATTAAGCTCTGCACTTGCAGTGCAGAGTGGTTAACTTAGCGATTTTGACACAACAATTAACAAACCACCTAAGGAGGAAAAGATTTTACCTAAAGCTAAAGTCCCAACACCAAAACCTCCAAATATGGTAGACCACGTATCACGCATTAGTAGAAAACCTAATAATCCAGCAAGAACATATTAAGTCACGCGAATTCGATATAAGAATTAATAATTCTTATATCGATACTTGCTTTGTTATAAGGAGAAATGCACTCTTGAAGCGGCTGACGCGGGTACATTTTAACTTTTTTCATCATTCAATATGTGATTTTAATTATTAAAATCACATATTGAATAGAGTATTATATTTTAACAATCAGGTGGGCAGCCGCTTCAAACCTGATTGTTTCTATATATAATACTGAATTCGATGTAACAAGTTACGTCAGTTCGGGATAAGATATAGATGAAATAGTAATAGATAAAAGGATTGTCAAAAAGGAGTGCCTGCAGTATTGATATTTTTAAACAAAAAAACAAACTACAGGCATGAGAAAAGATATCACAGAATTATATAGTTTTATAGATGATTTTTGTAAAATTTATTTGGAGTATGAACAGAGAAAGTTATTACCATCAAATAAGCAAAGAAATCGCTGTTGTAGCATGAGTCTAAGTGAAATGTTAACAATAATAATTATGTTTCATACATCCTATGCTAAGAATTTTAAATTTTTCTATAAAAGTTATATAGAGTGCATGCATAAGGATGATTTTCCCAAAGCCTTGAGTTATAATAGATTTGTTGAATTAATGGCACGATTATTCATACCGCTAAATATGTTGATTCATTTGTTGTTTGGTGAGGAAACAGGGTATACTTGCAGAAAAACTGCGTAACACTATCTAATTTTTTTGCTAGTATGAATTTATTGTATAAATTTGGGTTTCTACTATGCAAATATCACCGATTAATCAAAACTTACGCTATGTTTTATGATAAGTGGCTTTGTACTGAGATATTATTAAAATTCTTTACTATGAAAAAATGGCTTTCAGCCAAGGTTTTTAGTCATACTTGAGATAACATAGCGTAAGTTTTGTAATAAAAACTAGTTGAAAAAGTACCAATTATATTATAACATTTGAAATATTAATAATAATGATAATTAATCAAATGAAAAAACCAAAAGTAGCGACCTTAAGTGCTGAAGAACGAGAAGAACTAATACAACATGTCAAGGAAAGTTCATTAACGGGAGATGAACAGCAAACGATAGTAGAACTTGTGAAATTTTGTAATGAGCTAATAGACAAGCTAGCATCATCAAATATCAGTATAAATAAGCTTAAGGAAATGCTGATTGGTTTTAAGGCAGATAACAAAAAAAAGATAGTTCAGATTCATTAAAAGAACCGCCAAGTGAATCTGATAACGGGAATGGTGGTAATGAAGAAGAGTGCGATAAGCCCAAAAAGATAGATCGTAGTAATTGGCAAGGTAAATATGGGTTTGATGATTATAAGGATGCGAATACCAGCTATTTAACTCCTGAGAATTTTTGTAGTGGTGATAGCTGTCCTCACTGTTGTAATGGCAAACTATATAATAGTGAAGCTAGAAAATTGCTACAATTTACAGGTAATGCTCCAATTACAGTCAACAGATATGTAAAGAAAACGCTACGTTGTAATGCTTGTGATTATATAGTTATGAACAATAAAAATATCAACAAATGGACAAATAGTAGCAGAAGTGCAATAGTGTTACAAAAGACCTATGGTACTCCTTTCTACCGTTTATCTAGGCTGCAAAGTTTAAGTGGTGTTCCTGTGGCATATAGCTCGCTCTGGCAACAATATTTAGATGTTTGGCAAGAAGGTGGTGGAGCTGAAATTTACGGGGTATTATTGGAAATGGCTGCCGAATGTAGTTCACTGAACCTTGATGATACTAGAGCTAGGATTTTAGAAATTACTATAGCCAATAAGAAATTACGTACTCAAAATAAGAAAGGACGCAGCTGTTATACTACTACAATATGTGCTAAGACTGCAAATAATGAGGTGATAGTTTTATATTTTACCGGTAATAGGCATGGTGGAGAAAATATAGGTAACGTACTAAAGAATCGTAAGAATAGAACAGATTCTATCCAATTAATGACTGACGCAAGTAACAATAATAACCCGGTATTATCAGAAGCAGATCAAGAATTACTGGCAATAATAGTGATGATCAATTGTTTGTCACATGGTCAGAGAAAATTTACAGAGAATGAACTATATTACCCTGAAGAATGCGGATATTTTCTCAAACAAACACGAGGGATTTACCACAATGAACATCAATGTAAAGAGATGAGTCCTGAAGAAAAACTTGGGTATCATCAGGAACATAGCAGTAAATATATAGAAAACATATATAACAAAATAGACGAATTATTTAACGACAAGAAAGTTGAGCCTAATAGTAGGCTTGGACAAGCTATGAAATATTGGATAAATAATAAAGAAGGTTTGACCCAATTTTTAAAAATCCCAGTTAGCAATCTTGATAATAATTGGGCTGAGAGATCACTGCGTACCATTATTTTACAAAGGAAGAATTCATTATTCTTTAAAACAATCAATAGTGCTGAGATACATAGTGGTCTGTATAGTATAGTAAAGACTTGTAGTGAGAACGAGATCAATGCCTTTAAATATTTAAATTGGCTACAAGAGCAGAGTAGCAAAGCAAAGAAGCGTCCTGCGAATTATACGCCTTTTGCCTATGCAAGATATATGAATAATACGGAATTAATCGAGACAGCAGCTTAAACGACAGGAAGCCAATCATTAGAGAATTTGGCAGAACTAGGATCACCATTATGAATAAGAATGTGTAAGGTTCTATAACAAATTTGATAAGATGAATTATCAGATGGGAAAAGTTTTGCGGTAAATTTACCTTTGGATAGGCGTTTAGAGCATAGCCAAAAGCCTTGACCGTCAAAGGACAAAATTTTAATGGCAGTTCTGTTTTTATTATAGAATAAAAACAAGGAACCATTAAGAGGGTCAGAAGAAAGTTTTTGTCTACAAACAGCGATTAAGCCATCGATACCCTTGCGAAAATCGATGGCAATAGTGGCAACAAAAATAACTGACGCCGGGGTTAGTTGCAGCATAAAAATGTCTGAATTATGGTTTTTGGTTCTAGTGTTTGGATAATAAGTTTGGTACCATTTGGTTTAATAATGTGACAAGTATAGTGATTTTGTTTGGGGGCAGCTACAGGATCGGTATCTATAGAATTTAATAGTTGAAATGGGAGAAAATTAATATTTTGTTGTAGAGCTTGATTTGAAGTTGAGACAGGAGAAGTTTTGAGGGTAGGCTCATGGGCTTTTTTAATTGAACTGATTGTTGCTTTATTAATATTAAGATGTTTAGCTATCTCTTGGTAAGAATAATGATGGAGTAATTGGTAAACTAATTCCTTTAGATGGTTTGGTATAGGATCAAACTTATTAGTTTTAGTTTGACGCCAGGCTTTAAATTGCTGAGCTACTTGCTCAATAGTAATTGATGGTATTTGCATAGTATGAAACCCAAATGTATAAAAAATTCATACTAGCAAAAACATTAGATAAAGTTATGCAGTTTTGCTGCAGGTATACGAAACAGGTATTTATTTTATTGACTCTACAACGATTAAAGCTTGTCACAATAAAAGGCGTTATAGCAATAAAGTTTTTAAAGGATTAGCCAAACATAGTAAATCCTCTATGGGGTATTTTTATGGTTTTAAATTACATGTAATAATCAATAATAAAGGGGAGTTTATGGCATTAAAAGTGACCAAAGGCAATGTAGATGATAGGGTTCCAGTACCGGAGTTAACAAAAAGATTAACTGGAATTATAGCAGCTGATAAAGGTTATATTAAGCAAAATTTGTTCTTAAATTTATATGAAAGAGGCTTAAAAATGATTCATGGAATTAAGAAGAATATGGAAAATAAATTAATGGATTTGAAAGAAAAAATCTTACTTCGAAAGCGTAACTTAATTGAAACAGTTTTTGATTATCTAAAAAATAGGCTCTGTACAAATAAGTGTGTAAATTTTTCAAAGGTTATATAAAAATATAATATAACAAAAGGAGAAATTATAATGCACCAAAAACAAAATGAAGCAATGAATCAAGCGATAGATTTATTAGTTAACCACTCTGCACTGCAAGTGCAGAGCTTAATATTACGGCATGAATGCCTCATGTATGTACTAACTTAAAAGTTAGAAACTATTTGTGTATGGCTCATTTAGAAAGTGTCACAACACAAAAAAATATATCTGTGAAGTGTAAGATTTTGTTAAAAAATATCCTATCTTTTCTTGATAAGATATTTAAAATTTATGTTGAAACGACGCACTGCAAGTGCGGGGTTTTTCTCCCAAAGTGGGACAATAAATAATGATACAGATATATCAACATTACTTAAAGAGGATGGTTTATTAAAACAATTAACCAAACGCCTTGTAGAGAAGGCATTGCAGTCAGAGATGAATAATCATTTAGGATATGATAAATATTGTCATACTGATAGTGATAATGTTCGTAATGGTAGGAATGTAAAGAATCTAGTAACAAATAATGGAGTTGTAGAGATTGAGGTTCCAAGGGATAGAAGTAGTACATTTGAACCTGCATTAATTCCGAAGCGTCAAAGACGTACTGAAGGATTTGATGATAAAATAATATCATTATACGCTAAAGGAATGAGCTTATCTGATATTAAGATTCAAATGCAAGAATTGTATGGAGCTGACGTTAGCGAAAGTTTGATAAGTCAAATTACTGATGATGTAATTGAGGATGTCAAGATATGGCAAAGCCGACCATTGGATCGAGTATATGCTATAGTATTTTTTGACTGTTTAGTAGTAAAAGTACGTCAAGATAAACGAATTATCAATAAGTCTGTATATGTAGCATTAGGTATTGATTTATCTGGAAGGAAGGATATTTTAGGATTGTGGATCAGTGAAAATGAAGGAGCGAAATTTTGGCTTGGTAATTTTACTGAGATGAAGAACAGAGGTATGCAAGACATGCTTATTGCTTGCAGTGATAATTTAACCGGTATGTCTGAGGCAATAGAAGCAGTTTTTCCGAAAACCGAACATCAATTATGTATTGTACATCAGATTAGAAATAGTTTAAAATATGTATCATATAAAGACCGAAAAGAATTAGCGGCTGATTTAAAGCCTATATATACTGCTAGCACAGAGGAAGAAGCACATCTTGCTTTAGAATTTTTTGAAGCTAAATGGAGTAAACAGTATCCACAAATTGCTAAATCTTGGTATGTTCATTGGGAAAATTTAATGGTTTTTCTAGGATACCCTGAGGCGATAAGGAAAGTAATATACACAACTAATAGTGTAGAATCTGTCAATAGCCAATTACGTAAGGTTACTAAGAATAAACGGGTTTTTCCAAATGATAATGCCGTTTTTAAGACCTTGTATTTGGCAATTGATTATATGACCAAGAAATGGGTTATGCCGATTCTAAACTGGAACGCAGCTATGGCTCACTTTTTGATAAAATTTGAAGGTAGAATTTAAGCCCTATGAAAAATTTACACACTTAATTAGAAAGGCTCAAAAAGTTAACCACTCTGCACTGCAAGTGCAGAGCTTAATATTACGGCATGAATGCCTCATGTATGTACTAACTTAAAAGTTAGAAACTATTTGGTCTGTCCGGCAAAACTCTATAAGTCTTATAGATAATAGGTTTTAATGGCAGAAAATAATAAAGAAATCCATAAGAAAATGTTAAAATATGCTAATAAACCTTATGGATTTCAGTCAATATGCCAATAGAAAATATTATCAAATCACAAAAACAAGGAAAACTTTTTGGTTATAAATTAAAAGAAGAATTAAACTCAAATAATAAGCTATATAAATTAAGAGAATTAGTTAACCACTCTGCACTGCAAGTGCAGAGCTTAATATTACGGCATGAATGCCTCATGTATGTACTAACTTAAAAGTTAGAAACTATTTGTGTATGGCTCATTTAGAAAGTGTCACAACACAAAAAAATATATCTGTGAAGTGTAAGATTTTGTTAAAAAATATCCTATCTTTTCTTGATAAGATATTTAAAATTTATGTTGAAACGACGCACTGCAAGTGCGGGGTTTTTCTCCCAAAGTGGGACAATAAATTGGTCTGGTCTAGAAGAATGGTTATCAAAAAATGTTTCTATTAAGAGATTTGGTAGAAATAGAAAATGTCATAGAGTGATGCTTGGTGTAACGATGCTACAAGCAATGTATAATTTTTCAGATTCATTAGCAGAGGAAGAACTAAAAGAAAACATGTATTGGCAATATTTCTGTGGGTGGGAATATATAGAAACAGATATAGCGATGTCGGAAACTAGCATAAGAAGATTTCGTAATTTATTAGGTGAATCTGGATATAACGAGATATTAGCAGAGTTGATAAGAGTTGGAATAAGAACTAACACAATTAAAAAAAAAGATTTGGAATTGATAATTGCTGATACAACGGTACAAATTAAGAATATCAAGCACCCACATGATGTTTATTTAATGGATAAAGCTAGGCTTAGTATTGTGAAGCTTTGCCAAAGTTTGGGTATAAGTTTAAACGAAACCTACGCTAGAACCTATAAGCGAGATATAATAAAGCTCTGGAAGTATAAAGAGCATAGCAAAGCCAAGAAGCGTTGGAAAATAATGAAGCATTTAAAAACGTTACTTGGTCGTTTGGTTAGAATATGTGAGCGTGAGATAAAAAATCAGAAATTAAACTTATCTATCAGAGATCAAGAAGTATTGAAAAAAGTAAAACAAATACATAGCCAATCTGTTTTAAAAAGAGAAGAGAAAAAGCAATACAAAGAACAGAATAAAATATTGTATAGTTTTCATGCCCCTGAGGTAGAGTGTATAGGGAAGGGAAAACGAAACAAGCCATATGAGTTTGGCAATAAAGTTGCGGTAGTAGTCAGTGGTCGTAGAAATTTTGTACTGTCAGCAAAATCGTTTCATAATAATCCTTATGATGGTCATACATTGCAGCAGAGTTTTGAAGCGGTAGAAAATGTAACTGGAATAAAGATAAAAAAATCGTTTGTTGATCTTGGTTATACTGGCAGCAATGTTAAAGAGAAGAGTAAGGTATATACCCCAAAAACTCGGAAAAAGTTATTGAAAGAAGACAAGTGTATGATCAGGAGACGCAGTGCTATAGAACCAATAATAGGGCATTTGAAACAATATGGCAGGATGGGCAGAAACTTCTTGAAGGGTGTGATAGGAGATGTGATCAATCCAATAATCTCTGCTATAGGTTTGAATTTACGATGTATTGCCAATCATTTACACATCATGCCTAACTCTACATAAAAAAATTATCATTAAAAAACTTGCTAAACGATTAAAAAAAATCGTTAACAATAAGCTCATGTAAAAATTTTACTAAAACAGAAATTTTTCAATAAAATTGAAAACAATTTTTAATTTTAGTGCAAATATTAGAATTTTTTTTGTAAAAATTTTATTGTCCCACTTTGGGAGAAAAACCCCGCACTTGCAGTGCGTCGTTTCAACATAAATTTTAAATATCTTATCAAGAAAAGATAAGAATGAATCATACAGATATTTTTTAACAAAATCTTACACTTCACAGATATATTCTTTTTGTGTTGTGACACTTTCTAAATGAGCCATATACAAATAGTTTCTAACTTTTAAGTTAGTACATACATTAGGCATTCATGCCGTAATATTAAGCTCTGCACTTGCAGTGCAGAGTGGTTAACTCAATCATAGATTATGGGGGGCTTTAAATATTTTTGGCGGACGGACTATTTGTGTATGGTTCATTTAAAAAGTGTCACAACACAAAAAGAATATATCTGTGAAGTGTAAGATTTTGTTAAAAAAATATCTTATCTTTTCTTTTCTTGATAAGATATTTAAAATTTATGTTGAAACGACGCACTGCAAGTGCGGGGTTTTTCTCCCAAAGTGGGACAATAAAATGAACCTTGAACATACTAGACATAGATCACCAATAAATGCCTTTGTCCATATATTATCTACTCTTGTTGGTTACTCATTAAAGAAAAATAAACCTTCAACAAAATTTGATTTTAATCTACATGTTCACAATATCCTTATCCCGAATTGACGTAAGTTACATCGAATTCAGGTTAAGTAGTACCACTCCTCCTACCATCCATCTCAGCAAATACATCTTCCCACGATCCAGTAGTTGCAGCTTTGGTATATTCTGTCACCCTTCCTTCAAAGAAATTAGTATGTTCAGCACCGTTTAAGATTTCATCAAGCCAAGGCAACGGATTAGTATCAATTAAATAAATCTCTTTAAGTCCAAGCTGCATTAATCTGCGATCGGCAATATAACGAATATATTGTCTTACCTCTCTAGCTGTCAGACCTTCAATGCCACCAACTTCAAATGCTAGTTCAATAAAGGCATCTTCAAAATGCACAATAGTAGCACACGCTTCATAAAGACGACTACGAAGCTCTTCAGTCCATACTTCAGGGTTTTCCCTAATAAAAGTTTTAAATAACATAATGATAGAATCAGTATGTAACGTCTCATCCCTTACTGACCAACTAATAATTTGCCCCATACCTTTCATTTTATTAAAACGAGGAAAATTAAGTAAAATAACAAATGAAGCAAATAACTGTAACCCTTCAGTAAATGCACCAAATACTGCTAAAGTAGTAGCAATATCTTCTTTAGTTTCTACACCGAAACGCTGCATATAGTCGTATTTATCTTTCATTTCTCTATATTTGAGAAATGCTGAATATTCGGTTTCTGGCATACCTACGGTATCAAGCAGATGAGCATAAGCAGCAATATGAATTGTTTCCATATTAGAAAATGCTGATAACATCATCAATACTTCTGTTGGCTTAAATACCCTAGAGTAATGTTTCATATAACAATTATTTACTTCAATATCAGCTTGAGTAAAGAAGCGAAATATTTGGGTTAATAGGTGTTTTTCTCCAGGACTTAAATTATATTTCCAATCTTTTAGATCATCAGCTAGCGGCACTTCCTCTGGCAACCAATGAATTCGTTGCTGAATATGCCACGCTTCATAAGCCCATGGATAAGAAAATGGTTTGTAGATTGGACTGGCATTAAGTAAAGACATATTATATTTCCTTTTTTAAGTATACTACTATAAAACCTCATTGCGAGGAGACCATAGGTTGACAAAGCAATCTATATGGCTTCATGGATTGCCACACTCACATACGTTCGCTCGCAATGACGATTAGATAAGAATTGATAAATTCTTATCCCGAATTCGTGTATATTCATTAGACTTCCTGCATAATTCGCTTTTGCTGAGGAATTTGTAGGAGACACAGAACCTCGACCCGCAGCGTACTCAAATGTACGTGATGATTCGAGTATCGGATCGACGCACAAATTACCAGCAAAAGTAGAATTATGCAGGAAGTCTATTACTGACAGGATAAACATTCATCATAAGACTCAACTTCTTTTTCTTGTTTTTTCTTATTATCTCTTTCAATATCTTGAAAATCCGCTTTCTTGACATCGTGTGATACTTTATCAGCTCTTTGAATTGAGGTTGATCTACAATAATATAAACTCTTAACCCCTTTTTTCCAAGCTCTAAAATGGATATTATTTAAATACATCTTACTTACATTGCCTGCTAAGAAAACATTTAGAGATTGAGATTGTGAAATATGTGGTGTCCTATCTGCTGCTAGATCAATAAGCCAATTTTGATCAATCTCATAAGCAGTTCTGAAAACATCTTTTTCATAGCTGGATAAAAAGGTTAGATGTTGAACTGAGCCTTCATGAGTTGCAATTGATGACCAAACCTGCTCATTATTAAAACCTTTGGTGCTTAACAGCTTTTCTAAATATTTGTTACGTACATTAAAAGATCCAGTAAGAGTCTTTTGGACAAAACTATTAGCAGCAAATGGTTCAATTCCAGGCGAACTATTGCCAGCAATAATAGAGATTGATGCCGTAGGAGCAATAGCTGTTTTATTACTAAACCGTTCGTTAATACCTACTTCAACTGCATCGAGGCAAGCACCACGTTCATCAGATAGAACTACTGAAGCTTTATCAACTTCTTTATGAATATGTTCAAATATTTGATTATTCCAAACCTTTGCCATTACCGACTCTATTGGTACATCCTTTGATTGCAGGAATGAGTGAAAACCCATAACACCTAAACCTACGCTACGTTCACGCATTGCTGAATATTTAGCTCGCTCCATGGTACTAGGTGCTTTAGTAATAAAATCTTCAAGTACATTATCTAAAAAACGCATTACGGTAGGAATAAACTCAGGGTCATTTTGCCAATCATCAAAATATTCTAAATTTACAGAAGACAAACAACACACAGCAGTTCTAACCTTACCCAAATGATCAATGCCAGTTGGCAGGGTAATCTCGCTACAAAGATTAGAAGTTTTTACTTGTAGCCCAAGTTTTTTATGATGCTGCGGAATATATTTATTGACAGTATCAATAAATAAAATATAGGGTTCTCCAGTTTCTATTCTAGTAGTTAGTAACTTAACCCACAAATCTCTAGCCTTAACTTCACGTACAACTTTTTTAGTAGCAGGGCTGATTAATGGAAAATTTCCATCACTCTCAACTGCTTGCATAAATGCATCTGTTACAGCTATGCCGTGATGCATGTTTAAAGCTTTACGATTAGTATCACCACCAGTATGGCGTCTTAAGTCTATGAATTCCTCAATTTCAGGATGATCAATTGGTAAATATATAGCAGCACTACCACGTCTAATTGACCCTTGAGAAATAGCTAAAGTCATAGAATCGACAACCTTGACAAATGGAATAATGCCAGAAGAAGTACCTTTGCCTTTAATTGCTTCATTAATAGAACGAACATTGCCCCAATAGCTTCCTATACCACCACCACGTGAGGCTAACCAAACATTCTCAGTCCAAAGATCTACAATACCTTTTAAACTATCATCTGTTTCATTTAAAAAACAAGAGATAGGCATCCCTCTGTCAGTTCCACCGTTACTAAGAACCGGTGTAGCTGGCATAAACCACAACTTGCTTATGTACTCATATAATTGCTGAGCTGATTTTGCATTATCAGCATAATAGCTAGCTACTCTAGCAAATAGATCTTGAAAATCCTCTCCGGCTAGTAAGTACCTATCCTTTAGAACAGCTTTACCAAAATTAGTCAGTAAATTATCTCGTTTCTTATCAATTTCTATAGGAAATTTAGTATTTGCTTGCGTTGCCATTATTATATTATCTTATATCTTATTGTTTTAATTAAATTGGGATCATAGCAGATTTTTGTCTTAGCACTAATACCATAATCACATAATTTCTAAAAATTTTTCTAATTCTACAAGACTCGAAACATTAATCAAATTAAATTTATGATCAGTTTTTTTCAGCATATTAGTTAGAACCTTACCTGCACCTATTTCAACTATTTGTTCTATTTTCAGATTTTCCAATTCGTTTAAAGTTTGACGCCACCTCACCCTACCACAAATCTGGGAGATTAAGTTTTGTTTTATCTCTATAGGGTTAGTTATTGGTTTAGCTGTAACATTTTGTATCACCGGAACAAACGGTTTGTTAATTGCTACTTTGTCTAAAGCCTTTGCCATTTGCTCTTCTGCTGGCTTCATCAAACTACAATGAAAAGGACTACTTACATTCAATTTAATAGCTTTATAGCCTAAATCTTTTACGATAGATATTACCCGTTCCACTGCTATAGTTTTACCACTAATTACCACCTGTCCATCTATATTATCGTTAGCTATATCAAGGTCTATAACCTCTTTGATGATTTCTTCAAGCTTTTTTAGAGGTACGCCTATACATGCCGCCATTGAGCCTTGACCGACCGGATAGGCTTCTTGCATGGACTTACTACGTACTGCTAGCAATTGGGTAGTTACTTGTATATCTATACTTTCCGCTGCACATAATGCACTATATTCTCCTAAAGAATGACCTGCAACATATGAACACAGGTTAGTAATATTTCTATTTGTTTGTTGCTTAATGACATTCAATATTGCCATAGATACTGCCATTAGTGCTGGTTGAGCATTAATAGTCAAAGTTAAATCTTCACTTGATCCATTAAAGACAATATGGCTTAATTTTCTTCCAAGAGTATTATCTACAATTTCAAATGTCTCTTTTGCCACCTGAAAGTTATCGTAGAATTCTTTCCCCATACCAACCATTTGTGACCCTTGACCTGGAAAGACAAATGCTCTATTCATAATAATACCATAATAATTTAATTTATCCGCTGTCGATTATGAGAATTTCAACAATACTGTCAATAGTTTTAATTATTCTAAATTTATTAATATCAGAGTCAATGGCATCGGACTATGTCAAAGAAACTTTTATACATTTAGACAAAAAAGCATGGCAAGATTGTGAAAAGATGGCAAAGACTTCAAAAGATAAAACCTTAATCAAAATTATTATGTCTCAAAGATTCTTAGACCCGAATTATAAGAAAAATAGCTTTGAAGAGGTAATAAAATTTATACAAAACAATCCCCACTGGCCGCAAGTCGATAAACTAAAAGAGATGGCAGAACAATATTTAAACTATAACACAGACCAAGCTTTAATTGTAAACTGGTTTAGTGAAAACGAACCAATTACTGCTTTAGGCTATAAATTTTATGCTTTAGCCAGTAGGAAATTAATAAAAGATCCACAAAAATTAGCGAAGATTATGAAAAATGGTTGGATTTATGGGGTTTTTACGCAAGCAGAAGAAAGCAATTATTTGAGTAATTTCAAAAATATATTATGTGAAGAAGATCATGTAAAAAAAATTGATGAATATTTATGGGCAGGGGATATGCGTAGTGCAAAAAAATATATGCATTATGTCAGTAATGGCTATAAACAAAATTTTATTGCCCAAATTGCTATCTTAAATAAATCTAATGATAGTGAAAAACTTTTTCAACAAGTATCAGAAAAATATTATACCCCAGCTTTATTATTTAACTATTTGGATTCCAAGAAAACAGAGATTCCTACCAGCCAAAGTATCGCTCTATTTAAAAAAGTAAAGCAAGATAAAAGACATTCCGCCTATTGGGCTCGTGTACAATCTTATTATGCTAGAGAATTTATTGATCAGAAAGATTTTGCTAGTAGTTATAAGATAATTAGCATGCCAATTACTGTTGATCCCGAACATGTAAGAGAAGCACAATGGCTTAGTGGTTGGCTTGCCCTTAGATTTTTGCATAAGCCTGATATTGCTTTAAGTCATTTTAACAAATTTATGAAAGTTGCAGCTAAACCATTAAGCGTATCAAGGGGGCAATATTGGCTAGCTAGAACTTATGAAGCCAAAGGGGATAAAGAGCAAGCGAATAAATTTTATCATATGGCCAGCAAGTATTCCCATAGTTTCTATGGACAGTTAGCTAATATCGAACTTAACAAACGGCACTTCATTTTACCACAAAAGCCTACCTCCACTAAGCATAATAATGAAAATAGTGAAATTATTAGAGCCATAAAATATTTGACTAAATATGGTAAGCATGATTTAGCTTTGTTATATGCTAAAACGGCTATTGAAAAATCATCGACCCCATCTAAGATTGTATTAATTACCGATATCATTAGCACAAAGGGTAATATTTATCATACAGTAGATGTAGCAAAAACTGCTTGTCAACATCATACTTTTATTAAGGATTATGCTTTCCCTACCCCTCATACTAAGGCAGTAAAAAATACCCCCCTAGAACCAGCTTTAACATACAGTATTATAAGACAGGAGTCAGTTTTTAATCAGCATGCAATTAGTACAGCTAAAGCTAAGGGGCTAATGCAACTTACAGATACAGCTGCTTATGATACGGCTAAATCTGTTGGCTGTAAATGTCATATTAAAAAGCTAACTCTTGACCCTAAATATAATATCATGCTTGGTACTAATCATTTTAAAGAATACTTACAACTATATAATGGTAATTATCTTTTAGCCATTGCAGCTTATAATGCTGGTCCTTGTAGAATCACAAGATGGATTAATCTGTTTGGTGATCCTCGTGACTTTAAGAATTTACGACAAATAATTGATTGGATTGAACTAATACCATATGCAGAAACTAGGAACTATACTCAACGTGTTTTGGAAAATCTGCAAGTTTATAGATCTATTATTAGTAAAAATAATAACTTAAAATTAGAACAAGATCTTTTAAAGACTAAAGATAATAAGAGAGAAATATAGCTATACTCGGTGAACTTCAAGAATTGGCGTCGTCGTGTCTAAAGATCTCCGCTGCTCACGTACTAATGTACGCTCCGCTGCTTGACTTTGACACTCCTAGCCCTTCTTGAAGTTGACCTTCGTCTACCAACTCTTCATTTACGAGCAGTATATATATATCCTAGCTTAAATAATGTTATTTAAGTTGACAGTTTAACATTATCTGACTATAAAGAAATATATTATTTCGTATTGGATATGAATTTATGAAACGTACATTTCAACCTAGCAATTTAGTAAGAAAAAGAAGACATGGATTTAGGGCAAGGATGGCAACTGTCGGCGGTAGAGAAATTTTAAGGAAACGCCGAGCAAAAGGCAGAAGAAAATTATCAGCGTAGTAAGTGCTTATCTCATCCCTAAAAAATCAGAAAGAATTTGACCTAGTTAATAAGTTAGGAAAAAAGTTCCATAGTCCTTATTTTATCACAATAATAGCAAAGAATTCTACTAAGCTCTTTGCAAAGCTAAATGTAAAAGGTAATATTGACAACCTATGTAAGAAATCTAGTGAGATTTTATATAATTCGTCAAATACATTACTTTTTGGCATGAAAGTCGGAAAAAAGTTAGGAAATGCTGTTATTCGTAATAAAATCAAAAGACGTATCAGGCATTTAGTTAGACTGCTAAGCAAAGAATCAAAATTCAAACAAAATAGTTGGGCAATGATAGTCATCCCTAGGAAAGGTTTTGAGCAAATTGAATTTGCAACTTTATTAAGTGAACTATACAAGATAGTTTCACAGGTGTAATCCTTACTGCATAAATTACCTCCTGCAATCAAAAGTTATCATTCGTGTAAAAAATATCATCCTAGCCTTGATGCGGAATCCAGCCCTTATTTAGCTACCATCAAGTTACCCAAATTCGCGTAAGTTAAGTTGGAAATAATTTGGATTGCATAATACTGATACGGTTTTGTCGCATCTATAAATCATACTACATCAAGATTGTTAAAACTAAGGTTTTGGACATTATGATGCCATTAACATAGCAAAATTCTCAAAAGTAGAAAGATTATCATTAGCTCCAATTATTTGTCTTTTTTGCATCATACGAATATTTTCTATACCGGTAATAGTCATTTCTGCAGAATGAAAACTCTTAAAACCAAGCATTGGCTTTGTACGTTTTTTGATAAACCTATGATCTTGTTCTACAAGATTATTCAGGTATTTGGTCTGAATAACCTTAATTTTATAATCTTTAGGAACTTCTGTATTCAAATCATTAAGAGCAGCCGTATTACTACCGCTTTTATCAATTACTACTTTCTCAGGAAAATTATTCTCTCTAAAGGCTTTACGAAAAAATGCAAGTGCTGCAGGCTTGTCTCTATGCTTACGTAGCAGAAAGTCTACAGTATTACCAAGACTATCTAGTGCTCTATATAAATAAACCCATTTACCGTTTAATTTAATATAAGTCTCATCCATTCTCCAACTACTACCAACTGGCTTCTTTCTTTTTCTAACCACCTGATCTATCAATGGTACAAATTTTATAACCCATCTTTGTAATGTAGAGTGATCAATTTTTGCTCCCCTTATACTCATCATTTCTTCCAAATCTCGATAACTTAAAGAAAATCGGCATTTCATATAGACAAATAACATTATTATTTCTGGTGAAGAACAAAATCCTTTGAAATATGATAATAATCTTGCAGTAATACGAAACATCTTAACATCTTTTTTAGATCATTATATCAATCTTTTTTCTATTGTCCAACATATGCGACAGAACCGTTTCGCAGTTAGCAAAATTGCGAATCAGCTAAAAGGCATCTAATGTTGTTCTGAATTGATGTTTTTATAACTTCCCAAGTTTGTTGATATAAAGTAATTTTTTCATTTATCCTCCTTTTGTTCATATCGAGCCAAGCAAATACAGCAAGGCAAATATGATTTCTCTGAGCTCGACCCGTGCGTGCCTGACAGCGTTCAATACCACAAGTTTGTTTTAATTCTCGATGATAAACTTCTATAGACCACCGTGCCTTAACAATTTTCTCTATTTGTTCACGTGTTGGATTTTCTAAGTTAGTTGTTATGTAATCAATGCGACCATTTTTTGCCACAAACTTAAATACCGTAACCCAACCGTATCCACGTAGGTGAATTTTTAGTCCCTCATCAGGAATCTCTAAACTTTCTAAGCTAACATTATGATTAACTTTTCTATTTTTTCTTAGGTTACTAACCCATGTCCAACCTAAATTACGTATATGTTTCAAATTCTCCAAACCGCTATACCACGCATCCATTACTACTGCATCAGGATTGATCCCTCTTTCCTTAGCTAAAGTAAGCATATCACAAAAATGCTCATTCTTTGTTTTTCCATCAGTTTCTTTATCATATATTCTATAATCTACAGGGGTAGATTGATCAGTTTTAGCATTGTAATGCAGTAAGTTGACCATCACTATGATGTGGTTATAGTTTTCCGGACAGTTAATAGGAGACAATATTAACAGAAAGGAAGTACAAAAATGACTAATAGCAAACCAAAGGTTTATCCGGCTGAATTTAAAGAGTCAGCAGTTAAATTAGCAATTGAGTCCAAGCGACCTGTGTCACAAACAGCTAAAGAGTTAGGTATTACTAGAAATACTCTATATACTTGGGTAGATAAATATTCCAAACCTAAAGAATCAATAATGCGAACAGATGAACATCTCTATGATGAATTAAAAAGATTAAAGAAAGATTTAGCTAGGGTAACGCAGGAGCGTGATCTATTAAAAAAGGCTGCCGCGTACTTTGCGAAAGAGTCCCAATAAAGTACGCATGGATAAAGAAGCATAAAGGTGATTTTTCAACTGCGATTATGTGCAAATTTATGAAAGTATCACGTAGTGGCTATTATGAATGGTTAACTACCCCTGAATGCAATAGGGACAAAGAAGATAATGCTTTAACCTGTAAGATTAAAACAATTTTTCAAGAAGGTAGAAGGAATTATGGATCTAGACCCATTAAAAAGGAACTATCTAGACACGGTATAATTGTTAGTCGGAAGCGGATTGCAAGGCTAATGAATGAAGCTGGTTTAGTATGTAAAAGCAAACATAAATTTAAAGCAACTACTGATTCTAGTCATAATAAGCAAGTTGCTCCTAATTTATTGGATAGAAAGTTCAAGGTCTATGCTGCTAATTGTTATTGGGTTGGGGACATCACATATGTTCCAACTGAAGAAGGTTGGCTGTACTTAGCAACCGTTATTGATCTATTTTCTAGGAAAATTATAGGGTGGTCAATGAATAGTAACATGAAAGCTGATTTAGTTAATAATGCTCTGCTAATGGCAATATGGCAACGTAAACCACCTAAAGGACTTATTTGGCATACTGATAGAGGTAGTCAATATTGTTCTGATAGCCATTCAAAACTTACAAAACAACATGGTATTATACAGAGTATGAGCGGTAAAGGAAATTGTTGGGATAATGCTGTTGCTGAAAGCTTTTTTCACACTATAAAAACAGAACTAATTTATCAATATAAATTTAAAACTAGGGAGGAAGCAAAATATGCCATATTTGAATATATAGAAGTATTTTATAATCGTATAAGGATGCATTCAACTAATGACTATCTATCACCTGTACAATACGAGAAAATGCAAAAATGTGCCTAAACAAACTGTCCGGAAAACTGTTGACAGATCACTATACCAGGTATAACATCATGTACAGCTCCAGAATATTGATAATGTACAAGCTCAATTTTCTTACTGTATTGCTTTGACAATAACGTGTCATCTCCCACTAGTTAACCACTCTGCACTGCAAGTGCAGAGCTTAATATTACGGCATGAATGCCTAATGTATGTACTAACTTAAAAGTTAGAAACTATTTGTATATGGCTCATTTAGAAAGTGTCACAACACAAAAAGAATATATCTGTGAAGTGTAAGATTTTGTTAAAAAATATCTGTATGATTCATTCTTATCTTTTCTTGATAAGATATTTAAAATTTATGTTGAAACGACGCACTGCAAGTGCGGGGTTTTTCTCCCAAAGTGGGACAATAAACAAGAAGCTTCCCTATCAATATATTTTGACACTTCTCTGTAGATCCCGCTAGGGCGGAAATCCTTACTATTTAACCATCGACTTGCACTATCATGAGATAGGTTTATTGGACTTACTTCAGATAATGCTTTACCACTATATCTTACGCTACTTGCTTGTAAAAATGATTTATATAAGTCTTTGCTACATTTTGATCTTGCCATGCTTAACTAAAACTCTTTCTTGCTAGATTAACATATTTTTTGCTAAGTGCGAAACTCCTGACGTACTCAAAATAAGAAAGGACGCAGCTGTTATACTACTACAATATGTGCTAAGACTGCAAATAATGAGGTGATAGTTTTATATTTTACCGGTAATAGGCATGGTGGAGAAAATATAGGTAACGTACTAAAGAATCGTAAGAATAGAACAGATTCTATCCAATTAATGACTGACGCAAGTAACAATAATAACCCGGTATTATCAGAAGCAGATCAAGAATTACTGGCAATAATAGTGATGATCAATTGTTTGTCACATGGTCAGAGAAAATTTACACAGGAGTTTCGCACTTAGCAAAAAATATGTTAATCTAGCAAGAAAGAGTTTTAGTTAAGCATGGCAAGATCAAAATGTAGCAAAGACTTATATAAATCATTTTTACAAGCAAGTAGCGTAAGATATAGTGGTAAAGCATTATCTGAAGTAAGTCCAATAAACCTATCTCATGATAGTGCAAGTCGATGGTTAAATAGTAAGGATTTCCGCCCTAGCGGGATCTACAGAGAAGTGTCAAAATATATTGATAGGGAAGCTTCTTGTTTATTAGTGGGAGATGACACGTTATTGTCAAAGCAATACAGTAAGAAAATTGAGCTTGTACATTATCAATATTCTGGAGCTGTACATGATGTTATACCTGGTATAGGGATGGTCAACTTACTGCATTACAATGCTAAAACTGATCAATCTACCCCTGTAGATTATAGAATATATGATAAAGAAACTGATGGAAAAACAAAGAATGAGCATTTTTGTGATATGCTTACTTTAGCTAAGGAAAGAGGGATCAATCCTGATGCAGTAGTAATGGATGCGTGGTATAGCGGTTTGGAGAATTTGAAACATATACGTAATTTAGGTTGGACATGGGTTAGTAACCTAAGAAAAAATAGAAAAGTTAATCATAATGTTAGCTTAGAAAGTTTAGAGATTCCTGATGAGGGACTAAAAATTCACCTACGTGGATACGGTTGGGTTACGGTATTTAAGTTTGTGGCAAAAAATGGTCGCATTGATTACATAACAACTAACTTAGAAAATCCAACACGTGAACAAATAGAGAAAATTGTTAAGGCACGGTGGTCTATAGAAGTTTATCATCGAGAATTAAAACAAACTTGTGGTATTGAACGCTGTCAGGCACGCACGGGTCGAGCTCAGAGAAATCATATTTGCCTTGCTGTATTTGCTTGGCTCGATATGAACAAAAGGAGGATAAATGAAAAAATTACTTTATATCAACAAACTTGGGAAGTTATAAAAACATCAATTCAGAACAACATTAGATGCCTTTTAGCTGATTCGCAATTTTGCTAACTGCGAAACTCCTGTTATCTTTTCTTTTCTTGATAAGATATTTAAAATTTATGTTGAAACGACGCACTGCAAGTGCGGGGTTTTTCTCCCAAAGTGGGACAATAAAAACATCAATTCAGAACAACATTAGATGCCTTTTAGCTGATTCGCAATTTTGCTAACTGCGAAACTCCTGTTATCTTTTCTTTTCTTGATAAGATATTTAAAATTTATGTTGAAACGACGCACTGCAAGTGCGGGGTTTTTCTCCCAAAGTGGGACAATAAAAACATCAATTCAGAACAACATTAGATGCCTTTTAGCTGATTCGCAATTTTGCTAACTGCGAAACTCCTGAATAATAATTATGTTTCATACATCCTATGCTAAGAATTTTAAATTTTTCTATAAAAGTTATATAGAGTGCATGCATAAGGATGATTTTCCCAAAGCCTTGAGTTATAATAGATTTGTTGAATTAATGGCACGATTATTCATACCGCTAAATATGTTGATTCATTTGTTGTTTGGTGAGGAAACAGGTATTTATTTTATTGACTCTACAACGATTAAAGCTTGTCACAGTTAACCACTCTGCACTGCAAGTGCAGAGCTTAATATTACGGCATGAATGCCTCATGTATGTACTAACTTAAAAGTTAGAAACTATTTGTGTATGGCTCATTTAGAAAGTGTCACAACACAAAAAAATATATCTGTGAAGTGTAAGATTTTGTTAAAAAATATCCTATCTTTTCTTGATAAGATATTTAAAATTTATGTTGAAACGACGCACTGCAAGTGCGGGGTTTTTCTCCCAAAGTGGGACAATAAACCTTCAACAAAATTTGATTTTAATCTACATGTTCACAATATCCTTATCCCGAATTCACGTGTATCCTTAAAAAAGCTGGTACAAATAACATGCTAAATAACGTAGTCAATAAAAAAAGTTGAGACCAGTCCATATAATTTGCACAAATGCCAGATAAAAAGGATAAAATAATCCGTACGAAGGAGCCAAAAGAAGATATAATTGAGTATTGTGTGGCTATCAATTCGCTACTACATAAACTAGAAAAATAAATAAGAATCGCTGTATTACCAAGCCCGCAACAAAAATTCTGTACAGTAATTGTTATAGTAAATATAAGCATATCATGGCCTACCATAGATAAAAACACAAACATTAAGGGTGACAGTAATTGTAGACTACCACATATTAGGATGCTTCGGGATATTCCTATTTTTGCAGTTAAAATACCGCTAATGACTCCTCCAGAGATCATTAGCATGAATCCATATGCTTTTGAAATAGAAGCAATTTCTTGAGAGGTAAAATACAAGTCAATAAATACTGGCGAACTCATTGCCATAGGAATTGAGTCGCTTGCTTTATATAGAAAGACAAACAGTATAATGAACATCCAGTTTGGATGATTTCGTTTTAACAATAGTAAGCTATCACCAATAACTTGAAAATATTGTGCAGGTGAAATTAAATCAGTAGAGATGTGTTGAGTTTTCTTTGTAACAGGTTCTTGCATATATAAGGTTATTATAGGTGCAGCCATTGTTATAAGAAAGATATATAGATATACAAAGTACCAATTAAAGAGGCAAGATAAATATAATGCCCCTGTACTATTAATAAGTATTCCTATGCGAAAACCAGTTGAGCTAAAAGTTGTAGCAATTGAGAGTTCTTCTTTTTTTATAGTCCGTTCTATACGGTACGCATCTAAAACAACATCTTGAGTTGCTGCACAACAGGAAATAATAAAAATTAAAATTGCGGTAATAATTATGTTAACAGGGGGATCTATAATTAAAAACCCGCTAGTAGTGACTAATAAACATGCTTGGGTAACTAATGTCCATCCACGGCGTTGACCAAATTTTTGACATATAACAGGTATAGAATATTTATCAATAAATGGTGCCCATATTGGTTTTAAGCAATATGGAATAGATGTTAGAAACATTGCACCAATAATATCAGTTGAATATCCCGCCTGTGATAGTTGGTAATGAATAGTAAATGATACTAAAGAAAAATTTACCCCTGCAACTATTCCAAGCAAGAAGAAACAAATAAAATAAGAGCGTGTATGATTAGTTAGCATATTCAGGAGTGATATCCATCTTTTCAAACAATTATCTAGACATTACACCCCAATTCGGGATAATAATTAGTTAATTCTTATCCGGAATTGGCTTTAATATAAGGAAAAATGCATTCTTAAAGTGGCTAACGCGAATGCATTTTAAACCTTTCTAAAGCTAAAAACATGATTTTAAAAGATTAAAATCATGTTTTTAGCAAAATATTTATTTAGTAATACAGCTTTTTTAATAATTTCATATAGTTAATATGCTAACCTCATGTATGAACCTCCTGTAAAATGTAAGAAAAAAATAACATATATAAACGATCCTAGCCAAAATATTTGCAAAATTGACTTGTAATAATACTGAAAAACATTATACTTACGTCTATTAGCAACGTGGCTTTGGTATGCCTAGTTTTTGCTAGACTGATCTTAAAATACCAAATAAAGGAATTATAATGCCTAAATTAAAAACAAAATCAGCGGTAAAAAAGCGCTTTAAGCTTACTGCTACTGGCAAAGTCTGTGCCACTCAAGCTGGAAAAAAGCACTTCATGCGACGTCGTACAAAATCTCAGCTTCGTAACCTTAGAGGAACAACAATTCTCTGTGATCAAGATGCAAAGAACTTGAAAAAATTCTTTCTTCCATATGGAATTTAATAATTTAAATAAGGAAATAGGTGAGATATGTCACGAGTAAAATCAGGAAAAGTTTCAAAAAATCGTCATAAAAAAATTCTCAAACTTGCTAAAGGTTATAGGGGGAGATCGAATAATTGCTTTAGGGTAGCAATTGAAAAAGTTGAAAAAGCTCTACAATATTCTTATAGAGATCGTAGAAATCGTAAGCGTGATTTTAGAGGGCTTTGGATACAAAGAATTAATGCAGCAGTACGTGAGCATGATTTAGTATATTCGCAGTTTATGGGTGGACTGAAGAAAGCTGCCATAGATATTGATCGCAAGGTGCTAGCTGAATTGGCAGTCAACAACCCACAAGGTTTTGCAGATATAGTGGTGCAGGTAAATACTCATCTGCAATAGACTTATTATTAAACCTCTTGGATCATTCTACTTTTGCTGGTAATTTGGGCGTTGGGATTAGACTCAAATTCTCACGTACATTCGAGTACGCTGCGGTTCGAGGTGAAGCGTCTCCTTCACACCCTTGTGCATAAGCGAGTTTCGAAAGAGGTCTATTGAATGGAGTGTTATATTTTAACAATCAGGTGGGCAGCCGCTTCAAACCTGATTGTTTCTATATATAATACTGAATTCGATGTAACTTGTTACATCGAATTCAGGCTATTTTAGTTAATTTCAACCACTATTTGGTTGCCATCTAGAACCGATTTAACTGTAACCTCTATACTGCATGATACCATTGAGGATACTAAACTTACCAAAAACAAGATTGCCTATATCTTTAGTAATCTAATTGCTGATCAGATAGAAAAACTAACTAGGGGTAAGTGCGACAGAAAGATTAGCTCGGCAGAAATCATGGAATTATTATAGCAGCACAAGATATATGATATCATAATGGTTAAAATATTTGACAGAATTCACAATTTAGAAAGTCCGTCCGCCAAAAATATTTAAAGCCCCCCATAATCTATGATTGAGTTAACCACTCTGCACTGCAAGTGCAGAGCTTAATATTACGGCATGAATGCCTAATGTATGTACTAACTTAAAAGTTAGAAACTATTTGTATATGGCTCATTTAGAAAGTGTCACAACACAAAAAGAATATATCTGTGAAGTGTAAGATTTTGTTAAAAAATATCTGTATGATTCATTCTTATCTTTTCTTGATAAGATATTTAAAATTTATGTTGAAACGACGCACTGCAAGTGCGGGGTTTTTCTCCCAAAGTGGGACAATAAATTACGAAATCTTCTTATGCTAGTTTTCGACATCGCTATATCTGTTTCTATATATTCCCACCCACAGAAATATTGCCAATACATGTTTTCTTTTAGTTCTTCCTCTGCTAATGAATCTGAAAAATTATACATTGCTTGTAGCATCGTTACACCAAGCATCACTCTATGACATTTTCTATTTCTACCAAATCTCTTAATAGAAACATTTTTTGATAACCATTCTTCTAGACCAGACCAATTTATTAATTCTCTTAATTTATATAGCTTATTATTTGAGTTTAATTCTTCTTTTAATTTATAACCAAAAAGTTTTCCTTGTTTTTGTGATTTGATAATATTTTCTATTGGCATATTGACTGAAATCCATAAGGTTTATTAGCATATTTTAACATTTTCTTATGGATTTCTTTATTATTTTCTGCCATTAAGCCCTATTATCTATAAGACTTATAGAGTTTTGCCGGACAGACTAGAAACTGTTAGTATAAAACCTCTAGAAAAGATTAAGAAGATAATAGAAGAAACTTTTAAAAATTTTATAAGTATTAGCATGTGTTGTGGAACAAAACAACTAGAAAATATATTAACATACTTTATGTTACAAACATTTACCAATTATTGAATCCCCCTTAGAGCTTACAACAATTATCCAACATAAATACCAGCTTCCTACTGCAACTTTTGAAAATGATACAAACCAAAAGTAAATTCTATACTTTCTTAATAATTAAGCTTGCATTAGTTCCTCCAAATCCAAATGAATTAGAAAGTACATAACTAATTTTTGTATTTCTAGCTTCTAAAGCAACTAAATCTATTTTTGTTTCTGCTATCGGTTTATGCAAATTTAGAGTTGGTGGAGCAACTTGGTCTCGCATAGCAAGAATTGAATATATTAATTCTACGCTACCAGCTGCTCCAAGCAAATGACCAATAGATGATTTGGTTGACGACATAAGAACATTCGGGTTAGCATCCAAAAATAATTTTTGAACAGCCGTTAACTCTATAGCATCACCAACTGGGGTAGAAGTGCCGTGGGCATTGATATAATCAATAAGACTTGTATCAATTTTTGCATCTTTAAGAGCATAAAACATAGCTCTATAAGCACCTCTTCCATCGGGATGAGGTGAGGTCATATGATAAGCATCGCCAGTAGAACCATATCCAATAATTTCAGCATAAATCTTAGCGTTTCTAGCACAAGCATGCTCATATTCTTCAAGTACTACAACACCTGCCCCTTCTCCCATTACAAATCCATCACGATCTTGATCCCATGGTCTTGATGCAAGTTCAGGCGTAGAATTATATTTAGTAGATAATGCTCTTGCAGCAACGAATCCAGCCACCCCGACCGGAGTAACCGGTGCTTCGGCCCCACCAGCAACCATAACATCTACATTGCCATATTGAATCATACGCATAGCATCCCCTATAGCATGAGAGCCAGTGGAACAAGCTGTAACGACAGCTTGGTTTGGTCCGGTGAATCCGTATTTAATGGAAACATGACCTGCAAAGAGATTAATTAATGAGGAGGGGATAAAAAATGGACTAACTTTGCCATTATTTTCTTTATGAAACTTTACGGATGTTTCTTCGATCATCCCAAGTCCACCTATTCCTGAACCAAGTATTAAGCCGGTTCTATCTCCCGATAATTCATCTTTTACTTTCCACCCGCTATCCTCGATTGCCTCAGTAGCTGCTCCTATACCATATTGGATAAATAAATCCATCTTATGGACATTGCGAGGGTCAATAAATTTTTCCGGGTTAAAACCATTATCTGTTGAGTGATCCACTGTACCCGCTATTTTACAGGCAAGGTTAGAAGTGTCAAATTTTGTGATTGACTTGATGCCACTGCGGCTCTTTATAATACCTTCCCAAGAGGGCTTTACACCAACTCCTAGTGGTGTGATAAGCCCAATACCGGTTATAACAACTCTTCTAGTCGACATGATTATTTATTAATTAGTTATTTTTTTATTTATGTACTGTACAACATCAGAGACAGTTAAAATTTTACTGGCATCTTCATCTGGTATATCACATTTATACTTTGCTTCTATTGCCATCATTAATTCAACTGTATCTAAACTATCGGCTTTAAGATCCTCAACAAATCTAGATTCAAGGGTAATTGAATCTTTTTTTACTTTTAATGTATTAGCAACGATTTCAATAACATCTTGTTCGATGATATTCTGAGCAACACTTGCATCCATAATTAGAACCTCATAACTTAATTTAATTTTAGTAAAATATTCAAACTCTAGTCACTCATGATTGACTTGTATAGAATAAACATCATCTATACATAAGTAAGCTTTGAATAAGACGATACAATAATTCCAAACTTCTAGCATAAAAAAATATTTTATGCCAGTGTAAAATTTCTTTAGTTCTTAAATTAAAATAATGGTATGGACCTACCCTATATACAGAATGAGAAGCGTATGCTAATCTTCTAGGATAGGAAATGAATCCTAAACAACAATAAGGAGGTCCATATGGAAGTTACCACAATTGGTATAGATATTGCAAAAAGAATTTTTCAAATTCACGGTGTAGATAAAAATGGCAAGACAATATTAAAGAAGAAATTAATGAGAGAACAGGTTTTAACTTTTATGGCTAACGTACCAAAATGTCTAGTAGGCATGGAAGCTTGCGGTGGAGCTAGCTATTGGGCAAGAGAATTAGTTAACCACTCTGCACTGCAAGTGCAGAGCTTAATATTACGGCATGAATGCCTCATGTATGTACTAACTTAAAAGTTAGAAACTATTTGTGTATGGCTCATTTAGAAAGTGTCACAACACAAAAAAATATATCTGTGAAGTGTAAGATTTTGTTAAAAAATATCTTATCTTTTCTTGATAAGATATTTAAAATTTATGTTGAAACGACGCACTGCAAGTGCGGGGTTTTTCTCCCAAAGTGGGACAATAAAATTAGGTCATAATGTAAAACTAATGGCACCACAGTTTGTTAAGCCTTATGTCAAAACCAATAAAAATGATCAAGCTGATGCAGAAGGAATATGTGAGGCAGTAGCAAGACCTAGTATGAGGTTTGTACCCATTAAAACTGTAGAGCAACAAGATATTTTATTTATTCATAGGGTAAGACAGAGATTGGTAAAAAATCGTACTGCACTTGCTAATGAGATTAGAGGGCTATTATATGAATTTGGTTTTACTATTCCGCAAGGAATCAATAAGATTATAACAAAATTAACTGAGATTTTAGACGAAGGGGATTTAAGTCAGCTAAGCTACCAAACATTTAGTGAGTTAAAAGAAGAATTTGTAGAAAATGATAAAAAAATAAAAGAGCTAGAACAACGATTAAAAATCATAGCTAGCCAGTATAGTAATCACCAACAACTAATGATGATACCAGGTATAGGTTTAATAACTGCCACAGCCTTAATAGCCTCAATAGGTAATGCTAGTTGTTTTGAAAATGGTAGGCAATTATCAGCATGGTTGGGATTAGTGCCAAGGCAACACTCTAGTGGTGGCAAAAATAAGTTGCTTGGTATTAGTAAAAGAGGTGATATCTATTTACGTACTTTGTTAATTCAAGGGGCAAGATCCATTCTGAATAGCAAGATAAGATTTACCACGGAAGAACAAAAATCTAAAAAAGATTATAGCAAGTTTACTGAGTGGATGTTTAATTTATCTGAGAGAAACGGTCATAATAAAACAGTTGTCGCGGTAGCTAATAAGCTAGCAAGGGTGGTATTTGCATTACTTAGTTCAGGTGATGATTATACCGAGAGTAAAGTTTGTAGTTAAAAAACTACTCCAAATAATTGATGAAATGACATTATAGGTAATAGAAGTTTAACAAATTCCAATCCGGAATATGCGAAGAATGATAATATTGATGGTAAATAAGACGAACCTTAGCTTACAAAAAAACTGATTTAGCTAAGGGCTATTTATAAGTCGATAAAATAATAAGTATAAGTTTGTAAGCCAGCGAATTCCATCAGGGCTATAGGATAAATTGCTTGATTTATTGTCTATAAGCCGGATACATGACTGCATTCGATTTTTTTGCTGTTATATATTATTTTTTTCTTGCATTGTTGGGTAGGTCCATACATATTACTAATGGTTTACAGTTTAGTATACACTCCTTTTCCTGATAATAGAAGCAATAATACCAAACAACAGAAGAGTAATAGTCATAGCCAATGCAGCGTAAGATGGAATCTCAATAAAATGTTCAGCGAATATTTTTATGCCAATAAATATTAATATTAATGCTAGCGAATATTTTATATAACTGAATTGCTCAACAATATTAGCTAAACATAAGAATAAGGCACGTAAACCTAATATGGCAAAAATATTAGAAGTATAAATTATGTAAGGATCCTTAGTGATAGCAAATATTGCTGGTATACTATCAATGGCAAAGACAATATCCATGATTTCTATAATTATTAATGATGCAAGAAGAGGCGTAATACTTAACCTATTATTAGTTTTAACAAAAAATTTATAACCGGAAATTTTAGGAGTAAGATTAAAGTATTTTTGTAGAATTCTATAAATATACGATTCCTCTACTTTAAAACTTTTTTTTGCTATATAAAAAGTTTTGATGCCTGTAACTATAAGAATAGCTGCAAAAATATATAATAACCAAGAGAATTTCGAGATAACAATGACACCTAGATATATAATTATGGCTCTAAAAACAATGACACCTAGAATTCCCAAGAATAATATCCGATGCTGATATATTAAAGGAATAGAGAAAAACTGAAAAACCATCAATATAATAAAAATATTATCCAATGACATAGCTTTCTCTATAAAAAAGCAAGTGTAGTATTCCCGGGCTTTTTCTCCTCCCATATCAAAAAAAATGAAAATACCGAAGAGGCATGCTATAATTAAATAAAAAAGGCTAAAATAAATAGTTTGGCGGAAGCTCATCACTTTATTTTCTTGGTTTGCAAAACCAAGATCGTAGATTAGTAAACCTGCAATCACTGTACAAAAAACAACCCAAGTCAAGATTCCCTCCATAAACTACTATAACAACTTGAAGAATTAATTCTCAAGTTTATGATCTGATGTTAAGCATTAGCCATTCGTGAAGTAAAGTGGGATTCTTTGATACCGAGATTGTGTAAAGCATTGTGCCACTTATTCTCTGGATGATCAGAAAAAATAAATTCTTTATCACATTTTGTTATTATCCACAAATTCTCCTTAATCTCTGTTTCAAGCTGCCCTGCCTTCCAAGCAGTGTATCCAATAATAAATAAACTATTTTTAGGACCATGACCAGAAGCAATATCATGAGGGATTTTAGGATTAGAGCTAACTGCTAAATGATTCTGAAACTTCAATAGTAGATTTTCATCATAATCATCAGAATGTAGGAAGAATCCGCGTTCATGCTCAACTGGTCCTCCTAGATATATAGGCATCATAATATTACTATCTACTTGATCATCAGATATTTTAAAAAACGATTTTACCTCTATATGATTCACCAAATTATTGAAAATTAAACCCATTGCTCCTTCTGCTGTATGAGACAGCATATAAATAAGTGATTTATTAAATATACCATCAAGCATGTAAGGAGTAGCGATCAGAACCTTACCAGATAAATTATCAAAAATCTTATCGTTTACACTCATAATGTTTATTGTATTTTAAAATTTATTAACATACTAGCTTTTAGATACATATAATGTTAAATTACTGCTATTCAATAGACCTCTTTTGAAACTTTATTTGAGAGGTCTAATAAAAATTAGAAACATGATAGTAAATATACTCAACTCCTGTTCTAAATTTAAAGTAATTTTTTCAAAAGTCTAATGTTTACTTGGTTTGATATAATAATATTGGCAATTATTACTACTTCATCGATGCTCGGGGCATATGGAGGAATAATAAAGCTTACTATTAGCTTACTTGGCTTTATAGTCTCAATTCTTTTTGCCTATTACCTATCTCCATATACTATTTCCATTATTACTCGATATTTTAATAACCACATTGCATTGGTAGTTACCTCTGGGGTTATTTCTTATATTATCTCTCTAATCATATGCTCTTTTGTAACCCGTAAATTTCTTTTGATGATCTCTATTATAAGTGGTGGGGTCATTGACAGATATCTAGGCTTAGTCGCCGGCATGCTTAGAGGTATGATTATTTGTTTAGGTATCTTCCTAGTCCTAACAATTTTCTTTTCTGACAGTTACTTACAAGCAGAAACCCTAAAAGACGTTATGCAAAATACCACTATTGATAAATATCCAAAATGGCTTAAGGAATCTGTGACTACATCGTATCTAGATAATTTAAGTAAAAATCTTATAAAAACTCTACCACAAGATAGTTTGGAATTCATTAAATTACCTAAAACATCAAAGATTATTGGTACTACAAATGTGTTAGAAAAATCACAATCTCAAGAATCTCCCAATAAAGTAAAACAACTCCCTGAAGATCTTATGCAAGAACTTGATGAAGTATTATCAAAAAAAGTAAAGAATCATGATTAGGCTATTAAATAACTATAATAGGCCTCTTTTGAAACTCGCTTGTGCGCAAGGGATTTGAAGGAGACGCTTCACCTCGAACCGCAGCGTACTCTAATTCCGTTACACGTCAGTTCGGGATAAGATATAGATGAAATAGTAATAGATAAAAGGATTGTCAAAAAGGAGTGCCTGCAGTATTGATATTTTTAAACAAAAAAACAAACTACAGGCATGAGAAAAGATATCACAGAATTATATAGTTTTATAGATGATTTTTGTAAAATTTATTTGGAGTATGAACAGAGAAAGTTATTACCATCAAATAAGCAAAGAAATCGCTGTTGTAGCATGAGTCTAAGTGAAATGTTAACAATAATAATTATGTTTCATACCAATTGCAATAATTAACGCAGTGTTATAAAATGGTTTTTTAACTGATAAAAGGTAATCAAATAGCTAGGTTAATATTACCGCAAGGTTTTGAAGGTCATGATTTTATAAAAATGATGAAACATGAGCCGCATGGTCGAAATTGTATACGTTTATTGGCGATGTATCACCTTCAATTAGGCAAATCTTTTAAAGCCATATCTGAAATAGTGAAGTCACACTGGAAAACTGTGCAATCATGGCTCAGAAGATTTAGGAATCATGGTTTTGAAGGATTATTTGAATCACAAAGAAGCGGTGCCCCTAGGAAGATTAACACTATACAAGAGTCTGCTCTTTTTGATAAAATCAATACGCTCAGTGAAAGTAAAACTGGTGGGTATATAACTGGAAAGGAGTTACATATCATGTTACTTGAGGAATATGGTGCTAAATGTGCTTTAAAAACAGTCTACAATACTATGCACCGCCTTGGTTTTAGCTGGATTACTTCTCGTTCAATGCATCCAAAGTCAAATCAAGAAACTCAAAATACATCTCAATAACAACCAGCTGAAGCTGGTGGGTTGATATCTAGACTGGAAGTCGCTATTACTCTAAAGAGATATTACTAACGCCTGTGCATTATCTCTCTGATCCTAACTCTTAGGTTACCCTGCAGTATTTTATAGCGATATTTAGTGATTCAAACAACATTAAAGCGATGGTAAAATACAGTGTGGCTAGTCTTGTTAAAATATCATATGTTCAAGTTATAGTGAATTGAAATATTAGAACAAGGACTAAAGTCTTTCCCAGCTGAAGCTGGGGGTTTTAACCAAAAAGGTGACTATAAAAAAACTTTCCAGATATGTTAACAGAATTATTACCAAAAAATATCGATAGATGTAAAGTTGATATATGGTCTCAAGATGAAACTCGAGTTGGGCAACAAGGTAGCTTAACTCGTATATGGGCTAAGCGTGGCACTAGACCCCGTAAAGTTCGGCAACAGCAATTCATTTCAACATATATTTATGGAGCTGCTTGCCATGATACAGGAGAAGCTTTTGCATTAATTTTACCATATGCAAACACACAGGCAATGAATAAATTCTTAGAAGACCTTTCTCGCAGTATTCAAGGCAACCGACATATAGCTTTACTAACGGATAATGCAGGTTGGCACACAGCCAAAAAACTAACTGTGCCAAGCAATATCACTTTGATACCGCTTCCGCCCTATGCACCGGAACTTAATGCAATGGAACAAGTTTGGGAATGGATCAAGAATCATTACTTGTCTAACCAATGTTATGGTGTATATGAAGATATCGTCACTATGGCTTGTTACGCTTGGAATCAACTTGCTCATAATGTAGATTTAGTAAAATCAATTATGTATAGAGACTGGATAAATACACCGTGTTAATTATTGCAATTGGTATCATACATCCTATGCTAAGAATTTTAAATTTTTCTATAAAAGTTATATAGAGTGCATGCATAAGGATGATTTTCCCAAAGCCTTGAGTTATAATAGATTTGTTGAATTAATGGCACGATTATTCATACCGCTAAATATGTTGATTCATTTGTTGTTTGGTGAGGAAACAGGTATTTATTTTATTGACTCTACAACGATTAAAGCTTGTCACAGTTAACCACTCTGCACTGCAAGTGCAGAGCTTAATATTACGGCATGAATGCCTCATGTATGTACTAACTTAAAAGTTAGAAACTATTTGTGTATGGCTCATTTAGAAAGTGTCACAACACAAAAAGAATATATCTGTGAAGTGTAAGATTTTGTTAAAAAATATCTTATCTTTTCTTGATAAGATATTTACAGGAGTTTCGCAGTTAGCAAAATTGCGAATCAGCTAAAAGGCATCTAATGTTGTTCTGAATTGATGTTTTTATAACTTCCCAAGTTTGTTGATATAAAGTAATTTTTTCATTTATCCTCCTTTTGTTCATATCGAGCCAAGCAAATACGGCAAGGCAAATATGATTTCTCTGAGCTCGACCCGTGCGTGCCTGACAGCGTTCAATACCACAAGTTTGTTTTAATTCTCGATGATAAACTTCTATAGACCACCGTGCCTTAACAATTTTCTCTATTTGTTCACGTGTTGGATTTTCTAAGTTAGTTGTTATGTAATCAATGCGACCATTTTTTGCCACAAACTTAAATACCGTAACCCAACCGTATCCACGTAGGTGAATTTTTAGTCCCTCATCAGGAATCTCTAAACTTTCTAAGCTAACATTATGATTAACTTTTCTATTTTTTCTTAGGTTACTAACCCATGTCCAACCTAAATTACGTATATGTTTCAAATTCTCCAAACCGCTATACCACGCATCCATTACTACTGCATCAGGATTGATCCCTCTTTCCTTAGCTAAAGTAAGCATATCACAAAAATGCTCATTCTTTGTTTTTCCATCAGTTTCTTTATCATATATTCTATAATCTACAGGGGTAGATTGATCAGTTTTAGCATTGTAATGCAGTAAGTTGACCATCCCTATACCAGGTATAACATCATGTACAGCTCCAGAATATTGATAATGTACAAGCTCAATTTTCTTACTGTATTGCTTTGACAATAACGTGTCATCTCCCACTAATAAACAAGAAGCTTCCCTATCAATATATTTTGACACGGTTTTGTCGCATCTATAAATCATACTACATCAAGATTGTTAAAACTAAGGTTTTGGACATTATGATGCCATTAACATAGCAAAATTCTCAAAAGTAGAAAGATTATCATTAGCTCCAATTATTTGTCTTTTTTGCATCATACGAATATTTTCTATACCGGTAATAGTCATTTCTGCAGAATGAAAACTCTTAAAACCAAGCATTGGCTTTGTACGTTTTTTGATAAACCTATGATCTTGTTCTACAAGATTATTCAGGTATTTGGTCTGAATAACCTTAATTTTATAATCTTTAGGAACTTCTGTATTCAAATCATTAAGAGCAGCCGTATTACTACCGCTTTTATCAATTACTACTTTCTCAGGAAAATTATTCTCTCTAAAGGCTTTACGAAAAAATGCAAGTGCTGCAGGCTTGTCTCTATGCTTACGTAGCAGAAAGTCTACAGTATTACCAAGACTATCTAGTGCTCTATATAAATAAACCCATTTACCGTTTAATTTAATATAAGTCTCATCCATTCTCCAACTACTACCAACTGGCTTCTTTCTTTTTCTAACCACCTGATCTATCAATGGTACAAATTTTATAACCCATCTTTGTAATGTAGAGTGATCAATTTTTGCTCCCCTTATACTCATCATTTCTTCCAAATCTCGATAACTTAAAGAAAATCGGCATTTCATATAGACAAATAACATTATTATTTCTGGTGAAGAACAAAATCCTTTGAAATATGATAATAATCTTGCAGTAATACGAAACATCTTAACATCTTTTTTAGATCATTATATCAATCTTTTTTCTATTGTCCAACATATGCGACAGAACCCACAAAAAGAATATATTTGTGAAGTGTAAGATTTTGTTAAAAAATATCCTATCTTTTCTTGATAAGATATTTAAAATTTATGTTGAAACGACGCACTGCAAGTGCGGGGTTTTTCTCCCAAAGTGGGACAATAAACCTTCAACAAAATTTGATTTTAATCTACATGTTCACAATATCCTTATCCCGAATTCACGTAAATTATAAACAGGAGTATAAATATGGTTGTTGTTTTCACCCAAATGACAATTAATAGTTTAAATTTACTAAAATACAACTATTATAAATTTAATAAATAGATATTTTAATAAATTTTCAACTAGTTAACCACTCTGCACTGCAAGTGCAGAGCTTAATATTACGGCATGAATGCCTCATGTATGTACTAACTTAAAAGTTAGAAACTATTTGTGTATGGCTCATTTAGAAAGTGTCACAACACAAAAAGAATATATCTGTGAAGTGTAAGATTTTGTTAAAAAATATCTGTATGATTCATTCTTATCTTTTCTTGATAAGATATTTAAAATTTATGTTGAAACGACGCACTGCAAGTGCGGGGTTTTTCTCCCAAAGTGGGACAATAAATAGTCCGTCCGCCAAAAATATTTAAAGCCCCCCATAATCTATGATTGAATAAAATTTTTACAAAAAAAATTCTAATATTTGCACTAAAATTAAAAATTGTTTTCAATTTTATTGAAAAATTTCTGTTTTAGTAAAATTTTTACATGAGCTTATTGTTAACGATTTTTTTTAATCGTTTAGCAAGTTTTTTAATGATAATTTTTTTATGTAGAGTTAGGCATGATGTGTAAATGATTGGCAATACATCGTAAATTCAAACCTATAGCAGAGATTATTGGATTGATCACATCTCCTATCACACCCTTCAAGAAGTTTCTGCCCATCCTGCCATATTGTTTCAAATGCCCTATTATTGGTTCTATACCACTGCGTCTCCTGATCATACACTTGTCTTCTTTCAATAACTTTTTCCGAGTTTTTGGGGTATATACCTTACTCTTCTCTTTAACATTGCTGCCAGTATAACCAAGATCAACAAACGATTTTTTTATCTTTATTCCAGTTACATTTTCTACCGCTTCAAAACTCTGCTGCAATGTATGACCATCATAAGGATTATTATGAAACGATTTTGCTGACAGTACAAAATTTCTACGACCACTGACTACTACCGCAACTTTATTGCCAAACTCATATGGCTTGTTTCGTTTTCCCTTCCCTATACACTCTACCTCAGGGGCATGAAAACTATACAATATTTTATTCTGTTCTTTGTATTGCTTTTTCTCTTCTCTTTTTAAAACAGATTGGCTATGTATTTGTTTTACTTTTTTCAATACTTCTTGATCTCTGATAGATAAGTTTAATTTCTGATTTTTTATCTCACGCTCACATATTCTAACCAAACGACCAAGTAACGTTTTTAAATGCTTCATTATTTTCCAACGCTTCTTGGCTTTGCTATGCTCTTTATACTTCCAGAGCTTTATTATATCTCGCTTATAGGTTCTAGCGTAGGTTTCGTTTAAACTTATACCCAAACTTTGGCAAAGCATCACAATACTAAGCCTAGCTTTATCCATTAAATAAACATCATGTGGGTGCTTGATATTCTTAATTTGTACCGTTGTATCAGCAATTATCAATTCCAAATCTTTTTTTTTAATTGTGTTAGTTCTTATTCCAACTCTTATCAACTCTGCTAATATCTCGTTATATCCAGATTCACCTAATAAATTACGAAATCTTCTTATGCTAGTTTCCGACATCGCTATATCTGTTTCTATATATTCCCACCCACAGAAATATTGCCAATACATGTTTTCTTTTAGTTCTTCCTCTGCTAATGAATCTGAAAAATTATACATTGCTTGTAGCATCGTTACACCAAGCATCACTCTATGACATTTTCTATTTCTACCAAATCTCTTAATAGAAACATTTTTTGATAACCATTCTTCTAGACCAGACCAATTTATTAATTCTCTTAATTTATATAGCTTATTATTTGAGTTTAATTCTTCTTTTAATTTATAACCAAAAAGTTTTCCTTGTTTTTGTGATTTGATAATATTTTCTATTGGCATATTGACTGAAATCCATAAGGTTTATTAGCATATGTATGGACCTACCCAACAATGCAAGAAAAAAATAATATATAACAGCAAAAAAATCGAATGCAGTCATGTATCCGGCTTATAGACAATAAATCAAGCAATTTATCCTATAGCCCTGATGGAATTCGCTGGCTTACAAACTTATACTTATTATTTTATCGACTTATAAATAGCCCTTAGCTAAATCAGTTTTTTTGTAAGCTAAGGTTCGTCTTATTTACCATCAATATTATCATTCTTCGCATATTCCGGATTGGAATTTGTTAAACTTCTATTACCTATAATGTCATTTCATCAATTATTTGGAGTAGTTTTTTAACTACAAACTTTACTCTCGGTATAATCATCACCTGAACTAAGTAATGCAAATACCACCCTTGCTAGCTTATTAGCTACCGCGACAACTGTTTTATTATGACCGTTTCTCTCAGATAAATTAAACATCCACTCAGTAAACTTGCTATAATCTTTTTTAGATTTTTGTTCTTCCGTGGTAAATCTTATCTTGCTATTCAGAATGGATCTTGCCCCTTGAATTAACAAAGTACGTAAATAGATATCACCTCTTTTACTAATACCAAGCAACTTATTTTTGCCACCACTAGAGTGTTGCCTTGGCACTAATCCCAACCATGCTGATAATTGCCTACCATTTTCAAAACAACTAGCATTACCTATTGAGGCTATTAAGGCTGTGGCAGTTATTAAACCTATACCTGGTATCATCATTAGTTGTTGGTGATTACTATACTGGCTAGCTATGATTTTTAATCGTTGTTCTAGCTCTTTTATTTTTTTATCATTTTCTACAAATTCTTCTTTTAACTCACTAAATGTTTGGTAGCTTAGCTGACTTAAATCCCCTTCGTCTAAAATCTCAGTTAATTTTGTTATAATCTTATTGATTCCTTGCGGAATAGTAAAACCAAATTCATATAATAGCCCTCTAATCTCATTAGCAAGTGCAGTACGATTTTTTACCAATCTCTGTCTTACCCTATGAGTTAACCACTCTGCACTGCAAGTGCAGAGCTTAATATTACGGCATGAATGCCTCATGTATGTACTACTTAAAAGTTAGAAACTATTTGTGTATGGCTCATTTAGAAAGTGTCACAACACAAAAAGAATATATCTGTGAAGTGTAAGATTTTGTTAAAAAATATCTTATCTTTTCTTGATAAGATATTTAAAATTTATGTTGAAACGACGCACTGCAAGTGCGGGGTTTTTCTCCCAAAGTGGGACAATAAATAAAATATCTTGTTGCTCTACAGTTTTAATGGGTACAAACCTCATACTAGGTCTTGCTACTGCCTCACATATTCCTTCTGCATCAGCTTGATCATTTTTATTGGTTTTGACATAAGGCTTAACAAACTGTGGTGCCATTAGTTTTACATTATGACCTAATTTTATTAATTCTCTTGCCCAATAGCTAGCTCCACCGCAAGCTTCCATGCCTACTAGACATTTTGGTACGTTAGCCATAAAAGTTAAAACCTGTTCTCTCATTAATTTCTTCTTTAATATTGTCTTGCCATTTTTATCTACACCGTGAATTTGAAAAATTCTTTTTGCAATATCTATACCAATTGTGGTAACTTCCATATGGACCTCCTTATTGTTGTTTAGGATTCATTTCCTATCCTAGAAGATTAGCATACGCTTCTCATTCTGTATATAGGGTAGGTCCATACCATTATTTTAACATTTTCTTATGGATTTCTTTATTATTTTCTGCCATTAAACCCTATTATCTATAAGACTTATAGAGTTTTGCCGGACAGACTAAATAATCTTAAGTTCTATATAAAAATTGAATTTCTTATAAAAAATTTTCAAAAATCTATTAGTACAGCATAATCCCTTAAGCTATTGACAATGCATAAGTTACTGAATCAAAAAAATCTGTAAAATTATCGGCAGTTTTACGAATATAATTTTTTATCCTAAACCAATGATGTTCTATTGGATTGAGATCGGGACTATAGGTGGGTAAGTATAAAATACTAGCTCCCACGGATTTTATTAACTCTTCTATCTTTTTTCTTTTATGAAAGTTAATATTGTCCATTACTACTACTTGCCCTTGCTTTAATTCTTTTATCAAAAAATCTCTTACATAAGTTTCAAATAGCTCACTATTACAACTTCCTTCAAAGACTAAAGGGGCAATAATATCTTTATTACAAAGAGCAGCTATCATAGACACCCTTCTTTTATGTTGAAATATTTTCTTACCATAACATCTTGTTCCCTTTTTGCTCCATCCATTTATAAGACATGCATTATCCTCTATGCCAGATTCGTCTAAATATACTATATCTTTTAGTGCTGTATCTTTTATTTTCTCTATAAATTCAGTCCTTGAATTCTCATCTCTTTTAGGATGAATAAAAGTTTTTTTTATATGTGTAACCCAATTTTTGAATAGCTCTCCAAATAGTAGTAGGTGCATATTTTCCTGATACTTTAGCAAGCTCTTTTAAGCTCTTATCTTTATTATTATCGATAAACTCTTTTATGTCGGTTATCTTAATACTGTGACCTTTTTGATAATTCTCCTTAGGTTTTATATCACCTGTTCCTTTTTTTATATCTATCCACTTATGCAAGGTTTGCCTTGAAATATTAAGTGATTTTTTAACCTTAGTTATACTTAATCCTTCCTCTATTAGATTTAAGGCTCTTATTCTTAGTTCATACGGATATGGCTTACTCATTTCTAGTAATAAAATTTTATTTACTTATACCAATTGCAATAATTAACACGGTGTATTTATCCAGTCTCTATACATAATTGATTTTACTAAATCTACATTATGAGCAAGTTGATTCCAAGCGTAACAAGCCATAGTGACGATATCTTCATATACACCATAACATTGGTTAGACAAGTAATGATTCTTGATCCATTCCCAAACTTGTTCCATTGCATTAAGTTCCGGTGCATAGGGCGGAAGCGGTATCAAAGTGATATTGCTTGGCACAGTTAGTTTTTTGGCTGTGTGCCAACCTGCATTATCCGTTAGTAAAGCTATATGTCGGTTGCCTTGAATACTGCGAGAAAGGTCTTCTAAGAATTTATTCATTGCCTGTGTGTTTGCATATGGTAAAATTAATGCAAAAGCTTCTCCTGTATCATGGCAAGCAGCTCCATAAATATATGTTGAAATGAATTGCTGTTGCCGAACTTTACGGGGTCTAGTGCCACGCTTAGCCCATATACGAGTTAAGCTACCTTGTTGCCCAACTCGAGTTTCATCCTGAGACCATATATCAACTTTACATCTATCGATATTTTTTGGTAATAATTCTGTTAACATATCTGGAAAGTTTTTTTATATGTATTTTGAGTCTCTTGATTTGACTTTGGATGCATTGAACGAGAAGTAATCCAGCTAAAACCAAGGCGGTGCATAGTATTGTAGACTGTTTTTAACGCACATTTAGCACCATATTCCTCAAGTAACATGATATGTAACTCCTTTCCAGTTATATACCCACCAGTTTTACTTTCACTGAGCGTATTGATTTTATCAAAAAGAGCAGACTCTTGTATAGTGTTAATCTTCCTAGGGGCACCGCTTCTTTGTGATTCAAATAATCCTTCAAAACCATGATTCCTAAATCTTCTGAGCCATGATTGCACAGTTTTCCAGTGTGACTTCACTATTGCAGATATGGCTTTAAAAGATTTGCCTAATTGAAGGTGATACATCGCCAATAAACGTATACGATTTCGACCATGCAGCTCATGTTTCATCATTTTTATAAAATCATGACCTTCAAAACCTTGCGGTAATATTAACCTAGCTATTTGATTACCTTTTATCAGTTAAAAACCCATTTTATAACACTGCGTTAATTATTGCAATTGGTATTATATCTTATTACTATTAATAATACTAAATGTCAATAGCTTAAGGGATTATGCTGTACCTAAAAAATATATGCTATACTTAATGCTACAATTGTAGTGCTAACGTCAAAACGATGGAGCTACGGTGGGGATCTAAAAAAATCTCCTGAAAGAGGAGGTGTTTATATATTTAACCCCTGCGGGGTAACATAGTAGTGATTGGCAAGGGCTAAGAGACTATTATTTTGCACTCATTTTGCTTTGAAAAAGTTAATCATTTTTTTCATATTTAGGCATTTTAGCATTTAAGCGATATTGATTAATTCCATTAATGTGAGATCTAACTTCTTTCTTAATAAGTTCTTTTCTTTCTTCTATTTTCTTTAGTACTGCTTTACTATACCCTAAAGATTTATTATCACCATTGGCTTCAGCTTTTTCACGCATAACATCATAATATTCTTGTCTACGTACATATCTATCATCATCGATCATTCTTTGTTCAATCTTATGGGCATTGTCAATCATTTCACGAGTTTGAGCATCTGTTGCTTTCTCTCGCATAAATCTTTCCCCCATTAATACCGGATTTTCTCCATCATTTTCACCTTGAGCAAGGGCATTATACACTTGGAAGGCAAGCTCTTTGTTGGTCAATTCTTCATAATAATCAACATCTGTTGTTCTACCCTGTAATTCAAGTTTAGCTAGATATTCAGGAGATGATATATCTTCCTGAATAGCAATGGTTTCTTTATTGATTTGTGTCTTAAGTTTTTGATGTTCCAAAGCTCGTTGTTCATCCTTAAGTGATTCACTATGGGTTCTAAGTCTTGAGTCATTATAATTAAAATCTTCCCACTCAGCTCCAGTCAGGTTTCCCTCAAAAGCATTACGTAACTCTTTACCAACAATAGCAGTTAGAGCTTTCCGTTTTAGTCCTTCATAACCAGCATATATTCTCTCTCCTATATTTTTACGCTTCTTATCACGTAGCTCTCTCTTTTCATCAACACGCCTATTCATCTCTTGCCAACTTCTGAGAGGTGCTATATTCTTACCAAATAACCCTACTCCTCTTTTTGACATTTCTTGATGCGAGTTCATATAAGCTTGCAGGAAATCTTTGGTAAACTTTGCATCACTGGCTAATTCTCGTAAAGTCTTACCATCTTTAGTTTTCATTAACTCATTAAGTTCTTTCTTTTGCTCTTCGCTAAGAGAATCATATTTTTTACCTTCTCCAAATTTAAGAGCTGCTAAATGATCCTTAAGTTCTGAATAACTACTGCCAGTAAATTCTTTAACTTGTCCATCAGGTTTAATAGTTTCCATAACCTCGCTAATAGCTCTTTGATAATCACTTCCAGCTTTAACATTAACGTCTTTATAATCTATACCATAAGTTCTTTTTACTTCACTTAAAACACTCGAATTTACTGATTTTGGATCAAGTGCCTCTTGGGCTACACCCCCCATCATCCAATCTTCATACTGATCGGCAAAAAACATACTTGCCTTCTCAGTTACTTGATCTACCCTTTGCTTGACAGCACCGAAAGCATAATTTGCAGGTCTCTCTATTTGCTGTTGAATAGGGGCAAAAGCAGCTTGTCCAATTGCTTGTAAATTTGTTAGATTACCTGAGGTGCTAGATAAGAATTTAGCACTTGAAACAGCTATATCATTAAATTTACTTAGTAAATAAACACATACAAAAATTAACAATAATCCATCCAGCTGAACAAAGTGACCACTGAAAAAATTATCAATTCTTCTTACATCTTTGACTAAATCTAAAAATGGTAATTCAACATATCTTTCTTCGATACATTGATAAGCTAAACATAGTTTGCCATCAGGTGAGCCATCATCGATGCGATGATCAACAGGCACTGATATATTAGCCTTTGTTTTAGAAAATTTGCCAGCTTTCATTGGAGATGGAAACCACCAATAAAATATTGAGTCTCCAAGACTAGTGTCTAGATCTTCATTCATACTACCAAATATGTCATTTATCGGACCTAAATTTGGGAAGTCATACTTACATACCCCAAAACCAAGTGAAGAATATATTTCTGTTCTGATAATCATTGAAATAAAAGCAATACCAGTAAATAATATAATTGGTTGTAGTGCATAGGAAATCAGCTGTCTTAACCAGTGTTCAAACAATGAACGCGTGATACCAAATAACATAAAGCAAATGAATATTGGAGCCATTATGATAATCATCCCAATGGTTATCAGTGCCGTAAGATATATAATAGTAGCCTTAAATACCATCATGAAGATAAAATAAAGGGCTATCAAGAATAAAATTATATATATAAATCCTAACGGATCGACAAATAGTAATGAAAATAATTTTGCCATAGTTTGCGGGGCTATCATTAAACCTATAATACTCCAAGACCCAGGTCCGGTAGCCGCTGTTTCTTTAATTATTCGTAATATTTCCTCTACCCCTTCCATAAAAAACACGAATAAGTAATCATGAAAAAATTGCCAGCTACTAGTTGAACTAAGTAACGTAGATACTATACTAACTTTTACTATTCTAATTATTAATTCAGTATGTGTGAGATTAACATTGCCAATCAGGAAAGAAAACCCTGTAAACATAATATACAAAGTTAATAGAGCCGAAACAGATACACGATACCCTGGTGTTTTAATAATACCCTCGTAAATTGACCTAACTAGCCCATGATTCTTACCATCACCAAATAACTCAGCTTTTATTAAATTCGTTAAAAATTCAATAGGGTCAGGTCTAGTGTCAGTGACCCCAGATTTAATAACTACACGATACTGACCATTATTATCATCATAAAATTTATCTAAAATCTTAAAATATAATGGGCATTGAACGTATTTAACTTTATCCTCACCTTCATATTGATAACTTATTCCTCCAGCTTTTACTAATTCCCCTCTTTTATTAAGATCATAAAGTTCATAACCAACAAGAGGTTCACCAAGGTGGGCGGTAATGCCATAGGGTGTACGCTGTGTATCCAAAGAGAGATTAGGATTTTTATCACGCTCAGCAATTAACATGTATAGCCCTACACCATTTTTAAATAAACACGGTGCATTACTAATTTTGGCATCCTTACTACTAGTACACATCCTGCCATCTATAAATTGGCATATTTGTAGTCTCTTACAAAATTCAGATAAAGTGTTGGTATTCTTTTCTTGACCATACCACGCACTCCAAGCTGATAATTCTGTAGAGTTGTTTTTATCTCCTTTAGAATAATCCCAAGTTTTTACCAATATAGTAAGTGGTTGACCATTTACATTATATCCAGTATTGATCCAAGCAGCTGTTTGATTATCTTGTTGTTGTCCGCTTAACTCTTCTTTTTTATATCTTGAAGAAATTACAAATTTTATAAAGCCAAAATCATCTGCATCAATGCACCTATCGCCAGTACATCCTGAAAGGCACAACATAGAAATTAATAAAATAGCAAAAATATTCTTCATTTATAAAAACCTAGGCTTAAATAGTAATTATTCCTTTTTATTAGATCCACCATCTGCTTCACCACCAGTGTCTAAATCATTTCTTGAGGCAAATATTTTGCCAGTATATTCTTTCTTGCCGTCAAGATCACTTTTCCTAGCTTTATAATTTTGATCTATCACCTTATCTTTAAATATTCTAGCTGGAGCAAAAGCTAGATCCTTGACTGGTTTTGCTACAGTTTCCATATCATGCATAATAGATTTTGTAGGATTATTAGGTTTTTGGAAATCACCCTCTTGTCTTGCAGGTGTTACGTTGGTTAATTGAGCAACTACTATAGTCACATAATCGACAAGTCCATAACACATTAGGCAATAAGCATAGAATAACAAGCTACTGGTAAATATTACCAAGAATGTCCCGGTAGAATTTAATAAATCCTGTGCATTATTAATTTCCGTAACATCCGGTGCAAAGAAAGGTATCCCAGGTAAAAATGGTAATTTAAACGAAAAATTAATCGGCATGTTCATATGCGTTAAATCTAATCCTATCTCTATTGGGATGAACGTACTATCCCAACATGCTCTTACCACAATTTTTAAAAGTTGTTCAGACATCACCTGATCTATTAATAGAAAAAATATTAATAATATGGTTGGTTGCATCATGTAACTAAATAAAGTAGATAACCAGTTATCAAAAATGCTTTTTGTCTTCTCAAATAGTACCAAAATTATGAATAATGGTGCTAAAGATATCATAACCGCAAGACTAATATATGCTATAATGTAACCTATAATAACTTCCAAAATAGCTCTAAAATAAAGCGTCAGAGAATAAATAGTTATGATAGCAACAAAAGTAAGACCATTATGGATTTGGAGTAATTGTATAAATAAAAGCCCCCAAAATCTGCCATTGGTATATTTATCAAATATTGGATCAATAAAACCAAAAATGTTAACTGTAGAGCTAGTAAGCCCTACTACATTGGTCATTAGATAGTCAGTACCCTTAATAAAGGCATTAAATAAGTAATTATTGAAAAAATTCCAACTATCATCTCCTATTAGTATTACTATCAAAGTTATTTTTATAATTCTTGTTAATAAGTCTTTGGCAGTTATTTGAATAGCCCCCGCTAAAAAGGTTAAAGCATATATTATTACGTAAAGAATCAATGCAGCTTTTATGATTCGGTGTAATGTTACATTTTTAGTTAGTTTAGTATAAAAATTTATAGTAAATTTATGAAACTCATCGGTAATAGGTTTAACTGCCCCGTTATATACAATATCTGAAAACCAAGTACTCCCCGTATAATTAGCATAATTTACCTTAATTAACCCCATTACCTCTTTATTAGGATTCTTTACTCTAACCCATAAATAGCCATCTTTGTCAGCATCAGTTGCAAAATCTTGGTTGATTTGTGTACCCACTAGCGATGCAAGTGGTGTCCCACCATCTTTCATTATTACATATTCAACTTCTATGTCTTTTTGTTGTGCATCACTAATACTCTTATCACCATTACCTATTTCCACCATCATAATGTAGCGTCCAAAATGTAAAAAACTACTACTTAAGTCTACAGCTGGGCTACTAATATAAGAACTAAGTGCATTAATATCTGAAAAAGCTCCAATCCAATCACTCATTAAAGGTTTATCTAGGGAGGTAAACATGCCTTGGATTGACCAATCAGTTAAAAAATCTAAATCTCCAGCAATATCAGATTTATAATATAAGAAACTCTTTTTTAGAAATTTAGAATATACAAAACTTTCCGCTTCTCTCTTTATAATTTGGTTATTTACTAGTATCCTCATCCCTCTCCCTTGATCATAGAAGCACACTGGAGAGTTATCTTTATCATTAGCAAAATCAGGACAAATTGTAATAATTTGTTGTATAGAACCTTGGGTTAACGGTTTACCAACTAATACTAACTTATCTAAAGCCTTATATTTGGTACTTGCTCCAGTACCCTGACACACTTTATCCCTTGAGGGGTCAATAGAATAACACAATTTTTCTGCAGTTGAATATAGTATTTTATTATCAAGGTTGCTATTTGTATAAAGTGACGGAATTCCTAACATATTATTGTCAAGCTCTGACTTTAAAAAATCTTCGTCAGTAGCTACACTAAAAAAATCTCCTGCTCCTGCTCCTGCAAGAGTTATATTTATTACATCACCTTTTTCTACCAGAATTTTCTGACGATTTTCAACAAAATTAAAATAGTCTACATAATTCTGCATTTTGCTAAATGCTAGACTTATATAATCTTTAGTTGGATCAGTTGCCTTAAATTTAGGAAAATTAGTAGCTTCATACTTTTTAGTTAAATGATTAAAAGTTTTAATAAATATTTGTGGTCTATTGAACCTTGGATCTATACGGTACATCACTCGGTATTTTCTTGGACTACTTACAGCTCCACTAGTACTCCAGTCAAACTTAATGGCTTTATCTTTTTTGACATAGTTACCAGTAGAATTCCATTCATTTGGTTTTGTAAGGTCTAAAGAAATGCTACCTTCTTGAAAACTATTGAATTTTGGTACTTCTAGACATGCTGAAAATAGAGCTGCAAGTCCACTTAAACTCGAACTCATCCAATCAAATTTAGCATCTTTCTCACTATCATCAGCTTTGACAGGATTACAGGCTAATAGAACTACTAAGGCAATAAACAGTTGCCCTTTAAGTAGAAAATCTATCAACAACATTAGATACCTGAAATTTCTCATCCTATTCACTTCATTTTCAGTTATTACTTTGGATTCACATTAGAATCACTTTCATTACCACTACCACTCTCAACACCACTTCTTGGATTCTGATCCTTATTATTACCATCACTATCCTTGGTATCACCTTTTGACCTAGCTTTATTTCCTTTATCAATTGCTTTATTCCTATCTTTTAATCTACCGGCAGCTTCTTTCTTAATTGTATCTCTAGATGCCTGATCTAAACCAACCTTTTTTAAAGCTCCTTGTTCCATTGCCGATGACATTGCATGCCCCATAGATGTTGCAGAAGGTCCAGCGGTACTAGTCAACTTTGCCACCATTTTTCCAGAAAATTCAACATAACCATACATTCCATAAGCAATCATAATTAATGCAATATAATGTTGCATATTCAAACCCATCATGCCAGAACGAGAATCCATTCCCCAAGGTACAAACCAATTGATACAAAAAATCTCTAAATTAGAGAAAATCGCAGGAAGACCTGGGATAGCAGGAAATGGAACTTTTATAGGTAAAGCACATTTCCAACACACACTATAACCAGTTGCAAAATCCAAATAAATTGTAAATAACTGAGTAAGTATAATAATTCCTGCCATTAAAATTACTGGCTCTATCATATATCTAAAAGTAAACCTCACCCAATTATCAAATAAATATCTAGTGAAATCAAATAGCATAAACGTAAGAAACAATGGAGCTACACCAATTAATATAGCGATTGCCATAAATGCCATAATATAAACTGCCACGGCTCGAAGAGCGGTGATGATTACTATCATTGTAGCAATAAATACTATAACAAAATAAATTAATCCACTAAGACCCATAGAGATTAAAGAAAGCACTTGACCAGCAAAAGTTTTACTGAACAATATTTTACTCATTAATGCATCTAGGAACATGAAAGGATTTGTTATCTTATTCGTCGATGAAAACATGCTATAGCCACTCATATTGGAGATAATTCCATCTGAAAAATTAGTTACAAAATCAAATATATAATTATTGAAAAATTCAAAAGTACTTTCATTCATTAACCCACTAACTATAGCGATTTTTACTATCCTAATTACCAAATCCTGTTGGTTGATTTTGACCATACCTAATAAAAACATTGCTCCGTATGACATAACGTAAAGAATTAATACGGCTTTTATATAGTTAAAAAAGTTAGTACAAGTAGTAACTCCCCCACCATAGCAAGTCATATTCTTAAAAATCGTCACAGCTGCATTCTTAATTTTGCCTTTTAATAACTCAAATAAAGGGGTTAAAATATTTAAAGTAAAACTACCAACTTTTTCTGAGGTACGAATTTCTACTTTATATCTACCATAACTTTCTTTATAATCCTCTTGTTGATTGTAAATTCTCATCCATAGATATCCATTGGCATTCGCAGTAATTTTTGCATTACCATCTGCATCATCCACTTTAATATTACTAGTGCTATAAATTGTACCAGTTTTGTTAGGATTTTCACTATATGGCATTATTAAATACTGCACTCTACCGCGATTATACGTAACATCATTAAAACTATTGCCATTACTTCTTCGACATTTAGTCTGCTTAATGTTTAACACATAACCACCAGTATTCTTGCTATAGTCAGGATATTTTGACCATAAACGATATTGTAAATAGCTTTTTGCTGTACCAGCTATAATATCGTTATAAATGATTTGATATTTAATATTAGCAGCTCTACTATTATTTATTGGATCATAATCTTTGTTTCCAGCAATTATTTTAGCAAATTTATAGCCTGTCCCTAAAGATTTTGCATTAGTTGGAGTCTCACTGTTATCCATTCTATATAACAGACCTGTTGGACCATCGGCAGAATACCAAAAATATCTTTTATTTTGGTATTCTCCTTCTATGTAAGCTTTATCTTTAATGCTATGATCAACATCAGGACATCTACGAGATGAAGCACTAGAATTGTTAGAACATTCAGGGTAGAAATTAGTAAATAGCTTATTAGTATCGTCACTCCAAGGAGACGTAAAAAAACCATCCTCCTTATAAGGCTCTGGTGCTACCCCCATCACATTAGCCCAAAAAGGTCCCTGATCACATATTGTTTTCCAGTAACTAAACCAATGAGCTGGATCAGAATTACAACGCCAGTCACCTACATGCCTATTCTGTACTATATCCCAACATATATCATGTGGATTAATATTAACACAATCATTCGGATTGTTACAATTTGCCGGCCACTTACAACCACTAACATACTGTCCGGAATATATCGAGTATCTACCACATAATGGACTATATGTGCTTTTGCCTTCTGAACAATCTGCTGTCTCTATAAAATTTTTAAATTTACCATCTTGCTTAACAAGCTTAAAGATATTTTTTACACTAGCCATATTATTTGGCAAATCCGGCAATTTCTTTTGATCCGGCAAAATTGATATGACAACCTTATCGTTAGCAAACAATTCAGCTATATTTCGCCATTCATCAGTTTTAGCATCAAAAATTAAGGATAGCGGTTCTACATTAGTTTCTTCAACCCTAGGAATGGCAACTTTGTTACCATTGTCATCCAAATCTGAAAGCTGTTGAATATTATTCTTTGGTACATAAGCCCTGCAAAGGCTTATATTACCGTCTATTTTAAACTTAATCTCCTGTTCATTTGTAACAGCTAGGTTAGTATTTAACCATTCTCCGTAACGGTTAGGATCATACTCAGTTTCAAGCGACCCATTTGGTTTTGTTTTGGTAATAACAGTATAGTTTGCTGTTGCGTTAAGCATGATTGTATTAGTAATAAGATCAGTACTACCTCCTTTTGCGTCTTCATCATATCTAAGGAGACAACCGTTGGTAATTTTTACTGACCCTATCATCCCAAGTAATACCATAACAACGCTAACCACTAAAGCCGCTATGCCTAATACCATTATGAGTTTTGATAAATTTCCTTTCATACAATAATATCCAAGTTAACCACCGCCACCACCACTCATACCACCACCTCCTCTAGAACCCATACCACCGTCGCTACCGCCACCACTAGAACCTGCCATACCTTCAGCTTTGCCACCACTATCACCACCACCTGAATCTTTTGCTTCTTCTCCTCCTTTTCTTGGTTTTTCTAAAGGATTTTTCTGCGGTGGTTTTCCACCCGAGCTTTGTGCAGCATCGGCAATAAATTCTGCCCCCTTCTTAACCATATCAACTATCTTAGTAGGACTAGCTGTTACAGAATCCATGATAGGACCACCAGTAAGCTCGGCAGCAAATTGACTAATTGATTTTGAAAAATAATAAAAAATAATTGAAAAAATTAATACATAAAGTAAGTCTACTAACAGTGATACGACATCTACAACAATTGATTTAACTGGGAAAACACTTAAAAGATGCTTCTCCCAACCTTCCCCCGAATAATATCGTAATAATTTATATCCAGCACTATTTTTACAATCCTCAGTATTAGCATTTGGTAATCTAAGCTCAAAAGTACTAAACTGAACATCACTGCTATACGTATAGTCATGCCTCATAAACTCACAATTCTTGTATATTGCCGAATCATACATAGTAAGTAACAAGGCAATAAAACCAGCCACCACTGCGGGTTGCACTGCACAAGATATACAAATTTTTAGCCATGCATCAAAATATGCTTTGGTTCTAGTAAATAAAACCATAGGAATAAATATAGGAGAAATATAGGTCATGACATATATGGTAACTAGACATACTAAGTAGTGTGTTATAAAATATAAAATTATTGAAACAAATATTACAGAAAATATTATTCCAGATGCTACTATTATTATTTGTCCAGATAATAATAGACCAAACATTACAGTAAGAAATCTGAATCCTCCCACTTTCCTCAATGCATCCGGAGCTTCATTTCCAGGTTTTTTAAAGTTTACAGGATTATTTTTATTTTTGTTCGGCACACTTCTACTAGGAATGTCGTTTAAAACGGATTCTGTGTTATAATATAGTCCCATACCCAAATAATAACCTATCCTGCAATCAACAGCATCCCAAAGTGCATAAAACTTATACCCATCTTTATACTTACTAGTATCGTACTCACATAATCCTCGAGAGCCACCAGCATTAAAAACTATTTGAGCAAATTGTGGAGTAAGCTCTGTGAGTAATGGTAACCCATACTGAAGCATACCATTTTCGGTAGTTTCCTTTCCACCCTTAAAATACGCTGGTCCAATACCTGTAGCAAAATAAGTGACAACTATTAGCTTCATAACAAAAGATGCTATTTTATCTAAATTACCATATTCTTTGCTTAAAATCATATTAACAGCAAAAAACATAACATATAATATTAACGCCGCCCTAATAGATATTTTCAAAGATTCTTGGAAGGTTGAGAAAGGATTAAGGGCAGTCAAACTAATCTGATCATTTTTTGGATCACAGCTACTATAACGGAAAAAAACTTTATCTAGAGTTTCCTTTACACAATCTACAGCTAAGCCAGAAAAATTAAGTAATGACTGACTCCTTGTAGTACCCATATAACAAGTTTTACCTATATTCCGGCATTGTTCGTTTGGTGGTGCTATCGGAGCTGGTGTGGTAGTATTTTTACAAGCTAGTGGAAGTTGTCCTTTTGAGGTAGCCATAACTAGGCACAATCTTTTATCGACAATTTTTACTGTTAAAATAATATCTTTTAATAAAGTATTTCCACCTAAATCGGGATTATTATCAGTGCTTAACTCACTAAGACGCTTAGAATCATTTAAATTAAGAGTAATAACTTTACACTCTATAGGACTACCATCTTTATTTTTTAAACAGAATTTAAATTGTGGGTCAGTTGCATCACACCCATTAGGAGTACCGGTCATATCAATACTATATAGAAGATGCCCGTAAGCTGTGTTTTGTCTTAAATAATCATCTACTGCAAATGAAACTGATGGACACGGATCTCCAAAACCAGCAAAAACTTTGCTTGAGAAAAGTACCAAACAACATTGTATAAAAACTTTTATGACTTTACCAAATGTACAAGTTTTAAGTAGGTATAACAGCCCTGAGGTATCATTTCTGTTTCCCTTAATGTCATCCCTGCGAAGGCAGGAATCTAAAAAAGTAAAATAACTAAAGCTGTTATTAGATACCTGCTTACGCAGGGACGACATCACCCCTAACAAGTATGATATCACCCTTGACATCGTCATTCCCGTGTAGGCAAGAATCCAATAAATAGCCTGAAAGGCTGTTAAATAGTATAGATTCCTGCCCACATAACATCGAGGACTATTATACCTACTTACACTTGTACAGTTGGTGACTTTATGAATTTTCATCAGAGCCATCTTTTTTTACATTAGTTCTAGCAGTTGTAGTTTTCTTAGCTGGTCTAGTTTTAAGATAGCTTTCCTTCCTAACTTTTTCCTCACGATTTCTTGTTTAATGTCACCAGGCTTTCCAGCTTGCACCGTAGAATCCTCAAGTCCTCCCAAAGTTTTAGAGAGTAATTCATGGGTCTTTTGCTCTTTTGGTAATTCCTTAGCAGGACTTGATTTCTCTACTGTCCTTCCTAATTCTTGTGTATTTGTTGTAACTATCTGTGGTGATCTATTAACAAAATCCTCTGTTTCTACTATTTTATTGTCCCACTTTGGGAGAAAAACCCCGCACTTGCAGTGCGTCGTTTCAACATAAATTTTAAATATCTTATCAAGAAAAGATAAGATAAGATATTTTTTTAACAAAATCTTACACTTCACAGATATATTCTTTTTGTGTTGTGACACTTTTTAAATGAACCATACACAAATAGTTTCTAACTTTTAAGTTAGTACATACATGAGGCATTCATGCCGTAATATTAAGCTCTGCACTTGCAGTGCAGAGTGGTTAACTAGTTGGAGGTAGAATAGGTTCGTCAATAGTCTGCAAATTAGCCCTTGATTCCCTTGAAGAACCTCCTGCATTTGAAGAACTCGATTCAGATACACTAGCTGCAGTAGATTCTGCTATATGACGGGTTGGAGAGATAGGAAGTCCACCACCACCTAGAGACTTACCACCACCTCCTCCTGTTGTTGATACAGTATCTCTAGATGAACCGCTGGTGTCTAAGCTATCTTCTGCTGATTCACCACCAGTAGCTTTAGTATCTTCAGCTGATCCACCTCCACCACCCATATCCTTAGTAGCACCTCCAGCACCTCTAGCTACTTTATCAGCCGCCTGCATTTTACCAGCAGCTCCAAGAGCAGCCATACCAGCTTTGTATATTGCTTGTGGATGTATGGCAACACCACTAAGAGGTACACCTTCAGTCATATCAGCCGCAAAATCTGCTAATTGGCTACTAAAGTGATACATTAAATACAAAGTAAAGCAGGCAGTAATTAAAGCTAGAGCAATATCCTTAATTTTCTCAAAAACTAATTTGGGTGATACAAAGAACATACCGGGTCCCATAATAATGCCCTGCAAAAATTGGTATTTAGATAAATGATCGCTTGTACTACCACTACCTGGTTTTTCTTTCACTATTTCATTTAGGTTATCTTTGGCAAAATCAAAAACTATTGCTAGTGGATTATTAAGCATATAACCTAGGCTATTTTTACAGCTTTTGGCATCATCTATACCATTACTTTCATCTTTCGCATATTCATTCCAATTATTATTAACAAAAAATATTTTTACATGCCTTTTTCCATCTCCCCCACTTTCTATACTATTTTGTATAGTTTTACTTGTATATTTACAGTGACCATAAAAACCGAAATCATAAACTGAAAACATCATAATCAGAAAGGTTACCACTACCATAGGTTGTAGCAAAAATGATATTAATAACTTTACCCATGATTCAAAGTAACCACGAGTATATTCAAATAAAAACATTGGCACAAAAAGAGGAGCTAAAACACCTAATATTACTATAGATATCATGCACATCACTGTAGCATTCACCATAAAAGCTCCAACAGAAATCACTAATAAAGGATAAGACAGTGCCAAGGATACTAGAGTCATGTTACCTGAAATAATAGCAGGAATCAGTAAATATACATAAGGTGGGGCTGAGAAACTAAAAAAGTCAAAACTCTTGAAATCATGATTTTTATATTGATTTTCTACCAGTAAGGTTGATAGGATATCTAATCCTAAATAATGGCTTACATGACAGTCTAATGAATCCCATAATGCCATATAAGAAAGATTTTTATCGTAATCTTTAGCATCAAATTTACACAGCTCTGATGGAGAAGCATTCATAACCCAACCAGCAAGTGTATCTATTCCTCCTAATAATAAAGGAAAAGCCCATTGTACCATACCATCTAGTCGATTATAGTCAGAATTACTACCAGGAGTAATGTTTATACCTACAGAAAAATAGGTTACGAACAACATCTTTAATACAAAATTAATTATTTCATTTTTAGGAGGAACATCACCAGAAAGTATAATTTTAAAACCAAAGAAAATTACATATATAGTCAATAAAGCAGTAACAGTGCGGTGCATATTACGTTGAAATTGAAATAATATGCTACTTTCTCTTTTGCTTGAATTAATTACTTTATTAATATCATCAAATATACAAACATCTTTACTAACCAGTAATCTTGCTGTCATTTCTTTAATACATTCTATTAATGGTGAAGAGATAACGATGGCTGCCTTAGAATTATTATAAGCTCTTTGGTAACAACTAGAAGATGATAAACCACAATCAACTATTGCCATTGGGTCAGTAGCGGTATTAGGACCTTTCTTAGTTCCACCATCAAGACTCATAAAAGTCGCATAGATCGATTCAGGGTAAGGTTCTCTAATATACTTACAGCCAACTGGTACCCAATCTGCTAATATAGTAGGAGCAGCCACACACATGGTATCTTTTATTTTTACTACTTTAAAAATAACTGGTATAGGTACGTCCAACATTACATCGGTGTCACCATCTTTTTGATCCTTATAAATAGTATGAAATGATGCTTTATTGCTCTTCCATGCTTCCATAATCTCTTCCCACGGATCAGAACCGGTTAATACGGCTTTAGCAATAACAAGAGCAGAAATGGCTATTGCCTGTACTCTAACAGCTGCTAGCTTAACATTATTACAAAATGCAAAGGTTAATTTAGGGTCATTTGGATCAATTTTATTATTTCTTGCACATTGTCCTCCAGGGTAATCTCCATCAAATAATTCATGGTCATTTATTTTAAGACGTAGCATGGTATTTGCATATAATCCTGGCGAAATTATATTAGCAACAGCAAAGGTAAAAAATGATGCTGGTATACAAGTGTGAGAAAATTCCGTACGTAATAAATCACCGATACCTTGAGTTTCACAGGTCAAACCTGAGAGAATATCAATTATAGTATCTAAAGTATCTTTTTGTTTTGGTTCTTCTGCATAACTATTATGGATAATAGTAAAATTTAGTAGACTGCATAGCACTACTATTTTAGCAAATATTTTTGTCCCACTAAGTAAATTTTTTATAAAATTATAATGCATAAATTAACTAAAGTGATTTTACTTCCTCATAAAATACCGGTAACCATTTCTCAGGATCATTACCATATTTCTCTCTAATCCGATCTAACAATAACACTGTTTCAACCCGACCAGAAAGAACATTGATAATATCAGTCATACCATCTAAACTTATTTTTGCAACAACTGCATCTACCCCTTGTTTTATTAAGAAATAACGCGATGTTGGATCTGTAGTTTTTATCAAAATATATTCACGTTGACTAAGCATAAAAGCACTACGATAAATATCAGTTGCCTTAAGGTTTGGTAAGAATATTTGTGTTGCAGTTTGTTGGATCAAGGTATCACTAATCCTGCTTTTAGCTGCATCTTCAACACTTTGGGTAGCAAAAATTACAAAAGTATTTAACTTACGCAAAACCTTTAGCCAGTCCTTAATTTTGGGAGCAAATACTGGATTATCAATCAAAGCCCACGCCTCATCAAGAACTATCATAGTTCTTTGACCATCTAAAGAAATACTAATCCTATGGAAAATATATAGTAGCACAGGAGCAAGACTAACTGGATCTTTTAACAGTTCGGTCATATCAAAGCCAAATACTCGAGCTTGCTGCAAATTAATATTATCTGCCTCATTATCAAATATTCTAGCATGAGAGCCTTTACCAACCCACATAGCAATCCTGCCTGCTAAGCTATTAGGACCATCTATGCCTAAAAATGCTACAACATTTTTTAATCTTCTATCTTTTTTCTCTAACTTAAAATTACCACTTACTGCTTGTGATAAAATCTTATTATCTTCTGATGAGAACGACTCTCCATTAGAAGTCACCAATACTTTAAGCCATTCTAATATAAATGTTCTATTCTCCCCAGTATCATCAAGTTGCAAAGGATTAAAGTTACATTCTCCTCCTGGATCAATTGTGGTATAAATCCCATTAAGTGATCTAATAAATATTTCAGCACCGTGGTCTTTATCAAAGAAAAACATTCTAGGTTTAAATTTTTGTGCTTGTGCACATAAAAAATTCATTAATACTGTTTTACCAGCACCAGTTGGACCAATGATCAAGGTATGCCCAACATCTCTAACATGAAAACTGAAATAAAAAGGTGTTCCCGAGGTAGTATCGAGTACAGTTACATATTCTCCCCAGTGATTATTAAAAACCTTACCTAATGGATAATTGTGCATAGATGCAAAACTAGCCATGTTTAAAGTATTTATAGTCGAACCCCTTACTATATAATCCATATTTCCAGGAAGTTGCCCCCAATAACTTGGTTCCATATTAATTCTTTCTCTAACAGGTTGAATTCCAGAATTGGAGAGTTCAACAGAAGCCATAGATAGGGTATCCTCAAGGGATTTTAAATTACTATCAGAGCATAGAAGCGAAAAATGATGCTCTCCAAAACCAATATCACCACTGGTAGCCATATCAAGTGCTCGAGAGATTTCAGCAATTTGTGATACAGCTTTATCCCCTGCTTGAATCATTCTATTTTGTTGTAGTTGCATTTTGCTAATCGCCACTGTCCTATTAGCAAAAACAAAACTTTGGGTCATTACAAACTCAAAAGGCATTTGTAAAAATCCGTCAAAAATTCCAGCTGACGTAGATGGTCCATACTCTAAAATACTTAATATACCGGCGTATCTTCTACCCTTTGGACCACGTGCTTCTATAGATCTAGAACCAAAAAACAATCTATGAGTGGGGAGATATTGGTCTATTGAATTTCTTGGAACGGTCATTTGCATTGAAGATCCACAATTCACCAAAGTACCCAAGAATTCCATAATATCACAACAATAACCACTATTTGACTTGCGTACGCCAAGTAACCTCGCCGAATAACTATGGAATGTATTAACTACTCTTGAGGACATTTCTCGCAAACTATCCTGCATATCTCGCATGTCATTTTCCCAAGCTGATTTATCAGACTTTTGCATCAGCTTTTTAATGAAATATTCGATTATAGCAACCCCAGCTTTATCTGGTCTATAAAGAATACTAACATATAATTCATTAAAAAACGACCTAGAACCTGCATGTTTCTTACGCCATTCATTTGATAAATAAGTTGTGAAATCATTAGGTACTTTTATGGTAGGGTCAGAGGTATATTCAAGCCCATCAAAAATCACTGGTTTGCGTCTCCTGATCGTGTGGAAATACATCACAATATTGCCTGATGACATATTTTTAAGTAACGAATTCCTGATATTTTTTTTAATATCTAAATCTTCATCATCGGCTGTTTCAAAGGAGAAACCACCTACTTTTACTACTTGTAATAATTCATTATTTTTAGTTAAAATAGTATTACTATCCCAATGGCATTTATAAGGAATAAAATGAGAAGTAGGTTTTTCTTTCCTAGATCTCGACTCTTTGGCTGTTTTTGTTACAGATAATTTTGTCATTTTATACTTTGCTCATAAAACCTAGATACCGTATGAATTCGCTCCATAGAATGATTTATTAGGACACTGACTACATTTAGAAGATTTATTTAAAAGCAATTCTATAAATCTTGGTTCTTTAAAACATATTACATACCCTATCATATGAATCACAAAAGCAACAAGCAAATTCATAACACTATTACTTTGAATAAATAATGACATAGATATAATCATATTAAGTGCTGCAAATTTTATACTCACACCAAATATCATTGCAGGTCTTGTTAAACCGACAAATAACGGGTCTGATACTAAAGTGCCTGACATAAATTACCTCTCTTTTGCTTTTTTACCAAAAATTAAATCTATAACTCACTACGCGAATTCGGGATAAGAATTAACTAATTCTTATCCCAAATTGGGGTTCACTCATATTCTTTATTTATAAACATACTTAACAATATCGAATCAGGGAAAGCCGAGTTGAGGAAATGTACATAATTGCTACTGTTTTGAATAGCACTTAAAGCTGCTTCAAGCAAGCTAACTTTTTCAGGATCAACAGTATTATTCAACATCTCTTTCAATACATTAATATCCCTTACTCGTATGTACTTCTCTCCGGCAAACTCTATCCCATCACATAATAATACTAAATGATCTGCATCTAATGAGGAAGCAATTATCGAGGTCGTCAGATTTACATCCAGTAGATGAGTATTGCCTTTTTCATCACTAGCTACTGGTGTTATAACAGGAATAATGTTGCTATCTTCAAAATTTATTAAAATCTCAGGGTTTATTATAACTGGTTCACTGACAAACCCAATATCTATTATAGCTTGATTACTGTCTCTCCTATGTGATAATTTTGATTTTTTAGCTTGAATAAGATTAGCATCTTTGCAGGAAATACCAATAGCATAACAACCTAAACTACAGAGCTTTGAAACTATACGCTTATTAATATAGCCAGACAGAACCATTTCCATAATCTGCGAGCTTTTATAATCGGCTACCTTAATATTATTGATAAATTTTTCATCACAGCCAAACAATTTTAGCGTATCATTTACCAAATTAGTATGATCATGAACTATAAAGATTTTAATGCCACAACTGTCAAGTAACTGTATTACCTCTGCAAAATTCGTTAACAATTTGTCATCATCAATAATTAATGACGGTAGCTTAAATACCATGACTTGGTCTCTAACTTCACTACTACGTCTTATTATGTCTTTAATTAGGCTAGTATCTTTGACACGGGCAAAACCTTTCCCCTCCTTTTCTTTATAATTTAATGCATTTTGCCAAATTAAACTGCAATTCTTTTGCACCTTCTTTACTCCTGCTACTTGTATAAATTACATTACAGGAGTAGCCTAAAGTTGCAAGAAAATTCTGTGTTAACGTCGTTAGGTTTTCTCTATGTGTTACCTTATCCGACTTTGTAAAAACAATTTGAAAATTTTTATTACAAGAAAGTAATAATTTAGCAATCTCTATGTCATTTTGCTTTATTCCTCTTCTAGCATCAATCAATAAATTTACCAATTTGAGGTTTAAACTCGTTCTGAGATAACAGGTTATTAAGGTTTCCCACTGCTGCCTTATGTATATTGGTACTTCTGCAAAGCCATATCCAGGAAGATCAACTAAAATAAGTTTATCGGCAAGGGAGAAAAAATTTATTTGCCTAGTACGACCAGGGGTATTAGACACCCTAGCAAGACTTGAATTATTACATATACTATTAATCAAACTTGACTTGCCAACATTTGATTTGCCGACAAATGCAATTTCTGGCAAAAATATGCTAGGAAACTGATTTATTTTTGCCACACCAGCGATGAATTTTACTTCTTGACGGAAAAGTTTTGTAACCTTATCAACCGACATTATTGTCTAACTTATTGATGTAATATTGTTGAATTATCGATAAAATGTTATTCCAAGACCAGTAAATCAGCAATCCTGCTGGAAAACTACTAAACATTACTAAGAAAACCAGCGGCATAAATTTCATTACTTGAGCTTGAACTGGATCAGCTGGCTCTGGACTCATCCTTTGCTGTAGAAACATAGTCAGAGCCATAAAAATGGGCCATACACCAATCATCAGGAAGCTTGGACACGTAAATGGCAGTAATCCAAACAAGTTGAAAATTGTTGTGGGATCTGGAGCAGATAAATCTTTTATCCAACCAAAAAATGGTGATTGACGCATCTCAATAGTTACATTTAACACTTTATAAATTGAGAAAAATACTGGGATTTGTACAATAAGGGGGAGACAACCAGCTATGGGATTAACTTTTTCTCTTTTGTACAATGCCATAACTTCTTGGTTAAGCCTCATTTTATCATCAGCATATAAAGCCCTAATTCTCTCGACTTCAGGCTGAAGATTTGTTGTCTTTTTCATCGAACGATATGATTTATTAGCTAGAGTAAACATTAGCAGTTTTATGATAACAGTTACAATCAAGATACTAATACCGAAGTTACCAACATAGTGATAGAAAAAGTTCATAGCATTAAAAACTGGCTTAGTAATTATATAAAACCAACCAAAGTCAATTGCCCTGTCAAATAGCATAATATTATATTGCTTTTCGTATTTATCTAATAAATCAACTTTCTTTGCTCCGGCAAATAATCTTTGTGATATAGTAAATTTGTTTCCTACTTCTATAGTTTGAGTTGGTGAAATGAAGTCAACCTGATATTTTTCAATACCGTTTTTTATTACACAATTGAAATTAGAACTATACTTACTAATTTTATCCGGAATTAAGGAAGCTAGCCAATATTTATCTGTTATACCAATCCAATCAACAACACCTTGCGGAAATTTTTCAGTCTTTTTATCTTTTAAGTCATCAAAGGAATGTTCTTTAAGCCTACCATCAATAGCACCAATTGGTCCTTGATGCAGGATATTAGCCACTTTCTCTTTGCCAGTATATTTACGGTTAATTAGTCCATAATACTGAACTGATATTGGCTGCTTACTATCATTTACCGTAGTTTGATCTATGGTGAACAAGTAATTACTATCCATGCTGATAGTAACCAAGAATTTAACCCCATCTTTGTTAGTCCATGATAAATTTACAGCTTTTTCAGGAGTTAACTCATCATTATCAGCCTGCCAAAGAGTTTCGCTATCAGGAAGGATAGTACTGTTATCTTTATTAAACCAACCTATTTCAGCAAAATAAGCTTCTTCTGACTGAGAATGAGCAAATAACACCACAGGTTTACTATCTGGTGATAAATCCTGCTTATATTTCAACAAGATTAAATCATCAAATCGAAGACCTTTTAAAGAAATTGATCCGGAAAGTAATTCTGAGTTTATCTGAATTATCTTGGTAGCAACAAAGGATTCAGCTTCTTTAGAGGCTTCTACTTGAACATTCTTTTTCTTTAACTCTTGAACTTGCTTATTATATATTTTATTTTGCTGTTCTAATTTTTGTAATCTTGGTTTATCGTAAAAATATTGCCATCCAAAAATAATACCAAGGGACAAGACAATGGCAGCTGCCAAGTTAACTATGTTATGATTCATCACGGTCTAAAAATAATTTAAGTTTACTAGAATATATACTACTCGTAAATGAAGAGTTGATAGACGAAGATCAAAATCATGATAGTAGCAGGAGTCGAAGGGTCGAGGAGTGGAGCGTACATTTAGTACGTGCCTACCTACGAACCCTGAAGACGACAACGCAATTCTTGATTTTCATCGAGTATATCAGAATATTTGATTCCACTAAGTATTTTATACCTAATTAATTTAGGTACATACAATAAAAATAGCTCCCTCATCTTAGGATATTCATTAGACTTCCCTATGAGTTCTATAAGATTTAAGCAAAATAATCAAGAAATTTGATTGATACTCAAAGGGTCATTTGAGTATACCAGGAGTTTCGCAGTTAGCAAAATTGCGAATCAGCTAAAAGGCATCTAATGTTGTTCTGAATTGATGTTTTTATAACTTCCCAAGTTTGTTGATATAAAGTAATTTTTTCATTTATCCTCCTTTTGTTCATATCGAGCCAAGCAAATACGGCAAGGCAAATATGATTTCTCTGAGCTCGACCCGTGCGTGCCTGACAGCGTTCAATACCACAAGTTTGTTTTAATTCTCGATGATAAACTTCTATAGACCACCGTGCCTTAACAATTTTCTCTATTTGTTCACGTGTTGGATTTTCTAAGTTAGTTGTTATGTAATCAATGCGACCATTTTTTGCCACAAACTTAAATACCGTAACCCAACCGTATCCACGTAGGTGAATTTTTAGTCCCTCATCAGGAATCTCTAAACTTTCTAAGCTAACATTATGATTAACTTTTCTATTTTTTCTTAGCAGGAGTTTCGCACTTAGCAAAAAATATGTTAATCTAGCAAGAAAGAGTTTTAGTTAAGCATGGCAAGATCAAAATGTAGCAAAGACTTATATAAATCATTTTTACAAGCAAGTAGCGTAAGATATAGTGGTAAAGCATTATCTGAAGTAAGTCCAATAAACCTATCTCATGATAGTGCAAGTCGATGGTTAAATAGTAAGGATTTCCGCCCTAGCGGGATCTACAGAGAAGTGTCAAAATATATTGATAGGGAAGCTTCTTGTTTATTAGTGGGAGATGACACGTTATTGTCAAAGCAATACAGTAAGAAAATTGAGCTTGTACATTATCAATATTCTGGAGCTGTACATGATGTTATACCTGGTATAGGGATGGTCAACTTACTGCATTACAATGCTAAAACTGATCAATCTACCCCTGTAGATTATAGAATATATGATAAAGAAACTGATGGAAAAACAAAGAATGAGCATTTTTGTGATATGCTTACTTTAGCTAAGGAAAGAGGGATCAATCCTGATGCAGTAGTAATGGATGCGTGGTATAGCGGTTTGGAGAATTTGAAACATATACGTAATTTAGGTTGGACATGGGTTAGTAACCTAAGAAAAAATAGAAAAGTTAATCATAATGTTAGCTTAGAAAGTTTAGAGATTCCTGATGAGGGACTAAAAATTCACCTACGTGGATACGGTTGGGTTACGGTATTTAAGTTTGTGGCAAAAAATGGTCGCATTGATTACATAACAACTAACTTAGAAAATCCAACACGTGAACAAATAGAGAAAATTGTTAAGGCACGGTGGTCTATAGAAGTTTATCATCGAGAATTAAAACAAACTTGTGGTATTGAACGCTGTCAGGCACGCACGGGTCGAGCTCAGAGAAATCATATTTGCCTTGCTGTATTTGCTTGGCTCGATATGAACAAAAGGAGGATAAATGAAAAAATTACTTTATATCAACAAACTTGGGAAGTTATAAAAACATCAATTCAGAACAACATTAGATGCCTTTTAGCTGATTCGCAATTTTGCTAACTCCGAAACTCCTGCTTAGGTGAGTCAATCATTTAATTTGTGTAAGTTCATTTTTTATTTTCCAATAAATCATATTTAAAATCTCCACAAAGTATTTCAAATTGATTTAAAGCTAAAGACCAATCTTTAATAGGCATGGTCCATTTTTTGGCTGCATTTTGTAGGGATAAAAATATTATTTTTTGAATTGACTTATCATCTGGAAACACCCCCTTATTTTTGATAATTTTTCTAATTTGACGATTTACAGATTCTATAGTGTTAGTAGTATAAATTACCTTTCTGATCTCTTCAGGAAAGGCAAAAAACGGTATTATCCCAGACCAATTACGTTGCCAAATATCAGAAATTACCGGATATTTTTTATCCCATTTTACACCAAATTGCTGAAGTTTTAAACGTGCCATTTCGTCATTATTAGCTGTATAAATTTGTTTTAGATCTGATGTGACCTCTTTTAAATCTTTATATGACACATACTTTACTGAATTGCGAACCATATGTACAATACATAATTGTACTATAGTACTCGGGAATACACTGCTTATAGCTTCTGGAAAGCCCTTTAAACCATCCACACAAGCAACATAAATTTGTTCAATTCCTCGATTCTTTAGCTCAGTAACTACTTGCATCCAAAATTTAGCACCTTCATTTTTGCCTATCCAAATGCCAAGTAACTCCTTTTTCCCTTCTATATTTACAGCAAGTGCTAAATATACTGCTTTATTTATTACTATGTGATTGTCTCTAGATTTTACATAGATACAGTCCAAGTATAATATTGGATACACCCTATCTAAACAACGATTTTGCCACCTAGTTACTTCTTCTATCACCCCATCTGTTATGGTGGATATCAAGTCACCAGATACATCAGTTTGATATATTTCTTCTAAATGCCCTCGGATCTCGCTGACTGTCATACCGCGACCATAAAGGGATATCACTTTCTCATCAAATCCATTAAATCTCCTCAGCCCTTTTGGTATTAATTGAGGATTATACTCTCCTTCCCGATCTCTTGGTACTTCTACTGTCAGCTTACGACCATCCCCATCAATTACTGTCTTCTCATAGCTACCATTACGACGATTATTATCTACTTTTGGCATCTTGCTATGTTTTGAATATCCTAATTCATGATCCAACTCACTTGCTAATATTTTCTCAACTATTTGCTTCTTTAGCTGTTGAAATAAACCATCTCGACCAAATAACTCCGATGGATCTGCTTTTGATAATAATTCTTCTACTAGCTGATTACTGATGTCTAATGTATCTTTATCTGTATCTAATTTTTTAGCCATAATTCCTCCTTGCTTGCTTAAGTTACTTTTTTTACAGTAATCTCTTACTGCTTTCTTTGCAACTTACACAAACTATAGGACAGACTCGCTTAGGTTACTAACCCATGTCCAACCTAAATTACGTATATGTTTCAAATTCTCCAAACCGCTATACCACGCATCCATTACTACTGCATCAGGATTGATCCCTCTTTCCTTAGCTAAAGTAAGCATATCACAAAAATGCTCATTCTTTGTTTTTCCATCAGTTTCTTTATCATATATTCTATAATCTACAGGGGTAGATTGATCAGTTTTAGCATTGTAATGCAGTAAGTTGACCATCCCTATACCAGGTATAACATCATGTACAGCTCCAGAATATTGATAATGTACAAGCTCAATTTTCTTACTGTATTGCTTTGACAATAACGTGTCATCTCCCACTAATAAACAAGAAGCTTCCCTATCAATATATTTTGACACTTCTCTGTAGATCCCGCTAGGGCGGAAATCCTTACTATTTAACCATCGACTTGCACTATCATGAGATAGGTTTATTGGACTTACTTCAGATAATGCTTTACCACTATATCTTACGCTACTTGCTTGTAAAAATGATTTATATAAGTCTTTGCTACATTTTGATCTTGCCATGCTTAACTAAAACTCTTTCTTGCTAGATTAACATATTTTTTGCTAAGTGCGAAACTCCTGTATACGTCTTGATTTGCAATCAAACTCTGATATTATGCGAGGTAAAATTTTAATCATAACACGCGAATTCGGCATAAGAATTTGTCAATTCTTATGCCGAATTGGGGTATAACATAATATTTACAGCCAATTGCTAATTGTCTAGCAATTGCTAATTGGGATAATTGTAAACTGATGAACGAAATCTTCTCTAGTACATTACCTGTTTTGTTGATTCCCTTGTTTGGTAGTATTATCAAAAGGAAATGGTTGACTTCTGAAGAATTTTGGCGAGGATTAGAGAAATTATCATATTTTTTTCTTTTCCCTATTATGCTTTTTAATAATATATCTGCAGCCGATTTAAATGCATCGTCTATAATAAAACTGGTATTTGCATTAATCATCTCCACCTCTATTATTTCTTTGGCTTTAATTATCTATCAGAAGAAAACCAATTTTGACAAGGTTCAGTTTACTTCAACTTTTCAAGGTGCAATACGTTTTAATAGTTATATATTTTTTGGTGTTAGTAGTCCTCTCTTGGGTCAGGAGGGACTTGCTATAGTATCTGTGATTTCATCCTATATGATCATTTTTACTAATATAATATCAGTAATGATTTTTGCACGTTATATCCCTGATAGTTCAGTAGCTAAGTCGCCTAAAGCTAGCTTTATATTGATACTTAAATTGATAGTACAAAATCCCTTGATTATAGCTAGTATAATTGGATTTCTTTTTAATTATTCTGGTTTAGAATTACATCTTGGTATAAAAAAAACCTTATCTAGCCTGTCCAACTCTGCTTTAGCTATAGGTATGCTAAATGTTGGGGCAAGTCTCAAATTTTTTATGCGTGGTGCTATTTTACAAAATGTATTGCTTACTAGTTTTGTTAAGTTAGTGGCTTTTCCTGTTGTCACAATAATTGTGTTGTCACTAATGTCAATAACTGGTACTGTTAAATCATTTGGTGTCCTGTATAGCTGTCTGCCGTGTGCTAGCACTGCTTACGTTCTATCACGCCAACTTGGTGGTGATCCAGAATCTATGGCATCAATCATTACGTTCACAACACTTTTTTCAATAGTATCATTGTCAGTTCTTATGTGGATGATATAACTAGTTAACCACTCTGCACTGCAAGTGCAGAGCTTAATATTACGGCATGAATGCCTCATGTATGTACTAACTTAAAAGTTAGAAACTATTTGTGTATGGCTCATTTAGAAAGTGTCACAACACAAAAAGAATATATCTGTGAAGTGTAAGATTTTGTTAAAAAATATCTTATCTTTTCTTGATAAGATATTTAAAATTTATGTTGAAACGACGCACTGCAAGTGCGGGGTTTTTCTCCCAAAGTGGGACAATAAACACTTGAAGTAATTAAGAAGGAATAACATCATGGGTGAAATGAATAAAATAAATTATCTCAAAGCCTTAGAATATCATCAAAAAGGTAAGCCAGGCAAAATTGCTATTGTGACAACTAAGCCTTTGGATACTGCACATGACTTGGCTTTGGCTTATTCGCCAGGGGTAGCAGCTCCGTGTCTTGAAATTGCGAAAAATATAGATGATATTTATAAATATACTGCTAGAGGCAACTTAGTTGCTGTAATAACTAACGGTACGGCAGTTCTTGGTCTTGGTAGTATAGGGGCAGCTGCGTCGAAACCTGTAATGGAAGGAAAAGCCGTTTTATTCAAGAACTTTGCGGATATTGATTCTATTGATCTTGAAATAGATACGACTAACCCTGATGAGTTTGTTAATGCAGTAAAATATCTTAATTACAGTTTTGGAGGCATTAATTTAGAAGATATTAAATCTCCTGAATGTTTTATAATTGAAGAAAAATTAAAAAGCTGTATGCAGATACCTGTTTTTCATGATGATCAGCATGGCACAGCTATTATTGTTGCTGCAGGTTTAATTAATGCAGCTTATCTTACCAATCGTTCATTTGATAGTCTAAAAATTGTCGTAAGTGGTGCAGGGGCAGCGGCAATTGCTTGCATTGAATTACTAATTGCTCTTAGTGTAGACAAAAAAAATGTTATACTATGTGATAAAATGGGGGTAGTTTACCAAGGTCGGCAAGAAGGCATGAACAAATGGAAAGAATTATATGCAGTCGAGACCGATCTTAGAACTCTGAGTGATGCTATGAAGTCAGCCGATGTATTCCTTGGTTTATCTGTTAAAGGAACAGTATCTAAAGAAATGGTAGCTAGCATGGCTGCAAATCCTATCATTTTTGCCATGGCTAATCCAGACCCAGAGATTACTCCGGAGGATATACAGCTAGTTAGAAGCGATGCAATCATTGCTACTGGACGCTCTGATTATAATAATCAGATTAATAATGTTATGGGATTTCCATATATTTTCCGTGGAGCTTTAGATGTTAGAGCTACTACTATTAATCAGGAAATGAAAATAGCGGCAGCAACTTCTTTAGCTGAATTAGCAAGACAAGCTGTTCCGAATGAAGTTTATAAAGCATATCCTGGTAAGAAAATGGTTTTTGGTCCAAATTACATAATTCCTGTACCATTTGATCCAAGATTAATTACCACTGTTCCGGTAGCGGTAGCTAAAGCTGCCATAGATAGTGGGGTTGCTAAAATTACCGAATTTGATGTTAAGAATTATGCAAAGGAGCTGGAAAATAGGTTAAATCCTACCTCTCATTACATGAATCTATTATTTGAGAGAATTCAACAATCAACACCTCAAAGAATAGTTTTTGCTGAAGGTGAGGAGGAAGAGGTAATTATAGCTGCTATGAGTATGCGGGATGCTTCGTATGCTCATCCTATCCTAGTTGGTAGATCTGATAAAATATCTGCTGTTTTAAATAGAATAGGTATGAATTATGATTTAGATGGTATTACCATAATGAATGCTGCTATTAACCAAAATCTTGATAAATATATAGATACTCTTTCTAGCCGGTTACAGCGTAAAGGTTACTTATACCGTGACTGTGCTAGACTAGTTAAAAGTGATAGAAATATATTTTCAGCTATCATGGTAGCTTGTGGCGATGCTGATTGTATGGTTACTGGTGTAACAAAGAGCTATTATAGTAGCTTAGAGGATATTATGAAGGTAATGGAAGCCAAAGAAAATAACAGAATTTTAGGTTATTCCATTCTGATTGCCAAGGAGCATAATATAATTATTGCTGATAATAGTGTGGCTGAACTGCCAAATGAGCAAGATCTTGTAGAAATAACCTTGCAGACTGCTAATATAGCAAAAAATATGGGAATGACACCAAAGGTTGCACTACTTTCCTTCTCAACTTTTGGTAATCCAATGAGAGAAAAGGCAAATAGAGTACGGGAAGCTGTTAGAATTTTAGATAGTATGAGTCTAGATTTTGAATATGATGGCGAAATGTCAGCTAATGTTGCTCTGAACCTTAATCGTAATTCATATAAGTTTTGTAGGCTATCAGGTCCTGCTAATGTATTAATTATGCCCGGTCTACATTCGGCTGCAATATCAACACAATTGTTGCAAGAATTAGCTGGAGGTGTTTTTATAGGACCAATAATTAATGGTTTTGAATATCCGGTACAAATAGTACAAATGGGAGCGTCAGCAAGTGAGATAACAAAAATTGCCACATTTGCCTGTATAGATGCAATAAATCTCTTGAACGAAAGATAATTAATTTTCGGATTTTATATTATTTATGAATAGGTTATAATAACTCTTTCGAGGAATTTTAATGATATATACGTTAATTGCTTTAAGCTTGACTACATTAGTCTTAGTGATAGGGATTGTTTCTATGGCTATTGGTGGGAAATTTGATAAAAAATTTAGCTCAAAATTAATGTCACTACGGGTTATATTTCAGGCAGTTGCTGTATGTTTGCTTGCTTTTCTCTATCTTTCAAAATAGTGCAAAAGGCTCTATAGTAGTGGCTTTCACCTTTTGCACAAATTTTACCCAAAAACTTGTAAGTTAATGCCATAATATGTCTGATCTATTTAGTTTTAATGATAAAAAGCCTAAAATTAATAATTCATATACTGCAAAAGATATTGAAGTATTAGAAGGGCTTGAACCTGTACGCAAGCGTCCTGGTATGTATATTGGCGGAACAGACGAAAATGCTATGCATCATCTTGTTTCGGAAGTACTGGATAATGCTATGGATGAAGCTGTTGCTGGTTTTGCTAACATTATAACCATAAAAATGCATGTGAATAACAGTATCACTATTTCTGATAATGGTAGAGGAATTCCTGTCGATAATCACCCCAAATTTCCTGAAAAATCTGCTTTGGAGGTGATTCTAACTCAGCTCCACTCGGGAGGTAAATTTGCGAATAATGTATACCAAACAGCAGGTGGATTACACGGAGTTGGTATTTCTGTTGTTAATGCTTTATCTGACTATTTAGAAGTTAAAGTGTACAAGCAGGGTAAATTATTTAAGCAATCTTATTCTAAAGGGCATAAATTGAATGATTTAGAAAGCGAAGATGTTGCAAAAAAATTAAAGGGAACATCTATACACTTTCATCCTGACCTAGAAATTTTTGGTGAAAAATCGTGTTTTTCTCCTAAAAAAATATACGAATTAGCTAAATCAAAAGCCTATTTGTACAGGGGAGTAATGATAGAGTGGCAATGTGAGATTGAGACTAAAAGTGATGTACCGACAACAGCCCTGATCCATTTTCCAGATGGTTTGAAGGATTATTTAATATCAAAAATAAATCATGACGATTTAGTTAGTGGAGAGATTTTTTGTGGTAATATTGACTGGGACCAAGATCAGGTAAAAGTGGAATGGGCAATTGCTTGGAATAAAAATGAATACCAACCCTTCATACAATCATATTGTAACACTATTCCCACCCCCCTTGGTGGAACTCATGAACAAGGTTTGCGTAATGCATTACTTCGCGGCTTAAAAATATACGGCGAGATGATAGGTAATAAAAAAACAACTCTACTTACTATTGAAGATATTCTTGAAACTTCTTCTATTGTTCTCTCTATCTTTATCCAAGATCCAATATTTCAAGGACAAACAAAAGAAAAATTGGTTTCACTAGGGGTTAATAAAATAGTAGAAAACATTATTAAGGACCATTTCGATCATTGGTTGAGTAGTAATAAAGTAGCCGCAAACCAATTAGTTAAGCATATAGTCAATATTGCTGAATTCCGAATAAATAAGCGTAATGAAAAAAATACCTTACGTAAAACTGCTACACAGAAATTGCGACTACCAGGTAAATTAGCCGATTGTACAAGAACGTCTTCTAATGGGACGGAGCTATTTTTGGTTGAGGGAGATTCAGCTGGAGGATCAGCTAAGCAGGCAAGAGATCGAGAAACACAAGCTATTTTGCCTCTTCGGGGCAAAATCCTAAATGTTGCCAATGCGACTCTAGAAAAGATTACTAATAATCAAGAAATTCAAGATCTAGAAGTGGCACTAGCATGCGGTAGCCTTAAAAATTACCGAGAAGAAAATTTACGTTATGAGAAAATAATAATTATGACAGATGCTGATGTTGACGGAGCTCACATCGCCTCACTGTTAATGACGTTTTTTTACCTTCGTATGCCAAAGCTAGTATCATCGGGTCATTTATATATTGCAAAACCACCACTTTATCGACTAACACAGTCTAATAAAACTTACTATGCAATAAATGATCAACAAAAGACTGATTTAACTGCTAGATTATTAAAAAATAGTAAAGCTAAAATAGACATTGGTAGATTTAAGGGACTGGGGGAAATGATGCCAGCTCAGTTAAAAGAAACAACAATGAATCCAAAAAATAGGTCACTTTTAAAAGTTACTATAGATGATTTTGATAATATTGCTAAGATGGTAGACAATCTTATGGGCAAGAAACCAGAAAAACGTTTCCAGTTTATTTATGATCAGGCTTTAATTAAAATGGATACTATTATAAACAATCTAGATATTTAAAATTGTGTCATCTACCAACTACTTATAAATTACAGGAGTACTATGTTCTTACGTTTAATTACAATATTATTATCAAGTTCTATCATTTTTTCTAATATAACATTTGCTGAAGAAGTAAAGAAGAAAGAATTACCAAATTCAGCTTATTTAAAACAATTCCAAGATATCTTTGAACGTGTTAATAGAGACTATGTCCAAGATCCTGAAAAACAAAAAATGACTGATGCAGCTATAGAAGGCATGTTAACTTCGCTAGATCCTCATTCTAACTACATTACTGATGAGGATCTAGAATATTTTCTTGACCACACTAAAGGAGAATTTGGAGGTATTGGTGTTGAAGTGCAGTATGACAATGGTGCTATCAAAGTCATTTCCCCTATTGATGATTTACCAGCTTATAAGGCAGGTATAAAAGCTGGAGACTATATTGTGGGGGTTAATGATGAGTTGGTATCAAATTTGGGATTTAATAAAGCGGTCAGAGAGATGCGTGGAGAACCAGGGGCAAAGGTAAAATTATTGGTAATCACGGAAGGTGAAAGCAAGCCAAAGGAACTTGAACTTACTAGAGAAATAGTTACAATTACACCAGTAAAAGCCCATTTAGAAAGAAATAATATCGCTTACGTAAGGATAGGGAGTTTTAATGAACATACTATTGCAGAATTAAAAAAATCTATAAAAACTTTAAAAAATGAAAGTAAAAATGGTCTAAAAGGTATTATCTTAGACCTACGTAATAATGGTGGTGGTTTGTTAGATCAGGCTGTTGCGGTTAGCGAATATTTTATTGATTCTGGGGTAATCGTTACTACCAAAGGCAGAAGCAAAAATAGTAACTCGGTATTGACTAGCAATAAATTTGCAGAAAAAGCACCATCTGTCCCGATTGTTGCTCTTATTAATGTTGGATCTGCTTCAGCTGCAGAAATCGTAGCTGGTGCATTGCAAGATCATAAAAAAGCAGTAATACTTGGAACAAAATCTTTTGGTAAAGGGTCCGTGCAAAGCTTTGCTACAATTAGTCCTAGAGCTGCTATAAAGCTTACAACAGCTAAATATTACACTCCTAGTGGTCGTTCAATTCAAGCAGAGGGTATTGAACCTGACATAGTGGTTGAGATGGCAGAAGTTAAGTATCCCGAAACAAAATCAATAGATAAGAGATTTTCTGAATCTTCTCTAAAGAATTATCTAAAAAACGATAATAATAAAAATGATGATAAAAAAGTAGATACTACAGATAAAAATAAAGAACTTATTAAGAAAACAGATGATACTACAAAAAATACCAAACCAAAAAATACTCTAGAACAATTATCTGATCTTTATAAAAAAGATTATCAATTTGCTAGAGCTTATGATTTAATTATGGGATTAATCTTGACTAATAAAAGTAGCAATGAATTGAAAAAATAAAGGGTATACTCAGGTAGAACTTCAAGAATTGGCGTTGTCGTGTCTAAAGATCGAAGCTGCTCCGTTACTCATGTACGCTACGCTGCTCGACTTTACTACTGCTAGCTCTTCTTGAAGTTATACTATCGTCTACCAACTCTTCATTTACGAATAGTATACAATGGGTAGGGTAATTGGGCATAACTGTTGAAAGTTAAAAAATCGTCTATTAGCGAAGCGTTGTTGTAAGGCTTAAACCGTCTATTAGCGAGCGAACGTACGTGAGCGTGGGGCAATCCATGAAACTTGTCATATAGATTGCTTCGTCGACCTTATGGTCTCCTCGCAATGACATGCTAGACTCTTAAGTTGACGCCTATGCGAATTCGTGTGATTAGGAATGATAAGGTTACAAAGGAAATATCAGCTATTAGTTATGACTTTAATATTGTCCTGTGTCTATATGTGTAAGTAATATATGTGCAAACCTAATGATTCAAAATAAATATATTGTTAGACTGTCATCCATTGGCTTATTTATAAACATTATTGTAAATATGATTTACTATCGTTACTTCATTATTGAAGAAATGATTTTAAAGCAAGTCGGAGAAACAAATATTAAAATAGCTGATGTTTATACAAAAAATGTTTGGGATAGGAATAGAACTGCTGTAGATAAGATACATGAATTTGGTTATATAAATTTATTACAAGATACAGATTTTATTAGGTTTGCAACTACTTCAGTTGATATTTTTGTTAATCTTAATGCCTATATTTCTTTATATGATCTACAAGGTAATAAAATTATAACTAGTTCGGCAATTCAAGTAACAAGTCACATAAATTTTCCTGAAGATACTCTGTATCAAAAAATTCTTACCAAAATTGATAGATATTTTTTAAAAGAATTGAGTATAGAACAAGCCTTTAACAAAGCTTTTAAAGGGATAACAACTCATCTATTAATTCCTAGAGCCATGTTACATATATCAGGGGAGGTAAAGAAAGCATCTTGTATAACAAGTTATATCCCAATAATAAACCGTGATCCATTGAACTATCCTGTTGATGGTGTATTAGAGATACATACCAATATTACTAGTTTATGGGCAAGTATTATAGAGCTTGAAAGAAAAGTATTATTAACTTTTATTATCATTTTGGTAATATTTTTAGTTATAGTTATGAGCAACACAAATTATGCACAAAAAATTATAGACCGACAATTTGAGGCTAATAAAGCATTAGAGGAAGCAGTAACTAAGGTTAGAAATGAAAGTTCTGCTCATACTAAATTTTTTGCCAATGTTAGTCATGAGCTGCGTACCCCTCTAAATGCTATTATAGGTTTTTCAGAAATTATGATGTCTACACCTTACAATAAGGAACATGATGTTTATGTAAAAGATATTCATAACGCAGGCAAGCATTTACTAGGTATAATAACCGATATATTAGACTTGTCAAAAGCATCTGCTGACAAGCTATTAGTTGATTTTGTAGAGTTAGACCTAAATAAATTAATTACTTCTACTATAAGGATAATGAAACCAAGAGCTGACCAAGCGAATGTAGCATTAATTGAAAAACTACCAAAAGATCATATTATTATAAAAGCAGATCCCAAAAGGCTTAAACAAGTATTTTTTAACCTTTTATCTAATTCTATAAAATTCACCAACGCATTAGGTTCTATAACAATTCATGCTGAAAAAAATGAATCTCAAGGACTAGTTTATGTACAAGTTATAGATACTGGTATAGGAATTGATGAGAAAGATATTCCAAAAGTACTCTCAACATTTGGTCAAATTGATAGTGCCGTTGGCAGAAAATATCAAGGGACTGGTCTTGGTTTACCACTCACTCGAAAGTTGGTTGAACTAATGAGAGGTAAATTTGATCTACAAAGTAAAATAGGTATAGGTACAACTGTAACACTAACTTTTGCTTATGATAGTAGTATAGAACAATAACTACCCCAATGTTGCGAATGCAGGTGTATGATTATTTGACTATATTTAATGGAGAACGAGCCTTTCTAATTAAGTGTGTAAATTTTTCATAGGGCTTAAATTCTACCTTCAAATTTTATCAAAAAGTGAGCCATAGCTGCGTTCCAGTTTGGAATCGGCATAACCCATTTCTTGGTCATATAATCAATTGCCAAATACAAGGTCTTAAAAACGGCATTATCATTTGGAAAAACCCGTTTATTCGTATACCTGCAGCAAAACTGCATAACTTTATCTAATGTTTTTGCTAGTATGAATTTTTTATACATTTGGGTTTCATACTATGCAAATACCATCAATTACTATTGAGCAAGTAGCTCAGCAATTTAAAGCCTGGCGTCAAACTAAAACTAATAAGTTTGATCCTATACCAAACCATCTAAAGGAATTAGTTTACCAATTACTCCATCATTATTCTTACCAAGAGATAGCTAAACATCTTAATATTAATAAAGCAACAATCAGTTCAATTAAAAAAGTCCATGAGCCTACCCTCAAAACTTCTCCTGTCTCAACTTCAAATCAAGCTCTACAACAAAATATTAATTTTCTCCCATTTCAACTATTAAATTCTATAGATACCGATCCTGTAGCTGCCCCCAAACAAAATCACTATACTTGTCACATTATTAAACCAAATGGTACCAAACTTATTATCCAAACACTAGAACCAAAAACCATAATTCAGACATTTTTATGCTGCAACTAACCCCGGCGTCAGTTATTTTTGTTGCCACTATTGCCATCGATTTTCGCAAGGGTATCGATGGCTTAATCGCTGTTTGTAGACAAAAACTTTCTTCTGACCCTCTTAATGGTTCCTTGTTTTTATTGTCCCACTTTGGGAGAAAAACCCCGCACTTGCAGTGCGTCGTTTCAACATAAATTTTAAATATCTTATCAAGAAAAGATAAGAATGAATCATACAGATATTTTTTAACAAAATCTTACACTTCACAGATATATTCTTTTTGTGTTGTGACACTTTCTAAATGAGCCATACACAAATAGTTTCTAACTTTTAAGTTAGTACATACATGAGGCATTCATGCCGTAATATTAAGCTCTGCACTTGCAGTGCAGAGTGGTTAACTCTATAATAAAAACAGAACTGCCATTAAAATTTTGTCCTTTGACGGTCAAGGCTTTTGGCTATGCTCTAAACGCCTATCCAAAGGTAAATTTACCGCAAAACTTTTCCCATCTGATAATTCATCTTATCAAATTTGTTATAGAACCTTACACATTCTTATTCATAATGGTGATCCTAGTTCTGCCAAATTCTCTAATGATTGGCTTCCTGTCGTTTAAGCTGCTGTCTCGATTAATTCCGTATTATTCATATATCTTGCATAGGCAAAAGGCGTATAATTCGCAGGACGCTTCTTTGCTTTGCTACTCTGCTCTTGTAGCCAATTTAAATATTTAAAGGCATTGATCTCGTTCTCACTACAAGTCTTTACTATACTATACAGACCACTATGTATCTCAGCACTATTGATTGTTTTAAAGAATAATGAATTCTTCCTTTGTAAAATAATGGTACGCAGTGATCTCTCAGCCCAATTATTATCAAGATTGCTAACTGGGATTTTTAAAAATTGGGTCAAACCTTCTTTATTATTTATCCAATATTTCATAGCTTGTCCAAGCCTACTATTAGGCTCAACTTTCTTGTCGTTAAATAATTCGTCTATTTTGTTATATATGTTTTCTATATATTTACTGCTATGTTCCTGATGATACCCAAGTTTTTCTTCAGGACTCATCTCTTTACATTGATGTTCATTGTGGTAAATCCCTCGTGTTTGTTTGAGAAAATATCCGCATTCTTCAGGGTAATATAGTTCATTCTCTGTAAATTTTCTCTGACCATGTGACAAACAATTGATCATCACTATTATTGCCAGTAATTCTTGATCTGCTTCTGATAATACCGGGTTATTATTGTTACTTGCGTCAGTCATTAATTGGATAGAATCTGTTCTATTCTTACGATTCTTTAGTACGTTACCTATATTTTCTCCACCATGCCTATTACCGGTAAAATATAAAACTATCACCTCATTATTTGCAGTCTTAGCACATATTGTAGTAGTATAACAGCTGCGTCCTTTCTTATTTTGAGTACGTAATTTCTAAAATCCTAGCTCTAGTATCATCAAGGTTCAGTGAACTACATTCGGCAGCCATTTCCAATAATACCCCGTAAATTTCAGCTCCACCACCTTCTTGCCAAACATCTAAATATTGTTGCCAGAGCGAGCTATATGCCACAGGAACACCACTGAAACTTTGCAGCCTAGATAAACGGTAGAAAGGAGTACCATAGGTCTTTTGTAACACTATTGCACTTCTGCTACTATTTGTCCATTTGTTGATATTTTTATTGTTCATAACTATATAATCACAAGCATTACAACGTAGCGTTTTCTTTACATATCTGTTGACTGTAATTGGAGCATTACCTGTAAATTGTAGCAATTTTCTAGCTTCACTATTATATAGTTTGCCATTACAACAGTGAGGACAGCTATCACCACCAGGAGTTTCGCAGTTAGCAAAATTGCGAATCAGCTAAAAGGCATCTAATGTTGTTCTGAATTGATGTTTTTATAACTTCCCAAGTTTGTTGATATAAAGTAATTTTTTCATTTATCCTCCTTTTGTTCATATCGAGCCAAGCAAATACGGCAAGGCAAATATGATTTCTCTGAGCTCGACCCGTGCGTGCCTGACAGCGTTCAATACCACAAGTTTGTTTTAATTCTCGATGATAAACTTCTATAGACCACCGTGCCTTAACAATTTTCTCTATTTGTTCACGTGTTGGATTTTCTAAGTTAGTTGTTATGTAATCAATGCGACCATTTTTTGCCACAAACTTAAATACCGTAACCCAACCGTATCCACGTAGGTGAATTTTTAGTCCCTCATCAGGAATCTCTAAACTTTCTAAGCTAACATTATGATTAACTTTTCTATTTTTTCTTAGGTTACTAACCCATGTCCAACCTAAATTACGTATATGTTTCAAATTCTCCAAACCGCTATACCACGCATCCATTACTACTGCATCAGGATTGATCCCTCTTTCCTTAGCTAAAGTAAGCATATCACAAAAATGCTCATTCTTTGTTTTTCCATCAGTTTCTTTATCATATATTCTATAATCTACAGGGGTAGATTGATCAGTTTTAGCATTGTAATGCAGTAAGTTGACCATCCCTATACCAGGTATAACATCATGTACAGCTCCATTTTTTTTAATCGTTTAGCAAGTTTTTTAATGATAATTTTTTTATGTAGAGTTAGGCATGATGTGTAAATGATTGGCAATACATCGTAAATTCAAACCTATAGCAGAGATTATTGGATTGATCACATCTCCTATCACACCCTTCAAGAAGTTTCTGCCCATCCTGCCATATTGTTTCAAATGCCCTATTATTGGTTCTATAGCACTGCGTCTCCTGATCATACACTTGTCTTCTTTCAATAACTTTTTCCGAGTTTTTGGGGTATATACCTTACTCTTCTCTTTAACATTGCTGCCAGTATAACCAAGATCAACAAACGATTTTTTTATCTTTATTCCAGTTACATTTTCTACCGCTTCAAAACTCTGCTGCAATGTATGACCATCATAAGGATTATTATGAAACGATTTTGCTGACAGTACAAAATTTCTACGACCACTGACTACTACCGCAACTTTATTGCCAAACTCATATGGCTTGTTTCGTTTTCCCTTCCCTATACACTCTACCTCAGGGGCATGAAAACTATACAATATTTTATTCTGTTCTTTGTATTGCTTTTTCTCTTCTCTTTTTAAAACAGATTGGCTATGTATTTGTTTTACTTTTTTCAATACTTCTTGATCTCTGATAGATAAGTTTAATTTCTGATTTTTTATCTCACGCTCACATATTCTAACCAAACGACCAAGTAACGTTTTTAAATGCTTCATTATTTTCCAACGCTTCTTGGCTTTGCTATGCTCTTTATACTTCCAGAGCTTTATTATATCTCGCTTATAGGTTCTAGCGTAGGTTTCGTTTAAACTTATACCCAAACTTTGGCAAAGCTTCACAATACTAAGCCTAGCTTTATCCATTAAATAAACATCATGTGGGTGCTTGATATTCTTAATTTGTACCGTTGTATCAGCAATTATCAATTCCAAATCTTTTTTTTTAATTGTGTTAGTTCTTATTCCAACTCTTATCAACTCTGCTAATATCTCGTTATATCCAGATTCACCTAATAAATTACGAAATCTTCTTATGCTAGTTTCCGACATCGCTATATCTGTTTCTATATATTCCCACCCACAGAAATATTGCCAATACATGTTTTCTTTTAGTTCTTCCTCTGCTAATGAATCTGAAAAATTATACATTGCTTGTAGCATCGTTACACCAAGCATCACTCTATGACATTTTCTATTTCTACCAAATCTCTTAATAGAAACATTTTTTGATAACCATTCTTCTAGACCAGACCAATTTATTAATTCTCTTAATTTATATAGCTTATTATTTGAGTTTAATTCTTCTTTTAATTTATAACCAAAAAGTTTTCCTTGTTTTTGTGATTTGATAATATTTTCTATTGGCATATTGACTGAAATCCATAAGGTTTATTAGCATATTTTAACATTTTCTTATGGATTTCTTTATTATTTTCTGCCATTAAACCCTATTATCTATAAGACTTATAGAGTTTTGCCGGACAGACTTTATAGTCACCTTTTTGGTTAAAACCCCCAGCTTCGGCTGGGAAAGACTTCAGTCCTTGTTCTAATATTTCAATTCACTATAACTTGAATATATGATATTTTAATATACATAAGAGCAAGCTCTTCATGTATATTAAAATATCATATATGATAGATTATAACAAGACTAGCCACACTGTATTTTACCATCGCTTTCATGTTGTTTGGATCACTAAATATCGCTACAAAAGTATTGCAGGGTAACTTATAAGAATTAGGATCAGAGAGATAGCACAGGCATTAGTAATATCTCTTTAGAGTAATAGCGACTTCCAGTCTAGATATCAACCCACCAGCTTCAGCTGGTTGTTATTGAGTTTTTAGATAATCAAAAACTGTTTCAATTAAGTTACGCTTTCGAAGTAAGATTTTTTCTTTCAAATCCATTAATTTATTTTCCATATTCTTCTTAATTCCATGAATCATTTTTAAGCCTCTTTCATATAAATTTAAGAACAAATTTTGCTTAATATAACCTTTATCAGCTGCTATAATTCCAGTTAATCTTTTTGTTAACTCCGGTACTGGAACCCTATCATCTACATTGCCTTTGGTCACTTTTAATGCCATAAACTCCCCTTTATTATTGATTATTACATGTAATTTAAAACCATAAAAATACCCCATAGAGGATTTACTATGTTTGGCTAATCCTTTAAAAACTTTATTGCTATAACGCCTTTTATTGTGACAAGCTTTAATCGTTGTAGAGTCAATAAAATAAATACCTGTTTCCTCACCAAACAACAAATGAATCAACATATTTAGCGGTATGAATAATCGTGCCATTAATTCAACAAATCTATTATAACTCAAGGCTTTGGGAAAATCATCCTTATGCATGCACTCTATATAACTTTTATAGAAAAATTTAAAATTCTTAGCATAGGATGTATGAAACATAATTATTATTGTTAACATTTCACTTAGACTCATGCTACAACAGCGATTTCTTTGCTTATTTGATGGTAATAACTTTCTCTGTTCATACTCCAAATAAATTTTACAAAAATCATCTATAAAACTATATAATTCTGTGATATCTTTTTTCATGCCTGTAGTTTGTTTTTTTGTTTAAAAATATAAATACTGCAGGCACTCCTTTTTGACAATCCTTTTATCTATTACTATTTCATCTATATCTTATCCCGAACTGACGTAAAATATTTTAAAAATTATGCTATTTAACCAAGCTGTAATTGTACAAAATACAGTGTTTAAAAGTAGTGATATCTCCATTTTAAAAAATGATCCTCTACCTATTTACACTATTTTACTTCCATTATATAAAGAATCAAGCAAGCTAAAGTCAATTATTAGTTATATCTCTAATATTAATTATCCTAAACATACATTAGATATCAAAATTATTATTGAAGCAGATGATTATTTGATGATCAAGAAAAGTATCCTATATGAATTACCTTCTTATATATATTTGCTTAAAGTACCTTTTAGTTTACCTAGGACTAAACCTAAAGCCCTTAATTATGCCATGCAATATTGCAGAGGAAAGTATGTAGTAATATATGATGCAGAAGATAGACCTGATGCTGATCAACTCCTTAAAGCAGTAATAGCCTTTGATGAATTACCAAAAAAATATGTTTGTTTGCAGGCTAAACTTAACTTCTATAATGAGAATGAAAATTTACTCACTAAACTTTTTAGCATAGAATATTGTTTATGGTTTAAATATCTTCTGAAAGGTTTAAGCTTGATGGACTTACCAGTAACTCTTGGAGGAACTAGCAATCATTTTAAGGTTGACGCCTTACAAAAAATAGGTTTTTGGGATGCTTATAATGTTACTGAGGATGCTGATTTAGGAATTAGATTATATTCTTTTGGTTATAAAGTTCATATGATAGATTCTTATACTTTAGAGGAATCACTTATAAATCTTATAAGTTGGATAAATCAAAGATCTCGCTGGATCAAAGGATTTATCCAAACATTTTTGGTATTTCTTGCCCAAAAAGACAAATATAAAAGGTTTAAATTTTATCAAATAACTACTATTTTCATTTTTATTGGTTTTTCTTCTTATGGTTTTTGTTGTTTACCATTTCTAATACTAACTATTAAAATTAATACATTCACCATAATTAATTATTTATGGATAATTAACAGTTTTTTTGCTTTTTCATACCTTTACGGAAGTGCTTTTTTTATTTTACTGACTAAAAAAGGTAAAATAACTAATTTTCGAGTATTAGATATTGCTGCCTTGTTTGTGTGGCCTCTGTATTTTCTACTACATACGATAGCAAGTTATAAGGCGATTTGGGAGATTATTTTCATACCCTTCAAATGGGATAAAACTCAGCATGGGATTAGTACTCTAGACCTTGAATAAATCAGGGTATACTCGGTCAACTTCAAGAATTAAGGTCGTCGTGTCTAAATATCCATAGTATCTTACATTTTTCTATAATCGTCATAGCAAGGCTCTTTAGATGCCGTGGCGATCCAGGTAAACAGCGAAGCTGTTTTTTTAGAGTAACACTTCGCGTATTCTAGATTGCCGCGTCGCCGCTTTTTCGCAACTCCTCGCTAATAAACGATCAGCAGCCATTTTAATAGTGGTTATATAAAAAATGTAGGGTACTATGGCAGAATAGTATGGTTTGGTAAATTATCGGTAAACATTAGAACGCTTGATACTAACACCACCCAAAATAAGGTAAAAGGTAAAAATACTTTCCAACCTAAACGCATTAATTGGTCGTAACGATATCTAGGCAATGTTGCTCTTATCCACAAGAAACAAAATAATAAAAACCCAACTTTTACTACAAACCAAATAAAACCCGGCACAAAATTTAGGAACTTAATACCAAAAGGCGGCAAATAGCCACCTAAGAAAAATGTTGTGGTCATACCACTGGCTAAAATCATATTAGCATATTCGCCAAGAAAAAATAAGGCAAAACCCATAGAAGAATATTCAACATTATAACCAGCAACTAGCTCAGACTCAGCTTCTGATAAATCAAAAGGCAATCTGTTCGTTTCTACAAGTACTGATATGAAGAATATTACTGCCATAGGTAACAACATCAAATCAACCCACCAAGGAAATAATCTTTGTCTTTCTATGATTTCTGAAAGATTAAGAGTACCTGTTGTTAAAAGTACAGTAACAATCACCAACCCTATAGATACTTCGTATGAAATCATCTGAGCTGACGAACGAATAGCTCCAAGGAAAGCATATTTCGAATTACTTGCCCAACCAGCTATGATTATACCATAAACCCCTAATGATGAGATTGCCATAATATATAAAACACCCACATTGATGTCAGCTAATACCAGTTTTTTATCAAAAGGTATCACTGCCCAACCAATTAAACTAAGCACAAAAGTAACCATAGGTGCTAAGGTGAATAATATTTTATCAGCCTGATTTGGTATAATTGTTTCTTTAAATAATAGTTTAACCGCATCAGCAATTGGTTGCAACAAGCCAAAAGGTCCAACCACGTTTGGCCCCTTTCTTAGTTGCATTAGACCTATTACTCTTCGCTCAGCATATGTAAGGTAAGCTACGCACAGCAAAAGAGGAATAGTGATAGATAAAATTTTCAAAGCTACAATAATTAATGGCAATAGATATTGTTGAAAGAACGATATCATGCAACTTTTTCCCTTTCTTGCTTTGACTCCACACATTTTGCCATAGTAACAGATGCTCTACTAATCGAGTCTGTCATATAGTAATTTATAGGTTTAGTCACTATATCGGATTTAAGTAAATTATCGAGGGAGGTAAATTGTATAAAATCACAGCTCATTATCTCAGAAATATTGGCAAATACCGGGAATTCTGCAGCCAACCTAGTTCTTATTTCATCTAAATTATTCATGCCAAGATTTAGCCCTAAATTATTGGCAAGATTATTTATAATAACCCAATCTTCTTTCGCTTGTCCTACTGGACTAGTTGCTGCCCTGGCATATTGTGGTCTTCCTTCAAAATTTACGTAAATAGCATCTTTTTCTGTATAGCTACTAGCAGGAAAGATTACATCTGCTGCATTTGCTCCATTATCACCGTGATGTCCTTGATACACTACAAAAGACGATCTGATTTTGCTCATATCAATTTCATCGCTACCTAGTAAATATACAAACTTAATTTCACCCTTTTCTGCCTTCTGTAAAATTTCAGAAACACCATTACCGCCATTTTTAGGACTAAAGCCTATGTCTAAACTACCGACCATTGACGCATGATTATGCAGTATATTAAAACCATTCCAATCATCTCTAACTATCTTATATTTATCTACCATCTGATGAATGAGTGCTAAAATAGCATAACCATCATCCCGAGAATATACACCATCACCAATAATTATAACTGGATTTTTTGCATGTTCTAATTCCTTAGCAAACTGATGTTCTTCTGATATTATTGCCTTAATTATGTCAGGGCTAGCCCCTAATTCATTTATATAATAAGTTTGGTTAGTAATATTGCCAATTCGGGCTACTGTTAGCTTCCCTTCTCTTTGCAACACGCCAATACGTGCATTAAGGACTGGTGCTATTTGTCTAATATTTGTACCAATTAACAAAGCTAGATCAGCTTCTTTAAGTCTAGAAATTGTTGTGTTAAATAGATAGTTCCCCCTACTAGATTGGTCTATTTTATAATTAAACTGGTTGCTATCAAAATTATTACATCCTAGCTTCTGTAACAATGTTTTTAACAAAAACATTGATTCGGTACAGGTCAGTGTTCCAGCTATTGCCGCCATTTGATTACCGGCAAGAGACTTTAATTTTTGTGCTACTAGTGCAATAGCATCACTCCAAGAAGCTTCAACTAATTTACCATTTTGTCTTATATACGGAGAATCTAACCTTTGATATTTCAAACCATCATAAGCAAATCTTGCTTTATCTGATATCCATTCATCATTAATATGATCATTAACCCTTGGTAATATCCTCATTACTTCATCCCCCCTACTATCAACCCGTATATTACAACCTTGGGCATCCAATAAATCTATTGACTCAGTTTTCTTTAGTTCCCAACTACGAGCTTTAAAAGAGTAAGGCTTTGAATTTAATGCACCAACTGGACAAACATCTATAATATTACCTGATAACTCTGATGCAAGACTACGTTCAAGATACGAGGTAACTTCCATATGTTCTCCTCTGTAGAGAGCTCCTATTTCTTCAATTCCAGCAATATCAGTGGCAAACCTTATACATCTTGTACATTGTATACATCTAGTCATCTGGGTCTTAATCAGAGGCCCCATATATTTATCTGTGACTGTCCTTTTATTTTCCGAAAATCTAGAACGTGCTCCACCATATTTAAAGGCTTGATCTTGTAGATCGCATTCGCCTCCTTGATCACAAATAGGACAATCTAGGGGGTGATTAATCAATAGAAATTCCATCACTCCTTCACGAGCCTTTTTAACACCTATGGTATTAGTGTGGATAACCATACCTGAAGTGGCAGGCATAGCACAAGAAGCAATGGGCTTGGGAGATTTTTCCATCTCCACCAAGCACATACGGCAGTTACCGGCAATCTTCAAACGTTCATGAAAACAAAAATGTGGGATTTCTATACCAAGCTTGCTGCAGGCACGAAATACGGTTGTGCCTTCCTCTACTTCGACTTCAGTACCATCTATAGTAAGTTTTATCATGATATATTGTAGTTTTATATTACGTCGAAATTATACCACATTATATGTTACTCACTAATCTAAATTTTCCAATTTTGCAAAATTAACTAACAAAAAGAAAGCAGAGATCTGTATATCATAACTTTTTAGGCTATTTTTTAGATCTCCGCATTTAAGATGAAAGACTACTTAAGTAGTTCCTTGACATGCACCAGTACCGTTAGCACTACCAGCTATCATGTCTATAATTTCGGGAGCCTTAAACAATATTATAACACCAGTCACAATAACCAATGCAACTTCCCATTTTAATTGTCCTCTGAGAGTTTGAATCCCTAGAACAACTATACCAATAATTGCTATACCACGAGCTGTATTACCACGAAATATTTTGATCATATTACACAATACATCACCTACTGGATCATCAGCAGTAGTAGCAAAAGCATCCGATGCTGTAGTAATTAGAGCAATGCTACAAAGAATAAACAGCAAACGCCACACAAAACTACTATCAAACTGTTCAGAATAGGACCTACAAATATTCATATTTTACCTCGTTAACGAATTGTTTTAGACATGTGGATGATTCTATACTGTACATTCTTACAGTTCAAGAATTAATATAGGATAATCGTAATCTAATTAGATAGATGAAATTAAGAGACGACTTAAGTTCCCGTACATGCTTGACTAGCAGCACTACCAGCTACCATGTTTATAATTTCGGGAGCCTTAAACAATATTATAACACCAGTCACAATAACCAATGCAACTTCCCATTTTAATTGTCCTCTGAGAGTTTGAATCCCTAGAACAACTATACCAATAATTGCTATACCACGAGCTGTATTACCACGAAATATTTTGATCATCTTACACAATACATCACCTACTGGATCAGCAGTAGTAGCAAAAGCATCCGATGCTGTAGTAATTAGAGCAATGCTACAAAGAATAAACAGCAAACGCCACACAAAACTACTATCAAACTGTTCAGAATAGGACCTACAAATATTCATATTTTACCTCGTTAACGAATTGTTTTAGACATGTGAATGATTCTATACTGTACATTTTTACAGTTCAAGGATTAATATAGGGCGATCGTAATCTAATTAGATAATTGCTGGATAAGCAAGGTTTACGTGGTGTTTTAGTCACAATTTTTACAAGTTTAATTAATACTCCCGATGTTATCCCTGCACTTTCGGATGTCATCAACTATGATTTTAAACCGATGTCTTACATTAAATTGAGGTTACACTATTAGTTCTCTTTTGTGGGTAACTTCTAGAGTCTTTTTCTAACTTCTCAAAATGCAATAGCCCGTAGGCAAAAGCTATAATTGTAGGAATCATAATAATCAATATCCCCCAATTGCCAAAATAGTCAATAATATAAATGAAACCAAAAGAAGTAATAACGTACATCAAAGCACGAGATACAGAAAATATCACGCTAACACAGGTAAAACGTTTAAATACAGGAAAGCTTTTATAAAAAATTGGAGCAGCAGAGGTATGACAGTACTTAAATAAAATAACAATAGAATATATAATAAGTATAATTTTTGCGGTTAATAATGGATATACTCTGTAACTTACATAAGATAATATTGATAAGATTAAGAACTCTAATACAGAGACAATAAAATTATGATGAATAACCTCAGTTGATGTATAACCAAAATCAGTCTTGAGAATAGTACCACAATGCAGATAGATAAAATAAAAACATACCGGTGTAGAACACTCTAATAAAAGGAACGCTATTATTGTTTTTTTATTAACGACTGGATCATTATATAATGCTTTTATATCAATATTAGCTTTCTCATATTTCTTTTTTAGTATAAGTTTTGCATTAGCAAATTCAGGTGTTTCCCGCAATGTTGTTTTAGCAGCAAAACCAATCAATGCCAGTATTGCACCTATCCAAAATGCTAGACGCCAGTTAAAACCATAGGAAGTAACAAGTGAGGCAATTCCTAAAGCACCCATACTTCCTAAGGTAGCAGATAGCCCTACCAATGTCACACTTACATACTGGATTGGTGGCTTAGTTGTTTCGGTTAAATAAAGTCCTGCCCCTACTATCTCCCCCATAGATGTCATGCCTTGAACAATACACGTCAGTTCGGGATAAGATATAGATGAAATAGTAATAGATAAAAGGATTGTCAAAAAGGAGTGCCTGCAGTATTTATATTTTTAAACAAAAAAACAAACTACAGGCATGAGAAAAGATATCACAGAATTATATAGTTTTATAGATGATTTTTGTAAAATTTATTTGGAGTATGAACAGAGAAAGTTATTACCATCAAATAAGAAAGAAATCGCTGTTGTAGCATGAGTCTAAGTGAAATGTTAACAATAATAATTATGTTTCATACATCCTATGCTAAGAATTTTAAATTTTTCTATAAAAGTTATATAGAGTGCATGCATAAGGATGATTTTCCCAATGCCTTGAGTTATAATAGATTTGTTGAATTAATGGCACGATTATTCATACCGCTAAATATGTTGATTCATTTGTTGTTTGGTGAGGAAACAGGTATTTATTGTCCCACTTTGGGAGAAAAACCCCGCACTTGCAGTGCGTCGTTTCAACATAAATTTTAAATATCTTATCAAGAAAAGATAAGATATTTTTTAACAAAATCTTACACTTCACAGATATATTCTTTTTGTGTTGTGACACTTTCTAAATGAGCCATACACAAATAGTTTCTAACTTTTAAGTTAGTACATACATGAGGCATTCATGCCGTAATATTAAGCTCTGCACTTGCAGTGCAGAGTGGTTAACTTTATTGACTCTACAACGATTAAAGCTTGTCACAATAAAAGGCGTTATAGCAATAAAGTTTTTAAAGGATTAGCCAAACATAGTAAATCCTCTATGGGGTATTTTTATGGTTTTAAATTACATGTAATAATCAATAATAAAGGGGAGTTTATGGCATTAAAAGTGACCAAAGGCAATGTAGATGATAGGGTTCCAGTACCGGAGTTAACAAAAAGATTAACTGGAATTATAGCAGCTGATAAAGATTATATTAAGCAAAATTTGTTCTTAAATTTATATGAAAGAGGCTTAAAAATGATTCATGGAATTAAGAAGAATATGGAAAATAAATTAATGGATTTGAAAGAAAAAATCTTACTTCGAAAGCGTAACTTAATTGAAACAGTTTTTGATTATCTAAAAAATAAAATGAACCTTGAACATACTAGACATAGATCACCAATAAATGCCTTTGTCCATATATTATCTACTCTTGTTGCTTACTCATTAAAGAAAAATAAACCTTCAACAAAATTTGATTTGAGTCTGTCCTATAGTTTGTGTAAGTTGCAAAGAAAGCAGTAAGAGATTACTGTAAAAAAAGTAACTTAAGCAAGCAAGGAGGAATTATGGCTAAAAAATTAGATACAGATAAAGATACATTAGACATCAGTAATCAGCTAGTAGAAGAATTATTATCAAAAGCAGATCCATCGGAGTTATTTGGTCGAGATGGTTTATTTCAACAGCTAAAGAAGCAAATAGTTGAGAAAATATTAGCAAGTGAGTTGGATCATGAATTAGGATATTCAAAACATAGCAAGATGCCAAAAGTAGATAATAATCGTCGTAATGGTAGCTATGAGAAGACAGTAATTGATGGGGATGGTCGTAAGCTGACAGTAGAAGTACCAAGAGATCGGGAAGGAGAGTATAATCCTCAATTAATACCAAAAGGGCTGAGGAGATTTAATGGATTTGATGAGAAAGTGATATCCCTTTATGGTCGCGGTATGACAGTCAGCGAGATCCGAGGGCATTTAGAAGAAATATATCAAACTGATGTATCTGGTGACTTGATATCCACCATAACAGATGGGGTGATAGAAGAAGTAACTAGGTGGCAAAATCGTTGTTTAGATAGGGTGTATCCAATATTATACTTGGACTGTATCTATGTAAAATCTAGAGACAATCACATAATAATAAATAAAGCAGTATATTTAGCACTTGCTGTAAATATAGAAGGGAAAAAGGAGTTACTTGGCATTTGGATAGGCAAAAATGAAGGTGCTAAATTTTGGATGCAAGTAGTTACTGAGTTAAAGAATCGAGGAATTGAACAAATTTATGTTGCTTGTGTGGATGGTTTAAAGGGCTTTCCAGAAGCTATAAGCAGTGTATTCCCGAGTACTATAGTACAATTATGTATTGTACATATGGTTCGCAATTCAGTAAAGTATGTGTCATATAAAGATTTAAAAGAGGTCACATCAGATCTAAAACAAATTTATACAGCTAATAATGACGAAATGGCACGTTTAAAACTTCAGCAATTTGGTGTAAAATGGGATAAAAAATATCCGGTAATTTCTGATATTTGGCAACGTAATTGGTCTGGGATAATACCGTTTTTTGCCTTTCCTGAAGAGATCAGAAAGGTAATTTATACTACTAACACTATAGAATCTGTAAATCGTCAAATTAGAAAAATTATCAAAAATAAGGGGGTGTTTCCAGATGATAAGTCAATTCAAAAAATAATATTTTTATCCCTACAAAATGCAGCCAAAAAATGGACCATGCCTATTAAAGATTGCTCTTTAGCTTTAAATCAATTTGAAATACTTTGTGGAGATTTTAAATATGATTTATTGGAAAATAAAAAATGAACTTACACAAATTAAATGATTGACTCAAAAAAATCGTTAACAATAAGCTCATGTAAAAATTTTACTAAAACAGAAATTTTTCAATAAAATTGAAAACAATTTTTAATTTTAGTGCAAATATTAGAATTTTTTTTGTAAAAATTTTATTCAATCATAGATTATGGGGGGCTTTAAATATTTTTGGCGGACGGACTAGCTATTCTTGATGTACCAACTGGTAGGGTACTATGGACACACTCGGTAGGACTGTCTAGTCTCCCCGTCAAAAGTGCTAAAAATTAAGAAAAATTCAAAATTTAATACCTTAGCCAAAAATTCTTGTATAAAATTTGAGAGTTTAATTTTTTTGATTTAAATTTTTGGTACAAAAAGATGATTTTTAGAGAATTTTTGCATGATGATTTATTAACGATTTTGTAATTATTTGATTATTTTTTTACTGACTAATTTCTATGTAGAAAAATTTGTTTTGAGTAAATGATTCGCAATACACCGTAAGTTCAATCCTACAGCGGAAATTAACGGATTAATGACATCTCCTATTACCCCTTTCAGGTAGTTTCTGCCAACTCTACCATAACTTTTAAGATGCCCTATTATCGGTTCTATGGCACTCCGTCTCTTGAGCATTGCCTTATCATCTGACGATAGTTTCTTCTTGCAATATGGGCTATACACTTTGCCCTTCTCCTTAAAATTATTCCCCTTGTAACCTGAGTCAACAAAGGTTCTTGCTACTTCAACTCCTGTTAATTCTTTTACAATCTCTACAGTCTCCGATAATGTATGCCCATCATATGGATTGCCATGAAAAGATTTTGTCCCTAATACAAAGTTACCCCGACCACTTACTGCTATCGAAACCTTATTACCAAACTCGTATGGCTTGTTTAATTTCCCTTTACCAATGCACTCTACCTCCGGTGCATGAAAACTATATAATATTTTATTCTCTTCTCTTCTTTATATTGTTCTTTTTCTGCTTTACTCAATATAGATTGTACTTGTATCTTTTTTATCTTATTCAGTATTTCTTGTTGTCTTGCCGATAAACTTAACTTTGCTTTAGCTATTTCTCGCTGACATATCCTAACTAAACGACCCAGTAATACTTTTAAATGCCTCATTATTTTCTTACGCTTCTTGGCTTTACTATTATCCTTATATTTCCATAATTTTAATATATCTCTTTTATATTGCTTGGCATATGTTTCATTTAACTTGATGCCTAAGGCATGACATAGCTTTACTAGCTCTATTCTTGCCTTATCCATCAAGTACACATCATGGGGATACTTAATATTCTTAATTTGTACAGTAGTATCAACTATTATCGATGCTAAGTCTTTTTTTTTTACTACACCTGCTTTGCATCCGATTCTTATCAGCTCCTTTAATATCTCATTGTAGCCATCTTCTCCTAATATAGTACGAAACCGACGGATACTAGCTTCTGATATTTCAGCATCTTTCTGCAAATATTCCCAACCACAAAAATACTGCCAATATACGTTCTCTCTTAACTCTTCCTCAGTCGCTGCATCTGACAGGTTATACATCGCTTGCAGCATAGTCACCCCAAGTAACAGGCGGTGACATCTGCGATTCCTACCAAATTTCTTAATATCAACATTTGCTGACAACCATTCCTCTAAACTAGACCAATTTATTAATGATCTTAATTTATATAATTTATTATTGTGGTTTAATTCTTCGGTCAGTTTGTAACCAAAAAGTTATCCTTGTCTTTGCAACTTTGTTATATTTTCTATCGGCATTAATCAGATAATCCTTAAGTTTTTTGCCAATATTATAGCTTTTTCTTATGGATTCTCTATATATTTTTATCTGCTAAGCATATTATATATTATCCTTCTAGACTTTTGACGGGGAGACTGTCTAGTGATATGATTGACACCACTATTGCTAGTTTTTCTGATAATGACAAAGTGGATAAGAAAAATCTTTCTGTATTGTTTAATTCAGCACTTGCAGATCTCCCTGACGCGAAATAGGTCTATTATACCTTCTTATATTCATCCACAGATGGCTGGTTGAATGGGTCGATTTTTAGGTGATTTGCAATTAGTATAGTACTCAACATTACGTGAATAATTTGATCTACAATTACCTGTTCATCGATATATACAAAATTCTCTAGCTTCACTGGTCGTTTAACTTGATCTAATGCATTATATATATTATTAGCATGAGCAGTTAGAGCTATTTCAATATCTGAGCTTGCTTTGTTAGTAATAACTTGATAAAATTTATCATCCGGACCTTCTAAATAAAGCTGCAATTGACTGTGTTGATCAAATGTTCCTTTTGCTATTATAGGAGTTATACCAAAACCATTCTTACCAAGCGACTCAGCTATAATCTGTTGTTGCCATCTACATAGACCATCTAATTGATAACAATAATTAAACATAACTAACATATGTCTATTTAAAGAATATTGATTAAGGTAATACTCCGCTATCTCACAAATATTAAATCCATCAAAAATAATATCTGATATTTTTTTTGAAGCAGCTAGTACGACTTTATGTACATCAACTCCTGCAACTGCGGTTGGGAGCAAAGATGCATTAGAAATTACGCCAAATCTTCCACTACGAATGTTATCATGTTCTAGACAATTTGTACCAAAAGACTCTGCTAAATTACGTAATAAATTATTACTAAATGGTACTATTACATAAATATTTTGAGGGGAAACGTGTAAAACTTCTAAAACATACTTAGTTAATAAATAGGTTTCATTTGTGTTCCCAGACTTACTCAATGAGAAAAAGACTGCTTTACTTAAATCAACTAATGCCAGTTTTTCATCAATTTCCAACTGATCTAAACTATCAAGATATATTAGCCTTTTAGTAGCTACTGCCTTTATACTTAATAATGCTCTAACATTTAGAGAAGACGCACCAAAACCTATAACTACCACAATATCATATTTTAAAGCAAGCTGAGCTGCGAGATACTTTATTGCATCTTGCTTAATCAGATCAAACCTTAAAAAATCATATTTATTGGCTTTAATCTGTAAAATAAGATCGTTATATACCTTGCTAAGCATTTAATCTCCAGTTACGCGAATTTGGGATAAGAATTAAGGTAATTCAGGTTATCATAATTTAAATAAGTTGCCTATACCACTACGCATTAGGCTTTTGGGATTCATATTGCTTGCCTTTTTCATGAAAGCACTTATTTGTTTAAATTGTTTCAATAGACTATTCACTTTTTGGACTGATGTTCCAGAGCCTTCAGCGATACGTTTTCGACGTGAGGCATTTAGCAAATCTGGGTTTTTTTGTTCTTTTTTGGTCATAGATAAAATTATTGCTTCTTGGTGCTCTATTAATTTGCCACTTAATTTCGATTGATCGACTTTATCGATAATTTTATTAATACCAGGCAACATACTCATCATACTACTGAATCCACCTAGTTTCTTTATACTCCTCATTTGCATTAGATAATCTTCCAAATCAAATTTACCTTTTTTAAGTCTAGCAGCCGCTCTTTCTGCCTCTTGATGGTCTATTATGCTTGCTGCTTTTTCAACGAAGGAGATGATATCTCCCATATCTAATATTCTTGAAGCTATGCGTTCTGAGTCAAACAATTCTAGATTTGTCAATTTCTCGCCAGTGCTTAAGAACTTAATAGGTTTCTTGGTAACGTGTTTAATGCTTAGAGCCGCCCCACCTTTGGCATCGCCATCAATACGGGATAAAATTACGCCGGTAATCCCTAATTTTTGATCAAAATTGCTAGCTATAAGTACCGAATCTTGCCCCGTCATTGCGTCAACTACCAAAATTATCTCTTTTGGGTCTATTAAATTTTTTATATTTGATGCTTCTTTCATCATCTCATCATCGATTTGCAACCTACCTGCTGTATCATAAATAACGACGTCATAGGCAGATAATTTCGACTCGTGTAAAGCTCTTTTCGCAATATCTATAGGAGTATGGTTGGGGACAATAGTTAAACAATCTACCCCTATAGATTTACCAAGGATAGTTAATTGTTCCTGTGCAGCTGGTCGATAAATATCAAGAGAGACTAAAAGTACCTTTTTATTTTGATTTTTTAGCCTAAGTGCTAATTTGGCACTTGCTGTAGTTTTTCCACTACCTTGCAGACCAACCATTAAAATATTTACCGGCGGTTCAGATTTAAGCTGTAAACTACTTTCATCTAGAGACGAGGATAATATATTAATTAACTCATTATGGACAATCTTTACTATCATCTGCCCTGGAGCTACTGATTTTATGACTTCCTGTCCCGTAGCTTTTAATGTTACTTCAGCAATAAAATCCTTAACTACCGGTAGTGCAACATCTGCTTCAAGAAGGGCAATCCTAATATCACGCATAGTATCGTTTATTTGGGACTCCGATAAAGTACCACTTCTTTTGATACGATCAAAAATTTTCGTTAGATTTTGAGTTAATGTTTGAAACATAAAATGTAATAAATTACTTGAATTCACTGCATTGTAGCATATTTACTAATAATCACTAAGCATATTAGCAAAAAAAATAGTAATTAATTTGTGAAATAAAATTTTCGGATTCTATTGAGAACTAGTGATATTGTTACAATCAAGAATTTATTATTTCAATTTTCTATATTATTTTCTCTTGCTATCAATAAACCAAATCAGCAATATATTTACTAAAAAATAGATATATAAAATTAAATCAAATGGTAAAAAAGAATAGCTATATTTTGGCAACTGGCGATGAAACGGATTATAGGCTCAGTATTTTGAGTTAACCACTCTGCACTGCAAGTGCAGAGCTTAATATTACGGCATGAATGCCTCATGTATGTACTAACTTAAAAGTTAGAAACTATTTGTGTATGGTTCATTTAAAAAGTGTCACAACACAAAAAAAATATATCTGTGAAGTGTAAGATTTTGTTAAAAAAATATCTTATCTTATCTTTTCTTGATAAGATATTTAAAATTTATGTTGAAACGACGCACTGCAAGTGCGGGGTTTTTCTCCCAAAGTGGGACAATAAAATATATGGCAAATATACTAATATTCTATTGGATAGGCTAGCACTTCGTCCAAATATGAAAGTGGCAATTATTGGTTGTGGATCGGGGGAGTCTATTGATGTAATATATCAGAAAATTGGACAAGATGGCAAACTATTATGCCTAGATATAAGCCAAAAACAGATAGAGCTTACTAAAAGTAAGTTAAGTAGTAAAAACATCGATATTGCTGAATACCAAGTTGCAGATATACAAGATTATCAGGGTAATGAGCAATATGACCTCGTATATTGTAGGTTTGTACTCATACATCTAATACTAATTATCTTTCAAAATAGAATTAATATGGTATAATGAGGTTATAAAATAAAAATAAAAAAAGTAATGTCAGGTTATCAATATGTTTATCCACCTGAAACAATTTGTCGGATGGAATTTTTGTTAAAATTGGCACCAGAACTAATAGCGTTTCGCAAGATACAATGTATTTATTTGCGTGCCAAGTTTTCATATTTACCTAAGCAGATTTCTGAAATTACCGGTTTAAGTATTAGTCGAGTTAGGCAAATTCATACTGCTTATTATCAGCAAGGAGAATCAGTATTAAAAGAAACTAAAAGAGGAGGTAGGAATCATTGTTATATGGATGAGTCTAATGAAAGTAAAATACTGAAATCTTTTAATCATAGGGCATCTCAAGGAGAAGTTGTAGTAGTCAGAGAAATACAGAAAAAATATGAAGAGGTTTTGCAGAAGAAAGTAACTAAATCAGCAATCTACAAACTTTTACATCGTCATCATTGGCGTAAAGTTTTTCCCCGTCCTCATCATCCAAACCAAAATAAAGATGAGATGGAATCTTTTAAAAAAACTTCGGCTCAGTGGTTACCGCCGCCAATGTCCGGTCTAAGTCGGAGGGACTTGAGTTACAAGTGATGTTTCAAGATGAGTCTCGTTTTGGACGAATAAATGATATAAAAAGATGTTGGAGTTACAAAGGTAACAGACCTGCTGTCGCTAAACAAGTTATCCGGGAATATAGTTATATTTATGGAGCATTTAGTCCAATGACTGGAGTATCGGATATGTTAATCTTACCTTATATGACATCAGAATGTATGAATATTTTCTTACAAGAATTATCCTCAAGGCATCCGGATAAGTTTATTTTGCTGATATGTGATGGTGCAGCAAATCATCGTCAAACTTCTATAACAATACCACAAAATATAATGATTCATCATCTTCCACCTTTGTCTCCTCAACTAAATCCTGCTGAAAATATGTGGGAGGAAATAAAAGAAAAATTCTTTTACAATAAATTATTTCATTCAATGGAGGATGTGTTAAATAGAATGTCAGATGCTATATTAAAATATGAAGCAAGTCCTCAAATTGTTAAATCTATCACTAGTTGGAATTGGATTATTAATCCTATTAATTCTGTTTTGAAAGATAATTAGTATAACACATCCTCAAAAAGCCTTAAATAATATGTTAAGTTTATTAAAGCCGGGTGGAACTATTGCATGTGAAGAGCATGATTATAAAGCTATCAGGAGTTTCGCAGTTAGCAAAATTGCGAATCAGCTAAAAGGCATCTAATGTTGTTCTGAATTGATGTTTTTATAACTTCCCAAGTTTGTTGATATAAAGTAATTTTTTCATTTATCCTCCTTTTGTTCATATCGAGCCAAGCAAATACAGCAAGGCAAATATGATTTCTCTGAGCTCGACCCGTGCGTGCCTGACAGCGTTCAATACCACAAGTTTGTTTTAATTCTCGATGATAAACTTCTATAGACCACCGTGCCTTAACAATTTTCTCTATTTGTTCACGTGTTGGATTTTCTAAGTTAGTTGTTATGTAATCAATGCGACCATTTTTTGCCACAAACTTAAATACCGTAACCCAACCGTATCCACGTAGGTGAATTTTTAGTCCCTCATCAGGAATCTCTAAACTTTCTAAGCTAACATTATGATTAACTTTTCTATTTTTTCTTAGGTTACTAACCCATGTCCAACCTAAATTACGTATATGTTTCAAATTCTCCAAACCGCTATACCACGCATCCATTACTACTGCATCAGGATTGATCCCTCTTTCCTTAGCTAAAGTAAGCATATCACAAAAATGCTCATTCTTTGTTTTTCCATCAGTTTCTTTATCATATATTCTATAATCTACAGGGGTAGATTGATCAGTTTTAGCATTGTAATGCAGTAAGTTGACCATCCCTATACCAGGTATAACATCATGTACAGCTCCAGAATATTGATAATGTACAAGCTCAATTTTCTTACTGTATTGCTTTGACAATAACGTGTCATCTCCCACTAATAAACAAGAAGCTTCCCTATCAATATATTTTGACACTTCTCTGTAGATCCCGCTAGGGCGGAAATCCTTACTATTTAACCATCGACTTGCACTATCATGAGATAGGTTTATTGGACTTACTTCAGATAATGCTTTACCACTATATCTTACGCTACTTGCTTGTAAAAATGATTTATATAAGTCTTTGCTACATTTTGATCTTGCCATGCTTAACTAAAACTCTTTCTTGCTAGATTAACATATTTTTTGCTAAGTGCGAAACTCCTGGCTATATTTAATTATCCATATGCTCATTCAATAGAACAATATAAAGAATTATTACATAAAATTGAAAAAAGACTTAGTGTAGATTATTCTTATGGTATAAAGCTATTTAATACTTTGTGTACTCTTCAATTAACAGATGTAAAATTTGATTTTCATCAACCAGTTTTTAATGGGGCTGAAGAAAAATTATTATTAAAATTATCTCTTTTAGAAGAAAAAGAACATTTTATTAAGCATAAGTTGATCGATAATTTAGAAATAGAAAAGATGCTAAAAGAAATGGATCAGATTATTCAAGATAAGACGGTTATACAAAGTGCAGGTGGGGTGTTTCAATCTTGGGGGAGAAAACTCCAATGAGTAGTATAATTTACTCCCTCATAAATATATATACTCAGGTAGAACTTCAAGAATTGGCGTTGTCGTGTCTAAAGATCTCCGCTCCCGACTTCCGCATTTTTTAATAAGGTATAAGCTTGGAAGGCTCATAGTGTTGGGGTTTTTAAAATTTAGGCACAACATTATTTTGTTATTTTAAATATATTAAAGCATAATTCTTTAATTTTAGGTATTTGCTTAAGTCAGGAGATTCGTTGGAGATATATTCACGCCTTAGTTTATCGGATGCCAAAAAAAAATATAACGACGTTATTAATGATTTTCCCGTGTAATTTTGACCATTTTGTGTCAGGGTGAAAATTCCTTAACTAAAGGTCCTTTTGCGGCATAATCTCAGGTTATTTTTGCCTAGAAGATAAGTAGTTGTTGTAGCTACTTATCTTCTAGGCAGAAGAGTATATCTAATCTTATTTGTTGTTATCTAGGTTATATCAATATTGCTTTAGTTAGCTCATCATAGCTCTTTAACCTAACCAATATAGGTTCTAAATCATCCAGCTTGATCATACAAGGTCCGTCACTTGGGGCATTATCTGGGTCTTGGTGAATTTCCATAAAAACACCTGCTACTCCGACGCTAACAGCTGCCCTTGCTAATATTTCAACATATTTTCTTTCGCCACCACTACTGTTGCCTATGCCACTTGGTTGCTGAACTGAATGGGTTGCGTCAAAAATTACAGGGGTCTTAGTTTCTGCCATAATTGGCAAACTACGCATATCTGATACTAGTGTGTTGTAACCAAAACATGCACCCCGTTCGGTAAGCATGATATTCTTTGCACCAAACGCTTCAAGTTTAGCATACACATTCTTCATATCCCAAGGGGCAAGAAACTGACCTTTTTTAACATTAACAACCTTATTAGTCATAGCTGCAGCATGCAGCAAATCTGTTTGTCTACATAAGAAGGCAGGGATTTGGATTATATCAACAATTTCAGCAACTTTAGCACACTGATTCTCTGTATGAACGTCAGTAAGAATAGGGCAGTTAAAGGCTGTTTTTACTTTAGACAAAATTTCCAGCCCTTTCTCAAGACCGCTACCCCGGATACCATTTATTGAAGTTCTATTAGCTTTATCGAATGAAGATTTATAGATAAAGGGTATGTTAAGTTTAGCAGTAAGGGTCACAAGCTTGTCAGCCATAAATAATGCATGATCTAGACTTTCTATTTGGCAAGGTCCAGCAATAAACACAAATGGTAAGGTATTACCAATTTTGATATTATGTAAATCAATTATCTTTTGCATAACTTGGTCCTTAAATTTTACTTGGCAATTGGCAAGCTAGACTCTTCTTGTTTATCGTCAACTTGCTCAATTTTCTTAATTATCCCAAGGTTTTTCTTAGAAGACAGATTGGCAAGAATAATAGCATTAATTATAAACAAGGTGGCAAGCACTACCGTGGTTTTAGTCAAGAAATTAGCTACAGTTCTGCCTGTTACAACACCCATATTACCACTACCACCGCTCATACCACTTAACCCATCATTGCCAGTCTTTTGCATCAGAATTACGATAATTAGCAGTATTGCTATTACAATATGAACAAAAAGTAATATATTCATCATTTTTCAAAAAACCTATAATTTAATATTTGAACTAAAATTTGATAATCAAGTGAAGATTTGCCAATCATAACCCCATCAATATTCTGTACACTTAATATTTTTTCTATATTACCTAAATTTACAGATCCACCATACACTAAGCTAACATTATTTGCAACTTGGCTTTGCTGAAGAAAACAATTGAGGACATCAAATATCTCTATTAATTCTTCTTGGTTAGGAATAATCCCTGTTCCTATAGTCCAAATCGGCTCATAGGTTATTATTACATCTATCCCCTCCCCTATTTTATCATTTGGCAGGGATTCCACTAATTGTTTTAATAAAAATTTTTTATAATTATTATTTTTTCGTGTAGCTAGGTCTTCTCCGATACAAATAATAGGGCTAATCTTGGCATTTAAGCAATTCTCTGCTTTCTGTCTGATTAATTCATTGGATTCTTGAAAAAAGCTTCTACGTTCACTATGACCAACAATAGCGTAATTAATACCACTTAGTTTCAGTAATAGGCTTGAATATTCTCCTGTATAACTTCCTTGTTCTTCGAATTGACTGACATTTTGTCCACAAAACTCTATAGATTTGAATTTATCAGATAAATAAGCAAGATAGGGAGTAGGAGGAGCTATAATAAATTTGTTGTTATGTTGCTGCTCTATCAGTCTAGCACAAAATTTAAATGCATCATCTAAACTTATATGCATTTTCCAGTTAGCAATAATAAGTTTTTTTATAAAAATCGCTTGCAGATATTAGTGTACAGAACTATTGTAGTATACTACAAAAACTTGAAGAAGAAATTTATAATTTATGTTAAATAATATTAGAAACGCTGCTGATAGTTTTGTAATGCGTGTTTTACTTCGAATGATTGCCTTTGCATTTGTTGGATGGGGAATTAAAGATGTATTACAGACTACCAATAATTTTGATTTGATTACATTTTCTGATGCAAAAACTATTAGTGAAGAAGATTTTCTAAAAGCAAAAGCCGAACAAATTCGTGTTATTCAAAAACAAACTGGAACACATCTTAGTGAAGAAGATATAAAGCAGTTGAATATTGATAATTTTATTATTAAAAAACTTATCAATAATCGCATTATGAATTATTTAGTACACTATTATAATCTAGATATAACTGATGATACTGTGATTCAGTTTATTAAAGAATCCGCTAATTTTAAGAATGAGCAAGGTCTATTTGACATAGCACTCTTTAAAGGTTTTTTAAAAAATTCTTATATTAATGAGGAGGACTATGTATTTGATGTTAAAGAACATACCTTAAAGAATACTCTAATTAGTATTTTTATAGAATCATTTCAAACACCAAAAATAATGGTCAAAAATATTGTAGACTATATGGCTGAAACAAGAGAGGTCGACCTTGTACAAATTGACCTAAAAGCCCAACCTAAAGGTACGTTTATGACTTATACAACTCCGGTCGAGTTAGAAGAATTATACAAGCAAAACCAAGAGTTATTTGAAATACCGGAAAAACGTAGCTTGTCTTATGTAAAAATATCAAGTGAAGTGTTAGGTAAGCAAATTCATAATAGCGATGAAGAATTATTGAAGTTTTATCAGGATAACCAAGAAGAATTTGCTAATAAAAAATTTAGCGAGGTACGAAAACAGGTTAATGAATTATTGCAACAACAAAAAATAGAAGAGCTGAAGCTACTGTTAGCAAAAAATCTAGAGGATGATGTGGCAGCTGGTTCAAGTTTAACAGAAATTGCCAAAAAATATGAATTACCAATACAGAATTTAGATTCTGTAAGTTATAAGGATTTAACTAATAATATACAAGATGAATTTCAAGAGTTGGCTAAGCCTGCGAGTGGCGAGCAGACTAGGCGTAGTCAAACCGTTGTTCCTACGCGAAGTCCCATCGTGCCACAACGCCAACACTTAAAAGGCAAATGGTATGTTGAGCTTGGCCAAAATGCTGATAGTATTTTTGATCTTGCAGAAGGAGAATTATCATATCCAATGGAACTAACTGATACAGGAGCTTTTATATTGGTTGAGATTAAATCTATTCAGCCAAGTAAACTACAAGAATTCTCGGCAGTCAAGGATCAAGTATACGAACTATGGTATAAGCAATATATTAGAAAGATAAATTTAGGAAACATAGAGAGTCTTGCTAAAGAATATAAACCTGGTAAAAGTAAAAAACCTCTAGATATTACTACCAACCAAGCTGCAACTTTTTCTAGGTATGAAGTTCATAATAATCAGCAATTACCAACAGAATTACTATCAGCAATTTTTTATGCTAACATTGATTCCAATACTCCAGTTTTTCAGTCAAAAGATAGGGCGTATTTTGCTTATGTAAAATCAAAAAGAATTGATAAGACGAAAAGGCAAGAAATTCAGAAAAAAAATGAAGTAGATATTGCAGTAGCCATAAGAAACAATGTTATGGATGAGCTGATTAGCTATGCCATCAAGAAAAATAAAATGAAACAAAATAGTATGTGATTATGATATAAATATGACAATTTAGATAACTAATTTTAACTATATTGTTACTAAACCTTGCATATTAATATATATTAAGATTATATTATGTCATATTAATATAATCTTAATTATGTGTTTATTATGTCAAAAGATCATACGCTATTAGTAGGCTTTCTACCGCAAAACAATTACTTGAAAATAAAATTGATAAGACAGAACGAGCTATCAAGTTGTTTGCTACTGATAGTAGTGTTTATGAGATATTGAAGGCTGCTAATTTGGGGGAATGTTGTAATTTTATAAAAACTACGGAAGATAGATCATCAGCTAGTCAGGAATTAAAAGCTAGTTTAAAAGGTCTGCATAGTCAACAATCTGTCTTATCAAAGTATAATACAGTTAATTGCAAAAAGTTTGAAGAACGTAGTGACCAAATACACACAATAATTCAAGCTAGAAAGTTACTTAAATGTATTGACCAACATGATTTTAAGGAAGCACTGAAGATTGCTGGGTTGAGCTATATAATTAAGAAGGGTGCACCATGGGTAAGTAGAATATGGATAACAGAAGATACTTTTTTTAAAAAATTGAATGAATATTTAGAATCTAAACTGGAAGAATATAAGATAATACTAGAGGCATATCAAGCTGAATGTGGGGCAAGTGCTCCCGCACTACCCCTATCAACTCTTCTTGAAGGATCAAGTAACTGTAATAATACGTATGTTACTAATAACAACCATCCAGCAGCAGATTCTGCACAACCTAGTGTACTACCATCTTTATACCCGCAAGTACCTCTAGATATTACAACTACATCCCCAATGTACTCTTACCAGAAAGTTCGTAAACCTGCACCACCACCACCTCCTCCAATACCACCTCCTCCAATACCACCTTCATATAATGAAGTAGTGCATAATGTGTCAATAGAATCTGATGAGAAGAACCAGCTTTTAGGTGAGATTGTATATCATCATGATTAAGCTCAGCTTTGTGGTTAATTGGCAACTCGTGTTAGTTAGCATATTACTCATCTGTATTAAATATTTAATTGTTCATTACCAAATTTATAATGGTTTTTACAATAAATAGCAGCGACGTATAAAAAATAATCATCCTCTATATTTACTTTTTTCAAGAGTACTTTTTTATAGAATCTTTCGTAAGTAGTAACGGTAATTAGGTCGGCAGATGACAAAGTACCAAGTACAGACCAAAGTAGAGTGTTAATTGTTGTATGCCGTATATCTTCGTTAATGAGGATGGTGACAGGCTTATTATTGCAGCTCATTACTCGGCGGATTAACTTACCAAAAGTACTGTGGTCATAAGGTCCTTTAGATTCGATAATTTCTACTACTGTTAGTCCTTCTTGTTGGCTGGTAGTAGTGACATCATCTCTAAGTTTTATATCCTTAGAATGGTCATAAGCTGGATCAAAAAAGATGATTGCTTCAGAAGGTAAAGTTGTTGTGTATGTCATAGCAGTATCCCCTTTATGATTAAACTTAAAGTTATCAAGTTTTAACCACCAAAGAATCTTAATAGATTACTTTGGCGATCGGGGAGTTAGAAAAACTGCCACTAAACAGCTACGATAGCCTTTAGACTTAAGGTTTGCACCTTAAGTCCTGAACATAGCTATCATCTCCCCGACCATAAAGTCGAGGATACATCATTTAATGGTTGATGCTTACCATTAGTGGATTACAGGTTTCTACACCCCAAAGTAACTTTGCAGTTACTTCATTTTTAATTTTAAACTATACTCCTATAAAGTCAATAATAGAAAAACTTATGCGAGGATAAAAAAGGTATTATACACAATTTGCTCACAGCAATTATTCTTAAAAATTTTTCTTTTTACCCCTTGAACTGTTACAAAATCAAGCATATATAGAATACACATTATTAAGTATTAAATCTATGGAGGTAAGAATGTCTTTTAGACCGTTGCATGATAGAATTGCGGTAAAACCAATTCAACAAGAAGAAAAAACAAGTGGAGGAATTATTATTCCTGATACAGCAAAGGAAAAACCAATACAAGGTGAAGTAGTAGCTGTAGGTAAGGGAACAAAAAGTGAGAATGGTACTGTCCATCCATTAGAAATTAAAGTAGGAGATAAAGTACTTTATGGCAAATGGGCTGGCACTGAAGTAAAAGTTGATGGTTTAGATTTGGTCATTATGAAAGAAAGTGATGTCATGGGCATAATTGCATAACTATTGAAAGTTAGTAAATACAGCTTCTTTATACGTCTATTAGCGAGAAGGTCGTAAGGTCGACGAAGCAATCCAGCAACACATTTATTTATAGATTGTTTCCTGGATTGCTTCGCTTACGCTCGCAATGACGTTGTGGTATAGGTATTTGTAAACTTTTAACAGTTGTGGACATAATTGGTTAATAATTTATTTATTGTAAGGAGAACATAAATATGGCAACAAAATTAATAAGACACGGCTCAAATGCACGTGAACAAATGCTAAGAGGTATTGATATTTTAGCTGATACCGTAAAAGTAACATTAGGTCCAAAAGGTAGAAATGTTGCAATTGAACAGTCATTCGGTTCACCAAGACTAACCAAAGATGGTGTAACAGTGGCAAAAGCCATTGAACTAAAAGACAAAGCTCAGAATTTGGGAGCTCAATTGGTAAAATCTGTGGCAAGTAAAACATCTGATGTTGCTGGTGATGGAACAACTACCGCAACTGTTCTAACTCAAGCAATAGCAAGAGAAGGTAACAAAGCAGTAGCAGCTGGTTTTAACCCTATGGATATAAAACGTGGTATAGATTCAGCTGTTAACCTAATAGTTGAAGAAATTAAGAAAGCTAGTAAAAAAATCAGCAGCCAAGAGGAGATTGCTCAAGTTGGTACTATTTCATCAAATGGTGACAAAGAAATTGGCGAGAAAATTGCCGTGGCGATGGAAAAAGTTGGTAAAGAAGGCGTAATTACCGTTGAAGAAGCTAAGAATTTTAGTTTTGAAGTAGATGTAGTTGAAGGCATGATGTTTGATAGAGGCTATCTATCACCATATTTTGTTACTAATTCCGAAAAGATGGTAGCAGAATTGGAAAATCCGTTTATCTTACTATTTGAAAAGAAATTATCAAATTTACAACAAATGTTACCAGTACTTGAAGCAGTAGTGCAATCAGGACGTCCTTTACTAGTAATCGCTGAAGATGTAGAAGGAGAAGCACTTGCTACTTTGGTAGTAAATAAATTACGTGGTGGGTTAAAAGTTGCTGCAGTTAAAGCTCCTGGCTTTGGCGATAGAAAAAAATTCATGATGGAAGATATCTCTATTTTAACAGGCGGTCAGCTCATCAGTGAAGATCTTGGTATGAAACTTGAAAATGTTAATATCAAAATGCTAGGTACTGCTAAAAAAGTTACTATTTCCAAAGAAAATACTGTCATAATTGATGGTGCTGGTAGTAAGGCAGACATTGCAGCTCGTTGCTCACAAATTCGTAAACAAATCGATGAATCTAGTTCAGATTACGATAAAGAAAAATTACAAGAGCGTTTAGCTAAGCTTGCTGGTGGTGTGGCTGTCTTAAAAGTTGGTGGTGCTACTGAGGTTGAAGTAAAAGAAAGAAAAGATCGTGTTGAGGATGCATTGCATGCTACTAGAGCGGCAGTGGAAGAAGGCGTTGTTGCTGGTGGTGGTGTTACTCTTTTCTATGCAGCAAGATCCTTAGAGTCGTTAAAAAGTACTAATGAAGATCAGCAAGCTGGTATTAACATCGTTAAGAAAGCTCTACAAGCTCCAGTAAGGCAAATTGCAGAGAACGCTGGTATGGACGGAGCTATTGTAGTTGGAAAACTTATTGATAGTAAAGAGAAAAACTTTGGCTTCAATGCTCAAGATATGACTTATGTTGATATGATTAAGGCTGGTATTATCGATCCAACTAAGGTCGTGCGTACTGCTTTACAAGATGCAGCATCGGTTGCTTCTTTGATTATTACTACTGAAGCATTTATTATCGATGAACCAGCTGATAAAGATGAGCCTGCTATGCCACGTGGTGGTATGGGCGGCGGTATGGGTGGCATGGGCGGTATGGACTTCTAACGCTCATTTCTTCATACGAATAACACTTTACCCCAACTCTAGATAAAAATTAGTTAATTCTTATCCAAAGTTCGCATACTTTGATGTCATCCCTCTGCTTTTTTGTAGGGATGACATCTTTTTATTGTCCCACTTTGGGAGAAAAACCCCGCACTTGCAGTGCGTCGTTTCAACATAAATTTTAAATATCTTATCAAGAAAAGATAAGAATGAATCATACAGATATTTTTTAACAAAATCTTACACGGCTCTGTACAAATAAGTGTGTAAATTTTTCAAAGGTTATATAAAAATATAATATAACAAAAGGAGAAATTATAATGCACCAAAAACAAAATGAAGCAATGAATCAAGCGATAGATTTATTAATAAATAATGATACAGATATATCAACATTACTTAAAGAGGATGGTTTATTAAAACAATTAACCAAACGGCTTGTAGAGAAGGCATTGCAGTCAGAGATGAATAATCATTTAGGATATGATAAATATTGTCATACTGATAGTGATAATGTTCGTAATGGTAGGAATGTAAAGAATCTAGTAACAAATAATGGAGTTGTAGAGATTGAGGTTCCAAGGGATAGAAGTAGTACATTTGAACCTGCATTAATTCCGAAGCGTCAAAGACGTATTGAAGGATTTGATGATAAAATAATATCATTATACGCTAAAGGAATGAGCTTATCTGATATTAAGATTCAAATGCAAGAATTGTATGGAGCTGACGTTAGCGAAAGTTTGATAAGTCAAATTACTGATGATGTAATTGAGGATGTCAAGATATGGCAAAGCCGACCATTGGATCGAGTATATGCTATAGTATTTTTTGACTGTTTAGTAGTAAAAGTACGTCAAGATAAACGAATTATCAATAAGTCTGTATATGTAGCATTAGGTATTGATTTATCTGGAAGGAAGGATATTTTAGGATTGTGGATCAGTGAAAATGAAGGAGCGAAATTTTGGCTTGGTAATTTTACTGAGATGAAGAACAGAGGTATGCAAGACATGCTTATTGCTTGCAGTGATAATTTAACCGGTATGTCTGAGGCAATAGAAGCAGTTTTTCCGAAAACCGAACATCAATTATGTATTGTACATCAGATTAGAAATAGTTTAAAATATGTATCATATAAAGACCGAAAAGAATTAGCGTCTGATTTAAAGCCCATATATACTGCTAGCACGGAGGAAGAAGCACATCTTGCTTTAGAATCTTTTGAAGCTAAATGGAGTAAACAGTATCCACAAATTGCTAAATCTTGGTATGTTCATTGGGAAAATTTAATGGTTTTTCTAGGATACCCTGAGGCGATAAGGAAAGTAATATACACAACTAATAGTGTAGAATCTGTCAATAGCCAATTACGTAAGGTTACTAAGAATAAACGGGTTTTTCCAAATGATAATGCTGTTTTTAAGACCTTATATTTGGCAATTGATTATATGACCAAGAAATGGGTTATGCCGATTCCAAACTGGAACGCAGCTATGGCTCACTTTTTGATAAAATTTGAAGGTAGAATTTAAGCCCTATGAAAAATTTACACACTTAATTAGAAAGGCTCTCTTACACTTCACAGATATATTCTTTTTGTGTTGTGACACTTTCTAAATGAGCCATATACAAATAGTTTCTAACTTTTAAGTTAGTACATACATTAGGCATTCATGCCGTAATATTAAGCTCTGCACTTGCAGTGCAGAGTGGTTAACTGTCCCACTTTGGGAGAAAAACCCCGCACTTGCAGTGCGTCGTTTTAACATAAATTTTAAATATCTTATCAAGAAAAGATAAGATATTTTTTAACAAAATCTTACACTTCACAGATATATTCTTTTTGTGTTGTGACACTTTCTAAATGAGCCATACACAAATAGTTTCTAACTTTTAAGTTAGTACATAAATTAGGCATTCATGCCGTAATATTAAGCTCTGCACTTGCAGTGCAGAGTGGTTAACTAACGATTTTGTAATTATTTGATTATTTTTTTACTGACTAATTTCTATGTAGAAAAATTTGTTTTGAGTAAATGATTCGCAATACACCGTAAGTTCAATCCTACAGCGGAAATTAACGGATTAATGACATCTCCTATTACCCCTTTCAGGTAGTTTCTGCCAACTCTACCATAACTTTTAAGATGCCCTATTATCGGTTCTATGGCACTCCGTCTCTTGAGCATTGCCTTATCATCTGACGATAGTTTCTTCTTGCAATATGGGCTATACACTTTGCCCTTCTCCTTAAAATTATTCCCCTTGTAACCTGAGTCAACAAAGGTTCTTGCTACTTCAACTCCTGTTAATTCTTTTACAATCTCTACAGTCTCCGATAATGTATGCCCATCATATGGATTGCCATGAAAAGATTTTGTCCCTAATACAAAGTTACCCCGACCACTTACTGCTATCGAAACCTTATTACCAAACTCGTATGGCTTGTTTAATTTCCCTTTACCAATGCACTCTACCTCCGGTGCATGAAAACTATATAATATTTTATTCTCTTCTTTATATTGTTCTTTTTCTGCTTTACTCAATATAGATTGTACTTGTATCTTTTTTATCTTATTCAGTATTTCTTGTTGTCTTGCCGATAAACTTAACTTTGCTTTAGCTATTTCTCGCTGACATATCCTAACTAAACGACCCAGTAATACTTTTAAATGCCTCATTATTTTCTTACGCTTCTTGGCTTTACTATTATCCTTATATTTCCATAATTTTAATATATCTCTTTTATATTGCTTGGCATATGTTTCATTTAACTTGATGCCTAAGGCATGACATAGCTTTACTAGCTCTATTCTTGCCTTATCCATCAAGTACACATCATGGGGATACTTAATATTCTTAATTTGTACAGTAGTATCAACTATTATCGATGCTAAGTCTTTTTTTTTACTACACCTGCTTTGCATCCGATTCTTATCAGCTCCTTTAATATCTCATTGTAGCCATTTTCTCCTAATATAGTACGAAACCGACGGATACTAGCTTCTGATATTTCAGCATCTTTCTGCAAATATTCCCAACCACAAAAATACTGCCAATATACGTTCTCTCTTAACTCTTCCTCAGTCGCTGCATCTGACAGGTTATACATCGCTTGCAGCATAGTCACCCCAAGTAACAGGCGGTGACATCTGCGATTCCTACCAAATTTCTTAATATCAACATTTGCTGACAACCATTCCTCTAAACTAGACCAATTTATTAATGATCTTAATTTATATAATTTATTATTGTGGTTTAATTCTTCGGTCAGTTTATAACCAAAAAGTTGTCCTTGTCTTTGCAACTTTGTTATATTTTCTATCGGCATTAATCAGATAATCCTTAAGTTTTTTGCCAATATTATAGCTTTTTCTTATGGATTCTCTATATATTTTTATCTGCTAAGCATATTATATATTATCCTTCTAGACTTTTGACGGGGAGACTTTATATTAGATCTAGTTAAGACAGAAACTAATTCACTTAAATTAACTGATGATAAGGCACTACTTGCAATAACATCCTCTAATATTAGATATCTTTCGAAACTCTACTTCTGCTGGTAATTTGTGCGTCGATCCGGTACTCGAATCCTCACGTACATTTAGTACGCTGCGGTTCTGCGTTCCCTGTCTCCTACAAATTCCCTAGCATAAGCGAGTTTCGAAAGATATCTATTTTATAACCTGATTCTTGTTTTAATAAGGCAATGATTGCAGATGTATCTAATAAAAATTTCTTAGTCTTGATTAGAGATTTAGAACTTGTTTGCATCTTCGTTCCTCATCAGTTTTAGCTCTTTTTGTAAATCAATATTCTTGTATTTACTTAAAATATTTCTAGCTTTTTCTATATTAGCATGATAAGTCGAAACTATTAATTCAGAATCTTTATATTTAATGGACACTTCATCACCAGCTTTAAGATGCAGTTTTTTTCTAATTTTAGCGGGGATAGCAAGTCTCCCATTACTATCTATATAACTTTTTAATGCTGTCATAATATATACCGATAATGTTAAGATTAATATAAAAATACAACTATATACATAGTAACTAAAATTATAAAATATGGTCAATTTAATAAATACTAGATAAATACTAATTCTAATAATCCTGCTTTTTAGTCTAATTTTTTAATTTTAGATTTCTAATAAGCGAGTTTGCCAAAGATATCTATTAATAAAATTTACTTTGCTATAAGCCGGATACATGACTGCATTCGATTTTTAGGTCGCGGGAATCTTAATTCTTGAAGTTCTACCTGAATATGCTAAAGAACCTAAGCAAGGGGTAGATGTGTTTGTTGCTTATCAGAATAAGTAAAAATTTGCCCAGTTTTTATATCAAAAAACCATAAATGAATAGTTAGCTCTTTCTTGGTCACTAGTTTATTAATCCATGGAAACGTCATACAATTTTGATGTGATTGTTTAAGTGCTAATTTTGTATAATCATCAGCATTATGATGTCTAAAATTAGGTGTTTTTATCAGAGCAACCCAGTTGGTTATAAAATCATTCTGCACTCTATTGTCACTATTTAATAATTCTTGAATTCCTCCACATTGGCTATGTCCTAATATAATTAAGTGTTCAACTTTCAAAAAGCATATTCCAAACTCTAAGGCAGCACTTGTGCCATGATGAGATCCATCTTTTTCGTAAGGAGGAACAATATTTGCTACATTACGTACAACAAATAAATCCCCTGGATCACATTGTAGTATTAATGCCGGATCTACTCGTGCATCACAACAAGCAACCACCATAATCTTTGGTTGTTGACCATCACGGGATAGACTCTGCATAATAGATTTATTACCATAAGCATATTTTTTTCTAAATAGCTGATAGCCTTTTAGTATTTTTTCAAAACTTTGTTGCATATATGACCCTCAAGACGTCACTACAATTATAGCAGATATTTTTCAAGCACTAATAGATTTTAAATTTTTGTAGGCATACCATCCCAACGTTTTATTAAATCAGTATTAATATCAAAAATATCAAGAACCCGCGAAATTGAATAATTTATCATGTCATCCAAGGTTTTAGGTAAACTATAAAAAGCAGGTACTGGAGGTGCAATTATCCCACCATAATTCGTTATTTTTAACATATTTTCTAAATGACCTAGATGTAAAGGAGTCTCTCTTATCATCAACACCAGTTTTCTTCGTTCTTTTAGTGTAACCCCTGCTGCTCTACTGATTAAATTATTCTCAATACTGCCAGCAATTGATGCAAGAGTTCTCATGCTACATGGAGCTATTATCATGCCAAATGTCCTAAAAGCACCACAAGAAACCCTAGCACCAATATCAGAAAGATTGTAACAGTAATCTGCTAGATCTTTTACTTGTTCTATGGAATAATTCGTCTCATGTAATATGGTAAGATGAGCAGATTTTGAAATAATTAGATGACTCTCAATATTTATCTGCCTCAGAATCTCAAGTAACCTTATACCATATATTGCTCCAGAAGCTCCAGAGATTGCCACAAGCAATTTTTTTTTATTATCGCTAGTCATAGCTATATTTTTTCCTTTCAAAGTGTATTTGCTTATATTAAAATGATGCTTGGTTTACAAAAAACCAAGCTTTTAACTGATTATGGAGTTTGCAGATGAGTCTCATGAGCCACATACAAAGTTTACAAAAAAAACATAATGATTTAGAAAGACTAATAAATACCGGATTTTTGCATTTGCAAGATAATACTAAAGTCAGGCAGTTAAAGAAACAAAAATTAATATTAAAAGATAAAATTCTATTGCTATATAAAGGTTTCACCAAGAATGCTACTATCTCTCAGAAGTAAAGGATTAGCTATTATTTTGTCTTCGCCCTCGGCTACTGGTAAATCTAGCTTAGCTAAAGCAGTTTTAAAAATCGACAGTAATCTTAGATTATCCATTTCTGCAACTACTAGAAGACCAAGAACAGATGAAGTGGATGGAGTAAGTTACTATTTCAAGACCAAAGAGGAATTTAATAAATTAATTGAGCAAGATGCATTTCTTGAATATGCAAATATTTACAATAATTATTATGGAACACCTAAAAAAGTTGTAGAAGACTTACTAAGTCAAGGGTTAGATGTTTTGTTTGATATAGATTGGCAAGGTACAAAGCTAATAAAAAAAACCTTGCCAAATGTAATTACAATTTTTATTTTGCCACCGAGTCTTAGTATTTTGCAACAACGAATTAAAAATAGAGGGCAAGATAGTAAAGAATCAATAAAGTTGCGTGTGAAATTGGCTACTAAAGAAGTGTATTATGCCAAACAATATGATTACGTGGTTATTAACGATGATTTTGATACCACTCTTGAAACAATATATTCTATAATCACTGCTGAGCGATCGAAAAGAATAAGACTTGATTTAGGCAAGTTTTATAGTCTGTCCGGCAAAACTCTATAAGTCTTATAGATAATAGGGTTTAATGGCAGAAAATAATAAAGAAATCCATAAGAAAATGTTAAAATAATGGTATGGACCTACCCTATATACAGAATGAGAAGCGTATGCTAATCTTCTAGGATAGGAAATGAATCCTAAACAACAATAAGGAGGTCCATATGGAAGTTACCACAATTGGTATAGATATTGCAAAAAGAATTTTTCAAATTCACGGTGTAGATAAAAATGGCAAGACAATATTAAAGAAGAAATTAATGAGAGAACAGGTTTTAACTTTTATGGCTAACGTACCAAAATGTCTAGTAGGCATGGAAGCTTGCGGTGGAGCTAGCTATTGGGCAAGAGAATTAGTTAACCACTCTGCACTGCAAGTGCAGAGCTTAATATTACGGCATGAATGCCTCATGTATGTACTAACTTAAAAGTTAGAAACTATTTGTGTATGGCTCATTTAGAAAGTGTCACAACACAAAAAGAATATATCTGTGAAGTGTAAGATTTTGTTAAAAAATATCTTATCTTATCTTTTCTTGATAAGATATTTAAAATTTATGTTGAAACGACGCACTGCAAGTGCGGGGTTTTTCTCCCAAAGTGGGACAATAAAAGAGCTAGAACAACGATTAAAAATCATAGCTAGCCAGTATAGTAATCACCAACAACTAATGATGATACCAGGTATAGGTTTAATAACTGCCACAGCCTTAATAGCCTCAATAGGTAATGCTAGTTGTTTTGAAAATGGTAGGCAATTATCAGCATGGCTGGGATTAGTGCCAAGGCAACACTCTAGTGGTGGCAAAAATAAGGGTTTTGTCGCATCTATAAATCATACTACATCAAGATTGTTAAAACTAAGGTTTTGGACATTATGATGCCATTAACATAGCAAAATTCTCAAAAGTAGAAAGATTATCATTAGCTCCAATTATTTGTCTTTTTTGCATCATACGAATATTTTCTATACCGGTAATAGTCATTTCTGCAGAATGAAAACTCTTAAAACCAAGCATTGGCTTTGTACGTTTTTTGATAAACCTATGATCTTGTTCTACAAGATTATTCAGGTATTTGGTCTGAATAACCTTAATTTTATAATCTTTAGGAACTTCTGTATTCAAATCATTAAGAGCAGCCGTATTACTACCGCTTTTATCAATTACTACTTTCTCAGGAAAATTATTCTCTCTAAAGGCTTTACGAAAAAATGCAAGTGCTGCAGGCTTGTCTCTATGCTTACGTAGCAGAAAGTCTACAGTATTACCAAGACTATCTAGTGCTCTATATAAATAAACCCATTTACCGTTTAATTTAATATAAGTCTCATCCATTCTCCAACTACTACCAACTGGCTTCTTTCTTTTTCTAACCACCTGATCTATCAATGGTACAAATTTTATAACCCATCTTTGTAATGTAGAGTGATCAATTTTTGCTCCCCTTATACTCATCATTTCTTCCAAATCTCGATAACTTAAAGAAAATCGGCATTTCATATAGACAAATAACATTATTATTTCTGGTGAAGAACAAAATCCTTTGAAATATGATAATAATCTTGCAGTAATACGAAACATCTTAACATCTTTTTTAGATCATTATATCAATCTTTTTTCTATTGTCCAACATATGCGACAGAACCGCTTATTATTTGAGTTTAATTCTTCTTTTAATTTATAACCAAAAAGTTTTCCTTGTTTTTGTGATTTGATAATATTTTCTATTGGCATATTGACTGAAATCCATAAGGTTTATTAGCATATGTATGGACCTACCCAACAATGCAAGAAAAAAATAATATATAACAGCAAAAAAATCGAATGCAGTCATGTATCCGGCTTATAGACAATAAATCAAGCAATTTATCCTATAGCCCTGATGGAATTCGCTGGCTTACAAACTTATACTTATTATTTTATCGACTTATAAATAGCCCTTAGCTAAATCAGTTTTTTTGTAAGCTAAGGTTCGTCTTATTTACCATCAATATTATCATTCTTCGCATATTCCGGATTGGAATTTGTTAAACTTCTATTACCTATAATGTCATTTCATCAATTATTTGGAGTAGTTTTTTAACTACAAACTTTACTCTCGGTATAATCATCACCTGAACTAAGTAATGCAAATACCACCCTTGCTAGCTTATTAGCTACCGCGACAACTGTTTTATTATGACCGTTTCTCTCAGATAAATTAAACATCCACTCAGTAAACTTGCTATAATCTTTTTTAGATTTTTGTTCTTCCGTGGTAAATCTTATCTTGCTATTCAGAATGGATCTTGCCCCTTGAATTAACAAAGTACGTAAATAGATATCACCTCTTTTACTAATACCAAGCAACTTATTTTGGTTCTGTCGCATATGTTGGACAATAGAAAAAAGATTGATATAATGATCTAAAAAAGATGTTAAGATGTTTCGTATTACTGCAAGATTATTATCATATTTCAAAGGATTTTGTTCTTCACCAGAAATAATAATGTTATTTGTCTATATGAAATGCCGATTTTCTTTAAGTTATCGAGATTTGGAAGAAATGATGAGTATAAGGGGAGCAAAAATTGATCACTCTACATTACAAAGATGGGTTATAAAATTTGTACCATTGATAGATCAGGTGGTTAGAAAAAGAAAGAAGCCAGTTGGTAGTAGTTGGAGAATGGATGAGACTTATATTAAATTAAACGGTAAATGGGTTTATTTATATAGAGCACTAGATAGTCTTGGTAATACTGTAGACTTTCTGCTACGTAAGCATAGAGACAAGCCTGCAGCACTTGCATTTTTTCGTAAAGCCTTTAGAGAGAATAATTTTCCTGAGAAAGTAGTAATTGATAAAAGCGGTAGTAATACGGCTGCTCTTAATGATTTGAATACAGAAGTTCCTAAAGATTATAAAATTAAGGTTATTCAGACCAAATACCTGAATAATCTTGTAGAACAAGATCATAGGTTTATCAAAAAACGTACAAAGCCAATGCTTGGTTTTAAGAGTTTTCATTCTGCAGAAATGACTATTACCGGTATAGAAAATATTCGTATGATGCAAAAAAGACAAATAATTGGAGCTAATGATAATCTTTCTACTTTTGAGAATTTTGCTATGTTAATGGCATCATAATGTCCAAAACCTTAGTTTTAACAATCTTGATGTAGTATGATTTATAGATGCGACAAAACCCTGCGAAACTCCTGGATAAGATAAGATATTTTTTAACAAAATCTTACACTTCACAGATATATTCTTTTTGTGTTGTGACACTTTCTAAATGAGCCATATACAAATAGTTTCTAACTTTTAAGTTAGTACATACATTAGGCATTCATGCCGTAATATTAAGCTCTGCACTTGCAGTGCAGAGTGGTTAACTAGTGGGAGATGACACGTTATTGTCAAAGCAATACAGTAAGAAAATTGAGCTTGTACATTATCAATATTCTGGAGCTGTACATGATGTTATACCTGGTATAGGGATGGTCAACTTACTGCATTACAATGCTAAAACTGATCAATCTACCCCTGTAGATTATAGAATATATGATAAAGAAACTGATGGAAAAACAAAGAATGAGCATTTTTGTGATATGCTTACTTTAGCTAAGGAAAGAGGGATCAATCCTGATGCAGTAGTAATGGATGCGTGGTATAGCGGTTTGGAGAATTTGAAACATATACGTAATTTAGGTTGGACATGGGTTAGTAACCTAAGAAAAAATAGAAAAGTTAATCATAATGTTAGCTTAGAAAGTTTAGAGATTCCTGATGAGGGACTAAAAATTCACCTACGTGGATACGGTTGGGTTACGGTATTTAAGTTTGTGGCAAAAAATGGTCGCATTGATTACATAACAACTAACTTAGAAAATCCAACACGTGAACAAATAGAGAAAATTGTTAAGGCACGGTGGTCTATAGAAGTTTATCATCGAGAATTAAAACAAACTTGTGGTATTGAACGCTGTCAGGCACGCACGGGTCGAGCTCAGAGAAATCATATTTGCCTTGCTGTATTTGCTTGGCTCGATATGAACAAAAGGAGGATAAATGAAAAAATTACTTTATATCAACAAACTTGGGAAGTTATAAAAACATCAATTCAGAACAACATTAGATGCCTTTTAGCTGATTCGCAATTTTGCTAACTGCGAAACTCCTGGATAAGATAAGATATTTTTTAACAAAATCTTACACTTCACAGATATATTCTTTTTGTTGTCCCACTTTGGGAGAAAAACCCCGCACTTGCAGTGCGTCGTTTCAACATAAATTTTAAATATCTTATCAAGAAAAGATAAGAATGAATCATACAGATATTTTTTAACAAAATCTTACACTTCACAGATATATTCTTTTTGTGTTGTGACACTTTCTAAATGAGCCATATACAAATAGTTTCTAACTTTTAAGTTAGTACATACATTAGGCATTCATGCCGTAATATTAAGCTCTGCACTTGCAGTGCAGAGTGGTTAACTAGTGGGAGATGACACGTTATTGTCAAAGCAATACAGTAAGAAAATTGAGCTTGTACATTATCAATATTCTGGAGCTGTACATGATGTTATACCTGGTATAGGGATGGTCAACTTACTGCATTACAATGCTAAAACTGATCAATCTACCCCTGTAGATTATAGAATATATGATAAAGAAACTGATGGAAAAACAAAGAATGAGCATTTTTGTGATATGCTTACTTTAGCTAAGGAAAGAGGGATCAATCCTGATGCAGTAGTAATGGATGCGTGGTATAGCGGTTTGGAGAATTTGAAACATATACGTAATTTAGGTTGGACATGGGTTAGTAACCTAAGAAAAAATAGAAAAGTTAATCATAATGTTAGCTTAGAAAGTTTAGAGATTCCTGATGAGGGACTAAAAATTCACCTACGTGGATACGGTTGGGTTACGGTATTTAAGTTTGTGGCAAAAAATGGTCGCATTGATTACATAACAACTAACTTAGAAAATCCAACACGTGAACAAATAGAGAAAATTGTTAAGGCACGGTGGTCTATAGAAGTTTATCATCGAGAATTAAAACAAACTTGTGGTATTGAACGCTGTCAGGCACGCACGGGTCGAGCTCAGAGAAATCATATTTGCCTTGCTGTATTTGCTTGGCTCGATATGAACAAAAGGAGGATAAATGAAAAAATTACTTTATATCAACAAACTTGGGAAGTTATAAAAACATCAATTCAGAACAACATTAGATGAGTCTGTCCTATAGTTTGTGTAAGTTGCAAAGAAAGCAGTAAGAGATTACTGTAAAAAAAGTAACTTAAGCAAGCAAGGAGGAATTATGGCTAAAAAATTAGATACAGATAAAGATACATTAGACATCAGTAATCAGCTAGTAGAAGAATTATTATCAAAAGCAGATCCATCGGAGTTATTTGGTCGAGATGGTTTATTTCAACAGCTAAAGAAGCAAATAGTTGAGAAAATATTAGCAAGTGAGTTGGATCATGAATTAGGATATTCAAAACATAGCAAGATGCCAAAAGTAGATAATAATCGTCGTAATGGTAGCTATGAGAAGACAGTAATTGATGGGGATGGTCGTAAGCTGACAGTAGAAGTACCAAGAGATCGGGAAGGAGAGTATAATCCTCAATTAATACCAAAAGGGCTGAGGAGATTTAATGGATTTGATGAGAAAGTGATATCCCTTTATGGTCGCGGTATGACAGTCAGCGAGATCCGAGGGCATTTAGAAGAAATATATCAAACTGATGTATCTGGTGACTTGATATCCACCATAACAGATGGGGTGATAGAAGAAGTAACTAGGTGGCAAAATCGTTGTTTAGATAGGGTGTATCCAATATTATACTTGGACTGTATCTATGTAAAATCTAGAGACAATCACATAGTAATAAATAAAGCAGTATATTTAGCACTTGCTGTAAATATAGAAGGGAAAAAGGAGTTACTTGGCATTTGGATAGGCAAAAATGAAGGTGCTAAATTTTGGATGCAAGTAGTTACTGAGTTAAAGAATCGAGGAATTGAACAAATTTATGTTGCTTGTGTGGATGGTTTAAAGGGCTTTCCAGAAGCTATAAGCAGTGTATTCCCGAGTACTATAGTACAATTATGTATTGTACATATGGTTCGCAATTCAGTAAAGTATGTGTCATATAAAGATTTAAAAGAGGTCACATCAGATCTAAAACAAATTTATACAGCTAATAATGACGAAATGGCACGTTTAAAACTTCAGCAATTTGGTGTAAAATGGGATAAAAAATATCCGGTAATTTCTGATATTTGGCAACGTAATTGGTCTGGGATAATACCGTTTTTTGCCTTTCCTGAAGAGATCAGAAAGGTAATTTATACTACTAACACTATAGAATCTGTAAATCGTCAAATTAGAAAAATTATCAAAAATAAGGGGGTGTTTCCAGATGATAAGTCAATTCAAAAAATAATATTTTTATCCCTACAAAATGCAGCCAAAAAATGGACCATGCCTATTAAAGATTGGTCTTTAGCTTTAAATCAATTTGAAATACTTTGTGGAGATTTTAAATATGATTTATTGGAAAATAAAAAATGAACTTACACAAATTAAATGATTGACTCCATTAGATGCCTTTTAGCTGATTCGCAATTTTGCTAACTGCGAAACTCCTGAAAAGATATCACAGAATTATATAGTTTTATAGATGATTTTTGTAAAATTTATTTGGAGTATGAACAGAGAAAGTTATTACCATCAAATAAGCAAAGAAATCGCTGTTGTAGCATGAGTCTAAGTGAAATGTTAACAATAACAGGAGTTTCGCACTTAGCAAAAAATATGTTAATCTAGCAAGAAAGAGTTTTAGTTAAGCATGGCAAGATCAAAATGTAGCAAAGACTTATATAAATCATTTTTACAAGCAAGTAGCGTAAGATATAGTGGTAAAGCATTATCTGAAGTAAGTCCAATAAACCTATCTCATGATAGTGCAAGTCGATGGTTAAATAGTAAGGATTTCCGCCCTAGCGGGATCTACAGAGAAGTGTCAAAATATATTGATAGGGAAGCTTCTTGTTTATTAGTGGGAGATGACACGTTATTGTCAAAGCAATACAGTAAGAAAATTGAGCTTGTACATTATCAATATTCTGGAGCTGTACATGATGTTATACCTGGTATAGGGATGGTCAACTTACTGCATTACAATGCTAAAACTGATCAATCTACCCCTGTAGATTATAGAATATATGATAAAGAAACTGATGGAAAAACAAAGAATGAGCATTTTTGTGATATGCTTACTTTAGCTAAGGAAAGAGGGATCAATCCTGATGCAGTAGTAATGGATGCGTGGTATAGCGGTTTGGAGAATTTGAAACATATACGTAATTTAGGTTGGACATGGGTTAGTAACCTAAGAAAAAATAGAAAAGTTAATCATAATGTTAGCTTAGAAAGTTTAGAGATTCCTGATGAGGGACTAAAAATTCACCTACGTGGATACGGTTGGGTTACGGTATTTAAGTTTGTGGCAAAAAATGGTCGCATTGATTACATAACAACTAACTTAGAAAATCCAACACGTGAACAAATAGAGAAAATTGTTAAGGCACGGTGGTCTATAGAAGTTTATCATCGAGAATTAAAACAAACTTGTGGTATTGAACGCTGTCAGGCACGCACGGGTCGAGCTCAGAGAAATCATATTTGCCTTGCCGTATTTGCTTGGCTCGATATGAACAAAAGGAGGATAAATGAAAAAATTACTTTATATCAACAAACTTGGGAAGTTATAAAAACATCAATTCAGAACAACATTAGATGCCTTTTAGCTGATTCGCAATTTTGCTAACTGCGAAACTCCTGCTTTTTTCATGCCTGTAGTTTGTTTTTTTGTTTAAAAATATAAATACTGCAGGCACTCCTTTTTGACAATCCTTTTATCTATTACTATTTCATCTATATCTTATCCCGAACTGACGTGATACGTAAGATTTAATAGATTTGATACTTTACTATGCTATCTATATACGCGAATTTGGGATAAGAATTTGTCAATTCTTATCCCAAATTCGGTGAAATTATCGAAACAATCAGATTTGAGACGGCTCTGCATCTGATTGTTAAATTAATATTTTGCTAAAAACATGATTTTAATCTTTTAAAATCATGTTTTTAGCTTTAGAAAGGTTTAAAATGCATTCGTGCCAGCCGCTTCAAGAATGCATTTTTCTGATATTCTAGCCAGTTCTAGATTAAAATTAAAAATTTTAATCCAAAACTGAGGTTTCTAGTATATAATCACAGGGGCATGGTTTGATAATTGATCTACTAGAAGTGATTATGAGCAGTTATTTTGAGTTATTAGGTGTAGAAAGAAAATATAATATTGACTTAAATATATTGGATCGTCAATATTTTGCTATGCAATCAAAATATCATCCAGATAGAGTTAAAACTAACAATGCGAGGCAAGAAAATTTGGCTCTCTCTATTGATATAAATAAAGCTTATTCAATTCTTAAAGATGATTTAGCACGAGCTGAGTATCTTCTACTTTTAAACAATATAGTCTTGGATGAAATAACGGTTAGGCAAGGTATCTCAAAGGAACAATTAAATATTGTGTGGAGTGAATTAGAGCTTGTTGAAACTACTCAACAATTAACTAAGTTAGAGCATATGCTAAATAACAAAATCCTTGAAAAAGAAAAACTTATTGAATCTCTAACTACTGCATTTCAAGATCAAAATATGCAAAACGCTCTTGATATTACCATAAAATTTAAATACCTTAAAAATTTAATTAATAATATTCAACTAAAAATCAAGTCATGCAAATAATAGAAATTAGCGAAGCTGGCTCTTCTAACCAGCATGAACATGATAAGGATATAGCAGTTGGTATTGATTTTGGTACAACTAACTCATTGATTGCTTTATCAAATAAACAAATAATACAAATTATCATAGATGATCATGGTCAAGAACTTATACCATCAGTTATAGCATTTCATGGTAAAGACTTTATTGTTGGCAATGATAATATAATTGATAATTTTCGTTCTATTAAAAGACTTTTCGGTAAAAAATTATCTGATATACAAAATAATCCGGCACTTTTTGCCTTAGTGAAAGATTATATTGATTTAGATAGCGAAATTTTACGAATAAGGTTTGCTGGAAAATTACTGACGATTCCAGAAATTGCCGGACAAATCTTTTTGTACTTAAAGAAACAGGCTACTCAAAAATTGAATTCGGAAGTCAAAAAAGCTGTAATAACCGTGCCAGCACATTTTAACGATGCTGCTAGAGGAGAAGTAATGCTGGCAGCAAAAATTGCTGGCTTTGAAGTACTAAGGTTAATTGCAGAGCCAACAGCAGCAGCTTATGCATATGGTTTAAATAAAGAAAGTAGTGGATGTTATTTAGTGTATGACCTAGGAGGCGGGACTTTTGATGTATCAATTCTCAATATGCAAACCGGTGTGCTTCAGGTTATTGCCACTGGTGGAGATAATATTTTAGGTGGTGATGATATTGACCACTTAGTGATGAGGCATTTTTGTGATAAATATAAATTACTAGAATCTAGCAAATTAATAAAATTAGCAAAAAAAGCTAAAGAAACACTTAGTGGTCAAAATAAATGTAGTATTATATATGAAGAGAAGATATTAGAATTAAATATAGAGGATTTTGAACGATTAATATCACCATTGGTAGAACGTACAATAGCTATTACCAAAGATACGCTAGAGTATGCAGGGAATCCTAATATTTCAGGTATCATCCTTGTTGGTGGTTCAACTCGCATACCCTTAATTAGTAGAAGTTTAGCAAAAACGTTTAATACTGTTATTTTCTCGGATATTAACCCAGATAAGGCGGTAGTATGGGGAGCAGCCCTGCAGGCAGAGAATCTAACTTCAGCAAATGTTAATTCCTTATTAATTGATGTAGTTCCTTTGTCACTTGGTATCGAATTAAATGGTGGTATTACTGAGAAAATCATTCTTCGTAATAGCCCCATACCGATATCGGTTACTAAGGAGTTTACCAATTATGTAGATAACCAAACTTCTATGAAGTTGCATGTGGTACAGGGAGAAAGAGAAATGGTAGAAGATTGTCGGTCACTTGCAAGATTTGAACTAAAATTACCACTAATGAAAGCAGGTGGAGTGAGGATAGAAGTAACATTTTCTATTGATGCAGATGGTATTTTGTCAGTATCAGCTCTAGAAAAAAATAGTAATATATCACATAACATTGAAATAAAACCAAGTTATGGCTTAAATGAAAGTGAAATTACCGAAATTCTAGAAAATGCTTATCAAAATGCTGCCAGTGATCATAATAAGAAATTGTTGCAGGAAACAATTATTGATACAAAATCTTTGATTTATAATATAGAAAATGCTATTAGAGAAACGCCGAATATTCTTGCAAAGAATGAAATGGAAAAAATTGATACTGTAATTAACACTCTGAAAGAAGCAATAGATTCAAATGATCGTGATTACATTATAGAATGTAGCAAAACTTTTGAGACTATAACAAAGCATTTCTTTTTTGAGAGATTAAATAATGCTACTTTAGACTTACTGAAAGGTAAGCATATTGATAAAATAAGATAAGAGGTAATGATAATTAATGCCTAAAGTAATTTTTATTATAGATAAAGATGGTACGGAAAAAATAGTGGATGCCCCTCTCGGATTGTCTATTTTGGAAATTGCTCATCAAAACGACATTGATCTTGAAGGTGCATGCGAAGGATCACTAGCATGTGCCACTTGCCATGTTATTGTAGATGAGGAATTTTACCACAAATTAAAAAATCCTTCTGAAGCAGAAGAAGATATGCTTGACTTAGCGTTTGGTCTTACCCATACTTCAAGACTTGGTTGTCAGATTATTGTTAGTGAAGAACTTGACGGTATAAGGGTTCGCTTGCCATCTGCTACCCGTAATATTAACTTATAATTGAGTATATAGAGTGATACGTAAAATTTTGTTTTTTATTTGTTTAATTTACACCATAATATGGTTTGGCATTGCTTATACTATCAAAAGCAATATAGTAAATACTATAAAGAATTCAGAGACAGATAATACTAAAATATCTTATAACCAAATCAAAGTTTCTGGCTTTCCTATTCGCTTTCAAATTCATTTAGTCGAGCCAAAAATGAAATTTATCGATCATGTTAATTCCAAAGAAATATCTACTGAGGAAATGACATTTTTGTTTGATTTTAGTTTTAAAAAAGCTAGATTGATTTTAGGAAAACAAGGAATAAAACAACAAGAGAATTTTGATGGTAAATTAGTAGAGTATAGTGTTCAGTCCAAGGAATATATTACAGCACTAGTTAAATTTAATAAACCTATATATAAATTATCCCATGGAGATAGTTTAAAATCTATCGTAAAGTTTCTGCAAGTTAACAATAAATTATTATCCTTCATTCAGGAAGATAAGGAAATTTTTAATATTGCTGATTTAGTTTTCTTAATCAATAAGGCAAAATCTCAGGACGGTGAAAATATAGCTCTACAATTACGTTTGTTGTACTCTGCGGGGGAAGATTTTTTTAATTTCAAAACAGCACAGCTTGATTTAGCCACACTGATCAATATTGCTACTAGCCAGGGTAAAGATACAAATTCTATTAGAAATCTAAATATCGATCGTTTAGTTTTTTCTTGTGATGATAATGCCCAAGTAGATTTGGTAGGGTTTTTACAATTTTTTGATAGTAGGTTACCAAAAGGTAAATTATCTTTTGAATTGACTAATTACCATGATATCATCGATAAATTGATTCCTAACAATTTGTTATTACCTAAAAAAATGGTCAAAACTCTCATTGAGAAAGCTGTTGATTCTTCTTTATCTGGAGTAGTTAAGACAGATGATAATGAATTAGCAACTTATGAAAAGGTGAAATTTGATATTGAGTTTTCTGATAATGGTATACATATAGGTTCAATTAATTTGCTTGAGTTTAAACTAGAGGATAGTAAAGTAGATGAGGCTATAGAAGAGAACAACACTGAAAGTTAACATGAGTTCAATATAACTTACCCCAGCATCCGTAATGGAAGTCAATAAGAAATAGTAACTTAACATAAATTTTCATTGCAAGAAGAATTATTTTTGACAATAGAGTGCATAAAAGCGAGTAATTTACGCATAACAACCATCAAGAGAAAATAACTCTTTTTTCTTATCTTGATCAATTTCAACCACTATTTGGTTGCCGTCTAATTTTAGGTTGATAAATTTATCTATCCGTCATTCTTCAGCAATTTTTTGAATATTATTTAAACCAGTTTTTGGCTTTGCTTTCTTATGCGTTACGTCAGTTCGGGATAAGATATAGATGAAATAGTAATAGATAAAAGGATTGTCAAAAAGGAGTGCCTGCAGTATTTATATTTTTAAACAAAAAAACAAACTACAGGCATGAGAAAAGATATCACAGAATTATATAGTTTTATAGATGATTTTTGTAAAATTTATTTGGAGTATGAACAGAGAAAGTTATTACCATCAAATAAGCAAAGAAATCGCTGTTGTAGCATGAGTCTAAGTGAAATGTTAACAATAATAATTATGTTTCATACATCCTATGCTAAGAATTTTAAATTTTTCTATAAAAGTTATATAGAGTGCATGCATAAGGATGATTTTCCCAAAGCCTTGAGTTATAATAGATTTGTTGAATTAATGGCACGATTATTCATACCGCTAAATATGTTGATTCATTTGTTGTTTGGTGAGGAAACAGGTATTTATTTTATTGACTCTACAACGATTAAAGCTTGTCACAATAAAAGGCGTTATAGCAATAAAGTTTTTAAAGGATTAGCCAAACATAGTAAATCCTCTATGGGGTATTTTTATGGTTTTAAATTACATGTAATAATCAATACTCAATAACAACCAGCTGAAGCTGGTGGGTTGATATCTAGACTGGAAGTCGCTATTACTCTAAAGAGATATTACTAATGCCTGTGCTATCTCTCTGATCCTAATTCTTATAAGTTACCCTGCAATACTTTGTAGCGATATTTAGTGATCCAAACAACATGAAAGCGATGGTAAAATACAGTGTGGCTAGTCTTGTTATAATCTGTCATATATGATATTTTAATATACATAAGAGCAAGCTCTTCATGTATATTAAAATATCATATATTCAAGTTATAGTGAATTGAAATATTAGAACAAGGACTGAAGTCTTTCCCAGCTGAAGCTGGGGGTTTTAACCAAAAAGGTGACTATAAAGGGGAGTTTATGGCATTAAAAGTGACCAAAGGCAATGTAGATGATAGGGTTCCAGTACCGGAGTTAACAAAAAGATTAACTGGAATTATAGCAGCTGATAAAGGTTATATTAAGCAAAATTTGTTCTTAAATTTATATGAAAGAGGCTTAAAAATGATTCATGGAATTAAGAAGAATATGGAAAATAAATTAATGGATTTGAAAGAAAAAATCTTACTTCGAAAGCGTAACTTAATTGAAACAGTTTTTGATTATCTAAAAAATAAAATGAACCTTGAACATACTAGACATAGATCACCAATAAATTCCTTTGTCCATATATTATCTACTCTTGTTGCTTACTCATTAAAGAAAAATAAACCTGCAACAAAATTTGATTTTAATCTACATGTTCACAATATCCTTATCCCGAATTCACGTTAGTTGTAATGAATTTCTATGCGGAGAGTAAAACATCTGGTGCAGTAACTAAGGATTTTTGTACAGAGATTTTGAAGGGATGTATAACTGGTAGAATCAATTTAGACCCATCAGAATTTTCGCGAGTTAGATTAGCTAGTCTGTCCGGCAAAACTCTATAAGTCTTATAGATAATAGGGTTTAATGGCAGAAAATAATAAAGAAATCCATAAGAAAATGTTAAAATATGCTAATAAACCTTATGGATTTCAGTCAATATGCCAATAGAAAATATTATCAAATCACAAAAACAAGGAAAACTTTTTGGTTATAAATTAAAAGAAGAATTAAACTCAAATAATAAGCTATATAAATTAAGAGAATTAATAAATTGGTCTGGTCTAGAAGAATGGTTATCAAAAAATGTTTCTATTAAGAGATTTGGTAGAAATAGAAAATGTCATAGAGTGATGCTTGGTGTAACGATGCTACAAGCAATGTATAATTTTTCAGATTCATTAGCAGAGGAAGAACTAAAAGAAAACATGTATTGGCAATATTTCTGTGGGTGGGAATATATAGAAACAGATATAGCGATGTCGGAAACTAGCATAAGAAGATTTTGTAATTTATTAGGTGAATCTGGATATAACGAGATATTAGCAGAGTTGATAAGAGTTGGAATAAGAACTAACACAATTAAAAAAAAAGATTTGGAATTGATAATTGCTGATACAACGGTACAAATTAAGAATATCAAGCACTCACATGATGTTTATTGTCCCACTTTGGGAGAAAAACCCCGCACTTGCAGTGCGTCGTTTCAACATAAATTTTAAATATCTTATCAAGAAAAGATAGGATATTTTGAGTCAATCATTTAATTTGTGTAAGTTCATTTTTTATTTTCCAATAAATCATATTTAAAATCTCCACAAAGTATTTCAAATTGATTTAAAGCTAAAGACCAATCTTTAATAGGCATGGTCCATTTTTTGGCTGCATTTTGTAGGGATAAAAATATTATTTTTTGAATTGACTTATCATCTGGAAACACCCCCTTATTTTTGATAATTTTTCTAATTTGACGATTTACAGATTCTATAGTGTTAGTAGTATAAATTACCTTTCTGATCTCTTCAGGAAAGGCAAAAAACGGTATTATCCCAGACCAATTACGTTGCCAAATATCAGAAATTACCGGATATTTTTTATCCCATTTTACACCAAATTGCTGAAGTTTTAAACGTGCCATTTCGTCATTATTAGCTGTATAAATTTGTTTTAGATCTGATGTGACCTCTTTTAAATCTTTATATGACACATACTTTACTGAATTGCGAACCATATGTACAATACATAATTGTACTATAGTACTCGGGAATACACTGCTTATAGCTTCTGGAAAGCCCTTTAAACCATCCACACAAGCAACATAAATTTGTTCAATTCCTCGATTCTTTAACTCAGTAACTACTTGCATCCAAAATTTAGCACCTTCATTTTTGCCTATCCAAATGCCAAGTAACTCCTTTTTCCCTTCTATATTTACAGCAAGTGCTAAATATACTGCTTTATTTATTACTATGTGATTGTCTCTAGATTTTACATAGATACAGTCCAAGTATAATATTGGATACACCCTATCTAAACAACGATTTTGCCACCTAGTTACTTCTTCTATCACCCCATCTGTTATGGTGGATATCAAGTCACCAGATACATCAGTTTGATATATTTCTTCTAAATGCCCTCGGATCTCGCTGACTGTCATACCGCGACCATAAAGGGATATCACTTTCTCATCAAATCCATTAAATCTCCTCAGCCCTTTTGGTATTAATTGAGGATTATACTCTCCTTCCCGATCTCTTGGTACTTCTACTGTCAGCTTACGACCATCCCCATCAATTACTGTCTTCTCATAGCTACCATTACGACGATTATTATCTACTTTTGGCATCTTGCTATGTTTTGAATATCCTAATTCATGATCCAACTCACTTGCTAATATTTTCTCAACTATTTGCTTCTTTAGCTGTTGAAATAAACCATCTCGACCAAATAACTCCGATGGATCTGCTTTTGATAATAATTCTTCTACTAGCTGATTACTGATGTCTAATGTATCTTTATCTGTATCTAATTTTTTAGCCATAATTCCTCCTTGCTTGCTTAAGTTACTTTTTTTACAGTAATCTCTTACTGCTTTCTTTGCAACTTACACAAACTATAGGACAGACTCGATATTTTTTAACAAAATCTTACACTTCACAGATATATTTTTTTGTGTTGTGACACTTTCTAAATGAGCCATACACAAATAGTTTCTAACTTTTAAGTTAGTACATACATGAGGCATTCATGCCGTAATATTAAGCTCTGCACTGTATACCTGCAGCAAAACTGCATAACTTTATCTAATGTTTTTGCTAGTATGAATTTTTTATACATTTGGGTTTCATACTATGCAAATACCATCAATTACTATTGAGCAAGTAGCTCAGCAATTTAAAGCCTGGCGTCAAACTAAAACTAATAAGTTTGATCCTATACCAAACCATCTAAAGGAATTAGTTTACCAATTACTCCATCATTATTCTTACCAAGAGATAGCTAAACATCTTAATATTAATAAAGCAACAATCAGTTCAATTAAAAAAGCCCATGAGCCTACCCTCAAAACTTCTCCTGTCTCAACTTCAAATCAAGCTCTACAACAAAATATTAATTTTCTCCCATTTCAACTATTAAATTCTATAGATACCGATCCTGTAGCTGCCCCCAAACAAAATCACTATACTTGTCACATTATTAAACCAAATGGTACCAAACTTATTATCCAAACACTAGAACCAAAAACCATAATTCAGACATTTTTATGCTGCAACTAACCCCGGCGTCAGTTATTTTTGTTGCCACTATTGCCATCGATTTTCGCAAGGGTATCGATGGCTTAATCGCTGTTTGTAGACAAAAACTTTCTTCTGACCCTCTTAATGGTTCCTTGTTTTTATTCTATAATAAAAACAGAACTGCCATTAAAATTTTGTCCTTTGACGGTCAAGGCTTTTGGCTATGCTCTAAACGCCTATCCAAAGGTAAATTTACCGCAAAACTTTTCCCATCTGATAATTCATCTTATCAAATTTGTTATAGAACCTTACACATTCTTATTCATAATGGTGATCCTAGTTCTGCCAAATTCTCTAATGATTGGCTTCCTGTCGTTTAAGCTGCTGTCTCGATTAATTCCGTATTATTCATATATCTTGCATAGGCAAAAGGCGTATAATTCGCAGGACGCTTCTTTGCTTTGCTACTCTGCTCTTGTAGCCAATTTAAATATTTAAAGGCATTGATCTCGTTCTCACTACAAGTCTTTACTATACTATACAGACCACTATGTATCTCAGCACTATTGATTGTTTTAAAGAATAATGAATTCTTCCTTTGTAAAATAATGGTACGCAGTGATCTCTCAGCCCAATTATTATCAAGATTGCTAACTGGGATTTTTAAAAATTGGGTCAAACCTTCTTTATTATTTATCCAATATTTCATAGCTTGTCCAAGCCTACTATTAGGCTCAACTTTCTTGTCGTTAAATAATTCGTCTATTTTGTTATATATGTTTTCTATATATTTACTGCTATGTTCCTGATGATACCCAAGTTTTTCTTCAGGACTCATCTCTTTACATTGATGTTCATTGTGGTAAATCCCTCGTGTTTGTTTGAGAAAATATCCGCATTCTTCAGGGTAATATAGTTCATTCTCTGTAAATTTTCTCTGACCATGTGACAAACAATTGATCATCACTATTATTGCCAGTAATTCTTGATCTGCTTCTGATAATACCGGGTTATTATTGTTACTTGCGTCAGTCATTAATTGGATAGAATCTGTTCTATTCTTACGATTCTTTAGTACGTTACCTATATTTTCTCCACCATGCCTATTACCGGTAAAATATAAAACTATCACCTCATTATTTGCAGTCTTAGCACATATTGTAGTAGTATAACAGCTGCGTCCTTTCTTATTTTGAGTACGTAATTTCTTATTGGCTATAGTAATTTCTAAAATCCTAGCTCTAGTATCATCAAGGTTCAGTGAACTACATTCGGCAGCCATTTCCAATAATACCCCGTAAATTTCAGCTCCACCACCTTCTTGCCAAACATCTAAATATTGTTGCCAGAGCGAGCTATATGCCACAGGAACACCACTTAAACTTTGCAGCCTAGATAAACGGTAGAAAGGAGTACCATAGGTCTTTTGTAACACTATTGCACTTCTGCTACTATTTGTCCATTTGTTGATATTTTTATTGTTCATAACTATATAATCACAAGCATTACAACGTAGCGTTTTCTTTACATATCTGTTGACTGTAATTGGAGCATTACCTGTAAATTGTAGCAATTTTCTAGCTTCACTATTATATAGTTTGCCATTACAACAGTGAGGACAGCTATCACCACTACAAAAATTCTCAGGAGTTAAATAGCTGGTATTCGCATCCTTATAATCATCAAACCCATATTTACCTTGCCAATTACTACGATCTATCTTTTTGGGCTTATCGCACTCTTCTTCATTACCACCATTCCCGTTATCAGATTCACTTGGCGGTTCTTTTAATGAATCTGAACTATCTTTTTTTTGTTATCTGCCTTAAAACCAATCAGCATTTCCTTAAGCTTATTTATACTGATATTTGATGATGCTAGCTTGTCTATTAGCTCATTACAAAATTTCACAAGTTCTACTATCGTTTGCTGTTCATCTCCCGTTAATGAACTTTCCTTGACATGTTGTATTAGTTCTTCTCGTTCTTCAGCACTTAAGGTCGCTACTTTTGGTTTTTTCATTTGATTAATTATCATTATTATTAATATTTCAAATGTTATAATATAACTGGTACTTTTTCAACTAGTTTTTATTACAAAACTTACGCTATGTTATCTCAAGTATGACTAAAAACCTTGGCTGAAAGCCATTTTTTCATAGTAAAGAATTTTAATAATATCTCAGTACAAAGCCACTTATCATAAAACATAGCGTAAGTTTTGATTAATCGGTGATATTTGCATAGTAGAAACCCAAATTTATACAATAAATTCATACTAGCAAAAAAATTAGATAGTGTTACGCAGTTTTGCTGCAAGTATACAGATATATTTTTTTGTGTTGTGACACTTTCTAAATGAGCCATACACAAATAGTTTCTAACTTTTAAGTTAGTACATACATGAGGCATTCATGCCGTAATATTAAGCTCTGCACTTGCAGTGCAGAGTGGTTAACTCTATAATAAAAACAGAACTGCCATTAAAATTTTGTCCTTTGACGGTCAAGGCTTTTGGCTATGCTCTAAACGCCTATCCAAAGGTAAATTTACCGCAAAATGATGTGGTTATAGTTTTCCGGACAGTTAATAGGAGACAATATTAACAGAAAGGAAGTACAAAAATGACTAATAGCAAACCAAAGGTTTATCCGGCTGAATTTAAAGAGTCAGCAGTTAAATTAGCAATTGAGTCCAAGCGACCTGTGTCACAAACAGCTAAAGAGTTAGGTATTACTAGAAATACTCTATATACTTGGGTAGATAAATATTCCAAACCTAAAGAATCAATAATGCGAACAGATGAACATCTCTATGATGAATTAAAAAGATTAAAGAAAGATTTAGCTAGGGTAACGCAGGAGCGTGATCTATTAAAAAAGGCTGCCGCGTACTTTGCGAAAGAGTCCCAATAAAGTACGCATGGATAAAGAAGCATAAAGGTGATTTTTCAACTGCGATTATGTGCAAATTTATGAAAGTATCACGTAGTGGCTATTATGAATGGTTAACTACCCCTGAATGCAATAGGGACAAAGAAGATAATGCTTTAACCTGTAAGATTAAAACAATTTTTCAAGAAGGTAGAAGGAATTATGGATCTAGACCCATTAAAAAGGAACTATCTAGACACGGTATAATTGTTAGTCGGAAGCGGATTGCAAGGCTAATGAATGAAGCTGGTTTAGTATGTAAAAGCAAACATAAATTTAAAGCAACTACTGATTCTAGTCATAATAAGCAAGTTGCTCCTAATTTATTGGATAGAAAGTTCAAGGTCTATGCTGCTAATTGTTATTGGGTTGGGGACATCACATATGTTCCAACTGAAGAAGGTTGGCTGTACTTAGCAACCGTTATTGATCTATTTTCTAGGAAAATTATAGGGTGGTCAATGAATAGTAACATGAAAGCTGATTTAGTTAATAATGCTCTGCTAATGGCAATATGGCAACGTAAACCACCTAAAGGACTTATTTGGCATACTGATAGAGGTAGTCAATATTGTTCTGATAGCCATTCAAAACTTACAAAACAACATGGTATTATACAGAGTATGAGCGGTAAAGGAAATTGTTGGGATAATGCTGTTGCTGAAAGCTTTTTTCACACTATAAAAACAGAACTAATTTATCAATATAAATTTAAAACTAGGGAGGAAGCAAAATATGCCATATTTGAATATATAGAAGTATTTTATAATCGTATAAGGATGCATTCAACTAATGACTATCTATCACCTGTACAATACGAGAAAATGCAAAAATGTGCCTAAACAAACTGTCCGGAAAACTGTTGACAGATCAAAACTTTTCCCATCTGATAATTCATCTTATCAAATTTGTTATAGAACCTTACACATTCTTATTCATAATGGTGATCCTAGTTCTGCCAAATTCTCTAATGATTGGCTTCCTGTCGTTTAAGCTGCTGTCTCGATTAATTCCGTATTATTCATATATCTTGCATAGGCAAAAGGCGTATAATTCGCAGGACGCTTCTTTGCTTTGCTACTCTGCTCTTGTAGCCAATTTAAATATTTAAAGGCATTGATCTCGTTCTCACTACAAGTCTTTACTATACTATACAGACCACTATGTATCTCAGCACTATTGATTGTTTTAAAGAATAATGAATTCTTCCTTTGTAAAATAATGGTACGCAGTGATCTCTCAGCCCAATTATTATCAAGATTGCTAACTGGGATTTTTAAAAATTGGGTCAAACCTTCTTTATTGTCCCACTTTGGGAGAAAAACCCCGCACTTGCAGTGCGTCGTTTCAACATAAATTTTAAATATCTTATCAAGAAAAGATAAGAATGAATCATACAGATATTTTTTAACAAAATCTTACACTTCACAGATATATTCTTTTTGTGTTGTGACACTTTCTAAATGAGCCATACACAAATAGTTTCTAACTTTTAAGTTAGTACATACATGAGGCATTCATGCCGTAATATTAAGCTCTGCACTTGCAGTGCAGAGTGGTTAACTATTTATCCAATATTTCATAGCTTGTCCAAGCCTACTATTAGGCTCAACTTTCTTGTCGTTAAATAATTCGTCTATTTTGTTATATATGTTTTCTATATATTTACTGCTATGTTCCTGATGATACCCAAGTTTTTCTTCAGGACTCATCTCTTTACATTGATGTTCATTGTGGTAAATCCCTCGTGTTTGTTTGAGAAAATATCCGCATTCTTCAGGGTAATATAGTTCATTCTCTGTAAATTTTCTCTGACCATGTGACAAACAATTGATCATCACTATTATTGCCAGTAATTCTTGATCTGCTTCTGATAATACCGGGTTATTATTGTTACTTGCGTCAGTCATTAATTGGATAGAATCTGTTCTATTCTTACGATTCTTTAGTACGTTACCTATATTTTCTCCACCATGCCTATTACCGGTAAAATATAAAACTATCACCTCATTATTTGCAGTCTTAGCACATATTGTAGTAGTATAACAGCTGCGTCCTTTCTTATTTTGAGTACGTAATTTCTTATTGGCTATAGTAATTTCTAAAATCCTAGCTCTAGTATCATCAAGGTTCAGTGAACTACATTCGGCAGCCATTTCCAATAATACCCCGTAAATTTCAGCTCCACCACCTTCTTGCCAAACATCTAAATATTGTTGCCAGAGCGAGCTATATGCCACAGGAACACCACTTAAACTTTGCAGCCTAGATAAACGGTAGAAAGGAGTACCATAGGTCTTTTGTAACACTATTGCACTTCTGCTACTATTTGTCCATTTGTTGATATTTTTATTGTTCATAACTATATAATCACAAGCATTACAACGTAGCGTTTTCTTTACATATCTGTTGACTGTAATTGGAGCATTACCTGTAAATTGTAGCAATTTTCTAGCTTCACTATTATATAGTTTGCCATTACAACAGTGAGGACAGCTATCACCACTACAAAAATTCTCAGGAGTTAAATAGCTGGTATTCGCATCCTTATAATCATCAAACCCATATTTACCTTGCCAATTACTACGATCTATCTTTTTGGGCTTATCGCACTCTTCTTCATTACCACCATTCCCGTTATCAGATTCACTTGGCGGTTCTTTTAATGAATCTGAACTATCTTTTTTTTGTTATCTGCCTTAAAACCAATCAGCATTTCCTTAAGCTTATTTATACTGATATTTGATGATGCTAGCTTGTCTATTAGCTCATTACAAAATTTCACAAGTTCTACTATCGTTTGCTGTTCATCTCCCGTTAATGAACTTTCCTTGACATGTTGTATTAGTTCTTCTCGTTCTTCAGCACTTAAGGTCGCTACTTTTGGTTTTTTCATTTGATTAATTATCATTATTATTAATATTTCAAATGTTATAATATAATTGGTACTTTTTCAACTAGTTTTTATTACAAAACTTACGCTATGTTATCTCAAGTATGACTAAAAACCTTGGCTGAAAGCCATTTTTTCATAGTAAAGAATTTTAATAATATCTCAGTACAAAGCCACTTATCATAAAACATAGCGTAAGTTTTGATTAATCGGTGATATTTGCATAGTAGAAACCCAAATTTATACAATAAATTCATACTAGCAAAAAAATTAGATAGTGTTACGCAGTTTTGCTGCAAGTATACACTTCACAGATATATTCTTTTTGTGTTGTGACACTTTCTAAATGAGCCATACACAAATAGTTTCTAACTTTTAAGTTAGTACATACATTAGGCATTCATGCCGTAATATTAAGCTCTGCACTTGCAGTGCAGAGTGGTTAACTTAATGGATAAAGCTAGGCTTAGTATTGTGAAGCTTTGCCAAAGTTTGGGTATAAGTTTAAACGAAACCTACGCTAGAACCTATAAGCGAGATATAATAAAGCTCTGGAAGTATAAAGAGCATAGCAAAGCCAAGAAGCGTTGGAAAATAATGAAGCATTTAAAAACGTTACTTGGTCGTTTGGTTAGAATATGTGAGCGTGAGATAAAAAATCAGAAATTAAACTTATCTATCAGAGATCAAGAAGTATTGAAAAAAGTAAAACAAATACATAGCCAATCTGTTTTAAAAAGAGAAGAGAAAAAGCAATACAAAGAACAGAATAAAATATTGTATAGTTTTCATGCCCCTGAGGTAGAGTGTATAGGGAAGGGAAAACGAAACAAGCCATATGAGTTTGGCAATAAAGTTACGGTAGTAGTCAGTGGTCGTAGAAATTTTGTACTGTCAGCAAAATCGTTTCATAATAATCCTTATGATGGTCATACATTGCAGCAGAGTTTTGAAGCGGTAGAAAATGTAACTGGAATAAAGATAAAAAAATCGTTTGTTGATCTTGGTTATACTGGCAGCAATGTTAAAGAGAAGAGTAAGGTATATACCCCAAAAACTCAGAAAAAGTTATTGAAAGAAGACAAGTGTATGATCAGGAGACGCAGTGCTATAGAACCAATAATAGGGCATTTGAAACAATATGGCAGGATGGGCAGAAACTTCTTGAAGGGTGTGATAGGAGATGTGATCAATCCAATAATCTCTGCTATAGGTTTGAGTCTGTCCTATAGTTTGTGTAAGTTGCAAAGAAAGCAGTAAGAGATTACTGTAAAAAAAGTAACTTAAGCAAGCAAGGAGGAATTATGGCTAAAAAATTAGATACAGATAAAGATACATTAGACATCAGTAATCAGCTAGTAGAAGAATTATTATCAAAAGCAGATCCATCGGAGTTATTTGGTCGAGATGGTTTATTTCAACAGCTAAAGAAGCAAATAGTTGAGAAAATATTAGCAAGTGAGTTGGATCATGAATTAGGATATTCAAAACATAGCAAGATGCCAAAAGTAGATAATAATCGTCGTAATGGTAGCTATGAGAAGACAGTAATTGATGGGGATGGTCGTAAGCTGACAGTAGAAGTACCAAGAGATCGGGAAGGAGAGTATAATCCTCAATTAATACCAAAAGGGCTGAGGAGATTTAATGGATTTGATGAGAAAGTGATATCCCTTTATGGTCGCGGTATGACAGTCAGCGAGATCCGAGGGCATTTAGAAGAAATATATCAAACTGATGTATCTGGTGACTTGATATCCACCATAACAGATGGGGTGATAGAAGAAGTAACTAGGTGGCAAAATCGTTGTTTAGATAGGGTGTATCCAATATTATACTTGGACTGTATCTATGTAAAATCTAGAGACAATCACATAGTAATTGATGTGGTTATAGTTTTCCGGACAGTTAATAGGAGACAATATTAACAGAAAGGAAGTACAAAAATGACTAATAGCAAACCAAAGGTTTATCCGGCTGAATTTAAAGAGTCAGCAGTTAAATTAGCAATTGAGTCCAAGCGACCTGTGTCACAAACAGCTAAAGAGTTAGGTATTACTAGAAATACTCTATATACTTGGGTAGATAAATATTCCAAACCTAAAGAATCAATAATGCGAACAGATGAACATCTCTATGATGAATTAAAAAGATTAAAGAAAGATTTAGCTAGGGTAACGCAGGAGCGTGATCTATTAAAAAAGGCTGCCGCGTACTTTGCGAAAGAGTCCCAATAAAGTACGCATGGATAAAGAAGCATAAAGGTGATTTTTCAACTGCGATTATGTGCAAATTTATGAAAGTATCACGTAGTGGCTATTATGAATGGTTAACTACCCCTGAATGCAATAGGGACAAAGAAGATAATGCTTTAACCTGTAAGATTAAAACAATTTTTCAAGAAGGTAGAAGGAATTATGGATCTAGACCCATTAAAAAGGAACTATCTAGACACGGTATAATTGTTAGTCGGAAGCGGATTGCAAGGCTAATGAATGAAGCTGGTTTAGTATGTAAAAGCAAACATAAATTTAAAGCAACTACTGATTCTAGTCATAATAAGCAAGTTGCTCCTAATTTATTGGATAGAAAGTTCAAGGTCTATGCTGCTAATTGTTATTGGGTTGGGGACATCACATATGTTCCAACTGAAGAAGGTTGGCTGTACTTAGCAACCGTTATTGATCTATTTTCTAGGAAAATTATAGGGTGGTCAATGAATAGTAACATGAAAGCTGATTTAGTTAATAATGCTCTGCTAATGGCAATATGGCAACGTAAACCACCTAAAGGACTTATTTGGCATACTGATAGAGGTAGTCAATATTGTTCTGATAGCCATTCAAAACTTACAAAACAACATGGTATTATACAGAGTATGAGCGGTAAAGGAAATTGTTGGGATAATGCTGTTGCTGAAAGCTTTTTTCACACTATAAAAACAGAACTAATTTATCAATATAAATTTAAAACTAGGGAGGAAGCAAAATATGCCATATTTGAATATATAGAAGTATTTTATAATCGTATAAGGATGCATTCAACTAATGACTATCTATCACCTGTACAATACGAGAAAATGCAAAAATGTGCCTAAACAAACTGTCCGGAAAACTGTTGACAGATCAAATAAATAAAGCAGTATATTTAGCACTTGCTGTAAATATAGAAGGGAAAAAGGAGTTACTTGGCATTTGGATAGGCAAAAATGAAGGTGCTAAATTTTGGATGCAAGTAGTTACTGAGTTAAAGAATCGAGGAATTGAACAAATTTATGTTGCTTGTGTGGATGGTTTAAAGGGCTTTCCAGAAGCTATAAGCAGTGTATTCCCGAGTACTATAGTACAATTATGTATTGTACATATGGTTCGCAATTCAGTAAAGTATGTGTCATATAAAGATTTAAAAGAGGTCACATCAGATCTAAAACAAATTTATACAGCTAATAATGACGAAATGGCACGTTTAAAACTTCAGCAATTTGGTGTAAAATGGGATAAAAAATATCCGGTAATTTCTGATATTTGGCAACGTAATTGGTCTGGGATAATACCGTTTTTTGCCTTTCCTGAAGAGATCAGAAAGGTAATTTATACTACTAACACTATAGAATCTGTAAATCGTCAAATTAGAAAAATTATCAAAAATAAGGGGGTGTTTCCAGATGATAAGTCAATTCAAAAAATAATATTTTTATCCCTACAAAATGCAGCCAAAAAATGGACCATGCCTATTAAAGATTGGTCTTTAGCTTTAAATCAATTTGAAATACTTTGTGGAGATTTTAAATATGATTTATTGGAAAATAAAAAATGAACTTACACAAATTAAATGATTGACTCAAATTTTTACATGAGCTTATTGTTAACGATTTTTTTTAATCGTTTAGCAAGTTTTTTAATGATAATTTTTTTATGTAGAGTTAGGCATGATGTGTAAATGATTGGCAATACATCGTAAATTCAAACCTATAGCAGAGATTATTGGATTGATCACATCTCCTATCACACCCTTCAAGCAGTTTCTGCCCATCCTGCCATATTGTTTCAAATGCCCTATTATTGGTTCTATAGCACTGCGTCTCCTGATCATACACTTGTCTTCTTTCAATAACTTTTTCCGAGTTTTTGGGGTATATACCTTACTCTTCTCTTTAACATTGCTGCCAGTATAACCAAGATCAACAAACGATTTTTTTATCTTTATTCCAGTTACATTTTCTACCGCTTCAAAACTCTGCTGCAATGTATGACCATCATAAGGATTATTATGAAACGATTTTGCTGACAGTACAAAATTTCTACGACCACTGACTACTACCGCAACTTTATTGCCAAACTCATATGGCTTGTTTCGTTTTCCCTTCCCTATACACTCTACCTCAGGGGCATGAAAACTATACAATATTTTATTCTGTTCTTTGTATTGCTTTTTCTCTTCTCTTTTTAAAACAGATTGGCTATGTATTTGTTTTACTTTTTTCAATACTTCTTGATCTCTGATAGATAAGTTTAATTTCTGATTTTTTATCTCACGCTCACATATTCTAACCAAACGACCAAGTAACGTTTTTAAATGCTTCATTATTTTCCAACGCTTCTTGGCTTTGCTATGCTCTTTATACTTCCAGAGCTTTATTATATCTCGCTTATAGGTTCTAGCGTAGGTTTCGTTTAAACTTATACCCAAACTTTGGCAAAGCTTCACAATACTAAGCCTAGCTTTATCCATTAAGTTAACCACTCTGCACTGCAAGTGCAGAGCTTAATATTACGGCATGAATGCCTCATGTATGTACTAACTTAAAAGTTAGAAACTATTTGTGTATGGCTCATTTAGAAAGTGTCACAACACAAAAAAATATATCTGTGAAGTGTAAGATTTTGTTAAAAAATATCCTATCTTTTCTTGATAAGATATTTAAAATTTATGTTGAAACGACGCACTGCAAGTGCGGGGTTTTTCTCCCAAAGTGGGACAATAAACATCATGTGGGTGCTTGATATTCTTAATTTGTACCGTTGTATCAGCAATTATCAATTCCAAATCTTTTTTTTTAATTGTGTTAGTTCTTATTCCAACTCTTATCAACTCTGCTAATATCTCGTTATATCCAGATTCACCTAATAAATTACGAAATCTTCTTATGCTAGTTTCCGACATCGCTATATCTGTTTCTATATATTCCCACCCACAGAAATATTGCCAATACATGTTTTCTTTTAGTTCTTCCTCTGCTAATGAATCTGAAAAATTATACATTGCTTGTAGCATCGTTACACCAAGCATCACTCTATGACATTTTCTATTTCTACCAAATCTCTTAATAGAAACATTTTTTGATAACCATTCTTCTAGACCAGACCAATTTATTAATTCTCTTAATTTATATAGCTTATTAGGTTTTGTCGCATCTATAAATCATACTACATCAAGATTGTTAAAACTAAGGTTTTGGACATTATGATGCCATTAACATAGCAAAATTCTCAAAAGTAGAAAGATTATCATTAGCTCCAATTATTTGTCTTTTTTGCATCATACGAATATTTTCTATACCGGTAATAGTCATTTCTGCAGAATGAAAACTCTTAAAACCAAGCATTGGCTTTGTACGTTTTTTGATAAACCTATGATCTTGTTCTACAAGATTATTCAGGTATTTGGTCTGAATAACCTTAATTTTATAATCTTTAGGAACTTCTGTATTCAAATCATTAAGAGCAGCCGTATTACTACCGCTTTTATCAATTACTACTTTCTCAGGAAAATTATTCTCTCTAAAGGCTTTACGAAAAAATGCAAGTGCTGCAGGCTTGTCTCTATGCTTACGTAGCAGAAAGTCTACAGTATTACCAAGACTATCTAGTGCTCTATATAAATAAACCCATTTACCGTTTAATTTAATATAAGTCTCATCCATTCTCCAACTACTACCAACTGGCTTCTTTCTTTTTCTAACCACCTGATCTATCAATGGTACAAATTTTATAACCCATCTTTGTAATGTAGAGTGATCAATTTTTGCTCCCCTTATACTCATCATTTCTTCCAAATCTCGATAACTTAAAGAAAATCGGCATTTCATATAGACAAATAACATTATTATTTCTGGTGAAGAACAAAATCCTTTGAAATATGATAATAATCTTGCAGTAATACGAAACATCTTAACATCTTTTTTAGATCATTATATCAATCTTTTTTCTATTGTCCAACATATGCGACAGAACCTAGAGGATTTACTATGTTTGGCTAATCCTTTAAAAACTTTATTGCTATAACGCCTTTTATTGTGACAAGCTTTAATCGTTGTAGAGTCAATAAAATAAATACCTGTTTCCTCACCAAACAACAAATGAATCAACATATTTAGCGGTATGAATAATCGTGCCATTAATTCAACAAATCTATTATAACTCAAGGCTTTGGGAAAATCATCCTTATGCATGCACTCTATATAACTTTTATAGAAAAATTTAAAATTCTTAGCATAGGATGTATGAAACATAATTATTATTGTTAACATTTCACTTAGACTCATGCTACAACAGCGATTTCTTTGCTTATTTGATGGGGTTCTGTCGCATATGTTGGACAATAGAAAAAAGATTGATATAATGATCTAAAAAAGATGTTAAGATGTTTCGTATTACTGCAAGATTATTATCATATTTCAAAGGATTTTGTTCTTCACCAGAAATAATAATGTTATTTGTCTATATGAAATGCCGATTTTCTTTAAGTTATCGAGATTTGGAAGAAATGATGAGTATAAGGGGAGCAAAAATTGATCACTCTACATTACAAAGATGGGTTATAAAATTTGTACCATTGATAGATCAGGTGGTTAGAAAAAGAAAGAAGCCAGTTGGTAGTAGTTGGAGAATGGATGAGACTTATATTAAATTAAACGGTAAATGGGTTTATTTATATAGAGCACTAGATAGTCTTGGTAATACTGTAGACTTTCTGCTACGTAAGCATAGAGACAAGCCTGCAGCACTTGCATTTTTTCGTAAAGCCTTTAGAGAGAATAATTTTCCTGAGAAAGTAGTAATTGATAAAAGCGGTAGTAATACGGCTGCTCTTAATGATTTGAATACAGAAGTTCCTAAAGATTATAAAATTAAGGTTATTCAGACCAAATACCTGAATAATCTTGTAGAACAAGATCATAGGTTTATCAAAAAACGTACAAAGCCAATGCTTGGTTTTAAGAGTTTTCATTCTGCAGAAATGACTATTACCGGTATAGAAAATATTCGTATGATGCAAAAAAGACAAATAATTGGAGCTAATGATAATCTTTCTACTTTTGAGAATTTTGCTATGTTAATGGCATCATAATGTCCAAAACCTTAGTTTTAACAATCTTGATGTAGTATGATTTATAGATGCGACAAAACCGTCTTGTTATAATCTGTCATATATGATATTTTAATATACATAAGAGCAAGCTCTTCATGTATATTAAAATATCATATATTCAAGTTATAGTGAATTGAAATATTAGAACAAGGACTGAAGTCTTTCCCAGCTGAAGCTGGGGGTTTTAACCAAAAAGGTGACTATAAATTTTTAGGTACAAAAAAAATGACAAATGGTGTAAAAAGTGTTAGCAACCTAGAGACCGTCGAGGCAATAGTGCCGAAAGAGCCTGATTGCGAGTTTAGTACGCAGAAGCTCCATACATGAGTTAATAGTCAACTCTAAGAAAATACAACCCACATGCTGGAGCTTTTATACCTGCTGCCTCTCTTTTTTTAGCATCCAAAGCTTTTTGTATATCACCTTCCTGCCATATATTGCGTCCAACTAATACTAAACTACCAACAATATTTCGAACCATATGATGTAAAAAAGATCGAGCAGAAACATATATTTTTATATCGTTGTTTTCTTGTGTAATAACTAACTTAGATAAGGTTTTTATAGGTGACTTTGCTTGGCAATATTTACCTCTAAATGAGCTAAAATCATGATTTCCTATGAGATAGAAAGCTCCATATTTCATTGCTTCAACATCAAGAGGTTGTTTTATCCACCAAGCACGATTTAAATCTATTATCACTTGACTAGGTCTATTAATAATTCTATATACATAATGACGTTCTACAGCAGAAAATCTTGCATGAAAATCTCCGTCGACTAGAATACAATCAACTACCCCTATATGATAAGATCTTACAAAATAGTTAATAGCCTGTATAACTTTATAGGGCTGCATATATTTCACTAAATCGAAATGTGCTACTTGCCCTAAAGCATGAACCTCTGCATCAGTCCTGCCAGCTCCATGAACCACTACTTTTTCACCAGTAAATTTGTATATACCATCTTCCAGTATTTGTTGAATAGATATAGCATTACACTGCCTTTGCCAACCAACAAAAGCAGTTCCTAAATATTCAATGGTAATTTTATACCTATAAAAATCTACTAGTTGATTCATGAATTTATTTACCGCCTATTTCAGCTCTCCATACTGCAATTCATACACTCTATGCATCTTATGTGCCATTTCATGATTATGAGTTACCACAATAATAGAGGTATGTTGTTGTTTGGCGGTTTTAAGTAATAAGTTAAAAACCTCATTAGCAGTATTAGGATCTAGATTACCAGTAGGTTCATCAGCTAAAATAATTTTAGGATTATTAATTAAGCTACGAGCGATAGCTACTCTTTGTTGCTCTCCACCAGATAGCTCACCCGGCATATTATGTATTTTATTGGCTAGTCCTAACTCTGATAATAGCTCTTCTGCCTTCTTAAGAGTTAATTTATAACTATCGCCAGCAATTAATTTTGGCATTGCTACATTTTCTAAGGCAGTAAAATCTTTGAGTAAATGATGTTGTTGATAGACAAAACCTATATTACGCAGTCTTATTATATGAGCATGATTTTGGCAATAGTTTGTTGACTCTATCTGCACCTCTCCATTATTTGGGGTATCAAGTAGACCAGCTATATGCAGTAAAGTTGATTTACCGCTACCAGAAGAGCCTATTATGGCAACTAGTTCCCCTTGCATTACAATTAAGTTAACATTACTTAATACTTCAATAATAGATTTTCCCTGCTTATATTTTTTAGAAATATTTTTTAACATTAATACAGCTTTATTCATAACGCAAGGCATCCACAGGATTTAACTTAGCAGCTTTATATGAAGGATAAATTGTTGCACAAAAACATAAAACTATAGAGATAGTTGATACTAATATAACATCTTCTAATCTTACCTCTGACGGTAGAGTGTATAAAAAATAAATCGCTGCTTCAAAAATTTTAGTACCGGTTACTTTCTCCAAGATATTTCTAATAGACTGGATATTATAAGCAAAGCTTGTACCCAATATGATACCTAAAATCGTACCGAGCAAACCTATAAACATACCATTACAAATAAAAATAAGCATAATCTGCCTAGTACTTGCACCAATAGTACGAAGCACTGCAATATCCGAAGTCTTGTCTTTAACTAACATAAATAAGCTAGACACGATGTTAAAGGCTGCTACCATAATAATCAAAGAGAGAATAGTAAACATTGCTATCCTTTCAACAGCTAAAGCATTTAGAAACTGTAAATGTGATTTCTGCCAACTTGTCACTCGTAATTTTGATCCTAAAAGATTTTGTATCTCCCAAGCATAAATTCCCGCGTTACTCGGTTCTATCGTTATTACTTCGATTAGATTAATAACTTCCTTGAAAGACAGAAAATTTTGGGCAGCAATAAGTGGCATTAAAATAGTTGCTGAATCATAATCATACATACCGCTAGTGAAAGTAGCCACAACCCTGAATTCTTTAGATCTAGGCATACTACCAAAAGCAGTAGAAATTGAATTGGGAGAAATTAATTTTATTTTTATACCCGCTTGAACTCCTAGGTTACTAGCAAGTTCATTACCAACTGCTACCACATCTGTGCCAAAAAAATCGGTAAAATCTCCAGTATTAACATTCTGTAAAATTTGATTTTTATATTTGAGTTCAGTTAAATCTATACCTTTAATTATAGCACCACTATTCATTCTTTTACCTAGTGCAAGAGCTTGACCGACAATGCTTGGAGAAATATGTTTTATATAATTCTGACTAATTAATTTTTTGTTAATTTCATCATAATTTGCGATAGAACGTGATACTGGTGTTATGCTAATGTCACCATTAAGACCAATAATGTTTTTAGTCAGCTCATAATGAAAACCGTTCATAACGGACATAACCACTATTAATGCAGCAACACCGATAGTTACACCCATCAAAGAAACACCAGCAATAATAGAAACAAATCGCTCATTCTTCTTAGCTCTAAAATATCGAACTGCTACTTTTAGAATAAAATTATCTTTTATCATTTATCATTTATTTAGGTTCATCAAATATTCTATCTACTTGCAATAATTTATAACAACCAATCAATGCTATAACTATAGTGATGCACATAACAATTGCTAATGGCTTAAAAGTACCCTGATAAAAATAACTAACCAACTGCAAACATAATGCGGTAACAATCAATCTTCCTGATACCAATATAGCAGTAATTCTGCCTTTAGCATTTGGTATACTCTCTAACGCCAAAGGCCATAAAATATTACAAGGGAATATCATGCCAATAGCCACTAATTGTGTTACTATTGTTATGGTTAATGGGTCATTAGTCTTGCATATCACCAAAACTATAGCGGCAATTATAAAAGCTACAAGTGCTAAAATACTAAAGAAAAAACATTTTTTTGTCCAAAATTCTTCAATAAATAACCACTGCTAAAACTTACAGCCGAGAATACTGCAGCCATTGCTCCCTGATAAAAACCAAACTGCTGAATAGACACTCCTAAATCTCTCATGTACAAGATGGGAGCGATAGCAATAAAAACCCAATAACCCTGTATAATAAAAAGCATGGTTACTATATGATAGACAGCTTTTCTAGATTTAAATACTACGCTATAGCCTTTTAAAGAGGTTTTGTCGCATCTATAAATCATACTACATCAAGATTGTTAAAACTAAGGTTTTGGACATTATGATGCCATTAACATAGCAAAATTTTCAAAAGTAGAAAGATTATCATTAGCTCCAATTATTTGTCTTTTTTGCATCATACGAATATTTTCTATACCGGTAATAGTCATTTCTGCAGAATGAAAACTCTTAAAACCAAGCATTGGCTTTGTACGTTTTTTGATAAACCTATGATATTGTTCTACAAGATTATTCAGGTATTTGGTCTGAATAACCTTAATTTTATAATCTTTAGGAACTTCTGTATTCAAATCATTAAGAGCAGCCGTATTACTACCGCTTTTATCAATTACTACTTTCTCAGGAAAATTATTCTCTCTAAAGGCTTTACGAAAAAATGCAAGTGCTGCAGGCTTGTCTCTATGCTTACGTAGCAGAAAGTCTACAGTATTACCAAGACTATCTAGTGCTCTATATAAGTTAACCACTCTGCACTGCAAGTGCAGAGCTTAATATTACGGCATGAATGCCTCATGTATGTACTAACTTAAAAGTTAGAAACTATTTGTGTATGGCTCATTTAGAAAGTGTCACAACACAAAAAGAATATATCTGTGAAGTGTAAGATTTTGTTAAAAAATATCTTATCTTATCTTATCTTTTCTTGATAAGATATTTAAAATTTATGTTGAAACGACGCACTGCAAGTGCGGGGTTTTTCTCCCAAAGTGGGACAATAAATTCAATAGCCTGTAATATCTCTTTACCATCTTGATTATTCGTCTGAAAAGTAAATATTTCTAATAGCATTAATAATATACGACGATGAGCATGCGAGTAACAAGATCGCATCTTCTTCTGCACTTGATGCTGATACCATGTATTTTTGTTAGATATAAGCTCTTTGGTTAAATCACCAAGCGTTTCTTGGCTAACTTTTGGATAAATGGTCTCCTGAATTACACCATTTGGATTCTCTAGAGCTGTGTCTGCAAGGGTATATAAAATGTCAAATTTTCCATTAACACATCTAACTTCAGATAATACCAATTGCAATAATTAACACGGTGTATTTATCCAGTCTCTATACATAATTGATTTTACTAAATCTACATTATGAGCAAGTTGATTCCAAGCGTAACAAGCCATAGTGACGATATCTTCATATACACCATAACATTGGTTAGACAAGTAATGATTCTTGATCCATTCCCAAACTTGTTCCATTGCATTAAGTTCCGGTGCATAGGGCGGAAGCGGTATCAAAGTGATATTGCTTGGCACAGTTAGTTTTTTGGCTGTGTGCCAACCTGCATTATCCGTTAGTAAAGCTATATGTCGGTTGCCTTGAATACTGCGAGAAAGGTCTTCTAAGAATTTATTCATTGCCTGTGTGTTTGCATATGGTAAAATTAATGCAAAAGCTTCTCCTGTATCATGGCAAGCAGCTCCATAAATATATGTTGAAATGAATTGCTGTTGCCGAACTTTACGGGGTCTAGTGCCACGCTTAGCCCATATACGAGTTAAGCTACCTTGTTGCCCAACTCGAGTTTCATCCTGAGACCATATATCAACTTTACATCTATCGATATTTTTTGGTAATAATTCTGTTAACATATCTGGAAAGTTTTTTTATATGTATTTTGAGTCTCTTGATTTGACTTTGGATGCATTGAACGAGAAGTAATCCAGCTAAAACCAAGGCGGTGCATAGTATTGTAGACTGTTTTTAAAGCACATTTAGCACCATATTCCTCAAGTAACATGATATGTAACTCCTTTCCAGTTATATACCCACCAGTTTTACTTTCACTGAGCGTATTGATTTTATCAAAAAGAGCAGACTCTTGTATAGTGTTAATCTTCCTAGGGGCACCGCTTCTTTGTGATTCAAATAATCCTTCAAAACCATGATTCCTAAATCTTCTGAGCCATGATTGCACAGTTTTCCAGTGTGACTTCACTATTTCAGATATGGCTTTAAAAGATTTGCCTAATTGAAGGTGATACATCGCCAATAAACGTATACGATTTCGACCATGCGGCTCATGTTTCATCATTTTTATAAAATCATGACCTTCAAAACCTTGCGGTAATATTAACCTAGCTATTTGATTACCTTTTATCAGTTAAAAAACCATTTTATAACACTGCGTTAATTATTGCAATTGGTATAATATATCTTTATTGTCCCACTTTGGGAGAAAAACCCCGCACTTGCAGTGCGTCGTTTCAACATAAATTTTAAATATCTTATCAAGAAAAGAAAAGATAAGATAAGATATTTTTTAACAAAATCTTACACTTCACAGATATATTCTTTTTGTGTTGTGACACTTTCTAAATGAGCCATACACAAATAGTTTCTAACTTTTAAGTTAGTACATACATTAGGCATTCATGCCGTAATATTAAGCTCTGCACTTGCAGTGCAGAGTGGTTAACTCATTTATTAACTTTATTGTGGCAATAGATAACTGCTTAGAAATGTCCAAGAAAAACTTTCGCTCAAATCTAGAACATGCCGTAGCAATATAACGATCTAACTGCCTTGGTTTAAATGGTTCTAATCTCTGATTGCCACAAAATTGATAGGCTTGCTCTAATATTTGCGGTAATGTTGGAACTTGTGGTAAGCTGTGTTCTATTAGCCAATCAATTAACTTTTTACTATCCTCTATATTAGCTTTTCGATAGTCTAATAATAACCGAATTTCTTGACGAAATCGTTTTGAACTTCTGTTATGCCAATCATAATTATCAAGATTCATATCACAGCAATCTAGTTGCATAGCCAGGCTATTAATCATCGTTTGCTGGATAACATCGCTAGGAGTTAGATATCGTCCTTCTACTTGAAAAAACTTGAGCATTACAGCAAATGCTAATCTATTTTCTTTAGTATTCTTACTACTAGCTAAAATAATTTCCTCACTATCTAACGTAAAAAAAACATCGCTACCAAGAATATTATTTTCGGATAAATTATTTTGCATTTATATATTTTCAATCCATACGTAAATTTATTTATGATCACCAAATTCAACTAATATGGGATCAAACTCTTCTGAATTAAAATCATCCCTTAGCCATTTCATACGTTCTTCGTATTCTTCATGATTGGGGTTGGAAATAATTCCCAGAAGATGCTCATAACCCCCAACCCCACCACAATCCTCCGGTGGGCAAGCCCGTTCACCAGCTATACATTGAGGATAATCAGTACCTACAACTGACGGTAAAATCTTTTCCAACATAACTTCATGTTGCCATCCATCACCAAAATCATATTCATAAATGGCTTTATCTTTAGGGGTCAGAAAATACTTAGCTATTTTTGCTTTATCCTCAGAAATCAGATCACAAAAACCTTCATCATCTGGCATACTAATAATATCTTTTTGCCCAGTCTTAGGATTGATCATTTCAAATTGATGCATATGAAATTTTCCCATCCCATAACATCTTGAATGGCTAAATGCAAATCTTTAAAACTGTATTTTTCCGGTACTTGGATGCGACGCCAAATTTTGGGTTTACTATATTTTAAGGTAATTTTAAACTGATAAATATTTGAGATTTTTGCTATCATATTTAGTTGTTCCATAAATTTTTAGAAAGTTCTTAGAATGGTCAATGTCGGTACTTAATAATCAAAATAGACTATAGCAATAATTTTGCAAGCTTATAAATGCGTTCTATTATAAAAATAATTTATTTGCTTTTTAGTGCTATTCTATCACCGAATTATATTCGGCACTTTGTAAATTGCAACATTTTTTAGCATATTTTGCCAAAGTGGCACTTCATCGCACGTTCCCTAACACTCCGCCGTATACATTTAAAACTCATTGTCAAGCTAAATTAAATTTATTAGAATTATTGAATAAATATAAAAATTTGATGACTATTTCGGCGTATATTTCAGTTTGGTTATCCTACTTGTCTTGTCTTGTCTTGTCTTGTCTTGTCAAGTTCGTTGGAGTTTTTAATCAATATCTGTTAAATTGAAACTATAAAGCTCAATTAGTACAAATTAGTAACTAGCTAAATATAATTCCTAATCAAAATTTCTTCTGCGTTTTTCCTTCCATCAACTTTACAAATAGTAGTTGGGTTTCTCATTGCTTTAGCAATATCCTTCCATGTTGCTAAATCTAACAAATTGCCACTACCTATTTGTTGATGAAGTGGTATCTGATCTATGGTTACTGATTTTAAGGGTCTAGTAATGTAAGTATAGGCAAAAGTTTTGAATTACGTCAATTCGGGATAAGATATAGATGAAATAGTAATAGATAAAAGGATTGTCAAAAAGGAGTGCCTGCAGTATTTATATTTTTAAACAAAAAAACAAACTACAGGCATGAAAAAAGATATCACAGAATTATATAGTTTTATAGATGATTTTTGTAAAATTTATTTGGAGTATGAACAGAGAAAGTTATTACCATCAAATAAGCAAAGAAATCGCTGTTGTAGTATGAGTCTAAGTGAAATGTTAACAATAATAATTATGTTTCATACATCCTATGCTAAGAATTTTAAATTTTTCTATAAAAGTTATATAGAGTGCATGCATAAGGATGATTTTCCCAAAGCCTTGAGTTATAATAGATTTGTTGAATTAATGGCACGATTATTCATACCGCTAAATATGTTGATTCATTTGTTGTTTGGTGAGGAAACAGGTATTTATTTTATTGACTCTACAACGATTAAAGCTTGTCACAATAAAAGGCGTTATAGCAATAAAGTTTTTAAAGGATTAGCCAAACATAGTAAATCCTCTATGGGGTATTTTTATGGTTTTAAATTACATGTAATAATCAATAATAAAGGGGAGTTTATGGCATTAAAAGTGACCAAAGGCAATGTAGATGATAGGGTTCCAGTACCGGAGTTAACAAAAAGATTAACTGGAATTATAGCAGCTGATAAAGGTTATATTAAGCAAAATTTGTTCTTAAATTTATATGAAAGAGGCTTAAAAATGATTCATGGAATTAAGAAGAATATGGAAAATAAATTAATGGATTTGAAAGAAAAAATTTTACTTCGAAAGCGTAACTTAATTGAAACAGTTTTTGATTATCTAAAAAATAAAATGAACCTTGAACATACTAGACATAGATCACCAATAAATTCCTTTGTCCATATATTATCTACTCTTGTTGCTTACTCATTAAAGAAAAATAAACCTTCAACAAAATTTGATTTTAATCTACATGTTCACAATATCCTTATCCCGAATTGACGTGATTATGTTAAAGTAGATGCAGATATGGAATCAATTATGATTGATGCAACTATTGTGAGAGCACATGCTTGCTCATCTGGATATATCCCCAAAGGTAATCAAGAAGAAGCGGCTTTAGGTAGAAGTAGAGGTGGTTTTAGTACTAAAATTCATGCCCTTGGTAATCCATTAAAGTTTATACTAACTGCTGGGCAAAGAAATGATATAACTCAAGCGGAAAATCTTACTCAAGATGTTCAGAATACGACTGTGATAGCCGATAAAGGATACGATAGTAGTGCATTTGTAGAAAGTTTAGAAAATAAGGGGTGTGAGATTGTTATACCACCAAAATCTAACCGTAAAGTACAACGTGAATATGATAAACATACTTATAAGGAACGATATTTAATTGAGTGCTTATTTGGCAAAATCAAACATTTTAGGCGTATATTTTCTAGATTTGATAAGACTCCAGCCACTTTCTTAGCTTTTCTAAATTTCGTTGGAACTTTAATATGGTTACGTTAAAATTTTTGTCAACAGAACCTAGCAAATCAAATTTTAATATTTTACCATCCTTTGCCACAACCGGCAAATACCGACCATCTTTGGTAGGGAAAGTATAATAGACACTCTTTGTCAGATGTTAGTTGCCATTTACCTTGTTGTAAAGATTCGCGTACTTTCGCAGCGGCGGTATATTGTCCTGTTGGGTCATTTGGCAAAGATTAGGTGAAATACTCAAAAGGGTTGACTTTCCAAATCAAGTGGAAGACCATTTCAATGTTCTAAAACCAACAAGATAGGCTTGTAGCCTATCTTACCTTTCGGAAGCCGGATGCGGTAGCTCTGCATGTCCGGTTCTGAGTAGGAGCTTAACCAAGCAATTGGTTAGGTCTACTCACATGTCCGACCTACGGTCTTCTCGCTAATAGATGTTTTTTTAACTTTCAACAGTTGTGGCGAATACCCCGCAAGTATTTGCAAGAGCCAATTCTTCAAAGTATTCAAGTATCTGAGTCAATCTGCAGTCAATTGAATAACAAAATTTGGCATTACTCCCTGCTCAGTTGCTGCAATCTCCAAATGGTACATTTTTTCTTCAATAGTATGATACTGGTTATCAAACTTTGTAGCATTACCTGTTAATACTAAAGCTGAATTAATTCCTACTTTATTCGCTCCTAAAATATCAGTATAGAAAGTATCGCCTATCATAAGAATACGTTCCAATGCAATATTTGGTAATTGGGTTAATACTTTATGATATATTTCTATATAGGGTTTGCCGGTAAAAATTACTTCACCACCAAATTGTTTTATTTTTCCAGCAAAGTATCCAGCACAATATCTCTGTATTCCTTGTTGTCTAATTCCAAGGTCTGGGTTCGCACATATGCTAACCATGTTTCTTTTAACTGCAGTTTTTAATAAATCATCAAACTCATCCAAATTTAAATTTTTTTCTTCATCACGATAAAGCGTTAACAGCAAAATATTAGCTTCATTTATGTTTGTGGTAGTAGGTGTCTGTAATCCGTCCATAAGATCGTTACTTTCTTGACCAAGATGATAAACTATAGGATTTTTTATACCAAATCTTTTATCACTTTCTAGTATCATATCAATTGCTACTTCACCAGAACTAATAATCATTTCTTTCGTTGCGTTAATGCCCCAGCTGTTAATTTTAGTAAATAAGGAAAATGTGTTGCATGGGGCATTAGTAACAAAAAAAACTTTCTTTTGTTGTTTAAGTATCTTGTTAATATTGTCAACTACTCCGGGATAAATTTGGTTACCTTCTACTACCACTCCCCAAAGATCAAATAAAAAAACATCATAATCATCTATTACAGATGAAATATGTCTAAAATCTAGTTTTGTCATTTTGCACACTATACTTATAGGATAATCTGATGATAATAGACAATAAATATTTTTAGTAAAATATATTTGTTGAAAATTGTAGGGTAATTTAAAAGCCTACCCTAAAAAATCTCTCATAAAAAAATAAATTATGTTAACAAATTATTTTGGTTTCCTTAGAAAGGTTGGAATATCATGGATATCAACTTCTACATTATCCTTCTGAAGAATAGGTGGTGTAGGCTTTTTTATTTGCTCCTGAGTTTGAGTAGTATTAGATATGAGTGAATTCCACATTCTACTTAGTAAAGATGATTTTGCATCATTACTGCTTATAGTTTGCTGATTTAGCATATCAATTGATGTTGCTTGAACACTTAAATTTAAATGTTGTGTTTCAGAATCCACTAAACTAGGCTTTTCACCAGTATATTGAGCAAAATCTGGAATTTCTTCTAATATTGTTGTTTCTATCGAATTGGACTGACTATCCATCTGTTCATAACTCGTAGTAGTACTTGCTATTAATTCAATAGGTTGGGATTTGCTACTTATTGAGTGATCAGCATCAATACCAGTAGCAACTACCGATACTCTAATAAGACCATTTAATTCTGGATTAAACGTAGAGCCGAAAATAATATTAGCATCGCTATCACCTACTTCTTCTCTAATTCTATTAGCAGCACTATCAACTTCAAATAATGTCATATCCGTACCACCAGTAATGTTAATTAAAACCCCCCTAGCACCACGCATTGAGTTATGATCTAATAATGGGTTAGAGATAGCTGCTTCAGCAGCTTTAACTGCCCTATCCTCGCCAGAGGATTCCCCTGTACCCATCATAGCTTTACCCATTTCGCTCATCACCGTTCTAATGTCGGCAAAATCTAGATTGATAAGCCCTGGCATGATCATCAAATCAGTAACCCCTCTAACTCCAGCATGTAATACATCATCTGCCATTTTAAAGGCATCTGCAAATGTAGTACTCTCATTTGCTATACGAAATAAATTTTGATTCGGTATTACTATCAAAGTATCAACAAATTTCTGTAAATCTAGTAAACCTTGCTCGGCAGTTCTAATTCTATGTTTTCCTTCAAAATGAAAAGGCTTAGTTACCACTCCGACAGTAAGAATTCCTAGTTCCTTGGCTATCTTTGCAACAACCGGAGAAGCACCTGTACCAGTGCCTCCACCCATCCCGGCAGTGATAAACACCATATTGCTACCCTCTAAGTATCCCTTAATCTCGTTAGCTGATTCTTCAGCGGCTAAAGCACCAATCTCTGGAGATGCACCAGCTCCAAGACCCTTAGTAATAGCAACTCCTAACTGTATTTTATTATCACATAAAGAATGTTCCAGTGATTGTGCATCAGTATTAGCAACAACAAAATTTGCTCCTTGTAATTTTGCAAGTACCATATTATTTACCGCATTACCACCAGCTCCCCCAACACCAAATACTGTAATAACTGGTTTAAGAACTATATTCTCTGGTGCTTTGAAATGTAAAGCCATAATAATACTCTACCTGTTAAGTTAAATTGTTGTTAGTATAGTAAAGAATCCAAAAATTTCTACCATAAAATAACCTTCCTTATAGTTAAGAGTTGTTTTAAATTACTCGAATAAATCAACATGAGTACCACTGCGGTGTAATATAACTAAGTCATCAGTTATTTCATAAATAAGAAGCCAGTCAGGTTCAATATGACATTCATATTTCGAACCATAATTTCCAATTAATTTGTGTGAACGATATTTACTTGGTAAAGGAATACCTTGTACCAATATTTCTACCACCTTATATAGTTTTTTTAAATCTTTATTTCTTTTAACAATACGCTTTAAGTCACGCTTAAAAACTGTAACCTGTATAATTTGTTTCAACTTTAGTCAATATTTAAAGATTGTTTAAATTCAGCCAAGGAAGACTTAGTGTAATCACCTTCTTCACTTTCTTTAAATGCTTGTAAAGTTTCAAGGTTTGGCTTTTTTACATGCGGTCTAAAGGGTAGTCCTCTAGAATTGATGGATTGCTTTATAAATATCCTGATAGCTTCAGACAATGTCATACCCATCTCATGAAATACTAATTCTGCTTCATCCTTAATTTCTGAAGAAATACGTAGCCTAATGTCAACATTATCCATAAATCCCCCTTATTATACATATAATGTACGTAACATTGACATATATCGTGATATATGTCAATAGACTTCTTGCAAGACTTCATCTGCCCATTATATCATACCATATTTTCTGCTAGCACTAAGCTATCAAACTCTTCACCTGATAAAAAATTTAATTTTATAGCCGCTTCTCTTAAAGTTATTCCCTCTTGATAGGCTTTTTTTGCAACTTTTGCCGCATTATCATAACCTATATGTGGATTTAATGCTGTTACTAACATCAACGATTGCTCTCTCAGCTTATTAATACGTTCTATATTTGGTTCTAACCCTTCTATACAATGCGTAACAAAACTATTGATGCTAGAAGAAATTAACTCTATTGACTGCAAAATATTATAGATTATCACTGGCTTAAAGGTATTGAGTTCAAGATGACCATTTGATCCGGCTATAGTTACTGTAAGATTATTTCCCATGACCTGAACACAAACCATAGTTAATGCTTCAATTTGTGTTGGGTTGACCTTACCTGGCATAATTGAAGAACCGGGTTCGTTTTCCGGTAGATGTAATTCACCAAAACCACATCTTGGTCCTGATCCTAACAGTCTAATGTCATTGGCAATTTTCATTAAACTCCCTGCTATAGTATTTAGGGTACCAGAAAATTCTACTAATGCATCATGAGTAGCTAATGCCTCAAATTTATTAGTAGCACTTTTGAAAGGATGATTAGTATATGCAGCAACTTGATCAGAGAATTTTACCGCAAATTCCTTACGGCAATTAATACCAGTACCTACTGCAGTGCCACCTTGTGCCAAAAAATATACTCTTTTGAGTGATTCTTCAACTCGTTCTATAGCATATGCCACTTGTGTTACATAACCAAAGAATTCTTGCCCAAGCGTTATTGGCGTGGCATCCTGCAAATGAGTGCGTCCTATCTTAACTATGTTATTCCAAACTGTAGCTTTAGTATTTAACGCTGAATGCAGACTGGTTAATGCTGGGATTAATTGTTGTTTACTAGCCAGTACAGTTGCTATATGCATAGCAGTTGGGAAGGAGTCGTTGGATGATTGTGCCATATTCACATGATCATTAGGGTGAATTGGTGATTTACCACCCTTTTTACCTACTAGCTGTTCATTACCAATAGAGGCGATTACTTCATTCATATTCATATTAGTTTGAGTACCAGAACCAGTCTGCCATACTACTAAAGGAAATTGATCATCAAATTCCCCATCTAATATTCTAGTGGTAGCTTGATCTATTGATTCTGCTATTTCAGGCTTAAGATCACCTAATTCCCTATTGACCTTTGCTGCACATTTTTTTAAAATTGCCAATGCCTTAATCAATTGGATAGGCATTTTTTGATTACCTATCTTAAAATTTTCAAGAGACCTTTGAGTTCCCGCACCCCAGTAAAATTGATCATCTACTTTAATTTCTCCAAATGAATCAGTTTCAATTCTATAATTTTTCATAACAATCTTTTCCTTTTCCTACCTATCTGTATTAAGAGCCTATTCATCTGCCCAAGCTTTTGACTTACCTTGTTCATCAAGAGGGTTACCGTCATCATCAGTAACCAAAGATTGCTCCATGAATTTAAAGAAGAAAGCTTTATTTGCATTATTAGGCGTTTCTACAAATATAGCTCCATCTTGATAAATACCATTACTTGCACTTTGCGGCATCATTAAAGAAGCACCTTGGTTCATATGTATATCATGTATACCTCTAGGAGGTAGATGATTATATGTTTGTCTTAGATGTAAGCCATAAGGCATCTTTTGCCTTGTTTCACTATCATAATACGATGCACCTAAAATACACACTTTTGTACCACATATAAGATATTGGTCTAACAAAGCTGATATTTCTTGCCATGATTTTGGTAGCATATTCTTTAAATCAGCTACTTTTAAAATTTCACTACGAAGATAATCAAGCCTAGAACTGTAAGGTAACTTATCCAAACTAAATAATCCTTCATTTCCTAGTTTATCTAAATTAGTTAATAGCTCATTACTAAACTGATCGGTATAGTACACCTTAACATTAGGTATCGAATCGGACTGAGTGTCTATATTTACTTGATAGTCTAATCCATTAGCTTGTACTATAAGATTATGATGAGTCATTGTATGTTTTATACCAATTGCAATAATTAACACGGTGTATTTATCCAGTCTCTATACATAATTGATTTTACTAAATCTACATTATGAGCAAGTTGATTCCAAGCGTAACAAGCCATAGTGACGATATCTTCATATACACCATAACATTGGTTAGACAAGTAATGATTCTTGATCCATTCCCAAACTTGTTCCATTGCATTAAGTTCCGGTGCATAGGGCGGAAGCGGTATCAAAGTGATATTGCTTGGCACAGTTAGTTTTTTGGCTGTGTGCCAACCTGCATTATCCGTTAGTAAAGCTATATGTCGGTTGCCTTGAATACTGCGAGAAAGGTCTTCTAAGAATTTATTCATTGCCTGTGTGTTTGCATATGGTAAAATTAATGCAAAAGCTTCTCCTGTATCATGGCAAGCAGCTCCATAAATATATGTTGAAATGAATTGCTGTTGCCGAACTTTACGGGGTCTAGTGCCACGCTTAGCCCATATACGAGTTAAGCTACCTTGTTGCCCAACTCGAGTTTCATCCTGAGACCATATATCAACTTTACATCTATCGATATTTTTTGGTAATAATTCTGTTAACATATCTGGAAAGTTTTTTTATATGTATTTTGAGTCTCTTGATTTGACTTTGGATGCATTGAACGAGAAGTAATCCAGCTAAAACCAAGGCGGTGCATAGTATTGTAGACTGTTTTTAAAGCACATTTAGCACCATATTCCTCAAGTAACATGATATGTAACTCCTTTCCAGTTATATACCCACCAGTTTTACTTTCACTGAGCGTATTGATTTTATCAAAAAGAGCAGACTCTTGTATAGTGTTAATCTTCCTAGGGGCACCGCTTCTTTGTGATTCAAATAATCCTTCAAAACCATGATTCCTAAATCTTCTGAGCCATGATTGCACAGTTTTCCAGTGTGACTTCACTATTGCAGATATGGCTTTAAAAGATTTGCCTAATTGAAGGTGATACATCGCCAATAAACGTATACGATTTCGACCATGCGGCTCATGTTTCATCATTTTTATAAAATCATGACCTTCAAAACCTTGCGGTAATATTAACCTAGCTATTTGATTACCTTTTATCAGTTAAAAAACCATTTTATAACACTGCGTTAATTATTGCAATTGGTATTATATGATCTTCTAAATCCTGTGATACGATTCCCTTTAAACACGAATAATTTTTTAACATACTAATAACCTTTTTATACAGAGTAAACTTGCTCATTCTACTATAGAAGCTGGTGAAATGCTACCGTATTTTAAATTACTTGACTCTTTTTCCTACTATATTATACTAAATATGTCATATTAAATATATGGCATAACATTTTCTATCTATTATAGGTTATTTTTATGTTAAAAGAATCAGATGATTTAAAAAACCCTCGATTATCAATAATCGTTAAAAATACTAACGAAAATTCTATCTTCTTTCCTTTTGCCGCATATCCTCATCATTTTCACATGTATTGGTGCTAATCACCTTATTTCTATTTTTCCAAAAAGCTTTAATTCTTAATTTAATAACACATAATTTAACCGCGATTTTTTGTTTTCTCGCTTAATTTATGTGAATTTTTAAAAAATGTTATTGAAAAGTGCTGTCGTTTGACGTGTGTGCTAAAGAATCTTATTAAGTTTTAGTAAGTTCTTTGGCTTGACCTTAGAATGACCTACTTTCATATAACATTCAAATTCTAACATTATATTGTAGGTGTTTTATGAGTACAATTTTAAATGTACCAAATTCAACGAGGGTTCCCAAATTTTTAATAATACTATTCTTTGTTGAAATGTAGGAGCGGTTTAGTTATTATGGGATGAGGTCTCTTTTAGTGCTTTTCTTGACTTCCCGTCTAGGGTATGAAGATGCAAAAGCTTATGCCATCTATTCATTATTTGCAGCGGTTGGTTATGCAGGTCCTGTGCTTGGCGGCTTCCTCGCTGACAAATTAACAGGATTTCGTAGTATGGTACTACTTGGCGGTATCATGATCACTATTGGTCACCTGTCCTTAACTTTAGTTGAATTGGAGTCTGAGCTAATATATATAGGCCTGGCGTTAATTGCTGTAGGTACTGGTATGTTTAAAGGGAATATAACTAATTTGTTAGGTTCATGTTACAAGGAAGACGACCCAGAACGAAGTAGAGGATTTACTTTATTTTATGTAGGTGTAAATCTAGGATCATTCATGGCATCCATATCATGTAGTTATATATATGGTTGGCACTATGGTTTTGGTATAGCTGGGGGTGGTATGATCTTAGGACTTACTATTTTTATCAAATTTCAACATTTGTTAGGAGATAATGGTATTTCCCCACGACCAAAACTGATGAATAAGAAAATACTAGGGTTAAATATTTTTACTATATTAATGATAGCTAGCCTTCTTTTTGCTCTTGTAGTTGCTAGAATGCTTATATCAAGTGAGTTCTTTGCTAATATACTTGCTTTGTGTGGTATTCTAATTTTAGGTATATTTATTTACATAATAGTAAAATCATCGCCACTACAAAGAAAAAGATTAACACAGGAGTTTCGCAGTTAGCAAAATTGCGAATCAGCTAAAAGGCATCTAATGTTGTTCTGAATTGATGTTTTTATAACTTCCCAAGTTTGTTGATATAAAGTAATTTTTTCATTTATCCTCCTTTTGTTCATATCGAGCCAAGCAAATACAGCAAGGCAAATATGATTTCTCTGAGCTCGACCCGTGCGTGCCTGACAGCGTTCAATACCACAAGTTTGTTTTAATTCTCGATGATAAACTTCTATAGACCACCGTGCCTTAACAATTTTTTCTATTTGTTCACGTGTTGGATTTTCTAAGTTAGTTGTTATGTAATCAATGCGACCATTTTTTGCCACAAACTTAAATACCGTAACCCAACCGTATCCACGTAGGTGAATTTTTAGTCCCTCATCAGGAATCTCTAAACTTTCTAAGCTAACATTATGATTAACTTTTCTATTTTTTCTTAGGTTACTAACCCATGTCCAACCTAAATTACGTATATGTTTCAAATTCTCCAAACCGCTATACCACGCATCCATTACTACTGCATCAGGATTGATCCCTCTTTCCTTAGCTAAAGTAAGCATATCACAAAAATGCTCATTCTTTGTTTTTCCATCAGTTTCTTTATCATATATTCTATAATCTACAGGGGTAGATTGATCAGTTTTAGCATTGTAATGCAGTAAGTTGACCATCCCTATACCAGGTATAACATCATGTACAGCTCCAGAATATTGATAATGTACAAGCTCAATTTTCTTACTGTATTGCTTTGACAATAACGTGTCATCTCCCACTAATAAACAAGAAGCTTCCCTATCAATATATTTTGACACTTCTCTGTAGATCCCGCTAGGGCGGAAATCCTTACTATTTAACCATCGACTTGCACTATCATGAGATAGGTTTATTGGACTTACTTCAGATAATGCTTTACCACTATATCTTACGCTACTTGCTTGTAAAAATGATTTATATAAGTCTTTGCTACATTTTGATCTTGCCATGCTTAACTAAAACTCTTTCTTGCTAGATTAACATATTTTTTGCTAAGTGCGAAACTCCTGTAACAGTATTATTAATACTAATTACATTGTTTATGTGTTTTTTTGCATTAGAAATGCAACTTGGCTCACTAGTCAACTTATTTACTCAAAGAAATGTTGTAAATGAAATATTGGGTTTAACAATTCCACCTGCTGCTTTTCAAGCAATAAACCCTTTTTCAATTATAATATTTGGTTTTCTATTAGGGGCATATATGAAATTTGATAAAAAATATGCCACTCCTATATTTGCTTTTGGTATTTCTACCATGGCTATATGCTTTTTTATATTATATATAGGATGTTTAAATGCAAATATAGAAGGAAAGATAGGATTATTATACTTAGTAAGTGGTATAGCATTTATAGAGCTTGGAGAACTATGTATAGGACCATTAATACAAGCAGGAGTTTCGCACTTAGCAAAAAATATGTTAATCTAGCAAGAAAGAGTTTTAGTTAAGCATGGCAAGATCAAAATGTAGCAAAGACTTATATAAATCATTTTTACAAGCAAGTAGCGTAAGATATAGTGGTAAAGCATTATCTGAAGTAAGTCCAATAAACCTATCTCATGATAGTGCAAGTCGATGGTTAAATAGTAAGGATTTCCGCCCTAGCGGGATCTACAGAGAAGTGTCAAAATATATTGATAGGGAAGCTTCTTGTTTATTAGTGGGAGATGACACGTTATTGTCAAAGCAATACAGTAAGAAAATTGAGCTTGTACATTATCAATATTCTGGAGCTGTACATGATGTTATACCTGGTATAGGGATGGTCAACTTACTGCATTACAATGCTAAAACTGATCAATCTACCCCTGTAGATTATAGAATATATGATAAAGAAACTGATGGAAAAACAAAGAATGAGCATTTTTGTGATATGCTTACTTTAGCTAAGGAAAGAGGGATCAATCCTGATGCAGTAGTAATGGATGCGTGGTATAGCGGTTTGGAGAATTTGAAACATATACGTAATTTAGGTTGGACATGGGTTAGTAACCTAAGAAAAAATAGAAAAGTTAATCATAATGTTAGCTTAGAAAGTTTAGAGATTCCTGATGAGGGACTAAAAATTCACCTACGTGGATACGGTTGGGTTACGGTATTTAAGTTTGTGGCAAAAAATGGTCGCATTGATTACATAACAACTAACTTAGAAAATCCAACACGTGAACAAATAGAGAAAATTGTTAAGGCACGGTGGTCTATAGAAGTTTATCATCGAGAATTAAAACAAACTTGTGGTATTGAACGCTGTCAGGCACGCACGGGTCGAGCTCAGAGAAATCATATTTGCCTTGCTGTATTTGCTTGGCTCGATATGAACAAAAGGAGGATAAATGAAAAAATTACTTTATATCAACAAACTTGGGAAGTTATAAAAACATCAATTCAGAACAACATTAGATGCCTTTTAGCTGATTCGCAATTTTGCTAACTGCGAAACTCCTGACAAGAACAAGCAACGTTACTTGCACCTAAACACTTAAAAGGCTTGGTAATGGGTATAATAATGTTATTTGCAGCATTTGCTAATTTAGCAGGAATTTTAATATCGAAGTTCATGTCAATCCCTTCCATAAATGGGGAAGTAGATTGTCTAGAGTCCTTAGAGATATATAAAAAAGGATTCTTAAAGATAGCAACGTTTAACTTAGGGTTAGCACTCTTATTTTTACCTTGCTATCTGTTTGTAAATAAAGTTATAGCACAGACGAGTACAGAAAAAGTAGACCAAAAACGCCAACGTAAGTAATGGTATACTGCTTGTAAATGAAGAGTTGATAGACGATAGAATCAAAATCATGATAGTAAAAGGAGTTGTAGGGTCGAGGTGCTAGGCGTACATTTAGTCACACTACTGGACAAAAGAGATGGTATGGTTGCAAGAGCTAGTAAATAGAGTATTTTAGATTGAACACAAAAAAATCTGTAGTACTCTATGTTACTAGCCGAATTACTATATAATCATTTTGAGATGAAAGATATAATACCAATTGCAATAATTAACGCAGTGTTATAAAATGGGTTTTTAACTGATAAAAGGTAATCAAATAGCTAGGTTAATATTACCGCAAGGTTTTGAAGGTCATGATTTTATAAAAATGATGAAACATGAGCCGCATGGTCGAAATCGTATACGTTTATTGGCGATGTATCACCTTCAATTAGGCAAATCTTTTAAAGCCATATCTGCAATAGTGAAGTCACACTGGAAAACTGTGCAATCATGGCTCAGAAGATTTAGGAATCATGGTTTTGAAGGATTATTTGAATCACAAAGAAGCGGTGCCCCTAGGAAGATTAACACTATACAAGAGTCTGCTCTTTTTGATAAAATCAATACGCTCAGTGAAAGTAAAACTGGTGGGTATATAACTGGAAAGGAGTTACATATCATGTTACTTGAGGAATATGGTGCTAAATGTGCGTTAAAAACAGTCTACAATACTATGCACCGCCTTGGTTTTAGCTGGATTACTTCTCGTTCAATGCATCCAAAGTCAAATCAAGAGACTCAAAATACATATAAAAAAACTTTCCAGATATGTTAACAGAATTATTACCAAAAAATATCGATAGATGTAAAGTTGATATATGGTCTCAGGATGAAACTCGAGTTGGGCAACAAGGTAGCTTAACTCGTATATGGGCTAAGCGTGGCACTAGACCCCGTAAAGTTCGGCAACAGCAATTCATTTCAACATATATTTATGGAGCTGCTTGCCATGATACAGGAGAAGCTTTTGCATTAATTTTACCATATGCAAACACACAGGCAATGAATAAATTCTTAGAAGACCTTTCTCGCAGTATTCAAGGCAACCGACATATAGCTTTACTAACGGATAATGCAGGTTGGCACACAGCCAAAAAACTAACTGTGCCAAGCAATATCACTTTGATACCGCTTCCGCCCTATGCACCGGAACTTAATGCAATGGAACAAGTTTGGGAATGGATCAAGAATCATTACTTGTCTAACCAATGTTATGGTGTATATGAAGATATCGTCACTATGGCTTGTTACGCTTGGAATCAACTTGCTCATAATGTAGATTTAGTAAAATCAATTATGTATAGAGACTGGATAAATACACCGTGTTAATTATTGCAATTGGTATAAGACTAAATACGTTCAAGGGCATAATAAAATCATTAATGTTGTGTCGAGGAAGCAAATATAAAAATATGGCAAGAAATAGAAGGAGATAAATTATTAGATTCAAAAATAAAAGCGGTATATAGATTTCTTCAAGAAGACAATATCAATATTGATGATTATTATAAGTTTATGAAAAATTATATTCCTCAAGGGAAAGTGGTTTTATCAATAGATAGAACCACTTGGGCATTACGTCAATTCGGGATAAGGATATTGTGAACATGTAGATTAAAATCAAATTTTGTTGAAGGTTTATTTTTCTTTAATGAGTAAGCAACAAGAGTAGATAGTCTGTCCGCCAAAAATATTTAAAGCCCCCCATAATCTATGATTGAATAAAATTTTTACAAAAAAAATTCTAATATTTGCACTAAAATTAAAAATTGTTTTCAATTTTATTGAAAAATTTCTGTTTTAGTAAAATTTTTACATGAGCTTATTGTTAACGATTTTTTTTAATCGTTTAGCAAGTTTTTTAATGATAATTTTTTTATGTAGAGTTAGGCATGATGTGTAAATGATTGGCAATACATCGTAAATTCAAACCTATAGCAGAGATTATTGGATTGATCACATCTCCTATCACACCCTTCAAGAAGTTTCTGCCCATCCTGCCATATTGTTTCAAATGCCCTATTATTGGTTCTATAGCACTGCGTCTCCTGATCATACACTTGTCTTCTTTCAATAACTTTTTCCGAGTTTTTGGGGTATATACCTTACTCTTCTCTTTAACATTGCTGCCAGTATAACCAAGATCAACAAACGATTTTTTTATCTTTATTCCAGTTACATTTTCTACCGCTTCAAAACTCTGCTGCAATGTATGACCATCATAAGGATTATTATGAAACGATTTTGCTGACAGTACAAAATTTCTACGACCACTGACTACTACCGCAACTTTATTGCCAAACTCATATGGCTTGTTTCGTTTTCCCTTCCCTATACACTCTACCTCAGGGGCATGAAAACTATACAATATTTTATTCTGTTCTTTGTATTGCTTTTTCTCTTCTCTTTTTAAAACAGATTGGCTATGTATTTGTTTTACTTTTTTCAATACTTCTTGATCTCTGATAGATAAGTTTAATTTCTGATTTTTTATCTCACGCTCACATATTCTAACCAAACGACCAAGTAACGTTTTTAAATGCTTCATTATTTTCCAACGCTTCTTGGCTTTGCTATGCTCTTTATACTTCCAGAGCTTTATTATATCTCGCTTATAGGTTCTAGCGTAGGTTTCGTTTAAACTTATACCCAAACTTTGGCAAAGCTTCACAATACTAAGCCTAGCTTTATCCATTAAATAAACATCATGTGGGTGCTTGATATTCTTAATTTGTACCGTTGTATCAGCAATTATCAATTCCAAATCTTTTTTTTAATTGTGTTAGTTCTTATTCCAACTCTTATCAACTCTGCTAATATCTCGTTATATCCAGATTCACCTAATAAATTACGAAATCTTCTTATGCTAGTTTCCGACATCGCTATATCTGTTTCTATATATTCCCACCCACAGAAATATTGCCAATACATGTTTTCTTTTAGTTCTTCCTCTGCTAATGAATCTAAAAAATTATACATTGCTTGTAGCATCATTACACCAAGCATCACTCTATGACATTTTCTATTTCTACCAAATCTCTTAATAGAAACATTTTTTGATAACCATTCTTCTAGACCAGACCAATTTATTAATTCTCTTAATTTATATAGCTTATTATTTGAGTTTAATTCTTCTTTTAATTTATAACCAAAAAGTTTTCCTTGTTTTTGTGATTTGATAATATTTTCTATTGGCATATTGACTGAAATCCATAAGGTTTATTAGCATATTTTAACATTTTCTTATGGATTTCTTTATTGTCCCACTTTGGGAGAAAAACCCCGCACTTGCAGTGCGTCGTTTCAACATAAATTTTAAATATCTTATCAAGAAAAGATAAGAATGAATCATACAGATATTTTTTAACAAAATCTTACACTTCACAGATACAGGAGTTTCGCAGTTAGCAAAATTGCGAATCAGCTAAAAGGCATCTAATGTTGTTCTGAATTGATGTTTTTATAACTTCCCAAGTTTGTTGATATAAAGTAATTTTTTCATTTATCCTCCTTTTGTTCATATCGAGCCAAGCAAATACGGCAAGGCAAATATGATTTCTCTGAGCTCGACCCGTGCGTGCCTGACAGCGTTCAATACCACAAGTTTGTTTTAATTCTCGATGATAAACTTCTATAGACCACCGTGCCTTAACAATTTTCTCTATTTGTTCACGTGTTGGATTTTCTAAGTTAGTTGTTATGTAATCAATGCGACCATTTTTTGCCACAAACTTAAATACCGTAACCCAACCGTATCCACGTAGGTGAATTTTTAGTCCCTCATCAGGAATCTCTAAACTTTCTAAGCTAACATTATGATTAACTTTTCTATTTTTTCTTAGGTTACTAACCCATGTCCAACCTAAATTACGTATATGTTTCAAATTCTCCAAACCGCTATACCACGCATCCATTACTACTGCATCAGGATTGATCCCTCTTTCCTTAGCTAAAGTAAGCATATCACAAAAATGCTCATTCTTTGTTTTTCCATCAGTTTCTTTATCATATATTCTATAATCTACAGGGGTAGATTGATCAGTTTTAGCATTGTAATGCAGTAAGTTGACCATCCCTATACCAGGTATAACATCATGTACAGCTCCAGAATATTGATAATGTACAAGCTCAATTTTCTTACTGTATTGCTTTGACAATAACGTGTCATCTCCCACTAATAAACAAGAAGCTTCCCTATCAATATATTTTGACACTTCTCTGTAGATCCCGCTAGGGCGGAAATCCTTACTATTTAACCATCGACTTGCACTATCATGAGATAGGTTTATTGGACTTACTTCAGATAATGCTTTACCACTATATCTTACGCTACTTGCTTGTAAAAATGATTTATATAAGTCTTTGCTACATTTTGATCTTGCCATGCTTAACTAAAACTCTTTCTTGCTAGATTAACATATTTTTTGCTAAGTGCGAAACTCCTGAGATATATTCTTTTTGTGTTGTGACACTTTCTAAATGAGCCATACACAAATAGTTTCTAACTTTTAAGTTAGTACATACATGAGGCATTCATGCCGTAATATTAAGCTCTGCACTTGCAGTGCAGAGTGGTTAACTATTTTCTGCCATTAAACCCTATTATCTATAAGACTTATAGAGTTTTGCCGGACAGACTAGATAATATATGGACAAAGGAATTTATTGGTGATCTATGTCTAGTATGTTCAAGGTTCATTTTATTTTTTAGATAATCAAAAACTGTTTCAATTAAGTTACGCTTTCGAAGTAAGATTTTTTCTTTCAAATCCATTAATTTATTTTCCATATTCTTCTTAATTCCATGAATCATTTTTAAGCCTCTTTCATATAAATTTAAGAACAAATTTTGCTTAATATAACCTTTATCAGCTGCTATAATTCCAGTTAATCTTTTTGTTAACTCCGGTACTGGAACCCTATCATCTACATTGCCTTTAGTCACTTTTAATGCCATAAACTCCCCTTTATTATTGATTATTACATGTAATTTAAAACCATAAAAATACCCCATAGAGGATTTACTATGTTTGGCTAATCCTTTAAAAACTTTATTGCTATAACGCCTTTTATTGTGACAAGCTTTAATCGTTGTAGAGTCAATAAAATAAATACCTGTTTCCTCACCAAACAACAAATGAATCAACATATTTAGCGGTATGAATAATCGTGCCATTAATTCAACAAATCTATTATAACTCAAGGCTTTGGGAAAATCATCCTTATGCATGCACTCTATATAACTTTTATAGAAAAATTTAAAATTCTTAGCATAGGATGTATGAAACATAATTATTATTGTTAACATTTCACTTAGACTCATACTACAACAGCGATTTCTTTGCTTATTTGATGGTAATAACTTTCTCTGTTCATACTCCAAATAAATTTTACAAAAATCATCTATAAAACTATATAATTCTGTGATATCTTTTTTCATGCCTGTAGTTTGTTTTTTTGTTTCAAAATATAAATACTGCAGGCACTCCTTTTTGACAATCCTTTTATCTATTACTATTTCATCTATATCTTATCCCGAACTGACGTGAATTAGGACAGAAGCAATTGGAGAGCAAGAGCAACCGATAAAAATAGACCTCTTTCGAAACTCGCTTGTGCGCAAGGGTGTGAAGGAGACGCTTCACCTCGAACCGCAGCGTACTCTAATTCCGTTACGGATTCGAGTACCGCATCATTGTCCAAATCACCAGCAGAAGTAGAGTTTCAAAGGAGGTCTATTGTATTACTGAAAATTCTTGTTCTATAGATAAAAAATTATAAAAACCTTTGAAAGGTTGGAGGTATTTGGTGGAGCCAGGGGGAATCGAACCCCCGACCTTTTGAATGCCATTCAAACGCTCTACCAACTGAGCTATGACCCCTAAATACCCTGTATATTCTTTTGCGGTGAGTATACTCATTATAGCTAACCCGCTTAGCATTCAGGCATAGTAAACTGGTGTCACTGCGAGGAGGCATAAGCCGACAAAGCAATCCATTGCTAATCACTTTTATGGATTGCTTCGTCGCTACTAAAGTAGCTACTCGCAATGACGTTTGTGAATTTGGCTAAATATTAGTCGGGTTAGCCATAGTCCAGTTTTATACTATAGTTATAAAGATGAATCCATAAATTTTTTGAATATTTCGTTATTTTCTAATATTTTAAGCTCTTCCTTACACCAAGGGGAAAAATTTTCGGAGTATTCCTCTATGTATAACTTAAAATCTTGCCATTTAAATAATTTTACTTCTGCTACTTCTTGTTCATTTATTTTAATAATATCATCTGATAAAGCTAAATATATCGGGCATATTTCATTTTCTACAATATCATTGATAGCAAATTTATAACGATAATTAGCAATAAAATATACTTTCTGCAGATTTACTAAACCTAATTCAAATTTTGCATGCCTATAAACCGCTTGTTCATAAGTTTCGTTAATTTGTGGATGTCCACAAAAACTATTTGACCAAAACCCACCCCAAGTTTTTTTGAGTAAACTTCTTTTTTGTATCAAAAATTCTTTTTTGCTATTGAAAAGAAATACAGAAAATCCCCTATGCAATGGAGTATTAGAATTATGAGCTTTTAACTTATCCTCTATTCCAAGGATATTATCTTGTTCATCAACTAATACCACATGTTCTGAGTATAACATAACACTAATTTCCCACTAAGTGTTTTTCTATAATATTTAAATAATTACCTAAAATTTGTTGGTTTTTATTGACAAATTCCAAAGCATTAGCCTGATAAACTTTAGCTTTCTGAGTACCAGTCTCAGATAGAAGATACTCAATTTTATTCAGCAAATCGTTTTCATCTCGAATTTGAGTAGCAGCTTTATTAGTAAGCATTTCATTAGCAATATTAGCAGAATTACTCATATCTGGCCCAAATATAATATAATTAGCAAAATATGCTGGTTCAAGTACGTTATGTCCACCTTGTTTAAATGAACCGCCAACAAATGAGATATACGCTATGCTAAAAAACAATCCAAGTTCGCCAAATTTATCAACGATGTAAAGATCATCAGTCAGAATAGGTATGTTTTGTTCAGACTTAATGCTATAGGTTAAATTTAATTGAGTACATGCTTTTCCTATATCATTTTTACGTTCAGGATGGCGTGGAATTAGAATAAAATAGCAATTTGGATATCGTTGCTTTATTGGTTTTATAACATTAAGTAATACTGATTCATCTTCTAGATGGGTGCTAGTAAATACAATAACTCTTTTACCACTCATATATTGTGTTAAAATTGTTAATTCTTGTTCATTTACAGGTAATTTTTTGTTGGCAAATTTAATGTTACCTAAATTAACTATATTTGTTACACCAAGTTGCGTAAATTTTTGGAAATCACGGTTACTTTGCACAATAATCTCACTAAAGCTAGCGGTAACTAACCTAAAAAATGAACTTATTTTTTTCCATGATTCAAATGATTTATCAGAAATACGTGCATTCAATAATAATAGTTTACAATGTTTCTTTCCTTCACTAATTAGGCATGGCCATAATTCTGATTCAATAAAGATTCCTAAACTCGGTTGCCAATTTCTAAAAAACTTTTTAACAAAAATAATATTGTCTATAGGAATGAATTGATGAATGGCATTTTGCGGTAGTTTTTGTTGTAATATTTTTCCAGAAGATTTAGTCCCTGAAGTAACCAAAAATTTTAAGGCGGTTCTTGGCATTGTTCTTTTTAGCCAAAGATTATTGATATTTTCAACTAAGGTAAGAGCTATCATAGATTCTCCTACACTGGCGGCATGTATCCAAACTAAAGTTTCGTTTCGTTTAGTATGTGTATGCCCAATAGCAAAACGTTCAGCAATATTTTTTATCTCTTCTTTACCAACAATAACTCTTAATACTAATAAAAAAAAATACACTGGAAGAAGTAGAAAACTTAAGATATGGTATAAATAGATCATAGATAGATTTACTTCAACCCTGTTAATGCTTGTGCTAAATTAATATTGTCTTGGTTTTCATTTCCTACAAAAGCCAGCGGTAAACCTATAAAAGCTGTTATTTTACCAAAAGGTAGAGGCATAATCAGTTTATCCCAACTTTTGAGTAAAAAATATCTAGAAGCACTACAAGAAACTGGTATCAATTTTATATTATATTTTTGAGCAACTTTGTTAATATTACTATTTATTTTATAAATAGGTCCACGTGGTCCATCTGGTGTGATCACTATATTACTACCGTTATGTAACTTTTTGACAATTGTTTTTAAAGCTGCTACGGAATTTTTATTAGTCGAACCATTTATTACCCCAAAGCCAAACTTATTGACAATATTACCAATTATTTTACCATCCGAATGAGGAGAAATAAGTGCATAAATATCTTTATGACCAGCAAATATTCCTGGACCGAAAGCCAGCCTATTATGCCAAAAAGCAAAAATCACCCCTTTTTGTGCCAAAAATTCTTGCTTATTGTAATTATCTGAAAAAACAAATTGCCAGCGACAGGTAAAATAAACCACTCTCAAATAAGTATACAATAACTTAGTAACTACACTAAGTACAAAATTGTTTTTTTTAAGGATTTTTTTTATCACGTTAATTGATTACAAGCATTCTTTATACGCGAGCATGCTTGCTCCAAATTTTCTATCGAAGTTGCGTATGAAATTCTAAAATAACCTTCTAGACCAAATGCAATACCAGGAATAACCGCAACGTTACATTCTTCAAGCAGATATTTTCCAAAATCGTTACTATTTTTGATAATTTTACTAGTGGGAGTTTTCAAACCAAATAATTCATTACATTTAGGAAATAGATAAAATGCTCCTGCTGGTTTATCACAACTAACACCTTTGATATCACTTAGAATTGATAAGGTTAGGTCACGTTTTTTTTGAAAGTTTTTTGCATTAGGTTTAATAAAATCTTGAGTGCCAGTTAAAGCTTCAATAGCTGCCATTTGGCTTATAGAGCAGGGGTTAGAAGTACTTTGTGACTGAATAATAGTCATTGCCTTAATTAATGATTTAGGACCAGCCCCATATCCTATACGCCATCCTGTCATAGAATAAGCTTTTGATACACCATTAACAGTAAATATTCGATCTTTTAAATCCGGTGCTACTTGGGCAAAAGTATAAAATTTAAAATCATCAAAAATAATATGCTCGTAAATATCATCTGACATAACATTTACATTGGGATATTTGCGTAGTAACTCAGCAATATCTGCTAACTCTTGGTAAGAGTATGCAGCCCCTGTTGGATTACTTGGTGAATTAATAATTAACCATTTAGTTTTTTGGGTAATTACTTGTTCTAGAGCTTCAATAGTAAGTTTAAAATTGTTGTCAATGCCACAATTAACAAATACTGGAATCCCTTCAGCTAACATTACCATATCTGGATATGAGACCCAGTAAGGACTGGGAATAATTACTTCGTCGCCTTGGTTAAGGGAAGCCATAAATAAATTATAGATTACTTGTTTACCACCGCTTGACACGATTATTTCATCTAGATCATAATCTAAATTATTTTCATACTTGAATTTAGTCTGTACTGCTTGTTTTAGCTCCAAAATGCCATCAACATTAGTATATTTTGTGAAACCATCTCGCAGTGCTTTAATTGCAGCCTCTTTGATATTATTGGGTGTGTCAAAGTCAGGTTCACCAGCCCCAAGAGAGATTATATCTCTACCTAGCTTTTTTAGTTCAAATGTTTTTTTTACTAAAGCTAAAGTTGGAGATGGTTTTATTAGATCTAAGCGTTTAGCAATAAGTGGCATGATTCTATAAAACCTTATAATTATTTTCGTATTACGCGAATTTTGGATAAGAATTTGTTAATTCTTATCCAAAATGGGGGTGTATTATACTATAATTGTTAAAAAAAACAATTCTTGAAAGCAGAATTTAGTACAATATAATTTATTACTATTAAGTATTAGTGTCATTTGATATATATGTTATCATATGATGAATATATGTTTAAAAAATCAAATTTATAGCAATTTATGTTCGGCAGCAAAATTATTCGTAACAGTTACGGCTCAATAAAAGACAAAATAAAATTATACTATAATTGTAGTAAGAATTTCCCATCTTGGTATAGGGAGAAAATCTTTACATCTATCAATTATTTTGTCGATGTAAAATATAAGGTAACACACTTAAAAGCAACTAATTTTAATCTTGGTATAGAACATTTGTATAAAAATAACTTAAATGACGCTATACTAAGGCTTAAATTGGTTGATAAAATTCTTTCTCCTAACGACCATCAAGCTAATTATTGGCTTGGTTGGACATATTTCTTAAAAAATAACTATGAAAAAGCTTTGTATCATCTACAAAGAGCTTTTGAAGCTGATCAAATAAAGTTAGCATCTTTTCTACAAAATTATAATAATTTGTCAGAGATTCCACCGCAAATTTGGCATCAATATAAAAATCTTACCGCTGAATATTATGGCAATAAATTTCGCACCAATAATAAACTATACCTACCTTACAGTTTTATAAGTACAACTATGAATAACATAACAGACTTACCTGATAATTACCATATTTTGGAGCTAGGTAGTAATATAGGCTTAGTGGGTTATGAAGTGACAAAGCGTTTTCCTGATGGCTTTACTTTTACCGGTGTTGAAAATTCAGAAATTATGAATAAGCTTGTTACCGTATATGGCAATATTTATGATCAGTTATTAGAAATTTCAATATCGGATTTTATTAAACACGACTCTAATAAATATGATGTAGTAATGAGTTTTAACTCTCTTTCTTTTACTAAGAACCTATTAGATTACTTTAATTCTATTTATTCTATAGTTAATGCATTAGGATATTTTGCATTTTGTTTACCAATAGATAATGTCACAAACCTTTCATTAAAGAGAAAAGAATTTATTTTTACTATAGCAGATATTAAGAAAGCTTTAGGTCAAACTAAGTTTACCATATTAAATAGTGAAGAATTAGCTCTAGAAAAAAATGATAAATACTATATGGTGATTTGTAAGAAAAACCATTAATGAAGCCATGAAGCAATTTATATTACTGTTGTTAATTAATTTTTCTAGTATAATTGCAATAGCGAGTACTCAAAATACTCAAGATGATGAAGATTTTAGGTATGTTTATAATGCAGGTAAGGGATGTGCTCAAGTCTATGACCCTTATGAGAAACTAAATCGTAAAATTTTTGCCTTTAATTCTGTTTTAGACTATCTATTCTTACGCCCTATTAGTATAGGCTATAAACGAATTACTAATAATTATACTAGGGTTAGAGTGAATAGTTTTCTAGATAATATTAGTATGCCTTTGACTGTTGTCAATTATGGCTTACAAATGAATTATGATCAAACTATGAAGAGTCTGTGGAGATTTTTAATCAATGCTACGTTTGGTATAGGTGGGTTATTTGATGTAGCAGATAAAATTGGATTGAGAGTTACCAAACAAACTTTGGGCAGCACTTTTGCCCACTATGGAGTTGGTCCTGGACCATATTTAGTCATACCATTTTTTGGTAGTACTAATGCAAGAGATAGTACAGATGCTATATTTACAAATAGTTACTTAAATCCTATAATGTACCCGGTACATAGAGATTTTGAAATCATAGTTTCTAGTGTACAAGTTATACATACTAGGTTAGGATTATTACCATTTACTGACTATATAGGATGTAGTTCTACTGACCCTTACATAGCTGTAAGATCAGCTACGCATCAAAATCGTGAATCGGTAATTGTCTATCCTAATCAATTTAAATGCCCTAAACCTAATTAAAAGTAGTTACTTATGAAAAAAATTATTGTTTGCTTAATTTTAAGTTGTCTATCTTTGTCAGCCTATTCTGCTACTGATGACAAAATGGCGGTTGATAATTATGTTAATCAACTAATAAGAGCCGGGCTAGATGTATGTAATGATGAGAGTTTAGATCAAGATGCCAAAATAGCTAAAACTAAAAAGCTAATTTTAGCTAACTTAGATATGAATTGGATGGCTAAATTCACCCTTGGTGTTTATAGAAGAACTCTAACTCCTGAACAAATTAAACAATTCACAGAAATTTACAGTAATTATGTAAGCAAGGCCTATGCTGATTTAGTAAAGAATTACCATGGTCAAGAACCTAAAGTTCAACAAGTGCGTGTTCTTGATGAAGGAGAGTTTATGGTAGAAATGTTAATAGGAACTGCTAAAGTAAATTACTTAGTACGTCAAGTAAAGGGTACAAGCGATAAAACTAATTTAAAAGTCTCAGATGTTATTACAGAAGGTGTTAGTCTTATCAATTCTCAACAGTCAGAGTTCATGAATATTCTCAGTAATAGTGGTTTTGATAAGTTAATAGATGAATTGGGAAAGAGGTCATAAAACCTACGAAGATTGATATACTACTCGTAAATGAAGAGTTAATAATTTTTTCTGCTATTGAATAAAAATATTTTTCATAAAACACTTAGTGCAAATTATAATTATTATATACTACAAAAACTTAAACCAATTATTATAATTAGCATGAAAATTCTTGCAGGTCTTAGTCATAAAAAATTAGCTAGATATTTAGCTGAGGAACTAAATTGTGAATATGTGGAAACTTATATTACAGCTTTCGATGATACTGAAACAAGGGTACAAATCCTTGAAGATATGCATAAGTGTGATGTTGTTATAGTACAATCTAATTCTAGACCAGCCAATAACCACTTGATGGAACTTTTATTATTAGTTGATACGGTAAAAAGAGCAGGAGCTTCACAAGTAACTGCGGTTATACCGTATTTTGGTTACAGCCGCCAAGATCGTAGATCTTGTAGTTTTACTCCACTATCGAGCCGTCTTGTAGCGAGTATGTTGGAAGTTGCAGGTGTTAATCATGTAATAACTGTCGATTTGCATTCACAGCAATTAGAGGGTTTTTTTAAAATTCCAATACAAAATCTTGATCCAATAAGTTTATTTGCTCCGATTATTGAAACTTATAATAATTCTATTATTGTATCTCCAGATGTTGGTGGTTTTGTACGTGTACGTGATGTGAATAGGCTTTTTAACATGAATATAGCTGTTATTAATAAAAGTAGAGAGACCAAGAGGTCTACTGATAAATGCCAAATGTCAGAAATAATAGGTAACGTTTCCGGCAAGCATTGTGTATTAATTGATGATATTGTTGATAGTGGCGAAACCCTGTGCAAGGGAGCTAAGCTATTAATGGAAGTAGGAGCTTTATCTGTCAATGCTTTTATAACTCACCCAGTGCTTTCTAGCATGTCCAAAGAAAATATTCAGAATTCTGATATAATGAACGTATATATAACTGATACAATAGAAACTACTGATTTACCATCTAAGTTCCATGTAATATCAGTTACTCCAATTATTATAGCAGCATTACAAAAATCTACAAAATCATGAGAATTTAAGACTTTATGCATACTGATAGATGTACACTTGAAATAGACTTAGCAAAAATTCGTGCTAATTATCGTATTATTTCTAAAATTTGTAAAACTTCAGAGATTGCCTCCGTGGTAAAGGCTAACAGCTATGGACTTGGTGCTGATGCTATCGCACCAGCCTTACAGATGGAGAATTGTCAGAGTTTTTTTGTAACCTCAGTTGATGAAGGAATATCATTACGTAAAGTATTGGGGCAAAAATCTAATATTTTTGTGTTTAATGGTGTATTTAGCAATGATGTTGAGGAATTTAGAAATAGTAATTTAATTCCTGTGCTTAATAGTTTAAAACAAGTTGAAATTTGGCAAGAGTTTGCCTCTCTTAAAAAAGAAGTATTACCTTGTACAATCCATGTTGATACTGGTATGAATCGCTTAGGAATGATTGACACAGAAATGCAACATATAATAGACAAACCTGACCTATTAGTTGGTCTTGAATTGCAGTATATTATAAGTCATTTATCTGCATCTGAAATAGTTGATGATCCTTATAATTTACAACAATTAAAAAAGTTTAAGCATTATTTAAAATATTTCCCAAAAGTCAAAGCTAGTCTAGCTAACTCTAGTAGTATATTTCTAGGGAAAGAATATCATTTTGACTTAATACGCCCTGGTGCTGCATTGTATGGTATTAATCCTTTGGGTAATACATTTAAAAATCCAATGCATAATCCGATAAGACTGACTGCTCCAATAATACAATTGCAAGAATTACCACCAGAAAGTTACATTGGTTACAATATGACCTTTAAAACAAATAGTAATAGGCTAATTGCTACCTTGCCCCTTGGTTATGCTGATGGCTATCCCCGAGCTTTTAGTAATTGTGGGGTAGTAGTTATTGATTCCCATTCAGCTCCTGTAGTTGGCAGGGTATCAATGGATTCAATTACTGTTGATGTTACTGAACTCCCACCAAATAAAATTTTTCTAGGGCAACAAGCTGAAATTATAGGGAATTATTGTACTTTAAATAAAATAGCGAATATAATAAATACCATTGGTTATGAAATTCTTACTCTACTAGGCAGCAGATATAAGAGAGTATACAAAAATGATTCTTGATACCGTTAATTTATTAGGTAAACATACTATTGGTTTTGCAAGAACTATAGGGGCTTTTTCTCTATTTACTGTTGCGGGAGTCACTAGTATTTTTAAAAAACCTTTATACTACAACTTAGTGTTAAAGCAGTTATTGTCTATAGGTTTTTATTCCCTACCAGTTGTAGCTATGACTACCTTTTTTTCCGGTGCTGTGCTGGCATTACAAAGTTATACAGGTTTTTCTCGTTTCTCGGCTGAAACTTCAATAGCTACGGTGGTAGTCCTTTCAATAACTAGAGAGCTTGGACCAGTTCTTGCTGGTCTTATGGTTGCTGGTAGGGTTGGTGCATCAATTGCTGCTGAAATAGCTACTATGAGGGTGACTGAACAAATAGATGCACTTTATACTTTGTCAACTGATCCCATAAAATATTTAGTTTTTCCAAGAGTACTAGCCGCAGTTATTACATTACCATGTTTAGTATTAATAGGTGATATATTAGGAGTAATGGGTGGTTATTTGGTAAGTGTTTATAAGCTTGATTTTAATAGTTTTAATTATATAACGAATAGCTTAAAGTTTTTAGAACCAATAGATGTCATTTCTGGTTTGGTAAAAGCAGCAGTGTTTGGTTTTATTATCTCAATAGTAAGTTGTTATAGTGGTTATTATTCAGGTACAGGAGCAAAAGGAGTTGGGACGAGTACAACTTCCGCGGTAGTAAATTCTTCAGTTCTTATTCTAATCAGTAATTACTTGATAACAGAGTTGTTTTTTAAAGTATAAGACTTGAGAATAGATTATGGATGAATCAAAAATAAAAATACGTTCATTATATAAATCTTTCGGCGATCATAAGGTACTTGATGGTATAGACTTAGATATAAAACGGAATAGTTCAATAGTAATTCTTGGGGGATCAGGAACTGGTAAATCAGTGTTAATAAAGACTATAGTTGGTTTAATTCAGCCTGATGAGGGTAGTATAGTTATTGATGAAGTGGAAACTGTAAATATTTCAAGTAAAGATAGATTTAAAATGATGGAAACCATGGGGTTTCTATTTCAGGGGGGAGCTCTTTTTGATTCTTTAACTATTCAAGATAATATTACATTCTTTACTGAAAAACTGTATAAATTATCTCCAAAAAATAAAGAAGAGTTAGCTGCATCTAAACTTAATTCTGTAGGTTTGTCTAAAAAAATACTGGGTCTTTATCCATCTGAGCTTTCCGGAGGTATGCAAAAGCGAGTATCTTTAGCTAGGGCTATTTGTGGCGATCCGTTGATTCTTTTCCTTGATGAACCAACTACCGGTCTTGATCCTATAATGGCTAATGTCATCAATGAATTAATCATTAAAGTTCAAGAAGAGCTAAAGGCTACTACCATCACCATAACTCATGATATGAATAGTGCTTATATGATAGCTAAAGAGGTTGCTATGATTTATAAAGGGAAGATTTTATGGTTTGGTAAAAAAGATGAAATAAAAAATAGTGATAATCCTTACTTGCAACAGTTTGTTAATGGTTTAACTACTGGACCAATTGAGATTTAGTATGGTGTATTCAATAATAAAAAGTCAACTAAATCTACAAAATTAAATAACAACCTCCATAGAACCTAATGAGTTTCTTAACCAAGTTTTTTGAAAATTGAAAAAATGTTATAATTATTTCAATTTTAGGTATATTTTTTAATTGACTAGCTAATGTATAAGTTGTAAAAATATGTCTTTTAAGTAGCTTCTTGGTATACTGCTCGTAAATGAAGAGTTGTTAGACGATAGTATAACTTCAAGAAGAGCTAGACAGTAGCAAAGTCGAGCAGCGTAGCGTACATGAGTAACGGAGCAGCGGATATCTTTAGACATGACGACGCCAATTCTTGAAGTGCACCGAGTATACAAGCATTATTTATCGATAGCTTAAAAAAATTATCGTATATTACTTAGTGCTTGAGAATTTTTTTGCTATACTACCAATGAGTATCATATATATTTAAGTTATTTATTATGGCTATTTCCCGTTTTCTTGATCCAAAAAATGATTTTTGCTTTAAGCAAATCTTTGGTACAGAGAAAAATAAAGATATATTAATTCACTTCCTTAATGATATTTTGGGATATCAGGGAAAAGATCAAATTATTGAGGTTAGTTTTCTTAAAACCATACAAGACCCTGCTATTGCAGCATATCGGCAATCTATAGTAGATGTTTTGTGTAAAGACCAAAATGGCACGCAAGTAATTGTTGAAATGCAGGTTGGCGAACATAAGGGATTTGAGAAAAGAGCTCAATTTTATGCGGCTAAAGCCTATTCACAGCAAATACTTAAAGAAGATGAAAATCATAAAAAATTAGCAGTATATGCTAAGCTTAAAGGAGTGATATTTTTGGCTATTGCTGATTTTATCATGTTTCCTGACAAGAAAGATTGGAAATCAACCCATAGATTGTTAGATTCCAAAAGTTATGAGCATGATCTTAAGGATTTTTACTTCATCTTTGCTGAACTAAAAAAATTCCATAAAACCATTGATCAGTTAGAGAATATTGAAGAAAAATGGATGTATTTCTTTAAACATGCCCATCATAGTACTTTAGTAGAAATGGAGCATTTAATTGGTCACGATATTATCATTAAAAGAGCTTTCCAAGCAATAGATCAAGGCTCTTGGACGGAAGAAGAGTTAAATACCTATGATCATATAACCAAAACCCAACTAGATAATCTAGCAGTAGAGCAGTTCAAAATCGAACAAGCTGAAAAAGCTGCTGAAACTAGAGGTGAAGCTAGAGGTGAGGCTAGAGGCGAAAAGAAAAAAGCTATAGCTAAAATTTTACTTAAAGAAAATATGACGTCTGAGTATATAGCCAAGATTACCGGTTTGAGTATTGAAGAAATCAACAAGCTAGAAAGTCCGTCCGCCAAAACTCAAAAAAATACTACTTGTGGCACTAATTTCCAAAAATTGTATGATTTTAGACTAAATTATTATGATTTCGAGAGCTAATTTCAAGTTTTTGTATCAAAAACACCCTATTTCCCAAAACATACTCAATTTGCTCGTTACCATTTTTTTGTATTTCCATAAGCTTTTGATATAAAACCCTTCATTTTCTTATGGATTTTACTATTACTTTTTGCCTTAAAACCCCTTTGTCTATAAGGCTTGTAGAGTTTTGGCGGAGCGACTAGAAAAGTAATTGATTACTTAACCATTTCTGTCCTCTAACTGAAAGTAGAGGATAAACTTGTTGTTTAATTTTTTGATAGTATTGTTCTATATAATTTACCTCATCTGCGTTTAGCATTCTGCGATCTATTAAATCTTTTGCATAAGGAACAAGGGTGAGAGTATCAAACTCTAGATAATTTTCATCCTGTGAAGCATTTTTGACATACATCAGATTTTCTATTCTAATACCAAATTCGTTTGTTTTATAATAACCTGGCTCGTTGGATACAATCATACTAGGTTCTAAAATAATGTTACTGCGTAAACTAATATTTTGTGGTCCTTCATGAACACTTAAGAAGCTACCAACACCATGACCTGTACCATGTGGGTAATCTTGTCCATCTCTCCATAAAAACTGCCTAGCTAGCACATCTAAATTACCTCCAGTAATAAGATTAACTGGAAACTTAATCATCGACAAAGCAATATGCCCCTTAAGAACTTGAGTATAACGTAATTTTTGTTCTTTGCTAGGATACCCACCTATAGCAAAAGTCCTAGTTACATCAGTAGTACAACCTTTATATTGCCCACCAGAATCAATTAATAATATGCCTTTACCTAAGATTTTCTTTGCCCCTGTGCTTGTTGCTCGGTAATGAATTATAGCACTATTTTCCTTAAAGCCACATATAGTCGGGAAGCTATCCATAACATATTGATCTTGCTTAAATCTAAACTCTGTTAATATTGCTCCTAAATCATATTCAGTTTGATCTTGCAAATTTGGTAGTTCGAATAAATATGCAAAGAATTCACATAGTGCCACCGCATCCTTAATATGGGAATTAATTGCATGGTTAATTTCAATATCGTTTTTATGGGCTTTAGCTAATTGACAAGGATCATTTATTTTTTCTATTATCTTAGTGCTTAGCAAATCTATGATATAATTGGAAGTGAAGTTTTCGTCAATTAGGACTTTATTAGCTTGACTCAATATATCAGCAAATTGTGCAGAAGGTAAGATAGTTACATGAGGACGAGCAAGTATAATATCTTGGTCCACCCTATTTGGATTAGTAAATAAATATAGTTGGTCCTTAGTGATTAGGACTATACCAAGCATCAATGGTGAATATGGAATGTCACTTGCTCTAAGATTTAATAACCAGCATATTGAATCTGCTGCAGTAACAATCATGGTATCTGCAGAATATTTAGTGAGTAGATTACGACACATGGTAATTTTATCACTATACGATTGACCAGCAAACTTATCATCATAAATATATATTTTTGATGATGGCTCAGCCGGTCTATTACGCCAAATTTGATCTACTAAATTATTAGATACTTTATGTAAACGAGGTTTTATTTTAGAAAATATTTTTAACTTAACATTAGTGAAAAGTTTCGCATCATATCCTAATATACCATCATTACCTAAATAATCATCCCAAGGAAAATAGGGTAAATCTTTAATATCAAAAATCTCAAAAATTTTTGGATCTAGTTCACGCTTACTTTGTTCTAGATAACGACCATCTGTAAAAAATACCGCCTTATCTTTGCAGATCACCGCAATACCATTGGATCCGCTAAAGTTGGTTATATATTGCAGTCGTTTAGCACTTTCATGAACATACTCGCTAAGATATTGATCATTAGACGGTATTATATAGGCATCTATTTTATACTTAGCGAAAAGACCCCTAATATTGCTAATACGTTCTTGCATTAAATTATCATCGAAAGAGATTTATTACCCTCTACTCCTATTAGGCGATTTCTTAATTAAAGAACTCACATGGCTGGGAGCAACATTATCTGTAGTCAGAGCTTTAGGTGATATATCACCCATAGATTTCCCAATCAGTTGAGCGGCTTTTAGAACTTGTTGCTCTTTTTCGCGCTGCGAAGTTCTACCTAGCATTTCATCAATAGAGCAGTCCAAATGATCAGCAAGAGCTATAACTGCTCCAGTACTTAGCATTTTTTGTTTATTATCATCTTCTCTTAAAAAAGCTCGAAAGCCGTCTGGACTACCACTAACTTCCAGTCCTAATTCGTATTGAGTCATTTGGTTTTTATTCATCTTGTCGGTGATAAAACTCTTCAAATTACCACTTAATGCTTCTAGAGATAGTTGAGCATATTGTTGCTTTTCGGCAGAGACAAATTTGTCTCTGCCGCACATTTCATCCATAGTGCACTCCAAATGATTTGCAAGTTTGATTATGTTTTTTATTTCAGGACGTCGATTACTCAACATCCCTCTCATAGTAGTTATAGGAATGCCCGCAAGTCCAGCAAGATCACTAGCCTTCAGTTGTTTTTCTTCCATTTTATTCCGAAGGAATTCTTTTAGATTTTCAAACCAGCCCATTGTAAATATTTTTTTATAAAATTGATCCGTGAAAAACGGTTTTTTCTTGACAACAAAAAATTGTCACAGTAAAGTTGTTTATCTTACTAAATGAACCAAGGAATTATTTAGTAAGATAAACTTTAAAAACTCAAACTATTCAGTACATAAATTCAACTACTACAAATACAGGTAAGTTGAATAAAAACGAAATAATACTAAATTGTTAGTTAAGCACAAAACCTCAATCATAAAAGGAAATGCCTTATGAATATATACAATATTTGCCCAGTAATCAAATTTATTCTTGCTTATTTAGCAACTTTCTTTTTAAAAATGCAACCTCAACTACCCTATCTAATAATGAATAGGAATATTTTACCTACAATCATAGTAATACCAATTGCAATAATTAACGCAGTGTTATAAAATGGGTTTTTAACTGATAAAAGGTAATCAAATAGCTAGGTTAATATTACCGCAAGGTTTTGAAGGTCATGATTTTATAAAAATGATGAAACATGAGCCGCATGGTCGAAATCGTATACGTTTATTGGCGATGTATCACCTTCAATTAGGCAAATCTTTTAAAGCCATATCTGCAATAGTGAAGTCACACTGGAAAACTGTGCAATCATGGCTCAGAAGATTTAGGAATCATGGTTTTGAAGGATTATTTGAATCACAAAGAAGCGGTGCCCCTAGGAAGATTCACACTATACAAGAGTCTGCTCTTTTTGATAAAATCAATACGCTCAGTGAAAGTAAAACTGGTGGGTATATAACTGGAAAGGAGTTACATATCATGTTACTTGAGGAATATGGTGCTAAATGTGCGTTAAAAACAGTCTACAATACTATGCACCGCCTTGGTTTTAGCTGGATTACTTCTCGTTCAATGCATCCAAAGTCAAATCAAGAGACTCAAAATACATATAAAAAAACTTTCCAGATATGTTAACAGAATTATTACCAAAAAATATCGATAGATGTAAAGTTGATATATGGTCTCAGGATGAAACTCGAGTTGGGCAACAAGGTAGCTTAACTCGTATATGGGCTAAGCGTGGCACTAGACCCCGTAAAGTTCGGCAACAGCAATTCATTTCAACATATATTTATGGAGCTGCTTGCCATGATACAGGAGAAGCTTTTGCATTAATTTTACCATATGCAAACACACAGGCAATGAGTTAACCACTCTGCACTGCAAGTGCAGAGCTTAATATTACGGCATGAATGCCTCATGTATGTACTAACTTAAAAGTTAGAAACTATTTGTGTATGGCTCATTTAGAAAGTGTCACAACACAAAAAGAATATATCTGTGAAGTGTAAGATTTTGTTAAAAAATATCTTATCTTATCTTTTCTTGATAAGATATTTAAAATTTATGTTGAAACGACGCACTGCAAGTGCGGGGTTTTTCTCCCAAAGTGGGACAATAAATTCTTAGAAGACCTTTCTCGCAGTATTCAAGGCAACCGACATATAGCTTTACTAACGGATAATGCAGGTTGGCACACAGCCAAAAAACTAACTGTGCCAAGCAATATCACTTTGATACCGCTTCCGCCCTATGCACCGGAACTTAATGCAATGGAACAAGTTTGGGAATGGATCAAGAATCATTACTTGTCTAACCAATGTTATGGTGTATATGAAGATATCGTCACTATGGCTTGTTACGCTTGGAATCAACTTGCTCATAATGTAGATTTAGTAAAATCAATTATGTATAGAGACTGGATAAATACACCGTGTTAATTATTGCAATTGGTATAAGAGGGTTTTATGCAAAATGATTTTAATGATAAAGATCTAAAACAACTATATAGCAAGATTATGACTATATCAGGTTACATAGTTGCCATGAGATCAGAGTGTATAAGAGAAGCTAAAAAAACTGAAGATGCTCTAAAAATCCTAATCAAGCGTACATATGACATTAGAGGTGGGCTTTGGATATGTTTGATTACTATATGGTTTTTAGCCATACTTTTTTTGCAAAAAAACTTTTAGCCAGTACTTATTAAATTTACATTTTCGGCTACATGTTATTATTTGCAGATTTTGTCATTTGAGGCATAGTTATTCTTCTTCCATCTATTATGAAACCAAAACCATTGGGCTGGATTTTCTTTAACCCAATTACCTAAAATTTGGTTAATGGTAAACATTATATTATAACAATCTGTTTTACTATTATTAGTTTTTTGTAATTGTATTGGTGGATGGATAATAGCTTTAAAATAACTGTTATTACTATTAGTGCGAACCACTTGTAATGGTATAATCGGGTAGCCGAATTGTAAGGCAATTTTAGCAATTGCGTGAGCAGTCATGGCCGGTTGGTCTAAAAATGGTACTTCAATGCCATTATTCATTTTTTGATCTACAAGCATGCCAATTGCATATCCTGATTTGATTGCAGATATGAGATATCTTGCACCCTTTTCTCCTTTTGGAATTAGCTTTATATCACTAGTTTTACGCCTATCATTAATCAGCTTATCAATATAAGGATTATTTAATTTACGATAGATAATAGCAAATTTAGGATAAAATTTATTTATAATTTTAAGTGCAAAATCCCAATTAGCAAAATGCCCTGTAAATAATACGAAAGGTTGCTGTGATTTCTGAAATTCTATTATATTATCAAGCCCGATTATTTCTACCCTTCTAGATAATTCTTCCTCTGACATATTATTAACATATGGGAATTCTCCTATAAAACTGCCGAAATTATCCCATACTTGATCAATGATTGCTTGAGTCTCCATGCTTAGACCATTTGTCTGATTCTTGCCAAAAATATTTTGAATATTTTCTTTTGCAATTTTATTGACTGGCAATAGAGGACCTATTTTCCTTACTATATACCGACAAATTTGTACAGATTTGTCGATACCAAATGTTCCTAATATCTTTAGTACTATTAAAACGAAAAAATACTCAAGCAAATACTTAATATTTTTAAAGAATTTTTTCATATATTAAATCTGCTAATAATTTTTGATTATTTAGTAATAAATGTACATCACAACATATTACTGACAAGTCAGTATCACATATTTTTACGTAATCTTTTCTAGTTGTTATTAGAAGAGAATTAGATTTTTCTGATTGTTCTTTTAAATAGTCTAAATCTTCTTCACGATATTGATGATGGTCCGGAAAAATTTTATTACCTACTAACTGCAATCCATAATTTTCTAATGTAGAAAAAAACCGTTCAGGATTACCTATACCACTAAAGGCAAAATATCTCTTTGTTTTATCTATGTCTATAGTTGGAACTATTTGGGCTTGAAAAAAGGGAAGCTCCTTATGTAAGAGAAAAGGAGCAACATTAGACTTCTTGCATAATTCTACTTCTGTTGGTAATTTATACGTCGATCCGGTACTCAAATCCTCACGCACACTAGAGTACGCTGCGGTTTTCCGTTCCGTGTCTCCTATAAATTCCTCAACAGCAGCGAATTCTGCAAGAAGTCTATTAGTCGAACCGACAAGAATGACTATATCCGTTTTTTCAATAGCTTGTTTAGGATACTCACGCAAAGGACCGGCTGGAATTAACAATTCGTTACCAAATAACCTGTCAGCATCAACTGACAGAATAACAATATCCTTATAAAAATTAGGATTCTGCATTGCATCATCTACTATAATCACCTTTGGCTTAATTCTCTGTATAAAAGGCAGTATATATTGAATTTTTTTGCTAGCTATGACTTGACCATATTTTAATAGCATTACTGCTTCATCTCCGACATCTAGTGCTGTATGATGTGGTTCAACTAACAATGCCGTTTGCAGTTTACTGCCATAACCTTTAGTAATAATTATAAAATCAATATTAATAGCCTTCAACATTTTCGCAAGGAAGATCACTATTTGAGTTTTACCAGTACCTCCAATGCTTATATTACCGACACAAATTACTTTACAAGGAAATATTATAGGGCGTGCAATTATTTTTCTTAAATAACTAGCAAAAAGATATAACCAACTTAGTGGTAATAATAAATATGCTATAATGTTCTTGGTGCGCCAAAATTTAGGATAAATAAGCCTGATCATAAGTTTAAGACAACTTAAGCCCTATCATAGAAATTACCATAGTCGTAATAAAGAAAACTCGCATGGCAGAGTATGGCTCGTTAAAACATACCATCCCTACTATTACTGTTCCTACAGCTCCGATACCAGTCCATATAAGATAAGCAGTACCAAGAGGAAGTTTATCTAGAGTTTTACTTAGACAAACAAAACTCAATATAGAAAAAATAATAAAAGCTATAATGGGTTTTACTTTGGTAAAACCCTCTGACAACTTCAGCGATATAGAGAAACCTACCTCAAATAATCCTGCAAATATAAGGAGAATCCAAGTTACTAGCATATTGTTACCTTTGTTTAATTTGTCCTGAAGATTTGCTATTTTTGTTATTTTGTAAAGACTTTTTACTAGGTAAGTTAACCGATACCTGATCTTTTATTATATTTAATTTGTTAGATTTTAGATTGACTACCGATTTTATTTGACTATCTAATTCTTGCATGGATACATTACGCTCTACTGCCTGCTGTTGAGACAAGAAATCCTTATTATTTTTCCATAAATTAGTTTTTAGAGCGGTAATTCTTCCTTCTTGCACATTCATGGATTTATCCCGACTCAGAATTACCCCGCCAATTTTTTCGCCGATTTTGGGAGCATATTCTATTGCTAGAATAGAAGCTGGTACTACCATAAAAGCAAATGTGGCACCAGCTGTTGCAACACTGATAGCCCCAACTGCTAGAACAGAAATAGCAGTTATAATTTTACTAGTTGCTTGTTTAAATATTTCAATTTTCTTATTATGTTTTACTGCAACATTTACTATTCTATTAATTTCTAATCTAGCATTAGTGCTGACTTCCTTTGGGTTTTGATATTTTTTTACCGCATGCATTACCGTTGTACAAAATATCTTTGGTTCAAGCTGTATAAAATTTGTTAATTCATAACTATTCCTTGCTGCCAGTAAATCTTTTAACACTTGTTTTATTACTTTTCTCTCTTCAGAATTTGCCTTAGCAAAATTTGTACTTATTAGTGTATCAATTATTATATCTTCTGATTTGTTTAGAATATTATCTCCATCTTGATATTCATCAGGAGAGATTGCTACCGAAAATAACATTAAAACTGTTGAAAAACTATCATCCGTAATAACCTTCTGACCGAGGAAAACTCTTAATTTACCAATACAATTACTTATATGGACATCAATCTCAGGTGTTGATTTAAGTCTAATTTCGTAATCAATAACTATTATATTAGCAAGTGTTAAACACGCATGTTTTGTTATATTATTAAATAACTCTTCACTTATTCTTTTTTTACATATAGAAATGTTTATACTGCTAAAGATGTTCATTAGTCTTTGGCTCTTTATTTTTTAACATGAGAGTGTTTTTTTATAAATGAGGCTATCTTATCCTCAAAAGAAATAAATTTTTTATTTAGTAAGTCAATTTGCTTAGTTTTTTCGTCTTCTGTTAAGAAAGAATATTTAATACTATTAGACACTATTTCTTTTAGCTTATCATAAGATGGTTTATAGCGAGTGACAAATTTTAAATATTCATCTGTTAAATTATTACGTGACACCCCTGGATCATCAGTAGAAATTGCAATTGGTACTCCATACCGCATATAAAGTCTCACTGGATGATCATCACCTTGTACTCCTAACGCTTCATTACTAGTCAAATTAATTTCTACAAGTATATTTTTGTTTAATAATGTACTTATTAATTGGTAGGGGTTAGATTCGTACATAATATCGACACCATGTCCTATACGGTTTGCCTCTGCCACATTAACCGCATCATTAATATGATAACTCAATTCTTCAGGAGTAACTTGACCTAAAGTAATCTCTCCCGCGTGCAGCGACAATTTTACGTTAGGAAATCTTTGTTTTAAGAAACGAAACATTTTCATATGCAACTTATAATCACTTAAAGCAATAGGATGAGCCTCATTACCAACAATGTTAACTCCAACAAATTTGCTATTATTTTTGACCATTAAAAACGCTGAATATAATCCAGAAAATATCAGCGATGGGTTGTTGAAACGTACTACATATGGTTGAAATCGCATACTAAAATCATCATCATCAATATCTTTGGAATTAGATACGATTTCACGTAAATTTTGAGCGATTTCATTTTGTATAATGCTATCTTTATCTAAAACATCAACAGCCTGGCTTAAAACGCTATTGGTAGTAGTATCATCTGTATTACTTGTTAGTTGGTTAATCTTATCAAGAGCAGGATTATCACTAGTTGGAGATGGGAATAATATAGTTTCAATATATCGATATTTTCTGATTTAGCTCTTGCCTTTAACAAAGTCAAACTACTTTTAACATCTACCGCTTCTATTGGGGCTAGATATCCAAAAACATTAAAGAAATGTTTTAATCCATCTTCTTGAGTATAGTTAGGATCGTAAAAGAATCTACCATATGACCAGCGACTTAAAAGAGCGGTATATAGATCATAGTTATCTTGGAGAGCAGTAATATTAAGGCATGTTTTATTTGGTTTATTTTTTTGCACGTGATAGCTATTTTTATCTATACAAAAACCAGCCTTATTAATAATATCTAAATAATTTTCGGCATATATAGCTCCACTAAAATGATGATGAAGCTCCCCTCCTTTGGGTAATAAACTTAAAAACATATTAAGCTCTGCCATATCGTTACTGGATATCAAATTATGGTAATATTGACTAGTAGCGATATAATCTTTTGTTTCTTTTGATGAGGAATTACTAGCCATCGTCACTTCTGCAATAAAAATAATATTTAAAATAATGATAACTCTTACTAACTTTTTTACAACAATATTCATATACTTCTCTAAGATTTATTAATAATTTTGTTATAAACAATATACGATAACTACTTGAGATTACAATTACTTATTTGCCGTTATTTCTCTTATACGCATGTTAAGTTTTGTAAATATCATATCAGGTGTTCTTTCTGTTGATAGTTTATAAACAACCTTAGGTTCTAATACATCTTCTTTCTTTATGTCTATAGATAGTACAATAGTATTCTCCGGCATACAAGAGTAGATTTCTCTTATAATTGTCAAGAAAGTTGCAAAATCTTTAGTGGCAAATCTTATGTAAACATCATAATTCTTTATCCTTATAGTATCCTGCTTTGTTCCTACCATTGGGTTAATACCACTAAAGAATTCTTGTTTAATTGATATAGTAATAGGCTCATTTAAGTTGTATTTTTTTGAGAAACTATTAATTGTTGTTATTAACCTTGCTCGTTCTAAACAATTTTGTCTAGCAGAAATAGATAATAGTTTTGAATATCTTGCATAAGTTTCTAGTATTTTATGTTTGGAATTTATTATAGAATACAACTTTAACGTTTCTTGAGCTAGAGATTCTTCTATATTTTGATTCTTGGCAATTGATTCCATATAATCTTTATTAATACTTTGCAGCAACCATAAAATAGTAGAAATACACAGACAACACATAATAAACTTAAAGAATATAACATTTTTTAGATGAACAATAAAATTTTTAAGCATCTCTTATCCTTTTTTCCTAGTAATAATAACCTCAGCAGGTATTACTACTCTATTAGGTAACTCTAATATTTGATCAGTAAATATCGTAAAATTAATATCCATATTGCTAAATATTTTACTAAAATTTGCAATTTCTTGTTTTAAGAGCTGAGTAGCATCTTCAACTAGCATATCACTAACGATAAATTTTAATAATATCTCGATTTTTATATACTGATTAGATGATAATAACGTATTATCTAGATCCGACCTTTGCCATTTAATCTCCTCTAGGTGCAGATTAGGTGGTAAAGTTGTTAAAAACTTTTCTAACGAGTTAAATGGCGTTGGTACGGGGATTTGCAATAATGCTTCAAATACGTATAAATCAGCTAAATTAGTGGTATTTTGAATATATGGATAGGCTTGCTTAACATTATAATAATCTTGTTCAGCACTAAAATAGTGTGAATTTAAAAGATCCAATTTTCTATAATTTGCTACGGTTTTAATTTTGATAGCACATGCAGCAAATATCAATACTATTATTATAGTGATAAATGGTTTGAAAATTAAAGAACTGATAATATTGAGTTTAGCTATGGATTCTAAATATTTGTTAGAGGCTAGAAAGCTTTTTTGTTCATTAAATAACTTGACAACCATTGCATCTGAAAATTTGCTATTATCACCTAATGCACTGCTAGACTTACATATTACTGGATGTTCACCAAAATTGGATTGTTCTAATAATAACTTTAGACTTTGGTCTACTATAAGAATTATACAAACTTTAAGGGTTAAACTATCAATATAACTTTTACAAGATATCAAACAATCTTCCACTTCTTGTTCAATTATACCTTGAATATATAAGTCTGACTTATCAGCTGGATAATCAAATGTTTGAATTGAGATTATATTACCTTGATGTTTAACAACAAGTTTAATACCGTTTGTACTTAAAATACATACAAAAATTTGTAAATATTCACTATACTTATTATTTTCAACATTTTTTACAATTTTATCTATAATTGGTTTCCATTCCAAAGCTAAAAAATAAATCCCACCAAACTTTTGCCTCTTACTTGCCAAAAGATTCTCAAGTAGCTTACTTAAAGGTAGGGTATAAGGAGTAGATACCAGCAAGGTATTCCACACCTCACTATATTTGGTATTGATGTTATAGACATTGTAAGCAACTATATCATCTATAGAAAAATACTCCTCTATAAACTTTTCTACAGGATTGCTTTTTACTATTGAATGTAGTACAGGTACTATATCATGGCGTACTTCACATGCAGAACCGTTTAATAAGAAGAAAACGTAATAGTTTTTGAATTTACCAAAAAATTCTTTATAGGAGTCTAAATTATCTTGGTTTTCAGCAGGAACAAATAAAGTATCCACAACTTTATCGTGTATTAAAGCACAAAGAAATGTACCTTTATCGCCTATTAAAATAATAATATTTCTTTTATATAAAAAATATACAACTAATTTATGTAGTTTTTTTAGTAAAACTTGTAGTTTAGGTAGTTTGGATATGTTAATCATGTAACTAATACTTAGACTTAAATATTTAAACATAGACTATTATAACAGCAATTATCTTTCCACTAAGCGGATTTAGTATTTTTTTATGATTTATCTATAAAAAAATACTAAATCCTATTGAATAATTATAATATTATCCGTTTCAAACGGATAATAGCTATGTGAATGATATTAGGTGCAAAACCTTAAATTACTATTATTTTAAAATAAATTTTTATTTTTGTAATATTCTGTTGAACATTCTTAAATAATAAATATACTCTCCTTGAGTTAGGTTATTATAACGAATTATAAAGGACGATAACCTAATAAAATTCTAATGATCTTAATAATTGAAAAATGAGCATACAAAATATAGATACAGCTATATTAGGTAAGAATAGTATATTTTGTAGTATTACAAAATCAATTATTAGTAATATGTTGAACTAATTGAGGATTATATTATTATGTCTAAACAACAAAATTATTGGTTTACAAAACAGGATGTAGAGAATGCTTTGGTGATACTTACAGCTGTGCAAGCAAAAAACATTAAAGCTATATACAAAATAATAGGTTTACCTAGTGCAATACAAGAGAAACTTACTGGTAAAACTAGTATAGACGCTGAAAAGATATTGACTACACAATTCCCAAAGTTAGAAAAGAGTTATGCTAAAGATGAAAAAGAAATACCACATATAGACCCAAAGTCTCAAAAACTCAAACTAAACGAATTATGCACAAAATTAGCTACAAAAAAACAAGAATTAGAACAAGTAAAAAAATGTCTAGATTTGATTCATGCCATTAATGATCCAAATGTATCTATTAAACAAGTACTTAATATGAGCGACGTATCTTATCGTATAATAGACGAACTGAATTTAGACAATAAGTATACAACTATACCTACAGTTGTAAATGAATTGAATAACTTATTGTCTACATTTGATGCTCCATTACTAGAGAATGATTCTGATTATGCATCTGGCGATGAACTTCTTAGATCAACTAGTGAAACACAACACACAGTGAAGTCTCTAAGTAATATAACAAATCCATAACATGACATATTGTTAAAGCTCAAAGAAGCAGCAAATGAATTCACTCTAAAGAGAGGAGTCGACAACACTACACATACAAATAATCATATTGATGAAGTTAACACAGTAGGAGAACATCCTGATACGCATTAAACTATAGCTAGCACGGAAAGGTTAGTTACAGTAATGGAATAGAATCAATGTCATTCCCGCTTACGCGGTAATGACATCTTTTTTTCTCTTCATAATGTTTAAACTACCATGGCAGTTATATACTAAAAAAGTTGTTATTGCAGTAGACACCACACCCCAAATTCTCTATAATACTGCTATCTTCAAGAATTTTACAATATTAAGAGCCTAAATTATACCCCAAATTTGAGATTGCTAAGTTTTAATAACTCTTGATTTGCAAGTATGTAGAGTCAGTATAATCAATTGAAGAGGTGAATTTAATAAAGAGAGTTTAGTATGAATAAATTGTTGAATATAATTCACCCCCATCCTTCTAAAGACATATCAGATAAAATTGGGGGCAAGGAGAGTTATATCAATATGACAGTAGGCAATCCAAATTTCAACCTTCCTGAAAAACTTTTGAATAGTTTAAAGGCTACAATAGAAAGCAATGATAGTACCCTTAATAAATATGCAGATTCAAGAGGATTTTACCCTTTACGTACCGCTATTGCAGAAAGATACAAGATAAAATACAACATTAGGCTGCAACCAAATAACCAAATACTTGTTACTAACGGTTGTGCTGAAGCTATTTGGTTAACAATCTTTACTGCAACTAACATAGGAGATGAGGTAATAATTCCTGATCCATGTTATATGCTTTATGAACCTATTGTTATTTCATTAGGACGTTTACCTGTAAGAAGTGTTACTTCACATCTTAATAGATTTGAATTAGATGTTGACGATATTTTAAAGTGCATAACTCCTAAAACCAAATTAATCATCATTAATACTCCGTGTAATCCAACGGGTACAATTTATACTTTAGAAACATTAAAAAAATTGTACCAAATTATAGTAGAAAAAGATATTTATCTTATGCAAGATGAAGTTTTTGATGATTTTATCTTTACAGGACAATCTCATATACCAATAATTAAATTTTGTGATAACATGCATAATTAAATTATTGTAAACAGTTTTTCAAAAAGACTAGGCATTACTGGTTGGAGAGTAGGATGGCTAGTTGCATCAGAGCAGTTTACTGCACAAGCACTAAAGTGCTCATACTTATAATTGTTTGGCTGTCAACACATTGATACAAACAGCACTAGCTGAGGTAATGAATGATCAAGAGGTCATAAATACAACCAAAAGTAATGTATCACTGTTAGAGAAAAAACTAACTCGCTTTTTCTCTTCACTGCAAGAAATTGATGGTTTTGAGCTTGATAAAGCTCCAAATTCAGGTATGTATCTATTTCCTAACATTAGTACCTTATACAAAAAAATCCCTAATAGCTATCAGAATAATTCTGTAAGTGAATCTGTTGCTAATTTTATTGTCCCACTTTGGGAGAAAAACCCCGTACTTGCAGTGCGTCGTTTCAACATAAATTTTAAATATCTTATCAAGAAAAGATAAGATATTTTTTTAACAAAATCTTACACTTCACAGATATATTCTTTTTGTGTTGTGACACTTTTTAAATGAACCATACACAAATAGTTTCTAACTTTTAAGTTAGTACATACATGAGGCATTCATGCCGTAATATTAAGCTCTGCACTTGCAGTGCAGAGTGGTTAACTTTAGATAAAACTCGTGTTGCGGTTGTCCCTGGGACAGCCTTTGGTAAAGCCGGAGAGAATCATATAAGAATATCTATAACTGGCTCAGAAGAAAGTTTATTGGAAGCCATAGAAAGGCTTAATACTCAATTACAGTATGTCTAATTTTTAAGGATCATTACTAATGACTAAACTTACCACTGAAGAAATTAGAAGTAAATTTATAAGTTATTTTGTTGCAAATAATCATATACACGTTCCAGCTAGTTCCCTAATTCCTCATAATGATCCTAGTTTAATGTTTGTTAATTCCGGGATGGTACAATTTAAAAATGTTTTTACCGGTCAGGAAACTAGAAACTATCAAAGAGCCACTACTAGTCAGAAATCACTACGGGCTGGTGGTAAGCATAATGATCTTGAAAATGTTGGTTATACTGCACGACATCATACGTTTTTTGAAATGTTAGGTAATTTTTCTTTTGGTGATTATTTTAAAGAACAAGCAATATATTACGCGTGGAATCTCTTAACCAAGGAATTTGCTATCGCCAAAGAAAAATTATATGTAACTGTTTATCATACTGATGAAGAAGCAGCAAGCTATTGGAAAAAGATTGCTAATTTAAGTGATGACCGAATTATTAAAATAGCAACCAATGATAATTTTTGGTCAATGGGAGATACCGGACCTTGTGGACCATGTTCAGAAATTTTCTATGATCATGGAGAGAAGATACCAGGTGGCTTACCTGGTACAAAAGATCAAGATGGCGATCGCTATATTGAGATTTGGAATATGGTCTTTATGCAATTTGAACAATTGGATAGCAATATTAGGATTGCCTTACCTAAACAATCCGTTGATACCGGCATGGGACTAGAACGTATTAGTGCTGTATTGCAAAATGTATATGATAATTATGACATAGATTTATTTAAGGAAATAATTGCTTATACGGAAAGTATAGTAAAAGTTAAAGTAGAAGGGGAAGCAAAATTTTCTTACCGGGTTATTGCTGATCATTTACGAGCTTGTGCCTTTCTAATTAGTGATGGTGTCATGCCGTCAAATGAAGGCAGAGGATATGTACTTAGGCGTATTATGCGTCGAAGTATGAGGCATGCACATATACTTGGTAGCAGTGAACCTTTAATGCACCGATTGCTAGCAAAATTAGTAGATCTTATGGGTGCAACTTATCCTAAACTGAAGAGGGCTGAGGCTTTTACCCGTAGTATCTTGGAACAGGAAGAATTAAGATTTAAAGCAACTCTTGAACGAGGTCTGAAACTGCTTGATGATGAAACACAGCACCTTAGTAAAAATTCAGAACTTTCAGGAGAGATAGCCTTTAAATTATATGATACATATGGTTTTCCTCTCGATTTAACTGAAGACATATTAAAAGGTAAACAGATATCAGTTGATCTTGATAGCTTTAATAATAAGATGCAAGAGCAAAAAGAAAGGGCAAGAAAAGCTTGGTTAGGTTCAAATGAGTCACAAATTGACCAAATATGGTTTGATATTAAAGGCGAATTTGGTAGTACTGAATTTTTGGGTTACTCTTTGGATAAGGCAGAAGGTAAGATATTAGCTCTAATTAAAGATAATAAGTTAGTCAACAATATAGAAACTAGCGAAGAGCAATTTATTCTAATTAGTAATCAAACTCCTTTTTATGGAGAATCTGGTGGACAGATGGGAGATATAGGCTTTATCAAATCAACAGGCAGCAAAATTAGAGTAATAGATACTTTAAAATATCTTGGTTCAATAATTGCTCATATATGTGTTTTACAGGAAGGAGCTATCCAAACAGGAGATAGTGCTGATTTTGCTATTGATGTCAAGTACCGTAAAAATTTAAGAATTCATCATTCTGCAACTCATATATTACATACAGTATTACATGAAGTGCTGGGCAAACATGTAACACAAAAAGGATCGCTCGTAGCACATGATCGTCTGCGTTTTGATATTAGCCATATGACACTACTAACAAAACAAGAAGTTATATTGATAGAAGATAAGGTAAATCAAATTATCACTGATAATTTTAAGGTTACCACAACATTAATGTCAACAGATGAAGCTATTAAGGCAGGTGCTATGGCTTTATTTGGTGAGAAATACGATTCTGAAGTAAGAGTGGTGGCAATGGGCAACTCGCTTGAGTTATGTGGTGGCACGCATGTTAGTAGAACTGGTGATATTGGAATATTTAAAATTATTAGCGAAAGTAGCGTTGCAGCTGGCGTTCGAAGGATAGAAGCTGTTTGTGGTGAATTTGCCTTAAAATTAATTAGACAAAACGATACTATAATTGATGACTTGTCTTCAACCTTAAAAATAGGTAAGAATGAAATTACTGATAAAGTAAATAACCTGATTGCCAGTAAAAAACAATTAGAAGATAAGTTAGTAGCTACTCAGGTCTCTATGCTTGATTTGAATATTGAGCAAATTGCCAAAGAATCAGTCAGTATCTCCGATATATACTCAAATGATTTGGAGAATTGGAACGTAAAACAAGGGGTGAGCGAGCGGAGCGTACATGAAGTACGTGAGCACGCGAATGCCCCGAAGTTTTGCGGAGCCAATTCTTCAAAGCAGAAGAGTATACAATTTATCTATAAACTAGTACATAATTTGGATACTAAAGTATTACGCTTATCTGCCCAGCGAATAGTTGATAAGTCAGATAATCTAGTGATTGTATATATAGGTATGCCTGATTTGCAGGGTAAATTATCTATTACTATTGCGGTTAGTAAAGAAATTAGCAATAAGGTACATGCAGGTAACTTAGCTAAAGAAGTGTCTGTATTCCTTGGCGGTAGCGGCGGTGGTGGTCAGGCGAATATAGCCCAGGCTGGTGGCACGGATGTAAGTAAAGTAGGAAAGTTACAAGATATGATAAGGGAGTTGTTATCTAAGTTTTGAATTATTAAACGTCGGCTATATACGATATTTTTACCACATTTATCCAAGAGTTTAATGCTAAAACTATTTTAGGCTTTTAAGTAACAGTATGATAATATATAATACACAGGTAGGATGTTTAACAATTTTTTCTGTTAAGCAAATATAATCAATAGCTTTATTTAAATTAAGGAGTTTGTTATGCTAATACAAAAAACTGCAATAGCTTTTTTAGCACTATTTGTGCTTTCTGGGTGTGGTGCTAAAAAGAAACCGACAGAAGCGGAGGTGGCTCCTAGTGTCGAGGAAAGTTCTTTAGCTGCTGATTTCGAAAGAAATATTGGTGATAGGATATTTTTTGCTTTCAATAAATCAGATATTTCAAGTAAATCAAAAGAACAGCTAAATAAACAAGCTGTTTGGTTAAAAAAACATTGTTGTACTAAAGCTACTATTGAAGGACATTGTGATCAAAGAGGCACAAGAGAGTATAACTTAGCACTTGGTGAAAGAAGAGCAGAAGCTGTACGAAACTACTTGATTGGTCTAGGAATTGATAATAACAGACTTGATACTATCTCTTACGGTAAAGAGAAACCAGCTGTTATGGGTTGTGACGAAGCAGCTTGGGCACAGAACCGTAGAGCTGTAACTGTTATAAAATAAAGTATCCTACTATTTGCTCTTTTCAAGAGTTGTAAAAACAACTCTTGAAAGTTAAAAAATCGTCATTGCGAAGCACCGTTAGGTGCTGTGGCAATCTTCATGAAGTAGTCTGTCCGGCAAAACTCTATAAGTCTTATAGATAATAGGGTTTAATGGCAGAAAATAGTTAACCACTCTGCACTGCAAGTGCAGAGCTTAATATTACGGCATGAATGCCTCATGTATGTACTAACTTAAAAGTTAGAAACTATTTGTGTATGGCTCATTTAGAAAGTGTCACAACACAAAAAGAATATATCTGTGAAGTGTAAGATTTTGTTAAAAAATATCTGTATGATTCATTCTTATCTTTTCTTGATAAGATATTTAAAATTTATGTTGAAACGACGCACTGCAAGTGCGGGGTTTTTCTCCCAAAGTGGGACAATAAAGAAATCCATAAGAAAATGTTAAAATATGCTAATAAACCTTATGGATTTCAGTCAATATGCCAATAGAAAATATTATCAAATCACAAAAACAAGGAAAACTTTTTGGTTATAAATTAAAAGAAGAATTAAACTCAAATAATAAGCTATATAAATTAAGAGAATTAATAAATTGGTCTGGTCTAGAAGAATGGTTATCAAAAAATGTTTCTATTAAGAGATTTGGTAGAAATAGAAAATGTCATAGAGTGATGCTTGGTGTAACGATGCTACAAGCAATGTATAATTTTTCAGATTCATTAGCAGAGGAAGAACTAAAAGAAAACATGTATTGGCAATATTTCTGTGGGTGGGAATATATAGAAACAGATATAGCGATGTCGGAAACTAGCATAAGAAGATTTCGTAATTTATTAGGTGAATCTGGATATAACGAGATATTAGCAGAGTTGATAAGAGTTGGAATAAGAACTAACACAATTAAAAAAAAAGATTTGGAATTGATAATTGCTGATACAACGGTACAAATTAAGAATATCAAGCACCCACATGATGTTTATTTAATGGATAAAGCTAGGCTTAGTATTGTGAAGCTTTGCCAAAGTTTGGGTATAAATTTAAACGAAACCTACGCTAGAACCTATAAGCGAGATATAATAAAGCTCTGGAAGTATAAAGAGCATAGCAAAGCCAAGAAGCGTTGGAAAATAATGAAGCATTTAAAAACGTTACTTGGTCGTTTGGTTAGAATATGTGAGCGTGAGATAAAAAATCAGAAATTAAACTTATCTATCAGAGATCAAGAAGTATTGAAAAAAGTAAAACAAATACATAGCCAATCTGTTTTAAAAAGAGAAGAGAAAAAGCAATACAAAGAACAGAATAAAATATTGTATAGTTTTCATGCCCCTGAGGTAGAGTGTATAGGGAAGGGAAAACGAAACAAGCCATATGAGTTTGGCAATAAAGTTGCGGTAGTAGTCAGTGGTCGTAGAAATTTTGTACTGTCAGCAAAATCGTTTCATAATAATCCTTATGATGGTCATACATTGCAGCAGAGTTTTGAAGCGGTAGAAAATGTAACTGGAATAAAGATAAAAAAATCGTTTGTTGATCTTGGTTATACTGGCAGCAATGTTAAAGAGAAGAGTAAGGTATATACCCCAAAAACTCGGAAAAAGTTATTGAAAGAAGACAAGTGTATGATCAGGAGACGCAGTGCTATAGAACCAATAATAGGGCATTTGAAACAATATGGCAGGATGGGCAGAAACTTCTTGAAGGGTGTGATAGGAGATGTGATCAATCCAATAATCTCTGCTATAGGTTTGAATTTACGATGTATTGCCAATCATTTACACATCATGCCTAACTCTACATAAAAAAATTATCATTAAAAAACTTGCTAAACGATTAAAAAAAATCGTTAACAATAAGCTCATGTAAAAATTTTACTAAAACAGAAATTTTTCAATAAAATTGAAAACAATTTTTAATTTTAGTGCAAATATTAGAATTTTTTTTGTAAAAATTTTATTCAATCATAGATTATGGGGGGCTTTAAATATTTTTGGCGGACGGACGAAGTAAGGTCTCCTTCACAAGATTGCCACGTCGCCGCTTTGCGGCTTCTCGCAATGACATTTATGCATTAGACCTCTTTCGAAACTCGCTTGTGCTGAGGGATTTGAAGGAGACGCTTCACCTCGAACCGCAGCGTACTCTAATTCCGTTACGGATTCGAGTACCGCATCATTGTCCAAATCACCAGCAGAAGTAGAGTTTCGAAAGAAGTCTATTTTAAAAAGTCTGTCCGCCAAAAATATTTAAAGCCCCCCATAATCTATGATTGAGTTAACCACTCTGCACTGCAAGTGCAGAGCTTAATATTACGGCATAAATGCCTCATGTATGTACTAACTTAAAAGTTAGAAACTATTTGTGTATGGCTCATTTAGAAAGTGTCACAACACAAAAAGAATATATCTGTGAAGTGTAAGATTTTGTTAAAAAATATCTGTATGATTCATTCTTATCTTTTCTTGATAAGATATTTAAAATTTATGTTGAAACGACGCACTGCAAGTGCGGGGTTTTTCTCCCAAAGTGGGACAATAAAATTTTTACAAAAAAAATTCTAATATTTGCACTAAAATTAAAAATTGTTTTCAATTTTATTGAAAAATTTCTGTTTTAGTAAAATTTTTACATGAGCTTATTGTTAACGATTTTTTTTAATCGTTTAGCAAGTTTTTTAATGATAATTTTTTTATGTAGAGTTAGGCATGATGTGTAAATGATTGGCAATACATCGTAAATTCAAACCTATAGCAGAGATTATTGGATTGATCACATCTCCTATCACACCCTTCAAGAAGTTTCTGCCCATCCTGCCATATTGTTTCAAATGCCCTATTATTGGTTCTATAGCACTGCGTCTCCTGATCATACACTTGTCTTCTTTCAATAACTTTTTCCGAGTTTTTGGGGTATATACCTTACTCTTCTCTTTAACATTGCTGCCAGTATAACCAAGATCAACAAACGATTTTTTTATCTTTATTCCAGTTACATTTTCTACCGCTTCAAAACTCTGCTGCAATGTATGACCATCATAAGGATTATTATGAAACGATTTTGCTGACAGTACAAAATTTCTACGACCACTGACTACTACCGCAACTTTATTGCCAAACTCATATGGCTTGTTTCGTTTTCCCTTCCCTATACACTCTACCTCAGGGGCATGAAAACTATACAATATTTTATTCTGTTCTTTGTATTGCTTTTTCTCTTCTCTTTTTAAAACAGATTGGCTATGTATTTGTTTTACTTTTTTCAATACTTCTTGATCTCTGATAGATAAGTTTAATTTCTGATTTTTTATCTCACGCTCACATATTCTAACCAAACGACCAAGTAACGTTTTTAAATGCTTCATTATTTTCCAACGCTTCTTGGCTTTGCTATGCTCTTTATACTTCCAGAGCTTTATTATATCTCGCTTATAGGTTCTAGCGTAGGTTTCGTTTAAATTTATACCCAAACTTTGGCAAAGCTTCACAATACTAAGCCTAGCTTTATCCATTAAATAAACATCATGTGGGTGCTTGATATTCTTAATTTGTACCGTTGTATCAGCAATTATCAATTCCAAATCTTTTTTTTTAATTGTGTTAGTTCTTATTCCAACTCTTATCAACTCTGCTAATATCTCGTTATATCCAGATTCACCTAATAAATTACGAAATCTTCTTATGCTAGTTTCCGACATCGCTATATCTGTTTCTATATATTCCCACCCACAGAAATATTGCCAATACATGTTTTCTTTTAGTTCTTCCTCTGCTAATGAATCTGAAAAATTATACATTGCTTGTAGCATCGTTACACCAAGCATCACTCTATGACATTTTCTATTTCTACCAAATCTCTTAATAGAAACATTTTTTGATAACCATTCTTCTAGACCAGACCAATTTATTAATTCTCTTAATTTATATAGCTTATTATTTGAGTTTAATTCTTCTTTTAATTTATAACCAAAAAGTTTTCCTTGTTTTTGTGATTTGATAATATTTTCTATTGGCATATTGACTGAAATCCATAAGGTTTATTAGCATATTTTAACATTTTCTTATGGATTTCTTTATTATTTTCTGCCATTAAACCCTATTATCTATAAGACTTATAGAGTTTTGCCGGACAGACTAAAAAACAAACTTTTCTATCATTAGTTGGGACTTTTAAACTGCCCTGCAAACAGCAGTCATTTCTTGTATATCACCACTACAATGTAATACTAAGTCACAACCAGCTACAATAGTTTGTCTAGCAACTTCAACTATACTTGTAACAAATTCTGCCTTCAGTTTTGGGAATTCTTCTACTAAATATTTTTTTAGTCCGGTTTGGTCGGATTTGTCTTTAATAATTCTGTATTCAATAAGTTTTTCTAAATCTTGATTATTTATAGTAGTCGTAGAATCCTGCTTTTCAAAAATCGTCAGAGGTTTTTTAACTATTGAGTATTTAGCTCCAATTTCACCATGCAGAGCAAGCATACAAATATCATCTGAAACTAACATACCTTTAAAACCAATGTCATTTCTAATGAACTTTATAGCAGTGGGCGATAAAGTTACTGGTAGTTTGGGATCTAAAGCCTCAAATACAATGTGAGCTGTCATAGCCCATCCTGCCTTAGCATTTTTAGATAGTTGTCTAAACACTTCAAAATCTGTATTATTTAATTCAGCAAGCGAACTGGTAACACGCGGCAACTTATAATGACTATCACACGTAGCTCGACCATGCCCTGGTATATGCTTAATAATGGCAATGCCTCCCTGCTCTTCTATCGCCTCTATTGTTTTTGCACATAAGCCAACTACTTTTACTAGAGAATCTCCAAAGCTACGATCTCCAATAGCATTATCAGTATAAGGGTAACGCAAATCAGCAACTGGACAACATGGCGAGTCTATTCTATATTCTTTTAAACTCTTCATCAGACTTGAATAATTTGCAAAAACTTTTAAATATGCATTCTCTGCACCTTCTTGATCATATATTCTACCGAAATCACCAGCAGGGGGATATTCTATATCTATGATAGGTGGCTTCAACCTTGCAACCCTGCCTCCCTCCTGATCGACAAAAATCAATATATTATAGTCATATAAGCCTCTTAAATCTTGTACTAACTTTAGTAACTGTTCTCGATCCACAATATTTCTTTTAAAGAGAATAAAGCCATATATTGAATTTTTTGATAATAATTCCTTTTCTTGCACAGTCAAACTAGTACCAGCAATACCAAATATTAAAGGTTTCTTGAACATATTATTATCCCTATAATGCGAATTCGGGATAAGAATTTGTCAATTCTTATCCAAATTGAGTGAAATTATCGAAACAATCAGATTTGAGACGGCTCTGCACCTGATCGTTAAATTAATATTTTGCTAAAAACATGATTTTAAAAGATTAAAATCATGTTTTTAGCTTTAGAAAGGTTTAAAATGCGTTCGCGTTAGCCGCTTTAAGAATGCATTTTTCCTTATATTAAAGCCAATTCAGGATAAGAATTAACTAATTCTTATCTAGAATTGGGGTTGTAATAAGTGTTACCAGCTGTTAGTTTTAAACGTTGAATTTCCCCATACTCATTAATCAATAAATGTAATTTTAATCTACATGTTCACAATATCCTTATCCCGAATTGACGTATATTATTAAATAGATAGTGATTTGGTACTAACACCCCCGCCAAAAATTGGCGGGGGTGTTAGAGTAGGTATTACAGGTTTTTATTGTCCCACTTTGGGAGAAAAACCCCGCACTTGCAGTGCGTCGTTTCAACATAAATTTTAAATATCTTATCAAGAAAAGATAAGATAAGATATTTTTTAACAAAATCTTACACTTCACAGATATATTCTTTTTGTGTTGTGACACTTTCTAAATGAGCCATACACAAATAGTTTCTAACTTTTAAGTTAGTACATACATGAGGCATTCATGCCGTAATATTAAGCTCTGCACTTGCAGTGCAGAGTGGTTAACTTGCATAGAACCTCATTGCTTCCCCAATAAATTCAATCATTTTGGGATGGTACACATCAAAAAATTTCTTGAAATCAGGATGCTGAGCATGCAAATTAGTTAGGCATATGTAAACTTCTTTAGATACATTGTAAAACAGCTGCATCACTTGATAATGACGATGAATTATGGCTTGCACTTCTTCACAATCAGGTTTCAATCCTTGCTCAATAGCTTTAGCCAATGTTTTATGAATTTCATCCCCCTCATTTTTTACTTTATCCCATTCATCCTTATCCCATTTAGCTGTACACTTTTTGCTTTCCATAAGCAAATTCTCCTCAGCTAAACCATGATATTTTACAAGATACTTCTCATATTCTTTTTGGCGGTTACTATCAAAACCGCAATATAGTTCTTCGTCTTTCATAAGCTGTTTACCTCTTAAATGTTGAATTGTTTTATCGATCGTAGCGATAAGATTATTTTTACGAACGATTTCATCTTCCAAAATTTTCCTATGCGTATTTAATGTTTTGATATTGTCAAAGTCATTTTGCGATAGTAATTTTTGGATATCATTCAAGGTAAATCCTAGCTCTTTAAAAAACATAGTTTGCTGCAAACGCAGTAACTGCTGCTCTTCATAGTAACGATAGTTATTAGCACCTTTCGAGGATGGTTTGAGTAAACCCGATCTCATCATACCAATGAAGTGTACGTACACTCACCCCTGATATCTTCGCCAATTCTTTTACCGTATAAGCCATAATTTTACCCTCAAATAATACAATTCAAAGATAAGTGATCACGTAACGTGAGAGTCAAGAGATAATTTAAAATATATATTAAATTACAGAGATGGAACAAAAATGAACTAACAGCGTGAATTTTGTTTAAAACAACTTACTTATTAAACATTTTGATAATTTTTCTGTAAATTACTAAATTTTGAATACTGACCATCATAGTGAAGTTTTACGCTACCAACACGACCATTACGATGTTTTGCTATTATAATATCGGCAATATTATATACTTGATTTAAATTACTCAACCATTCTGCGTGTTTTTCTGCATATTTTGCATCACTCGAAGAAGGCTCTTTACGAGTTAGATAATATTCTTCTCGATAAATAAACATCACTATATCCGCATCTTGTTCAATAGCCCCAGATTCTCGTAAGTCAGATAACATTGGTCTCTTATCTTCTCTAAGTTCTACAGCTCTAGATAATTGTGATAAAGCAATTACTGGAATATTTAATTCTTTTGCTATAGCTTTTAATCCTTGAGTAATTTCCGAAATTTCATTTACTCTATTATCAGATTTATTTATCCCTCTAATTAACTGCAGATAATCTACAAATAATATACCAAGGTTATGTTTACGCTTCATTTTTCTTGCCCTAGTGCGAATAGCCGCAATGGATAAAGCTGGCGTATCATCAATAAAAAATGGTAGGTCAAGAGCTATAATTTCTCTACGTAATCGATTATAATTTTCTTCTGTCACATGACCAGACCGTAAGGCTGAAGAGTCAATGTTAGTATGCATGGAAAGAATACGAGTAGCAAGCTGCTCAGATGACATTTCAAGAGAGAAAAAACCTACTGACTTATCTTTTTCTTGTTCCTTATTTTTTAACTTCATAGAATTACAAGCATTTATCGCAAGATTTATGGCAAAAGCTGTTTTCCCCATTGATGGACGTGCAGCAATGACAACTAAATCTGAGTTATGAAAACCTGATAATTCCCTATCTAAATCAATTAATCCTGTAGAAATACCTATTACATGATTAGAATTCTTCATAGCTCTGTCAATATTGGCAAGGGACTCCGAGAGAGACACAGCAATTTTAACAAAACTCTTGTCATTAATTCCTTCACTAGCAAGCTTATAAAGCTTACCCTCTGCATGCTCTATTTGTTGACTTGCATCATATTCTAAAGAGGAGTCATAAGCATTATTAACTACCTCCTCCCCTATCTGAATTAAATTACGCCTTACTGCCAAATCATAGATTATTTTTCCATAATCAAGGGGATTAATTACCATCATTGACAGAGTAGCTAGCTTATTTAGGTAGTCACTGCCACCTAATTGCTGAAATAATTCGTCTCGTTCTAACATGCTTCTAAGCGTTACCGGAGTAGCAATTAAGCCTTTTTCGGTAATAACTTCAATAGCATTATAAATCTTTTGATGTATCGGCTCAAAAAAATGATCTGGTCTTAGGAATTCTGAGACAGTATTTAAGTAATCATGGTTGACTAAAATTGCTCCTATTAACATTTGCTCGGCCTGAACATTTGCTGGCAAAGTTCGAGCAACAGGCAAAACTATACTTGTCTCACTTGATCCACTTGACTTATCTATTTTATCACTCTCTTTTTTACTACGAGACATAATTTTAATTTAATGATTTAAAAACTTTTCTACTTCTAAAGCTGCCATACATCCTGTACCAGCAGCGGTAACTGCTTGTCTAAAAATTTTATCTTGTACATCTCCAGCAGCGAAAACACCTTTAACACTGGTTTCCGTTGAATTTGGTTTAGTAATAATATAATTATCACTATCTATATCTAGTTGTCCTTTGAACAAACCAGTATTCGGCATATGACCAATTGCTACGAATATACCAGTACAATTAATTGAACTAAGCTCACCTGTTTGAGTGTTTTCAAGCTTGGCTGAATTAACCGATTTAGGATTATCAGTACCAATGACCTCAATCAGTCTATGATTCCAAATGACCGATATTTTGGGATTTCTAAATAATCTTTCTTGTAAAATCTTCTCGGCTCTAAAACTATCCCGACGATGAACAATAGTCACCTGACGTGCATGATTAGTTAAATATAATGCCTCTTCAACAGCACTATTCCCCCCACCAATAACTAATACATCCTGATTCTTGAAAAAAAAACCATCACAAGTAGCACAAGCTGAAACACCATATCCTTTGAATTGTGCTTCGGAAGGAATATTCAGCCACCTTGCTTCTGCACCGGTACATATTATAACGCTGTCCGCCCTAATTATACTAGACGAGGTGGTTACCACTAAGGGTTTTTTTGAAAAATCAACCTTTTCTACATAATCATAGATAATTTCTGCACCAACATTTTTTGCCTGTTGCGTCATTTGTTCCATTAACCATGGACCTTGAATAGGCTCTGCAAAACCTGGATAATTTTCAACATCTGTAGTAATAGTTAGCTGTCCACCTGGCTGCATACCATGCAATAATATTGGTTTTAGTGCTGCCCTAGCTGTATAGATTGCTGCACTCAGTCCAGCAGGACCTGAACCTATAATAAGTACTTTAGTAGAACGATTCATAACAACCTAAATTTTTATATTTTCAAAGCATTTACCCAAGATTTTATATAACTAATCTGATCATCGGTCATTAATGAAGGTACATGACCAGCATAATCAACAACGAACAAATCAAAATCTTTGGTTTCTTTCATCTTCTCAATAGTAGATTGTTGCAAAATTTCTGATTTAGCCCCGTGGATAACCAACAATTTACAAACAATCTTATTCCATATAGTCCATATATCAACATTTTTTGGCTTACTTGCATTAGCATTCATACCTTGTACTATGGCAGGATCATAATTCATTTTATATTTTCCATCTTGGATTTTTATAAAACTATATTTGGTAAGATGATCCCAATCTTCCTCACTACTAATACCGAATTGGCTATATATTAGCTTTAAATGTTGCTTGGCACTAACTAAATCAACAAATGAGGGAGTTTGACCTGCATATTGACCAATTTTAACTAGAGGAGATGCTGGAATAAAAGGTCCTACATCATTTATAATCATTGCTTTGATAAGTTCCTTATATTTACTAGCTAGCACATAACCAATTATTCCACCCATGGAAGTACCAAGCCAAATACAGTTGTTAATACCTAATTTTTTTAAAAAAAGCACCGTATCTTTTACATATACTTGATAATTATAATGCTTTTTCGTTTTAAAAACATCACTATCCCCACGTCCTGGATAATCTATAGCAATTACTCGAAAATTATCACTTAATACCATAGCGATTTTATCAAAATCATGAGCATTCCTAGTTAAACCATGGGTACAAATTATTACATTTTCATTATTAGGGTCACCAAACTCAAGATAAGCTATTTTATGAGCTGGAATATATTGTGAGCCTAACCAATTAATATAAGGTCCAACTTGGATAAATTTTTGTATCATTTTTTTATATCATTAGTGCTATAGCTAACCTGACTAGCATTATACCAATTGCAATAATTAACACGGTGTATTTATCCAGTCTCTATACATAATTGATTTTACTAAATCTACATTATGAGCAAGTTCATTCCAAGCGTAACAAGCCATAGTGACGATATCTTCATATACACCATAACATTGGTTAGACAAGTAATGATTCTTGATCCATTCCCAAACTTGTTCCATTGCATTAAGTTCCGGTGCATAGGGCGGAAGCGGTATCAAAGTGATATTGCTTGGCACAGTTAGTTTTTTGGCTGTGTGCCAACCTGCATTATCCGTTAGTAAAGCTATATGTCGGTTGCCTTGAATACTGCGAGAAAGGTCTTCTAAGAATTTATTCATTGCCTGTGTGTTTGCATATGGTAAAATTAATGCAAAAGCTTCTCCTGTATCATGGCAAGCAGCTCCATAAATATATGTTGAAATGAATTGCTGTTGCCGAACTTTACGGGGTCTAGTGCCACGCTTAGCCCATATACGAGTTAAGCTACCTTGTTGCCCAACTCGAGTTTCATCCTGAGACCATATATCAACTTTACATCTATCGATATTTTTTGGTAATAATTCTGTTAACATATCTGGAAAGTTTTTTTATATGTATTTTGAGTCTCTTGATTTGACTTTGGATGCATTGAACGAGAAGTAATCCAGCTAAAACCAAGGCGGTGCATAGTATTGTAGACTGTTTTTAACGCACATTTAGCACCATATTCCTCAAGTAACATGATATGTAGTTCCTTTCCAGTTATATACCCACCAGTTTTACTTTCACTGAGCGTATTGATTTTATCAAAAAGAGCAGACTCTTGTATAGTGTTAATCTTCCTAGGGGCACCGCTTCTTTGTGATTCAAATAATCCTTCAAAACCATGATTCCTAAATCTTCTGAGCCATGATTGCACAGTTTTCCAGTGTGACTTCACTATTGCAGATATGGCTTTAAAAGATTTGCCTAATTGAAGCTGATACATCGCCAATAAACGTATACGATTTCGACCATGCGGCTCATGTTTCATCATTTTTATAAAATCATGACCTTCAAAACCTTGCGGTAATATTAACCTAGCTATTTGATTACCTTTTATCAGTTAAAAACCCATTTTATAACACTGCGTTAATTATTGCAATTGGTATTACACCAAATTCACAGACGCTATTAGTGACGAAGCAATCTATAATTTCGCGTTAATCAGGTTAGCTATAATAATTAATTCAAATCACTTAAAAATATAGTTACCATAACTGGTATATATACTACACCAAAAAGCAGGGAAAGAAATACTGTGGTAGCAACTTTTTCTGGATAGAATTTTTGTAAACTGGCTATGACAATTACGTTTGCTGCCATAGGAGCAGTTGAAAGAAGCCTTAAAGCATTGTAATAATTCTCATCATACCATCCTAAAACAAACTTATCCAAAAGAATAAATATGTTAACCCCTAGTGGATAGAATAAAAATTTTGCCATGAAAGTAGCTAAAGTAAACTTTATGTCTATTTCAAACTTTTGCAAAGCTGAAAGAGCTAAACCAACCATAACCATACCAAGTATAGAAAATGCCCCCCGCATGTTATATATAAAATCATCTAGGAAATCAGGTAAAGTAAAACCAGCAAAACTAAATAAACAACCAAGTAAAAAACCGTTTAAAATTGGTAACTTTACAACCTTCAAGATACTTTCACTACTATTAGCAAAGCTCCTAGCACAAATATAAAAGCCTACTGATGATTCGAAAATATTTATTCCTATAACTGCCATCATATAGATGCTTAAAACATAATCATCAAAGAGAGTAGCGGCTATTGGCAGCATAAAATAACCACCATTAGCGGTACCTGCAGATAATGCTATAATGTTTCGTGTATGATCAAGCCAATATCGCCCAAAAAAATAGTAGGAAAATATTGATAACGAAGTGGCAATGAAAAAAACAACTACAGTAACGCTTAATGCTGATAAAGTCAAAGTAGTACTGGCGGGAATAGCAAAAAAAACAATAGGAGATATAAAATAGAATAACAAAGAAGCTATACTATCTCTCTCAACTTTAGAATATCTTCCTGCTAAAAAACCAATTACTACACTCAGTAATACAGAAATGGTTTTAAAAAAAACTATAGTAAAAATTGCCATGCTCTAAAAGCCAAAAGATATCAGATGCTGTTTTACTTAACCTTTTAGAAAATAGCAAATTTATTCCACAATTAACATAAATAAAGTACCTTTATTCACCTAATTCTTGTATAGCAAGACACAGATCTGCTAATTGAGTTCTATATTTTTGTTTACTAAGATAGCGACTGTTTAATTTAAGATTTTCAAAATCTTTATTACTGGTAGGTAAATATTGACAAATCTGTACTAATTCCTCATCAGAAATAAAATGTCTCCTTGGTAAATCTATTGTACTGGCTTGTTCCTCCCGATAAGCTGCCATAATTTTCATTTTATGAATAAAAGACTCTGAATGATTATTGAATCTAACTTTTTGCCAAGCTTTTTGTACATTAATAATATAATTTTCAATATTAAGCAAAGATTTTATTTGCTTGTCATATTCGTTTTGTAAGTTATTATCTTGAATTATTTGTTGCAATACCTTGTAAATCGGCTCTAAATATTCAACATCTTTAATAGCATAATTTAACATATTAGCATTAATTGGACGCTTTAACCAATCAGACCGTTGGTAAGTTTTATCAATGTGAACTAAGCAAATTTTGCTACATATATCCGAATAACTCAAATATTTACCAAAATCACAAATACCAGCTGCAATTTGTATGTCAAAAACATTTTTTGGCAGTTTCTTAAATAAACGATAAAATATCTCAAAATCCTCTCTAGGGGCGTGAACTATTTTAAGAATTTTATCGTTCAGAAATATTTCGTTAATAGGAGAAAGATCCAAATTGCTCAAAGTGTCAATTATCACTTTATAACTACTGGCCATAATTTGAATTATGCTAAGCTGAGCAAAATAGGTATTTTTACGCAAGAACTCAGTATCAACACTTATAGTCTTACAATCCAATAACTGTCGACAGAATTCATTTAATGCTTTCTGATTATCAATAATAAGTATTTTTGAAGTATTAGTAATTAAATTGCTCCTATTATAATAAACTTGGTATTTTTCTATACGCGAATTTGGGATAAGAATTTGTCAATTCTTATATACTCTTCTGTTTTGAAGAATTGTTTTTTGAAAATATCATGGATTCGCATGTGTAACTATAATATATGTATGCTACGCCTTCTCACCATTCATTTTCAAATCCAATTCGTAGGATCATTTGAGTATCCTAAATTCGGTGAAATTATATATTGCTTCCTCGACCTACGGTCTCCTCGCTAATAGACGTTTTATAGACGTATATGTCTATTAGCGAGCGAACGTATGTGAGCGTGGCAATCCATTTTGCTAAAAACATGATTTTAATCTTTTAAAATCATGTTTTTAGCTTTAGAAAGGTTTAAAATGTATTCGCGTTAACCGCTTTAAGAATGCATTTTTCCTTATATTAAAGCCAATTTTGGATAAGAATTAACTAATTCTTATCCAAAATTGGGGTTCTATGCTTTTTTGTGGTTAAAAGTAGCGTAACACTTTTACGCTACTTTGTCAAAGATGGAATCCTTAATTTATAAAACTCATCTTAAAATACGTCAATTCGGGATAAGGATATTGTGAACATGTAGATTAAAATCAAATTTTGTTGAAGGTTTATTTTTCTTTAATGAGTAAGCAACAAGAGTAGATAATATATGGACAAGGGAATTTATTGGTGATCTATGTCTAGTATGTTCAAGGTTCATTTTATTGTCCCACTTTGGGAGAAAAACCCCGCACTTGCAGTGCGTCGTTTCAACATAAATTTTAAATATCTTATCAAGAAAAGATAAGAATGAATCATACAGATATTTTTTAACAAAATCTTACACTTCACAGATATATTCTTTTTGTGTTGTGACACTTTCTAAATGAGCCATACACAAATAGTTTCTAACTTTTAAGTTAGTACATACATTAGGCATTCATGCCGTAATATTAAGCTCTGCACTTGCAGTGCAGAGTGGTTAACTTTTTAGATAATCAAAAACTGTTTCAATTAAGTTACGCTTTCGAAGTAAGATTTTTTCTTTCAAATCCATTAATTTATTTTCCATATTCTTCTTAATTCCATGAATCATTTTTAAGCCTCTTTCATATAAATTTAAGAACAAATTTTGCTTAATATAACCTTTATCAGCTGCTATAATTCCAGTTAATCTTTTTGTTAATTCCGGTACTGGAACCCTATCATCTACATTGCCTTTGGTCACTTTTAATGCCATAAACTCCCCTTTATTATTGATTATTACATGTAATTTAAAACCATAAAAATACCCCATAGAGGATTTACTATGTTTGGCTAATCCTTTAAAAACTTTATTGCTATAACGCCTTTTATTGTGACAAGCTTTAATCGTTGTAGAGTCAATAAAATAAATACCTGTTTCCTCACCAAACAACAAATGAATCAACATATTTAGCGGTATGAATAATCGTGCCATTAATTCAACAAATCTATTATAACTCAAGGCTTTGGGAAAATCATCCTTATGCATGCACTCTATATAACTTTTATAGAAAAATTTAAAATTCTTAGCATAGGATGTATGAAACATAATTATTATTGTTAACATTTCACTTAGACTCATGCTACAACAGCGATTTCTTTGCTTATTTGATGGTAATAACTTTCTCTGTTCATACTCCAAATAAATTTTACAAAAATCATCTATAAAACTATATAATTCTGTGATATCTTTTTTCATGCCTGTAGTTTGTTTTTTTGTTTAAAAATATAAATACTGCAGGCACTCCTTTTTGACAATCCTTTTATCTATTACTATTTCATCTATATCTTATCCCGAACTGACGTTAAAATAAGTGTTTCATAAGTGCTACAATTCAAAAAACAATTAAGACATTTCAAGAAACAGATAATCGGAACTATTGTATACTTGCAGCAAAACTGCGTAACACTATCTAATTTTTTTGCTAGTATGAATTTATTGTATAAATTTGGGTTTCTACTATGCAAATATCACCGATTAATCAAAACTTACGCTATGTTTTATGATAAGTGGCTTTGTACTGAGATATTATTAAAATTCTTTACTATGAAAAAATGGCTTTCAGCCAAGGTTTTTAGTCATACTTGAGATAACATAGCGTAAGTTTTGTAGTTAACCACTCTGCACTGCAAGTGCAGAGCTTAATATTACGGCATGAATGCCTCATGTATGTACTAACTTAAAAGTTAGAAACTATTTGTGTATGGCTCATTTAGAAAGTGTCACAACACAAAAAGAATATATCTGTGAAGTGTAAGATTTTGTTAAAAAATATCTTATCTTTTCTTGATAAGATATTTAAAATTTATGTTGAAACGACGCACTGCAAGTGCGGGGTTTTTCTCCCAAAGTGGGACAGTTAACCACTCTGCACTGCAAGTGCAGAGCTTAATATTACGGCATGAATGCCTCATGTATGTACTAACTTAAAAGTTAGAAACTATTTGTGTATGGCTCATTTAGAAAGTGTCACAACACAAAAAAATATATCTGTGAAGTGTAAGATTTTGTTAAAAAATATCCTATCTTTTCTTGATAAGATATTTAAAATTTATGTTGAAACGACGCACTGCAAGTGCGGGGTTTTTCTCCCAAAGTGGGACAATAAAGTTGATTTACCAATTCCAGGATCACCACCAATTAAAATTGCCGAAGAGGAAACCAACCCGCCACCCAACACTCTATTTAATTCATTTATAGGCGTAGGAGTACGTAATGATTCCACAACAACACCATCAAGCTTTTGTATTTGTTGTTTATTGCCTAACCTAACTTGTACTTGACTAATTACCTCTTCCTCAATCGCTCCCCATAAGCCACAATCAAAACATTGTCCCGCCCATTTTGATGTACTATTACCACAATTTGTACATATATATTGCTTTTTAATTTTACTCACTTTCCTAATTTTAATTCCTTTTCGCCCTATATGATATTATGCAACCAATAATTGCTCCAATAGACTATTCGCTTCCTCTATAATATCTTTTCCTACCAATGTTTTGGTAAATACTAACTTAGTATCCGGTTTTATTTTGGTTTGCTGAGGATACTTTATAACAAAATTTCTAATCTTATCAGCTATATCTGATTCTTTATAAAATTTCAAAACAAATCCTCGATCACTAGAGTCTAAATTTTCAATATTAAGCTTACTGCATTTATGCTTTATTTTTACTATATTAAGTAGATTATTAAATTCTGATGGGATAGGACCGAAACGATCAACCATTTCGTCCTTAAAATTTTCAATATCTACATCATCAATTAAATTTCCAACTCTCCTGTACAAACTTAGTTTAAGAGCAGAATCTGCAATATAATTGTCAGAAATGAAAACAGGTAATCCCAAATTAATTATTGGCACAAAAGCTTTTGGCTGCTCAATAACTTCATCCTTAAGAATTGCTATTTGTTCATCTAACATCTCCTGATAAAGCTCCACTCCTACTTCTTTAATCTGCCCAGACTGCTCTTCTCCTACTAAATTGCCAAAACCACGTAAATCCATATCATGGCTGGCAATGGTAAAACCAGAACCAAGAGTACAGCTACTCTGCATTATTTCTAGACGTTTTATTGAATGTGCGGTCATTTTTTTATAATTAGCTAAGGTTAAATAGGCATAACCTCTGACTTTACTTCGTCCTATCCTACCTCTGAGCTGATATAACTGACTCAAACCAAGCATATCAGATTTATGAATAATCATTGTATTAGCTTCGGCAATATCTATACCTGACTCAATTATTGTGGTAGAAACGAGTATGTCAAACTTACCATCACAAAATTCACTCATAATCTCATCTACTTTGGCAGCTGGCATTTGACCATGAGCAACTTTGTACTTTAGTTCAGGTACAACCTCCTGTAAGTATTTCTCTATATCCGGGATGTCCTTAATTCTAGGCACTACATAGAAACTTCTACCACCACGGAAACGTTCTCTAAGTAAAGCATCTCTAATAATCACCGGATCAAACGGCATAACTGTTGTCCGAACTTCTAGCCTATCAATCGGTGGTGTGGCAATGATACTAAGCTCTTTCAGCCCTACCATAGACATCTGCATTGTACGAGGAATTGGTGTTGCCGAAAGAGATAGAACATGCATTGTAGTTCTTAGTTTCTTTAAATGTTCCTTTTGAGCAACACCAAAATGTTGTTCTTCATCAATTATTAATAATCTGAGGTTACTAAATTCTATATTCTTACTCAGCAAGGCATGTGTACCAATTATTATATTAGCTGTACCCTCTTTGATTTGTTCTTTAACAATTTTAGCCTCACTATTGGTAACTAGGCTAGATAATTGTACTATATTCAGCCCTAAATCCTTAAATCTTTTACGAAATCTTAAATAATGCTGCTTACCTAGAATAGTAGTTGGTACGACAATGGCTACTTGAGGGGAGACGTCACAGTTTGATTTAGCTACCATAAAAGTTGCCCTTATTGCCACTTCAGTTTTTCCAAAACCAACATCACCACAAATTAATCTATCCATTAAAATACCTGAGTCAAAATCTTTTCTAATATCATTTATGGCATTTAATTGATCTTCAGTTTCGGTATATTTAAATCTCTGACAGAATTTATCATATTCTTCATGATCAAACTCTATTGGATTAGTTATAGTTAATTTCCTATTAGCTGCTATTGCTAATAATTGCTCGGCAATTTCTGTAATACGATTCTTGAGCTTAGCCTTACTTCTTTGCCAGCTACTGCTACCTAACTTGGCTAGCTGTGCTTCACTGCTACCATATTTCTTAATTAGCTCTATATTCTCAACAGGAATATATAATTTATCATTATTTTCATATAAAATTTTTAGGAAATCATGAGCCTTGCCTTTAACATCTAGTGTTTCAACATTAAGAAATTGACCAATACCATGATCCTTATGAACAACTAACTCCCCTTCGCCTAAATTATCTAATTCCATTAGAATGTTTTTAAGCTTACGTTTAGCACCTTGCTGGCGAACGTTTACCGCACTTTTTCCTAAAATATCGTGAGCTGCAATAAACAAATATTTATCACTATAAAATCCTTGACTAAGTTGGACATATGCAAGATTTATCACACCAATTTTTGCCTGTTGTAGATTGTCTATCTCTATATATTCTCGTGAGTAGCTATTTATCAAGCTCTTCAGTCTCTCCAAATTACTTTTAGACTGACAAAAAATAATTGGTATTTTAGTATTATTGTTCTCTATAATCTCAAATAGCTTATCAAAAACTGTCTTATCCTCAATAAAACTAGTTGCAATAATTTTTTCTAATGAATATGCATAAGATGAATCTTCAGGACTAATTAAAATATTCTTATCCTGTTCTAGTAAAGTTTGTATTTCTTGACTGGTAAAGTAAATCTGCTCAGGAGGCAATGCAGGATAGAATGTGTTTAATTTTATTTTGTTAGACTCAATCCGCGACCTGTAAAGATCTGTATAATTATTCTCCTGTTCAATAATTGATTGTAACGACAAATTATCATAAATAATAATAGGGTCATCTAAATAATTAATTAAGCTACTGAAAGAATTATAGAATAAAGGAGATAAATGTTCATATCCTTGAAATTTTTTTCCTTCAATTACTGATTCATATAAAGGGCTATTCACGTAATTAACACCAAAAGCTTTTAGGTAATTATCTCTAAAATTCTTTATGGTTTCCGGGTTTAATATTACCTCACTGGCAGAATTAATTATTAACTCCATACAGCTATTAGTAGAAATTTGACTATCAATATCAAATTCTCTTATTGACTCTATGTGATCCCAACTAAAATTAATACGATAGCCCTTATACCCTGGCAAAATTATATCTACTATCTCTCCTCTTACTGAAAATTCACCACTATCAATGCTACTACTACTCCTAGTAAAACCATTATGTACTAGGAATTCCGCTAGCTTATTTGCTGAGAACTTCATTTTATTATGTAATTTCAGAAAAGACTTAACTAGGAATTCTGAAGGCGGTAATTTGCTCAGTAAATTCACAGCATTAGTAACTAGCAATTTTTTTTCATTATTAGTTGCTAAATAACTTAGTGCATTAGCTCTTTCTGCTAAAATGTTAGACTGCGGTGAAATGCGATCATATGGTATAGTATCAAAACTAGGAAAATATAATATATTGCTAGCCTTAATATTTTGTGCCATAAATAATAATTGTTTATGGCTATTGATTGCATCATCTTCACTGGCAAAAATAAGTAAAATATTCTTAGTTGGTTTATTTGAGAAATACTCATTAGCAAAAAAACTTTTTGCACTGAGTGGTAGAGGTTGTTGTATCATTGTTTATTAAGCTTATAGGCGGTTAATATCAAAATTAAGTATTTGTAACATCACTTTTGAATTTAAGTGAACAGGAGGAGTTGTTTTATTGGTAATCCAATCATAAATATCTATATCATTTTGATTAAGTATTAAAGCAAAATCTGTTAAACTATCTATATCCATATTAGCAAGAAATTGTTCAGCAAATTTACCTAATATTAACCCGGTTTCTTTGCAACCCCGATTTTTGCTTTGGTATAGTAATTTTTTAGCTAGGAATGCTTTTTTTAAATAGTCCATATTGATAATCTTATAAAAAAATATCATAATATGATTCAGATAGTTTGACAATTACCAAATATAAAATGTAAACTGTATATTAAGTAGTATATACTCAATTAGTCTAAATCTTGTTCTTATTCAATAAATTTTAATATATTCAAAAAAATGCAGATGCCTATAAGTATCAAAAATATATCTTCCTTAGAAGCTTATAAGTTGCTAGAAATGGATGAGTGTACCATTGTTGTTGATATTAGAACTACTGAAGAATGGCAGAAAATAGGTATTCCAAAGCTTGATAAAGATCAAGTACTGTTTCTGAGCTGGCGTTTATTACCTGATATGTCATTAAATTGTGAATTTAACAATCAGTTCATGTCGAAAGTCAGTAATAAAAATAATGTATTATTCCTTTGTCGTTCAGGTGCTCGATCTCATGAAGCGGCCTTGTGTGCTGGTGGTTTAGGTTATACAAAATGCTACAACATCGTTGATGGTTTTGAAGGAGGAGGTAATGGAGCTGGTTGGAAACAAAATAATTTACCATGGCAAGTTCTGTGAATACTAACCAAAATCAATTGACTGTAGAAAAGGAAGTAGCTCATTATAGAGATATTTGGCAGCATGTGTGTTCTGATCTTAATAAATATTACGGTGAGTCTTTGTATAAAAGTTGGTTCAGTAAGATTAACTTTCTAGAAGCTTCTACTACTACTGTTATACTTTCTACACCAACAAATTTTATCCGAGATTGGATAAAATCAAAATATGCACGTGATATATTGCAATCTTGGCAGTCTTATGACAAAGATATTAAATCAATTGAGATAGTTACTAAAGAATTACTAGAACAAAATCCAAATATACCTGAATATTTAGCAAAAATTCCATCAATAAAAGAAGGAATGGATCTCAATTCCGAAGGCATTTTTTCAGCATTAGACTTACGATTTACTTTTGAAAATTTTGTAGTTGGTGGACCAAATGAGTTAGCATATGCAGCCTCTAGAGCAGTTGCTGAATCAGAAAGTGCCGTAGCTGAATCTAACCCCTTATTTTTGTATGGGGGTGTTGGTCTTGGTAAGACACACTTAATGCATGCTATTGCTTGGTATATAAGACATAATAACCCGACTCGCAAAGTAATTTACATGTCGGCAGAAAAGTTTATGTATCAATTCATCAAAGCACTTCGTAATAAAGATGTTATGTCATTTAAAGAAGAATTTCGTTCAGTTGACGTGCTAATGATCGATGATATTCAATTTATATCTGGTAAAGATAGTACTCAAGAAGAGTTTTTTCATACTTTCAATGCTTTGATTGATAATAATCGTCAAATGGTTATATCATGTGACCGTTCACCGTCAGATTTAGATAATATTGAAGAGCGGATTAAGTCTAGGCTTGGTTGGGGCTTGGTTGCAGATGTTCACAGCACTACTTATGAACTAAGATTGGGGATATTAGAATCTAAGCTTGAACAGATGAATATTCACATACCTAAAAATGTTGTAGAATTCTTAGCATCAAAAATAACGTCAAATGTCAGAGAATTAGAGGGGGCTCTTAATAAAGTTATTGCTCATTCAACTTTAGTTGGTAGGGAGATAACTTTAGAAAATACCCAAAATATTTTACGTGACTTACTACGTTCCAATGAAAGAATTATAACGATTGAAGATATTCAAAAAAAAGTAGCTGATCGTTATAATATTAAATTTTCTGATATGTCTTCTCCTAGACGTATTCGCTCAATAGCTAGACCAAGGCAAGTAGCTATGTATTTAAGTAAAACATTAACCCCAAAAAGCCTTACTGATATCGGCAAGAAATTTGGTAAGAAAGATCATACTACAATAATGCATGCTATCAAAAAAGTAGAAGAATTATGTGAAATTGATACAGAATTTCGTGAGGAACTCAATCTGTTAATGAAAATACTGCAAAACTAGATTACTATGAACTTAAAGAAAAGCACGTTTCCCATAATAGAAGTATTATCCCGAATTGGCTTTAATATTTCGAGGTATTATGCTATTATAACCTCAGCATCCGTAATGGAAGTCAATAAGAAAATAATAACTTACCATAAATTTTCATTGCAAGAAGAATTATTTTTGACAATAGAGTGCATAAAAGCTAGTAATTTACGCATAACAGCAACAAGAGCAACTTTTGCTGGTTTATGTTTAGCAATTAAGTGGTCATAAAAATTACGTAAACGCTTATTACATCGTAAGGCAGCTACTGCAGCCATATAAAGAACTCTTCGAAGATTACCTCTACCTGCAAAAATACTTCTTCTACCTTTATAACTACCGCTTTCTCTAGCAAAAGGAGCAAAACCTACTAAAGATGTTAACTGCCTAAAAGTAATATTGCCAAGCTCTTCGTTTACCAACTCTTCATTTACAAGCAGTATATATAACATGTGTTTATCAGACATCTGAGTTAGAGAACAAAAAATATACAAAAAGGGCAAAAAAACTATACGGCAAACTTTGCTGTTTTGGTATAATGTATGAATAAAAAATATTATGTTTTACGAATATTGGTCGAATATGTAAGAGTTTCGTCTGAAAATGAAAGATAGAATACAGATTTGCAATATAATGCTTTGATAAAAGCTTGAGTTGATCAACGTAATATATATATAGATCAAGCTAACTTACACAAAAGAAATTATTTACTCGATGTTAGTTATATGTGGACCTACTGCTAGTGGCAAGTCTTATTTGGCACATTATTTAGCTAAAATATATAAAGCTGAGATAGTTAACTGTGATTCTATGCAGATATATAGGCAGATTCCCATTATTACTGCCTCGCCATCACAAATATACCGTAATGAGATTCCTTATCATCTTTATAATTTTTTATCTATAGAACAAGAATTTTCAGTAATACAATATGTAAATCATGCTCTTGAGAAAATTACAGACATTCGTAGTAGAGGCAAGTTACCAATAATTGTTGGTGGTACTGGGTTATATATTAATTCATTACTTTTTGGTTATAATGAAATACCAACAATATCTCCTGAAATTAGACAATATGTTAGAGAGCTACACTCTAAGATTGGTTCGACTCGGTTTTTTTATAAACTAAAAGAGCTAGATAACTTGGCTGTTCAGAAGTTAAATGAACACGACACTCAAAGGGTTATAAGAGCCTATGAAGTATTTATGGAAACCGGGCAATCTATATTTGCTTTCCAAAGCTTACAAAATAAATCTATTCTTCCAGCATTTGATTTTAAGGTAATTTTTCTACATCCAAAGAGGGAATTTCTTTATCAAACATGTAATACTAGGTTAGAAAAATTATTTAATGAAGGAGCAATTGAAGAAGTAGCTCAAATTAAAAAAGATTTTCCTGATATATATTCTTCTGCAATAAAAACCATTGGTCTACGGGAAATATTATGCTATTTAAATAATGAAATTACTTTGCAAAATGCCATAAATCTAGCACAAATTAAGACTAGGCAATACGCAAAAAGGCAAATTACTTGGTTCAAAAACCAAATAAAGGACAAGGTAACTCTAGAATATTCTAATAATCAGCAATTTGAAGAGTTGATTATTGATTTGTCGATGATTTTATAAAAAATTTTTCAAATAATTTGCATATATCTATTAGTGTAGTTGATTTTTGTGATATATTGTCATGCGGGAAGGATGAGTTTTATAGTTAATCCATTATATGTTCTAGAACAGGAATCTATTCGAGTTAGCTATAACGAATCTATAGGGTGTTGTGGTTCAATAACTTTTTTCGAAACTCTATTTCTGTTGGTGATTTGTACATGATACCGACACTCTACTCCTCAGGTACATTCAAGTACGCTACGGTTCAAGGTGAAGTGTCTCCTTCAAACCCTTGCACATAAGTGAGTTTCGAAAGAAGTCTAATTTATTGGCTTTTATGTTAAATGAACGTATAACTGAAAATATTGTTAGGAATCTATTACGAGAGAAAGGTTATTATAATGATGATAACCTTATAATAGAAGAGCAATCATCAATAAATCCCAAAATAGATAAATTACTAAAAAATTCTTCAAAAAGTGGTAATGGTGTAGGACGTCCTGAATTTATTATATCTTTTAAAAATAATCCGGATAATTTAATTGTCATAGAATGCAAGGCAAGCATATCACAACATGAAAGTAAAAATAGAAACTTATATAAAGATTATGCTGTAGATGGTGTTTTATTATATGCTTCTTATTTAAAAGATGCTTTTAATATAATTGCTATTGCAGTTAGTGGACAAAATGAAATAGAGAAAAAAATCTCAACTTTTTTGTAGCTAAAACAACATTATACCTATAAAGGTATGCCCGACAAGATTCTTCTAAAATCCATAGAAATTGGAAATATTATCAAACAGCAATCTAAGCCATTTGCGGAAGAAGAACTTATTAAAAAAGCAATAGAATATAATTCATTCTTGCATAATTATTCTATACCAGAAGTCGAAAGATGTACGTTAATAAGTGCAATTTTAATTGCATTGCAACATGCTCCCTTTTTGAATAGCTACAAATATTACACATCCAACAAAGAGCTAACTGCAGCCCTATTATCTGCTTGTGAAAGTGTTTTAAAGCAAAATGATTTAGATTCTGAGAAAAGACAAATTATAATTTTAGAATACTCAAAATTTAGAAACAATAATGATTTTAGTTCTGATATAATTTACAATAAAAAGACAAGAAAAACACTCTTTTGAGGGATTTTATTTTATCTATCAATCAAGATATTTTACCCCATATTGATGAAAGTCAATTTGATATTTTAGGAAAATTTTATACCCAATTTACGTGAATTCGGGATAAGGATATTGTGAACATGTAGATTAAAATCAAATTTTGTTGAAGGTTTATTTTTCTTTAATGAGTAAGCAACAAGAGTAGATAGTCTGTCCGGCAAAACTCTATAAGTCTTATAGATAATAGGGTTTAATGGCAGAAAATAATAAAGAAATCCATAAGAAAATGTTAAAATATGCTAATAAACCTTATGGATTTCAGTCAATATGCCAATAGAAAATATTATCAAATCACAAAAACAAGGAAAACTTTTTGGTTATAAATTAAAAGAAGAATTAAACTCAAATAATAAGCTATATAAATTAAGAGAATTAATAAATTGGTCTGGTCTAGAAGAATGGTTATCAAAAAATGTTTCTATTAAGAGATTTGGTAGAAATAGAAAATGTCATAGAGTGATGCTTGGTGTAACGATGCTACAAGCAATGTATAATTTTTCAGATTCATTAGCAGAGGAAGAACTAAAAGAAAACATGTATTGGCAATATTTCTGTGGGTGGGAATATATAGAAACAGATATAGCGATGTCGGAAACTAGCATAAGAAGATTTCGTAATTTATTAGGTGAATCTGGATATAACGAGATATTAGCAGAGTTGATAAGAGTTGGAATAAGAACTAACACAATTAAAAAAAAAGATTTGGAATTGATAATTGCTGATACAACGGTACAAATTAAGAATATCAAGCACCCACATGATGTTTATTTAATGGATAAAGCTAGGCTTAGTATTGTGAAGCTTTGCCAAAGTTTGGGTATAAGTTTAAACGAAACCTACGCTAGAACCTATAAGCGAGATATAATAAAGCTCTGGAAGTATAAAGAGCATAGCAAAGCCAAGAAGCGTTGGAAAATAATGAAGCATTTAAAAACGTTACTTGGTCGTTTGGTTAGAATATGTGAGCGTGAGATAAAAAATCAGAAATTAAACTTATCTATCAGAGATCAAGAAGTATTGAAAAAAGTAAAACAAATACATAGCCAATCTGTTTTAAAAAGAGAAGAGAAAAAGCAATACAAAGAACAGAATAAAATATTGTATAGTTTTCATGCCCCTGAGGTAGAGTGTATAGGGAAGGGAAAACGAAACAAGCCATATGAGTTTGGCAATAAAGTTGCGGTAGTAGTCAGTGGTCGTAGAAATTTTGTACTGTCAGCAAAATCGTTTCATAATAATCCTTATGATGGTCATACATTGCAGCAGAGTTTTGAAGCGGTAGAAAATGTAACTGGAATAAAGATAAAAAAATCGTTTGTTGATCTTGGTTATACTGGCAGCAATGTTAAAGAGAAGAGTAAGGTATATACCCCAACAACTCGGAAAAAGTTATTGAAAGAAGACAAGTGTATGATCAGGAGACGCAGTGCTATAGAACCAATAATAGGGCATTTGAAACAATATGGCAGGATGGGCAGAAACTTCTTGAAGGGTGTGATAGGAGATGTGATCAATCCAATAATCTCTGCTATAGGTTTGAATTTACGATGTATTGCCAATCATTTACACATCATGCCTAACTCTACATAAAAAAATTATCATTAAAAAACTTGCTAAACGATTAAAAAAAATCGTTAACAATAAGCTCATGTAAAAATTTTACTAAAACAGAAATTTTTCAATAAAATTGAAAACAATTTTTAATTTTAGTGCAAATATTAGAATTTTTTTTGTAAAAATTTTATTCAATCATAGATTATGGGGGGCTTTAAATATTTTTGGCGGACGGACTAGATAATATATGGACAAAGGCATTTATTGGTGATCTATGTCTAGTATGTTCAAGGTTCATTTTATTTTTTAGATAATCAAAAACTGTTTCAATTAAGTTACGCTTTCGAAGTAAGATTTTTTCTTTCAAATCCATTAATTTATTTTCCATATTCTTCTTAATTCCATGAATCATTTTTAAGCCTCTTTCATATAAATTTAAGAACAAATTTTGCTTAATATAACCTTTATCAGCTGCTATAATTCCAGTTAATCTTTTTGTTAACTCCGGTACTGGAACCCTATCATCTACATTGCCTTTGGTCACTTTTAATGCCATAAACTCCCCTTTATTATTGATTATTACATGTAATTTAAAACCATAAAAATACCCCATAGAGGATTTACTATGTTTGGCTAATCCTTTAAAAACTTTATTGCTATAACGCCTTTTATTGTGACAAGCTTTAATCGTTGTAGAGTCAATAAAATAAATACCTGTTTCCTCACCAAACAACAAATGAATCAACATATTTAGCGGTATGAATAATCGTGCCATTAATTCAACAAATCTATTATAACTCAAGGCTTTGGGAAAATCATCCTTATGCATGCACTCTATATAACTTTTATAGAAAAATTTAAAATTCTTAGCATAGGATGTATGAAACATAATTATTATTGTTAACATTTCACTTAGACTCATGCTACAACAGCGATTTCTTTGCTTATTTGATGGTAATAACTTTCTCTGTTCATACTCCAAATAAATTTTACAAAAATCATCTATAAAACTATATAATTCTGTGATATCTTTTTTCATGCCTGTAGTTTGTTTTTTTGTTTAAAAATCTCAATAACAACCAGCTGAAGCTGGTAGGTTGATATCTAGACTGGAAGTCGCTATTACTCTAAAGAGATATTACTAATGCCTGTGCTATCTCTCTGATCCTAATTCTTATAAGTTACCCTGCAATACTTTTGTAGCGATATTTAGTGATCCAAACAACATGAAAGCGATGGTAAAATACAGTGTGGCTAGTCTTGTTATAATCTGTCATATATGATATTTTAATATACATAAGAGCAAGCTCTTCATGTATATTAAAATATCATATATTCAAGTTATAGTGAATTGAAATATTAGAACAAGGACTGAAGTCTTTCCCAGCTGAAGCTGGGGGTTTTAACCAAAAAGGTGACTATAAATACTGCAGGCACTCCTTTTTGACAATCCTTTTATCTATTACTATTTCATCTATATCTTATCCCGAACTGACGTAATTTATAAGATATGCTGGAAGTGACAAAAAAACTGGTCTTGTATTAACCCCCTGCCATATTACAGATTTCTTTTGTGATATCGCAGAATTAAGCACTGATGATATTGTTTTTGATCCTTGTTGTGGAACAGCTGGTTTTTTAGTAGCTGCAATGAATTACATGCTTAAAAAAGCAGGAAATAATACAGATAAACATAAAAAGATAAAATCAAGCCAATTAATTGGCATCGAGAAAAGAGCTGATATGTTTTCTCATGCTTGCTCTAACATGATGATGAGAGGAGATGGTAAAAGTCATATTTTATATGGCAGTTGTTTTGATGAGAAGAACAAAGAAATAATAAAAGAGCAAAAGCCAACAAAGGGCTTTTTAAATCCACCTTACCAAGATGGAAACGCTGATGAACAATTAGAGTTCATAGAGAATACTTTAGAATGTTTGACTAAAGGTGGCATTTGTATTGCTATTTGTCAAATGTCCACGGTTGTTTCTGACGCTAGTAAAGTAATTGAAGTTAAAAAAAGATTGCTAGAGAAGCATAGCTTAGAGGCAGTTTTTTCTATGCCAAACGATTTATTGTCCCCCAACGGGGATTATAAAAAACCCTCGCCTTTAGGCGAAGGGAAGATATAATGAAGTCGTATTAACGACGAATTAGTGAAATAAGATGAGGAGTTATAGGACTAATAGCCATAGTAAACACGATTTAAAAGTGCATTTAGTGTGGATACCAAAATATCGTAAAAGAATATTAACTGGCAAAGTAGCTGAGAGAGTAAGGGATGTGTTAAGGCAAATATTGATGGATCATGAGGTTTACCTAATATCAGGAAAAGTGCTAGCAGATCATATTCATATGTTTGTATCCTATAAACCGCAAATAGCGTTAAGTAAGTTGGTACAGTATTTAAAAGGTGGTAGTGCAAGAATCATGTTTGAAGAATTTCCCCATTTAAAAAAGCAGTTTTGGGGACGTCACTTATGGGCTAGAGGATATATGGCAGTTAGTTCAGGTAACATAACAGATGAAATAATTCAGAAATATATAGAAGAACAAGAAGGAGAACCAATTGAAGTAGGTCAATTTCAAATTGACTCTACTTTATAACCCCTCAGCTTAGAGCTGAGGGTTGTTCAGTTATTATTTGTAACAAAACAGAGGCTTGTTTATCGCTTAACCAAATAGATTGAGTTTTAACCAAATCTTGCTGCAAAGCGGAGAGAGCTTTTATAGATTTTTGCTCTTCTAACTTATCGTAGCTAGTCTCCCCGTCAAAAGTGCTAAAAATTAAGAAAAATTCAAAATTTAATACCTTAGCCAAAAATTCTTGTATAAAATTTGAGAGTTTAATTTTTTTGATTTAAATTTTTGGTACAAAAAGATGATTTTTAGAGAATTTTTGCATGATGATTTATTAACGATTTTGTAATTATTTGATTATTTTTTTACTGACTAATTTCTATGTAGAAAAATTTGTTTTGAGTAAATGATTCGCAATACACCGTAAGTTCAATCCTACAGCGGAAATTAACGGATTAATGACATCTCCTATTACCCCTTTCAGGTAGTTTCTGCCAACTCTACCATAACTGTTAAGATGCCCTATTATCGGTTCTATGGCACTCCGTCTCTTGAGCATTGCCTTATCATCTGACGATAGTTTCTTCTTGCAATATGGGCTATACACTTTGCCCTTCTCCTTAAAATTATTCCCCTTGTAACCTCAGTCAACAAAGGTTCTTGCTACTTCAACTCCTGTTAATTCTTTTACAATCTCTACAGTCTCCGATAATGTATGCCCATCATATGGATTGCCATGAAAAGATTTTGTCCCTAATACAAAGTTACCCCGACCACTTACTGCTATCGAAACCTTATTACCAAACTCGTATGGCTTGTTTAATTTCCCTTTACCAATGCACTCTACCTCCGGTGCATGAAAACTATATAATATTTTATTCTCTTCTTTATATTGTTCTTTTTCTGCTTTACTCAATATAGATTGTACTTGTATCTTTTTTATCTTATTCAGTATTTCTTGTTGTCTTGCCGATAAACTTAACTTTGCTTTAGCTATTTCTCGCTGACATATCCTAACTAAACGACCCAGTAATACTTTTAAATGCCTCATTATTTTCTTACGCTTCTTGGCTTTACTATTATCCTTATATTTCCATAATTTTAATATATCTTATAATGGACTGAAAAAATTAGACAAAGAAGCAGGTATTTTTGTTTCTCAATAAGTATAGAATAATAAATAAAATTAAAGAGAAACAAATGGGTAAAAAACAAATTAAAAATTTTAGTGCAGAAGCAAAAACTAAAATAGTATTAGAGATGTTAAAAGAAGAATCAACAATAGGTCAGTTATCGGTCAAATATGAAGTAACGGCTAAAACTATGCAAAACTGGAAACGACAATTTTTAGATAATGCGTCATTGGCATTTGAGCCAGCAAAAGCTGTTAGTGAGTACAAAGGGCAGATTAGTGAACTTAAGAATCAAAACGATGAACTTGCAAAAGCATTAGGTAAGGCTACAGTCGAGAGGGACTGGGCGGTGGGAAAGCTAAACAGCTTGGACTTATCAAATAAGAAAAGTCTTGTCGACCCCAAGCTGAGTACGTTAGCAAAGACAAGGCAATGTGAACTATTAAAGATAAGCAGATCTGGAGTATATTATAAAGCTAAAGTAATGAGCTTATATAATCTTGATATTTTAAATAGAATAGATGAAATATATACGGATAACCCTGAGTATGGTTATCGTTATATATACAAACAATTATTGGAAGACGGCTTTAATGTGGGCAGAGATAGGGTGCTTAAATATATGGGAATAATGGGTATAGAAGCTATTCATCCTCATAAAAAGCAATCTACTTCTGTGAAGGATGGTCAACATAAAATTTATAGCTATTTGCTTGAGCCGTACTGGCACAAATCAGGAACGAATAGAACTATTCATGTACCTTATGTTAATCAAGTGTGGAGTGGTGACATTACTTATATTAGAACTAACGGAGGATTTATGTATCTTGTGGCGATTATAGATTGGCATAGTAAGGCAATACTAAGTTATAAAGTATCTAATTCTATGGATGCATCACTTGTAACCGATGTATTAAAAGATGCACTGAATAAATACCCTGCACCACAAATATTCAATAGTGATCAGGGTAGTCAATATACTGGACATGAGCATACGGGAATTCTAAAAGAGAATAATATACAAATCTCAATGAACGGTAAGGGTAGAAGCATTGATAATATTGTGATTGAAAGATTTTTTAGAACTTTAAAATATAATTGTATATTTATAAATGATTTTAAAAATATCGCAGAACTTAAAGATGGTATTGATAAATACATGGATAAATATAACAATCAAAGATTCCATTCAAGTATTGGTTATAAAAAACCGATGAACGTGTATCTTGATTACTTACAAAATGCAGCTTAAAAATTATGTAAAATGGGAAACAAAATTAGTGAAAAATTTGTCTTGAAAAATCAGTCCAGTTTCATCTCTTTTATATTGCTTGGCATATGTTTCATTTAACTTGATGCCTAAGGCATGACATAGCTTTACTAGCTCTATTCTTGCCTTATCCATCAAGTACACATCATGGGGATACTTAATATTCTTAATTTGTACAGTAGTATCAACTATTATCGATGCTAAGTCTTTTTTTTTACTACACCTGCTTTGCATCCGATTCTTATCAGCTCCTTTAATATCTCATTGTAGCCATCTTCTCCTAATATAGTACGAAACCGACGGATACTAGCTTCTGATATTTCAGCATCTTTCTGCAAATATTCCCAACCACAAAAATACTGCCAATATACGTTCTCTCTTAACTCTTCCTCAGTCGCTGCATCTGACAGGTTATACATCGCTTGCAGCATAGTCACCCCAAGTAACAGGCGGTGACATCTGCGATTCCTACCAAATTTCTTAATATCAACATTTGCTGACAACCATTCCTCTAAACTAGACCAATTTATTAATGATCTTAATTTATATAATTTATTATTGTGGTTTAATTCTTCGATCAGTTTGTAACCAAAAAGTTGTCCTTGTCTTTGCAACTTTGTTATATTTTCTATCGGCATTAATCAGATAATCCTTAAGTTTTTTGCCAATATTATAGCTTTTTCTTATGGATTCTCTATATATTTTTATCTGCTAAGCATATTATATATTATCCTTCTAGACTTTTGACGGGGAGACTAGCTATATTCTATTAGAACTATACTATCAACCTGATTTTTAAGATATCTTTCAACAGAATCCAAATTTTGAGACATATCGTCTATCATCACTATCTTGCTATAATTAGCTCGTTGTTGATCGAGATATGCTTTAAGCACTAATCCTTTTTCATAACCTCTAGCAAAAATAACTCCTTCAATGACTTTTGGTTGAGGTCGGTTTTGTTCATCAATTTTTATTAAACCTTGATACCTTCCATCAAAGATTAATCCTTTATCTTTCAACACATCAACACGATCTTGCTCCTGATCGAAATATGGATTATTTGGTCCCATTGATGTTAAAGCAATAATATCAGCACCATTAAATTTTAAAAACCAAAAATGCTTTACTAATACTGGTTCAATTAACTTATACTACATCTGAGCAATAATGAGTCCATATATATTCTTTTTCTGAACTAAACCATGTGATTTTTCAATGTCATCAAGAAATTTATGACGCATTTCCCGATTATCATGGCTTAAATAAGAGTCTCTAGCGGCAAGAATAACCCCATCAATATCAAATACAACTAGTGTATCTTTACCTCTAATTTTCTTAGTTAAGTCATCGAAAGAGTGCAACTTTATTCTCTCAATGCTTGATAGTGCTTCCATTGCTATACACTGCAAAATTACTATTACTAAAAATTTCTTCATTGCTCACCATAAACCGTCTTGAGTAAGTTAAGCCAAGCTATCCAGTCACGTTGACCTAAATCTTCTTCAAATGATAATAAATCTTGCACCGATTTTCTACAAGTTTCTTGAGATGGTATGATTAACTCTTGATTTGTGGAACATGCTAAACATTGGGTTTTACATGCTTGCTCTAAATGATAAGTATAAAACATAGCTTCATGTATTGTCCTACCACATAGTAATATTCCGTGATTACGTAGAAACATAACATAATTTTGCCCGAGATCATCAAGCATTTTATTACTGTGATTAGACGTAAGCAGGAGTTTCGCACTTAGCAAAAAATATGTTAATCTAGCAAGAAAGAGTTTTAGTTAAGCATGGCAAGATCAAAATGTAGCAAAGACTTATATAAATCATTTTTACAAGCAAGTAGCGTAAGATATAGTGGTAAAGCATTATCTGAAGTAAGTCCAATAAACCTATCTCATGATAGTGCAAGTCGATGGTTAAATAGTAAGGATTTCCGCCCTAGCGGGATCTACAGAGAAGTGTCAAAATATATTGATAGGGAAGCTTCTTGTTTATTAGTGGGAGATGACACGTTATTGTCAAAGCAATACAGTAAGAAAATTGAGCTTGTACATTATCAATATTCTGGAGCTGTACATGATGTTATACCTGGTATAGGGATGGTCAACTTACTGCATTACAATGCTAAAACTGATCAATCTACCCCTGTAGATTATAGAATATATGATAAAGAAACTGATGGAAAAACAAAGAATGAGCATTTTTGTGATATGCTTACTTTAGCTAAGGAAAGAGGGATCAATCCTGATGCAGTAGTAATGGATGCGTGGTATAGCGGTTTGGAGAATTTGAAACATATACGTAATTTAGGTTGGACATGGGTTAGTAACCTAAGAAAAAATAGAAAAGTTAATCATAATGTTAGCTTAGAAAGTTTAGAGATTCCTGATGAGGGACTAAAAATTCACCTACGTGGATACGGTTGGGTTACGGTATTTAAGTTTGTGGCAAAAAATGGTCGCATTGATTACATAACAACTAACTTAGAAAATCCAACACGTGAACAAATAGAGAAAATTGTTAAGGCACGGTGGTCTATAGAAGTTTATCATCGAGAATTAAAACAAACTTGTGGTATTGAACGCTGTCAGGCACGCACGGGTCGAGCTCAGAGAAATCATATTTGCCTTGCTGTATTTGCTTGGCTCGATATGAACAAAAGGAGGATAAATGAAAAAATTACTTTATATCAACAAACTTGGGAAGTTATAAAAACATCAATTCAGAACAACATTAGATGCCTTTTAGCTGATTCGCAATTTTGCTAACTGCGAAACTCCTGGTAAGTATAAGAGAGTTATATTCATGATAAGATAGTCTTTCATAAAAATGCAGTGCCCACTGACTTATTGGCATTAATCCTACTCGCATAGATGATACAGCAACAGTTGCAGGAGTATGCAAATGAAAGATAGATGAAATATCCTCTCTTGCTTTATAGATATTACCGTGAGTGACGTAACCGGTTTCATTGTAACTATATTCGCTACCCTCTAAAACTGTTCCATCCAAATTAACTTGCAGTAAATTATCGCTAGTTACTTCCTCAAACCTTAAGCCAAAAGGATAAATATAGTAAAAATCAGCTCCTTTAGGCCTTGCCGATAGATGAGTATATGTATGATCGTCTAAGCCCAAAATTGCAAGAATTTGGTAGGCAGAAACTAAATTAGATTTGATTTCTGAAGTCATTATTATATCATTTTAGTTAATTACTATTTTGAAATATTTTTAATTTGAATTCAGGTAGCACTGCAAACAAATGATCAAAAATATCTGATTGAATATCTTCATATATACCCTTCCTTATTTCATGAGTAAAGACATATAACTCTATTGGTAAACCATTAGGAGTTGCAGGCAGCTGACGTACTAGAAATGTAAAATCTTGTTGACATATCATCGGATGATTTCTCAAATATTCTTTTACATACAGTCTAAATATTTTGATATTTGTTACATAGTCACCTAGCTGTTCCAAACTCACTTTATCCATTGCTTCTTTTGTTAAATATGGTGATTTTTTTAATTCTTGTATAAAAGATACAGTTGAGACCAATGCAATAGTATTTATGTCAATACAGATTGGTCCCTGAATTTTTTTTGCCATTGAGTCAGTTATACCACGTGAGTTCACTACATTAGTTGTTAAAAGACTAGAAGTGGGTATTGTCGAAATAGTTTGATCACTATTCCTAATTTTAACGGATGTAATAGTAATTTTCTCTACAGTACCTTCAACATTATACTGGCTAATACTAACAAAATCGCCAATTCGTATTATATCCTGCGAAATTAGCTGTAAGCTTGATATCAAAGCCACAACAGTATCCTTAAACAGAAAGGTTAACAACGCTGCTGCTGCTCCTAAGCTAGTAAAAAATGCACTAAGGGAAACGTTTAGAATACTGCAGGAGTTTCGCACTTAGCAAAAAATATGTTAATCTAGCAAGAAAGAGTTTTAGTTAAGCATGGCAAGATCAAAATGTAGCAAAGACTTATATAAATCATTTTTACAAGCAAGTAGCGTAAGATATAGTGGTAAAGCATTATCTGAAGTAAGTCCAATAAACCTATCTCATGATAGTGCAAGTCGATGGTTAAATAGTAAGGATTTCCGCCCTAGCGGGATCTACAGAGAAGTGTCAAAATATATTGATAGGGAAGCTTCTTGTTTATTAGTGGGAGATGACACGTTATTGTCAAAGCAATACAGTAAGAAAATTGAGCTTGTACATTATCAATATTCTGGAGCTGTACATGATGTTATACCTGGTATAGGGATGGTCAACTTACTGCATTACAATGCTAAAACTGATCAATCTACCCCTGTAGATTATAGAATATATGATAAAGAAACTGATGGAAAAGAGTCTGTCCTATAGTTTGTGTAAGTTGCAAAGAAAGCAGTAAGAGATTACTGTAAAAAAAGTAACTTAAGCAAGCAAGGAGGAATTATGGCTAAAAAATTAGATACAGATAAAGATACATTAGACATCAGTAATCAGCTAGTAGAAGAATTATTATCAAAAGCAGATCCATCGGAGTTATTTGGTCGAGATGGTTTATTTCAACAGCTAAAGAAGCAAATAGTTGAGAAAATATTAGCAAGTGAGTTGGATCATGAATTAGGATATTCAAAACATAGCAAGATGCCAAAAGTAGATAATAATCGTCGTAATGGTAGCTATGAGAAGACAGTAATTGATGGGGATGGTCGTAAGCTGACAGTAGAAGTACCAAGAGATCGGGAAGGAGAGTATAATCCTCAATTAATACCAAAAGGGCTGAGGAGATTTAATGGATTTGATGAGAAAGTGATATCCCTTTATGGTCGCGGTATGACAGTCAGCGAGATCCGAGGGCATTTAGAAGAAATATATCAAACTGATGTATCTGGTGACTTGATATCCACCATAACAGATGGGGTGATAGAAGAAGTAACTAGGTGGCAAAATCGTTGTTTAGATAGGGTGTATCCAATATTATACTTGGACTGTATCTATGTAAAATCTAGAGACAATCACATAGTAATAAATAAAGCAGTATATTTAGCACTTGCTGTAAATATAGAAGGGAAAAAGGAGTTACTTGGCATTTGGATAGGCAAAAATGAAGGTGCTAAATTTTGGATGCAAGTAGTTACTGAGTTAAAGAATCGAGGAATTGAACAAATTTATGTTGCTTGTGTGGATGGTTTAAAGGGCTTTCCAGAAGCTATAAGCAGTGTATTCCCGAGTACTATAGTACAATTATGTATTGTACATATGGTTCGCAATTCAGTAAAGTATGTGTCATATAAAGATTTAAAAGAGGTCACATCAGATCTAAAACAAATTTATACAGCTAATAATGACGAAATGGCACGTTTAAAACTTCAGCAATTTGGTGTAAAATGGGATAAAAAATATCCGGTAATTTCTGATATTTGGCAACGTAATTGGTCTGGGATAATACCGTTTTTTGCCTTTCCTGAAGAGATCAGAAAGGTAATTTATACTACTAACACTATAGAATCTGTAAATCGTCAAATTAGAAAAATTATCAAAAATAAGGGGGTGTTTCCAGATGATAAGTCAATTCAAAAAATAATATTTTTATCCCTACAAAATGCAGCCAAAAAATGGACCATGCCTATTAAAGATTGGTCTTTAGCTTTAAATCAATTTGAAATACTTTGTGGAGATTTTAAATATGATTTATTGGAAAATAAAAAATGAACTTACACAAATTAAATGATTGACTCATGGAAAAACAAAGAATGAGCATTTTTGTGATATGCTTACTTTAGCTAAGGAAAGAGGGATCAATCCTGATGCAGTAGTAATGGATGCGTGGTATAGCGGTTTGGAGAATTTGAAACATATACGTAATTTAGGTTGGACATGGGTTAGTAACCTAAGAAAAAATAGAAAAGTTAATCATAATGTTAGCTTAGAAAGTTTAGAGATTCCTGATGAGGGACTAAAAATTCACCTACGTGGATACGGTTGGGTTACGGTATTTAAGTTTGTGGCAAAAAATGGTCGCATTGATTACATAACAACTAACTTAGAAAATCCAACACGTGAACAAATAGAGAAAATTGTTAAGGCACGGTGGTCTATAGAAGTTTATCATCGAGAATTAAAACAAACTTGTGGTATTGAACGCTGTCAGGCACGCACGGGTCGAGCTCAGAGAAATCATATTTGCCTTGCTGTATTTGCTTGGCTCGATATGAACAAAAGGAGGATAAATGAAAAAATTACTTTATATCAACAAACTTGGGAAGTTATAAAAACATCAATTCAGAACAACATTAGATGCCTTTTAGCTGATTCGCAATTTTGCTAACTGCGAAACTCCTGTACTGGAAATAATTATAATGCTAGCAATAGAAATAGTTAACCACTCTGCACTGCAAGTGCAGAGCTTAATATTACGGCATGAATGCCTCATGTATGTACTAACTTAAAAGTTAGAAACTATTTGTGTATGGCTCATTTAGAAAGTGTCACAACACAAAAAGAATATATCTGTGAAGTGTAAGATTTTGTTAAAAAATATCTGTATGATTCATTCTTATCTTTTCTTGATAAGATATTTAAAATTTATGTTGAAACGACGCACTGCAAGTGCGGGGTTTTTCTCCCAAAGTGGGACAATAAATAGGTGTATATAGAATATTTTTTAAATATTATTTCATAATCATGATGCCATTGATCAATATATTTTTTGATCATTGAAAAGATTATTGTTTTAATAAAAATAATCAATGGAATGATCGAAGCTATCATAGTTATTAACATTAAAATCTCTTTATCATATTTACGATAAAGATCCAATAAATATTGTACTGTCATATAAGCCAACCTTTTTGTTAAAGATAGATAACATTAATTTGGTATAAGAATAATTATTTTTCTACCTAATTCTTATAGTATACAATAATTATAATGTACACTAAGCATTATAATGAATATTTTATAAAAAAGATTATATTTGACTAAATATAATATCTATTTAAGTTGGTAGTTAATATTTTTCTCCGATTGCTTGCAATCGATAAAGCGTGCGTATATAATGACCGCATGACCTTTCCAAATATCAATCCTGTTATTTTCTCTATTGGACCATTTAGCGTTTATTGGTACTCTATGGCTTACGTTTTTGGCGTAATATTTGGGTGGTTTTATGCTTATAAAATTATAAAAAGATTTAAAATTGGTATTACTGCCGCAAACTTAGAAAATTTTGTTATTTGGGCTATTCTTGGTATCATAATAGGTGGAAGATTGGGCTATGTGTTACTATATGATCCGATTAAATATCTTTCTAATCCTATTCTTATTTTCAAGACTTATGAAGGTGGTATGTCATTTCATGGTGGGATGATTGGCTTAATCATATCTAGTTATTTTTTCTGCCATAAGTACAAAATTAACTTCTTATTGCTATGTGATATATTAGCTACAGTTGGTTCTATCGGTGTATTTTTAGGTAGAATAACCAACTTCATTAATGGAGAATTATACGGTAGAGTGACTACAATGCCTTGGGGAATGATTTTTCCAAATAGTGATCTACAAATAAGACACCCTAGCCAACTTTATGAAGCATTTTTCGAGGGAGTTATATTATGTTTAATTCTAGCTTATGCCACTTTTAAATACAAAACTATAAAGATCCATGGTTTGAATTTAGCTATATTTTTAATAGTATATTCAGTATTTCGAATTATTATAGAAATATTTCGTGAACCAGATTTCCACATAGGCTTTATTTTTAATAATTTAACTATGGGGCAAATTTTATCATTACCTATGCTAATAGTAGGAATCTATTTAATAATACGAATTAGATGCCAATCGACTCCAAAATAAGAAAACTTATTGAACAGAATGGTAGTATTAAGCTTGATGAAATGATGCTTCAAGTAATGTCAGTAAATTCTTCTTCTTACTACCAAAAACAAGACAAGTTAGGTTATCTAGGAGATTTTACCACAGCTCCAGAAATCTCTCAGCTTTTTGGTGAAATGATAGCTTTATGGGCTATTGACCAATGGTATAAAATGGGTTGCCCTCAAAAAACTAATTTAGTTGAGCTAGGTCCTGGGCAAGGAGTATTAATGCGGGATTTGCTCAATGTTGCTAAATTAGTTCCAGAATTTTACCAATCTCTCTCCATAGAATTAATTGATATTAATCCCCATTTCATCAAGAAACAACAAACAAACCTAAAGATGGCGGGTTTACCTATCAAACACCATACAGCAGTGCAATATATCTCTGAAATTCTTTCTATTATAATAGCTAACGAATTTTTTGACGCTATGCCAATCAAGCAATATATTAAAGCTAAAGAACTTTGGTATGAATCAACACTTATTATTGACCCAGCTGATGGTAAAATTAAATTCGATAAAATAGAAGTTAGTAAGGAATTGCAACGTTATCTGCTGCAAGAACACTTAAATGCACATGATGGAGCAGTAATAGAAGAATCACCCAAATCATTAGAAATCATAAAATTTATCAGCAAGCATATCATGAAATTTGGTGGGGCGAGCCTGGTTATCGATTATGGTTATGATATATATCCAATAAAAAGGACATGTAACCAATATAATCCTACTTTACAAGCGATAAAAAATCATAAATATTGCCCACTACTTGAAACTTTAGGGGAAGCTGATTTATCAGCGCATGTTGACTTTTATGCCTTAAAAACAGCAGGCAGAAATATAGGAGTAAATGTTCATGGCTCAATAACACAGCGTGACTTTTTGATTAATAATGGTATATTATTACGAAGTCAATTCTTACAAAGTAAATTACCTACTATAGAGGCAAATATAATAGCAAAACAAGTTGACAGGCTAATTGCTCCTAATAAAATGGGACTATTGTTTAAAGTATTGTGCGAGTCTGTCCTATAGTTTGTGTAAGTTGCAAAGAAAGCAGTAAGAGATTACTGTAAAAAAAGTAACTTAAGCAAGCAAGGAGGAATTATGGCTAAAAAATTAGATACAGATAAAGATACATTAGACATCAGTAATCAGCTAGTAGAAGAATTATTATCAAAAGCAGATCCATCGGAGTTATTTGGTCGAGATGGTTTATTTCAACAGCTAAAGAAGCAAATAGTTGAGAAAATATTAGCAAGTGAGTTGGATCATGAATTAGGATATTCAAAACATAGCAAGATGCCAAAAGTAGATAATAATCGTCGTAATGGTAGCTATGAGAAGACAGTAATTGATGGGGATGGTCGTAAGCTGACAGTAGAAGTACCAAGAGATCGGGAAGGAGAGTATAATCCTCAATTAATACCAAAAGGGCTGAGGAGATTTAATGGATTTGATGAGAAAGTGATATCCCTTTATGGTCGCGGTATGACAGTCAGCGAGATCCGAGGGCATTTAGAAGAAATATATCAAACTGATGTATCTGGTGACTTGATATCCACCATAACAGATGGGGTGATAGAAGAAGTAACTAGGTGGCAAAATCGTTGTTTAGATAGGGTGTATCCAATATTATACTTGGACTGTATCTATGTAAAATCTAGAGACAATCACATAGTAATAAATAAAGCAGTATATTTAGCACTTGCTGTAAATATAGAAGGGAAAAAGGAGTTACTTGGCATTTGGATAGGCAAAAATGAAGGTGCTAAATTTTGGATGCAAGTAGTTACTGAGTTAAAGAATCGAGGAATTGAACAAATTTATGTTGCTTGTGTGGATGGTTTAAAGGGCTTTCCAGAAGCTATAAGCAGTGTATTCCCGAGTACTATAGTACAATTATGTATTGTACATATGGTTCGCAATTCAGTAAAGTATGTGTCATATAAAGATTTAAAAGAGGTCACATCAGATCTAAAACAAATTTATACAGCTAATAATGACGAAATGGCACGTTTAAAACTTCAGCAATTTGGTGTAAAATGGGATAAAAAATATCCGGTAATTTCTGATATTTGGCAACGTAATTGGTCTGGGATAATACCGTTTTTTGCCTTTCCTGAAGAGATCAGAAAGGTAATTTATACTACTAACACTATAGAATCTGTAAATCGTCAAATTAGAAAAATTATCAAAAATAAGGGGGTGTTTCCAGATGATAAGTCAATTCAAAAAATAATATTTTTATCCCTACAAAATGCAGCCAAAAAATGGACCATGCCTATTAAAGATTGGTCTTTAGCTTTAAATCAATTTGAAATACTTTGTGGAGATTTTAAATATGATTTATTGGAAAATAAAAAATGAACTTACACAAATTAAATGATTGACTCTATTGTGCCTTGTATATACTCAGCTAGAACTTTAAGAATTGGCGTTCCCACGACCAAAAATTGAAGCTTCCTAGTTACTCATGTACGCTACGCTGCTCGACTTTGCTACTGCCTAGCTCTTCTTGAAGTTCTACCTGAGTAGATACTTTTTCCGATTTACCCAATATAATCCCCTGCTATTCAAGAAAAATTATTAAAAAATTTGATAAGTTAAGAAATGCCATTACGGAAGCTCTATCTAAACTTTTCTGGATTAACTATAAGATTATATAAGGTATCACCTGCTGTCTTATGAACCAATGCAGATGGGTGAAAATAATCAAAGAACAGATAGTTGCAAATCTCATACTTAATACATGGGGGATTATATGTAGCTCTCAACTCTCCTGTTAATATTAACTCTAGTAATATCATAAGATTTTGATGATCAGCTATATCCGAAACACAAGCCTTGGAGATATTCTTCCCTTTTTTCTTGTACTCAATAACAACCAGCTGAAGCTGGTGGGTTGATATCTAGACTGGAAGTCGCTATTACTCTAAAGAGATATTACTAACGCCTGTGCATTATCTCTCTGATCCTAACTCTTAGGTTACCCTGCAGTATTTTATAGCGATATTTAGTGATTCAAACAACATTAAAGCGATGGTAAAATACAGTGTGGCTAGTCTTGTTAAAATATCATATGTTCAAGTTATAGTGAATTGAAATATTAGAACAAGGACTAAAGTCTTTCCCAGCTGAAGCTGGGGGTTTTAACCAAAAAGGTGACTATCAATGATCACATTCTTTAACGTATTATTTATATCAAATAGTTTTATATCAATTTCTGGATACATTTTTCTAAAGTTCTCTATTTTATCATTTAATTTTTGATTAAAATCCTGCGTTAATTGTGTAGCCACTAATTGTTTATTGGTATTGATAAAAGCCAGGATCAATCCTATATCTGGCACATTACCCGAGTCAATCATTTAATTTGTGTAAGTTCATTTTTTATTTTCCAATAAATCATATTTAAAATCTCCACAAAGTATTTCAAATTGATTTAAAGCTAAAGACCAATCTTTAATAGGCATGGTCCATTTTTTGGCTGCATTTTGTAGGGATAAAAATATTATTTTTTGAATTGACTTATCATCTGGAAACACCCCCTTATTTTTGATAATTTTTCTAATTTGACGATTTACAGATTCTATAGTGTTAGTAGTATAAATTACCTTTCTGATCTCTTCAGGAAAGGCAAAAAACGGTATTATCCCAGACCAATTACGTTGCCAAATATCAGAAATTACCGGATATTTTTTATCCCATTTTACACCAAATTGCTGAAGTTTTAAACGTGCCATTTCGTCATTATTAGCTGTATAAATTTGTTTTAGATCTGATGTGACCTCTTTTAAATCTTTATATGACACATACTTTACTGAATTGCGAACCATATGTACAATACATAATTGTACTATAGTACTCGGGAATACACTGCTTATAGCTTCTGGAAAGCCCTTTAAACCATCCACACAAGCAACATAAATTTGTTCAATTCCTCGATTCTTTAACTCAGTAACTACTTGCATCCAAAATTTAGCACCTTCATTTTTGCCTATCCAAATGCCAAGTAACTCCTTTTTCCCTTCTATATTTACAGCAAGTGCTAAATATACTGCTTTATTTATTACTATGTGATTGTCTCTAGATTTTACATAGATACAGTCCAAGTATAATATTGGATACACCCTATCTAAACAACGATTTTGCCACCTAGTTACTTCTTCTATCACCCCATCTGTTATGGTGGATATCAAGTCACCAGATACATCAGTTTGATATATTTCTTCTAAATGCCCTCGGATCTCGCTGACTGTCATACCGCGACCATAAAGGGATATCACTTTCTCATCAAATCCATTAAATCTCCTCAGCCCTTTTGGTATTAATTGAGGATTATACTCTCCTTCCCGATCTCTTGGTACTTCTACTGTCAGCTTACGACCATCCCCATCAAGGAAACTGGACTGATTTTTCAAGACAAATTTTTCACTAATTTTGTTTCCCATTTTACATAATTTTTAAGCTGCATTTTGTAAGTAATCAAGATACACGTTCATCGGTTTTTTATAACCAATACTTGAATGGAATCTTTGATTGTTATATTTATCCATGTATTTATCAATACCATCTTTAAGTTCTGCGATATTTTTAAAATCATTTATAAATATACAATTATATTTTAAAGTTCTAAAAAATCTTTCAATCACAATATTATCAATGCTTCTACCCTTACCGTTCATTGAGATTTGTATATTATTCTCTTTTAGAATTCCCGTATGCTCATGTCCAGTATATTGACTACCCTGATCACTATTGAATATTTGTGGTGCAGGGTATTTATTCAGTGCATCTTTTAATACATCGGTTACAAGTGATGCATCCATAGAATTAGATACTTTATAACTTAGTATTGCCTTACTATGCCAATCTATAATCGCCACAAGATACATAAATCCTCCGTTAGTTCTAATATAAGTAATGTCACCACTCCACACTTGATTAACATAAGGTACATGAATAGTTCTATTCGTTCCTGATTTGTGCCAGTACGGCTCAAGCAAATAGCTATAAATTTTATGTTGACCATCCTTCACAGAAGTAGATTGCTTTTTATGAGGATGAATAGCTTCTATACCCATTATTCCCATATATTTAAGCACCCTATCTCTGCCCACATTAAAGCCGTCTTCCAATAATTGTTTGTATATATAACGATAACCATACTCAGGGTTATCCGTATATATTTCATCTATTCTATTTAAAATATCAAGATTATATAAGCTCATTACTTTAGCTTTATAATATACTCCAGATCTGCTTATCTTTAATAGTTCACATTGCCTTGTCTTTGCTAACGTACTCAGCTTGGGGTCGACAAGACTTTTCTTATTTGATAAGTCCAAGCTGTTTAGCTTTCCCACCGCCCAGTCCCTCTCGACTGTAGCCTTACCTAATGCTTTTGCAAGTTCATCGTTTTGATTCTTAAGTTCACTAATCTGCCCTTTGTACTCACTAACAGCTTTTGCTGGCTCAAATGCCAATGACGCATTATCTAAAAATTGTCGTTTCCAGTTTTGCATAGTTTTAGCCGTTACTTCATATTTGACCGATAACTGACCTATTGTTGATTCTTCTTTTAACATCTCTAATACTATTTTAGTTTTTGCTTCTGCACTAAAATTTTTAATTTGTTTTTTACCCATTTGTTTCTCTTTAATTTTATTTATTATTCTATACTTATTGAGAAACAAAAATACCTGCTTCTTTGTCTAATTTTTTCAGTCCATTATAAATTACTGTCTTCTCATAGCTACCATTACGACGATTATTATCTACTTTTGGCATCTTGCTATGTTTTGAATATCCTAATTCATGATCCAACTCACTTGCTAATATTTTCTCAACTATTTGCTTCTTTAGCTGTTGAAATAAACCATCTCGACCAAATAACTCCGATGGATCTGCTTTTGATAATAATTCTTCTACTAGCTGATTACTGATGTCTAATGTATCTTTATCTGTATCTAATTTTTTAGCCATAATTCCTCCTTGCTTGCTTAAGTTACTTTTTTTACAGTAATCTCTTACTGCTTTCTTTGCAACTTACACAAACTATAGGACAGACTCCATTACCCACGACTATATGTTTGATATTTCTTTTCGCTAGAAGCTCAAGGACATTAGATATTTCAGTAATACTCTCATTAATTATCCCAACAGCATCTTTAGAAAAAACGGCTGCCATAAAATCATTTCCACCAATCATGATTATAAACAAGTCGTCTTCTCCAATATCTGGATGATGTCTAATAAGGGTATTAAATTGATTCTTTAACTGAAACTGATTAAATAATAGGGTATATGGTAAGTCATTACCAACAGATGCCCTAGCATTTGAAACAGCATAATTGGTACCAACTTTATCATGTAGACTATAAGTCACCGTACCTCTTAAACGTTCTTTTTGCAAAATCTGTTCAACTGGTATTGATAATTCTTTAGATTTTTGTTGTACAATCCATTGTTTAAATTCTGGCGTTATGTTAAAACTCCAACCAGCTGTTATTGGTAAACCTAACCCCGCAGCCACATATTCAACAGCTACTGGACCATCACTAAAGGATACTCCTTTATAGAATGGTGGAGAAAAATATATTTCCTTAACCCACTTCAATACATGGAAGTCTTGTTGCATAACGCTCAATACATTGTTAAGACTTCCAATAAAAGCTCCGGTGTCAGATAAACTGTCACCCATAATATATAATTGCCTGTATTTTATATCGGTTTGAGATGTGGATATCTTTTGTTTAGACAACAAGCTGAGTGGAACATTTTTGCATCTGTTACTGCCGCAGCCAATTAGTAACAACGATAATAGTGACATCAAGAAAAATTGACTCAACAACTTCATAGCAATATACCCAAATATGAATCCTCTCAGACTATGCTGAATCAGATAATTTTAAAAAGCCAAGATACTTATAAACCTCAATTTCGGATTAATTTTAATCCAAAACTGAGGTTTAAAGTATTGTGCCTTGTACAAGAGTAAGGTATAATTCCTATAGTAACCTCATACCAATTGCAATAATTAACGCAGTGTTATAAAATGGGTTTTTAACTGATAAAAGTTAATCAAATAGCTAGGTTAATATTACCGCAAGGTTTTGAAGGTCATGATTTTATAAAAATGATGAAACATGAGCCGCATGGTCGAAATCGTATACGTTTATTGGCGATGTATCAGCTTCAATTAGGCAAATCTTTTAAAGCCATATCTGCAATAGTGAAGTCACACTGGAAAACTGTGCAATCATGGCTCAGAAGATTTAGGAATCATGGTTTTGAAGGATTATTTGAATCACAAAGAAGCGGTGCCCCTAGGAAGATTAACACTATACAAGAGTCTGCTCTTTTTGATAAAATCAATACGCTCAGTGAAAGTAAAACTGGTGGGTATATAACTGGAAAGGAACTACATATCATGTTAGTTGAGGAATATGGTGCTAAATGTGCGTTAAAAACAGTCTACAATACTATGCACCGCCTTGGTTTTAGCTGGATTACTTCTCGTTCAATGCATCCAAAGTCAAATCAAGAGACTCAAAATACATATAAAAAAACTTTCCAGATATGTTAACAGAATTATTACCAAAAAATATCGATAGATGTAAAGTTGATATATGGTCTCAGGATGAAACTCGAGTTGGGCAACAAGGTAGCTTAACTCGTATATGGGCTAAGCGTGGCACTAGACCGCGTAAAGTTCGGCAACAGCAATTCATTTCAACATATATTTATGGAGCTGCTTGCCATGATACAGGAGAAGCTTTTGCATTAATTTTACCATATGCAACACAGGCAATGAATAAATTCTTAGAAGACCTTTCTCGCAGTATTCAAGGCAACCGACATATAGCTTTACTAACGGATAATGCAGGTTGGCACACAGCCAAAAAACTAACTGTGCCAAGCAATATCACTTTGATACCGCTTCCGCCCTATGCACCGGAACTTAATGCAATGGAACAAGTTTGGGAATGGATCAAGAATCATTACTTGTCTAACCAATGTTATGGTGTATATGAAGATATCGTCACTATGGCTTGTTACGCTTGGAATCAACTTGCTCATAATGTAGATTTAGTAAAATCAATTATGTATAGAGACTGGATAAATACACCGTGTTAATTATTGCAATTGGTATCAAATATTGATGAAAGAAAAGTATAATTTTTATTATTTAATATCATTTCGCTATTAGTGCTAGCATATATTTAGGATATTATACTGAACACGGAGTTAACCACTCTGCACTGCAAGTGCAGAGCTTAATATTACGGCATGAATGCCTAATGTATGTACTAACTTAAAAGTTAGAAACTATTTGTATATGGCTCATTTAGAAAGTGTCACAACACAAAAAGAATATATCTGTGAAGTGTAAGATTTTGTTAAAAAATATCTGTATGATTCATTCTTATCTTTTCTTGATAAGATATTTAAAATTTATGTTGAAACGACGCACTGCAAGTGCGGGGTTTTTCTCCCAAAGTGGGACAATAAATATAAGAAAAAGTTTTGTATGATAGATGATGCTAAAATAGAAAATATAGACTTTGGTAATGCATTATCAGAGCGTTACCTCTCTTATGCCTTATCAACAATTATGTCAAGATCCTTGCCAGACGTTCGTGATGGGTTAAAACCAGTGCATCGCAGATTATTGTATGGCATGCTCCAACTAAAGTTAGAACCGACCTCTGCCCATAAGAAATGTGCAAGAGTTGTCGGTGATGTAATGGGTAAATATCACCCACATAGTGACGTTGCACTGTATGATACATTAGTACGTCTTGCACAAAATTTTTCTCTTAGATATCCACTAATTGATGGACAAGGAAATTTTGGTTCTATTGATGGAGATAATGCAGCAGCTATGCGTTATACGGAATCACGAATGACAGAAATTTGTACCTTATTAATGTCAGATATAGATCAAGATACTGTAGATTTTCGTGCTACCTATGATGATTCCGATACCGAACCAGTCATTATGCCTGCTATGTTTCCTAATTTACTGGCTAATGGTTCAGAAGGTATAGCAGTTGGAATGGCAACCAGTATACCACCACATAATTTACATGAATTATGTGATGCACTAATATATTTAATTGACCATCCTGAATCAAAGGTCAATGATATTTTGCAATTTGTCAAAGGTCCTGACTTTCCAACCGGTGGAATAATTATTGATAGAATAGATTCAATCCGCCTAGCCTATAGCGTAGGGCGTGGTAGCTTTAGAGTAAGAGCAAGATGGGCAAAGGAAGATTTAAGTTATGGTCTATATCAGATAGTAATTACTGAAATACCTTATCAAGTACAAAAATCTAAACTTATCGAACAAATAGCTGTACTGTTAAAAGACAAAAAAATTCCTTTAATAGGTAATATCAGGGATGAATCGACGGAAGATATAAGGTTAATTATTGAACCTAGAGATCGTAATTGTGATCCTAATGTTATTATGGAGTCATTGTTCAAATTAACAGTTCTAGAAAATAGAATTCAACTTAATATGAATGTTATAGGTTCAAATAATATTCCTAAAGTAGCTAATATATTGGAAATATTGCAGGAATTTTTATTACACCGACAAAATATTATTACTCGCAGATCTAAATTTCTTATTGGCAAAATTGAACATAGGTTGGAAGTTCTCAAAGGTCTAAGAATAGCTTACTTAAATTTGGATGAAATAATTAAAATTATTCGTGAAGAAGATGAACCTAAACAAGTAATGATCGCTAAGTTTGCTTTAACTGATGTGCAAGTTGAAGCAATTCTTAATACAAGATTGCGATCTTTAAGAAAATTGGAAGAACAAGAAATTATTAACGAGCATAATCTACTCGAAAAAGAACATGCGAATTTACAGAAAATTCTACAATATCCGAGTGAATTAAAAAAGATAGTTAAGAAAGAAGTTAAAATGGTGCAAACAAAGTTTGGTTTTAGCACTAAATTGGGGTTACGCCGAACTAGTTTTGAAGAAGCTAATATTGTTGCTCAGATTGTTGATATTTCAGCTTTTATAACCAAAGAACCTATCACCATAATTTGTTCCAAAATGGGGTGGATTCGCTCTTTAAAAGGTCATAATAACGATTTATCAACTGTTAAATATAAGGAAGGAGACGCAGAAAATTTTATTCTAGAAGGCTATACTACTGACAAAATTCTTATATTAAGTGCAGCGGGGCGTTTTTTCACTATCCTAGCCGATAATATATTTAAAGGCAAAGGCAATGGAGAATCTATAAAATTGATGATAGATATAGGTAATGAAGAAATAATAAGCATGTTGGTCTATAAGACTACCCAAAAACTTTTATTGGCAAGTAGTATTGGCAAAGGCTTTATCATTGATTCAGATGAGGTAGTAGCACAAACTAAACTCGGTAAGCAAATTATGCAAATTCCTGCAAATCATTCCTGTATTGCTTGTGTGCCTGTAGAAGGTGATTGTATAGCTTGTATAGGTGAGAACCGGAAATTACTAGTATTTAAACTAGACGAAATACCAATAATGAAACGAGGACAAGGGGTAATTCTACAAAAGTTCAAAAATGCTAAACTTATGGATGTCAAGATATTTGATAGTAGTTTAGGACTAAGCTGGAAAGTAGGAGAAAAGATTAGGGTAGAGAAAGATCTTTTACCATTTCTTGGACGACGAGGTTCGGTTGGTAAAATCCCTCCTAGTGGATTCCCTAGAAATAGTTAACCACTCTGCACTGCAAGTGCAGAGCTTAATATTACGGCATGAATGCCTCATGTATGTACTAACTTAAAAGTTAGAAACTATTTGTGTATGGCTCATTTAGAAAGTGTCACAACACAAAAAGAATATATCTGTGAAGTGTAAGATTTTGTTAAAAAATATCTTATCTTATCTTTTCTTGATAAGATATTTAAAATTTATGTTGAAACGACGCACTGCAAGTGCGGGGTTTTTCTCCCAAAGTGGGACAATAAATTTTCTTAAGATGAAAATATAGGCTCTGTACAAATAAGTGTGTAAATTTTTCAAAGGTTATATAAAAATATAATATAACAAAAGGAGAAATTATAATGCACCAAAAACAAAATGAAGCAATGAATCAAGCGATAGATTTATTAATAAATAATGATACAGATATATCAACATTACTTAAAGAGGATGGTTTATTAAAACAATTAACCAAACGGCTTGTAGAGAAGGCATTGCAGTCAGAGATGAATAATCATTTAGGATATGATAAATATTGTCATACTGATAGTGATAATGTTCGTAATGGTAGGAATGTAAAGAATCTAGTAACAAATAATGGAGTTCTAGAGATTGAGGTTCCAAGGGATAGAAGTAGTACATTTGAACCTGCATTAATTCCGAAGCGTCAAAGACGTATTGAAGGATTTGATGATAAAATAATATCATTATACGCTAAAGGAATGAGCTTATCTGATATTAAGATTCAAATGCAAGAATTGTATGGAGCTGACGTTAGCGAAAGTTTGATAAGTCAAATTACTGATGATGTAATTGAGGATGTCAAGATATGGCAAAGCCGACCATTGGATCGAGTATATGCTATAGTATTTTTTGACTGTTTAGTAGTAAAAGTACGTCAAGATAAACGAATTATCAATAAGTCTGTATATGTAGCATTAGGTATTGATTTATCTGGAAGGAAGGATATTTTAGGATTGTGGATCAGTGAAAATGAAGGAGCGAAATTTTGGCTTGGTAATTTTACTGAGATGAAGAACAGAGGTATGCAAGACATGCTTATTGCTTGCAGTGATAATTTAACCGGTATGTCTGAGGCAATAGAAGCAGTTTTTCCGAAAACCGAACATCAATTATGTATTGTACATCAGATTAGAAATAGTTTAAAATATGTATCATACCAATTGCAATAATTAACGCAGTGTTATAAAATGGGTTTTTAACTGATAAAAGGTAATCAAATAGCTAGGTTAATATTACCGCAAGGTTTTGAAGGTCATGATTTTATAAAAATGATGAAACATGAGTCGCATGGTCGAAATCGTATACGTTTATTGGCGATGTATCACCTTCAATTAGGCAAATCTTTTAAAGCCATATCTGCAATAGTGAAGTCACACTGGAAAACTGTGCAATCATGGCTCAGAAGATTTAGGAATCATGGTTTTGAAGGATTATTTGAATCACAAAGAAGCGGTGCCCCTAGGAAGATTAACACTATACAAGAGTCTGCTCTTTTTGATAAAATCAATACGCTCAGTGAAAGTAAAACTGGTGGGTATATAACTGGAAAGGAACTACATATCATGTTACTTGAGGAATATGGTGCTAAATGTGCGTTAAAAACAGTCTACAATACTATGCACCGCCTTGGTTTTAGCTGGATTACTTCTCGTTCAATGCATCCAAAGTCAAATCAAGAGACTCAAAATACATATAAAAAAACTTTCCAGATATGTTAACAGAATTATTACCAAAAAATATCGATAGATGTAAAGTTGATATATGGTCTCAGGATGAAACTCGAGTTGGGCAACAAGGTAGCTTAACTCGTATATGGGCTAAGCGTGGCACTAGACCCCGTAAAGTTCGGCAACAGCAATTCATTTCAACATATATTTATGGAGCTGCTTGCCATGATACAGGAGAAGCTTTTGCATTAATTTTACCATATGCAAACACACAGGCAATGAATAAATTCTTAGAAGACCTTTCTCGCAGTATTCAAGGCAACCGACATATAGCTTTACTAACGGATAATGCAGGTTGGCACACAGCCAAAAAACTAACTGTGCCAAGCAATATCACTTTGATACCGCTTCCGCCCTATGCACCGGAACTTAATGCAATGGAACAAGTTTGGGAATGGATCAAGAATCATTACTTGTCTAACCAATGTTATGGTGTATATGAAGATATCGTCACTATGGCTTGTTACGCTTGGAATCAACTTGCTCATAATGTAGATTTAGTAAAATCAATTATGTATAGAGACTGGATAAATACACCGTGTTAATTATTGCAATTGGTATCATATAAAGACCGAAAAGAATTAGCGGCTGATTTAAAGCCTATATATACTGCTAGCACAGAGGAAGAAGCATATCTTGCTTTAGAATCTTTTGAAGCTAAATGGAGTAAACAGTATCCACAAATTGCTAAATCTTGGTATGTTCATTGGGAAACTTTAATGGTTTTTCTAGGATACCCTGAGGCGATAAGGAAAGTAATATACACAACTAATAGTGTAGAATCTGTCAATAGCCAATTACGTAAGGTTACTAAGAATAAACGGGTTTTTCCAAATGATAATGCCGTTTTTAAGACCTTGTATTTGGCAATTGATTATATGACCAAGAAATGGGTTATGCCGATTCCAAACTGGAACGCAGCTATGGCTCACTTTTTGATAAAATTTGAAGGTAGAATTTAAGCCCTATGAAAAATTTACACACTTAATTAGAAAGGCTCAAAATATATGAATAATTCCTCTAATTATATTAATAATTCTTTTGCCAAGATAGGCATGAATACTATTAAAAAAAGGTCTAATAATAGTTCAGTTATGGACTATATCCTACTCATGAAGCCAAGAGTTATGGCACTTGTTGTATTTACCAGCTTTTCCGGTCTATGGCTTGCTCCATACCCCATCCATCCATTTATAGCTTGCATCGCTATGCTTTGTATTACACTTGGAGCTGGTAGTAGTGCAGCTATTAACATGTGGTATGATAGGGATATTGATGCGATAATGAAACGTACACAAAATAGACCTCTAGTTATTGGGGTTATAGAACCACAGGACGCTTTAGCTTTTAGCGTGGTTGTGGGGTTCTTTTCAGTTTTTTTGATGGGACTTTGTGTTAATCTACTATCTGCTTTATTGTTACTAATAACCATATTGTATTATGTCTTCATTTATACTATGTGGTTAAAACGTTCGACAATGCAAAATATAGTTATTGGAGGGGTTGCAGGTGCATTGCCTCCTATGATTGGCTGGGCAACAGTAACTAATGAGATTTCCCTTGGCTCCTTTTCTTTATTTATGATTATTCTAACTTGGACACCGCCACATTCGTGGGCATTAGCAATCTTTCGCTCAGAAGATTACAAAAATTGTGGTGTTCCGATGATGCCAGTGGTAAAGGGAGAATATTATACTAAAAAGCAAATTCTTTCCTATAGTATCATTATGTTTATTACTACATTTACGCCCTTTTTTTTAGGAATAAGTAATCTTGTATATTTAGTAACTGCATTTATACTGGGGCTAATTTTTTTATACTATGCTGCCTCTCTGTTTAGTGATAAAGATCATAAACAAGCTAAAAAACTATTTGCCTACTCGATATTTTATCTTTTTAGTATTTTTTTAATATTGGACTTCTCTCGAAACTAGCCGCTTGTGGATAGCAACAGAACAATAGATATCTTTCGAAACTCGCTTATGATAGGGAATTTGTAGGAGACACGGAACGCAGAACCGCAGCGTACTAAATGTACGTGAGGATTCGAGTACCGGATCGACGCACAAATTACCAGCAGAAGTAGAGTTTCGAAAGATATCTAATTTAAAAGCCGGGCTGTTTAAACAGCCCAATTTGAGTCAATCATTTAATTTGTGTAAGTTCATTTTTTATTTTCCAATAAATCATATTTAAAATCTCCACAAAGTATTTCAAATTGATTTAAAGCTAAAGACCAATCTTTAATAGGCATGGTCCATTTTTTGGCTGCATTTTGTAGGGATAAAAATATTATTTTTTGAATTGACTTATCATCTGGAAACACCCCCTTATTTTTGATAATTTTTCTAATTTGACGATTTACAGATTCTATAGTGTTAGTAGTATAAATTACCTTTCTGATCTCTTCAGGAAAGGCAAAAAACGGTATTATCCCAGACCAATTACGTTGCCAAATATCAGAAATTACCGGATATTTTTTATCCCATTTTACACCAAATTGCTGAAGTTTTAAACGTGCCATTTCGTCATTATTAGCTGTATAAATTTGTTTTAGATCTGATGTGACCTCTTTTAAATCTTTATATGACACATACTTTACTGAATTGCGAACCATATGTACAATACATAATTGTACTATAGTACTCGGGAATACACTGCTTATAGCTTCTGGAAAGCCCTTTAAACCATCCACACAAGCAACATAAATTTGTTCAATTCCTCGATTCTTTAACTCAGTAACTACTTGCATCCAAAATTTAGCACCTTCATTTTTGCCTATCCAAATGCCAAGTAACTCCTTTTTCCCTTCTATATTTACAGCAAGTGCTAAATATACTGCTTTATTTTTTACTATGTGATTGTCTCTAGATTTTACATAGATACAGTCCAAGTATAATATTGGATACACCCTATCTAAACAACGATTTTGCCACCTAGTTACTTCTTCTATCACCCCATCTGTTATGGTGGATATCAAGTCACCAGATATATCAGTTTGATATATTTCTTCTAAATGCCCTCGGATCTCGCTGACTGTCATACCGCGACCATAAAGGGATATCACTTTCTCATCAAATCCATTAAATCTCCTCAGCCCTTTTGGTATTAATTGAGGATTATACTCTCCTTCCCGATCTCTTGGTACTTCTACTGTCAGCTTACGACCATCCCCATCAATTACTGTCTTCTCATAGCTACCATTACGACGATTATTATCTACTTTTGGCATCTTGCTATGTTTTGAATATCCTAATTCATGATCCAACTCACTTGCTAATATTTTCTCAACTATTTACTTCTTTAGCTGTTGAAATAAACCATCTCGACCAAATAACTCCGATGGATCTGCTTTTGATAATAATTCTTCTACTAGCTGATTACTGATGTCTAATGTATCTTTATCTGTATCTAATTTTTTAGCCATAATTCCTCCTTGCATGCTTAAGTTACTTTTTTTACAGTAATCTCTTACTGCTTTCTTTGCAACTTACACAAACTATAGGACAGACTCCCCAATTTTAAAATTACCCTAAGCAACTATCCCTCCTACCTCAAAAGCTGTTAATGGCTTTAAAGTAGGAGGAATAAATTATGGGACTTTATTCACTATTTATGAGAAGGCTTAATAATTGTTATAAACACACTCACCGAGGATGTATGCAGTAGATTCGTCAGTAGGGGGATCAGGAAAGTGTGTAGGATCGGTATATAAGTAACTAAAGTTGTGTGCTTTTTTCATATCCTGACGTAATATTTGATCGTCTTTTAGAACAGAAAAAGCCTTTGTATATAACGCATAGGCTTTATACTCACCAGCACCTGGATTCGGTGCTTGTTTACCTAACTGTTTTAATTGCCCAGCTATAGCTTCTCTTTTAGCAACATCTGTATGTGGATAACAATCTAGAGCTAGTGCTTGCTGATGTATTTTATTGGAAGATAAACAGAACTCAGCTAAGCAATCCCTCTCTTCATCTCCATATCCATCTTGAGCAACAATCTTAGCTATTTCCATCTTCCTATTAGTATCAACTACACACTTATTTTGTTCATTTTTACAAATAAAACGAAAATTCATAACTTTACTATAAATTTGTTTAGCCTTTTGTTGATCTGAAGGTAAAAGAACTCCAGCTAAATTTAGCAAAACTACCTCTTCCACAGTAGCTTCCCATATATTTGGATTAAGTTCAAGAGCTTGTTGACAAACTATTCTTCCTTCCTTTATCTCATTTGAAGACAAAAGAACGTCAGCAAGAAGCACCAAAATTTTAGGATCATCTATAGTTTTATATACATCAGGATTCTCTTTAACAGCTTTACTCAAAAGACTTTTAGCCTTATCTTTATCAATCTTATACTGTTCCTCATAATGATTAACTGACGTAATCAAGTTAGCTAACTCAGTTAACTCCTTTAAAACATTCTCTTCAAGAGGCTTAACTACGGGAGCTGTAGGAGTCTTTTCACCCACTTTAGTATCTTTTGTAGGTGAATCTTTAGGTTTGAGTGCCTCTAATTCAGCTTTGTGTTCAGTTCTAAGTTTCTCTAATTCAGCTTCGTATTTAGCTGTAAATTCCTTTATCTGTTTCTCCTGTTCATCAACAGTTACAACTGTCTTTAACTTAAGGTTAGCTTTGTCAAGTTGCTCTTGAAGTTTTTCAACGTCTTTTCCAGCTTTCTTTACAGATGCCGTAGCAACTGTTGGATTTGGGTTGTACTTTGAAGCATAGGTAGCAGCTTTGGCAGCAACTTCTTGATCATCAACTTGCTTACTAAGGTAAATTTGCCATTTTTTAAGGATATTATGAATATCTTGACGTTGTGTAAGATTATTCTTTGATTTATCTTCAAAATACTTCAAAGCTTCCTTTGTATCTTTTTTTATTGTATCAAAGTATAGATCAAATATATGGAAATTATGGCTATTTTGATTCAAATACTCTATTTTTGCACGAGCTTCTGCATATTTTTTATCCTTAATTAGTGACTGAACGTCTTCTTTGACCTCTTTTAATAAAGTATCGTATTCTTCAGAAATGCTTGGTACTTTTGTTTGTACATCTTGATCAAGATTTATATATATCTCTACCCATCTTTCTAGTCCTATTATAGATTCATCTCTACCAAGACCATAATTTTTATACGCATGCAATAAATGTTTTTTATGTTCTTGAAACTTACCTGCTCGGAAATCACTAATAGCTAAACCGTAGTATATTCCAAACAATAGTGAGTCTTTTTGTTCCTGTTCTAGAGGAAACGTAGGGGCTTCGATCTCACCACATAAATTTTTATATTTAATCTGAGCCTCGGCATAACTGCGTTTATCGAGAGCCGTACTGATCTTTTGTATATCACCATATTGTTGATTTAAAGCTCCAAGTGCGTCTTGGAAATATTTAAATTTGAGTGCTAAAACAGGATCAGTACCAGTACCAGTATCGTTAACAGTACTCCTATCTAGACTAGCACTATTATCTGGACTAGCACTCTTATTTGGACTAGATCTCTTCTGAAATATCTGAGCTATTTTAGACATAATATCCTCCTGGTATAGTTATTGTTTTCATTATTTAATTAGTAGCAGTTAGATTTTATATTATCTAAACCTGCTGCTAAACTTTAGTTGTGTAATACTACATACAGAGCTGTCATCCGAGTTACGGTAGGAATGACAGCGTTTGTAATACTGGTACTCCAGTATTACATTTTAGTATGTAGAAATAGGCTCTTGCATAACTTCATTCTTGTAAGGTAATCTTATTGTCAAAATTAAGTAAGGAATTATACATATCTTGTTCCACTTATACTCCTTACTTAATTTTTTTCCAAAACTTCCTCTTTCATAATTTAGCGATACAAGACGTCTTGCAGTAGATTAAGACAGGTTTATAGCTAGTAATCAAGTAATATCAAATAACATCACGAAAATTATATTAATAACTCTAATAAATAGTAACTTTTTTGTAACTTATGATATTTTTGCAAATACTTTAAGTTTTTCAGTATAGTTAACCTCAACTATTGATGTAAGACATCGGTTTAATAGCTCCGATGTCATCAACTGTTGAAAGTTAGAAGAGGAAGCGGTTTTAATATAAGGAAAAATGTATTCTTAACCTGAGTTTGACGTAAGCACCAAACAAAATGCTAAGCATTATGTAATAACATAAACAAACTGTTGGTGGTGAGCTATGGTAAAAATAAAACCTTCTTTTAAACTAGTGTGTTAGGAGAAAGAATATTTGAAAAGTAAGAAGGGAGGGATTATAAAGTTCTCGAATAATAACAACAAAATTGGAGAATATTATAATGGACTGAAAAAATTAGACAAAGAAGCAGGTATTTTTGTTTCTCAATAAGTATAGAATAATAAATAAAATTAAAGAGAAACAAATGGGTAAAAAACAAATTAAAAATTTTAGTGCAGAAGCAAAAACTAAAATAGTATTAGAGATGTTAAAAGAAGAATCAACAATAGGTCAGTTATCGGTCAAATATGAAGTAACGGCTAAAACTATGCAAAACTGGAAACGACAATTTTTAGATAATGCGTCATTGGCATTTGAGCCAGCAAAAGCTGTTAGTGAGTACAAAGGGCAGATTAGTGAACTTAAGAATCAAAACGATGAACTTGCAAAAGCATTAGGTAAGGCTACAGTCGAGAGGGACTGGGCGGTGGGAAAGCTAAACAGCTTGGACTTATCAAATAAGAAAAGTCTTGTCGACCCCAAGCTGAGTACGTTAGCAAAGACAAGGCAATGTGAACTATTAAAGATAAGCAGATCTGGAGTATATTATAAAGCTAAAGTAATGAGCTTATATAATCTTGATATTTTAAATAGAATAGATGAAATATATACGGATAACCCTGAGTATGGTTATCGTTATATATACAAACAATTATTGGAAGACGGCTTTAATGTGGGCAGAGATAGGGTGCTTAAATATATGGGAATAATGGGTATAGAAGCTATTCATCCTCATAAAAAGCAATCTACTTCTGTGAAGGATGGTCAACATAAAATTTATAGCTATTTGCTTGAGCCGTACTGGCACAAATCAGGAACGAATAGAACTATTCATGTACCTTATGTTAATCAAGTGTGGAGTGGTGACATTACTTATATTAGAACTAACGGAGGATTTATGTATCTTGTGGCGATTATAGATTGGCATAGTAAGGCAATACTAAGTTATAAAGTATCTAATTCTATGGATGCATCACTTGTAACCGATGTATTAAAAGATGCACTGAATAAATACCCTGCACCACAAATATTCAATAGTGATCAGGGTAGTCAATATACTGGACATGAGCATACGGGAATTCTAAAAGAGAATAATATACAAATCTCAATGAACGGTAAGGGTAGAAGCATTGATAATATTGTGATTGAAAGATTTTTTAGAACTTTAAAATATAATTGTATATTTATAAATGATTTTAAAAATATCGCAGAACTTAAAGATGGTATTGATAAATACATGGATAAATATAACAATCAAAGATTCCATTCAAGTATTGGTTATAAAAAACCGATGAACGTGTATCTTGATTACTTACAAAATGCAGCTTAAAAATTATGTAAAATGGGAAACAAAATTAGTGAAAAATTTGTCTTGAAAAATCAGTCCAGTTTCTATATTATGATCCCTCTTACGGAGATTTTCTGCTTAATTGATGATTTTTGCAAGCATTTTGATACGGAGCAAAATAAATATATATTACCAAATCCTAACCGTAAGCGTAAAGTAGTTTGCAGTATAGGACTCTCAGAGATTATTACTATTATAGTAATGTTTCACTTGAGTCACTACCGTACCTTTAAAGATTTTTATTTATGCTGCCTATGTCAAAGTTATAGAAAGGAATTTCCAAAACTTGTGAGCTATAGTCGTTTTATTCAGTTAATGCCAATGAGCTTCATGCCCATGGTGTTACTGCTAAAAAGCCTATCAGGAAAACAAACTGGTCAATATTATATCGACTCTACTAAACTTCCTGCTTGCCATAATTTAAGAATTAATAGACATAAAGTATTCAAAGACATAGCAAAAAGAGGTAAGACTTCCACTGGGTGGTTCTTTGGTTGTAAGCTACATATTGTCATTAACAGTTGCGGAGAGATTATGAGTTTTTCTTTAACTCCAGGAAATGTTGATGATAGAGCAGTGGTGGAAAATTTAGTAGATAAATTACAAGGCTGGCTTTTTGGTGATCGTGGGTATATCAGTAAAAAACTCACTCAATCCCTTGCTAATCAAGGTTTAGAACTAATAACAAAAATTAAAAGTAATATGAAAGAAAAAATAATAGATCCTATTAAAAAGCGGTTTTTAAATAAAAGGTATATTATTGAAACCATTAACGATCAACTAAAAAACCTTTGTCATATAGACCATACAAGGCACAGATCTGTTATGAATTTTCAAACTAACGTATTAGCTGGACTGCTTGCCTATGTTTTTAAGCCTAATAAAATTTCTGTAGCTTTTGGAAAATTAAACAATCTCAACCTTCCTCTTACATCAAACTGAGGTTATTCTTAAAGCGGCTAACGCGACTTATCTTCGAGATGGATAGGATCAAAATTGTACCATAAAACGAGGTTAGTATGCGGTGTATGGGATAGAAATGGTATAGGTATTTGTAAACTTTCAACAGTTGTGCGTTAGATGCCGTGGCGATCTAGTGAAGTGAGGTGTAATACTGCATAAAGATTGCCGCTTCGCCGCTTTCTCGCGACTCCTGGCAATGACGATCAGCAGCCATTTTAATAGTGGTTATATAAAAAATGTACTATGATATCCCGCACCGAAGCAGGGATGACATTTTTTTAAAGCAGAAGAGTATATCCATCCTCTTAATTTTCTATAGCTAACAAATATCATATTATCAAGTCCTTTATTTGTAATTGAATAGTATTAGACTCTTTCCAACTGTTCATTTTTAATGAACCAATTACAGAAATATTATATGACTTAATATTAAGTAAAATATTTTCTATAGGACTAGATACACTATTAAACGCAATAGCATGCAGCGGTTTAGAACCAAAAGCTTCCTTAGAAGGAGCAAGCAAACATCTTATATGTTTACCACCGACTATGTCAGCTTTTAATACAAAAAGATTAGAGAATTTAAATATTGGCTCATGATTTCCTTGACCAAATGGTTCGAGTTTACTTAGCTCATCCATTAGCGGTAAATTTACACTACTTGTAGTAAGTTCCGCATCATATTCTTCATAGGCAATATCATTTTGATTACTAATATCAATCTTAAAGGCGTGATTTAAGAATTCTTGTAACTCTTGTAATTTCTCTTCTAATACTGTAAATCCAGCTGCCATTGCATGTCCCCCGCCAGCTATGATTAAATCTTTAGCCTTGGCATTGATAATTTTACTACCAAAATCAACATTTTTGACAGAACGGCAAGAAGCCTTACCTATTCCATCATTTAAAGCTATAACTGCAACTGGTTTATTAAATTTTTCTTTTAATCTGCCAGCGACAATGCCGATAACACCCGGATGCCACCCTTTACCAACTATAAATAATGAACTATCATTTTCTTGGGTTAAAGCTATTTGAGTAGCTTCCTCTATCATTATCAGCTCTATTACTTTTCGCTCATTATTATGTTTCTCCAACTCCTGTGCAAGTAAATTTGCTTCTATTGCACATTCGGTAGATAAAAGACTAGCACCCAAGGATGATTTACCAACTCTTCCACCGGCATTGATCCTAGGTCCCAACACAAATCCCAAATGATAACAGTTTGGTTTTTCATTTAAACCAACAACATCACATAAAGTCTTCATACCTAAATTTTTTCTTTGACCAAGGATTTTTAATCCTTGAGCAACAAAAGCACGATTTAAGTGAGTAAGCTTCATTACATCGCATACTGTTCCAAGTGCGACTAAGTCTAAATATTGCATTAAATTTGGTAGAGTATGGCATTTTGAATATACACTATTTTGTATCGAACACGAAGCTATATCGGTAAAGAAATTTTGTTTTTTTAACTCGGATAATAAGGCGGTAGCAAATAAAAATGATACTCCTACAGCTGCTAGGTACTTATATCTACTGGTCTCATCGATACGATTCGGGTTAACAACAGCAACAGCGTCAGGCAATATATCACTACTAATGTGATGATCGATAACTATTACATCAAGCTTTACTTGCTCTGCATATTTTAGAGCCTCATGTGCCATTGCTCCACAATCAACAGTAATAAGTAGCTCAGTAGCATTATCCTTAATTTTCTGCATAGCAGCTGGGGTCAGTCCATACCCTTCAGCAATTCGGTTTGGAACATAAATATCAGCTTCTTGCCCCAAATCTCTAAATATATTCTTAAGTAGTGATGAAGAAGTAGCTCCATCAACGTCATAATCAGCAAATATGCAGATTTTTTGTTTATTTACAATAGCTTCTATGGTTCTATCTACTGCCTTTTGCATATCAAGTAAATGAAAAGGATATGGTAATAAGTTCTTAAGCTTAGGTGATAGAAAATCAGTAGCTTGTACCAAATTCTCTAAGCGAGGAGATAGAACCCGTGCTAGAAAATCACTGATTCCTACAGAACGACAAAGTTCTGAAACATCATCCTCGTTTACTGATCGCTGTTGCCAAATTTTTCCATTTACTGAACGTTTGGGTTCTAGTGGTACTATCATGTAAGACAACCCTATTTTAAAAAATTAGTTTCTTTAATTTATATACCAACTCTAAGGCTTGTTTAGGGGAGAGTTGTTCGGGATCGATTTTATTAATTTCTTCTTCTAACTTATTAAATTTTATTTCTTTTTTACTCTCTACTGGTAAGTCAAATAAACTTAAATTGTTTGATTCGGTATTTAAGATATTTTTATTTTTGCTGGTAGCGGTTTTTTCTAATTTTGTTAAAATGTCATTCGCCCTAATTATAACAGATTTTGGTAGGCCCGCTAAGTAGGCTACATGAATTCCATAAGATTTATCAGCCATCCCTGCTATAATATTATGCAAAAATAATATTTCTTTCCCTAATTCCTCAATAGCCACTGTATAATTTTGCAAGGCTGGCAAAAAATTACTCATGCTGGTTAATTCATGATAATGCGTGGCAAATAAACATCGACATTTGAGATTATCATGAATATATTCCAACACCGCGAAAGCAATTGATACACCATCATAGGTAGAAGTTCCGCGACCAACCTCATCTAATATCACTAAAGAATTTTTAGTAGATTGTGCTAAAATAGCTGATGTTTCAAGCATTTCTACCATAAAAGTTGATTGACCTGCTTGTAAATCATCCCCTGCACCTATCCTACTAAATATCTTGTCTACAATACCTATTTTGGCACTTTTAGCCGGCACAAAACTGCCAATTTGAGCTAATATGGCTATTAGGGCATTTTGCCGTAAAAAAGTACTTTTACCTGACATATTAGGTCCAGTAATTAACCAAATTCTATTAGCTTCCGATAAAGTACAGTTATTGTGAATAAAGCTTTTTTTATCATTTGATAAACTTTGCTCAACGACTGGATGCCGCCCTTCAATAATCTCAAAACTCAAATCATTGCTTAATCTAGGCTTGACATAATTATATTCATCAGCAATATAAGCAAAATTACAAAATACATCAAGCTGACTCAAGGAACAGCTAAGTAATCGTAAAAATATAGCTTTATCAATAACTTGCTGGCATATTTTATTATATAATTCTAGTTCAAGACTAACCGCTAAACTCCTAGCGTTGACCATATCGCTTTCTAACTTTTGTAATTCAATAGTAGTATAGCGACTAGCATTAGAAGTTGTTTGTCGGTGAATAAATTTTGATGCGTACATTTTATCACTATGTCTTAGGGTAACTTCAATAAATAACCCAAGTACATTATTATGAGATATTTTTAGGGTGTCGATGCCAGTATCAAGACGATATACATTCTTTAATTTTTCTACATGGGCTTTGCCATTGTTAATTAAGTCATATAATTCTTGTATTTTAGGATGATAATGATGATTTATTATCCCACCTTCATTGATAGTATTAGGTGCATCCTCTCTAATTGCTTGATCTATTAATGAATATAACTGTTCATCTCCAGATAGAGGTTTAATTAACTTCTCTATATAATCTAGCAAATTTAGCCCATAATGGGAAATAAACTCTCCTTTTATTTCCAGTGCAGCATTTAACGTATATTTAATATTTAGCAGATCCCGCCCGCAGCCACGATTCATGGTAATTCTAGCCAAGCAACGTTCTAAATCCCCAGTTTTCTTGAGTAACTTTTTAATATTCCCTACTAGTTCAATATTTGAATAAAAAAATTCTGTGATATTTTGTCGATAATTTATTTCATCAATATCTATTAGTGGTGTAGATAAAAAGTGATATAGTAAACGACTACCAGCCTTAGTAACTGTGTGATCAATAGTGGCCAGTAAACTACCCTTGGTTTTTCCTAATAAATTATTAGTAATTTCCAAATTCCGCCGAGTCGCCGAATCAATAATCATAAAATTATGGTAATTGACCAACCGAGGCAAAGGTAGCGAAGGTATATTTTGCTTTTGCGTTAGTGATAAATATTCTAAGATACTACCAATACTACTTGTTTGACATTCAGATATTTCCCCTATGGCTTTTAGATCATTGATTTTGTAAAAATCTAAAATAATTTTATGGCATTTTTTAGGAGCAAAAAAACTATCAACTTGATACGAGACACGAAAATGTAATTGGTGCTGAATACTATTAGCTAATTGTCCTCCTTGCAAATTTTCGCTAAGTAAAATCTCTTTAGGCTTAAGACGTGATAGTTCGTTAATAATCTCATTCTGCGGAATCTCTATAACTGAAATTTCTGAAGTAGAGATGTCAACGTAACAAATTGATGCTCCGTTTTTTAGTAAAACTAAACTTGCCAAATAATTAGGTTCACAAACATCAATTAAAGATTCCTCAGTAACAGTACCTGGAGTGATGATACGCGTTACATCCCTATTTACTACAGCTTTATAGCCACCGCGTTTCTTTGCCTCTTCCGGTGTTTCTAGTTGTTCACAAATAGCAACTTTGTAATTTTCTTCAATTAATTTATTTAAATATGTCTCAAGAGCATGATGGGGTACTCCGCACATAGCAATCTCAGAGTCTCCATTAGACCCTCTTTTGGTAAGAGCAATACCTAAAACTTGGCTGGCAAGAACTGCATCATCAAAAAACATTTCATAAAAATCACCCATTCTAAACAATAGAAGACAATCAAGATTGGCAAATTTGATGTCTAAATATTGTTGCATCATCTTGGTTGATTGATCATAATTATATTTATGGCGAAATTCTTCTAAAGACATGGATAAAGTCATGGATATATTTTAGTTGTTTGAATTAGATTTGAGTATATACTCAGGTATACCCGATGAATTTCAAGAGTTGGCTAGGCGTAGTCAATTCCTACGCGAAGTCCTATCGTACCACAACGCCAACACTTGAAAGGCGAAGGGTATAGAACTTCAAGAATTAAGGTCATCGTACCCTAAATATCACAACGCACAGCTAGCTCTTCTTGAAGTTATTATCGTCTACCCACTCTTGAAATTATATACTCTTAATCTTTGAAGAATTGTTTTTTGAAAATATCATGGATTCGCATGCGTAATTATACTATATGTACACCTAGCATGCTCACCATTCATTTTCAAATCCAATTCTTCAAATCATTTGAGTATAGCAGTATATGTTTAGATTCAAAAGAGCTTTTGATTTTAATTGATTAGGTTTTTTTCTCACTATTTCAAATAAGTTATGCATAATATTTATCTACAAAAATTAAAATTACTAAATTATCGTAATTTTCAGAATTTAGATATTAGTGCTGGTAATAATCCTGTTATACTAATAGGGGGGAATGGTAGTGGAAAAACTAACATTTTAGAATCAATATCACTATTTTCACCTGGTAAGGGTTTGAGATCAGCTAAATTAGATGATATTTGTCAAAGGGGAGAAGATCATTGCTTAGCTTATGCATTATTACACAGTAAACTTGGCTTAGTTGAAATTTCAACGAATTTAAAGCGTGAATCTAATAGACGTTTTACGGAATTTAACGGGGTTCTGTCGCATATGTTGGACAATAGAAAAAAGATTGATATAATGATCTAAAAAAGATGTTAAGATGTTTCGTATTACTGCAAGATTATTATCATATTTCAAAGGATTTTGTTCTTCACCAGAAATAATAATGTTATTTGTCTATATGAAATGCCGATTTTCTTTAAGTTATCGAGATTTGGAAGAAATGATGAGTATAAGGGGAGCAAAAATTGATCACTCTACATTACAAAGATGGGTTATAAAATTTGTACCATTGATAGATCAGGTGGTTAGAAAAAGAAAGAAGCCAGTTGGTAGTAGTTGGAGAATGGATGAGACTTATATTAAATTAAACGGTAAATGGGTTTATTTATATAGAGCACTAGATAGTCTTGGTAATACTGTAGACTTTCTGCTACGTAAGCATAGAGACAAGCCTGCAGCACTTGCATTTTTTCGTAAAGCCTTTAGAGAGAATAATTTTCCTGAGAAAGTAGTAATTGATAAAAGCGGTAGTAATACGGCTGCTCTTAATGATTTGAATACAGAAGTTCCTAAAGATTATAAAATTAAGGTTATTCAGACCAAATACCTGAATAATCTTGTAGAACAAGATCATAGGTTTATCAAAAAACGTACAAAGCCAATGCTTGGTTTTAAGAGTTTTCATTCTGCAGAAATGACTATTACCGGTATAGAAAATATTCGTATGATGCAAAAAAGACAAATAATTGGAGCTAATGATAATCTTTCTACTTTTGAGAATTTTGCTATGTTAATGGCATCATAATGTCCAAAACCTTAGTTTTAACAATCTTGATGTAGTATGATTTATAGATGCGACAAAACCTTTTACTATTACTACAGAACTTTGTAATTATTTTTATAAAAATAATTACAATTTGCCTGAAAATTTTAATAAGGACTTAGCGGTAGCTGTTAAAAATTTAGAAAATACTACTGGTAAGATTTTTGGGGATCATAAAAATCCACTACTACTATCCGTCCGTTCAGGCTCAAGAGCTTCTATGCCCGGCATGATGGATACTATACTTAATCTTGGGTATAATGATCAAGTTTGCGATGTGCTATCCAGTACTGGAAATGAAATTTTTGCTCTTGACAGCTACCGAAGATTCTTAGAAATGTACGGATCAACAGTATTATCCGTTTCAAACGGATTATTTAAGAATGCATTTGAAATGCATAAGAGCAAATGTAATATTTATCAAGAGAACGAAATTACTGGGGGTTTCCTAAGAATAATAGTTGAAGAGTTTAAAAAGATAATCTTTAATCATTGTGGTGAATCGTTTTTTGATCCATATACACAACTAGAAGAATCAATAAAAGCCGTATTAAAATCTTGGACAAGTGATAGAGCAATAACTTATAGAAAGCTACATAATATACCCAATGATTGGGGTACAGCGATTAATGTACAGTCAATGGTTTTTGGTAATCAAAACAATAATTCTGCAACAGGAGTAGTATTTTCACCTTGCCCTGCAACTGGTGAAAATAAGCTTTTTGGTGAATATCTAGTAAACGCCCAAGGTGAAGATGTAGTGTCAGGGACAAGAACCCCAAGCCCTATTATGTCAAACGATCATATTCCTGATTGCTCAATGCAAACAGTTATGCCACAAATATTTGATCAATTACAAAAAATTTGTAAGAAGTTAGAACTACATTACTTGGATATACAAGATATAGAATTCACCGTGGAAAACGGTAAGTTCTATGTCTTGCAAACACGTACTGCTAAAAGAACAGCTTTAGCCAGTATTAAAATTGCCACGGATATGGTACAAGAAGGACTGATTACTAAACAACAAGCAATAATGTGTCTAGATCCAATATAGGCTCTGTACAAATAAGTGTGTAAATTTTTCAAAGGTTATATAAAAATATAATATAACAAAAGGAGAAATTATAATGCACCAAAAACAAAATGAAGCAATGAATCAAGCGATAGATTTATTAATAAATAATGATACAGATATATTAACATTACTTAAAGAGGATGGTTTATTAAAACAATTAACCAAACGGCTTGTAGAGAAGGCATTGCAGTCAGAGATGAATAATCATTTAGGATATGATAAATATTGTCATACTGATAGTGATAATGTTCGTAATGGTAGGAATGTAAAGAATCTAGTAACAAATAATGGAGTTGTAGAGATTGAGGTTCCAAGGGATAGAAGTAGTACATTTGAACCTGCATTAATTCCGAAGCGTCAAAGACGTATTGAAGGATTTGATGATAAAATAATATCATTATACGCTAAAGGAATGAGCTTATCTGATATTAAGATTCAAATGCAAGAATTGTATGGAGCTGACGTTAGCGAAAGTTTGATAAGTCAAATTACTGATGATGTAATTGAGGATGTCAAGATATGGCAAAGCCGACCATTGGATCGAGTATATGCTATAGTATTTTTTGACTGTTTAGTAGTAAAAGTACGTCAAGATAAACGAATTATCAATAAGTCTGTATATGTAGCATTAGGTATTGATTTATCTGGAAGGAAGGATATTTTAGGATTGTGGATCAGTGAAAATGAAGGAGCGAAATTTTGGCTTGGTAATTTTACTGAGATGAAGAACAGAGGTATGCAAGACATGCTTATTGCTTGCAGTGATAATTTAACCGGTATGTCTGAGGCAATAGAAGCAGTTTTTCCGAAAACCGAACATCAATTATGTATTGTACATCAGATTAGAAATAGTTTAAAATATGTATCATATAAAGACCGAAAAGAATTAGCGGCTGATTTAAAGCCTATATATACTGCTAGCACAGAGGAAGAAGCATATCTTGCTTTAGAATCTTTTGAAGCTAAATGGAGTAAACAGTATCCACAAATTGCTAAATCTTGGTATGTTCATTGGGAAACTTTAATGGTTTTTCTAGGATACCCTGAGGCGATAAGGAAAGTAATATACACAACTAATAGTGTAGAATCTGTCAATAGCCAATTACGTAAGGTTACTAAGAATAAACGGGTTTTTCCAAATGATAATGCCGTTTTTAAGACCTTGTATTTGGCAATTGATTATATGACCAAGAAATGGGTTATGCCGATTCCAAACTGGAACGCAGCTATGGCTCACTTTTTGATAAAATTTGAAGGTAGAATTTAAGCCCTATGAAAAATTTACACACTTAATTAGAAAGGCTCAAAATATATGAATAATTCCTCTAATTATATTAATAATTCTTTTGCCAAGATAGGCATGAATACTATTAAAAAAAGGTCTAATAATAGTTCAGTTATGGACTATATCCTACTCATGAAGCCAAGAGTTATGGCACTTGTTGTATTTACCAGCTTTTCCGGTCTATGGCTTGCTCCATACCCCATCCATCCATTTATAGCTTGCATCGCTATGCTTTGTATTACACTTGGAGCTGGTAGTAGTGCAGCTATTAACATGTGGTATGATAGGGATATTGATGCGATAATGAAACGTACACAAAATAGACCTCTAGTTATTGGGGTTATAGAACCACAGGACGCTTTAGCTTTTAGCGTGGTTGTGGGGTTCTTTTCAGTTTTTTTGATGGGACTTTGTGTTAATCTACTATCTGCTTTATTGTTACTAATAACCATATTGTATTATGTCTTCATTTATACTATGTGATTAAAACGTTCGACAATGCAAAATATAGTTATTGGAGGGGTTGCAGGTGCATTGCCTCCTATGATTGGCTGGGCAACAGTAACTAATGAGATTTCCCTTGGCTCCTTTTCTTTATTTATGATTATTCTAACTTGGACACCGCCACATTCGTGGGCATTAGCAATCTTTCGCTCAGAAGATTACAAAAATTGTGGTGTTCCGATGATGCCAGTGGTAAAGGGAGAATATTATACTAAAAAGCAAATTCTTTCCTATAGTATCATTATGTTTATTACTACATTTACGCCCTTTTTTTTAGGAATAAGTAATCTTGTATATTTAGTAACTGCATTTATACTGGGGCTAATTTTTTTATACTATGCTGCCTCTCTGTTTAGTGATAAAGATCATAAACAAGCTAAAAAACTATTTGCCTACTCGATATTTTATCTTTTTAGTATTTTTTTAATATTGGACTTCTCTCGAAACTAGCCGCTTGTGGATAGCAACAGAACAATAGATATCTTTCGAAACTCGCTTATGATAGGGAATTTGTAGGAGACACGGAACGCAGAACCGCAGCGTACTAAATGTACGTGAGGATTCGAGTACCGGATCGACGCACAAATTACCAGCAGAAGTAGAGTTTCGAAAGATATCTAATTTAAAAGCCGGGCTGTTTAAACAGCCCAATTTGAGTCAATCATTTAATTTGTGTAAGTTCATTTTTTATTTTCCAATAAATCATATTTAAAATCTCCACAAAGTATTTCAAATTGATTTAAAGCTAAAGACCAATCTTTAATAGGCATGGTCCATTTTTTGGCTGCATTTTGTAGGGATAAAAATATTATTTTTTGAATTGACTTATCATCTGGAAACACCCCCTTATTTTTGATAATTTTTCTAATTTGACGATTTACAGATTCTATAGTGTTAGTAGTATAAATTACCTTTCTGATCTCTTCAGGAAAGGCAAAAAACGGTATTATCCCAGACCAATTACGTTGCCAAATATCAGAAATTACCGGATATTTTTTATCCCATTTTACACCAAATTGCTGAAGTTTTAAACGTGCCATTTCGTCATTATTAGCTGTATAAATTTGTTTTAGATCTGATGTGACCTCTTTTAAATCTTTATATGACACATACTTTACTGAATTGCGAACCATATGTACAATACATAATTGTACTATAGTACTCGGGAATACACTGCTTATAGCTTCTGGAAAGCCCTTTAAACCATCCACACAAGCAACATAAATTTGTTCAATTCCTCGATTCTTTAACTCAGTAACTACTTGCATCCAAAATTTAGCACCTTCATTTTTGCCTATCCAAATGCCAAGTAACTCCTTTTTCCCTTCTATATTTACAGCAAGTGCTAAATATACTGCTTTATTTATTACTATGTGATTGTCTCTAGATTTTACATAGATACAGTCCAAGTATAATATTGGATACACCCTATCTAAACAACGATTTTGCCACCTAGTTACTTCTTCTATCACCCCATCTGTTATGGTGGATATCAAGTCACCAGATACATCAGTTTGATATATTTCTTCTAAATGCCCTCGGATCTCGCTGACTGTCATACCGCGACCATAAAGGGATATCACTTTCTCATCAAATCCATTAAATCTCCTCAGCCCTTTTGGTATTAATTGAGGATTATACTCTCCTTCCCGATCTCTTGGTACTTCTACTGTCAGCTTACGACCATCCCCATCAATTACTGTCTTCTCATAGCTACCATTACGACGATTATTATCTACTTTTGGCATCTTGCTATGTTTTGAATATCCTAATTCATGATCCAACTCACTTGCTAATATTTTCTCAACTATTTGCTTCTTTAGCTGTTGAAATAAACCATCTCGACCAAATAACTCCGATGGATCTGCTTTTGATAATAATTCTTCTACTAGCTGATTACTGATGTCTAATGTATCTTTATCTGTATCTAATTTTTTAGCCATAATTCCTCCTTGCTTGCTTAAGTTACTTTTTTTACAGTAATCTCTTACTGCTTTCTTTGCAACTTACACAAACTATAGGACAGACTCCCCAATTTTAAAATTACCCTAAGCAACTATCCCTCCTACCTCAAAAGCTGTTAATGGCTTTAAAGTAGGAGGAATAAATTATGGGACTTTATTCACTATTTATGAGAAGGCTTAATAATTGTTATAAACACACTCACCGAGGATGTATGCAGTAGATTCGTCAGTAGGGGGATCAGGAAAGTGTGTAGGATCGGTATATAAGTAACTAAAGTTGTGTGCTTTTTTCATATCCTGACGTAATATTTGATCGTCTTTTAGAACAGAAAAAGCCTTTGTATATAACGCATAGGCTTTATACTCACCAGCACCTGGATTCGGTGCTTGTTTACCTAACTGTTTTAATTGCCCAGCTATAGCTTCTCTTTTAGCAACATCTGTATGTGGATAACAATCTAGAGCTAGTGCTTGCTGATGTATTTTATTGGAAGATAAACAGAACTCAGCTAAGCAATCCCTCTCTTCATCTCCATATCCATCTTGAGCAACAATCTTAGCTATTTCCATCTTCCTATTAGTATCAACTACACACTTATTTTGTTCATTTTTACAAATAAAACGAAAATTCATAACTTTACTATAAATTTGTTTAGCCTTTTGTTGATCTGAAGGTAAAAGAACTCCAGCTAAATTTAGCAAAACTACCTCTTCCACAGTAGCTTCCCATATATTTGGATTAAGTTCAAGAGCTTGTTGACAAACTATTCTTCCTTCCTTTATCTCATTTGAAGACAAAAGAACGTCAGCAAGAAGCACCAAAATTTTAGGATCATCTATAGTTTTATATACATCAGGATTCTCTTTAACAGCTTTACTCAAAAGACTTTTAGCCTTATCTTTATCAATCTTATACAGTTCCTCATAATGATTAACTGACGTAATCAAGTTAGCTAACTCAGTTAACTCCTTTAAAACATTCTCTTCAAGAGGCTTAACTACGGGAGCTGTAGGAGTCTTTTCACCCACTTTAGTATCTTTTGTAGGTGAATCTTTAGGTTTGAGTGCCTCTAATTCAGCTTTGTGTTCAGTTCTAAGTTTCTCTAATTCAGCTTCGTATTTAGCTGTAAATTCCTTTATCTGTTTCTCCTGTTCATCAACAGTTACAACTGTCTTTAACTTAAGGTTAGCTTTGTCAAGTTGCTCTTGAAGTTTTTCAACGTCTTTTCCAGCTTTCTTTACAGATGCCGTAGCAACTGTTGGATTTGGGTTGTACTTTGAAGCATAGGTAGCAGCTTTGGCAGCAACTTCTTGATCATCAACTTGCTTACTAAGGTAAATTTGCCATTTTTTAAGGATATTATGAATATCTTGACGTTGTGTAAGATTATTCTTTGATTTATCTTCAAAATACTTCAAAGCTTCCTTTGTATCTTTTTTTATTGTATCAAAGTATAGATCAAATATATGGAAATTATGGCTATTTTGATTCAAATACTCTATTTTTGCACGAGCTTCTGCATATTTTTTATCCTTAATTAGTGACTGAACGTCTTCTTTGACCTCTTTTAATAAAGTATCGTATTCTTCAGAAATGCTTGGTACTTTTGTTTGTACATCTTGATCAAGATTTATATATATCTCTACCCATCTTTCTAGTCCTATTATAGATTCATCTCTACCAAGACCATAATTTTTATACGCATGCAATAAATGTTTTTTATGTTCTTGAAACTTACCTGCTCGGAAATCACTAATAGCTAAACCGTAGTATATTCCAAACAATAGTGAGTCTTTTTGTTCCTGTTCTAGAGGAAACGTAGGGGCTTCGATCTCACCACATAAATTTTTATATTTAATCTGAGCCTCGGCATAACTGCGTTTATCGAGAGCCGTACTGATCTTTTGTATATCACCATATTGTTGATTTAAAGCTCCAAGTGCGTCTTGGAAATATTTAAATTTGAGTGCTAAAACAGGATCAGTACCAGTACCAGTATCGTTAACAGTACTCCTATCTAGACTAGCACTATTATCTGGACTAGCACTCTTATTTGGACTAGCACTCTTATTTGGACTAGATCTCTTCTGAAATATCTGAGCTATTTTAGACATAATATCCTCCTGGTATAGTTATTGTTTTCATTATTTAATTAGTAGCAGTTAGATTTTATATTATCTAAACCTGCTGCTAAACTTTAGTTGTGTAATACTACATACAGAGCTGTCATCCGAGTTACGGTAGGAATGACAGCGTTTGTAATACTGGTACTCCAGTATTACATTTTAGTATGTAGAAATAGGCTCTTGCATAACTTCATTCTTGTAAGGTAATCTTATTGTCAAAATTAAGTAAGGAATTATACATATCTTGTTCCACTTATACTCCTTACTTAATTTTTTTCCAAAACTTCCTCTTTCATAATTTAGCGATACAAGACGTCTTGCAGTAGATTAAGACAGGTTTATAGCTAGTAATCAAGTAATATCAAATAACATCACGAAAATTATATTAATAACTCTAATAAATAGTAACTTTTTTGTAACTTATGATATTTTTGCAAATACTTTAAGTTTTTCAGTATAGTTAACCTCAACTATTGATGTAAGACATCGGTTTAATAGCTCCGATGTCATCAACTGTTGAAAGTTAGAAGAGGAAGCGGTTTTAATATAAGGAAAAATGTATTCTTAAAGCGGCTAACGCGACTTATCTTCGAGATGGATAGGATCAAAATTGTGCCATAAAACGAGGTTAGTATGCGGTGTATGGGATAGAAATGGTATAGGTATTTGTAAACTTTCAACAGTTGTGCGTTAGATGCCGTGGCGATCTAGTGAAGTGAGGTGTAATACTGCATAAAGATTGCCGCTTCGCCGCTTTCTCGCGACTCCTGGCAATGACGATCAGCAGCCATTTTAATAGTGGTTATATAAAAAATGTACTATGATATCCCACACCGAAGCAGGGATGACATTTTTTTAAAGCAGAAGAGTATATCCATCCTCTTAATTTTCTATAGCTAACAAATATCATATTATCAAGTCCTTTATTTGTAATTGAATAGTATTAGACTCTTTCCAACTGTTCATTTTTAATGAACCAATTACAGAAATATTATATGACTTAATATTAAGTAAAATATTTTCTATAGGACTAGATACACTATTAAACGCAATAGCATGCAGCGGTTTAGAACCAAAAGCTTCCTTAGAAGGAGCAAGCAAACATCTTATATGTTTACCACCGACTATGTCAGCTTTTAATACAAAAAGATTAGAGAATTTAAATATTGGCTCATGATTTCCTTGACCAAATGGTTCGAGTTTACTTAGCTCATCCATTAGCGGTAAATTTACACTACTTGTAGTAAGTTCCGCATCATATTCTTCATAGGCAATATCATTTTGATTACTAATATCAATCTTAAAGGCGTGATTTAAGAATTCTTGTAACTCTTGTAATTTCTCTTCTAATACTGTAAATCCAGCTGCCATTGCATGTCCCCCGCCAGCTATGATTAAATCTTTAGCCTTGGCATTGATAATTTTACTACCAAAATCAACATTTTTGACAGAACGGCAAGAAGCCTTACCTATTCCATCATTTAAAGCTATAACTGCAACTGGTTTATTAAATTTTTCTTTTAATCTGCCAGCGACAATGCCGATAACACCCGGATGCCACCCTTTACCAACTATAAATAATGAACTATCATTTTCTTGGGTTAAAGCTATTTGAGTAGCTTCCTCTATCATTATCAGCTCTATTACTTTTCGCTCATTATTATGTTTCTCCAACTCCTGTGCAAGTAAATTTGCTTCTATTGCACATTCGGTAGATAAAAGACTAGCACCCAAGGATGATTTACCAACTCTTCCACCGGCATTGATCCTAGGTCCCAACACAAATCCCAAATGATAACAGTTTGGTTTTTCATTTAAACCAACAACATCACATAAAGTCTTCATACCTAAATTTTTTCTTTGACCAAGGATTTTTAATCCTTGAGCAACAAAAGCACGATTTAAGTGAATAAGCTTCATTACATCGCATACTGTTCCAAGTGCGACTAAGTCTAAATATTGCATTAAATTTGGTAGAGTATGGCATTTTGAATATACACTATTTTGTATCGAACACGAAGCTATATCGGTAAAGAAATTTTGTTTTTTTAACTCGGATAATAAGGCGGTAGCAAATAAAAATGATACTCCTACAGCTGCTAGGTACTTATATCTACTGGTCTCATCGATACGATTCGGGTTAACAACAGCAACAGCGTCAGGCAATATATCACTACTAATGTGATGATCGATAACTATTACATCAAGCTTTACTTGCGCTGCATATTTTAGAGCCTCATGTGCCATTGCTCCACAATCAACAGTAATAAGTAGCTCAGTAGCATTATCCTTAATTTTCTGCATAGCAGCTGGGGTCGGTCCATACCCTTCAGCAATTCGGTTTGGAACATAAATATCAGCTTCTTGCCCCAAATCTCTAAATATATTCTTAAGTAGTGATGAAGAAGTAGCTCCATCAACGTCATAATCAGCAAATATGCAGATTTTTTGTTTATTTACAATAGCTTCTATGGTTCTATCTACTGCCTTTTGCATATCAAGTAAATGAAAAGGATATGGTAATAAGTTCTTAAGCTTAGGTGATAGAAAATCAGTAGCTTGTACCAAATTCTCTAAGCGAGGAGATAGAACCCGTGCTAGAAAATCACTGATTCCTACAGAACGACAAAGTTCTGAAACATCATCCTCGTTTACTGATCGCTGTTGCCAAATTTTTCCATTTACTGAACGTTTGGGTTCTAGTGGTACTATCATGTAAGACAACCCTATTTTAAAAAATTAGTTTCTTTAATTTATATACCAACTCTAAGGCTTGTTTAGGGGAGAGTTGTTCGGGATCGATTTTATTAATTTCTTCTTCTAACTTATTAAATTTTATTTCTTTTTTACTCTCTACTGGTAAGTCAAATAAACTTAAATTGTTTGATTCGGTATTTAAGATATTTTTATTTTTGCTGGTAGCGGTTTTTTCTAATTTTGTTAAAATGTCATTCGCCCTAATTATAACAGATTTTGGTAGGCCCGCTAAGTAGGCTACATGAATTCCATAAGATTTATCAGCCATCCCTGCTATAATATTATGCAAAAATAATATTTCTTTCCCTAATTCCTCAATAGCCACTGTATAATTTTGCAAGGCTGGCAAAAAATTACTCATGCTGGTTAATTCATGATAATGCGTGGCAAATAAACATCGACATTTGAGATTATCATGAATATATTCCAACACCGCGAAAGCAATTGATACACCATCATAGGTAGAAGTTCCGCGACCAACCTCATCTAATATCACTAAAGAATTTTTAGTAGATTGTGCTAAAATAGCTGATGTTTCAAGCATTTCTACCATAAAAGTTGATTGACCTGCTTGTAAATCATCCCCTGCACCTATCCTACTAAATATCTTGTCTACAATACCTATTTTGGCACTTTTAGCCGGCACAAAACTGCCAATTTGAGCTAATATGGCTATTAGGGCATTTTGCCGTAAAAAAGTACTTTTACCTGACATATTAGGTCCAGTAATTAACCAAATTCTATTAGCTTCCGATAAAGTACAGTTATTGTGAATAAAGCTTTTTTTATCATTTGATAAACTTTGCTCAACGACTGGATGCCGCCCTTCAATAATCTCAAAACTCAAATCATTGCTTAATCTAGGCTTGACATAATTATATTCATCAGCAATATAAGCAAAATTACAAAATACATCAAGCTGACTCAAGGAACAGCTAAGTAATCGTAAAAATATAGCTTTATCAATAACTTGCTGGCATATTTTATTATATAATTCTAGTTCAAGACTAACCGCTAAACTCCTAGCGTTGACCATATCGCTTTCTAACTTTTGTAATTCAATAGTAGTATAGCGACTAGCATTAGAAGTTGTTTGTCGGTGAATAAATTTTGATGCGTACATTTTATCACTATGTCTTAGGGTAACTTCAGTTAACCACTCTGCACTGCAAGTGCAGAGCTTAATATTACGGCATGAATGCCTAATGTATGTACTAACTTAAAAGTTAGAAACTATTTGTATATGGCTCATTTAGAAAGTGTCACAACACAAAAAGAATATATCTGTGAAGTGTAAGATTTTGTTAAAAAATATCTGTATGATTCATTCTTATCTTTTCTTGATAAGATATTTAAAATTTATGTTGAAACGACGCACTGCAAGTGCGGGGTTTTTCTCCCAAAGTGGGACAATAAATAACCCAAGTACATTATTATGAGATATTTTTAGGGTGTCGATGCCAGTATCAAGACGATATACATTCTTTAATTTTTCTACATGGGCTTTGCCATTGTTAATTAAGTCATATAATTCTTGTATTTTAGGATGATAATGATGATTTATTATCCCACCTTCATTGATAGTATTAGGTGCATCCTCTCTAATTGCTTGATCTATTAATGAATATAACTGTTCATCTCCAGATAGAGGTTTAATTAACTTCTCTATATAATCTAGCAAATTTAGCCCATAATGGGAAATAAACTCTCCTTTTATTTCCAGTGCAGCATTTAACGTATATTTAATATTTAGCAGATCCCGCCCGCAGCCACGATTCATGGTAATTCTAGCCAAGCAACGTTCTAAATCCCCAGTTTTCTTGAGTAACTTTTTAATATTCCCTACTAGTTCAATATTTGAATAAAAAAATTCTGTGATATTTTGTCGATAATTTATTTCATCAATATCTATTAGTGGTGTAGATAAAAAGTGATATAGTAAACGACTACCAGCCTTAGTAACTGTGTGATCAATAGTGGCCAGTAAACTACCCTTGGTTTTTCCTAATAAATTATTAGTAATTTCCAAATTCCGCCGAGTCGCCGAATCAATAATCATAAAATTATGGTAATTGACCAACCGAGGCAAAGGTAGCGAAGGTATATTTTGCTTTTGCGTTAGTGATAAATATTCTAAGATACTACCAATACTACTTGTTTGACATTCAGATATTTCCCCTATGGCTTTTAGATCATTGATTTTGTAAAAATCTAAAATAATTTTATGGCATTTTTTAGGAGCAAAAAAACTATCAACTTGATACGAGACACGAAAATGTAATTGGTGCTGAATACTATTAGCTAATTGTCCTCCTTGCAAATTTTCGCTAAGTAAAATCTCTTTAGGCTTAAGACGTGATAGTTCGTTAATAATCTCATTCTGCGGAATCTCTATAACTGAAATTTCTGAAGTAGAGATGTCAACGTAACAAATTGATGCTCCGTTTTTTAGTAAAACTAAACTTGCCAAATAATTAGGTTCACAAACATCAATTAAAGATTCCTCAGTAACAGTACCTGGAGTGATGATACGCGTTACATCCCTATTTACTACAGCTTTATAGCCACCGCGTTTCTTTGCCTCTTCCGGTGTTTCTAGTTGTTCACAAATAGCAACTTTGTAATTTTCTTCAATTAATTTATTTAAATATGTCTCAAGAGCATGATGGGGTACTCCGCACATAGCAATCTCAGAGTCTCCATTAGACCCTCTTTTGGTAAGAGCAATACCTAAAACTTGGCTGGCAAGAACTGCATCATCAAAAAACATTTCATAAAAATCACCCATTCTAAACAATAGAAGACAATCAAGATTGGCAAATTTGATGTCTAAATATTGTTGCATCATCTTGGTTGATTGATCATAATTATATTTATGGCGAAATTCTTCTAAAGACATGGATAAAGTCATGGATATATTTTAGTTGTTTGAATTAGATTTGAGTATATACTCAGGTATACCCGATGAATTTCAAGAGTTGGCTAGGCGTAGTCAATTCCTACGCGAAGTCCTATCGTACCACAACGCCAACACTTGAAAGGCGAAGGGTATAGAACTTCAAGAATTAAGGTCATCGTACCCTAAATATCACAACGCACAGCTAGCTCTTCTTGAAGTTATTATCGTCTACCCACTCTTGAAATTATATACTCTTAATCTTTGAAGAATTGTTTTTTGAAAATATCATGGATTCGCATGCGTAATTATACTATATGTACACCTAGCATGCTCACCATTCATTTTCAAATCCAATTCTTCAAATCATTTGAGTATAGCAGTATATGTTTAGATTCAAAAGAGCTTTTGATTTTAATTGATTAGGTTTTTTTCTCACTATTTCAAATAAGTTATGCATAATATTTATCTACAAAAATTAAAATTACTAAATTATCGTAATTTTCAGAATTTAGATATTAGTGCTGGTAATAATCCTGTTATACTAATAGGGGGGAATGGTAGTGGAAAAACTAACATTTTAGAATCAATATCACTATTTTCACCTGGTAAGGGTTTGAGATCAGCTAAATTAGATGATATTTGTCAAAGGGGAGAAGATCATTGCTTAGCTTATGCAGGTTCTGTCGCATATGTTGGACAATAGAAAAAAGATTGATATAATGATCTAAAAAAGATGTTAAGATGTTTCGTATTACTGCAAGATTATTATCATATTTCAAAGGATTTTGTTCTTCACCAGAAATAATAATGTTATTTGTCTATATGAAATGCCGATTTTCTTTAAGTTATCGAGATTTGGAAGAAATGATGAGTATAAGGGGAGCAAAAATTGATCACTCTACATTACAAAGATGGGTTATAAAATTTGTACCATTGATAGATCAGGTGGTTAGAAAAAGAAAGAAGCCAGTTGGTAGTAGTTGGAGAATGGATGAGACTTATATTAAATTAAACGGTAAATGGGTTTATTTATATAGAGCACTAGATAGTCTTGGTAATACTGTAGACTTTCTGCTACGTAAGCATAGAGACAAGCCTGCAGCACTTGCATTTTTTCGTAAAGCCTTTAGAGAGAATAATTTTCCTGAGAAAGTAGTAATTGATAAAAGCGGTAGTAATACGGCTGCTCTTAATGATTTGAATACAGAAGTTCCTAAAGATTATAAAATTAAGGTTATTCAGACCAAATACCTGAATAATCTTGTAGAACAAGATCATAGGTTTATCAAAAAACGTACAAAGCCAATGCTTGGTTTTAAGAGTTTTCATTCTGCAGAAATGACTATTACCGGTATAGAAAATATTCGTATGATGCAAAAAAGACAAATAATTGGAGCTAATGATAATCTTTCTACTTTTGAGAATTTTGCTATGTTAATGGCATCATAATGTCCAAAACCTTAGTTTTAACAATCTTGATGTAGTATGATTTATAGATGCGACAAAACCAACTTACGGTGTATTGCGAATCATTTACTCAAAACAAATTTTTCTACATAGAAATTAGTCAGTAAAAAAATAATCAAATAATTACAAAATCGTTAATAAATCATCATGCAAAAATTCTCTAAAAATCATCTTTTTGTACCAAAAATTTAAATCAAAAAAATTAAACTCTCAAATTTTATACAAGAATTTTTGGCTAAGGTATTAAATTTTGAATTTTTCTTAATTTTTAGCACTTTTGACGGGGAGACTAGCTCATATTTGGAATTGCTGATGCTTCCCTTTCTTATTGTATCTGTATATTTAATAATTCCTTGATTTCCTTAATAGACATACCTGTCATCTTAGCAATTGACTCCACAGAATTGCCATTCTGTAACAGTATCTTTACCAATTCAGCTTTACCTATTTGGATACCTCTAGTTTCACCTATTTCGATACCTTCAGCTTTAGCAGTTTCTATTAGGTAATCTTCTGCTGCTTTATTATCCATGATACGTTTAGTTTCTTGCTCGTAAGTTAACAATTCTTCTTCCGTCCAGTTAAACTGGTTTAATTCTTCATAAGCTCTCTCTATTACTTGATCTGATCCTATGATCTTACGTAAGTCCGATTCACTTGTTTCGTCTGCGTGCTTAAAAAAATAACACCACTTCTCTATTATGTTGGTCAGTAAATTTATATCTGTGATTTTAAACTTCGGTAGCTCTATAAAAGTAAAAGAAAAATCCTTTAAATCATGGGCATAGCTATCTTTATCCAAAATAATATGATCAGACTTATAGAATACTTTGTCTTTAAATATAATATTATCGCTAATAGCAATAAATATTACAGCCTTTAAATCTATATATCTAGCTCCTTCTTTCTTACCTTTATTTAACTGCCGTGAATAGGCTTTTGCTGCATAATATTGTGCTCGCTTCTCAAATCCTTCTTGCGGAGATACCTGCATCTCAATAATTAGCTGCACTCCATTTTCATCTTTACATAACACATCTACTATGCTTTGCTTCTTTGAAGCAATCTCTGGTTCTTGAATAGTAGGTAAAAATGTTACTTCTTTGATTCTATCGCTACCTTTAAGCTCTAGCACATCATTAATGAAATGAATAAGAATATCTTTATTCTTCTCCGAGCCAAATATACGGCGAAAGGCAACATCATTTTTAGGATCGAGAAACTTAGTAATAGCCATAAATAGTAATTTATTGAAGAGGTGTTATAGTTTTACATGTTACTCATTATACCATAAAACTCACAAACTACTAAATATTAAATAATCTAGTTTATAGGTAAATTTTTTATTTGATAAATCACAAATTCTAATAATCCTAGTTTTGGTTTTATTATTTTTTGATTCAAATTCATTTGAACCTCCATTTAACATTTATTTATTTTATCAAATGTAAGTTAAATCTCAACTACTGCATATGCAGATAAATTTGTAGTCGATCAGTCTACTTAATAATAAATTTCATATTTTGACTCTCAACTTCTTTAGATAATTTTTTATCAGGACAAGTTAAAATCAAAGAATCGCCTTTCTTTTTATTTTTCACTTTCTTCAAAAAGCCATGTTGTATTAATGGTTTTGTCGCATCTATAAATCATACTACATCAAGATTGTTAAAACTAAGGTTTTGGACATTATGATGCCATTAACATAGCAAAATTCTCAAAAGTAGAAAGATTATCATTAGCTCCAATTATTTGTCTTTTTTGCATCATACGAATATTTTCTATACCGGTAATAGTCATTTCTGCAGAATGAAAACTCTTAAAACCAAGCATTGGCATTGTACGTTTTTTGATAAACCTATGATCTTGTTCTACAAGATTATTCAGGTATTTGGTCTGAATAACCTTAATTTTATAATCTTTAGGAACTTCTGTATTCAAATCATTAAGAGCAGCCGTATTACTACCGCTTTTATCAATTACTACTTTCTCAGGAAAATTATTCTCTCTAAAGGCTTTACGAAAAAATGCAAGTGCTGCAGGCTTGTCTCTATGCTTACGTAGCAGAAAGTCTACAGTATTACCAAGACTATCTAGTGCTCTATATAAGTTAACCACTCTGCACTGCAAGTGCAGAGCTTAATATTACGGCATGAATGCCTCATGTATGTACTAACTTAAAAGTTAGAAACTATTTGTGTATGGCTCATTTAGAAAGTGTCACAACACAAAAAGAATATATCTGTGAAGTGTAAGATTTTGTTAAAAAATATCTTATCTTATCTTATCTTTTCTTGATAAGATATTTAAAATTTATGTTGAAACGACGCACTGCAAGTGCGGGGTTTTTCTCCCAAAGTGGGACAATAAACCCATTTACCGTTTAATTTAATATAAGTCTCATCCATTCTCCAACTACTACCAACTGGCTTCTTTCTTTTTCTAACCACCTGATCTATCAATGGTACAAATTTTATAACCCATCTTTGTAATGTAGAGTGATCAATTTTTGCTCCCCTTATACTCATCATTTCTTCCAAATCTCGATAACTTAAAGAAAATCGGCATTTCATATAGACAAATAACATTATTATTTCTGGTGAAGAACAAAATCCTTTGAAATATGATAATAATCTTGCAGTAATACGAAACATCTTAACATCTTTTTTAGATCATTATATCAATCTTTTTTCTATTGTCCAACATATGCGACAGAAGCTATTGTAGATGTTTTAAGTAATTTTGAGATATCAACTTTTTTCCATGTTTCTGGATGGTTAAATGGAGTGGCATATACAGAATGTATAGTTAATAAGGATGGTAGAATTATATAGAAGGAGACTAAGAATATTCTAAAAATTTGCATATAATTTTATTATTAGTTGATATTTTTTAATTCAAACTTTTTCTGCTTTGTAGAGCTTCCTTGGCTATATCGAAATCACTAAATGGTAGTTTCTCATTACCGATTATCTGATAATTTTCGTGACCTTTGCCGGCAATCAGCAAAATATCATCTTCTTGTAGATTATTTATTGTTTCAATAATTGCAATTTTTCTATTTTTTATTTCTATAAAACTATTAGTGATAGCTATAATACCTTGTATAATTTGCTGCCGTATTGATTTTGGGTCTTCATTCCTCGGATTATCGTCAGTGATAATAACCTCATTGGCAATTTGTGCAGCAACTTGCCCCATTAATGCTCTTTTACCACTATCTCTATTACCCCCACAGCCAAAAATTACTTTCAATAACCCCTTATTTGATTTTATTTTTTTTAGTTCTAGCAAGCTTTTTTCTAAGGCATCTGGAGTGTGAGCATAGTCTATAAAAATATTGCTATTAGCTATTCTCTCTAAACGCCCTTTAACTGCTTTAATTTGCGGTAATTTCGATATGACTTGTTCAAAAGGAAAGCCAGTCAAATGCACCATCATAACGGCAATCAGCAAGTTGGTTGCTTGAAAACTACCAACTATATCGGTAGTAAAATTATATTTCTGCCCGTTATAAGTACAAATTGTCCTGTCGATAATTTTCAGATCACCATTCATACCAACGGTTAAGAATTTTATATTACGTTCCTGTAAATAACTTTTGATATAATCTAATTGTTCTATTTCCGAGTTTAGTACAGCAACTCCTGTCTGCGATAAATTATTTGTAAATAATTTTAGCTTGGCTAAAAGATAGCTATCCATATTCTTATGATAGTCAAGATGATCTTGACTAAAACTAGTAAAGCAGGCAGCATCTACTTTTATACCACATAATCTTTGTTGTTCTAGACCATGGCTAGAAGCCTCAAAAGCTAGATATTTTGTGCCATTCTCAGCTAGCTTATGTAGAATATGCCTGAAAGTTACAGGATCAGGAGTAGTAAGAGCCGGGGATTCGTCTAAAATTTCTTGGATGCTTGTTAAATCCAAACCACCCGAACATTCTACGCCAATGGTTCCGATAGAACAGCTGGGTACTCCTAGTAATGTGTATAGTTGCCTACAATAGGATACTACCGAGGTTTTACCGTTAGTACCAGTAGCAGCTACCATATATTGTGGTAATAAAGGGTAGAGAATATTAGCAGCTTGGCTTAGTGCCAACCGTGCATCACTCACAAGCGTTATATGTACACCATTAGCGATAATGTTAGGGCTCTTTAAACTTTCAGCATCATCGGTAATAATGAATTTTACTCCTTTGTTTATTACATCATCAATAAACTTATTACCATCCGAACTTGCTCCTTTAATGGCGAAGAATATGTCACCAGCTTTAGCTAATCTAGAGTCAAAACACAAACTTTGAGAGTTCAGCTGAGAGGTAATTTTTAAATAGTCAAATAATTTTTGCAATTTAAATATAGCCTAATTAGTTTTTATGTGTATGTTTACCACGTATATACTTAAATCATTTGAGTATACCAATTCTTGAAATCATAGCAGTATATAGTAGCCCATGTAAAGCTAGTAGATAATTTGTTAACAAGAAATTGAGGATTTCTCATGAAAAAGAAAGATTTATCAATTTTAATAGGTAATAGTCTAGATCATTTTGATACGGCTATTTATAGTTTTCTTGCCCCAATTTTATCAATAATCTTTTTCCCCAAAGACGATCCTATAGTTGCTTTGATCTTAACTTATAGCGTACTAGCAACTTCAATAATTACTAGACCAATTGGAGCAATAATTTTTAGTATAATTGTAAAAAAACGAGGAGCAGCTTTGGCTCTATCCTATTCATTAATAGGCGTTGCTGTTACTACTATGTTAATAGGAGTTATACCAACTTATCAAATGATTGGCTGGTTCTCACCATTGATGCTGCTCATTATTCGAATGATGTTAGCAATTTTTGGTGAAGGAGAACATTGTATTGCCAAATTGTATATTGTAGAAAATAAGACGCAAACTCAAGGAGTGAAAGCATCCTATCTATACGAGTTATCAACAATGTTTGGACTTATTATTGCCTCTTTTGTTAGTACAATTCTGATTAGTTCTAATCATCATGAATATTGGCGTTTATGTTGTATATTAGGAGGGAGTACAGGGATTGTAGGGGTTTATCTTAGACGTTATTCCAATATATCTCAAAGAGCAATAGAACAAGAATCCTATATAGCTAACTTGACTAACATTATGTCAAATTCACAAACGTCATTGCAAGAAGCTACTTTAGTAGCAATGAAAAAATCTAGAAAAATGAGGAATGGATTGCTTCATGGGCTTACTATTGCTTGCAATGACTTTGTTAGCTATATATCAAATGTGATATTGAATAATAAGTGCAATATTCTGCGTGTGTCTATAGTTAGTGGCTTTTCCTATATGACATATGTGATACCTTTTGTCGTGATGAATAGTTTTATACCTCTTATTACCTCTATATCTTTGGAGAGGATGATGACGTTTAATACAATCTTATTAATTATGGATGCAGCAATGATTCCAATAATAGGGTCTTTGGTTAAGAAATATCGTCCTGCAAATGTAATGATCATCAGTACTAACATTTTATTTGTTAGCATAGTACCATTGTGGTTATATATGTCTGACGCTTCCTTATGGTATATTAATTTTGTTCGTTTATGGATTATTACGTTAGGGGTAACTTTCTTATGCCCACTAAATTATTGGCTTAATAGTCTATTCCATGGTTCAGATAAATATATGCTGGTTAGTATTGGTGATGCTATAGGTACTTCAATATTTGGAAGATTTACTCCCTCAATATGTATAGCTCTCTGGCATTTTACTGGTTCTTCTATATCTATAGGAATTTACATTGCAATGATTACTTTAGCTACTATATGGGCAGTGAGGAGTATACCATGAAAAACATAATAGATATAGATGTATGACAAGACCGGCATTCCTAATTGCTTTTTTTACAACAATTGTTCGTTATTATGATTATGCTCTTTTTGGTTTATCAGCAACAGTTCTATCCAAGAATTTTTTACCTCTAGGATCAAATGATAGGCAGATATTATTATTTTTTGCTATATTCAGCATAGCTGTAATAGCTCGTCCCATAGGCTCGATCATTTTTGGTTTTATCAGTGATAAATATGGTAGAATTGTATCAGTTAGAATCTCGGTATTTTTAGCTACTATCTCGACAATTCTTATAGGATTAACTCCTAATTTTGATAGAATTGGCATAGTGGCTACAATAATCTTAATATTTTGTCGTATGACATTTTTAATGAGCTTAGCAGGAGAAAGTGATGCTATAAAAATTTACGTTGTAGAAAAAGTAGGTAAGACTAGCAAGAATTGTGCTAGTGGTATCGTGTCATTTTGTAGTCAGGTTGGGGCATTGCTTGCTGCAACAATTTATCATTTTTCTACAGAATTTGACTCAGCAGCTTATTTATGGCGGGCAAATTTTATTATTGGTGGGGTTTTTGGCTTATTTATCATATTCCTGAGGCACTATTTTCATGAAAGTGAGGAGTTCTTAAATTCTAAAAAGGATCATAAATCTCCAGATTATAACTTTTTTTATTTAACAAAGATTATCAAAGATTCATTTAAAAAATTTATTATAGCAATATTAATAAGTGGTTGCATAGGAGGTATTTACCATTTTCTAATTTATTTTTGGGGAGTATTTGCTGTAAAAAGTGCATTAATTATGGATAGCAATCAATCACAAATTATCAATATAGCTTTAATAAGCATTTACGCTATTATGTCAGTATTGTCTGGTTTTTTAGCTGATAGATTTTACCCTAAAAAACAAATCATCATCGCATTATCATTAAGTTTGTTAGTGATAATTATTGTACAATTTTTACTATATAAAAAAATCTCGGTAATTTACTTTCCAGTAATGCTTATCGGACTTGCCCCATTTTACGTAGTGCCATTACAAATTATTGTTCAATCTATGTTTATAACTAATATTAGGGCAAGAATGTGTAGTCTATCCCATTCACTTGGCGGTATGATACTTTCATCGACAACACCATTTTTTTGTATGTTGTTGTGGCAATATTTTAATTCAATATTCTTAGTGCTAGGATTTTTTATGCTATTATTACTAATATTGTTCAGTACAGTAATTTTTCTGTATAGTACAAACGTTATAACAAACCACTATATCTAAGGAGAGAATTTTGCAAAAAAAACATAATCTAATAAATTATGACTATAGTGCCTATAATACTTTAAGAAGGTTAATAGCTGAACATGTAAGACCTTATCTAAAACAGATCGGCATGGCAGTATTTTGTATGGTAATTACGGCTGTGTGTACTGCTTGTATCGTTGATTTAGTGCGACCAACTATTGATCAAATATTTTTAATCGGCAATCGTCAAATGTTATTATTTTTGCCGTTAATGGTAGTGATCACATTTACTATTAAAGGGATAGCTGAATATTATTCAAGTTATTTAGTTAAATTTATCGGTCAGAGAATTCTAACTGATTTACAAATTAAAATGTATGAACATCTATTATTTGCCGATACTCTCTTTATTCAATCTCAATCATCAGGGCGTTTAATATCACGCTTTACTAACGATATTGCCATGATGCGTGGTGCTGTGTCAAATTTACTAGTAGGATGTGCGAAATATTTTTTGACAGTAGTAGGCCTTATCATAGTGATGTTTAAGTTAGAACCTAGGTTATCTTGTATAGTATTTCTAGCATTTCCCCTAGCAATTTATCCAATACAGAAATTAGGGAGAAAAATTCGTAGAATATCAGGACAAGCTCAAGAGGAATTAGCTAATTATACTTCTAGGTTAGATGAAACTTTTCAGTCAATTAAAATTGTTAAGTCTTTCTTAGGAGAGAAAATTGAAAGCAATCGAGCTTTATTGTTCTCTAGTAATATTTTACATTTTTTAAAGAAAACTGCAAAATTGGATGCATTGGTCTCACCAATCATGGAAGTGTTAAGTGGTATTACAGTTGGAGGGCTTATTTGGTACGGTGGATTGTTAGTCATAAAAGGAGAAACTACACCAGGAGCATTTTTTGCTTTTATTACTGCCTTTCTTGCAGCTTATAGACCTTTTAAAAGCTTGGTTTCTTTAAATGTAAATTTACAAGAGGGTATTGCTGCAACAAAAAGAGTTTTTAATGTTCTAGATACTGAGCCTATTATTAAAGATAGTGTAAATGCTCAAAATGTTCAATTAGTTAATCCGCAAATAATTTTTCACAATGTCGAGCTAAAATTTAATGATAAAGTAGCTTTAAAGCTCGTTAGTCTAAAAATAATGCCAGGAAAAACTACAGCTTTTGTTGGGCGTTCTGGTAGCGGCAAAACTTCATTATCTAATTTATTAGTAAGATTTTATAATCCAACTAGTGGACAAATTGTAATTGATGATTACGATATTAAAGACATAAAAATTGACTCTTTAAGACGGCAAATCTCTTTAGTAACGCAAGATACTACATTATTTGACACTAGCGTTGCAGAAAATATTGCTTATGGTAATCCAAATGCTACTCAAAGTGAAATTATTACCGCGGCAAAATATGCTGATGCTGATGAATTTATTTCGCACCTTCCATTTGGCTATGATACGATGATTGGCAATCAAGGTACAACACTTTCAGGTGGGCAGCGTCAACGTTTAGCGATAGCCAGAGCATTTTTGAAGCCGGCAGCAATTTTAGTTTGGGATGAGGCAACAAGTTCGTTAGATCAAAATTCTGAGCGATTAATTTTAAATTCTTTAGTAAATCTTCGCAAAGGTAAGACTACCTTAATTATAACCCATCGTTTATCGAGTATTAAGGACGTTGATCACATAGTTGTTATGAAATCTGGTATGATATTTGAACAAGGAACTCATTCGCAGCTTATAGATAATAAAGCCGAATATTATAAATTATATCATAAGGAATTAGAGGAGGGGGATAAGTGAACATAAAGGGAGTAATTGTCTATTTATACAACAACAAAATGCAAAAACATTCATCTTTTTTAAAAATAGATAAAAAATCCTTGGTAATAATTTATATTTTAGTTTAATCTATAAATTGAATATAAAAAATATTTATGGTTTTTATGGAAGAAGATATTAATTATTGGGACAACTCAAAGTAGGTTCTGTCGCATATGTTGGACAATATAAAAAAGATTGATATAATGATCTAAAAAAGATGTTAAGATGTTTCGTATTACTGCAAGATTATTATCATATTTCAAAGGATTTTGTTCTTCACCAGAAATAATAATGTTATTTGTCTATATGAAATGCCGATTTTCTTTAAGTTATCGAGATTTGGAAGAAATGATGAGTATAAGGGGAGCAAAAATTGATCACTCTACATTACAATAGATGGGTTATAAAATTTGTACCATTGATAGATCAGGTGGTTAGAAAAAGAAAGAAGCCAGTTGGTAGTAGTTGGAGAATGGATGAGACTTATATTAAATTAAACGGTAAATGGGTTTATTTATATAGAGCACTAGATAGTCTTGGTAATACTGTAGACTTTCTGCTACGTAAGCATAGAGACAAGCCTGCAGCACTTGCATTTTTTCGTAAAGCCTTTAGAGAGAATAATTTTCCTGAGAAAGTAGTAATTGATAAAAGCGGTAGTAATACGGCTGCTCTTAATGATTTGAATACAGAAGTTCCTAAAGATTATAAAATTAAGGTTATTCAGACCAAATACCTGAATAATCTTGTAGAACAAGATCATAGGTTTATCAAAAAACGTACAAAGCCAATGCTTGGTTTTAAGAGTTTTCATTCTGCAGAAATGACTATTACCGGTATAGAAAATATTCGTATGATGCAAAAAAGACAAATAATTGGAGCTAATGATAATCTTTCTACTTTTGAGAATTTTGCTATGTTAATGGCATCATAATGTCCAAAACCTTAGTTTTAACAATCTTGATGTAGTATGATTTATAGATGCGACAAAACCAATTTTGATTGCCAGTTATTAATATCTTTCATCTTTACAAATACCTTAATATTTTCAACTCTAAACTAGAATTGGTCTGATGCTAAGATGCCACTAATATCATAGGATAGTCATAAGCCGAATCAAAAAAGATGATTGCTTCAGAAACTAAAGTTGTTGTGTATGTCATAGCAGTATCTCCTTTATGATTAAACTTAAAGTTATCAAGTTTTAACCACCAAAGAACCTTGAGAGATTACTTTGGCGATCGGGGAGTTAGAAAAACTGCCAACAGACAGCTATGTTAACCTTTAGGCTTAAAGAAAAAACCTTAAGCCCTGAACATAGCCAACATCTCCCCGACCATGAAAGTCGAGGATACATCATTTAATGGCTGCTATTCACCACTGTTGGATTACAGGTTTCTACACCCCAAAGTCACTTTGCAGTTACTTCATTTTTAATTTTAAACTATACTACCCTAAAGTCAATAACAGTTTTTTTACCGCTAATTGTTATTTTCGTTGTCTTCCTTTTCTTTATACTTGATTATATCTACTTTTTTACTTATGAAAACCCGCTATACCTTCGAGATTTCGACAATTGTGGTATTTAAGCATACGGGAACACATAGTGACATCTTTAAATGATGATTTAAACAAGTATGGTAACTTTGTTGGTAAAAAAATATCCGTAAAACATGTCGAGCTGTTGAAAAAGTCTATAATCGTTAGTTATTTACTAACATAACCCGAGTTGCCAATTAATTATACTGGCAAAAGCTATATTTAAAGCTGATTCCATGTGAGATTTGATACTAAAACATTTTCCATACAAACATATTTCTAAAAAATATAGTTTTTATTGAGTGTTTTAATGTTACAAATTAACCTCAAACGTTTATAAAACCTAGCTCTGTTCTTATAAATTAATTGGCAACTCGGGTTAGGAAGGGTATTGAATTGCTGTATTGGGAAAATAGAATTTCTAAAAAATTTATGTATGAAATTATCAATGAGTAAAATATGAGCGAAGAAGCAAATTTAATTCATAAACGAGGTAAAATTTTATGTATAACGTCAATTCGGGATAAGGATATTGTGAACATGTAGATTAAAATCAAATTTTGTTGAAGGTTTATTTTTCTTTAATGAGTAAGCAACAAGAGTAGATAATATATGGACAAAGGCATTTATTGGTGATCTATGTCTAGTATGTTCAAGGTTCATTTTATTTTTTAGATAATCAAAAACTGTTTCAATTAAGTTACGCTTTCGAAGTAAGATTTTTTCTTTCAAATCCATTAATTTATTTTCCATATTCTTCTTAATTCCATGAATCATTTTTAAGCCTCTTTCATATAAATTTAAGAACAAATTTTGCTTAATATAACCTTTATCAGCTGCTATAATTCCAGTTAATCTTTTTGTTAACTCCGGTACTGGAACCCTATCATCTACATTGCCTTTGGTCACTTTTAATGCCATAAACTCCCCTTTATTATTGATTATTACATGTAATTTAAAACCATAAAAATACCCCATAGAGGATTTACTATGTTTGGCTAATCCTTTAAAAACTTTATTGCTATAACGCCTTTTATTGTGACAAGCTTTAATCGTTGTAGAGTCAATAAAGTTAACCACTCTGCACTGCAAGTGCAGAGCTTAATATTACGGCATGAATGCCTCATGTATGTACTAACTTAAAAGTTAGAAACTATTTGTGTATGGTTCATTTAAAAAGTGTCACAACACAAAAAGAATATATCTGTGAAGTGTAAGATTTTGTTAAAAAAATATCTTATCTTTTCTTGATAAGATATTTAAAATTTATGTTGAAACGACGCACTGCAAGTGCGGGGTTTTTCTCCCAAAGTGGGACAATAAATACCTGTTTCCTCACCAAACAACAAATGAATCAACATATTTAGCGGTATGAATAATCGTGCCATTAATTCAACAAATCTATTATAACTCAAGGCTTTGGGAAAATCATCCTTATGCATGCACTCTATATAACTTTTATAGAAAAATTTAAAATTCTTAGCATAGGATGTATGAAACATAATTATTATTGTTAACATTTCACTTAGACTCATGCTACAACAGCGATTTCTTTGCTTATTTGATGGTAATAACTTTCTCTGTTCATACTCCAAATAAATTTTACAAAAATCATCTATAAAACTATATAATTCTGTGATATCTTTTTTCATGCCTGTAGTTTGTTTTTTTGTTTAAAAATATAAATACTGCAGGCACTCCTTTTTGACAATCCTTTTATCTATTACTATTTCATCTATATCTTATCCCGAACTGACGTATATTGTATAATGATAGGGTGTATGTTAGATATAAATCATTTTCAAAAGTTATAATCCTCGGAAAACATTGCTAGCTCTTGTGATGAATTCTTCAGTAACCCAATCTCCACCCCACAATACTCACAAAAGAGCAATTAAAATCAATTTATTTGAAGATTTTTAGTGGAGAAGATGGTAGAATAGTATTAGGAGATTTAGCCCACATGAGTAGTGTGTATCGCAGCAACTTCATGCGGCAAGAAAGCAACTACACCGCTTTCAATGAAGGCATGCGAGCTTTGTTTTTGTACATATGCTCGCAAGCGTCAAGAGATGATGGAGTTGATAATATTGAAGGAAAAAGGAGTAGTTGATATGGAAAAATATTTAGACCCAACAAATGATAGTTTGTTTAAGAAAATCTTCCGTGATAAAGAGAATTTAAAAGAATTTCTTAATAGTGTTCTTGATTTATCTGAAATGTACAGAATTAAGGAAATTGAATTTATTCCAGTAGAAGAATTAGCAGGGATTCATAAGGGTAGGAGAAGTGTATTTGATTTAAAAGTTAAAGATGAATCAGGAAACTGGTACATTATCGAAATGCAGAAAAAAAATGAAACCGATTATTTAAAAAGAGTACAATATTATTCTGCGCATTCATATGTTCAACAACTTACGGAAGGTTTAACTCACTTGGATTTATTGCCAGTAATGGTGATTTCATTGATAAAAACTAGAATATTTGATAAAAGAGTGCCTTATATAAGTATTCATAAAAATATTGAGACTACTACTAATAAACAATATTTATTTGACCTCTCTTATGTATTTATAGAGCTTGGAAAATTTAAAAAAACGAAATTAATGAGTGTTGCTGATGAATGGTTACATCTATTCAAATGTGCAACACAAGAGACAGAACCACCTAAAGATATTAAGAGCAGTAAGGTATTAGATGCTTACCATATGATTGAACGGTATAAGCTTACCCCAGCAGAATACGACTTATATGTTAGAACCAAATTGCAGGAAGATGCAGAAGAACTTGCTCTAGCAGAAAATTTTAATAACGGTAAAGCTGAAGGTGAAGAAAAAAAAGCTATAGAAATAGCAAAAGAAATGCTAAAAGAAGGCTATCCTATAGAAACTATAAGTAAATTAACAAAACTATCCATAGAAGAAATAGAATTGCTACGTAAGAATTTGGCTGAAGACACAACTACTGTACTTGACGAAAATTAAATAGGAAGAGTATTGAATTGCTGTATTGGGAAAATAGAATTTCTTAAAAATTTATGTATGAAATTATCAATGAGTAAAATATGAGCGAAGAAGCAAATATTATTAACCATGAAGGCAGCAGCCATGGCAATAATTCATGGCTAGCTAGTGATAAACGAAGTAAAGAAGATGAAAAATATCTAGCTCGCTGGAAATATTTTACCAAAGCGATCTATTTAAAAAACAGGACGAGAAGTTACTGAATTTTTTGTATGGTTTCTCGCAGGATTTGCAGAAACAGCAGCAAAAAGCTATCGAACAAGCACGTAATGCAAATTTTGTTTTATATTTTTGGTAAGTTTTATGAGCTTTTTTTCTAACCCAAAAGTAATTTTTTTTAGAAAAATGATAGTAGGCATATTATTTTGGTATTTAGTTTTATATACAATTGCTTACACTAGGTATCAAATTTCTATTGTAATTTTTGATAATAAATTCACTAGGTTATTTATTGGGTTCTGTCGCATATGTTGGACAATAGAAAAAAGATTGATATAATGATCTAAAAAAGATGTTAAGATGTTTCGTATTACTGCAAGATTATTATCATATTTCAAAGGATTTTGTTCTTCACCAGAAATAATAATGTTATTTGTCTATATGAAATGCCGATTTTCTTTAAGTTATCGAGATTTGGAAGAAATGATGAGTATAAGGGGAGCAAAAATTGATCACTCTACATTACAAAGATGGGTTATAAAATTTGTACCATTGATAGATCAGGTGGTTAGAAAAAGAAAGAAGCCAGTTGGTAGTAGTTGGAGAATGGATGAGACTTATATTAAATTAAACGGTAAATGGGTTTATTTATATAGAGCACTAGATAGTCTTGGTAATACTGTAGACTTTCTGCTACGTAAGCATAGAGACAAGCCTGCAGCACTTGCATTTTTTTGTAAAGCCTTTAGAGAGAATAATTTTCCTGAGAAAGTAGTAATTGATAAAAGCGGTAGTAATACGGCTGCTCTTAATGATTTGAATACAGAAGTTCCTAAAGATTATAAAATTAAGGTTATTCAGACCAAATACCTAAATAATCTTGTAGAACAAGATCATAGGTTTATCAAAAAACGTACAAAGCCAATGCTTGGTTTTAAGAGTTTTCATTCTGCAGAAATGACTATTACCGGTATAGAAAATATTCGTATGATGCAAAAAAGACAAATAATTGGAGCTAATGATAATCTTTCTACTTTTGAGAATTTTGCTATGTTAATGGCATCATAATGTCCAAAACCTTAGTTTTAACAATCTTGATGTAGTATGATTTATAGATGCGACAAAACCACAAAAATTAAATATTGATGTATTTATTCAAAATTTACTTGCTAGTCATCATACTGTCGAAAAGAGAGAAAACAACAACTATTCATGGGATTTTAATCAACTGGAAGATATAAGTACAATAAAGACTAAGGCATCTTCTCTCCATAGTAAAGAACCACATTTACAAAATATGGCTTTACTTGAGTATTATACTACAGGGGAGGGGGGACAAAAGAAAATAAATGACATAAAAAAATATTTTCACATAGTTATAAAAAGCTTACAAAAGAAGCTTTTAGACAAAAGATTGAAGAGTTAATACAACCTCAAAAACTAATTTCTCTTAACACTTTTAGTGATCAACATGCAACTGCTTTATATTTAGATGCAAATAAAATATTGCATTTTTTTGATCCAAATTCAGGTGAAATATCTTATCAAAGCTTTGATTCATTTGTAGATAACTTTTGGAAGCAATTATGTGTATTTACTACAGCAAATCTAAACATAGAAATATTTAGCTTAAATCCTAATGAGGAAGATTGGGGATATTATAAAGATAAACAACAATTTCATTTTAGTTCCGAACAGTTATCCAAAATAATTTGTGAAAAATGCAACAATGATTATTTTGTCAACCAGTTCTTAAAGCACAACATTAGCACTAGTAATATTGAGAAATTAATAAATGATCCTGCACTGAATGAAAACGTAAAAAATGTTTTATTAAAATTAAAAACAGAAATGCAGAATAACAATGATGAGAGTATAAACTCTATTATTAATGATGCTAATGAGTATATGAATACTTTTCTTGATATAAATATTGATACAGCATTAAATCTAAAATTCTTAAAACCTGAGCAAGCTCAAGGGATTATTCATGCTTTAGATTTAAAAGGCTATGAAGAAGAAAAAGTATTAAGCAACGTTATTGGTGATACTCCTGATATAATCTGAAAATCCAAATTTCGGATTAAGAGAAAATAAGAAGTTAAGAGAAAGAAAATTTATTTTAATGAATCCTTATTAAGCGGCACAAAATTTGATCAACTAGAAATCAAGAGAGTGAGGGAAGAAACTTGGGAGACTTGAGTTATGAGATATATTCTAGTACAGGGCATTTAAACATTGCAGCTTATCTAGCCATATTATATAATAATTATCTTAAAAATTGTTTCGGTATTTATGAACAAATGGATCTATTATTTTGGTACTAACGGCGGGGAAGGCAATGCCCAAATGAAAGACATACTTGGTAGTAAAGGAGCTGGTCTTGCTGAGATGTCTAACTTAAATTTACCTATTCCCGATGGTTTTACTATTACTACAGAACTTTGTAATTATTTTTATAAAAATAATTACAATTTGCCTGAAAATTTTAATAAGGACTTAGCGGTAGCTGTTAAAAATTTAGAAAATACTACTGGTAAGATTTTTGGGGATCATAAAAATCCACTACTACTATCCGTCCGTTCAGGCTCAAGAGCTTCTATGCCCGGCATGATGGATACTATACTTAATCTTGGGTATAATGATCAAGTTTGCGATGTGCTATCCAGTACTGGAAATGAAATTTTTGCTCTTGACAGCTACCGAAGATTCTTAGAAATGTACGGATCAACAGTATTATCCGTTTCAAACGGATTATTTAAGAATGCATTTGAAATGCATAAGAGCAAATGTAATATTTATCAAGAGAACGAAATTACTGGGGGTTTCCTAAGAATAATAGTTGAAGAGTTTAAAAAGATAATCTTTAATCATTGTGGTGAATCGTTTTTTGATCCATATACACAACTAGAAGAATCAATAAAAGCCGTATTAAAATCTTGGACAAGTGATAGAGCAATAACTTATAGAAAGCTACATAATATACCCAATGATTGGGGTACAGCGATTAATGTACAGTCAATGGTTTTTGGTAATCAAAACAATAATTCTGCAACAGGAGTAGTATTTTCACGTTGCCCTGCAACTGGTGAAAATAAGCTTTTTGGTGAATATCTAGTAAACGCCCAAGGTGAAGATGTAGTGTCAGGGACAAGAACCCCAAGCCCTATTATGTCAAACGATCATATTCCTGATTGCTCAATGCAAACAGTTATGCCACAAATATTTGATCAATTACAAAAAATTTGTAAGAAGTTAGAACTACATTACTTGGATATACAAGATATAGAATTCACCGTGGAAAACGGTAAGTTCTATGTCTTGCAAACACGTACTGCTAAAAGAACAGCTTTAGCCAGTATTAAAATTGCCACGGATATGGTACAAGAAGGACTGATTACTAAACAACAAGCAATAATGTGTCTAGATCCGGAATCTCTAACTCAGCTTTTGCACACGGCTATTGATTATAGCAATACTCTAAGCCCCATTGCTAAAGGACTGCCAGCATCTCCTGGGGCTGCCACTGGTATAGTAGTTTTTTCTCCATATGATGCCGAGAAAATGTCGCATCACCATAAAGTAATTTTGGTACGCCATGATACTAGTCCTGAAGATATAAATGGTATGTATGTTTCAGCCGGTATTCTTACAGCTAGAGGCGGAATGACATCACATGCGGCTGTAGTCGCTAGAGGATTAGGAAAACCATGTGTTTGCGGGGCAAGTGATGTGGTAATAGATGAAAAAAAACAGCTCTTTAAAATAGGGGAAACTATCATTAATTATGGTGACTTAATAACTATAGATGGTGGAACAGGAAAAATTTTTTTAGGGGAAGTACCACTTATTCAACCTAGTTTTACTAAGGAATTTCAAACAATTTTAGATTGGGCAGATGAATTTGCTACTTTAAAAGTTAGAGCCAATGCTGAAACTATTTTAGACGCTGGTGTTTCCATGAAATTTGGGGCGTGTGGAATTGGACTATGTAGAACAGAACATATGTTTTTTGACCCTGATAAAATTCCATTAGTACGAGAAATGATAATTGCTCCTGATATAGAACGGAGAAAACATGCAATAAATAAATTATTGCCCTTGCAAATTCGAGATTTTAAGGCATTATTTCGAATTATGCATAGTAAAGCCGTAAATATAAGACTGCTTGACCCTCCTTTACATGAATTTTTGCCAACAACAGAGATTGATAAAAGAAACTTAGCAGATGTTATGAATCTACCTTTAGCTGTTGTGGAACAACGTTTGCACGCACTATATGAAGTGAATCCTATGCTTGGACATAGAGGATGTCGCCTTGGTATTTCTTATCCTGAAATTTATCAAATGCAAATAATGGCAATTCTTACTGCTATCAGAGAATTGCAGATTGAAGAGAATATAAATATTGTTCTAGAGTTAATGATTCCTTTAATCAGTGACGTTAATGAGCTAAAAGCTTTAAAGATACATATACAAGATGTGATCATTGACATGGAGAATACTAACCAATGTAAGTTTGATTTTACTCTTGGTACTATGATCGAACTACCAAGAGCTGCTTTAAAAGCTGGAGAAATTGCCAAGCAGGTAGATTACTTTAGCTTTGGTACCAATGATTTAACGCAAACAACTTATGGAATTTCTCGAGATGATGTAGCATCATTTTTCCCGGATTATTTGGAGAAAAAAATCTTTGCATTTGATCCTTTTAGTAAATTAGATGAGGAAGGGGTAGGGGAGTTAATAGAAATTGCTATAAAACGTGGGTTAAAAAACAATCCTACATTAAAACTTGGCGTATGCGGAGAACATGCGGGCAATCCTGATTCTATAGAGTTTTTTCATAAAATTGGTTTGCATTATATATCCTGTTCACCATACCGCATTCCTATAGCCAGGATTGCCGCAGCTCAAGCGGAAATAAAGAGATGTGGGTAAAAATATCCCGGTAAATCTATATTAATTATTATTTCTTTAGCAAATATTTTCTCCGGTAAGATTATTCTTTTGGCATGTAATAACATTTCCTTGGATAAAGCCATGGCTTCTTGAGTACCATATTTTGTGTCACCTATTATGGGACAACCCAGCATTTTCGCATGAAATCGGAGTTGATGCATTCTGCCAGTAAGAGGAGTGAACTCAACTAGAGTCAAACCATTATTTAAGTTTTTCAGCAATTTATAGCAAGTTATGGCTAATTTGCCATGTTCTTCATCATTTTGTACAGTCTCATACGCCCCTCCCCTATTCTTCCCTATCATACCACTAATTTCTCCTTCATGTTGCGGAAGGTTACCTAAAACTACTGCAATATAGGTTTTCTGAATATTCTTTTCCTTAAAGGCTTTCACTAATTTTATACTACTCGCATAATTTTTAGCGATTAGTAATATACCTGAAGTATCTTTATCTAACCTATGTACTAGTTTTAAATCTGCCCCTTGGCTATTTAAATATTGTAGTGCATCATCTATAGATAGGCTTATTTTACTACCACCTTGGGTTGCAAGACCTACTGGCTTATTAATTCCTATAAGCCACTCATCCTGATAAACTAGGTAATCCTTCATTAACTTACCGGCTAGTATAACTGCAGAACTAGAAAAAATCTTATCAGAAACTTTTTTAGGTTCTAAATTTAAACTATCCTCTATAAAAATTTGATCCCCAGCCTTTATTCGCAAATTTGCCGCTACCTTACAAGAATTAACCATTATCTGTTTAAACCTTAAGGCACGCTCAACCATCCCTTGGGTAAAGCTAGGATATAATTTCTTCAAGTAACGATCCAACCTACAAGGTAGTTCTATATCTACATTTAATATTGCCACTAGCTACTCTTTAACAAAAAATACCCCCATAATATACATGATAATAGTATAATAGCAAAAATCTGATGCACTAAGGCCATTAATATAGGTACTGAATATAAAATAGTAATTATGCCAGCTAACATTTGTAATATCAGCACACCAACAATATAATAAGCAACTTTGTTTAATTTAGGATGCTTGGTTTTTATTAGACTCAACACTAACAAACCAACACTAGTACAAACAATATACGCTCCAATTCTATGGATAAACTGAACAAAAACAGCATCACTTAAACTATCTCTACTCAATAGTTTAAAAGCTATTTCTTGAGGTATAAAACTATTCCCCATTAACGGAAAGCTATTATATACAAGCCCTGCATCAAGACCTGCAACTAGACCACCTAAAAAAATCTGTATATAAACTATAATAATAGTGAATATACAAAAGAATTTTGCTAAATTTAAACTTATTGACCGTTCAACTAGTAAAATATCAAAACTATTTTTCATCAGCTGATAGAACAGTAAATTATAGATAATAACTGCAATAACCAAATGACAAGCTAAACGGAAATGACTGACATATGGTTGCAAAATTAGACCACTTTTCACCATATACCAGCCCATAAATCCTTGGACTGCAAATAATAACGATATCGCCAAATATACAGGCAGTAACCTTGTATCAATCCGTCCACGTACAAAAAAATATAGTAATGGTACTAGATACAACAAACCTGTTACTCTGCCAGCAAAACGGTGAATAAATTCAAGCCAAAAAATAAATTTAAACTCTGAAAGAGTCATATTAGTATTTTTTTGCTTATATTCGACAGATTGTTGATATTTAGCAAATTCATCCTGCCAGTCAGCATTACCCAGCGGGGGAACGATACCTGAAACCGGTTTCCATTCAACAATTGATAAACCAGCATCAGTAAGCCTAGTGAGACCTCCTAAAAAAATCATAAATATTACCATGCAGCAGCATACCACCAACCAACGCTTTACTAATATGTGTGACATTAGACCCGCTACCTTTAATATCTATAATATAAAATATAACAAATTTTTATTGTCCACTAATACTCTTTTTCATTATGAACCTCATGTATACTCAGGTAGAACTTCAAGAATTGGCGTTGTCGTGTCTAAATATCTCCGCTGCTCACGTACTAATGTACGCCTAGCAGCTCGACTTTGCTACTGCCTAGCTCTTCTTGAAGTTATACTATCGTCTACCAACTCTTCATTTACGAGCAGTATATGATATTTTTACCTAAATATTCTATCAATAACAGCACCCACATCTAATTCTTCCATTTTTCCAGTCCTACGATCTTTTAGTTCGACCACATTATTTTCAGCTTTTTTAGGACCAATGATTATTTGGTATGGTGATCCTATAAGATCATGCGTGGCAAATTTGCTACCGGCTCTTTCATTGGTATCATCGTATAATACTTCTATTTTACTTGCCACAAGTTTATCATATAGATTTTGTGATAGTTCATTGCATTTGCTATCAAGTATGTTCAAATTTAATATTGATACCATAAAAGGAGCAATATTTGTAGGCCATATAATCCCTTTATCATCATGACTTGATTCGATTATGGCAGCTAAAAGTCTTGAAATACCAATACCGTAAGAACTCATTTCCACTGGCACAAGATTACCCTTATTACTATTTACTAAAGCATTCATGGCTTCGGCATATTTTATGCCAATATAAAAAATATGCCCAACTTCAATACCCTTACTACTGGCAAGGTCATGTTCTGATAACAGGCATTTATCAGGATCATGTTTTTCTTCTGCTGCTGCATATAAGGTTTGTAATTTTTCAATATCTAAACTTTCCTGATCTGTTAAAGATAGGAATTTTTTATCATAAAAAATTGTACTCTCACCATTATCAGCAAGAATATGGAACTCGTGGCTTAAATTGCCACCAATTGGACCATTATCAGCAAGTACTGGAATTACAGTTAAACCCATATCACGAAATGTTTGCATATAGGCTAGATACATCTGATTATAGGTTTTTACAGCACTTATTTGATCTATATCAAAAGTATATGCATCTTTCATTAAGAATTCTCTACCACGCATAACCCCAAAGCGAGGTCTAATTTCATCCCTAAATTTCCATTGAATATGATATAAGTTTTTTGGCAAATCCTTATAGGACTGAATATTATTTCTAAAAATATCAGTCACCATGTCTTCATTAGTAGGTCCAAACAATAACGTATTATCATGGCGATCTTGGAATTTTAGCATTTCTTTGCCATAATTCTCAAATCTTCCAGATTCCACCCATAAAGATGCTGGTTGAATACAAGGCATTAATATTTCAATAGCCCCTACCTTGTTCATATTAAGTCGAACGATATTTTCAACATTTTTAAGGGCTTTTAAGCCTATCGGCAACCAGCTATAAATCCCAGCAGATTGCTGTCTTATCATACCGCTTCTAAGCATCAACCGATGAGAAACCACTTGTGCCTCCACTGGTTCTTCCTTCAGCACAGGTAAAAAATATTTTGATAGTAACATAAAGTTTACCTTGGATTATTTTTTGGAAATAATATTTAGGAATTCGTGGCGATATTTCTGCTGCTCTATATATATACCTGTATAATGCATAGTATTCATAATACTATCATTTTGCATAACTCCTCTAAGAGTCATACAGCTATGTAATGCAGAAATCTTAACCGCAACACCTAGGGGCTTAATATATTTCTGTAATGTTTCAGCAATTTGTACAGTCATCTTTTCTTGAATCTGTAGTCTCCTAGCAAAAACATCAACTATCCTAGCGAGCTTGCTGATACCTATTATACAATTATCAGGTATATAAGCTATATTTACCGTACCAGTTATCGGTAACATATGATGTTCACAAAATGAATTAAAATGTATGTCTTTTAACACTATGAAATCCTGAAAATTACAAGTATCGTAAAATTTAGTCGTTAATATTTCTTCCACATCTCTATCATACCCAGAAAACACTTCTTGGTAAGTTTTTATTACTCTATCAGGAGTTTTTAGTAGCCCTTCCCTATTTGGATCTTCACCAATAAATCGTAATAAAGTTTTAACTGCCTCTTTGGCTTCTTCTGTAGTAGGTTTTTTCAAGTCCATTATTTTTATTCCAATTACTTAAACAAGATTCTTCTACCACAAATAATAACAAACATCAAGCCACCAACAATAGCAATCAGCCCACCACCACCCATTACACCCATTAATAATTTACTGCCAATAGTCATTTCTACCCCTGGTGTTTTTCGCATCACCCCGTACCCACCAGCAAAAAGAAGAGCTATAATATGTAACATCTGCCCTGTAGTTATCGTTATAATTGCTGTTGTAAAATATGAGTTCTTCTGCTGTTTATCGTCACATAGAAAAAAGCAGAAACCCATACAAGCTACACTAATCCCAACAATTGAACCATGGTAGTGGGCAGGAATAGTAACATTCATACCTATAATTAATATACCAATAAATCCTCCAAACAGAAATAATATATTGGAACAAATTATGGTTGTCTTCACCAAACGCATTTGAACCTCCCTGATGTCCTTACTAGGGTTAATGTCATTCCCTCCTATGCGGGAATGATACCACTTCACCTCATAAAACATTATTATCAAAGACAAAGTTGCTGCTATCCCACCACCATATTTCATTTGTTTAGTATAGTATTCTTTGAATTCAGCATCTATAATATCATATAATAAATGTCCACTAATAGCTGCAACACTTATAACAAAATTTAAATATAATAGTGCAAGGTACAGCTTTTTTAATCTTAATTCCTTACCTATCCAAACATGGAATAACACTATCATTACTAATATCAAAATTTGCGTGTAAATAAACTGTAATAAATGCCCGCCACTCCAAAAAAGCAATTCATAGTAAAATTCTATATCGACTGGTACAAGTTTAATAATTTCTTGTAACTGGCAATAAGACCAAATAAAACATACCCATACTAACACCCACATTATTACGGTAGAAAGAATAGTAAAATTAATGAGGGAGTTAAAGTAAGATATTTTGCAACAGTTCCATAATGTATATAAGGCAAATAACAATACAGATACACCAAACAAACTAATTCCGAGAATAAATATTATATTCTCCAGCATTGGTATGTAATTGTTCATTACAGGAAAATTTTGACCACAAAATGGTGATAAAGCTATTAGTGCAGTAGAAATAAATGCTATTATTACACATGTTATGCTGGGAGTCGTTGCCTCTAGATTATAGCTCCAAACACATGCTGTAACTGACATCAACCAAACTAGGATTGATAAATTAACATGAATAACCAAAGCTGATCGAAAAATTTCTGTATTTGAAAATAAGTTAACTAACATTGGAGTGCGGAGCATTACCAATATTATTGAATACACCCCAGCAAGAGCAAGCGAAAATATACCATTTCCAAGCCAGTAAATAGCTAACTTATTACGGCTTAATTGTGGAATTATATTCTCAAGATTCATAAAGAATACTTACGAATGGTGGGTTTGAGAAGACTTGAACTTCCGACCTCACGCTTATCAGGCGTGTGCTCTAACCAGCTGAGCTACAAACCCATTAATACCCTTAGCATTTCAAGTGTTAGCAGTGTCATGCATCAGATATACTTTTTTAGCTGGCTTCACTTAGGATTATAAACCCAACATACGCAAATATGTTTATGGTTTTAAGTACCCTAAAGTGGTGGGCTCGCCGGGATTCGAACCCGGGACAACCTGATTAAAAGTCAAGTGCTCTACCTGCTGAGCTACGAGCCCTAAACAATAGTACTTAAAGACAAATTGTCTCTCAAGAACCTGTCTAATAAGCTTTACTTTATCGTTTAAAAAGCCTATCATGTCAACAATTATTTTGATAAATATCTTTAATATGGTAGCTTATGCATTCTGATGTTGCAATTATTATCCCTTCAAGACTTGATTCCGTAAGACTTCTCAAGAAACCTCTGCAACTTATAGGAGGAATATCCATAATTGAGCATGTTATTAGGCAAGTATATTCAACCAAACTAAAAAATATTTATGTGGCAACTGATTCAGAAATTATAGCTAAAAAAGTTACTGATTGTGATGGACAATTCATTATGACAAGCCAAGAATGTCAAACTGGTACCGAACGTGTATACCAAGCGTTTCAGCTAATCCCTAACAATCACCATATTAATTATATCCTGAATGTACAGGGTGATATGCCTTTTATTGAGCCGGAATCAATTATCAAAGTTATTGAAAACCTAAAATCTAGTAGCCATGATATTATGACCCCAGTAGTAAAAGTCGGTATAGACGCCGTAAATGGTCATAGTAATGTCAAAGTTATTACTGACCATAATGATAAGGCTTTGTATTTCTCTCGTAATCTCATTCCACACGGTGCAGAAGAATTTCTATATCATGTAGGAATGTATGGGTTTCGCAAAGAAGCATTAACTAAATTCATAAACTTACCTGTTTCAACTTTAGAATTAAGCGAAAAACTTGAACAACTAAGAGCATTACAAAATAACATGTCCATAGGGGTATGTTATGTTAACAATATTCCTATCTCTGTTGATACAATAGAGGATTTAAACAAGGCTATAGAGTTTTATCAAAAAAATATCAGTTAATATACTCGATTAAAATCAAGAATTGCGTTGTCGTCTTCAGGGATATTCGGTGCTTACGTACTAAATGTACGCTCCGCTCCTCGACCCTTCGACTCCTAGCACTTCATAATTTTAATCTTCGTCTATCAACGCGAATTAGGGATTAATAAATTATTTCCGTAGCATAATTAACGCAATAATCCTGCCCTGAGGCAAGCTGAATCCTTATACTCCCGTTCTCATCTATGTCTTTAAAAATTCCTGAAATTTTTGTGTTTCCATCATTTACAGTAACCATCTTACCTAACTTATAAGCTCTTTTAAGCCAATATTGTCTTATTTTACTAAACCCTTCTTGTTTCCATCTACTAAAATATTTTTCAAAGTTAATCATGAGAAGCTCTAATAAATATTCTAGATCTTTTACTTCTATATTCTCATCGGATAAATTGGTTGCCAATTGATCAATATTTAAAGGGCTTCCCTTAACGTTGATGCCAACACCTATAATGAGATAATTATTATCATTTATACTAATAGACTCAAGCAATATACCTGATACTTTCTTGTCATTTATCAAAACATCATTGGGCCATTTTAATTTAATAGAATTTTCTGATCTAACGGACAAAGAATTGATAGTTTTATAAACAACAATAGCCATAACAAAAGATAATTGCGGAATATAGCTAAGATTAATCTTATGATTTAATAATATACTAACATGCAAATTCCCTAAACTAGAATGCCAAATTTTACTATTTCTTCCACGCGATTTTGTCTGATTTTTTGCCAATATTACATAACTACCATCAGGACAAGTCTTAGCCATTCTAACAGCTTCACAGCTGGTGCTATCTATTTCATCAAAAATTAGTAGATTATATTTTTTCTGCCATGACATAGCTATAAACCATCCATAGTATCAAAAAGTGGTTAGATAAAAACACACAGAAGCAATAAAACTCCAATAATCAAATAGCATATAAATTTTAAGCTCTTAGGTGTTGGTACTAAAACTAGTTTCAAACTTTTATCCACCTCAAAAAAATACATAGACCTAACTATTTTCAGGTAATAATAAGCCGCTACAACACTTGTGCCAATAGCTATAAATGCTAGAGTAAATTGTTTCTCTATAATAGCCTGATAGAAAACGCTGTATTTCGCAAGAAATCCTGCCAGTGGTGGAATGCCTATCATAGAGAACATGATAATCGCAATCCCAGCAGCTAACGCTTTACGGGTAGAAGCAAGACCTTTAATATCATCAAAAGTTGCTGAATCTGATTTTTTACCTAGCAGAGTAATTAGGCAAGCAAAAAAGCCAGTGACAGAAGCAGCATAAATAACCATATATAGTAATGCTACTCTATCACCGTAAGGAGTATGAAAAGAAATAGCCATTAAAACATAGCCTATATTTAGAATAGTGCTGTAACCCATTAGCCTTTTGAGGGAGGTTTGTCTAATAGCACCAGCTGCCCCAATAAGCATGGACAAAATCGCAGTGATTTTTATTAGATCAACTGAAATTTGCTTATAATCTCCAATTACCATAGTCATTATATTTAATAATACCACCACATTACCAATTTTTGTGGCAGCAGAGAAATAGGTAATTGAAGGAATGGGAGACCCTTCATATACATCTAACGTCCAACTATGCAAAGGAGCAGCTGATAATTTAAATAAGATAGCACTTAAAAAAAGCACTAAACCCACTATTAAACCAATATTTGGCTGCGGTGAATGATTCAATTTCTGAAAAATATTACTATAATCTAAACTACCGCCAAATCCATAAATAAAGGAAATGCCAAATAACGTTAGGCAGCTAATCAAAGACCCAAGAATAAAATATTTTAACGCTCCTTCTGATGCTTTAATATTATTCAGATTAAAGCCAGCTAATACATAGGCTACCAGTGCCTGTAACTCCATAGCAACAAATAAAAGTAAAAAATTACGGGCTGATATAGTAATAAAAACACCAACAGTAGAAAGTAGCACTAAGGTTATAAATTCTGTTTTAAACTCCTCCTTAGTGATTTTACAATATGCCTGATAAATCATCATAGTCATTATTGAAAATAATAAAACAAAGAATTTAAAACCAACAGTAAAATGATTAACGACAAAAGAATTACGAAAAGCTATTATACCATTACCTGAACCTTGTAAAGCAAGATACTGCAACTGTTGAAAAGCGACAATAAGTAATATTGCCGATAGTAATATCTGAGTATTGCTAATGGTTTTAGTTTTTGTACTAAATAACACTGCATATGTCTGAGTAAACAAAGCTAGTAAGGTCAGCATTATCTCAGGTAAAATAATTACAAATTGTTTAAAAATTGGGTCTGTCATATTGCAAGTTTCTAAGTTTTTATATAAATGCTAATATATACTATAAAATCGCTAGCACTAAGTACGAATAGTAAAAAATATTCAATTATATTTATCAAGTACCATAGCCATAATCTTACTAGCTATAGGGGCTGCTGCCCTGCCTCCACCTCCACCATGATCTACAAACACTAAAACAGAGTAACGAGGTTGTAGGTAAGGAGCAAACCCAGCGAATATAGCGTGGTTACGCCTTTCCCAAGCAATTGACTCTCTATTTAAATCATCATTGATATTAGCCTTTGATTGTACTTGTGCCGTACCTGTTTTACCAGCTAATTGATACCCTTCTGTCAAAATTCTACTATAATAGGCAGTCCCACCTTGCGTATTAACTGCTCTATACATGCCTTCTTTTAAAATATCTAGATATTGTTGATTTATATTAATCTGATCGAATACTGACCCATCTTTTACTGATATATCTTTAGCAATTTTAGGATTATACAATTTCCCATTACTGGCAATTGCTGTTACAAATCTAGCTAGCTGGATTGGAGTAGCTGATAAGAACCCTTGCCCTATCGATAAATTAAGAGTATCACCAATCGTCCATTTAGAGTTAAATTTTTTCATTTTCCACTCTTCTGAAGGAACAAAACCTGATGCTTCTCCGGTTAAATCAATGCCAGTTTTTGTACCAAAACCAAAATTTCTTGCCATATCTAATATTCTTTTATGACCTATCAAGCGAGCTATTTCATACATATAAGAATTACAAGAATATTTGATAGCATTATACATATCAACGATGCCATGACCATGACGATTCCAACATCTAGCACTATTATTACCTAATACTGAAGCACCAGTACAATTAACAGTTTTAGTCGGTTTAATGCCATTCTCTAATCCAGCTAAAATTGTAATAATTTTAAAAATAGATCCAGGTGGGTAAGTACTTTGTATGGTCTTATTAATCAACGGCTTATAGGGATCATTGACTAAACTTTGCCAGTAATCTTGGGATAATTTTATAAAATTATTAGCCTCAAATACTGGTGACATAGCCAGCACTAGCACATTACCATTATTGGTATCGATAACTATTGCAGAGCAACCTTGTTTATTTAAGTATGGCTGCACTCTTTGTTGTAGTTCCACATCAATATTTAGATGTAAGTCCTCACCTTGCTGGCTTTGAATATTGGTGATTTCTCTTACTTGTTTGCCCAAAGCATTTACTTCTATCTGCTTATAACCAAATTTTCCACGTAACTTGTCTTCATAATATTTTTCTACACCAAATTTTCCAATATTAAAATCCCCTAAATTGTTAATTTGTAAATCTTGTTTTTCTTGCTCATTAATCTGTCCAGTGTACCCTATCACATGACAAGTCGCTTCTGAAAAATGGTAAAATCTTGAATAACTAGCATCTACAAAAATAGAACTTAAATTTAACTTTTGTTCTTCAATAAGTGACATTTGTTGCCAGCTAAGATTATCTAGTATAACCAAAGGAATATGTTTATTGGCTTTTTTTATTTTTTGCTTAATGTAATTTTGTTCTTCTTCGGATAATTCTAGGATATTGGCAACTAGAGCTAATTCGTTTTTGTAATCATTGCCATTATGTATGTCAAGTAACAACCTAAAACAAGTTTGGTTTGTAGCCATAATGTTACCGTTGATATCATAAATTTGTCCTCTAAAAGGTGGAATTAGAATAAAACTTATACGATTTTTATCAGATAAAGTACGATATTTATCATTTTCAAGCAACTCCATAAAAAACATTCTTCCAGCCAATAACGAAAGCAATGTCAGTTTTCCTGAACCTATGAGAAAAGCCCTTCTTGATATTAACTGGCTATATAATATTTTACTATTTAGCATGTTTTCTAAAATATTCTAATGCTTTATCAAGTGGAATTCGTAGCAAATTATATGAGAATATAGTAGTTAGATACTGCATTAATATCATAAAATACCCCTCCGAAGATAAGCCTTTGCTTAAAATCAGCAAATATCTAAAATGTAATATAAAGAAATAATAGAAACAAAAGACGATAAAATTTGTTAAATAACTTCTAAGTACAAAAAATTTTCCTGTGAATTCTAAAATTATGTGAGCAATTATCAGAACCAAAGAATTTGTACCAATTGGCATGGAATATAACTGGTCAAAAATTATTCCTGCTAAAAATATTAGCCAAAAACCAATATGATAAAATGTGGAAAAATAGTAGAGTAAACTAACTTCAAAAGCTGGGAAAATAATAGATTCTCCATTAATTCTAAAATTTTCTAACGGAAAAATTAATAATAACAAACAGAATTCTAATAATATTATTTTACCAAATATTGCTGATAACATTTGTGATAAATTGCCAAAAAACTTCATACTAATTTCAGTTCTTTAATTACTGATGAAATAATCGGTAATGTTAGATCATATTTTCTTATGAGATCCAATACCAGTTTAGCAGATTCTCGACCCTCCACTAAGTATAAATTTTCATTTAAAAATTTATTAACATCTAAGTGCTTCCCTAATTCATAACCAAATCTAGTATTTCGTGATTCTTTAGAGTAACAAGTTAGCACCAAATCCCCTAATACGCCTGGAGCATATAAAATAGAAGCATCCCCAAACTCTCCATCAATTGCCTCAGATAAAATTTTTATTTCTTGAAGCCCCCCCGTTATCAGACCAGCTTTAGCATTCTGTCCATAACCTTTTGCATCATACCAACCACTCTTTATCGCTATAATATTCTTAACAGCCGATGCCACTTGCATCACTACCACATAGTCAGTTATGGTAACCTTAAATTGTTGCGATGCTAAACTAATTGCTAGTCGTTTGGCAAGATCAACATCTAAAGAGGCAATGGTAACTGAAGTTAGTTAACCACTCTGCACTGCAAGTGCAGAGCTTAATATTACGGCATAAATGCCTTTAGCCTCAGCTAATTTTCAACTTGAAAGTCTCCCACAGCATCATCTTTACCTTCATGCTTTTCTATGTAGGCTTTGATCATCTGATCTGTGACATTACCTGTAGTTCTTACAAAATATCCTGTAGCCCATAAATGCTTACCCCAATATCTCTTTTTTAATTCCGGAAATTCTTGCTGAATCTTTCTAGAACTCTTACCTTTCAAATATTGTACCAGCTTGCTGACACTTTGATATGGAGGTATTGATACATATATATGCACGTGATTAGCGGCAACCTTGCCTCTTATTATTTCAACTCCATTATCTTTACATATCTCCTGTACTAGATCTTTGGTGCGTCTCCCAATATCTCCTATTAATACTTTATATCTATACTTCGTTACCCAAACTATATGATAGGTACAGTCGTATATTGTATGACTTGTTTTCTTATAATACTGCATTTCTACATATTATATGTTAAAACGACGCACTGCAAGTGCGGGGTTTTTCTCCCAAAGTGGGACAATAAATCTTGAGCAACTTCTTTAGCTAGGTTAGGTCCAGCTATAAAGGCTAAAGGATTAGCTGGCAATATGGCTTTTACTTTATCAGATAATAACTCCGTAGGGTCTCTACCAAATCCCTTAGTTGCAACTAATAACACCACGTTGTCAGATATCCCAGCATCTTTTAATATCTTCAAAGTTTCCTGGAAAACAAAAGATGGTACTGCAGTAATTATTACTTCTTTATCTAAGATGTCTGATAAATTACTACAAGGAGTTATATTACTAGGAAGGATAATATCAGAACCAAGATATTTGCTATTAGTTCGATTATTTAATATTTCCTCAATAATATTATTCTCACGCACCAATATCGAGACATCCTCATAACATCTTGCCACCTGGCAAGCTAGTGCAGTTCCCCAACTACCACCACCATAGATAGCAATATTTTTAAATTTTTTCATAATATTTCTGAAATCATGTGATTACCCTCTATAGCAACTAACCGAGCCCTAACAATTTGTCCTACGTCAAAATTACCTTCAAGCTTTACCGGAATAAAATTTTCTGTATGAGCCATGTTATTTTGTTCTACAAGTAGCTCTACTTCCTGCCCTATATTCCTTTGGAAAAATTTTTGTAATTGTTGTTCTCCGGCAGTTCTTAAAATTTCTGCTCTTGCTTTTCTAATCGATTTTGCTATTTGCGGCATTCTTGCAGCCGGAGTTTCATCACGTTCAGAATATGGAAAAACGTGTAAATACTGTAAATCCGCCTCAGAGATAAGTCTTTTGGTATTGTCAAACATTACATCAGTTTCCGTCGGAAAACCAGCTATAATGTCTGCACCGAATGATACATTTGGCCTTAAATTACGCAATTTATGACAAAAATCAATAATATTTTGACGATTATGGCGACGTTTCATACGCTTAAGAATCATGTCATCACCAGCTTGTAGACTAATATGGAAATGTGGCATAATTTGCGGAGCATAAGCCATCAGATCGAACAAATCATCATCGATCTCGGCTACATCAATGGACGATAATCTAAGCCTCTTTAGTTCTGGAACCAGCCCGATAATCCTTCTAATCATCTGAGCAAAAGTTGGAGTTCCTGGCAAATCTGATCCATACGCCGTAACGTCAACTCCAGTAAATACTACTTCATTATAACCATTGGCTACTAATGTCCTTAACTGCTGTACTATAGCACCCATCGGTACTGACCTACTATTACCTCTACCATAAGGTATCATACAGAACGTACAACGATGATTACAACCATTTTGCACCTGAATAAAAGCACGAGATTTGCCATCGAAACTAGCCACCAAATGATTAGCAGTTTCAGTAACAGACATTATATCATTTACTGCCACTTTTTCTTCGGTAAATTGATAATTGCTAGCAATCAATTTTTCTTCATTACCAAGTACTTTATCAACCTCAACCATATTAGCAAAAATAGCTGGGTTATTCTGAGCAGCACAACCAGTAACAATAATTTTTACATCAGGATTATTTTTCTTAGCTTTACGAATTGCTTGACGTGATTGTTTCTCAGCTTCCTTAGTGACAGCACAAGTATTAAATACTATGACATTTTCTAAACCAGAAAGAGCTAGGTTAGTTCTGATCACTTCACTTTCATAAATATTTAACCTGCAACCAAAAGTTATAACTTCTTGGGTTACAACTTCTTGTAATTTAGTCATAAAAAAACTCCCCGCGCGAAACTAAAGCAGCAGCACCAACCATCATTATATTCTCACCTTGTTTTGACATTTGTAGACTACCCAATTGAAATACTACTTGACAAGGAGAGCTAATAAATCCTAGCTTGACCCCAGAAGCAAAACTAGCACATGCTCCACTACCACAAGCAAGAGTTAAGCCTGTACCTCTTTCCCAAACCGATAAATAAATTTTATTATCCTTGATTGAAGCAAAATTAACGTTAACACCATCAGCAAATAATTCTTTTCCCTGTAATTTTTCTCCTATTATTTCTTTATCTTCAATAGCGAGATCACTAAAAATAACAAAATGTGGATTACCAATATCGGCACAGATAACTTCCTTGATGTCGATCATATAACGTTCTACAACCGGCCAAATTTTTTCGGATGAAGGCATCCAATCTTCCTCGAAACTAACTATCCCACTATCTACTTCAATCTCGTTCTCATTCAGTATCTTGCAAGATAATTCTTTTCCATATACCCTCAAAGTGATTTCCTTTATACCTAAATCAAGATATATCAGCTTGGTAAGACACCTTGAAGCATTACCACATAATTTGCCACTTGATCCATCTTGATTATATATAATCATCTCATAGTAATTTGGTTTTTTATCATAAATAATAAACTGATCACAACCAATACCAGTATGACGATTGGAGATATTTAGCGATAGTTGTTGTAAATCGCAATTTTTAGGTAAATCACGCTGATTGATAATCACAAAATCATTACCTAAACCATGCATTTTAGCAAAATTGATTTTTTTTAACACGAGAATATCTTTAGTTGTTTGAGTTTAGGTTGCTACAAAGCAACTTAGCTATTATACCAAATATATGAAATTTATGTAGAAAATAATAGACTCCTTGTTAGTATCATACCTATAATGATATTAACAACTAACTAATAACTCAATGATAGGTAAGCCACTAGTTTGACTAGTGAGACCATCAAGGCTTGGCCTTTAGATTTAGTATAAAGTTAACCACTCTGCACTGCAAGTGCAGAGTGGTTAACTCCAAAGTGTCGTAAAAAAGAATTGTACGGGAAGGTTAGAAAATATCTTGGGAACGTATTCCATGAGTTAGCTTTTCAACGTGGGAGCAAGATCATAGAGGGGCATATGGTACAAGATCATGTGCATATGCTCATCAAGATTCCTCCTAAATATTCTGTAGCTGAAGTAATAGGCTATATCAAGGGGAAAAGTGCTATAGCCGTTGCTAGGCAGTTTGGTGGACGAAAACGTAATTTTAATGGAGAAAAGTTGTGGGCTAGAGGTTATGCGGTCTCAACTGTAGGATTTGAAGAGAATCAGATCAAACACTACATTAAGAATCAAGAGCAACTTGATAGTTTAGGCTCTGACGAATCAGGAGAATTTTAATTAACAATGGCAGCCCTTTGGGCTGCTCATAACCGTCAAGCCCCTCGCTTTGCGAGGGCGTTCTGACTAATATTTTAAAAAAGTTTCACTGATTTGTTATGAAGCAACATAATTCCTGTAATAAAAAATGGAGCGAATATAGCCTTTACTTCATGCAACAATGCTTCATTACTAACTTCTTGTTGCAATTCTTCTCTAATTAAATCAAAGATTTCCTGCAAACTTTTACCACCATCTATCATTTGTTTAAAAACATATTTGGTATAATTAGAAACTGGTATAGTAACCTCAGTTTAACGTAAGACGTCAGTTCGGGATAAGATATAGATGAAATAGTAATAGATAAAAGGATTGTCAAAAAGGAGTGCCTGCAGTATTTATATTTTTAAACAAAAAAACAAACTACAGGCATGAAAAAAGATATCACAGAATTATATAGTTTTATAGATGATTTTTGTAAAATTTATTTGGAGTATGAACAGAGAAAGTTATTACCATCAAATAAGCAAAGAAATCGCTGTTGTAGCATGAGTCTAAGTGAAATGTTAACAATAATAATTATGTTTCATACATCCTATGCTAAGAATTTTAAATTTTTCTATAAAAGTTATATAGAGTGCATGCATAAGGATGATTTTCCCAAAGCCTTGAGTTATAATAGATTTGTTGAATTAATGGCACGATTATTCATACCGCTAAATATGTTGATTCATTTGTTGTTTGGTGAGGAAACAGGTATTTATTTTATTGACTCTACAACGATTAAAGCTTGTCACAATAAAAGGCGTTATAGCAATAAAGTTTTTAAAGGATTAGCCAAACATAGTAAATCCTCTATGGGGTATTTTTATGGTTTTAAATTACATGTAATAATCAATAATAAAGGGGAGTTTATGGCATTAAAAGTGACCAAAGGCAATGTAGATGATAGGGTTCCAGTACCGGAGTTAACAAAAAGATTAACTGGAATTATAGCAGCTGATAAAGGTTATATTAAGCAAAATTTGTTCTTAAATTTATATGAAAGAGGCTTAAAAATGATTCATGGAATTAAGAAGAATATGGAAAATAAATTAATGGATTTGAAAGAAAAAATCTTACTTCGAAAACGTAACTTAATTGAAACAGTTTTTGATTATCTAAAAAATAAAATGAACCTTGAACATACTAGACATAGATCACCAATAAATGCCTTTGTCCATATATTATCTACTCTTGTTGCTTACTCATTAAAGAAAAATAAACCTTCAACAAAATTTGATTTTAATCTACATGTTCACAATATCCTTATCCCGAATTGACGTGTAAGGAGCAATTTTTGTGCTTTTAATTTATTAGGCTTTATTGCTGGTTTGCGTGGCTTGAAGCAATAAGCCACAAACCCTGAGATTTATATTAGACCTTATATCTTAAAAATGTGTTATGAAGCATTAAGAGAGTTGAGAAAATTTTTATATTACACTATCAAATGTTGTAAAGTAGCAAGATTATCAAAATTAATGTCTCTTCAGCAACATTTATTCAATTTATTTGATCTAACAATGCCCCAAATGACAAAATCTGCAAAATGATAAAATGTAGTCAGTAAAAAAATTTAATTTTCTATCCCATACACCGCATACTAACCTCATTTTATGGCACAATTTTGATCCTATCCATCTCGAAGATAAGTCGCGTGATATCACTCATCTCCTATTTTAAGAGCAGCTATAAAAGCAGATTGAGGTATCTCAACATTACCAATATTACGCATACGTTTTTTGCCAGCTTTTTGTTTTTCCAGTAATTTACGCTTACGAGTTATATCACCGCCGTAGCATTTAGATAAGACATCTTTACGCATTGCTTTGACAGTTTCTCTAGCAATTATTCTACTACCAATAGCAGCTTGAATAGCGATCTGAAATAATTGCCTTGGAATTAAATCGCTAAGACGTTTACACAACTCCCGCCCCCGATATTCTGATCTTGAACGATGGACTATAGTAGATAAAGCATCAACTGGCTCACTATTAACCAAAATAGATAATTTTACCAAATCACTTTCCTGATAAACATCTATTTCCCAATCAAAGCTAGCATAACCTTTTGTGTAACTTTTTAACTTATCATAAAAATCAAATACTATCTCATTTAACGGTAATCGGTAAATTACCATAGCTCTACCGGCTACATAAGTTAATTCAATCTGCACCCCTCTTTTATCGGTACATAAAGATAACACATTACCTAAAAACTCATCTGGTACTAATATTGTTGCCTTAACCCAAGGCTCTAACATTGAGTCGATATTTTGCACAGGTGGCAAATCAGCTGGATTATGTATTTCTAATTGATTTCCATCACGCATATTAATCTTATAAATCACACTAGGAGCGGTGGTGATCATATCAAGGTCAAATTCGCGTTCCAATCTTTCTTGTACTATTTCAAGATGTAGTAACCCTAAAAACCCACAACGAAAGCCAAAACCTAAGGCTGTTGAACTCTCTGCTTCAAATTCAAAGCTAGCATCGTTAAGTTTTAATTTAGCTAAAGAATCTTTTAAATGCTCAAATTGCGAAGCATCTGAAGGATATAAACCACAAAACACTACCGGTAAATGCGGCTTAAAACCAGGCAGAGATTCCTGACAAGGTCTTTTCTCGTCAGTTATTGTGTCCCCAACTTTACAATCAGCAACTTGTTTTATTGAAGCAGTAAAGAAGCCTATTTCTCCTGGGTATAAAATATCTGATATATGTTTTCTAGGAATAAAATACCCAACATTGTCAACATTATAAGTAGAATTGGTAGCCATCATTTTAATACGCATATTCTTGCGTAAAACTCCATCGATAACTCTAACTAAAATTACTACCCCTAGGTAAGAATCGTACCAGCTATCAACCAATAATGCCTTTAGAATATCTGTTTGATTAGTTTTTGGACATGGCAGCCTATTAACAATTGCTTCCAGTACCTCCTCTATTCCTATACCACTTTTTGCAGAAATCAATAATGCATCGCTTGCATCTATGCCAATTACGTCCTCTATCTGTTGCTTAACTTTATCAGGATCAGCAGCTGGTAGATCAATTTTATTTAGGACTGGAATAATTTCATGATTATTATCGATCGCTTGATAAACATTTGCTAGAGTTTGTGCCTCAACACCTTGGCTACTATCCACTACTAACAAAGAACCTTCACAAGCAGCTAACGATCTACTCACCTCATAAGAGAAATCCACATGACCAGGAGTATCCATTAGGTTTAGATAGTAGGTATTACCATTTCTTGCTTTGTAAGTTAATCTAACAGTCTGTGCTTTGATAGTGATACCACGTTCTTTTTCTATGTCCATTGAGTCAAGTACCTGATGACTCATTTCCCGAGCTGCCAATCCTCCACAATATTCAATTAACCTATCTGCTAAAGTAGACTTACCATGATCAATATGAGCGATGATTGAAAAATTTCTGATAAACTTTTGATTATTCATTGTATATGCGATATAATGTTAAAATTAGAAAGAAGTTTTATCTTTATATAATAAAATTCCATTTTATAGTAGGAAATTTAATAGTGCGTGCTGAAATTGAACATTATGTAAAAAACATTGAACAGTCTTTAGAACTGCTCAGGAGGTCACTTTGATTTTGATAATGCAACCAAAAGGCTTGTAGAGCTAGAAAATATATCAGAAGATCCAGCTTTGTGGAATAATCAGGAGAAGGCCCAAAATATTCTGAGAGAAAAAAGGCTTCTAGAAACTAAGCTTAACTCGTTTAAACAACTTCAGTCTAATTTTACGGAATGTTTAGAACTTGAGGATTTGGCATTTACTGAAAATGATCAACAAGTTTTGCAGCAAGTTCAAGAAGATTTAGGGAAACTATCTATTATTGCCGGAAAATTTGAGACTGAATGCTTATTTTCTGGAGATTTTGACAGTAATAATTGTTTTCTAGAAATCAATGCTGGAGCTGGGGGGACAGAGAGCCACGACTGGGCATCAATTATGATGCGTATGTATTTACGCTTCGCTGAAAGACAGGGATTTAAAAGCGAGATTATTCATCTTATTAACGGTGAAGAAGCAGGAATCAAATCATGTACTATTAAAATTAATGGCTACCAAGCATATGGTTGGTTTAGAACAGAATCTGGTGTGCATAGATTAGTTAGGATATCACCTTTTAATGCTGCGGGCAAAAGGATGACTAGTTTTGCTAGTAGTTGGGTATACCCAGAGATTGATGATAGTATTGCAATTGTAATAGACGAAAAAGATCTTAGAATAGATACTTACCGCTCTTCTGGCGCTGGGGGACAACACGTAAATACTACTGATTCTGCAGTAAGGATTACCCACTTACCTACTAATATCGTAACACAATGTCAAAATGATAGGTCACAGCATAAGAACAAAGCCCAGGCTATGAAAATGCTTAAAGCAAGGCTTTATGAAGTAGAGTTAAAGAAACGTACTGATGATATTAATGAACAGAATGCATCCAAAACTGAAAATGGCTGGGGACATCAAATAAGATCTTATGTATTGCAACCTTATCAGATGGTTAAGGATTTACGTACCAATCATGAAACTTCTGACACTAAGGGTGTACTTGACGGGGATTTAGAGAAATTCGTTTCAGCTAGCCTATCAATGAGTGTTGGTAATATTAGTAATTAAGAAAAAACTGTCATTTTTTCAATAATCCGATTAACAATCCTCCAGCTGTAAGCATAATAGATAGCCAAATAAGACTCATCATCGGTTTGTAATATATTTTTGCATGAATTACATCATCGTCAATTTTACTTAATACTGCGTAAAGATCATAAGTTAAATAAGAATATATATTACTTTCTTGGGATAGTTGTTTTTCTATTATATATAATCTATTCTCAGGCTTTAAGATGGTGATATTATTTTGTTGATCCTCAATCCAAAATTCAGCAATTTGCCGATAATAATTTTGGGCTGAGGATACTCTCATATCTTTTAAGGTAACTTCAAACCCACCGGCTGTTACCTTGTCTCCAACTTTTCCTATAAAATCTACTTCACTTTGTAATAATGAATTAAGAGTAATAGTTAAAACAAGTAAGCCAAAGCCTAAATGCCCTAAGATCATAGCAATATTAGCTTTTAGTTTGGTTCTAAAAAAATTGCTTTTTGCTAATATATAATAACAATTTTGTATTATTAGAAAAAGAGAAAATGTCACGGCACATGCTGAAATAAAACCATACTGAATTTGGTATGAGCTAATAACAGTTATTGCAAAAGAACTAGCTAAAATTAGTAGCTGTTTTTTTCTGGTATTATAAGCAATGCCAACTAGTAGAACTGTTGGAATAAGGAAGATTATAAAATTATTAATAAAGAATATTTCACTAATGGTAATAGATTCTTGGTATAATAAAGAATAAACTACTGGGTAAATGGTGGCACATAGTAATATTACTAGGGCTGTTAAGAAAAATATACTACCCCAAATAATAAGTTTGTACTTAAATTTATGCTTGTCTAATCCTGTAGAATCAGGTTGAGTGATATTTTGTCCTTTTACTAACAGTAACACTAAGCTTGATATAGCAATAATAGCAAATATTACCAACATGTAGATTGCTCGCTCAGGTGATGAGGCAAAAGAATGAATTGAGGTGATTAGCCCTGAGCGTACCAAAAACGTACTAAATACTACCAATAAAAAAGTGATGATTGATAAGGTTATCGTCCAATTTTTCATTTGCCCAGATTTTATCGTTACCAAGATGGAGTGATGTAGAACGATAGCCGACAGCCATGGTAGCAGGGAAATATTTTCTACTGGATCAAAAAACCAAAAACCACCCCAGCCAAGCTCTCTATAAGCCCACCATGATCCTAGTGCTATTCCTAAGGTTGAAAATAGCATTCCTAAATTGGTAAATATTTTAATTGCTCTGAGATTAACAAAGTCTAAACTAGACGTAAGCAAGATTACGCAAGCAGATGTGAAAGGTACGACGTAACAGACATAGCCTAAATATAATATAGGGGGATGTATTATTAGGGCAATATCTTGCAGCATGGGGTTTAAGCCGAGTCCCTGGGCGGGACGGAAGGATAGGCTATCAAATGGGTTAGAGGTAAAATAAATGAAACTACCGAACAAGATTTGTATTAGTGCTAGTACAATTATGTGATAGAATTGAATTGGACGGCTATTGAATAGTGCAATATAAATAACAGCTATAGTTTGTAATAAACATAGCCATAATAGGATAGACCCTTCATGACTTGCCCAACTAGCAGCAATCTTAAATCCTAGAGGCTTTAATGTACTAGAATTAAAAAAAACATTCTGTATAGAAAAATCTGATATGATAAATCCATATACTAATAGCAAGAAAGATAATAATGTTGACAGGAAACTAAGGTAGAAAAAAAAAGTAGCAGAACGATATAAATATAAAGAACTAACAACTGTTAGTATGCTGAATAAAATTGCAGATATTTGTAAATAATTGCCAAGACTACTTATCACTTTCAGATTCTTTATTTGGCAGAATAATGACTTTTATGCTATCAAGTCTGTTACCTATTTTTTTGTTAATAGTGATACTTAAATTAAATATCTTGATAGATTCTCCTTGATTGGGAATACGCTCAAGTTTATGGATAATTAAGCCAGCTATGGTATTTGCGTCATCATCAGGTAGACTCCAATTTAATTCTCTATTTACATCTCTTATGGTTACAGATCCATCAATAATAAACTCCTCATCAGATTTTTTTACAATTGTGTTAATAGGATAATCATGCTCATCGATAATAGGACCAACAATCTCTTCTAGAATATCTTCTAGAGTAATAATACCTTGTAGATCACCATATTCGTCAACAACACAGGCAAAATGGCTCTTTCTTTCTCTAAAAGCATGAAGTTGATGAGTTACCAAAGCATTATCAGGTATAAACCAAGGCTGATTTACTAATTCTTTGATATTAATTTTTTTTGCATCGTTATTTTTTTCATAAAGAGCCCGGAGTAGATCTCTCATGTGAAGTACGCCAATTATGTTGTCCTGAGTGTCCTTCCATAATGGTATTCTTGTATGGGGGCTAGATAATAATGCTCGCCTCACTATCTCCTCTTTAGGCAAATCTACATTAATGGCTACTATGTTACTTCTATGTATCATAATTTCAGATACTGTCATTTTTCTAATATCTAATATACCCCCTAACATGTCACGGTCAGATTTATAAACATTACCTTCTTGATGATAATGTTCAATAACTCCTCTGACTTCTTCTGCTCCCGAGATATTTTGTTGTAGATTAATACGGAAAATAAAACAGAACAGCTTAACTATAACTTCAAAAATAGAATTAATTGGTTTCAAAAGCTTTAGGAAAAATATAATTGCTGGAGAAGTGAATAATGCTAACTGTTCTGCTTTTGCTACAGCAATAGCTTTAGGTATTATCTCGCCGAAAACAATTATCACGAAAGCCATCACTGCTGAAGCTACGACAGTGCCACTATCACCTAGCCAATCGATAAATATACTTGTAGCAATGGTAGTGCAAACAGTATTAAGCAGAGTATTACCAATCAATAATGTGCCAATTACTTTTTCTTTATTCTTGAGAACTTGTAATACAGTGTTACGTTTAATAGCTTTTCCCTTAAACTTTTGTATTTTCCCCGGAGAAGACGCGGTGATGGCCGTTTCAGTAGCTGAAAGCAGTGCGGCACATCCTATCATTAGAACAATAATGATTGTCAAAAAAATAGTCATTGATCCTTGTATAAATTATTAGCGTAAATCTAATTATATTGGCAACTGTGCAATTCCCCTAATACTTTTTTATTATGCTCTTGCCTTAAACTCATGCTACAGGGCTTATTTCTTTTCTTGCCTGAATTTGCTAAAAAATAATTTTGATTATTTTTATCAAAATACTTACAAAAATCATCAATTGAATAGAATATTTCCTCTAGGGAAGCCAACATAGTTACCTCTTTAATTGTCAGTTAAAATTAGTAACTTTAATTCACTTCCCACTACACTGCAACCCGTATATCTTTATATAATCCTTCTACACTTATATCGAACTCAGGTTAACTAATCAACTGATGTAATGAAATAACATTAGACTTCTTTCGAAACTCTACTTTTGCTGCTGATTTGTACGTCGATGCGGTACTCGAATCCTCACGTACATTAGAGTACGCTGGGGTTCTGCGTTCCGCGTCTCCTTCAAATCCCTCAGCACAAGCGAGTTTCAAAAGAGGTCATTGTAGAGGTAAACAGAATATTAAGAGATTCCAACCTAGAATATGCGAAAGAAAATGATAATGATGGTAAATAAGACAACCTTAGCTTACAAAAAAACTGATTTATCCAATGGCTCTTTGAAGGCGACTAGTTGATAAGTATAGTTTGTAAGCCAGCGAATTCCATCAGGGTTGTAGAGTAAATTTTATCTGTATTATTGAAAATATTAATAAAATTCACTTTGCTATAAGCCGGATACATGGCTGCATTTGCTTTTTTGCTATTGACGTTATTTTTTTTCTTGCATTATAGGGTAGATCCATACATGAACTAGGGGCGATTCAAAAATTGCTGGATTTAAACATAGTAATAAGGTATTGTAGGCTGAATTTAGTTCGTTATTAAATAATAATTATGCAAACAACAACTGTGGTTACCAACAAAAAAACACAAATTAAAGAATATACTTCTTTTATCTTTACAATATTTTTGGCACTGATGATAAGATTTTTTGTCATGGAACTTTTTTTTGTGCCAACAGGTTCAATGAAAGCAACAGTGCTAGAGAATGATTATATTTTTTCAACAAAATATTCTTATGGATATAGTAATTACTCTTTTCCTTTTAGTCCCAATATTTTTAATGGGAGAATATGGGCGTCACAGCCACAAAGAGGAGATATAATAGTTTTTCGCCCACCAAATAATATGGATATTCGATTTATAAAAAGATTAATAGGGCTACCTGGAGATAAAGTACAATTAATCAATGATGTAGTGTATATAAATGATAAAGCCATAGAACGCACTGAAATTGGTACATATACAAGTGAAGAAGGAAAAAATTATATAAAATATAAGGAAATGTTACCTAATGGTGTAAGTTATTTTTCTTATAAATTAAAACAAAATAATCATTCATTAGTAAATAAATATGGTAATACGGAAATCTTTTATGTACCTGAAGGTAAGTATTTCTTTCTTGGAGATAACAGAGATGAATCGAATGATAGTAGGATAGATCTAGGATTTGTACCGTTTAAAAATTTTATTGCCAAAGGACAATTTATTATTTTTTCTACAAAAGAAGAATTATGGCAAAGTGATATTGGGATAATTAATCAAATACTCCGTGTTGGTACTTGGCTGGCATCTATTAGATTTAACAGAATATTTACGTCCCTTTATACAGATAAAATACAAAATGATAACAAGTAAAGAATCAGCTCTTTCTGCTCCGGAAAAGCTTGAACAAGATATAGGATATAATTTTAATAATAAAGATATTTTACTTGAAGCGTTAAGTCATCCTTCTCTTAAGCAACATGTACTAAAGCATGGAATTCAAAAAAACTATGAACGTTTAGAATTACTTGGTGATGCAATAATTAATTTTATCATTACTGAAATTTTATTTAAAAATTTCTCTACTTATGATGAGGGGAAATTAGCAAAAATTAGAGCATATCTAGTCTGTAAAGAATCACTTTGCAAAGTAGCTGCAAAAATCAATTTGTCAGACTATATTATTATGACCCATGGCGAGGAAGTATTAGGGGGAAGACAAAATCCTAATAATATTGAGAATACTATGGAAGCATTAATTGCTGCCATTTATCTTGATAGTAACATTGATACGACCCAGAAAATAGTATATAATTTGTGGTATGAGTTTATATCTATTACTGATTTAGCTGATTATGACCCTAAAACTACTCTTCAGGAATTAGCACAAAGAAAGGGAATTGAAAGACCCGTGTATGAAGTGATAAAAAGAGAAGGATCACCACACGCATCTATCTTCACTGTATTAGTAAAAATGGAAGCCTACCAACAAACTGGTACTGGTCATTCAGTTAAAGAAGCAGAAAAAGTTGCTGCCCGTAAATTAATGAACTACCTCAACAATTTGTAAAGTTGTAAAGTTGTAAAGTTTAATCCGTGAAAATATCTCAAAAGACAATTTCTCTATGTATAATCGGCAAACCAAATGCTGGTAAATCATCATTATTAAACAAGCTTATTGGGCAGAAAATATCGATAGTAACGAATAAAGTTCAGACAACCCGCTCTATTATAACCGGAATAGTTACCATAAAAGATACGCAGCTGATAATATTAGATACGCCAGGTATATTCGAGCCAAAGAAACAGCTGGAAAAAGCAATGGTACGATGTGCATGGTCAAGCTTACATGGCGTAGATTTAGTTTTATTGATAATAGATAGTACGAAACCTATTGATCAATTTACGTTACAAATACTTAAAAAGTTGCAAACTCTTAAAATAAATTTAATATTTCTGTTGAATAAGATAGATATTTCTTCTCAATATACAGGAGAAATAGAAAATATTATAAGCTCTCAGTTCATAGATGCTAATATATTTAAAATATCCGTTTTAAACGGAGAAAATATCAATAACCTACTAAATTACATACAAAGCCAAGCAGAGTTGTCGCCTTGGCTATACGAAGAAGATGATGTTACTAACCTACCTATGCGGTTTTTAGCAGCTGAGATAACTAGGGAACAATTATTCTTGAATCTCCACCAAGAATTACCTTATAATTTAACTGTTCAAACTGAAATGTGGCAGGAGAATAATGATAAGTCTATTAAAATTCATCAGGTCATAGTGGTTTCAAAGAATTCTTATAAGACTATTATTTTAGGAAACAATGGTTGTAAAATTAAAGAAATAGGATCTAAGGCAAGAATAGAGATGCAGCTAGCTTTTGATTGTAAAATTCATCTTTTCCTTTTTGTGAAAGTACGTGAGCTTTGGGAAAATGATCCGCACTCATATAGCCATATGAGATTGAAACAAGTTTAAATATGAATTTTAAAGATATAGGTATAATAATTGCCAAAAAACCACTAAAAGAAAATACGGCTATTATTACAGTTTTTACTGAGAATCATGGCTTATATTTTGGTGTAATACGAGAAACATCTAAAAAATTTGGTTCTGTAAATCAACAAGGTAATATTGTTGATTTTTTTTGGCAAGCTAGATTACACGAGCATCTAGGAATGGCTAAATGCGAATTACTCAATAACAACCAGCTGAAGCTGGTGGGTTGATATCTAGACTGGAAGTCGCTATTACTCTAAAGAGATATTACTAATGCCTGTGCTATCTCTCTGATCCTAATTCTTATAAGTTACCCTGCAATACTTTGTAGCGATATTTAGTGATCCAAACAACATGAAAGCGATGGTAAAATACAGTGTGGCTAGTCTTGTTATAATCTGTCATATATGATATTTTAATATACATGAAGAGCTTGCTCTTATGTATATTAAAATATCATATATTCAAGTTATAGTGAATTGAAATATTAGAACAAGGACTGAAGTCTTTCCCAGCTGAAGCTGGGGGTTTTAACCAAAAAGGTGACTATAAAATCTTACGCTGGTCTTTTAATAACTAATAAAATTAAGCTTTACGCTTTTAATTCAATTATTAGCCTTATTAAGATGGCATTTCATGAAAGAGAAAATCACAGGAGTTTCGCACTTAGCAAAAAATATGTTAATCTAGCAAGAAAGAGTTTTAGTTAAGCATGGCAAGATCAAAATGTAGCAAAGACTTATATAAATCATTTTTACAAGCAAGTAGCGTAAGATATAGTGGTAAAGCATTATCTGAAGTAAGTCCAATAAACCTATCTCATGATAGTGCAAGTCGATGGTTAAATAGTAAGGATTTCCGCCCTAGCGGGATCTACAGAGAAGTGTCAAAATATATTGATAGGGAAGCTTCTTGTTTATTAGTGGGAGATGACACGTTATTGTCAAAGCAATACAGTAAGAAAATTGAGCTTGTACATTATCAATATTCTGGAGCTGTACATGATGTTATACCTGGTATAGGGATGGTCAACTTACTGCATTACAATGCTAAAACTGATCAATCTACCCCTGTAGATTATAGAATATATGATAAAGAAACTGATGGAAAAACAAAGAATGAGCATTTTTGTGATATGCTTACTTTAGCTAAGGAAAGAGGGATCAATCCTGATGCAGTAGTAATGGATGCGTGGTATAGCGGTTTGGAGAATTTGAAACATATACGTAATTTAGGTTGGACATGGGTTAGTAACCTAAGAAAAAATAGAAAAGTTAATCATAATGTTAGCTTAGAAAGTTTAGAGATTCCTGATGAGGGACTAAAAATTCACCTACGTGGATACGGTTGGGTTACGGTATTTAAGTTTGTGGCAAAAAATGGTCGCATTGATTACATAACAACTAACTTAGAAAATCCAACACGTGAACAAATAGAGAAAATTGTTAAGGCACGGTGGTCTATAGAAGTTTATCATCGAGAATTAAAACAAACTTGTGGTATTGAACGCTGTCAGGCACGCACGGGTCGAGCTCAGAGAAATCATATTTGCCTTGCTGTATTTGCTTGGCTCGATATGAACAAAAGGAGGATAAATGAAAAAATTACTTTATATCAACAAACTTGGGAAGTTATAAAAACATCAATTCAGAACAACATTAGATGCCTTTTAGCGAGTCTGTCCTATAGTTTGTGTAAGTTGCAAAGAAAGCAGTAAGAGATTACTGTAAAAAAAGTAACTTAAGCAAGCAAGGAGGAATTATGGCTAAAAAATTAGATACAGATAAAGATACATTAGACATCAGTAATCAGCTAGTAGAAGAATTATTATCAAAAGCAGATCCATCGGAGTTATTTGGTCGAGATGGTTTATTTCAACAGCTAAAGAAGCAAATAGTTGAGAAAATATTAGCAAGTGAGTTGGATCATGAATTAGGATATTCAAAACATAGCAAGATGCCAAAAGTAGATAATAATCGTCGTAATGGTAGCTATGAGAAGACAGTAATTGATGGGGATGGTCGTAAGCTGACAGTAGAAGTACCAAGAGATCGGGAAGGAGAGTATAATCCTCAATTAATACCAAAAGGGCTGAGGAGATTTAATGGATTTGATGAGAAAGTGATATCCCTTTATGGTCGCGGTATGACAGTCAGCGAGATCCGAGGGCATTTAGAAGAAATATATCAAACTGATGTATCTGGTGACTTGATATCCACCATAACAGATGGGGTGATAGAAGAAGTAACTAGGTGGCAAAATCGTTGTTTAGATAGGGTGTATCCAATATTATACTTGGACTGTATCTATGTAAAATCTAGAGACAATCACATAGTAATAAATAAAGCAGTATATTTAGCACTTGCTGTAAATATAGAAGGGAAAAAGGAGTTACTTGGCATTTGGATAGGCAAAAATGAAGGTGCTAAATTTTGGATGCAAGTAGTTACTGAGTTAAAGAATCGAGGAATTGAACAAATTTATGTTGCTTGTGTGGATGGTTTAAAGGGCTTTCCAGAAGCTATAAGCAGTGTATTCCCGAGTACTATAGTACAATTATGTATTGTACATATGGTTCGCAATTCAGTAAAGTATGTGTCATATAAAGATTTAAAAGAGGTCACATCAGATCTAAAACAAATTTATACAGCTAATAATGACGAAATGGCACGTTTAAAACTTCAGCAATTTGGTGTAAAATGGGATAAAAAATATCCGGTAATTTCTGATATTTGGCAACGTAATTGGTCTGGGATAATACCGTTTTTTGCCTTTCCTGAAGAGATCAGAAAGGTAATTTATACTACTAACACTATAGAATCTGTAAATCGTCAAATTAGAAAAATTATCAAAAATAAGGGGGTGTTTCCAGATGATAAGTCAATTCAAAAAATAATATTTTTATCCCTACAAAATGCAGCCAAAAAATGGACCATGCCTATTAAAGATTGGTCTTTAGCTTTAAATCAATTTGAAATACTTTGTGGAGATTTTAAATATGATTTATTGGAAAATAAAAAATGAACTTACACAAATTAAATGATTGACTCCTTTTAGCTGATTCGCAATTTTGCTAACTGCGAAACTCCTGAATCACAATAAATTTTTTCCAATTTTTGTAAAATATTTAAGTAGTCTAGCAAATAATTTTATTTTTGAGGAATATATTAAATTTGAATTAGCCATACTTCAAGAATCAGGTTATGGTCTTGATTTGCATAAATGTGCAGTAACAGGTACTAGGGAAAATCTATCTTACGTCTCGCCAAAATCTGGAAGAGCTGTATGCTTATCAGAGGGATTACCATATCAAGACAGGCTTCTAATCTTACCACAATTCTTAACCTCCACTAATAGCCAAATTACTAATAATGATAAAAAACAAGCTTTTAATTTAACTACATATTTTTTTAACCGGTATTTCTTTCACAACCAACAACAACTACATGTACGAGAGAATTGCATAGAATATATTATTCGATTTGCAACATTCACATAAAATAAAACCTATAGAAAATCAGCCTCCAAAAGCAGATTCTGAAGAATTGTTTTGCTTTCTAGAACCACCCCGAAAACTACTAAGTTTTTTAGATCTAGTCGGATGCTTCAATTTGCGTAGTGCTTTGGACTCTATTTGCCTAATACGTTCCCTAGTAACGTTGAATTGTTGTCCAACTTCTTCTAGTGTATGATCGGTACTCATTCCTATACCAAATCTCATTCTTAAAACTCTTTCTTCACGAGGAGTAAGAGTTGCTAAAACTCTAGTTGTGACCTCTCGTAAGTTCGATTGAATTGCTGCGTCAAGCGGTAATATAGCATTTTTGTCTTCAATAAAGTCTCCAAGATAACTACCATCATCATCGCCTATTGGATTTTCTAAGCTAATTGGTTCTTTAGCTATTTTCATTACTTTTCGTACTTTATCAACTGGCATAGAAAGGCGAGCAGCAATTTCTGCCGGAGTCGGTTCATAACCTAGCTCGTTAAGCATTTGCCTAGAGGTACGAATAATTTTATTGATCGTTTCAATCATATGCACGGGAATACGTATGGTTCTAGCTTGATCAGCTATAGCTCTAGTAATAGCTTGCCTAATCCACCAAGTAGCATAAGTGGAAAATTTATATCCCCTACGATAGTCAAATTTATCAACAGCCTTCATTAACCCAATATTTCCTTCCTGAATTAAATCTAAAAACTGTAATCCACGATTTGCATATTTTTTAGCAATTGAGATAACTAGACGCAAATTAGCCTCTATCATAGCTTTTTTTGCCCTAAGGACTTGTCTTTCACCCTTTTGTATTGTATGCACTAACTTTTTAAATTCAATAATTGGCAAACCAATAGTCATTTCCATGGTTTTTAATTCACTAATCATTTGATCAATAGCATCAGATTCTTTAGCAAGGAAATTCTTCCAATTAGATTGCTTATTTTTTTGCATTTGCCTTTTCCAGTTTTCATCAATTACTGCTCCCATATATTCATTTAGGAAGTTCTGACGACTTATGCCATATTTTTCAGCTAATTTAAGGAAGTTCCCTTCTTTAGTTACTAATTCTCTATTTAGACTATATATTCTATTAAGAATTTTTTCTGTCCTTTTAGAGTGAAAATGGATACTAGAAATTTCAATAATTAGTAATTGTAGATTTTTGGCATATTTTTTGTTATCATGCAATCCCTTAGGTTGAGGATAACGTGTGTAATGTTTTTTTGCTTCAATTAACAACTCTTCAGAAAGTCTAGAAACTCTTTCCATACGCTTGACAACACTAGGTAATAACTGTAACTCAATAGTAGCTATTGATAAATTACTAGCTTCTTCATGTTCTTCATGATCTGATTCTATATAATTATTTTGATTCTCTTCAGAATTACTATCATCCTCGTTAACCATATTAGCTTCTAGATCAATCAAATCTCGGAGTAGTATTTTTTCATTAACTAAATCTTCATGCCATTTTATAAAGAATTTCATCGATATTGGATTTTCACAAAGTGACTTAACCATTATCTCTTTGCCTTCTTCAATATCTTGGGCTACTTCTATTTCAGCCTCACGAGAAAAAAGCCCAACTCCTCCCATATCTCGTAAATATAACCTTACTGGATCATCGGTTGTACCTAAGTTTTCTTCTTCACTTTCGTCTTCAGGCTCACGATCAACATTATTAGACAGTTTAAATTCATCATCTACATTAATATCAAGTTTGATCTCATCATCATCACCTTCTATAATATCAACTCCAGCCTCAGAAAACTTTGATATTACCTTTTCTAGATCTTTTACTGATATATTATTAGTCATTGGAATGACTTTATTTAGATCATAATAAGTGACTGCAGTGCCTTTTTCTTTAGCTGTTTTAACTAGGTTATCAACTGCAGTACTTTTTACATCTATTTTCTCTTTTGCTTCTGTCATAATTTATAAACCTTGGGTCAATTAGTAAAAGATTCGTTTAGATTATAAATCTCTTTGGAGATTTTCAAAATTTCTTCTCGATATAATATAGCTTTTTTTAGCTCTTCGTCTGAGCCATTTTGAATAATTGAGCTATATTCTTGTTTTAATAGTACTAGGTGATGTTTTTTATGCAACCATTGCCAAAGTAAGTCAGAATCGATATCGTCCTGATTAAATGACAAATCTAGAAATAGATTATTGGATTTTGACAATACTGAAAAAGTGTCATAAAATCCAGTTTTTTCTGCCAAAGCAATAATATTTTCCTGATCTAATATATCGTTGCTAATAATTTCTGCAAAATACCAATCACGAAAAGCTTCAAGCATTTTATTTTGGAAATTTAACGTTAACAAGAAATCCTTTATTTCTTGCTTTTTGGTCATTTCAGGAAATTTAACCAATATTATACAAACAGCTTGTTCTAATATTTCGATTTCTGAATAGTTAGGAGTGGTAGATGTAATATTTGAACTTGTTATAGTTAGTTTATTTTGCCGTTTAATTAAATTTTGCCATATTTGATCTTTAAAATATCGATAATAATTATTGCTAAGTAGTTTATCCTTTATTTGTTTACAATAATCTCCAAGATTTCTTTCCAAAATAGCTTTGTCTTCTGGAGTTGAAAAAGTCTTACCTTCATATTCGGAACGCCAAATCATTTCAGATAGATTAATTCTTTTATCAAAAATTTGTGTGAAACTTCCCGCTCCATTTTTATTTATAATATCATCAGGGTCACTTCCGCTAGGTAACATCACAAAGGAAATTTTCTTATTGCCATTTATCCGAGGTAGTACTAGATTAATTACCCGATGGGTGGCTTTTATTCCTGCTATATCACCATCTAAACAGAGTACTATTTCATCTCCGGCACGCCATAATTTTTGTAGGTGATTCTCTGTAACCGAAGTACCAAGACTTGCCATTGCCTCTTTAAAACCAGCTTGGTGCAAGGCAATAACATCCAAGTACCCTTCAACTAAGATTGAATGATTTTTTTTATAGGCAACACTAATTGCATTATTCTCCCCATATAATGTTTCATTTTTTTGAAATAATATGGTTTCCGGAGAATTTAAATATTTAGGTAACCCATCACCAAGCACTCGCCCTCCAAAACCAACTACTTTATTATAAACATTTTTAATCGGAAAGATTATCCGATTATAAAATATCTCATATATTGTACCATCATCTCGCTTGCCCACTAAGCCTGCTTTTTGAATTTTTGTCAAAGATATTGATTTTTTTTCAAAAAATTTCTGTAATGCTTTAGCTGGAGGAGCAAAACCAATGGAGAATTCCTTAATTGCTTCTTTACTAATACCGCGGTCATGTAAGTAGCTACATACTTCTTGTGACAATTGTGATGTAAAAAATCTTTCAGCCATCTCTAAGATATCAAATAGTTCATCCGATTCTTCATAGAGTTTTTGTTGTGCTGCTGTTAATTTAGGCAATTCAATGCCATAATCATTAGCAAGTTTAATGGCTGCTTCCTTATAAGATAAACCGCTAAAGTTGGAAACAAACTTTATAACATCCCCGTGAACAGCACAGCCAAAGCAATAATAAAACTTCTTGGCATCATTTACAGTGAATGATGGAGATTTTTCAACATGGAAAGGACATAGTCCCAAGTAATTTCCAGATTTCTTAGTTAAGACTACTTTTTGTCTAACAACATCTGATAAATTAATCCGAGTTCTAAGAAGTTCATAAAATTCTAATGGAATTCTCATAAACTTAAAATAAAGGTGAATATGATTGTAGAGAAGCAGTAGCTAAGAGGTATTAATAAATTATCGTTTATTGATAACTCTTTTGAGTAGAATTCACTAATAGTAGCAACTATAGAACTAATTATAATAACAGTAAAACTAGTGTGATAGCCGATGAAAAAATACACTAATATGCTAATAAAAATTGCAGAAATTAGAAAGGCAATAGAACCTTCCAATGACTTGCCATTTTTTAGAGGCGTACCTATTTTTGTGCCCACTAGTGCAGCAAGACAATCAGCTATTATCAATATAAGCCAAGATGAAATCGCTAAACCTTTTGAAAATAAAAGAGCAGTTAAGAAAAATCCAACTACCATAAAACTGCTACCACTTAGTCTGAATAAACCACTCTGTTCTTCAGGTCTCATAAATTTTCCAAGAAATTTATCTGTAAATTTCTTAACATATAAATTATAATGCCTTGTAATATCTATATATAATACACATATTATAAGTAGAAATAATAGTGTAGTAACAACTAATTTAGATGAAAATAAATAAAAAAGTGGTATAATCAAGCTGTATAAGTGGAAAGTTTTACGTTGTATTTCAAAATTAAAGAATTTAGTTTGCATAATAACCTAAAAGGCCTATTTGACAAAGTTTGACACAACAAATATACTAGAAAACTTAACTTAGACAAGACATATTATTATGGCAGATTTTCCTATTACACATAAAGGGTTTGATAGTTTAGAAAAAGAAATTAAACATCTTAAACACATAGAACGACCAAAAGTAATTGAAGCTATAGCAACAGCTAGAGATTTTGGAGATTTATCTGAGAATGCAGAATACCATGCAGCACGGGAAAAACAAAGTTTTATTGAAGGTCGTATTGTGGATCTTGAAGATAAAATAGCAAGAGCTAAAATTATTGATACCTCAAAACTCTCCGGTGATACCATAAAATTTGGGGCATTAGTTAAGTTGATCGATGATGAAACAGAGGAAATAGTTATATATCATATTGTTGGAGAGTATGAAGCAGATATAACCAAAAAGAGGGTATCCATAGTATCGCCAATTGCTAAGGCTCTCATCGGTAAAGGGGTCGGAGATATAGTAGAAGTAACCACTCCTAAAGGTTCAAAATCTTATGAGGTTTTAGAAGTGTCCTATCAAGAATTAGTAGATATTTAAGATAATAACTATTAGTGCTAGCTTATTTATATGTTATAACCTGAATTCGATGTAACTTGTTACATCGAATTCAGTATTGTATATAGAAACAATCAGGTTTGAAGCGGTTCTACTCGATAATCAAGTTTTTTAGAATTATTAAAAAATACGTCATTGCGAGGAGGCACTTTGGTGGCAACGAAGCAATCCACAAAAAATATAATAAGTAATTTGGATTGCAGTGTCGCCACTAAAGTGGCTTCTTGCAATGACGTTTGACTAAAAGTTGTATACATCTTACTAATTTTGTGTGCATTGCCTAGGTTAACGGGGTGTTACCCCTGTGGAAACTTTTTAAGAGCTTAAAAAAAATGATTAAAAATGAAATATTATCTTACCCAGAAGTAAAAAGTTTGAATGGCCAATGTAAAAAGCTTGTTGTGTTGTTACATGGGCTTGGTTCAGATGGGCATGACTTAATAAGCTTAGTTCCCTTTATATCTAAGGAATTGCTAGATTGTCATTTTATTTCGCCGCATGGAGTTGAAGAATTTGATAATGCACCGTATGGTAGACAATGGTTTAGTCTAAATGATCGTACTCCTCATGTAATAGGGGAATTAGTTGCTAAAAATAGTGGTTTAGTTACAAAGATAATTCAAAAAAAACAAGCAGAACTAAATTTAACTAATAAAGATACTATCATAATTGGTTTTTCACAAGGCACTATGATGGGACTATATTTAAATTTGGTACAAAAAGAGCCTTTTGCTTGTGTGGTAGGCTTTTCTGGTAAATTAATCGCCCCATTAGAATGTATCAATAAAACTACGCCAGTTTGCGTAATACATGGCGAATTAGATGATGTGGTGGATGTAAGTAGCATGGACGAGATAATAGAATATTTACAGAAATATAATATTGATCATAGTAATTACAAGATACCAAATCTTATGCATTCTATTGATGATAGGGGACTACAATTTGCCGTCAAGTTTATAAATACTAAAGCACAGTAAATTGTAATACGACGTTTTTTTAAGTACTTAATCCCAAGGAGTTTAGCAGATGTTTTACTCTTAGGTAAGTAGCTTAAAACTTCAAATCATTTGAGTATACTCAGGTAGAACTTCAAGAATTGGCGTTCTCGCGACCAAAGATCTCCGCTGCTCCGTTACTATGTACGCCTAGCAGCTCGACTTTGCTACTGCCTAGCTCTTCTTGAAGTTATACTATCGTCTACCAACTCTTCATTTACGAGCAGTATATATGATTAGCTTATTATTGAATTTTTTATATATATTAAGAGTAGTAAGCAAGCAGCAAATACTGACTTATCCTGGTACAATAAGATTACCATCTAGGTTAAAAATGCTTGGCTGGATGATAACCGTAGTATTTTATCCAATTGGTTTATTTAAAACACCAAAAGATGATTTTGGTATAAGGTTAACCGATTGTTTTAAAAAATTAGGTCCTGTTTATATAAAATTTGGTCAAACTCTTTCCACAAGACCGGATCTTATAGGAGTTAAGATTGCCAATTATTTGCAGTCTCTTCAAGATAAGTTGCCACCTTTTAGTAGTAGTATAGCGCGAAAGATTATTGATGAGTCTTTTGGTCAAAGTGCCGATGAGTTATTCTCCGTCTTTGAGGATATACCAATTGCAGCAGCTTCGATTTCTCAAGTACACAGAGCTAAGTTGAAGTCTGGTGAATTCGTTGCAGTAAAAATATTACGTCCGAGAATTCATCATACATATAATAAAGATATTAAACTTTTATATATTTTTGCTAAACTAGTAGCAAGAATATTTATAAAATTTAAAAGATTGCGACCAGTAGCGGTAATAGATGTATTTAATACTACTATGAAATTTGAGCTTGACCTACGTTTAGAAGCAGCAGCAGCTTCAGAACTATCTGATAATCTGCAAGATGATGTTGATATATATATTCCTAAAGTTTACTGGCAACTGACTCATGAGTATATAATAACCACAGAATGGGTAGATGGAATATCAATTTATGCTCGAGATAAGCTTATAGAGCAGGGCTTAGATCTAACTAAAATAGCCCAAAGATTTGCTACAATATTTTTTAACCAAGTATATAGAGATGGTTTCTTTCATGCAGATTTACACCCCGGCAATATTTTAGTTAGGTCGGATGGTAGCATAGTATTACTAGATTTTGGTATTATGGGTAGGTTATCTGATAAAGACAGAATGGCAATTGCTGAAAGCCTATTTGGTTTTTTAAATAGGAACTATAAGTTAGTAGCACTTGTCCATCTTAGGGCTGGTTATATTCCTCAGAATACTGATATTGATCTTTTTGCTCAGGCGTGTAGAGCAGTAAGCGAACCGATTATAGGATATGCCGTTAAAAATATTTCCATAGGTAGGTTACTTGCACAATTATTTAAAATCACCGAAGATTTTGGTATGGAGGTACAACCACAATTGCTATTATTACAAAAAACTATAGTAGTAGTTGAAGGGGTAGGGCAGCAGCTTGATCCGGAAATTAACGTATGGCAGCTTATAGAACCATGGATCAAGAAATGGGCGGCTAAGAATCTTAGCCCAGAGGCAAAAATTCTTAGAATTCTAAAGCATGTTGTAGTGGAAATATTGGAGAGATTTAATAAATGAAAATAGTAACCTGGAATATTAATTCTGTACGCTTGCGACTGAGTTTGCTCAAAAAGCTAATTGATGAACATCAGCCTGATATTATATCTCTGCAGGAGATTAAAACAATTAATGAACTATTTCCTTACCAAGCTATTAATGATATGGGCTACCAGCATATATATTGTTCAGGAGAGAAGTCTTATAATGGAGTAGCAATTTTATCAAAATTGCCTTTTACCAATAAATTCATTCTTGAATTGTATAATAGCGATAAAAGGCATGTAGCAGTAGAAGTTTTAGGTATTGAGATACATAATTTTTATGTACCGGCTGGTGGTGATATAGCTGATGTGAATGTTAATGAAAAATTTAAACATAAATTGGCATACGTAAAATTAATACAAGAATGGTTAACCAATAATCGGAGTAAAGATAGTAAGATTATCATAACGGGAGACCTAAATATTGCCCCTCATGAGCATGATGTATGGTCTAGCCGTCAATTGCGTAATGTTGTCAGCCATACAGACATAGAGCGTTCAACTCTGTCGGAATTACAGGCTTCCTTAGGTTTTATCGATAGTAGCCGCTATTTCATACCGTATAATGAAAAATGTTATACTTGGTGGAGTTATAGAAATATAGACTGGCAAAAATCTAATCGGGGACGTAGATTAGATCATATTTGGACTAGTTCTAACTTACAAGATAAGATGCTATCTGTTAGCTCCTTATCAGAAGCTAGGAATTGGCTTATGCCCTCTGATCATGTACCTTATTTTTTAACATTGAGTAGTTGTGTGGGGGTAAAAACCTCAATTTTGGATTAATTTCATTAATCTAGATAATAAAAAAACAAGAAGTATGGGATTAATAAATGAAAGTTCAGGATTATAAATTTTATAATGATTTAATATCACAGATTGTGGTTGAGGAAGTTTGGTTATTTGGTTCTAGGGCAAGGAACGATAATCAGGATAGAGCAGATATTGATTTAGCTATAGTATGTCATAATGCTACTACTAAGGATTGGTTGAAATTACAAGAAATTGTTGATAATGCTGATACACTCTTAAAAATAGATTGTATAAGGCTTGACGAATTAGAGGATTCATCAGACTTAAAATTATCTATAATACGAGAAGGGGTGAAATTGTATGAAAGATCCTAAAATAGAGTTAGGTTTCTCAAAGCTAAGTAGAGCTTTAATATCTTTAGAAGATATTGTATTTAAGCCCGTGCTAGAAGATCGAAGTAATATAGATGCTACCATTCAAAGATTTGAGTTTACAATAGAACTATTTTGGAAATTATTAAGGGTAATTCTTGAAAGCAAAGGAGTAGAAGTGCAATATCCTAAAGATGTTTTAAGAGAAGCATTTAAAGGACATCTGATTGATCATGAACAAGAGTGGTTAAAAATGCTGCTAGATAGAAATATTACCTCTCACACTTATGATGAGCAGCTAGCGGATAAAATTTATAATAATATTAGATCTTACATTCCCACATTAAGAAGTACATTTGATAAATTGAACTTTCTTAATCACTTACCTTACGTATAATCCCCATGGCGATTTAAAAGTTATAGGAAAAACAGCCTAGCGTCATTGCAAGGAGGCATAAGCCGACGAAGCAATCCATTTTTTTTGAGTCTTTCTAGTCCGTCCGCCAAAAATATTTAAAGCCCCCCATAATCTATGATTGAATAAAATTTTTACAAAAAAAAATCTAATATTTGCACTAAAATTAAAAATTGTTTTCAATTTTATTGAAAAATTTCTGTTTTAGTAAAATTTTTACATGAGCTTATTGTTAACGATTTTTTTTAATCGTTTAGCAAGTTTTTTAATGATAATTTTTTTATGTAGAGTTAGGCATGATGTGTAAATGATTGGCAATACATCGTAAATTCAAACCTATAGCAGAGATTATTGGATTGATCACATCTCCTATCACACCCTTCAAGAAGTTTCTGCCCATCCTGCCATATTGTTTCAAATGCCCTATTATTGGTTCTATAGCACTGCGTCTCCTGATCATACACTTGTCTTCTTTCAATAACTTTTTCCGAGTTTTTGGGGTATATACCTTACTCTTCTCTTTAACATTGCTGCCAGTATAACCAAGATCAACAAACGATTTTTTTATCTTTATTCCAGTTACATTTTCTACCGCTTCAAAACTCTGCTACAATGTATGACCATCATAAGGATTATTATGAAACGATTTTGCTGACAGTACAAAATTTCTACGACCACTGACTACTACCGCAACTTTATTGCCAAACTCATATGGCTTGTTTCGTTTTCCCTTCACTATACACTCTACCTCAGGGGCATGAAAACTATACAATATTTTATTCTGTTCTTTGTATTGCTTTTTCTCTTCTCTTTTTAAAACAGATTGGCTATGTATTTGTTTTACTTTTTTCAATACTTCTTGATCTCTGATAGATAAGTTTAATTTCTGATTTTTTATCTCACGCTCACATATTCTAACCAAACGACCAAGTAACGTTTTTAAATGCTTCATTATTTTCCAACGCTTCTTGCCTTTGCTATGCTCTTTATACTTCCAGAGCTTTATTATATCTCGCTTATAGGTTCTAGCGTAGGTTTCGTTTAAACTTATACCCAAACTTTGGCAAAGCTTCACAATACTAAGCCTAGCTTTATCCATTAAATAAACATCATGTGGGTGCTTGATATTCTTAATTTGTACCGTTGTATCAGCAATTATCAATTCCAAATCTTTTTTTTTAATTGTGTTAGTTCTTATTCCAACTCTTATCAACTCTGCTAATATCTCGTTATATCCAGATTCACCTAATAAATTACGAAATCTTCTTATGCTAGTTTCCGACATCGCTATATCTGTTTCTATATATTCCCACCCACAGAAATATTGCCAATACATGTTTTCTTTTAGTTCTTCCTCTGCTAATGAATCTGAAAAATTATACATTGCTTGTAGCATCGTTACACCAAGCATCACTCTATGACATTTTCTATTTCTACCAAATCTCTTAATAGAAACATTTTTTGATAACCATTCTTCTAGACCAGACCAATTTATTAATTCTCTTAATTTATATAGCTTATTATTTGAGTTTAATTCTTCTTTTAATTTATAACCAAAAAGTTTTCCTTGTTTTTGTGATTTGATAATATTTTCTATTGGCATATTGACTGAAATCCATAAGGTTTATTAGCATATTTTAACATTTTCTTATGGATTTCTTTATTATTTTCTGCCATTAAACCCTATTATCTATAAGACTTATAGAGTTTTGCCGGACAGACTTTCTAATTAAGTGTGTAAATTTTTCATAGGGCTTAAATTCTACCTTCAAATTTTATCAAAAAGTGAGCCATAGCTGCGTTCCAGTTTGGAATCGGCATAACCCATTTCTTGGTCATATAATCAATTGCCAAATATAAGGTCTTAAAAACAGCATTATCATTTGGAAAAACCCGTTTATTCTTAGTAACCTTACGTAATTGGCTATGGTTTTGTCGCATCTATAAATCATACTACATCAAGATTGTTAAAACTAAGGTTTTGGACATTATGATGCCATTAACATAGCAAAATTCTCAAAAGTAGAAAGATTATCATTAGCTCCAATTATTTGTCTTTTTTGCATCATACGAATATTTTCTATACCGGTAATAGTCATTTCTGCAGAATGAAAACTCTTAAAACCAAGCATTGGCTTTGTACGTTTTTTGATAAACCTATGATCTTGTTCTACAAGATTATTTAGGTATTTGGTCTGAATAACCTTAATTTTATAATCTTTAGGAACTTCTGTATTCAAATCATTAAGAGCAGCCGTATTACTACCGCTTTTATCAATTACTACTTTCTCAGGAAAATTATTCTCTCTAAAGGCTTTACGAAAAAATGCAAGTGCTGCAGGCTTGTCTCTATGCTTACGTAGCAGAAAGTCTACAGTATTACCAAGACTATCTAGTGCTCTATATAAATAAACCCATTTAGCGTTTAATTTAATATAAGTCTCATCCATTCTCCAACTACTACCAACTGGCTTCTTTCTTTTTCTAACCACCTGATCTATCAATGGTACAAATTTTATAACCCATCTTTGTAATTTAGAGTGATCAATTTTTGCTCCCCTTATACTCATCATTTCTTCCAAATCTCGATAACTTAAAGAAAATCGGCATTTCATATAGACAAATAACATTATTATTTCTGGTGAAGAACAAAATCCTTTGAAATATGATAATAATCTTGCAGTAATACGAAACATCTTAACATCTTTTTTAGATCATTATATCAATCTTTTTTCTATTGTCCAACATATGCGACAGAACCATTTTTGTTGATCATCTAGTGTTAAGTATGGCTTTTTTAATAATTCGTTTATATTATAAATATATTTATCATCATTAATCCATATTTTATAGTCACCTTTTTGGTTAAAACCCCCAGCTTCAGCTGGGAAAGACTTCAGTCCTTGTTCTAATATTTCAATTCACTATAACTTGAATATATGATATTTTAATATACATAAGAGCAAGCTCTTCATGTATATTAAAATATCATATATGACAGATTATAACAAGACTAGCCACACTGTATTTTACCATCGCTTTCATGTTGTTTGGATCACTAAATAGTCTCCCCGTCAAAAGTCTAGAAGAATAATATATAATATGCTTAGCAGATAAAAATATATAGAGAATCCATAAGAAAAAGCTATAATATTGGCAAAAAACTTAAGGATTATCTGATTAATGCCGATAGAAAATATAACAAAGTTGCAAAGACAAGGACAACTTTTTGGTTACAAACTGACCGAAGAATTAAACCACAATAATAAATTATATAAATTAAGATCATTAATAAATTGGTCTAGTTTAGAGGAATGGTTGTCAGCAAATGTTGATATTAAGAAATTTGGTAGGAATCGCAGATGTCACCGCCTGTTACTTGGTGTGACTATGCTGCAAGCGATGTATAACCTGTCAGATGCAGCGACTGAGGAAGAGTTAAGAGAGAACGTATATTGGCAGTATTTTTGTGGTTGGGAATATTTGCAGAAAGATGCTGAAATATCAGAAGCTAGTATCCGTCGGTTTCGTACTATATTAGGAGAAGATGGCTACAATGAGATATTAAAGGAGCTGATAAGAATCGGATGCAAAGCAGGTGTAGTAAAAAAAAAGACTTAGCATCGATAATAGTTGATACTACTGTACAAATTAAGAATATTAAGTATCCCCATGATGTGTACTTGATGGATAAGGCAAGAATAGAGCTAGTAAAGCTATGTCATGCCTTAGGCATCAAGTTAAATGAAACATATGCCAAGCAATATAAAAGAGATATATTAAAATTATGGAAATATAAGGATAATAGTAAAGCCAAGAAGCGTAAGAAAATAATGAGGCATGTAAAAGTATTACTGGGTCGTTTAGTTAGGATATGTCAGCGAGAAATAGCTAAAGCAAAGTTAAGTTTATCGGCAAGACAACAAGAAATACTGAATAAGATAAAAAAGATACAAGTACAATCTATATTGAGTAAAGCAGAAAAAGAACAATCTCAATAACAACCAGCTGAAGCTGGTGGGTTGATATCTAGACTGGAAGTCGCTATTACTCTAAAGAGATATTACTAATGCCTGTGCTATCTCTCTGATCCTAATTCTTATAAGTTACCTTGCAATACTTTTGTAGCGATATTTAGTGATCCAAACAACATGAAAGCGATGGTAAAATACAGTGTGGCTAGTCTTGTTATAATCTGTCATATATGATATTTTAATATACATAAGAGCAAGCTCTTCATGTATATTAAAATATCATATATTCAAGTTATAGTGAATTGAAATATTAGAACAAGGACTGAAGTCTTTCCCAGCTGAAGCTGGGGGTTTTAACCAAAAAGGTGACTATAAAGAAGAGAATAAAATATTATATAGTTTTCATGCACCGGAGGTAGAGTGCATTGGTAAAGGGAAATTAAACAAGCCATACGAGTTTGGTAATAAGGTTTCGATAGCAGTAAGTGGTCGGGGTAACTTTGTATTAGGGACAAAATCTTTTCATGGCAATCCATATGATGGGCATACATTATCGGAGACTGTAGAGATTGTAAAAGAATTAACAGGAGTTGAAGTAGCAAGAACCTTTGTTGACTCAGGTTACAAGGGGAATAATTTTAAGGAGAAGGGCAAAGTGTATAGCCCATATTGCAAGAAGAAACTATCGTCAGATGATAAGGCAATGCTCAAGAGACGGAGTGCCATAGAACCGATAATAGGGCATCTTAAAAGTTATGGTAGAGTTGGCAGAAACTACCTGAAAGGGGTAATAGGAGATGTCATTAATCCGTTAATTTCCGCTGTAGGATTGAACTTACGGTGTATTGCGAATCATTTACTCAAAACAAATTTTTCTATATAGAAATTAGTCAGTAAAAAAATAATCAAATAATTACAAAATCGTTAATAAATCATCATGCAAAAATTCTCTAAAAATCATCTTTTTGTACCAAAAATTTAAATCAAAAAAATTAAACTCTCAAATTTTATACAAGAATTTTTGGCTAAGGTATTAAATTTTGAATTTTTCTTAATTTTTAGCACTTTTGACGGGGAGACTAAATATCGCTACAAAAGTATTGCAGGGTAACTTATAAGAATTAGGATCAGAGAGATAGCACAGGCATTAGTAATATCTCTTTAGAGTAATAGCGACTTCCAGTCTAGATATCAACCCACCAGCTTCAGCTGGTTGTTATTGAGTTGTATCATCATGAGTTAATGTTTCGTTGTTTATGTCTTTAGATATTCCTTTACCAAAGAGCCACATAGATGATAAGCCATAACATATACCTTTTGCCACATTAAAATAATGAATAAATTTTATTTTATAGTTTATATAATCTTGTTCTTGTTTTAACAAGTTTGTAGTATTAATACGACTAGACCGAATACTTTGGGGATATTCTAGCTGGTCTTCTGTTAAAAAATTTTTGCCCAATTCCTCATTTAATTGGTGTGCTAAAAATTTTGCTATATTCTCGATAAGGGTGTCTTAAGAAAACTCTCTATTCACCAATAAACTAGTGGTTTCAGTTTCTATTGTATTTTGTTTCGCCATATTATTTACCTCCTTGTATGTAACGAAGGAGTAATATAACATAATGTTAAACCGTTTGCAACGGGTTTTTTACAATAATACAATTATTATAATTTCTTAAATATCAATTTGTCTAGTAAAGCTCCTTTCTCTCAATTTTTTATCTCCTCTTAATCCGAAATTTGAGTATAATATTATCTGTAATGTTTAAAGCGTATTTTGTAAGAAAAATAGTGTTTTTTTCATAGGATAGGATTATGCTAAGATTTAAACTACTCTTATGCTAACAATATTCGTAAATAACCGAACAAATGACGTTTTACCTTAATAATTGCTGGCTTAATATCTATAAACCTAAAGGCATCAGTTCAGCAAGGCTTGTTTCTATAGTTAAAAAAAACCTTGCAGGGGCTAAAGTTGGTCATTGTGGGACTTTGGATGTTGAAGCTGAAGGTGTATTACCTTTGGCAATTGGTGAAGCAACAAAACTAGTACGAGTTCTAGTAGATGCAAAGAAAACTTACATTTTTACGGTGCAGTTTGGTAGGCAAACTGATACAGCAGATGCTTCAGGAAAAATAATAAAGGTTACTGATAATATTCCTACTTCAATTGATTGCCATAATATATGTAAAAAATTCATAGGTACAATAAAACAACGTCCTCCTGCCTTTTCTGCTATAAAAGTTAACGGTATTAGATCCTATAAATTAGCACGAGAAAATTTGACAGTCGAATTAACCCCTCGGAATATTGAAATATATAATCTAGAATGTGTTAATTTTGACCATCAAAATAATCAAGCTACCTATAGGGTAGAATGCTCTAAAGGGACTTATGTAAGGACTCTAGCAGAAGATATTACTTTATCCTTGCAAAGTTTAGGATTTGTGGTAGAATTACAGCGTACTAAAGTTGGAATATTTGCAGCATGCAATGCTATTAAATTAACAGAACTTGATATACAAAAGCAAGAAATGAAACAGTTTCTTGCAGAAAAAGCTATAAAGATTGAAGCAGTACTGGACGACATCCTGGTGCTTGATGCTACTACTGACCAAGCTAAGAAAATCATTCATGGTCAGAAATGCTATTTTGATTATCCTGAAAATATTGAATTAATTTGGATTCGGTATCATGACTCTCTCTTAGCAATTGGTAGCTTGAGTGAAAATTGCTTTAATTCTTTCCGAGTATTTAACCTAATAAAAATAAACGTGGAGATTAATGATGTCGATTACAGCACAGCGTAAGCAGCAATTAATTACAGAATATGCTACTAAAGAAAACGATACTGGTTCTAGTGAAGTGCAATGTGCAATTCTAACTGAAAGAATCAATAACTTAACAGGGCATTTTAAAACTAATCACAAAGATTATTCTTCGAGAAGAGGATTATTGATGTTAGTTGGTCGTAGGCGTCGATTGTTGGATTATATCAAGAAGCAAAGTCTAAGCAGATATTTGTCGTTGATTAATAAACTAGGAATAAGAAAGTAAAATAAAGCCCGGTTAAAAAATCAAAATTTTAGCCGGGTTTTTTGTTCATTAAATAAGGAATAAGAATGTTTGAAGAAATAACAAAAACGATAGAATTAGGTGGAAAACGACTAGAATTAACTACTGGTAAAATTGCTCGTCAAGCTGATGGAGCAGTTATGGTAAAAATGGGAGGAAGTGTTTTATTATGTACTGCCGTGAGTAGCAAAGAAGTAAAAGAAGGGATAGGATTCTTTCCTCTTACTGTACACTACAAAGAAATGGCATTTGCTGCTGGTAAAATACCTGGAGGATTTTTTAAAAGAGAAGGTAAAGGGTCAGAAAAAGAAGTATTACTCTCACGCTTGATCGACAGACCGATTAGACCATTATTCCACCCAGCATTTCTTAATGAAACACAAGTAATATGTACTGTTCTTTCATACGATCCTGAATGTAATACGGATATATTAGCAATTATTGGAGCATCGGCTGCATTGGCTTTGTCTAATGCACCCTATCAAGATATAGTAGCAGCTAGCAGAGTTGGTTTGATAAATGATCAATTCATATTAAACCCTTCATTTAGCCAATTAAAGGATAGTAAATTAGACTTAGTAGTGGCAGGCACTAAGACGTCAGTTATGATGGTTGAGTCTGAAGCCGATCTATTGTCCGAAGAAAAAATGTTGGAAGCTATTGAGTTTGGTCACAAGGCATTACAGCCTGTAATTGAATTGATTAATGACTTAGTAAATATTGCTGGGAAACCTAAATTACAGCTTACCGATTTATTCCCTACTAGCTTAAAGGAACAAATTAGAAGCATCGCATCAGAAGATATTCAGCATGCTTTTTCTATCAAATCAAAACAAGAAAGGGTCTTAGCGGTAAAGCATGTTTCTGATATAATTAAGCGACATTTTGCCGAAGATATTGCTAATAATAATCTTACTAATGCTCAGATTGAGTTCGCTCTTAAAGAAGTAGAATCAGAAATATTACGGCAAAACGTATTAAAGAGTAATATTCGTATCGATGGTAGAAAACCGGAAGATATAAGAAACATAGCTTGTGAAGTGGCTTTGTTGCCAAAAACACATGGTTCAAGCTTGTTTACTAGAGGAGAAACACAAAGTTTAGTAGTTACAACACTAGGTACTGGTCAAGATGAACAAATTGTTGATAGTTTAGACGGGGAATATAAAGAGCGTTTTATGCTTAACTATATTTTCCCTCCTTATTCAGTAGGCGAAGCAACCCCAGTAAGAGCTCCTGGTCGCAGAGAGATAGGTCATGGCAAACTAGCATGGAGAGCCATTAACCGCATGCTGCCAACTAAAGAACAATTCCCTTATTCTATTAGAGTAGTGTCAGAAATTACCTCTTGTAATGGCTCATCATCCATGGCTACTGTTTGTGGTAGTTCCATGGCTCTTATGGATGCTGGAGTACCGATCAAAACTCCTATAGCAGGTATTGCTATGGGTTTGATAAAAGAAGGTGATAAGTTTGTAGTATTATCAGATATTATGGGGGATGAAGATCATCTTGGAGATATGGATTTTAAAGTAGCTGGTGGCACACACGGCATAACCGCATTACAAATGGATATAAAAATATCTGGAGTAACGTTTGAAATAATGAAGCATGTTTTAGTTCAAGCAAAGCTTGGTCTTGTTCATATTTTACAAGAAATGGATAAGACTATTAATAAAACCAATAACCATATTAGCCAGTATGCACCTTGTATTCAAAGTTTTAAAATTGATAAAGATAAAATTAGAGACGTCATAGGACCGGGTGGTAAAGTAATACGCGAAATTTGTGATATGACATCGGCTAAAATTGACATAAGCGACGATGGCAATGTAACTGTTTCGGCTATAGGCAAAGAGAAGCTAGATATGGCTGTCGAAAAAATTAAGTCAATTGCTTTTGATCCTGAAATAGGCGGCATATTCAATGGAACTGTTGTTAAAATATTAGACTCTGGAGCATTTATCAATTATTTAAGTAATCGTGATGGATTCATCCATATTAGTGAAATCTCGAAGGAACGTATTGAGTCTGTATCTAGTGTTTTAAAACATGGGGATATAGTAAAAGTTAAACTTATTGGTTTCGACAATAAAGGCAAAGCTAAATTAACCATAAAAAATATCGATGCTGAAATTACTCGGGACGTTACAACTAATCAAAAATCTGAGTCTTATAAAGATAACAGTGATAATAATGGTAATAAACGCGAATATGCAAAGAAATGGCAAAATAATAAAACAGCCTCCTCTAATGAAGATGAAGTTGTAACTAAGGAGCGTAAGTATTTTAACTGATTAAGGTATTGACTCAATAAAAATACAATGCTACAAATATTAAGTACTAGATTGTTATATCTAGATATAACAATCTAGTGAGTTACGCTAAACAATTTGGCTGTATATTATTGTTCAGCGTAAATATAATTAGGTTAAAATTATTTAATGGAGGTTGTAATGAGTAAAAATAAGGGTGTTAGCACTACTAATGATAGTAAATTTTTTGCACCTAGAGAACTGGGGGTAGAGCCAAGTTGTGTAGTACTAACCTATTCCGTTGGTAATACATTAAATTCTGCAATAGACACTTTGCAATATAATGGAACAAGCGTACATTACATAATAGATAAAGAACCAAACAACAAAAAAGAGCAGCAATACCAATACCATAATGACTTAGAGTCAAAAACCTTTTTTGCTGGTAAGAGTAGTTGGAAAGGGCAAGAGAAAGTTAATGATTTTGGCATAAGCATTATGTTTATTAATGATGCAGAAAGTGCTTTTACAGAATCTCAAATAAGTAAAGTAATAGAATTACTTAAAGATATTAAAGTTAGATACCCAAACTTGAATCTTGAGGAGAATCTTGTAGGGCTTGGTGAAGTTGCTGAAAGGCATGTAGCACCCGGAAAATTCTTCCCTTGGAAACAACTTGCAGATGCTGGCTTTGGTAAATTTATACCTACTACGAAAGAACAAGCAGAACAGATATTAATACGAAAAGGTGATAAAGATACAGAAGTCTCTAAAAAAGTCTCTCATGTTCAAGAACAGTTAAAAGACCATGGTTATGGTATTGAAGTTGATGGAAAATGTGGTGATAAAACCGCCAGTTGGTTTGAGAAATTTAATACACGTTATGTTCCTGAACAATCCCCTCCAAATGAGTGGAGTGAGGCAAGTCAATTTGTTTTAGATGAACTTCACCCTAATGTAACTTTAGCAGGTGTTGTTGATCTTGAACATGTTGCTTAATCAGAATTGCTGTAATAAAAAATGTTCTTAGGGGTGATGTCACCGCCATTATGTCATCCCAGCGAAAGCTGGGATTTCAAAAACCTTTAAGTCTAAGGTGTTTTTAGATTTCCGCCTATGCGTCATTGCGAGCGAACGTACCTGAGCGTGGGGCAATCTATGAAGCTTGTCATATGGATTGCTTCTCGTCGACCTACGGTCTCCTCGCAATGACGGTTTTTTAACTTTCAACAGTTGTGGGTGTCATCCCTGTTCCTTCGGAAGTATATTCTTCTGCTTGCTCGCCCCTCATTTTCAAATCCAATTCTTTAAATCATTTGAATGTACCAGCTTGTTCAAATAATACTTGCTTTTCAGTATTGATTACCTGTTCTATCTTACTTGTCAATTCTCGAACATCAGATTGCTCTATTTCCTCTATCGGGATAACATCAATAATCTTTACTTGGATTACCCCTGGTTTCTTAATCCAAAAACCCTTTGGCCAGTATACTCCTGCATTGTGAGCCATCATCACGATCGGTACTTTTGCTAGTGAGGCTAATTTTGCTGCACTGGGTTTAAATTTGGCATTTTGTTCTGGTTTGAATCTAGTAGATTCAGGGAAAATAACCAACCATAAACCACTTTTTATCTTTTCTTGTCCTTCTCTTAAAATTTGACCAACTGAAATATTGGCATTACGATCTACGGCAATTGGCTTAACCATTTCCAATCCCCAACCGAATAATGGGATATTAAATAACTCTTTTTTTAATACCCAAGAATGTTCAGGTATAATTAATTGTACAAATATTTGTTCCCAGCATGATTGGTGATTAGACAATACTATAGAAGGAAATGAAGGCAATTTATCTAGACCAGAAACTTGGTATTTTAAACCACAAAAGATTCTAGCCAGCCAAATAAATACATAGGAGAAAATAACTCCAATCCTGTAACGTATATAATAGTTGACATTAAAAAATGTTACGGGTATGTAACATATAAGGAAGAATGTAATGGTAAATATAGCAAGTAATGCATAAAATGTTAATACTCTTAAACGCCAAAACATAGTTGGTTAATCTTAGTTGTTAATAATTAATGGGTACAATAGCATAAAATTGCGTCTACATATAGATATAATTAGTAATTATTCGGGGAAATTAAATGAAAAAAACAGCTCTATCCGGATGTCAAGTGACTGGAACTCTGCATTTAGGAAACTATCTCGGGGCAATTGTCAATTGGTCTAAGCTCCAAGATGAGTATAACTGCTTATTCTTTTTGGCCGATTTGCATGCTATTACTATAGAGCGTTCACCTATAGAGCTAAATTCTTCTATATTGCAAACTGTTGCTACATATATAGCAACAGGACTTTTGCCGGAGAAAACCACTATATTTGCCCAAAGTATGGTGAAGGAGCATACTGAACTTGCTTGGATATTAAATTGCGTTACTCCGCTTGGTTGGCTTAAACGGATGACTCAGTTTAAAGACAAAGCAGGAAAAGACCAAGAGAGTGCTGGTTTAGGATTATTGTCTTACCCAGTATTGATGGCAGCTGATATATTATTATATAATGCTGATATAGTACCCGTTGGCGATGATCAAAAACAACATTTAGAACTTACTAGAGATATTGCGGCTATTATCAACAGAAAATTCAATCAAGACATCCTAAAATTACCAGAACCATTAATTCAAGGCTCATCAAGAATAATGAGCTTAAAAGATGGTCGTAAAAAAATGAGTAAGTCTGATCCATCTGATTTATCTCGTATTAATTTAAATGATAGTCGAGATCAAATTTATCAAAAAATTAAAAAAGCTAAAACCGATCATTTAGCTGAGATTAGTTATGATCCTCAGAATAGACCGGAAATCAGCAATTTAATTAATATTTATTGCAGTTTATCTGGTAGTAATGTTGACACAATAGTTAATCAATACCAAAATACCGGTTTTGCTAAATTTAAGGATGATCTAGCTGATATTATCATCACAACTCTAACTCCCATTAATACCAAATATGCAGAGTTAATGAAAAACCAAGATGATCTAGTAAGCACACTACATGAAGGAGCGGATAAAGCTAGAATTACTGCTGCTAAAACTCTTACTGAAATCAAAAAATTATTTGGTTTTGTTGTGTAAAAAAACTAATTACTATTTAAACAGCTTCCTAAAAATTAATAGCCCTCTTATCTACAGCTAGAGCCGCTTCCTTTATGCCTTCACTCAAGGTAGGGTGGGCGTGGCAAGTTCTTGCTATATCTTCTGAAGAAGCCCCAAATTCCATAAATGCTACAAGCTCTGCAATCATAGTTCCAGCTGAACAGCCTATTATATGTGCTCCAAGTACTTTATCCGTTACGCTATCAGCTAATATTTTTACCATCCCATCAGTAAAGCCTGTGCTTCTCGCTCGACTATTTGCCAAAAACGGAAATTTACCAACTTTGTAATCAATCTTAGCTTCTTTCAATTGTTCTTCTGTTAAACCAACACTTGCCACTTCTGGATAAGTGTAGATAACACTTGGAATAAGATTATAATTAACATGACCTGCTAAGCCTGCCATAATTTCAGCGGCAGCAACAGCTTCCTCTTCTGCTTTATGAGCGAGCATAGGTCCGGCAATTACATCACCGACAGCATAAATATTCGGAATTATTGTTTGGAACTGGCTATTTACCGTAATTCTATTTTGTTTGTCCGTTTCAATAGCTAATTTATCTAAACCTAAATCTGTTGTATGGGCTTTTCTACCAACAGCCAATAACACTATATCAGTAGTTATTTGTTGCACTGAGTTATCGGCTGTTTGTTGTATATTCAAAATAACTTTTCCTGCTTTTTTCTCAGCAGACAGCACCTTAGTATTTAATCGCAATTCAATAGATTGCTTTTGCAGGATTTTGGTAAATTGACTGATAATCTCTTTATCTAAAGCTGGCACAATACTTTCAGCATATTCAATAACCGTTACTTTAGAACCAAGCCTATTCCATACCGAACCAAGCTCTAAACCGATATAACCACCACCAATCACTACCATAGTTTCTGGGACTTTAGCAAGATTCAAAGCTCCCGTTGATGAAACTATATATTCCTCATCAACAACAATATTAGGCATTTCAATAATATCAGAGCCAGTAGCAATTAAAATATTCTTAGCCGATATCTGCTCAATTGATGTACCGTTAGTAATTTCCACAAGATTGGCTGAAATAAATTTGGCACTTCCTGTAAATTTAGTGATTTTATTTTTTGCAAACAAGCTTTCTATGCCTTTGCATAAGTCTGACACTATCTGACTTTTTTTAGTCATCATTTTTTGTAAATCAAGTTTGGCTGAGGTCATAATGCCAATATCGGCACAATGGTTCAATACTTCATGATATTTCTCAGAGAAATTTAGCAATACCTTGGAAGGAATACAGCCAACATTTAGGCAAGTACCACCAAGCGTCACCCTTTTCTCTATACAGGCAACCTTCATACCCAACTGGGCTGCTCTTATTGCTCCTGTATAACCAGCAGGACCACCACCAATTACTATTAAATCAAATTCTTGCATATATTTTTCCTTACATATAATAATTAATGGCATTATAAACCATAAATATACGAACACTAATAGCTAATTTGAATTTAATTCAATTATTTTTTGATTATTTTATTGTAGTAAATATTGGCAGAGTTGATGCTTTATGGTCAAAAGTGAAACTAGTACTACAACCATTTAGTTTACCTATTAAAATATCAGCAAAATCTGTATTACAGTTCTCATATTCTCTAACAGTTAGCGATAAAGTTTTGTGATCCTCAAACCGGAATTCTATAGTAGCAAATATTTCTTTTAGTACATTTATTATTTGGTTTTTTGAATATTTATAACCTCGTCCTAAAACCCAAATTATTTCATAAACTACTATGTTATTAATAAATATAGAACCACTAATACCTGAATATTGCTCAATTAATTTTGTAGCTTTGCTACTCTGTACTTCGTCATCTTGAATCAAATAACGAATTAAAACATTAGTATCAATTCCGATCATATCGACTCTTAATGGATTCATTCATATCTTCGATACTTAATGGTGTTTTCGGTTTGGGAAGTATTCCTTTTAAATTTTTAACTGGCTTATTAATTGGCACTACTATAAAAGAGCCATCTTGTATAATGAACTCTAATTTACTGCCAGAAGATAAGTGTAGCTTGTTTCTAATATATGATGGGATAGTAACTTGTCCCTTACTTGTAACTGTTGAGCACTGTGATTTCATAAGATACCATATTATGTATACTCGGTGAACTTCAAGAATTGGCGTTGTCGTGTCTAAAGATCTCCGCTGCTCACGTACTAATGTACGCTCCGCTGCTCGACTTTGACACTCCTAGCTCTTCTTGAAGTTCACCTTCGTCTACCAACTCTTCATTTACGAGCAGTATATATTTGCTATGATTATTATAATAATGTAAGGAGAAAGTAAGAGCAAGCTATAAATGCTTATTTTTTCCTACTATTTTAAATTATGAGTTATTTTTATACTATTCTTACTCGGAGAGGCAATGAAGCTAATTATATTAATTTGTTCGGTAAAAGTGTTAGTATCATTGCTTAAAATAGAAAGCATTTGCTTCGATATTATATTATGAGAGTTTTTTAATAATGCTCCGGATTCTCCAATATTCTTTAATTCTCTAATGAAATCTAAAGGGCTTTTATAGCTCAGCTGAATATTTTCATAATCAACGATAATTTCTGTGAATCCTGCCTGTCCTAGTAAAGGTGTTACGTGATCAAAATGGATAAAAGGGGAAACATGTTGAAAGTGAGGGCGACTTAATGCTATTTCAGCTTCAATAAATTTCATTCGTAGTTCTTTTAGGCTGTTACCGCCGATAAAATTACCAATAAATAGACCATTTGGTTTTAAAATACGTTTTATCTGTAACAGAAAATTTTGTACATCATTGATCCAGTGTAGACCCAAGGAAAAAGTTATTAGGTCAAAACTAGCTGCTTTAAATGGTAAGTTTTCTTCATCAACTAGTAATTTGGGAGTATGGTCAAACGATTGTAACATAACATTTGATGCACTAGCCGCTACAATTATAGCATAGTTATAGTTCTGCGCTAATAGTTTAGTTAGTATACCAGTACGACATTCTAAATCTAAAATATCAGGAAATTCTTTATCAATAATATTTAGACGTTCAATAATATCGAATGCTGCATATTTAAAAAACGAACACTCAGCGATATTATCCACCACTTTGTCACGATTAGATTTTAACTTCTCACGATCAAATATAATTGTTACCTCTAGCTAGCTCTTGGTAATACTACCATAATATTACTCTTATATTTCCTAATATTACTTTCAAATGAAGCTCTCTGTTTATTCCTCAAAAGCATGTTTGTTGGCAGAGGAGGTGTATTATTATAATAATTGTACCCACTATACATGTTAATAGAGTTTTTATACAAGTCCATATTGTTAGCAATTTTGATAACATCTTGTTTATATTTAGAGCCAAACTCATGGGTGGCTGAATGGTAATGAGCAATTGCTTTGTGCCAACTACCTAACTGATCATATTTAGCTTTTAGGAATTTAGCAGCATAGGCGACGTTTTTCTTAGGATCAAAAGCTTGATTTAAAGAGTTAAATGCATTTAAATGATGTTTTAAGTTGATTTGCATACATCCTACATCAATATTTTCTTTGCCTTGAATAATTTGTTTTTTTACAAATGATATTGCCTCTTTTTTAGTATTAAAATAATAGCCTTTACCTTCAACATTGACAGTCCAAGGCCAAACCACTTTAATTTTATATTCAGTATGTTTTTTGCCCGATTCTTTTAAAGCTATCGAGTGTAAGGTATTAGGAGGAATTTTATGTACCTTTTCAAAGTAAGGAAACATCCTTGAGCATTTATGTGATTCAGCAATTTCTACGTCTATATTAGCATATGCTACATTAACATATAAATATAATGGAAAAAGAAACAATAAATATAGGGCTAATATTGACCTAATGGACATAATTATTATCATTTTACTTTATCTTTTGTAGCATATTAAAAATTTTCCTACAAGGCAAGTTATGTCTCGTTATCCTATAATTTTGTCACATAAATATTTTGTTAATAGAAAAATATGCTTATTTTCATTGACTTTATTAACATAGAGCTTTAAAAGGTTTAGTTCGGCTTCATTACATTATCTATGTTAAATAGTGTTAGTCTTTAGGTAATTTTTTGTATAAAATAATGTTACCATTCAAAAGTATTTTTACTAAAATTCAGGAAATCATTTGGCCTATAGAAAGAGAGGAATTGAAACTTTTTTTGCCTATGGCATTAATGATGCTGTGTATTCTTTTTAATTTTGGAACACTTAGATCCGTTAAAGACGGATTGGTCATACCATCAATAGGAGCAGAAGTCATTAGTTTCCTAAAACTTTGGTTTGTTCTTCCTTCCTCTATATTATTTACTATAATATATGTAAAACTTAGTAATCACGTACGTTTTGAATATATTTTTTATATAGTAATTTCGAGTTTTTTGCTTTTTTTCCTGATATTTGCTTATATCATTTACCCTAATCAGGAGTTTTATCATCCAAATGCTGAGCAGGTAGAACATTTAGTATCATTGTATCCTAATTTTCGATGGTTTATCAAGATAATGGGTAAATGGAGTTATGCTCTCATGTATATTTGTTCAGAATTATGGAGTGCAGTAATTATTAATCTAATGTTTTGGCAATTTGCTAATAATATTTTTGATACCAGTAAAGCGAAACGTTTCTATCCAATTTTAGGAATGGTAGGTAATGTTGGTCTGATTTTAGCTGGCAATGTATTAGTAGCTTTCTCAAATGTACGAGGGGTAGTCGATGCTCAAGTTATAATAAATGAAGATTTGCAATATAAATCAGAACTAATGCTACAACCTGTTATTTCTATAATAGTGTTTGTTGGTATAATTTCCATGCTGTTATTTAGGTTAATTAATTATCTTATTTTGAATGACGAGGTGCTAAAGGCTGATTTCCAAATAGTTCAAATACAGGCAAAAACTTCCTTATCACTTATGGATAGTATAAGGTTGGTTATTAACTCAAAATATATTGGACGCATTGCTTTATTGATAATTTGTTATGCACTACTAATTAATATAGTGGAAGGTCCGTGGAAAGCTAAGGTAAGGGAGCTTAATCCCAATATGTTAGATTATATACATTTTATGGGTAGGTTTAATATTTGGATGGGAATTTCCAGCGTTACTTTTATGATAGTTGGTAGTAATGTGATTAGGAAATTTACTTGGTTAATTTCAGCATTATTAACACCCTTAATGCTTTTGATAACTGGTTTAATGTTTTTTATCTTTGTTATTTTTTCAGAATATATAAGTTTTGGTATAAAAGACTTTAATCCAATTTATGTGGCTGTAATTATCGGAGGAGTACAAAATATTTTAAGTAAATCAACTAAATATTCGTTATTTGATTCAACAAAGGAAATGGCATATATTCCTTTATCATTAGAACTTCGAACAAAAGGTAAAGCTGCTGTTGAGGTTATTGGTATTAAATTTGGTAAGTCCTTAGGAGCTTTTATCCAGTCTTTTATATTTATTATAGTGCCTACTGCCACATGTGATTCAATAGTAGTTTATTTACTAACAATTTTTATTATTATAGTTATTTTGTGGTTTTGGAATATAGTACAACTAAACCGGGAATATGTGAAATTATGTAATTAGCATGCGAAAAAAGTTAATATATATATCAGTTATAATTGCTGTAATCCTATTGATTTATACTATTTCATGGTTGGTAATTGTTACTTCTGTAGCTAGTAAGATTAATGGGCAATATAGTAACCGCTATATCGCTGCTAATTCGATAGATAGTGAACAAAAATATTTCATTAAATTTAATAAAGTTGTTAGCTATGGTTTTCCGTTTAAAATTGCCTTGCAAGTAATTGGTTGGCATGAAGAGGGAGAGAATAGTATAATTGAATTTAATTCCCCGATTTATATAGGTTATGATTTACTGAAACAGGCTTGCTTTGTTAGTTATTTTGGTGACGCAACAGGTCGCTATAAACCTATTGAGTTGGGATTTGGTACAAAATTCGAAAGTGGTAATTATTCTTTTATAGCCAAAATGCCTTTAAGCTTTAAATTATTTAAGATTTTTATACAAAAAAAAGATCCGTTTGAAATTATAAATTTTATAAAAAAGTTGGAATTAACATCTGAGAAAACAAAAATTTTTGATTTAGTTGACGGGCAGAAATTATATGATGAAGATCATACAATTATTTCATTTTCACTAGAAAGGAATAAATATTATACTGATCTAGAAGATTTTAAAAATAATGTGCCACAAAAATTAAATGTTACTTATTCAACAAACATCTTAGAAAGTAATATTATAAACAGAAGAATACCAGCTGGTCTTTTATTATATAGATTTGCTTGGCCGATACCTTTTAGTTTTGAAGGTAAGTTTTATATAAAAACTAATAAATCTTTATATAGTGAATTTGCTAAAGATTTGGAAATAAAAATGATATTCAGCAAGTTTTCAAGTAGTATCCAAGAATCCTTGACTACTTTATTGTATCAAAGTAAAGTAGAAGAAGGTAGCAATGATAGTCATCTTAAGGTTGAATCAAAAATTGATTTGAAGTCAGGATTTTCCGATAATATATTGAATTCTATACAGTATTTATTGTCATATATATCGCTACTCCCTAATAGTTCATCTTTAATAGAAGAATTACAGTATATTAACAGTAATAAAGATAAATTCAACTTGACTGAATTAGAGAACCATCAATATATTTTTGATTTAGATATAAATTTTTTTGCTAGAAAAAAAGATATAATGAGAGCTCAAATAAATAATCTTAGTTTGTTTTCTAATAATACCGGATTTCGCTTATCAAGCGAATGCAGGCTAGATGCATTTAGAAAATTTGATATTAAGGGACTTATTGTCTTCAATAATTATTTAAAGGCAACGGATCTTATAACCAATTATTTCTTTAACTTGGGTAGGTTTAAAACATTCTCAGAAGATAGTCGTATTGTATACAAAGAAGGTACGAGGTATTTTTTAAGAACCATATCAGATCATCCTGATTCTAACTCAGGTGACATAAGTTTTGAGTATAATTTAGATTCAAGTAATATAGAAAAAGGCAAAATAGGTTCCGTAGACTTTAATAAATTTTTGCCATTATATTATCTAGCATTATACAAAAAAGCCTCGAAAAAAATACATATTGGTGATAATGTAACAAAAAGGATACAAGAACTAGTACCTGATTTTAATGAGCATCATTCATTGTTAAAACAATTAATGATCCAGCCTTTTTTGGAGGTTGATAGTGATGTTTGGCAGGAAGTCATAAAATAACCTGAATTCGATGTAACAAGTTACATCGAATTCAGTATTATATATAGAAACAATCAGGTTTGAAGCGGCTGCCCACCTGATTGTTAAAATATAATACTCCATTCAATATGTGATTTTAATAATTAAAATCACATATTGAATGATGAAAAAAGTTAAAATGCACCCGCTTCAAGAGTGCATTTTTCCTTATAACAAAGCAAGTATCGATATAAGAATTATTAATTCTTATATCGATACTTGAGGTTAAAATAGCATTAGAGATGTAAATTGGATACTATAAAAATAATACATAAAGATTTAGCAGTAGAACTGTCTAGCTTAAATAAACTTATTCTGACCCACTTAGCTGCCAAAGAACAACTAGTTGGCGTAATAGGTAAATATTTACTAGAATTTGGTGGAAAGAGAATCCGGCCATTACTAACAATTCTAACTAGTAAAATGTTTGGTTATGTCGGTGAAGATAATATCAAACTTGCTGGAGCTGTAGAATTTATTCATGCAGCAACTTTACTTCATGACGATGTAGTAGATGAAAGTACAATGAGAAGATCCAAACCTACTGCTAATGTTGTTTGGGGAAGTAAGGCTAGTATTCTAGTTGGAGATTTTTTATTTAGTCAATCATTTCAGTTAATGGTAGATACCAAATCTGTTAAAGCTATGAAATCTTTATCAAGAGCTTCAGCAATTATATCAGAAGGTGAAGTTTCTCAGCTTGTGAAATTGAATCAGCGGAGAATTATTGACGAAACAGAATATAATGAAATAATTATGGCTAAAACTGCAGAGTTATTTGGAGTATCTTGTGAAGTAGGAGCAATTATTTCTAGTCAATCTAACGAGATCTGTGAAAGTTTACAAAATTTTGGTAGATATTTAGGAAATATTTTCCAAATTATTGATGATTTATTTGATTATTTAGGAAATAGTCATGATATTGGCAAGAATATAGGTGATGATTTTTTAGAAGGAAAAATAACTCTACCCCTAATCTTTTTATATAAGAAGCTTGATGATACCGGGCAATTAACAGTTCAGAAAATGATTAAGGCGGATAATAGATCTGAGAGTGAATTTGAGATAATACGAAGTTTGATGATACAACATGGTATTAAGCAACAAATTATCGACCATCTAGCAAACATTAAGAATGAGGCTAGTAATTTATTAGAGCAAATCCCTATACAGAATATTTATAAAGATCATTTAGCTTCTTTACTTGAGTTTACGTTAAATAGGTCTTATTAGGTTATGTTGCCAAGGTTTATGCGATAATAATAATTTACCTGAGTTCAATACAACATTACCGTACCTCATACCTAGTTACAATTAAATCTGATCCTCAAACTTTTACGATTAATATGCAAAATATTCCAACTGATATTGAACAGCTTTCTGAATTAGAGGCAAAAGATTTACTAAAACAATTGGCAAGTGAGATAGAAAAATATAATAAAGCATATCACCAAGAAGATACTCCTCTGATTTCTGATGCTGAATATGATCAATTATTTAATTTAAATCTTGAACTTGCAAAAAAATTTCCTCATCTTGTGCTGGCAAATAGTCCAACTAAACAAATTGGTAGTCTAGCTGCAGAGAAATTTTCTAAAGTAAAACATATAAATCCAATGTTTTCTCTTAGTAATGCATTTGATAATGAGGATGTATCAGAATTTATAAATAGAATAAAGAATTTCTTACGTCTTGATAGTTTTCAACCTATCTTTTGCGAACCTAAAATAGATGGTTTATCTTTTTCTGCTACCTATAAGAATGGCATACTCACCGCTGCTGCGACAAGAGGTGATGGTTTTATTGGAGAAGATATAACTGAAAATATTAAGACTATCAAGCATTTCCCTCATTCAATAGTCTTGGATACAGCAATTTTGGAAGTAAGAGGTGAGGTTTATATCAATAAACAAGATTTTCTATTATTAAATCAAGCACAAGAATTATCAAAAAAAGATAAATTTGCAAACCCGCGTAACGCGGCTGCTGGGTCGTTAAGGCAGTTAGACCCAAACGTTACAGCAAGTAGACCTCTAAGGTATTTTGTTTATGCTGTGGGAAGTAGTAGTAACAAAATAGCTGATTCTCAGGATGCTTTATTAGATAAGTTAAAAGAGCTAGGGTTTATCGTTAATAATATAGGAAAATTAGCATATTCTGAAAATGATATGAAATCTTTCTATGAATATTTGAATTTGTCTAGAGAAGAGCTGCCTTATGAAATTGATGGTATTGTCTATAAGCTAAATGATTTTGATTTGCAGCAAAGGATGGGTTTTATCGCAAGAAGCCCAAGATTTGCTATTGCTCATAAATTTCCTGCAATAGTTGGTCAAACGAAACTAATTAATATTACTCTACAAGTAGGTAGGACAGGTGTATTAACGCCTGTTGCTGAGTTAGAACCTCTTTCTATTGGGGGAGTTAGGGTATCAAGAGCTACATTACATAATTATCAGGAAATCATAAGAAAAGATATCAGGATTAATGATTATGTGTTTTTGCAGAGGGCAGGGGACGTCATACCGCAAATTACTGCGGTAGATTTTACTAGACGCTCTAGTGAATCACAAAAAATTGATATGCCAAAACTCTGTCCGTCTTGTGATTCTAATTTACATTATAATCAAGAGACAATAATAATTCGTTGTGATAATGGGTTAAATTGTCCTGCTCAGAATTACGAACGAATTTGTCATTTTACTTCTAAAAATGCTTTAGATATAGACGGTTTAGGAAAGAATCAAATAGAATTTCTATTGAAAGAGTCTTTAATAAAAAATCCAGAGGATATTTTTTATTTGCAAAATAATAATGAAAAAAGCTTAGTCAAGCTTGAAAATATGGTAGGATGGGGGCGAATTTCTGTAAAAAACTTATTCGCAAACATTGAAAAATCCAAAACCGTCCCCCTAAATAAATTCATTTATTCCTTAGGAATTAGGCATATTGGCGAACAAAATGCCAAATTACTTGCTCGAGAATTTCAGAATTATGGTAATTTTATAGAAGCTATGGAATCTTTATTAAAAGGTGATCAGCCTATGTACCAAAGGTTAAATGATCTAGAAGGAATAGGAGATAAAATTTTGCTGGATATTATAGACTTCTTTGATATTAAAGAAAATCTACAAATTATTCATCAGTTAAGTAAAATTTTAGAAATTCAAGACTATAGTGATCAAACCACCAAAACCGCATTAACTGGTAAAGTTGTAGTATTTACCGGTTCTTTACTTACTCTTTCAAGAGCAGAAGCAAAATCTCAGGCAGAGAAATTAGGAGCTAAAGTAAGTAGTAGTGTTTCGTCTGCTACTGCTGTAGTGGTGGCGGGTAGCGATGCCGGTAGTAAACTCAAAAAAGCTAAGGAGCTTGGAATTAAAATTATTGATGAAGATGAGTGGCTGGAGTTAGTATATACTAATTCTCCCACATCAATCCAATAAAGTACCTAGGGGAATTTGTACCCCACGTATAAATTCTTCAACGTTTAAAGCTTTTCTTCCTTCTTGCTGTAATTTTCTGATGATCAAAGTACCCTTACCACAAGCTATTTCTAAGATATTATTATTAACCACAGTACCAGGCTGTAATTTAACATCCAAATCATTATAATACGCTTCTAGGATCTTTATAACTTTACCTCTATATTCAAAATATATTCCAGGCCATGGATTCATACCTCGAATTCTACAATCTATTTTGTAAGCAGTCTCATACCAATTTATCTTCCCTTCTTCTTTCTTGAGTTTATGAGCATAAATTACTCCATCTTTATCTTGGACAATCCTTGGTAGGTTATCAATATTATCTAAAGTTTTAACCAATAAATCAGCCCCTATTTCTGCACATTGGTCATGCAAAACTGGTAAAGTTATTCTAGGAGAGAGTGAAAACGAATGCTGCAATATAATATCACCAGTATCCCACCCCTCATCCATCTGCATTATGCATACGGAAGTTTCAGAGTCTCCCTCTATAATAGTACGCTGCAATGGAGCAGCTCCCCTATGACGTGGTAAACTTGAGGGATGGATATTAAGACATCCATATTTCTTGGCTTGTAGGATAACTTGTGGTATCAAGAATCCATAAGCAACTACTATTATTATATCCGCATTAATTGAATTAATTAAATTGGTTATTTCTTCGGTTTTCAAGGTTTTAGGGGTATAAGTCGGAATATCATATTTTGATGCCAAGCTGTGAATAGGTGATGCTATCTCATTTAGCCCCCTTCCTTTAGATTTTGGAGATTGAGTGAATACAGCAACCACTTGGTGATCTTTACTGTTAATTAAACTCTTAAGAGTAGGTACAGCAAATTCAGGCGTACCCATGAAAATTACTTGCACAAAATATTATTTTTCAGTTTTTTTAATTTACGTAATGCTATGTCCTTTTTTATATCACTTAAATAATCAATTAGTAGTCTACCATCTAAATGATCCATTTCATGCTGAATAACCCTAGCAAGCCAACCATCAGCTTTTAATTCTTGCTGGCTATTATGATAATCTAAGAATCTTATAGTTATAGACTCAGACCTTGCTACTTCGACCCGTTGTTCCGGTAGAGATAAACAGCCTTCTATTGCCACAACTAATTCTTTAGATTTGTCTATTATCTTCGGGTCAGCGATAAATAATGGATAAAACCCAGCGGGTCTTTCTGTATCATCATTATTCTGCAAATCAACTACCAATATACGCTGAGCTATTCCAATCTGAATGGCAGCTAACCCTACACCATGATCATGATACATAGTTTCAACCATGTCATCCATTAACTTTCTTATATTATCATTGATTATCCTTACTGGCAAAGATTTTTGTTTTAATCTTGAATCTGGAGCAGTCACAATAGGTAACAGAGACATAGTACTTTAAAACCATAGATTATTTATATTTTTCTGCTTTGAAATTCGTAGGATCATTCGAATATACCAAAACATTTATATTGTACTACAAAATAACCAATGAGTCTAGTGTGAGCTATTTGCTAGCGAACGAAAAAAAGATGTGGGTAATAGTAAGCTACGCAGGGCTGACATTAGACCGGTTCTGTCGCATATGTTGGACAATAGAAAAAAGATTGATATAATGATCTAAAAAAGATGTTAAGATGTTTCGTATTACTGCAAGATTATTATCATATTTCAAAGGATTTTGTTCTTCACCAGAAATAATAATGTTATTTGTCTATATGAAATGCCGATTTTCTTTAAGTTATCGAGATTTGGAAGAAATGATGAGTATAAGGGGAGCAAAAATTGATCACTCTACATTACAAAGATGGGTTATAAAATTTGTACCATTGATAGATCAGGTGGTTAGAAAAAGAAAGAAGCCAGTTGGTAGTAGTTGGAGAATGGATGAGACTTATATTAAATTAAACGGTAAATGGGTTTATTTATATAGAGCACTAGATAGTCTTGGTAATACTGTAGACTTTCTGCTACGTAAGCATAGAGACAAGCCTGCAGCACTTGCATTTTTTCGTAAAGCCTTTAGAGAGAATAATTTTCCTGAGAAAGTAGTAATTGATAAAAGCGGTAGTAATACGCCTGCTCTTAATGATTTGAATACAGAAGTTCCTAAAGATTATAAAATTAAGGTTATTCAGACCAAATACCTGAATAATCTTGTAGAACAAGATCATAGGTTTATCAAAAAACGTACAAAGCCAATGCTTGGTTTTAAGAGTTTTCATTCTGCAGAAATGACTATTACCGGTATAGAAAATATTCGTATGATGCAAAAAAGACAAATAATTGGAGCTAATGATAATCTTTCTACTTTTGAGAATTTTGCTATGTTAATGGCATCATAATGTCCAAAACCTTAGTTTTAACAATCTTGATGTAGTATGATTTATAGATGCGACAAAACCCTACCGCTTTTATCAATTACTACTTTCTCAGGAAAATTATTCTCTCTAAAGGCTTTACGAAAAAATGCAAGTGCTGCAGGCTTGTCTCTATGCTTACGTAGCAGAAAGTCTACAGTATTACCAAGACTATCTAGTGCTCTATATAAATAAACCCATTTACCGTTTAATTTAATATAAGTCTCATCCATTCTCCAACTACTACCAACTGGCTTCTTTCTTTTTCTAACCACCTGATCTATCAATGGTACAAATTTTATAACCCATCTTTGTAATGTAGAGTGATCAATTTTTGCTCCCCTTATACTCATCATTTCTTCCAAATCTCGATAACTTAAAGAAAATCGGCATTTCATATAGACAAATAATATTATTATTTCTGGTGAAGAACAAAATCCTTTGAAATATGATAATAATCTTGCAGTAATACGAAACATCTTAACATCTTTTTTAGATCATTATATCAATCTTTTTTCTATTGTCCAACATATGCGACAGAACCCTTTGATCTTGCATCAGATTCTAATTCCGATACTTGTGAAAAATATGGAGTTTACGTCAATTCGGGATAAGGATATTGTGAACATGTAGATTAAAATCAAATTTTGTTGAAGGTTTATTTTTCTTTAATGAGTAAGCAACAAGAGTAGATAATATATGGACAAAGGCATTTATTGGTGATCTATGTCTAGTATGTTCAAGGTTCATTTTATTTTTTAGATAATCAAAAACTGTTTCAATTAAGTTACGCTTTCGAAGTAAGATTTTTTCTTTCAAATCCATTAATTTATTTTCCATATTCTTCTTAATTCCATGAATCATTTTTAAGCCTCTTTCATATAAATTTAAGAACAAATTTTGCTTAATATAACCTTTATCAGCTGCTATAATTCCAGTTAATCTTTTTGTTAACTCCGGTACTGGAACCCTATCATCTACATTGCCTTTGGTCACTTTTAATGCCATAAACTCCCCTTTATTATTGATTATTACATGTAATTTAAAACCATAAAAATACCCCATAGAGGATTTACTATGTTTGGCTAATCCTTTAAAAACTTTATTGCTATAACGCCTTTTATTGTGACAAGCTTTAATCGTTGTAGAGTCAATAAAATAAATACCTGTTTCCTCACCAAACAACAAATGAATCAACATATTTAGCAGTATGAATAATCGTGCCATTAATTCAACAAATCTATTATAACTCAAGGCTTTGGGAAAATCATCCTTATGCATGCACTCTATATAACTTTTATAGAAAAATTTAAAATTCTTAGCATAGGATGTATGAAACATAATTATTATTGTTAACATTTCACTTAGACTCATGCTACAACAGCGATTTCTTTGCTTATTTGATGGTAATAACTTTCTCTGTTCATACTCCAAATACATTTTACAAAAATCATCTATAAAACTATATAATTCTGTGATATCTTTTCTCATGCCTGTAGTTTGTTTTTTTGTTTAAAAATATAAATACTGCAGGCACTCCTTTTTGACAATCCTTTTATCTATTACTATTTCATCTATATCTTATCCCGAACTGACGTGAGTTTGGGTAGAAAAATCAATGTTTGGTAAAAAATATATGGGAGTTAATAGAGCTACTTTCTTAATAGATAAAAAAGGCAAGATAGCTTACATTTGGTCAAAAGTACAAGTAGTTGGACATGCTGAAGATGTATTAAATCAGGTACGGAAAATAATATAAAAATATCTATATTTTAACAGTCTATCTTCCAAGAACATATACAAAAGTGAACAAAAACAACCATACTACATCAACAAAATGCCAGTACCAAGCTGCAAATTCAAAACCCAAATGACCATTACCTTTCACAAAGTCACCTCGCCGCACTCTATAATAACAAACACTTAGAAATATAGTGCCAATTATTACGTGAACTCCGTGAAAACCTGTTGCTAAGTAAAAATTAGAAGGATAGATTCCATCTTTAAAACCAAAAGCTGCATGATGATATTCGTAAGCTTGCATTAAACTAAATAATACCCCAAGTATTATGGTAAAGCTAAGAGCGGTCATACAATCCTTTTGGTTATTTTCCTCAAGAGCATAATGTGCCCAAGTTACTGTTGTACCGGACAACAAAAGAATCAATGTGTTAATAAAAGGAATGTCAAAAGGATCAAATGTTTGAATACCAGCAGGAGGCCATACACCAGGCTTTACCACCCATACACCATCTAGCAGTCCTACAGGGAAAAGGTTTGCTTTAAAAAATGACCCAAAAAATACAGCAAAAAACATTATTTCTGACAAAATAAATAGTGCCATACCTATCCTTAAGCCGATTCTTACTGGCTGCGTATGATGTTTTCCAATTAATCCCTCTTTAATTACATCACTCCACCATGAATATAAACAAAAAATCACTGAAAGAATACCAGCTCCAAAAACATATTCACCAAATCTATATGCATGCATAAACATTATGCTACCGCTAGCTAAAAGCAATAAGGCAAATGAAGTCAGGATTGGCCAAGGACTCGGATCAACGAGATGAAATAGATGTTGTTTTTCTTCTAAAGAAACAACATCATTGTTTTTAATATATCTATGTAACATAACAAACTCATAAGCAATTCACTGCTTGGTTATTTTATGCTATCTTCTGTAAATATCAAGAATATACTCAACAGACGCGAATTCGGGATAAGAATTAGTTAATTCTTATCCTGAACTGGGGTAATTACAATTAATACACTTCAGGAGGAGCGTGTGAAAAATCTGAGCCTCTTCCATCACACGGTACTTCTTGAGCTAAAGCTTCTTGACCACAAGTATTATAATCATTATCAGGTATAAACATCTTACTAAAAGAGTTAAGAAGCATATTTTGAGAATTAGTTAACTCAGGTATTTCATCCATATGATTACCGTTGATGATTGAGCTAATCCGACCGGATAGAGCTTCAATTTGTGCATTATCTAATACTTGTAAGAACATTTCTAGAAGCTGAGATTCCCTAGGAGTTAAAGTACTCAAGCTTTTTTGTAAAGTTTCATATTGACTATCATTTAAATCTTTAATCAATAATTGTTGTTTATCACATTCTTTCGATATTACACGATTACTAACAGTACTGGAAGCATTATTATCTTGCTCTTCATTAGTATTATCACTCGCTACTAACGCACTAGAAACATTAGATTCGTCAATATTTGTTGCTTTTAAACTCTCTTCCATAGCTTTGGCATTCTTGACCAAATCCTTACATAGATTCTCAATAAACTCTTTATTATCTTCTATATATTTTGTACTAGCTGCTTTTAATTTAGCCATATTCTTTGGACTAGAATTATCTAATTTCGTAGATCCTTTCGGCACAGGAAGTAATAAGTTGAAAAATTGCTTTTCCGGTAGGTCTCTTTCAACTTCCTTCGTGGCAGCATCTTGAGAAGCTTTCATCATATTGTTCACTAGCCCATTAGCTAGCTGAGGTATAAGACCATCAAGGTGAGGTGGTAGTACATCTTGTTTTTCAAGAGGCGATTGAAAATTAAGGGCAACAAGCGTCATGTTATCTAACATTTCTCCTTGTTGTTCACGATTTAATCCCTCTTTAAGATATTTTATAGCTTCTGCCGCTGGGCGATTATAACCTATGCCTCCATCAATCAGAATATGCTCACCTTCCTCATCCTCAATTTTCACGCTTTTTAAATAGCTAGGAGCTGCCGTAGTAGCACGGACTACATCTTTTGCCTTAACCTTATGTTTATGACTATCAAACATCTTAATAGAACTTTCTTTGTTTAACTCAAAAGCTGTTACAAGAACATGACCCAGCAGATCATCAAATTTCATATCACCAAGATATTTGTCTAACAGTGCTTTAAGAGGTTTCTGGCTATATTTATGACTAAATATTTGACCAATTTTTCCTTGATGATACCAATGTTGTGGGAAAATATCAGCAACACTATCTTCGAATAGTTTTAAAGCTTCTTGCGCTGAGAGAAGAGGTTTTGTTGAACCTGGTTTGGGAATGCCGAATAAAACGGCAAGTAATCCACCGACGCTAGTACCAACAATAACGTCAAATAATTCGACTATATATTTCCCTGTAATTCTTTCAATTTCTGCAAGCACAACCAATTGAGCGATCCCTTTGACTCCACCTCCTGAGAGAGAGAGAACTGTCTTTGGTGTTGTCATGACAATAACTCCATAATTCTGAATTAAGTTTAATAACACAATATCATATCAGGTCATTATAGCATAATGAATGTCTCGCTCAAAAGAATCAAGTAATAGATAATATAAATTGCTAATTATTAGATAAAAATTAATTATATAGTAATAATTATGTTACTATGTAACTAAAAGTTGGCAAAATTAAAATAATCTGATAAATTAATTATATGATATAATTGGTTGTGTTGATTTTTTTAAAAGAAATGATTACAGAAAATAAAATTATTTTACACTTTATAAGTTGGTTAAGTAGTCTATAATCCGATTTAATTAAATTTGATTGATAAGATATAGATGAGCAAACCTAAGTCCGTTTTTTTATCAGCCATCTCAGGAAATATACTAGAATACTATGATTTCACAGTATACTCAGTATTTTCACTAACGATTGGTCGCACGTTTTTTCCTGGAAAGTCAGAATTTATACAAATAATATTAAGTCTTTGTGTATTCGCGGTAGGGTTTGTTACTAGACCAATAGGCGGTATATTTTTTGGCTATGTTGCAGATAAATATGGTAGGCGGATATCATTAATTATTTCTATGCTTGGTATGACTATACCAACATTCACTATGGGGTTAATCCCTTCTTATTCTAGTATAGGAATTTGTGCACCAATAATATTGATCATAATGCGTCTCTTACAAGGTCTGTGTATTAGTGGCGAAGGAGCTGGAGCGGCTATTTTCATTCTAGAGCATCATCAAAATTTACGTCCAGGTTTTATCGCTGGTTTAGTGCATGGCTCAAATATTGCTGGTACGTTGATTGCTACTATTGTAGGAATTATTATTGAGAAATATTTTCATCATCTTAATTTTGCTTGGCGTTTCGCATTTCTATTAGGTGGTTTCTTGGGGTTGGTTGGCTTTTATTTGCGTCTTCGTGTATCAGAAACCCCCATTTTTAAAATGTTAACCGAACAGAAGAAAACTTTAAAAGCCCCGTTTATCAACGTAGTCAAAACAGCTTGGAAACCAATGTTTTTAACATTTTGTGCTGGTGCATTTGCTAGTAGTCTCGTATATTTAATAAAAACCTTTAATGTGTATTACCAGGATGTCATGCATCTTGATAATACAACTTCCCTTATTTATCTATTATATACCAATTTTATAATGATGATATCTATGCCATTATTTGGTGGATTAACTGACATTATAGGAAAATTTAAAGTACTAATTTTAGTAAGTATCGCGATCTTAATACTAACCTTACCTACTCTATTCTCCATATCATTACCGTTCATGTGGCAACAAATTTTTGCTCTAACTATCTTAAGTATTCTTGGCGGGGCAATAGCTGGAACGGCCTATAGTGTCATTATAGTATTATTTTCTCCTGAACAAAAATTTTCAGGGGTATCTTTTAGTTATAATTTAGGTATTGCCATGTTTGGGGGCACTTCTATTATTATTTCGCGTTGGCTTGTTGAAGAAACAGGCTTATTTTATGCTCCCGCTTTTTATATTATGACTACCTCTAGTATATTTTTAGTTATCATGTATTTTATGAGAAATGAAATAAGACGATTAATTAAAAATAATAGCTATAAGAGAGAAATGAGCTAACTGTTAAGATTTTATGGGACTGCCCGTTATTTTCTATGTTTAACAACACTATGGGGGAATTATATATGCTAAGTTACTACGAGGGATTAAAAAAGTATATAGATCAAAAGATAGTATTACTAGAAAAAAATTGCTATTATAGATGATTTGAGAATCAACAAGAATAAACAAGCAACTACAGAGCAAACGGAACTGTTAAAGACTGGAGTTCAAATATATCCAGAAGAAATTGCTTTAACACTTTAAGCAAAATCCAATGCCCGGGCAGAACATGGCATAAATTACCAACCTGTAATAATTAAGGATCACGAGAGCTTAGACAAACTTAAAGACCTAATAAAACAAAAATCTGACTCTAAACAGCCTTTTCACTACGATCTTATCATACAAATGCCTGATCCAGAAAGAGGACACGCTCATTGTACACCTCTTCAGATACATTATAATGGTGATAATATGGAGATTTTTCACATTGATGCAGCAGGAGTTATAACAAATCTCCCTTTTATTTTACAAGTTACGTCAGTTCGGGATAAGATATAGATGAAATAGTAATAGATAAAAGGATTGTCAAAAAGGAGTGCCTGCAGTATTTATATTTTTAAACAAAAAAACAAACTACAGGCATGAAAAAAGATATCACAGAATTATATAGTTTTATAGATGATTTTTGTAAAATTTATTTGGAGTATGAACAGAGAAAGTTATTACCATCAAATAAGCAAAGAAATCGCTGTTGTAGCATGAGTCTAAGTGAAATGTTAACAATAATAATTATGTTTCATACATCCTATGCTAAGAATTTTAAATTTTTCTATAAAAGTTATATAGAGTGCATGCATAAGGATGATTTTCCCAAAGCCTTGAGTTATAATAGATTTGTTGAATTAATGGCACGATTATTCATACCGCTAAATATGTTGATTCATTTGTTGTTTGGTGAGGAAACAGGTATTTATTTTATTGACTCTACAACGATTAAAGCTTGTCACAATAAAAGGCGTTATAGCAATAAAGTTTTTAAAGGATTAGCCAAACATAGTAAATCCTCTATGGGGTATTTTTATGGTTTTAAATTACATGTAATAATCAATAATAAAGGGGAGTTTATGGCATTAAAAGTGACCAAAGGCAATGTAGATGATAGGGTTCCAGTACCGGAGTTAACAAAAAGATTAACTGGAATTATAGCAGCTGATAAAGGTTATATTAAGCAAAATTTGTTCTTAAATTTATATGAAAGAGGCTTAAAAATGATTCATGGAATTAAGAAGAATATGGAAAATAAATTAATGGATTTGAAAGAAAAAATCTTACTTCGAAAACGTAACTTAATTGAAACAGTTTTTGATTATCTAAAAAATAAAATGAACCTTGAACATACTAGACATAGATCACCAATAAATGCCTTTGTCCATATATTATCTACTCTTGTTGCTTACTCATTAAAGAAAAATAAACCTTCAACAAAATTTGATTTTAATCTACATGTTCACAATATCCTTATCCCGAATTGACGTAAGTTGCTAACACAGTGAAAATCGATAGCAAATTATATTATAATAATGCTATACAAAAAGATATTTTTAGCTGCTCTACTTTTAGTATTCAGGATTTAAATAGTATGACAAATCTCGGAGCCAAAAATCTAAACCAATCTCTAAACTCCATAGAATCTATACGAGCAAAAGAACACGGCACATGTGACATATTAAAGTTATCCCCACGCTTTGTTAAAAATGCTCAGAGCGGCAAAGCAATAAGAGAGAATCTTGCTAACGAAGCGAATAGAACAGTTATAGTTAGTAAAAACAAAACCCTTGAACAGCATATAGAAGATTATGGTTCTGTCGCATATGTTGGACAATAGAAAAAAGATTGATATAATGATCTAAAAAAGATGTTAAGATGTTTCGTATTACTGCAAGATTATTATCATATTTCAAAGGATTTTGTTCTTCACCAGAAATAATAATGTTATTTGTCTATATGAAATGCCGATTTTCTTTAAGTTATCGAGATTTGGAAGAAATGATGAGTATAAGGGGAGCAAAAATTGATCACTCTACATTACAAAGATGGGTTATAAAATTTGTACCATTGATAGATCAGGTGGTTAGAAAAAGAAAGAAGCCAGTTGGTAGTAGTTGGAGAATGGATGAGACTTATATTAAATTAAACGGTAAATGGGTTTATTTATATAGAGCACTAGATAGTCTTGGTAATACTGTAGACTTTCTGCTACGTAAGCATAGAGACAAGCCTGCAGCACTTGCATTTTTTCGTAAAGCCTTTAGAGAGAATAATTTTCCTGAGAAAGTAGTAATTGATAAAAGCGGTAGTAATACGGCTGCTCTTAATGATTTGAATACAGAAGTTCCTAAAGATTATAAAATTAAGGTTATTCAGACCAAATACCTGAATAATCTTGTAGAACAAGATCATAGGTTTAGAGTCAATCATTTAATTTGTGTAAGTTCATTTTTTATTTTCCAATAAATCATATTTAAAATCTCCACAAAGTATTTCAAATTGATTTAAAGCTAAAGACCAATCTTTAATAGGCATGGTCCATTTTTTGGCTGCATTTTGTAGGGATAAAAATATTATTTTTTGAATTGACTTATCATCTGGAAACACCCCCTTATTTTTGATAATTTTTCTAATTTGACGATTTACAGATTCTATAGTGTTAGTAGTATAAATTACCTTTCTGATCTCTTCAGGAAAGGCAAAAAACGGTATTATCCCAGACCAATTACGTTGCCAAATATCAGAAATTACCGGATATTTTTTATCCCATTTTACACCAAATTGCTGAAGTTTTAAACGTGCCATTTCGTCATTATTAGCTGTATAAATTTGTTTTAGATCTGATGTGACCTCTTTTAAATCTTTATATGACACATACTTTACTGAATTGCGAACCATATGTACAATACATAATTGTACTATAGTACTCGGGAATACACTGCTTATAGCTTCTGGAAAGCCCTTTAAACCATCCACACAAGCAACATAAATTTGTTCAATTCCTCGATTCTTTAACTCAGTAACTACTTGCATCCAAAATTTAGCACCTTCATTTTTGCCTATCCAAATGCCAAGTAACTCCTTTTTCCCTTCTATATTTACAGCAAGTGCTAAATATACTGCTTTATTTATTACTATGTGATTGTCTCTAGATTTTACATAGATACAGTCCAAGTATAATATTGGATACACCCTATCTAAACAACGATTTTGCCACCTAGTTACTTCTTCTATCACCCCATCTGTTATGGTGGATATCAAGTCACCAGATACATCAGTTTGATATATTTCTTCTAAATGCCCTCGGATCTCGCTGACTGTCATACCGCGACCATAAAGGGATATCACTTTCTCATCAAATCCATTAAATCTCCTCAGCCCTTTTGTATTAATTGAGGATTATACTCTCCTTCCCGATCTCTTGGTACTTCTACTGTCAGCTTACGACCATCCCCATCAATTACTGTCTTCTCATAGCTACCATTACGACGATTATTATCTACTTTTGGCATCTTGCTATGTTTTGAATATCCTAATTCATGATCCAACTCACTTGCTAATATTTTCTCAACTATTTGCTTCTTTAGCTGTTGAAATAAACCATCTCGACCAAATAACTCCGATGGATCTGCTTTTGATAATAATTCTTCTACTAGCTGATTACTGATGTCTAATGTATCTTTATCTGTATCTAATTTTTTAGCCATAATTCCTCCTTGCTTGCTTAAGTTACTTTTTTTACAGTAATCTCTTACTGCTTTCTTTGCAACTTACACAAACTATAGGACAGACTCTAGGTTTATCAAAAAACGTACAAAGCCAATGCTTGGTTTTAAGAGTTTTCATTCTGCAGAAATGACTATTACCGGTATAGAAAATATTCGTATGATGCAAAAAAGACAAATAATTGGAGCTAATGATAATCTTTCTACTTTTGAGAATTTTGCTATGTTAATGGCATCATAATGTCCAAAACCTTAGTTTTAACAATCTTGATGTAGTATGATTTATAGATGCGACAAAACCTCTATTATCATCTCTTTGCCTGAGTGAATATCATTTAAATGTTGCTTTAGCCTATCAATTACATGATTATGATATTCATGCATTAAACTTTGTAACGCACTAGCACTATGTGTAGAATGCTTAATTGTATTAGTTATCTGTCTAGGCTGCATTGCAGTTCTATCAATATACGATCCTAATTTATGCAACTGTTCAAATACATTGTTTTTTCATTACGATAAGCATGCTTTATAGACTTTAACAGACTACCACCATTATAATCATACTCCTTATAATCATGCTCATACTCTTTACAATTAACGCGTAAACTAGCTAGATATTTCTGCTCATTTTCTAAGGCTTTGAACGCTTGCTCCGGCGTTTTAGCTCTTTGCTTAGCTTTTACTAATTCTCCAACCTGAGCAAATGTATAATATTTATCTCTCACACTTGTCAGGATTTGCTCCATCTCCTCATAACTTTTTCCTACTAACCCTACTGCTAGCTCTTGCCTCTCAAGATTTGCTCCATACCTATTAGGCCCACCGTAACAGAACATGCGAAAAGCGAAATGCATACCTTATATCCATAATACCGATAGGCTTTTCAGAAGAAGGTATTTTTTGTATAGCCCTTCTCTAATTTAAAGCCTTATTTCTCTGTAACCCTAATAATCTTCAACGTTACATAAATTGATATCCTTATTTTATTTAGCAAAAAGCTAGCTCTAAATTTAATATTTTTCACAGCAAAAAGTAACGTTTTTATTGTGGTGATTGACACACTATGCATTTTAGCCTAGTTTGTCAATTGATTGCTAAGTATTATCTAGGTTTTATTTGATAAAAAGTAGCCACTCTAGTATTTCAGATGAAGAGATAAAAAAATATTACGATGTAGTGTGGGATACCCAAAATATAAAGCACATGATAATAGTTAACCACTCTGCACTGCAAGTGCAGAGCTTAATATTACGGCATGAATGCCTCATGTATGTACTAACTTAAAAGTTAGAAACTATTTGTGTATGGCTCATTTAGAAAGTGTCACAACACAAAAAGAATATATCTGTGAAGTGTAAGATTTTGTTAAAAAATATCTTATCTTATCTTATCTTTTCTTGATAAGATATTTAAAATTTATGTTGAAACGACGCACTGCAAGTGCGGGGTTTTTCTCCCAAAGTGGGACAATAAAAACAATGCTATATACTGGAGTTAGAGTAGGTGAGTTGGTAAAAATTAAAGCAGATGATGTCGAGCTTAATAAGTGTCAGATACGCATTAATGATGGCAAAGGTAAAAAAGACAGGATAGTACCTTTTCCAACAGGTTTTAGAGAAGTGTTAGCTCTTTATATTAAAAGTATAAAGAACAAGAAGAAAGTAGAATACTTATTTGAGTCAAATTGGAGTTAACCACTCTGCACTGCAAGTGCAGAGCTTAATATTACGGCATGAATGCCTCATGTATGTACTAACTTAAAAGTTAGAAACTATTTGTGTATGGCTCATTTAGAAAGTGTCACAACACAAAAAAATATATCTGTGAAGTGTAAGATTTTGTTAAAAAATATCCTATCTTTTCTTGATAAGATATTTAAAATTTATGTTGAAACGACGCACTGCAAGTGCGGGGTTTTTCTCCCAAAGTGGGACAATAAACCTTATTCTGAGCGTGGTATTCGGAAGATTCTAATGACTTATACTCAACAAGCCAATATGAATCATACTATAACTCCTCATAAATTAAGACATTTTCTATTTACCTGGATGAAAAAGCAAGGTATTGATGATGCTTTGATACAACCTTATTCTGGTCATGAATCTAGGCAATCTTTAGAGATATATTCTAAGCTATCGATAACTGATGCTCAAAAGACGTACAATAAGGTTATAAATGACTTTCCAATATGATAGTAGAAAACACAAAATAAAAAAGGATACTTTTAGCTATAAAAAGAGAGGGGAATTTTTAAAAGGTGACTAAGTTTAAATATTAGTTGTAAAACCAATGGATATAAGGGATTGTAGGTAATTGACAATTTTAATTAAGATACAAAATGTGTAAAAAGTAGCTACCGTCAATAGTGCATTACGATTGGGTCTATCATAAAGATTGTGTAAGTATGATGTCAGAGTTAGTCCATCTTTGATCGACATTTGCCCATTTTTGGTCATCAGTACCACAAAGTATGGCAAATTGATTCAAGGCAACTGACCAATCTTTAATTGGCATTGTCCACTTCTTTTGAGCGTTTGTCAATGCCAAAAATATTATTTTCTGAATTGATTTATCATCTGGAAATACCCCTTTATTTTTAATAATCTTCCTGATTTGCCGATTGGCTGATTCAATAGTATTAGTAGTATATATTGCCTTTCTAATCCCTTCAGGAAAGCTAAAAAGCGGGGCTATACCTGACCAAAGACGTTGCCACATGTCAGAAATTACTGGATATTTTTCGTCCCATTTTTTACTAAAGTTTTGTAGTTCTCTAATCCCTATTTGATACCTTGCTCTTATTTTTCATATTAGCCCCATGTAAGTTGTTTTAATTAATTTTATAGTCACCTTTTTGGTTAAAACCCCCAGCTTCAGCTGGGAAAGACTTCAGTCCTTGTTCTAATATTTCAATTCACTATAACTTGAATATATGATATTTTAATATACATAAGAGCTTGCTCTTATGTATATTAAAATATCATATATGACAGATTATAACAAGACTAGCCACACTGTATTTTACCATCGCTTTCATGTTGTTTGGATCACTAAATATCGCTACAAAAGTATTGCAGGGTAACTTATAAGAATTAGGATCAGAGAGACAGCACAGGCATTAGTAATATCTCTTTAGAGTAATAGCGACTTCCAGTCTAGATATCAACCCACCAGCTTCAGCTGGTTGTTATTGAGTCTTAACTGACTTCACAACTTACACAAACTTCCTGACAGACTCAAAAAAAGAATCTGACAGACTCTACATCGCTAAGTTTTCTGGATAGAGTTCACCTAACATATCTGAATAACGATTGGGATTTATTACTTCTTCATTCAATATTGCTGCCATAAAACTACCTGAGATATTTGAATCTAGTGATATTACTGAACTTCTACCATTATTATCCCAAAGTATCTCCTCTCTTAGCTCCACAGATCGCTCCATTGCTTCTAACTGACTACTTGAAAAAGTTGAACTTGCTAATGAAGCTCTACCATTATTATAGTATATAACAGTAGAATCTGAACTTGATACTGATGAAGCTCTACCATTATTATCCCAAAGTATCCCCTCTCTTAGCCCTACAGATCGCTCCATTGCTTCTAACTGACTACCAGTTACTGAAAAATTTGAAAGTGACCTACCATCATTATCATAGGCTATAATAGCAGTTCCTTCAAAATCTGAAAGTAGGATATTACTATTAGGTGCATATCTGAGTAGTGCAGTTAGTTTATCCACTCCTGGCACAAGAGGATATTGTGCTAAAAATTCTACTAAGCTATCTCTATGCTCTTGACAGTCCTGCCCACAATTTGCATGTCCGAGTATGAGTTTAGACAGATTTGGCATTTTTTCGATACTGTCTGTAATCTTTAAAAAATTTGTATGCAGATACTGATAAGCATTACTATTAAATGCTTCATGCAAATCAAGTATAGTAATATTAGGGTATGTATTACCTGGAAAAAGATCTAATGCGTCATCACTTAAAAAATAATTAATTTTTATATCCTTTAATGACGGTATTTTTAAAATTTCACTTAATGATTTTATATCATGGAATTTGTATTGAGATGCAGGAGTTATTTTCTTTAAATGAAATTTATTTAACGTTTTATTATTACATAATATCAGTTGTAATACATTCATACAGGCAGTACCAAAATTATCTAAGACAATACTTATTTCTTCTATCTGATTAAAAATCATGGGTCTTGTATTAATGTCATTTAAAATACCTACTAGTGTATTGCTTAAGATATTAGGCTGATTTTCATTACCTAGTATTTTTAGACTTTTTACTATAAACAATTCACATAATTTGTCCGCTTCCACCCCCGATAAATATTCCTCTCCAGCACTCCCAGTAATCACAATATTATTATCAGGAGAATATGAATAATAAACTCTATTCTTATCTTCTATCGGAGTCTTAATTACAAGAGTATTCATTTATCACAACCTATTCCTTTAACATATTTCACGGTGTTGGTATCTTATTTAATTTACTATAGAAGTCAAGACAAAGTATTAAAAGTATAAAGTTAAAAAAACCTATCAAAATTGGTATAACCACAAAAATCATTGCCTTAAGTTTTCTAGCAGATTCTTCCCGATCCAGTCAATTTTCTCTTTCTTCTTCTGTTTCAACTTGATCAGCAATATCTTTATCTAAATTATCTGCTAGCATTTTTTAACTTGAGTAAAAATTTCTACAACTGCTTTAAACTTAGCATAATATTGGCATATTACTAAACGTTTTATTTATAAAACTTATTTTTTAGGAAACGGTAATTTCCCTGTTAACAATTCTATAGCCAGCTCCATATCATCTTTTGCTAAAATGGTAACGATATATTCTCAAATTTCATACTCAAATGAAACCAATCTAAAATATAAGTTATTTTAGCACACAAAGGCTCCAGTGCCTTTGCTATATTCCAGCAATTTGCCGCCCCATCACATAATGCGGTAATATGTGTTTTTGGGCTTAAACCTTGTTTCAATGCTGCAATAATAGTGGAACTTATAATTTGTTTTTGACGATCATCCTTAATTGACGCTGCATAATTCTTACTTATAATATAATTCCTAGTATCTTGACTATTTGATTTTATAGATTCTGGTTTGTAAACTACAGCGACCATAGCCTCCATACTACGTTGATCCTCTGTTGTCTTTATATGTCCTCCATCTACATTTAATATTAGTTCAACAACATCTTCAGTAATGAGCATTTCCTTCTCATCAGCATTGATATCTTCAATAGCATTGCCAACTGATTCTGTAACTTGTTTAATACGATTATGATTATTAATTTGCCGTTCTTTACCAGAAAATAATTCAAATACTTTTTCTCCTTCTCTAAAACTATGTGTAGCACCTAGTGTAGCTTGTATTTTTTTAAATCACCAGAAATTACGCCCTGCAATAACGTGCGGACGGTAGAGTGCGTTTCATATCCGCAATTATGGCATTTAAATCTCTATATTACAATGTAATGATCAGTGAAAACATCGTGAAAAGTAGATTTATTTACACCAGTCTTATGCATTTTAATTTTACACTTAGGGCAAGTAACTTTTGTTAGTTTATGGATTAATTGAATATTTTCCTGCAAAACTATATCCTGTACTCCTTGAACTAAAGCAATTTGATTATCCAAACCTATGGAAAAATCTAGACAATTACTTGGTTCGTTAAGCTCGCCATTAAGTACTTCTACTCTTGAAATTGTTTTAGTGGGTTTCTTCTGATCATACTATTCATATATTATTCTATATCTTCTTGTTGTCATCCTATTACTCATAGTTGCTAATAATGACATTATAGTATCGCCTTTTATAACAATGTCAACTCACTATATTACACTTCCGAACTTATTTAAGATTTTAAAGATTCAATTTGCTCATTGGAGAGTCCAGTAGACTGAGAGATTATTTCAGTAGATATTCCAGCTTTCTTAAGGTTTTTTGCTACTTCAATATTTCGCTCAGCTTTCCCTTCAGCTTTACCTATTTTGATACCTTTAAACTCACCTTCTTCTATATATTTCTGTGCGATAGTTCTCATGATATTACCTGTCTCTTCTTCTGATAAATATTTGGCTAGTACTTGTTCTAGTTCTACCTGCCTTTCCTCAGGAAGCTTTGCATCAGTGTACCATAAAAACGATTTTATGTAAATATACCCCTTGTCCTTATCTATTACAATCTCTAACTTAAATGTTTCTAAAAACTTCTCCCATAATGCAACCATATCACGCTGATGAATGTGCTTCATCACATATTCCATCATCCCTAAATGTTTCTTCTGTACTATCTCATCATCCGACATCCTCTGTAAATCTACTAACTGATAATTTGAGGTCATTAATTCTTTAGCTCGTACAGGATCAACAAACAAATCCCATAAATTCATCGGAGCATTATACACTTCTCTGCCATTATACATTATCATACTGTAGATTAATGGTAGCTTATCTTTATTCTTCTTATGTCGTTCACACAGTAGTAGGGCATATCTCCATAAACGCAGTGCCATCCAATAATCAACTGTTGATTGATGGTCTAACAAAATGTAGATGAAGGCACTATCGTCACTTTTAGTTTTCACAGAGTACACTATATCACTAAATTTCTCTTGCAACGTTTCTTCAATATAACTTTCCTTTTCTATAGTGATCTTTGATAAATCTACCTTTTCTTTAAAATCACTTGGTAAATAATACTCTAAGAATTCTTTGGCAGCTATTTCATTGCTCATGATCCGCTTAAACAGCTTGTCATGCTTAAGTTTTTTTGTCATCTTGCTACTTACTTGTTAATCTATCATTTAACCAACATTTGTTCGCTCTTCTTTAAGTATTTTATAGACAGCAGCACGACTAATACTCATTTTCTTAGCTAAAACCGTGCCGCGAATACCTTGATCATGATATTGTAATAATTGCTTTCTATCAACCCTGCGTTTAGCTTCAAATTTTACGCCCTTAATTTTTGCTTCAAGTAGCCCCTCATTGGTATGCTCTAAAATCCGGTGACGTTCTGCTTCTGCTACCGCCGATAAAATGGTTACTACCATTTACCAGTTGCTCCTTCGGTGCTAATACCATCATCTAAGAAACGTACTCCTACTTTGATTTTATCAAAGTAATTAATCAGGCTGATCATATCTGCAGTATCCTTACCTAATCTATCCAGTTTAGTAATTAACACTGAATCACCTTCCTCAACTTTAACCATTAATAAGTTTAGTCCCTCCCTATCAAGATTACTACCAGTTAGTTTGTCAAAAAATATTCTTGATTCTTGCACTCCTGCTTTCTTAAGAGCTTGCTTTTGTATTTCTAATGATTGATCGGAAGTGGATACTCTAGCATAACCAAATAATCTCATATAATATTCTACTTATATATAACCTGAGTTTGACGTAAGAAAGAACATTTAAAAATTAAGAAGGGAGGGATTATAAAGTTCTCTAATAATAATGACAAAATTGGAGAATATATTATGATCCCTCTTACGGAGATTTTCTGCTTAATTGATGATTTTTGCAAGCATTTTGATACGGAGCGAAATAAATATATATTACCAAATCCTAACCGTAAGCGTAAAGTGGGCTGCAGTATAGGACTCTCAGAGATTATTACTATTGTATACTTGCAGCAAAACTGCGTAACACTATCTAATTTTTTTGCTAGTATGAATTTATTGTATAAATTTGGGTTTCTACTATGCAAATATCACCGATTAATCAAAACTTACGCTATGTTTTATGATAAGTGGCTTTGTACTGAGATATTATTAAAATTCTTTACTATGAAAAAATGGCTTTCAGCCAAGGTTTTTAGTCATACTTGAGATAACATAGCGTAAGTTTTGTAGTTAACCACTCTGCACTGCAAGTGCAGAGCTTAATATTACGGCATGAATGCCTCATGTATGTACTAACTTAAAAGTTAGAAACTATTTGTGTATGGCTCATTTAGAAAGTGTCACAACACAAAAAGAATATATCTGTGAAGTGTAAGATTTTGTTAAAAAATATCTGTATGATTCATTCTTATCTTTTCTTGATAAGATATTTAAAATTTATGTTGAAACGACGCACTGCAAGTGCGGGGTTTTTCTCCCAAAGTGGGACAATAAAAACTAGTTGAAAAAGTACCAGTTATATTATAACATTTGAAATATTAATAATAATGATAATTAATCAAATGAAAAAACCAAAAGTAGCGACCTTAAGTGCTGAAGAACGAGAAGAACTAATACAACATGTCAAGGAAAGTTCATTAACGGGAGATGAACAGCAAACGATAGTAGAACTTGTGAAATTTTGTAATGAGCTAATAGACAAGCTAGCATCATCAAATATCAGTATAAATAAGCTTAAGGAAATGCTGATTGGTTTTAAGGCAGATAACAAAAAAAAGATAGTTCAGATTCATTAAAAGAACCGCCAAGTGAATCTGATAACGGGAATGGTGGTAATGAAGAAGAGTGCGATAAGCCCAAAAAGATAGATCGTAGTAATTGGCAAGGTAAATATGGGTTTGATGATTATAAGGATGCGAATACCAGCTATTTAACTCCTGAGAATTTTTGTAGTGGTGATAGCTGTCCTCACTGTTGTAATGGCAAACTATATAATAGTGAAGCTAGAAAATTGCTACAATTTACAGGTAATGCTCCAATTACAGTCAACAGATATGTAAAGAAAACGCTACGTTGTAATGCTTGTGATTATATAGTTATGAACAATAAAAATATCAACAAATGGACAAATAGTAGCAGAAGTGCAATAGTGTTACAAAAGACCTATGGTACTCCTTTCTACCGTTTATCTAGGCTGCAAAGTTTAAGTGGTGTTCCTGTGGCATATAGCTCGCTCTGGCAACAATATTTAGATGTTTATAATGGACTGAAAAAATTAGACAAAGAAGCAGGTATTTTTGTTTCTCAATAAGTATAGAATAATAAATAAAATTAAAGAGAAACAAATGGGTAAAAAACAAATTAAAAATTTTAGTGCAGAAGCAAAAACTAAAATAGTATTAGAGATGTTAAAAGAAGAATCAACAATAGGTCAGTTATCGGTCAAATATGAAGTAACGGCTAAAACTATGCAAAACTGGAAACGACAATTTTTAGATAATGCGTCATTGGCATTTGAGCCAGCAAAAGCTGTTAGTGAGTACAAAGGGCAGATTAGTGAACTTAAGAATCAAAACGATGAACTTGCAAAAGCATTAGGTAAGGCTACAGTCGAGAGGGACTGGGCGGTGGGAAAGCTAAACAGCTTGGACTTATCAAATAAGAAAAGTCTTGTCGACCCCAAGCTGAGTACGTTAGCAAAGACAAGGCAATGTGAACTATTAAAGATAAGCAGATCTGGAGTATATTATAAAGCTAAAGTAATGAGCTTATATAATCTTGATATTTTAAATAGAATAGATGAAATATATACGGATAACCCTGAGTATGGTTATCGTTATATATACAAACAATTATTGGAAGACGGCTTTAATGTGGGCAGAGATAGGGTGCTTAAATATATGGGAATAATGGGTATAGAAGCTATTCATCCTCATAAAAAGCAATCTACTTCTGTGAAGGATGGTCAACATAAAATTTATAGCTATTTGCTTGAGCCGTACTGGCACAAATCAGGAACGAATAGAACTATTCATGTACCTTATGTTAATCAAGTGTGGAGTGGTGACATTACTTATATTAGAACTAACGGAGGATTTATGTATCTTGTGGCGATTATAGATTGGCATAGTAAGGCAATACTAAGTTATAAAGTATCTAATTCTATGGATGCATCACTTGTAACCGATGTATTAAAAGATGCACTGAATAAATACCCTGCACCACAAATATTCAATAGTGATCAGGGTAGTCAATATACTGGACATGAGCATACGGGAATTCTAAAAGAGAATAATATACAAATCTCAATGAACGGTAAGGGTAGAAGCATTGATAATATTGTGATTGAAAGATTTTTTAGAACTTTAAAATATAATTGTATATTTATAAATGATTTTAAAAATATCGCAGAACTTAAAGATGGTATTGATAAATACATGGATAAATATAACAATCAAAGATTCCATTCAAGTATTGGTTATAAAAAACCGATGAACGTGTATCTTGATTACTTACAAAATGCAGCTTAAAAATTATGTAAAATGGGAAACAAAATTAGTGAAAAATTTGTCTTGAAAAATCAGTCCAGTTTCGTTTGGCAAGAAGGTGGTGGAGCTGAAATTTACGGGGTATTATTGGAAATGGCTGCCGAATGTAGTTCACTGAACCTTGATGATACTAGAGCTAGGATTTTAGAAATTACGTACTCAAAATAAGAAAGGACGCAGCTGTTATACTACTACAATATGTGCTAAGACTGCAAATAATGAGGTGATAGTTTTATATTTTACCGGTAATAGGCATGGTGGAGAAAATATAGGTAACGTACTAAAGAATCGTAAGAATAGAACAGATTCTATCCAATTAATGACTGACGCAAGTAACAATAATAACCCGGTATTATCAGAAGCAGATCAAGAATTACTGGCAATAATAGTGATGATCAATTGTTTGTCACATGGTCAGAGAAAATTTACAGAGAATGAACTATATTACCCTGAAGAATGCGGATATTTTCTCAAACAAACACGAGGGATTTACCACAATGAACATCAATGTAAAGAGATGAGTCCTGAAGAAAAACTTGGGTATCATCAGGAACATAGCAGTAAATATATAGAAAACATATATAACAAAATAGACGAATTATTTAACGACAAGAAAGTTGAGCCTAATAGTAGGCTTGGACAAGCTATGAAATATTGGATAAATAATAAAGAAGGTTTGACCCAATTTTTAAAAATCCCAGTTAGCAATCTTGATAATAATTGGGCTGAGAGATCACTGCGTACCATTATTTTACAAAGGAAGAATTCATTATTCTTTAAAACAATCAATAGTGCTGAGATACATAGTGGTCTGTATAGTATAGTAAAGACTTGTAGTGAGAACGAGATCAATGCCTTTAAATATTTAAATTGGCTACAAGAGCAGAGTAGCAAAGCAAAGAAGCGTCCTGCGAATTATACGCCTTTTGCCTATGCAAGATATATGAATAATACGGAATTAATCGAGACAGCAGCTTAAACGACAGTAAGCCAATCATTAGAGAATTTGGCAGAACTAGGATCACCATTATGAATAAGAATGTGTAAGGTTCTATAACAAATTTGATAAGATGAATTATCAGATGGGAAAAGTTTTGCGGTAAATTTACCTTTGGATAGGCGTTTAGAGCATAGCCAAAAGCCTTGACCGTCAAAGGACAAAATTTTAATGGCAGTTCTGTTTTTATTATAGACAGGAGTTTCGCACTTAGCAAAAAATATGTTAATCTAGCAAGAAAGAGTTTTAGTTAAGCATGGCAAGATCAAAATGTAGCAAAGACTTATATAAATCATTTTTACAAGCAAGTAGCGTAAGATATAGTGGTAAAGCATTATCTGAAGTAAGTCCAATAAACCTATCTCATGATAGTGCAAGTCGATGGTTAAATAGTAAGGATTTCCGCCCTAGCGGGATCTACAGAGAAGTGTCAAAATATATTGATAGGGAAGCTTCTTGTTTATTAGTGGGAGATGACACGTTATTGTCAAAGCAATACAGTAAGAAAATTGAGCTTGTACATTATCAATATTCTGGAGCTGTACATGATGTTATACCTGGTATAGGGATGGTCAACTTACTGCATTACAATGCTAAAACTGATCAATCTACCCCTGTAGATTATAGAATATATGATAAAGAAACTGATGGAAAAACAAAGAATGAGCATTTTTGTGATATGCTTACTTTAGCTAAGGAAAGAGGGATCAATCCTGATGCAGTAGTAATGGATGCGTGGTATAGCGGTTTGGAGAATTTGAAACATATACGTAATTTAGGTTGGACATGGGTTAGTAACCTAAGAAAAAATAGAAAAGTTAATCATAATGTTAGCTTAGAAAGTTTAGAGATTCCTGATGAGGGACTAAAAATTCACCTACGTGGATACGGTTGGGTTACGGTATTTAAGTTTGTGGCAAAAAATGGTCGCATTGATTACATAACAACTAACTTAGAAAATCCAACACGTGAACAAATAGAGAAAATTGTTAAGGCACGGTGGTCTATAGAAGTTTATCATCGAGAATTAAAACAAACTTGTGGTATTGAACGCTGTCAGGCACGCACGGGTCGAGCTCAGAGAAATCATATTTGCCTTGCTGTATTTGCTTGGCTCGATATGAACAAAAGGAGGATAAATGAAAAAATTACTTTATATCAACAAACTTGGGAAGTTATAAAAACATCAATTCAGAACAACATTAGATGCCTTTTAGCTGATTCGCAATTTTGCTAACTGCGAAACTCCTGATAGAATAAAAACAAGGAACCATTAAGAGGGTCAGAAGAAAGTTTTTGTCTACAAACAGCGATTAAGCCATCGATACCCTTGCGAAAATCGATGGCAATAGTGGCAACAAAAATAACTGACGCCGGGGTTAGTTGCAGCATAAAAATGTCTGAATTATGGTTTTTGGTTCTAGTGTTTGGATAATAAGTTTGGTACCATTTGGTTTAATAATGTGACAAGTATAGTGATTTTGTTTGGGGGCAGCTACAGGATCGGTATCTATAGAATTTAATAGTTGAAATGGGAGAAAATTAATATTTTGTTGTAGAGCTTGATTTGAAGTTGAGACAGGAGAAGTTTTGAGGGTAGGCTCATGGGCTTTTTTAATTGAACTGATTGTTGCTTTATTAATATTAAGATGTTTAGCTATCTCTTGGTAAGAATAATGATGGAGTAATTGGTAAACTAATTCCTTTAGATGGTTTGGTATAGGATCAAACTTATTAGTTTTAGTTTGACGCCAGGCTTTAAATTGCTGAGCTACTTGCTCAATAGTAATTGATGGTATTTGCATAGTATGAAACCCAAATGTATAAAAAATTCATACTAGCAAAAACATTAGATAAAGTTATGCAGTTTTGCTGCAGGTATACTTACTATTATAGTAATGTTTCACTTGAGTCACTACCGTACCTTTAAAGATTTTTATTTATGCTGCCTATGCCAAAGTTATAGAAATTAAACAATCTCAACCTTCATCTTGCATCAAACTGAGGTTATATTATGGAGAGCTGTTGACTCTGAGGGGCATGAATTAGAAGTATTACTGCAGAAACGTCGTAACAAGAAATCAGCTATTCGCTTTTTATCAAGATTATTGTGTAATTATGAGCCCCAAGAGTAATTGTTACTGATAAGCTCAGGAGTTACATTAAACCAGTTAAGCTGATGTGTACTAAGACTGAGCATCGCACTCATAAAAGACTAAATAATCGTATTGAGAATGCTCATCAACCAACTCGGCGAAAAGAGAAGATATTGATTAAATTTAAGCATCCTAATTCAGCCCAATGTACATTATCACTGATGGGGAAAGTCAGAAATATATTTGCCGTAAATGTTGGAAGATATACTAAAACATCACCTGAGCAAAGAATTGCATTTGCATCCGCTAAATCCATTTGGGACGAAGCTACTCAAAGACTTCTTGATGCCTAAAATCTAAAAACATAACACTTTTTAAAACTAATTTACTTAACTTGACGGTGCCAGCTCTGCACTTGCAGTGCAGAGTGGTTAACTAGAATCTTTTTAGGGTGTCAAGAAAAAAATACCAAATTTGGTATTTTTAATTAAAAATATGAAATATGCTACTCAAGTACAAAAATTTTTAAAGAACAAATTAAAGCTTCATAAACTAGAAAGGAAAGAATTTGCTAAAGTAACCTCAGTTTGATGCAAGATGAAGGTTGAGATTGTTTAATTTTCCAAAAGCTACAGAAATTTTATTAGGTTTGAAAACATAGGCAAGTAGCCCAGCTAATACATTAGTTTGAAAATTCATAACAGATCTATGCCTTGTATGGTCTATATGAAAAAGGTTTTTCAATTGATCATTAATGGTTTCAATAATGTGCCTTTTATTTAAAAACTGCTTTTTAATAGGATCTATTATTCTTTTTTTCATATTACTTTTAATTTTTGTTATTAATTCTAAACCTTGATTAGCAAGGGATTGAGTGAGTTTTTTACTGATATACCCACGATCACCAAAAAGCCAGCCTTGTAATTTATCTACTAAATTTTCCACCACTGCTCTATCATCGACATTTCCAGGAGTTAAAGAAAAACTCATAATCTCTCCGCAACTGTTAATGACAATATGTAGCTTACAGCCAAAGAACCACCCAGTGGAAGTCTTACCTCTTTTTGCTATGTCTTTGAATACTTTATGTCTATTAATTCTTAAATTATGGCAAGCAGGAAGTTTAGTAGAGTCGATATAATATTGACCAGTTTGTTTTCCTGTTAGGCTTTTTAGCAGTAACACCATGGGCATGAAGCTCATTGGCATTAACTGAACAAAACGACTATAGCTCACAAGTTTTGGAAATTCCTGGCTCTGTACAAATAAGTGTGTAAATTTTTCAAAGGTTATATAAAAATATAATATAACAAAAGGAGAAATTATAATGCACCAAAAACAAAATGAAGCAATGAATCAAGCGATAGATTTATTAGTTAACCACTCTGCACTGCAAGTGCAGAGCTTAATATTACGGCATGAATGCCTAATGTATGTACTAACTTAAAAGTTAGAAACTATTTGTATATGGCTCATTTAGAAAGTGTCACAACACAAAAAGAATATATCTGTGAAGTGTAAGATTTTGTTAAAAAATATCTGTATGATTCATTCTTATCTTTTCTTGATAAGATATTTAAAATTTATGTTGAAACGACGCACTGCAAGTGCGGGGTTTTTCTCCCAAAGTGGGACAATAAATAATGATACAGATATATCAACATTACTTAAAGAGGATGGTTTATTAAAACAATTAACCAAACGGCTTGTAGAGAAGGCATTGCAGTCAGAGATGAATAATCATTTAGGATATGATAAATATTGTCATACTGATAGTGATAATGTTCGTAATGGTAGGAATGTAAAGAATCTAGTAACAAATAATGGAGTTGTAGAGATTGAGGTTCCAAGGGATAGAAGTAGTACATTTGAACCTGCATTAATTCCGAAGCGTCAAAGACGTATTGAAGGATTTGATGATAAAATAATATCATTATACGCTAAAGGAATGAGCTTATCTGATATTAAGATTCAAATGCAAGAATTGTATGGAGCTGACGTTAGCGAAAGTTTGATAAGTCAAATTACTGATGATGTAATTGAGGATGTCAAGATATGGCAAAGCCGACCATTGGATCGAGTATATGCTATAGTATTTTTTGACTGTTTAGTAGTAAAAGTACGTCAAGATAAACGAATTATCAATAAGTCTGTATATGTAGCATTAGGTATTGATTTATCTGGAAGGAAGGATATTTTAGGATTGTGGATCAGTGAAAATGAAGGAGCGAAATTTTGGCTTGGTAATTTTACTGAGATGAAGAACAGAGGTATGCAAGACATGCTTATTGCTTGCAGTGATAATTTAACCGGTATGTCTGAGGCAATAGAAGCAGTTTTTCCGAAAACCGAACATCAATTATGTATTGTACATCAGATTAGAAATAGTTTAAAATATGTATCATATAAAGACCGAAAAGAATTAGCGTCTGATTTAAAGCCTATATATACTGCTAGCACGGAGGAAGAAGCACATCTTGCTTTAGAATCTTTTGAAGCTAAATGGAGTAAACAGTATCCACAAATTGCTAAATCTTGGTATGTTCATTGGGAAAATTTAATGGTTTTTCTAGGATACCCTGAGGCGATAAGGAAAGTAATATACACAACTAATAGTGTAGAATCTGTCAATAGCCAATTACGTAAGGTTACTAAGAATAAACGGGTTTTTCCAAATGATAATGCTGTTTTTAAGACCTTATATTTGGCAATTGATTATATGACCAAGAAATGGGTTATGCCGATTCCAAACTGGAACGCAGCTATGGCTCACTTTTTGATAAAATTTGAAGGTAGAATTTAAGCCCTATGAAAAATTTACACACTTAATTAGAAAGGCTCAAATTCCTTTCTATAACTTTGGCATAGGCAGCATAAATAAAAATCTTTAAAGGTACGGTAGTGACTCAAGTGAAACATTACTATAATAGTAATAATCTCTGAGAGTCCTATACTGCAGCCCACTTTACGCTTACGGTTAGGATTTGGTAATATATATTTATTTCGCTCCGTATCAAAATGCTTGCAAAAATCATCAATTAAGGAGAAAATCTCCGTAAGAGGGATCATAATATATTCTCCAATTTTGTCATTATTATTAGAGAACTTTATAATCCCTCCCTTCTTAATTTTTAAATGTTCTTTCTTACGTCAAACTCAGGTTATATAAATAAACCCATTTACCGTTTAATTTAATATAAGTCTCATCCATTCTCCAACTACTACCAACTGGCTTCTTTCTTTTTCTAACCACCTGATCTATCAATGGTACAAATTTTATAACCCATCTTTGTAATGTAGAGTGATCAATTTTTGCTCCCCTTATACTCATCATTTCTTCCAAATCTCGATAACTTAAAGAAAATCGGCATTTCATATAGACAAATAACATTATTATTTCTGGTGAAGAACAAAATCCTTTGAAATATGATAATAATCTTGCAGTAATACGAAACATCTTAACATCTTTTTTAGATCATTATATCAATCTTTTTTCTATTGTCCAACATATGCGACAGAACCTTGTAATATAGTAGTATTAATAAGAAATATTAGACTTGTATATACTAATATAGTACATCTGTTTTTCTTAGAGAAGATTGTACCAGAATTACTATTAAAACAGGATACGCTTGTGTTAAACATAATATTTAGTAGTTTGTCTAGCTTTATGTTATAATAATTAACGAGTTCAATACATTACTATTTATGACCATTAGTAAATTTCTAGACCCTAAGAATGATGTTGCCTTTCGCCGTATATTCGGTTCGGAGAAGAATAAAGACATTCTGATTCATTTTATTAATGATGTATTGGAGCTTAAAGGCAGTGATAAAATCAAAGAAGTAACATTTTTACCTACTATTCAAGAACCAGAGATTGCTGCTAAGAAGCAGAGTATAGTTGATGTTTTGTGTAAAGATGAAAATGGAGTGCAGCTAATTATTGAAATGCAGGTATCTCCACAAGAAGGCTTTGAGAAGAGAGCACAGTATTATGCTGCTAAAGCCTATTCAAGGCAGTTAAATAAAGGCAAGAAGGAGGGAGCTAGGTATATAGATTTAAAGTCGGTAATATTTATTGCTATCAGTGATAATATTATTTTTAAAGATAAGGTGTTCTATAAATCTGATCATATTATTTTGGATAAAGATAGCTATTCTCATGATTTAAAGGATTTTTCTTTTACTTTTATAGAGTTACCAAAGTTTAAAATCACAGATATAAATTTACTAACTAACATAATCGAGAAATGGTGTTATTTTTTCAAACATGCAGATGAGACAAGTGAAGAAGACTTACGTAAACTAATAGGTTCTGACGAGGTTATAGAGCGGGCATATGAAGAATTAAACCAGTTTAATTGGACAGAAGAAGAATTGCTGACTTATGAACAAGAGACTAAACGTATTATGGATAATAAAGCGTCAGAAGCCTACTTGATAGAAACTGCTAAAGCTGAAGGCATCCAAATAGGTGAAACTAGGGGCATCCAAATAGGCGAAACTAGAGGTATCCAAATAGGTAAAGCTGAAGGTAAAGCTGAACAAAATATTGCAGTAGCAAAAAAAATGCTAGCCAAAGGTTCAGACCCTGCTTTTATTTCTACTATCACCGGTCTTGATGAAGATTTTATCCTCTCTCTTACCAATTCTAAAGCTACTCATAAATCTAAGCTATAAGTAGTAACTATCGCAAATATTATTAATCAGTGGAATTCATTTGGTAGATGTGTTTCTGTGAAAATGGGATAATTCTGTCTACAGTAAGACAATTCCTACCCTTCCGAACAATGCCTAGTACAATTCGATTTATCATGAGGCTAATTAATAGGTATTTCCTTAACATCAGCTTCTTGTGTTTCAATACGAGGTAATATGATTGTTAAGATGCCATTTTTTAAATTGGAAGAGATAGTTTTTTGATCGATGTCATTATTTAACCCTATAGGTCTATCAGCAACATAGCTGCTAAAAAGACCTATAGCGTATTATACGAACTTTGAAATTCTGTGAACGGCTTACTTATAGCATTTTGCCGGATTTGAGTTCATAATTAGTCACACATTATTAAGCAATTTTTTCTAGTTTTCAGATATTTTATTGTCCCACTTTGGGAGAAAAACCCCGCACTTGCAGTGCGTCGTTTCAACATAAATTTTAAATATCTTATCAAGAAAAGAAAAGATAAGATATTTTTTAACAAAATCTTACACTTCACAGATATATTCTTTTTGTGTTGTGACACTTTCTAAATGAGCCATACACAAATAGTTTCTAACTTTTAAGTTAGTACATACATGAGGCATTCATGCCGTAATATTAAGCTCTGCACTTGCAGTGCAGAGTGGTTAACTATCAATTCTCAACTTTTAAGTGAATTATTTTCGCATATTTTTTGCAATTATTCGTATCATTAGTACGTATAAGTCATATTATATGTACTATAATAAAAAAATTACTTGTATTATACGAAATAAACCCATATACTAACCCTATACCCTATTATTCGTATAATACAAACCTACCATGTTTGATACATTTTTGAATTCTTTCAAAGAAAAAATGATTTCGGAGGATATCAGTGATAATACCATAAGAAACTATGTTTCAGATATAAAAAGATTCTATAAATGGTATAGAGAAATAGATTTCACAGAGAATATAGAGCAAGTAACTTATTATCACTTGAATGCCTACAAAGATTATTTAGTCCATAATCAGCGTAGGAAAGTCTCTTCCATTAACAGAAACATTCAAAGCTTAAGAAATTTCTTTCAATTCATGAGCAGTCAGGAACATCTTAAGAAAAATCCATCTGAAAAAATAAAATTTTTGAGACGGATTAGAAGAATACAACCACAGGCACTAACCAAGAAGGATATTCATAAACTATTATCAGTAACTTCACACTTCTCGCATGGAACACAAAAGCGTAATTATGCTATTATACAATTGCTGCTGCAAACAGGGATTAGAGTCGGTGAGATAGTTAATCTGGAAATAAGAGATTTAACGCTATACGATAGATCAGGGGAAATAAGAATTGTTAATGCTAAAGGTGGGAAAGAAAGAACAATACCTTTAAATAATTATGCAAGAAAAGCTTTACGTAATTATCTTGGAGAAAAAAAATCAGATGAAAAGTTTAATGAAGCATTAGATAAAAGAAGAGCCGTATTTTTAAGCAAACAAAACAAGAAAATGACTGTCAGAGCTGTGCAAAAGATAGTTAGTAAATTAGCTAATAAAGCTGGTATAGAAAACCTGAGTCCCCACACTTTAAGACATACCTTTGCCATTAATTACTTAAGGTCAAACTCAAAGTGTTTAGTAGAACTAAGCACTCTGCTTGGGCATGAATCGCTTGATACTACTTCCATTTATACAGTAGCTTCCAAAGAAAGGTTAGCTAGTACAGCATAATCCCTTAAGCTATTGACAATGCATAAGTTACTGAATCAAAAAAATCGGCTCTGTACAAATAAGTGTGTAAATTTTTCAAAGGTTATATAAAAATATAATATAACAAAAGGAGAAATTATAATGCACCAAAAACAAAATGAAGCAATGAATCAAGCGATAGATTTATTAATAAATAATGATACAGAGGTTCTGTCGCATATGTTGGACAATAGAAAAAAGATTGATATAATGATCTAAAAAAGATGTTAAGATGTTTCGTATTACTGCAAGATTATTATCATATTTCAAAGGATTTTGTTCTTCACCAGAAATAATAATGTTATTTGTCTATATGAAATGCTGATTTTCTTTAACAGGAGTTTCGCAGTTAGCAAAATTGCGAATCAGCTAAAAGGCATCTAATGTTGTTCTGAATTGATGTTTTTATAACTTCCCAAGTTTGTTGATATAAAGTAATTTTTTCATTTATCCTCCTTTTGTTCATATCGAGCCAAGCAAATACGGCAAGGCAAATATGATTTCTCTGAGCTCGACCCGTGCGTGCCTGACAGCGTTCAATACCACAAGTTTGTTTTAATTCTCGATGATAAACTTCTATAGACCACCGTGCCTTAACAATTTTCTCTATTTGTTCACGTGTTGGATTTTCTAAGTTAGTTGTTATGTAATCAATGCGACCATTTTTTGCCACAAACTTAAATAACCTGAGTTTGACGTAAGAAAGAACATTTGAAAATTAAGAAGGGAGGGATTATAAAGTTTATAATGGACTGAAAAAATTAGACAAAGAAGCAGGTATTTTTGTTTCTCAATAAGTATAGAATAATAAATAAACAGGAGTTTCGCAGTTAGCAAAATTGCGAATCAGCTAAAAGGCATCTAATGTTGTTCTGAATTGATGTTTTTATAACTTCCCAAGTTTGTTGATATAAAGTAATTTTTTCATTTATCCTCCTTTTGTTCATATCGAGCCAAGCAAATACAGCAAGGCAAATATGATTTCTCTGAGCTCGACCCGTGCGTGCCTGACAGCGTTCAATACCACAAGTTTGTTTTAATTCTCGATGATAAACTTCTATAGACCACCGTGCCTTAACAATTTTCTCTATTTGTTCACGTGTTGGATTTTCTAAGTTAGTTGTTATGTAATCAATGCGACCATTTTTTGCCACAAACTTAAATACCGTAACCCAACCGTATCCACGTAGGTGAATTTTTAGTCCCTCATCAGGAATCTCTAAACTTTCTAAGCTAACATTATGATTAACTTTTCTATTTTTTCTTAGGTTACTAACCCATGTCCAACCTAAATTACGTATATGTTTCAAATTCTCCAAACCGCTATACCACGCATCCATTACTACTGCATCAGGATTGATCCCTCTTTCCTTAGCTAAAGTAAGCATATCACAAAAATGCTCATTCTTTGTTTTTCCATCAGTTTCTTTATCATATATTCTATAATCTACAGGGGTAGATTGATCAGTTTTAGCATTGTAATGCAGTAAGTTGACCATCCCTATACCAGGTATAACATCATGTACAGCTCCAGAATATTGATAATGTACAAGCTCAATTTTCTTACTGTATTGCTTTGACAATAACGTGTCATCTCCCACTAATAAACAAGAAGCTTCCCTATCAATATATTTTGACACTTCTCTGTAGATCCCGCTAGGGCGGAAATCCTTACTATTTAACCATCGACTTGCACTATCATGAGATAGGTTTATTGGACTTACTTCAGATAATGCTTTACCACTATATCTTACGCTACTTGCTTGTAAAAATGATTTATATAAGTCTTTGCTACATTTTGATCTTGCCATGCTTAACTAAAACTCTTTCTTGCTAGATTAACATATTTTTTGCTAAGTGCGAAACTCCTGATAAAATTAAAGAGAAACAAATGGGTAAAAAACAAATTAAAAATTTTAGTGCAGAAGCAAAAACTAAAATAGTATTAGAGATGTTAAAAGAAGAATCAACAATAGGTCAGTTATCGGTCAAATATGAAGTAACGGCTAAAACTATGCAAAACTGGAAACGACAATTTTTAGATAATGCGTCATTGGCATTTGAGTCAGCAAAAGCTGTTAGTGAGTACAAAGGGCAGATTAGTGAACTTAAGAATCAAAACGATGAACTTGCAAAAGCATTAGGTAAGGCTACAGTCGAGAGGGACTGGGCGGTGGGAAAGCTAAACAGCTTGGACTTATCAAATAAGAAAAGTCTTGTCGACCCCAAGCTGAGTACGTTAGCAAAGACAAGGCAATGTGAACTATTAAAGATAAGCAGATCTGGAGTATATTATAAAGCTAAAGTAATGAGCTTATATAATCTTGATATTTTAAATAGAATAGATGAAATATATACGGATAACCCTGAGTATGGTTATCGTTATATATACAAACAATTATTGGAAGACGGCTTTAATGTGGGCAGAGATAGGGTGCTTAAATATATGGGAATAATGGGTATAGAAGCTATTCATCCTCATAAAAAGCAATCTACTTCTGTGAAGGATGGTCAACATAAAATTTATAGCTATTTGCTTGAGCCGTACTGGCACAAATCAGGAACGAATAGAACTATTCATGTACCTTATGTTAATCAAGTGTGGAGTGGTGACATTACTTATATTAGAACTAACGGAGGATTTATGTATCTTGTGGCGATTATAGATTGGCATAGTAAGGCAATACTAAGTTATAAAGTATCTAATTCTATGGATGCATCACTTGTAACCGATGTATTAAAAGATGCACTGAATAAATACCCTGCACCACAAATATTCAATAGTGATCAGGGTAGTCAATATACTGGACATGAGCATACGGGAATTCTAAAAGAGAATAATATACAAATCTCAATGAACGGTAAGGGTAGAAGCATTGATAATATTGTGATTGAAAGATTTTTTAGAACTTTAAAATATAATTGTATATTTATAAATGATTTTAAAAATATCGCAGAACTTAAAGATGGTATTGATAAATACATGGATAAATATAACAATCAAAGATTCCATTCAAGTATTGGTTATAAAAAACCGATGAACGTGTATCTTGATTACTTACAAAATGCAGCTTAAAAATTATGTAAAATGGGAAACAAAATTAGTGAAAAATTTGTCTTGAAAAATCAGTCCAGTTTCGTTCTCTAATAATAATGACAAAATTGGAGAATATATTATGATCCCTCTTACGGAGATTTTCTGCTTAATTGATGATTTTTGCAAGCATTTTGATACGGAGCGAAATAAATATATATTACCAAATCCTAACCGTAAGCGTAAAGTGGGCTGCAGTATAGGACTCTCAGAGATTATTACTATTATAGTAATGTTTCACTTGAGTCACTACCGTACCTTTAAAGATTTTTATTTATGCTGCCTATGCCAAAGTTATAGAAAGGAATTTCCAAAACTTGTGAGCTATAGTCGTTTTGTTCAGTTAATGCCAATGAGCTTCATGCCCATGGTGTTACTGCTAAAAAGCCTAACAGGAAAACAAACTGGTCAATATTATATCGACTCTACTAAACTTCCTGCTTGCCATAATTTAAGAATTAATAGACATAAAGTATTCAAAGACATAGCAAAAAGAGGTAAGACTTCCACTGGGTGGTTCTTTGGCTGTAAGCTACATATTGTCATTAACAGTTGCGGAGAGATTATGAGTTTTTCTTTAACTCCTGGAAATGTCGATGATAGAGCAGTGGTGGAAAATTTAGTAGATAAATTACAAGGCTGGCTTTTTGGTGATCGTGGGTATATCAGTAAAAAACTCACTCAATCCCTTGCTAATCAAGGTTTAGAACTAATAACAAAAATTAAAAGTAATATGAAAGAAAGAATAATAGATCCTATTAAAAAGCAGTTTTTAAATAAAAGGCACATTATTGAAACCATTAATGATCAATTGAAAAACCTTTTTCATATAGACCATACAAGGCATAGATCTGTTATGAATTTTCAAACTAATGTATTAGCTGGGCTACTTGCCTATGTTTTCAAACCTAATAAAATTTCTGTAGCTTTTGGAAAATTAAACAATCTCAACCTTCATCTTGCATCAAACTGAGGTTAAATACCGTAACCCAACCGTATCCACGTAGGTGAATTTTTAGTCCCTCATCAGGAATCTCTAAACTTTCTAAGCTAACATTATGATTAACTTTTCTATTTTTTCTTAGGTTACTAACCCATGTCCAACCTAAATTACGTATATGTTTCAAATTCTCCAAACCGCTATACCACGCATCCATTACTACTGCATCAGGATTGATCCCTCTTTCCTTAGCTAAAGTAAGCATATCACAAAAATGCTCATTCTTTGTTTTTCCATCAGTTTCTTTATCATATATTCTATAATCTACAGGGGTAGATTGATCAGTTTTAGCATTGTAATGCAGTAAGTTGACCATCCCTATACCAGGTATAACATCATGTACAGCTCCAGAATATTGATAATGTACAAGCTCAATTTTCTTACTGTATTGCTTTGACAATAACGTGTCATCTCCCACTAATAAACAAGAAGCTTCCCTATCAATATATTTTGACACTTCTCTGTAGATCCCGCTAGGGCGGAAATCCTTACTATTTAACCATCGACTTGCACTATCATGAGATAGGTTTATTGGACTTACTTCAGATAATGCTTTACCACTATATCTTACGCTACTTGCTTGTAAAAATGATTTATATAAGTCTTTGCTACATTTTGATCTTGCCATGCTTAACTAAAACTCTTTCTTGCTAGATTAACATATTTTTTGCTAAGTGCGAAACTCCTGTTTAAGTTATCGAGATTTGGAAGAAATGATGAGTATAAGGGGAGCAAAAATTGATCACTCTACATTACAAAGATGGGTTATAAAATTTGTACCATTGATAGATCAGGTGGTTAGAAAAAGAAAGAAGCCAGTTGGTAGTAGTTGGAGAATGGATGAGAGTTATATTAAATTAAACGGTAAATGGGTTTATTTATATAGAGCACTAGATAGTCTTGGTAATACTGTAGACTTTCTGCTACGTAAGCATAGAGACAAGCCTGCAGCACTTGCATTTTTTCGTAAAGCCTTTAGAGAGAATAATTTTCCTGAGAAAGTAGTAATTGATAAAAGCGGTAGTAATACGGCTGCTCTTAATGATTTGAATACAGAAGTTCCTAAAGATTATAAAATTAAGGTTATTCAGACCAAATACCTGAATAATCTTGTAGAACAAGATCATAGGTTTATCAAAAAACGTACAAAGCCAATGCTTGGTTTTAAGAGTTTTCATTCTGCAGAAATGACTATTACCGGTATAGAAAATATTCGTATGATGCAAAAAAGACAAATAATTGGAGCTAATGATAATCTTTCTACTTTTGAGAATTTTGCTATGTTAATGGCATCATAATGTCCAAAACCTTAGTTTTAACAATCTTGATGTAGTATGATTTATAGATGCGACAAAACCATAGTAAGGTTACGGTGAGCCAAATTGAAAAATTTACTTTTCTTTCAGGATGATTCAAAAAATTATTTCTATAGTTTTTTAAGATTTTTTATATATTGACAATCTAAAGTAAGTTATGTTAACTTACTTTAGATACATTTTATTTATTTAAGTGTTTATATTTATGAGTGCGAGGGCAATTTTATCTTCAAAAGGTCAATTAGTAATTCCTAAGACATTAAGAACAAAGTTAGGGTTACATTCTGGCTCAGAACTACTAATTAATATAAAAAACAATGATAGCTTAGAAATTTTTTCTGTAAAGAAAAATATTACCAGCTTTTTTGGTATGGGTAAAAGTAAATCTCAAGAGAAACCGATGTCTATTGAAGACATAGATGATGCAATTAGTAAAGCGATAGCTGAAAATGATAGGAGTTGACACCAATGTACTAGTTAGAGCTTACTTACAGGATGATCAGGAGCAGGCAAAAGAAGCTCAAGAGTTTCTTTTAAAATTTACTCAGGAAAACTCATTGTTTATTTCTTCTTATGCTATTTTAGAATTTGCATGGGTTTTGAAAGTAAAAGGATGCTCTAGGGATGAGATATATCAAGCAATAATAACACTAACTGATTCAACAGGTATCGTTATAGGTCAAAGGGAAGTAGTACTAGAAGCTCTAGAAAAGTACGTAACTGGCAAAGCTGATTTTGGAGATTATATGATTTTAGTAGAAGGTGAAAAAAACAGAAGTCACAAAGTTAACCACTCTGCACTGCAAGTGCAGAGCTTAATATTACGGCATGAATGCCTAATGTATGTACTAACTTAAAAGTTAGAAACTATTTGTGTATGGCTCATTTAGAAAGTGTCACAACACAAAAAAATATATCTGTGAAGTGTAAGATTTTGTTAAAAAATATCCTATCTTTTCTTGATAAGATATTTAAAATTTATGTTGAAACGACGCACTGCAAGTGCGGGGTTTTTCTCCCAAAGTGGGACAATAAAAACCTTTGATAAAAAACTTCAAAAAGAATTCAGTTATTAGAATCATATAGTGAAACCTATTGAATTAGGTGATACAAATTTTGCGTTATACCTGCGAAAGCAGGTATCTAGATTTCTGCGTCTACTGGTTTATCCAAAAAAGAAATAGAAGAGTTAATGGTATAATTATTTAAATATGTACAGTAAGTCTTAATATTATGGAAGTATTACACGGAATATGGCATCCTGCCGAAAATCAAATATGTCTTTGGCTCGAAACAAAGAACAAAATATACACTCCGGATCAGCAACTAGTTTTCGGTAAACGAGGAAAAGTTGATATTTTACTTCCTACATACGATACAATGCCAGTTGCCTCACCTTTAATAGAAAGAGAATACAACTTAGAAATTCCGGATAAGATAGGTTGGCAATATCATCAAGTCAATTGTCTCTATATTAATGTTTCGGAAATTAAAAATATATTACCTTCAGATACTTTACGCTTGGCACAAGATTTCATGTATTGGCAGCAACTAACCGATATAATCTCTGAAATCCTAGAGTATGAATTATATATACCTAGCATTGATCAGAACGATGAACCAATTTGGACTACATATCATCCTGATGTAAGGCAATTAGCTAAACAGATGCCGGAGGTATGTTGTTATGTTAATAATAATTGTTATGATAAATCCGAATTATTACAACATTTTTTTGATCATACTGTTACAAATATTGCTAAGCAAACAGGTTTTGTCGCATCTATAAATCATACTACATCAAGATTGTTAAAACTAAGGTTTTGGACATTATGATGCCATTAACATAGCAAAATTCTCAAAAGTAGAAAGATTATCATTAGCTCCAATTATTTGTCTTTTTTGCATCATACGAATATTTTCTATACCGGTAATAGTCATTTCTGCAGAATGAAAACTCTTAAAACCAAGCATTGGCTTTGTACGTTTTTTGATAAACCTATGATCTTGTTCTACAAGATTATTCAGGTATTTGGTCTGAATAACCTTAATTTTATAATCTTTAGGAACTTCTGTATTCAAATCATTAAGAGCAGCCGTATTACTACCGCTTTTATCAATTACTACTTTCTCAGGAAAATTATTCTCTCTAAAGGCTTTACGAAAAAATGCAAGTGCTGCAGGCTTGTCTCTATGCTTACGTAGCAGAAAGTCTACAGTATTACCAAGACTATCTAGTGCTCTATATAACTCAATAACAACCAGCTGAAGCTGGTGGGTTGATATCTAGACTGGAAGTCGCTATTACTCTAAAGAGATATTACTAACGCCTGTGCATTATCTCTCTGATCCTAACTCTTAGGTTACCCTGCAGTATTTTATAGCGATATTTAGTGATTCAAACAACATTAAAGCGATGGTAAAATACAGTGTGGCTAGTCTTGTTAAAATATCATATGTTCAAGTTATAGTGAATTGAAATATTAGAACAAGGACTAAAGTCTTTCCCAGCTGAAGCTGGGGGTTTTAACCAAAAAGGTGACTATAAACCCATTTACCGTTTAATTTAATATAAGTCTCATCCATTCTCCAACTACTACCAACTGGCTTCTTTCTTTTTCTAACCACCTGATCTATCAATGGTACAAATTTTATAACCCATCTTTGTAATGTAGAGTGATCAATTTTTGCTCCCCTTATACTCATCATTTCTTCCAAATCTCGATAACTTAAAGAAAATCGGCATTTCATATAGACAAATAACATTATTATTTCTGGTGAAGAACAAAATCCTTTGAAATATGATAATAATCTTGCAGTAATACGAAACATCTTAACATCTTTTTTAGATCATTATATCAATCTTTTTTCTATTGTCCAACATATGCGACAGAACCCCAAGAAATGGATTATGCCGATTCCAAACTGGAACGCAGCTATGGCTCACTTTTTGATAAAATTTGAAGGTAGAATTTAAGCCCTATGAAAAATTTACACACTTAATTAGAAAGGCTCGCAATACATCGTAAATTCAAACCTATAGCAGAGATTATTGGATTGATCACATCTCCTATCACACCCTTCAAGAAGTTTCTGCCCATCCTGCCATATTGTTTCAAATGCCCTATTATTGGTTCTATAGCACTGCGTCTCCTGATCATACACTTGTCTTCTTTCAATAACTTTTTCCGAGTTTTTGGGGTATATACCTTACTCTTCTCTTTAACATTGCTGCCAGTATAACCAAGATCAACAAACGATTTTTTTATCTTTATTCCAGTTACATTTTCTACCGCTTCAAAACTCTGCTGCAATGTATGACCATCATAAGGATTATTATGAAACGATTTTGCTGACAGTACAAAATTTCTACGACCACTGACTACTACCGCAACTTTATTGCCAAACTCATATGGCTTGTTTCGTTTTCCCTTCCCTATACACTCTACCTCAGGGGCATGAAAACTATACAATATTTTATTCTGTTCTGTTCTGTTCTGTTCTGTTCTTTGTATTGCTTTTTCTCTTCTCTTTTTAAAACAGATTGGCTATGTATTTGTTTTACTTTTTTCAATACTTCTTGATCTCTGATAGATAAGTTTAATTTCTGATTTTTTATCTCACGCTCACATATTCTAACCAAACGACCAAGTAACGTTTTTAAATGCTTCATTATTTTCCAACGCTTCTTGGCTTTGCTATGCTCTTTATACTTCCAGAGCTTTATTATATCTCGCTTATAGGTTCTAGCGTAGGTTTCGTTTAAACTTATACCCAAACTTTGGCAAAGCTTCACAATACTAAGCCTAGCTTTATCCATTAAATAAACATCATGTGGGTGCTTGATATTCTTAATTTGTACCGTTGTATCAGCAATTATCAATTCCAAATCTTTTTTTTTAATTGTGTTAGTTCTTATTCCAACTCTTATCAACTCTGCTAATATCTCGTTATATCCAGATTCACCTAGTTAACCACTCTGCACTGCAAGTGCAGAGCTTAATATTACGGCATGAATGCCTAATGTATGTACTAACTTAAAAGTTAGAAACTATTTGTGTATGGCTCATTTAGAAAGTGTCACAACACAAAAAAATATATCTGTGAAGTGTAAGATTTTGTTAAAAAATATCCTATCTTTTCTTGATAAGATATTTAAAATTTATGTTGAAACGACGCACTGCAAGTGCGGGGTTTTTCTCCCAAAGTGGGACAATAAATTACGAAATCTTCTTATGCTAGTTTCCGACATCGCTATATCTGTTTCTATATATTCCCACCCACAGAAATATTGCCAATACATGTTTTCTTTTAGTTCTTCCTCTGCTAATGAATCTGAAAAATTATACATTGCTTGTAGCATCGTTACACCAAGCATCACTCTATGACATTTTCTATTTCTACCAAATCTCTTAATAGAAACATTTTTTGATAACCATTCTTCTAGACCAGACCAATTTATTAATTCTCTTAATTTATATAGCTTATTAGTAACCGTCTAGTAAAGGCGGTCTAGAATTATTATTTATTGTCCCACTTTGGGAGAAAAACCCCGCACTTGCAGTGCGTCGTTTCAACATAAATTTTAAATATCTTATCAAGAAAAGATAGGATATTTTTTAACAAAATCTTACACTTCACAGATATATTTTTTTGTGTTGTGACACTTTCTAAATGAGCCATACACAAATAGTTTCTAACTTTTAAGTTAGTACATACATGAGGCATTCATGCCGTAATATTAAGCTCTGCACTTGCAGTGCAGAGTGGTTAACTCTAGTATAATATTCCAAGGGAGGAGGTCTACAATTTTATTGGCTTTATAATCCTGAATTGTTGCAAGTACTTTTTGCAAATATTTCCAAGGATTGACATTATTTAATTTAGCAGTTTCGATAATGGAATAGATAATAGCAGCAGTATGACCACCATTGTCTGATCCAGCAAAAAGCCAATTTTTTCGCCCTATGGCAATTGATCTCATTGCACGCTCTGCAGCGTTATTGTCAATTTCTATTTTACCATTATCCAAAAATTTCATCAGTGCGTTCTGATTGTTCAAAGCATAAGAAATAGCTTTTGCCGTACTGCTTTTTTAGGCAGTTGATCATATGCTTTCCTAAAACCTGTAAACAATTTTTCCACCAGTACTTTAGATTTTTTCGTGCGTTCCTCTAGCCTCTTATCAGGTTCTAATCCTCTTATGTTAGCTTCGATGCCATAAATTTCACCAATCTGCTCCAATATGGCGATAGCAATATTGGCTTTATCATTTGCTATTGTTACTTCCAGGAGTTTCGCAGTTAGCAAAATTGCGAATCAGCTAAAAGGCATCTAATGTTGTTCTGAATTGATGTTTTTATAACTTCCCAAGTTTGTTGATATAAAGTAATTTTTTCATTTATCCTCCTTTTGTTCATATCGAGCCAAGCAAATACGGCAAGGCAAATATGATTTCTCTGAGCTCGACCCGTGCGTGCCTGACAGCGTTCAATACCACAAGTTTGTTTTAATTCTCGATGATAAACTTCTATAGACCACCGTGCCTTAACAATTTTCTCTATTTGTTCACGTGTTGGATTTTCTAAGTTAGTTGTTATGTAATCAATGCGACCATTTTTTGCCACAAACTTAAATACCGTAACCCAACCGTATCCACGTAGGTGAATTTTTAGTCCCTCATCAGGAATCTCTAAACTTTCTAAGCTAACATTATGATTAACTTTTCTATTTTTTCTTAGGTTACTAACCCATGTCCAACCTAAATTACGTATATGTTTCAAATTCTCCAAACCGCTATACCACGCATCCATTACTACTGCATCAGGATTGATCCCTCTTTCCTTAGCTAAAGTAAGCATATCACAAAAATGCTCATTCTTTGTTTTTCCATCAGTTTCTTTATCATATATTCTATAATCTACAGGGGTAGATTGATCAGTTTTAGCATTGTAATGCAGTAAGTTGACCATCCCTATACCAGGTATAACATCATGTACAGCTCCAGAATATTGATAATGTACAAGCTCAATTTTCTTACTGTATTGCTTTGACAATAACGTGTCATCTCCCACTAATAAACAAGAAGCTTCCCTATCAATATATTTTGACACTTCTCTGTAGATCCCGCTAGGGCGGAAATCCTTACTATTTAACCATCGACTTGCACTATCATGAGATAGGTTTATTGGACTTACTTCAGATAATGCTTTACCACTATATCTTACGCTACTTGCTTGTAAAAATGATTTATATAAGTCTTTGCTACATTTTGATCTTGCCATGCTTAACTAAAACTCTTTCTTGCTAGATTAACATATTTTTTGCTAAGTGCGAAACTCCTGACTTCGTAAAACTTACGGCGTACATGAGCCCAACATGCTGCTTCCTCTATCTTAGTAGCTGATTTTTCATCATCGATATATAATTGGTTATAACCAGCATAAGCGTCAGCATGCAGCACTCCTGTAAAATCTTTGAGATGCTCAAGCGGTCTTGTCCCTTTCCGATCAGGGCTATAAAAATAGCAAACTGCAACTGGAGACTTATCCCCATGAGGTCTACCATCTGATACATAAGTCCATATTCTACCAGTCTTGGTTTTACCAATCCCAGGAGCTAGAACCCTCACAGGTGTATCATCACCATGTATCTGCTTACTCGAAAAGATACATTGTTGAATTGCTTTGGCTATTGGCTCTAGCAATCTAGCACATTGACCAGCCCAGCTTGCCATTGTTGTCCTCGAAATCTCTACTCCTTCTCTCTCGTAAATTTGCGATTGACGATATAGCGGCAGATGATTGCAATATTTCTGAATTAATATATGTGCCAGTAAACCAGCCCCCGGCTTACCTTTATCAATGGCTTTTGATGGAGGATAAGCCTGTACTATCTGCTCACAATTAATACAAGCACAGCGTGGTCTTATATGTCGTATTACCTTAAATGATGCAGGAACATATTCTAATGTTTCTGCAATATCATCACTTATCTTACGAAACTCTACTCCACCACATGCGTGACACTGGTCAATAGGCTTTAATACCACATCTTCTCTTGGTAAATGATCCGGTAATTTCTGACGCTTTGCCTTCTGTTTACTATCATTTGAAGTGACTATACTCTTATCGGAATTAGCATTATTTGGCTCAGTTTTAAATCCTAAAATTAGCTCGTTTTCTTCTATTTTAAGCTCAAGTTCCTCTATTTGCTTATCTAGTTTCTCTGATGATTTGCCATAACGCTTGGCTTTTAGTAATGCCAGCTGTTCTTTTAATGATTGATTCTCACTGGTTAATGACTGGTTTTCTATAGTTAGTGACTGTATATTATTGTTTAATGCCGCAAGCATTCTATGCAACACTGCTATGTCAGTAGGTAAGTTATTTAAATTTAAAATCATAACTGTTATAAATAATACACACTATCACGCTAAATCTTCATCCAGCATATTGAGGTCTATTAAACCACTTCGGATTACGCCAGTCAATAGCTTCTATCAACATTGCTAACTGGGCTTTAGTAATTCCAATAGATTGTTTCTCATTAACCTTAGGCCATACAAATTTTCCGCCATCAAGACATTTATAATATAAACAAAAACCTTGACCATCCCACCACAATATTTTTATCCGATCAGCCTTTTTACCCCTAAATACAAATAAGATACTCTTATCATATTGATCAAGTAATATTGATTGGGTCAGTATTGATAAACCATTAATGCCCTTACGCATGTCAGTATAAGCGGTACAAAGATAGATTTTGCTATCATGTCCTATATCTAGCATGATCTATCCAATATTTTGACTATCTCCAACAACTTGCTACTACTAACACTACCTTCAATTGATAAAGAAAAATCATTAAATTTTAATTCTGCTTTTTTTAATATTATGCATTTTGTTTCTTGTACCGTTGTTTTCTGTATTGATAATTCTATAAATTTGTTGCCTGAATTATTTGCCTTTGCCTCTTCCCTTCTTTTCCTCCTTTCCCTACTACGCCATCCATATAATGTCTCTTTCGAAATTCCATAAGACTGAGCAACTTGTGATATAACACACCCAGACACATATGACTCTGAAATTATTTGCTTCCTTTGTTCAGCTGTAATATCTCTCCTACTCTTATTCATACTATTATTCCCTTGTAGTTTCTACTACAGAATAATACTTATATCTTCTTGCTTTTATAGACCACCTTCACTAGACGGTTACGTTCAAGAAGCAATAGTTTTATTTAAAGAATCTCGTAATACTAGAAACTTTTTACGATCAATAAGATTATATGGAAAACTACTTATTCTAGCCAACCAAGCTGATAAAGTAATAATAGAGTTTAGTTAACCACTCTGCACTGCAAGTGCAGAGCTTAATATTACGGCATAAATGCCTTTAGCCTCAGCTAATTTTCAACTTGAAAGTCTCCCACAGCATCATCTTTACCTTCATGCTTTTCTATGTAGGCTTTGATCATCTGATCTGTGACATTACCTGTAGTTCTTACAAAATATCCTGTAGCCCATAAATGTTTACCCCAATATCTCTTTTTTAATTCCGGAAATTCTTGCTGAATCTTTCTAGAACTCTTACCCTTCAAATATTGTACCAGCTTGCTAACACTTTGATATGGAGGTATTGATACATATATATGCACGTGATTAGCGGCAACCTTGCCTCTTATTATTTCAACTCCATTATCTTTACATATCTCCTGTACTAGATCTTTGGTGCGTCTCCCAATATCTCCTATTAATACTTTATATCTATACTTCGTTACCCAAACTATATGATAGGTACAGTCGTATATTGTATGACTTGTTTTCTTATAATACTGCATTTCTACATATTATATGTTAAAACGATGCACTGCAAGTGCAGGGTTTTTCTCCCAAAGTGGGACAATAAAAGGAGTATCACTATTAGAAATCATAAACTTAACAGCTTTATTATCTAGTTCCTTAGCAAAATCTCTTAGTCTCATTTGTTCTTGTTCATCAAATGGCAATCTAGTATAAAATGTCTCACCAGATTTGTGATAAGGTGGATCGAAATAGACAAAGTCATTTTTCTGAGGCTCAATAAAAGAAAAATCTATAGCACAAATAGATGTACTAGATAATAAACTACTACATTGTTGCAATCTACTAGTAATATCAGATTTATGGTAGTTTCTACCAGAGAAGCTTTGAACTGGATCACCATTGATATTGATACGATATATTCCTTTAAAGGAATATCTATTAAGATAGATAAATCTTGCAGTAATTTCATTAGGATTGTTACTATTATTATCACGGTTTTGTCGCATCTATAAATCATACTACATCAAGATTGTTAAAACTAAGGTTTTGGACATTATGATGCCATTAACATAGCAAAATTCTCAAAAGTAGAAAGATTATCATTAGCTCCAATTATTTGTCTTTTTTGCATCATACGAATATTTTCTATACCGGTAATAGTCATTTCTGCAGAATGAAAACTCTTAAAACCAAGCATTGGCTTTGTACGTTTTTTGATAAACCTATGATCTTGTTCTACAAGATTATTCAGGTATTTGGTCTGAATAACCTTAATTTTATAATCTTTAGGAACTTCTGTATTCAAATCATTAAGAGCAGCCGTATTACTACCGCTTTTATCAATTACTACTTTCTCAGGAAAATTATTCTCTCTAAAGGCTTTACGAAAAAATGCAAGTGCTGCAGGCTTGTCTCTATGCTTACGTAGCAGAAAGTCTACAGTATTACCAAGACTATCTAGTGCTCTATATAAGTTAACCACTCTGCACTGCAAGTGCAGAGCTTAATATTACGGCATGAATGCCTCATGTATGTACTAACTTAAAAGTTAGAAACTATTTGTGTATGACTCATTTAGAAAGTGTCACAACACAAAAAGAATATATCTGTGAAGTGTAAGATTTTGTTAAAAAAATATCTTATCTTTTCTTGATAAGATATTTAAAATTTATGTTGAAACGACGCACTGCAAGTGCGGGGTTTTTCTCCCAAAGTGGGACAATAAACCCATTTACCGTTTAATTTAATATAAGTCTCATCCATTCTCCAACTACTACCAACTGGCTTCTTTCTTTTTCTAACCACCTGATCTATCAATGGTACAAATTTTATAACCCATCTTTGTAATGTAGAGTGATCAATTTTTGCTCCCCTTATACTCATCATTTCTTCCAAATCTCGATAACTTAAAGAAAATCGGCATTTCATATAGACAAATAACATTATTATTTCTGGTGAAGAACAAAATCCTTTGAAATATGATAATAATCTTGCAGTAATACGAAACATCTTAACATCTTTTTTAGATCATTATATCAATCTTTTTTCTATTGTCCAACATATGCGACAGAACCAGATAAATTTGCTGCCCAACAAAGAGTAATATTCAAGGAGTTCGAAGGTCCTTCTCTATAGTATAGAGTTGTTTACTAGAAGTAGTTTATTTACATGAGTTAGGTCTAAGTGGTACTAATTATTTTTAGATATCTACTTGATGTATACTAACTTATAGTTAATTATACATTGTATTAATAATGCTTATAATGACCATTATATAAATATCTTTTTTATATCAAAAAGGTACATTGTACAAAAAACTATTATTTTAGTGAAAGTACTACAGGAGTTTCGCAGTTAGCAAAATTGCGAATCAGCTAAAAGGCATCTAATGTTGTTCTGAATTGATGTTTTTATAACTTCCCAAGTTTGTTGATATAAAGTAATTTTTTCATTTATCCTCCTTTTGTTCATATCGAGCCAAGCAAATACGGCAAGGCAAATATGATTTTTCTGAGCTCGACCCGTGCGTGCCTGACAGCGTTCAATACCACAAGTTTGTTTTAATTCTCGATGATAAACTTCTATAGACCACCGTGCCTTAACAATTTTCTCTATTTGTTCACGTGTTGGATTTTCTAAGTTAGTTGTTATGTAATCAATGCGACCATTTTTTGCCACAAACTTAAATACCGTAACCCAACCGTATCCACGTAGGTGAATTTTTAGTCCCTCATCAGGAATCTCTAAACTTTCTAAGCTAACATTATGATTAACTTTTCTATTTTTTCTTAGGTTACTAACCCATGTCCAACCTAAATTACGTATATGTTTCAAATTCTCCAAACCGCTATACCACGCATCCATTACTACTGCATCAGGATTGATCCCTCTTTCCTTAGCTAAAGTAAGCATATCACAAAAATGCTCATTCTTTGTTTTTCCATCAGTTTCTTTATCATATATTCTATAATCTACAGGGGTAGATTGATCAGTTTTAGCATTGTAATGCAGTAAGTTAACCATCCCTATACCAGGTATAACATCATGTACAGCTCCAGAATATTGATAATGTACAAGCTCAATTTTCTTACTGTATTGCTTTGACAATAACGTGTCATCTCCCACTAATAAACAAGAAGCTTCCCTATCAATATATTTTGACACTTCTCTGTAGATCCCGCTAGGGCGGAAATCCTTACTATTTAACCATCGACTTGCACTATCATGAGATAGGTTTATTGGACTTACTTCAGATAATGCTTTACCACTATATCTTACGCTACTTGCTTGTAAAAATGATTTATATAAGTCTTTGCTACATTTTGATCTTGCCATGCTTAACTAAAACTCTTTCTTGCTAGATTAACATATTTTTTGCTAAGTGCGAAACTCCTGTCTTTTATTTTTTTATCATTTTCTACAAATTCTTCTTTTAACTCACTAAATGTTTGGTAGCTTAGCTGACTTAAATCCCCTTCGTCTAAAATCTCAGTTAATTTTGTTATAATCTTATTGATTCCTTGCGGAATAGTAAAACCAAATTCATATAATAGCCCTCTAATCTCATTAGCAAGTGCAGTACGATTTTTTACCAATCTCTGTCTTACCCTATGAATAAGTTAACCACTCTGCACTGCAAGTGCAGAGCTTAATATTACGGCATGAATGCCTCATGTATGTACTAACTTAAAAGTTAGAAACTATTTGTGTATGGCTCATTTAGAAAGTGTCACAACACAAAAAAATATATCTGTGAAGTGTAAGATTTTGTTAAAAAATATCCTATCTTTTCTTGATAAGATATTTAAAATTTATGTTGAAACGACGCACTGCAAGTGCGGGGTTTTTCTCCCAAAGTGGGACAATAAAATATCTTGTTGCTCTACAGTTTTAATGGGTACAAACCTCATACTAGGTCTTGCTACTGCCTCACATATTCCTTCTGCATCAGCTTGATCATTTTTATTGCTTTTGACATAAGGCTTAACAAACTGTGGTGCCATTAGTTTTACATTATGACCTAATTTTATTGTCCCACTTTGGGAGAAAAACCCCGCACTTGCAGTGCGTCGTTTCAACATAAATTTTAAATATCTTATCAAGAAAAGATAAGAATGAATCATACAGATATTTTTTAACAAAATCTTACACTTCACAGATATATTCTTTTTGTGTTGTGACACTTTCTAAATGAGCCATATACAAATAGTTTCTAACTTTTAAGTTAGTACATACATTAGGCATTCATGCCGTAATATTAAGCTCTGCACTTGCAGTGCAGAGTGGTTAACTAATTCTCTTGCCCAATAGCTAGCTCCACCGCAAGCTTCCATGCCTACTAGACATTTTGGTACGTTAGCCATAAAAGTTAAAACCTGTTCTCTCATTAATTTCTTCTTTAATATTGTCTTGCCATTTTTATCTACACCGTGAATTTGAAAAATTCTTTTTGCAATATCTATACCAATTGTGGTAACTTCCATATGAACCTCCTTATTGTTGTTTAGGATTCATTTCCTATCCTAGAAGATTAGCATACGCTTCTCATTCTGTATATAGGGTAGGTCCATACCATTATTTTAGCACATCCTAAAATTGAAACAATCTCTATGAATCATACATATTATCTATGCCTTTTAGCTCAGCATATGTTTTGTATAACCCCTTTAAATTTGCTTTAGTTGCTGTTATTTGTTTTTCAGGAGATTCCTTAAAAATTGACTTAATAGAATTACTCAATAACAACCAGCTGAAGCTGGTGGGTTGATATCTAGACTGGAAGTCGCTATTACTCTAAAGAGATATTACTAACGCCTGTGCATTATCTCTCTGATCCTAACTCTTAGGTTACCCTGCAGTATTTTATAGCGATATTTAGTGATTCAAACAACATTAAAGCGATGGTAAAATACAGTGTGGCTAGTCTTGTTAAAATATCATATGTTCAAGTTATAGTGAATTGAAATATTAGAACAAGGACTAAAGTCTTTCCCAGCTGAAGCTGGGGGTTTTAACCAAAAAGGTGACTATAAAACTATTACCTATTTCTTTAATTATATCTATTGCAGGTGATACTACTTCTTTTATTCCTCCGTAAATTTTTTGTAAGCCATTAGTAATAATGTTCGATACTTTGACTTCATATTCTTGAGCTACAGGGGAGATACCAGCAATTATATTACTCATTTCTTTAAGTTTATTAGCTAAGCTAGTTAACGATTTCTTATCTTGTATATTCTCAAACTGATCAGCAAATGTTTCAGCTATACCTGCTTGAGCATCAAGGTTAGCTGTCATAATTGATTGAGTATCATCAAAGGAGAATCTTACAGGTGTTTTTTTAATAACTTCATTAGAAGTAATATTAGAGATATATGATAAGCTTGTTGCTGATGTATTGTGTCTTATAGGACTATCAGCTTTTAATCTGTCTAGTCTATCACGTAGTGCTTGATCTTTCTGATTTCCTAATTCTATACTTTTTTTCTCTAGTTTAACTTCAGATTGTATTTGTGCTAGTAATTTGTCTACTTCATCATCAGAATGCAAATCTTTACCCCATAATTTATCCAACCTTGAATTAAATTGGTCATTGATTTGGTCAAAGTTATTCATCTCATTCTATATATCTTTTTCAGATTTTTCTGTAAGTTTTACAACTCTAGATTCTAATTCCTTTAATGATTGGGCATTAAAGGCTTTATTACTTCTTTTAGACATTTGCTTCCTTATAATCTTATCATTTATTCAATCTTAAATGACTATTTAGTGGTATTGGTTAGTATTATACTTTTTGTTAGTTGTTGAAACAAGATAAATGATAAGGTGACTATAAAAATTTAATTTCGTTAAGTTAGGACCACCGAGAGATTATTAGGAAAAAAATACCTAATTTGTTAAATTGATCAACAATGAAACTTATTTGCACTTTATAACTATGCACATATTCTATATTTTACACTCAAATTGATCTCAATAAAAACCAGCTGAAGCTGGTGGGTTGATATCTAGACTGGAATTGCTGCTATTCAAGCTTCTTGATTTCTTCTTTGGTTAAACCAGTAGACTGAAAGATTATTTCAGTAGACACTCCTGCTTTCTTAAGGTTTTTAGCTACTTCAATATTTCGTTCAGATTTACCTATTTGGATACCTTCAGCTTTAGCAGTTTTTATCAGGTAATCCTCGGATGCCTTATTATCCATAATACGTTTAGTCTCTTGCTCATATGTCAGCAACTCTTCTTCTGTCCAATTAAACTGGTTTAGCTCATCGTATGCTCTCTCGATTACTTGATCCGATCCTATGATCTTACGTAAGTCGGCTTCACTAGTTTTATCCGCATGCTTAAAAAAGAAACACCATTTCTCAATTATGTTGGTCAGTAAATTTATATCTGTGATTTTAAACTTTGGTAGCTCTATAAAAGTAAAAGAAAAATCCTTTAAATCATGGGCATAGCTATCTTTATCCAAAATAATATGATCAGACTTATAAAACACTTTGTCTTTAAAAATAATATTATCACTGATAGCAGTTAACCACTCTGCACTGCAAGTGCAGAGCTTAATATTACGGCATGAATGCCTCATGTATGTACTAACTTAAAAGTTAGAAACTATTTGTGTATGGCTCATTTAGAAAGTGTCACAACACAAAAAGAATATATCTGTGAAGTGTAAGATTTTGTTAAAAAATATCTTATCTTATCTTATCTTTTCTTGATAAGATATTTAAAATTTATGTTGAAACGACGCACTGCAAGTGCGGGGTTTTTCTCCCAAAGTGGGACAATAAATATTACCGACTTTAAATCTATATATCTAGCTCCTTCTTCCTTGCCTTTATTTAACTGCCTTGAGTAGGCTTTAGCCGCATAATACTGAGCTCTCTTCTCAAAACCTTCTTGTGGAGATACCTGCATCTCAATAATTAGCTGTACGCCATTTTCATCTTTACATAAAACATCAACTACACTCTGCTTTTTAGCAGCAATCTCCGGTATTTGGATAGTGGGCAAAAATGTTACTTCCTTAATTCTATCACCACTTTTAAGCTCAAATACATCATTAGTTAACCACTCTGCACTGCAAGTGCAGAGCTTAATATTACGGCATGAATGCCTAATGTATGTACTAACTTAAAAGTTAGAAACTATTTGTATATGGCTCATTTAGAAAGTGTCACAACACAAAAAGAATATATCTGTGAAGTGTAAGATTTTGTTAAAAAATATCTGTATGATTCATTCTTATCTTTTCTTGATAAGATATTTAAAATTTATGTTGAAACGACGCACTGCAAGTGCGGGGTTTTTCTCCCAAAGTGGGACAATAAAATGAATCAGAATGTCTTTATTCTTCTCCGAACCAAATATACGGCGAAAGGCAACATCATTTTTAGGATCTAAAAATTTAGTAATAGCCATAAATAGTAATTATTAAGAGTTGTTACAGTTCCTACACATTAGTTATTATAACATAAAGCTAGCCAAATTACTAGAATATTACACTTAACAGCCATCAATTCCAAAGGTTCTGTCGCATCTATAAATCATGCTACAGCAAGATTGTTAAAACTGAGATTTTGGACATTATGCTGCTATTAGCATAGCAAAATTCTCAAAAGCAGAAAGATTATCATTAGCTCCAATTATTTGTTTTTTTTGAATCATACGAACATTTTCTATACCGGTAATAGTCATTTCTGCAGAATGAAAACTCTTAAAACCAAGCATTGGCTTTGTACGTTTTTTGATAAACCTATGATCTTCTTCTACAAGATTATTTAGGTATTTGGTCTGAATAACCTTAATTTTATAATTTTCAGGAACTTCTGTATTCAAATCATTAAGAGCAGCCGTATTACTACCGCTTTTATCAATTACTACTTTCTCAGGAACATTATTCTCTCTGAAAGCTTTACGAAAAAATGCAAGTGCTGCAGGCTTGTCTCTATGCTTACGTAGCAGAAAATCTACAGTATTATCAAGACTATCTAGTACTCTATATAAATAAACCCATTTACCGTTTAATTTAATATAAGTCTCATCCATTCTCCAACTACTACCAACTGGCTTCTTGCTTTTTCTAACCATCTGATCCATCAATGGTACAAATCTTATAACCCATCTTTGTAATGTAGAAGAAACTGGACTGATTTTTCAAGACAAATTTTTCACTAATTTTGTTTCCCATTTTACATAATTTTTAAGCTGCATTTTGTAAGTAATCAAGATACACGTTCATCGGTTTTTTATAACCAATACTTGAATGGAATCTTTGATTGTTATATTTATCCATGTATTTATCAATACCATCTTTAAGTTCTGCGATATTTTTAAAATCATTTATAAATATACAATTATATTTTAAAGTTCTAAAAAATCTTTCAATCACAATATTATCAATGCTTCTACCCTTACCGTTCATTGAGATTTGTATATTATTCTCTTTTAGAATTCCCGTATGCTCATGTCCAGTATATTGACTACCCTGATCACTATTGAATATTTGTGGTGCAGGGTATTTATTCAGTGCATCTTTTAATACATCGGTTACAAGTGATGCATCCATAGAATTAGATACTTTATAACTTAGTATTGCCTTACTATGCCAATCTATAATCGCCACAAGATACATAAATCCTCCGTTAGTTCTAATATAAGTAATGTCACCACTCCACACTTGATTAACATAAGGTACATGAATAGTTCTATTCGTTCCTGATTTGTGCCAGTACGGCTCAAGCAAATAGCTATAAATTTTATGTTGACCATCCTTCACAGAAGTAGATTGCTTTTTATGAGGATGAATAGCTTCTATACCCATTATTCCCATATATTTAAGCACCCTATCTCTGCCCACATTAAAGCCGTCTTCCAATAATTGTTTGTATATATAACGATAACCATACTCAGGGTTATCCGTATATATTTCATCTATTCTATTTAAAATATCAAGATTATATAAGCTCATTACTTTAGCTTTATAATATACTCCAGATCTGCTTATCTTTAATAGTTCACATTGCCTTGTCTTTGCTAACGTACTCAGCTTGGGGTCGACAAGACTTTTCTTATTTGATAAGTCCAAGCTGTTTAGCTTTCCCACCGCCCAGTCCCTCTCGACTGTAGCCTTACCTAATGCTTTTGCAAGTTCATCGTTTTGATTCTTAAGTTCACTAATCTGCCCTTTGTACTCACTAACAGCTTTTGCTGGCTCAAATGCCAATGACGCATTATCTAAAAATTGTCGTTTCCAGTTTTGCATAGTTTTAGCCGTTACTTCATATTTGACCGATAACTGACCTATTGTTGATTCTTCTTTTAACATCTCTAATACTATTTTAGTTTTTGCTTCTGCACTAAAATTTTTAATTTGTTTTTTACCCATTTGTTTCTCTTTAATTTTATTTATTATTCTATACTTATTGAGAAACAAAAATACCTGCTTCTTTGTCTAATTTTTTCAGTCCATTATAGAATGATCAATTTTTGCTCCCCTTATACTCATCATTTCTTCCAAATCTCGATAACTTAAAGAAAATCGGCATTTCATATAGACAAATAACATTATTATTTCTGGTGAAGAACAAAATCCTTTGAAATATGGTAATAATCTTGCAGTAATACGAAACATCTTGACATCTTTTTTAGGTCATTATATCAATCTTTTTTCTATTGTCCATCATATGCGACAGAACCAATTTTGGTTGTAACAAAGCATGAGCCCCTTCTCTTTTCCATTGCATTTTACCGGTTTGTCTGTATCTACTATTCACTAAGTTCTCTACAGTATACTCGGCAATATTACTGCTGAAAGGAAGATTGTTAACCTTCTTCTCTCCATAATTTACCAAAATATCTTCGTTATTTACTAAATATGGGGGTTCAAAGCACAACAATGGCATTCGATTTAGCTGTTATCCCTCTTAAATTACAGCACTATAGCTCATATTTGGAATTGCTGGAATTCATGTGGTAGCTGTGTTTCTGTGAAAATGGGATAATTCTGTCTAAATTAAGAAAGATCGTACCCTTCCGAACAAAGCCCCACAAAACTATTGTGCTTTATAAAAGCAAGTATATAATGCATCAAATAATGAACTATCTGTTCCGGTTTGTGTTGAAACAAAAAACTATTGAGAGGGAGAATGGATTATTTTAGTAATTGGTTTGGGACACACACTAAAAGTCTTAGCACATCAGTGAAGAAAACTGTTGCCAAGGTTGAGAAATTTGCCAATAAGTTAGAGACAAAGGTGGCTCATTTAGCAACAGATCTTGCCTATAAACTTGCTAAAGGTGGTGAAGCATCTCAATAACAACCAGCTGAAGCTGGTGGGTTGATATCTAGACTGGAAGTCGCTATTACTCTAAAGAGATATTACTAATGCCTGTGCTATCTCTCTGATCCTAATTCTTATAAGTTACCCTGCAATACTTTTGTAGCGATATTTAGTGATCCAAACAACATGAAAGCGATGGTAAAATACAGTGTGGCTAGTCTTGTTATAATCTGTCATATATGATATTTTAATATACATGAAGAGCTTGCTCTTATGTATATTAAAATATCATATATTCAAGTTATAGTGAATTGAAATATTAGAACAAGGACTGAAGTCTTTCCCAGCTGAAGCTGGGGGTTTTAACCAAAAAGGTGACTATAAAAAATTCGAATCCGCAACTATAGAAAGTATAAAAAATGACGGATGGAAAGTTCTATGCAATTCTTCTCAATTCGCTGACACTAACCAAAATGGCTATAAGACCGTTGTATTTGTTAAAGATAAATATGGATCTAAAGAAGTGCTTATAGCTGTAGCAGGTACAGTATCAACAGATATAAATGATTTAAAAGATGACTTTTATGTTGTAACTGGCAGCTACCCTAGTAAAGTTGTACAAATTAAAGCTATGCTTAATCATATCTCTGAGCTACTTGCCTCTGGTGTTAGTAACTATAAATTTGATGTTACCGGTCACTATGTTACTATAGAAGATTTAGCAAAACATTGTGTGGTATATAATTCTAAGCATAATATTATTAATTACAATCCTGTTATAAACAGTCCACATATTACTGCACCCAATCTAGTTCTGCCTGTTAAAAAAGTGGTAACAGACGTAGCATCATATACAACTGAGCCATCAGGAATTATAGGATATGCTAGTTATTTAGTTAGTAAAGTTAGCACTCATGTTGTTAAAACCTGCTCAGACTATTTAGGAATAACAAGAACTTTAACTGAATTAGAAAATCTCATAGGTCATCCCCTTAAGAATTTTGCTGATTTATGTGAAAAGCCTGTTATTACTACAGAATATTGGAAGAAAGAAGATGGTATCTTAGTTGTAAAAGATTTTAAGGGACTAAAGCATGTTACTTCGACTGGTAATGATATTATAACCTCAAGGCTTGATGATGATTTTGTTGTTATAACAGCTTATAGCTTTGATGATGTACAGCGTACACATGATTACAATAATAATAACGTATTATTGTCAGGAGCAGAAGAGAGTGATTTTGTATTCATAAACTAACTTTTTATGTTGAATTAAGCTAAGACCTAATGCATAATTATATCTTAAATATTATAATAAAACATAGTAAATGTTATGACTCTCGACTCTGAAGATGTTGCTACTTACGCTACAGCTACCGTTGCTATTGCTGGAGCTGTTATAATTGCCCCTGTTATTGTTGCCAAAAATATAACTACAACAGTTACATGTAATATTTGGAAAAATCTCAAAGAGTGTTATACTCTACTCACCACTTCAAAGGAAGGTATCTTTTTGCATCAACCTTTAATTGAACATATAGATCAAACTGTTTTGGATTTAGTTACTATAGGTAATTCTTCTACTAATAATATTGACTAATTACTGATTGCGAAGGCAGCAATTCCAAACATGATATTATAGATAGGAAGCATAAATTACTTGAAATTTGTCATAAGCTTATTCAACAAAAACGCTTATTTATTGTTAATCAAAAAAGATAATTGCTGTTGACAGATCACACTCGATTTACAGATGTGACAGAACCAAATATTATACCTTTTCGAAATCGCTATATTATAGCCCCATGATAGATCTTGCTGCTCTTTTAAACATGTATAAAGCATATAGTAATAATATATTAACAACGACCTGTATTGCACTAACTACCTTATATCCTTTCTTGTATATTACACGTAAAGGTATAAATATTGCTATAAATAAAGTTGTAGAGCTTTTAGGAGAGAAATATAAAAAGCTTTTTATAAAGCATAGTTTATGTTGTAAGATACAGTATCTGCTAGTTGCTTTGTACTTAATATTCTGGTGGGATATTCTGGACAAATCTGAGTTCAATGCAAATATAGTAGCAAGAATTATAGGGCTAATTATTTCAAGTTATACCGTTATCACAATAACAGCTTTGTTAATGACCATTGTTAGTATAGGTGTTGCCATATACAAAATAGAATCATTACCAGAACATGCGTCTATTAACTTACATGCACAAATTTTAAAAATAATCATTGCAATCGGCTGTGGGTTAACTATCATATCCTCTGTATTAGGAGTTGCGATTTCATCAGTATTGACAAGTTTAGGTGCAGCAACCGCGTTACTAACCTTTATATTTAAAGATACCTTTTTAGGATTAGTATCTAGCTTACAGCTTATTCTACAAGATATAGCAAGAGTAGGAGATTGGGTAACACTACCAAGCTACAATGCTGATGGAGTAATTGAAAAAATTACCGTCTCTATTGTTGTAATTCGTAATTTTGATCATACATATACAACAGTACCGACATCAGTATTTTTAACTACTGGCGTTAAGAATTGGAGAGGAATGTTTGAGAATGGTGCTAGGAGGATAAAGAAATCTATTAATATTGATATGCACACTATCAGTACCTGTGATCAAGATCGTTTAAATACAATTAAGTGTTTGCCTAGTATGCAAGCATTAGCATTACAAAATAAAGAACTATTTAATACAAGGAAAGTAATAATTAATACAAGGAAAGTAATAATTAATATTACTCTCTTTCGACATTATATTGCTCAATATTTACAATCACATAGTGATATACATCAGCAAGATTACACATTTTTAGTTAGGTATTTAGAGCCTAATCCTATCGGTTTACCTATTGAACTGTATGTGTTTTCTAAAGATACTAATTGGATACACTATGAAACAATACAATCAAATATATTAGAGCATTTACTCGGAGTGTTACCGATTTTTGGTCTCAAGGTGTTTCAAGGAGTATGTAACAGCGATTCCAAATATGGCATAGAAGGATGGTAAGTACTGGCTTTGTTCGGAAGGGTAGAAAAATCACAATTTTTAGTAGTAATATTTAAATATTTATAGTCACCTTTGTAATGTAGAATGATCAATTTGTTCCCTTTATACTCATCATTTCTTCCAAATCTCGATAACTTAAAGAAAATCGGCATTTCATATAAACAAATAACATTATTATTTCTGGTAAAGAACAAAATCCTTTGAAATATGGTAATAATCTTGCAGTAATACGAAACATCTTGACATCTTTTTTAGGTCATTATATCAATCTTTTTTTCTATTGTCCAACATATGCGACAGAACCCCTCTTTTTTACTCATAGCGTAAGCTTTGTAAGTTTTGATTGCAATTTAAAAAAATATGATAAAAATAATCAATGGTCATTGAATCTTGACACATTACATATTAGAAACTATGATTAACCCGAGTTGCCAATTAATTTATAAGAGCAGAGCTAGGTTTTATAAACGTTTGAGGTTAATTTGTAACATTAAAACACTCAATAAAAACTATATTTTTTAGAAATATGTTTGTATTGAAAATGTTTTAGTATCGAATCTCACATGGAATCAGCTTTAAATATAGCTTTTGCCAGTATAATTAATTGGCAACTCGGGTTGATTAATTCATAAATTTAAGGTTAATACAATGGTTTGGAATATAAAAGCAATCCCACCTCAAAAAGCAGGTCTTGATAGTTATCCGGTACTTTTGAAATTTTTGATTGGAAGAGGAAGTTTTGAAGTAGAAAATTTAGATGTATTACAAAATGCTAATCTAGAAATAGAATTAGAAGGTGCTTCTAATGGACAAAAATTGTTAATATATGCCGCAATAAAATTTCATTTAAATCATTCTTATGAGAATAACCAATCTGCAAAATTTGAAGAGCTAAACATGATTGGTATCTCGTTTGAACAACTAATGAATGCTCCAGATATTAGATTAGGTATTGATAATCGTACTCAATGTAACATCTTTAAGAATTACATTTTCGATGCAATATTACATCGCAGTTGGATTTTTAATGGAGATGATTCAAATGGATGGCTATTAGAATGTATAGATTATAGTCAAAAAGGTTTTCTTGACTTGTCAGAAAAAACCTTTCTATCAGCCATAATTTGCCTAGAGCCAGAGTTAATAGAAGAGTTAATAACAGGTTTAGGTGAAAAGATGTCTGATATCTCTGTTGAAGTTATGAATCGGGCTGCACAAAACATTATGCAGGTTGAATATGCGTATTTTGCATCACTAATAAATTTAAATAAAATTTTTGGTACAGAGAAAGAAATAAATGCATGTGAAGTACCTAAAGAAATAGCTAGAACAATAAATACAATACCAGAACCATTATTAGAGTTCGTTTTACAAGTCGTACAGAAGTCAAATTTTCTCTATTACGATATAGAGACACCTGAATATAACTTGCCACAAGATATATTAAATTTGATAATGAATAAATTAGAACCTCATGATGCAATACAAATTATAAAATATGCTGAACCTTATTATTCTTCAGAAGGTAATCTCCATCAGGATGTTGGAAATGCATTACTTGGTTTAGACAGAATGTGTGATTTATAGACCTTGTTACAACAGAGATGTAAGATAAAATTACGACTTATCTTTTAGTACTTAATATATTTTTTTGTTTAATAGCAGATTTAAATTCTTGGTCATACTTGTAATTCTGTATAGCAAAAGTTTCTTTTGAAGCAACATAACTTTTGTGTACTGCTTCTATAGAAGATAATAGTATGTACGAGTTCTTTATATTTCGGTTCTGTCGCATCTCTCAATAACAACCATCTGAAGCTGGTGGGTTGATATCTAGACTGGAAGTCGCTATTACTCTAAAGAGATATTACTAATGCCTGTGCTATCTCTCTGATCCTAATTCTTATAAGTTACCCTGCAATACTTTGTAGCGATATTTAGTGATCCAAACAACATGAAAGCGATGGTAAAATACAGTATGGCTAGTCTTGTTATAATCTGTCATATATGATATTTTAATATACATGAAGAGCTTGCTCTTATGTATATTAAAATATCATATATTCAAGTTATAGTGAATTGAAATATTAGAACAAGGACTGAAGTCTTTCCCAGCTGAAGCTGGGGGTTTTAACCAAAAAGGTGACTATAAACACAGGCATGAAAAAAGATATCACAGAATTATATAGTTTTATAGATGATTTTTGTAAAATTTATTTGGAGTATGAACAGAGAAAGTTATTACCATTAAATATGTTGATTCATTTGTTGTTTAGTGAAGAAACAGGTATTTATTTTATTGACTCTACAACGATTAAAGCTTGTCACAATAAAAGGCGTTATAGCAATAAAGTTTTTAAAGGATTAGCCAAACATAGTAAATCCTCTATGGGGTATTTTTATGGTTTTAAATTACATGTAATAATCAATAATAAAGGGGAGTTTATGGCATTAAAAGTGACCAAAGGCAATGTAGATGATAGGATTCCAGTACCGGAGTTAACAAAAAGGTTAACTGGAATTATAGCAGCTGATAAAGGTTATATTAAGCAAAATTTGTTGTTAAATTGTATACTTGCAGCAAAACTGCGTAACACTATCTAATTTTTTTGCTAGTATGAATTTATTGTATAAATTTGGGTTTCTACTATGCAAATATCACCGATTAATCAAAACTTACGCTATGTTTTATGATAAGTGGCTTTGTACTGAGATATTATTAAAATTCTTTACTATGAAAAAATGGCTTTCAGCCAAGGTTTTTAGTCATACTTGAGATAACATAGCGTAAGTTTTGTAATAAAAACTAGTTGAAAAAGTACCAATTATATTATAACATTTGAAATATTAATAATAATGATAATTAATCAAATGAAAAAACCAAAAGTAGCGACCTTAAGTGCTGAAGAACGAGAAGAACTAATACAACATGTCAAGGAAAGTTCATTAACGGGAGATGAACAGCAAACGATAGTAGAACTTGTGAAATTTTGTAATGAGCTAATAGACAAGCTAGCATCATCAAATATCAGTATAAATAAGCTTAAGGAAATGCTGATTGGTTTTAAGGCAGATAACAAAAAAAAGATAGTTCAGATTCATTAAAAGAACCGCCAAGTGAATCTGATAACGGGAATGGTGGTAATGAAGAAGAGTGCGATAAGCCCAAAAAGATAGATCGTAGTAATTGGCAAGGTAAATATGGGTTTGATGATTATAAGGATGCGAATACCAGCTATTTAACTCCTGAGAATTTTTGTAGTGGTGATAGCTGTCCTCACTGTTGTAATGGCAAACTATATAATAGTGAAGCTAGAAAATTGCTACAATTTACAGGTAATGCTCCAATTACAGTCAACAGATATGTAAAGAAAACGCTACGTTGTAATGCTTGTGATTATATAGTTATGAACAATAAAAATATCAACAAATGGACAAATAGTAGCAGAAGTGCAATAGTGTTACAAAAGACCTATGGTACTCCTTTCTACCGTTTATCTAGGCTGCAAAGTTTAAGTGGTGTTCCTGTGGCATATAGCTCGCTCTGGCAACAATATTTAGATGTTTGGCAAGAAGGTGGTGGAGCTGAAATTTACGGGGTATTATTGGAAATGGCTGCCGAATGTAGTTCACTGAACCTTGATGATACTAGAGCTAGGATTTTAGAAATTACTATAGCCAATAAGAAATTACGTACTCAAAATAAGAAAGGACGCAGCTGTTATACTACTACAATATGTGCTAAGACTGCAAATAATGAGGTGATAGTTTTATATTTTACCGGTAATAGGCATGGTGGAGAAAATATAGGTAACGTACTAAAGAATCGTAAGAATAGAACAGATTCTATCCAATTAATGACTGACGCAAGTAACAATAATAACCCGGTATTATCAGAAGCAGATCAAGAATTACTGGCAATAATAGTGATGATCAATTGTTTGTCACATGGTCAGAGAAAATTTACAGAGAATGAACTATATTACCCTGAAGAATGCGGATATTTTCTCAAACAAACACGAGGGATTTACCACAATGAACATCAATGTAAAGAGATGAGTCCTGAAGAAAAACTTGGGTATCATCAGGAACATAGCAGTAAATATATAGAAAACATATATAACAAAATAGACGAATTATTTAACGACAAGAAAGTTGAGCCTAATAGTAGGCTTGGACAAGCTATGAAATATTGGATAAATAATAAAGAAGGTTTGACCCAATTTTTAAAAATCCCAGTTAGCAATCTTGATAATAATTGGGCTGAGAGATCACTGCGTACCATTATTTTACAAAGGAAGAATTCATTATTCTTTAAAACAATCAATAGTGCTGAGATACATAGTGGTCTGTATAGTATAGTAAAGACTTGTAGTGAGAACGAGATCAATGCCTTTAAATATTTAAATTGGCTACAAGAGCAGAGTAGCAAAGCAAAGAAGCGTCCTGCGAATTATACGCCTTTTGCCTATGCAAGATATATGAATAATACGGAATTAATCGAGACAGCAGCTTAAACGACAGGAAGCCAATCATTAGAGAATTTGGCAGAACTAGGATCACCATTATGAATAAGAATGTGTAAGGTTCTATAACAAATTTGATAAGATGAATTATCAGATGGGAAAAGTTTTGCGGTAAATTTACCTTTGGATAGGCGTTTAGAGCATAGCCAAAAGCCTTGACCGTCAAAGGACAAAATTTTAATGGCAGTTCTGTTTTTATTATAGAATAAAAACAAGGAACCATTAAGAGGGTCAGAAGAAAGTTTTTGTCTACAAACAGCGATTAAGCCATCGATACCCTTGCGAAAATCGATGGCAATAGTGGCAACAAAAATAACTGACGCCGGGGTTAGTTGCAGCATAAAAATGTCTGAATTATGGTTTTTGGTTCTAGTGTTTGGATAATAAGTTTGGTACCATTTGGTTTAATAATGTGACAAGTATAGTGATTTTGTTTGGGGGCAGCTACAGGATCGGTATCTATAGAATTTAATAGTTGAAATGGGAGAAAATTAATATTTTGTTGTAGAGCTTGATTTGAAGTTGAGACAGGAGAAGTTTTGAGGGTAGGCTCATGGGCTTTTTTAATTGAACTGATTGTTGCTTTATTAATATTAAGATGTTTAGCTATCTCTTGGTAAGAATAATGATGGAGTAATTGGTAAACTAATTCCTTTAGATGGTTTGGTATAGGATCAAACTTATTAGTTTTAGTTTGACGCCAGGCTTTAAATTGCTGAGCTACTTGCTCAATAGTAATTGATGGTATTTGCATAGTATGAAACCCAAATGTATAAAAAATTCATACTAGCAAAAACATTAGATAAAGTTATGCAGTTTTGCTGCAGGTATACCCTTATACTCATCATTTCTTCCAAATCTCGATAACTTAAAGAAAATCGGCATTTCATATAGACAAATAACATTATTATTTCTGGTGAAGAACAAAATCCTTTGAAATATGATAATAATCTTGCAGTAATACGAAACATCTTAACATCTTTTTTAGATCATTATATCAATCTTTTTTCTATTGTCCAACATATGCGACAGAACCGTATACCTGCAGCAAAACTGCATAACTTTATCTAATGTTTTTGCTAGTATGAATTTTTTATACATTTGGGTTTCATACTATGCAAATACCATCAATTACTATTGAGCAAGTAGCTCAGCAATTTAAAGCCTGGCGTCAAACTAAAACTAATAAGTTTGATCCTATACCAAACCATCTAAAGGAATTAGTTTACCAATTACTCCATCATTATTCTTACCAAGAGATAGCTAAACATCTTAATATTAATAAAGCAACAATCAGTTCAATTAAAAAAGCCCATGAGCCTACCCTCAAAACTTCTCCTGTCTCAACTTCAAATCAAGCTCTACAACAAAATATTAATTTTCTCCCATTTCAACTATTAAATTCTATAGATACCGATCCTGTAGCTGCCCCCAAACAAAATCACTATACTTGTCACATTATTAAACCAAATGGTACCAAACTTATTATCCAAACACTAGAACCAAAAACCATAATTCAGACATTTTTATGCTGCAACTAACCCCGGCGTCAGTTATTTTTGTTGCCACTATTGCCATCGATTTTCGCAAGGGTATCGATGGCTTAATCGCTGTTTGTAGACAAAAACTTTCTTCTGACCCTCTTAATGGTTCCTTGTTTTTATTCTATAATAAAAACAGAACTGCCATTAAAATTTTGTCCTTTGACGGTCAAGGCTTTTGGCTATGCTCTAAACGCCTATCCAAAGGTAAATTTACCGCAAAACTTTTCCCATCTGATAATTCATCTTATCAAATTTGTTATAGAACCTTACACATTCTTATTCATAATGGTGATCCTAGTTCTGCCAAATTCTCTAATGATTGGCTTCCTGTCGTTTAAGCTGCTGTCTCGATTAATTCCGTATTATTCATATATCTTGCATAGGCAAAAGGCGTATAATTCGCAGGACGCTTCTTTGCTTTGCTACTCTGCTCTTATAGCCAATTTAAATATTTAAAGGCATTGATCTCGTTCTCACTACAAGTCTTTACTATACTATACAGACCACTATGTATCTCAGCACTATTGATTGTTTTAAAGAATAATGAATTCTTCCTTTGTAAAATAATGGTACGCAGTGATCTCTCAGCCCAATTATTATCAAGATTGCTAACTGGGATTTTTAAAAATTGGGTCAAACCTTCTTTATTATTTATCCAATATTTCATAGCTTGTCCAAGCCTACTATTAGGCTCAACTTTCTTGTCGTTAAATAATTCGTCTATTTTGTTATATATGTTTTCTATATATTTACTGCTATGTTCCTGATGATACCCAAGTTTTTCTTCAGGACTCATCTCTTTACATTGATGTTCATTGTGGTAAATCCCTCGTGTTTGTTTGAGAAAATATCCGCATTCTTCAGGGTAATATAGTTCATTCTCTGTAAATTTTCTCTGACGAAACTGGACTGATTTTTCAAGACAAATTTTTCACTAATTTTGTTTCCCATTTTACATAATTTTTAAGCTGCATTTTGTAAGTAATCAAGATACACGTTCATCGGTTTTTTATAACCAATACTTGAATGGAATCTTTGATTGTTATATTTATCCATGTATTTATCAATACCATCTTTAAGTTCTGCGATATTTTTAAAATCATTTATAAATATACAATTATATTTTAAAGTTCTAAAAAATCTTTCAATCACAATATTATCAATGCTTCTACCCTTACCGTTCATTGAGATTTGTATATTATTCTCTTTTAGAATTCCCGTATGCTCATGTCCAGTATATTGACTACCCTGATCACTATTGAATATTTGTGGTGCAGGGTATTTATTCAGTGCATCTTTTAATACATCGGTTACAAGTGATGCATCCATAGAATTAGATACTTTATAACTTAGTATTGCCTTACTATGCCAATCTATAATCGCCACAAGATACATAAATCCTCCGTTAGTTCTAATATAAGTAATGTCACCACTCCACACTTGATTAACATAAGGTACATGAATAGTTCTATTCGTTCCTGATTTGTGCCAGTACGGCTCAAGCAAATAGCTATAAATTTTATGTTGACCATCCTTCACAGAAGTAGATTGCTTTTTATGAGGATGAATAGCTTCTATACCCATTATTCCCATATATTTAAGCACCCTATCTCTGCCCACATTAAAGCCGTCTTCCAATAATTGTTTGTATATATAACGATAACCATACTCAGGGTTATCCGTATATATTTCATCTATTCTATTTAAAATATCAAGATTATATAAGCTCATTACTTTAGCTTTATAATATACTCCAGATCTGCTTATCTTTAATAGTTCACATTGCCTTGTCTTTGCTAACGTACTCAGCTTGGGGTCGACAAGACTTTTCTTATTTGATAAGTCCAAGCTGTTTAGCTTTCCCACCGCCCAGTCCCTCTCGACTGTAGCCTTACCTAATGCTTTTGCAAGTTCATCGTTTTGATTCTTAAGTTCACTAATCTGCCCTTTGTACTCACTAACAGCTTTTGCTGGCTCAAATGCCAATGACGCATTATCTAAAAATTGTCGTTTCCAGTTTTGCATAGTTTTAGCCGTTACTTCATATTTGACCGATAACTGACCTATTGTTGATTCTTCTTTTAACATCTCTAATACTATTTTAGTTTTTGCTTCTGCACTAAAATTTTTAATTTGTTTTTTACCCATTTGTTTCTCTTTAATTTTATTTATTATTCTATACTTATTGAGAAACAAAAATACCTGCTTCTTTGTCTAATTTTTTCAGTCCATTATAAAAGGAGTACCATAGGTCTTTTGTAACACTATTGCACTTCTGCTACTATTTGTCCATTTGTTGATATTTTTATTGTTCATAACTATATAATCACAAGCATTACAACGTAGCGTTTTCTTTACATATCTGTTGACTGTAATTGGAGCATTACCTGTAAATTGTAGCAATTTTCTAGCTTCACTATTATATAGTTTGCCATTACAACAGTGAGGACAGCTATCACCACTACAAAAATTCTCAGGAGTTAAATAGCTGGTATTCGCATCCTTATAATCATCAAACCCATATTTACCTTGCCAATTACTACGATCTATCTTTTTGGGCTTATCGCACTCTTCTTCATTACCACCATTCCCGTTATCAGATTCACTTGGCGTATAATGGACTGAAAAAATTAGACAAAGAAGCAGGTATTTTTGTTTCTCAATAAGTATAGAATAATAAATAAAATTAAAGAGAAACAAATGGGTAAAAAACAAATTAAAAATTTTAGTGCAGAAGCAAAAACTAAAATAGTATTAGAGATGTTAAAAGAAGAATCAACAATAGGTCAGTTATCGGTCAAATATGAAGTAACGGCTAAAACTATGCAAAACTGGAAACGACAATTTTTAGATAATGCGTCATTGGCATTTGAGCCAGCAAAAGCTGTTAGTGAGTACAAAGGGCAGATTAGTGAACTTAAGAATCAAAACGATGAACTTGCAAAAGCATTAGGTAAGGCTACAGTCGAGAGGGACTGGGCGGTGGGAAAGCTAAACAGCTTGGACTTATCAAATAAGAAAAGTCTTGTCGACCCCAAGCTGAGTACGTTAGCAAAGACAAGGCAATGTGAACTATTAAAGATAAGCAGATCTGGAGTATATTATAAAGCTAAAGTAATGAGCTTATATAATCTTGATATTTTAAATAGAATAGATGAAATATATACGGATAACCCTGAGGAAACTGGACTGATTTTTCAAGACAAATTTTTCACTAATTTTGTTTCCCATTTTACATAATTGTATACTTGCAGCAAAACTGCGTAACACTATCTAATTTTTTTGCTAGTATGAATTTATTGTATAAATTTGGGTTTCTACTATGCAAATATCACCGATTAATCAAAACTTACGCTATGTTTTATGATAAGTGGCTTTGTACTGAGATATTATTAAAATTCTTTACTATGAAAAAATGGCTTTCAGCCAAGGTTTTTAGTCATACTTGAGATAACATAGCGTAAGTTTTGTAATAAAAACTAGTTGAAAAAGTACCAATTATATTATAACATTTGAAATATTAATAATAATGATAATTAATCAAATGAAAAAACCAAAAGTAGCGACCTTAAGTGCTGAAGAACGAGAAGAACTAATACAACATGTCAAGGACAGTTCATTAACGGGAGATGAACAGCAAACGATAGTAGAACTTGTGAAATTTTGTAATGAGCTAATAGACAAGCTAGCATCATCAAATATCAGTATAAATAAGCTTAAGGAAATGCTGATTGGTTTTAAGGCAGATAACAAAAAAAAGATAGTTCAGATTCATTAAAAGAACCGCCAAGTGAATCTGATAAGGGGAATGGTGGTAATGAAGAAGAGTGCGATAAGCCCAAAAAGATAGATCGTAGTAATTGGCAAGGTAAATATGGGTTTGATGATTATAAGGATGCGAATACCAGCTATTTAACTCCTGAGAATTTTTGTAGTGGTGATAGCTGTCCTCACTGTTGTAATGGCAAACTATATAATAGTGAAGCTAGAAAATTGCTACAATTTACAGGTAATGCTCCAATTACAGTCAACAGATATGTAAAGAAAACGCTACGTTGTAATGCTTGTGATTATATAGTTATGAACAATAAAAATATCAACAAATGGACAAATAGTAGCAGAAGTGCAATAGTGTTACAAAAGACCTATGGTACTCCTTTCTACCGTTTATCTAGGCTGCAAAGTTTAAGTGGTGTTCCTGTGGCATATAGCTCGCTCTGGCAACAATATTTAGATGTTTGGCAAGAAGGTGGTGGAGCTGAAATTTACGGGGTATTATTGGAAATGGCTGCCGAATGTAGTTCACTGAACCTTGATGATACTAGAGCTAGGATTTTAGAAATTACTATAGCCAATAAGAAATTACGTACTCAAAATAAGAAAGGACGCAGCTGTTATACTACTACAATATGTGCTAAGACTGCAAATAATGAGGTGATAGTTTTATATTTTACCGGTAATAGGCATGGTGGAGAAAATATAGGTAACGTACTAAAGAATCGTAAGAATAGAACAGATTCTATCCAATTAATGACTGACGCAAGTAACAATAATAACCCGGTATTATCAGAAGCAGATCAAGAATTACTGGCAATAATAGTGATGATCAATTGTTTGTCACATGGTCAGAGAAAATTTACAGAGAATGAACTATATTACCCTGAAGAATGCGGATATTTTCTCAAACAAACACGAGGGATTTACCACAATGAACATCAATGTAAAGAGATGAGTCCTGAAGAAAAACTTGGGTATCATCAGGAACATAGCAGTAAATATATAGAAAACATATATAACAAAATAGACGAATTATTTAACGACAAGAAAGTTGAGCCTAATAGTAGGCTTGGACAAGCTATGAAATATTGGATAAATAATAAAGAAGGTTTGACCCAATTTTTAAAAATCCCAGTTAGCAATCTTGATAATAATTGGGCTGAGAGATCACTGCGTACCATTATTTTACAAAGGAAGAATTCATTATTCTTTAAAACAATCAATAGTGCTGAGATACATAGTGGTTTGTATAGTATAGTAAAGACTTGTAGTGAGAACGAGATCAATGCCTTTAAATATTTAAATTGGCTACAAGAGCAGAGTAGCAAAGCAAAGAAGCGTCCTGCGAATTATACGCCTTTTGCCTATGCAAGATATATGAATAATACGGAATTAATCGAGACAGCAGCTTAAACGACAGGAAGCCAATCATTAGAGAATTTGGCAGAACTAGGATCACCATTATGAATAAGAATGTGTAAGGTTCTATAACAAATTTGATAAGATGAATTATCAGATGGGAAAAGTTTTGCGGTAAATTTACCTTTGGATAGGCGTTTAGAGCATAGCCAAAAGCCTTGACCGTCAAAGGACAAAATTTTAATGGCAGTTCTGTTTTTATTATAGAATAAAAACAAGGAACCATTAAGAGGGTCAGAAGAAAGTTTTTGTCTACAAACAGCGATTAAGCCATCGATACCCTTGCGAAAATCGATGGCAATAGTGGCAACAAAAATAACTGACGCCGGGGTTAGTTGCAGCATAAAAATGTCTGAATTATGGTTTTTGGTTCTAGTGTTTGGATAATAAGTTTGGTACCATTTGGTTTAATAATGTGACAAATATAGTGATTTTGTTTGGGGGCAGCTACAGGATCGGTATCTATAGAATTTAATAGTTGAAATGGGAGAAAATTAATATTTTGTTGTAGAGCTTGATTTGAAGTTGAGACAGGAGAAGTTTTGAGGGTAGGCTCATGGGCTTTTTTAATTGAACTGATTGTTGCTTTATTAATATTAAGATGTTTAGCTATCTCTTGGTAAGAATAATGATGGAGTAATTGGTAAACTAATTCCTTTAGATGGTTTGGTATAGGATCAAACTTATTAGTTTTAGTTTGACGCCAGGCTTTAAATTGCTGAGCTACTTGCTCAATAGTAATTGATGGTATTTGCATAGTATGAAACCCAAATGTATAAAAAATTCATACTAGCAAAAACATTAGATAAAGTTATGCAGTTTTGCTGCAGGTATACACATAATTTTTAAGCTGCATTTTGTAAGTAATCAAGATACACGTTCATCGGTTTTTTATAACCAATACTTGAATGGAATCTTTGATTGTTATATTTATCCATGTATTTATCAATACCATCTTTAAGTTCTGCGATATTTTTAAAATCATTTATAAATATACAATTATATTTTAAAGTTCTAAAAAATCTTTCAATCACAATATTATCAATGCTTCTACCCTTACCGTTCATTGAGATTTGTATATTATTCTCTTTTAGAATTCCCGTATGCTCATGTCCAGTATATTGACTACCCTGATCACTATTGAATATTTGTGGTGCAGGGTATTTATTCAGTGCATCTTTTAATACATCGGTTACAAGTGATGCATCCATAGAATTAGATACTTTATAACTTAGTATTGCCTTACTATGCCAATCTATAATCGCCACAAGATACATAAATCCTCCGTTAGTTCTAATATAAGTAATGTCACCACTCCACACTTGATTAACATAAGGTACATGAATAGTTCTATTCGTTCCTGATTTGTGCCAGTACGGCTCAAGCAAATAGCTATAAATTTTATGTTGACCATCCTTCACAGAAGTAGATTGCTTTTTATGAGGATGAATAGCTTCTATACCCATTATTCCCATATATTTAAGCACCCTATCTCTGCCCACATTAAAGCCGTCTTCCAATAATTGTTTGTATATATAACGATAACCATACTCAGGGTTATCCGTATATATTTCATCTATTCTATTTAAAATATCAAGATTATATAAGCTCATTACTTTAGCTTTATAATATACTCCAGATCTGCTTATCTTTAATAGTTCACATTGCCTTGTCTTTGCTAACGTACTCAGCTTGGGGTCGACAAGACTTTTCTTATTTGATAAGTCCAAGCTGTTTAGCTTTCCCACCGCCCAGTCCCTCTCGACTGTAGCCTTACCTAATGCTTTTGCAAGTTCATCGTTTTGATTCTTAAGTTCACTAATCTGCCCTTTGTACTCACTAACAGCTTTTGCTGGCTCAAATGCCAATGACGCATTATCTAAAAATTGTCGTTTCCAGTTTTGCATAGTTTTAGCCGTTACTTCATATTTGACCGATAACTGACCTATTGTTGATTCTTCTTTTAACATCTCTAATACTATTTTAGTTTTTGCTTCTGCACTAAAATTTTTAATTTGTTTTTTACCCATTTGTTTCTCTTTAATTTTATTTATTATTCTATACTTATTGAGAAACAAAAATACCTGCTTCTTTGTCTAATTTTTTCAGTCCATTATATTGGAGCATTACCTGTAAATTGTAGCAATTTTCTAGCTTCACTATTATATAGTTTGCCATTACAACAGTGAGGACAGCTATCACCACTACAAAAATTCTCAGGAGTTAAATAGCTGGTATTCGCATCCTTATAATCATCAAACCCATATTTACCTTGCCAATTACTACGATCTATCTTTTTGGGCTTATCGCACTCTTCTTCATTACCACCATTCCCGTTATCAGATTCACTTGGCGGTTCTTTTAATGAATCTGAACTATCTTTTTTTTGTTATCTGCCTTAAAACCAATCAGCATTTCCTTAAGCTTATTTATACTGATATTTGATGATGCTAGCTTGTCTATTAGCTCATTACAAAATTTCACAAGTTCTACTATCGTTTGCTGTTCATCTCCCGTTAATGAACTTTCCTTGACATGTTGTATTAGTTCTTCTCGTTCTTCAGCACTTAAGGTCGCTACTTTTGGTTTTTTCATTTGATTAATTATCATTATTATTAATATTTCAAATGTTATAATATAATATAATTGGTACTTTTTCAACTAGTTTTTATTACAAAACTTACGCTATGTTATCTCAAGTATGACTAAAAACCTTGGCTGAAAGCCATTTTTTCATAGTAAAGAATTTTAATAATATCTCAGTACAAAGCCACTTATCATAAAACATAGCGTAAGTTTTGATTAATCGGTGATATTTGCATAGTAGAAACCCAAATTTATACAATAAATTCATACTAGCAAAAAAATTAGATAGTGTTACGCAGTTTTGCTGCAAGTATACTGTGAATTAATATTTGGATTAAACAATACCGAATCATGAGTAGTAGTGTTATTATTAGAAAAACTACTATATTTACGATTATATAATCTGATACATTTATTATAAGGAGCAAAATGACGAACCTTCTGATCATTACGGTACAATATAACAATTTTAGTACGGTAAGCTAAATAATTAGCTTGATTATTTGAAGCAAATATAAACTCTATTTCATCTTGTAATTCTTTTGATAGTTCTTCATCAGCATCAATATTTAATATCCAGTCATTCTGACATAAATTTTCGCCAAAAGTCTTTTGTTTAACATAACCATTCCATTCGTTAAAAATCACTTTGATTCCTAAATTTCTAGCAATTTGTACTGTATCATCAGTACTCCCACTATCAACAACAATAAGCTCCTCGACAATGTCCTTAACACTGTTGATAGCTCTTGCAATCCTAGTAGCTTCATTTTTTGTGATAATAAAGGCTGAAATCTTTAGCATATCCCTCTCAACTAGGTCCTTGCATACATTTTCTATCTAGCTTCTGTAAAGGTTTCATTTCTATAGTCTATATGTTCATTATTTTTAGGAAGTACCCACAAATTGAATAATTTTTGAGGAATTTCTGAGTAAAAGAGTAGCCAAGTAACCACAAACAGTACATAATATGTCCATGAGGAACGAAAGTAAATTTTGACAACAAAATTACCAAAAGGAATCAATTCGTGAACACTCCTTTTTGTTCTCGAATCCTCACTTGCATACCTACTATTACCTACATCTTTTAAAAGTCGTATATTTGAACCTACTGACGTCATATACGACGCCCCACAAATCTAGAATGTGGGTAATAGTAATAAGGCAGGGATAATACACCCTAGGCTATTAAACTATCTTTCATCGAGATTGGTATTACATAAAAGGCATACACAAGAAGCTAGAAGCTAATTCATATTTTTAATTTTTTGAGATAATCTACTGATTTTACGTGAGGCTGTATTTAATTTGATAATGTTTTTTGTTACACCTTTCATTATTTCAGATTGTGCAACAGTCAAAGCTAATTTAGCTGATTCTTTTGAGCCACTAATAACTTCTTGCAAAACTTTTTTTATATATGTTTTAATTCTACTTGACCTATTCTTATTTATTAAAGTTTTTTTTATTGTTTGTCTTATTGCCTTTTTTGCTGATGAATGATTAGCCATATTTATTATTTTCCTACAGATTTATTAGTTTTGTTCTTCATGGCTATGACTTTCTACTTTTGGGGTCATACAGCCTTTACTATTTACGTCTCTATCAACGAACTCAATATAAGCTACTGATGCCATATCTCCATAACGAAAACCAGCCTTTATTATCCTAGTATAACCACCTGGACGTTCACTATATCTTTTTCCTAAAACACTAATAAGCTTTTCAGTTGCCACTTTATCTTTAATTTTAGCAAGCAACATTCTTCTAGTCGCTAAATCAGATTTCTTGGCCTTAGTTATTAGTACTTCAATATATGGTCTAAGCTCTTTAGCCTTAGGTAAAGTTGTTTTTATTTGCTCATTCATCACAAGTGCAGCAGCCATATTAGCAAACATCGCCTGTCTATGACTACTTGTTCTATTAAGCTTTCTACCCTTAATTTTATGTCGCATGTTATTACCTTTGTATTAACCTCAATTCGATATAAGAATTGTTAATTCTTATATCGAATTGGCTTGTTATAAGGAAAAATGCATTCTTGAAGCGGCTTTTACGAATGCATTTTAATCTATTACCACTAATAATCTTATTTTTATATCATATAAAAATTAAGATTATTAGCAAATTAATATTTAACAACCAGGTGACGAACTCCTTCAAACCTGATTGTTTCTATATGTATCCCTGAATTAGATATAACCTGTTACATCTAATTCAGGTTTTATTAATATGGATCTTCATAACGCTTAGATAGTTCCTGAATATTTTCTGGAGGCCATCCTGGTATGTCCATACCAAATTTTAAACCAAAGCCTGATAATATATCCTTAATCTCATTAAGAGATTTTCTACCAAAGTTTTGAGTTCTAAGCATTTCTGCTTCTGTTTTGATAACAAGATCGCCTATATAAATTATATTTTCATTTTTTAAACAATTCTGAGATCTAACAGATAATTCTAATTCCTCAACTTTCTTCAACAACGCTGGATTAAATGCTAATTCTTCTAACTTATCCTGTTTATCTTCTGTTTGTTCTTCAAATGTAATAAATAATTGTAACTGATCTTGCAGAATTCTAGCAGCAAGTGCTATAGACATCTCCGGAGAAATACTACCATTAGTTTCAACGGTCATAATCAATTTGTCATAATCTGTAACTTGACCAACACGTGTATTATCAACTTTATAGGTAACCTTTCTTACAGGACTGAATAACGCATCTATTGGGATAACGCCAATAGATAATTCCGAATCAACGCTGCTTGCAGCGGGAACATACCCTTTTCCCGTCTCACACACTAATTCCATTTCAAGCTGAGCCCCTTTTGCCAAAGTACAAATCACATGGTTAGGGGTTAGTACCTCCACATCATGCCCTGTTCCAATCATCCCAGCAGTTACAACGCAAGGACCAGTAGCACTTAATCTGACAATCTTTCTTTCCGAAGAATGCATCTTAACGACCACAGACTTAAGATTCAAAACTACATCAACTAAATCTTCCTTAACCCCAGGTATAGCAGAAAATTCATGCACCACCCCTAGTATCTTTATTGATGTTATTGCAGCACCCTGAAGAGATGAGAGTAGAATTCTCCTCATAGCATTACCTATTGTTAAACCAAAGCCTCTCTCTAAAGGTTCAACCACAATTTTTACTATATTACTACTCTTATCAGGACTGTCATAAACTATCTTAGAAGGTTTTATTAATGCACTCCAGTTTTTATTTAATGATAACATTATTTACCTATGCCCCTATACTCTTCTTCTTTTTGGTGCTCTAACACCGTTATGTGCAACAGACGAAACATCTAAAACTGACGTAACTATAAAATTTTGACTAAATACCGCACGCATAGCCGATTCCCTTTGAGCCCCTGCACCTTGCACTCTAATCGAAACAGTTTTCAGACCGTGTTCTTTTGCAACTTCTGAGGCTTTATCAACAGTTATTTGAGCAGCATAAGGCGTAGCTTTTCTAGCCCCCTTAAAACCATGTGTACCTGCTGTTGAAAAAGCTATAGCATTACCTTGCACGTCCGTAAAAGTAACAATAGTATTATTAAAAGTTGTCTTTATATGAACAACACCAAGAGTGATATTTTTTCTTTTTTTCTTGACCTTAGTATTAGCCTGACTCATCATTATACCATATTACTTTGTAACTTTTTTCTTACCGGCAATCGCAACAGCTTTACCTTTTCTTGTTCGAGCATTAGAATGAGTATTCTGACCTCGAACAGGCAACTTTCTTATATGTCTAAGACCTTGGTAACTTCTAATATCCTTTTTCTTCTTGATATTAAGATTCACCTCTCTTCTTAAATCACCTTCTACTTTATATTCTTTTTCAATAATATTACGTAAAATAATAAGCTCTTGATCTGTTAAGTCTTTGACCCTTTTACTTTCAGATATTCCAGTTTTTCGACAAATCTCTTCTGCAGCAGAAAAACCAAGCCCATAAATATATGTTAAGCTCACTACTAATCTTTTGTTTGCTGGAATATTAACACTCGCTATTCTTGCCACAAATAATCTCCAAAATTTCGATAATAACCAAAAGGGAATAATATAAAAATATCCCTTAAAGTCAAATCATTTTTAATACTTTATATAAAACAAGCTCTACTTCTTCTTTATCCTTATTTGCATCAACAACATAGAATTCACTATTATCTCTATAATAGTTAAGTAACGGATAAGTCTCTATTTTATATTCTTCTATTCTTTGCTTAATAGTCTGTTCATCATCATCTTGTCTGTGCATAAATTTATCTGATCCACAAACATCACAGACATTGTCAACCTTAGGTTTAATGAAATAACTATTATAAATTTGTCCACAATTTTCACAATTAAACCTACCTAGAATCCTCTTGATAATCACTTGATCGTCTATGTCGAAAAACACAACTTTAATCTTTTGATTAGCCAACATTCTTAGAAAATTAGCTTGCTCTAAATTACGAGGATACCCATCTAGAACATAACCGTTTTTATATATATCCTGAGTTAAAAACTCCTTAACTACATTATTCACCAATTTAGGAGGGACAAGTTTTCCTTGTACCATATACTCTTTAATTAACAAACCATCCTTGTTATTAACCTTTACCATTTGCCTGAATATATCGCCAGTAGACACATGAGGTAAATTTAACTTTCTTGCCAATAACTGCCCTTGAGTTCCCTTCCCTGAACCAGGAGACCCTATAAGCACTATAATCATTTGAAACTCTTCTTTAAACATAACATAATATATACCCTCCACTAAGTTAAAATGTATAATTTTTTGCTTTAAAGAATTGTTTTTTTATAATATAAGTTAGTTTTTTAACTTCATTTTTTTAATTAATCCCTCATACTTACTGCTAAATAAATGACTTTGAATTTGTACAAATGTATCTAGAACAACATTAACAACAATTAAAAAACTTGTACCCCCTAAGGCAAAAGATACGGCATATTTATTCATTAACATTTCAGGAACTATACATATAAAACTAAGATATATACCACCTATTACAGTTAACCTAGTTAACAAATAATCAAAATATTCCGCAGTATTCTTACCAGGTCTTTTGCCAGGAATATATGCCCCATATTTTCTTAAGTTATTTGCTGTTTCTTCTGAATTAAAAACTACTGCTGTATAAAAAAAACTAAAAAACATTATCAACGCAACATACAACAAAATATATAAAGGCTTCCCATGCCCTAGATGGAAAGTTAATAAACTCATAATTTCTGAATTATTGCTAGAAAAATTAGCTATTGTCACAGGAAACAATAAAATCGAACTAGCAAATATTGGCGGAATTACCCCAGAAGTATTAAGTTTAAGAGGCATATGAGTCGAATCACCACCATAAATTTTATTGCCAACTTGTCTCTTTGGATATTGTACCAAAACTTTTCTCTGTGCCTTCTCAAAGAAAATTATTATAGCTATAATTACAATAACTCCTAAACAAATAGCCATAACTACTATTGGAGACAAACCACCACTTCTTGACAATTCAAACATGCTTATAATAGCACTTGGTACACCCGACACTATACCTATAAATATAATTAAGGACGATCCATTACCAATACCTCTACCAGTAATCTGTTCACCAAGCCACATTAAGAACATAGTACCTACCACTAAAGTAATAACGGTAGTAACCTTGAAAAAAAGCCCAGGTATAGTAACTACTGGACCTACATTAGTCACAACATGTTCTAAACTTATTGCAACACCATATGCCTGAAAAGAAGCTAATAAAACAGTTAAATACCTAGATAATTGATTGATTTTCCTTTTACCAACCTCACCTTCTTTTTTTAAATTCTCTAAAGGCTTGTAGGCTATTGACATTAATTGAATGATAATTGAAGCAGTTATATATGGCATAATTGCTAAAGCAAAAATAGACATTCTAGCTAGAGACCCCCCAGATAGCATATTAAACATACCAAGTATACCAGATTGATTTTGTTCAGCCACACTGCTTAACGCAACCGAATCAATACCCGCTATAGGAATAAATGACCCAAATCTACATACTATAAGAGCCAAAATAGTAAAAATAATCCTATTAGCTAAGTCTTTATTAGATTTTTGTGTGGAATTTAAACTCATAAATTACAATATTTGACCACCAACTTGTTCTATTAACTTCTTAGCAGAGCTAGAATAAGCATCTAATTGAAATGATAAGGGACTATTAAAATCACCACTGCTAACAGATAATAACTTAACCAATAAATTAGTATTCTTAATTAACCCGACTTCAACTAATCTATCCTTTGTTACAACTTCTGTTGAGTTCAAACGATTTTCTGCTATTAAAAATTCTATATCAGCAATATTTACTACACTATATTTCTTAGAACTAGGACAGTTAAAGCCTCTCTTTGGCAATCTTTTAATCATAGGCATCTGCCCCCCTTCAAAACCTTTGATAGCTACACCAGATCTAGATTTCTGCCCCTTAACACCTCTGCCACATGTTTTACCTTTACCACTGCCAATACCGCGACCTACTCTTTTTTTATCTCTCTTGGCACCAAAATTGTTAGATAACTCATTTAATTTCATTTTCTAAACTCTAATTTATATTTTCTACTTTTAACAAATGTTTTACCTTCTTGATCATCCCTCTAACAGAGTTTGTATCTTTCAAAATAACAGATTTATGCATTTTATTTAGACCTAAACCTACCAAGGTTTTTTTCTGATCATATTTACGACCTATACTACTACCAATTTGGGTAACTTTAACCTTTGTCTCATTCACTTTTTCTTGATTACTACTCATAAATTCCTACAACCCAATTATTACTTTACTTTAAATATAAAGACTCACTATAGCCCATTGCTTCAAAGCCCCATTCACACGCAAATTCGGTGAAATTATCGAAACAATCAGATTTGAGACGACTCTGCATCTGATTGTTAAATTAATATTTTGCTAAAAACATGATTTTAATCTTTTAAAATCATGTTTTTAGCTTAAGGTTTAAAATGCATTCACAAAATCACTTTAAGAATGCATTTTTTCTTTATTTTTTAGATTCTGCTACCTACCAAAATCAAAACTTCTTAAGTTGACACTCATGAGCCTACGCTGGAAGGACTATTACACTATTTAAACTTGCACACTTGGTTCTGATATTATTTATTGCCCTTTTGTAGATTTAGTTGATACCTCATTTATTCTTTTTCCTCTCCTTTCAGCAATATTCTTTGGAGAAGATAGTTGAGATAACGCATCAAAAGTTGCAGCAATCATCGCATATACATTACTAGAACCCAAAGATTTGGCAACAATATCATGAACTCCTAAAGAATCAAAGATTGCCCTCATAGCACCACCAGCAATAACACCAGTACCTGCCTTGGCTCTTCTTAAAATGACTTTAGCTGCTCCACTTTTACCAATGACATCATGATGAATAGTTCTATTTTGATAAAGAGGAATTTTAATCATATCTTTCCTTGCTTCTTGAGTAGCCTTAGCTCTAGCTTCTGTTACCTCTTTCGCTTTGCCATGACCATAACCAACCTTACCAGCTTTATCACCAGCAACAATACAAGCAGAAAAAGAGAATTTTCTACCCCCTTTTACTACTTTAGTAACTCTATTTACATCCACCAAAGTTTCTGTTAGTGCTTCACTTGTATTTTTTTTAGCTTTAGCCATTTCTTAAACCTAAAATTAAAATTTCATTTTTTTTCTTGCTGCATCAGCTAAAGCCTTAACAACACCATGATATTTATAACCACCCTTATCGAATACAACTTCTTGTACCCCTTTAAGCGATGCTCTTTCGCCTATTAAATCACCTACTTTCGTGGCTGTACCAATATTACAGTTGGATTTTTTTAACTGTCTAATTTCTTTATCTAAAGTCGAAGCAGATGCAATAGTTATTGATTGTTTGTCATCTATGACTTGTGCATATATGTGCTTTCCAGACTTAAAAATAGACAGCCTGAGTCTGTTTGATACCTTTGATATCTTAGACCTTACTCTAGCCTTTCTTATATCAAACTTTAACTTTGAACTACGCATATTTAACTCTTAAATTTTAATTTTTCTTACCTTCTTTTCTCTGAACATATTGACCTTTGCGTTTAATACCTTTACCTTTATATGGTTCAGGTGGTCTCTGCTTTATAATAATTGATATAAACTGACCTAATTTTTCTTTATCAACACTTTCCAATATAATCTGATTTTGTTTAGGAGCGGTAACTTTAATATTTTTAGGTATTTCTACTTTAGTATTATGACTTTTAGCAAGCATTAAGTTTAAATATTTATCCTTCACCAAAGCCTTATAACCAACACCGTTGACTTCAAGCTCTTCTGTAAAACCTTCTTTAACACCTTTTATCATACTATTTATTATACTTCGTGCCGTACCCCACATAGATCTAGCACTTTTAGTCTCTGTTAATGGTTTCACAAAAAGCTGATTATCTTGCAATAAAATTGCTATATTTCCTGCGAAAGTTTTTGTTAATTCTCCCTTGGGACCAACAACATTAACTTTCAACCCATCAAGTTCAACTTTCACCCCTTCAGGCACAGGGACTGGTAATTTTCCAATACGTGACATCTTTATACCTTAAAACACTTTACAAATTACTTCACCGCCAATTTTTTGGCTATGTGCTTCTCTATCTGATAAAACTCCTCTAGAAGTAGAAAGAATATAAATACCCATATTGTTATAATATCCTTTTAATTTATCAATAGAAGAATAAATCCTCTTACCTGGTTTTGAAACTCTACTTATTTCACATATAGCAGGTTTTCCATTAACAGAATATTTTAGATCCACTTCAATATGACTTATATTACCATCCTTGACAACTACATACTCTTTTATATAACCTTCTTTTTTTAAAACATCCAAAATAGCACATTTTATTTTTGAACAAGGTAGAGATATATTCATCAATTTACTTTTTTGACCATTTCTAATTCTAGTCAACATATCCGCTATATTATCTGTCATTGACATACGATAAACCTACTATTTTAACCTCAATTCGATATAAGAATTTTTATATCGAATTGGCTTTGTTATAAGAAAAAGTGTACCCTTGGAGCGACTTTTACGAGTACATTTCAACTTTTTTCATCATTCAATGGGTGATTTTAATTATTAAAACCACCCATTGAATAGAATATTACATTTTAACAATCAGGTACTGAACCGCTTCAAACCTGATTGTTTCTAGTTAACCCTTGAGTTCGATACAACTTATTATATCGAATTCAAGCTATTTTACCAACTTGCTTTAATCAAACCAGGAACTAATCCCTTACTACCAAGATCTCTCAGCTTATTTCGCGATAGACCAAATTTACTATACACTCCTCTTGGACGTCCAGTAAGCTCACACCGATTTCGAACTCTATTCATAGCTGAGTTTCTAGGTAACTTAGCTAAAACCATCACTAACGAAAATCTTTCTTCCAAAGATAAAGTTTTATCGTAAATCTTATCCTTTAATTTAGCACGCTTGTTATATAAACTTTGTGCCATCTTTCTTCTTCTATTATTCTTTTTTATAGAACTTACTTTAGCCATCTATTTTTCTTCTAAAAATTAATTATAAAAAGGCAAATTAAAGCCAGAAAGTAATAATTTACCTTCTTCATTATTCATAGCACTTGTAACAATCGTGATATCCATACCACGAATTACATCTATCTTGTCGTAATTAATCTCTGGAAAAACAATCTGTTCTTTTATACCAAAAGTAAAATTACCTCTACCATCAAAGCTTTTGCTTGAGAAACCTCTAAATTCTTTAATACGCGGTAGAGCAACGATTACTAATCTCTCTAAAAAATCATACATTCTATCTTTGCGCAGAGTAACTTTACAACCAACTTTCATACCTTCACGAAGCTTAAAAGTAGCAATAGACTTTTTGGCCTCAGTTACTAAAGGCTTTTGTCCTGAAATTAGAGTTAGATCATTGAGAGCATTATTAATTACCTTAGAATCTGCAACCGTCTGACCAACCCCCATATTAACAACAATTTTTACAACCTTAGGCATTTGATGTTTATTCTTGTACGCAAACTCTTTCTGTAAGTTTGGTACAATCTCTTTAGTGTATAAATCTTTAAACCTGAGCAACATTACTTACCTTCCTTATTACTAATAATTTCACCAGACTTCTTAGCTACTCTTACTTTAGAGCCATCTTCTAGAAATTTAAAAGCAACTTTTGTATGGTTACCTGTTTTAGGATCTATGTGAGCAATATTGGATATATGTATGGATAATTCCTTTGACACTATGCCACCTTCACTTGTTTTACTCGCCTTAACATGCTTGCGAACAATATTTATACCCGAAACAATAGCTCTATTTTGCTCAGGCAAAACCTTTAAGACCTTACCCTTTTTTCCCTTATTTTTTCCGGTGATAACAATAACTTCATCACCTTTCTTAATTTTTAGCTTAATCATTACAACACCTCTTCTGCAAGTGACATAATCTTAACGAATTTTTTTGCCCTTAATTCTCTAGTTACAGGACCGAAAACTCTTGTACCTATTGGTTCTCCTTGCTTATTCAAAAGTACTGCTGCATTAGAATCAAACTTAATTGTACTACCATCTGCCCTTCTAACACCCTTTTTTGTTCTAACAATCAGAGCCCTATGTACGTCACCTTTTTTTACTTTTCCGCTTGGCAAAGCTTCTTTTATAGATACCACAATGACATCCCCAAGATTTGCTATCATGTGATGTGAACCACCAAGCACTTTAATACACATAATTTTTTTAGCACCAGAGTTATCCGCAACATCTAAGATGCTCTGCATCTGAATCATAACTTACTTCCACTTGAGAATTTAATAACGCAACAAAATAAACAATCTAAATAACAAAGTCAAAGGATAAAACTCACTATTCTGTGACGACCAAACCTATCATTAGAGAGATGCCTTTACATCCCCTAACACCACCCAAGACTTAGTTTTAGATATAGGACGACTTTCAACTATACTAACCTTATCACCATCCTTATAAGTATTTTCTGGATCATGAGCAGCATATTTTTTAGAGACTTTTACAATTTTTTTGTATATAGGATGCTTAAACCTACGCTCTACTTTAACTGTAATAGTCTTATCAGTTTTCGAACTTACAACAACGCCCTGTAGCACTCTTTTCGGCATTTCCCTATTCTCCAGTTTTTGATCTTATAGTTAACTCTGTATTAATACGAGCTATTGTTTTTTTTACAAAAGAAAACCTGCTAGTATTTTGTAATTCACCTAATGTTCTTTGAAACCGTAGATTAAAAAACTCTTTTTTAAACAAAGTTCTCTTTTTGTGAAGCTCTTCCGTAGTCTGCCCAACCAATTCCTTTGCTGATACCCCTAAATTATTCATAACGCCTCACTATCTTTGTTCTTACAGGCAATTTTGCACTAGCAAGCTCAAGTGCTTTCGTCGCTATATCATCTGTAACCCCTTCCACTTCAAACATAATTCTTCCAGGTGATACTCTCACTGCAAAAAATTCAGTAGAACCTTTTCCTTTACCCATTCTAACTTCCGCAGGCTTCTTTGACACAGGCAAATCAGGAAAAATTTTAATCCATAATCGCCCCTGCCTTTTCATACAACGAACTGCAGCCTTTCTTGCTGCCTCTATTTGTCTTGCAGTAACCCTTAAACCATCTAACGATTTCAAGCCAAAAGAACCGAAAGCTAGCATAGTACCAGCTTTTGCTTTTGAGGGAACTCTCCCCTTATGTGCTTTTCTAAATTTTTGTTTTTTCGGAGCTAACATTATTTTACTTCAAAATTAATTATGTTTCTTTCTATTTTCCACATGATCACCCCTATAGACCCAAACCTTTATACCTATAACTCCATAAGTTGTCATAGCTTCAGCAGTCGCATAGTCAATATCAGCTCTCAAAGTATGTAAAGGTACTCTACCTTCTCTATACCACTCTGTTCTCGCTATTTCAGCTCCAGCTAAACGTCCAGAACAAGCAACCTTTATACCTAACCCTCCTTGCTTAAAGCAGGCTTGGATAGCGGTTTTCATAGCTTTTCTAAAAGACACTCTTTTCTCAAGCTGCATAGCAATCGTTTGAGCAATAATGTTAGAGTCTATATTAGGCTTCTTTACTTCATGTATGTTAATATATATTTCTTCTAAACCCGTAATTTTTTGGACAGATTTTTTTAATTTATCAATGTCGTTACCACTTTTACCTATAATAACTCCAGGCTTTTTAGCAAAAATATTAATTATAACATTCTTATTAGAAGACCTCTCTATTAATACTCTACTAACTTGTGCTTGCACATAGTTCTTATTAACTAGATTTCTAACCTCTAAATCTTGGATAAGAAGGACTTTATACTGCTTCTTATCAGCATATAACACCGAGTCCCAACCTTTAATTAATGTCGGACCAACTCTAAAGCCATGCGGATTAACTTTCTGCCCCATATCTTATTTCCCCTCAACTTCAGTAACTGTAATATATAAATTACTAAAAAATTTATTAATCCTTGTTGCTCTTCCTTTAGCTCTTGGCATAATTCTTTTCATCACCAACGCCTTACCTACAGTTGCAGAAGTAATAAACAAAGTATCAATATCTAAACCAAAATTATTTTCAGCATTAGCAACAGCAGACTGTAAACATTTTTTTACATCTTGAGCAATTCTTCTAGAGGAAAAGGTAAGCTGAATTAGAGCCTCAGACACTTTCATATTCCTAATAGAAGTTGCAACCAAATTCAATTTCCTCGGACTCACTCTAAGAGACTTAGCAATTGCTGTAGTAGAGCCTTTATTCACCTTCACCATATCTATTTTCTCTTAACTTTTTTATCTGTGCCATGACCATGAAAAGTCCTAGTTGGAGAAAATTCACCTAATTTTTTACCAACCATTTCTTCACTTACAGTAACAGGTATAAATTTATTTCCATTATGTACAGCAAATGTTATTCCAACAAAAAATGGTAAAATTGTTGACCTTCTAGACCAAGTCTGAATCATTTCTGATTTACCAGATTCAATCAATTTTTGTACTTTTTTTATCAGATAACCATCTACAAAAGGTCCTTTCCAAACTGAACGAGCCATAATTACTACCTAATTACTTTCTTCTCTTAATAATAAATTTTGATGTAAGCTTATTCTTACGTGTTTTCTTACCCTTAGTTGGGAAACCCCATGGAGTCACTGGATGGCGACCACCAGAAGTTTTTCCTTCTCCTCCCCCATGTGGGTGATCGAATGGATTCATTGCAACACCACGAACATGTGGTCTCCAACCTAGCCATCTATTTCTTCCGGCCTTACCTAAATTGGTATTCTTTTGATCAGGGTTTGAAACAACACCTATGGTAGCCTTACAATCTAACGGTATCAATCTAAATTCTCCAGATCGAAGCTTGATCTGTGCATAACCCGAATCCTTACCTACTAAATTAACAGAAGTACCAGCAGATCTTGCAATTTGACCACCTTTACCAACTTTCATTTCTACATTATGTAAAGTAGTACCAACAGGAATAGATTTCAAAGATAAACAATTTCCTACTTTTATGTCAGCTTTATCACTTGATACTATTCTATCTCCTACAATAAGCTTTTGTGGTGCTAAAATATAAGAATACTCACCATCATCGAATTTAATTAAAGCAATGAAGGAAGTTCTGTTAGGATCATATTCTATTCTTTCAACAGTGGCAAATATATCCTGTTTATTTCTTTTAAAATCGATTATACGATAAAGTCTTTTATGCCCTCCTCCTCTATGCCAAGAAGTGGTTCTACCCAAATTATTTCTACCACCAGTCTTAGATAAACCTTTAGTTAAAGGTTTATGAGGCTTACCTTTCCAAAGATCAGATTTATCAACCTGTACTAATTCTCTAAGGGATGGAGTAACTGGATTAAACGTTTTTAAAGCCATTTATTTAATACCCCCAGTAAAATCAATAGTATAATCTTTTTCTAACGTCACAATTGCTTTCTTTTTATCTGATTGTCTGCCATTAACACCCTTGAATCTTTTTTTCTTACCTTTTACATTCATTATGTTAACTTTTTTAACCTTAACCTGAAAAATCTTTTCAACAGCCGTCTTGATAGAAGCTTTCTCAGCACTACCAGCAACATGAAAAGTAAACTTATTTTGTTGCTCAGATAAAATATTGGTCTTCTCAGTGATCACAGGATTCCTAATAAGATCATAATGTTTATAAGACTTCACTTTAACCTCTTTTCTAAAGCATCTACAGCTTCTTGTGATAACAAAACATAATCATGGCGTATTATATCATAAACATTTGCACCAATTTGCGGTACTGAAATAGTATTTGGAATATTTTGTACTGCCAAAGAAAAATTGATATCAACTTCATCACCACTAACAATAAAATAACTTTTACCATGAAAATTATTTAATAATTTTATAAGATTAGAAGTTTTGGATTCATGTAATTTTAAAGAATCTACTATTAGCAGTTTTCCCTCAGCTAATTTTTCCGACAAAGCATGTTTTAAACCAAGTTTTCTAACTTTTTTTGGTAATTTTGTAGCATGACTCCTTGTTACTGGACCGTGAGAAACTCCACCACCTCTCATTTGGACAGATCTTAAAGATCCTTGCCTTGCATTACCCGTACCTTTTTGCTTAAAAGGTTTCTTTGTAGTACCAGATACTTGCGACACTGTCTTTGTTTGATGTGTACCAACCACAGCTTTAGCTCTCTGCCAATCAACAACAAGCTTGATAATATCTTCCCTAACAAAATCTACAGCAAAAACTTCGTTATCTAAATCAATCTCACCAACAGCTTCATTTTCAAGATTTAATAATTTGGCTTTCATATAGTTTATCCTATAGCTGTAATGGTTTTCTTAATAGCATCCTTAATGTAGACATAAGATCCTTTTGAACCGGGAATATTTCCACTAACTATGATTATGCTTTTTTCCATATCAGTATCGACTACTTTCAAATTTTGAATAGTAACTCTTGTATTTCCCATGTGACCAGCCATTTTCTTATTCTTAAATACTTTACCAGGATCTTGTCTACCACCAGTAGAACCATGCGAACGGTGAGACACAGATACACCATGTGAAGCTTCAAGTCCTCTAAAATTATGCCTTTTCATACTACCAGCAAAACCTTTACCAATAGTAGTACCTACAACATCTATAAACTGACCAATAACAAAATGATCCACATGCAATACAAAACCTACATCAAGGAAACAAGCTTCAGAAATTCTAAATTCCTTCAATTTTTCCTTTGGCGTAACTTGAGCATTAGCAAATACCTGCTTCATTGGTTTTGTTACTTTAGATAATTTTTTATCTTTTACCCCAATAACCAAAGCATTATAGCCATCCCTTTCTAGGGTCTTTTCTCCTACTACTTGGCAATCTTCAACTTGTAGAAAAGTAACGGTAGATCTCTCACCTTTTTCATTAAAAATTGAACTCATACCAATTTTTTTAGCAATTAAACCGGTTCTCATCACTCAACACTCTCTAACTTAATCTCAACATCAACACCAGCAGGCAAATCAACTTTTTTTAAAGCATCAACAGTCTGAGGAGTTGGATAACTTATTATCAAAAGTCTTTTCTGAATTCTAATCTCAAATTGCTCCCTTGATTTTTTATTGACATGCGGAGACCTATTAACGGTAAATCTCTCAATTGTCCTTGGCAACGGAATTGGACCAATTATATCAGCACCGGTTCTTTTAACAGCCCCTACTATTTCTCTAGTACCTTGCTCAAGCGAGCGGTGATCAAACGACTTTAAACGAATTTTGATTTTTTGATTATTTTTCATTAACTAAACCTTTTTATAAACAGCTAGACCAGTCAAAGCACATTCTTTAATAGACTTACTCTAATTAAACATATTTTGCCTAACCCTAAAAAAATAGTCATCCTGAACTTTTTCAGGATGACTATTTCTTATTATTTTATAATCTTTGATACTACACCAGCTCCTACTGTCCTACCACCTTCACGTATAGCAAAACGTACGCCCTCTTCCATAGCTATCGGAGCGATCAATGCAATTTTCAGATTCGCATTATCACCAGGCATCACCATTGTTTTACCATCTTTCAAAGTGATTTCTCCAGTTACGTCAGTTGTTCTAAAATAAAACTGTGGTCGATATTTATCTGTAAATGCTGTATGACGACCACCTTCTTTCGTGGTAAGTACATAAACTTCAGCTTCAAACTCAGTATGCGGAGTTATACTTCCAGGCTTAGCTAACACTTGACCTCTGCATACATCTTCCCTTTTAGTTCCACGCAGTAATATACCAACATTATCACCGGCTTCACCTTGATCTAATAGCTTCTTAAACATTTCCACACCAGTACAAGTAGTTTTTTGAGTATCTCTTATACCAACAATCTCTACCTCTTCACCAACTTTTACTATACCTTTTTCGATTCTACCAGTAACAACCGTACCTCTTCCAGAAATAGAAAATACATCTTCTATCGACATTAAGAAAGGTTTATCTGTATCTCTCTCAGGTTGAGGTATATATTCATCAATAACATTCATCAACTCTTTAATCACAGCTTCACCTTCAGGTTTTCCTTCTAGAACCTGTAAAGCTGAACCTCTGATAACTGGTATATCATCTCCAGGAAAATCATACATTGATAAAAGTTCTCTGACTTCCATTTCTACTAAGTCAAGCAATTCTGGATCATCAACCATATCAACTTTATTCAAAAATACAACTATTGCAGGTACGCCAACTTGCTTAGCAAGCAATATATGTTCCCTTGTTTGGGGCATTGGACCATCAGCAGCAGATACTACCAATATAGCAGCATCCATTTGAGCTGCACCACTTATCATATTCTTTATATAATCTGCGTGACCAGGACAATCAATGTGAGCATAATGCCTTTTTTTAGTTCTATATTCAACGTGAGCAGTAGCAATAGTTATACCCCTTTCCCTCTCTTCAGGAGCTTTATCAATGTCATCATAATTAGTAGCCTGTGCTCCACCTTCTTTTGATAACACTAAAGTTATTGCAGCTGTTAAAGAAGTCTTACCATGATCTACGTGTCCTATAGTACCTATATTACAATGGGGTAGATCCCTTTCAAATTTTACCTTTGCCATAATTCATTCTCCACAATTTAAGATTTAATACAATTTAACATAAAAATACAAATTTATCCAATTTCCAATTATCACCAATACTCTTGGAGCGGGTGATGGGAATCGAACCCACGTGACCAGCTTGGAAGGCTGGAGCTCTACCATTGAGCTACACCCGCGTATCTACCTAACCAACTTGTGGTGGAGGAAGAAGGATTCGAACCTTCGTACGCTCACGCGGGCAGATTTACAGTCTGCTGCCATTGACCACTCGGCCATTCCTCCAAAGAATTTACGCAAGTATTAAATGGTCTAATTAAACGTAAAGCATATATATAACTTAGTATAAGTACCAACAAATCTTTTTTGCTCTTTTCCAAGGACATTTGAACTTCGGGCTACAAGCCTTTATAAATAAGGATACAACCCTTTAATACATCAGTATTATTCCTGCACATCGCATGGGTATCAACTTAAGAGTCTCGATATCCTTCCCGTGGCAGCAATCCAAAAAACAACCCAAATGGCTGTTAGGTATCATGGACTTGCCTACACGGGAAGAACATATTTTTTGTTATAAAGCTGAAACTCAAATGACCCCGGCTCTTTTTTCTTGAACTATCCTAGGTTCTGTGAACGTTTCTATGTAATGAGTAGATTTATAGGCATTTTCGCTCGCAGAACCCTAGCGTACTAAATGTACGTGAGGATTCGAGAACGAAAATAACGACGAAATCGACCATTAGATAGAAACGTTCACAGAACCTAAATAAGCTAATATTAAACTTATATTACTTCAGAACGTTTATCAGTTGTAACTTTCTATAATAAATAGTAGTTTGTGTCAAGAATAAATTACTCTAGGTTCTAATAAGATGAGAAATAAAGCTAAAATTTCTAAAGATTTGCACTATATATACGGCAAACATCCAGTATTTGCAGCATTAAGCAACCCAAAACGTTATATTCAAAATGTTTTATGTACAGAAGATATTTTCAATTTGCACAAAAATTTAATCTCTAACCACCCATATGAGATTACCAACATAGATTACTTAACCCGTCTTTTTGGTTCAAATCATAATCATCAGGGAATAGCCGCTAACGTTAAAAGTATCTTCTCTAATCGTATTGAAGATATTGACATAACTATTCCTAATTGTAAAGTTGCTATTTTGGATCAAATAACCGATCCACAAAATATTGGTGCTATTATTCGTAGTGCAGCTTCTTTTGACATCACGACCATAATATTACCTCTAGATAATGCACCTGATGAAAATGCTACCATAGCAAAAACAGCTTCTGGAGCTTTAGAACTAGTACAAATAGTTAAAGTCACTAATTTAAGGTGGTCAATAGAATATCTAAAAAAACATGGGTTTTGGATTATTGGCCTTGATGGCAATGCAAAACAATCTTTAAGTACAAAAATATTTTCAGATAAAATGGCAATAGTACTTGGTTCTGAAGATACAGGAATCAGACGTCTAGTTAAAGAAGCATGTGATCACTTAGTTAAAATACCCATTTCAAGTAAAGTAGAAAGCTTAAATGTCTCAAATGCTGCTGCAATAGCGTTTTATTTAATTTCATTAGACTCTTGATGTCATTCCCTCTTCGGTAAGGAATCCATATTTTTAGTAGGAGGAATTCTACCAATCATTTCATCTAGTGATATTTGAAAATGATCCGCTAGGGCTATTATAATTTGACTATTTAAAGTTTTTTTACTAATGTCCACACCAATATAAGTTGTTGTCATATAGAGCCTCATGATTTATATTAATAATAGGATATGCAAGGTTTAAACCTTATGACATCCATTCGTAGTCTTTATCCAAAACAGGATGGGTCTTTGCTGAGGTATGAAGTCTTTAAAATTCAAAGCTTCAATTCGCCATACAGTTTACCCATCCTACCACTATATAACCTGAGTTTGACGTAAGAAAGAACATTTGAAAATTAAGAAGGGAGGGATTATAAAGTTCTCTAATAATAATGACAAAATTGGAGAATATATTATGATCCCTCTTACGGAGATTTTCTGCTTAATTGATGATTTTTGCAAGCATTTTGATACGGAGCGAAATAAATATATATTACCAAATCCTAACCGTAAGCGTAAAGTGGGCTGCAGTATAGGACTCTCAGAGATTATTACTATTATAGTAATGTTTCACTTGAGTCACTACCGTACCTTTAAAGATTTTTATTTATGCTGCCTATGCCAAAGTTATAGAAAGGAATTTCCAAAACTTGTGAGCTATAGTCGTTTTGTTCAGTTAATGCCAATGAGCTTCATGCCCATGGTGTTACTGCTAAAAAGCCTAACAGGAAAACAAACTGGTCAATATTATATCGACTCTACTAAACTTCCTGCTTGCCATAATTTAAGAATTAATAGACATAAAGTATTCAAAGACATAGCAAAAAGAGGTAAGACTTCCACTGGGTGGTTCTTTGGCTGTAAGCTACATATTGTCATTAACAGTTGCGGAGAGATTATGAGTTTTTCTTTAACTCCTGGAAATGTCGATGATAGAGCAGTGGTGGAAAATTTAGTAGATAAATTACAAGGCTGGCTTTTTGGTGATCGTGGGTATATCAGTAAAAAACTCACTCAATCCCTTGCTAATCAAGGTTTAGAACTAATAACAAAAATTAAAAGTAATATGAAAGAAAGAATAATAGATCCTATTAAAAAGCAGTTTTTAAATAAAAGGCACATTATTGAAACCATTAATGATCAATTGAAAAACCTTTTTCATATAGACCATACAAGGCATAGATCTGTTATGAATTTTCAAACTAATGTATTAGCTGGGCTACTTGCCTATGTTTTCAAACCTAATAAAATTTCTGTAGCTTTTGGAAAATTAAACAATCTCAACCTTCATCTTGCATCAAACTGAGGTTATATATAACTGATCATGTTATATTTATCATGGTTTTTTTATTGTATGAGTTCGATATAAGAATTAATAATTCTTATATCGATACTTGCTTTATTATAAGGAAAAATGTACTCTTGAAGCGGCTGACGCAAGTACATTTTAACTCTTTTCATCATTCAATATGTGATTTTAATTATTAAAATCACATATTGAATGGAGTGTTATATTTTAACAATCAGGTGGACAGCCGCTTCAAACCTGATTGTTTCTATATATAACACTGAATTCGATGTAACAAGTTACATCGAATTCAGGTTATATTATATTTCTTTAATTTTTGGTATTGGAGGTATTGATTTAGGATCAGGGCATTTACGAGTTTGGAACATTAATTGATCAATAGAATGCCCAAATTTATCAGTGCTTAGTAGATTTTTATTTATCCATTTTGCCGTTATCAACTTACCCAGTTCAGAATGAATAATTGGAATATCCGGTACGGCACTAGCACCTATCCCTGCAATTTTAATATGATAACCCTGTTTATCTAATCCATATTGTTGTAATACTTTATCAACTTCTCTTTGAGCAACAATTGTTTGGCGTTCAATATGAGGATTATTACTGACAAATAAAATAACAAAGTCTTTTTGTCTACCAAATTTTCTACTTAAAATTCTTTCAGCAAAATTAACTGCTGCATCATGAGCAGTAGTGGCTGTATCAGGCCTTTCGTTATTCTTGCCTACTTTAGTATTGATTATTTCAGTACGTTTAACTCAATGATAGGTAAGCCACTAGTTTGACTAGTGAGACCATCAAGGCTTGGCCTTTAGATTTAGTATAAAATAAAAAGTTATCATATATAACTTCTTTGGCTTGACGGTCAAAGGAGAAAATATATGACAACATACGAAAGTTTAAATCATTCTAAATGGGATTGCAAATATCATATTGTGTTTATTCCAAAGTGTCGTAAAAAAGAATTGTACGGGAAGGTTAGAAAATATCTTGGGAACGTATTCCATGAGTTAGCTTTTCAACGTGGGAGCAAGATCATAGAGGGGCATATGGTACAAGATCATGTGCATATGCTCATCAAGATTCCTCCTAAATATTCTGTAGCTGAAGTAATAGGCTATATCAAGGGGAAAAGTGCTATAGCCGTTGCTAGGCAGTTTGGTGGACGAAAACGTTTTTAAGAGTCTGTCCTATAGTTTGTGTAAGTTGCAAAGAAAGCAGTAAGAGATTACTGTAAAAAAAGTAACTTAAGCAAGCAAGGAGGAATTATGGCTAAAAAATTAGATACAGATAAAGATACATTAGACATCAGTAATCAGCTAGTAGAAGAATTATTATCAAAAGCAGATCCATCGGAGTTATTTGGTCGAGATGGTTTATTTCAACAGCTAAAGAAGCAAATAGTTGAGAAAATATTAGCAAGTGAGTTGGATCATGAATTAGGATATTCAAAACATAGCAAGATGCCAAAAGTAGATAATAATCGTCGTAATGGTAGCTATGAGAAGACAGTAATTGATGGGGATGGTCGTAAGCTGACAGTAGAAGTACCAAGAGATCGGGAAGGAGAGTATAATCCTCAATTAATACCAAAAGGGCTGAGGAGATTTAATGGATTTGATGAGAAAGTGATATCCCTTTATGGTCGCGGTATGACAGTCAGCGAGATCCGAGGGCATTTAGAAGAAATATACAGGAGTTTCGCACTTAGCAAAAAATATGTTAATCTAGCAAGAAAGAGTTTTAGTTAAGCATGGCAAGATCAAAATGTAGCAAAGACTTATATAAATCATTTTTACAAGCAAGTAGCGTAAGATATAGTGGTAAAGCATTATCTGAAGTAAGTCCAATAAACCTATCTCATGATAGTGCAAGTCGATGGTTAAATAGTAAGGATTTCCGCCCTAGCGGGATCTACAGAGAAGTGTCAAAATATATTGATAGGGAAGCTTCTTGTTTATTAGTGGGAGATGACACGTTATTGTCAAAGCAATACAGTAAGAAAATTGAGCTTGTACATTATCAATATTCTGGAGCTGTACATGATGTTATACCTGGTATAGGGATGGTCAACTTACTGCATTACAATGCTAAAACTGATCAATCTACCCCTGTAGATTATAGAATATATGATAAAGAAACTGATGGAAAAACAAAGAATGAGCATTTTTGTGATATGCTTACTTTAGCTAAGGAAAGAGGGATCAATCCTGATGCAGTAGTAATGGATGCGTGGTATAGCGGTTTGGAGAATTTGAAACATATACGTAATTTAGGTTGGACATGGGTTAGTAACCTAAGAAAAAATAGAAAAGTTAATCATAATGTTAGCTTAGAAAGTTTAGAGATTCCTGATGAGGGACTAAAAATTCACCTACGTGGATACGGTTGGGTTACGGTATTTAAGTTTGTGGCAAAAAATGGTCGCATTGATTACATAACAACTAACTTAGAAAATCCAACACGTGAACAAATAGAGAAAATTGTTAAGGCACGGTGGTCTATAGAAGTTTATCATCGAGAATTAAAACAAACTTGTGGTATTGAACGCTGTCAGGCACGCACGGGTCGAGCTCAGAGAAATCATATTTGCCTTGCCGTATTTGCTTGGCTCGATATGAACAAAAGGAGGATAAATGAAAAAATTACTTTATATCAACAAACTTGGGAAGTTATAAAAACATCAATTCAGAACAACATTAGATGCCTTTTAGCTGATTCGCAATTTTGCTAACTGCGAAACTCCTGATATATCAAACTGATGTATCTGGTGACTTGATATCCACCATAACAGATGGGGTGATAGAAGAAGTAACTAGGTGGCAAAATCGTTGTTTAGATAGGGTGTATCCAATATTATACTTGGACTGTATCTATGTAAAATCTAGAGACAATCACATAGTAATAAATAAAGCAGTATATTTAGCACTTGCTGTAAATATAGAAGGGAAAAAGGAGTTACTTGGCATTTGGATAGGCAAAAATGAAGGTGCTAAATTTTGGATGCAAGTAGTTACTGAGTTAAAGAATCGAGGAATTGAACAAATTTATGTTGCTTGTGTGGATGGTTTAAAGGGCTTGCCAGAAGCTATAAGCAGTGTATTCCCGAGTACTATAGTACAATTATGTATTGTACATATGGTTCGCAATTCAGTAAAGTATGTGTCATATAAAGATTTAAAAGAGGTCACATCAGATCTAAAACAAATTTATACAGCTAATAATGACGAAATGGCACGTTTAAAACTTCAGCAATTTGGTGTAAAATGGGATAAAAAATATCCGGTAATTTCTGATATTTGGCAACGTAATTGGTCTGGGATAATACCGTTTTTTGCCTTTCCTGAAGAGATCAGAAAGGTAATTTATACTACTAACACTATAGAATCTGTAAATCGTCAAATTAGAAAAATTATCAAAAATAAGGGGGTGTTTCCAGATGATAAGTCAATTCAAAAAATAATATTTTTATCCCTACAAAATGCAGCCAAAAAATGGACCATGCCTATTAAAGATTGGTCTTTAGCTTTAAATCAATTTGAAATACTTTGTGGAGATTTTAAATATGATTTATTGTCCCACTTTGGGAGAAAAACCCCGCACTTGCAGTGCGTCGTTTCAACATAAATTTTAAATATCTTATCAAGAAAAGATAAGATAAGATATTTTTTAACAAAATCTTACACTTCACAGATATATTCTTTTTGTGTTGTGACACTTTCTAAATGAGCCATACACAAATAGTTTCTAACTTTTAAGTTAGTACATACATGAGGCATTCATGCCGTAATATTAAGCTCTGCACTTGCAGTGCAGAGTGGTTAACTGGAAAATAAAAAATGAACTTACACAAATTAAATGATTGACTCAATTTTAATGGAGAAAAGTTGTGGGCTAGAGGTTATGCGGTCTCAACTGTAGGATTTGAAGAGAATCAGATCAAACACTACATTAAGAATCAAGAGCAACTTGATAGTTTAGGCTCTGACGAATCAGGAGAATTTTAATTAACAATGGCAGCCCTTTGGGCTGCTCATAACCGTCAAGCCGCTCGCTTTGCGAGGGCGTTCTGACTTGATCCTTATTAAGGAACTTGTTTACTAGGTCACTACTCATCAGGTCTTCTGTGAGTTTTCTCTCATTGCTACTTGCATAATTAGGATAGAATCTTCTAGGAAAAAGACCTAATGGACATTCTTCTTGTGTTTTATATTGAATAAATGGCTGAGCTTTATTTAACTTAATACCGTAATCTTTAGCAAGAGACTCGATATATCTTTCACCTTCCTCAATACAAGCTGAATCATTTCCAACTAGTCTCCCCGTCAAAAGTGCTAAAAATTAAGAAAAATTCAAAATTTAATACCTTAGCCAAAAATTCTTGTATAAAATTTGAGAGTTTAATTTTTTTGCTTTAAATTTTTGGTACAAAAAGATGATTTTTAGAGAATTTTTGCATGATGATTTATTGTCCCACTTTGGGAGAAAAACCCCGCACTTGCAGTGCGTCGTTTCAACATAAATTTTAAATATCTTATCAAGAAAAGATAAGAATGAATCATACAGATATTTTTTAACAAAATCTTACACTTCACAGATATATTCTTTTTGTGTTGTGACACTTTCTAAATGAGCCATACACAAATAGTTTCTAACTTTTAAGTTAGTACATACATGAGGCATTCATGCCGTAATATTAAGCTCTGCACTTGCAGTGCAGAGTGGTTAACTAACGATTTTGTAATTATTTGATTATTTTTTTACTGACTAATTTCTATGTAGAAAAATTTGTTTTGAGTAAATGATTCGCAATACACCGTAAGTTCAATCCTACAGCGGAAATTAACGGATTAATGACATCTCCTATTACCCCTTTCAGGTAGTTTCTGCCAACTCTACCATAACTTTTAAGATGCCCTATTATCGGTTCTATGGCACTCCGTCTCTTGAGCATTGCCTTATCATCTGACGATAGTTTCTTCTTGCAATATGGGCTATACACTTTGCCCTTCTCCTTAAAATTATTCCCCTTGTAACCTGAGTCAACAAAGGTTCTTGCTACTTCAACTCCTGTTAATTCTTTTACAATCTCTACAGTCTCCGATAATGTATGCCCATCATATGGATTGCCATGAAAAGATTTTGTCCCTAATACAAAGTTACCCCGACCACTTACTGCTATCGAAACCTTATTACCAAACTCGTATGGCTTGTTTAATTTCCCTTTACCAATGCACTCTACCTCCGGTGCATGAAAACTATATAATATTTTATTCTCTTCTCTTCTTTATATTGTTCTTTTTCTGCTTTACTCAATATAGATTGTACTTGTATCTTTTTTATCTTATTCAGTATTTCTTGTTGTCTTGCCGATAAACTTAACTTTGCTTTAGCTATTTCTCGCTGACATATCCTAACTAAACGACCCAGTAATACTTTTAAATGCCTCATTATTTTCTTACGCTTCTTGGCTTTACTATTATCCTTATATTTCCATAATTTTAATATATCTCTTTTATATTGCTTGGCATATGTTTCATTTAACTTGATGCCTAAGGCATGACATAGCTTTACTAGCTCTATTCTTGCCTTATCCATCAAGTACACATCATGGGGATACTTAATATTCTTAATTTGTACAGTAGTATCAACTATTATCGATGCTAAGTCTTTTTTTTTACTACACCTGCTTTGCATCCGATTCTTATCAGCTCCTTTAATATCTCATTGTAGCCATCTTCTCCTAATATAGTACGAAACCGACGGATACTAGCTTCTGATATTTCAGCATCTTTCTGCAAATATTCCCAACCACAAAAATACTGCCAATATACGTTCTCTCTTAACTCTTCCTCAGTCGCTGCATCTGACAGGTTATACATCGCTTGCAGCATAGTCACCCCAAGTAACAGGCGGTGACATCTGCGATTCCTACCAAATTTCTTAATATCAACATTTGCTGACAACCATTCCTCTAAACTAGACCAATTTATTAATGATCTTAATTTATATAATTTATTATTGTGGTTTAATTCTTCGGTCAGTTTGTAACCAAAAAGTTGTCCTTGTCTTTGCAACTTTGTTATATTTTCTATCGGCATTAATCAGATAATCCTTAAGTTTTTTGCCAATATTATAGCTTTTTCTTATGGATTCTCTATATATTTTTATCTGCTAAGCATATTATATATTATCCTTCTAGACTTTTGACGGGGAGACCAACTAATGGTACAGTATCCAATCTATTAATATCTGCCTTTCCTTGCCATGCTTCTAGCAATTCAGTGTATGTTTTGGGGTTAATGCCATCGAGATTAGCCCATAAGGACCTTGCTCCTGTTAATACTAGTACTAATCCGTTAACTTTAATTTGTTCTGTTAATTTATTATAATAGATTATACGTGTCAATAACCTAATTCTAGCTGCCCCGGCAATCCAAGCCTCGTCGTATTCTTGATAGTTAGGTTTTATTTCATTAATAAGTCCCAATTGTCTAGCATCTACAATATATTGAGACTTATATTTAGTCATCCAATCTTTAGTGGTCAGTTCATTCCGTTCCTGACCAAGATTAAGATCAAACGCATCCTGAGCAACAAATAGTAACCAATCTTCAATATTTCGTACATTTACCTCATTAATAGATTTAAATAAATTTTTACGCAATGATTTAGCATTGAATTTACTAGGAACGTTTTGATTAGCACCAGCTTTAGCCAAACTGCCCTGAATCAAACGAAATATTTTGTCTGCATTAGTCTTGTCAAAACATACTAGATCGTGCCATAATTTTTGTGGTTCAAAATATCCAGCTAGATAAAAAATCTTTAACAAAGCTTCTTGCTGGGTTGGTGAGGTAAAACCTAATTTGCTAGCAGCTAATTCGAATCCTGAAAGTTCTGATGAATGTTTATAATCCCCGTATGTTACGCTGGTAGTTAGGGCAACTGTTACAGATAGTAGCATTCTTTTTAAGGCTTGAAGCATAATATAATTTTCTTCGTTTAATTATAACCCTAGATTTTTGGGCTTTTGATACTTAATCCAAGTATCAATCAACAACTTAGTAATAATAATCGCAGAGAACATAGATGATATTATACCAATAGTTAGTGTTACTGCGAAACCTTTTATACCTCCAGCTCCAAATATAAAAAGTAAAAATGCTGCAATCAAAGTTGTAACATTTGAATCAAGGATTGTAGCAAAAGCTGATTCAAATGCCATCCTTATGGCATATAGATTAGATACACCTTTTTTAAGTTCTTCCCTTATCCTTTCATAAATGAGTACATTGGCATCAACTGCCATACCAATCGTTAGGATTATACCAGCAATTCCTGACAGAGTTAATGTAGCTTGAAAAAGTGACAATAACGCTAAAATATAAAGTAAAGCTAGGCTTAATGCTATATTGGCAAAAATGCCAAGAATTCCGTAAGACCAAATCATGAATATTACCACACTAACAAAACCAATCATACCTGCTTTCTTGCCTGCCTCTATTGAATCTGCTCCAAGATTTGGTCCTACGGTTCTTTCCTCTATTATTTTTAAAGGGGCTGGCAACGAACCAGCCCTAAGTAATAACGCTAATTCATTTGCTGATTCAACAGTAAAATTACCTGAAATTATACCGCTTCCTCCAAGAATTGGTTCATTAATTACTGGTGCACTTAATAATTTGTTATCAAGCACGATAGCAAGCCTCTTGCCAGAATTATTCTTGGTTATTTCTGCAAATAATTTACTACCAAGATTATTAAAAGAAAAAGCAACAGCAGGTTGGGAATTTTGATTGAAAGAAGCTTGGGCAGTTGTTAACTGGTCACCACTAACAATAGCTTTTTTCTTAACAACTACGTAATATTCTTGCTTATTTTCATTTTCCCCTTTCACTAAAATTGAACCAAAGGGTAAATGTCCATTTAATGCTTGTTGTATGTTGGCAGTTTCATCTAGTAAATGAAAGGTTAGTTTCGCAGTTTTGCCAAGAATATTTTTGAGTTGTTGTGGATTTTCCTCACCTGGTACTTGCAGTAATATATGTTTATCACCTTGCCTTTGTATGTTAGGTTCTGTTGTACCGGTGCTATCCACTCTCATTCTGATTATTTCAATTGATTGGGCAATAACTTGATACCTTAATTCAGCAAGCTTCGAATCACTATAGCTAAGCTTAATATTAGTATTATCGTTTTCTACAGTAATTTCTCGGTCGACTTTACCTAATATCTTTTTGACCTGTTTATAATCTTCTAGGTTTCTCAATTCAAACTGCACCGCCTTGTTCTTAACAACAAGATTTTTATAACCTATTTTATCTTCCCGTAAATATTTTCGTAAATGGTCAGCTAGACTGTCCATTACATCATTTAAGTAACTATCAAAATCTACATCTAGCAATAGATGAGCACCACCTCTTAAATCAAGACCAAGATTCACCTTATGGTTTGGCAGTATTTTAGAATCTATAGTTGTAAAATTAGGTAAAGCACAAATAAAGGCTGCTATTGTACATAAAATAGAAAGGAATATTTTCCATTTAGGAATATTATACACAGCTCATTTCCCTTTATCTTTTTTACTTTTGGCACTAACTTCTGTTTTATGACGACTTGTAATATCAAGTATTGAAGATTTCAGAATTTTGATTCGTATATTTTCAGCTACTTCAAGATCTACCGTGTTGTCAGCATCGTTAATCTTGCTTACTACTCCGAAAATTCCACTATTAGTTACCACCTCTTCTCCTTTCTTAACACTATCAACTATAGCCTCTTTCTCACGACGGCGTTTATCTTGTGGTCTAATTAGAAAAAAATAGAATACAACGAAGATTAATACCATCGGTACAAGGCTTGTTAATATTGATTGAGTAGATGATGATTCAGCTACTGGAGTTACTTCTTCAGTTTCTGTTATTGATATTGTATCATTGTTATCTGCATAGGCATTTTCTATAAACATATATATCTCCTGACGTATTATGTAAAAGTAGTTGTATTAATTTATTGTATACTCTTCTGCTTTAAAGAATTGTTTTTTGACAATGAGGAACTCGCGTACTCTAAAAAAGCTTGTACACTTGCAATATAAGACTGTTATCATTTTATTTCAATAAATATTTTTCGGGCGAAACCTATAGCTTTCAGACGTTCGCACACTTTTTCAAACACCGCTTTTGGTAAAATATTTAGTGTAGAAATTTCAATATATCTATTATCTTTTAACTCAAGAGAAAAAGATGGTGACTGAAATCTTGGTCCATCAATTTCCCTAGCAATTTTTATAAAATTACCTATTATATGACTGTTACAATAATCATATGAATTAATCATTCTTTTTGCTAATCTATTAATATATGTATCACTTCTTGCTGTATAGGTAAGTGCAAGAGCAATACTAAGCATCAACCTCTGACGATGACTAAAAGGAATATCTGAAGCTAAAATAAATTCAACAATAAAATTAGAGCGAAGAGTTTTATCGATATTTTTATTATATTGTGCAAGCATTATGACCAAAGTAATTATACTAATTGTTGTTGTATCTGGTTGAATTAAGATAGGCTTAATGACTTCTGTATAATTTTTGATATTACAAGTAGTTTCATCAAAATTTACTAATGTCTTGATTCTTTCATAAATAATATCTTTCTCCTGTTCTTCTTTAGGGAGACAAGCAAATCTAACACCTTCTTTTAAACCATAATTTGAAATTATTACCTTTTCAGGTAAAAAGACATTCAGCATAGATTTTGCCACCAAAACTGCGTTAGAATGAATTCTTGATTTATATTGTGTTCTCATACTATGAGCATGAGCTAATTTTTCGAGATATAGTTCAAATTCTCTACGATTTATTTCAAGGTTATGTAAGTTCTTAAGAGGATAATGAACAAACTCCATGTAAGAGCGTCCAATTAGCCTTAAAGCTCCTCCTATTAAGTATAAGTTTGGACAATGATACCCTTGTTGACATTGTTGTATACCCGAATGATTTGGGTATACCTCTCCAAACTCTTTGTTAATCATTTGGCTAATTATATTAATATCGTCAAAATGATTATTAGTGATTAAGCTAGTGCCTAAAGGTAGAGATTTTAAGATTCCCACTTTTTTGTCTTTGATTTGGGCAAGCTCAAGGCTACCTCCACCTAGGTCTGCTGCTATGCCACAAGCATCATTGATACCAGAAATTAATCCGGCAGCTGTAAGATAGGCCTCGCGATTACCAGAAATAATTTCAATATTAATATTAAATTTTCTTTTAACTATTTCTCTAAATTCTTCAGCTCTTGGATGCCCTCTAAGTACAGCAGTAGCAACGCATTTAACATCTGTTACTGATAACCTATCAAAAATATGTACAAAATATTGTAGTGATAAATATACTTGATGCTTTACTTCTAGGTCATCTAGATTAAGTAAATTGATAATATCACTTTTAAATTTATCATTGAAAATTTCTGGAGCTCCAAGTCTATCACATTCATAAACTACAGCTCTTATGGCATTATAACCAATATCAATAATGGCTGAACGCATAGAGTTTTATCTTATTGCTTACTTAAAAAATTAATCTTCTTTAGTAGTAGAATCTGTATTTTCTTGTTCCTCATCTACATTATTTTTATTTGGATCATAAGGTTTTTGAGTTGGAACAAATGTAGGCGGTAATAACCTATTTGTAAAGAACTTATCCTCATAATACTTAATTTTTAAAGATTTAATAGGTGGGAAAGATTCAATTAAAACAATTTGCTCATCTTTTGGTAATTGAATTACTTCTTGAGGCAAAAGCAGAGGTCTTGAAACTTGTGATACATTCTGCGTTCTTGTTGAAATATTAAGATCAAAAAATAGTGGTTTACTATAAGATCGTTGTTCAACTGTTTTATTACCCACTAGCTGTGATATCAGGTTGGCTGTTTCATAGTTATTAGCTGCAAAAGTAATACGATATGTAGCATTTGACAAGAATGAGTTCATTCCAGCATCCTCATAAGTTCCTTTGAGCTGCTGAGTATCTTGTATAATCAAGAATAGGCGAACTCTATATCCCCTGAAAAATGCGATACCAGCCTTAAATGTATCCATTTTGCCTAAAGTAGGGAATTCATCAAGTAGAAACATAACCCCATAAGGTTCTTCTTTTAAATCAGGCATTTTGCGGCTTAAAAACTCTGTAGCTTGCTGGTAAAAAACCTGCATCAATTTTTGTAAACGCTGTATATTATCCGGAGTTAAACCAACATAAACGCTTGTTTTAATCTTCTTAAACTCAAGTATATTAAAGTCAGATGATGCAGTAGCTGAGTCAATTAGCGGGTTTGCCCATAATTCTAAAGAAGAGTTCATTGTAGAGATAACACCTGAACGCTCTTTATCTGCTTTTTGTAGGAATGCAGCAATATTCATATAGGCCACAGGATGTATTACCTTACCTAAAGTATCTAGAACTACTGCCAAGTTGTACACTACGTCATCACTACGCATTGTCCTGACCACTTCGCCAAAGGATTTAGTTTTTGTCGGGTCAGCAATTAAGTATAGTACTACACCAAGAAATAAACTTCGTGCTTCATTATTCCAAAAATCTTTTTCAGGCATAATCAGATTTGAGATTTTTTGTACGTCATCCACCATTTGACCTGGTTTGGTACTTACCCAATCTATAGGATTGTAACAATGAGTTATCCCATCAGGATTGGAAGGTTCCCAAACAAATACTCGTTGTCCTTGTTTCTGCCGCCATCCACTTGTAAGACCATGATTTTCTAGCTTAATGTCATGTACTATAATAGAGTGTTCCCAAAATAATAAATTAGGAATTACAAATCCTACCCCCTTACCTGAACCGGTTGGGGCAAAAAGCAAAGCGTGCTGAAATCCATCAGCAACAAAATATCCTCCGCTATTGGTGCCAAGCAACATACCATGCTTTGAACGTAGACCGGCTTTATCTACATCAGCTTCAGTAGCCCAACTAGCATCACCATAAACTTTTTCCGGTTGAATAAAAAATTGTAAATTCTTTATTCTTTTAAAATTTTTCCAGTAAAATATGATAACTATAATTGTCGGTATAGTAAGGGATAATATTAACTTAACTTTTAAGTAGTTATATGCTTGAAAAGTTAATTGCGACCATACACTAACTAGCCAATAAGTCCACTTATAAGCTATATCTATGGCTGTTAAGTCAACATTTATAGCTCTAATCTCGTTAGTAGTAAATGCAACTAGCACTCCACTAATCCATATCGTACAAAATACTACCAAAGGGTGTATTATAAAATGACCTAAGAGGTTACGGATAATGTTTACTATTCTCTCCAATCCCATCATTAGTCTTGCCTATTCTGACTATAGTATATTTCTGAGACATATCTCTTCCCACCACTACCACGTTTTAATTGTATCACAATATCGACGACCGCTAATATATATTTTTTCACTTCCTCTGGTAGCATGCCTAAACTAGCTTGCATAACCATTAGCTTAAGTTGTTCTATGGCCATTGCTGGTGCATCAGCATGTAAAGTAGATATAGAGCCAGGATGACCTGTATTAATTGCTCGTAAGAAACTAAATGCTTCAGCTCCTCTAAGTTCACCTACAATAATTCTGTCAGGTCTTAGACGTAAACACGCTTCAATCAAATCCTGAGTAGTAACTTTTGCACGACCTTGCCCCCCTTTTGAAGCGAGGAGATGTAATTTATTAGGGTGATTTGCTAAAATTACCTCCCTAGCATCTTCAACAGTAATTAATCGCTCGCTATTTGGAATTTCTGCTAAAGCAGCGTTAGTAAAGGTTGTTTTACCAGTTGATGTACCACCACTAATAATAATATTTTTTTTAGAAATTACAGCATGTTGAATAAATTCTTTTATTTTATTTTCTTTTAAATAATTATTTAAGATTTTTGCATTCTCGTCAATTAATTCTCCAGTAGATGTTGAATCAAAAGCTCCCATCTTGGCATATTGATCTAGTGTAAGGTTCATTGTACTACCTTTCCTGATAGCATATCCGACATGACCTGGTTCACAAGCAGGAGGGAATACTATTTGGATACGATAGCCATTTGGTAGGGACGCAGAGAGTAAAGGTTTTTCCTCAGAAATTGTCTGATCAGTTGACTGAGCTACAAGCCTACCAAGAGATATAAGATGTTCAAAATCAAGTTCAGGTACTGATTTACAAAACAAATCTCCTTTCTTCTCAACCCATACTTCTCCTGGTTTATTTACCATGATCTCATTAACACCATCTTCTGCGAACAGTTCTTTAAATGGTAATAGAAAAGTCTCTAATGCAGCAAAATTATCACTCATTTTATCAATCTTGATTTTCTTAGTACAGATTGAGGAAATTTATAATCTTTATTGACATAAATTTTAATTACCGTACCTTGATCTATAGTAATAGTTGGTTTAAATTCATGTTGCTGAATCATACCTTTCATAGTATTACTGATATCAGTAAAAGCTTGTTTTGAAGCTGCTTGTGCTTGGGTTGGAGTGCTAGTTAGCAAACTAGCTGCTGCATTAGTTACTGCAGTCATTAATGCAACAAGCCTTTGACCAGGCTGTGATCCAGTTGGATTTTGTGCAGTATTACAAGCCTGCATCATGGAAATATAGGCTGATGAGGTCTTATCGGAAATGGCGTTCATGACACTAGAACATATCTGTGAAATTTTAACATCCTCAGTACCAGGACCATTATTAATACTTTGTGCTAAACTTTGTATATTAGCAACAGCAGCATTAGCAGCAGCAGCTTGTGAATTAACTGGGGGAGCTACCACTTTGTCAAGGGCATTGGCAAGTCCAATATTAAATGCCGATAATAATACAGCATTGGTTAATCGTTCTTTATATTTATTATCTACTCTTCCTTGCTCACCTTTCCTTCCAAGATTATCAACAGCTATAGCATCTAAGGTAATAGTATAACCGTTTGACAGATCAATACGATTCCATATTATTGCAATTCGACCATACGCTCCATCAATACCAGTTGTATAAGCACCAAAAATCTTTGATCCTTTAGGAACTAAAATAATCTTCTCCCTTTCAGAAAATACATCTCTGCTAATTATTGCCCTTACTTCTCCACCTAAATCAGTATTAATAGCAGTCTCTAGTACCGCTTCAATTATCTTACCACGACCAAGAACAAATGCCATATCTCCACGATCTTGAAAATTTGCTTCTTCGGCAATTTGACTTGGTGTTTTTTTCTCTGGAACTCCTGCAATTAATACTATAGAAGATTTTCTCTTTGCTTCACGGCGTTTCTTTTCCTCGTCACTTTCAGCTATTCCTCCAGGAAGGGGTGATAATACAACGGAAGGAAGAGAAACTTTGTCAGCACTATTATTATCTACTGAAGTAGTAGGTAAAGGAAGCTTTGGCACATCAGCAACTTTAGGTGGTGGAGGTGGTGGAGGTGGTGGAAGCTCCACAGGTGTTTCGAGTTTAGGTGCTTCTGGTAATTTTGGAATCTCTGGTAGATTTTTAGAATTATCTTGTGTCGGTTTAGTAATATCAGTAGGTGCTGATGGAGCTACCACCTCAGGTGGTTTATTATCAGCAATAAAAAGTTTAAAAAAAATAAATATAAAGACAGCAGAAATGACAAGTAGAATCAGAATGCTTTGCTTAGGATTAGTGGCAACTTTTGATAGCTCATTTTGAACTTCTGGTATGTCTTGTTCCTCTACACTCTGTGTACTGATTTGAGAAGAGGTGTTATTTTGCTTTGCCATAGTAAATTAATATCATTATTACGCGAATTTGGGATAAAAATTAATTAATTCTTATCCCGGATTGAGGTATTATTGTGAAGTACTAAACCTTTTTTTAGGATAATAAAACCTAACTACATATACCAAGTCTTTTTCACGACCTTCTTCCAATTCTTTGGATACAACATCGAATTGGTAAGTCCTTTTATTAGTTATGATAGTCATATTTGTTCTAATGTTTTTTTCCAATGGCTTAATAAATAATCTATTTGCCAACGGAGTCATTTTCCAAGCATAGGATTCCCCTAGAACAATATTTTGGATCTCCTCATTTTTGGCAAATTCTATACTTGACTGAAAACCAAAATGCAGAACTAATAAATAAACTTCATTAGGATTATGTATATAAGTTTTAATTCTGTTATCAGTAGTTATGGCTAGATCATCTACATCATTATCTATATGCATATTACCTGCACAAGCGTTGGCAATAACCGAATGTAATAATATTGCCGCTACGAAAAGAAGTCTAGCTATTATCATCATCTACCCTATAATCATTAACTTGAAAACCTACTGGATTAATATCTCGATCTGCATCTGTTAATTCCATTGGAATATATGCGTAACTTACCACAGCTATTTTATTGAAAACCCTTTTATTGCCTGTTGTTTCATTAATAGAGAACCTAACCATATATTTATTTTTTTCTACTCCTGACCAAGATTTAATTATTAAAAAAGTTGTGTTGTTTTGACCATATATTAAAACTGGATTTACATCTTTATTTTGTATATATCCTAGATAGTTATAATATACTGAACTTGAAGATAATAATCTAACGCTTTTCCTTGCTTCAGTATCAAAATCAACAGGATTATATGTTTCTCTAGCTATGAGGTATTTTTTAATAAAATACCTTGAAAGTGCCTCGTCACCGTTTAGTATCTCCGAAGATATTGGATTTACAATCGTTGCCATTCCCGTACTATCATCAATTTGGATAACAAAAGGACTAAACTCTCTTGAATTTACCACTATAGTTACCGCTGCTATGGATGCCATTATAAGTATTATTAGTAATATAGATAATACCAACAAGATATTACGTTGTACAATTAACCTATCAGATCTTTCCTCGTACCAATTCCTAGTAGCTTTAACAAAGTTATTAGACTGAACGCTTTGGTTCTCTACCACATCAGAAGGTGATTTTAGTATATTTAATATATTAGCTAACTTAAACATTGTACATCCCCACTACTTGTAAAACCTAAGACAAGTTAGTGAATAAATTAATTCAAACAATATAATCATAAATTCTCAATATTTTTGCAGTATACACTAATTTCGAGCTACACTAATAGGTTATTTGTCATAATTCAAAAATATTATTTAACCTCAATTCGATATAAGAATTACTAATTCTTATATCGAATTGGCTTCTTATAATGAAGAATGCATTCTTGAAGCGGCTGGCACGAATGCATTTTAATCTATTACCGCTAATAATTTTATTTTTATACTTATAAAAATAAAATTATTAGCAAATTAATATTTAACAATCAGGTGAGCAGCCGCTTCAAACCTGATTGTTTCTATATATATCAATATATCCCGGAAGTTCGATGTAACTTGTTACATCGAACTTTCGGTTACTTACGACCACTACCAAAGGAATAGATTAATTTACCTATTAAGGATTCAATATTAACTGCTGACTGGGTGTATTTTATCTGATCACCTCCAGCCAAATTTTCTTCAGATGAACCGGGAGTTACGGATATATATCTACTACCAAGTATTCCACTTGTGACTATTGCTATACTAGTGTCTTTAGGTAACTTTATATCATTATTGATGTTAATGGTTAATAAGGCAAAAAAGCTAGTTTTATCTAGAGTTATGTTAGTTACTGATCCGATTTTTATACCCGCTAACATCACACTACTGCCTTGAACTATCCCTTCCGCATTCTGAAAATTTGCCTTAACTATATACCCAGATGCAACTTTTGATGAGTTACCAATTTTATAAGCAAAAACAAAAAAGGCTAAAGCAACTAGTAGTACTATAAAGCCAACTAAAGTTTCTATAACATTATGTTTCATTATTTTGATTTATCTAAAGGTTTCCAGCTACTATATTTAGCTTCAGTTGTACTATTTTTTATTAGGTTATGAGATAAGCTAGTGCCAGTAATATTAAGGAGATAATTTTGTTGCCAGTCAAATTTATTATTGTTAGTTGGTACTTCATTAGTCATATAATGCAACCAAGCATGCCACATGGGAGGAACTTTCGATGCTTCCACTTTACCTTTATAAACCACCTGTCTTTTAGCTTGACCTAAATAATTCTGCTTTTTACTTTGATAATATTTGTTACCAAATTGATCTTTTCCAATCTCCTTAGAGAAAATAGGTATAAAAAAATTATCTATGAATAACATTTAAGTATTTTTATAGCAGTTTTTTTTCCTTGCACAGCTAGTCTATCAGCCACTTCATTACCTTCATTATTATTGTGACCTTTAACCCAATTCCAAATAATATAGTGTTTACTTAACTCTTCGTACAATTTTTTCCATAAATCAACATTCTTGACGGGATCATTGTTGTTTTTATGCCAGTTATTTTTTATCCATGTGTTAATCCACTGTGTTATTCCAAGCTGTAAATACTTACTATCTGTGTAAACTTCTACATAGCATGATTTTTTAAGAACTTTTAATGCTTCAATTACTGCTGTCATTTCCATTTGATTATTAGTGGTATATAGTTCATGACCGAATATACTCTTCTGCTTTAAAGGCAAGCTATCATGAAACTTCGTAGAGTTCTCACATATATCTAACATGTTTAACTTTTTTTTGTTATACCAATTTTTCAAAGCATTTGTATCTAGCTCTACACTAGCTCCATGAAACTGTAATAACGCTCCCCAGCCACCTGGTCCAGGATTACCTGAGCAAGCTCCATCAGTGTATATGGTAACCTTAGGCAAAGTAGCTTGACTCTTTGAAATACTTGGGTCTTGTATATTCATTATAATTTAACCTGAGTTATGCGAATTCGCGTAAATTATATAGTCAATTCAGGAGGATTTGGTGCTAGGAGCGATGGAGCGACGCCTATATGTAATAGGCGAGCGACGAGTGACGACGTCACCAACTTCTCATCAATTGACTATACCTCTAAATAACGCCAAAGTCTGTCTGTACCTTTGCTAATACCAATCCTAGGAGTATTAATAAATTTAGGGGTATTACCTACATCAATAATACAAAAAGACTTATTAGTAGTTACATCTTGACCATTTTGGGTTTTATTAATTCCAAGAGTACGACATAATTTACCAGGTCCATCAAGTAAAACTTGTAAAGGACTATATTGATACACTCCCCTAATTAATACAGCAGCTGGAAATCCCTGTTGTTCTGTTACTATATTTAAACAATAATACATACCATAAATCAAATATACATATGCATGACCTGCAGAACCATACATAATCTTTGTACGGGACGTTATACCCTTTGCTGCATGACAAGCAGGATCATCTTCTCCAACATAAGCTTCTGTTTCAATAATTCGTGCTTCTATATTACCAAAGCACAAAACCTTTCCAAGTAACTCTTGTGAGACAATAAGCGTATTTCTTTCATAAAATGTTTTTGGAAGTATTTTAAACATCTTAGTGGTTTAATAAAATATGATATAATTGTATTGATGCAATATAATTCACTATTACATCATTTCACAGCTTTTTCTTGACAAATATTAAAGGTGAGATATTTTGTACTTAGATTTGTATATTATAGAAAGATATTTGAGATTATTACATATATGTCAAAAGCTAAAACAGCATCTAAAAATAACCCAACCTCTAGAGAACAGGCAAAGGAGTATTTTCATAATGGACAAAAAATTAGACCTGTAAAACTTATATCCGGTAAATCTTCTTTTTTGGCAGCAGAATATGATGTATCAGGAGATTTGGTACTTGGATCTGATGGCAAGGCATTACCTTGGGACAGAACAAAGATTTAGCCTAAATATTAAGTTTTCAAACAAGTTTGTTGACCTTACATGTAAAAAGGTATATAAGCTACCTATCATTCATACGGCTTGGGGATGTAGCTCAGGGGTAGAGCATCTGCTTTGCACGCAGAGGGTCGGGGGTTCGATTCCCTTCGTCTCCACCACTCTCCTATTTTAATTAATAAGTTTATTCATCATATATTTAAATTTGGTTTTTTACTACCAAATGTATGGTATCTCTTACAATAAGTAGCAGCAACGTATAAAAAATAATCATCCTCTATATTCACTTTTTTCAAGAGTACTTTTTTATAGAATCTTTCGTAAGTAGTAACGGTAATTAAGCCGGCAGATGACAAAGTACCAAGCACAGCCCAAAGTAACGTATTAATTGGTGTATATAGCAAGTCCTCGTCAATTAGAATGATGACAGATTTATCACTACAAGTCATTACTCGGCGAATTAATTTGCCAAGAGTACAATAATCATAAGGTCCTTTAGATTCAATAATTTCTACTATTGTTAGTCCTTCTTGTTGGCTGGTAATAATGACATCATCTCTAAGACTAAGGTCATAAGCTGGATCAGAAAAAATTATTGCTTTGGAAGGTAAAGTTGTTTTATCTGTCATGATGGTATCCCCTTTATGATTAAACTTAAAGTCAGAACGCCCTCGCAAAGCGAGGGGCTTGACGGTTATGAGCAGCCCAAAGGGCTGCCATTGTTAATTAAAATTCTCCTGATTCGTCAGAGCCTAAACTATCAAGTTGCTCTTGATTCTTAATGTAGTGTTTGATCTGATTCTCTTCAAATCCTACAGTTGAGACCGCATAACCTCTAGCCCACAACTTTTCTCCATTAAAATTACGTTTTCGTCCACCAAACTGCCTAGCAACGGCTATAGCACTTTTCCCCTTGATATAGCCTATTACTTCAGCTACAGAATATTTAGGAGGAATCTTGATGAGCATATGCACATGATCTTGTACCATATGCCCCTCTATGATCTTGCTCCCACGTTGAAAAGCTAACTCATGGAATACGTTCCCAAGATATTTTCTAACCTTCCCGTACAATTCTTTTTTACGACACTTTGGAGTTAACCACTCTGCACTGCAAGTGCAGAGCTTAATATTACGGCATGAATGCCTAATGTATGTACTAACTTAAAAGTTAGAAACTATTTGTGTATGGCTCATTTAGAAAGTGTCACAACACAAAAAGAATATATCTGTGAAGTGTAAGATTTTGTTAAAAAATATCTGTATGATTCATTCTTATCTTTTCTTGATAAGATATTTAAAATTTATGTTGAAACGACGCACTGCAAGTGCGGGGTTTTTCTCCCAAAGTGGGACAATAAACACAATATGATATTTGCAATCCCATTTAGAATGATTTAAACTTTCGTATGTTGTCATATATTTTCTCCTTTGACCGTCAAACCAAAGAAGTTATATATGATAACTTTTTATTTTATACTAAATCTAAAGGCCAAGCCTTGATGGTCTCACTAGTCAAACTAGTGGCTTACCTATCATTGAGTTATTAAGTTTTAACCACCAAAGAATCTTGATAGATTGCTTTGGCGATCGGGGAGTTTGAAAAACTGCCATTCAACAGTTACGCTAGCCTTTAGGCTTAAGGAAAAAACCTTAAGCCCTGAACATAGCTAACATCTCCCCGACCATTACAGTCGAGGATTCATCATTTAATGGCTGATGATTACCATGAATGGATTACAGGTTTCGACACCCCAAAGTAACTTTACAGTTACTTCATTTTTAATTCTAAACTATACTCCCCTAAAGTCAATAACAGTTTTTTTACTGTGAATTGTTATTTTCGTTGTCTTCCTTGGTACGTTCATTACATTCTTTTATAGGTATAATATTTTAGCTCTTTTTATTTTTATAATTTTATCTTAGCATCCAACATAATTTTATATTACACAACTGTGAATTCATGACATGTAACAAAAAATAATTTGTTTTTTAAGATTTTGTTGCATTTAACTTTAATTTTAGCTTTGTAAGTGATACTTTGCTGAATGAAGATATTTTTAATTTACAGGTTAATTATTTTAAGGCTATATGAGATTAGAAAAGTGGTTAGAGCTGCAACAAATGCAAATTCATATATTTGCTAAGAGAATAGGTAAGAATAGAAGTCAAGTACATAAATATATCCATGAAGATGTTATGCCAATGCATGATGTCATTATTAAAATTTATATTGCAACTTTGGGGGCAGTTTCAGCTAATGATTTCCATAGGCTTTCTGATAAATTATTTGAGAAAGAAAAATTACATGCTAATTCTTTTCATAATGATTAGTAGATCAATCGTAATTAACATATCAAAATCCAATCTATAATTTCTTTTAAATCTTGACTATATGGGCTTGTTGATATTTTCTCTCTTCTTTATATTATATTCTGTCACCTAATTCAATCTGATTTACTATATAATTATTTAGTTAGCAATTAAAACTATAGGTTATTATTTCTATTGTATTTGTAATCTAAGTATGTATAATGCAATAATTTACGATTGAATTATGCTATTTCATATGTTACTATATAGACATGAGTTTATAATTCATTTACTAGAATGGCAAGAAAAAATCACTACATGAAAGCAAGTTGATCAATTTATTGGAAAAATTTTCTTCTCTGAGATTGGCAAAAGGTTACACATGGCAACAACTTACTGATTTAATTGAGGTAACCCATCAACAATTAGTGAGATAAGGTTTCCTTTATGCTATTGTCTGAAGTAGCTACATTAATAGCACATCAGCCAGTAAAGCCATAATGTGGATGGTCGCAGATGTGGAAAGAGTTTGGCGCACCCGAGAGGAGTCGAACCCCTAACCTTATGATCCGTAGTCATATACTCTATCCAATTGAGCTACGGGTGCTATATATACTCTTCTGTTTAAAGAATTGCTTTTTGAGATATTATTGGATTCACGTACCAAAGTACGCTGAGTGCGTTCCTAATTCATTTTCAATTCGTAAGACCATTCGAGTATACTTGAATCCTAGATAGCATAGTGTGTTCATTTTTATAAAACATCTTAAAATTGAAAATTTTTAGAAAGAGTATACTATATCCCTAAACTCCTATTATGTCAAGATCATAAGTTTCCAAACCTAGAACAGAAGAATAGATATCGAGGTTTGCAAAAAGTTTAGTCTAGAAGAATTGTTAAAATTTAACAGAAGTCATTGGTCATGCGAGAATAATTTAAACTGGATAAAAGATAAGGTTTTTGAAGAAGATAAGTCAACTATTAGTACTGGAAAAGCACCGTTAATAATGTCATTATTGAGGACAATAACTCTTTCTGTAATAACTTTATTTTCAAACAAAATTACTGAAACTAGAGAAAATTTTAACAATTATAGACATAGGTTATTTAAATTATTTTCAACTTAAAGTTGGAATTTTTAAACTGCCCTGAACCTAGAACAGCCTAATTAAAATATTATTTAGCCAAACCAATTTATTAAAGTAAAAGTGATAGCATAATGCATGACTGAAGCAAAGATTGCTGCTGCAATGTCATCTACCATAATACCAACACCCCCTTTGATATTAGCATCGAGCCAATTTATTGGCCATGGTTTTATTATATCAAAAAATCTAAATAACACTAAGGGCAAAGCAAATAAAAAGATAAAATTTATTAGTTGTGAACTTAAATATTTTGTAAGTCCTGAGTAGTTTACGAAAACCACAGAAAAACAACTTAGTATTATTGTTAGCATTTGACCAACTACCTCATCAATCACCACTTCTTTTGGATCGTCCTGTGTATCATACTGTATATATATTGAAGAGAAGTACGTGCCTAATATAAATAACAATAGGCAAATCAAAAGAGTAATAATAAAGAGAGTAATAAGTTGTGCTTGTAAAGTTGTGAAATTAGTAAATGAAAAAATTAGTTGATTAGTTATAGAAAGATATAAGATCAAATAGCACAAAGGGAAAGCAGCTAAAGACCCAAATGTACCAGGACAATATTTTATTCTACCTATATAGAAAAAAGTTACAAAAAGTTCTACAAATTTTTTTCTTTTAGACATAATTCTGCTTAATTTTCTGATAATTCAAATAATTGATGCAAACAACGTATTGTTTTCTCGGTATCTAGATCTTTTATTAGGATAGAAATTCTAATTTCTGAGATTTGTATCTTTTTCACTGATATATTTTCTTTTTCTAGTTCATTTAATACCATACCAAGTAGGGTCTGATCATTTTTAATACCATAACCAATAATTGATACTATAGAAATTTGACTATCAATGATAAAATTATTTATTTGATTAGTATTTTTTAGATCATCTAGTAAATGTTGTAATTTATTTTTATCAGATAGTTGGATAATGAAACTATATTGTATATTTGTCTTAATATTTTCCATTAATTCTAGGTGAATATTATGGTCAGCGATGAGTTTGCATATCTTAGAAAAACTCAATTGGGAGGATACCAGTAATTGTAATAAATTTTTGTTGGAAGTAATACCAGTAATTTGCCTATTTTCCATAATTTTATCTCTAGATGTTATTAGTGTACCATTTTTTTCATGGTATAATGGGAATAAAAACGACGATAAAACGCGTATGGGTACATTATATCTAATAGCAACCTCTAAGGAACGTGGATGCAACACTTTAGCTCCACAAGATGTAAATTCTAGCATTTCTTCAAAACTAATCTGTGATAATTTTGTTGCTCCCGGGACAATGCGAGGATCGGCAGTAAACACTCCTTCCACATCAGTGTATATATCACATCTATCAGCTTTCATAGCAGCTGCAATTAAAGAGGCGGTAGTATCTGATCCTCCTCGACCAAGCGTTGTCAACCTATTATTATTGGTAACACCTTGGAATCCAGCAACTATTGGAATGATGTTTTGCTTAATACATTCTATTAACAAACTAGTAGAGAGTTGTTCAACCAAAGCTTTGCTATAATTATCATTGGTTAGAATCGGTAATTGCCATGCCAGCACAGATCTTGCACTCATGCCTTGTTCTTGTAGTTTAAGGGCTAGTAAAGATGCTGTTACCATCTCCCCGCTACAAAGAGCGGCATCATATTCTGCGAGTTCTGAATTGGTCTTAAGACTAGAGACTTCATTACATAGAGTAACTAGTTGGTTGGTAACCCCGGTCATAGCTGAAACGACAATTATTACTTGATTGCCATGCTGCTTTTCAAGCTTAATTATTGGAATAATTTCTTTTATTCTTGCAATGTTAGCAACGGAAGTTCCACCAAATTTTTGAACTATTATTGACATAAATCTGCAAGCGTAATTTTCGATGTCATTCCTACGTAGGTAGCAGAACCTAAAAAAATAGACCAAGACGGTTTGTTAAACTTTTTTAGGCCTCTGTCTACGTAGGGGTAACATTGTGTGGTGAATAGGGATGACATCTGCAGGCAGAAATAGCATCATCACTGCACAATATTGACTATTTTATAGTCTCTCTTACTAGAAAATTCTACTTTGCCTGCAATCAATGCAAATAACGTATGATCTCTACCAAGTCCAACATTTTTACCTGGGTAAAATTTAGTACCACGTTGTCTAACAATAATGTTACCTGGTATCACATATTGTCCATCATATTTTTTAACACCCAACCTACGACCGATCGAGTCTCTGCCGTTTCTAGAACTACCACCAGCTTTTTTAGTTGCCATTTATATATCCTTAAATAAATCCTATTATAGTTTAGTAATGTCTAATATTTTCAGTTCGGTCAATTCCTGCCTATGACCAGTCTTGCGACGATAATTCTGTCGACGTTTTTTCTTAAAGACAATAACCTTACTATCTTTAAACTGGTTAGTAATTTCGGCAGTAACAAGAGCTCCTTTAACCATTGGCGTACCTATAAAAGATGGCTTTGAATCTTCACCAATCATCAATATTTGGTCAAATTGGATTTTTGCACCTCTTTCACCGTCAATTTTTTCTACTTTGATGACACTGTTTTTGCCGACTTTATACTGTTTCCCGCCTGATTTGACGATTGCGAACATGAAAAATATCCTAACTAAAATTTAAACAAATTAAGTCGACATTATATTACCAGCAACTATTTTAGTCAATAGCAATTCGTAATTAAATAGATACTGCTATAAATAAAAGATAGCCCGTATTATTTATAATAATACAGTTTCTAATCATTATTATTGACCTTGTATTGTTGACATGATTAGTATACTCTTCTGCTCCTACGAATTGTTTTTTGAACAATACCATGGATTCGCATGTTCACCATTCATTTTCAAATCCAATTCTTCAAATCATTTGAGTATAACAACGATAGTTGCTTGCCTTATCACAACCACACATTCTGTCTTCTATGCTATAATTTTATTTTAGTTTTAACTATTACTTATTTTGGATTTATTTGTTGACTCTTCAGTTGTCTTACACTTTTCTTGTTGTTCAAGTATGCTCAAAATACTTTTGATATACAGTTCGATATCCTCTAAGTGATACACTACGCTTAAAATGTTATCATCTCTTTTACTGGTTACAGCACTTAACTGTTGTAGTTCTTTAAATAAACGAGATATATCTGCCTTAGCTTTGCCAAATATATTTGAGAAATCTTTACTAGTCATACCAATTGCAATAATTAACGCAGTGTTATAAAATGGTTTTTTAACTGATAAAAGGTAATCAAATAGCTAGGTTAATATTACCGTAAGGTTTTGAAGGTCATGATTTTATAAAAATGATGAAACATGAGCCGCATGGTCGAAATCGTATACGTTTATTGGCGATGTATCACCTTCAATTAGGCAAATCTTTTAAAGCCATATCTGATACTAATTATCTTTCAAAATAGAATTAATATGGTATAATGAGGTTATAAAGTTAACCACTCTGCACTGCAAGTGCAGAGCTTAATATTACGGCATGAATGCCTAATGTATGTACTAACTTAAAAGTTAGAAACTATTTGTATATGGCTCATTTAGAAAGTGTCACAACACAAAAAGAATATATCTGTGAAGTGTAAGATTTTGTTAAAAAATATCTGTATGATTCATTCTTATCTTTTCTTGATAAGATATTTAAAATTTATGTTGAAACGACGCACTGCAAGTGCGGGGTTTTTCTCCCAAAGTGGGACAATAAAAATAAAAAAAGTAATGTCAGGTTATCAATATGTTTATCCACCTGAAACAATTTGTCGGATGGAATTTTTGTTAAAATTGGCACCAGAATTAATAGCGTTTCGCAAGATACAATGTATTTATTTGCGTGCCAAGTTTTCATATTTACCTAAGCAGATTTCTGAAATTACCGGTTTAAGTATTAGTCGAGTTAGGCAAATTCATACTGCTTATTATCAGCAAGGAGAATCAGTATTAAAAGAAACTAAAAGAGGAGGTAGGAATCATTGTTATATGGATGAGTCTAATGAAAGTAAAATACTGAAATCTTTTAATCATAGGGCATCTCAAGGAGAAGTTGTAGTAGTCAGAGAAATACAGAAAAAATATGAAGAGGTTTTGCAGAAGAAAGTAACTAAATCAGCAATCTACAAACTTTTACATCGTCATCATTGGCGTAAAGTTTTTCCCCGTCCTCATCATCCAAACCAAAATAAAGATGAGATGGAATCTTTTAAAAAAACTTCGGCTCAGTGGTTACCGCCGCCAATGTCCGGTCTAAGTCGGAGGGACTTGAGTTACAAGTGATGTTTCAAGATGAGTCTCGTTTTGGACGAATAAATGATATAAAAAGATGTTGGAGTTACAAAGGTAACAGACCTGCTGTCGCTAAACAAGTTATCCGGGAATATAGTTATATTTATGGAGCATTTAGTCCAATGACTGGAGTATCGGATATGTTAATCTTACCTTATATGACATCAGAATGTATGAATATTTTCTTACAAGAATTATCCTCAAGGCATCCGGATAAGTTTATTTTGCTGATATGTGATGGTGCAGCAAATCATCGTCAAACTTCTATAACAATACCACAAAATATAATGATTCATCATCTTCCACCTTTGTCTCCTCAACTAAATCCTGCTGAAAATATGTGGGAGGAAATAAAAGAAAAATTCTTTTACAATAAATTATTTCATTCAATGGAGGATGTGTTAAATAGAATGTCAGATGCTATATTAAAATATGAAGCAAGTCCTCAAATTGTTAAATCTATCACTAGTTGGAATTGGATTATTAATCCTATTAATTCTGTTTTGAAAGATAATTAGTATGAAATAGTGAAGTCACACTGGAAAACTGTGCAATCATGGCTCAGAAGATTTAGGAATCATGGTTTTGAAGGATTATTTGAATCACAAAGAAGCGGTGCCCCTAGGAAGATTAACACTATACAAGAGTCTGCTCTTTTTGATAAAATCAATACGCTCAGTGAAAGTAAAACTGGTGGGTATATAACTGGAAAGGAGTTACATATCATGTTACTTGAGGAATATGGTGCTAAATGTGCTTTAAAAACAGTCTACAATACTATGCACCGCCTTGGTTTTAGCTGGATTACTTCTCGTTCAATGCATCCAAAGTCAAATCAAGAGACTCAAAATACATATAAAAAAACTTTCCAGATATGTTAACAGAATTATTACCAAAAAATATCGATAGATGTAAAGTTGATATATGGTCTCAAGATGAAACTCGAGTTGGGCAACAAGGTAGCTTAACTCGTATATGGGCTAAGCGTGGCACTAGACCCCGTAAAGTTCGGCAACAGCAATGTATACCTGCAGCAAAACTGCATAACTTTATCTAATGTTTTGGCTCTGTACAAATAAGTGTGTAAATTTTTCAAAGGTTATATAAAAATATAATATAACAAAAGGAGAAATTATAATGCACCAAAAACAAAATGAAGCAATGAATCAAGCGATAGATTTATTAATAAATAATGATACAGATATATCAACATTACTTAAAGAGGATGGTTTATTAAAACAATTAACCAAACGGCTTGTAGAGAAGGCATTGCAGTCAGAGATGAATAATCATTTAGGATATGATAAATATTGTCATACTGATAGTGATAATGTTCGTAATGGTAGGAATGTAAAGAATCTAGTAACAAATAATGGAGTTGTAGAGATTGAGGTTCCAAGGGATAGAAGTAGTACATTTGAACCTGCATTAATTCCGAAGCGTCAAAGACGTATTGAAGGATTTGATGATAAAATAATATCATTATACGCTAAAGGAATGAGCTTATCTGATATTAAGATTCAAATGCAAGAATTGTATGGAGCTGACGTTAGCGAAAGTTTGATAAGTCAAATTACTGATGATGTAATTGAGGATGTCAAGATATGGCAAAGCCGACCATTGGATCGAGTATATGCTATAGTATTTTTTGACTGTTTAGTAGTAAAAGTACGTCAAGATAAACGAATTATCAATAAGTCTGTATATGTAGCATTAGGTATTGATTTATCTGAAAGGAAGGATATTTTAGGATTGTGGATCAGTGAAAATGAAGGAGCGAAATTTTGGCTTGGTAATTTTACTGAGATGAAGAACAGAGGTATGCAAGACATGCTTATTGCTTGCAGTGATAATTTAACCGGTATGTCTGAGGCAATAGAAGCAGTTTTTCCGAAAACCGAACATCAATTATGTATTGTACATCAGATTAGAAATAGTTTAAAATATGTATCATATAAAGACCGAAAAGAATTAGCGGCTGATTTAAAGCCTATATATACTGCTAGCACAGAGGAAGAAGCACATCTTGCTTTAGAATCTTTTGAAGCTAAATGGAGTAAACAGTATCCACAAATTGCTAAATCTTGGTATGTTCATTGGGAAAATTTAATGGTTTTTCTAGGATACCCTGAGGCGATAAGGAAAGTAATATACACAACTAATAGTGTAGAATCTGTCAATAGCCAATTACGTAAGGTTACTAAGAATAAACGGGTTTTTCCAAATGATAATGCTGTTTTTAAGACCTTGTATTTGGCAATTGATTATATGACCAAGAAATGGGTTATGCCGATTCCAAACTGGAACGCAGCTATGGCTCACTTTTTGATAAAATTGAGTCAATCATTTAATTTGTGTAAGTTCATTTTTTATTTTCCAATAAATCATATTTAAAATCTCCACAAAGTATTTCAAATTGATTTAAAGCTAAAGACCAATCTTTAATAGGCATGGTCCATTTTTTGGCTGCATTTTGTAGGGATAAAAATATTATTTTTTGAATTGACTTATCATCTGGAAACACCCCCTTATTTTTGATAATTTTTCTAATTTGACGATTTACAGATTCTATAGTGTTAGTAGTATAAATTACCTTTCTGATCTCTTCAGGAAAGGCAAAAAACGGTATTATCCCAGACCAATTACGTTGCCAAATATCAGAAATTACCGGATATTTTTTATCCCATTTTACACCAAATTGCTGAAGTTTTAAACGTGCCATTTCGTCATTATTAGCTGTATAAATTTGTTTTAGATCTGATGTGACCTCTTTTAAATCTTTATATGACACATACTTTACTGAATTGCGAACCATATGTACAATACATAATTGTTACTATAGTACTCGGGAATACACTGCTTATAGCTTCTGGAAAGCCCTTTAAACCATCCACACAAGCAACATAAATTTGTTCAATTCCTCGATTCTTTAACTCAGTAACTACTTGCATCCAAAATTTAGCACCTTCATTTTTGCCTATCCAAATGCCAAGTAACTCCTTTTTCCCTTCTATATTTACAGCAAGTGCTAAATATACTGCTTTATTTATTACTATGTGATTGTCTCTAGATTTTACATAGATACAGTCCAAGTATAATATTGGATACACCCTATCTAAACAACGATTTTGCCACCTAGTTACTTCTTCTATCACCCCATCTGTTATGGTGGATATCAAGTCACCAGATACATCAGTTTGATATATTTCTTCTAAATGCCCTCGGATCTCGCTGACTGTCATACCGCGACCATAAAGGGATATCACTTTCTCATCAAATCCATTAAATCTCCTCAGCCCTTTTGGTATTAATTGAGGATTATACTCTCCTTCCCGATCTCTTGGTACTTCTACTGTCAGCTTACGACCATCCCCATCAATTACTGTCTTCTCATAGCTACCATTACGACGATTATTATCTACTTTTGGCATCTTGCTATGTTTTGAATATCCTAATTCATGATCCAACTCACTTGCTAATATTTTCTCAACTATTTGCTTCTTTAGCTGTTGAAATAAACCATCTCGACCAAATAACTCCGATGGATCTGCTTTTGATAATAATTCTTCTACTAGCTGATTACTGATGTCTAATGTATCTTTATCTGTATCTAATTTTTTAGCCATAATTCCTCCTTGCTTGCTTAAGTTACTTTTTTTACAGTAATCTCTTACTGCTTTCTTTGCAACTTACACAAACTATAGGACAGACTCATAAAATTTGAAGGTAGAATTTAAGCCCTATGAAAAATTTACACACTTAATTAGAAAGGCTCATAATTTTTTCATTTATCCTCCTTTTGTTCATATCGAGCCAAGCAAATACGGCAAGGCAAATATGATTTCTCTGAGCTCGACCCGTGCGTGCCTGACAGCGTTCAATACCACAAGTTTGTTTTAATTCTCGATGATAAACTTCTATAGACCACCGTGCCTTAACAATTTTCTCTATTTGTTCACGTGTTGGATTTTCTAAGTTAGTTGTTATGTAATCAATGCGACCATTTTTTGCCACAAACTTAAATACCGTAACCCAACCGTATCCACGTAGGTGAATTTTTAGTCCCTCATCAGGAATCTCTAAACTTTCTAAGCTAACATTATGATTAACTTTTCTATTTTTTCTTAGGTTACTAACCCATGTCCAACCTAAATTACGTATATGTTTCAAATTCTCCAAACCGCTATACCACGCATCCATTACTACTGCATCAGGATTGATCCCTCTTTCCTTAGCTAAAGTAAGCATATCACAAAAATGCTCATTCTTTGTTTTTCCATCAGTTTCTTTATCATATATTCTATAATCTACAGGGGTAGATTGATCAGTTTTAGCATTGTAATGCAGTAAGTTGACCATCCCTATACCAGGTATAACATCATGTACAGCTCCAGAATATTGATAATGTACAAGCTCAATTTTCTTACTGTATTGCTTTGACAATAACGTGTCATCTCCCACTAATAAACAAGAAGCTTCCCTATCAATATATTTTGACACTTCTCTGTAGATCCCGCTAGGGCGGAAATCCTTACTATTTAACCATCGACTTGCACTATCATGAGATAGGTTTATTGGACTTACTTCAGATAATGCTTTACCACTATATCTTACGCTACTTGCTTGTAAAAATGATTTATATAAGTCTTTGCTACATTTTGATCTTGCCATGCTTAACTAAAACTCTTTCTTGCTAGATTAACATATTTTTTGCTAAGTGCGAAACTCCTGTAAAGGTGAAGGTTATAATGGACTGAAAAAATTAGACAAAGAAGCAGGTATTTTTGTTTCTCAATAAGTATAGAATAATAAATAACCTCAGTTTGATGTAAGAGGAAGGTTGAGATTGTTTAATTTTCCAAAAGCTACAGAAATTTTATTAGGCTTAAAAACATAGGCAAGCAGTCCAGCTAATACGTTAGTTTGAAAATTCATAACAGATCTGTGCCTTGTATGGTCTATATGACAAAGGTTTTTTAGTTGATCGTTAATGGTTTCAATAATATACCTTTTATTTAAAAACCGCTTTTTAATAGGATCTATTATTTTTTCTTTCATATTACTTTTAATTTTTGTTATTAGTTCTAAACCTTGATTAGCAAGGGATTGAGTGAGTTTTTTACTGATATACCCACGATCACCAAAAAGCCAGCCTTGTAATTTATCTACTAAATTTTCCACCACTGCTCTATCATCAACATTTCCTGGAGTTAAAGAAAAACTCATAATCTCTCCGCAACTGTTAATGACAATATGTAGCTTACAACCAAAGAACCACCCAGTGGAAGTCTTACCTCTTTTTGCTATGTCTTTGAATACTTTATGTCTATTAATTCTTAAATTATGGCAAGCAGGAAGTTTAGTAGAGTCGATATAATATTGACCAGTTTGTTTTCCTGATAGGCTTTTTAGCAGTAACACCATGGGCATGAAGCTCATTGGCATTAACTGAATAAAACGACTATAGCTCACAAGTTTTGGAAATTCCTTTCTATAACTTTGACATAGGCAGCATAAATAAAAATCTTTAAAGGTACGGTAGTGACTCAAGTGAAACATTACTATAATAGTAATAATCTCTGAGAGTCCTATACTGCAAACTACTTTACGCTTACGGTTAGGATTTGGTAATATATATTTATTTTGCTCCGTATCAAAATGCTTGCAAAAATCATCAATTAAGCAGAAAATCTCCGTAAGAGGGATCATAATATATTCTCCAATTTTGTTGTTATTATTCGAGAACTTTATAATCCCTCCCTTCTTACTTTTCAAATATTCTTTCTCCTAACACACTAGTTTAAAAGAAGGTTTTATTTTTACCATAGCTCACCACCAACAGTTTGTTTATGTTATTACATAATGCTTAGCATTTTGTTTGGTGCTTACGTCAAACTCAGGTTAAATAAAATTAAAGAGAAACAAATGGGTAAAAAACAAATTAAAAATTTTAGTGCAGAAGCAAAAACTAAAATAGTATTAGAGATGTTAAAAGAAGAATCAACAATAGGTCAGTTATCGGTCAAATATGAAGTAACGGCTAAAACTATGCAAAACTGGAAACGACAATTTTTAGATAATGCGTCATTGGCATTTGAGCCAGCAAAAGCTGTTAGTGAGTACAAAGGGCAGATTAGTGAACTTAAGAATCAAAACGATGAACTTGCAAAAGCATTAGGTAAGGCTACAGTCGAGAGGGACTGGGCGGTGGGAAAGCTAAACAGCTTGGACTTATCAAATAAGAAAAGTCTTGTCGACCCCAAGCTGAGTACGTTAGCAAAGACAAGGCAATGTGAACTATTAAAGATAAGCAGATCTGGAGTATATTATAAAGCTAAAGTAATGAGCTTATATAATCTTGATATTTTAAATAGAATAGATGAAATATATACGGATAACCCTGAGTATGGTTATCGTTATATATACAAACAATTATTGGAAGACGGCTTTAATGTGGGCAGAGATAGGGTGCTTAAATATATGGGAATAATGGGTATAGAAGCTATTCATCCTCATAAAAAGCAATCTACTTCTGTGAAGGATGGTCAACATAAAATTTATAGCTATTTGCTTGAGCCGTACTGGCACAAATCAGGAACGAATAGAACTATTCATGTACCTTATGTTAATCAAGTGTGGAGTGGTGACATTACTTATATTAGAACTAACGGAGGATTTATGTATCTTGTGGCGATTATAGATTGGCATAGTAAGGCAATACTAAGTTATAAAGTATCTAATTCTATGGATGCATCACTTGTAACCGATGTATTAAAAGATGCACTGAATAAATACCCTGCACCACAAATATTCAATAGTGATCAGGGTAGTCAATATACTGGACATGAGCATACGGGAATTCTAAAAGAGAATAATATACAAATCTCAATGAACGGTAAGGGTAGAAGCATTGATAATATTGTGATTGAAAGATTTTTTAGAACTTTAAAATATAATTGTATATTTATAAATGATTTTAAAAATATCGCAGAACTTAAAGATGGTATTGATAAATACATGGATAAATATAACAATCAAAGATTCCATTCAAGTATTGGTTATAAAAAACCGATGAACGTGTATCTTGATTACTTACAAAATGCAGCTTAAAAATTATGTAAAATGGGAAACAAAATTAGTGAAAAATTTGTCTTGAAAAATCAGTCCAGTTTCGGTGGAGACTTATTTACTTTAGTACAGAGAGAAAGAAAATGTAACTTTATTCAAGCTCAGAAATATTTACAAGAAATGGTTGGTATGCCAACTGTCTATAAACAAGACCTATTAGTAGATTTGGTAGTAGATAAGTCTTACAGGCAAGCTAAAATCCAGAATCAACAAGAACAAAACAGAGAGATAGCTAAGATAAAACAAGCGGAAGGATTATATGAAAAATCAAGTTCTGTACTATATTCTACCAATAATAATGTAGCTAGACAATATTTAGGTAAGCACCGTGGAATTGAAACAGTATTAGAAAAATTCCAATTAAGCCAAGACCTTAAAACTAACATGATGTGGGATAATGGCAGCAAACAATATTATCCAGCCTTAATTGCCTTCGCACGAGATCAAGAAGGTAGAATCACTGGTGGACAATCGATCTATTTAAACCAAGAAACAGGTGCTAAAGCTGATATTGCCGTTAATAAACGTTCATTTGGTAAAATTAGTGGTTGTTTTGTAGAAATTCAACAAGATAATCAACAAGGGGATAACTCAAGGAGTAACATAACAATTATAGCAGAAGGAGTAGAAACAGCTTTAAGTTTGCAGGAAGCAGGTATTAAAGGTAAAATCATCTGTAGTTTAGGTATAAGTAATATTAAGAATTATCAACCTACAAAAGGAGAGAAGATAATCATTGCGGCAGATAATGATGGACAAAGTGCCGTATCAGTTAGTAGTGTCATTAAAGCTAAAGAACAATTAACAGCTAAGGGTGCAGTAGTATCAGTAATAATGCCGCAAGATATGGGGGATTTTAATGATATGCTCAAAGCTCAAGGAGCAGAATCTATTAAAAAGTTTATAGAACCTGAAATAGCAAAATTAATATCAAATGAAACACTAAACGAAAAAACAACTAAATTTACTGAGTCATTAAAACCAGTTAATAATGCTGACAATAGTTAACCACTCTGCACTGCAAGTGCAGAGCTTAATATTACGGCATGAATGCCTCATGTATGTACTAACTTAAAAGTTAGAAACTATTTGTGTATGGCTCATTTAGAAAGTGTCACAACACAAAAAGAATATATCTGTGAAGTGTAAGATTTTGTTAAAAAATATCTTATCTTATCTTTTCTTGATAAGATATTTAAAATTTATGTTGAAACGACGCACTGCAAGTGCGGGGTTTTTCTCCCAAAGTGGGACAATAAATCACAAATCAAATCTATAGAACTAGAACTTGGAAAATCAGCAAATCGCGATATATTACAGAAGTTTCAATGGCAAATAAAATCATTGGAAAGATTTACTACTAAGGAGAACATAAATACAGCCTTGCAAATATATAAGGAAAAAGGCATAGAGTCTTTTATTCTCTATAGCAAGAATAGTTGTTCTAAAGCTATTGAGCAGAAAATAACAAAAGATTTGCAAATAATGAAAAATAAGTTTGCTCCTAATTATAATTTAGGTAATGTTAGATTCTGCGATATAGTAGTTAACCACTCTGCACTGCAAGTGCAGAGCTTAATATTACGGCATGAATGCCTCATGTATGTACTAACTTAAAAGTTAGAAACTATTTGTGTATGGCTCATTTAGAAAGTGTCACAACACAAAAAAATATATCTGTGAAGTGTAAGATTTTGTTAAAAAATATCCTATCTTTTCTTGATAAGATATTTAAAATTTATGTTGAAACGACGCACTGCAAGTGCGGGGTTTTTCTCCCAAAGTGGGACAATAAATGATTTTAGAGGTAAAAGCTACGCCGTACCAGAAGATTACTTAGTTGCCATAGGCAAAGATAAACAAGTGATGCAATATATTAATCCACAATCAGTAATAGGTAAGGAAATAAAAAATGAATTACAAAATGCAGCAGAGACTCAGAAAAACCAGGGAATAATAGTTAAAGCTACTATATAGGTTATATTAAAAATAATAATAATTAACTAATCAAGAATATCTCAACTCAACTAAAACATGATGCATTATTTAAAAAGATAATGGTCAATCAAATAGCAGCTCAAGAATTTTTGGAGCATTATTTACCAGAAGAGGTTAAGGAAATAGTTGATTTAACCAAAATAACAATAGAGAAAGAATCATTTGTTGAGGATGACCTAAAAAGAGCTCTTAGTGATTTAGTCTATTCTGTTAAGACTAAAGATAATGAGCAAGCCTTTGTGTATGTGTTGATTGAGGCGGAGATAAGACCAAAATATTGGATGGCACTCAAATTATGGAAATATATGTTGCTATTAGCTGAAAGACATAAAAAAGGTAGGAATAAAATACCGTTGATAGTACCAATGGTGTTTTATCATGGTACTAGAAGATTTAATGTGCCAAAGAACTTGTTTGAGTTGTTTAGTGATCCCAAACTTGCAAAGCAATTGATGTGTGAGGATTATAAGCTAATAGATTTACAATCAATGTCTGATGATGAGATAAAGCAGAAGCAACATTTCGGTATGTTACAATTTATGATGAAAAATATACAGAAGCGAGATATATTGAAGGTGTGGGATGAACTTTTAACAAATTTTAAATCCTATATTAGTATAGATAAGTCAACAGGCTATATTTACATAAGATCGTTTTTATGGTATAGTGAGGCTAAGATAGAAGAAGGTAAGCAACAAGAGCTAGAGAGGCTAATAGCGAGTCATTTAACTGCAACAGAAGAGGGGAATATTATGAGAACTATTGCTGAGAAATATATTGATGAGGGTATAGTCCAAGGCATCCAGGTTGGTAAAGCTGAAGGTAAAGCTGAAGAGAGAGTTGAAATAGCAAAGAAAATGTTAGCTCAAGGCTCTGATGTTGCTTTTATTTCTGCTGTAACTGGTCTTAGCAAATCTTTTATTCATTCTCTTACTCAGAAAAAATAAACCCGAGTCAATCATTTAATTTGTGTAAGTTCATTTTTTATTTTCCAATAAATCATATTTAAAATCTCCACAAAGTATTTCAAATTGATTTAAAGCTAGTCTGTCCGGCAAAACTCTATAAGTCTTATAGATAATAGGTTTTAATGGCAGAAAATAATAACACTACCAATGAAGACACAACTAAAACTAGCAATGAAACAAATAATATCGATAATGATATTTCTCTTGAGCTAGAACAAGTTAAGAAAAAACTCAAATTAGCTAATTTAATCACCAAGACTTTATAAAAAATGTATCACTTAGTATAAAAACTCCCTGTATCAGCATTTGCTCAGGTGCTTTGGTACTATATGAAGTAGAGAATGATCCTAGCAAGAAGCAATCTATAGCCAACATTACCAATTGTGCCAAGGAGCTTATCAATTACTCCGGTGATATATTAGACTTTGCTAAGTCACATTCAAGCTTGACAGCTACCACAGCATTAGCACCTCACATCGTACAAAAAATTGATCCTAAGAAGTTAGTAAATAACCCCAGTTGCCAATTAAATAGGAGAGATGAAAGGTAGATTTTAAAAGGGACATAGGTTATTTTATCTTTTTCAACCAATAACAAAATAACCTATGAAAAAAGATTTTACCGCAATTTACTGTTTTGTCGACGATTTTATAAAGAATTTGGAAAATAATTTGCCTACAATTAATAGTAGTAAATTTAAACCTGGTGTAAGTAATTATTTATCAATAAGCGAAGTAGTAACCATATTAATTGGTTACTATGATTCATATTGTGATTGTTTTAAGCATTATTACAAACAAGTAATCTTACATAATTATACAGAAGATTTTAAACTTGTTAGCTATGAACATTTTACTAAATTGATAGGTAGAAGTATGCCTTATTTAGCAATATTACTGAATCATTTGCTTGCTGAATGCACAGGTCTGTCTTTTGTAGATGCTACAGGTATAGCCGTATGTAAGAATTATCGTATAAGTTCACATAAGGTTTTTAAAGGAATAGCGGCAAGAGGAAAAACCACTAAGGGGTGGTTTTATGGACTAAAGTTACATTTAATCATAGATACCGAAGGTAATCTGATAAAGGTATCTTTCAGCAGTGGTAATAAGGATGATAGGAAAGGGCTTAAAGGAATGATATCTGGTATATATGGCAAAGTTTTTGGCGATCGCGGTTATATATCTAAAGAATTATTTGATGATTTGCATGACAAAGGCATCCAACTTATTACTCGGGTTAAAAAGAATATGAAAAATATATTACTCCCTATTACAGATAAGGTTATGTTGCTCAAAAGAACTCTGATAGAAACCGTAATAGGCAAACTTAAATTTCTTGATAAATTGGAGCATTCTAGACATAGATCAGTTACAAATGCATTTAGTCATATGCTATCCTGCCTAATCAATTATCAGTTGCTAGAAAACAAACCTTCTATCAAAACTTTGCTGCCTATAGAACTTTTTGATATACCAAATTAATTGGCAACTGGGGTTAAATAGAGTTATTACTAAACTAATACCAGCTGCTAATTATAAAGGCATAAAGCTCGTTGCTAATTTTCAGCATGATCTTGCGGATGTGGTCATTGCCGATAGTTACCGACTTGAGGCAATATTAGATCAATTAGTTAGTAACGCCATTAATTTTACCGAGAAAGGTAGTATTATTATTACCACCAATTTTTTTGCTGCTCCAACCTTCGAATTAGGAAAATATCTATAATGAAAATAATATTAAAAATACCCGTGCTAAGGAAGATATTTTGCAATTCATCGTTCATGATACCGGTATAGGTATGTCCAAAGACCAACAACAATATCTTTATAAACAATTAAACAGTCTTGACTCTTCTACTAGTAAAGATAGTGCTGAGGAAGTGGATTTAAGCTTAGGTTTAGGCTTAAATTTAGTCAAACAGTTTATCTTTGAACTAAATAGTAAAATTAATGTTAACAGCTATCAAGGTAAGAGTACAACTTTTACTGTACAAGTACCAGTTAAATTACCACTAGTTGAAGATATTATTGAAGACATGATTAACGATATAGCTAATAAGAGGTTATAAATCAATAATTGACTATCAACCACCGTTGCAATAAATAATTATTAAAAATATCTATATCTACAAAACTTACGCTATGGAAGGTTCTAAATAGTGTAAAGATGGAGAACGAAGCTGTCGTTGCATATAATCATCTAAAAGTCTTAACTGAGTCAATCATTTAATTTGTGTAAGTTCATTTTTTATTTTCCAATAAATCATATTTAAAATCTCCACAAAGTATTTCAAATTGATTTAAAGCTAAAGACCAATCTTTAATAGGCATGGTCCATTTTTTGGCTGCATTTTGTAGGGATAAAAATATTATTTTTTGAATTGACTTATCATCTGGAAACACCCCCTTATTTTTGATAATTTTTCTAATTTGACGATTTACAGATTCTATAGTGTTAGTAGTATAAATTACCTTTCTGATCTCTTCAGGAAAGGCAAAAAACGGTATTATCCCAGACCAATTACGTTGCCAAATATCAGAAATTACCGGATATTTTTTATCCCATTTTACACCAAATTGCTGAAGTTTTAAACGTGCCATTTCGTCATTATTAGCTGTATAAATTTGTTTTAGATCTGATGTGACCTCTTTTAAATCTTTATATGACACATACTTTACTGAATTGCGAACCATATGTACAATACATAATTGTACTATAGTACTCGGGAATACACTGCTTATAGCTTCTGGAAAGCCCTTTAAACCATCCACACAAGCAACATAAATTTGTTCAATTCCTCGATTCTTTAACTCAGTAACTACTTGCATCCAAAATTTAGCACCTTCATTTTTGCCTATCCAAATGCCAAGTAACTCCTTTTTCCCTTCTATATTTACAGCAAGTGCTAAATATACTGCTTTATTTATTACTATGTGATTGTCTCTAGATTTTACATAGATACAGTCCAAGTATAATATTGGATACACCCTATCTAAACAACGATTTTGCCACCTAGTTACTTCTTCTATCACCCCATCTGTTATGGTGGATATCAAGTCACCAGATACATCAGTTTGATATATTTCTTCTAAATGCCCTCGGATCTCGCTGACTGTCATACCGCGACCATAAAGGGATATCACTTTCTCATCAAATCCATTAAATCTCCTCAGCCCTTTTGGTATTAATTGAGGATTATACTCTCCTTCCCGATCTCTTGGTACTTCTACTGTCAGCTTACGACCATCCCCATCAATTACTGTCTTCTCATAGCTACCATTACGACGATTATTATCTACTTTTGGCATCTTGCTATGTTTTGAATATCCTAATTCATGATCCAACTCACTTGCTAATATTTTCTCAACTATTTGCTTCTTTAGCTGTTGAAATAAACCATCTCGACCAAATAACTCCGATGGATCTGCTTTTGATAATAATTCTTCTACTAGCTGATTACTGATGTCTAATGTATCTTTATCTGTATCTAATTTTTTAGCCATAATTCCTCCTTGCTTGCTTAAGTTACTTTTTTTACAGTAATCTCTTACTGCTTTCTTTGCAACTTACACAAACTATAGGACAGACTCCTGTAGATTATAGAATATATGATAAAGAAACTGATGGAAAAACAAAGAATGAGCATTTTTGTGATATGCTTACTTTAGCTAAGGAAAGAGGGATCAATCCTGATGCAGTAGTAATGGATGCGTGGTATAGCGGTTTGGAGAATTTGAAACATATACGTAATTTAGGTTGGACATGGGTTAGTAACCTAAGAAAAAATAGAAAAGTTAATCATAATGTTAGCTTAGAAAGTTTAGAGATTCCTGATGAGGGACTAAAAATTCACCTACGTGGATACGGTTGGGTTACGGTATTTAAGTTTGTGGCAAAAAATGGTCGCATTGATTACATAACAACTAACTTAGAAAATCCAACACGTGAACAAATAGAGAAAATTGTTAAGGCACGGTGGTCTATAGAAGTTTATCATCGAGAATTAAAACAAACTTGTGGTATTGAACGCTGTCAGGCACGCACGGGTCGAGCTCAGAGAAATCATATTTGCCTTGCTGTATTTGCTTGGCTCGATATGAACAAAAGGAGGATAAATGAAAAAATTACTTTATATCAACAAACTTGGGAAGTTATAAAAACATCAATTCAGAACAACATTAGATGCCTTTTAGCTGATTCGCAATTTTGCTAACTGCGAAACTCCTGAGTAGTATAAATTACCTTTCTGATCTCTTCAGGAAAGGCAAAAAACGGTATTATCCCAGACCAATTACGTTGCCAAATATCAGAAATTACCGGATATTTTGGGACTTTTGGAAAGATTGTGAATCTCGTGAGGATTTAGAGCGATTTTCCAAGATATTAATCGGTTTTAACGTATACTTGCAGCAAAACTGCGTAACACTATCTAATTTTTTTGCTAGTATGAATTTATTGTATAAATTTGGGTTTCTACTATGCAAATATCACCGATTAATCAAAACTTACGCTATGTTTTATGATAAGTGGCTTTGTACTGAGATATTATTAAAATTCTTTACTATGAAAAAATGGCTTTCAGCCAAGGTTTTTAGTCATACTTGAGATAACATAGCGTAAGTTTTGTAATAAAAACTAGTTGAAAAAGTACCAATTATATTATAACATTTGAAATATTAATAATAATGATAATTAATCAAATGAAAAAACCAAAAGTAGCGACCTTAAGTGCTGAAGAACGAGAAGAACTAATACAACATGTCAAGGACAGTTCATTAACGGGAGATGAACAGCAAACGATAGTAGAACTTGTGAAATTTTGTAATGAGCTAATAGACAAGCTAGCATCATCAAATATCAGTATAAATAAGCTTAAGGAAATGCTGATTGGTTTTAAGGCAGATAACAAAAAAAAGATAGTTCAGATTCATTAAAAGAACCGCCAAGTGAATCTGATAAGGGGAATGGTGGTAATGAAGAAGAGTGCGATAAGCCCAAAAAGATAGATCGTAGTAATTGGCAAGGTAAATATGGGTTTGATGATTATAAGGATGCGAATACCAGCTATTTAACTCCTGAGAATTTTTGTAGTGGTGATAGCTGTCCTCACTGTTGTAATGGCAAACTATATAATAGTGAAGCTAGAAAATTGCTACAATTTACAGGTAATGCTCCAATTACAGTCAACAGATATGTAAAGAAAACGCTACGTTGTAATGCTTGTGATTATATAGTTATGAACAATAAAAATATCAACAAATGGACAAATAGTAGCAGAAGTGCAATAGTGTTACAAAAGACCTATGGTACTCCTTTCTACCGTTTATCTAGGCTGCAAAGTTTAAGTGGTGTTCCTGTGGCATATAGCTCGCTCTGGCAACAATATTTAGATGTTTGGCAAGAAGGTGGTGGAGCTGAAATTTACGGGGTATTATTGGAAATGGCTGCCGAATGTAGTTCACTGAACCTTGATGATACTAGAGCTAGGATTTTAGAAATTACTATAGCCAATAAGAAATTACGTACTCAAAATAAGAAAGGACGCAGCTGTTATACTACTACAATATGTGCTAAGACTGCAAATAATGAGGTGATAGTTTGATGTGGTTATAGTTTTCCGGACAGTTAATAGGAGACAATATTAACAGAAAGGAAGTACAAAAATGACTAATAGCAAACCAAAGGTTTATCCGGCTGAATTTAAAGAGTCAGCAGTTAAATTAGCAATTGAGTCCAAGCGACCTGTGTCACAAACAGCTAAAGAGTTAGGTATTACTAGAAATACTCTATATACTTGGGTAGATAAATATTCCAAACCTAAAGAATCAATAATGCGAACAGATGAACATCTCTATGATGAATTAAAAAGATTAAAGAAAGATTTAGCTAGGGTAACGCAGGAGCGTGATCTATTAAAAAAGGCTGCCGCGTACTTTGCGAAAGAGTCCCAATAAAGTACGCATGGATAAAGAAGCATAAAGGTGATTTTTCAACTGCGATTATGTGCAAATTTATGAAAGTATCACGTAGTGGCTATTATGAATGGTTAACTACCCCTGAATGCAATAGGGACAAAGAAGATAATGCTTTAACCTGTAAGATTAAAACAATTTTTCAAGAAGGTAGAAGGAATTATGGATCTAGACCCATTAAAAAGGAACTATCTAGACACGGTATAATTGTTAGTCGGAAGCGGATTGCAAGGCTAATGAATGAAGCTGGTTTAGTATGTAAAAGCAAACATAAATTTAAAGCAACTACTGATTCTAGTCATAATAAGCAAGTTGCTCCTAATTTATTGGATAGAAAGTTCAAGGTCTATGCTGCTAATTGTTATTGGGTTGGGGACATCACATATGTTCCAACTGAAGAAGGTTGGCTGTACTTAGCAACCGTTATTGATCTATTTTCTAGGAAAATTATAGGGTGGTCAATGAATAGTAACATGAAAGCTGATTTAGTTAATAATGCTCTGCTAATGGCAATATGGCAACGTAAACCACCTAAAGGACTTATTTGGCATACTGATAGAGGTAGTCAATATTGTTCTGATAGCCATTCAAAACTTACAAAACAACATGGTATTATACAGAGTATGAGCGGTAAAGGAAATTGTTGGGATAATGCTGTTGCTGAAAGCTTTTTTCACACTATAAAAACAGAACTAATTTATCAATATAAATTTAAAACTAGGGAGGAAGCAAAATATGCCATATTTGAATATATAGAAGTATTTTATAATCGTATAAGGATGCATTCAACTAATGACTATCTATCACCTGTACAATACGAGAAAATGCAAAAATGTGCCTAAACAAACTGTCCGGAAAACTGTTGACAGATCAAATTGGGCTGAGAGATCACTGCGTACCATTATTTTACAAAGGAAGAATTCATTATTCTTTAAAACAATCAATAGTGCTGAGATACATAGTGGTTTGTATAGTATAGTAAAGACTTGTAGTGAGAACGAGATCAATGCCTTTAAATATTTAAATTGGCTACAAGAGCAGAGTAGCAAAGCAAAGAAGCGTCCTGCGAATTATACGCCTTTTGCCTATGCAAGATATATGAATAATACGGAATTAATCGAGACAGCAGCTTAAACGACAGGAAGCCAATCATTAGAGAATTTGGCAGAACTAGGATCACCATTATGAATAAGAATGTGTAAGGTTCTATAACAAATTTGATAAGATGAATTATCAGATGGGAAAAGTTTTGCGGTAAATTTACCTTTGGATAGGCGTTTAGAGCATAGCCAAAAGCCTTGACCGTCAAAGGACAAAATTTTAATGGCAGTTCTGTTTTTATTATAGAATAAAAACAAGGAACCATTAAGAGGGTCAGAAGAAAGTTTTTGTCTACAAACAGCGATTAAGCCATCGATACCCTTGCGAAAATCGATGGCAATAGTGGCAACAAAAATAACTGACGCCGGGGTTAGTTGCAGCATAAAAATGTCTGAATTATGGTTTTTGGTTCTAGTGTTTGGATAATAAGTTTGGTACCATTTGGTTTAATAATGTGACAAATATAGTGATTTTGTTTGGGGGCAGCTACAGGATCGGTATCTATAGAATTTAATAGTTGAAATGGGAGAAAATTAATATTTTGTTGTAGAGCTTGATTTGAAGTTGAGACAGGAGAAGTTTTGAGGGTAGGCTCATGGGCTTTTTTAATTGAACTGATTGTTGCTTTATTAATATTAAGATGTTTAGCTATCTCTTGGTAAGAATAATGATGGAGTAATTGGTAAACTAATTCCTTTAGATGGTTTGGTATAGGATCAAACTTATTAGTTTTAGTTTGACGCCAGGCTTTAAATTGCTGAGCTACTTGCTCAATAGTAATTGATGGTATTTGCATAGTATGAAACCCAAATGTATAAAAAATTCATACTAGCAAAAACATTAGATAAAGTTATGCAGTTTTGCTGCAGGTATACGTTTTAACAGAAAGCAATCGAGCAGTCACTCTGATCTTTTTTGGGAAACAGCTGCCGAAACTGTCCTCAATAGCTGCGTTGAGTTTTTGAGAGGGAAAAATGCCTCCGTACAAGATGTAGTAAATATGGCATGTCATGCAGATATAGAATATCTAAAAACCGTACTAGGAGGTACTGAAGCCGCTAGATACCTTACAAATGACTCCAAACAAACATCTGGCTCTATTGTAGCGGTACTGGCAGCAAATAGCAAACCACTTATGTACCTACAGCTTGCCGATGACAATGGAGCATTTTCAATTAAACAATACTTTGCTAATCTTCAGACAGGACACAAAGCATGGTTCTTTCTAGCAACCAAACCCAGCAGTCGTGCATTAACCTTACCACTAATATCTTGTTTAACTGAACTTGCATTAACGCAGCTTATGGAAATAGGCATAGATAGTAAACACAGAGTATGGATTGTTATCGATGAGCTGCCAGCCCTTGGTAAACTTCCTGCTTTATCACCTATGATGGCAGAAGGTAGAAAGAGTCTGTCCTATAGTTTGTGTAAGTTGCAAAGAAAGCAGTAAGAGATTACTGTAAAAAAAGTAACTTAAGCAAGCAAGGAGGAATTATGGCTAAAAAATTAGATACAGATAAAGATACATTAGACATCAGTAATCAGCTAGTAGAAGAATTATTATCAAAAGCAGATCCATCGGAGTTATTTGGTCGAGATGGTTTATTTCAACAGCTAAAGAAGCAAATAGTTGAGAAAATATTAGCAAGTGAGTTGGATCATGAATTAGGATATTCAAAACATAGCAAGATGCCAAAAGTAGATAATAATCGTCGTAATGGTAGCTATGAGAAGACAGTAATTGATGGGGATGGTCGTAAGCTGACAGTAGAAGTACCAAGAGATCGGGAAGGAGAGTATAATCCTCAATTAATACCAAAAGGGCTGAGGAGATTTAATGGATTTGATGAGAAAGTGATATCCCTTTATGGTCGCGGTATGACAGTCAGCGAGATCCGAGGGCATTTAGAAGAAATATATCAAACTGATGTATCTGGTGACTTGATATCCACCATAACAGATGGGGTGATAGAAGAAGTAACTAGGTGGCAAAATCGTTGTTTAGATAGGGTGTATCCAATATTATACTTGGACTGTATCTATGTAAAATCTAGAGACAATCACATAGTAATAAATAAAGCAGTATATTTAGCACTTGCTGTAAATATAGAAGGGAAAAAGGAGTTACTTGGCATTTGGATAGGCAAAAATGAAGGTGCTAAATTTTGGATGCAAGTAGTTACTGAGTTAAAGAATCGAGGAATTGAACAAATTTATGTTGCTTGTGTGGATGGTTTAAAGGGCTTTCCAGAAGCTATAAGCAGTGTATTCCCGAGTACTATAGTACAATTATGTATTGTACATATGGTTCGCAATTCAGTAAAGTATGTGTCATATAAAGATTTAAAAGAGGTCACATCAGATCTAAAACAAATTTATACAGCTAATAATGACGAAATGGCACGTTTAAAACTTCAGCAATTTGGTGTAAAATGGGATAAAAAATATCCGGTAATTTCTGATATTTGGCAACGTAATTGGTCTGGGATAATACCGTTTTTTGCCTTTCCTGAAGAGATCAGAAAGGTAATTTATACTACTAACACTATAGAATCTGTAAATCGTCAAATTAGAAAAATTATCAAAAATAAGGGGGTGTTTCCAGATGATAAGTCAATTCAAAAAATAATATTTTTATCCCTACAAAATGCAGCCAAAAAATGGACCATGCCTATTAAAGATTGGTCTTTAGCTTTAAATCAATTTGAAATACTTTGTGGAGATTTTAAATATGATTTATTGGAAAATAAAAAATGAACTTACACAAATTAAATGATTGACTCTGAATTTTTTATACATTTGGGTTTCATACTATGCAAATACCATCAATTACTATTGAGCAAGTAGCTCAGCAATTTAAAGCCTGGCGTCAAACTAAAACTAATAAGTTTGATCCTATACCAAACCATCTAAAGGAATTAGTTTACCAATTACTCCATCATTATTCTTACCAAGAGATAGCTAAACATCTTAATATTAATAAAGCAACAATCAGTTCAATTAAAAAAGCAACAATCAGTTCAATTAAAAAAGCCCATGAGCCTACCCTCAAAACTTCTCCTGTCTCAACTTCAAATCAAGCTCTACAACAAAATATTAATTTTCTCCCATTTCAACTATTAAATTCTATAGATACCGATCCTGTAGCTGCCCCCAAACAAAATCACTATACTTGTCACATTATTAAACCAAATGGTACCAAACTTATTATCCAAACACTAGAACCAAAAACCATAATTCAGACATTTTTATGCTGCAACTAACCCCGGCGTCAGTTATTTTTGTTGCCACTATTGCCATCGATTTTCGCAAGGGTATCGATGGCTTAATCGCTGTTTGTAGACAAAAACTTTCTTCTGACCCTCTTAATGGTTCCTTGTTTTTATTCTATAATAAAAACAGAACTGCCATTAAAATTTTGTCCTTTGACGGTCAAGGCTTTTGGCTATGCTCTAAACGCCTATCCAAAGGTAAATTTACCGCAAAACTTTTCCCATCTGATAATTCATCTTATCAAATTTGTTATAGAACCTTACACATTCTTATTCATAATGGTGATCCTAGTTCTGCCAAATTCTCTAATGATTGGCTTCCTGTCGTTTAAGCTGCTGTCTCGATTAATTCCGTATTATTCATATATCTTGCATAGGCAAAAGGCGTATAATTCGCAGGACGCTTCTTTGCTTTGCTACTCTGCTCTTGTAGCCAATTTAAATATTTAAAGGCATTGATCTCGTTCTCACTACAAGTCTTTACTATACTATACAGACCACTATGTATCTCAGCACTATTGATTGTTTTAAAGAATAATGAATTCTTCCTTTGTAAAATAATGGTACGCAGTGATCTCTCAGCCCAATTATTATCAAGATTGCTAACTGGGATTTTTAAAAATTGGGTCAAACCTTCTTTATTATTTGAGTCAATCATTTAATTTGTGTAAGTTCATTTTTTATTTTCCAATAAATCATATTTAAAATCTCCACAAAGTATTTCAAATTGATTTAAAGCTAAAGACCAATCTTTAATAGGCATGGTCCATTTTTTGGCTGCATTTTGTAGGGATAAAAATATTATTTTTTGAATTGACTTATCATCTGGAAACACCCCCTTATTTTTGATAATTTTTCTAATTTGACGATTTACAGATTCTATAGTGTTAGTAGTATAAATTACCTTTCTGATCTCTTCAGGAAAGGCAAAAAACGGTATTATCCCAGACCAATTACGTTGCCAAATATCAGAAATTACCGGATATTTTTTATCCCATTTTACACCAAATTGCTGAAGTTTTAAACGTGCCATTTCGTCATTATTAGCTGTATAAATTTGTTTTAGATCTGATGTGACCTCTTTTAAATCTTTATATGACACATACTTTACTGAATTGCGAACCATATGTACAATACATAATTGTACTATAGTACTCGGGAATACACTGCTTATAGCTTCTGGAAAGCCCTTTAAACCATCCACACAAGCAACATAAATTTGTTCAATTCCTCGATTCTTTAACTCAGTAACTACTTGCATCCAAAATTTAGCACCTTCATTTTTGCCTATCCAAATGCCAAGTAACTCCTTTTTCCCTTCTATATTTACAGCAAGTGCTAAATATACTGCTTTATTTATTACTATGTCAGGAGTTTCGCACTTAGCAAAAAATATGTTAATCTAGCAAGAAAGAGTTTTAGTTAAGCATGGCAAGATCAAAATGTAGCAAAGACTTATATAAATCATTTTTACAAGCAAGTAGCGTAAGATATAGTGGTAAAGCATTATCTGAAGTAAGTCCAATAAACCTATCTCATGATAGTGCAAGTCGATGGTTAAATAGTAAGGATTTCCGCCCTAGCGGGATCTACAGAGAAGTGTCAAAATATATTGATAGGGAAGCTTCTTGTTTATTAGTGGGAGATGACACGTTATTGTCAAAGCAATACAGTAAGAAAATTGAGCTTGTACATTATCAATATTCTGGAGCTGTACATGATGTTATACCTGGTATAGGGATGGTCAACTTACTGCATTACAATGCTAAAACTGATCAATCTACCCCTGTAGATTATAGAATATATGATAAAGAAACTGATGGAAAAACAAAGAATGAGCATTTTTGTGATATGCTTACTTTAGCTAAGGAAAGAGGGATCAATCCTGATGCAGTAGTAATGGATGCGTGGTATAGCGGTTTGGAGAATTTGAAACATATACGTAATTTAGGTTGGACATGGGTTAGTAACCTAAGAAAAAATAGAAAAGTTAATCATAATGTTAGCTTAGAAAGTTTAGAGATTCCTGATGAGGGACTAAAAATTCACCTACGTGGATACGGTTGGGTTACGGTATTTAAGTTTGTGGCAAAAAATGGTCGCATTGATTACATAACAACTAACTTAGAAAATCCAACACGTGAACAAATAGAGAAAATTGTTAAGGCACGGTGGTCTATAGAAGTTTATCATCGAGAATTAAAACAAACTTGTGGTATTGAACGCTGTCAGGCACGCACGGGTCGAGCTCAGAGAAATCATATTTGCCTTGCCGTATTTGCTTGGCTCGATATGAACAAAAGGAGGATAAATGAAAAAATTACTTTATATCAACAGAGTCAATCATTTAATTTGTGTAAGTTCATTTTTTATTTTCCAATAAATCATATTTAAAATCTCCACAAAGTATTTCAAATTGATTTAAAGCTAAAGACCAATCTTTAATAGGCATGGTCCATTTTTTGGCTGCATTTTGTAGGGATAAAAATATTATTTTTTGAATTGACTTATCATCTGGAAACACCCCCTTATTTTTGATAATTTTTCTAATTTGACGATTTACAGATTCTATAGTGTTAGTAGTATAAATTACCTTTCTGATCTCTTCAGGAAAGGCAAAAAACGGTATTATCCCAGACCAATTACGTTGCCAAATATCAGAAATTACCGGATATTTTTTATCCCATTTTACACCAAATTGCTGAAGTTTTAAACGTGCCATTTCGTCATTATTAGCTGTATAAATTTGTTTTAGATCTGATGTGACCTCTTTTAAATCTTTATATGACACATACTTTACTGAATTGCGAACCATATGTACAATACATAATTGTACTATAGTACTCGGGAATACACTGCTTATAGCTTCTGGAAAGCCCTTTAAACCATCCACACAAGCAACATAAATTTGTTCAATTCCTCGATTCTTTAACTCAGTAACTACTTGCATCCAAAATTTAGCACCTTCATTTTTGCCTATCCAAATGCCAAGTAACTCCTTTTTCCCTTCTATATTTACAGCAAGTGCTAAATATACTGCTTTATTTATTACTATGTGATTGTCTCTAGATTTTACATAGATACAGTCCAAGTATAATATTGGATACACCCTATCTAAACAACGATTTTGCCACCTAGTTACTTCTTCTATCACCCCATCTGTTATGGTGGATATCAAGTCACCAGATACATCAGTTTGATATATTTCTTCTAAATGCCCTCGGATCTCGCTGACTGTCATACCGCGACCATAAAGGGATATCACTTTCTCATCAAATCCATTAAATCTCCTCAGCCCTTTTGGTATTAATTGAGGATTATACTCTCCTTCCCGATCTCTTGGTACTTCTACTGTCAGCTTACGACCATCCCCATCAATTACTGTCTTCTCATAGCTACCATTACGACGATTATTATCTACTTTTGGCATCTTGCTATGTTTTGAATATCCTAATTCATGATCCAACTCACTTGCTAATATTTTCTCAACTATTTGCTTCTTTAGCTGTTGAAATAAACCATCTCGACCAAATAACTCCGATGGATCTGCTTTTGATAATAATTCTTCTACTAGCTGATTACTGATGTCTAATGTATCTTTATCTGTATCTAATTTTTTAGCCATAATTCCTCCTTGCTTGCTTAAGTTACTTTTTTTACAGTAATCTCTTACTGCTTTCTTTGCAACTTACACAAACTATAGGACAGACTCTTTCCAGATGATAAGTCAATTCAAAAAATAATATTTTTATCCCTACAAAATGCAGCCAAAAAATGGACCATGCCTATTAAAGATTGGTCTTTAGCTTTAAATCAATTTGAAATACTTTGTGGAGATTTTAAATATGATTTATTGGAAAATAAAAAATGAACTTACACAAATTAAATGATTGACTCGATTTTGTTAAAAAAATATCTTATCTTTTCTTGATAAGATATTTAAAATTTATGTTGAAACGACGCACTGCAAGTGCGGGGTTTTTCTCCCAAAGTGGGACAGTTAACCACTCTGCACTGCAAGTGCAGAGCTTAATATTACGGCATAAATGCCTTTAGCCTCAGCTAATTTTCAACTTGAAAGTCTCCCACAGCATCATCTTTACCTTCATGCTTTTCTATGTAGGCTTTGATCATCTGATCTGTGACATTACCTGTAGTTCTTACAAAATATCCTGTAGCCCATAAATGTTTACCCCAATATCTCTTTTTTAATTCCGGAAATTCTTGCTGAATCTTTCTAGAACTCTTACCCTTCAAATATTGTACCAGCTTGCTAACACTTTGATATGGAGGTATTGATACATATATATGCACGTGATTAGCGGCAACCTTGCCTCTTATTATTTCAACTCCATTATCTTTACATATCTCCTGTACTAGATCTTTGGTGCGTCTCCCAATATCTCCTATTAATACTTTATATCTATACTTCGTTACCCAAACTATATGATAACCTCAGTTTGATGCAAGATGAAGGTTGAGATTGTTTAATTTTCCAAAAGCTACAGAAATTTTATTAGGTTTGAAAACATAGGCAAGTAGCCCAGCTAATACATTAGTTTGAAAATTCATAACAGATCTATGCCTTGTATGGTCTATATGAAAAAGGTTTTTCAATTGATCATTAATGGTTTCAATAATGTGCCTTTTATTTAAAAACTGCTTTTTAATAGGATCTATTATTCTTTCTTTCATATTACTTTTAATTTTTGTTATTAGTTCTAAACCTTGATTAGCAAGGGATTGAGTGAGTTTTTTACTGATATACCCACGATCACCAAAAAGCCAGCCTTGTAATTTATCTACTAAATTTTCCACCACTGCTCTATCATCGACATTTCCAGGAGTTAAAGAAAAACTCATAATCTCTCCGCAACTGTTAATGACAATATGTAGCTTACAGCCAAAGAACCACCCAGTGGAAGTCTTACCTCTTTTTGCTATGTCTTTGAATACTTTATGTCTATTAATTCTTAAATTATGGCAAGCAGGAAGTTTAGTAGAGTCGATATAATATTGACCAGTTTGTTTTCCTGTTAGGCTTTTTAGCAGTAACACCATGGGCATGAAGCTCATTGGCATTAACTGAACAAAACGACTATAGCTCACAAGTTTTGGAAATTCCTTTCTATAACTTTGGCATAGGCAGCATAAATAAAAATCTTTAAAGGTACGGTAGTGACTCAAGTGAAACATTACTATAATAGTAATAATCTCTGAGAGTCCTATACTGCAGCCCACTTTACGCTTACGGTTAGGATTTGGTAATATATATTTATTTCGCTCCGTATCAAAATGCTTGCAAAAATCATCAATTAAGCAGAAAATCTCCGTAAGAGGGGAGTCAATCATTTAATTTGTGTAAGTTCATTTTTTATTTTCCAATAAATCATATTTAAAATCTCCACAAAGTATTTCAAATTGATTTAAAGCTAAAGACCAATCTTTAATAGGCATGGTCCATTTTTTGGCTGCATTTTGTAGGGATAAAAATATTATTTTTTGAATTGACTTATCATCTGGAAACACCCCCTTATTTTTGATAATTTTTCTAATTTGACGATTTACAGATTCTATAGTGTTAGTAGTATAAATTACCTTTCTGATCTCTTCAGGAAAGGCAAAAAACGGTATTATCCCAGACCAATTACGTTGCCAAATATCAGAAATTACCGGATATTTTTTATCCCATTTTACACCAAATTGCTGAAGTTTTAAACGTGCCATTTCGTCATTATTAGCTGTATAAATTTGTTTTAGATCTGATGTGACCTCTTTTAAATCTTTATATGACACATACTTTACTGAATTGCGAACCATATGTACAATACATAATTGTACTATAGTACTCGGGAATACACTGCTTATAGCTTCTGGAAAGCCCTTTAAACCATCCACACAAGCAACATAAATTTGTTCAATTCCTCGATTCTTTAACTCAGTAACTACTTGCATCCAAAATTTAGCACCTTCATTTTTGCCTATCCAAATGCCAAGTAACTCCTTTTTCCCTTCTATATTTACAGCAAGTGCTAAATATACTGCTTTATTTATTACTATGTGATTGTCTCTAGATTTTACATAGATACAGTCCAAGTATAATATTGGATACACCCTATCTAAACAACGATTTTGCCACCTAGTTACTTCTTCTATCACCCCATCTGTTATGGTGGATATCAAGTCACCAGATACATCAGTTTGATATATTTCTTCTAAATGCCCTCGGATCTCGCTGACTGTCATACCGCGACCATAAAGGGATATCACTTTCTCATCAAATCCATTAAATCTCCTCAGCCCTTTTGGTATTAATTGAGGATTATACTCTCCTTCCCGATCTCTTGGTACTTCTACTGTCAGCTTACGACCATCCCCATCAATTACTGTCTTCTCATAGCTACCATTACGACGATTATTATCTACTTTTGGCATCTTGCTATGTTTTGAATTATAATGGACTGAAAAAATTAGACAAAGAAGCAGGTATTTTTGTTTCTCAATAAGTATAGAATAATAAATAAAATTAAAGAGAAACAAATGGGTAAAAAACAAATTAAAAATTTTAGTGCAGAAGCAAAAACTAAAATAGTATTAGAGATGTTAAAAGAAGAATCAACAATAGGTCAGTTATCGGTCAAATATGAAGTAACGGCTAAAACGAAACTGGACTGATTTTTCAAGACAAATTTTTCACTAATTTTGTTTCCCATTTTACATAATTTTTAAGCTGCATTTTGTAAGTAATCAAGATACACGTTCATCGGTTTTTTATAACCAATACTTGAATGGAATCTTTGATTGTTATATTTATCCATGTATTTATCAATACCATCTTTAAGTTCTGCGATATTTTTAAAATCATTTATAAATATACAATTATATTTTAAAGTTCTAAAAAATCTTTCAATCACAATATTATCAATGCTTCTACCCTTACCGTTCATTGAGATTTGTATATTATTCTCTTTTAGAATTCCCGTATGCTCATGTCCAGTATATTGACTACCCTGATCACTATTGAATATTTGTGGTGCAGGGTATTTATTCAGTGCATCTTTTAATACATCGGTTACAAGTGATGCATCCATAGAATTAGATACTTTATAACTTAGTATTGCCTTACTATGCCAATCTATAATCGCCACAAGATACATAAATCCTCCGTTAGTTCTAATATAAGTAATGTCACCACTCCACACTTGATTAACATAAGGTACATGAATAGTTCTATTCGTTCCTGATTTGTGCCAGTACGGCTCAAGCAAATAGCTATAAATTTTATGTTGACCATCCTTCACAGAAGTAGATTGCTTTTTATGAGGATGAATAGCTTCTATACCCATTATTCCCATATATTTAAGCACCCTATCTCTGCCCACATTAAAGCCGTCTTCCAATAATTGTTTGTATATATAACGATAACCATACTCAGGGTTATCCGTATATATTTCATCTATTCTATTTAAAATATCAAGATTATATAAGCTCATTACTTTAGCTTTATAATATACTCCAGATCTGCTTATCTTTAATAGTTCACATTGCCTTGTCTTTGCTAACGTACTCAGCTTGGGGTCGACAAGACTTTTCTTATTTGATAAGTCCAAGCTGTTTAGCTTTCCCACCGCCCAGTCCCTCTCGACTGTAGCCTTACCTAATGCTTTTGCAAGTTCATCGTTTTGATTCTTAAGTTCACTAATCTGCCCTTTGTACTCACTAACAGCTTTTGCTGGCTCAAATGCCAATGACGCATTATCTAAAAATTGTCGTTTCCAGTTTTGCATAGTTTTAGCCGTTACTTCATATTTGACCGATAACTGACCTATTGTTGATTCTTCTTTTAACATCTCTAATACTATTTTAGTTTTTGCTTCTGCACTAAAATTTTTAATTTGTTTTTTACCCATTTGTTTCTCTTTAATTTTATTTATTATTCTATACTTATTGAGAAACAAAAATACCTGCTTCTTTGTCTAATTTTTTCAGTCCATTATATGTTAGTAGTATAAATTACCTTTCTGATCTCTTCAGGAAAGGCAAAAAACGGTATTATCCCAGACCAATTACGTTGCCAAATATCAGAAATTACCGGATATTTTTTATCCCATTTTACACCAAATTGCTGAAGTTTTAAACGTGCCATTTCGTCATTATTAGCTGTATAAATTTGTTTTAGATCTGATGTGACCTCTTTTAAATCTTTATATGACACATACTTTACTGAATTGCGAACCATATGTACAATACATAATTGTACTATAGTACTCGGGAATACACTGCTTATAGCTTCTGGAAAGCCCTTTAAACCATCCACACAAGCAACATAAATTTGTTCAATTCCTCGATTCTTTAACTCAGTAACTACTTGCATCCAAAATTTAGCACCTTCATTTTTGCCTATCCAAATGCCAAGTAACTCCTTTTTCCCTTCTATATTTACAGCAAGTGCTAAATATACTGCTTTATTTATTACTATGTGATTGTCTCTAGATTTTACATAGATACAGTCCAAGTATAATATTGGATACACCCTATCTAAACAACGATTTTGCCACCTAGTTACTTCTTCTATCACCCCATCTGTTATGGTGGATATCAAGTCACCAGATACATCAGTTTGATATATTTCTTCTAAATGCCCTCGGATCTCGCTGACTGTCATACCGCGACCATAAAGGGATATCACTTTCTCATCAAATCCATTAAATCTCCTCAGCCCTTTTGGTATTAATTGAGGATTATACTCTCCTTCCCGATCTCTTGGTACTTCTACTGTCAGCTTACGACCATCCCCATCAATTACTGTCTTCTCATAGCTACCATTACGACGATTATTATCTACTTTTGGCATCTTGCTATGTTTTGAATATCCTAATTCATGATCCAACTCACTTGCTAATATTTTCTCAACTATTTGCTTCTTTAGCTGTTGAAATAAACCATCTCGACCAAATAACTCCGATGGATCTGCTTTTGATAATAATTCTTCTACTAGCTGATTACTGATGTCTAATGTATCTTTATCTGTATCTAATTTTTTAGCCATAATTCCTCCTTGCTTGCTTAAGTTACTTTTTTTACAGTAATCTCTTACTGCTTTCTTTGCAACTTACACAAACTATAGGACAGACTCATATATTCAAATATGGCATATTTTGCTTCCTCCCTAGTTTTAAATTTATATTGATAAATTAGTTCTGTTTTTATAGTGTGAAAAAAGCTTTCAGCAACAGCATTATCCCAACAATTTCCTTTACCGCTCATACTCTGTATAATACCATGTTGTTTTGTAAGTTTTGAATGGCTATCAGAACAATATTGACTACCTCTATCAGTATGCCAAATAAGTCCTTTAGGTGGTTTACGTTGCCATATTGCCATTAGCAGAGCATTATTAACTAAATCAGCTTTCATGTTACTATTCATTGACCACCCTATAATTTTCCTAGAAAATAGATCAATAACGGTTGCTAAGTACAGCCAACCTTCTTCAGTTGGAACATATGTGATGTCCCCAACCCAATAACAATTAGCAGCATAGACCTTGAACTTTCTATCCAATAAATTAGGAGCAACTTGCTTATTATGACTAGAATCAGTAGTTGCTTTAAATTTATGTTTGCTTTTACATACTAAACCAGCTTCATTCATTAGCCTTGCAATCCGCTTCCGACTAACAATTATACCGTGTCTAGATAGTTCCTTTTTAATGGGTCTAGATCCATAATTCCTTCTACCTTCTTGAAAAATTGTTTTAATCTTACAGGTTAAAGCATTATCTTCTTTGTCCCTATTGCATTCAGGGGTAGTTAACCATTCATAATAGCCACTACGTGATACTTTCATAAATTTGCACATAATCGCAGTTGAAAAATCACCTTTATGCTTCTTTATCCATGCGTACTTTATTGGGACTCTTTCGCAAAGTACGCGGCAGCCTTTTTTAATAGATCACGCTCCTGCGTTACCCTAGCTAAATCTTTCTTTAATCTTTTTAATTCATCATAGAGATGTTCATCTGTTCGCATTATTGATTCTTTAGGTTTGGAATATTTATCTACCCAAGTATATAGAGTATTTCTAGTAATACCTAACTCTTTAGCTGTTTGTGACACAGGTCGCTTGGACTCAATTGCTAATTTAACTGCTGACTCTTTAAATTCAGCCGGATAAACCTTTGGTGTGCTATTAGTCATTTTTGTACTTCCTTTCTGTTAATATTGTCTCCTATTAACTGTCCGGAAAACTATAACCACATCACTATCATATTACACCTAACCTTTGACTCCAAACAATGCAGATTTTTTTTGAGCCAGTCACGCTCCACACTTAACTGACCAATTTGCTCATATAGATTCTTAATTAATTCCTGCTGATTTGGATCAGCACTCTGTGTTTTACTCTTAAAGCCTTGTACTAATAATTCAAGCCCCTGTTTTTTCCAATTACTTATCTGTGTTGTATGAACACCATACTTACTAGTTATCTGGGCTATTGTTAGCTCACCCTTGATTGTCTCTATGACAATTCTTGATTTCTCCTCAGCACTATATTGCCTTACTTGTTTTTTCATCTCTAGCTCTCCTTTTTGGCTAAAGAATTCTATCTCATTTCTTCTGTTTTTTTGTCCAAAATATGGGGACCATTATAAACAATGCTATATACTGGAGTTAGAGTAGGTGAGTTGGTAAAAATTAAAGCAGATGATGTCGAGCTTAATAAGTGTCAGATACGCATTAATGATGGCAAAGGTAAAAAAGACAGGATAGTACCTTTCCCAACAGGTTTTAGAGAAGTGTTAGCTCTTTATATTAAAAGTATAAAGAACAAGAAGAAAGTAGAATACTTATTTGAGTCAAATTGGAATAAACCTTATTCTGAGCGTGGTATTCGGAAGATTCTAATGACTTATACTCAACAAGCCAATATGAATCATACTATAACTCCTCATAAATTAAGACATTTTCTATTTACCTGGATGAAAAAGCAAGGTATTGATGATGCTTTGATACAACCTTACAAAACTTACGCTATGTTATCTCAAGTATGACTAAAAACCTTAGCTAAAAGCCATTTTTTCATAGTAAGGAATTTTAATAATATCCTAGTACTAAGCCACTTGTTGTAAAACATAGCGTAAGTTTTGCAAATAATATTGACTCTCTTGTAAAAGATGTTATGCTTTGGAAGCATATTATGTACAAACTTATTAATCCATTAATGAATAAAATTAGGAGACATCATATTATGAACATTAAAATTACATATGTAGTTAAACCAGAAAATACTTTAAGTGGAATTGCACATGAGTATAAAATGACTCTAGAGCAGTTATTGAATATTCCAGGGAATGAGAGGTATAAAGCACATCCAGATTTGATTTATCCAGGCAATGTAGTATATCTTAGTACGGATGGTGTGGCTTACTCGGTTGTCTTAGGTGATACTTTGACAAAAATTGCTCAACGCTATAATATGACACTCAGACAATTATTAGATATTGCAGAAAATCAACAATTTATAAATAATCCAGATTTGATTCACCCTGGTGATAAGGTGTATGTATTCAAAATATCCTAATATTTATAGAGCAAGTGTTAGTTTTAAAAAATTGAAATTGTCTGACAAAATAGTACCAAAAGGTTTGTAGAAGTCAAGATTTGATCTTAGTATGCCACGAAGTGTAGATAAACTAGCTGTTGAAAGAACAGTCTTAGAAGTGTTGACCTAGCACACTAAGTATCGAGCCTTGGGCAGAAATTGGCAACAATTATGCTAAGCGTAGGCAGAGATATTACAGGTCGTAGTGATTGAGCCACGTTAAAAATGTTATATGAGATCGCAGACTTTGTTACGATAAAGGAATGCAACATTATCTATATCGTAAATTAGGCAGATATAGGTTTAGGTTTCCGGGGTCGGAGAGCATGGCATGTAATAAAAGTTTATCTATGAACGTGGGATATCCTATATTCTCTTCCATTTTTTTGAAGTATCAGCCGACAAGAGTAAAACCCAAGGGAGCTGAGAGGGGATATAGAAGTGTGGAAATTTCTCAAAGGTTATATAAAAATATAATATAACAAAAGGAGAAATTATAATGCACCAAAAACAAAATGAAGCAATGAATCAAGCGATAGATTTATTAATAAATAATGATACAGATATATCAACATTACTTAAAGAGGATGGTTTATTAAAACAATTAACCAAGCGGCTTGTAGAGAAGGCATTGCAGTCAGAGATGAATAATCACTTAGGATATGATAAATATTGTCATACTGATAGTGATAATGTTTGTAATGGTAGGAATGTAAAGAATCTAGTAACAAATAATGGAGTTGTAGAGATTGAGGTTCCAAGGGATAGAAGTAGTACATTTGAACCTGCATTAATTCCGAAGCGTCAAAGACGTATTGAAGGATTTGATGATAAAATAATATCGTTATACGCTAAAGGAATGAGCTTATCTGATATTAAGATTCAAATGCAAGAATTGTATGGAGCTGACGTTAGCGAAAGTTTGATAAGTCAAATTACTGATGATGTAATTGAGGATGTTAAGATATGGCAAAGCCGACCATTGGATCGAGTATATGCTATAGTATTTTTTGACTGTTTAGTAGTAAAAGTACGTCAAGATAAACGAATTATCAATAAGTCTGTATATATAGCATTAGGTATTGATTGATGTGGCAGAAAGGATATTTTAGGATTGTGGATCAGTGAAAATGAAGGAGCGAAATTTTGGTTTGGTAATTTTACTGAGATGAAGAACAGAGGTATGCAAGACATGCTGATTGTTTGCAGTGATAATTTAACCGGTATGTCTGAGGCAATAGAAGCAGTTTTTCCGAAAACCGAGCATCAATTATGTATTGTACATCAGATTAGAAATAGTTTAAAATATGTATTATATAAAGACCTAAAAGAATTAGCGGCTGATTTAAAGCCTATTTATAGCTGCTAGCACAGAGGAAGAAGCACATCTTGCTTTAGAATTTTTTGAAGCTAAATGGAGTAAACAGTATCCACAAATTGCTAAATCTTGGTATGTTCATTGGGAAAATTTAATGGTTTTTTTAGGATACCCTGAGGCGATAAGGAGGGTAATATACACAACTAATAGTGTAGAATCTGTCAATAGCCAATTACGTAAGGTTACTAAGAATAAACGGGTTTTTCCAAATGATAATGCCGTTTTTAAGACCTTATATTTGGCAATTGATTATATGACCAAGAAATGGGTTATGCCGATTCCAAACTGGAACGAAGCTATGGCTCAGTGACCGTTCACGAGTATTAAAGATAAAAAAAAGTAGTTAAAAATAGGTATAAGATTTTGTAAGTTATAGGACAGATAAATTATAGTGAATTAGTAATGGCAATTGATCCAGAAGAACAAGTTGCAGAATTACCCCTAGTACAACTGATATCACAGAATCAACAGTTACTACTTGAAAATGAAAGATTAAAACTTCAGGTTATTCAACTCAAAAATATAATAATTCAACTCAAAGACAAGTTAAATATAAATTCTAGCAATTCTGGTCTTCCGACTTCTAGAGAAGTTTATCGAATAGAAAAGAAATCAAAGCCAAAAAGTGACAGGAGTCCTGGGGCACAAATAGGTCATAAATATAATAGTTATCAAAAGAAAACTCCTGACATAAATATAGATGTTATTCCTGATGAAGAAACTTGCATATGTGGCAATCCATTGGTATTGGAAGAATATACTACATATCAAAAAATAGAAATTCCTATTATTAAGCCTGTTGTAACAGAATATAAGTTGCATGAGAAAAGATGTTCTGCATGTAACAAAAAGTATAAATCTGGACTTGATGATTATAAATTATTAGGTAAGAACGCTGAAAGTATAATTAGTGCTTTGAGTGAATTTTTTAATAATAGTAAGCGAGAAGTTCAAGGCATTTTAAGTCAAATATTTAATCTTAATATAAGTCTTGGTTTGATCTCAAATACGGAAAGGAGAATATCTAATACACTGGAATCAAACTACAACAAGCTAGTGGAGTTAGTTAAAGCAAGTAGCTATGTTCATCTAGATGAAACAAGTGCAAAAAATAAGGGAGATAAGCATTGGTGTTGGGTAGCAACAAATAAATCTTCTACGGTATTTAAGATAGCTAATTCAAGAGGCAAAACTTACGCTATGTTATTTCAAATGCGACTAAAAACCTTGGCTAGAAGGCATTTTTTTATAATGGAGTATTTTAATAAAACCCCAGTATTAAGCCATTTGTCATAAAACATAGCGTAAGTTTTGACTTTTTTCCCTCTTGAATTAGCTATCTTAAATACCGTAGAAGATTTATTTGTTGCTACCCAACACCAATGCTTATCTCCCTTATTTTTTGCACTTGTTTCATCTAGATGAACATAGCTACTTGCTTTAACTAACTCCACTAGCTTGTTGTAGTTTGATTCCAGTGTATTAGATATACTCCTTTCCGTATTTTGAGATCAAACCAAGACTTATATTAAGATTAAATATTTGACTTAAAATGCCTTGAACTTCTCGCTTACTATTATTAAAAAATCTACTCAAAGCACTAATTATACTTTCAGCGTTCTTACCTAATAATTTATAATCATCAAGTCCAGATTTATACTTTTCCTGACTTCGGAAAATAGTTAAAGATAAGTGTATAGAAAAAGCAGGAGAAAAAAGGTTTTGTTAATTAGAGGGCGTTTGTTGTGCCTCCATATATTTTTATTATTGACATACAATATTTTAGTAGATATACTAACCAACAATTAGTTTTAAATATGCTACTGATATGTTCGTTAGAGTCAAAAAATCTGCTACCCGTAATGTTAACGCTGTTCAACTAGTAGAAGGGATACGCGATCCCATAACTAATAAAGTAAAACAACGGGTTGTTCGACATATTGGTAGTGCATCAGACCAAGAAGAAATAACTAAACTAATAGAGCTTGCTGAATTCATTAAGGTTGAAATCGCTAGTAGCACTCAACCTAATCTTATCCCAGACAAGGATATAGTATCGATGGCAATGTCAGCTAGACAGCGGTACGAGAAAGAACAAATACAACCACAACCTATTGATGATATCAGCAATTTACGTAGTCAAGGAAGCACTATCATCGGCATTCATGAGGTGTATGGAAAAATTTATGACCAACTTGGTTTTAATAGAATCTTACCTAATCCTGCCAGGGAAGTGTATAATGGACTGAAAAAATTAGACAAAGAAGCAGGTATTTTTGTTTCTCAATAAGTATAGAATAATAAATAAAATTAAAGAGAAACAAATGGGTAAAAAACAAATTAAAAATTTTAGTGCAGAAGCAAAAACTAAAATAGTATTAGAGATGTTAAAAGAAGAATCAACAATAGGTCAGTTATCGGTCAAATATGAAGTAACGGCTAAAACTATGCAAAACTGGAAACGACAATTTTTAGATAATGCGTCATTGGCATTTGAGCCAGCAAAAGCTGTTAGTGAGTACAAAGGGCAGATTAGTGAACTTAAGAATCAAAACGATGAACTTGCAAAAGCATTAGGTAAGGCTACAGTCGAGAGGGACTGGGCGGTGGGAAAGCTAAACAGCTTGGACTTATCAAATAAGAAAAGTCTTGTCGACCCCAAGCTGAGTACGTTAGCAAAGACAAGGCAATGTGAACTATTAAAGATAAGCAGATCTGGAGTATATTATAAAGCTAAAGTAATGAGCTTATATAATCTTGATATTTTAAATAGAATAGATGAAATATATACGGATAACCCTGAGTATGGTTATCGTTATATATACAAACAATTATTGGAAGACGGCTTTAATGTGGGCAGAGATAGGGTGCTTAAATATATGGGAATAATGGGTATAGAAGCTATTCATCCTCATAAAAAGCAATCTACTTCTGTGAAGGATGGTCAACATAAAATTTATAGCTATTTGCTTGAGCCGTACTGGCACAAATCAGGAACGAATAGAACTATTCATGTACCTTATGTTAATCAAGTGTGGAGTGGTGACATTACTTATATTAGAACTAACGGAGGATTTATGTATCTTGTGGCGATTATAGATTGGCATAGTAAGGCAATACTAAGTTATAAAGTATCTAATTCTATGGATGCATCACTTGTAACCGATGTATTAAAAGATGCACTGAATAAATACCCTGCACCACAAATATTCAATAGTGATCAGGGTAGTCAATATACTGGACATGAGCATACGGGAATTCTAAAAGAGAATAATATACAAATCTCAATGAACGGTAAGGGTAGAAGCATTGATAATATTGTGATTGAAAGATTTTTTAGAACTTTAAAATATAATTGTATATTTATAAATGATTTTAAAAATATCGCAGAACTTAAAGATGGTATTGATAAATACATGGATAAATATAACAATCAAAGATTCCATTCAAGTATTGGTTATAAAAAACCGATGAACGTGTATCTTGATTACTTACAAAATGCAGCTTAAAAATTATGTAAAATGGGAAACAAAATTAGTGAAAAATTTGTCTTGAAAAATCAGTCCAGTTTCGTGTCAAGCATAAACATAATACGCAATGTTGTTTTAGCTCGTATTGCTAACCCAACTAGTAAGCGTGAAACAGTCAATTTATTGGTCAATAATTATGGAGTAGATTTAAAGCTTGATTCGGTATACAAAACTATGGATAAAATAGATGATAAGGTGGTTGAGAAAATCGAGCAGTGTGCTTTACTTAGCACTCAAAAGTTGTTTAAAGAAAAAATCGATGTACTATTTTATGATGCAACAACTCTTTATTTTGAATCATTTACTGAAGATGAGTTGAAGAGTAAGGGGTTTAGTAAAGATCATAAATTCAATGAAGTACAGGTAATGCTGAGCATTTTTGTTACTAATAATGGTATTCCAATCGGTTATGAGATATTTCCTGGGGCGACCTATGAAGGTCATACTTTATTGAAAGCTTTAGATAGCTTGAAAGGCAGGTTTGCTATTGATAAAGTAGTGTTTGTAGCAGACAGCGATATGTTGAATAATGAAAATTTAGCTCTATTAGAACAGGCTGGCTATCAATATATAGTAGGTGCTAAAATTAAGAATATGACTAAGGATATTACAGCTAAAATCTTAAATAATGATGATTATCAGCCATTAACCGTTGATGCAGAAGAATATAAGGGAAAAATAATTGAACTAGCTGAAAAGGGTCGCAAACTGATTATGAGCTATAGTAGCAAAAGGGCTTATAAAGATGCTCAAGATAGAGAGCAAGCATTGAAGAAATTAATGAAAAAAATGAAAAAAAGTAAAGGAGTTAAGTCGTTAATTTCTGCTAGTGGTTATAAAAAATATTTAATAATTAATAATAATGATAAGTTTACAGTAAACGAGCAAAAGATAGAGGAAGATAGCAAATGGGACGGTTTGCATGGAGTTATTAGTAACCTAGAAAATGTTGATGTAGCGTATATATTGTCTCGTTATAAAGGATTGTGGCAAATTGAAGAAACATTTCGAATTAGTAAACACGATATTAAGATTAGACCAATTTATCATTGGAGTCCTAGCAGAATCAAGGCACATATTGCTTTATGTTTTATGGCGTTAGTATGTATCAGGCATTTAGAATATCGAGTAAATTTACAGTCAATTAAACTATCACCGGAACGATTACGTAAGGCACTAATTGGGGTGGAGATTACCAGTGTAGTACACATTAAAGATAAAAGAGTATTTGGCATTCCATCCCCGGTATCAGATGAGGCAAAGATTATTTATAAAGCAATGAATTTACCGATTAGCACTATTCCTTATTTAATATCATCAGGAGAGTAAAAGAAATAATCAAGTAGTAAAGCTAATAATTATTATAGGATTATTTGTATACCTGCAGCAAAACTGCATAACTTTATCTAATGTTTTTGCTAGTATGAATTGAGTCAATCATTTAATTTGTGTAAGTTCATTTTTTATTTTCCAATAAATCATATTTAAAATCTCCACAAAGTATTTCAAATTGATTTAAAGCTAAAGACCAATCTTTAATAGGCATGGTCCATTTTTTGGCTGCATTTTGTAGGGATAAAAATATTATTTTTTGAATTGACTTATCATCTGGAAACACCCCCTTATTTTTGATAATTTTTCTAATTTGACGATTTACAGATTCTATAGTGTTAGTAGTATAAATTACCTTTCTGATCTCTTCAGGAAAGGCAAAAAACGGTATTATCCCAGACCAATTACGTTGCCAAATATCAGAAATTACCGGATATTTTTTATCCCATTTTACACCAAATTGCTGAAGTTTTAAACGTGCCATTTCGTCATTATTAGCTGTATAAATTTGTTTTAGATCTGATGTGACCTCTTTTAAATCTTTATATGACACATACTTTACTGAATTGCGAACCATATGTACAATACATAATTGTACTATAGTACTCGGGAATACACTGCTTATAGCTTCTGGAAAGCCCTTTAAACCATCCACACAAGCAACATAAATTTGTTCAATTCCTCGATTCTTTAACTCAGTAACTACTTGCATCCAAAATTTAGCACCTTCATTTTTGCCTATCCAAATGCCAAGTAACTCCTTTTGTATACTTGCAGCAAAACTGCGTAACACTATCTAATTTTTTTGCTAGTATGAATTTATTGTATAAATTTGGGTTTCTACTATGCAAATATCACCGATTAATCAAAACTTACGCTATGTTTTATGATAAGTGGCTTTGTACTGAGATATTATTAAAATTCTTTACTATGAAAAAATGGCTTTCAGCCAAGGTTTTTAGTCATACTTGAGATAACATAGCGTAAGTTTTGTAATAAAAACTAGTTGAAAAAGTACCAATTATATTATAACATTTGAAATATTAATAATAATGATAATTAATCAAATGAAAAAACCAAAAGTAGCGACCTTAAGTGCTGAAGAACGAGAAGAACTAATACAACATGTCAAGGAAAGTTCATTAACGGGAGATGAACAGCAAACGATAGTAGAACTTGTGAAATTTTGTAATGAGCTAATAGACAAGCTAGCATCATCAAATATCAGTATAAATAAGCTTAAGGAAATGCTGATTGGTTTTAAGGCAGATAACAAAAAAAAGATAGTTCAGATTCATTAAAAGAACCGCCAAGTGAATCTGATAACGGGAATGGTGGTAATGAAGAAGAGTGCGATAAGCCCAAAAAGATAGATCGTAGTAATTGGCAAGGTAAATATGGGTTTGATGATTATAAGGATGCGAATACCAGCTATTTAACTCCTGAGAATTTTTGTAGTGGTGATAGCTGTCCTCACTGTTGTAATGGCAAACTATATAATAGTGAAGCTAGAAAATTGCTACAATTTACAGGTAATGCTCCAATTACAGTCAACAGATATGTAAAGAAAACGCTACGTTGTAATGCTTGTGATTATATAGTTATGAACAATAAAAATATCAACAAATGGACAAATAGTAGCAGAAGTGCAATAGTGTTACAAAAGACCTATGGTACTCCTTTCTACCGTTTATCTAGGCTGCAAAGTTTAAGTGGTGTTCCTGTGGCATATAGCTCGCTCTGGCAACAATATTTAGATGTTTGGCAAGAAGGTGGTGGAGCTGAAATTTACGGGGTATTATTGGAAATGGCTGCCGAATGTAGTTCACTGAACCTTGATGATACTAGAGCTAGGATTTTAGAAATTACTATAGCCAATAAGAAATTACGTACTCAAAATAAGAAAGGACGCAGCTGTTATACTACTACAATATGTGCTAAGACTGCAAATAATGAGGTGATAGTTTTATATTTTACCGGTAATAGGCATGGTGGAGAAAATATAGGTAACGTACTAAAGAATCGTAAGAATAGAACAGATTCTATCCAATTAATGACTGACGCAAGTAACAATAATAACCCGGTATTATCAGAAGCAGATCAAGAATTACTGGCAATAATAGTGATGATCAATTGTTTGTCACATGGTCAGAGAAAATTTACAGAGAATGAACTATATTACCCTGAAGAATGCGGATATTTTCTCAAACAAACACGAGGGATTTACCACAATGAACATCAATGTAAAGAGATGAGTCCTGAAGAAAAACTTGGGTATCATCAGGAACATAGCAGTAAATATATAGAAAACATATATAACAAAATAGACGAATTATTTAACGACAAGAAAGTTGAGCCTAATAGTAGGCTTGGACAAGCTATAATGGACTGAAAAAATTAGACAAAGAAGCAGGTATTTTTGTTTCTCAATAAGTATAGAATAATAAATAAAATTAAAGAGAAACAAATGGGTAAAAAACAAATTAAAAATTTTAGTGCAGAAGCAAAAACTAAAATAGTATTAGAGATGTTAAAAGAAGAATCAACAATAGGTCAGTTATCGGTCAAATATGAAGTAACGGCTAAAACTATGCAAAACTGGAAACGACAATTTTTAGATAATGCGTCATTGGCATTTGAGCCAGCAAAAGCTGTTAGTGAGTACAAAGGGCAGATTAGTGAACTTAAGAATCAAAACGATGAACTTGCAAAAGCATTAGGTAAGGCTACAGTCGAGAGGGACTGGGCGGTGGGAAAGCTAAACAGCTTGGACTTATCAAATAAGAAAAGTCTTGTCGACCCCAAGCTGAGTACGTTAGCAAAGACAAGGCAATGTGAACTATTAAAGATAAGCAGATCTGGAGTATATTATAAAGCTAAAGTAATGAGCTTATATAATCTTGATATTTTAAATAGAATAGATGAAATATATACGGATAACCCTGAGTATGGTTATCGTTATATATACAAACAATTATTGGAAGACGGCTTTAATGTGGGCAGAGATAGGGTGCTTAAATATATGGGAATAATGGGTATAGAAGCTATTCATCCTCATAAAAAGCAATCTACTTCTGTGAAGGATGGTCAACATAAAATTTATAGCTATTTGCTTGAGCCGTACTGGCACAAATCAGGAACGAATAGAACTATTCATGTACCTTATGTTAATCAAGTGTGGAGTGGTGACATTACTTATATTAGAACTAACGGAGGATTTATGTATCTTGTGGCGATTATAGATTGGCATAGTAAGGCAATACTAAGTTATAAAGTATCTAATTCTATGGATGCATCACTTGTAACCGATGTATTAAAAGATGCACTGAATAAATACCCTGCACCACAAATATTCAATAGTGATCAGGGTAGTCAATATACTGGACATGAGCATACGGGAATTCTAAAAGAGAATAATATACAAATCTCAATGAACGGTAAGGGTAGAAGCATTGATAATATTGTGATTGAAAGATTTTTTAGAACTTTAAAATATAATTGTATATTTATAAATGATTTTAAAAATATCGCAGAACTTAAAGATGGTATTGATAAATACATGGATAAATATAACAATCAAAGATTCCATTCAAGTATTGGTTATAAAAAACCGATGAACGTGTATCTTGATTACTTACAAAATGCAGCTTAAAAATTATGTAAAATGGGAAACAAAATTAGTGAAAAATTTGTCTTGAAAAATCAGTCCAGTTTCCTTATTGCTTGCAGTGATAATTTAACCGGTATGTCTGAGGCAATAGAAGCAGTTTTTCCGAAAACCGAACATCAATTATGTATTGTACATCAGATTAGAAATAGTTTAAAATATGTATCATATAAAGACCGAAAAGAATTAGCGGCTGATTTAAAGCCTATATATACTGCTAGCACAGAGGAAGAAGCACATCTTGCTTTAGAATCTTTTGAAGCTAAATGGAGTAAACAGTATCCACAAATTGCTAAATCTTGGTATGTTCATTGGGAAAATTTAATGGTTTTTCTAGGATACCCTGAGGCGATAAGGAAAGTAATATACACAACTAATAGTGTAGAATCTGTCAATAGCCAATTACGTAAGGTTACTAAGAATAAACGGGTTTTTCCAAATGATAATGCCGTTTTTAAGACCTTGTATTTGGCAATTGATTATATGACCAAGAAATGGGTTATGCCGATTCCAAACTGGAACGCAGCTATGGCTCACTTTTTGATAAAATTTGAAGGTAGAATTTAAGCCCTATGAAAAATTTACACACTTAATTAGAAAGGCTCAAAAACTCACTCAATCCCTTGCTAATCAAGGTTTAGAACTAATAACAAAAATTAAAAGTAATATGAAAGAAAGAATAATAGATCCTATTAAAAAGCAGTTTTTAAATAAAAGGCACATTATTGAAACCATTAATGATCAATTGAAAAACCTTTTTCATATAGACCATACAAGGCATAGATCTGTTATGAATTTTCAAACTAATGTATTAGCTGGGCTACTTGCCTATGTTTTCAAACCTAATAAAATTTCTGTAGCTTTTGGAAAATTAAACAATCTCAACCTTCATCTTGCATCAAACTGAGGTTATATTTACAGCAAGTGCTAAATATACTGCTTTATTTATTACTATGTGATTGTCTCTAGATTTTACATAGATACAGTCCAAGTATAATATTGGATACACCCTATCTAAACAACGATTTTGCCACCTAGTTACTTCTTCTATCACCCCATCTGTTATGGTGGATATCAAGTCACCAGATACATCAGTTTGATATATTTCTTCTAAATGCCCTCGGATCTCGCTGACTGTCATACCGCGACCATAAAGGGATATCACTTTCTCATCAAATCCATTAAATCTCCTCAGCCCTTTTGGTATTAATTGAGGATTATACTCTCCTTCCCGATCTCTTGGTACTTCTACTGTCAGCTTACGACCATCCCCATCAATTACTGTCTTCTCATAGCTACCATTACGACGATTATTATCTACTTTTGGCATCTTGCTATGTTTTGAATATCCTAATTCATGATCCAACTCACTTGCTAATATTTTCTCAACTATTTGCTTCTTTAGCTGTTGAAATAAACCATCTCGACCAAATAACTCCGATGGATCTGCTTTTGATAATAATTCTTCTACTAGCTGATTACTGATGTCTAATGTATCTTTATCTGTATCTAATTTTTTAGCCATAATTCCTCCTTGCTTGCTTAAGTTACTTTTTTTACAGTAATCTCTTACTGCTTTCTTTGCAACTTACACAAACTATAGGACAGACTCGAATCTTTTGAAGCTAAATGGAGTAAACAGTATCCACAAATTGCTAAATCTTGGTATGTTCATTGGGAAAATTTAATGGTTTTTCTAGGATACCCTGAGGCGATAAGGAAAGTAATATACACAACTAATAGTGTAGAATCTGTCAATAGCCAATTACGTAAGGTTACTAAGAATAAACGGGTTTTTCCAAATGATAATGCTGTTTTTAAGACCTTATATTTGGCAATTGATTATATGACCAAGAAATGGGTTATGCCGATTCCAAACTGGAACGCAGCTATGGCTCACTTTTTGATAAAATTTGAAGGTAGAATTTAAGCCCTATGAAAAATTTACACACTTAATTAGAAAGACTCTATCATTAGCTCCAATTATTTGTCTTTTTTGCATCATACGAATATTTTCTATACCGGTAATAGTCATTTCTGCAGAATGAAAACTCTTAAAACCAAGCATTGGCTTTGTACGTTTTTTGATAAACCTATGATCTTGTTCTACAAGATTATTCAGGTATTTGGTCTGAATAACCTTAATTTTATAATCTTTAGGAACTTCTATATTCAAATCATTAAGAGCAGCCGTATTACTACCGCTTTTATAGTCACCTTTTTGGTTAAAACCCCCAGCTTCAGCTGGGAAAGACTTCAGTCCTTGTTCTAATATTTCAATTCACTATAACTTGAATATATGATATTTTAATATACATGAAGAGCTTGCTCTTATGTATATTAAAATATCATATATGACAGATTATAACAAGACTAGCCACACTGTATTTTACCATCGCTTTCATGTTGTTTGGATCACTAAATATCGCTACAAAGTATTGCAGGGTAACTTATAAGAATTAGGATCAGAGAGATAGCACAGGCATTAGTAATATCTCTTTAGAGTAATAGCGACTTCCAGTCTAGATATCAACCCACCAGCTTCAGCTGGTTGTTATTGAGCAATTACTACTTTCTCAGGAAAATTATTCTCTCTAAAGGCTTTACGAAAAAATGCAAGTGCTGCAGGCTTGTCTCTATGCTTACGTAGCAGAAAGTCTACAGTATTACCAAGACTATCTAGTGCTCTATATAAATAAACCCATTTACCGTTTAATTTAATATAAGTCTCATCCATTCTCCAACTACTACCAACTGGCTTCTTTCTTTTTCTAACCACCTGATCTATCAATGGTACAAATTTTATAACCCATCTTTGTAATGTAGAGTGATCAATTTTTGCTTCCCTTATACTCATCATTTCTTCCAAATCTCGATAACTTAAAGAAAATCGGGATTTCATATAGACAAATAACATTATTATTTCTGGTGAAGAACAAAATCCTTTGAAATATGATAATAATCTTGCAGTAATACGAAACATCTTAACATCTTTTTTAGATCATTATATCAATCTTTTTTCTATTGTCCAACATATGCGACAGAACCTGTTGAGATGCTGGAATGGCTAGGATTTTTGACGATAATGTACTTCTAGCTTTTGAAGGTGGCAAAGTAATAAAAGTTTGGGGCTGTTTTTCCATTGGAGTTAACTTTTTAGCCATTTCCTCTGGAGTAACATCGTATACCTTATGAAATACTTCCTCCCAAAATTGTGCCGCATCTTCGTTACATCTATTGTTCTCAGCTAACTCTTTATTAAGACAAATATTGTAAGCCTGTTGTTTTATTCCTTGCTTGTATGCTTTGTACTGATCTATTTTCTTATTAACTAAATTACAGTAATCTTCATGATGTTTTTTCTGATTAGCCAACAAGATTCTTTCCAGGTGATTCTCTGATAAATGCTTAACTTGTTCCTCATATTCCTCAATTTTCTTTATTTCATTAGAGTGATGTTCTCGTTCTATTTTAGCTAGCTTTTTAGTTAGCCGCATGTGTTTACTACGAGCGTTTTCTTCTTTTATTTGTTCAGGTGTTTTACTAAATTTCTGCTTTTCTTCCTCAGTAAGTTTCCGACCTGCTTTTGTAGCTTCAAAGATTTCGTGTAAACTTTCATTATCTTTCCTTTGTCTATTAAGAGAATCATCATAAAAAGAATCAAAAGCTTTATAAATGCCTTGAACTTTATGCTCTCTATCAATTTTTTCTTGTTCTTTTGCTAATCTTATGCCCTCATTGAAATCCACAACTTGGATTTGCTCAGTTGTTTCATAACCAAGAGTTTTACTTACTGCAGTTGCTATTAATTCCAGTATTCCAATATCTATCCCTAGCTGACTAGCCATTAAAGCTAAACTACCAGCATCAGCTATAATCAAAGCTAATTGTGTCCTTGAAGTAGCATTACGTACCCTTCCCTCAAATTTCTCATACTCTTTTTTAATAAAATTCCTCTTAGAAGCATCATTATCTAAATCATTGGTCATTTTATATTTCACTTATATTTCACCATATTAGGGTTTGGTTAACTATTTTATTATTAAAACTAATACTAAATTATTAGTCAAGCATTCTTAAATTGTAACTATTATTCTAATATTTTTTATCTATAAAAACAATATCCAATAATTCACTAGCATGGTATATGTGAATGATGGTCAATAACTCTCTGATCTCAGTTGATATTTTAGCAACATCTTCATTAGACTTGCTGCATAAGTCAATCTAGTTGGTGATTTTGTCGTCGAAACTCGCCTCCGCTCCTCACGTACGTCTGTGTACGCGAAGGTAGCCGGCTTCGTTTCTCCTAAAAATCCCTCAACTATCTTTGATTTATGCAGCAAGTCTATTATTTATAAGCACTATGAATAGCAGCAACACCTAAAGTAAGATTCTTATAACTAACATCAGTAAAGCCGACATCCTTTAGCATAATTGCAAAACTCTCCTGAGCTGGGAATACATTAATACTTTCCACCAAATATTGATAAGCTGATTCGTTGTTTGCTATAATTTTACCAATCTTAGGAATAATATTAAACGAATAAAACTGGTATAATTGCTTCAAACAATCGTATTCCACTTTAGAAAATTCTAAACATAAAAATTTACCCCCAGGTTTTAGTACTCGATATGCTTCTTTTAGGGCATTGTCAATTTTTGCCACATTCCTAATACCAAATGCTATAGTATAATAATCGAAACTATTATCAGCAAAAGGTAAGCTTTCTGCATCAGCGACGACATACTCTAATCCCTGTAATATATTAGTATCAACAGCTTTGTGACGTGCTACCTCCAGCATATCATGATTTATATCACACATTGTCAACTGCACTAATATATTTTTTGTCGATGCTCGCTTTATTATTCTAAAAGCTATGTCACCTGTGCCACTTGCCACATCCAATATATTTGATTTTAAATTGGGGATATGTCTAACAAATTCATCTTTCCACAAACGATGTACTCCCAAACTCATTAAGTCATTCATTACATCATATTTATTAGCAACACTAGAAAAGATATCTTTAACTAAATCTCTTTTCTGATCAAAGCTCACTTTTGAGAAGCCAAAATTTACTTGCTCAGATTGGTTATCATTATTTTTCATATTACTATACTGCTCGTAAATGAAGAGTTGGTAGACGAAGGTCAACTTCAAGAAGAGCTAGGAGTGTCAAAGTCGGGGAGCGGAGCGTACATTAGTACGTGAGCAGCTTCGATCTTTAGACACGACAACGCCAATTCTTGAAGTTCACCGAGTATATGTTATATTATGATATATAATGAATAATTAATAGTGTTAAAATGTAAAAATGCCAGAACTTCCTGAGGTTGAAACATTAAAACGTTGTCTAGAACAGCGAATAGTAGGGGCTACCATCAATAAACTCGATAAGAAACGAGATGATATACGCTATAAACTAAGCGATCAGTTAGAGTCAAATGTAGAGTTAGCAAGAATTGTAGCTTTAAGACGTAGGGCAAAATATTTGCTAATAGATTTGGATAATTATTATTCCATTATTGTACATCTTGGCATGACTGGTAGGCTGACCCTACAACCTAGTGATTATAGGCTACAAACGCATGATCACGTAGTTATATCTTTGACAACTTGTGAGAAATTAGTTTTTAATGATCCACGACGTTTCGGGATGATTTATAGTATGCTAACAAACCTTGCCCAAGAAAAGTTTTTACTAAATTTAGGTGTAGAACCTTTGTCAAATGATATGTCTGATGAGTATCTAAAAACAAAATTATTAAATCGCTCTGTTCCGATAAAAAATTTATTAATGGATAATCGGATTATTGTCGGTGTTGGTAATATATATGCTTCTGAAAGCCTTTTTATTGCTAAAATACACCCAAGCAGACTGGGTAGTAGTTTGTCAAACAAGGAAATAAGTAATTTGGTATTAGCCATTAAAAATGTTTTAACAAAGGCAATATCAGCAGGAGGTACTACTCTCAAAGATTTTGTTAGCGGTGATAGTAAACCTGGTTACTTCCAACAAGAATTACAGGTCTATGCACGAGAAAATCAAAAATGTCTAAACTGCGAGGGAATAATAAGGAAAATAAAACAATCCGGCAGAACTAGTTTCTATTGTTCTATTTGCCAAAAATAAGAGATATAATCAATTCAGGAGAATTGGATAGCAGGAACGATGGAACGAAGCCTCTAGATAATAGGGAAGCGATCGAAGACGACGTTACCAAACTCTTATCAATTGACTATAATCTAAAAAATCCTGTTTTATTGTCCCACTTTGGGAGAAAAACCCCGCACTTGCAGTGCGTCGTTTCAACATAAATTTTAAATATCTTATCAAGAAAAGATAAGATATTTTTTTAACAAAATCTTACACTTCACAGATATATTCTTTTTGTGTTGTGACACTTTTTAAATGAACCATACACAAATAGTTTCTAACTTTTAAGTTAGTACATACATGAGGCATTCATGCCGTAATATTAAGCTCTGCACTTGCAGTGCAGAGTGGTTAACTTGCCCGTGAAATTATATAGAATAAACAATAAACTATGGTGTTTATTACCGTAATTATTGGGGTAATTGGTATGTCAAGATATAATGACACTACTAAGCCAAGGAAGTCTACAATTAAAGCTACGATAACTGAATTGATAATCATTTGTACTGGATTACTAGAAATCATCCTAGCAGTCATGGCTGGAATCAGCAAAATACTAGTAACGAGTAATGCCCCAACAATCTTAATAGTCAAGAATACTGATAAAGATAACAGTAACAAAAATGCCAATTCAATCGTTCTTACTTTCACCCCCTTAATTTGTGCAATATCTCTATTAATGACAATTAGAATAATTTGGCTATAGAAATACCAAACGAAAGAAATAACGAATATAAGTATAATTGATAAGGTTAATATATCATTTAAAGAGGCAGATAAAATATCGCCAAATAATAGGTTAGTGATCTTAATCTGTAGTGGGTACATATAACCTACTACTAAGGCTAAAGATAACATAAAACTTGATATTAACATTACCACGCTACTACCACCTGACCTATGTTTTAACGTAAACACCAAGATAGCAAATATAACGGCAACAACTAGTCCTGAATAAACAACAGGCAAATGGACAAGGATACTAATACTTCCAGCCAGTAAACTCGCGTGCGAAAGACCATCACCAAAATAAATATATTTTTTCCATAAGCTTATACAACCAAGAGGAGCAAAAATTAGACTGATTAGAATTATAGTTAATATTATTATAGTCATTTTATACGATTTTTGCTAAATAATTTGAGAATAGCACTTAGTGCTTCATGATTTCTATGGTATATTAGGAATGGATTCTATAACCAGTAAAGAAATATGTCTACAAAATCTTCTATTAATCAAATAGAACTAGAAAAGTTTAGTAAAATTTCTAGCGGGTGGTGGCAGGAAGATGGAGAGTTTAAAATTCTTCATCAAATAAATCCTATTCGTCTTGGTTACATAATAGATAAGATAAAAGATCATTTTAATATAGATGATGATGTAGTACTACCTTCAAAATTAGATATTTTAGACGTAGGATGTGGCGGGGGATTAATTACCTCTGCTCTCTGTAAACTAAATGGCACAATTACTGGCATAGATGCACTACAAAGTAATATAGATATTGCGATGAAGCATGCTGAAGAAGAAAATTTGAATATACAATATCTTAAATCTACTGCTGAGGAATTAGTATACTCAAATAGCAAACAGTATGATGTGGTACTATGTTTAGAAGTTATGGAACATATAGACAATCCTAGTGATTTTGTAAAAAACCTTGCCAATCTAGTAAAACCAAATGGCATGATTATAATTTCAACAATTAACCGTACTGTAAAAGCTTATATGTTAGCTATTTTGATGGCAGAATACCTGCTTAATTGGATACCAAAAAAAACCCATGACCATAGTAAATTTCTTAAACCATCTGAAATTTATTCTATGTTTAGTAAAAATAACATAGAGCTTAAAGAGCTTAAGGGCTTAACTTATAATATTGTCAATAGAAGTTGGCAGTTGAGTGATGATATAGAGGTAAATTATTTTGCTTATTTAACTAGACCTCTTGCAGAACTCCCTCTAGATTAACTTTCAAGGAAATATTATGACTATAATTACTAGATTCGCCCCCTCCCCTAGTGGCTTCTTGCATATTGGCGGGGCAAGGACAGCATTGTTTAATTATTTATTTGCCAAACACCATAATGGCAAATTTTTACTTCGAATTGAGGATACTGATAAAACAAGATCAACCGAAGATGCAGTAAATGCTATATTTTCTGGTTTGAAATGGCTTGGTTTAGACTGGGACGGTGAAGTGGTTTTTCAGTCTAAAAGAAATGATTTATACAAAAAAGCAGCTCTGAAATTACTAGATGAAGGAAAAGCTTATTATTGTTTTACACCTCAAGAAGAAATAGATCGGCAGCGAGATAATGCTATAGCTAATAAACAACATTTTTTATTTCAAAGTCCTTGGCGAGATGCTGACCCTTGTAACTTTCCGAAAGGTTACCGATCCACAAAAGCAGTGATTAGGCTGAAAGCTCCAAGAACTGGCTATACAACTATCCATGATGCTTTACAAGGGGATGTTACCATTGAAAACTCCCACCTAGATGATATGGTGCTGTTACGTAGCGATGGAAGTAGCACCTATATGTTGGCAGTAGTAGTGGACGACCACGATATGCAGATTACCCATATTATCAGGGGGGATGACCATTTAACTAATGCTGCTCGTCAAACCCTACTTTATCAAGCCTTTGGTTGGGATGTACCACATATGATACATATACCATTAATACACGGTGATGATGGAACAAAATTATCTAAAAGACATGGTGCTCTTGGAATAAAAGCATACCAAGATATGGGATATTTACCCGAGAGCTTGTGTAATTATTTACTAAGGTTAGGATGGAGTCACAAAGATAATGAGATTATTTCAAGACAACAAGCTATAGAATGGTTTAACCTTGAAGGGCTTGGTAAATCACCTTCCCGTCTTGATTTTGCCAAAATGGATAATTTAAATGCTCATTATCTACGTCAGCTTGATGCTAAGCTATTAACAAAAATGATTTGTGAGAATTTGCAAAAAACTTATAAAATTACCACGGAAGAAACGGAATATATTAAGCAAGCAATGCCAAACTTGAAGATAAGAAGCACAAATTTAGTCGAATTAGCTGAACTAGCCAAGATTTACTTGATTAACGTTCCTATTATCTACTCTGAGGAAGCCAAAGAGATAATCAAGAATTGTGATAAAAATTTGCTAGAGCAAGTTATTGAGGAATTAAAAAATTTACAAAATTCTGATAAAGACTCAATTCAAATAAAATTTAAAGAAATAGCCAAGAATAATAATATTAAACTTGCAAATCTCATGCAATCCATTAGATCTCTAATAACAGGCATGACTGCTTCTCCAAGTATTTTTGAAATTATCGCCATAATTGGTAAAGAAAATGCTATTGCTAGGTTGAAATGTACTCAAATGATTTAATAGATTTAAATGATCCTATGAATGGGGACAATAAACAAGGGATGAGCGGACTAGCTATACATGAAGTACGTCAGTACGTGAATTCCCAGCAAGTATTTGCGAGAACTAATTTAGAGAATCACTTAAATATATTTCACAACCTAGTTGGAACATATGCTATTACGAGAATTTTAGGCAATTATGGTACAGCTAAAGGAATCGCTTACTTTATAGAAGATAAAGGACATAGCTCACCTCATTCACGTATATTATACAGAGAGGAGCTTGATGTTGAATATTATGCTAATACCAATAGGGTAAAAGCTTTTAAGGAGTATCTATACTCTCTAGAGCAAAACAAAATTGTTAAATATTTTGTTAATGAAAATAACAATGGTTTATAGTCACCTTTTTGGTTAAAACCCCCAGCTTCAGCTGGGAAAGACTTCAGTCCTTGTTCTAATATTTCAATTCACTATAACTTGAATATATGATATTTTAATATACATAAGAGCAAGCTCTTCATGTATATTAAAATATCATATATGACAGATTATAACAAGACTAGCCACACTGTATTTTACCATCGCTTTCATGTTGTTTGGATCACTAAATATCGCTACAAAAGTATTGCAGGGTAACTTATAAGAATTAGGATCAGAGAGATAGCACAGGCATTAGTAATATCTCTTTAGAGTAATAGCGACTTCCAGTCTAGATATCAACCCACCAGCTTCAGCTGGTTGTTATTGAGTTTACCAATTACATTTTATCTCTAATACTCCTTTTCAGGCTAAAGGTACACATCAATGTAACTTGGATATTTATCAAGCTAATTACACATTTTTAAATAAGAATTCTTTTGAACTGAGTTATAAAGTTTTAGGCCCTAACAAAAATTATACGATAAAAACTAGTTTTACTAGAATATCCTGAACTCAATATAATCTAACATTACCGTACCTTCAATGTCACCCTAGGGTAGTTTAAAGGTCTCAACTAATGACAGAAAATACTAAATTAGACCTCTTTCGAAACTCTACTTCTAGTTGGTGATTTGGACAATGATGCGGCACTCGAATCCGTAACGGAATTAGAGTACGCTGTGGTTCGAGGTGAAGCGTCTCCTTCACACCCTTGCACATAAGCGAGTTTCGAAAGAGGTCTATTATAGAAACAAATAATTGTCATCGTGAACCACAAAGTGGCGTGGCAATCCAAATAAACAGCTTGCTGTTTTATTTTTTGCCACTGCAATTTTTGGATTGCCACGTCGCCGCTTACAGCGACTCCTCGCAATGACGGTTTAACAACAGCACCTCGTGCCTAATAGACGGTTTTTTATAACTCACAACTGTTGTGCCTTCACGGGAATGGTAGTTCGTAACTACAACTGTAATACTAGTTTCTTCTATTACCAAAGAATCTTAGAAGATGTAAGAACAAATTAATAAAGTCTAAATACAAATTAAAAGCGGCCATTATGGACATTTTTTGTCCTAACTCTCCACCTCCAGACATAAAATACATAGACTTAATTTTTTGAGTATCCCATGCAATAATACCCATAAATATACCAACCCCAATGAGAGACGTTGCAAAATATATAGCTGAGCTTTGTAAAAATATGTTGACTAGTGACACAATGATAAGACCAAATAACCCCATGATAAGAAATGACCCCATTGATGTCAAATCCCTATTGGTACTATACCCATAAAGGCTCATTGCACCAAAAACAGATGCACAAATAAAGAAAGTTCGAGCAATTGACTCTCCTGTATAGATAAGCCCGAGGGATGCTAAAGACATACCAGTTAAAGCAGCATAAACCCAAAACAATACTTTAGTAGTATCTAGACTCATCCTGCCAAATCCCATAAAAAAGTACAAAGCAATTCCCACAGGAGAAATCATTACCAATGTTCCTAAACCGGTATAGCCCATGAACTGTCCATTTGCTTCAACTTGAAATAAAAGCCTAGTTAATGGCTCAAATGATATAGTAGCAAAAGCCATTACTCCAGTTAGCACAAGAGCTAACGCCATATAATTATAGACCTTAAGCATATATTCTCTCAGTCCGACATCATATGTTTTCTGAGTAGCAGTAAAAGTCTTTGTGTAATCAATCATAAGAAACCCCATGAATCATGTTATTATTTATACTATAATAGTATAAGCTTCATACCTTTTCTTTTCAAGAAGAAAATAGTGAAATATTTATTTAAATTATCATGAAACGTTTATAAAAGCAAAGAAAAGATTAGAGAGGAAATTTTATAATTTAGTTTCCTAGATTAATATTTAACCCCAGTTGCCAATTAATTTGGTATATCAAAAAGTTCTATAGGCAGCAAAGTTTTGATAGAAGGTTTGTTTTCTAGCAACTGATAATTGATTAGGCAGGATAGCATATGACTAAATGCATTTGTAACTGATCTATGTCTAGAATGCTCCAATTTATCAAGAAATTTAAGTTTGCCTATTACGGTTTCTATCAGAGTTCTTTTGAGCAACATAACCTTATCTGTAATAGGGAGTAATATATTTTTCATATTCTTTTTAACCCGAGTAATAAGTTGGATGCCTTTGTCATGCAAATCATCAAATAATTCTTTAGATATATAACCGCGATCGCCAAAAACTTTGCCATATATACCAGATATCATTCCTTTAAGCCCTTTCCTATCATCCTTATTACCACTGCTGAAAGATACCTTTATCAGATTACCTTCGGTATCTATGATTAAATGTAACTTTAGTCCATAAAACCACCCCTTAGTGGTTTTTCCTCTTGCCGCTATTCCTTTAAAAACCTTATGTGAACTTATACGATAATTCTTACATACGGCTATACCTGTAGCATCTACAAAAGACAGACCTGTGCATTCAGCAAGCAAATGATTCAGTAATATTGCTAAATAAGGCATACTTCTACCTATCAATTTAGTAAAATGTTCATAGCTAACAAGTTTAAAATCTTCTGTATAATTATGTAAGATTACTTGTTTGTAATAATGCTTAAAACAATCACAATATGAATCATAGTAACCAATTAATATGGTTACTACTTCGCTTATTGATAAATAATTACTTACACCAGGTTTAAATTTACTACTATTAATTGTAGGCAAATTATTTTCCAAATTCTTTATAAAATCGTCGACAAAACAGTAAATTGCGGTAAAATCTTTTTTCATAGGTTATTTTGTTATTGGTTGAAAAAGATAAAATAACCTATGTCCCTTTTAAAATCTACCTTTCATCTCTCCTATTTAATTGGCAACTGGGGTTATTTATTATTCACTAACACTATCAGAATTATCATCATTACCAGCAAGTTTCAGCTCATGTATCTTGCCATCCGCCGCATTCATTTCGTCCCAAATAGAAATATTATAAATTTTAGTACTTCTATTTTTAGGTAATTTATCTTCATTATCTTCTAAGTCAGCTAGATAGCCCTTGTCTATATCATCTTTTATGTTTTTAGTTTTTTTGGGCATACAATATTTATGTCAAATGTAAGATTTATAAAATTAAAAGTAGATATCGATCCTATGAGTTTTTATTGTCCCACTTTGGGAGAAAAACCCCGCACTTGCAGTGCGTCGTTTCAACATAAATTTTAAATATCTTATCAAGAAAAGATAAGAATGAATCATACAGATATTTTTTAACAAAATCTTACACTTCACAGATATATTCTTTTTGTGTTGTGACACTTTCTAAATGAGCCATACACAAATAGTTTCTAACTTTTAAGTTAGTACATAAATTAGGCATTCATGCCGTAATATTAAGCTCTGCACTTGCAGTGCAGAGTGGTTAACTAAGTTATCTTGTAAAACCACTAGATTGCTCATGTTTTTTGCCTGTATTGGGTGTAGCATTACTTTGAGATGTGGAAGCCATATATGAAGACATAGTTTTTCCCAGCTTTTCTACCGCTACTTGCATTTTTGGGTTATATTCTGGTGTAGCTTTTTTAGGAGCAACGGACGATAATCTATCTGTTGTTGATACATCTTGACCATGAACAATTGTCCTAGTTAGTAGGTCAAGATGTGAGTATAATGGACTGAAAAAATTAGACAAAGAAGCAGGTATTTTTGTTTCTCAATAAGTATAGAATAATAAATAAAATTAAAGAGAAACAAATGGGTAAAAAACAAATTAAAAATTTTAGTGCAGAAGCAAAAACTAAAATAGTATTAGAGATGTTAAAAGAAGAATCAACAATAGGTCAGTTATCGGTCAAATATGAAGTAACGGCTAAAACTATGCAAAACTGGAAACGACAATTTTTAGATAATGCGTCATTGGCATTTGAGCCAGCAAAAGCTGTTAGTGAGTACAAAGGGCAGATTAGTGAACTTAAGAATCAAAACGATGAACTTGCAAAAGCATTAGGTAAGGCTACAGTCGAGAGGGACTGGGCGGTGGGAAAGCTAAACAGCTTGGACTTATCAAATAAGAAAAGTCTTGTCGACCCCAAGCTGAGTACGTTAGCAAAGACAAGGCAATGTGAACTATTAAAGATAAGCAGATCTGGAGTATATTATAAAGCTAAAGTAATGAGCTTATATAATCTTGATATTTTAAATAGAATAGATGAAATATATACGGATAACCCTGAGTATGGTTATCGTTATATATACAAACAATTATTGGAAGACGGCTTTAATGTGGGCAGAGATAGGGTGCTTAAATATATGGGAATAATGGGTATAGAAGCTATTCATCCTCATAAAAAGCAATCTACTTCTGTGAAGGATGGTCAACATAAAATTTATAGCTATTTGCTTGAGCCGTACTGGCACAAATCAGGAACGAATAGAACTATTCATGTACCTTATGTTAATCAAGTGTGGAGTGGTGACATTACTTATATTAGAACTAACGGAGGATTTATGTATCTTGTGGCGATTATAGATTGGCATAGTAAGGCAATACTAAGTTATAAAGTATCTAATTCTATGGATGCATCACTTGTAACCGATGTATTAAAAGATGCACTGAATAAATACCCTGCACCACAAATATTCAATAGTGATCAGGGTAGTCAATATACTGGACATGAGCATACGGGAATTCTAAAAGAGAATAATATACAAATCTCAATGAACGGTAAGGGTAGAAGCATTGATAATATTGTGATTGAAAGATTTTTTAGAACTTTAAAATATAATTGTATATTTATAAATGATTTTAAAAATATCGCAGAACTTAAAGATGGTATTGATAAATACATGGATAAATATAACAATCAAAGATTCCATTCAAGTATTGGTTATAAAAAACCGATGAACGTGTATCTTGATTACTTACAAAATGCAGCTTAAAAATTATGTAAAATGGGAAACAAAATTAGTGAAAAATTTGTCTTGAAAAATCAGTCCAGTTTCCCCTGCAATACTTTGTAGCGATATTTAGTGATCCAAACAACATGAAAGCGATGGTAAAATACAGTGTGGCTAGTCTTGTTATAATCTGTCATATATGATATTTTAATATACATGAAGAGCTTGCTCTTATGTATATTAAAATATCATATATTCAAGTTATAGTGAATTGAAATATTAGAACAAGGACTGAAGTCTTTCCCAGCTGAAGCTGGGGGTTTTAACCAAAAAGGTGACTATAAAAAGTTATCATATATAACTTCTTTGGCTTGACGGTCAAAGGAGAAAATATATGACAACATACGAAAGTTTAAATCATTCTAAATGGGATTGCAAATATCATATTGTGTTTATTGTCCCACTTTGGGAGAAAAACCCCGCACTTGCAGTGCGTCGTTTCAACATAAATTTTAAATATCTTATCAAGAAAAGATAGGATATTTTTTAACAAAATCTTACACTTCACAGATATATTTTTTTGTGTTGTGACACTTTCTAAATGAGCCATACACAAATAGTTTCTAACTTTTAAGTTAGTACATACATGAGGCATTCATGCCGTAATATTAAGCTCTGCACTTGCAGTGCAGAGTGGTTAACTCCAAAGTGTCGTAAAAAAGAATTGTACGGGAAGGTTAGAAAATATCTTGGGAACGTATTCCATGAGTTAGCTTTTCAACGTGGGAGCAAGATCATAGAGGGGCATATGGTACAAGATCATGTGCATATGCTCATCAAGATTCCTCCTAAATATTCTGTAGCTGAAGTAATAGGCTATATCAAGGGGAAAAGTGCTATAGCCGTTGCTAGGCAGTTTGGTGGACGAAAACGTAATTTTAATGGAGAAAAGTTGTGGGCTAGAGGTTATGCGGTCTCAACTGTAGGATTTGAAGAGAATCAGATCAAACACTACATTAAGAATCAAGAGCAACTTGATAGTTTAGGCTCTGACGAATCAGGAGAATTTTAATTAACAATGGCAGCCCTTTGGGCTGCTCATAACCGTCAAGCCCCTCGCTTTGCGAGGGCGTTCTGACTTGGGATAACATTCGCTTTCCGTCTGCATCAAGAGTATTCGGGTCAAATAAGTAAGGTTCCTTAGAGTTTGTTACTAAGTCCTTAAAAAGATCTTTCCACTTGGGACGTGGGACAATACATTCCCAAACTAGGTTATTAAATTCTTTCTGACTTTCTTTATCAAGACCATTGGAATCTCTAATTTTAATTATAGTATCAACTAATTTTTGAGCATACACTTCTATATTACCATTTTGCTCTTTATCCACGAAGTTAATTGAGTGTACGTTTCCGTTCTGTTGTAACACTTTTGCAAAACGTGCAACAGCTTGTTCTGGAATATCAGCAGCAGCTAAAGAAATATTAGTAGTGTTTCGATTAAGAAGAGAGAATGGTAAATGTATCAGACCGTTTGTTCCAATTTCGTTATGATCTAAATTTATATCAGTAATAGTAGAATTATTAGTAAGAAGTGTTGCAACTTCTTTAGCTCCTTCATCTCCTAGATAATTATTCGATAGATCAAGATCAGTAACAGTTTTATTATGATCAAAAGCGGATGACAAAGCTCCCATGCCCTCACCTCCAATTTGGTTGTTACTTAACTTTAGAATCTTAAGCTTAGTATTATTCTGAATAATGCCTGCAACTGCCTTAGCTCCGGTATCTCCCAAATTGTTACCAGATAAATCAAACTCGGAAATTGGATTTCCTATAATAGCCTCTAATATCTCTTTGTCCAATTGAACCTTACTATTAGATAAATCAAGAGCATCGACATTCTTTTTTCTTAGCTGTGTTATTAATTTTGCTTTTTCTTTAGAATTTGTAAGGTCTATGTTCTAGTAACTAACAGAAACTGGTTTTGGGTTGGATATATTTTTCATAAGGAATCTTAATTAATTAAAACTAACTATAATTAACTATACTTTTTATCACTTTGTCAAGATAAGATAATAAATACGACAAGGATAATTTAGGTTGTGGGGACATTTCTATCTAATGGTCTTATAGATTGTTATTTCCGTTCTCGAATTTGTAACGGAATTTAGTCCAAGGCAATAGACTTACTGCATAAGCCAATCTAGTTGGTGATTTTGTCGTCGAAACTCGCCTCCGCTCCTCACGTACGTCTGTGTACGCTGCGGCACTCGGCTTCGTTTCTCCTAAAAATCCCGAAAGCTTCTTTGATTTATGCAGCAAGTCTAATTTAGTTATTTACATGATACAAAGATATTGCTATTTTGTCTACAAAAGTTAAAAAATATGAACTAATTTTTAGGGATTTAATGCCTCTGTGGTGGAATGGTAGACACGGTAGACTCAAAATCTACAGCTCAAAAGGCCTGCTGGTTCAAGTCCGGTCAGAGGTACCATCGTATAACTTCAAGAAGAGCTAGCTGTGCGTATACTCAGGTAGAACTTCAAGAATTGGCGTTGTCGTGTCTAAAGATCGAAGCTGCTCCGTTACTCATGTACGCTACGCTGCTCGACTTTGCTACTGCCTAGCTCTTCTTGAAGTTATACTATCGTCTAGCAGCTCTTCATTTACGAGCAGTATACATGAGTAACAGAACAACTTTGATCTTTTTAGGGTACGATAACCTTAATTCTTGAAGGTCTAGCTGAGTATATATACAGAAACAATATTTAAGCAATGAAGGTTAGTTACATCAAATGAGTACACATAACAATATTAATGACGTTGTAGAAATTACAGCACAAAGTGGTTCATCAATTTTCTCTATGATATCATCCACTGATATTATAGGAAAATCTGTTATGATAATTTTGGTAATTGCTTCAATTTGGGCATGGACAATAATTATAGATAAAATAGTTCATTTAGTTCAAATAAGAAAGAAAATTACAATTTTTGAAGCTACTTTTTGGTCTGGAGCAGTTTTAGATCAGTTATATGAAACTATTAAAAGAACAATGAATAATCCTCTTGCCGCAGTTTTTGTAGCAGCTATGAACGAATGTAAACGCCAAAATCCTAACAACCTCACTGATGCACTTAAAATTAGCCATAAAGAGCGAATAATACAATCTATGTACTTGATAAGGAATCGTGAACTTGAAAGATTAGAGCAAAATTTAGGTTTTTTGGCAACTGTTGCTTCTAGTACACCATTTATAGGGTTATTTGGTACTATTTGGGGGATTATGCATAGTTTTCAATCTATTGCAGCATCAAAAAATACCTCACTTGCTATCGTAGCTCCTGGCATTGCAGAAGCTCTACTTGCAACAGCAATAGGTCTATTTGCAGCAATTCCGGCAGTGATTTTTTACAACTACCTTTCTTCACAAATAATTAAGATTAATAACAAAATTGATGATTTCATTAATGAGCTTAGTTCTATACTATCAAGAGCCATAGATGAAGGGAAAATGTAATGGCTATACAATTACCAAATGCAAACAATCAAAGATCTAGACGTAATTTAGTCAGTGAGATCAACGTTATACCACTCGTTGACGTCATGTTAGTGCTATTGATCATCTTTATGATAACCTCTCCAATGCTAGTATCCGGTATTAATGTTGATTTACCAGAAACAACTTCTACCCCCCTGTCAGGGCAAGATGAACCGTTAGTGATTAGTATTAACAACAAAGGAGAATTATATTTATTGGAATCTAAAATAGAGAGACAAAATTTAGCTACTAAGCTAACTAATATTACAAAAGAAAAAAAAGATATTAGAATTTTTGTAAGAGGCGACAAAAATGTGCCATATGGCGAGGTAGTTAGCGTTGTATCTGAAATCCATGCAGCAGGCTTTTCTAAGGTAGCACTAGTTTCAAATATTAAATATAATGAAAAATAATAATATTTTTTCTATTTCTTTTATTTGCTCCGTAGTACTTCATTTACTAATAATATATTTTTTCTTATTTGGTCTTCCATCATTGTTTAAAAAATCTCCTGAAGAACAAGTAATAGTTTTTGAAATGTTACCAATTAATACTAAATCTAATATACCCAATAAAACCAAACAACCTGAAAAAGCTATAGAAAATCAAGATGCAAAAAAAGTAGAACAAAGCAAACCTGATGATACAGAAGAGAAGAGACCCTTAGAGAAGCCTCTAGAGAAACTTCTAGAAGAAAAGAAACCTGTAGATACAAAGCCTATAGAAGAAAAGAAACCTATTGAAGACAAGCTTCCTATCGAGGAAAAGAAGATTATAGATAAAAAACTTATAGAAGAGAAGAAGCCTGCAGAAGAAAAAAAACCTGTAGAAACAAAGAAGCCACTCGAGAAAAAAAAGAAAATTCCTAATAAAAGTGACTTAGATTCTTTGCTTAAAAATTTAGAACAATCATCTGAAGGGTCGAGTGCAAAATCAAATAAACAAGCTAGGTCCAAAGAAAATAAAGAAACCCAAGAATCAAAAGGTCCTTACGATGACACATTGCCTCTTTCCATCAGTGAAATATCTCTAATTAAACAACAAATAGAGAGAGTATGGAGTAAACCTATTGGGATACAAAACCTTGAGCAGCTACGGGTAACTTTGTATATAGCTTTAAATCAAGATGGCAGTGTCAAAGAAGTAAAAGTCAAAGAAACAATATGCCCAAATATAACAAAAATAGCTTGTGACGCTCTATCTGACAGTGCAATGAGAGCAGTATGGCAAGCAAGTCCTATTAATAATCTAGACCCTCAGCGTTACAATAGCTGGAAAGAATTTAATTTTCTTTTTGATCCAAGTATGTAAAATATTTGCATAATTATTATATTTTTCAAGATTTATACTTAGTGCTAGTCAAATTTCCTCTATATTAGTATTAATTTTTAGATTTGGGATTAGGATAAAACCAAATAAAGAGTACGGCAAATAATAAAGATAGGTTTAGTAGTAAATTCCATTCTGTCATAGATATATCAAATAATTTAACTGCCGGTTTTGTGCAAGTCGCAATAGGTTGGCTATAAAATATTTCTTTAATATCTTGAATGGATAAGTGCTTTGGAATATGGATTAAAGTTGAACAAAGACTACTTGGTTCAAATATCCCTCTTTCCACTCCACTATGATAGCCTGCTAATATGCAAGCACCTAATAAGTTTAGAACGATAAAAAATAAAGTATATTTGCTGATTTTCTTGATAAGAATCGCTACAACTGAAATCTTGATTATAAATAAATATGGGAATCTTTGATAAATACACAAAGGGCAAGGTGAAAAATGTAATATATATTCGACAAAATAAGCCAAAGATAAGGCAAAGATGCATGTGCAAATTAGGGCTATATGTAAAACTCTAAAGCTATCTTTGCGAATAAAATGGACAATAGAAAGAATAGTCATAAGTAAATACTAATTTTTAATCCGCTATTGTCTAAGAATATTAGAAAAAACTCAAGAGATAAATTTATAAATTTATAGAAACCACGTATATTATATTCAATATGCGAAATCAAACTATATGGAAATGGATATATAGATGTCAGAATTAGAAATTTTAGAAGATGCTGTTAAGTCAAATGCTTGGCCTTTTTTAGAAGCAAAAAAAATATTAGATCAACTGGGTAGCAAAATTCCAGCTAAAGGTTATGTATTATTTGAAACTGGTTATGGACCGTCAGGGATACCACATATAGGTACATTTGCAGAAGTTGCTAGATCTATAATGGTGCAAGAAGCATTTAAACAACTATCCAATATCCCAACTAAGATTATCTGTTTTTCTGATGATATGGATGGTTTGCGTAAAGTCCCAAATAATATCCCAAACCTTGATATGGTGGCATCACATATTGGCAAGCCTTTAACATCTATTCCTGACCCTTTTGGCGAATGTGAAAGTTATGGACATTATATGAACGCTAAGCTTCGCTCATTTTTAGATAGATTTGGCTTCAAATATGAATTTTTTAGTAGTACAGAATGTTATAAATCCGGTTTATTTGATCAGATGATGCTTAAAGTTATAGACAAATATGATGAAATAATGGCTCTAATGTTACCAACTTTTCGAGAAGAACGACAGGCAACTTATTCACCTTTTATGCCAATTTGTCCAAAAACCGGTATTGTATTACAAGTACCTATTGCAAAGATCGATCGCTTAGCCGCTACTATTACCTATAAAGACAATGAAGGGAAGTTTGTGGAAGTTCCTGTGACAAAGGGACATTGTAAGCTGCAATGGAAAGCTGATTTGGGTATGCGGTGGGCTGCCCTGCAAGTGGATTATGAAATGTATGGTAAGGAGCATATGCCTAATGCTAGGTTATATTCTGAGATTTGTCGAATTTTAGAGGGGATTCCACCAGTACAATTTTTTTATGAATTATTTCTTAATGAAAGCGGAGAGAAAATCTCTAAATCTACAGGCAATGGCATTACTGTTGAACAATGGCTGCAATATGCACCGATGGAAAGTATGTCGTTATTTATGTACCAAAATCCAACAAGAGCCAAACGTTTACATTTTGATGTGATACCTAAAAATGTTGATGAATATATTACCTTCAATAAAAAATATCATTTAGAACTAGATCAAGTAAAGCGTTTTGCCAATCCAGTACATCATATTCATCACGGGAATGTGCCTAATATCGAAACTTTTGGCATTAGTTTTAGCTTATTGCTAAACCTTGCATCGGTTTGCAATCCTGAAGATAAATCGGTACTTTGGGGATTTATCAGTAAGTACGCCCCGAATGCAACGAAACAAAATGCCCCGTACCTTGATCATTTGACAGATTTTGCCACTCGTTATTATAATGACTTTATTAAAACTAATAAGTGCTATTTAGTTCCTAATGATCAGCAAAAAATTATCTTACAAGAAATTATCGCTATGTTAAATGTTTTGCCGGGAGATATTACTTCCGAGCAAATCCAAGAAAAAATTTATGATATTGGTAATAAGCATGGTTATAATAATTTAAGAGATTATTTTAAAGAATTATATCAAATATTACTTGGGCAAACTGAAGGACCAAGGCTTGGGTCTTTTATTAAGCTTTTTGGTATTAACGACTCTATAAATTTAATTCAACAGAAACTAGTTTAATCTTAAGTGTCGATGTAAGACTCGATAATCAAGTTTTTTAGAATTATTAAAAAATACGTCTATTAGCGGGGAGTTGCGGAAAGCGTCGTCGTAGCAATCTTTTGAAGTAATACTTGTCCCTACTTCACAACAAAATTGCCGCGTTGGCGATTCCATCGCCTCTCCTCGCTAATAGACGTATAAAGAAGCTGTATTTACTAACTTTCAACAGTTGTGGGATGATATTGTTTTGACGCTAGTACTACAACTATAGTAGTATAATTTTATAAATTGATATCAATTTGCAACTTAATTTTGTTTTTATAATCTTTCTCAAAACATTTTGCCATAAAATATGCTAATATTGCAAAGAACATAAGATATATGATTGGCAATAATTGAAAATTTAGGTATCTCATTAATATTAAACAAACAGAATTAGCGCTGCCAGACATCAACATTGACCCAATATTATGACCAAGACTTACTGCACGATAACGATCATTGACAGCAAAAGCTTTTGTCATTATACCATGCGAAAGAGCATTGAAAGGAGCAACAAAACATGCTAGCATTAAACAAGAACCCAAAGTTAAATTAACCATCTGATAGTTAACGGATATAATAAATAATAGACTAGATACAATAGTACCAAATAAGCTAAACTTAAATACTAACATTTGACTAAGCCGATCTGCTAACAAGCCAGCAATAGGCATAGGAATGGCAAAACATATGGTTATTAAAACTGAAAATGTACTAATAATGAAACTAGTTTGCGGTAGGATCATAGGCAAATATTGTTTCATAAACATAACGGATATTTGATAAGTCGCACCAAATCCACCAGCAAGAAACACTGCCATCAAAATAACTCGCCACTGCTTCTTAATTAAAATAGCTAAGCTTTGCGTCTTCGTTTTACTGTCTTGATTCTTTTTAAATTCCGGTGTTTCATCAAATGTTCGGCGAAAATATAAAACGATTAAAGCTAAAGGTAAACTAAAGAAAAAAGGAATACGCCAACTCCAATCTGGAAAAATATGGGCATTAAAAAAATTGGTTGCCCCATTCCCTAGTAATAAACCTACAACCCCAGTACAACGAGTTATTGCTGAAGCTGTATATCGGTATTTCTCCCCTAAATGTTCGATAACATAAATAGCCGCTCCATCATATTCTCCACCTATAAAAAAACCTTGCATAAAGCGACACAAAGCCAAAATTATTGCACCCCACACACCAATAGATGAGTATTCTGGCAGGAAGCCTATAACCATCGTAGGTATTCCAATACCTACGATGGTTATACTTAATGCAGTTTTACGCCCATACAAGTCTCCGATACGGCCAAAAATCAGTGATCCCATAGGTTTTGATAAATATGCTATCGCATAAATAGCAAAAACATTTATTAGATTAGTTAGATAATCAGTATTTGGAAAGAATTTTGCTGCCATAATACCAGCAGAGAAACCATACAAACCATAATCATAATATTCAACTATTGTACCTAGAAATGCTCCGATAATTTTATTTCTTGTTTTTTTTTTCACTATATACTGCTCTTTAGTACTCTGTTTAAGAGCCTTCAGTTAACAATTTATTTCTAACTAAAGGTGCTAAGTTAATATTAAGCTCTTTTAAAGCTTTTTCATCAATATAATCAGGAGCATTCATCAATAAATCTTCTGCCTGTTGATTTAATGGGAAAGCTATTACCTCTCTAATATTAGTTGAATCAGTTAATAACATAACAATCCTATCTATGCCGGGGGCTATCCCTCCATGTGGCGGAGCACCAAATTTAAATGCTATGATCATTCCACCAAATCTTTTATCAACAATTTCCGGGGGGTATCCAGCAATCTCAAAAGCTTTATACATTATTTCCGGTTTATGATTTCTAATTGCTCCACTAGATAACTCAATACCATTACAAACAATATCATATTGATATGCTTTGATGGCTAGTAAATCATCTACTGTTTTGGCTGATTCTAGCACTTCCATGCCACCTTGAGGCATAGAAAATGGGTTATGGCTAAAATCTATTTTCTTGGTTTGCTCATTTAATTCATAAAATGGGAAATCTGTTATCCAACAAAACTCAAAACAATCTTTTTTAAGTAGGTCTAATTCTTCCCCTAATTTAGTTCGTAGCTTGCCAGCAAGTTTAGATGCTTTATCAGCTTTATCACTAGAGAAGAAGACAGCATCACCATTTTGTAGATTCGCTAAAGACTTTAAATTCAATAATTGCTCATCTGTTAGAAATTTAACAATAGGTCCTTTAGCTTGTCCATTTTCTAGAAACTGGATATAACCAAGCCCGCTTGCTCCCTCGGAAGTTGCAAATTCTGCCATTTTGTCAAAGAAGCTTCTAGGTAAAGCAGAAGCTTTAGGAGCTGGCACAGCTCTAACAACAGAGCCATTTTTTATATTTTCTTTAAAAATAGCAAAGTTAGAATTTCTAAATAATTCTGTAACATCTGCAATGATCAGTGGGTTTCTAAGATCTGGCTTATCAGAACCATATTTTAACATTGCTTGTTCATATGGAATTTGTACAAAAGGTGTATTTGATACTTCTTTATCAGAAAATTTGCTGAATATCTCATACATTACCGGCTCAATGGTATTAAATACCTCTTCCTGCGTAACAAAAGACATCTCTACATCCAATTGGTAGAATTCGCCTGGTGACCTATCAGCCCTAGCATCTTCATCTCTAAAACAAGGAGCTATCTGAAAATAGCGATCAAATCCTGATACCATCAGTAATTGTTTAAATTGCTGAGGAGCTTGCGGTAATGCATAAAATTTACCAGGATGCAATCTGCTTGGAACCAAGAAGTCCCTAGCTCCTTCTGGTGAACTAGCTGTTAGAATCGGTGTTTGAAACTCCGTAAACCCTTTTTGCGTCATCAGATGCCGCACGTGAGCAATAACTTGCGATCTTAACATAATGTTATTATGTAATTTCTCGCGTCTAAGATCTAAGAAGCGATATTTTAGTCTAGTGTCTTCAGGGGCAGGTTGATCAGAATTGACTAACAATGGTAAATTTTCAGCATTAGACTCAACTATAAACTCACTTGCCAATATTTCAATTTTACCAGTCATTAACGAGTCGTTTATTGTTTCATCACTCCTTGCTATCACTTTACCTACAACAGTTATAACTGATTCATACCTTAACCGACTAGCATCATCCATTAAACTTGGATTTTGATCAGTAAATACCAACTGGCTTATACCAAAATGATCCCTAAGATCAATAAAGACTAAATTACCGTGATCCCTTCTTCTATGTACCCAGCCGGATAATTTTACCCTTTGCCCAGCATCCTTTAATCGCAATTCATTACAATTATGCGTCCTGTATTTATGCATTCTATATCTCTTAAAATGAAAGGATTATATAAAAATATCTCCATTAAGCAATAAGCTTCTTCATCCTTGCAAGCTAAATTTCTCTTAAAACTTGTAAACAATATATCATAAAATTTGAATACACTAATACCATTTATGAAATAATTTTATAAAGATTAAAAAGAAACTTTGTGTTTTGTACCTAAATAATTAAGTTGTTTGGTTGAAGAAGTTCTAATACAAACATTACCTGGTATTTCTCCAAGAAACCTAGAAGGAGAGGATCTTATTATTTCATAAAACATAAAACGACTTTCTGCATAAGTAATATACAGGTCTTTCTTAGCTCTAGTAATACCCACATAGGCGATTCTTCTCTCTTCTTCTAGACCTTTTTCCCCCTCTCTTAGTGATCGCTGATGTGGAAACACCCCCTCTTCCCAACCTGGTAGAAAAACTAGATCAAATTCAAGACCTTTAGCAGCATGAAGAGTCATAATGCTAACAGAACCACCAAAATTTGATTCTAATTCCTCATTTTCCATTACCAAACTAGAATGTTCTATAAAATCTTGAATATTATCGAATTCCGCGATTGCTCTAAGCATTTCATTAATATTTTCAATTCTGCCAGTTGCTTCATCTGTTTTTTCTTCTTGTAGCATCTCAAGATAACCTGATTCTTCTAGTAAAGACTTAGTGACATTAATAGCTGGGTCATTTCTATATCGTAAACTCCAATTATCGATATTACTAATAAATTTGTTTAGACTATCTTTGACTTTATTTTTAAAAATTTCTGCTTGTAACATCTGACGAATGGCAGCAATAATAGGTATATTATGTTCAACCGCATAATCTTTTATTTGTTTTAATGTGATATTACCAATTGCTCTCCTTGGAACATTTATTATGCGTTCAAGAGCAAGATTGTCACTATGATTTAAAGTGATACGTATATAGGCAAGTAAGTCACGTATCTCCATTCGTTCATAAAACTTAAGAGCACCTATAATTTTGTATGGTAATGCATTACTAATAAACACTTCTTCAAATGCTCTAGTTTGGAAACCTGCTCTAACTAATATCGCAACTAATCCTGCATTATACTTTCCCTCTGTAACTAACTTGCTAATTTCAGATACAACGAATCTTGCTTCTTCTTTATCATTCCAACAAGATATAATTTTAATTTTTTCTCCATCATTTTTATCAGTCCATAATGTTTTACCGTGACGATTCTTATTATGGTTAATTACACTTGATGCAGCTAATAAAATTTTTGAACTAGATCTATAATTTTGTTCTAATTTTATTATTGTAGCATTTGGAAAATCCTTTTCAAAACGTAATATATTACCGACTTCTGCACCCCGCCAACTATATATAGATTGATCATCATCACCAACACAGCAGATATTTTTTGAGCTACTTGCCAGCATCCTCGCCCAAAGATACTGAACAGCGTTAGTGTCTTGATACTCATCAATCAGAATATATTTATATTGTTCCTGATAATACTTTAATATTATAGGGTTTTTTATAAACAATTCATTATTGTAAAGTAGTAAATCCCCGAAATCTACTACATTAGATGCTAGTAAATTTTGCTGATATTCGTCATAGACAAATTGAGCCACTTTATGAATTGGTAGCTTAATATCAGATTCAGAAAGTTTATACGGCAATAATCCCTGATCTTTCCAACACGAAATAATAATATGTAAAAGTTTGGGAACATATTTTTTGGTATCTATATTTTTCTGCTTAACTATATCTTTAACCAATTTAAGTTGATCATCAGGGCTAATAATAGTAAACCTACTATTCAAGCTAAAATTCAAATGTTCTGCTTGCTGACGCAAAATTCTTGCTGCTATAGAATGAAATGTACCTATATTTAGCCCATAACAATCAATCATTTTGTTGATTCGATCTTGCATTTCTCTAGCAGCTTTATTAGTAAAAGTAACTGCTAGAATATTTTGAGGTAGAGTTAACCCTTGCTGGATTATGTTGGCTATTCTAGTCGTTAACACTTTAGTTTTACCAGTCCCTGCTCCAGCAAGCACAAGAATAGGACCATGTACATGGGACACTGCTAGCAGTTGTTGAGGATTTAATGAGTTTAGGAAACTTTGTTGTGTCATGATCTAGTACTACAATTGTAGATTAGTGGAGTTATAGTCAGATAGTTTACCAAGTGTGCGTTTTGTTAACTTAAGCAGCTTCGGTGTTATCCACACAACTGCTAATAGACTTTTAAACCTTACAATAGCACTTAGCTAATGGACGGTTTTTAACTTTTAACAGTTATGGGTTCATTAGCTACAAGAGTTAATTTTTGGATTTCCTCTGTACTCAAACCAGTAGACTTAGCAATGATATCAATTGATAATCCAGCTTTAAGTAAATTTTTAGCTATAACAATTTTTTCTCTAGCTTCTCCTCTAGCTTCAGCAGCTTGCAATTCATCTCTATCGTTATAAAGCTTTTTTTGGTAATAGGAGTAGTTTGCCCTCTCTTCTTTGGTCATTTTGAGAATGCTCAGCTTGTCTGCTACTTGTCTCATATAAGGCGAATGATAGTTTGGTGGGACTTCATCATATTTCATGACATGTAGCCAGTCATCAATCTCTTTCTCTAAACGATCATTAAATAAAGGTACTGATATATAAAAATATTCTGGTAGGATGTTAGTAGCATCAAAAACCTCAGAAGTCTCCATATTTTTAATATGCACATTTAATCTTTCATTAGTTTCTACCTCATGAATAATAGTTTTACCATGGTAAATAACTCCATTACCATTTCCTATAGGAAAATAGAGTAGCGATATATGAAATATCTTGATTATTTGAGTATAATCTTCTCTTTGGGCAAGAGTATCAACTATAAGTCTTGAGGTATTAAAACATGCCTTATGAATAAAAGAATCCTTAACATTACGCTCGATTTCAATAATATATTTATGGTGATCTTCGTCTTCTACAATTACATCAGCTAGACTTCTTTTACTTTTACTGTCTTCTTTGTTACTCTCGCTCTCAAGTAATGCTACTATTTTAACGTCTTTATAACCCTTGGTCTTAAGAAGATCTGAGATAAAACCTTCTGCTATAGAATAATCGCCTTTATCTTTCAGAAGGTATTTAATAGCATAGTGAAAGGAAATTAATGGTTTATCATTATTCATAATCATTATTTATGTTGTTAGGCTGTGTGAAGTTATTAAAGCTAATATAGCATAAAATCAATAGTACTACTAGCTTCATTATTAAATTACCCTGATAAATCTACACTGTAGTATTATGATTATCTTTTATAACTGTCAGCAAAGAGTTTTTTAAAACAAGAGCTTTTTCATTATATTTTTTAATGAAGTCAGGTAGCTTAGAACAGATTATATCAATATTTTGTTGAACCTTTTCTATGGCATTAAATATAGTTAACGGACAGTCAACACGGTTAACCGTTAACATATCACGTAAAAATTCATCATCATAAACATCTGCTGTAGGACCAACTAAGCAAGGCACTCCTAAACCTAGGCTTTCTAAAACTATCATAGGGGAACATTCCGAATTAGTAATGTATAAAGTTAAATTAGTATTTGCCATCAATTTTATTAATTCTTTATGTGGTAAATTCTCAGGAAAAACTTTAAGTTCTACATCTTCCATCATCCAAGAAGCATATTTATTGTTATCAAAAGAGAAATTAGTATAACAACAAACTCGATCTTTGAACATACTTATCGCCGCAAATTGAGGGTAGAGATTCTTGATCCATATGTTTGATGTGCTCCATATACCAATTTTAAATTTACCAGTTTCTCGGGAAATTATCTTTTTTTCTAGCAGCAATGGTATGAAGTTTTGTAATAGATAAGATTGTACACCATTGGCTATAAGAAATTGTTCTAGACCATTTTTCAGAGTGATAATGGATTTAATTTTATGCTGCTTATATAAATACAACCATTTATAAAAAGTTTGGCAATGACCAATACCTACCCATTGGGCAGGAGAGCCATGCCATAAATAGTAGATATTTAAACAATTATCCCCTTTCACTTCATGTAGCTTCTCTACTAATTGCATATGAACATCAAGCCCTCCAGATATAATTAAGTTTTTAATACCTGTTTTTATAAGTAATTTTGCTATTTGAGTAATAATTTTGTCAGGTAAATACGAGTTAATATAACTTATCAAAACGTTGAGTTTCCCCATAGGAAAAGGAATGGTTTTATTAAATAATCCTTTAGTAGAATTAGCAACTCCAGGAAAAATGCTAGGATAAATTACATAAATATCATCCATATCTTTTTGTCCTAGAGGCAGCGGGTCTAGATTTCCGCCGTTGCTGGAATGACATCGATATTGTTTTTGTCCTTGATATTTGATTATAAAATTTTTAAAATTATCATAGTCATTTTTTGAAAAAAAAGAATAGAATATAGTAATTATTCGTCTAACAGGCAACTTAACCCAAGAATATTTTAGAAGAAATCGCGCTATTTTCTTAAGAAAGGGTAAGGAAAGGAGTCTTGAGAGTAGTCTATACGTTACAAAGGAAGAATCTTTATTATTAACAAGCTCTATATTTCTTAAAATTTGTTGTTTTGTTTGTAATATCTGTTTTTTAGTATGATTATTTACTGAATCTTCTATAAATGAATACCATAAGTTTTGCATTTGAGTTTTATTTGCAAAGATTTCTTGATAAGACAGACAGTTTTGTTGTTTAATCTTTGCTAATAGTTCCCTTTCAACATTTAATTTTTTTATTGCATTTATAAATCCTGTATGATTCCGGTTAATTATAAATTCATGTTGCACCTCAGGTAACACCTCCCTAGCAATACCTACATCCGTAGTAATAATTGCACAACCAAATGCCATAGCTTCAATAATGGTTAGCGGCGTTCCTTCTTGCACAGATGCTATTAGCAAAATGTCTGTTTTTTTTAAAATCTCCCAAATTTCTTGTTTAGAACGTATTCGCTCATTTTTATCCACTATACATCTTTTGATATGAATTCCATCTTTATCAATCTGTTCTAGTGCCGGTATAATTACTGTTTTTAGACCTTTATAATCAGGAGTGCTACTATACCAACTTCCCCAAGAACTATTACCAATCCATGTTACAACTAAACTTGCATGATCTTCATCATGACTTGATTCCGCATCATGAATTAGTACATTATCATAAATTACTTGCCAAGGCTTTGGATAATCTATGATATTTACATAAATATCATATAATCTTTTAGAAGTAGTGTAGTAGTTATCAATAAATTGGAAAGTTGGTAAATTTTTTAATATTTCACTTTCACTTTCAATAAATAGATGATCAGGTATGCTAGTGGTAATGGTAGTATTTACTAATATTTCTCCTGTAGCCTTACTATTACTAGAATTATCTGCTATGCTTCTTAGTAATTCTGTCAGATAGCCACGATAGAAAAAATGTATTAATTTAATAGAAGTATATTGGTTTAATTTGATTAAAAAATCCTTATATGTTTTGTAATCACAGCTGTAAATAATATGACAATCATATTGGTTGCTTAGCAAAGATTGAACATATTGAGCGACGTTATCAAAAGCCCATCCCCTAATATCAGATACTAAAATCAGGGTTTCTTTTGAATTCATAAATTTACACTAAATAGCTCTAATAATCCAGCTTCTAACTCATATACTGGCATATAATTTAAAAGCTGCTGAGCCAATTCTGTGCTGCCAACAGAAATATTTATACTCCCGGCCTGAGTTGGTAGATATTTTACCCCTTTGACAATAGCAATCTTATTAATTAGTTGAATAAGTTCATTTATAGAGTAGGTACGTCCCGTACAAACATTTAGTATAGGGGCTGAGCTACTCGCAATAGACAAGGCTCTAACACACATATTGGTAACATCTGAAACATGTATAAAATCACGACTTTGATTACCATCACCAAAAACAACCAGCTCCTTACCCTCTTCTACTTTCTGTTTAAATATTGATATTACACTAGAGTAATCAGAACCTCTAAGTTGCCCTTTACCATAAACATTAAAAAGGCGTAAACCACAAGTTTTAAGAGATTTAAGCCCACCAAAAACCTTAGCTTGCAACTCACAGGCTAATTTATCCACTGCATAAGGAGAAAGCGGGTTTACCTTACCATTCTCTTGTAAAGGAAAGTCACTTACTGTGCCGTAAACGGCAGCAGATGATGCATATACAACGGGTATATTCTGTTTACTTGCCTGAAGAAATATATTAATAGTTCCTGTTAAATTCACTTGATGATTGTGATACCAATTATCAATTGATTCCTGTACATTTGCTATCGCTGCAAGATGGAAGCAACCATCAATATTTCTAAATAGTTTTTCTAAAATATCTTGATCTAAGATATTTCCTTGAACAAATTCAACATTTTTATTAAACGAATTATTGAAATTACCTGTTGAAAGATCATCTAATATTACAACCTGATTACCTTCTTTTACTAGTAAGTTAACAAGATGTGAACCGATGAAACCAGCACCTCCAGTAACTAAATAATTTGACATATGCTATTAGTGCAATTAATTTTTATGATATAATTAAGTGGGTATTTGCTCTATAGGTATATTTATAGAATTCTTATTAAGAAAAGCAAATGAAAAAAATTATCATTTTCACAAATACAGATTGGCACTTTTATGCCCATCTTCTACCAATTGCTTTAACTGCTAAAATGCAAGGCTATGAAGTTAAAGTGTTAACAAATATTAGTGAATTCAAAGATAAGATAGAACAGCATAGTTTACAAGTAATCCCAATTTCAATAAAGCGTGGAAGTATCAACCCTTTTACTGATTTACTATTATTAATCAAGTTAATTAGCATATTAAATAAAGAGAAACCGGATATATTGCATAATTTTACTATAAAACCAATTTTTTATGGGAGTATAACTGCCTTCTTATGCAGTATATGCTCAAAACAGAAGAGTTTACCGCAAGTTATTAACACTTTTGTTGGTATGGGTTTAATTTTTATAAGTAGCAATTTTTTGCTAAGATTAGTTAGAAGCATTATAGTTAGAATAATATCCATAATAGGATATTATAGAAGTATGTTATTTGTCGTACAAAACGATGATGATTTAGCCTTACTGGTAAAATTAGCTATAGCACCCAAAAATTTAATTGTTAAACAATGCAGCGTTGGTATAGAAACTGAAAAGTTTCCTTTTCTTCTAGAACCACTAGGTAGTAAAATAGTGGTGGCATTGGTAGCTAGAATGATTATTGATAAAGGTATATATGAATTTATATATGCTGCAAAAATATTAAAACAAAAAGGTATAGATGCTGAGTTTTGGTTAGTTGGCGAACCTGACAAAGATAATAAGCAATCAATAGCACAATCAATATTAGAAGACTATCAAAATCTAGGATATATCAAATATCTTGGTTATCAGAAAAATATAGAAGAAATATGGAAAAAAGCACATATTGCAGTATTACCTTCCTACCGTGAAGGGCTAAGTCGTAGTCTTTTAGAGGCTGGAGCATATGGTAGAGCCATTATTACTACTGATGCCCCAGGTGGTAGAGAATTAATACAAGACCAAATAAACGGATTATTAGTTAAACCGCAAAATACAGAAGATTTAGCAAGAGCTATGGAGCTATTAATCACTATGCCTCTACTTAGAAAACACCTAGGTAAAAAAATTCGACAAGATATTTTAGAAAAATATGATTGCCAATTAATATCCGAGAAGATGGTTAATTTCTACGACTATCCCGAATAAGTATTTATAGTAAAACCTGTAATATTAGGTGACAAGAATATAACAATAATTTCTTAAAGGTTAATGATATTTTTTCTATTTATATCACCTAATTCAATAGGTTTAACTATATACCAAACTTACGTCACTACGAAAAGCCTATTTCTTAGCATTACCCACAAATATTTTGTCAGTAAGAGTACCACCATCATTGCGAGGAGCTGCAATGCAGCAATCAAGAGATTAGACATAGGCAAGCCAATCTATTGCCTTGATCCAAAATTAGTAATGACTATTTAACTTGATTATAAAGCATTTGTGCTCTTGCGTAGTTAATTGGTTTATTTCTTGGAATTTCTAAAAAATATTCTAGTTGCCATGCTTGAGTTTTTTTAGCTTGCTTGTTTATAACAATGTCCCAAGGTGGATATACCCTTATTGCTCTCTTACCACCTTGGTTATTATGCGAGACTATATCATATTTATACAGAACAGATTGTGGAAATATAAATTGACCAAACTTATCTCCTTTACGCGTTGTTACAATAAAAAGATCAATTGAATCTGCAATATCATACGGCTGAATTGATCCATTCCCAATTCTCTTCCATAGTGTTACAAATTGACCAATTTTTGTAGGAGTAATCTTAGCAACACGAAATCTAATATTCATAGAATTTAACTTGAACATGTAGGCTCCATATGCAATACTTTCACTTTCCATTACTGGTTCAGAACATATAAACTGACATGGATTATATATTAGTTCTCTCGATGTAATAAGTTCCGAGTGGATTAAATCATTAGTACTCCAAGGTTTGCTGGTAGGATTACAAATAAGATTATTCACCATAGTACCACAGATTTGTTAAAAGTTGAGAATAGCTTTTGAATTAACGCGAATTCGGGATAAGAATTAACTAATTCTTATCCCGAATTGGGATAATTAGCACCCCTTTGTTTATAAATATCCAGCTATTCAACGAGATGATATAATGAACAAAGAGTCATTACAACGAATATTATACATAAAAGTAACCAAAAATAGATTGCTTCGTAGTGCTTCGCTACTTATTCGATAATAGACGTGGTAATTTGCATAATTATTCCCATAATTAATTTCTATATTTATGGTCATTCCCCCTTAGCCTGCCCTACTCCCTTTCCTCCACTATTAATTCGAAATGCCTCACTTTTATTTTTACCTAGAAAATCTTTAAAATCTTCTTTTGTAAACTTAAACTCAGTAATATTCTTTGCTGGACTTTTACTTGTATCAAATCTCTGATCTTGTTTTTTATCAATAGCTAATAATTCTACAAAATCATTTTTAATTTTACTCGGTGTTGTTGGATTATTTAAGGTCTTAATCAGTGATTCTATAGACTTGGTATCATTTTTAAGTTCATTATTGCGTGCAGTTGCTGCAACTATTACATACTCTTTTAATACAGCCTTGTTATCTTTCCCCTTCCAGCGTTCTTCCGTACAAAAAGATAACAATGTGTCAGCTTTTTCTTGATGATTTCGCATAACATCACGATCTCGCCAAGAGTTTTTTTTTTAGTTTCTTCCGGTGGGGGTGGGGCTATGTGATTTAATAGCTTATTAAAAAAAGTTTTATTCAAATTTTCATTATCATAAACTTCATAAACATTTAGGAGAAATTTTTGTTGTTCAAATGCTTTATCTACCTCTTTACCAAGTTCAAAATTATCTAAATACTCCAAAGTCTGAAAACGACCTTTAATATGTAAGTAACTTGCATATTGTTCAGCATCATCAAAGCTGAGAGTAGATATACCTTGAGTATTTAATGCAACCGTATTTAATGCATTCTCACGTAAATCATCAAAAGTCTTTTTATTAGTTTCTGTGTGTATAAGATTTCCACCAACTTTAGCTAGCATTTTATATACTACATCAATTAAAAATTTCACTAGGGCATTTGGACCTTCAAAATTCTTAGCACTATATATAGCAATATTTGCTGAATCATCCATACCACTAGCGAAGGCAAGAGCTAAAACCCTACCTTGCTTTTTTGCTAGGGTAACATTCTCAAAACCATCCAACTCTTCCGCAACATCGATTTTACTGTCATTTTCGGGGAAATAGTCTATAGGAGTATTGTCTCTATACCCCCCATCGACATACTCGACACCATCAATTTTTACAGGTTGAAAAACTAAAGGAAGAGAAGCGGAAGCATGGCAAGCTCTAGCAATTGGAACATCAGGAGTATTTTCAGCACTAAAAATTTGCAAAGTACTATCATCTCGCCTTACTGCAGTAATTAATAAGTCTTTAAATTGCACTGGATCAAGAAGTCTTAAAAGAGCTAAATCCTTAAAAAGGAGTTCACCACCCTTTTGACATTTGTCTGTTAATTCAATGAATTCTTTCCCGTTAGATTCTATTATAGCTTGAGTTTTCTTGGATTGTTTTTTAAAATTTTGTTCCTGAAAATCTAAACCTTGAATATTTTCATTTATATCAGCAATCTGCTGACTATTACTATCATCTTGTTGTTTTAATGTTTCAATCGTATTTAAAAGATCTTGCCTTTTTTTGTCTAACTCTCTCAGTTCTTCTGAAATCCTTTCATGTCTCGCTGTAGCAAGTTCCACAAAATTTTTGCCCTTTAAAAAATTATAAGCACCTTTTCTTATAGTCTTATCTACAAGCTCGTATAATGGAGTACCATCTTTGCTAAGCGGTACCGGACCAATTGAAAATCCTTGAGTCCCAAGTAAATCTTTGAAGTTTGTATTTTTTGAAATAGCTTCATATTCTTTAGGTGGTATACCAAATGCAGTCACTGCAGCAGCTATTGCCCCTGCCGATGATCCTGCAACTGCTTCTACCCCTTCAATTACTTTAGATTCATTCAAACCCTCATAAACACCAGAATATCCAGCCCCCTTAGCTCCACCACCACTAAAAGCCACATATTTAAAAGGACTTTGCTGCCTTTCTTGCATTTCTTTTTGTAATTTACTCATAATCTTTACTCAATTATTATAAGATTCTTATATAATTTTACCTTCTAGTATAGTCTTTCCGCTTAGTAAATTTAGCAGAAGACAAGAATACTCCAGTTCCTATACCTAACAATACTGAAACCGTGAAAATACTGGCAATCATAAAATGCCCCAACACAGCCAAAACTACAGTAGTAATACAGACCATTATCATGAATATAATGCTACTTATTCTACCTTTTTTTGTTACGCTTTCATAAACCTCAATACTTTTAATATCCATCTGATGTCTATGTACTTGCTCTTTTTCTGCCATGGCAATTAGCTTTGTCAATGTTCCTGGATAAATATTTTCATATTCTGCCATTAAATCTACAGGTGGCAAAACATGTGCAAACTTCTTACTATAGAAGCTATTATCCGACTCCTTAGGATTACTAACTTTTAAATATCCTTTATTCAACCTATTGTTATTAGCAAAAAAACTTTTACTATCTTTCATATTCTTTTCTTATTTCTTTAAATGTTGAATTAATATCTTTTTCTACTCTAATAAAGTATTCAAGTAAATCTGTCTCTGGCTTTTTTCTTACTGTCGTTTGAGATATTTTAAATACACTAAAAAAGCCTATTAGGAAATGTCTTACAAATTCTTTATTCATTTATTCTCATATTAAATTATAAGATTAGCAAGTATGCAAAAGTATACTAGGTCATAGCAATCCTACATTTTTTATGTCACTACTGTTAAGAATCCTTCCGAGCGTCTATTAGCGAGGAGTCACGAAAAAGCAGCAACGCGGCAATCTAGGATACGCGAAGCGTTACTCTAAAAAAACAGCTTCGCTGTTTACCTAGATCGCCACGGCATCTAAAGAGCCTTGCTATGACGATTATAGAAAAATGTAAGATACTATGATACTAGGTTCACAGCACCTAGAGTGATTATAACAAAGCTTTAAGAAAAATGGGAGAAATAATCTTTAGTTTTGATAAAAATTATTTTTTTAACCTCAGTTCAATGTAATAAATTATAGTAGACTCAAGTAATCATCGCCATTAGGGGGGATGTCACCAAAGTAACTCCTCGCTAATAGCTCTAGGCTATTCTCCCTATGACTTTTATGTTATACGTAAGGTGAATTACTCATTAAATTGCTCTTTAATAATTCGATTTTCAAGGCTATTTTTCTTATCAAATAGTAACTTTATCTTCTTGTTTTTTACAGATTTAATTAATACTGACTTAATATTATCAAACTCTTGAAAATCTGCAGCTGCATTTACTGGTCTTTTATTACTTTCTAAGATTTCAAACTTTATAGTAGTAGAAAATGGTAGTAACGCACCATGCCAGCGTCTTGGACGGAAAGGACAAATTGATGTGAGGCATAATACGTTTGACTCAAGTGGCAAAATAGGACCTCCAGCAGATAAGTTGTATGCACTACTGCCAGCTGGGGTTGCAACCATTGCCCCATCGGCTACTAATTCACTCATACGCTCAACTTGATCAATTTCGATCTTGAATTTAGCAGCTTGGTTGGTTTTACGAAATATTGATACTTCATTAATAGCTAGGGCAGTATAGGTTTTATTGTCTATGCTTTCGGCTTGCATTTTTAAAGGGTATAAATGAGAAATTATAGATTCTTGTAAATTATCCATTAACTTTTCAACAATAACTGGATTCATTAAAAATCCAATGTTACCAGAATTAATTCCATAAAAAGAAACATCAAGATGCATATAACGGTGTATCGCATGTAGTAATTCTCCGTCCCCTCCAACTACAACAATTATTTCAGCTTCTTCTACCTTACAAAACTTATAAACTAATTCAAGCTGTCTAACTAGCTCTAATGATTTTTTAGCACTATTATAAACAATCGCAATTTTATTTAAATTAATTTTAGTTTTTGCCAACATAAATATAATAGATGATTAATTATTAGTGTAACAACACATGAAGCCAGTACATCACTTAAAAAATGTCCTCCCATTAATATACGACTTAGTCCAACTAATGTACCAAAAATCAATGTGATACTATAAATTCTTGAGAAAAATATCAAAGGAGCAACATAAGCAAAACTAGTTAAGCTATACGCCATAGCTGCATGACCTGATGAAAATGAGCAATTATGTAAACATTCATTAGAGATTGAGAAGGCTCTAGTAAAATTTTTTGTACCATTAAACTCTTTAATCTGCAGCGGACGAGCCCTACCAAAATTTTCTTTAAATATATAATTTACTAGTAGTCCAGGACCTATTGCTGTAGATAAAATTATATAAAAACCCCCTGAAATAATAAGCTTATTAAAAGTTTTGTACTTAACAATTAAGTAAAATAGGTATAATAATATTACTATAGTCAGTATAGTAGTTAATATTGGAATAACTTCAAATAATAATTGTACAATATTATTGTTACGATAGATAAATCCATTATTGCTGTCGTAGAATAATTTTGAGAAATCTATATCCAAATTAGGAAATAGTATAGTTAATAATAAAACTATACCAAAGGTGAATATACTAGTATAAACTAAATTAGTATTAATCCTCACCTTACGCATTTGGTAATAATTTACGTAAATTTTGTAGTTCTATCATGGCAGCCTGATTTGCTCGTAAAATTAATTTATACTTAAGTGCAAAATGATTCATACAAGTTTTTAATTGAAGTATCTCAAGCTTGCAAAAGGCTATAATTGAAGCAAAAATATGATTCGATTGTGATATAACCTTTTTTGTTGGTGATTTCGCTAAACTAGCATTTTGCTTTATTGTCCCACTTTGGGAGAAAAACCCCGCACTTGCAGTGCGTCGTTTCAACATAAATTTTAAATATCTTATCAAGAAAAGATAGGATATTTTTTAACAAAATCTTACACTTCACAGATATATTTTTTTGTGTTGTGACACTTTCTAAATGAGCCATACACAAATAGTTTCTAACTTTTAAGTTAGTACATACATGAGGCATTCATGCCGTAATATTAAGCTCTGCACTTGCAGTGCAGAGTGGTTAACTGATTTATGATAAACCTCTATTTGCCACCGTTTTTGGTATATTTCGTATAGATGATCAGCATCATGGTTAAGATCATTTGAAACTAAATAGAGAATACCAGTTGAGTTATCTTCGTTTATGAAGACTTTTTTAATGAGCATTACAGGAAATTCTAGCCCCTTAAGCCACACCTTAATCGACTGACCATCTTTCAGATTTAATGATGTTACTTGTTGAAATTGACCTTTTATTTTATCTTCTAGCGACAAAGCAAAAGTACGATTTGACTTTATACCGATTATAAAATACCTATTCAAATTATGTATATATTCCAAATTATCTTTTGCTCCAAACCAGTTATCGGCTAGTACATATTCAAACAACACTTTGTTTGTCATACTTTGTTTTATCAAATTACGAAAATGTTCGTTTTTAGTTAGGCTAGCTTTCTTCTTGATTTTTTTACTGGCTATATCAGAAAAAACTACATCCTTATGGGTAATCTCATATCCTATTGGTAGTGTAATGTCTCCATAACGAACAAGGCATGATAGTATATTTACACCTTTAACATGCCTAGATTTAGCATGCGAAGCCAACACATAATCTCGTTCTCATCAGTATATGGCTTCTCTTCAATTGAATCGTCTAATATTAAAACACCTCCTGCTTTCTTCTCATTTCTCCTGACTTCGCCTTTGATGTAAATCCAAAGTTCTGCTGAACCTAAAGCCTTACCATTTAAAAATCTAGTAAACTTATCATGACTTATCTCGCCGCATAATAAATCAGCTAATCCAGTAGCTGTTGCTTTGTTATTTTGGCAAATTAAATAATCACTATAGATATCTAAGGTCTCATGCATTTTTATTGTCCCACTTTGGGAGAAAAACCCCGCACTTGCAGTGCGTCGTTTCAACATAAATTTTAAATATCTTATCAAGAAAAGATAAGAATGAATCATACAGATATTTTTTAACAAAATCTTACACTTCACAGATATATTCTTTTTGTGTTGTGACACTTTCTAAATGAGCCATACACAAATAGTTTCTAACTTTTAAGTTAGTACATACATGAGGCATTCATGCCGTAATATTAAGCTCTGCACTTGCAGTGCAGAGTGGTTAACTTGATACAACTAACTATATTTACATCGTTATTTTTATCCAGCTTTTCTTTCCCCTGCGTAAGGTGAGTTAATCATAGACTAAAAGCCAAAAATAAGTTATAAAAGTATACTTAAATCCTACATCATATAGAAGTTAATATGTCATTTAACATTAAAAACCATAAAAATGATTTACTATTTTTACCACTTGGTGGTGCAAATGAAATAGGCATAAATGTCAATCTATATCATTATCAAGGAAAATGGTTGATGGTTGACTGCGGTAGCGGTTTTGCCGATGATTATTTACCAGGTGTTGACATGATAATTGCTGATATTAGCTTTATTGAACGCTATAAAAAAGATATAGTAAGTTTAGTTCTAACTCACGCACATGAAGACCATTTGGGAGCAATCCAATATTTGTGGAGTAGCCTAGAATGTCCAATATATGCCACTACCTTTACAGCAAATTTTCTAAAACTTAGATTAGCAGAATATAATTTTGCTAAAACTATAAAAATTCATGAAGTAAAGCCTTCGGCAAAAATAAATCTTGATCCATTCCAACTAGAGATGATACCGCTAACCCACTCAGCTCCAGAAATGCAGGCGATTATGATACGTACAGAAGCTGGCAATATTCTCCATACAGGAGACTGGAAATTTGATAATGATCCGGTACTTGGTAAGAAAGCTGATGAAGCTCTACTAAAATCTTATGGTGATGAAGGGGTTCTAGCTTTAGTCTGTGACTCAACTAATGTATTTAATGAAGGAACTTCTGGTTCAGAAGGAGAAGTGCGTAAAAGTTTAGTAGATATTATAGCAGGTTGCTCTCAGATGGTTGTGGTAACAACTTTTGCCTCAAATTTGGCTCGTCTTGAGACTCTAATTCACGCAGGTCAGATGGCAAAAAGAAAAGTTGTCCTATCGGGAAGAAGTTTGCATAGAATTTTGCTTGCAGCACAGGAAAGTGGTTATATGAAAGATATTGCCCCTTTGATCGATGAACGAGATATAGCAAGATTTAAAAGGCAAGAACTTTTAGTTATTGCTACTGGTTGCCAAGGTGAACCTCTAGCAGCTAGTGCAAAAATGGCAAATAATAGTCACCCTAGTATAAAGTTAGCTCCTAAAGATACAATTATATTTTCTTCAAAAATTATTCCTGGCAATGAAAAGAAAATTTTCCGTATGTTTAATATTTTTGTGAGGTCAGGAATTGAAGTGGTAACTGAACGAGATCACTTTGTACATGTTTCTGGGCATCCATCAATTGACGAACTCAAACACATGTACTCTCTAATTAGACCTCAGATTTGCGTACCAGTGCATGGTGAGCCGGTACATATACATGAACACGCGAAATTAGCTCGTAAAAATGGTATAAAACATGCTGTTGAAGTCGAAAATGGTAGCTTAGTATTACTTGATCCTCATAATCCTCGTATTTTATCCAAGGTAACAACAGGTTATTTAGCTGTAGATGGCAATTATCTTTTACCAGCAGACTCATCGATTTTTAGAACTCGTAGACGTATGCGTGATTCTGGTATAGTAGTGGCAAGTTTGGTAATAAATAAGAATGGTAGCCTTAGTTGCAGACCTATTTTATCTATGCCGGGTCTGCTTGACCCTGACGATGATGCACAACTAATTAATATGATTAAAGATGATATTACTGAAACGATAGAAATTCAGAGGAAATCAAAAGGTAACATTCTCAATGAACAGATTGAGAATGCTGTAAGATCAGCTATTCGTAAGACATTGAAACATGAGATAAATAAATCACCCATTATCATAGTCAATGTGGAAAAAGCTTATTGAAAACTAGTTGATTAAGGTTTTGTCGCATCTATAAATCATACTACATCAAGATTGTTAAAACTAAGGTTTTGGACATTATGATGCCATTAACATAGCAAAATTCTCAAAAGTAGAAAGATTATCATTAGCTCCAATTATTTGTCTTTTTTGCATCATACGAATATTTTCTATACCGGTAATAGTCATTTCTGCAGAATGAAAACTCTTAAAACCAAGCATTGGCTTTGTACGTTTTTTGATAAACCTATGATCTTGTTCTACAAGATTATTCAGGTATTTGGTCTGAATAACCTTAATTTTATAATCTTTAGGAACTTCTGTATTCAAATCATTAAGAGCAGCCGTATTACTACCGCTTTTATCAATTACTACTTTCTCAGGAAAATTATTCTCTCTAAAGGCTTTACGAAAAAATGCAAGTGCTGCAGGCTTGTCTCTATGCTTACGTAGCAGAAAGTCTACAGTATTACCAAGACTATCGGTTCTGTCGCATATGTTGGACAATAGAAAAAAGATTGATATAATGATCTAAAAAAGATGTTAAGATGTTTCGTATTACTGCAAGATTATTATCATATTTCAAAGGATTTTGTTCTTCACCAGAAATAATAATGTTATTTGTCTATATGAAATGCCGATTTTCTTTAAGTTATCGAGATTTGGAAGAAATGATGAGTATAAGGGGAGCAAAAATTGATCACTCTACATTACAAAGATGGGTTATAAAATTTGTACCATTGATAGATCAGGTGGTTAGAAAAAGAAAGAAGCCAGTTGGTAGTAGTTGGAGAATGGATGAGACTTATATTAAATTAAACGGTAAATGGGTTTATTTATATAGAGCACTAGATAGTCTTGGTAATACTGTAGACTTTCTGCTACGTAAGCATAGAGACAAGCCTGCAGCACTTGCATTTTTTCGTAAAGCCTTTAGAGAGAATAATTTTCCTGAGAAAGTAGTAATTGATAAAAGCGGTAGTAATACGGCTGCTCTTAATGATTTGAATACAGAAGTTCCTAAAGATTATAAAATTAAGGTTATTCAGACCAAATACCTGAATAATCTTGTAGAACAAGATCATAGGTTTATCAAAAAACGTACAAAGCCAATGCTTGGTTTTAAGAGTTTTCATTCTGCAGAAATGACTATTACCGGTATAGAAAATATTCGTATGATGCAAAAAAGACAAATAATTGGAGCTAATGATAATCTTTCTACTTTTGAGAATTTTGCTATGTTAATGGCATCATAATGTCCAAAACCTTAGTTTTAACAATCTTGATGTAGTATGATTTATAGATGCGACAAAACCCTATTATTGCCAGTAATTCTTGATCTGCTTCTGATAATACCGGGTTATTATTGTTACTTGCGTCAGTCATTAATTGGATAGAATCTGTTCTATTCTTACGATTCTTTAGTACGTTACCTATATTTTCTCCACCATGCCTATTACCGGTAAAATATAAAACTATCACCTCATTATTTGCAGTCTTAGCACATATTGTAGTAGTATAACAGCTGCGTCCTTTCTTATTTTGAGTACGTAATTTCTTATTGGCTATAGTAATTTCTAAAATCCTAGCTCTAGTATCATCAAGGTTCAGTGAACTACATTCGGCAGCCATTTCCAATAATACCCCGTAAATTTCAGCTCCACCACCTTCTTGCCAAACATCTAAATATTGTGGTTCTGTCGCATATGTTGGACAATAGAAAAAAGATTGATATAATGATCTAAAAAAGATGTTAAGATGTTTCGTATTACTGCAAGATTATTATCATATTTCAAAGGATTTTGTTCTTCACCAGAAATAATAATGTTATTTGTCTATATGAAATGCCGATTTTCTTTAAGTTATCGAGATTTGGAAGAAATGATGAGTATAAGGGGAGCAAAAATTGATCACTCTACATTACAAAGATGGGTTATAAAATTTGTACCATTGATAGATCAGGTGGTTAGAAAAAGAAAGAAGCCAGTTGGTAGTAGTTGGAGAATGGATGAGACTTATATTAAATTAAACGGTAAATGGGTTTATTTATATAGAGCACTAGATAGTCTTGGTAATACTGTAGACTTTCTGCTACGTAAGCATAGAGACAAGCCTGCAGCACTTGCATTTTTTCGTAAAGCCTTTAGAGAGAATAATTTTCCTGAGAAAGTAGTAATTGATAAAAGCGGTAGTAATACGGCTGCTCTTAATGATTTGAATACAGAAGTTCCTAAAGATTATAAAATTAAGGTTATTCAGACCAAATACCTGAATAATCTTGTAGAACAAGATCATAGGTTTATCAAAAAACGTACAAAGCCAATGCTTGGTTTTAAGAGTTTTCATTCTGCAGAAATGACTATTACCGGTATAGAAAATATTCGTATGATGCAAAAAAGACAAATAATTGGAGCTAATGATAATCTTTCTACTTTTGAGAATTTTGCTATGTTAATGGCATCATAATGTCCAAAACCTTAGTTTTAACAATCTTGATGTAGTATGATTTATAGATGCGACAAAACCCAAACCAATTACCATACAAGGCATAGACAGTAACTCAGATATGGAGATAGGAGATATTATAGGGTGTCGTGTAGTGAAGGTAAATCAGGAGTATTTACTATCATCAGTTTGTTTAGTATTAACTTCTAAAGCAGCAAGCAATGCTATCAAGATGATAAAACAAATATCTAAGATGGCGTTAACCAAAGAAAACCTTAAATTATACATGAAAATTTATAAAGACCCTGAATTAATGTTTAAAAAGATGTGGGCTAAAGAAATCATGGAACAATGGTTCTTATATGCTAGAGAACCTTACACATTAAATTGATTAATACCATAAAGGTTTCGTTATAAAAACTAAACCTTCATACAACCAAGTAAATTATCAAATAATATGACCTTTAACCCTTTGAGTAATACAACAACTGAAAGCATTAATAGGATTTTAGATGAGCAAAAACTACCTAGAATGAGGGTAGGTACTGATGACTTTAAAACATTATTGTTAAATAGTGATGTATTTGTTGATAAAAGCTTAATGATCAAAGAATTACTAGAAGACAGTGGAGAAGTAATTCTAATCACTCGACCAAGACGTTGGGGGAAGAGTATTAATATGGATATGGTCAGGCGTTTTCTAGAAATAGAGCTAGACAATGAGGGTAATCCTTTGCCGACAGAAAAGCAGGTAAATTATAAATTATTTGCTGGGGGAGAAGTAGATTTGGGGTTTGACGAAGCAAAAGAATTGCAACCTTTAAAGATAGTGTCTTGTGAAAATGTAGTGAAACGCCAAGGGCAATTCCCCGTAATATTCATCACCTTTAAAAGCGTAGAAGGCTCAAGCTATTATGATATTGAACAAGGTGTAAAAAGCCAGTTGCGGAAGTTGTTTCAAGCTCATAGCTATTTAAGTGACAGTAACAAACTGAAAACAAGTGAGATAGCTGATTTTAACCAATATTTATCTTCTGATGTAACTCTAGACAACATCAAAAATAGTTTGGCTATTTTAAGCCACTTGCTGTACAAACATTACAATAAAAAGCCTTGGGTATTGATTGATGAATATGATACGCCAATTAATAGTGCTTACCGCTGGTTTGGCACTAATGAGGCAGAATTTCAGAAAGTGTTAGAAATTTTCCGTGGCATCATGAAATCTACCTTTAAAAAGGAAACTGGTGATCAAGAATTGCCAGTTGAACGGGGAGTTATTACAGGAATTCTGCGGATTGCCAAAGCTGAATTATTCTCCGGTTTGAATAATGTTAAAGAATATAGTTTATTAGATAAAAACTTTGCAAGTAGCTATGGGTTTACTCAAACAGAAGTGGATGAGTTATTAACTAAAGTACCACTTACTACCAGTCCAGCAGAAATTAAGGATTGGTATAATGGCTATAATTTTGGGGGAGAAGTCATCTATAATCCTTGGTCAATTATGATGTGTTTATCAAGTGAAGGTAAGCTTGATCATTACTGGCTAGATAGTGGAGGAACTGGCTGGATCGACCATGTTTTATTGTCAGATGAAGTGCAGCAGGATATTCAGCTATTAGCTGCTGGTAAACCTATCGTTTCTAGCATTACCAAGCATATCAGTTTCATGGACATTGGTCAGCCGGAAGGGTTGTTTAGTTTATTGTTGTTTAGTGGCTACTTAAATCCACATGCTAAAATGCCAGAAAGAGATATTTATGAACTATCTATTCCTAATTATGAAGTAAAATATATTTATGAAAAAAGAGTACTCCAATGGGTCAGCAAACAAATAAACATTGATAGTTCTAGGTACTACTCATTTATTAGCTTGTTAATAGATGGCAAAATAGAGGAGTTTAAACAAAGAATGCAGGAGTTACTGTTGGGTAGCACTAGTTTTCACCAAGTAGGAGAAAAAAAAGCCGAATTATTTTATAGCGGCTTTATGCTCGGATTTGTTAATATGCTAGCTTCTAACTATATAATATCAAGTGAGCAAGAATCAGGTGATGGACGCCCTGATGTAATCATGATCCCTAAGGTTGGTAAAGGTGACAAAGCTATGATTATTGAGTATAAAATCGCTAAAGCTTCAGAAGATTTAGCGACTATAGCAGGGTTTGGTCTACAACAAATTATTGATAGGAAATATGATACTAAAATAAAGGAGCATCAACATGTTAAACAAATACTAAAAATCTGCATGGCTTTTTGTGGGAAAAATATGGAGTTACAATATCAGGTTACAGAGCTTTAGTAATAGACTGTAAGCGTTTGAATGATTAATAATTTTATGTCTGTTGAGGTTCTGAAATTGTCCACTACGCCCGGCCATTCGGTACAAGTTGTCGTTTTTTCAAAAATATCGAACGGGAAACGTAGAGAGGTCTCAAGTTTTTTGCCCCTTAGTTTGAGGTTCTGAAATACGAAATTTAGAGCCTTTCTAGTCCGTCCGCCAAAAATATTTAAAGCCCCCCATAATCTATGATTGAATAAAATTTTTACAAAAAAAATTCTAATATTTGGACTAAAATTAAAAATTGTTTTCAATTTTATTGAAAAATTTCTGTTTTAGTAAAATTTTTACATGAGCTTATTGTTAACGATTTTTTTTAATCGTTTAGCAAGTTTTTTAATGATAATTTTTTTATGTAGAGTTAGGCATGATGTGTAAATGATTGGCAATACATCGTAAATTCAAACCTATAGCAGAGATTATTGGATTGATCACATCTCCTATCACACCCTTCAAGAAGTTTCTGCCCATCCTGCCATATTGTTTCAAATGCCCTATTATTGGTTCTATGTATACCTGCAGCAAAACTGCATAACTTTATCTAATGTTTTTGCTAGTATGAATTTTTTATACATTTGGGTTTCATACTATGCAAATACCATCAATTACTATTGAGCAAGTAGCTCAGCAATTTAAAGCCTGGCGTCAAACTAAAACTAATAAGTTTGATCCTATACCAAACCATCTAAAGGAATTAGTTTACCAATTACTCCATCATTATTCTTACCAAGAGATAGCTAAACATCTTAATATTAATAAAGCAACAATCAGTTCAATTAAAAAAGCCCATGAGCCTACCCTCAAAACTTCTCCTGTCTCAACTTCAAATCAAGCTCTACAACAAAATATTAATTTTCTCCCATTTCAACTATTAAATTCTATAGATACCGATCCTGTAGCTGCCCCCAAACAAAATCACTATACTTGTCACATTATTAAACCAAATGGTACCAAACTTATTATCCAAACACTAGAACCAAAAACCATAATTCAGACATTTTTATGCTGCAACTAACCCCGGCGTCAGTTATTTTTGAAACTGGACTGATTTTTCAAGACAAATTTTTCACTAATTTTGTTTCCCATTTTACATAATTTTTAAGCTGCATTTTGTAAGTAATCAAGATACACGTTCATCGGTTTTTTATAACCAATACTTGAATGGAATCTTTGATTGTTATATTTATCCATGTATTTATCAATACCATCTTTAAGTTCTGCGATATTTTTAAAATCATTTATAAATATACAATTATATTTTAAAGTTCTAAAAAATCTTTCAATCACAATATTATCAATGCTTCTACCCTTACCGTTCATTGAGATTTGTATATTATTCTCTTTTAGAATTCCCGTATGCTCATGTCCAGTATATTGACTACCCTGATCACTATTGAATATTTGTGGTGCAGGGTATTTATTCAGTGCATCTTTTAATACATCGGTTACAAGTGATGCATCCATAGAATTAGATACTTTATAACTTAGTATTGCCTTACTATGCCAATCTATAATCGCCACAAGATACATAAATCCTCCGTTAGTTCTAATATAAGTAATGTCACCACTCCACACTTGATTAACATAAGGTACATGAATAGTTCTATTCGTTCCTGATTTGTGCCAGTACGGCTCAAGCAAATAGCTATAAATTTTATGTTGACCATCCTTCACAAAAGTAGATTGCTTTTTATGAGGATGAATAGCTTCTATACCCATTATTCCCATATATTTAAGCACCCTATCTCTGCCCACATTAAAGCCGTCTTCCAATAATTGTTTGTATATATAACGATAACCATACTCAGGGTTATCCGTATATATTTCATCTATTCTATTTAAAATATCAAGATTATATAAGCTCATTACTTTAGCTTTATAATATACTCCAGATCTGCTTATCTTTAATAGTTCACATTGCCTTGTCTTTGCTAACGTACTCAGCTTGGGGTCGACAAGACTTTTCTTATTTGATAAGTCCAAGCTGTTTAGCTTTCCCACCGCCCAGTCCCTCTCGACTGTAGCCTTACCTAATGCTTTTGCAAGTTCATCGTTTTGATTCTTAAGTTCACTAATCTGCCCTTTGTACTCACTAACAGCTTTTGCTGGCTCAAATGCCAATGACGCATTATCTAAAAATTGTCGTTTCCAGTTTTGCATAGTTTTAGCCGTTACTTCATATTTGACCGATAACTGACCTATTGTTGATTCTTCTTTTAACATCTCTAATACTATTTTAGTTTTTGCTTCTGCACTAAAATTTTTAATTTGTTTTTTACCCATTTGTTTCTCTTTAATTTTATTTATTATTCTATACTTATTGAGAAACAAAAATACCTGCTTCTTTGTCTAATTTTTTCAGTCCATTATATTTGTTGCCACTATTGCCATCGATTTTCGCAAGGGTATCGATGGCTTAATCGCTGTTTGTAGACAAAAACTTTCTTCTGACCCTCTTAATGGTTCCTTGTTTTTATTCTATAATAAAAACAGAACTGCCATTAAAATTTTGTCCTTTGACGGTCAAGGCTTTTGGCTATGCTCTAAACGCCTATCCAAAGGTAAATTTACCGCAAAACTTTTCCCATCTGATAATTCATCTTATCAAATTTGTTATAGAACCTTACACATTCTTATTCATAATGGTGATCCTAGTTCTGCCAAATTCTCTAATGATTGGCTTCCTGTCGTTTAAGCTGCTGTCTCGATTAATTCCGTATTATTCATATATCTTGCATAGGCAAAAGGCGTATAATTCGCAGGACGCTTCTTTGCTTTGCTACTCTGCTCTTGTAGCCAATTTAAATATTTAAAGGCATTGATCTCGTTCTCACTACAAGTCTTTACTATACTATACAGACCACTATGTATCTCAGCACTATTGATTGTTTTAAAGAATAATGAATTCTTCCTTTGTAAAATAATGGTACGCAGTGATCTCTCAGCCCAATTATTATCAAGATTGCTAACTGGGATTTTTAAAAATTGGGTCAAACCTTCTTTATTATTTATCCAATATTTCATAGCTTGTCCAAGCCTACTATTAGGCTCAACTTTCTTGTCGTTAAATAATTCGTCTATTTTGTTATATATGTTTTCTATATATTTACTGCTATGTTCCTGATGATACCCAAGTTTTTCTTCAGGACTCATCTCTTTACATTGATGTTCATTGTGGTAAATCCCTCGTGTTTGTTTGAGAAAATATCCGCATTCTTCAGGGTAATATAGTTCATTCTCTGTAAATTTTCTCTGACCATGTGACAAACAATTGATCATCACTATTATTGCCAGTAATTCTTGATCTGCTTCTGATAATACCGGGTTATTATTGTTACTTGCGTCAGTCATTAATTGGATAGAATCTGTTCTATTCTTACGATTCTTTAGTACGTTACCTATATTTTCTCCACCATGCCTATTACCGGTAAAATATAAAACTATCACCTCATTATTTGCAGTCTTAGCACATATTGTAGTAGTATAACAGCTGCGTCCTTTCTTATTTTGAGTACGTAATTTCTTATTGGCTATAGTAATTTCTAAAATCCTAGCTCTAGTATCATCAAGGTTCAGTGAACTACATTCGGCAGCCATTTCCAATAATACCCCGTAAATTTCAGCTCCACCACCTTCTTGCCAAACATCTAAATATTGTTGCCAGAGCGAGCTATATGCCACAGGAACACCACTTAAACTTTGCAGCCTAGATAAACGGTAGAAAGGAGTACCATAGGTCTTTTGTAACACTATTGCACTTCTGCTACTATTTGTCCATTTGTTGATATTTTTATTGTTCATAACTATATAATCACAAGCATTACAACGTAGCGTTTTCTTTACATATCTGTTGACTGTAATTGGAGCATTACCTGTAAATTGTAGCAATTTTCTAGCTTCACTATTATATAGTTTGCCATTACAACAGTGAGGACAGCTATCACCACTACAAAAATTCTCAGGAGTTAAATAGCTGGTATTCGCATCCTTATAATCATCAAACCCATATTTACCTTGCCAATTACTACGATCTATCTTTTTGGGCTTATCGCACTCTTCTTCATTACCACCATTCCCGTTATCAGATTCACTTGGCGGTTCTTTTAATGAATCTGAACTATCTTTTTTTTGTTATCTGCCTTAAAACCAATCAGCATTTCCTTAAGCTTATTTATACTGATATTTGATGATGCTAGCTTGTCTATTAGCTCATTACAAAATTTCACAAGTTCTACTATCGTTTGCTGTTCATCTCCCGTTAATGAACTTTCCTTGACATGTTGTATTAGTTCTTCTCGTTCTTCAGCACTTAAGGTCGCTACTTTTGGTTTTTTCATTTGATTAATTATCATTATTATTAATATTTCAAATGTTATAATATAATTGGTACTTTTTCAACTAGTTTTTATTACAAAACTTACGCTATGTTATCTCAAGTATGACTAAAAACCTTGGCTGAAAGCCATTTTTTCATAGTAAAGAATTTTAATAATATCTCAGTACAAAGCCACTTATCATAAAACATAGCGTAAGTTTTGATTAATCGGTGATATTTGCATAGTAGAAACCCAAATTTATACAATAAATTCATACTAGCAAAAAAATTAGATAGTGTTACGCAGTTTTGCTGCAAGTATACAGATCAACAAACGATTTTTTTATCTTTATTCCAGTTACATTTTCTACCGCTTCAAAACTCTGCTGCAATGTATGACCATCATAAGGATTATTATGAAACGATTTTGCTGACAGTACAAAATTTCTACGACCACTGACTACTACCGCAACTTTATTGCCAAACTCATATGGCTTGTTTCGTTTTCCCTTCCCTATACACTCTACCTCAGGGGCATGAAAACTATACAATATTTTATTCTGTTCTTTGTATTGCTTTTTCTCTTCTCTTTTTAAAACAGATTGGCTATGTATTTGTTTTACTTTTTTCAATACTTCTTGATCTCTGATAGATAAGTTTAATTTCTGATTTTTTATCTCACGCTCACATATTCTAACCAAACGACCAAGTAACGTTTTTAAATGCTTCATTATTTTCCAACGCTTCTTGGCTTTGCTATGCTCTTTATACTTCCAGAGCTTTATGGTTTTGTTGCATCTATAAATCATACTACATCAAGATTGTTAAAACTAAGGTTTTGGACATTATGATGCCATTAACATAGCAAAATTCTCAAAAGTAGAAAGATTATCATTAGCTCCAATTATTTGTCTTTTTTGCATCATACGAATATTTTCTATACCGGTAATAGTCATTTCTGCAGAATGAAAACTCTTAAAACCCAGCATTGGCTTTGTACGTTTTGTGATAAACCTATGATCTTGTTCTACAAGATTATTCAGGTATTTGGTCTGAATAACCTTAATTTTATAATCTTTAGGAACTTCTGTATTCAAATCATTAAGAGCAGCCGTATTACTACCGCTTTTATCAATTACTACTTTCTCAGGAAAATTATTCTCTCTAAAGGCTTTACGAAAAAATGCAAGTGCTGCAGGCTTGTCTCTATGCTTACGTAGCAGAAAGTCTACAGTATTACCAAGACTATCTAGTGCTCTATATAAATAAACCCATTTACCGTTTAATTTAATATAAGTCTCATCCATTCTCCAACTACTACCAACTGGCTTCTTTCTTTTTCTAACCACCTGATCTATCAATGGTACAAATTTTATAACCCATCTTTGTAATGTAGAGTGATCAATTTTTGCTCCCCTTATACTCATCATTTCTTCCAAATCTCGATAACTTAAAGAAAATCGGCATTTCATATAGACAAATAACATTATTATTGCTGGTGAAGAACAAAATCCTTTGAAATATGATAATAATCTTGCAGTAATACGAAACATCTTAACATCTTTTTTAGATCATTATATCAATCTTTTTTCTATTGTCCAACATATGCGACAGAAGCAAAATTGATCACTCTACATTACAAAGATGGGTTATAAAATTTGTACCATTGATAGATCAGGTGGTTAGAAAAAGAAAGAAGCCAGTTGGTAGTAGTTGGAGAATGGATGAGACTTATATTAAATTAAACGGTAAATGGGTTTATTGTCCCACTTTGGGAGAAAAACCCCGCACTTGCAGTGCGTCGTTTCAACATAAATTTTAAATATCTTATCAAGAAAAGATAAGAATGAATCATACAGATATTTTTTAACAAAATCTTACACTTCACAGATATATTCTTTTTGTGTTGTGACACTTTCTAAATGAGCCATACACAAATAGTTTCTAACTTTTAAGTTAGTACATACATGAGGCATTCATGCCGTAATATTAAGCTCTGCACTTGCAGTGCAGAGTGGTTAACTTATATAGAGCACTAGATAGTCTTGGTAATACTGTAGACTTTCTGCTACGTAAGCATAGAGACAAGCCTGCAGCACTTGCATTTTTTCGTAAAGCCTTTAGAGAGAATAATTTTCCTGAGAAAGTAGTAATTGATAAAAGCGGTAGTAATACGGCTGCTCTTAATGATTTGAATACAGAAGTTGCTAAAGATTATAAAATTAAGGTTATTCAGACCAAATACCTGAATAATCTTGTAGAACAAGATCATAGGTTTATCAAAAAACGTACAAAGCCAATGCTTGGTTTTAAGAGTTTTCATTCTGCAGAAATGACTATTACCGGTATAGAAAATATTCGTATGATGCAAAAAAGACAAATAATTGGAGCTAATGATAATCTTTCTACTTTTGAGAATTTTGCTATGTTAATGGCATCATAATGTCCAAAACCTTAGTTTTAACAATCTTGATGTAGTATGGAGCCTTTCTAATTAAGTGTGTAAATTTTTCATAGGGCTTAAATTCTACCTTCAAATTTTATCAAAAAGTGAGCCATAGCTGCGTTCCAGTTTGGAATCGGCATAACCCATTTCTTGGTCATATAATCAATTGCCAAATACAAGGTCTTAAAAACGGCATTATCATTTGGAAAAACCCGTTTATTCTTAGTAACCTTACGTAATTGGCTATTGACAGATTCTACACTATTAGTTGTGTATATTACTTTCCTTATCGCCTCAGGGTATCCTAGAAAAACCATTAAATTTTCCCAATGAACATACCAAGATTTAGCAATTTGTGGATACTGTTTACTCCATTTAGCTTCAAAAGATTCTAAAGCAAGATGTGCTTCTTCCTCTGTGCTAGCAGTATATATAGGCTTTAAATCAGCCGCTAATTCTTTTCGGTCTTTATATGATACATATTTTAAACTATTTCTAATCTGATGTACAATACATAATTGATGTTCGGTTTTCGGAAAAACTGCTTCTATTGCCTCAGACATACCGGTTAAATTATCACTGCAAGCAATAAGCATGTCTTGCATACCTCTGTTCTTCATCTCAGTAAAATTACCAAGCCAAAATTTCGCTCCTTCATTTTCACTGATCCACAATCCTAAAATATCCTTCCTTCCAGATAAATCAATACCTAATGCTACATATACAGACTTATTGATAATTCGTTTATCTTGACGTACTTTTACTACTAAACAGTCAAAAAATACTATAGCATATACTCGATCCAATGGTCGGCTTTGCCATATCTTGACATCCTCAATTACATCATCAGTAATTTGACTTATCAAACTTTCGCTAACGTCAGCTCCATACAATTCTTGCATTTGAATCTTAATATCAGATAAGCTCATTCCTTTAGCGTATAATGATATTATTTTATCATCAAATCCTTCAATACGTCTTTGACGCTTCGGAATTAATGCAGGTTCAAATGTACTACTTCTATCCCTTGGAACCTCAATCTCTACAACTCCATTATTTGTTACTAGATTCTTTACATTCCTACCATTACGAACATTATCACTATCAGTATGACAATATTTATCATATCCTAAATGATTATTCATCTCTGACTGCAATGCCTTCTCTACAAGCCGTTTGGTTAATTGTTTTAATAAACCATCCTCTTTAAGTAATGTTGATATATCTGTATCATTATTTATTAATAAATCTATCGCTTGATTCATTGCTTCATTTTGTTTTTGGTGCATTATAATTTCTCCTTTTGTTATATTATATTTTTATATAACCTTTGAAAAATTTACACACTTATTTGTACAGAGCCGTAGTATGATTTATAGATGCAACAAAACCCTTTAAATTAAGTTAGCTCTAAAGCTGCTTCTTCTAGTACATTAATTTGATCTCGTATTTTTGCCGCCTGTTCAAATTCTAAATTACTAGCCTTTTCATACATTTCCTTCTTTAATCTATCGATATGAGCTTTCAATTTCATTGGATTATCTAATAATATATGAGTTTGTTTTTTATTATCTAACTTACTATCCAATTTTTCTAATTCGATTAGTGCATGGATATGGTGATTAATTGTCTGCGGTACTATACTATGTTGCCTATTATATTCCTCCTGAATTTTTCTTCTTCTATATGTCTCACCTACAGCCTTATCAATAGACTTGGTGTTGCGATCTGCGTAGAGTATTACTCTTCCTTGACTATTCCTTGCAGCCCTGCCGATAGTTTGAATTAATGAGACTTCAGAACGCAAAAAACCTTCTTTATCAGCATCAAGTATCGCAACAAGTCCACATTCTGGAATATCTAAACCTTCTCGCAATAAATTAATACCAACAATAATATCTATAGTACCTTGGCGTAAATCTCTTATGATTTCTATACGTTCAAGAGTATGAACATTAGAGTGCAAATATGATACTTTATACCCTAATTCTTGTAGATAATTTGTTAAATCTTCTGACATTTTTTTAGTTAATGTTGTCACTAAAACACGAAATCCTTTATTTATCGTATATTGAATCTCACTTATCAAATCTTCAACTTGGTTAGTCGCTGGTTTTATAATACATTTTGGGTCAAGTAGCCCTGTTGGTCTAATAATTTGCTCAACCGTAACTCCTGCTGTTTCTTCCAATTCGAAAGCCCCCGGTGTAGCCGAAACAAAAACCGTTTGAGGTCTAAAATCTTGCCATTCCTCAAATTTTAATGGTCTATTATCTAAGGCTGATGGAAGACGAAATCCGTGTTCCACTAATACTTCTTTTCTAGCCCTATCACCATTATACATTGCTCTAATTTGCGGAACAGATACATGACTTTCATCGACAAATAGTAAAGCATCTTTAGGCAAATATTCAAATAGGGTTGGCGGGGGTTGCCCATTTGCTTTACCAGTTAGGAATCGAGAGTAATTCTCAATGCCTTTACAGCTACCAGTTTCCATCATCATTTCCATATCATATTGAGTACGTTGATTTAATCTTTGAGCCTCTACTAATTTATCATGTGCTTTAAGAAATTCTAAGCGTCGTTGTAATTCCTCTTCAATTTGCGATATAGCATTTTGTACTACTTCTTTAGGTGTTACAAAGTGGGACTTAGCATAAATCACAGCTTGATCCAATTTAGCTAATTTTTCACCTGTAAGCGGATCAAATTCGCTTATATATTCAAGTTCATTGCCAAAAAATGACAATCGCCAAGCTTTATCGTTATAATGTACTGGAAATATATCAATATTATCACCTTTTACCCTAAACGTACCGCGTTCAAACCCCACATCATTACGCTCATATTGTAAATTTACTAAGTCATTAAGCAATTTATCTCTAGCATAAATTTCCCTAGACTTAAGGCTTATTGTCATCTGATAATAAAGATTTGGTGAACCAAGACCATAAATACAAGAAACTGAGGATACAACAATTACATCCCGACGTTCCAGCAGTGACCTAGTAGCAGAGTGTCTTAATAAATCTATTTGTTCATTTATCGAAGATTCTTTTTCTATATAAGTATCGGTTTTTGCAATATATGCTTCAGGTTGGAAATAATCATAATATGATACAAAATATTCAACGGCATTATTGGGAAAAATTGCCTTCATTTCTGAATAAATTTGTGCAGCTAATGTCTTATTATGTACCATAATAAGCGATGGTCGACCGGTTCTCTCAATAATATTTGCCATAGTAAAGGTCTTACCAGAACCAGTAATACCAAAGAGTATTTGTGAACGCATTCTAGATTCAAGACCTTTAACGATTTCATTAATTGCTTTTGGCTGATCGCCAGCTGGACTATATTTAGATACTATTGAAAACTTATTTATCATTAACTTGTAACTTGCTAAAAGTTTATTATATGTGGATAATAGTTTTATAACCAATTAAATAGGGTAACTCTTATGAAAAGCATTCTTTTTTATACGGTCATCATTTATACATTAACATATTGTCCCTATTGCACTAAGGCCAAAAAGCTACTTGATCAAAAAAATATACCTTATCAAGAAATAATCGTAGACAATTATAGTGACAAGCAAAGATTAGAGTTGCAAGCTAAAGCTAATGGACAACGTACATTACCACAAATATTTATTAATGATAAGCATATTGGTGGATGTGACGCTCTTCATAAACTTGAAGAAGAAGGTAAGTTAGATGAATTAGTAAAATAATATCATATAATTATGACAGCAAAAATTCTAAGAGTTAACCACTCTGCACTGCAAGTGCAGAGCTTAATATTACGGCATGAATGCCTCATGTATGTACTAACTTAAAAGTTAGAAACTATTTGTGTATGGCTCATTTAGAAAGTGTCACAACACAAAAAAATATATCTGTGAAGTGTAAGATTTTGTTAAAAAATATCCTATCTTTTCTTGATAAGATATTTAAAATTTATGTTGAAACGACGCACTGCAAGTGCGGGGTTTTTCTCCCAAAGTGGGACAATAAAAGTATTAAGTCATGGTAACTTGGTTTGAATATACTTGACTTATGGGTGATAATAATTTACTTTAACGCAGGTTACATGGCGGATGTAGCTCAGTTGGTTAGAGCATCAGATTGTGGATCTGAGGGTCGCGGGTTCAAGTCCCGTCATTCGCCCCATATTTGTTAGGTTAAGAATTCTTCTCTCAGATAAAGCCATAGGGTAATTTAAAAGTTACGATCAGTAGTTGCTATTAGCGAAAAATATCTATTGTATTTTCATGTTTGAGAAGCAGCAATAAATTAAGCATTCGTAGCTCAGCTGGATAGAGCGTTGCCCTCCGAAGGCAGAGGTCGTTGGTTCGAATCCAATCGAATGCACCAATTACTTGAGAGTCTAAGGATTTAATGAGCCTTTCTAATTAAGTGTGTAAATTTTTCATAGGGCTTAAATTCTACCTTCAAATTTTATCAAAAAGTGAGCCATAGCTGCGTTCCAGTTTGGAATCGGCATAACCCATTTCTTGGTCATATAATCAATTGCCAAATACAAGGTCTTAAAAACGGCATTATCATTTGGAAAAACCCGTTTATTCTTAGTAACCTTACGTAATTGGCTATTGACAGATTCTGCACTATTAGTTGTGTATATTACTTTCCTTATCGCCTCAGGGTATCCTAGAAAAACCATTAAATTTTCCCAATGAACATACCAAGATTTAGCAATTTGTGGATACTGTTTACTCCATTTAGCTTCAAAAGATTCTAAAGCAAGATGTGCTTCTTCCTCTGTGCTAGCAGTATATATAGGCTTTAAATCAGCCGCTAATTCTTTTCGGTCTTTATATGATACATATTTTAAACTATTTCTAATCTGATGTACAATACATAATTGATGTTCGGTTTTCGGAAAAACTGCTTCTATTGCCTCAGACATACCGGTTAAATTATCACTGCAAGCAATAAGCATGTCTTGCATACCTCTGTTCTTCATCTCAGTAAAATTACCAAGCCAAAATTTCGCTCCTTCATTTTCACTGATCCACAATCCTAAAATATCCTTCCTTCCAGATAAATCAATACCTAATGCGGTTTTGTCGCATCTATAAATCATACTACATCAAGATTGTTAAAACTAAGGTTTTGGACATTATGATGCCATTAACATAGCAAAATTCTCAAAAGTAGAAAGATTATCATTAGCTCCAATTATTTGTCTTTTTTGCATCATACGAATATTTTCTATACCGGTAATAGTCATTTCTGCAGAATGAAAACTCTTAAAACCAAGCATTGGCTTTGTACGTTTTTTGATAAACCTATGATCTTGTTCTACAAGATTATTCAGGTATTTGGTCTGAATAACCTTAATTTTATAATCTTTAGGAACTTCTGTATTCAAATCATTAAGAGCAGCCGTATTACTACCGCTTTTATCAATTACTACTTTCTCAGGAAAATTATTCTCTCTAAAGGCTTTACGAAAAAATGCAAGTGCTGCAGGCTTGTCTCTATGCTTACGTAGCAGAAAGTCTACAGTATTACCAAGACTATCTAGTGCTCTATATAAATAAACCCATTTACCGTTTAATTTAATATAAGTCTCATCCATTCTCCAACTACTACCAACTGGCTTCTTTCTTTTTCTAACCACCTGATCTATCAATGGTACAAATTTTATAACCCATCTTTGTAATGTAGAGTGATCAATTTTTGCTCCCCTTATACTCATCATTTCTTCCAAATCTCGATAACTTAAAGAAAATCGGCATTTCATATAGACAAATAACATTATTATTTCTGGTGAAGAACAAAATCCTTTGAAATATGATAATAATCTTGCAGTAATACGAAACATCTTAACATCTTTTTTAGATCATTATATCAATCTTTTTTCTATTGTCCAACATATGCGACAGAACCGGTGTTTTTTCTATAGTTACTGACATGAAGTTATTTACTAAATATTCTACTATAGATTATAGTAAAAAATAAGGTTAAATGCTAGAAAAATTGCTAATTTTAAGGCTTTTTTCTATATTTAATATAAAAATACTATGTTCATTAAATCCTAGCTGTCTCATTTATGCAGCTGTTTATTGTCCCACTTTGGGAGAAAAACCCCGCACTTGCAGTGCGTCGTTTCAACATAAATTTTAAATATCTTATCAAGAAAAGATAGGATATTTTTTAACAAAATCTTACACTTCACAGATATATTTTTTTGTGTTGTGACACTTTCTAAATGAGCCATACACAAATAGTTTCTAACTTTTAAGTTAGTACATACATGAGGCATTCATGCCGTAATATTAAGCTCTGCACTTGCAGTGCAGAGTGGTTAACTATATTGTGCAAAAATCTGTCAAAAAGCTTGGAAAATCCTCTGTACTTCTAGGAATCGTGGTGATATCTGTGTGAATGATGCTACGTGGTGTAGTGTCAAACACAGAGGTTAAATTAAAAAGACAAAATTTTAATCCTTTAACCTCTGTGACACCTATTTTCACAACCGAAAACGGTAAGAGGTATGCTATGACAATTAATAATGAAAATCAACAACAAGATAACAATAGAATAGAAAATTCTATAGAAAAAAACTGGATTTTACAGCTAGCTCCCACAACTGTCACATTAATACCATCAGATCAAGCTGGTCAAATAGCTCCACAAGGAAATTATGCTGATATTATTAGATATAGAGAAATACAACTAGAATTGCAAGAAACACAAACTCAATAACAACCAGCTGAAGCTGGTGGGTTGATATCTAGACTGGAAGTCGCTATTACTCTAAAGAGATATTACGGTTCTGTCGCATATGTTGGACAATAGAAAAAAGATTGATATAATGATCTAAAAAAGATGTTAAGATGTTTCGTATTACTGCAAGATTATTATCATATTTCAAAGGATTTTGTTCTTCACCAGAAATAATAATGTTATTTGTCTATATGAAATGCCGATTTTCTTTAAGTTATCGAGATTTGGAAGAAATGATGAGTATAAGGGGAGCAAAAATTGATCACTCTACATTACAAAGATGGGTTATAAAATTTCTACCATTGATAGATCAGGTGGTTAGAAAAAGAAAGAAGCCAGTTGGTAGTAGTTGGAGAATGGATGAGACTTATATTAAATTAAACGGTAAATGGGTTTATTTATATAGAGCACTAGATAGTCTTGGTAATACTGTAGACTTTCTGCTACGTAAGCATAGAGACAAGCCTGCAGCACTTGCATTTTTTCGTAAAGCCTTTAGAGAGAATAATTTTCCTGAGAAAGTAGTAATTGATAAAAGCGGTAGTAATACGGCTGCTCTTAATGATTTGAATACAGAAGTTCCTAAAGATTATAAAATTAAGGTTGTTCAGACCAAATACCTGAATAATCTTGTAGAACAAGATCATAGGTTTATCAAAAAACGTACAAAGCCAATGCTTGGTTTTAAGAGTTTTCATTCTGCAGAAATGACTATTACCGGTATAGAAAATATTCGTATGATGCAAAAAAGACAAATAATTGGAGCTAATGATAATCTTTCTACTTTTGAGAATTTTGCTATGTTAATGGCATCATAATGTCCAAAACCTTAGTTTTAACAATCTTGATGTAGTATGATTTATAGATGCGACAAAACCCTTTTAAGTTAGTACATACATTAGGCATTCATGCCGTAATATTAAGCTCTGCACTTGCAGTGCAGAGTGGTTAACTAAAACAATTAACCAAACGGCTTGTAGAGAAGGCATTGCAGTCAGAGATGAATAATCACTTAGGATATGATAAATATTGTCATACTGATAGTGATAATGTTCGTAATGGTAGGAATGTAAAGAATCTAGTAACAAATAATGGAGTTGTAGAGATTGAGGTTCCAAGGGATAGAAGTAGTACATTTGAACCTGCATTAATTCCGAAGCGTCAAAGACGTATTGAAGGATTTGATGATAAAATAATATCGTTATACGCTAAAGGAATGAGCTTATCTGATATTAACAGGAGTTTCGCACTTAGCAAAAAATATGTTAATCTAGCAAGAAAGAGTTTTAGTTAAGCATGGCAAGATCAAAATGTAGCAAAGACTTATATAAATCATTTTTACAAGCAAGTAGCGTAAGATATAGTGGTAAAGCATTATCTGAAGTAAGTCCAATAAACCTATCTCATGATAGTGCAAGTCGATGGTTAAATAGTAAGGATTTCCGCCCTAGCGGGATCTACAGAGAAGTGTCAAAATATATTGATAGGGAAGCTTCTTGTTTATTAGTGGGAGATGACACGTTATTGTCAAAGCAATACAGTAAGAAAATTGAGCTTGTACATTATCAATATTCTGGAGCTGTACATGATGTTATACCTGGTATAGGGATGGTCAACTTACTGCATTACAATGCTAAAACTGATCAATCTACCCCTGTAGATTATAGAATATATGATAAAGAAACTGATGGAAAAACAAAGAATGAGCATTTTTGTGATATGCTTACTTTAGCTAAGGAAAGAGGGATCAATCCTGATGCAGTAGTAATGGATGCGTGGTATAGCGGTTTGGAGAATTTGAAACATATACGTAATTTAGGTTGGACATGGGTTAGTAACCTAAGAAAAAATAGAAAAGTTAATCATAATGTTAGCTTAGAAAGTTTAGAGATTCCTGATGAGGGACTAAAAATTCACCTACGTGGATACGGTTGGGTTACGGTATTTAAGTTTGTGGCAAAAAATGGTCGCATTGATTACATAACAACTAACTTAGAAAATCCAACACGTGAACAAATAGAGAAAATTGTTAAGGCACGGTGGTCTATAGAAGTTTATCATCGAGAATTAAAACAAACTTGTGGTATTGAACGCTGTCAGGCACGCACGGGTCGAGCTCAGAGAAATCATATTTGCCTTGCTGTATTTGCTTGGCTCGATATGAACAAAAGGAGGATAAATGAAAAAATTACTTTATATCAACAAACTTGGGAAGTTATAAAAACATCAATTCAGAACAACATTAGATGCCTTTTAGCTGATTCGCAATTTTGCTAACTGCGAAACTCCTGAGGTAATTTATACTACTAACACTATAGAATCTGTAAATCGTCAAATTAGAAAAATTATCAAAAATAAGGGGGTGTTTCCAGATGATAAGTCAATTCAAAAAATAATATTTTTATCCCTACAAAATGCAGCCAAAAAATGGACCATGCCTATTAAAGATTGGTCTTTAGCTTTAAATCAATTTGAAATACTTTGTGGAGATTTTAAATATGATTTATTGGAAAATAAAAAATGAACTTACACAAATTAAATGATTGACTCAAAAATGAACTTACACAAATTAAATGATTGACTCAAAAAGACAAATAATTGGAGCTAATGATAATCTTTCTACTTTTGAGAATTTTGCTATGTTAATGGCATCATAATGTCCAAAACCTTAGTTTTAACAATCTTGATGTAGTATAATTTATAGATGCGACAAAACCAATCTCAACTACTGCATATGCAGATAAATTTGTAGTCGATCAGTCTACTTAATAATAAATTTCATATTTTGACTCTCAACTTCTTTAGATAATTTTTTATCAGGACAAGTTAAAATCAAAGAATCGCCTTTCTTTTTATTTTTCACTTTCTTCAAAAAGCCATGTTGTATTAATTCCTCAATAGCAGTGGATATTACTGCTTCCGAAGTAGCATATTGTTTTGATAATTGTTTAATATCAATAGATTGCATCATTTTGCAGTAATTATAAATTTAAAAAAAATGTAAAGTAAGTATATTATTGTTAAATAATATCAAAACATTAAATGTTTTTACTTTTTTCGAAAAATATCAACCTTTTTAAGGGGTTTTTTAAAAGCAATTTGACACTTGTCCTAGAAAAATATCTAAAACCAATTATCTTTTTAAAAACACCATTATTTTACTTACACATTATATTCACAATCTCAAACAGTTCGGGAAAAACTAGACCGGAACAAATTGCTTACTGAGTTCAGTATAATACAATATATTGGGAGTGCAAAGATATTTTGCATCGTTGCAGGCTAATTAATAGGTATTTCCTTCATATCAGCTTCTTTTATTTCAATACGAGGTAATATTATCGTCAAGATACCATTTTTTAAATTGGAAGAGATGGTTTTTTTATCGATGTCATCATTTAACCTTATAGTGTAATTAAACCGTCTATCCTTGTGGGTATAATCTTTATCGCTATCCTTTTTGCTAGTGTTAGCTTCGTTATCACTATGAACAACTAGATGATTGCCTTTTAAGTTAATTTTAATCTGACTTTTATCATAACCCGCTACTTCCATAATCACAACATATCGCTTGTCTTCTGTAATAATCTTAGTACTTGTAGCACCTCCTTCATATAGATACATACTGCCATTGAGCAAGTTCTGCCAATAGCGATCAAAAGAAGCAAAATGTCTATCTATTATATTACTAGGACTGTGTATATATAACGTACGATTATCTAACTCTATCTCATCTCTCCGATTAGGATTAGCTAAAGAGCTATTTATCGATAATATGATCGATGCAATAGTCAGACTATATAATTTAACTTTATTTAACATATTATTACCTACATTAGTTGATTAACATAATACTGTTATATTTTACATTATTTGGTAAATATTATAGGGGCTCTAGTTTGACGCAAATAAGCAGCCATTTGTGGATCAGGAGGAGAGCTTATCCTAACACACCTAATCTTATCGCCAGCGTATAACACTTCCGTAATCTTTTGCTATTAGATCATCCTGTAGTTTTGCTGCTTTTTTGACAGAAACCCCTAACATCTTTGACATCTTTTTATATTTTATAACAACTTGTTGCATATTGTATACTCAATTAACCTGAAGAGTTGGCAAAATGATTAAAAGTTATAGTCTGAAATTGGTCAGTTATAAGAGTAAGCAAATTAGGTTTTGTCGCATCTATAAATCATACTACATCAAGATTGTTAAAACTAAGGTTTTGGACATTATGATGCCATTAACATAGCAAAATTCTCAAAAGTAGAAAGATTATCATTAGCTCCAATTATTTGTCTTTTTTGCATCATACGAATATTTTCTATACCGGTAATAGTCATTTCTGCAGAATGAAAACTCTTAAAACCAAGCATTGGCTTTGTACGTTTTTTGATAAACCTATGATCTTGTTCTACAAGATTATTCAGGTATTTGGTCTGAATAACCTTAATTTTATAATCTTTAGGAACTTCTGTATTCAAATCATTAAGAGCAGCCGTATTACTACCGCTTTTATCAATTACTACTTTCTCAGGAAAATTATTCTCTCTAAAGGCTTTACGAAAAAATGCAAGTGCTGCAGGCTTGTCTCTATGCTTACGTAGCAGAAAGTCTACAGTATTACCAAGACTATCTAGTGCTCTATATAAGTTAACCACTCTGCACTGCAAGTGCAGAGCTTAATATTACGGCATGAATGCCTCATGTATGTACTAACTTAAAAGTTAGAAACTATTTGTGTATGGCTCATTTAGAAAGTGTCACAACACAAAAAGAATATATCTGTGAAGTGTAAGATTTTGTTAAAAAATATCTGTATGATTCATTCTTATCTTTTCTTGATAAGATATTTAAAATTTATGTTGAAACGACGCACTGCAAGTGCGGGGTTTTTCTCCCAAAGTGGGACAATAAACCCATTTACCGTTTAATTTAATATAAGTCTCATCCATTCTCCAACTACTACCAACTGGCTTCTTTCTTTTTCTAACCACCTGATCTATCAATGGTACAAATTTTATAACCCATCTTTGTAATGTAGAGTGATCAATTTTTGCTCCCCTTATACTCATCATTTCTTCCAAATCTCGATAACTTAAAGAAAATCGGCATTTCATATAGACAAATAACATTATTATTTCTAGTGAAGAACAAAATCCTTTGAAATATGATAATAATCTTGCAGTAATACGAAACATCTTAACATCTTTTTTAGATCATTATATCAATCTTTTTTCTATTGTCCAACATATGCGACAGAACCATCTTCTTATGCTAGTTTCCGACATCGCTATATCTGTTTCTATATATTCCCACCCACAGAAATATTGCCAATACATGTTTTCTTTTAGTTCTTCCTCTGCTAATGAATCTGAAAAATTATACATTGCTTGTAGCATCGTTACACCAAGCATCACTCTATGACATTTTCTATTTCTACCAAATCTCTTAATAGAAACATTTTTTGATAACCATTCTTCTAGACCAGACCAATTTATTGTCCCACTTTGGGAGAAAAACCCCGCACTTGCAGTGCGTCGTTTCAACATAAATTTTAAATATCTTATCAAGAAAAGATAGGATATTTTTTAACAAAATCTTACACTTTACAGATATATTCTTTTTGTGTTGTGACACTTTCTAAATGAGCCATACACAAATAGTTTCTAACTTTTAAGTTAGTACATACATGAGGCATTCATGCCGTAATATTAAGCTCTGCACTTGCAGTGCAGAGTGGTTAACTAATTCTCTTAATTTATATAGCTTATTATTTGAGTTTAATTCTTCTTTTAATTTATAACCAAAAAGTTTTCCTTGTTTTTGTGATTTGATAATATTTTCTATTGGCATATTGACTGAAATCCATAAGGTTTATTAGCATATTTTAACATTTTCTTATGGATTTCTTTATTATTTTCTGCCATTAAAACCTATTATCTATAAGACTTATAGAGTTTTGCCGGATAGACATTTAATCTAGAGTTGTGTGACTCTCATACAAAAATCTTTTGTTACAGCACTATAGCTCATATTTAGAATTGCTGATGCTTCCCTTTCTTATTGTATCTGTATATTTAATAATTCCTTGATTTCCTTAATAGACATATCTGTCATCTTAGCAATTGACTCCACAGAATTGCCATTCTGTAACAGTATCTTTACCAATTCAGCTTTACCTATTTGGATACCTCTAGTTTCACCTATTTCGATACCTTCAGCTTTACCTTCAGCTTTAGCACTTTCTATTAGGTAATCTTCTGCTGCTTTATTATCCATGATACGTTTAGTTTCTTGCTCGTAAGTTAACAATTCTTCTTCCGTCCAGTTAAACTGGTTTAATTCTTCATAAGCTCTCTCTATTACTTGATCTGATCCTATGATCTTACGTAAGTCCGATTCACTTGTTTCGTCTGCGTGCTTAAAAAAATAACACCACTTCTCTATTATGTTGGTCAGTAAATTTATATCTGTGATTTTAAACTTCGGTAGCTCTATAAAAGTAAAAGAAAAATCCTTTAAATCATGGGCATAGCTATCTTTATCCAAAATAATATGATCAGACTTATAGAATACTTTGTCTTTAAATATAATATTATCGCTAATAGCAATAAATATTACAGCCTTTAAATCTATATATCTAGCTCCTTCTTTCTTACCTTTATTTAACTGCCGTGAATAGGCTTTTGCTGCATAATATTGTGCTCGCTTCTCAAATCCTTCTTGCGGAGATACCTGCATCTCAATAATTAGCTGCACTCCATTTTCATCTTTACATAACACATCTACTATGCTTTGCTTCTTTGAAGCAATCTCTGGTTCTTGAATAGTAGGTAAAAATGTTACTTCTTTGATTCTATCGCTACCTTTAAGCTCTAGCACATCATTAATGAAATGAATAAGAATATCTTTATTCTTCTCCGAGCCAAATATACGGCGAAAGGCAACATCATTTTTAGGATCGAGAAACTTAGTAATAGCCATAAATAGTAATTTATTGAAGAGGTGTTATAGTTTTACATGTTACTCATTATACCATAAAACTCACAAACTACTAAATATTAAATAATCTAGTTTATAGGTAAATTTTTTATTTGATAAATCATAAATTCTAATAATCCTAGTTTTGGTTTTATTATTTTTTGATTCAAATTCATTTGAACCTCCATTTAACATTTATTTATTTTATCAAATGTAAGTTAAATCTCAACTACTGCATATGCAGATAAATTTGTAGTCGATCAGTCTACTTAATAATAAATTTCATATTTTGACTCTCAACTTCTTTAGATAATTTTTTATCAGGACAAGTTAAAATCAAAGAATCGCCTTTCTTTTTATTTTTCACTTTCTTCAAAAAGCCATGTTGTATTAATTCCTCAATAGCAGTGGATATTACTGCTTCCGAAGTAGCATATTGTTTTGATAATTGTTTAATATCAATAGATTGCATCATTTTGCAGTAATTATAAATTTAAAAAAAATGTAAAGTAAGTATATTATTGTTAAATAATATCAAAACATTAAATGTTTTTACTTTTTTCGAAAAATATCAACCTTTTTAAGGGGTTTTTTAAAAGCAATTTGACACTTGTCCTAGAAAAATATCTAAAACCAATTATCTTTTTAAAAACACCATTATTTTACTTACACATTATATTCACAATCTCAAACAGTTCGGGAAAAACTAGACCGGAACAAATTGCTTACTGAGTTCAGTATAATACAATATATTGGGAGTGCAAAGATATTTTGCATCGTTGCAGGCTAATTAATAGGTATTTCCTTCATATCAGCTTCTTTTATTTCAATACGAGGTAATATTATCGTCAAGATACCATTTTTTAAATTGGAAGAGATGGTTTTTTTATCGATGTCATCATTTAACCTTATAGTGTAATTAAACCGTCTATCCTTGTGGGTATAATCTTTATCGCTATCCTTTTTGCTAGTGTTAGCTTCGTTATCACTATGAACAACTAGATGATTGCCTTTTAAGTTAATTTTAATCTGACTTTTATCATAACCCGCTACTTCCATAATCACAACATATCGCTTGTCTTCTGTAATAATCTTAGTACTTGTAGAACCTCCTTCATATAGATACATACTGCCATTGAGCAAGTTCTGCCAATAGCGATCAAAAGAAGCAAAATGTCTATCTATTATATTACTAGGACTGTGTATATATAACGTACGATTATCTAACTCTATCTCATCTCTCCGATTAGGATTAGCTAAAGAGCTATTTATCGATAATACCAATTGCAATAATTAACACGGTGTATTTATCCAGTCTCTATACATAATTGATTTTACTAAATCTACATTATGAGCAAGTTGATTCTAAGCGTAACAAGCCATAGTGACGATATCTTCATATACACCATAACATTGGTTAGACAAGTAATGATTCTTGATCCATTCCCAAACTTGTTCCATTGCATTAAGTTCCGGTGCATAGGGCGGAAGCGGTATCAAAGTGATATTGCTTGGCACAGTTAGTTTTTTGGCTGTGTGCCAACCTGCATTATCCGTTAGTAAAGCTATATGTCGGTTGCCTTGAATACTGCGAGAAAGGTCTTCTAAGAATTTATTCATTGCCTGTGTGTTTGCATATGGTAAAATTAATGCAAAAGCTTCTCCTGTATCATGGCAAGCAGCTCCATAAATATATGTTGAAATGAATTGCTGTTGCCGAACTTTACGGGGTCTAGTGCCACGCTTAGCCCATATACGAGTTAAGCTACCTTGTTGCCCAACTCGAGTTTCATCCTGAGACCATATATCAACTTTACATCTATCGATATTTTTTGGTAATAATTCTGTTAACATATCTGGAAAGTTTTTTTATATGTATTTTGAGTCTCTTGATTTGACTTTGGATGCATTGAACGAGAAGTAATCCAGCTAAAACCAAGGCGGTGCATAGTATTGTAGACTGTTTTTAAAGCACATTTAGCACCATATTCCTCAAGTAACATGATATGTAACTCCTTTCCAGTTATATACCCACCAGTTTTACTTTCACTGAGCGTATTGATTTTATCAAAAAGAGCAGACTCTTGCAGGAGTTTCGCACTTAGCAAAAAATATGTTAATCTAGCAAGAAAGAGTTTTAGTTAAGCATGGCAAGATCAAAATGTAGCAAAGACTTATATAAATCATTTTTACAAGCAAGTAGCGTAAGATATAGTGGTAAAGCATTATCTGAAGTAAGTCCAATAAACCTATCTCATGATAGTGCAAGTCGATGGTTAAATAGTAAGGATTTCCGCCCTAGCGGGATCTACAGAGAAGTGTCAAAATATATTGATAGGGAAGCTTCTTGTTTATTAGTGGGAGATGACACGTTATTGTCAAAGCAATACAGTAAGAAAATTGAGCTTGTACATTATCAATATTCTGGAGCTGTACATGATGTTATACCTGGTATAGGGATGGTCAACTTACTGCATTACAATGCTAAAACTGATCAATCTACCCCTGTAGATTATAGAATATATGATAAAGAAACTGATGGAAAAACAAAGAATGAGCATTTTTGTGATATGCTTACTTTAGCTAAGGAAAGAGGGATCAATCCTGATGCAGTAGTAATGGATGCGTGGTATAGCGGTTTGGAGAATTTGAAACATATACGTAATTTAGGTTGGACATGGGTTAGTAACCTAAGAAAAAATAGAAAAGTTAATCATAATGTTAGCTTAGAAAGTTTAGAGATTCCTGATGAGGGACTAAAAATTCACCTACGTGGATACGGTTGGGTTACGGTATTTAAGTTTGTGGCAAAAAATGGTCGCATTGATTACATAACAACTAACTTAGAAAATCCAACACGTGAACAAATAGAGAAAATTGTTAAGGCACGGTGGTCTATAGAAGTTTATCATCGAGAATTAAAACAAACTTGTGGTATTGAACGCTGTCAGGCACGCACGGGTCGAGCTCAGAGAAATCATATTTGCCTTGCCGTATTTGCTTGGCTCGATATGAACAAAAGGAGGATAAATGAAAAAATTACTTTATATCAACAAACTTGGGAAGTTATAAAAACATCAATTCAGAACAACATTAGATGCCTTTTAGCTGATTCGCAATTTTGCTAACTGCGAAACTCCTGTCTTGTAGAAACTGGACTGATTTTTCAAGACAAATTTTTCACTAATTTTGTTTCCCATTTTACATAATTTTTAAGCTGCATTTTGTAAGTAATCAAGATACACGTTCATCGGTTTTTTATAACCAATACTTGAATGGAATCTTTGATTGTTATATTTATCCATGTATTTATCAATACCATCTTTAAGTTCTGCGATATTTTTAAAATCATTTATAAATATACAATTATATTTTAAAGTTCTAAAAAATCTTTCAATCACAATATTATCAATGCTTCTACCCTTACCGTTCATTGAGATTTGTATATTATTCTCTTTTAGAATTCCCGTATGCTCATGTCCAGTATATTGACTACCCTGATCACTATTGAATATTTGTGGTGCAGGGTATTTATTCAGTGCATCTTTTAATACATCGGTTACAAGTGATGCATCCATAGAATTAGATACTTTATAACTTAGTATTGCCTTACTATGCCAATCTATAATCGCCACAAGATACATAAATCCTCCGTTAGTTCTAATATAAGTAATGTCACCACTCCACACTTGATTAACATAAGGTACATGAATAGTTCTATTCGTTCCTGATTTGTGCCAGTACGGCTCAAGCAAATAGCTATAAATTTTATGTTGACCATCCTTCACAGAAGTAGATTGCTTTTTATGAGGATGAATAGCTTCTATACCCATTATTCCCATATATTTAAGCACCCTCAGGAGTTTCGCAGTTAGCAAAATTGCGAATCAGCTAAAAGGCATCTAATGTTGTTCTGAATTGATGTTTTTATAACTTCCCAAGTTTGTTGATATAAAGTAATTTTTTCATTTATCCTCCTTTTGTTCATATCGAGCCAAGCAAATACAGCAAGGCAAATATGATTTCTCTGAGCTCGACCCGTGCGTGCCTGACAGCGTTCAATACCACAAGTTTGTTTTAATTCTCGATGATAAACTTCTATAGACCACCGTGCCTTAACAATTTTCTCTATTTGTTCACGTGTTGGATTTTCTAAGTTAGTTGTTATGTAATCAATGCGACCATTTTTTGCCACAAACTTAAATACCGTAACCCAACCGTATCCACGTAGGTGAATTTTTAGTCCCTCATCAGGAATCTCTAAACTTTCTAAGCTAACATTATGATTAACTTTTCTATTTTTTCTTAGGTTACTAACCCATGTCCAACCTAAATTACGTATATGTTTCAAATTCTCCAAACCGCTATACCACGCATCCATTACTACTGCATCAGGATTGATCCCTCTTTCCTTAGCTAAAGTAAGCATATCACAAAAATGCTCATTCTTTGTTTTTCCATCAGTTTCTTTATCATATATTCTATAATCTACAGGGGTAGATTGATCAGTTTTAGCATTGTAATGCAGTAAGTTGACCATCCCTATACCAGGTATAACATCATGTACAGCTCCAGAATATTGATAATGTACAAGCTCAATTTTCTTACTGTATTGCTTTGACAATAACGTGTCATCTCCCACTAATAAACAAGAAGCTTCCCTATCAATATATTTTGACACTTCTCTGTAGATCCCGCTAGGGCGGAAATCCTTACTATTTAACCATCGACTTGCACTATCATGAGATAGGTTTATTGGACTTACTTCAGATAATGCTTTACCACTATATCTTACGCTACTTGCTTGTAAAAATGATTTATATAAGTCTTTGCTACATTTTGATCTTGCCATGCTTAACTAAAACTCTTTCTTGCTAGATTAACATATTTTTTGCTAAGTGCGAAACTCCTGACCCTATCTCTGCCCACATTAAAGCCGTCTTCCAATAATTGTTTGTATATATAACGATAACCATACTCAGGGTTATCCGTATATATTTCATCTATTCTATTTAAAATATCAAGATTATATAAGCTCATTACTTTAGCTTTATAATATACTCCAGATCTGCTTATCTTTAATAGTTCACATTGCCTTGTCTTTGCTAACGTACTCAGCTTGGGGTCGACAAGACTTTTCTTATTTGATAAGTCCAAGCTGTTTAGCTTTCCCACCGCCCAGTCCCTCTCGACTGTAGCCTTACCTAATGCTTTTGCAAGTTCATCGTTTTGATTCTTAAGTTCACTAATCTGCCCTTTGTACTCACTAACAGCTTTTGCTGGCTCAAATGCCAATGACGCATTATCTAAAAATTGTCGTTTCCAGTTTTGCATAGTTTTAGCCGTTACTTCATATTTGACCGATAACTGACCTATTGTTGATTCTTCTTTTAACATCTCTAATACTATTTTAGTTTTTGCTTCTGCACTAAAATTTTTAATTTGTTTTTTACCCATTTGTTTCTCTTTAATTTTATTTATTATTCTATACTTATTGAGAAACAAAAATACCTGCTTCTTTGTCTAATTTTTTCAGTCCATTATAGTGTAAGATTTTGTTAAAAAATATCTGTATGATTCATTCTTATCTTTTCTTGATAAGATATTTAAAATTTATGTTGAAACGACGCACTGCAAGTGCGGGGTTTTTCTCCCAAAGTGGGACAATAAAAGTTTACTTTATATGTATAATAAATTGTTAGAGTATGCTCAAAATGACGCTGATTTTAAAATTCTTGATCTTAGTTTTAGGCGAATAGGGGATCAAGGAACTAAAGATATTGCTGATCTCTTAAGAGATACTCAGATTACAACTCTTAATCTTAGTGAGAACCAAATACGGAAGCAAGGGGCTAAATATCTTGCTGGTGTCTTAAAAGATACTCAGATTACAACTCTTAATCTTAGTGAGAACCAAATAGGGGATCAAGGGGCTAAAGATATTGCTGATGTCTTAAAAGATACTCAGATTACAACTCTTGATCTTAGTGATAACCAAATAGGGAAGCAAGGGGCTAAATATCTTGCTGGTGTCTTAAAAGATACTCAGATTACAACTCTTAATCTTAGTTATAACCAAATAGGGAAGCAAGGGGCTAAATATCTTGCTGGTGTCTTAAAAGATACTCAGATTACAACTCTTAATTTTAGTAAAAACCAAATAGGGAAGCAAGGGGCTAAATATCTTGCTGGTTTCTTCAAAGATACTCAGATTACAACTCTTAATCTTAGTTATAACGAAATAGGGGATCAAGGGGCTAAAGATATTGCTGATCTCTTAAAAGATACTCAGATTACAACTCTTAATCTTAGTTATAACGAAATAGGGGATCAAGGGACTAAATATCTTGCTGGTTTCTTAAAAGATACCCAGATTACAACTCTTGATCTTAGTAAAAACCAAATAGGGAAGCAAGGGGCTAAATATCTTGCTGATCTCTTAAAAGATACCCAGATTACAACTCTTGATCTTAGTTATAACCAAATAGCGGATCAAGGGGCTAAAGATATTGCTGGTTTCTTCAAAGATACTCAGATTACAACTCTTGATCTTAGTTATAACCAAATAGGGTATCAAGGGGCTAAATATCTTGCTGATCTCTTAAAAGATACCCAGATTACAACTCTTGATCTTAGTTATAACCAAATAGGGTATCAAGGGGCTAAATATCTTGCTGGTTTCTTCAAAGATACTCAGATTACAACTCTTAATCTTAGTAAAAACCAAATAGGGTATCAAGGGGCTAAATATCTTGCTGATTTCTTCAAAGATACTCAGATTACAACTCTTAATCTTAGTTATAACCAAATAGGGGATCAAGGGGCTAAATATCTTGCTGGTTTCTTCAAAGATACTCAGATTACAACTCTTGATCTTAGTAAAAACCAAATAGGGGATCAAGGGGCTAAAGATATTGCTGGTGTCTTAAAAGATACTCAGATTACAACTCTTGATCTTAGTTATAACCAAATAGGGAAGCAAGGGGCTAAATATCTTGCTGGTGTCTTAAAAGATACTCAGATTACAACTCTTCATCTTAGTTTGAACCAAATAGGGAATCAAGGGGCTAAAGATATTGCTGGTTTCTTAAAAGATACCCAGATTACAACTCTTAATCTTAGTTATAACCAAATAGGGTATCAAGGGGTTAAAGATATTGCTGGTGTCTTAAAAGATACTCAGATTACAACTCTTCATCTTAGTGGTAGCAAAATAAGGGGTCAAGAGATTACAGATATTGCCAACGCTTTAAAAGATACTCGAATTACAAATTGTCCACTTTACCATGGCCTGAGAGCTATTGATGCTATCGATAATGTAACACAAATTAATAATAATATTGTTAATACATGTAAGAATGATTTTAAACTTTTAGTATCTCAAAAAACTAAAAGTGGTCCACTTATTTTTCAGACATATGGTGATCAAGAAATAGATACAACAAGATTCTTGAATTTGATAAAAAATATTCATGATATGCCTGGTATAGTTTCGCATCTCATTAGTGATCATGATATAATTTATACAAAACAAGAGATTGTAGATTTTAGAGCAAATATTTCTATTCGATTTTCTGAATTCCTAGCTCAAAATTTAGAGGCAAGCAATTGTCAGTATGTGAGTCTTCTTAAGCAATGTCAAGATATGCATTTAGATTATATTGTAAAGGATCTTTTATTAAATAGAACAGCATGCGTAGTAGGACAGGTATCTGGTGATGATATACTATACCCATATGTATATATACTACTGAAGCAATATGATCAACCTCTATTTGGTGGTCATGGATTTAAGTCTACCAAAAAAGGGGTGATTGAATATTTTCAAGGTCATCTTGAGTTGGAGTATGCACAGGAAGCAATTGAGTTATTAGGTAATGTAGATATATAGAGCCGGTATTTTTTGTCACAGCGATTCCAAATTTTGTTTCAATTCATTAGATAGTCCGTCCGCCAAAACTCAAAAAAATACTACTTGTGGCACTAATTTCCAAAAATTGTATGATTTTAGACTAAATTATTATGATTTCGAGAGCTAATTTCAAGTTTTTGTATCAAAAACACCCTATTTCCCAAAACATACTCAATTTGCTCGTTACCATTTTTTTGTATTTCCATAAGCTTTTGATATAAAACCCTTCATTTTCTTATGGATTTTACTATTACTTTTTGCCTTAAAACCCCTTTGTCTATAAGGCTTGTAGAGTTTTGGCGGAGCGACTAGATACTCTTAGCTGTAAGGGAACTGTAAACATTTCTGCAAAAATTTAGCATAAGGCTACAGGTGAGGTAATAAGTCTCCCCGTCAAAAGTCTAGAAGGATAATATATAATATACTTAGCAGATAAAAATATATAGAGAATCCATAAGAAAAAGCTATAATATTGGCAAAAAACTTAAGGATTATCTGATTAATGCCGATAGAAAATATAACAAAGGTTTATTTTTTATAGTCACATTATTAATCATAAAAATTTTACTCAGCTTATCTCAAAATATTACTAAAAATAAATTATTTTTTTTGAGCAAGAGAGTGAATAAAAGATTCGTCAAGACCAGTTACAGCAGAAATAAAAGTAAAATCAGAGCCTTGAACTAACATTTTTTTTGCTATTTCAACTCTCTCTTCAGCTTTACCTTCAGCTTTACCGACCTGGATGCCTTGGACTATACCCTTTTCTATACCCTCATCAATATATTTCTCAGCGATAGTTCTCATAATATTCTCCTCTTCTGTTGCAGTTAAATGACTAGCTATTAGCTTCTCTAGCTCTTGTTGCCTACCTTCTTCTATCTTAGCGTCACTATACCATAAAAATGATTTTATGTAAATATAGCCTGTTGCCTTATCTATACTAATATATGGTTTAAAATTTGTTAAAAGTTCATCCCACAACTTCAATATATCTCGCTTCTGTATATTTTTCATCATAAATTGTAACATACCAAAATGTTGCTTCTGCTTTATCTCATCATCAGACATTGCTTGTAAATCTATTACCTTATAATCCTCACACATCAATTGCTTTGCAAGTTTGGGATCGCTAAATAACTCAAACAAGTTCTTTGGCACATTAAACCTTCTAGTACCATGATAAAACACCATTGGTACTATCAACGGTATTTTATTCCTACCTTTTTTATGTCTTTCAGCTAATAGCAACATATATCTCCATAATTTGAGTGCCATCCAATATTTTGGTCTTATCTCCGCCTCAATCAACACATACACAAAGGCTTGCTCATTATCTTTAGTCTTAACAGAATAGACTAAATCACTAAGAGCTCTTTTTAGGTCATCCTCAACAAATGATTCTTTCTCTATTGTTATTTTGGTTAAATCAACTATTTCCTTAACCTCTTCTGGTAAATAATGCTCCAAAAATTCTTGAGCTGCTATTTGATTGACCATTATCTTTTTAAACAATGCATCATGTTTTAGTTGTTTTGACATATTCTTCATTAGTTAATTATTATTATTTTTAATATAACCTATATAGTACCTTTAACTATTATTCCTTGATTTTTCTGCGTCTCTGCTGCATTTTGTAATTCATTTTTTATAGTCACCTTTTTGGTTAAAACCCCCAGCTTCAGCTGGGAAAGACTTCAGTCCTTGTTCTAATATTTCAATTCACTATAACTTGAATATATGATATTTTAATATACATGAAGAGCTTGCTCTTATGTATATTAAAATATCATATATTCAAGTATTTATCATATCCTAAATGATTATTCATCTCTGACTGCAATGCCTTCTCTACAAGCCGTTTGGTTAATTGTTTTAATAAACCATCCTCTTTAAGTAATGTTGATATATCTGTATCATTATTTATTAATAAATCTATCGCTTGATTCATTGCTTCATTTTGTTTTTGGTGCATTATAATTTCTCCTTTTGTTATATTATATTTTTATATAATCTTTGAAAACTTTACACACTTATTTGTACAGAGCCTGCAAAATTATTGCTAGTCCGTCCGCCAAAAATATTTAAAGCCCCCCATAATCTATGATTGAATAAAATTTTTACAAAAAAAATTCTAATATTTGCACTAAAATTAAAAATTGTTTTCAATTTTATTAAAAAATTTCTGTTTTAGTAAAATTTTTACATGAGCTTATTGTTAACGATTTTTTTTAATCGTTTAGCAAGTTTTTTAATGATAATTTTTTTATGTAGAGTTAGGCATGATGTGTAAATGATTGGCAATACATCGTAAATTCAAACCTATAGCAGAGATTATTGGATTGATCACATCTCCTATCACACCCTTCAAGAAGTTTCTGCCCATCCTGCCATATTGTTTCAAATGCCCTATTATTGGTTCTATAGCACTGCGTCTCCTGATCATACACTTGTCTTCTTTCAATAACTTTTTCCGAGTTTTTGGGGTATATACCTTACTCTTCTCTTTAACATTGCTGCCAGTATAACCAAGATCAACAAACGATTTTTTTATCTTTATTCCAGTTACATTTTCTACCGCTTCAAAACTCTGCTGCAATGTATGACCATCATAAGGATTATTATGAAACGATTTTGCTGACAGTACAAAATTTCTACGACCACTGACTACTACCGCAACTTTATTGCCAAACTCATATGGCTTGTTTCGTTTTCCCTTCCCTATACACTATACCTCAGGGGCATGAAAACTATACTATAATGGACTGAAAAAATTAGACAAAGAAGCAGGTATTTTTGTTTCTCAATAAGTATAGAATAATAAATAAAATTAAAGAGAAACAAATGGGTAAAAAACAAATTAAAAATTTTAGTGCAGAAGCAAAAACTAAAATAGTATTAGAGATGTTAAAAGAAGAATCAACAATAGGTCAGTTATCGGTCAAATATGAAGTAACGGCTAAAACTATGCAAAACTGGAAACGACAATTTTTAGATAATGCGTCATTGGCATTTGAGCCAGCAAAAGCTGTTAGTGAGTACAAAGGGCAGATTAGTGAACTTAAGAATCAAAACGATGAACGTATACTTGCAGCAAAACTGCGTAACACTATCTAATTTTTTTGCTAGTATGAATTTATTGTATAAATTTGGGTTTCTACTATGCAAATATCACCGATTAATCAAAACTTACGCTATGTTTTATGATAAGTGGCTTTGTACTGAGATATTATTAAAATTCTTTACTATGAAAAAATGGCTTTCAGCCAAGGTTTTTAGTCATACTTGAGATAACATAGCGTAAGTTTTGTAATAAAAACTAGTTGAAAAAGTACCAATTATATTATAACATTTGAAATATTAATAATAATGATAATTAATCAAATGAAAAAACCAAAAGTAGCGACCTTAAGTGCTGAAGAACGAGAAGAACTAATACAACATGTCAAGGAAAGTTCATTAACGGGAGATGAACAGCAAACGATAGTAGAACTTGTGCAATTTTGTAATGAGCTAATAGACAAGCTAGCATCATCAAATATCAGTATAAATAAGCTTAAGGAAATGCTGATTGGTTTTAAGGCAGATAACAAAAAAAAGATAGTTCAGATTCATTAAAAGAACCGCCAAGTGAATCTGATAACGGGAATGGTGGTAATGAAGAAGAGTGCGATAAGCCCAAAAAGATAGATCGTAGTAATTGGCAAGGTAAATATGGGTTTGATGATTATAAGGATGCGAATACCAGCTATTTAACTCCTGAGAATTTTTGTAGTGGTGATAGCTGTCCTCACTGTTGTAATGGCAAACTATATAATAGTGAAGCTAGAAAATTGCTACAATTTACAGGTAATGCTCCAATTACAGTCAACAGATATGTAAAGAAAACGCTACGTTGTAATGCTTGTGATTATATAGTTATGAACAATAAAAATATCAACAAATGGACAAATAGTAGCAGAAGTGCAATAGTGTTACAAAAGACCTATGGTACTCCTTTCTACCGTTTATCTAGGCTGCAAAGTTTAAGTGGTGTTCCTGTGGCATATAGCTCGCTCTGGCAACAATATTTAGATGTTTGGCAAGAAGGTGGTGGAGCTGAAATTTACGGGGTATTATTGGAAATGGCTGCCGAATGTAGTTCACTGAACCTTGATGATACTAGAGCTAGGATTTTAGAAATTACTATAGCCAATAAGAAATTACGTACTCAAAATAAGAAAGGACGCAGCTGTTATACTACTACAATATGTGCTAAGACTGCAAATAATGAGGTGATAGTTTTATATTTTACCGGTAATAGGCATGGTGGAGAAAATATAGGTAACGTACTAAAGAATCGTAAGAATAGAACAGATTCTATCCAATTAATGACTGACGCAAGTAACAATAATAACCCGGTATTATCAGAAGCAGATCAAGAATTACTGGCAATAATAGTGATGATCAATTGTTTGTCACATGGTCAGAGAAAATTTACAGAGAATGAACTATATTACCCTGAAGAATGCGGATATTTTCTCAAACAAACACGAGGGATTTACCACAATGAACATCAATGTAAAGAGATGAGTCCTGAAGAAAAACTTGGGTATCATCAGGAACATAGCAGTAAATATATAGAAAACATATATAACAAAATAGACGAATTATTTAACGACAAGAAAGTTGAGCCTAATAGTAGGCTTGGACAAGCTATGAAATATTGGATAAATAATAAAGAAGGTTTGACCCAATTTTTAAAAATCCCAGTTAGCAATCTTGATAATAATTGGGCTGAGAGATCACTGCGTACCATTATTTTACAAAGGAAGAATTCATTATTCTTTAAAACAATCAATAGTGCTGAGATACATAGTGGTCTGTATAGTATAGTAAAGACTTGTAGTGAGAACGAGATCAATGCCTTTAAATATTTAAATTGGCTACAAGAGCAGAGTAGCAAAGCAAAGAAGCGTCCTGCGAATTATACGCCTTTTGCCTATGCAAGATATATGAATAATACGGAATTAATCGAGACAGCAGCTTAAACGACAGGAAGCCAATCATTAGAGAATTTGGCAGAACTAGGATCACCATTATGAATAAGAATGTGTAAGGTTCTATAACAAATTTGATAAGATGAATTATCAGATGGGAAAAGTTTTGCGGTAAATTTACCTTTGGATAGGCGTTTAGAGCATAGCCAAAAGCCTTGACCGTCAAAGGACAAAATTTTAATGGCAGTTCTGTTTTTATTGTCCCACTTTGGGAGAAAAACCCCGCACTTGCAGTGCGTCGTTTCAACATAAATTTTAAATATCTTATCAAGAAAAGATAGGATATTTTTTAACAAAATCTTACACTTCACAAATATATTCTTTTTGTGTTGTGACACTTTCTAAATGAGCCATACACAAATAGTTTCTAACTTTTAAGTTAGTACATACATGAGGCATTCATGCCGTAATATTAAGCTCTGCACTTGCAGTGCAGAGTGGTTAACTAATATTAAGATGTTTAGCTATCTCTTGGTAAGAATAATGATGGAGTAATTGGTAAACTAATTCCTTTAGATGGTTTGGTATAGGATCAAACTTATTAGTTTTAGTTTGACGCCAGGCTTTAAATTGCTGAGCTACTTGCTCAATAGTAATTGATGGTATTTGCATAGTATGAAACCCAAATGTATAAAAAATTCATACTAGCAAAAACATTAGATAAAGTTATGCAGTTTTGCTGCAGGTATACGATGAACTTGCAAAAGCATTAGGTAAGGCTACAGTCGAGAGGGACTGGGCGGTGGGAAAGCTAAACAGCTTGGACTTATCAAATAAGAAAAGTCTTGTCGACCCCAAGCTGAGTACGTTAGCAAAGACAAGGCAATGTGAACTATTAAAGATAAGCAGATCTGGAGTATATTATAAAGCTAAAGTAATGAGCTTATATAATCTTGATATTTTAAATAGAATAGATGAAATATATACGGATAACCCTGAGTATGGTTATCGTTATATATACAAACAATTATTGGAAGACGGCTTTAATGTGGGCAGAGATAGGGTGCTTAAATATATGGGAATAATGGGTATAGAAGCTATTCATCCTCATAAAAAGCAATCTACTTCTGTGAAGGATGGTCAACATAAAATTTATAGCTATTTGCTTGAGCCGTACTGGCACAAATCAGGAACGAATAGAACTATTCATGTACCTTATGTTAATCAAGTGTGGAGTGGTGACATTACTTATATTAGAACTAACGGAGGATTTATGTATCTTGTGGCGATTATAGATTGGCATAGTAAGGCAATACTAAGTTATAAAGTATCTAATTCTATGGATGCATCACTTGTAACCGATGTATTAAAAGATACACTGAATAAATACCCTGCACCACAAATATTCAATAGTGATCAGGGTAGTCAATATACTGGACATGAGCATACGGGAATTCTAAAAGAGAATAATATACAAATCTCAATGAACGGTAAGGGTAGAAGCATTGATAATATTGTGATTGAAAGATTTTTTAGAACTTTAAAATATAATTGTATATTTATAAATGATTTTAAAAATATCGCAGAACTTAAAGATGGTATTGATAAATACATGGATAAATATAACAATCAAAGATTCCATTCAAGTATTGGTTATAAAAAACCGATGAACGTGTATCTTGATTACTTACAAAATGCAGCTTAAAAATTATGTAAAATGGGAAACAAAATTAGTGAAAAATTTGTCTTGAAAAATCAGTCCAGTTTCCTTTTTTAGATCATTATATCAATCTTTTTTCTATTGTCCAACATATGCGACAGAACCTTGGACAGCTTTGCGGTTATGGAAATACACATTATTATTATGTGAGAGGCATAAGAAAGGGAGAAATAAACTACCATTAGTATATAATTTAGTGATTTATAATGGTAAGGAAGTTTATAATGTTCCTAGGAATTTATGGAGTCTGTTTACCGATGCAGCTATAGCCAAGCAATTAATGACAGAGGATTATCAATTAGTTAATTTGCGAAGTATGTCAGATGATGAAATTGTTAAGAAGAGGCATATTACGTCAATTCGGGATAAGGATATTGTGAACATGTAGATTAAAATCAAATTTTGTTGAAGGTTTATTTTTCTTTAATGAGTAAGCAACAAGAGTAGATAATATATGGACAAAGGCATTTATTGGTGATCTATGTCTAGTATGTTCAAGGTTCATTTTATTTTTTAGATAATCAAAAACTGTTTCAATTAAGTTACGTTTTCGAAGTAAGATTTTTTCGAGTCTGTCCTATAGTTTGTGTAAGTTGCAAAGAAAGCAGTAAGAGATTACTGTAAAAAAAGTAACTTAAGCAAGCAAGGAGGAATTATGGCTAAAAAATTAGATACAGATAAAGATACATTAGACATCAGTAATCAGCTAGTAGAAGAATTATTATCAAAAGCAGATCCATCGGAGTTATTTGGTCGAGATGGTTTATTTCAACAGCTAAAGAAGCAAATAGTTGAGAAAATATTAGCAAGTGAGTTGGATCATGAATTAGGATATTCAAAACATAGCAAGATGCCAAAAGTAGATAATAATCGTCGTAATGGTAGCTATGAGAAGACAGTAATTGATGGGGATGGTCGTAAGCTGACAGTAGAAGTACCAAGAGATCGGGAAGGAGAGTATAATCCTCAATTAATACCAAAAGGGCTGAGGAGATTTAATGGATTTGATGAGAAAGTGATATCCCTTTATGGTCGCGGTATGACAGTCAGCGAGATCCGAGGGCATTTAGAAGAAATATATCAAACTGATGTATCTGGTGACTTGATATCCACCATAACAGATGGGGTGATAGAAGAAGTAACTAGGTGGCAAAATCGTTGTTTAGATAGGGTGTATCCAATATTATACTTGGACTGTATCTATGTAAAATCTAGAGACAATCACATAGTAATAAATAAAGCAGTATATTTAGCACTTGCTGTAAATATAGAAGGGAAAAAGGAGTTACTTGGCATTTGGATAGGCAAAAATGAAGGTGCTAAATTTTGGATGCAAGTAGTTACTGAGTTAAAGAATCGAGGAATTGAACAAATTTATGTTGCTTGTGTGGATGGTTTAAAGGGCTTTCCAGAAGCTATAAGCAGTGTATTCCCGAGTACTATAGTACAATTATGTATTGTACATATGGTTCGCAATTCAGTAAAGTATGTGTCATATAAAGATTTAAAAGAGGTCACATCAGATCTAAAACAAATTTATACAGCTAATAATGACGAAATGGCACGTTTAAAACTTCAGCAATTTGGTGTAAAATGGGATAAAAAATATCCGGTAATTTCTGATATTTGGCAACGTAATTGGTCTGGGATAATACCGTTTTTTGCCTTTCCTGAAGAGATCAGAAAGGTAATTTATACTACTAACACTATAGAATCTGTAAATCGTCAAATTAGAAAAATTATCAAAAATAAGGGGGTGTTTCCAGATGATAAGTCAATTCAAAAAATAATATTTTTATCCCTACAAAATGCAGCCAAAAAATGGACCATGCCTATTAAAGATTGGTCTTTAGCTTTAAATCAATTTGAAATACTTTGTGGAGATTTTAAATATGATTTATTGGAAAATAAAAAATGAACTTACACAAATTAAATGATTGACTCATTTTTTCTTTCAAATCCATTAATTTATTTTCCATATTCTTCTTAATTCCATGAATCATTTTTAAGCCTCTTTCATATAAATTTAAGAACAAATTTTGCTTAATATAACCTTTATCAGCTGCTATAATTCCAGTTAATCTTTTTGTTAACTCCGGTACTGGAACCCTATCATCTACATTGCCTTTGGTCACTTTTAATGCCATAAACTCCCCTTTATTATTGATTATTACATGTAATTTAAAACCATAAAAATACCCCATAGAGGATTTACTATGTTTGGCTAATCCTTTAAAAACTTTATTGCTATAACGCCTTTTATTGTGACAAGCTTTAATCGTTGTAGAGTCAATAAAATAAATACCTGTTTCCTCACCAAACAACAAATGAATCAACATATTTAGCGGTATGAATAATCGTGCCATTAATTCAACAAATCTATTATAACTCAAGGCTTTGGGAAAATCATCCTTATGCATGCACTCTATATAACTTTTATAGAAAAATTTAAAATTCTTAGCATAGGATGTATGAAACATAATTATTATTGTTAACATTTCACTTAGACTCATGCTACAACAGCGATTTCTTTGCTTATTTGATGGTAATAACTTTCTCTGTTCATACTCCAAATAAATTTTACAAAAATCATCTATAAAACTATATAATTCTGTGATATCTTTTTTCATGCCTGTAGTTTGTTTTTTTGTTTAAAAATATAAATACTGCAGGCACTCCTTTTTGACAATCCTTTTATCTATTACTATTTCATCTATATCTTATCCCGAACTGACGTATATTGGTATGTTAGAGTATATGCTAAAACACATTCATCAACGAGATATGATAAGGCTGTGGGAAGAGTTTTTAATAAAGTTTAAACATGTTATAATATTGGATAAAGAAAAAGGATATATTTACCTTCGATCGTTCTTATGGTATACTGATACCAAATTACTAGAGGATAAGCAGCCAAAATTAGAACAGGTTTTGGCTAAGCATTTATCTGAAGAAGAAAAAGGAGACATTATGAGGACTGTTGCACAAAAATATATAGAAGAGGGTACACAGTATGGAATCCAGATTGGAGAAGCTAGAGGAGAAAAGAAAAAAGCTATGGCTGTAGCTAGAAATTTGCTTAAAGCTGGTGTGTCAGTTGAGATAATTTCTGCGTCTACTGGTTTATCTAAAAAAGAAATAGAAGATTAATGGCATAATTATTTAGATATGTACAGTAAGTCTTAATATTATGGAAGTATTACACGGAATATGGCATCCTGCCGAAAATCAAATATGTCTTTGGCTCGAAACAAAGAACAAAATATACACTCCGGATAAGCAGCTAGCTTTCGGTAAACGAGGAAGAGTTGATATTTTACTTCCTACATACGATACAATGCCAGTTGCCTCACCTTTAATAGAAAGAGAATACAACTTAGAAATTCCGGATAAGATAGGTTGGCAATATCATCAAGTCAATTGTCTCTATGTTAATGTTTCGGAAATTAAAAATATATTACCTTCAGATACTTTACGCTTGGCACAAGATTTCATGTATTGGCAGCAACTAACCGATATAATCTCTGAAATCCTAGAGTATGAATTATATATACCCAGCATTGATCAGAACGATGAACCAATCTGGACTACATATCATCCTGATGTGAGGCAATTAGCTAAACAGATGCCGGAGGTATGTTGTTATATTAATAATAATTGTTATGATAAATCCGAATTGTTACAACATTTTTTTGATCATACTGTTACAAATATTGCTAAGCAAACATACTTGTCTACGGAACAAACTAAAATTATCACAGGAACTTTTTTAGAGAGTTTTTTTAATTCAAAACAAAAGAAGTTTTCTCATGCTGATACAAAACATTGGTTAATTTGGAAATCAGCTCTAGATAAAACTAAACATAATATCTGCATCAAACTTGAAGCCCCTGAAAATAAAGATTCTAAATGGAATCTTACTCTGCTCAAAAAAGATGATGACGAACAGTCAAAGTATGAACTTATTAATAATCAATGGCATGATTGCTTAAATGATTTAGGTTTGGCAATGCGCATTTATCCTGACCTAGAACAGGCATTTAGTAAAGATAAAATTATACCGTTTGAATTAACGCAAGAAGAAGCTAGGCTCTTTCTCAAGGAGACTGCTTGGACATTACAACAATCCGGCTTTAGCGTAATTATACCTTCTTGGTATACACCAAAAGGATACAATACAGCTAAATTGAAGCTTAAACGTAAAAATAATTGCACTGCATCACAAAATGAAAATAGTTATTTCACCCTTGACGGTATTTTATCGTTTGAATACTCATTATCTTTAAACGGGCAAGACATTACTTTTGAAGAATGGAGACAATTAATTGCCAATAAGGAAGAGTTGGTGCAATTTAGAGGAGAATGGGTACAGCTTGATTTAGAACATATGGATCGCATACTTGATTTTTGGGCAAATAATCAAGTAGAGGATATGAATATTTTTCAACTACTTAACAAAGCCTCTCATCCTGATATTGAATTTGATTACAGTACCAATCAATTCCTTATGTCTCTTTATAGCAAACAAAGCTTTAAAATACTAGATACTCCAAGTGCATTCTATGGAATACTAAGACCTTATCAAACACAAGGTTTTTCTTGGATGCAGTATATGGAGCAAATGGGGTTGAATCCGTGTTTAGCAGATGATATGGGTCTTGGTAAAACTATTCAAATTATTGCACACATTGCGGCAACAAATAATACAGGGAATAATCTCTTGGTTGTTCCTACTTCGGTCATGGGCAATTGGGAAAGAGAATTTAAAAGGTTTGCTCCCCATCTCTCTATAAAAACCTATCATGCTAAAAACAAAGATCGTGATTTTACTCACTGCGATGTAGTGTTAACAACGTTCACTATGATCCGTAAAGATTATAAAGTATTTACTGACGCTACGTGGCATAGAATTATCCTTGATGAGGCACAAAACATAAAAAATCCAAAAGCCCAACAAAGCAAATCTTTATTTGGTTTAAAAGCTAAACACTATATTGCATTAACCGGTACACCTATAGAAAATAGTGTAGTTGATCTTTGGTCAATATTTAACTTTCTAAATAAGGATTATCTAGGAGATTTAAAAATATTTAAGAAAAAATTCCATGGAGAAAATGAAAATAGATCCCAGTTAAAGAGGCTTATAGAGCCGTTTATATTGCGTAGACTTAAAACTGATAAGTCTATTATATCAGAATTACCAGATAAAATTGAGCAAAAAGTTTATTGCCAACTTACTAAAGAACAAGCCTCATTATATCAAGCCGTAGTTAATAAGATCAGCGATAAAATTAAAAGCGGAGAATTGTCGAGTGCGGACATGCTATCTAGTTTAACTAGATTAAAGCAAATTTGTAATCATCCTATGCAATATTTGCAAGATAATAGTGAATTTACAGCAAACAGATCGTTAAAGCTACAAAGATTAGAATCAATAATTGATGAGGGTATAGAAAATAAAGAAAGTATTTTGGTTTTCTCTCAATATAAGGAAATTTGTGAAGCTATAAATAAATTTTTTGCTTTAAAGTATAATACTTATCTATTACATGGTTCTACTAGTAGAACTGTAAGAGATAGTATGATTGAAGAGTTTCAAAATGATAACACACCTCCAGCAATATTTATTCTTTCATTAAAAGCAGGGGGCGTCGGCATTACATTAACAAAAGCAAGTCAAGTAATACACTTTGACAGGTGGTGGAATCCCGCCGTTGAAAATCAAGCAACAGATAGGGCTTTTCGTATTGGACAACAGAAAAAGGTTTTAGTACACAAATTTATTACTCAAGGTACTTTAGAAGAGACAATAGATCAAATTATTACAGATAAAGTCACTTTGTCAGAATCTGTGCTAAGTGATGATTCATCATGGCTTAAAGGTATAAATACTCAAACTTTCATGGATTTAATAAAATTACGACAGGAGGCTCTATCAGGTGAATAATAAAACGTGGTGGGGAGAGAAATTTCTAGAAGTTTTAAAGTCTTTTATAGAAGAGGGAAGATTGCAGCGTGGAAGTGCCTACCGTACTCCAAATAGATTATCTAATTATCGACAAGAACAAAACACCGTCTCAGCTACCATGATGGGTAATATAAACCCATATTTTGGAGTGTATAAAGTTCCCTATTACAACAGCCAAATTACTTTCTCTAAATTGTCCAACGCAGCGTCTATAATTAGCAATATTGAAAGTGATCCATTATTGCTTGCTAAACTAGTAACACGAGAATTACCTTCTACTATCTCTACAATTTTACCACAGAATAGTAAAGAGATAGAAACTTCTTGTTCATGTCCTGATTGGGAGAATCCTTGTAAGCATATAGCAGGATTATATTTAAAGATTGCAGAAGAAATTGATTACAATCCTTTGTTACTATTTGAACTTAGGGGAATAGAAAGAAAATTATTATCTGAAAAAATAAAAAAGTATGTTAGTTCATCAAGCGTTGTAAATACTACCCTAATCCCTACTAAAGAAATAGGTGCAATTGAGCTTAGAAATTTTTGGGGTAATCCTCATAAAAAGATAAAAACAAGTTTAGTGGTAAAAATACCTACTGTACTTATTAAAAAAGCTGGGATAAATCCACCATTTTGGCATAAAAGAAAATCATTTTTAGATAGTATGCACAATATTTATCATAATATTAAACGCTCTTGGCACAAACAGATAAAACCATGAGTGATTGAAAATGAACAATATCATTCTGAGTGTACCAAAAATCTATAATACGTCAGTTCGGGATAAGATATAGATGAAATAGTAATAGATAAAAGGATTGTCAAAAAGGAGTGCCTGCAGTATTTATATTTTTAAACAAAAAAACAAACTACAGGCATGAAAAAAGATATCACAGAATTATATAGTTTTATAGATTTGGACTTTGGACAAAGTCCAAATAGATGATTTTTGTAAAATTTATTTGGAGTATGAACAGAGAAAGTTATTACCATCAAATAAGCAGAGAAATCGCTGTTGTAGCATGAGTTTAAGTGAAATGTTAACAATAATAATTATGTTTCATACATCCTATGCTAAGAATTTTAAATTTTTCTATAAAAGTTATATAGAGTGCATGCATAAGGATGATTTCCCTAAAGCCTTGAGTTATAATAGATTTGTTGAATTAATGGCACGATTATTCATACCGCTAAATATGTTGATTCATTTGTTGTTTGGTGAGGAAACAGGTATTTATTTTATTGACTCTACAACGATTAAAGCTTGTCACAATAAAAGGCGTTATAGCAATGTATACTTGCAGCAAAACTGCGTAACACTATCTAATTTTTTTGCTAGTATGAATTTATTGTATAAATTTGGGTTTCTACTATGCAAATATCACCGATTAATCAAAACTTACGCTATGTTTTATGATAAGTGGCTTTGTACTGAGATATTATTAAAATTCTTTACTATGAAAAAATGGCTTTCAGCCAAGGTTTTTAGTCATACTTGAGATAACATAGCGTAAGTTTTGTAATAAAAACTAGTTGAAAAAGTACCAATTATATTATAACATTTGAAATATTAATAATAATGATAATTAATCAAATGAAAAAACCAAAAGTAGCGACCTTAAGTGCTGAAGAACGAGAAGAACTAATACAACATGTCAAGGAAAGTTCATTAACGGGAGATGAACAGCAAACGATAGTAGAACTTGTGAAATTTTGTAATGAGCTAATAGACAAGCTAGCATCATCAAATATCAGTATAAATAAGCTTAAGGAAATGCTGATTGGTTTTAAGGCAGATAACAAAAAAAAGATAGTTCAGATTCATTAAAAGAACCGCCAAGTGAATCTGATAACGGGAATGGTGGTAATGAAGAAGAGTGCGATAAGCCCAAAAAGATAGATCGTAGTAATTGGCAAGGTAAATATGGGTTTGATGATTATAAGGATGCGAATACCAGCTATTTAACTCCTGAGAATTTTTGTAGTGGTGATAGCTGTCCTCACTGTTGTAATGGCAAACTATATAATAGTGAAGCTAGAAAATTGCTACAATTTACAGGTAATGCTCCAATTACAGTCAACAGATATGTAAAGAAAACGCTACGTTGTAATGCTTGTGATTATATAGTTATGAACAATAAAAATATCAACAAATGGACAAATAGTAGCAGAAGTGCAATAGTGTTACAAAAGACCTATGGTACTCCTTTCTACCGTTTATCTAGGCTGCAAAGTTTAAGTGGTGTTCCTGTGGCATATAGCTCGCTCTGGCAACAATATTGGTTTTGTCGCATCTATAAATCATACTACATCAAGATTGTTAAAACTAAGGTTTTGGACATTATGATGCCATTAACATAGCAAAATTCTCAAAAGTAGAAAGATTATCATTAGCTCCAATTATTTGTCTTTTTTGCATCATACGAATATTTTCTATACCGGTAATAGTCATTTCTGCAGAATGAAAACTCTTAAAACCAAGCATTGGCTTTGTACGTTTTTTGATAAACCTATGATCTTGTTCTACAAGATTATTCAGGTATTTGGTCTGAATAACCTTAATTTTATAATCTTTAGGAACTTCTGTATTCAAATCATTAAGAGCAGCCGTATTACTACCGCTTTTATCAATTACTACTTTCTCAGGAAAATTATTCTCTCTAAAGGCTTTACGAAAAAATGCAAGTGCTGCAGGCTTGTCTCTATGCTTACGTAGCAGAAAGTCTACAGTATTACCAAGACTATCTAGTGCTCTATATAAATAAACCCATTTACCGTTTAATTTAATATAAGTCTCATCCATTCTCCAACTACTACCAACTGGCTTCTTTCTTTTTCTAACCACCTGATCTATCAATGGTACAAATTTTATAACCCATCTTTGTAATGTAGAGTGATCAATTTTTGCTCCCCTTATACTCATCATTTCTTCCAAATCTCGATAACTTAAAGAAAATCGGCATTTCATATAGACAAATAACATTATTATTTCTGGTGAAGAACAAAATCCTTTGAAATATGATAATAATCTTGCAGTAATACGAAACATCTTAACATCTTTTTTAGATCATTATATCAATCTTTTTTCTATTGTCCAACATATGCGACAGAACCTAATTAATAAATCACTAATACCTTTTGATTGCAAAAATATAACCGTTTTACATGGATTGTAAATAAATAATTAAATTAGTAGGCTTCAGGAGTTTCGCAGTTAGCAAAATTGCGAATCAGCTAAAAGGCATCTAATGTTGTTCTGAATTGATGTTTTTATAACTTCCCAAGTTTGTTGATATAAAGTAATTTTTTCATTTATCCTCCTTTTGTTCATATCGAGCCAAGCAAATACGGCAAGGCAAATATGATTTCTCTGAGCTCGACCCGTGCGTGCCTGACAGCGTTCAATACCACAAGTTTGTTTTAATTCTCGATGATAAACTTCTATAGACCACCGTGCCTTAACAATTTTCTCTATTTGTTCACGTGTTGGATTTTCTAAGTTAGTTGTTATGTAATCAATGCGACCATTTTTTGCCACAAACTTAAATACCGTAACCCAACCGTATCCACGTAGGTGAATTTTTAGTCCCTCATCAGGAATCTCTAAACTTTCTAAGCTAACATTATGATTAACTTTTCTATTTTTTCTTAGGTTACTAACCCATGTCCAACCTAAATTACGTATATGTTTCAAATTCTCCAAACCGCTATACCACGCATCCATTACTACTGCATCAGGATTGATCCCTCTTTCCTTAGCTAAAGTAAGCATATCACAAAAATGCTCATTCTTTGTTTTTCCATCAGTTTCTTTATCATATATTCTATAATCTACAGGGGTAGATTGATCAGTTTTAGCATTGTAATGCAGTAAGTTGACCATCCCTATACCAGGTATAACATCATGTACAGCTCCAGAATATTGATAATGTACAAGCTCAATTTTCTTACTGTATTGCTTTGACAATAACGTGTCATCTCCCACTAATAAACAAGAAGCTTCCCTATCAATATATTTTGACACTTCTCTGTAGATCCCGCTAGGGCGGAAATCCTTACTATTTAACCATCGACTTGCACTATCATGAGATAGGTTTATTGGACTTACTTCAGATAATGCTTTACCACTATATCTTACGCTACTTGCTTGTAAAAATGATTTATATAAGTCTTTGCTACATTTTGATCTTGCCATGCTTAACTAAAACTCTTTCTTGCTAGATTAACATATTTTTTGCTAAGTGCGAAACTCCTGGGCTTATATTAGTTAACCACTCTGCACTGCAAGTGCAGAGCTTAATATTACGGCATGAATGCCTAATGTATGTACTAACTTAAAAGTTAGAAACTATTTGTGTATGGCTCATTTAGAAAGTGTCACAACACAAAAAGAATATATCTGTGAAGTGTAAGATTTTGTTAAAAAATATCTGTATGATTCATTCTTATCTTTTCTTGATAAACCCCAGTTGCCAATTAAATAGGAGAGATGAAAGGTAGATTTTAAAAGGGACATAGGTTATTTTATCTTTTTCAACCAATAACAAAATAACCTATGAAAAAAGATTTTACCGCAATTTACTGTTTTGTCGACGATTTTATAAAGAATTTGGAAAATAATTTGCCTACAATTAATAGTAGTAAATTTAAACCTGGTGTAAGTAATTATTTATCAATAAGCGAAGTAGTAACCATATTAATTGGTTACTATGATTCATATTGTGATTGTTTTAAGCATTATTACAAACAAGTAATCTTACATAATTATACAGAAGATTTTAAACTTGTTAGCTATGAACATTTTACTAAATTGATAGGTAGAAGTATGCCTTATTTAGCAATATTACTGAATCATTTGCTTGCTGAATGCACAGGTCTGTCTTTTGTAGATGCTACAGGTATAGCCGTATGTAAGAATTATCGTATAAGTTCACATAAGGTTTTTAAAGGAATAGCGGCAAGAGGAAAAACCACTAAGGGGTGGTTTTATGGACTAAAGTTACATTTAATCATAGATACCGAAGGTAATCTGATAAAGGTATCTTTCAGCAGTGGTAATAAGGATGATAGGAAAGGGCTTAAAGGAATGATATCTGGTATATATGGCAAAGTTTTTGGCGATCGCGGTTATATATCTAATACCAATTGCAATAATTAACACGGTGTATTTATCCAGTCTCTATACATAATTGATTTTACTAAATCTACATTATGAGCAAGTTGATTCCAAGCGTAACAAGCCATAGTGACGATATCTTCATATACACCATAACATTGGTTAGACAAGTAATGATTCTTGATCCATTCCCAAACTTGTTCCATTGCATTAAGTTCCGGTGCATAGGGCGGAAGCGGTATCAAAGTGATATTGCTTGGCACAGTTAGTTTTTTGGCTGTGTGCCAACCTGCATTATCCGTTAGTAAAGCTATATGTCGGTTGCCTTGAATACTGCGAGAAAGGTCTTCTAAGAATTTATTCATTGCCTGTGTGTTTGCATATGGTAAAATTAATGCAAAAGCTTCTCCTGTATCATGGCAAGCAGCTCCATAAATATATGTTGAAATGAATTGCTGTTGCCGAACTTTACGGGGTCTAGTGCCACGCTTAGCCCATATACGAGTTAAGCTACCTTGTTGCCCAACTCGAGTTTCATCTTGAGACCATATATCAACTTTACATCTATCGATATTTTTTGGTAATAATTCTGTTAACATATCTGGAAAGTTTTTTTATATGTATTTTGAGTCTCTTGATTTGACTTTGGATGCATTGAACGAGAAGTAATCCAGCTAAAACCAAGGCGGTGCATAGTATTGTAGACTGTTTTTAAAGCACATTTAGCACCATATTCCTCAAGTAACATGATATGTAACTCCTTTCCAGTTATATACCCACCAGTTTTACTTTCACTGAGCGTATTGATTTTATCAAAAAGAGCAGACTCTTGTATAGTGTTAATCTTCCTAGGGGCACCGCTTCTTTGTGATTCAAATAATCCTTCAAAACCATGATTCCTAAATCTTCTGAGCCATGATTGCACAGTTTTCCAGTGTGACTTCACTATTTCAGATATGGCTTTAAAAGATTTGCCTAATTGAAGGTGATACATCGCCAATAAACGTATACGATTTCGACCATGCGGCTCATGTTTCATCATTTTTATAAAATCATGACCTTCAAAACCTTGCGGTAATATTAACCTAGCTATTTGATTACCTTTTATCAGTTAAAAAACCATTTTATAACACTGCGTTAATTATTGCAATTGGTATAAAGAATTATTTGATGATTTGCATGACAAAGGCATCCAACTTATTACTCGGGTTAAAAAGAATATGAAAAATATATTACTCCCTATTACAGATAAGGTTATGTTGCTCAAAAGAACTCTGATAGAAACCGTAATAGGCAAACTTAAATTTCTTGATAAATTGGAGCATTCTAGACATAGATCAGTTACAAATGCATTTAGTCATATGCTATCCTGCCTAATCAATTATCAGTTGCTAGAAAACAAACCTTCTATCAAAACTTTGCTGCCTATAGAACTTTTTGATATACCAAATTAATTGGCAACTGGGGTTGATAAGATATTTAAAATTTATGTTGAAACGACGCACTGCAAGTGCGGGGTTTTTCTCCCAAAGTGGGACAATAAATCATCATGCAAAAATTCTCTAAAAATCATCTTTTTGTACCAAAAATTTAAATCAAAAAAATTAAACTCTCAAATTTTATACAAGAATTTTTGGCTAAGGTATTAAATTTTGAATTTTTCTTAATTTTTAGCACTTTTGACGGGGAGACTATTTAAAATGTTTGATAAATTACCACCTAGAGTTCTTATTATAGAATCAACTAAAAGCATTAACGTTTCTTTATCTAGTCTGTCCGGCAAAACTCTATAAGTCTTATAGATAATAGGGTTTAATGGCAGAAAATAATAAAGAAATCCATAAGAAAATGTTAAAATATGCTAATAAACCTTATGGATTTCAGTCAATATGCCAATAGAAAATATTATCAAATCACAAAAACAAGGAAAACTTTTTGGTTATAAATTAAAAGAAGAATTAAACTCAAATAATAAGCTATATAAATTAAGAGAATTAATAAATTGGTCTGGTCTAGAAGAATGGTTATCAAAAAATGTTTCTATTAAGAGATTTGGTAGAAATAGAAAATGTCATAGAGTGATGCTTGGTGTAACGATGCTACAAGCAATGTATAATTTTTCAGATTCATTAGCAGAGGAAGAACTAAAAGAAAACATGTATTGGCAATATTTCTGTGGGTGGGAATATATAGAAACAGATATAGCGATGTCGGAAACTAGCATAAGAAGATTTCGTAATTTATTAGGTGAATCTGGATATAACGAGATATTAGCAGAGTTGATAAGAGTTGGAATAAGAACTAACACAATTAAAAAAAAAGATTTGGAATTGATAATTGCTGATACAACGGTACAAATTAAGAATATCAAGCACCCACATGATGTTTATTTAATGGATAAAGCTAGGCTTAGTATTGTGAAGCTTTGCCAAAGTTTGGGTATAAGTTTAAACGAAACCTACGCTAGAACCTATAAGCGAGATATAATAAAGCTCTGGAAGTATAAAGAGCATAGCAAAGCCAAGAAGCGTTGGAAAATAATGAAGCATTTAAAAACGTTACTTGGTCGTTTGGTTAGAATATGTGAGCGTGAGATAAAAAATCAGAAATTAAACTTATCTATCAGAGATCAAGAAGTATTGAAAAAAGTAAAACAAATACATAGCCAATCTGTTTTAAAAAGAGAAGAGAAAAAGCAATACAAAGAACAGAATAAAATATTGTATAGTTTTCATGCCCCTGAGGTAGAGTGTATAGGGAAGGGAAAACGAAACAAGCCATATGAGTTTGGCAATAAAGTTGCGGTAGTAGTCAGTGGTCGTAGAAATTTTGTACTGTCAGCAAAATCGTTTCATAATAATCCTTATGATGGTCATACATTGCAGCAGAGTTTTGAAGCGGTAGAAAATGTAACTGGAATAAAGATAAAAAAATCGTTTGTTGATCTTGGTTATACTGGCAGCAATGTTAAAGAGAAGAGTAAGGTATATACCCCAAAAACTCGGAAAAAGTTATTGAAAGAAGACAAGTGTATGATCAGGAGACGCAGTGCTATAGAACCAATAATAGGGCATTTGAAACAATATGGCAGGATGGGCAGAAACTTCTTGAAGGGTGTGATAGGAGATGTGATCAATCCAATAATCTCTGCTATAGGTTTGAATTTACGATGTATTGCCAATCATTTACACATCATGCCTAACTCTACATAAAAAAATTATCATTAAAAAACTTGCTAAACGATTAAAAAAAATCGTTAACAATAAGCTCATGTAAAAATTTTACTAAAACAGAAATTTTTTAACCTGAGTTTGACGTAAGCACCAAACAAAATGCTAAGCATTATGTAATAACATAAACAAACTGTTGGTGGTGAGCTATGGTAAAAATAAAACCTTCTTTTAAACTAGTGTGTTAGGAGAAAGAATATTTGAAAAGTAAGAAGGGAGGGATTATAAAGTTCTCGAATAATAACAACAAAATTGGAGAATATATTATGATCCCTCTTACGGAGATTTTCTGCTTAATTGATGATTTTTGCAAGCATTTTGATACGGAGCAAAATAAATATATATTACCAAATCCTAACCGTAAGCGTAAAGTAGTTTGCAGTATAGGACTCTCAGAGATTATTACTATTATAGTAATGTTTCACTTGAGTCACTACCGTACCTTTAAAGATTTTTATTTATGCTGCCTATGTCAAAGTTATAGAAAGGAATTTCCAAAACTTGTGAGCTATAGTCGTTTTATTCAGTTAATGCCAATGAGCTTCATGCCCATGGTGTTACTGCTAAAAAGCCTATCAGGAAAACAAACTGGTCAATATTATATCGACTCTACTAAACTTCCTGCTTGCCATAATTTAAGAATTAATAGACATAAAGTATTCAAAGACATAGCAAAAAGAGGTAAGACTTCCACTGGGTGGTTCTTTGGTTGTAAGCTACATATTGTCATTAACAGTTGCGGAGAGATTATGAGTTTTTCTTTAACTCCAGGAAATGTTGATGATAGAGCAGTGGTGGAAAATTTAGTAGATAAATTACAAGGCTGGCTTTTTGGTGATCGTGGGTATATCAGTAAAAAACTCACTCAATCCCTTGCTAATCAAGGTTTAGAACTAATAACAAAAATTAAAAGTAATATGAAAGAAAAAATAATAGATCCTATTAAAAAGCGGTTTTTAAATAAAAGGTATATTATTGAAACCATTAACGATCAACTAAAAAACCTTTGTCATATAGACCATACAAGGCACAGATCTGTTATGAATTTTCAAACTAACGTATTAGCTGGACTGCTTGCCTATGTTTTTAAGCCTAATAAAATTTCTGTAGCTTTTGGAAAATTAAACAATCTCAACCTTCCTCTTACATCAAACTGAGGTTTTTTTAATAAAATTGAAAACAATTTTTAATTTTAGTGCAAATATTAGAATTTTTTTTGTAAAAATTTTATTCAATCATAGATTATGGGGGGCTTTAAATATTTTTGGCGGACGGACTATCTAATGTCATAGAGAGAGCATGGTTTAATCTTGTTAAGGCTAATACAATAGAAAAAGCTATAGCTTCCTCTATTGCAAATCACCCTGACATAATTATTGTTGATTCGATGGTACAAGATAAAGTTGCTACAGAAATAGCAACTAAACTAAGAGAAATTAATGGTTTAGAGAAAGTACCAATAATTTTTTTGCTACATTCCGGAGAATCACCGTCTAATTATACTTTGGAAGATAATAACTGTATACCTGCAGCAAAACTGCATAACTTTATCTAATGTTTTTGCTAGTATGAATTTTTTATACATTTGGGTTTCATACTATGCAAATACCATCAATTACTATTGAGCAAGTAGCTCAGCAATTTAAAGCCTGGCGTCAAACTAAAACTAATAAGTTTGATCCTATACCAAACCATCTAAAGGAATTAGTTTACCAATTACTCCATCATTATTCTTACCAAGAGATAGCTAAACATCTTAATATTAGTTAACCACTCTGCACTGCAAGTGCAGAGCTTAATATTACGGCATGAATGTCTAATGTATGTACTAACTTAAAAGTTAGAAACTATTTGTATATGGCTCATTTAGAAAGTGTCACAACACAAAAAGAATATATCTGTGAAGTGTAAGATTTTGTTAAAAAATATCTGTATGATTCATTCTTATCTTTTCTTGATAAGATATTTAAAATTTATGTTGAAACGACGCACTGCAAGTGCGGGGTTTTTCTCCCAAAGTGGGACAATAAAGCAACAATCAGTTCAATTAAAAAAGCCCATGAGCCTACCCTCAAAACTTCTCGAGTCAATCATTTAATTTGTGTAAGTTCATTTTTTATTTTCCAATAAATCATATTTAAAATCTCCACAAAGTATTTCAAATTGATTTAAAGCTAAAGACCAATCTTTAATAGGCATGGTCCATTTTTTGGCTGCATTTTGTAGGGATAAAAATATTATTTTTTGAATTGACTTATCATCTGGAAACACCCCCTTATTTTTGATAATTTTTCTAATTTGACGATTTACAGATTCTATAGTGTTAGTAGTATAAATTACCTTTCTGATCTCTTCAGGAAAGGCAAAAAACGGTATTATCCCAGACCAATTACGTTGCCAAATATCAGAAATTACCGGATATTTTTTATCCCATTTTACACCAAATTGCTGAAGTTTTAAACGTGCCATTTCGTCATTATTAGCTGTATAAATTTGTTTTAGATCTGATGTGACCTCTTTTAAATCTTTATATGACACATACTTTACTGAATTGCGAACCATATGTACAATACATAATTGTACTATAGTACTCGGGAATACACTGCTTATAGCTTCTGGAAAGCCCTTTAAACCATCCACACAAGCAACATAAATTTGTTCAATTCCTCGATTCTTTAACTCAGTAACTACTTGCATCCAAAATTTAGCACCTTCATTTTTGCCTATCCAAATGCCAAGTAACTCCTTTTTCCCTTCTATATTTACAGCAAGTGCTAAATATACTGCTTTATTTATTACTATGTGATTGTCTCTAGATTTTACATAGATACAGTCCAAGTATAATATTGGATACACCCTATCTAAACAACGATTTTGCCACCTAGTTACTTCTTCTATCACCCCATCTGTTATGGTGGATATCAAGTCACCAGATACATCAGTTTGATATATTTCTTCTAAATGCCCTCGGATCTCGCTGACTGTCATACCGCGACCATAAAGGGATATCACTTTCTCATCAAATCCATTAAATCTCCTCAGCCCTTTTGGTATTAATTGAGGATTATACTCTCCTTCCCGATCTCTTGGTACTTCTACTGTCAGCTTACGACCATCCCCATCAATTACTGTCTTCTCATAGCTACCATTACGACGATTATTATCTACTTTTGGCATCTTGCTATGTTTTGAATATCCTAATTCATGATCCAACTCACTTGCTAATATTTTCTCAACTATTTGCTTCTTTAGCTGTTGAAATAAACCATCTCGACCAAATAACTCCGATGGATCTGCTTTTGATAATAATTCTTCTACTAGCTGATTACTGATGTCTAATGTATCTTTATCTGTATCTAATTTTTTAGCCATAATTCCTCCTTGCTTGCTTAAGTTACTTTTTTTACAGTAATCTCTTACTGCTTTCTTTGCAACTTACACAAACTATAGGACAGACTCAACTTCTCCTGTCTCAACTTCAAATCAAGCTCTACAACAAAATATTAATTTTCTCCCATTTCAACTATTAAATTCTATAGATACCGATCCTGTAGCTGCCCCCAAACAAAATCACTATACTTGTCACATTATTAAACCAAATGGTACCAAACTTATTATCCAAACACTAGAACCAAAAACCATAATTCAGACATTTTTATGCTGCAACTAACCCCGGCGTCAGTTATTTTTGTTGCCACTATTGCCATCGATTTTCGCAAGGGTATCGATGGCTTAATCGCTGTTTGTAGACAAAAACTTTCTTCTGACCCTCTTAATGGTTCCTTGTTTTTATTGTCCCACTTTGGGAGAAAAACCCCGCACTTGCAGTGCGTCGTTTCAACATAAATTTTAAATATCTTATCAAGAAAAGATAAGATAAGATATTTTTTTAACAAAATCTTACACTTCACAGATATATTCTTTTTGTGTTGTGACACTTTTTAAATGAACCATACACAAATAGTTTCTAACTTTTAAGTTAGTACATACATGAGGCATTCATGCCGTAATATTAAGCTCTGCACTTGCAGTGCAGAGTGGTTAACTCTATAATAAAAACAGAACTGCCATTAAAATTTTGTCCTTTGACGGTCAAGGCTTTTGGCTATGCTCTAAACGCCTATCCAAAGGTAAATTTACCGCAAAACTTTTCCCATCTGATAATTCATCTTATCAAATTTGTTATAGAACCTTACACATTCTTATTCATAATGGTGATCCTAGTTCTGCCAAATTCTCTAATGATTGGCTTCCTGTCGTTTAAGCTGCTGTCTCGATTAATTCCGTATTATTCATATATCTTGCATAGGCAAAAGGCGTATAATTCGCAGGACGCTTCTTTGCTTTGCTACTCTGCTCTTGTAGCCAATTTAAATATTTAAAGGCATTGATCTCGTTCTCACTACAAGTCTTTACTATACTATACAGACCACTATGTATCTCAGCACTATTGATTGTTTTAAAGAATAATGAATTCTTCCTTTGTAAAATAATGGTACGCAGTGATCTCTCAGCCCAATTATTATCAAGATTGCTAACTGGGATTTTTAAAAATTGGGTCAAACCTTCTTTATTATTTATCCAATATTTCATAGCTTGTCCAAGCCTACTATTAGGCTCAACTTTCTTGTCGTTAAATAATTCGTCTATTTTGTTATATATGTTTTCTATATATTTACTGCTATGTTCCTGATGATACCCAAGTTTTTCTTCAGGACTCATCTCTTTACATTGATGTTCATTGTGGTAAATCCCTCGTGTTTGTTTGAGAAAATATCCGCATTCTTCAGGGTAATATAGTTCATTCTCTGTAAATTTTCTCTGACCATGTGACAAACAATTGATCATCACTATTATTGCCAGTAATTCTTGATCTGCTTCTGATAATACCGGGTTATTATTGTTACTTGCGTCAGTCATTAATTGGATAGAATCTGTTCTATTCTTACGATTCTTTAGTACGTTACCTATATTTTCTCCACCATGCCTATTACCGGTAAAATATAAAACTATCACCTCATTATTTGCAGTCTTAGCACATATTGTAGTAGTATAACAGCTGCGTCCTTTCTTATTTTGAGTACGTAATTTCTTATTGGCTATAGTAATTTCTAAAATCCTAGCTCTAGTATCATCAAGGTTCAGTGAACTACATTCGGCAGCCATTTCCAATAATACCCCGTAAATTTCAGCTCCACCACCTTCTTGCCAAACATCTAAATATTGTTGCCAGAGCGAGCTATATGCCACAGGAACACCACTTAAACTTTGCAGCCTAGATAAACGGTAGAAAGGAGTACCATAGGTCTTTTGTAACACTATTGCACTTCTGCTACTATTTGTCCATTTGTTGATATTTTTATTGTTCATAACTATATAATCACAAGCATTACAACGTAGCGTTTTCTTTACATATCTGTTGACTGTAATTGGAGCATTACCTGTAAATTGTAGCAATTTTCTAGCTTCACTATTATATAGTTTGCCATTACAACAGTGAGGACAGCTATCACCACTACAAAAATTCTCAGGAGTTAAATAGCTGGTATTCGCATCCTTATAATCATCAAACCCATATTTACCTTGCCAATTACTACGATCTATCTTTTTGGGCTTATCGCACTCTTCTTCATTACCACCATTCCCGTTATCAGATTCACTTGGCGGTTCTTTTAATGAATCTGAACTATCTTTTTTTTGTTATCTGCCTTAAAACCAATCAGCATTTCCTTAAGCTTATTTATACTGATATTTGATGATGCTAGCTTGTCTATTAGCTCATTACAAAATTTCACAAGTTCTACTATCGTTTGCTGTTCATCTCCCGTTAATGAACTTTCCTTGACATGTTGTATTAGTTCTTCTCGTTCTTCAGCACTTAAGGTCGCTACTTTTGGTTTTTTCATTTGATTAATTATCATTATTATTAATATTTCAAATGTTATAATATAATTCGTACTTTTTCAACTAGTTTTTATTAGAAAACTTACGCTATGTTATCTCAAGTATGACTAAAAACCTTGGCTGAAAGCCATTTTTTCATAGTAAAGAATTTTAATAATATCTCAGTACAAAGCCACTTATCATAAAACATAGCGTAAGTTTTGATTAATCGGTGATATTTGCATAGTAGAAACCCAAATTTATACAATAAATTCATACTAGCAAAAAAATTAGATAGTCAGGAGTTTCGCAGTTAGCAAAATTGCGAATCAGCTAAAAGGCATCTAATGTTGTTCTGAATTGATGTTTTTATAACTTCCCAAGTTTGTTGATATAAAGTAATTTTTTCATTTATCCTCCTTTTGTTCATATCGAGCCAAGCAAATACAGCAAGGCAAATATGATTTCTCTGAGCTCGACCCGTGCGTGCCTGACAGCGTTCAATACCACAAGTTTGTTTTAATTCTCGATGATAAACTTCTATAGACCACCGTGCCTTAACAATTTTCTCTATTTGTTCACGTGTTGGATTTTCTAAGTTAGTTGTTATGTAATCAATGCGACCATTTTTTGCCACAAACTTAAATACCGTAACCCAACCGTATCCACGTAGGTGAATTTTTAGTCCCTCATCAGGAATCTCTAAACTTTCTAAGCTAACATTATGATTAACTTTTCTATTTTTTCTTAGGTTACTAACCCATGTCCAACCTAAATTACGTATATGTTTCAAATTCTCCAAACCGCTATACCACGCATCCATTACTACTGCATCAGGATTGATCCCTCTTTCCTTAGCTAAAGTAAGCATATCACAAAAATGCTCATTCTTTGTTTTTCCATCAGTTTCTTTATCATATATTCTATAATCTACAGGGGTAGATTGATCAGTTTTAGCATTGTAATGCAGTAAGTTGACCATCCCTATACCAGGTATAACATCATGTACAGCTCCAGAATATTGATAATGTACAAGCTCAATTTTCTTACTGTATTGCTTTGACAATAACGTGTCATCTCCCACTAATAAACAAGAAGCTTCCCTATCAATATATTTTGACACTTCTCTGTAGATCCCGCTAGGGCGGAAATCCTTACTATTTAACCATCGACTTGCACTATCATGAGATAGGTTTATTGGACTTACTTCAGATAATGCTTTACCACTATATCTTACGCTACTTGCTTGTAAAAATGATTTATATAAGTCTTTGCTACATTTTGATCTTGCCATGCTTAACTAAAACTCTTTCTTGCTAGATTAACATATTTTTTGCTAAGTGCGAAACTCCTGATAGTGTTACGCAGTTTTGCTGCAAGTATACTAATAACTTTGTTGTTTCTCTTACTAAACCATTCACTTCAGATCAGCTAATGATTTCAATAAGATCATTACTCCAACGATCTAATTTAATTCTACAAGATAAAGTTATAAAATATAAGGAAGTAAGTATGGATCTTACTACCTATAAAGTAACTAATAACGGCAGGATAATTCGTTTAGGACCAACAGAATTTAAGATTTTACAACTTTTTATCAAAGCACCTAAAGTAATATTTGCCCGTCAAGATATTGTAGACAAAGTGTGGGGCAGAGATACAGCTATTGATCTACGTACTATTGATGTACATATAAATAGAATAAGAACATCTCTAAAAAATAAAGAATCTGAGGTATTTATAAAAACGATCCGTGCTATAGGATATTGCCTTGATTTGCCAAATTCTTAGAATTAAAGTAAAAAATTATCTATTTAACCTGAATTCGATATAAGAATTAATAATTCTTATATCGAATCAGGTTAATTTAGAATTTCCCAGTTGAACCAAATCCACCAGAACCTCTAGAGGTTTCATCTAACGAATTAACCTCATCCCATAATATCTGCTCATATCTAGCAATAACCATTTGAGCAATTTTCATGCCACGCTCAATTACAAAATCTTCTTTAGGATGATGATTAATTAAAATTACCTTTATCTCACCACGATAATCAGCATCAATTGTACCAGGTGAATTCAGCACGGTAACAGCATGTTTTAGTGCCAAGCCTGATCTTGGTCTGATTTGAGCTTCTAAATGACTAGGTAATGCTATACAAATTCCCGTGGGTACTAACTTTACTTCTTGTGGTTTTATAGTGATTGGTTCAATATTTGCTGCTACTAGATCCATACCAGCACTATGCTCAGTAGCATAACTGGGCAAAATATCTACAGAATGTTCTAATTTCTTAATTTTAATGTTCATAAATATAATATTTTTTGGTATGATATTGATTGGAACTGCCTTAAAAATACATCAACGGTTAGTAATTATACAACCTTGCTGATTGTCAGATAGTTTCTTACAAATCGCTTTAGCTTGGCTTATACTTTGGTAATTACCTACTAATACTAAATAGAAAAAACTTCCTGTACTAGATTGTATCTTCTTAATATTTACTACCGTATTATTAAGAATTTTTGCATATTTTTTTTTGATTCTTTCTCCTTCTTGATTAGCTTCTGATTCAGATTTTACTGAGGCTATTTGAATTTTATAACCACCTTGATTCGACTTATTTAACTGTGTTTCATCAATTTTGCGATGTGATTCAGTAACTTTTATGACATTTAAACCAGCTTTATTATTAGATGGTTGAACTATTGGAACAAATTTTTGCTCTATTAAATTCTCTTTTTGCACCAAGTCATTTCTTACTATATTAGGTAAAATTGTTTCTGTTCCTTCTTCATCTTTACTTAGTTTGTGTTTTTCATACTTAGCTTGATCAGTTTCTACTATACTAAATAAAATCGTGTCTATCGAGTCAAGTTCTTCATCACTTTCTGCTAGTTTTTGTTTAGCAATATTTAATGGCTTTTCCGGTTCAGGTTGTAATATTATAGGTTTGTTGGTCTTTTTTTGTTGTAAACTCTCATAAATTATATTATTTGCATTTGGTATTACTATCCCACCACTATCTTGTGGTTTAATTTTTGTAGGTGATGGATCAGGGTAAATTATTACTACTTGACCACTATTTCGGCTGTAATTAGTATAAACTAAATATGTAATACCACTAATTATTGAGAGAATAATTAATAAGAGTAAAGTGCGGTTAGTCATCAACTTATAAATTACAATACTTCATTACATTTTATTCATAGGTGTTACCCCTATAACATCAAAACCAACTTTTATAATCTTTTGAATAGATTTTGCTAAAGCAAGGCGAGCGGTGGTTAACTCTATATTATCTTCAATTAGAAACCGATAATCATTATTTTCCTTGCCAAAATTCCATAAAGCATGGAATTTTGAAGCTAAATTAATCAGATAAAAAGCTACTCTGTGGGGTTCAAAATATTTTGCCGAAATCTCTAAAACTTTTGACCATGAAGCAAGAAGTTTAATTATTTCTATTTCCTCTTCGCTGGAAAGTAACGACAAGTCATACTCATTCTCTAAGAATTTACCATATGCTTTTGGCATGGATTCTTTAGATTTTTCCAGTATAGATATTGTCCTAACATGAGCATATTGTACGTAAAATACAGGATTGTCTTTTGATTGTTCTTTTACTTTTACTAGGTCGAAGTCAAGAGCAATATCATTTTTACGGGTTAGCATTATAAATCTTATTATATCTTTACCTACCTCATTTGTTACATCTCGTACACTAGTAAAATTACCGCTACGTTTTGACATTTTTATAGTGATACCGTTTTCAACAAAATTTACTAACTGGCAAATCTTAACATCAACTTTAACTTTTTCTCCACCAAGAGCTTTAACTATTGCCTCAATTCTTTTTACGTAGCCACAATGATCTGCACCTAGAATATAAACTAGATGATCAAAACCACGATCTATTTTATTCTTAGCATAAGCTAAATCAGAGGCAAAATATGACCAACTACCGTCAGATTTTTCTATTGGTCTATCTTGATTATCACCAAAAGCCGTAGATTTAAACAATTTCTGAGTTCTTGAATCCCAAGATTCATCTATTTTACCTTTAGGAGGGGACAACTGCCCCTCATATATTAGTCCCATTTTAGTAAGCATTTGTACAACTTCATCAATCTTACCACTATCATGCAGTGACTTTTCCGAGAAGAATACCTCGTGTTCAATATCTAGCTCCTTTAAATCCTGCTTAATTATAGCTAACATTTCTTCTACTGCAAAATCCTTAACGAGTTCATGACGTTGCCTATCGGTCATTGTTAATAATTTATCACCAAATTTTTCCACCAACTTTTGTCCAATATCTACCAAATATTCTCCAGGATAAAGCCCTTCTGGTATTACGATCTCTTCTTTTGTTAATGCTTGTTTATAACGTAAAATAACTGAACTAGCTAAGTCATCCACTTGAGAGCCGGCATCATTAAGGTAATATTCTTTGGTAACAATATAGCCAGTACTATCTAGAACTTTGGCTAAAGCATCACCATAAACAGCACCTCTAGCATGACCAATATGCATAGGACCAGTTGGATTTGCAGATACATATTCAATATTAACCTTTTGATTATTACCAAAATTAATCTTAAAAAAATCCTCCTTATCCAGCAATATATCATTGATAGAGTTATGCCACATATCAGCTTTGATAGTAAAGTTAATAAATCCTGGACCAGCAACTTCTATAGACGCGATATATGGAAGAGGCGTTAATAGTTCTTTAAATCTAATAGCTAGTTCCTTAGGTTTAATATTTTGTTTTGCAGCGATAATCATAGCTATATTACTTGAAAGATCACCATTGAGATTATCTTTAGGAATTTCTATAGCCGCCAATTTTAACACATCTTCATTATCGCATATTTGTCTAGCTGTACTAATGATATCTTCACGTAATTTATTAAATATATTCATAAATCAAATATTATTAAAATTGAAGGAATAAAGATCTTGATATTCTTGAATAGCGAAGCGCTCAGTCATGCCAGCTATATAATCTGCTACTATATCAGCTTTGGATTTTACATCCCCTGGTACAATTAATTCCTTCCAAGTAAATGGTAATAAATCAATATTATCCATATATACCCTAAATAACCCTTGTATAATATTTTGACACTTTAAAGTTATAGAAGTCAGTTTATTATGTTTATATACTTTATTATACAAGAATTGTCTAATTGCCATTATATGTTCTTTTGTCTCGTCAGTAAAATCAACAATCTGATAATCAAGATGTCGTATATCAGCTGTTGTAGTTATTTTCTGTTTTTGTAAGTTATCATTTGTTTGTAGCAATAGATCGGTAATTAAATCACTCATCAATTTACGTACGATTTCATAAATAAGACGAGAAGTTGTTATATCCTTAAACTTGGACTTAATTTCAAAAGCATATTGATCAATAAATTTAATTTCTGCTAGATGATTAAAATCAATAATCTTAGCACCAACACTATCTTCCAAATCATGAGAAATATAACTAATATCATCAGCTAATGAAGCAATTTGAGCTTCAGCTGAGGAATAGTGAGCTAAGTCAAGATCATGTTGTAAATCATACTCTACTATATATTTAGGTATGTTATTTATTAAAGGACCATTATGTTTAACAATTCCTTCTAGCACTTCCCATGTCAAATTTAATCCATTATAAGCCGCATATCTTTTCTCTACTTTAGTAAGAATCTTTAATGAATGAGCATTATGGGAAAATCCACCATAATCTTCCATACATTTATTTAGTGCGATCTCCCCTGCATGACCAAAAGGAGTATGCCCAAGATCATGAGCAAGAGCTACAGTTTCAGCTAAATCACTTGATAAATTAAGGGTTTTAGCAATAGAACGTGCAACCGTAGAAACTTCAATCGAATGAGTAAGGCGATTTCGATAATGATCCCCTTCATGATTAATAAAAACCTGGGTTTTATATTGTAAACGTCTGAAAGCCTTTGAATGAATTATACGATCCCGATCTCGTTCAAATTCATTTCTATAAGATGTAGGATATTCATTAAACAATCTCCCCCTACTCTTGGCTGGATCTACTGCATATGAAGCAAGCATATATTAACTCCTATTTAACCGTAGTACTATTACCCACATTTTTCAGAAGCTATCGACATTTGAAGTTACCGACGTAATCCTAAAACAAGTTTAGGATAATGTCCCACGAATCCTAAAGATGTGGATAATAGCAAGCCTGTTTAACACCAGTATAGAATTACCTAGCAAGCTTTTCAAGGTTTTTAAATGAAACTCTTGCAAAATTAGGTTTTTAGGATTATTCTAATAGTCTTTATAATATAAGAACATGTCAATAAAAGTTACTGATAATGCTTTTAAAAGAGTAGATGAGCTAATAAAATTAGAAAGTAATCCAAGTTTGGTTCTTAGAGTAGTTGTTGATGGTGGAGGCTGTTCTGGATTTGTTTATAATTATGCTCTAGTTTCAAGCAATGACATAACAAAAGATGACTGTATTATAGAAAAAGATAATATTAAAGTAGTTATCGATGAAATATCTCAGCAGCTTATGGTTGATTGTATAATAGATTTTATCGAAGAATTAGGTAGTTCCTATTTTGAAATTAGAAACCCCCTTGCAAAAAATAAGTGTGGGTGTGGCAATTCATTCTCTGTATAACTGTATATACTCAATTAACCTGAAGAGTTGGCAAAATGATTAAAAGTTATAGTCATAGACTGTAAAAAGTAAGTCCTTCTCCTTGACTAACTTACTTGTCCCTAGTTATTATGCAACAAATCTAATAGAATTTCCTACTAATAAAATAGCACACTGGTATAGATAACATATATATAAAGGCAATGGATGGTAACAAATACCATGGATATATAATAAGACTTATAATGATAACAGCAAATACCATCATCGCTAATGATAAATATTCGTGTTTTATATTAATATTTTTTGTTGAAAATGTTGGTAGGCTGCTGGCAAGTAAAAAAGCAATTACAACAATATATAAATCTATCATAATAGTATGTTTACGGATATTGATACCTAAAACGCTACTTACTTCAAAATCCAAAATCATTGGCATTAGAGCAAGTAAAGCACCGCAAGGTGCAGGCACGCCAGTAAAAAAATATTTTATTTTCTTATTATGTATCTCCTGAAAAATAGTAGTATTAAACCTTGCAAGCCTTAAGGCCATGCATACCATAAACAATAATATAGAACCCCATGAAAATACTTGATATTCATATTGTTGAAAAGACCATAAATATACAAGATAAGCTGGGACTACTCCAAAATTAGCAAAATCACATAAGGAATCTAGTTCAGCACCAAAAGGACTAGTAGCATTTAGCATTCTTGCTATCCTACCATCAATTCCATCTATTATAGCAGCAACTAAGGTGCAATATACAGCCTTTTCCCATCTACCATCTAATCCAAATTTAATAGCACTAACACCAACCACAAGACCCAATAAAGTGATAAAATTAGGAAGCAATTTTATAAACGGAATTGGTTTTGTTATTTTAACTTTGTGTATTTTAAGCAATTTATACCTATATACTTATATTAAAGCAGTAAGAATATTACCTTTTTTCAAACTTAAGTTCAGATGTTTTCTTGATCCTAAAATCAGCAATAATAGTTTCTCCACCAACTGAAGTCTGACCCTCAGTAACACAAAGTGCAGTTTTAAGTGGCAAATAGACGTCAGCTCTACTACCAAATCGGATGATACCATACCTATCACCAACTCTAACCTCAGTATCTTCTTCTAAATCACATAATATTCTTCTTGCTATTAATCCTGCTATTTGAACAAAAGCAATTTTATGACCACTATTTGTTTCCATTAAAACAGACTGACGTTCGTTATATATACTTGCCTTATCAAGAGAGGCATTGAAAAATTTTCCTGGATTATAATGTAGGGATAAAATCTTTCCATTAGCTGGAATACGATTTACATGAACATTAAAAATATTCAAAAAAATACTAACTCTAATCATTTCCTGATTACCAAGACCAAGTTCTAGCGGAGGAATTGCTTCAGTTATTTTTTGCACTGTTCCGTCTGCTGGACTGACTACTAGATCGTCACTAATAGGGGTAAATCGATCCGGATTCCTAAAAAAATATATACACCAAATCGTTATAACTAATCCTACATATCCAAAACTATTATGAACAGTAGAAAGTAAAAAAGTCACAACTGCAAAGCTTACGATAAATATGTAGCCTTCACGATGAATAATCTTCGAAAAATCACTATATTGCTTCATTCTCACTCTCTAATTTTGTTACGTTATCCCATTTACTTAAGGGTAATTTAAAAGTTGGTAGGGCTTACAATAGAAACATCAGGCTAGTGCTAGCCTGATGTTATATTCTAAACGGGGTATAAAGGTCAACCGATGATAAGTTTTGATAAAACTTATCGCACAATTTCCCATTGACCGTCTGGTCTACGACAAGCTTTCCCATAAGCTTTTTCTTGCTTACCACCCACAACAACTACCTTAGTATACTCACGGCAATACTGACCACTATCGTCTTTGAAAGCTTTGCTTGGTATTACATACCCGTAATTACCACTATCTGGGTTACGCCACTCTACACTCTGACCACTAGGAGTAGTCTCTAATGCTTTCTGCCAACTTAGCTCTAGCAATTTCCTGTCATATTCATCCATAGTCTGACCAATTTGACCACCAATAAGTGCACCAGCTAAAACACCTATACCAGTTGCGGCAAGACGACCAGTCCCTTTACCAAATTGCGATCCTAAAAGTCCACCAGCTACACCACCAATTAATGTTCCACCACCTTGTTTATTCATACCGGTACAGCCATGCAACATTGTTGCTGCTAAAATAATTGCTATAATTTTGCATGTTAAATTCATAAAAACCATATGTTTAAGAGTTACGTTATTTGACACACCCTAGGGTTAGTATATACTATACACTAATATATACTAACACTAATACATTTTATACTATAAAATCGAAAATTTTATATGACTAATTCAGAACATCAAATTTTAATCAAGTCCTCATCTTATTTGTCTTTTAGTATAGCTGTATTCATTTTATTTATTAAATCTTATGCGTGGCTGGTAACTGATTCTCAGTCTATTCTAGCGTCTTTAATTGATACTATGCTTGATATTTCATCCTCTCTTTTTAATTTGATTGCTATTCGTTTTGCACTGCAGCCACCTGATTCTCACCATAGATTTGGTCATGAAAAAATCCAAGATTTAGCAATTTTTTCACAAGCAGTATTCTTTGTTGTTTCGGGTTTATTTATGGGTTTTTCTTCTTTAAGGTCTCTTATTGATGGATTAGTTCCAAGCAATATAGAATCTGGAATTAATATACTATATTTGTGCATTATCCTAACTGTTATTTTGGTGGCTTATCAAACTTATGTGATAAAAAAAACTAGTTCTGAAATAATCAAAGTAGATAAATTACATTATTTTACAGATTTACTAACAAATGTTGGTGTAATTGTTTCTATAAAATTAAGTACTCGTTTTTGGTTTATAGATTCATTATTTGGCATTGGTATTGCAATATATATAATATATGCCTCTTATGCTTTATTCAGAAAAGCTTTTAAAAATCTTATTGATGAAGAAATGCCTGAAGAAGATAGAAAAAAAATTCTCTCAATAATTACTAGATTTAAAGAAGTAAAAGGTATACACGAAATGAAGACTAGATATGCTGCAAGTAAGCCGTTTATACAATGTCACATAGAAATGGACGGAGATATGTCATTGTATAGTTCTCATTATATTAGTGATAAAATTTATATTGCATTGTTATTAGAGTTTCCAGGTGCAGAAATAATTATTCACCTAGATCCATATGGTTATGAGGAAAAAGTGAATTACCGTGAAAACATCAACCAAATTTAACAATTTCTTCATGGAGGAGGCTTTAAAACAAGCACAATTTGCTTTTAATGAACATGAAATTCCGGTAGGTGCTATTATAATTAATAGAATAAGTAACAAAGTTATTTCAAAGGCTCATAATATTGTTGAACAAACAAAGAATCCGCTACTCCATGCTGAAATTGTCGCGATAAATCAATCTTGTCAAATTCTATCTAGTAAGAATCTATCAGACTGTGATATGTATGTTACTTTAGAACCATGTACAATGTGTGCTGCTGCAATATCTTTTGCTAGGATAGGTAGATTATTTTATGCAGCAAATGACCCAAAACAGGGAGGAGTTGAGAATGGTGGGCGTTTCTTTAACAGTAAATCTTGTTTTTACCATCCTGAAATATATAGTGATTTTTCAGCAGAAATTTCTGAGAATTTAATGAAGGAATTTTTTAAAAAAGTCAGATCACTGGAATAGACAGGGTATACTTAAATGATTTGGAAAATTGGATTTGGAAATGAATGGTGAGCATGCTAGAGTATATAAAGGACAATATCTGCAACCAATGGAAGTTATTAATGAAACTAGATAAAATTGAGAATATCATAGTCGCACCACTATATATTATTATACTAATGGTTACCATACCGGTATTAAGCGAGACTATTTATACTCCCTCACTTCCTGATTTAGCCAAGGATTTAGCAATTAGTGCTAATTTAGCTGAATACACACTTACTATTTATTTGTTCGGTTTTGCTATTGGTGTTTTAATATGGGGTAATTTATCTGATTGTTATGGGCGTAAGCCTTGCGTACTTACAGGATTTTTGATTTATGCTTTATCATGCTTCATTTGTTATCTAGCAGATAATATTAATATGTTATTTGCTGCAAGATTTATACAAGCTTTTGGAGCTAGTGTTGCCTCAGTATTAGGCATTGCTATAGCAAGAGACGTAGTAAAACCAGCAGAGCGTGGTAAAATGTTCTCAACGATAGCTATTGCCACGGCGTTTTCTCCTGCTATAGGACCAGTTATAGGTGGTTTTGTTATAAAATTTTATCATTGGTCGGCGGTATTTCTTGTTCTGATAGTGATTGCAATATTTATCATAGTGTTAATATCAGTTAGACTTCCAGAAACTAACCTAAATTTTAGAACTGAACGTTTGGTTATTCCACTTTACAAAGAATGTTTTGCTAAAATGATCAGATATCCAAGATTGCTCGGTTTAGCATTTTTAATTGGAGCAGTGAATGGTATGCTATTTGGTTATTTTACTGAAGCACCTTTTTATTTTATCTCAGGACTAAATATTTCAACTTCATCTTTTGGTATGATAACATTCTTTATATGTATTCCCTTAGCTTTAGGTGGACTTATATCCAAAAAGATGCATAAACTGCAAAGAACTTCTGATAATATTATCTTTACAGCTATTAAAGTTATGTGTTTAGGATCTCTACTATTCTTTTTATCTAGCTATTTTAATCTAATTAATAAAGATAATGTGACAGGTTCTTTATTACAAACTTTATTATGGCTAAGTATTATTATGACAGGTACGACAATGATAGTTCCAAACTGCTTAAGCCAAGCTTTGGAAGATTATGGTAAATTTGTTGGCACAGCATCTTCACTTTTTGGTTTTATGTATTATGTAATTGTTGCAAGCTTTACAGGATTAATAGGGCATATGCATGATGGATCATTGATACAACTACCATTATTCATGCTGAGCATTTCAATTAGCATGATATTAGTGTTTTATATGGCTATTAATAAGCAGCAAATGGCGAAGAATAATTAATAGATTACCCATTTTTATAAATCCTCTAAGCTCCATTTAGCTCTAGGACAGAAATCGAGTCGGTCAGTAAGATTGTTTTGTAGACGTTCTAGCCCAGCATAAGCGATCATAGCAGCATTATCAGTGCATAAATGTATAGGGGGTAGTAAAAGTGCATATCCCTGGGTTGCAGCTTGATACTTAAGTATAGACCTCAAATAATCATTAGCAGCAACTCCACCGGCAAGCACGCAAGTTTTTTGTGGCAATAGCAACTTACCTATAAATTCTTCATACATTCTAAAGCTATTAAGCATTTTTACTGACAAGATTTCTCCAACCACATATTGAAAGCTGGCTGCTATATCATTAATTTCTTGATCACCTATAGGTTCTAATTTGGATATTAATATGCGTACTGCAGTCTTTAAACCTGAAAACGACATATTACAGCCAGTTTGATGGATAATGGGTTTTGGTAAAATATATTTAGACGGATCGCCAAATTTTGCTCTTCTCTCAATTTCTACGCCTCCAGGGAAAGGCAAACCCAACATTTTAGCTACTTTATCAAAACACTCTCCAACCGAATCATCTATAGTTTGTCCTAAAATTTTATATTTTCCAAGGGAGGAAGCGGCAACAAATTGACAATGTCCGCCGGAAACTAATAGAAGTAAGTAAGGATATTCAGCCTTATTGGTTAATCTAGCAGTAAGTAAATGTCCTTCTAAGTGGTTAACTGCAATAAAAGGCTTCTTTAAGACACTAGCAATGGACCTAGCAAACATTGAGCCAACTATTACTCCTCCTATCAAGCCAGGACCGGAAGTGGCTGCGATTCCATCTATATCAGATAACTCAAGATAGCTTTCATCTAAAACATATCTAACTGCTTTTTCTAAATTCTGCAAATGTGATCTAGCGGCAATTTCCGGTACCACCCCTTGAAAAAGCTTGTGTTCTTGATGTTGGGAAATAACAACATTTGATAAAATTTCTTTATCTGAGGTGACTATTGCCACGCCAGTATCATCACAACTTGATTCAATACCTAATATTTTAATTATTGTAATTTCTCCTTTAATAAATCATTCACTAGACTAGGATTGGCCTTACCTTCAGTTTTTTTCATTACTTGTCCTACAAAAAAGCCAAATAACTTATCCTTACCGCTTTTATAAGCAGCAACAGAATCAGGATTTTCCGACAATATTTCGTTAATTATAGCAGATAGTATACCACTATCTGACATTTGCACTAAGCCCTTTTCTTTAATAATTTTTTCCGGTTGCTCGCCAGTTTCAAACATAGTTTCAAAAACTACTTTGGCAATTTTCCCTGAAATCACCCCATCTTCTATTAACTTTACCATTTGGGCAAGCATTTTTGGGGTAATCTTACACTCATTTAAGCTAATGGCATTTTTATTAAGTTGACCAAACAACTCACTAATAATCCAATTAGCAAGTATCTTAGGATTGCATAAGGTCACTGCTGCTTCGAAATAATATGCTACCTGTTCATCAGCAGCAAGAACCTCAGCGTCATATGTGTTTAAACTATATTCTGCAATATATCTTTTAATTTTTGCATCCGGAAGTTCCGGTAGCTCCCGAGCTAATTGCTCTATCAGCTCCTCAGATAAAACTATTGGTAATAGATCTGGATCAGGAAAATATCTATAGTCATGAGATTCTTCTTTTAAACGCATTGTCCTAGTTTCACCAATATCAGCATCAAATAATCTAGTCTCCTGTATTATTGTCTGACCATTTTCGATTAAATTCACTTGCCTATTTGCTTCAAACTCTATTGCCCGCATAATATTACGAATCGAATTTATGTTTTTGATCTCACACCTTGTTCCGAGTGGATTCCCAGGAAGCCTAACTGAAATATTAGCATCGCAACGTAATGATCCTTTTTCCATATCACCATCACAACTTCCTATATATCTTAACAAAGCCCTGAGTTTACGAACAAATTCAGCTGTTTCCTCCGGTGAGCTAAGGTCTGGTTCAGTAACAATTTCCATTAATCCTACACCAGCCCGGTTTAAATCAATGAAACTATAATACGGAGATTGATCATGGATAGATTTGCCCGCATCCTGTTCTAAATGCAAACGATTAATTCTAATTTTCTTGGTTATTCCCTGCTGAGTTACTATGTCTAAATAACCATCTTGGACAATTGGATGATAGAATTGCGAGATTTGATATCCTTGCGGTAAGTCGGGGTAAAAGTAATTTTTACGATCAAATCTTGAATTAAGATTGATTTTTGCCTTAAGTCCGAGACCGGTCTTAATTGCTTGATGGACACAATATTCATTTAATACTGGTAACATTCCAGGCATTGCTGCATCAATTAAAGATACTTGTGAATTAGGAGGAGCAGCAAATTCGGCGGAACTAGCAGAGAAAAGCTTGGATTCTGAAGAAATTTGGGCATGTACCTCTACGCCTATAACATATTCCCATTTACCTGTATTACCAACAATATAAGCCATTTAAAATCTCTTTAGTTTACTATTAAAATGTGAAAAATTTTTAAGATTAAATCTTTATCATATTTTCAATAAAAATTGTAGTTTTTTATAAATCTTTATTGTCCCACTTTGGGAGAAAAACCCCGCACTTGCAGTGCGTCGTTTCAACATAAATTTTAAATATCTTATACCAATTGCAATAATTAACGCAGTGTTATAAAATGGTTTTTTAACTGATAAAAGGTAATCAAATAGCTAGGTTAATATTACCGCAAGGTTTTGAAGGTCATGATTTTATAAAAATGATGAAACATGAGCCGCATGGTCGAAATCGTATACGTTTATTGGCGATGTATCACCTTCAATTAGGCAAATCTTTTAAAGCCATATCTGAAATAGTGAAGTCACACTGGAAAACTGTGCAATCATGGCTCAGAAGATTTAGGAATCATGGTTTTGAAGGATTATTTGAATCACAAAGAAGCGGTGCCCCTAGGAAGATTAACACTATACAAGAGTCTGCTCTTTTTGATAAAATCAATACGCTCAGTGAAAGTAAAACTGGTGGGTATATAACTGGAAAGGAGTTACATATCATGTTACTTGAGGAATATGGTGCTAAATGTGCTTTAAAAACAGTCTACAATACTATGCACCGCCTTGGTTTTAGCTGGATTACTTCTCGTTCAATGCATCCAAAGTCAAATCAAGAGACTCAAAATACATATAAAAAAACTTTCCAGATATGTTAACAGAATTATTACCAAAAAATATCGATAGATGTAAAGTTGATATATGCAGGAGTTTCGCACTTAGCAAAAAATATGTTAATCTAGCAAGAAAGAGTTTTAGTTAAGCATGGCAAGATCAAAATGTAGCAAAGACTTATATAAATCATTTTTACAAGCAAGTAGCGTAAGATATAGTGGTAAAGCATTATCTGAAGTAAGTCCAATAAACCTATCTCATGATAGTGCAAGTCGATGGTTAAATAGTAAGGATTTCCGCCCTAGCGGGATCTACAGAGAAGTGTCAAAATATATTGATAGGGAAGCTTCTTGTTTATTAGTGGGAGATGACACGTTATTGTCAAAGCAATACAGTAAGAAAATTGAGCTTGTACATTATCAATATTCTGGAGCTGTACATGATGTTATACCTGGTATAGGGATGGTCAACTTACTGCATTACAATGCTAAAACTGATCAATCTACCCCTGTAGATTATAGAATATATGATAAAGAAACTGATGGAAAAACAAAGAATGAGCATTTTTGTGATATGCTTACTTTAGCTAAGGAAAGAGGGATCAATCCTGATGCAGTAGTAATGGATGCGTGGTATAGCGGTTTGGAGAATTTGAAACATATACGTAATTTAGGTTGGACATGGGTTAGTAACCTAAGAAAAAATAGAAAAGTTAATCATAATGTTAGCTTAGAAAGTTTAGAGATTCCTGATGAGGGACTAAAAATTCACCTACGTGGATACGGTTGGGTTACGGTATTTAAGTTTGTGGCAAAAAATGGTCGCATTGATTACATAACAACTAACTTAGAAAATCCAACACGTGAACAAATAGAGAAAATTGTTAAGGCACGGTGGTCTATAGAAGTTTATCATCGAGAATTAAAACAAACTTGTGGTATTGAACGCTGTCAGGCACGCACGGGTCGAGCTCAGAGAAATCATATTTGCCTTGCCGTATTTGCTTGGCTCGATATGAACAAAAGGAGGATAAATGAAAAAATTACTTTATATCAACAAACTTGGGAAGTTATAAAAACATCAATTCAGAACAACATTAGATGCCTTTTAGCTGATTCGCAATTTTGCTAACTGCGAAACTCCTGATATGGTCTCAAGATGAAACTCGAGTTGGGCAACAAGGTAGCTTAACTCGTATATGGGCTAAGCGTGGCACTAGACCCCGTAAAGTTCGGCAACAGCAATTCATTTCAACATATATTTATGGAGCTGCTTGCCATGATACAGGAGAAGCTTTTGCATTAATTTTACCATATGCAAACACACAGGCAATGAATAAATTCTTAGAAGACCTTTCTCGCAGTATTCAAGGCAACCGACATATAGCTTTACTAACGGATAATGCAGGTTGGCACACAGCCAAAAAACTAACTGTGCCAAGCAATATCACTTTGATACCGCTTCCGCCCTATGCACCGGAACTTAATGCAATGGAACAAGTTTGGGAATGGATCAAGAATCATTACTTGTCTAACCAATGTTATGGTGTATATGAAGATATCGTCACTATGGCTTGTTACGCTTGGAATCAACTTGCTCATAATGTAGATTTAGTAAAATCAATTATGTATAGAGACTGGATAAATACACCGTGTTAATTATTGCAATTGGTATTATCAAGAAAAGATAGGATATTTTTTAACAAAATCTTACACTTCACAGATATATTTTTTTGTGTTGTGACACTTTCTAAATGAGCCATACACAAATAGTTTCTAACTTTTAAGTTAGTACATACATGAGGCATTCATGCCGTAATATTAAGCTCTGCACTTACAGTGCAGAGTGGTTAACTTTTTACATCTTTTTTCGTGAGGTGATCCTTATATTACTTGCAAATTTTTTATATTAATGTAGATTCTTTCAATATTGGTGTATAAGCGTTTGAATAACTAATAATTTTATATCAAGCGTGGTTCTGAAATTGTCCACTACGGCAAGCCTTTTTAGAAATTAAAAATTATAATTTAGTTAAGTTGTAATGAGCAAAGAAGAGCTAATTAACTTTGAAGGTGTTGTCCTTGAGCTTTTGCCTAACGCAACTTTTAGAGTGAAGTTAGAAAATGGTCATTTTATTATCGCCCATACTTCTGGTAGGATGCGTAAGAATCGTATTAGAATACTTGTCGGAGATAAAATTACAGTGGAAATGACGCCTTATGATCTAACAAAAGGTCGTGTTATTCACCGCCATTAGAGTCTTTCATATTTTATGTCAAATATAGAATCCACTTTTTTAAAACAACAGAATATACCTATAGTTCTAGCCTCACAATCACCTGCAAGACTTGAATTACTAAAAAGAATCAAGGTATTTCCTACACAAATTATTCCTGCTAATATAAATGAAACAGAGTACTTGCGAGAGTTACCAACCCAATTGGTAACAAGATTAGCACAGGAAAAAGCCGAGGTTGTTGCCAAAAAAATAAGTGGTGAAGCCATAATTATAGCAGCTGATACTGTTGTGGTTCACAGTAGAAAAATACTACCCAAGGCTTTAACAAGTGAAGATATTAGATATTGCCTTAATATTTTATCTGGAAGGCGTCATATGGTTTATACAGGTATCTGTATAATAAAAAAGACTCTCGAACAAGTGCTGCTGCGACAAAAATTAGTGAAAACCATAGTCAAGTTTAAAAGATTGAGCCAGCAAGAGATAGAATTTTACTGTAGCCTAGATGAAGGAATCAACAAAGCAGGCGGATGCGGAATTCATGGATATGCCGAAGCCTTTGTTCCTAGCATATATGGATCTTACTCAAATATTATGGGATTACCACTACTGGAAACCATGCATATGCTTACTTCTTTAGGCTTTAAAAATATACCTCTTAAATAACCTGAATTCGATATAATATACTCAAATGATTTGAAGAAACTGAGAAAAAGCTGAGTTTAAAGTTTATCAAGCCAATCAGAAAAACAACTAGCTTTGTCAAAAATTGGTAGATTAAAATATTAGATCTCTTTCGAAACTCGCTTGTGCTGAGGGATTTGAAGGGGTTCTGTCGCATATGTTGGACAATAGAAAAAAGATTGATATAATGATCTAAAAAAGATGTTAAGATGTTTCGTATTACTGCAAGATTATTATCATATTTCAAAGGATTTTGTTCTTCACCAGAAATAATAATGTTATTTGTCTATATGAAATGCCGATTTTCTTTAAGTTATCGAGATTTGGAAGAAATGATGAGTATAAGGGGAGGAAAAATTGATCACTCTACATTACAAAGATGGGTTATAAAATTTGTACCATTGATAGATCAGGTGGTTAGAAAAAGAAAGAAGCCAGTTGGTAGTAGTTGGAGAATGGATGAGACTTATATTAAATTAAACGGTAAATGGGTTTATTTATATAGAGCACTAGATAGTCTTGGTAATACTGTAGACTTTCTGCTACGTAAGCATAGAGACAAGCCTGCAGCACTTGCATTTTTTCGTAAAGCCTTTAGAGAGAATAATTTTCCTGAGAAAGTAGTAATTGATAAAAGCGGTAGTAATACGGCTGCTCTTAATGATTTGAATACAGAAGTTCCTAAAGATTATAAAATTAAGGTTATTCAGACCAAATACCTGAATAATCTTGTAGAACAAGATCATAGGTTTATCAAAAAACGTACAAAGCCAATGCTTGGTTTTAAGAGTTTTCATTCTGCAGAAATGACTATTACCGGTATAGAAAATATGGCTCTGTACAAATAAGTGTGTAAATTTTTCAAAGGTTATATAAAAATATAATATAACAAAAGGAGAAATTATAATGCACCAAAAACAAAATGAAGCAATGAATCAAGCGATAGATTTATTGTCCCACTTTGGGAGAAAAACCCCGCACTTGCAGTGCGTCGTTTCAACATAAATTTTAAATATCTTATCAAGAAAAGATAAGAATGAATCATACAGATATTTTTTAACAAAATCTTACACTTCACAGATATATTCTTTTTGTGTTGTGACACTTTCTAAATGAGCCATACACAAATAGTTTCTAACTTTTAAGTTAGTACATACATTAGGCATTCATGCCGTAATATTAAGCTCTGCACTTGCAGTGCAGAGTGGTTAACTAATAAATAATGATACAGATATATCAACATTACTTAAAGAGGATGGTTTATGGTTCTGTCGCATATGTTGGACAATAGAAAAAAGATTGATATAATGATCTAAAAAAGATGTTAAGATGTTTCGTATTACTGCAAGATTATTATCATATTTCAAAGGATTTTGTTCTTCACCAGAAATAATAATGTTATTTGTCTATATGAAATGCCGATTTTCTTTAAGTTATCGAGATTTGGAAGAAATGATGAGTATAAGGGGAGCAAAAATTGATCACTCTACATTACAAAGATGGGTTATAAAATTTGTACCATTGATAGATCAGGTGGTTAGAAAAAGAAAGAAGCCAGTTGGTAGTAGTTGGAGAATGGATGAGACTTATATTAAATTAAACGGTAAATGGGTTTATTTATATAGAGCACTAGATAGTCTTGGTAATACTGTAGACTTTCTGCTACGTAAGCATAGAGACAAGCCTGCAGCACTTGCATTTTTTCGTAAAGCCTTTAGAGAGAATAATTTTCCTGAGAAAGTAGTAATTGATAAAAGCGGTAGTAATACGGCTGCTCTTAATGATTTGAATACAGAAGTTCCTAAAGATTATAAAATTAAGGTTGTTCAGACCAAATACCTGAATAATCTTGTAGAACAAGATCATAGGTTTATCAAAAAACGTACAAAGCCAATGCTTGGTTTTAAGAGTTTTCATTCTGCAGAAATGACTATTACCGGTATAGAAAATATTCGTATGATGCAAAAAAGACAAATAATTGGAGCTAATGATAATCTTTCTACTTTTGAGAATTTTGCTATGTTAATGGCATCATAATGTCCAAAACCTTAGTTTTAACAATCTTGATGTAGTATGATTTATAGATGCGACAAAACCGAAATTTTATTAGGTTTGAAAATATAGGCAAGTAGCCCAGCTAATACATTAGTTTGAAAATTCATAACAGATCTATGCCTTGTATGGTCTATATGAAAAAGGTTTTTCAATTGATCATTAATGGTTTCAATAATGTGCCTTTTATTTAAAAACTGCTTTTTAATAGGATCTATTATTCTTTCTTTCATATTACTTTTAATTTTTGTTATTAGTTCTAAACCTTGATTAGCAAGGGATTGAGTGAGTTTTTTACTGATATACCCACGATCACCAAAAAGCCAGCCTTGTAATTTATCTACTAAATTTTCCACCACTGCTCTATCATCGACATTTCCAGGAGTTAAAGAAAAACTCATAATCTCTCCGCAACTGTTAATGACAATATGTAGCTTACAGCCAAAGAACCACCCAGTGGAAGTCTTACCTCTTTTTGCTATGTCTTTGAATACTTTATGTCTATTAATTCTTAAATTATGGCAAGCAGGAAGTTTAGTAGAGTCGATATAATATTGACCAGTTTGTTTTCCTGTTAGGCTTTTTAGCAGTAACACCATGGGCATGAAGCTCATTGGCATTAACTGAACAAAACGACTATAGCTCACAAGTTTTGGAAATTCCTTTCTATAACTTTGGCATAGGCAGCATAAATAAAAATCTTTAAAGGTACGGTAGTGACTCAAGTGAAACATTACTATAATAACCTCAGTTTGATGCAAGATGAAGGTTGAGATTGTTTAATTTTCCAAAAGCTACAGAAATTTTATTAGGTTTGAAAACATAGGCAAGTAGCCCAGCTAATACATTAGTTTGAAAATTCATAACAGATCTATGCCTTGTATGGTCTATATGAAAAAGGTTTTTCAATTGATCATTAATGGTTTCAATAATGTGCCTTTTATTTAAAAACTGCTTTTTAATAGGATCTATTATTCTTTCTTTCATATTACTTTTAATTTTTGTTATTAGTTCTAAACCTTGATTAGCAAGGGATTGAGTGAGTTTTTTACTGATATACCCACGATCACCAAAAAGCCAGCCTTGTAATTTATCTACTAAATTTTCCACCACTGCTCTATCATCGACATTTCCAGGAGTTAAAGAAAAACTCATAATCTCTCCGCAACTGTTAATGACAATATGTAGCTTACAGCCAAAGAACCACCCAGTGGAAGTCTTACCTCTTTTTGCTATGTCTTTGAATACTTTATGTCTATTAATTCTTAAATTATGGCAAGCAGGAAGTTTAGTAGAGTCGATATAATATTGACCAGTTTGTTTTCCTGTTAGGCTTTTTAGCAGTAACACCATGGGCATGAAGCTCATTGGCATTAACTGAACAAAACGACTATAGCTCACAAGTTTTGGAAATTCCTTTCTATAACTTTGGCATAGGCAGCATAAATAAAAATCTTTAAAGGTACGGTAGTGACTCAAGTGAAACATTACTATAATAGTAATAATCTCTGAGAGTCCTATACTGCAGCCCACTTTACGCTTACGGTTAGGATTTGGTAATATATATTTATTTCGCTCCGTATCAAAATGCTTGCAAAAATCATCAATTAAGCAGAAAATCTCCGTAAGAGGGATCATAATATATTCTCCAATTTTGTCATTATTATTAGAGAACTTTATAATCCCTCCCTTCTTAATTTTCAAATGTTCTTTCTTACGTCAAACTCAGGTTATAATAGTAATAATCTCTGAGAGTCCTATACTGCAGCCCACTTTACGCTTACGGTTAGGATTTGGTAATATATATTTATTTCGCTCCGTATCAAAATGCTTGCAAAAATCATCAATTAAGCAGAAAATCTCCGTAAGAGGGATCATAATATATTCTCCAATTTTGTCATTATTATTAGAGAACTTTATAATCCCTCCTTTCTTAATTTTCAAATGTTCTTTCTTACGTCAAACTCAGGTTATTTTTATACCAAGACCGATACAAGAACTAACAAAAGCTGATAAATATAAAATAATGCAATCGACAAAAGATATTTTAACTAACAATAAAGGTATAATATCGTTTAATAATGAGATGGATAAATTCATTGATCAATTGACCGTTGATAAAATTGGCAAACAGGCAACTGATCAAGACAAACAACAAATAAGAGAAAGAGTTGAAGCAAAATTAGAGAAAATTATAGCAAAATCACCGGAGAAGGACATTTATACGCAAGCATTACAGCTAATGAAGCAGAAAGATACCGTAAAAGATATAGGAAATATTATACACAATCAGAAACATACTAATGATAGTAGTAAAGCTACATCACTACTTAGAACCCAACAAGTAAAACATAATACAGGATATAGAAATTCAATATAAAAAAATTATTTTTTCTTAAAGTATTAGTGGAAGAAATTTTTGGAGTATACTGTAAATGACTGGAAAAATTATGATAACTAACAAAGAAAAGGCGATAACATGGTTCAGTAATTTACGTGATCAAGTATGTAGCAAATTAGAGGAAATTGAGCTTGAATATAGTAAGGCAAGAGATTTAGTACCCGCAAAATTCATACGAACACCCTGGGAGAGAAAAGGCGGTGGTGGCGGAGTAATGTCTGTAATGCGTGGTAACTTATTTGAGAAAGTTGGGGTGAATATTTCTACAGTTTTTGGGGAATTATCTTCAGAATTTAGTAAAAATATACCGGGTACGGAAAATAGTAGGCAATTCTTTGCTACTGGTATTTCTATCGTGGCTCATCTTACTTCTCCATTGATACCAGCGGTACATTTCAACACCCGCTATATTGAAACTGCTAATCATTGGTTTGGCGGTGGTGGAGACCTAACGCCATTTTATCCTAATGAAAATGAGACAACAAAATTTCATAATGCTTTTAAACATGCTTGTGATAAACATGATCCAAATTATTATCCTAAATTTACAAAACAATGTGATGAGTATTTTTACTTAAAACATAGAAATGAGCCAAGGGGAGTAGGCGGTATATTTTATGATTATTTAAATACTGGAAATTTTAATAATGATTTTTCTTTTACTAAGGACGTAGGACAAGCATTTTTAACAATATATCCTGAAATTGTTAGAACAAAAATGTTTCTACCTTGGAGCAAAGAGCAAAAAGATTATCAATTAGTACGTCGTGGCAGATACGTTGAGTTTAACTTATTATATGACCGTGGAACATTATTTGGCTTAATGACAAACGGTAATGTTGAAGCAATATTAATGTCTCTGCCCCCAGAAGTACGCTGGTAGCTTTTATAATAAATATCAAATTTGTGCAAAAGGAAAAACCACTATTATAGAACCTTTTTCACTCATTATTAAATCGGCTCTGTACAAATAAATGTGTAAATTTTTCAAAGGTTATATAAAAATATAATATAACAAAAGGAGAAATTATAATGCACCAAAAACAAAATGAAGCAATGAATCAAGCGATAGATTTATTAATAAATAATGATACAGATATATCAACATTACTTAAAGAGGATGGTTTATTAAAACAATTAACCAAACGGCTTGTAGAGAAGGCATTGCAGTCAGAGATGAATAATCATTTAGGATATGATAAATATTGTCATACTGATAGTGATAATGTTCGTAATGGTAGGAATGTAAAGAATCTAGTAACAAATAATGGAGTTGTAGAGATTGAGGTTCCAAGGGATAGAAGTAGTACATTTGAACCTGCATTAATTCCGAAGCGTCAAAGACGTATTGAAGGATTTGATGATAAAATAATATCATTATACGCTAAAGGAATGAGCTTATCTGATATTAAGATTCAAATGCAAGAATTGTATGGAGCTGACGTTAGCGAAAGTTTGATAAGTCAAATTACTGATGATGTAATTGAGGATGTCAAGATATGGCAAAGCCGACCATTGGATCGAGTATATGCTATAGTATTTTTTGACTGTTTAGTAGTAAAAGTACGTCAAGATAAACGAATTATCAATAAGTCTGTATATGTAGCATTAGGGGTTCTGTCGCATATGTTGGACAATAGAAAAAAGATTGATATAATGATCTAAAAAAGATGTTAAGATGTTTCGTATTACTGCAAGATTATTATCATATTTCAAAGGATTTTGTTCTTCACCAGAAATAATAATGTTATTTGTCTATATGAAATGCCGATTTTCTTTAAGTTATCGAGATTTGGAAGAAATGATGAGTATAAGGGGAGCAAAAATTGATCACTCTACATTACAAAGATGGGTTATAAAATTTGTACCATTGATAGATCAGGTGGTTAGAAAAAGAAAGAAGCCAGTTGGTAGTAGTTGGAGAATGGATGAGACTTATATTAAATTAAACGGTAAATGGGTTTATTTATATAGAGCACTAGATAGTCTTGGTAATACTGTAGACTTTCTGCTACGTAAGCATAGAGACAAGCCTGCAGCACTTGCATTTTTTCGTAAAGCCTTTAGAGAGAATAATTTTCCTGAGAAAGTAGTAATTGATAAAAGCGGTAGTAATACGGCTGCTCTTAATGATTTGAATACAGAAGTTCCTAAAGATTATAAAATTAAGGTTATTCAGACCAAATACCTGAATAATCTTGTAGAACAAGATCATAGGTTTATCAAAAAACGTACAAAGCCAATGCTTGGTTTTAAGAGTTTTCATTCTGCAGAAATGACTATTACCGGTATAGAAAATATTCGTATGATGCAAAAAAGACAAATAATTGGAGCTAATGATAATCTTTCTACTTTTGAGAATTTTGCTATGTTAATGGCATCATAATGTCCAAAACCTTAGTTTTAACAATCTTGATGTAGTATGATTTATAGATGCGACAAAACCATTAATTATGCTCTATAATAAAGATAACACTTGAATTAAATGTTTTTTATTGTTATAAATGGCTTTATTTTATAGCTGGAGATTCTTATATATGGCTTTTTACGAATCAGTTTTTATCATACGCCAAGATATTTCGTCTGCTGATGTAGATAAAATTACCGATGACTTTACTAAAATTGTTAAAGATAGTAACGGTGAAGTTATTAAAACTGAATATTGGGGTTTAAGAAGTTTAGCCTATAAGATTGGTAATAATAAAAAAGGACATTATGTTTTTATGGGGCTTAAAACTGATTTTTCGGTAATAAATGAACTGGAAAGGAAAATGAAGCTAAGTGAAAATATTATTAGGTTTGTTAATATCAATGTTGATTCAATAAGTGCTGAACCTTCGCCGATTCTAAGAAGTAAAGGTTCAGATCATGAAGAAACAGTTGATGTAACAATTAATAAAGACTAAATAGTAATAAAATTGGAAAAGATTACAATGTTTGAGAATGATGCTGTTGACTCTCAGTCAATAACTAGAATGGTTGATAGAAGTAATAAAAGAGTGTTTTTTAGAAAACGTAAGGGATGTCCTCTTTCTATTCCAAATGCTCCAGTAATTGATTACAAGAACCCTGATTTGTTAATAAAATTTGTATCAGAAGGTGGTAGAATGTTGCCTAGTAGGATTACCAATGTATGTGCCAAAAAGCAAAGAAAACTGAAGAATGCTATAAAAATTGCTAGAATCCTAGCGTTGTTGCCTTTTGTATTTCAAATTTGAGCAGAGGAATAAGATGGAAGTTATTTTGATTAAACCTGTAAGAAAACTTGGAAAGATTGCAGAGATTCTTAAGGTAAAAAAGGGGTTTGCTCGTAATTATCTTATCCCCAAAAAATTAGCAATTAGGGCAACAGAACCTAATAAACAGTTCATAGAAGCCCAAAAACATGATCTTGAAATGAAAGAGCTAAAAATAAGATCTGAGGCAGAAGCTATTAATAATGTTATAAGTGGTAAGGAATTAATATTTATTAAGCAGTCTGCTGATGATGGTCGGTTGTTTGGTTCAGTGAATAATAAAGAAATTGCTGAAAGTTTGTCTAAGGCTTCTTTGCACTTAATATCACATTTAAGTATAATTCTTGAGAACCCGATAAAATCAACAGGTGTATTCGTGGTAGAGGTTAGGTTGCACGCTGAGCTTAGTACAAATATAACGGTAATTGTTGCAAGGTCAGAATATGAAGCACAAGATTACTCAAGGAACAATAAGCAAGATACTATTGACCTCCTTGAAAGTTCTGATCAACAAGAAACCTCTACTCCTAACGATGTGGAGCAGTTATAACATTTATCCATAGTTAAAAGACGTCGATTAGCGAGGAGTCACTTTAGTGACGACGAAACAAGGTTCTGTTGCATATGTTGGACAATAGAAAAAAGATTGATATAATGATCTAAAAAAGATGTTAAGATGTTTCGTATTACTGCAAGATTATTATCATATTTCAAAGGATTTTGTTCTTCACCAGAAATAATAATGTTATTTGTCTATATGAAATGCCGATTTTCTTTAAGTTATCGAGATTTGGAACAAATGATGAGTATAAGGGGAGCAAAAATTGATCACTCTACATTACAAAGATGGGTTATAAAATTTGTACCATTGATAGATCAGGTGGTTAGAAAAAGAAAGAAGCCAGTTGGTAGTAGTTGGAGAATGGATGAGACTTATATTAAATTAAACGGTAAATGGGTTTATTTATATAGAGCACTAGATAGTCTTGGTAATACTGTAGACTTTCTGCTACGTAAGCATAGAGACAAGCCTGCAGCACTTGCATTTTTTCGTAAAGCCTTTAGAGAGAATAATTTTCCTGAGAAAGTAGTAATTGATAAAAGCGGTAGTAATACGGCTGCTCTTAATGATTTGAATACAGAAGTTCCTAAAGATTATAAAATTAAGGTTATTCAGACCAAATACCTGAATAATCTTGTAGAACAAGATCATAGGTTTATCAAAAAACGTACAAAGCCAATGCTTGGTTTTAAGAGTTTTCATTCTGCAGAAATGACTATTACCGGTATAGAAAATATTCGTATGATGCAAAAAAGACAAATAATTGGAGCTAATGATAATCTTTCTACTTTTGAGAATTTTGCTATGTTAATGGCATCATAATGTCCAAAACCTTAGTTTTAACAATCTTGATGTAGTATGATTTATAGATGCGACAAAACCATGAAATGGTGGTGGAGATGATACTGACCATTCAAGGGTATCAGCCCCATCACCCCAAGGATTATTTGGGCATTTTTTGCCATATTTCATAGTATAAATAACAATAAATACAAAATAAAGAGCTGCAATAAAGGAAATAACTGCTCCGATAGATGAAACCATATTCCAGCCGGTAAACGCATCCGGATAATCCGGTATTCTTCTTGGCATACCAGCTAATCCTAGAAAATGCTGAGGAAAGAATGTCAAATTAACACCAATAAAGGTAATCCAAAAATGAATTTTACCCATCATTTCAGGATATTGCCGCCCTGACATTTTACCAAACCAATAATAGAACCCAGCAAATGCGGTAAATAAAGCCCCTAGCGACATGGTGTAATGGAAATGTGCTACAACATAATATGTATCATGTAAAATTCTGTCGATTGCTGAATTTGATAATATTATGCCGGTAACTCCGCCAATAGTAAATAGCAAGATAAACCCTATGGAAAACAACATAGGGGTTTCAAAAGTAATTGATCCTCCCCACATTGTGGCAATCCAGCTAAAGATTTTGATACCAGTAGGTACAGCTATAATCATAGTACCAGCAGTAAAATATATTAATGCATTGTACGAAAGACCAACAGTAAACATATGGTGAGCCCAAACTATAAAGCCAACAAATCCTATAATTACCATAGCTACCACCATACCAAAATAACCGAATATTGGCTTACGGGAGAAAGTAGAGATGACCTGACTGACTATACCAAATCCCGGTAATACTACGATATATACTTCTGGATGACCAAAAAACCAAAATAAATGCTGAAATAACACTGGATCTCCGCCACCATCAGGCTTGAAAAAAGTAGTACCAAAATTTCGATCAGTCAGTAACATGGTTATTGCACCCCCTAACACAGGAATTGCTAGTATCAGCAAGAAGGCAGTAACCAAAATTGACCAAACAAATAAGGGCATTTCAAATAACCCCATACCATCAGTTCTCATATTAAAGATAGTGACAATCATATTAATTGAACCAAGAATGGAGGAAAGCCCTGTAAGATGTAAGCTTAAAATAGCCATATCGACAGCAGCCCCAGGATGCCCTACTAGACTACTTAGAGGAGGATACAGTGTCCAGCCAGTACCAGCTCCTCCATCAACCAAACCTGACAGCATTAATAATATAAAAGCAGCGACAAGTAGCCAAAAACTTATATTATTTAGCCTAGGAAAAGCCATATCCGGGGCACCTATTAAAATTGGTACAAAGTAATTACCAAATCCACCAAATAAAGCTGGCATAATCATGAAAAATACCATAATTATAGCATGAGCGGTAATTAATACATTGTATAGCTGATAATTACCACCTAGTAGATGCCCGCCGGGTACTGCTAGTTCTAACCTAAAAATAACAGAAAATAATCCACCAACAAGCCCAGCAAATATGGCGAATATAATATACATTACGCCAATATCTTTGTGATTAGTAGAAAAAATCCATCTTTGTAACCCCTTAGGGGTTTCGTGATGATCAGATATTACTTCTGCAAGAGGTCTAATAGAGGCTTTATCTTTAAGTGTCATAATGGTTACTATTTACATTCTTTAAGTTGATCAATATCTGCACCTACTATGACTTCGATATTTCTAGTAATTTTATCATAATCCCAGGGTTTTGTCGCATCTATAAATCATACTACATCAAGATTGTTAAAACTAAGGTTTTGGACATTATGATGCCATTAACATAGCAAAATTCTCAAAAGTAGAAAGATTATCATTAGCTCCAATTATTTGTCTTTTTTGCATCATACGAATATTTTCTATACCGGTAATAGTCATTTCTGCAGAATGAAAACTCTTAAAACCAAGCATTGGCTTTGTACGTTTTTTGATAAACCTATGATCTTGTTCTACAAGATTATTCAGGTATTTGGTCTGAATAACCTTAATTTTATAATCTTTAGGAACTTCTGTATTCAAATCATTAAGAGCAGCCGTATTACTACCGCTTTTATCAATTACTACTTTCTCAGGAAAATTATTCTCTCTAAAGGCTTTACGAAAAAATGCAAGTGCTGCAGGCTTGTCTCTATGCTTACGTAGCAGAAAGTCTACAGTATTACCAAGACTATCTAGTGCTCTATATAAATAAACCCATTTACCGTTTAATTTAATATAAGTCTCATCCATTCTCCAACTACTACCAACTGGCTTCTTTCTTTTTCTAACCACCTGATCTATCAATGGTACAAATTTTATAACCCATCTTTGTAATGTAGAGTGATCAATTTTTGCTCCCCTTATACTCATCATTTCTTCCAAATCTCGATAACTTAAAGAAAATCGGCATTTCATATAGACAAATAACATTATTATTTCTGGTGAAGAACAAAATCCTTTGAAATATGATAATAATCTTGCAGTAATACGAAACATCTTAACATCTTTTTTAGATCATTATATCAATCTTTTTTCTATTGTCCAACATATGCGACAGAACCTTTTAGTAATCCTATGTGGATATTCGTTACTCAGAAAAAACTCTGTTGCACGATAAATCATATAATTGGTAATATTCTCGCCTAATTTATTACTTAACTCTAGAAGATTAACTTCTGCTGAATTTTCATCAAAATTATCCGGATCGGTTATCTCGCTAATAAAACTGCCAATAACGTCATGAAATAGTAATGTGTAATCTTCTTCTAAGTTTTTAATTAATGGTATTATTTGGTTAATTTTCATCATATAAAAATAAGTACGTTAATTAATAGGTCTATTTCTAATAGCTATATTTTTTATTTTATTATACCTAATTCTTTTACTATTTACAACATACGACAAAACCTCATTTGTTGAATCTTGTAAATGTTATTGGATAGATGAACTGAGCTATATACCAATAAAAGCCGGGGATTGATAGGATAACGCATCATTGTCAAATCATAGAAATTGGTACTCAATAACAACCAGCTGAAGCTGGTGGGTTGATATCTAGACTGGAAGTCGCTATTACTCTAAAGAGATATTACTAACGCCTGTGCATTATCTCTCTGATCCTAACTCTTAGGTTACCCTGCAGTATTTTATAGCGATATTTAGTGATTCAAACAACATTAAAGCGATGGTAAAATACAGTGTGGCTAGTCTTGTTAAAATATCATATGTTCAAGTTATAGTGAATTGAAATATTAGAACAAGGACTAAAGTCTTTCCCAGCTGAAGCTGGGGGTTTTAACCAAAAAGGTGACTATAAAAGTTTTAGAGGAGGCAAAGATGTAGATTAAAGATTAAAATAATAGACTATGGTATGAATTAAAAATTACAATGATTTTAGAAAATTCTATCTGAATTTCAACCAAAATTAACTAATTTTTTATATGGTTAGAGGGGTCAATAGTTTATTACAATAGGGGGTCAAAAGATGATTACAATTTACATCAATACCATCTCCTTGACAGAAATAGCACCGTGGGGTCGTTTGATATCTGCTCGTGCTAGCCGATATCGGTGGACATACCACCATCTATTACTTAGCATTCAATAACTTACTACGATGAAGTTATTGATTCTTGGCACACTGACTTTTAAATGGTTCTGTCGCATATGTTGGACAATAGAAAAAAGATTGATATAATGATCTAAAAAAGATGTTAAGATGTTTCGTATTACTGCAAGATTATTATCATATTTCAAAGGATTTTGTTCTTCACCAGAAATAATAATGTTATTTGTCTATATGAAATGCCGATTTTCTTTAAGTTATCGAGATTTGGAAGAAATGATGAGTATAAGGGGAGCAAAAATGGTTTTGTCGCATCTATAAATCATACTACATCAAGATTGTTAAAACTAAGGTTTTGGACATTATGATGCCATTAACATAGCAAAATTCTCAAAAGTAGAAAGATTATCATTAGCTCCAATTATTTGTCTTTTTTGCATCATACGAATATTTTCTATACCGGTAATAGTCATTTCTGCAGAATGAAAACTCTTAAAACCAAGCATTGGCTTTGTACGTTTTTTGATAAACCTATGATCTTGTTCTACAAGATTATTCAGGTATTTGGTCTGAATAACCTTAATTTTATAATCTTTAGGAACTTCTGTATTCAAATCATTAAGAGCAGCCGTATTACTACCGCTTTTATCAATTACTACTTTCTCAGGAAAATTATTCTCTCTAAAGGCTTTACGAAAAAATGCAAGTGCTGCAGGCTTGTCTCTATGCTTACGTAGCAGAAAGTCTACAGTATTACCAAGACTATCTAGTGCTCTATATAAATAAACCCATTTACCGTTTAATTTAATATAAGTCTCATCCATTCTCCAACTACTACCAACTGGCTTCTTTCTTTTTCTAACCACCTGATCTATCAATGGTACAAATTTTATAACCCATCTTTGTAATGTAGAGTGATCAATTTTTGCTCCCCTTATACTCATCATTTCTTCCAAATCTCGATAACTTAAAGAAAATCGGCATTTCATATAGACAAATAATATTATTATTTTTGGTGAAGAACAAAATCCTTTGAAATATGATAATAATCTTGCAGTAATACGAAACATCTTAACATCTTTTTTAGATCATTATATCAATCTTTTTTCTATTGTCCAACATATGCGACAGAACCCATCAAGCTAGGAGTCCTATACCCCAATGCTTGGTGCATTCTTTCGTTGTTATAAAAATCGATATATTCCTTAATAGCTGCTTTTGACTCCTTTACAATTGTTAAAATCAGTCTAGCTTCACCTATTTGGACACCTCTAAAATTTAAAAAATTTGTCTAGACAAAGGGTATCACCTCAGAGTGACTAACTCGACGGTGTCGAGAGATTGTTTAATATCTGAAAGACTAAGTGTTTGAGTTCTGTAACAGCTTTAGAGAGTCCTAATTTGTTAGCCATAGGAATATAAAATTGTAGAGTTTCTTCTGCTATAATTTTTTGTTTTTCATATGATTCGTGATAAGAGAGTGTACGCATATTATGAATACGATCTGCAATTTTTATCATTAAAACTCTAGTATCCTCTTGTTCTAATAATTTTAGTATATTTTCATATTTAGATAATTTTAATTTTTCTTTAGTTTGATCAAATTTAGTTACTCCACTAACTAGTGCAGCTACGGTTGGATTAAAAATTGCTTCAATTTTCGACAAACTCATGGGGGTATCCTCCACTACATCGTGAAGTAATGCTGCTAACAATATATCTTCATCAAAAGTAAATTGTAGTAATATTTTTGTCACAGCGATTGGGTGTAAGTAAAAAGGTTCTCCAGATTTACGTTTTTGCTTTGCATGATATTTTTTTATCAGTTTTATGGCTTTTTTGAAGCTTGTTATATCTATACTTTGATTTTTCTTATTAATATCTTGTATTAATTGATTTTCTATTGTTTCTATATCTAAAGAATCAGATATGACCTCTTGTAAAACTGTATCATTTTCTTTTAAATCCATAGTTTTTGGTCTTACGTCACGTATGTTTAATGGAAGAACAATAATTATACTATATTCGTTATTGAATTCATTACTATGTAATGCTCCATAATGTGCATTTATTATCTTTATATTTTTTGTTTGATATAAATCTTGTTTATTATTTAAAGTAAATGCAGCATTTGTTACATCTCCCATGTAAAAATTTGGTAGTTCACCAATGTCTTCTAATGTTGTTATTATAAATCTTATAGCTGGAATTTTCTTAGTGTAGTTTTTTATAGAATCAAGTCTATACCATAATTCAGTAGAATCTATATATATTTGTATATTACTCGTATTAACTCTATATTTTTTTATTTGTATTATTGTATTTATAAGGAGTTTTCCTATTAAATTTACATCACATACTAAAGTTTTATAAGGAATTTTATTCAAAAAAGTAAGAACTATGGCACTGTCTAATTTTATTACTTTATCGTTAATTTCTTTTAGTAGATGATCTAAGTTAATAATTTTTACTTCAAGCCTTATATAATTTTTTGCTTGGTTTGCTATTTCTTCAAGGTACTTCATAATAGAAGTTAATTTACTATAGGTTGTAGTAAAGATTTCGCTAGAATTTGTCATTATTTCTTTACATAAATTATTTGTAATATTTTGTGCTTGTTGTAATATTTCTAGTCCTTCTTTACCTAAGCTACGTGCTATTTTTTCTTGATAATTTAAAGCATCTATTAATTCGTCATTAGTGGAAGCATATAATTTTTTTAGTGCTTGTTGATTATTAATTAAGGTATGTAAATATTGTTGCTTTTTACGTACAAAGATTATACTAATAATAATAGAAAGAATACATGTATATACTAGTAAATATATACTATAAACATTTATTATAAAATTGTTAACTAATAAATAGTATATAGTAACAGCAAACAATATAGCAGTAGTAGATAGTATTATAAACATTACCCAATCTACTAGTATAATTAATAACACTATTGAGCAAGTGATATTTATTAACCACTCTGGATTTTTATCCTCTAAAAGAAAAGTAAAAGTAGTAATAAAAGGTAAACAATACCATAAAGAAAAATAGTAGTAATATTGAAAATATTGCTTTATCGCAAGTGGCCAATAATGTCTTAATAGTAAACCCATGCATATTAGCCCACCTATTATTCGAAATAATAGTAATAAGTGATATAAATCAGCTTTTGCATCACTATATATAAATAAGGGTAACATATACAGGAGTTTCGCAGTTAGCAAAATTGCGAATCAGCTAAAAGGCATCTAATGTTGTTCTGAATTGATGTTTTTATAACTTCCCAAGTTTGTTGATATAAAGTAATTTTTTCATTTATCCTCCTTTTGTTCATATCGAGCCAAGCAAATACAGCAAGGCAAATATGATTTCTCTGAGCTCGACCCGTGCGTGCCTGACAGCGTTCAATACCACAAGTTTGTTTTAATTCTCGATGATAAACTTCTATAGACCACCGTGCCTTAACAATTTTTTCTATTTGTTCACGTGTTGGATTTTCTAAGTTAGTTGTTATGTAATCAATGCGACCATTTTTTGCCACAAACTTAAATACCGTAACCCAACCGTATCCACGTAGGTGAATTTTTAGTCCCTCATCAGGAATCTCTAAACTTTCTAAGCTAACATTATGATTAACTTTTCTATTTTTTCTTAGGTTACTAACCCATGTCCAACCTAAATTACGTATATGTTTCAAATTCTCCAAACCGCTATACCACGCATCCATTACTACTGCATCAGGATTGATCCCTCTTTCCTTAGCTAAAGTAAGCATATCACAAAAATGCTCATTCTTTGTTTTTCCATCAGTTTCTTTATCATATATTCTATAATCTACAGGGGTAGATTGATCAGTTTTAGCATTGTAATGCAGTAAGTTGACCATCCCTATACCAGGTATAACATCATGTACAGCTCCAGAATATTGATAATGTACAAGCTCAATTTTCTTACTGTATTGCTTTGACAATAACGTGTCATCTCCCACTAATAAACAAGAAGCTTCCCTATCAATATATTTTGACACTTCTCTGTAGATCCCGCTAGGGCGGAAATCCTTACTATTTAACCATCGACTTGCACTATCATGAGATAGGTTTATTGGACTTACTTCAGATAATGCTTTACCACTATATCTTACGCTACTTGCTTGTAAAAATGATTTATATAAGTCTTTGCTACATTTTGATCTTGCCATGCTTAACTAAAACTCTTTCTTGCTAGATTAACATATTTTTTGCTAAGTGCGAAACTCCTGATATAGTTAAATGCTATGAATAATGCAAACATATTAGAGTTATCATAATATTCTATTCTAGATTTAAAAGATTTTATTAATGTACAAAAATTGCTAAGATAATTAGTTATATGTGAACTAGTTGATTTTCTGAGTATATTATCACGTTTTACAATTATGAATCCACGATTGATAATGTAATTGCTTATAAAAAAGCTAATCACATTTATAAAAATAGTTATAGGTACTAGAAATTCATTGTCAAAAAATAATTTAGTAACAATAAAAAATATAGCAGTAATGATAGTTGGAATAAAAAAAGAACTAGGATTACCTTTAAGACCCATAATGCCTGCAATTAAAGGAATTGTAAAAATTAATGCTACAATTTCAGATGCTATATTTATACCTTTAGCTATATCTACTATCCCTACATATTGTATCCTAGGTAAAACATTATTAACTAGTGCCCATAATACTGCAATCGTTCCAAGTCCAAAGGTTATATAGCGTACTAATTTTAACTCATTAACTTTAATATCTCTTTTATCACAAATAAGTTTTATTACATCATGTGCAAGCAATAATCCTGCTGAATTTAAAAAAGAATCAGCTGTAGACATAACGGCAGCGATAAGACCAATGGCTAGAATGCCTTTAACGCCAGAGACAAAATAATTATTTATTAAATAAGTTATTATTTGGTCTCCTCTGATTTGAGGGTTTATAACTCCAGTTTCTTTCAAGACGATTGAAGATAATCCAATTAATGTAAGTAATGCAAAGAATATTATTAAGAAAAACATACTAATATAATAGCTCTTTATAAGCTGTTTATTACTTCTAGCTATAAGCATTCGTTGTATAAAAGGAAAACTTAAAGGAAAAGCTGGAAAAATATACCATAAGCAATAAATAAGGTAATCTTTTAAATGTGGGTAGTGTAAAATGTTAAAATATTGAGTAGGAGTTTGTTTAATTAAAGATTCTATACCCCCAATTTTATTAAGTACTACGTAAGTTATTATAGGAACCATAACTGTTATAGCTATAAATTGTATAATATCAGTTATGGTTACTGACTTTATACCACCCATGGCAGAATAGATTACTAAGAACATACCTCCAAATATTATGCTATATAATTTAGGAATATTAAGTAACTCACCAATATTACCAATCCATATAATTTGTAGTGTCACTAAGGTAATGTTATAAAAACTTCCAAGTATGCCTATAGTAAAGCGAGCTTTGATACCATAAATTTGACCCATTAACTCTGCGGCGGTTAAGCAACCATCAAAATATTTAATACGTGGTAAAATAAATGAAATAATAAATATAAAACAAAATATTACTCCACAAAAAATTGTTGGTAATATCGGTAAAATACCATCATCAAATACATAACCTGTATATCCTATTCCTTTACCACCAGTAATATATGTTGCTAGTATAGTAATTGCAAGAATTTCACTACTAAACATTTTATTAGCAATAGCATATTCTGCTATATCCTTTATATTTTTACTAGCTTTAAGTCCAGTAAATAATGTTATTATTAGAAATACAATTATTATAATATGATCTAGATTTATTGACATATTGGACTACATGTATATTTAAGAATTAGAATATAGTCTATACAGTATTAGATAGTTTATCAAATAACTTTATTTAAATGCATTTAAAATAAATTTATAGTTAATAATTTTAATACTAAAATTATGGCAATAGAATAATATAATTTTTTAAACTTATTTCATGGTGGTTAAACATGACTAAAAGAAAATTGGATTGTGTAATCAAGGAGAGTATACAAATTAATACAATAAATAAGAAAAGTAAACTAGTAGATGATGCTGAAAAATATTCAACTAATCAGAACTCTTATATGTTAACTAATACAGAACTTTATTCCAACAAAAATATTAAGTTGATATTGTTGCAGGTTTTGTCGCATCTATAAATCATACTACATCAAGATTGTTAAAACTAAGGTTTTGGACATTATGATGCCATTAACATAGCAAAATTCTCAAAAGTAGAAAGATTATCATTAGCTCCAATTATTTGTCTTTTTTGCATCATACGAATATTTTCTATACCGGTAATAGTCATTTCTGCAGAATGAAAACTCTTAAAACCAAGCATTGGCTTTGTACGTTTTTTGATAAACCTATGATCTTGTTCTACAAGATTATTCAGGTATTTGGTCTGAATAACCTTAATTTTATAATCTTTAGGAACTTCTGTATTCAAATCATTAAGAGCAGCCGTATTACTACCGCTTTTATCAATTACTACTTTCTCAGGAAAATTATTCTCTCTAAAGGCTTTACGAAAAAATGCAAGTGCTGCAGGCTTGTCTCTATGCTTACGTAGCAGAAAGTCTACAGTATTACCAAGACTATCTAGTGCTCTATATAACCTCAGTTTGATGCAAGATGAAGGTTGAGATTGTTTAATTTTCCAAAAGCTACAGAAATTTTATTAACCCGAGTTGCCAATTAATTATACTGGCAAAAGCTATATTTAAAGCTGATTCCATGTGAGATTCGATACTAAAACATTTTCAATACAAACATATTTCTAAAAAATATAGTTTTTATTGAGTGTTTTAATGTTACAAATTAACCTCAAACGTTTATAAAACCTAGCTCTGCTCTTATAAATTAATTGGCAACTCGGGTTAAGTATTATCTAGGTTTTATTTGATAAAAAGTAGCCACTCTAGTATTTCAGATGAAGAGATAAAAAAATATTACGATGTAGTGTGGGATACCCAAAATATAAAGCACATGATAATAATAAAAACAATGCTATATACTGGAGTTAGAGTAGGTGAGTTGGTAAAAATTAAAGCAGATGATGTCGAGCTTAATAAGTGTCAGATACGCATTAATGATGGCAAAGGTAAAAAAGACAGGATAGTACCTTTTCCAACAGGTTTTAGAGAAGTGTTAGCTCTTTATATTAAAAGTATAAAGAACAAGAAGAAAGTAGAATACTTATTTGAGTCAAATTGGAATAAACCTTATTGGCCCACCGTAACAGAACGTGCGAAAAGCGAAATCGGCTCTGTACAAATAAGTGTGTAAATTTTTCAAAGGTTATATAAAAATATAATATAACAAAAGGAGAAATTATAATGCACCAAAAACAAAATGAAGCAATGAATCAAGCGATAGATTTATTAATAAATAATGATACAGATATATCAACATTACTTAAAGAGGATGGTTTATTAAAACAATTAACCAAACGGCTTGTAGAGAAGGCATTGCAGTCAGAGATGAATAATCATTTAGGATATGATAAATATTGTCATACTGATAGTGATAATGTTCGTAATGGTAGGAATGTAAAGAATCTAGTAACAAATAATGGAGTTGTAGAGATTGAGGTTCCAAGGGATAGAAGTAGTACATTTGAACCTGCATTAATTCCGAAGCGTCAAAGACGTATTGAAGGATTTGATGATAAAATAATATCATTATACGCTAAAGGAATGAGCTTATCTGATATTAAGATTCAAATGCAAGAATTGTATGGAGCTGACGTTAGCGAAAGTTTGATAAGTCAAATTACTGATGATGTAATTGAGGATGTCAAGATATGGCAAAGCCGACCATTGGATCGAGTATATGCTATAGTATTTTTTGACTGTTTAGTAGTAAAAGTACGTCAAGATAAACGAATTATCAATAAGTCTGTATATGTAGCATTAGGTATTGATTTATCTGGAAGGAAGGATATTTTAGGATTGTGGATCAGTGAAAATGAAGGAGCGAAATTTTGGCTTGGTAATTTTACTGAGATGAAGAACAGAGGTATGCAAGACATGCTTATTGCTTGCAGTGATAATTTAACCGGTATGTCTGAGGCAATAGAAGCAGTTTTTCCGAAAACCGAACATCAATTATGTATTGTACATCAGATTAGAAATAGTTTAAAATATGTATCATATAAAGACCGAAAAGAATTAGCGGCTGATTTAAAGCCTATATATACTGCTAGCACAGAGGAAGAAGCACATCTTGCTTTAGAATCTTTTGAAGCTAAATGGAGTAAACAGTATCCACAAATTGCTAAATCTTGGTATGTTCATTGGGAAAATTTAATGGTTTTTCGAGTCTGTCCTATAGTTTGTGTAAGTTGCAAAGAAAGCAGTAAGAGATTACTGTAAAAAAAGTAACTTAAGCAAGCAAGGAGGAATTATGGCTAAAAAATTAGATACAGATAAAGATACATTAGACATCAGTAATCAGCTAGTAGAAGAATTATTATCAAAAGCAGATCCATCGGAGTTATTTGGTCGAGATGGTTTATTTCAACAGCTAAAGAAGCAAATAGTTGAGAAAATATTAGCAAGTGAGTTGGATCATGAATTAGGATATTCAAAACATAGCAAGATGCCAAAAGTAGATAATAATCGTCGTAATGGTAGCTATGAGAAGACAGTAATTGATGGGGATGGTCGTAAGCTGACAGTAGAAGTACCAAGAGATCGGGAAGGAGAGTATAATCCTCAATTAATACCAAAAGGGCTGAGGAGATTTAATGGATTTGATGAGAAAGTGATATCCCTTTATGGTCGCGGTATGACAGTCAGCGAGATCCGAGGGCATTTAGAAGAAATATATCAAACTGATGTATCTGGTGACTTGATATCCACCATAACAGATGGGGTGATAGAAGAAGTAACTAGGTGGCAAAATCGTTGTTTAGATAGGGTGTATCCAATATTATACTTGGACTGTATCTATGTAAAATCTAGAGACAATCACATAGTAATAAATAAAGCAGTATATTTAGCACTTGCTGTAAATATAGAAGGGAAAAAGGAGTTAGTTGGCATTTGGATAGGCAAAAATGAAGGTGCTAAATTTTGGATGCAAGTAGTTACTGAGTTAAAGAATCGAGGAATTGAACAAATTTATGTTGCTTGTGTGGATGGTTTAAAGGGCTTTCCAGAAGCTATAAGCAGTGTATTCCCGAGTACTATAGTACAATTATGTATTGTACATATGGTTCGCAATTCAGTAAAGTATGTGTCATATAAAGATTTAAAAGAGGTCACATCAGATCTAAAACAAATTTATACAGCTAATAATGACGAAATGGCACGTTTAAAACTTCAGCAATTTGGTGTAAAATGGGATAAAAAATATCCGGTAATTTCTGATATTTGGCAACGTAATTGGTCTGGGATAATACCGTTTTTTGCCTTTCCTGAAGAGATCAGAAAGGTAATTTATACTACTAACACTATAGAATCTGTAAATCGTCAAATTAGAAAAATTATCAAAAATAAGGGGTGTTTCCAGATGATAAGTCAATTCAAAAAATAATATTTTTATCCCTACAAAATGCAGCCAAAAAATGGACCATGCCTATTAAAGATTGGTCTTTAGCTTTAAATCAATTTGAAATACTTTGTGGAGATTTTAAATATGATTTATTGGAAAATAAAAAATGAACTTACACAAATTAAATGATTGACTCGGTTTTTCGTATACCTGCAGCAAAACTGCATAACTTTATCTAATGTTTTTGCTAGTATGAATTTTTTATACATTTGGGTTTCATACTATGCAAATACCATCAATTACTATTGAGCAAGTAGCTCAGCAATTTAAAGCCTGGCGTCAAACTAAAACTAATAAGTTTGATCCTATACCAAACCATCTAAAGGAATTAGTTTACCAATTACTCCATCATTATTCTTACCAAGAGATAGCTAAACATCTTAATATTAATAAAGCAACAATCAGTTCAATTAAAAAAGCCCATGAGCCTACCCTCAAAACTTCTCCTGTCTCAACTTCAAATCAAGCTCTACAACAAAATATTAATTTTCTCCCATTTCAACTATTAAATTCTATAGATACCGATCCTGTAGCTGCCCCCAAACAAAATCACTATACTTGTCACATTATTAAACCAAATGGTACCAAACTTATTATCCAAACACTAGAACCAAAAACCATAATTCAGACATTTTTATGCTGCAACTAACCCCGGCGTCAGTTATTTTTGTTGCCACTATTGCCATCGATTTTCGCAAGGGTATCGATGGCTTAATCGCTGTTTGTAGACAAAAACTTTCTTCTGACCCTCTTAATGGTTCCTTGTTTTTATTCTATAATAAAAACAGAACTGCCATTAAAATTTTGTCCTTTGACGGTCAAGGCTTTTGGCTATGCTCTAAACGCCTATCCAAAGGTAAATTTACCGCAAAACTTTTCCCATCTGATAATTCATCTTATCAAATTTGTTATAGAACCTTACACATTCTTATTCATAATGGTGATCCTAGTTCTGCCAAATTCTCTAATGATTGGCTTCCTGTCGTTTAAGCTGCTGTCTCGATTAATTCCGTATTATTCATATATCTTGCATAGGCAAAAGGCGTATAATTCGCAGGACGCTTCTTTGCTTTGCTACTCTGCTCTTGTAGCCAATTTAAATATTTAAAGGCATTGATCTCGTTCTCACTACAAGTCTTTACTATACTATACAGACCACTATGTATCTCAGCACTATTGATTGTTTTAAAGAATAATGAATTCTTCCTTTGTAAAATAATGGTACGCAGTGATCTCTCAGCCCAATTATTATCAAGATTGCTAACTGGGATTTTTAAAAATTGGGTCAAACCTTCTTTATTGTCCCACTTTGGGAGAAAAACCCCGCACTTGCAGTGCGTCGTTTCAACATAAATTTTAAATATCTTATCAAGAAAAGATAGGATATTTTTTAACAAAATCTTACACTTCACAAATATATTCTTTTTGTGTTGTGACACTTTCTAAATGAGCCATACACAAATAGTTTCTAACTTTTAAGTTAGTACATACATGAGGCATTCATGCCGTAATATTAAGCTCTGCACTTGCAGTGCAGAGTGGTTAACTATTTATCCAATATTTCATAGCTTGTCCAAGCCTACTATTAGGCTCAACTTTCTTGTCGTTAAATAATTCGTCTATTTTGTTATATATGTTTTCTATATATTTACTGCTATGTTCCTGATGATACCCAAGTTTTTCTTCAGGACTCATCTCTTTACATTGATGTTCATTGTGGTAAATCCCTCGTGTTTGTTTGAGAAAATATCCGCATTCTTCAGGGTAATATAGTTCATTCTCTGTAAATTTTCTCTGACCATGTGACAAACAATTGATCATCACTATTATTGCCAGTAATTCTTGATCTGCTTCTGATAATACCGGGTTATTATTGTTACTTGCGTCAGTCATTAATTGGATAGAATCTGTTCTATTCTTACGATTCTTTAGTACGTTACCTATATTTTCTCCACCATGCCTATTACCGGTAAAATATAAAACTATCACCTCATTATTTGCAGTCTTAGCACATATTGTAGTAGTATAACAGCTGCGTCCTTTCTTATTTTGAGTACGTAATTTCTTATTGGCTATAGTAATTTCTAAAATCCTAGCTCTAGTATCATCAAGGTTCAGTGAATTACATTCGGCAGCCATTTCCAATAATACCCCGTAAATTTCAGCTCCACCACCTTCTTGCCAAACATCTAAATATTGTTGCCAGAGCGAGCTATATGCCACAGGAACACCACTTAAACTTTGCAGCCTAGATAAACGGTAGAAAGGAGTACCATAGGTCTTTTGTAACACTATTGCACTTCTGCTACTATTTGTCCATTTGTTGATATTTTTATTGTCCCACTTTGGGAGAAAAACCCCGCACTTGCAGTGCGTCGTTTCAACATAAATTTTAAATATCTTATCAAGAAAAGATAGGATATTTTTTAACAAAATCTTACACTTCACAGATATATTTTTTTGTGTTGTGACACTTTCTAAATGAGCCATACACAAATAGTTTCTAACTTTTAAGTTAGTACATACATGAGGCATTCATGCCGTAATATTAAGCTCTGCACTTGCAGTGCAGAGTGGTTAACTGTTCATAACTATATAATCACAAGCATTACAACGTAGCGTTTTCTTTACATATCTGTTGACTGTAATTGGAGCATTACCTGTAAATTGTAGCAATTTTCTAGCTTCACTATTATATAGTTTGCCATTACAACAGTGAGGACAGCTATCACCACTACAAAAATTCTCAGGAGTTAAATAGCTGGTATTCGCATCCTTATAATCATCAAACCCATATTTACCTTGCCAATTACTACGATCTATCTTTTTGGGCTTATCGCACTCTTCTTCATTACCACCATTCCCGTTATCAGATTCACTTGGCGGTTCTTTTAATGAATCTGAACTATCTTTTTTTTGTTATCTGCCTTAAAACCAATCAGCATTTCCTTAAGCTTATTTATACTGATATTTGATGATGCTAGCTTGTCTATTAGCTCATTACAAAATTTCACAAGTTCTACTATCGTTTGCTGTTCATCTCCCGTTAATGAACTTTCCTTGACATGTTGTATTAGTTCTTCTCGTTCTTCAGCACTTAAGGTCGCTACTTTTGGTTTTTTCATTTGATTAATTATCATTATTATTAATATTTCAAATGTTATAATATAATTGGTACTTTTTCAACTAGTTTTTATTACAAAACTTACGCTATGTTATCTCAAGTATGACTAAAAACCTTGGCTGAAAGCCATTTTTTCATAGTAAAGAATTTTAATAATATCTCAGTACAAAGCCACTTATCATAAAACATAGCGTAAGTTTTGATTAATCGGTGATATTTGCATAGTAGAAACCCAAATTTATACAATAAATTCATACTAGCAAAAAAATTAGATAGTGTTACGCAGTTTTGCTGCAAGTATACGGTTTTTCTAGGATACCCTGAGGCGATAAGGAAAGTAATATACACAACTAATAGTGTAGAATCTGTCAATAGCCAATTACGTAAGGTTACTAAGAGTTAACCACTCTGCACTGCAAGTGCAGAGCTTAATATTACGGCATGAATGCCTCATGTATGTACTAACTTAAAAGTTAGAAACTATTTGTGTATGGCTCATTTAGAAAGTGTCACAACACAAAAAGAATATATTTGTGAAGTGTAAGATTTTGTTAAAAAATATCCTATCTTTTCTTGATAAGATATTTAAAATTTATGTTGAAACGACGCACTGCAAGTGCGGGGTTTTTCTCCCAAAGTGGGACAATAAACGGGTTTTTCCAAATGATAATGCCGTTTTTAAGACCTTGTATTTGGCAATTGATTATATGACCAAGAAATGGGTTATGCCGATTCCAAACTGGAACGCAGCTATGGCTCACTTTTTGATAAAATTTGAAGGTAGAATTTAAGCCCTATGAAAAATTTACACACTTAATTAGAAAGGCTCGCGAAATCCAACACCTGTATCTCTAATCGTAAGAGTCTGTCATAAAGATTGTGTAAGTTGCCTTGAATCAATTTGCCATACTTTGTGGTACTGATGACCAAAAATGGGCAAATGTCGATCAAAGATGGACTAACTCTGACATCATACTTACACAATCTTTATGATAGACCCAATCATAATGCACTATTGACGGTAGCTACTTTTTACACATTTTGTATCTTAATTAAAATTGTCAATTACCTACAACCCCTTATATCCATTGGTTTTACAACTAATATTTAAACTTAGTCACCTTTTAAAAATTCCCCTCTCTTTTTATAGCTAAAAGTATCCTTTTTTATTTTGTGTTTTCTACTATCATATTGGAAAGTCATTTATAACCTTATTGTACGTCTTTTGAGCATCAGTTATCGATAGCTTAGAATATATCTCTAAAGATTGCCTAGATTCATGACCAGAATAAGGTTGTATCAAAGCATCATCAATACCTTGCTTTTTCATCCAGGTAAATAGAAAATGTCTTAATTTATGAGGAGTTATAGTATGATTCATATTGGCTTGTTGAGTATAAGTCATTAGAATCTTCCGAATACCATGCTCAGAATAAGGTTTATTCCAATTTGACTCAAATAAGTATTCTACTTTCTTCTTGTTCTTTATACTTTTAATATAAAGAGCTAACACTTCTCTAAAACCTGTTGGAAAAGGTACTATCCTGTCTTTTTTACCTTTGCCATCATTAATGCGTATCTGACACTTATTAAGCTCGACATCATCTGCTTTAATTTTTACCAACTCACCTACTCTAACTCCAGTATATAGCATTGTTTTTATTATTATCATGTGCTTTATATTTTGGGTATCCCACACTACATCGTAATATTTTTTTATCTCTTCATCTGAAATACTAGAGTGGCTACTTTTTATCAAATAAAACCTAGATAATACTTAGCAATCAATTGACAAACTAGGCTAAAATGCATAGTGTGTCAATCACCAAACTGAACACCCCTCAGCTCTAAGCTGAGGGGTTATAAAGTAGAGTCAATTTGAAATTGACCTACTTCAATTGGTTCTCCTTCTTGTTCTTCTATATATTTCTGAATTATTTCATCTGTTATGTTACCTGAACTAACTGCCATATATCCTCTAGCCCATAAGTGACGTCCCCAAAACTGCTTTTTTAAATGGGGAAATTCTTCAAACATGATTCTTGCACTACCACCTTTTAAATACTGTACCAACTTACTTAACGCTATTTGCGGTTTATAGGATACAAACATATGAATATGATCTGCTACCACTTTTCCTGATATTAGGTAAACCTCATGATCCATCGATATTTGCCTTAACACATCCCTTACTCTCTCAGCTACTTTGCCAGTTAATATTCTTTTACGATATTTTGGTATCCACACTAAATGCACTTTTAAATCGTGTTTACTATGGCTATTAGTCCTATAACTATAATGGACTGAAAAAATTAGACAAAGAAGCAGGTATTTTTGTTTCTCAATAAGTATAGAATAATAAATAAAATTAAAGAGAAACAAATGGGTAAAAAACAAATTAAAAATTTTAGTGCAGAAGCAAAAACTAAAATAGTATTAGAGATGTTAAAAGAAGAATCAACAATAGGTCAGTTATCGGTCAAATATGAAGTAACGGCTAAAACTATGCAAAACTGGAAACGACAATTTTTAGATAATGCGTCATTGGCATTTGAGCCAGCAAAAGCTGTTAGTGAGTACAAAGGGCAGATTAGTGAACTTAAGAATCAAAACGATGAACTTGCAAAAGCATTAGGTAAGGCTACAGTCGAGAGGGACTGGGCGGTGGGAAAGCTAAACAGCTTGGACTTATCAAATAAGAAAAGTCTTGTCGACCCCAAGCTGAGTACGTTAGCAAAGACAAGGCAATGTGAACTATTAAAGATAAGCAGATCTGGAGTATATTATAAAGCTAAAGTAATGAGCTTATATAATCTTGATATTTTAAATAGAATAGATGAAATATATACGGATAACCCTGAGTATGGTTATCGTTATATATACAAACAATTATTGGAAGACGGCTTTAATGTGGGCAGAGATAGGGTGCTTAAATATATGGGAATAATGGGTATAGAAGCTATTCATCCTCATAAAAAGCAATCTACTTCTGTGAAGGATGGTCAACATAAAATTTATAGCTATTTGCTTGAGCCGTACTGGCACAAATCAGGAACGAATAGAACTATTCATGTACCTTATGTTAATCAAGTGTGGAGTGGTGACATTACTTATATTAGAACTAACGGAGGATTTATGTATCTTGTGGCGATTATAGATTGGCATAGTAAGGCAATACTAAGTTATAAAGTATCTAATTCTATGGATGCATCACTTGTAACCGATGTATTAAAAGATGCACTGAATAAATACCCTGCACCACAAATATTCAATAGTGATCAGGGTAGTCAATATACTGGACATGAGCATACGGGAATTCTAAAAGAGAATAATATACAAATCTCAATGAACGGTAAGGGTAGAAGCATTGATAATATTGTGATTGAAAGATTTTTTAGAACTTTAAAATATAATTGTATATTTATAAATGATTTTAAAAATATCGCAGAACTTAAAGATGGTATTGATAAATACATGGATAAATATAACAATCAAAGATTCCATTCAAGTATTGGTTATAAAAAACCGATGAACGTGTATCTTGATTACTTACAAAATGCAGCTTAAAAATTATGTAAAATGGGAAACAAAATTAGTGAAAAATTTGTCTTGAAAAATCAGTCCAGTTTCAACTCCTCATCTTATTTCACTAATTCGTCGTTAATACGACTTCATTATATCTTCCCTTCGCCTAAAGGCGAGGGTTTTTTATAATCCCCGTTGGGGGACAATAAAAACGTTACTTTTTGCTGTGAAAAATATTAAATTTAGAGCTAGCTTTTTGCTAAATAAAATAAGGATATCAATTTATGTAACGTTGAAGATTATTAGGGTTACAGAGAAATAAGGCTTTAAATTAGAGAAGGGCTATACAAAAAATACCTTCTTCTGAAAAGCCTATCGGTATTATGGATATAAGGTATGCATTTCGCTTTTCGCATGTTCTGTTACGGTGGGCCACTTTGAACCCGCCTAACTCCTAATTTACGTTCATTTCTTAGTGATAAAATAAGCTTTTCTTGTTGAGCTGTTATCTTGCTTTGACAGTTATAAGGCTTACGGCTTAGCTCTTTTAATCCATCAACACCGCTCTTTTCATAACATTGTAACCATTTTCGTAAAGTAGGTCGAGAAATACCACATCTACGGCATACAATCCCAGCATCCTTTACCTCTTTATATAGTTTTATCCAACTTAAACGTGTTTTTTCTAATCTATCCATTTAGCTATGTATGGACCTACCCAACAATGCAAGAAAAAAATAATATATAACAGCAAAAAAATCGAATGCAGTCATGTATCCGGCTTATAGACAATAAATCAAGCAATTTATCCTATAGCCCTGATGGAATTCGCTGGCTTACAAACTTATACTTATTATTTTATCGACTTATAAATAGCCCTTAGCTAAATCAGTTTTTTTGTAAGCTAAGGTTCGTCTTAGTTACCATCAATATTATCATTCTTCGCATATTCCGGATTGGAATTTGTTAAACTTCTATTACCTATAATGTCATTTCATCAATTATTTGGAGTAGTTTTTTAACTACAAACTTTACTCTCGGTATAATCATCACCTGAACTAAGTAATGCAAATACCACCCTTGCTAGCTTATTAGCTACCGCGACAACTGTTTTATTATGACCGTTTCTCTCAGATAAATTAAACATCCACTCAGTAAACTTGCTATAATCTTTTTTAGATTTTTGTTCTTCCGTGGTAAATCTTATCTTGCTATTCAGAATGGATCTTGCCCCTTGAATTAACAAAGTACGTAAATAGATATCACCTCTTTTACTAATACCAAGCAACTTATTTTTGCCACCACTAGAGTGTTGCCTTGGCACTAATCCCAGCCATGCTGATAGTTGCCTACCATTTTCAAAACAACTAGCATTACCTATTGAGGCTATTAAGGCTGTGGCAGTTATTAAACCTATACCTGGTATCATCATTAGTTGTTGGTGATTACTATACTGGCTAGCTATGATTTTTAATCGTTGTTCTAGCTCTTTTATTTTTTTATCATTTTCTACAAATTCTTCTTTTAACTCACTAAATGTTTGGTAGCTTAGCTGACTTAAATGCCCTTCGTCTAAAATCTCAGTTAATTTTGTTATAATCTTATTGATTCCTTGCGGAATAGTAAAACCAAATTCATATAATAGCCCTCTAATCTCATTAGCAAGTGCAGTACGATTTTTTACCAATCTCTGTCTTACCCTATGAATAAATAAAATATCTTGTTGCTCTACAGTTTTAATGGGTACAAACCTCATACTAGGTCTTGCTACTGCCTCACATATTCCTTCTGCATCAGCTTGATCATTTTTATTGGTTTTGACATAAGGCTTAACAAACTGTGGTGCCATTAGTTTTACATTATGACCTAATTTTATTGTCCCACTTTGGGAGAAAAACCCCGCACTTGCAGTGCGTCGTTTCAACATAAATTTTAAATATCTTATCAAGAAAAGATAGGATATTTTTTAACAAAATCTTACACTTCACAGATATATTTTTTTGTGTTGTGACACTTTCTAAATGAGCCATATACAAATAGTTTCTAACTTTTAAGTTAGTACATACATGAGGCATTCATGCCGTAATATTAAGCTCTGCACTTGCAGTGCAGAGTGGTTAACTAATTCTCTTGCCCAATAGCTAGCTCCACCGCAAGCTTCCATGCCTACTAGACATTTTGGTACGTTAGCCATAAAAGTTAAAACCTGTTCTCTCATTAATTTCTTCTTTAATATTGTCTTGCCATTTTTATCTACACCGTGAATTTGAAAAATTCTTTTTGCAATATCTATACCAATTGTGGTAACTTCCATATGGACCTCCTTATTGTTGTTTAGGATTCATTTCCTATCCTAGAAGATTAGCATACGCTTCTCATTCTGTATATAGGGTAGGTCCATACCATTATTTTAGCACATCCTAAAATTGAAATAATCTTTATGAATCATACAATTAAAGATTGGTCAGTTGCCTTGAATTAATTTGCTATACTTTGTGGTACTGATGACCAAAAATGGGCAAATGTTGATCAAAGATGGACTAACTCTGATATCATACTTACACTATCTTTCTGATAGACCCTATTTATGCTTCCATCTTCGCAAAAGACTCACTGATCCATAATGTCATATTTGAAATTGCTGCCTATTAAATCTAAAGATTGAACAAGCATATCATGATTATCTTGTTGAGTTACTTCATTTTGTAATGAGATAATTTTATCATTATCTAACAAATGTGTATCTTTATTATTTTTATTCACGTCAAATATTATTCTTACATCTTGCTTACATGTTAATTTTGGAAAAAAATACTTAACCACTATTATATTTTGACTATCTGTTAATATCTGCCCCGAATACATTTCTATTGCTAAAGATTGAATAATTGTAATTATATCTTGAACTAATTTAATATTTTTTAATTTATCTACAATATATTTAGATAAAATCAATGATATGTCAGCACATACTCCAGTATCAGTTTGTTGTAAGCCAGAATAAATAATATTTACCTCTTGAATTTTTTTATCCTCTAAAAGAATACCTGAAAGCTTTTCTAAAATATTACTAAATTCAGATTTTTCACTTAATGGATCAATTATTGATATAAAATTATTGTTTTTAAGAAAAACAACGGCATGATTATTATTTTGATATGCAACTTTTAAAATTGCTAAATTACTGACAATATTATTGATTGAATTAATGTCAACCAAAATTAAATTTGCACTATTCATCATTTGTATATTATAGTTGATTGAATCTTCACTTAACCCTGCATATAAACAATTTGTTCCTTGTATCGTTTTTGGTGGTTGAAAATCGGAAGATTTTACTATTGTTGTATCTGGATACACATATATCAGAATACACTTCTTATATATAATTTCATATTCTACTAAGAAGAAATCACAATACTTTAAGGCTTGTTGATAAGCATTATTGTACGACGTGTTATTATAAGAATTAGAAGAATACTTTAATTCAATTAATAATGCTGTCTTATCTTTCACTAGAACAATGTCAGGTATTTTTCTCTCGACTGTAGTATACACTGGATTGCTAGCACACCAAGATATTTTCTCATTCATTAATAATGATAATGACAAACAAGTGCAAATTCCCTGAATTAAACTTTCATTCCATAGTGCATTTGTTTTTAATGCAGCAGGTAATGCCTCATGGAATACTTGTGCAAAGTTCTTATCATTATTTTGCTTAAAAAATAGTGATAATTCATCTTGTATTTTAGTAGATATATTAAAATTCATTACTATGTTTTTGTGGTAAATATTTAGGAGCTTCTCACAAAAAAGATTTGTACTACTTTTATTAACTATGCTAATTTTACCTTTATTCTTAGATAGATAACCTGTTGCTAGAAGAAATGGGAAAATCATTTCTAGAGAATCCTTAGGAATATTGGTATAATATTCCTCTTTACTACTAATAACAGCAATTAATTTAATAAAACTATCCAAATCAAAACTTAGCTTTAATCTCATATTGCTAGGTATGCAAGACTCTTCATCTATGAAAGAACCTCCAACTAACTTGAGAAAGTCTGATTTTATGTCTGTGTTTTTTAAAACTTTTTGAATAAAAGACAAGTTACTACTATTATCACGGTATACATCAAATTGACAATCGTGAGATATAAACTGCATTATATCCCAAGGATTGCACAAATTCTGTGCACCTATTATATAACCACCATACCATTTCATCATTTGTTCAATAGTATTATCGGCACCATCAACTAAAAATTCTTTCAAACTTTGTATATTTTCTTTAGTAAATCCATAGAACTTAGAAAATGGATTATCAAAAAAGTTATATTCTGTAATATTATTTAAGTTAGAAAAAAAACCCGCTTTAGATATCCTAAATATTCCTGTAATTAATGCTTTTTCTAAATAACTCTCCCCGGCATCTGTTGGTTTTAGTATACTTTCCATTAATGATGCTATAATCTTTGAAGTACCTATTATTTTCTTTTCCTTTATACTATTTATAGCATCTAGTAAATTACTATTAATGTCATCTTCTGTAAGTTTTGCTAGCGGAATGCATTTCTTTTCTACAATATATTCTTTCACATCATGTAATGGAATCGGTACTAACGATAACTCATTTGTTGGAGTATCATATTCATCAATTAAAACAAATACTTTTTTTTGAAAATGTTTTTTTAGCAGCTTTGCTAAAGTAGATAAGCCGTGACTAATCATACTGACATATTCATTTATCAATGTTTTATCAAACTTTTTTACGTCATAGTAGTCGTTAAAATATTGTTTTTGACGATCAGTGAGTCGATCACTTTTTAATAAATATTCATGAGATATAAAAGCGTCTTGCAATAATTTAATACACGAGTATATTAATTGTTCATCATTTTCATATTTAATCTTTCGAAAATCAAGATATATCACAGGATATTTTCCCATATATTGGTCTATAATATTTTTACTATTTAAGATATGCATTGTATTGTTAGTATTTAGATAATTTGGTTGTGCAAATACTTTATAATTCTCACTTTGTTTTATGTCAGATATATTGTTATTCCCTTCATCATCAACATGAACTGTTATGAACTGATGTATCATACTCATATTGACAGATTTTCCCCATCTTCTAGGACATGTAATCAGTATTATTTTTGGTTTACTCAGAAGAAACTCCTCGATAAACATAGTCTTATCTATAAAATATCCAGTGGCAGATAGCTCCTGAAATGTAGTAGCACCAACAATGTTTTGCATAGAACATGTTTTAATTTGCGATGGCACTTCTTGTTGAACATCATCATTTTTGTTATTGATATATCTTTGATAAAAATTAAGTATTGTGCCACTTATTATATTATTATATTTTTGAAACCAAAGTAGTGCTGAATAATTATCTTTATTCTTAATTGTTATATCCACCAAAGGTTGCTTGCCTTCATGAGATGTTTTAGCTAAATTCAGTAACCTACTAATAATGATTTCATCTGTAACAGCAATATTTTTAGTATTAGTTGTATCGGACTTTTTTAAGGTAGAGCATATTAATGCCAATAATAACGGTGTATTACCTTTCATATCTTGGATATTAAGATCAAGCAGGAATTTACCTTCATCGTCTTTTTGCCCAGCAAACTTTAGTAACTTATCTATAATGTCTATATCTTTCTTTTTTATAGCAAATGATAACGGCGTATACTTATCGTGTATATTATTAAGATCAAGCAGGAATTTACCTTTATCATCCTTTTGTCCAACAAACTTTAGTAACTCATCTACAGTGTTCGTATCTTCCCTTTTTATAGCCAATAATAACGGCGTATTACCGTCATCATTAAAGAGATTCAGATTAAGCAGGAATTTACCTTTATCGTCTTTTTGCCCAGCAAACTTTAGTAACGCAGCAACAGTATTTTCCTGTCCTTTGTCTATAGCCAATAATAATGCTGTATAATCTTCATGATCTTGGATATTAAGATCAAGCAGGAGTTTACCTTCATCGTCTTTTTGTCCAGCAAACTTTAGTAACGCAGCAACAGTATTTTCCTGTCCTTTGTCTATAGCCAATAATAACGGCGTATTACCTTTGTAATTACAACGATCCAGATCAAGTAGGGGGGTACTTTGCCCAGCAAATTCTAGTAACGCATCAACAGTACTTTTCTGTCTTTTGTCTATAGCCAATAATAACGGTGTATGCTTATCTTTATCCTGTATATTTAGATCAATTAGGAATTTACCTTCATCGTCTTTTTGCCCAGCAAACTCCAGCAACGAATTAATAGTGTACTCTTGTTCTGTATCTATAGCCAGTAATAATGCTGTATACTTATCCTTATTCTGTATATTTAGATCAATTAGGAATTTACCTTCATCGTCTTTTTGCCCAGCAAACTCCAGCAACGAATTAATAGTGTACTCTTGTTCTGTATCTATAGCCAGTAATAATGCTGTATACTTATCCTTATTCTGTATATTTAGATCAATTAGGAGTTTACCTTCATCGTCTTTTTGCCCAGCAAACTTTAGTAACTCATCTACAGTGTTCGTATCTTCCCTTTTTATAGCCAATAATAACGGCGTATTACCGTCATCATTAAAGAGATTCAGATTAAGCAGGAGTTTACCTTCATCGTCTTTTTGTCCAGCAAACTTTAGTAACGCAGCAACAGTATTTTCCTGTCCTTTGTCTATAGCCAATAATAACGGTGTATACTTATCTTTATCCTGTATATTTAGATCAATTAGGAGTTTACCTTCATCGTCTTTTTGCCCAACAAACTTTAGTAACGCAGCAACAGTTTGCTTGTGTCTTTTATCTATAGCCAATAATAACGGTGTATACTTATCTTTATCCTGTATATTTAGATCAATTAGGAGTTTACCTTCATCGTCTTTTTGCCCAACAAACTTCAGCAACGAATGAATAGTGTTCGTATTTTTCTGGTCTATAGCCAATAATAACGGTGTATTACCTTTGTAATTACAACGATTTAGATCAAGCAAGGGTTTACCTTTATCATCCACTAGGAGTTTACCTTCATCGTCTTTTTGCCCAACAAATTCTAGTAACGCATCAACAGTACTTTTCTGTCCTTTGTCTATAGCCAATAATAACGGCGTATTACCTTTGTAATTACAACGATTTAGATCAATTAGGAATTTACCTTCATCGTCTTTTTGCCCAGCAAACTTCAGCAACGAATGAATAGTGTTCGTATTTTTCTGGTCTATAGCCAGTAATAATGCTGTATACTTATCCTTATTCTGTATATTTAGATCAATTAGGAGTTTACCTTCATCGTCTTTTTGCCCAACAAACTCCAGCAACGAATTAATAGTGTACTCTTGTTCTGTATCTATAGCCAATAATAACGGCGTATTACCTTTGTAATTACAACGATTTAGATCAATTAGGAATTTACCTTCATCGTCTTTTTGCCCAGCAAACTTCAGCAACGAATGAATAGTGTTCGTATTTTTCTGGTCTATAGCCAGTAATAATGCTGTATACTTATCCTTATTCTGTATATTTAGATCAATTAGGAGTTTACCTTCATCGTCTTTTTGCCCAACAAACTTTAGTAACGCATCAACAGTACTTTTCTGTCCTTTGTCTATAGCCAATAATAACGGCGTATTACCTTTGTAATTACAACGATTTAGATCAATTAGGAATTTACCTTCATCGTCTTTTTGCCCAGCAAACTTCAGCAACGAATGAATAGTGTTCGTATCTTTCTGGTCTATAGCCAGTAATAATGCTGTATACTTATCCTTATTCTGTATATTTAGATCAATTAGGAGTTTACCTTCATCGTCTTTTTGCCCAACAAACTTTAGTAACGCATCAACAGTACTTTTCTGTCCTTTGTCTATAGCCAATAATAACGGCGTATTACCTTTGTAATTACAACGATTTAGATCAATTAGGAATTTACCTTCATCGTCTTTTTGCCCAGCAAACTTCAGCAACGAATGAATAGTGTTCGTATCTTTCTGGTCTATAGCCAGTAATAATGCTGTATACTTATCCTTATTCTGTATATTTAGATCAATTAGGAGTTTACCTTCATCGTCTTTTTGCCCAACAAACTTTAGTAACGCATCAACAGTACTTTTCTGTCCTTTGTCTATAGCCAATAATAACGGCGTATTACCTTTGTAATTACAACGATTTAGATCAATTAGGAGTTTACCTTCATCGTCTTTTTGCCCAGCAAACTTCAGCAACGAATGAATAGTGTTCGTATCTTTCTGGTCTATAGTCAGTAATAATGCTGTATACTTATCCTTATTCTGTATATTTAGATCAATTAGGAGTTTACCTTCATCGTCTTTTTGCCCAACAAACTCCAGCAACGAATTAATAGTGTACTCTTGTTCTGTATCTATAGCCAATAATAACGGCGTATTACCTTTGTAATTACAACGATTTAGATCAATTAGGAATTTACCTTCATCGTCTTTTTGCCCAACAAACTTTAGTAACGCATCAACAGTACTTTTCTGTCCTTTGTCTATAGCCAATAATAACGGCGTATTACCTTTGTAATTACAACGATTTAGATCAATTAGGAATTTACCTTCATCGTCTTTTTGCCCAGCAAACTTCAGCAACGAATGAATAGTGTTCGTATCTTTCTGGTCTATAGCCAGTAATAATGCTGTATACTTATCTTTATCCTGTATATTTAGATCAATTAGGAGTTTACCTTCATCGTCTTTTTGCCCAGCAAACTTCAGCAACGAATGAATAGTGTTCGTATCTTTCTGGTCTATAGCCAGTAATAATGCTGTATACCCATATTTATGCTGCATATTCAGATCAATTAGGAATTTACCTTCATCGTCTTTTTGCCCAACAAACTTCAGCAATGAATGAATAGTGTTCGTATCTTTCTGGTCTATAGCCAGTAATAATGCTGTATACTTATCCTTATTCTGTATATTTAGATCAATTAGGAATTTACCTTCATCGTCTTTTTGCCCAACAAACTTCAGCAACGAATGAATAGTGTTCGTATCTTTCTGGTCTATAGCCAATAATAATGGTGTATTACCTTTTATATCTTTGATATCCAAACCTACTAAAGCCTTATCTTTATTTATTGCTTGAACATAATTTAGTAAATTCTTAACATCTAAAACACTCCATTTTGTCTTTGGTATCTTCCTTAATAATTGATGATAATTATTTAACGATGTATCTGTTTCCCCATCATCTCTTTTTCTTTTAAACATAAAAATTACCATTGTATAAAGGGTGATCTGTCAACAGTTTTCCGGACAGTTTTTTACGCACATTTTTGTATTTTTTCGTATTGTATACTCTTTTGGAAGCAGCAATTCCAAATATGACATAATAATGTACTTAAACTTCCTGTTTTACACCTCTTCCATTTTTAGAATGAAAAATTTCAATATTTTAGATAGCATAACTTTATGTATAGATGAATTACTACCATATTGACTAATTATAAGTCCATCATTCCTTTCCAAAGCATTTTTATTGTTAATAGTTATCTGTCTAATACTTGGTGCTTCTAATAATATTTTAAAAGTTAGCACATTATGACTTACTTCTAATGTATTAGGATTTCACGAGTCGTTATAGGATGTAATCGCAATACAAATATTCTACAAGATAATTTAATTTGGGAACAAAAAGTAAGTACAAAAACTTCTATATCTTATTTCTTGATATATTGTGCTTCCACTATATCTTTTTATATAGCTTTTATATATTGCCCACAAATATTAAAAAATCACTATTCGTACACTGTTGAGCAAGTAATTCATCAGAATCTTTTAATTTCAATAATTGGTACTTTAAGTGGTATATTGTTAGCTGTAATAAGCTATAGAATATATCCTTTAAGGATTTTAAAATTAAAATTATATTTCTCTATGATTTTAACATTAATTTTTCCGTATATACTTTATCGTTTCAATAGTAGTGGTGTATTAATAGTTCAATTAGCGTTTGCATCATTTTGGATATCTGAGTTTCCAGCTACTCCTATTTTATTGAAACATTTTCCTGTTCTCAAAAGATTTACTTACCCCAATCTTTTATTTGCATTATCTCGTACTATTATGTATGTCATTACTGCGTTTGGAATTGTTTATTTAGTAGAATATTTAAATTACTGGGGACTATGGATTATTATAATTCCAATTATTATAGGATATTGGTTTGCCTTAAATTACTTTATAACACTAGAGAAGGAAGTTGGAAATTATCCATAATATCTACATAATACCTTATGTTATTATAATTGGATATTGTACATAAACAATATTTACTTAATTCAATTTCATGCACCCCAAGAACTGCTGCAAGCATTAAAAATATTTGTAAAGTTTCATCTACTATTTTTTTCATCTTTTCAGGAGATTTAGCTCCTATAGTTTGCATATTATGGAGTCGGTCAAATAACTTGACTAGAAGTACATCATATTTTTTTTCCTTATACAATAATTCTACTGTTTTTGCAGAACTAGTCTTTACTCCTTCACATTTTATCCTTGTTAAATCTTGTACTTGATTTGCTACTTTTACTCCAAATTCTTTTGCTATTTTCTCTTTGGTAAGTTCAGTATCTTCTATTGTATCATGCAATATACTGGTTACAATAATATCAGTGCGGAATAAATAATCGGAAATCATATAAGCCACTTCTAGAGTAATATGGCTCACCTGATTGCCGCATTTGACTGCCATGATATTTTTTAGCAAAATAGATAGCTTTTTTGACTACTCCTATATCTATTTTATCTTTTGCTCTCTCATTTAATATAAGCAATTTATTAATTAACCGTTCACTGTAACAACATTTCATATTATTCTTGATTTAATGAATCTCCTACAATTGATACTTCTTCAGCAATCTCAGATAAACAATAATATGCTTGTTCAACAAAATTACTCCAATATTTTATACCTGCTGCTTGGGATTCCTGGATAGTTTGATAATATGAATGCTGCGTCACTTTCTCAATAAAGTAAGCAAATGCCTTGCCCCTTGACATTATTTCATCCCATAATATCTCTCGACCTTCCACTCCTAATTTATGCTCAGCAATTTCTGGTAAACATTTTCTTGCTATATCTCGTATGTGATGTGATACTGACGTTGTTGCCATTAGTTTAACTGATTCCTGATCTCTTAACTCCACTCCTATCGCTAATGTTAAGTCAGCAAGAAAATCATCTTTATTAGTACCATAACCTTTCCTCAAACATTCTGCTAATGGTAAGGCGGCTTCTTTTTTCCCTAACACCAAATGTAAATACAAATCCCAAACTGTATCTTTTATACTATCATCAAATAGTTGTTTAAATTGTACATATTCAGGCTTTGCTGTCACCTCTTTATCTGATTGATAATTCTCACAAACTGTTGCAATATCAATTTGATACTTATTACTTTGTAGAAGTCAAGATTTGATCTTACATGCACTATAAATTTTGCACCTGATTGTCAGTTAAATTTTGACTGTCAGAGGAGTATTCAAGATACAAGATTTCATTATTCTTTTCAACAGCTAATTTCTTACTATCTTGAAAAGTTTGCATAGGAGTTTTTCCATAACAATATTTTCCTGAATGTGGTCGCTCATTATTGAAATGCTCTAACCAAATATCAAGATATAATTGTAAATCGTCAAATTCGGTATAAATCTTTTTACGCATAGCTGTATCAAAGAATTCTTGTTTCATGGTTTTATTAAAACGTTCACACATACCGTTTGTTTGAGGAGAATATGCCTTAGTTGTAGTATGTTCTATACCCTCTATGCTAAGAAATAACTCAAAAGCATGATGCTCTATATTTCCCTTATATTCTGACCCACGATCTGTAAGAATACGAAGTATTGGTATCCCTTGGGTCTCGTACCATGGTAACACGCGGTCATTAAGCATATCAGCAGCAGTAATAGCTGTTTTATCAGTATATAGTTTAGCATCCGCTACCCTAGTATAGCTATCAATAAATACCTGAGAATAAACCTTACCTATACCTTTGAAATTACCTACATAGTACGTATCCTGACATCCTAGATAACCTGGATGCTGCGTTTCAATTTCTCCATGTGCTTCTTTTTCATTACGACGCTTCTCTAGCACTTGTAACTGAGCCTCAGTAAGAACAATACCATCCTGAGCCATCTTTGCTTCTAATGCTTTAAGCCTTTTACCATGTCGGATGATGAGATAGTGCATCAGAAGCATTTAGGGATGATGAGTTATGTAATGAAGCATATACATCAACGTGATATGCTTAGTTTGTGGGAGGAGTTTTTAAGAAGGTTTAAACTAGAAGTTTTAATTGATAGAGATAATGGTTATATTTACTTAGAATCGTTTTTATGGTATACTGATGCTAAGTTGGCAGAAGAGCAGCAATCAGAATTAGAGCAAATACTAGCCGAATATTTATCAGAAGAAGAGACAGGTAATATTATGAGAACTATCGCCCAGAAATATATTGAAGAAGGTGAGTTTAGAGGCATCCAAATAGGTGAAGCTAGAGGTGAAACTAGAGGTATGAAGATTGGTAGAAAAGAGGAAAAATATGAAGTAGCAAAAAATATGTTCTCTAATAATTACTCTATCGCTGAAATTTCTCGTATTACCGGTTTATCTATTCAGGAGATCAACAATCTGCTTAAATCCTAGTTTTGTAGTCAAAGGGGTAAGCCCTTTGACCTTGATCATTCTAGGTTATTTTTTTTGGTTCTGTCGCATCTGTTGTAAATGGTAGAAAAAGTAGGTATAGTTAAACAAAAGATACAGCTATGCCATTTCATATTGCGTCAAAGTTGTTAAAATATTTTAAAGGATTCTGTTCTTCACCGGAAATAATCATGTTATTTGTTTAGATGAAATGTAGGTTTTCTTTAAGTTACCGAGATATAGAAGAAATGGCAATTATCAGGGGTGCGAAAATAGATCATGCTACTCTACAAAGGTGGGTAATCAAGTTTGTAAAATTAATAGACATGCAAGTTAGAAAATACAAGAAACCTGTTGGCAATAGCTGGTGGATGGATGAAACATACATTAAAGTAAATGGTGAATGGATATACCTTTATAGAGCAGTTGATTCGTTAGGAGCTACTATAGACTTTTTATTGTCCCACTTTGGGAGAAAAACCCCGCACTTGCAGTGCGTCGTTTCAACATAAATTTTAAATATCTTATCAAGAAAAGATAAGAATGAATCATACAGATATTTTTTAACAAAATCTGGTTTTGTCGCATCTATAAATCATACTACATCAAGATTGTTAAAACTAAGGTTTTGGACATTATGATGCCATTAACATAGCAAAATTCTCAAAAGTAGAAAGATTATCATTAGCTCCAATTATTTGTCTTTTTTGCATCATACGAATATTTTCTATACCGGTAATAGTCATTTCTGCAGAATGAAAACTCTTAAAACCAAGCATTGGCTTTGTACGTTTTTTGATAAACCTATGATCTTGTTCTACAAGATTATTCAGGTATTTGGTCTGAATAACCTTAATTTTATAATCTTTAGGAACTTCTGTATTCAAATCATTAAGAGCAGCAGTATTACTACCGCTTTTATCAATTACTACTTTCTCAGGAAAATTATTCTCTCTAAAGGCTTTACGAAAAAATGCAAGTGCTGCAGGCTTGTCTCTATGCTTACGTAGCAGAAAGTCTACAGTATTACCAAGACTATCTAGTGCTCTATATAAATAAACCCATTTACCGTTTAATTTAATATAAGTCTCATCCATTCTCCAACTACTACCAACTGGCTTCTTTCTTTTTCTAACCACCTGATCTATCAATGGTACAAATTTTATAACCCATCTTTGTAATGTAGAGTGATCAATTTTTGCTCCCCTTATACTCATCATTTCTTCCAAATCTCGATAACTTAAAGAAAATCGGCATTTCATATAGACAAATAACATTATTATTTCTGGTGAAGAACAAAATCCTTTGAAATATGATAATAATCTTGCAGTAATACGAAACATCTTAACATCTTTTTTAGATCATTATATCAATCTTTTTTCTATTGTCCAACATATGCGACAGAACCTTTTGTCTGTGTATAATTTGGCATCCGTCACCCTGGAATAGCTATCGATAAAAGTTTGACCATAAACCTTACCTATTCCTTTAAAGTTGCCAACATAGTAAACATCTTGACAACCAAGATAGCCTGGATGTTCTGTCTCTATTTCCCCATGTGCCTCTTTAAGATTCTTACGATTCTCCAAGACACGTAATTGAGCTTCCTTAAGTATAATGCCATCCTGAGCCATTTTAGTTTCTAAAGCTACTAGCCGTTTCTTAAGATTATTGAGATCGTTCCTAAGCCAGATAGATCTAATGCCGCCGGGAGATACTAAAATCCCATCTTTTTTTAATTCGTTCGATACACGAAGTTGACCATAAGCGGGGTACTCTATTGCCATGTCTAATACCGCTTTCTCTACAATAGGATCAACTCTATTAGCCAATATGGGTTTCTTACGGCTTATTTCATACAAGGCTTCATCGCCACCATTCTCATATAATTCCTTGAATCTATAATAACTATCTCTGCTATACCCCATTGTCTTACATGCACTAGATACATTTCCTAAGCTTTTTGCTAGTTCAAGTAATCCTATTTTTGGTCTTATTATTTTCTGATTTAAATTCATTTTAATCTCTATTTAATAATTTGTTTATTTTACTAAATGTAAGATTAAATCTCAACTACTTTACCTTATGTATTTGTTGGTTATTATTATCCAGCTTTTGACAAATCTCAGCTTCGTATCCTCCAGTAGGTTCACATATTATTAGCTTAATCTCTTGCTCTTTTGCTAATTTAATCATCTCTTCATGACCAGTTGCATCATTGGCAAAACGATGATATTTAGGTTTATCTCTTGTATTATATACACATATATCAAGCCAGTTTTTACTTACGTCTAGACCTATTATTTTATTCATGATATAATCTCCTTCTTCTTATGGTGCAAGGCTGCTCTTTTTAAGACCACCTTCTGCAATTTGTTCAAGGTAAACTACCAAAAAGAGGGTACTTATTCTCTTAGCGACTATTTTAGTCAAGGTCTATTCAAGTCACCCTCTTTAATTACTTATAACACATTCTTAAGATATAAGGTCTATTATAAAATACCAGAATTCGCGTAATGCAATAAATTATCCGTTATTTAGATACTAAGGCAGCATATGGCAAGACCCGATTTCACCAATTCAGACAATATCATAAAAGAAATGATTAGAGTAAATCATGCTGGAGAATATGGGGCTAAACGAATTTATCAAGGGCAATTAAATTATTGCAAAAACCACGAAGATTCCTCTACAATAAAACATATGATGCAGCAAGAAGAAGTACATTTGAGCTACTTTACTAACTTGTTATTACAACATAATGTTAGACCAACTATTTTGATACCATTTTGGCATATTATTGGCTATGTACTTGGTAGTGGATCGATATTGATAGGAACAAAAACTGCCATGCTACTAACGCAAAGTGTAGAAGAAGTGATTGAACAACATTATCAGAAACAAATAGATTATCTCGAATTGTATAATTTAGAGAAAGAATTAGTAAATAGCATAAAACAATTTCAGGCTGAGGAAATTGAACATAAAGATATAGCTCTAGTACAAGGTAGCAGTAAGGTAGTATTTGCTTTCTTAATTAATAAAGTTATTAAATTAATGTGTAATATGGCTATTAATGTGAGTAAAAAAGTTTAAGTTACTCAAATAGAAATAAAATGAATGAATTACAACAACAAGCATCTGACCCAGAATATTCTGTTTGGGTTTCTGCTTCAGCTGGTACAGGCAAAACCAAAATTCTAACAGATAGGGTGCTACGGTTACTAATTAAGGGAGTTCCATTTGAAAAGATACTATGCTTAACTTTTACTAATGCAGCCACCCTTGAAATGCAGAGTAGGATTAAAAATAAACTTGCTCAATTTGCTGCAAACGAAACCGCTAAATTAACTGAAGAGTTAGGTTTATTACTTACTAGAGAGCCTTTAGAAAGTGAGGTGCAATATACCAAAACTTTATATAACAGACTACTAAACTCTGAAGATGGTATTAATATTTACACTATCCATGCTTTCTGTCAGAAGATGCTTAAATTATTTCCTTTTGAAGTTGGCATTAATCCAAAATTTCAGGTTCTTGACGAGATTACAGCACAAGGGGTTGTTAGCAAAATAAGAAACCAAATCTATTTAGATCCGACTTATAATGAGCTGATTAGTTTTTTTCTGACAAGTTTCCATGAAACAACTATCAATGATATTTTCTCTGAAATAATCCAGCAAAAAATTAAGTTTAAGAAATTATTTGCCAAACAAATGGATTTTGTAGAGTACGATGCTCAAACTATTTTTGCACAATTATCAAATATTTATGACCAAGCTAGGCAATTATTGGCAAAATACTCAATAGCTATTGACTTAGATCAAGAAATTCAACAATTTTTTCTTACTAAAGAAAACCTTAAGCGTAAGAACATATTGCCTAAATCTATGGCAATGAAGTACCCAAAGTTATTGAATGAACTTGAATATATTCAAGAGAAAATTTTTCAGATAGATCAACAAGCTAAAATGCAGGATATGGAGAATTACTCAAATTCATTACGTAACTTGGCAAAGATTTTTCTTGATAAATATGATTCCTACAAAACCCAGCATAGTTTGCTTGATTATGATGATTTAATTTATCTTACGCAGTTATTATTAACGGATAATGCTGCAAAGAATTGGATAGCTTATAAACTTAATGGCGGGATTGACCACTTGCTTGTTGACGAAGCACAAGATACTAGCCCGGAACAATGGGACATTATCACTGCAATTATAGCAGACTTTACTTCTAGCACTAAGCAAAAAAGTACTATTTTTGTCGTAGGCGATGAGAAACAGTCGATTTTTAGCTTCCAAGGAGCAGATATTAGCTCTTTTAGTTATGTTAATGAAAATTTGTATAAAAACCTATCTGATGCAAATAAGAATTTTAGAAATATTACTCTCCAGTGGTCTTATAGATCTACTAAAGAAATTATTGATATTGTCTATCTAATTTTTCAACAAATTAAACATACTACTCCACAATTATTTACATCTGATAATCCTAAAATTTTGCCATTTCGTCAAACTCATAAAGGTAGAGTTGAACTTTGGCCATTAGTTAAGGATGAAAAAGAGAGTAAGTTGTTTTGGCCTTTACTGGAAGAGCATAATAAATCCAAATCTGCTCAGCAATTACTTGCACAACAAATTGCTAGTTTTATAAAAAGCCAAATAGCAAGTCGAAGAATCCTGCCTGCTACTAATTCCGAAGTCAAAGAATCAGATTTTATGATTTTGGTACGCAAGAGAGATGAGTTGATTTTTGAGATTATTAACTGTCTTAAGCAACATGGTTTGCCAGTAGAAGATGTTGATCGGATCACTTTAAATAAAAATTTGTCAGTATTAGACTTAATGAGCATAGCGAAATTTGTACTACTACCTCAAGATGATTTGAATTTGGCTAGTCTATTAAAATCACCAATAATTGGTATGAGTGAACAGGCACTACAAACTATTTCAGTTTCTCGGGGCAAGAATTCTATTTGGGGTTACCTACAAACTGTCCTAGACTATGCAAGTATATATAAGAAACTATGTCATTTCTTGCAGCTATATAAGGTTGCCAATTGTGAAAATTTTTTTTCACTTATTGTCGATTGTTTGGATGTTAGAAAAGTTTTAGTTGAGGCTAATGGATTTGATAGTAATGACGTAATAAATGAATTGATATATTTGAGTAGCAATTATGCTAATAATATAGATAGCTCTTTGCAAAGCTTTGTTTATTGGTTTGAAAATAACAAAATTGAGATTAAAAGAAATTTAGAATCGTCAAGTAAGATAAAAATTATGACCGTGCATGCTTCTAAAGGTCTGCAAGCACCTATTGTTATTCTGTGCGATACTAGTTCAGTACCAACTAATAGTAATAAATTCATTTGGGACGAAAATCAAGTGTTCTCTACCACTCAATCAGCCAATAGCCCAGAATTCTTTAAAGTTCTCAAAGAAAAGGAGCAACAAAAAGACTTACAAGAATATATTAGACTACTTTATGTTGCAATGACTAGAGCCGAAGACCATTTAGTGATATGTGGTTATCAGTCAAGTAGTAAGCTACCACAAAATTGTTGGTATGAGTTGGTTGCTAGAACAATGAATATGCACGGGAAGGTACAGAAAAATGGTATTATAGTTTATGAATCAGTTATTGAAGGAAGTGGAAATGGACAGGAATCTAAAGAAATAGAGCAAAAAGGTGCTTTGGATATTCGAGATCCCGCATCAAAGCAGGATGACATTGAAGATTGGATACCAAACCTTTTTTTAATTAATAAAATCACCAGAAATACAAAGCAAAATTATTCAGTCAATTCTCCTCTTATAGTTAATGATCATTTGGAATATGGTAAGATATTTCATAAAATTCTAGAAGATGCCACAAAGATCAATGATTTTTCTATGATGAATAAACATCCGTTTATTCACAAGTTACCAACAACTCTGCAAGAAAAGATTCATAGCAATATTGATAAATTACTGAATAATATAGAATTTATGGCACTTATTTCCCAAGAGCTAAAAACTGAAGTGACGATAGGGACAACTCTAAATGATGAGGTTAAGATAGGAAGAATTGATTTACTTGCCATTGATACAGGGAAAATAACCATTATTGATTATAAATCCGATGCTAGTCCACCTAAAACCTGTCAATTAGTTAAGGAATCTTATATTGATCAGTTGAATTTTTACCGACATATAGTAGCAAAACTATATCCTAACAATGAAATTATTTGCAAAATTCTATGGCTAGAAAATGCCAATTTTATGACGATTGGTTAACCTTTAACCAATAATACACAGGTAATATGACAAAATTAGTGAGAGATTTAGTTCCGCAAATTATCTTAAAATTTGGTCGAATACCAGTCTTTCGTATTGCAGAATTGGCTGAGTATAAACAATTATTAAGACAGAAACTTTCTGAAGAGGTAGAAGAATTTCTAGAAAGTGAATCTATCGAAGAAATTGCTGATATCATAGAAGTACTTGAGGCAATATGTAATAGCAACTCTTATAAATTAAAGGATATACTAAACATTAAAAAGCACAAAAAAGATACCAATGGTGCTTTTGACAATAAAATAGGGTTTTGTCGCATCTATAAATCATACTACATCAAGATTGTTAAAACTAAGGTTTTGGACATTATGATGCCATTAACATAGCAAAATTCTCAAAAGTAGAAAGATTATCATTAGCTCCAATTAGAGTCTGTCCTATAGTTTGTGTAAGTTGCAAAGAAAGCAGTAAGAGATTACTGTAAAAAAAGTAACTTAAGCAAGCAAGGAGGAATTATGGCTAAAAAATTAGATACAGATAAAGATACATTAGACATCAGTAATCAGCTAGTAGAAGAATTATTATCAAAAGCAGATCCATCGGAGTTATTTGGTCGAGATGGTTTATTTCAACAGCTAAAGAAGCAAATAGTTGAGAAAATATTAGCAAGTGAGTTGGATCATGAATTAGGATATTCAAAACATAGCAAGATGCCAAAAGTAGATAATAATCGTCGTAATGGTAGCTATGAGAAGACAGTAATTGATGGGGATGGTCGTAAGCTGACAGTAGAAGTACCAAGAGATCGGGAAGGAGAGTATAATCCTCAATTAATACCAAAAGGGCTGAGGAGATTTAATGGATTTGATGAGAAAGTGATATCCCTTTATGGTCGCGGTATGACAGTCAGCGAGATCCGAGGGCATTTAGAAGAAATATATCAAACTGATGTATCTGGTGACTTGATATCCACCATAACAGATGGGGTGATAGAAGAAGTAACTAGGTGGCAAAATCGTTGTTTAGATAGGGTGTATCCAATATTATACTTGGACTGTATCTATGTAAAATCTAGAGACAATCACATAGTAATAAATAAAGCAGTATATTTAGCACTTGCTGTAAATATAGAAGGGAAAAAGGAGTTACTTGGCATTTGGATAGGCAAAAATGAAGGTGCTAAATTTTGGATGCAAGTAGTTACTGAGTTAAAGAATCGAGGAATTGAACAAATTTATGTTGCTTGTGTGGATGGTTTAAAGGGCTTTCCAGAAGCTATAAGCAGTGTATTCCCGAGTACTATAGTACAATTATGTATTGTACATATGGTTCGCAATTCAGTAAAGTATGTGTCATATAAAGATTTAAAAGAGGTCACATCAGATCTAAAACAAATTTATACAGCTAATAATGACGAAATGGCACGTTTAAAACTTCAGCAATTTGGTGTAAAATGGGATAAAAAATATCCGGTAATTTCTGATATTTGGCAACGTAATTGGTCTGGGATAATACCGTTTTTTGCCTTTCCTGAAGAGATCAGAAAGGTAATTTATACTACTAACACTATAGAATCTGTAAATCGTCAAATTAGAAAAATTATCAAAAATAAGGGGGTGTTTCCAGATGATAAGTCAATTCAAAAAATAATATTTTTATCCCTACAAAATGCAGCCAAAAAATGGACCATGCCTATTAAAGATTGGTCTTTAGCTTTAAATCAATTTGAAATACTTTGTGGAGATTTTAAATATGATTTATTGTCCCACTTTGGGAGAAAAACCCCGCACTTGCAGTGCGTCGTTTCAACATAAATTTTAAATATCTTATCAAGAAAAGATAAGATAAGATATTTTTTAACAAAATCTTACACTTCACAGATATATTCTTTTTGTGTTGTGACACTTTCTAAATGAGCCATACACAAATAGTTTCTAACTTTTAAGTTAGTACATACATGAGGCATTCATGCCGTAATATTAAGCTCTGCACTTGCAGTGCAGAGTGGTTAACTGGAAAATAAAAAATGAACTTACACAAATTAAATGATTGACTCTCCAATTATTTGTCTTTTTTGCATCATACGAATATTTTCTATACCGGTAATAGTCATTTCTGCAGAATGAAAACTCTTAAAACCAAGCATTGGCTTTGTACGTTTTTTGATAAACCTATGATCTTGTTCTACAAGATTATTCAGGTATTTGGTCTGAATAACCTTAATTTTATAATCTTTAGGAACTTCTGTATTCAAATCATTAAGAGCAGCCGTATTACTACCGCTTTTATCAATTACTACTTTCTCAGGAAAATTATTCTCTCTAAAGGCTTTACGAAAAAATGCAAGTGCTGCAGGCTTGTCTCTATGCTTACGTAGCAGAAAGTCTACAGTATTACCAGACTATCTAGTGCTCTATATAAATAAACCCATTTACCGTTTAATTTAATATAAGTCTCATCCATTCTCCAACTACTACCAACTGGCTTCTTTCTTTTTCTAACCACCTGATCTATCAATGGTACAAATTTTATAACCCATCTTTGTAATGTAGAGTGATCAATTTTTGCTCCCCTTATACTCATCATTTCTTCCAAATCTCGATAACTTAAAGAAAATCGGCATTTCATATAGACAAATAACATTATTATTTCTGGTGAAGAACAAAATCCTTTGAAATATGATAATAATCTTGCAGTAATACGAAACATCTTAACATCTTTTTTAGATCATTATATCAATCTTTTTTCTATTGTCCAACATATGCGACAGAACCAGAATCATTACTTGTCTAACCAATGTTATGGTGTATATGAAGATATCGTCACTATGGCTTGTTACGCTTGGAATCAACTTGCTCATAATGTAGATTTAGTAAAATCAATTATGTATAGAGACTGGATAAATACACCGTGTTAATTATTGCAATTGGTATTATTTTGCGTTGTTGTCTAATCTGCAATACTTCCTGTTCACTCTTGAGAATTGAGCTTGGTGTTCCTCTAAGCTCGCAAAATAGTTTAAAACACTCATCCCAATTTATATTGTCATAAATTTCAGGGTAGAAGTTACTGATGCCACTCCTTTGGAAAAAGCTCACTACTTGCTCAACCCCAGATATCGTTGATGATTTTTGAGCCTTGGATAATGGTGAGACATATTCAATCTCAATATCAGGTGGGCTAGTTGCTCCTTCAAGGATCGGTACTCTGTTATATTTTATCAGCGTCTGATATATTGCAGTGATTAACGGATTTAGAAATTCCGTCTCGATTCTACCCACCATTGGTGACATTAACCGATATTGTTCCTCCGTTCTAATTTGTACCTCAGTGGCAGTCATTTCTTTGTTTTCTTTCTGCATTCTGAATATGTCAACATAAAATGCCTTAAATATCGCATCGCGGCATTGATTTTGCTCAATTTCAGTTGGAATGATACTCTCCATGCCAGTTAATGGTACTATCTTATCTGCCATACCGTTACGGTAGAAGTTAACGCTACCTGGAGTAGTATAGAGTGGTAAGTAGTAGCCATCCTTGGGAACTAATAATGGTGGGTCTAATTGTTTTTGGGCTACTTTCAGGGTAATTTGTCTTAAACTATTTAGTAGTTTTATATCGGGTAGTACATGATGAGCTGGAGCGTAGCCGTATACTTGACCTTCTTCTTTTATCCACCGCGTAACAAAAAACGGAAAATACGAATATCCTGATTGACTGATAATTTTTTGTTCAGATAAGTAGATATATTCTGAGCTATAGGCAAGTGTTGTTATTAACCCTTTCCCACCTTTGCCTATCTGATTCTCATTTTGTGGGCTAACTATATGCAATATTTCTACTGTTTCATCAGGATTTTTGGCTAGTCTTTCCTTGAAATCGGCAAAGTTTGACCATTTAGCTGATGCAGCTTTAATTGGCATGCTAAATAGTCGGTACATGGTATTAACAAAACCAAATTTATCTTCTTCAAAGTAACATTCTTGTAAATTAATATTACGGAAAAATAGAGTTTGGGGCAATAACAGGTCTTCTTCAACATAGAATATCGCTGTACCAAAGGCAGCCAGATTTAGAAAAAACTGATGAATCTGATTGTAGAAATTAGAAGCTGGATTGTTGAATATATCCATTATGGCTTTTTCTATCATTTGGGCTAACATGTTCAGCTCAGCTGATGTTAACTTATTTTGGTACTGCTTTTCATCCTCAACTACTATGCTCAGGTTAAACCAGTTCATTGCCGGATTTACTAACAAGCTTTGTAAACCTGAGGCTAATTGATTCAGTTGATATGACTAATGAAGAGATTCGCCGAGAACTCTATTGTGACTTTGAAGCCTATCGTTATAAGAGGGCTGATCAAGGAGGTACTTTTGTTGAACAATTACGGCTAGCTGAAGAAGAAGGACGTATTGGTTATGTACCACATGACTCAGCCTATCAGGTTCATACTTACTGGGATATTGGCATTGTTGACTATACAGTGATTTGGTTTGTCCAAGAAAAAAAGGACTCTATTGATATTATCGACTTTTACATGAACAGGGGCAAGGATTTAGAGTTTTACTTGAATCATTTAAGAACTAGACCTTATCAATATGGACGCAATGTCTTACCGCATGATATGAGTCGAAGACAAATGCCGACTTTGGATATTAGGCTACAACAAGCCAACGAGATTGCCCAGCAAGTAGGATTTTCACCTTTTACCATTGGTAGGAAATATTTACGAGAGGAGATGATAAGTAAGGCAAGAATGCTACTAGGTAAATGCCGCATCGACGTCCAAAAATGTCAACGTGGTATTAACGGACTTTATGAGTTTGATGCCAGCAAAAGAGGGGTGCATTCTAATTCCTCTAGAGCTACTGACATAGTAGAGAGTTTTTGTTATCTCGCGATGGACGTTAAAACTTGTAATGAACAACAGCAGTCACAATATAATATATTGCAACACCGTAGGGTAGTGAATGATTATAATGCTTTGGAGATAGGGGTTAAGAAATGAGATTAACATTTTGTTCAGTTATATTTTTACTATTATCAGGTAGTAATATCTATAAATAATTTACGATAGGATTATGGGTGGAATTTGGAATTATCTTACCGGTAAAGATAAAAGACGACAGAATCGTTTGTACAATGAATCACGAGATCGTTACAATAATTACGCTAGTGAAGCACAAACTACTATCAATAATTTATCGCAGCAATTGCAAGATGCTCAGCAGGGTTTGCGTTCTTTAGAAGAGCAACAATACCAAGCTAGCATGAGAAGCTATGAAATGCAGAACCAACTAGATTATCATAGTAGACAATATGAGAGTGGTTTAAAAAACTTGGAGTCACAAAGATCTAGTTTGTCCGCATCAGCCAATCAACTGCAACAAGCTTTTGAAGCATTTAAACAGAAAGCTCCTGCTCTTGATGCAAAAATAAGTGAGGTAGAGCAATTACCAAGCAGCTTCCAAAACTTGTATGATCAAGTAGCCCAGCGAAAAGAAAGCTTGAAAGGTTTAACCGAAGAGGAAGCCGGTAGCCACATTTCTAAATATCAGCAAGACGTAGAGAGTCTAAAAAAGCAACGTGGCGAAGTGGAAAGCAAAATACGCCATTCGATGGATAGTATCACCAAAGAGCATCAACAACTAACAAGGGAAAAAGCTAATCTTGAACATCAGCTTGCTAACCACCAATCACAGCAAAATCGATTGTTGCAGGATAGTAGTAACTTTGATAATGCTAGACAACAATTAACCAAAATTATTGAACAATACAAGGAAGAGCAAAATAGACAAGAGAAAATCTCTGCTGACTATGCAAGACAGCAATTGCATGCTGAAGGATTGCAAAATCAGTTAAAGAGTTATGGGGCAGCAGCTCAGAGCCAGTTGGATAGCTATGGCAGAGATTTAGAATGGCGGGCTGGGAAGTATCAAAAATCTGCAAGAACTACTGGATTAGTACAAGGATTGGGGCTAACGGCTTTAACCTTTGGACTTGGGTCAGGATTAGGAGCAATTGGTGCTAAGGGTTCAGTACTTGCTGGGATAGGTTCAGGAATCAAAATGTTATCTCCGCTTGTTGGTATAGGTCATTATATGAATAGAGCCGATATTGGTCGTAAACTTGCTGGTTTTGAAAGAATTAATCTTAACAACAATGATCCAAGTATAGGTGCTGATTTGTCGCGAATAGCAAGATACGGTTCATCGGGATTAGGAAAAATGGCAATAGCTGAGCTTGGTGGTCTAAAACAATCGCTGGAACATTTTAATATGCGATCAGTACCACGATTAAAAGATTTACCTCCGTTACATGAATCTCTTGGCAAGATCACATCCCTTAGAGATATTGAAGGATTAACTTTAGGCTTGCCTAGTATGACTGCAGCTAGTGGCAAAAAATATAACCATGAGGTGCTATATAATAGTGACTTTCTCAAGAAACTTAAGAAAGTATCAAGAAAATTGGCAACACCATATTTAACAGCTAATACAAGTTTAAACTCAAGAGTTATGAACTATGCATGATAATGATTTAAATAAAAAGATTGAATATTTTGATAATCTGAAAAGCAAGCGGGAAAAATGGAATCAGATATGGGATGAGCTAAAGAAATATGTCTGTCCACAAACTGAGAGTAATAAGGTCAGGAGTTTCGCAGTTAGCAAAATTGCGAATCAGCTAAAAGGCGGCTCTGTACAAATAAGTGTGTAAATTTTTCAAAGGTTATATAAAAATATAATATAACAAAAGGAGAAATTATAATGCACCAAAAACAAAATGAAGCAATGAATCAAGCGATAGATTTATTAATAAATAATGATACAGATATATCAACATTACTTAAAGAGGATGGTTTATTAAAACAATTAACCAAACGGCTTGTAGAGAAGGCATTGCAGTCAGAGATGAATAATCATTTAGGATATGATAAATATTGTCATACTGATAGTGATAATGTTCGTAATGGTAGGAATGTAAAGAATCTAGTAACAAATAATGGAGTTGTAGAGATTGAGGTTCCAAGGGATAGAAGTAGTACATTTGAACCTGCATTAATTCCGAAGCGTCAAAGACGTATTGAAGGATTTGATGATAAAATAATATCATTATACGCTAAAGGAATGAGCTTATCTGATATTAAGATTCAAATGCAAGAATTGTATGGAGCTGACGTTAGCGAAAGTTTGATAAGTCAAATTACTGATGATGTAATTGAGGATGTCAAGATATGGCAAAGCCGACCATTGGATCGAGTATATGCTATAGTATTTTTTGACTGTTTAGTAGTAAAAGTACGTCAAGATAAACGAATTATCAATAAGTCTGTATATGTAGCATTAGGTATTGATTTATCTGGAAGGAAGGATATTTTAGGATTGTGGATCAGTGAAAATGAAGGAGCGAAATTTTGGCTTGGTAATTTTACTGAGATGAAGAACAGAGGTATGCAAGACATGCTTATTGCTTGCAGTGATAATTTAACCGGTATGTCTGAGGCAATAGAAGCAGTTTTTCCGAAAACCGAACATCAATTATGTATTGTACATCAGATTAGAAATAGTTTAAAATATGTATCATATAAAGACCGAAAAGAATTAGCGGCTGATTTAAAGCCTATATATACTGCTAGCACAGAGGAAGAAGCACATCTTGCTTTAGAATCTTTTGAAGCTAAATGGAGTAAACAGTATCCACAAATTGCTAAATCTTGGTATGTTCATTGGGAAAATTTAATGGTTTTTCTAGGATACCCTGAGGCGATAAGGAAAGTAATATACACAACTAATAGTGTAGAATCTGTCAATAGCCAATTACGTAAGGTTACTAAGAATAAACGGGTTTTTCCAAATGATAATGCCGTTTTTAAGACCTTGTATTTGGCAATTGATTATATGACCAAGAAATGGGTTATGCCGATTCCAAACTGGAACGCAGCTATGGCTCACTTTTTGATAAAATTTGAAGGTAGAATTTAAGCCCTATGAAAAATTTACACACTTAATTAGAAAGGCTCTAAAAGGCATCTAATGTTGTTCTGAATTGATGTTTTTATAACTTCCCAAGTTTGTTGATATAAAGTAATTTTTTCATTTATCCTCCTTTTGTTCATATCGAGCCAAGCAAATACGGCAAGGCAAATATGATTTCTCTGAGCTCGACCCGTGCGTGCCTGACAGCGTTCAATACCACAAGTTTGTTTTAATTCTCGATGATAAACTTCTATAGACCACCGTGCCTTAACAATTTTCTCTATTTGTTCACGTGTTGGATTTTCTAAGTTAGTTGTTATGTAATCAATGCGACCATTTTTTGCCACAAACTTAAATACCGTAACCCAACCGTATCCACGTAGGTGAATTTTTAGTCCCTCATCAGGAATCTCTAAACTTTCTAAGCTAACATTATGATTAACTTTTCTATTTTTTCTTAGGTTACTAACCCGAAACTGGACTGATTTTTCAAGACAAATTTTTCACTAATTTTGTTTCCCATTTTACATAATTTTTAAGCTGCATTTTGTAAGTAATCAAGATACACGTTCATCGGTTTTTTATAACCAATACTTGAATGGAATCTTTGATTGTTATATTTATCCATGTATTTATCAATACCATCTTTAAGTTCTGCGATATTTTTAAAATCATTTATAAATATACAATTATATTTTAAAGTTCTAAAAAATCTTTCAATCACAATATTATCAATGCTTCTACCCTTACCGTTCATTGAGATTTGTATATTATTCTCTTTTAGAATTCCCGTATGCTCATGTCCAGTATATTGACTACCCTGATCACTATTGAATATTTGTGGTGCAGGGTATTTATTCAGTGCATCTTTTAATACATCGGTTACAAGTGATGCATCCATAGAATTAGATACTTTATAACTTAGTATTGCCTTACTATGCCAATCTATAATCGCCACAAGATACATAAATCCTCCGTTAGTTCTAATATAAGTAATGTCACCACTCCACACTTGATTAACATAAGGTACATGAATAGTTCTATTCGTTCCTGATTTGTGCCAGTACGGCTCAAGCAAATAGCTATAAATTTTATGTTGACCATCCTTCACAGAAGTAGATTGCTTTTTATGAGGATGAATAGCTTCTATACCCATTATTCCCATATATTTAAGCACCCTATCTCTGCCCACATTAAAGCCGTCTTCCAATAATTGTTTGTATATATAACGATAACCATACTCAGGGTTATCCGTATATATTTCATCTATTCTATTTAAAATATCAAGATTATATAAGCTCATTACTTTAGCTTTATAATATACTCCAGATCTGCTTATCTTTAATAGTTCACATTGCCTTGTCTTTGCTAACGTACTCAGCTTGGGGTCGACAAGACTTTTCTTATTTGATAAGTCCAAGCTGTTTAGCTTTCCCACCGCCCAGTCCCTCTCGACTGTAGCCTTACCTAATGCTTTTGCAAGTTCATCGTTTTGATTCTTAAGTTCACTAATCTGCCCTTTGTACTCACTAACAGCTTTTGCTGGCTCAAATGCCAATGACGCATTATCTAAAAATTGTCGTTTCCAGTTTTGCATAGTTTTAGCCGTTACTTCATATTTGACCGATAACTGACCTATTGTTGATTCTTCTTTTAACATCTCTAATACTATTTTAGTTTTTGCTTCTGCACTAAAATTTTTAATTTGTTTTTTACCCATTTGTTTCTCTTTAATTTTATTTATTATTCTATACTTATTGAGAAACAAAAATACCTGCTTCTTTGTCTAATTTTTTCAGTCCATTATACCCATGTCCAACCTAAATTACGTATATGTTTCAAATTCTCCAAACCGCTATACCACGCATCCATTACTACTGCATCAGGATTGATCCCTCTTTCCTTAGCTAAAGTAAGCATATCACAAAAATGCTCATTCTTTGTTTTTCCATCAGTTTCTTTATCATATATTCTATAATCTACAGGGGTAGATTGATCAGTTTTAGCATTGTAATGCAGTAAGTTGACCATCCCTATACCAGGTATAACATCATGTACAGCTCCAGAATATTGATAATGTACAAGCTCAATTTTCTTACTGTATTGCTTTGACAATAACGTGTCATCTCCCACTAATAAACAAGAAGCTTCCCTATCAATATATTTTGACACTTCTCTGTAGATCCCGCTAGGGCGGAAATCCTTACTATTTAACCATCGACTTGCACTATCATGAGATAGGTTTATTGGACTTACTTCAGATAATGCTTTACCACTATATCTTACGCTACTTGCTTGTAAAAATGATTTATATAAGTCTTTGCTACATTTTGATCTTGCCATGCTTAACTAAAACTCTTTCTTGCTAGATTAACATATTTTTTGCTAAGTGCGAAACTCCTGAAGGTAATATTTGATTCTACTTCCATTTGGTCAAGGGAACAATTAGCCTCAGGTTTACAAAGCTTGCTAGTTAATCCAGCAATGAACTGGTTTAACCTTAGCATAGTAGTTGAGGATGAAAAGCAGTACAAAAATAAGTTAACATCAGCTGAGCTGAACATGTGGTTCTGTCGCATATGTTGGACAATAGAAAAAAGATTGATATAATGATCTAAAAAAGATGTTAAGATGTTTCGTATTACTGCAAGATTATTATCATATTTCAAAGGATTTTGTTCTTCACCAGAAATAATAATGTTATTTGTCTATATGAAATGCCGATTTTCTTTAAGTTATCGAGATTTGGAAGAAATGATGAGTATAAGGGGAGCAAAAATTGATCACTCTACATTACAAAGATGGGTTATAAAATTTGTACCATTGATAGATCAGGTGGTTAGAAAAAGAAAGAAGCCAGTTGGTAGTAGTTGGAGAATGGATGAGACTTATATTAAATTAAACGGTAAATGGGTTTATTTATATAGAGCACTAGATAGTCTTGGTAATACTGTAGACTTTCTGCTACGTAAGCATAGAGACAAGCCTGCAGCACTTGCATTTTTTCGTAAAGCCTTTAGAGAGAATAATTTTCCTGAGAAAGTAGTAATTGATAAAAGCGGTAGTAATACGGCTGCTCTTAATGATTTGAATACAGAAGTTCCTAAAGATTATAAAATTAAGGTTATTCAGACCAAATACCTGAATAATCTTGTAGAACAAGATCATAGGTTTATCAAAAAACGTACAAAGCCAATGCTTGGTTTTAAGAGTTTTCATTCTGCAGAAATGACTATTACCGGTATAGAAAATATTCGTATGATGCAAAAAAGACAAATAATTGGAGCTAATGATAATCTTTCTACTTTTGAGAATTTTGCTATGTTAATGGCATCATAATGTCCAAAACCTTAGTTTTAACAATCTTGATGTAGTATGATTTATAGATGCGACAAAACCCATCCAACATTCTATCACTTTTAATAATAGATATTCCTAAAGTAAGTTCAGGTTCAACTGTTGCTTTTCTTAAAATATTAGTAAGTCCAACATGTAAATTGTTTTTTGTAATACCAGTAATTTGTGCTATAAACTCACCATCTGTGCCGTTAAAAATTCTAAAATGATCGTCAACCTTTAGTCTTAATACTGTTTTAAGGTAGTGACTATGATCTTCTGCAAGATTTAACGAATAATTTTCAATTAGTTTGATATTGGTATATATTCTGTGAAGACGAGAAATTTTCATAATTTTAACTCTAATGGTTAACACCTAGGCATTTTGACTTTTTCATGTACTTCAAAATATTATTTTAATAATTAAAATTATGTTTTGAGTAACAATATATTATTAAGGAAAAAACAATAATGAAAAAAAACTAACTCAAACAAAAGGAGATATATGTAGTATGAAAAGAAAATTCACAGAAATAGAAGATAACTTGTTTAAAACACTTCATAAAAAGGGTAATCCTTTAGTATTGTATAATATTTGGGATGTTGGTTCAGCACAGATTGTAGAGAAGTCCGGGGCGAAAGCATTAGCTACAAGTAGCTGGGCAGTAGCAAAATCTTATGGTTATGAAGATGGTGAGAAATTCCCACTTAAATTAGCCTTGCAAAATTTAAAGAATATTATTGAAAAAGTCAAAGTACCTGTGAGTTTTGATTTTGAATCAGGATTTGCATCGAAGTTAAGTGATTTAATAGAGAATGTTGAACACGTAATTAAAACAGGGGCAATTGGTATAAATTTTGAAGATCAAATTATTGGGAAAGAAAAGGCCAGATACTCTATAGAAGAACAATGTAAACGAATTAAAGCAATTAAAGAAGCTATAAAGGAGTTATTGCCTAATATGTTTATTGTCCCACTTTGGGAGAAAAACCCCGCAGTTGCAGTGCGTCGTTTCAACATAAATTTTAAATATCTTATCAAGAAAAGATAAGATAAGATAAGATATTTTTTAACAAAATCTTACACTTCACAGATATATTCTTTTTGTGTTGTGACACTTTCTAAATGAGCCATACACAAATAGTTTCTAACTTTTAAGTTAGTACATACATGAGGCATTCATGCCGTAATATTAAGCTCTGCACTTGCAGTGCAGAGTGGTTAACTAATGCTAGAACGGATATCTTTCTTCAAAAAGATACATCTGAGCATAATGAACAAGACTTAAAAGAAGCTATAGAACGAAGCAAAGCTTATGCAGAAGTTGGAGCTGATGGGTTTTCTGCACCAGGCTTAGCAAATTATAATTTTATAAAACAATTATGTGAATTTTCACCTATTCCTGTCAATATAATGGTGCAAGATATAACGACAGTAAAAAACCTTGTTGATTTAGGTGTATCTAGAATTAGTTACGGTCCTTTCCCATATATTGCAGTGATGCAAGAATTGGATAAATCTGCAACTGAAGTGTTAACATATATAGATACAAATAAAAAGACATAATAGGAGAGGACTAGTATATATTATGGATAACAAAAAAGATACTACCATAAAAGATGAAAAAGAAAAGCCAAAGGAAATAGGTGGTTTTAAAGGTCAAGAACCCACTACCCACGGAGATTGGCAGCATAAAGGTAGAGTAACTGATTTTTAAAGAATTTATGCCAAGTTTTCATCAAGCCAAAATCCTACCATATAATGTACAAGAATTATTTCACTTAGTTCTTGACGTAAAGTCATATCCCGAATTCTTACCATGGTGTAGGGCGGCTAGAATCATCTCAGAGAGTGAGAATCAAATTATAGCTGAATTAGTAATTCAGTTAAAAGGTTTTTCAGACAATTATCAATCAAAAATTATATACTCAAATGATTTGAATAAGCAAAAATATTCCATTGAAGTAGAGGCAATCTCCGGACCATTTAAATATTTAAAAAATTTATGGCAATTTTCTCAAGAAGATACTGGTAGTAAAATAGAGTTCTTTATTGATTTTAAGATGAAATTTGCAATAGTTGACAAGTTAGTTAATATATTTTTTACTGATGCTACTGAAAAAATGGTTGATGCATTTGAAAAAAGGGCAGATACTATGTTAACTAAAATAAACTTGGCAAACTACTCTTGAAATAGGGATCAAAATGGTCTAAAAGGCTATTAGATACTATAGATTTCTGCCTTCGTGGGAATGACATCATGCGAATTCGGGATAAGAATTAACTAATTCTTATCCCGAATTGGGGTACATCGAGAGTGTATTTAGGGTTTACATAGAAAATTTATAAAACCAAGAGTTTAATTTATGTCCTCTTTGCAATATAAACGAGTCCTATTAAAAGTTTCTGGCGAAGCCTTAATGGGCAACAAACAATTTGGTCATGAGTACTCTATAATCTTAGGAATTGCTGAAGATATAAAGGAAGCAATTGATCTTGGAATAGAAGTATGTGTGGTCGTTGGCGGTGGCAATATTTATCGTGGCACTGATGTCTTATTTGGCATGGAAAGAGCTGCTGGTGATTATATTGGCATGCTTGGCACGGTAATCAACGCACTTACTCTACAAAATATTATGGAAAGTTTGGGTGTTCATACTAGAGTCCTTTCTGCAATCCCTATGATGAGCGTTTGTGAGCCTTATATACGTCGTAAAGCAAAAAAACATATAGAAAAAGGTAGAGTAGTAATTTTTGCCGGCGGTACTGGTAATCCATTTTGCACTACTGATAGTGCAGCTGTTTTAAGAGCAATTGAAATGAGCTGTGATTTATTACTAAAAGGTACTAAGGTTAATGGTGTATATAATGCAGATCCGACAAAGAACCTTAATGCAGTGAAATATTCTACTATAAGTTATACTAATCTTTTAAAAGATAATTTACAAGTTATGGATATTGCTGCTATTGCTGTGGCTAGAGAAAACAACTTGCCAATTAAGGTATTTTCTATTAAAGAGAAAGGTAATTTTGCAAAAGTACTGCAAGGAAAAGGTGAATATACAAAAATTCAAGAAGGTGAATAAAGTATGGATAAAGCAACTATACGTAAAGAATTACAATCAAAAATGGATAGTTCGATAAGAGTATTAGATCATGAACTCAAGGGACTCAGAACTAGTCGAGCTTCAGTTAACTTACTTGACCCTGTATTGGTTGAAGCATATGGCGATAAAGTACCATTGTCGCAAGTAGCAAGTCTCTCAACTCCAGATGCACGAACTATTACTGTACAAGTGTGGGATAAATCTATAGTAAAATTTGTAGAAAAAGCTATTATAGATACAAATTTGGGTCTAAACCCATCATCAGATGGACAGCTAATAAGAATCACAATACCGTTACTTACTGAAGAACGCCGCAAAGAACTTGTTAAATTTGCTCACAAATATGGAGCAAATACTAAAATTGCCTTGCGTAATATAAGAAGGGATGGTAATGAAGATTTAAAAAAGTTAGAAAAAAACAGTATCATAACTGAAGATGAACAACATAACCTATCAGAAGAAATCCAAAAATTAACTGATGAGTATAGTAATAAAGTGGACTTGCATGTTAAACAAAAAGAACAAGAAATACTGACTATTTAAGTCTAAAAATAGGTGTCATTCCTCAAAGAGATGACACCTAAATGACTTAGGTATATTTTTTCATAAAATAGCCATAAACTATTAGTGCAAACATATTTCATGCTATAATGACTATAATATTTAAGGTATATAATGATTACAAATGAAGAAGTACAAAAAATAGCAAAACTTGCTAGGTTTAATTTTACCCAAAAAGAGATAAGCAGTTTTGCCCATCAATTAACTGAGATGATGGATATGATCAACATTTTAAACGATGTAGACTGTAGTAACGTTGAACCACTTACTTCTGTTTGTGATATGCACCAAAGAATGCGAAAAGACCAAGTATTGTATGGTGACATTTCTGATGAATTATTTGCTAATGTGCCTAATGATAAGGCAGAACTTGCCAAAGAAGTAAAATGTTTTGTTGTCCCAAAAGTAGTAGAGTAAAATATGTCGGAAATTATAAAATTAACCATCACACAAGCCCTTAAAGCCTTAAAGAATAAAGAATTTTCGTGTGTTGAGCTGACTAAAGCACATATTAAAGAAATGGACAAACATAAAGAGTTAAATGCTTATATTACTGAAACTACAGATATTGCTTTAGAGCAATCTAAAATTGCTGATCAAAATTATCATAATGGAATAGCAAGATCCTTAGAAGGAATTCCTATTGCTGTAAAAGATCTTTTTTGTACAAAAGGAGTACTAACTACTGCTGCCTCAAAAATACTCAGCAACTTTGTACCAACATATGAATCTACTGTAAGTAAAAATGTTCAAGATCACGGTACAATAATGCTTGGTAAGGCTAATATGGATGAATTTGCCATGGGATCGGCTAATATTACTAGCTATTTTGGTAACGTTATTAGTCCTTGGAAAGCGATAGATGCACCTACAACTCCGGTAGTCCCTGGTGGATCTTCTGGAGGCTCGTCAGCTGCTGTCAGTAGCTTTTTAGCTATGGCAGCTCTTGGAAGTGATACAGGAGGTTCTGTTCGCCAACCTGCCAGTTATACTGGGATTGTCGGATTCAAACCAACATATGGTCGTTGTTCTAGATATGGTATGATTGCTTTTGCCAGTTCGCTTGACCAAGCTGGAGTACTTACAAGAACTGTTGAAGATACTGCTTTAATGCTACAAGCCATGATTGGTTTTGATGAAAAGGATTCTACTTCTATAAACTCTGAAATACTAGAGCTAAGATCGGCATGTAATAGTAGTTCAAAAAACATGAAAATAGGTGTACCATTTGATATTATGAAACAAGATGGTATACAACCGGATATTATTAAGATGTGGCAGCATACTATTGATATTCTAAAAAACGATGGGGCAGAAATTATTGATATTTCATTACCCTATTCTAAATATGCTCTAGCTGCATATTACGTTATAGCACCTGCTGAAACCTCATCTAATTTATCTAGATATGATGGTATAAGATATGGAATCAGGGTAGGAAATGAGGGAATACCCATTGAGGAAATGTATGAAAAAACAAGAACTGCTGGTTTTGGTGCTGAAGTTAAAAGACGTATTATGATTGGTACTTATTTGCTTTCATCTACTCTTATGGATGCTTATTACTTAAAAGCCCAAAAAATAAGACGCTTGATTTCAGATGATTTTAAGAAAGCTTTTGCACAAGTTGAAGCAATAATTTTGCCATCTACACCATCCGAAGCTTTTAACTTAGGTGAGAAACAAGATAATCCTGTGACAATGTATTTAAACGATTTATTTACTATTCCAGCTAGTCTTGCCGGTCTTCCTTGTTGCTCTGTACCTGCTGCATTATCTTCTAGAGGTTTGCCTTTTGGCATGCAAGTAATAGGAAAAGCCCTTGATGAATATAATACTCTAAAGGTAGCAGCAGCAATTGAGCGTGGTTCAAGAGATATTAGTTTTGTATATTCTAATAAACGCTAAAGTTATCGGAGTTAATTTGATTATTAGAGCTTAAAATGTCCGGGTTACCGATCTTATCAATAAGTATTTTTTTGCCTTTAGTAAGTGCATTATATATTCTGCTATTTATCAACCAAAGTAGGTCAGTAAATAAGCAAGCCCAAAATAAACAAGTTTATGCGATGTATGTCGCAGTTTTAAGCTCTATCCTAACCCTAATATCTACTATTTATTTATTAGTTCAATTTGATAATACATCAAAACTTTATCAATTTGTAGAATGCTATAGTTGGATTCAATCTATAGGTCTTGAATTCCACATTGGAGTTGACGGAATTTCAATATTCTTTGTTGTTCTGACAAGCTTTTTAACCCTTATCTGTATTATAGCTAGCTTATTTACCGTCAAAAAATATATCAAAGAATTCTTATTTTGTTTTTTATTAATTGAGTCTTTTTGCATTGGGGCTTTCTGCTCAATGAATTTACTATTATTTTACTTATTTTTTGAACTAATATTGATCCCTATGTATATAATTATAGGAATTTGGGGAGGCGAAAATAAGGTTTATGCTGCCGTAAAATTCTTCCTCTATACTTTTTTGGGATCGGTATTTTTCTTATTGTCACTCATATATATTTATAGCCAAGTTCATAGTTTTAATATGCTTGATCTAAATGAATTAGTCCCTTCATTAACATTACCGGTGCAGAGGGTTTTATGGTGGGCAATCTTTATAGCCTTCGCAGTGAAAGTTCCTATGCTGCCGTTCCATACGTGGCTTCCTGATGCACACGTACAAGCACCAACTGCTGGATCTGTCATTTTGGCTGGTATATTGTTAAAACTTGGAGCATATGGGTTTTTACGTGTATCATTACCAATGTTTCCAAATATATCAAAAGAATTTGCATTTTATGTATTAGTGCTGAGTATTTTTGCTGTAATATATGGTTCACTAGTAGCACTGGCTCAAAGAGACATGAAAAAGATGATAGCTTATTCATCGATAGCTCATATGGGCTATGTGACTGGAGGGATTTTTAGCTTAACAGAAACTGGGATTAAGGGAGCCGTATATCAAATGATTAGTCATGGTACTGTGGCATCTGCTTTGTTTTTGATAATTGGTACTTTGTACGATAGATTGCATACTAAGGAGATAGACAAATATGGTGGAGTGGCAAATAAAATGCCAATACTTGCCACCTTTTTCATGATTGCCATGCTTGGCTCTATAGGTTTACCAGGCACTAGCGGTTTTATAGGAGAATTTTTAAGTTTGGTAGGTATTTATCAAGCTAATGTAGTAGCAGCTATTATAAGTAGTGTTGGCATTATTCTTGGAGCTGTTTATATGCTAAAACTTTATAAGGAAGTAATGCTAGGACAAATTACTAATAATCAGGTTATAAGTTTTAAAGATCTATATCTTTATGAGATACTTGCAATTATGCCGCTTTGTGTAGCAATAATTTATTTAGGTTTGTTACCAAATACAATTATGAACATACTGGATTTATCAACTCATAAAATCTTATCACAAATGGTTTTGTCGCATCTATAAATCATACTACATCAAGATTGTTAAAACTAAGGTTTTGGACATTATGATGCCATTAACATAGCAAAATTCTCAAAAGTAGAAAGATTATCATTAGCTCCAATTATTTGTCTTTTTTGCATCATACGAATATTTTCTATACCGGTAATAGTCATTTCTGCAGAATGAAAACTCTTAAAACCAAGCATTGGCTTTGTACGTTTTTTGATAAACCTATGATCTTGTTCTACAAGATTATTCAGGTATTTGGTCTGAATAACCTTAATTTTATAATCTTTAGGAACTTCTGTATTCAAATCATTAAGAGCAGCCGTATTACTACCGCTTTTATCAATTACTACTTTCTCAGGAAAATTATTCTCTCTAAAGGCTTTACGAAAAAATGCAAGTGCTGCAGGCTTGTCTCTATGCTTACGTAGCAGAAAGTCTACAGTATTACCAAGACTATCTAGTGCTCTATATAAGTTAACCACTCTGCACTGCAAGTGCAGAGCTTAATATTACGGCATGAATGCCTCATGTATGTACTAACTTAAAAGTTAGAAACTATTTGTGTATGGTTCATTTAAAAAGTGTCACAACACAAAAAGAATATATCTGTGAAGTGTAAGATTTTGTTAAAAAAATATCTTATCTTATCTTTTCTTGATAAGATATTTAAAATTTATGTTGAAACGACGCACTGCAAGTGCGGGGTTTTTCTCCCAAAGTGGGACAATAAACCCATTTACCGTTTAATTTAATATAAGTCTCATCCATTCTCCAACTACTACCAACTGGCTTCTTTCTTTTTCTAACCACCTGATCTATCAATGGTACAAATTTTATAACCCATCTTTGTAATGTAGAGTGATCAATTTTTGCTCCCCTTATACTCATCATTTCTTCCAAATCTCGATAACTTAAAGAAAATCGGCATTTCATATAGACAAATAACATTATTATTTCTGGTGAAGAACAAAATCCTTTGAAATATGATAATAATCTTGCAGTAATACGAAACATCTTAACATCTTTTTTAGATCATTATATCAATCTTTTTTCTATTGTCCAACATATGCGACAGAACCCTTAAATTAACTTAATTATTATTATTTTAATGATTTAACGATTTTTTTAGATATTTATAAATTAATTTTATATTATTACTTGTAAGACTCAAACAACTATGCTAGGGTTTATTGTCCCACTTTGGGAGAAAAACCCCGCACTTGCAGTGCGTCGTTTCAACATAAATTTTAAATATCTTATCAAGAAAAGATAAGATAAGATATTTTTTAACAAAATCTTACACTTCACAGATATATTCTTTTTGTGTTGTGACACTTTCTAAATGAGCCATACACAAATAGTTTCTAACTTTTAAGTTAGTACATACATGAGGCATTCATGCCGTAATATTAAGCTCTGCACTTGCAGTGCAGAGTGGTTAACTAAAATCTTTCTTAACTATAGAATTAATAGGTTATACAAATGTTAAAAGACAATTTAAATTCAGAAATTATTACTAACGAATTAAATGTTGAAACAGAAAAGATTGAAGAAACAGAAGAAGAAAGAGAAAACCGCTTAGATCGTGCAGAATCGGCTAGAAAATTAAAGGCAATTATATTTGTCGTTATCCCATTTTTGGTTGGGTTTTTAACGTTTACTTATTTCTTTCTTAATTCAATAGAGGAAAAAAGTAAGCTTTTGAAACAAGAACAGTCAAATCAACAGTTAGATCAACAGACTGATCAAAATACTCCAACAAAAACCAAGTAAACCCTAAGTTCAAATGCTTTGCTAAGTATAGGAGTATTACATCCTAGTTCAACATTCCATGTGGTGTAGGGGTGCCTCATAGTACCCTACATTTTTCTATAATCGTCATAGCAAGGCTCTTTAGATGCCGTGGCGATCTAGGTAAACAGCTAAGCTGTTTTTTTAGAGTAACGCTTCACGTATCCTAGATTGCCACGTTGCCGCTTTTTCGCGACTCCTCGCTAATAGAGATCAGTAGCCATTTTAATAGTGGTTATATAAAAAATGTAGGGTACTAATGGTCTATCATGGGATTATACTAAGTCATGAAACAGTGAGGTTTTAGTGTTATAAGTTTGTACCTAATTTCCAATATGTAATAAGAAAAAGAGGTTTATGCAACAAACAAATAAGTTAATCTTTAATTACAAAAAAACATCTCATATACCATGCATATTTAATAATCAGTCATTTATTGTAATGCGGTCATTTAAAAGGAGTAATGAGGACTATTTTGGGTTTTGTCGCATCTATAAATCATACTACATCAAGATTGTTAAAACTAAGGTTTTGGACATTATGATGCCATTAACATAGCAAAATTCTCAAAAGTAGAAAGATTATCATTAGCTCCAATTATTTGTCTTTTTTGCATCATACGAATATTTTCTATACCGGTAATAGTCATTTCTGCAGAATGAAAACTCTTAAAACCAAGCATTGGCTTTGTACGTTTTTTGATAAACCTATGATCTTGTTCTACAAGATTATTCAGGTATTTGGTCTGAATAACCTTAATTTTATAATCTTTAGGAACTTCTGTATTCAAATCATTAAGAGCAGCCGTATTACTACCGCTTTTATCAATTACTACTTTCTCAGGAAAATTATTCTCTCTAAAGGCTTTACGAAAAAATGCAAGTGCTGCAGGCTTGTCTCTATGCTTACGTAGCAGAAAGTCTACAGTATTACCAAGACTATCTAGTGCTCTATATAAATAAACCCATTTACCGTTTAATTTAATATAAGTCTCATCCATTCTCCAACTACTACCAACTGGCTTCTTTCTTTTTCTAACCACCTGATCTATCAATGGTACAAATTTTATAACCCATCTTTGTAATGTAGAGTGATCAATTTTTGCTCCCCTTATACTCATCATTTCTTCCAAATCTCGATAACTTAAAGAAAATCGGCATTTCATATAGACAAATAACATTATTATTTCTGGTGAAGAACAAAATCCTTTGAAATATGATAATAATCTTGCAGTAATACGAAACATCTTAACATCTTTTTTAGATCATTATATCAATCTTTTTTCTATTGTCCAACATATGCGACAGAACCCTTGCATAATACCACTTCTGCTGGTAATTTGTACATACTGCCGGTATCTGCTCATCACATACATTTGAGTACGCTGCGGGTTGAGGTTTCAAGTCGCCTTTAAATTCCTCAGCATAAACGAATTCTGTAAAAGTTCTATTTATTTTTTATAGATAAAATAAGAAAATACTGGACCATAGTCAAAAGATTTGTTATAAGAAACCTAGTCTATATAAAGGCAAATGTTCCTCGGTAGCTCAGTGGTAGAGCAAACGGCTGTTAACCGTTCGGTCGCTGGTTCGAGTCCGGCCCGGGGAGCCATTCAAGACTAGTAGTAGTTTTTTCAAATTATATCAAACGGGAGTATTCTAGTAAGCTACTTTATCTCTTGAAATCATAGCAGTGTATTACTCAAACTTAGTTCTTTTTGTAAATTTTTCCATAAAAACTGATCTGATTGAACTAATTTAATCAATTTATCTAGGGCTACTTTATCTTCATTACCATTTCCATGGATTAATACTATATCACCATCTTTAACTGTCTCATGTTCAGGAAGCTTATGTATCCACGCACTTGCACCTAATTGTATTAGCCCGTAAGAAGTTAATATATCTAATATTTCTTGACTGGCTACTAACCCAGGAAATCTAAAAAATGGAGATGGTAATTCGCCCCTTTCAATTAGTAAGTGTTCGGTTTGTAATATTTCATTTTCTATATCAGTATTTGGTAGTAGTTAACCACTCTGCACTGCAAGTGCAGAGCTTAATATTACGGCATGAATGCCTCATGTATGTACTAACTTAAAAGTTAGAAACTATTTGTGTATGGCTCATTTAGAAAGTGTCACAACACAAAAAGAATATATCTGTGAAGTGTAAGATTTTGTTAAAAAATATCTTATCTTATCTTTTCTTGATAAGATATTTAAAATTTATGTTGAAACGACGCACTGCAAGTGCGGGGTTTTTCTCCCAAAGTGGGACAATAAAAAATTGTCTGTAAAATCTTTATCAGGGTAGAAAATATGACTAAAACTATGATTAACCCACGTAATTTTTATATTGTGGGTTGGAAGAGTTTGTAACCACATAAAGTCGGTTCTGTCGCATATGTTGGACAATAGAAAAAAGATTGATATAATGATCTAAAAAAGATGTTAAGATGTTTCGTATTACTGCAAGATTATTATCATATTTCAAAGGATTTTGTTCTTCACCAGAAATAATAATGTTATTTGTCTATATGAAATGCCGATTTTCTTTAAGTTATCGAGATTTGGAAGAAATGATGAGTATAAGGGGAGCAAAAATTGATCACTCTACATTACAAAGATGGGTTATAAAATTTGTACCATTGATAGATCAGGTGGTTAGAAAAAGAAAGAAGCCAGTTGGTAGTAGTTGGAGAATGGATGAGACTTATATTAAATTAAACGGTAAATGGGTTTATTTATATAGAGCACTAGATAGTCTTGGTAATACTGTAGACTTTCTGCTACGTAAGCATAGAGACAAGCCTGCAGCACTTGCATTTTTTCGTAAAGCCTTTAGAGAGAATAATTTTCCTGAGAAAGTAGTAATTGATAAAAGCGGTAGTAATACTGCTGCTCTTAATGATTTGAATACAGAAGTTCCTAAAGATTATAAAATTAAGGTTATTCAGACCAAATACCTGAATAATCTTGTAGAACAAGATCATAGGTTTATCAAAAAACGTACAAAGCCAATGCTTGGTTTTAAGAGTTTTCATTCTGCAGAAATGACTATTACCGGTATAGAAAATATTCGTATGATGCAAAAAAGACAAATAATTGGAGCTAATGATAATCTTTCTACTTTTGAGAATTTTGCTATGTTAATGGCATCATAATGTCCAAAACCTTAGTTTTAACAATCTTGATGTAGTATGATTTATAGATGCGACAAAACCGTATCCAATATTATACTTGGACTGTATCTATGTAAAATCTAGAGACAATCACATAGTAATAAATAAAGCAGTATATTTAGCACTTGCTGTAAATATAGAAGGGAAAAAGGAGTTACTTGGCATTTGGATAGGCAAAAATGAAGGTGCTAAATTTTGGATGCAAGTAGTTACTGAGTTAAAGAATCGAGGAATTGAACAAATTTATGTTGCTTGTGTGGATGGTTTAAAGGGCTTTCCAGAAGCTATAAGCAGTGTATTCCCGAGTACTATAGTACAATTATGTATTGTACATATGGTTCGCAATTCAGTAAAGTATGTGTCATATAAAGATTTAAAAGAGGTCACATCAGATCTAAAACAAATTTATACAGCTAATAATGACGAAATGGCACGTTTAAAACTTCAGCAATTTGGTGTAAAATGGGATAAAAAATATCCGGTAATTTCTGATATTTGGCAACGTAATTGGTCTGGGATAATACCGTTTTTTGCCTTTCCTGAAGAGATCAGAAAGGTAATTTATACTACTAACACTATAGAATCTGTAAATCGTCAAATTAGAAAAATTATCAAAAATAAGGGGGTGTTTCCAGATGATAAGTCAATTCAAAAAATAATATTTTTATCCCTACAAAATGCAGCCAAAAAATGGACCATGCCTATTAAAGATTGGTCTTTAGCTTTAAATCAATTTGAAATACTTTGTGGAGATTTTAAATATGATTTATTGGAAAATAAAAAATGAACTTACACAAATTAAATGATTGACTCCTGCAATGCGTAAAAAGATTTACAATTCACTTTTTGAATTGCAAAAAGATCTTGATACCTGGTTACATTATTATAATAACGAACGCCCTCATTCCGGCAAGTATTGCTATGGTAAAACTCCAATGCAAACCTTTAAAGATAGTAAAAAATTAGCGTTTGAAAAAAATAATGATATCTTGTATCTTGAACACTTATCTGACAGTCAAAATTTATCTGACAATCTAATAAGTTAATTTATGGGGTCTGTAAGATCAAATCTTGACTTCTACACCATCAGCTTGCCTTAAAATATCCACCATCTTTGAGAATGTTCCCTTCCTTACTCCTGTTAATGACGAAATTTTTCATCCTCTAACTCTTTAATATGTTCGAATTTCATTATTACTTCAAATCAGATATTTATAACACCATTCTACATCATTGTCTAGTTTCGAAAGAAGTCTAATATATCAATTTTATTGTCCCACTTTGGGAGAAAAACCCCGCACTTGCAGTGCGTCGTTTCAACATAAATTTTAAATATCTTATCAAGAAAAGATAAGAATGAATCATACAGATATTTTTTAACAAAATCTTACACTTCACAGATATATTCTTTTTGTGTTGTGACACTTTCTAAATGAGCCATACACAAATAGTTTCTAACTTTTAAGTTAGTACATACATGAGGCATTCATGCCGTAATATTAAGCTCTGCACTTGCAGTGCAGAGTGGTTAACTAGACCTAGTGATCTTAGAGATAGTACTAGGAATTAATACAAAAATTCCAAAAACAAGAAAACTATATTTTAATATAATACTACAATAGAAACTCAATAACAACCAGCTGAAGCTGGTGGGTTGATATCTAGACTGGAAGTCGCTATTACTCTAAAGAGATATTACTAATGCCTGTGCTATCTCTCTGATCCTAATTCTTATAAGTTACCCTGCAATACTTTTGTAGCGATATTTAGTGATCCAAACAACATGAAAGCGATGGTAAAATACAGTGTGGCTAGTCTTGTTATAATCTGTCATATATGATATTTTAATATACATAAGAGCAAGCTCTTCATGTATATTAAAATATCATATATTCAAGTTATAGTGAATTGAAATATTAGAACAAGGACTGAAGTCTTTCCCAGCTGAAGCTGGGGGTTTTAACCAAAAAGGTGACTATAAAAATGTTTATTTTTACAGTAGGTATGAATTTTGCTATGCCAATTAAAATGGCTAGGGATATTAGAGCAGTTGGAATACTAATTTTGTGCTGTTAGACCAACTGCCTGATTTTTATCCATCGTAAGGATAACCCAAAGCCAATGAGAGCTCCTATTGCCGTCGGTATCATAGGTGGCCATGGTAAAGATTGAGACACTATGGTGTATAGTGAAATTATTATAGCAAGTAAAAACCAAAATTTTTTGCAACTATGTTGAAACACTTCTACAAGCAATGCTCTTTCTAAATATGTTTTCCATATATGTAAAACACAAAATACAAATATCAAACCACCAATTACATCATATATACTATGAACACCAAGATATACTCTTGAAAGACCAATACCAATTATTGGCAGTAAGCATAAATACTTGAAAGGACTATTTTTAAGACTTAAAAAGATTGCTAGCCAAAAAGTAGTTGCCACTTGAACATCACTACTAGGAAAGCCAAAAGGATTATACACAGATATTAAATGTAAAGATATGTCAGGACGCGATATTTTAAGTTAACCACTCTGCACTGCAAGTGCAGAGCTTAATATTACGGCATGAATGCCTCATGTATGTACTAACTTAAAAGTTAGAAACTATTTGTGTATGGCTCATTTAGAAAGTGTCACAACACAAAAAGAATATATCTGTGAAGTGTAAGATTTTGTTAAAAAATATCTGTATGATTCATTCTTATCTTTTCTTGATAAGATATTTAAAATTTATGTTGAAACGACGCACTGCAAGTGCGGGGTTTTTCTCCCAAAGTGGGACAATAAATTCTTTAACAAGCAATTAAGTAAAGTACAAAAAGGTATTAAAAATCCTAATGATCTAAATAATAATGCCGATGGATTTAACCAATATCCTAAAGCAGTAATGGTAATATAAAAGTAATCACTAGCAAAAAATGGAAATAACTTAAATATGGTTGTTAGAAAATCTGTTCTTATTTCTACAATCCAACTAGAATCTATCATGGAAAGAACGCTTATAATGATTAATATAGTTTGCAATAAAAACTGATGCTGGGATACAAAATCCGATTATAGCCCATTGTATTTGCCTGATAGCTAATGGTAAAGAGGAGATATAACCAATTGTAAAAAGCATTTTGACTATAAAGAGCATGAAAAAACATAGTATTGTTGCTGATATTTTGCTTCGTAGATTTATAATTGTTATTTTTTTTGTAAAAATGTTTTCAGAAAATATTACTCCAATAAGAGCGTAATATGCCATATATAGATGTTCTTCTACCTTATGTATAGATGCAATGTACAACATCAAAAATGTAGTAAAAGTCAATAAAATTGCTGGCAATATTTGCTTTTTTGTGCTTGCAAGAAATGTATAAAAGGCTATTAATAAAGAACCAAAAAATATGGCTCCTAGAATATCAAAATAATTATGATAGCCAAAATAGACTAAACTCACTCCTATTCCAAATAGCAAGCCAGTTATAAGAATTTTACATATACGGCTTTGTGTTTTTGTCATCAGCCAACCATACAAAACAACTGAAGACTGCATATGACCACTTGGGAAAGCAAAGCCTTGTTTACCAATATGAGTGGATAGTGGTACTTGAAATGTAATTTTTAGAGCAAAATTAAATAACATACTTATTAATATTAAACATATTGCATTAAAAAACACTTTTTGCTCTAACCAAATATAGCCTAGTATCAGTAATGGGATAATAACTATATCATGACTAAAACTTAAAAAAATCTTAGCAACATTGTCTAACATAAAAAATTGTAGAAAATTTGAACTTATAGACACTATTATTTACTTGGTTGTCAATTAATCTTCACCCATTGTACAGATACTATGTATACAAGATTTTATCATTTTATCAATAGCTAATTCTAGAATCTTGTTCAGTTTAATCATTAATTGGTTAGAGGAGAAACAAAGTAATTGTTATAAAAAATATTTGATTCTTGATGACTTAGTGGAAATCTAATATATTGTATAATATAGGGAAGGTGCTTATGAATTTATCCAAAAAAATAAAGAACCATAAAAAACAAAAAAACTACACTCTGTTATATGTGCTTGTAGCTATGATTGTATTGGTGTATTTTGTAACTTTAATAAAGCTTTCAAGTTAAAACTATGGGAAAAAAACTATCCTTCAATTTTTTGGAGGTATTATTCTATTGATAGGTATAATAATTTTTGCAATTAATCATAAAAGCACATCTAAGAATGATGTAGATACTAATATAGTAGAAATTGTAACGGTTATAAAGAATCATAGATTTGAGCCAAATATTATTAGAGTAGAAAGTGGTAAGAAGATTCGTTTTACTATACACAACCAAGATAGTACAGTAGAAGAGTTTGAGAGTCATGATCTGCACCGAGAAAAGATTATTATGCCAAATGACTCTATAAATATCATCCTTGCCCCTTTAGCCCCAGGTAAATATGATTTTTTTGGAGACTTTCATCAAGAGACAGCACAAGGGTCTCTCATTGTTAATTAAATTTATTTAGGTTTAGATGTTTAAAATAGCATTAGTGGTATTCAGGGAATGCTTAGAAATAGCTTTGTTGCTTGGTGTAATACTTGCTGTGACAAAACAATTAGAAAAATCTAGAATTTATATAATTGCTGGAGTCATGCTTGGTACAGTTTCTGCTGCGTTATTCGCTTTCTTTACTCGTAGTATAACCGTAGCATTTAGTGGTCTAGGTGATGAGATATTTAACTCTGGAGTTATTTTGTTAACAGTTGCATTAATTGGTTGGACTATAGTATGGATGCAAGGTTATGGTATTAAGATAAAACAAAATCTTAATGATTTGTCTGTAAAAATTAGTAGCGGTGATAGTAGTTATATAATGCTAGTACTGATTGTTGCGGCAACTATTCTTCGAGAAGGAATGGAAATTATTATATTAGTTTATAGTATTTCTTCAGTCGAAATTATTGACAGTAATAGCTATCTATTAGGATTAATTATTGGTATAGTCAGTGGTCTAACTTTGGGTGTCATTATCTATTTAGGTTTAATAAAAATAGTAAACCAACAATATATATTTCGTATATCTTCCATTTTATTAATGCTTGTTGCTAGTGGTTTTGCAGCAGAAGCTGCTGGTATATTGAGTTCTTCAGGGATTATTACTATTTTATCCGACCACCTTTGGGATAGCTCTTGGCTCATTTCTGACAGAAGTATCTATGGTAAATTCCTAAAAATGATTACTGGATATATTGCTAGACCTAACGGATTACAAGTTGTTTTTTATGTTTGCACTCTAGGTTTAATTAATATCTTAATACAAATAAAAATCAGACACACAAAAGTAGTAACAGAGAAATAAAACTATTTATGATTAATTTTTTATCAGAAGTTGCTCCGCTTATAGCTTTTTTTATTGGCTATTTTTATGGCGGTAGTATACAAAGTGCGACGTTATATATACTTATTACTTCAATTATTTGTATTAGTCTGTGTTATCTTATAGAAGGCAAAGTTTCCAAATCCTCCTTAGTATCTTCTGGAGTGTTGTTAGTCTCAGCTAGTATAGTTTTGATTAGTGGTAACTCTATGTATATCAAAATCAAACCAACTATTCTATATGTAATTTTTAGTAGTACATTTTTTATCAGTGCCATAAGAAATAAGACCTTTTTGAAATATATGTTTAATCATTTTGTCCAACTTGAAGATAAGAACTGGAATATTTTAAGCTATAGATCTGCTGGTTTTTTACTGTTTATGGCAGTGTTAAATGAAATAATATGGCGTAATTTTGCAGAATCTACATGGGTTATATTTAAAATATTTGGAGCAATACCTATAACGATCATTTTCTTTTTACTACAACTACCTTTTATACTGAAGAACAGACTTCCAGACTCAACAGAGTAAGGTATACTCTTCTGTTCCTACGAATTGTTTTTTGGAAATATCATGGATTCGCATGCTCACGTACAACTAGTCACACTACTACCATGATTTTAATTCTATCGTCTATCAACTCTTCATTTACGAGCAGTATATAGATTGATGAAATATTTTGTAACATAATGTAACTTGCATGTAATTGTTTAAGGCATTAAAATAAGTTGAATTTCTAAAATGTTAGCAAAATTAACCAATGCAAGTATCAATACTAAACCCAGTAAGTTGTTATGGTGTAGGCGTTCATTCCGGTAACATTACTCAGATGACTTTAAGACCAGCTGTAGAAAATACCGGTATTGTTTTTGTCAGAACTGATGTAAGGCAAGAGATAAATTTTATTCAAGCTAGTTGTTTAAATGTTTCAGAAACTTCTTTATCTACTACCATAAAAAATGAACATAATATTTATGTTTCAACTATAGAACATTTAATGGCAGCTCTTTGGGGATGTGGAATCGATAATTTAATAATTGAAATCGATGGTCCTGAAATCCCGATAATGGATGGTAGCAGTAAACCATTCGTCTTTATGATAGAATGTGCTGGTAGACAATTACAAAATGCTCCAAAGAAATACCTAAAAATCTTAAAAGAAATTAGGGCAATTCACAGAGATTGCGAGTTAGTAGCTAACCCTGCTCATAGCATGACAGTTGATATGACAATAGATTTTGCTAGCAAAGCTATTGGCAAGCAAAATTTAGTCTTCTCAGAGAATGAGTCTTTCAAGAATAACATTGCTGATGCTAGAACTTTTGGATTTATCCATGAACTTGAATATTTAAAAAGCAAGGGCTTAGCACGTGGTGCATCTCTCGATAACGCTATAGGTATAGATCAAGATATTATAATAAACCACGATGGACTTAGATATAAAGATGAATTTGTACGGCACAAACTTCTCGATCTGTTCGGAGATTTATATACTACAGGAGGTCATCTAATATCTGACATCACGGGTTATAAAACTAGTCATGCTCTGAATAACCAATTCTTACGACAAGTGTTTAGTGATCGCAGCTCCTATCAATGGGTTAGTGCTAGAGAAAATTAGGTTATTTTTTACCCAAAAACTTGAAAATTGGTTTACCAACTCTTCAAGTTTTTGCAGTATACTCGAATAATTTAAAGAGGGGATATTTATACGCCTTATGTGCAGCTATCGTTAACTCTAGTATCGGTATTATGTCAATTGGGATAAGGTCATAATTTAGTGCTATAATAGGTCTCTTTTTCTTAACTAGCTATGGTAGAGGGATTGTGACCACAAAATTACCTCTCGAAACTAGTATTCAGATAATAAGAGGTTTATATGAGAAAAATAGTAGAAACGCTTAACACGTTACAAGATACCCGATATCTTAGAAAAATCATGCGTAAGGTCTATGGATTAATAAAACCAGCTTGCTTCTCTAACTTTTCAAAGTGATAGATGGCAAAAGCAAACCCTAGGGTTATTGGAATCATAATAACTAATAATTACCAAAATATTCTATTAGGTAAACAAGACCAAAAGAAGCAATAATGTGCATTAAAGTACGAGACAAAGCGAAAGACAAACTAACGTGAGTACATCGTCTAAAAATAGGAATATGTCGGAAAAAAATTGTATCAGCTGGCATGGAGTAGAAACCAAATACCACAGTAATGAATTGAATTAGCAATATGACAAAGGGGGTTTTATAATGGTCTAGTAAATAAGGACAACTAATAACAAAAATACAAAATATTACTAGTCTTATCTTAAGAATTCTTAATGGGTATATTTTATAACTTGAATAAGCAAAGATTGAATAGCCAACCAAAGATAACATCGAAAGAGTTAACCACTCTGCACTGCAAGTGCAGAGCTTAATATTACGGCATGAATGCCTAATGTATGTACTAACTTAAAAGTTAGAAACTATTTGTGTATGGCTCATTTAGAAAGTGTCACAACACAAAAAGAATATATCTGTGAAGTGTAAGATTTTGTTAAAAAATATCTGTATGATTCATTCTTATCTTTTCTTGATAAGATATTTAAAATTTATGTTGAAACGACGCACTGCAAGTGCGGGGTTTTTCTCCCAAAGTGGGACAATAAAATTATGATGAATTACTGCCTCCGACGAATAACCAAAAGAGTTTTTTAAAATGCCACTACAATGGATATAGGCAAAATAGAAGCATATAGGCCATCCACACTGTATTAAGAAGTAAGCTAACATTGTTGTCATATTAAATTTTGTAGGCTCAATAGAATTATCCACTACTGATCTTTGCCTTAGCAATTTTGGTGTTTCTTTCAGCATTGTCCTAGCCATTACTCCAACAGCAGCAATTAATGCACCTGCCCAAAAAGCCATACGCCAACTGATTCCAAATGACGTACTAAAAGATGGTATACCAAGTGCTGCCATTCCTCCGATGATCGTACAAACTGAAACTAGTGCGACAACCGGATATTGAATGGGTGGCTTGGTCATTTCAGTCAGAAAAAGTTCTGTACCTACTATTTCTCCTAAGGATGATATACCTTGCAGAATTCGACATATGATAATTATCCAAGTAGAGACAATACCTATTTGGTCATAAACAGGTAAATTAGCTATAGTAATACATGAAATAGACATGATAAACGTTGTTATAATGATTGTTGCTTTATAACCAACATATATCTCCGATATAACCAAAAATCAAAGCACCAACAGGTCTGAATATATAGGTCAAACAAAAAGTTAAAGCAGCGAGGAGTGAAGCAGCGTGGGGGTCAGTCTTAGGAAAAAATAGATCATTTAACAGAATTGCTAAATGAATATACAGCATCAGATCAAAATACTCTAAAAATGTACCTATTAAAACCTGAGTTTGACGTAAGAAAGAACATTTGAAAATTAAGAAGGGAGGGATTATAAAGTTCTCTAATAATAATGACAAAATTGGAGAATATATTATGATCCCTCTTACGGAGATTTTCTGCTTAATTGATGATTTTTGCAAGCATTTTGATACGGAGCGAAGTTAACCACTCTGCACTGCAAGTGCAGAGCTTAATATTACGGCATGAATGCCTCATGTATGTACTAACTTAAAAGTTAGAAACTATTTGTGTATGGTTCATTTAAAAAGTGTCACAACACAAAAAGAATATATCTGTGAAGTGTAAGATTTTGTTAAAAAAATATCTTATCTTTTCTTGATAAGATATTTAAAATTTATGTTGAAACGACGCACTGCAAGTGCGGGGTTTTTCTCCCAAAGTGGGACAATAAATATATATTACCAAATCCTAACCGTAAGCGTAAAGTGGGCTGCAGTATAGGACTCTCAGAGATTATTACTATTATAGTAATGTTTCACTTGAGTCACTACCGTACCTTTAAAGATTTTTATTTATGCTGCCTATGCCAAAGTTATAGAAAGGAATTTCCAAAACTTGTGAGCTATAGTCGTTTTGTTCAGTTAATGCCAATGAGCTTCATGCCCATGGTGTTACTGCTAAAAAGCCTAACAGGAAAACAAACTGGTCAATATTATATCGACTCTACTAAACTTCCTGCTTGCCATAATTTAAGAATTAATAGACATAAAGTATTCAAAGACATAGCAAAAAGAGGTAAGACTTCCACTGGGTGGTTCTTTGGCTGTAAGCTACATATTGTCATTAACAGTTGCGGAGAGATTATGAGTTTTTCTTTAACTCCTGGAAATGTCGATGATAGAGCAGTGGTGGAAAATTTAGTAGATAAATTACAAGGCTGGCTTTTTGGTGATCGTGGGTATATCAGTAAAAAACTCACTCAATCCCTTGCTAATCAAGGTTTAGAACTAATAACAAAAATTAAAAGTAATATGAAAGAAAGAATAATAGATCCTATTAAAAAGCAGTTTTTGAGTCAATCATTTAATTTGTGTAAGTTCATTTTTTATTTTCCAATAAATCATATTTAAAATCTCCACAAAGTATTTCAAATTGATTTAAAGCTAAAGACCAATCTTTAATAGGCATGGTCCATTTTTTGGCTGCATTTTGTAGGGATAAAAATATTATTTTTTGAATTGACTTATCATCTGGAAACACCCCCTTATTTTTGATAATTTTTCTAATTTGACGATTTACAGATTCTATAGTGTTAGTAGTATAAATTACCTTTCTGATCTCTTCAGGAAAGGCAAAAAACGGTATTATCCCAGACCAATTACGTTGCCAAATATCAGAAATTACCGGATATTTTTTATCCCATTTTACACCAAATTGCTGAAGTTTTAAACGTGCCATTTCGTCATTATTAGCTGTATAAATTTGTTTTAGATCTGATGTGACCTCTTTTAAATCTTTATATGACACATACTTTACTGAATTGCGAACCATATAATGGACTGAAAAAATTAGACAAAGAAGCAGGTATTTTTGTTTCTCAATAAGTATAGAATAATAAATAAAATTAAAGAGAAACAAATGGGTAAAAAACAAATTAAAAATTTTAGTGCAGAAGCAAAAACTAAAATAGTATTAGAGATGTTAAAAGAAGAATCAACAATAGGTCAGTTATCGGTCAAATATGAAGTAACGGCTAAAACTATGCAAAACTGGAAACGACAATTTTTAGATAATGCGTCATTGGCATTTGAGCCAGCAAAAGCTGTTAGTGAGTACAAAGGGCAGATTAGTGAACTTAAGAATCAAAACGATGAACTTGCAAAAGCATTAGGTAAGGCTACAGTCGAGAGGGACTGGGCGGTGGGAAAGCTAAACAGCTTGGACTTATCAAATAAGAAAAGTCTTGTCGACCCCAAGCTGAGTACGTTAGCAAAGACAAGGCAATGTGAACTATTAAAGATAAGCAGATCTGGAGTATATTATAAAGCTAAAGTAATGAGCTTATATAATCTTGATATTTTAAATAGAATAGATGAAATATATACGGATAACCCTGAGTATGGTTATCGTTATATATACAAACAATTATTGGAAGACGGCTTTAATGTGGGCAGAGATAGGGTGCTTAAATATATGGGAATAATGGGTATAGAAGCTATTCATCCTCATAAAAAGCAATCTACTTCTGTGAAGGATGGTCAACATAAAATTTATAGCTATTTGCTTGAGCCGTACTGGCACAAATCAGGAACGAATAGAACTATTCATGTACCTTATGTTAATCAAGTGTGGAGTGGTGACATTACTTATATTAGAACTAACGGAGGATTTATGTATCTTGTGGCGATTATAGATTGGCATAGTAAGGCAATACTAAGTTATAAAGTATCTAATTCTATGGATGCATCACTTGTAACCGATGTATTAAAAGATGCACTGAATAAATACCCTGCACCACAAATATTCAATAGTGATCAGGGTAGTCAATATACTGGACATGAGCATACGGGAATTCTAAAAGAGAATAATATACAAATCTCAATGAACGGTAAGGGTAGAAGCATTGATAATATTGTGATTGAAAGATTTTTTAGAACTTTAAAATATAATTGTATATTTATAAATGATTTTAAAAATATCGCAGAACTTAAAGATGGTATTGATAAATACATGGATAAATATAACAATCAAAGATTCCATTCAAGTATTGGTTATAAAAAACCGATGAACGTGTATCTTGATTACTTACAAAATGCAGCTTAAAAATTATGTAAAATGGGAAACAAAATTAGTGAAAAATTTGTCTTGAAAAATCAGTCCAGTTTCCAGCAAACGATAGTAGAACTTGTGAAATTTTGTAATGAGCTAATAGACAAGCTAGCATCATCAAATATCAGTATAAATAAGCTTAAGGAAATGCTGATTGGTTTTAAGGCAGATAACAAAAAAAAGATAGTTCAGATTCATTAAAAGAACCGCCAAGTGAATCTGATAAGGGGAATGGTGGTAATGAAGAAGAGTGCGATAAGCCCAAAAAGATAGATCGTAGTAATTGGCAAGGTAAATATGGGTTTGATGATTATAAGGATGCGAATACCAGCTATTTAACTCCTGAGAATTTTTGTAGTGGTGATAGCTGTCCTCACTGTTGTAATGGCAAACTATATAATAGTGAAGCTAGAAAATTGCTACAATTTACAGGTAATGCTCCAATTACAGTCAACAGATATGTAAAGAAAACGCTACGTTGTAATGCTTGTGATTATATAGTTATGAACAGTTAACCACTCTGCACTGCAAGTGCAGAGCTTAATATTACGGCATGAATGCCTCATGTATATACTAACTTAACCTGAGTTTGACGTAAGAAAGAACATTTGAAAATTAAGAAGGGAGGGATTATAAAGTTCTCTAATAATAATGACAAAATTGGAGAATATATTATGATCCCTCTTACGGAGATTTTCTGCTTAATTGATGATTTTTGCAAGCATTTTGATACGGAGCGAAATAAATATATATTACCAAATCCTAACCGTAAGCGTAAAGTGGGCTGCAGTATAGGACTCTCAGAGATTATTACTATTATAGTAATGTTTCACTTGAGTCACTACCGTACCTTTAAAGATTTTTATTTATGCTGCCTATGCCAAAGTTATAGAAAGGAATTTCCAAAACTTGTGAGCTATAGTCGTTTTGTTCAGTTAATGCCAATGAGCTTCATGCCCATGGTGTTACTGCTAAAAAGCCTAACAGGAAAACAAACTGGTCAATATTATATCGACTCTACTAAACTTCCTGCTTGCCATAATTTAAGAATTAATAGACATAAAGTATTCAAAGACATAGCAAAAAGAGGTAAGACTTCCACTGGGTGGTTCTTTGGCTGTAAGCTACATATTGTCATTAACAGTTGCGGAGAGATTATGAGTTTTTCTTTAACTCCTGGAAATGTCGATGATAGAGCAGTGGTGGAAAATTTAGTAGATAAATTACAAGGCTGGCTTTTTGGTGATCGTGGGTATATCAGTAAAAAACTCACTCAATCCCTTGCTAATCAAGGTTTAGAACTAATAACAAAAATTAAAAGTAATATGAAAGAAAGAATAATAGATCCTATTAAAAAGCAGTTTTTAAATAAAAGGCACATTATTGAAACCATTAATGATCAATTGAAAAACCTTTTTCATATAGACCATACAAGGCATAGATCTGTTATGAATTTTCAAACTAATGTATTAGCTGGGCTACTTGCCTATGTTTTCAAACCTAATAAAATTTCTGTAGCTTTTGGAAAATTAAACAATCTCAACCTTCATCTTGCATCAAACTGAGGTTAACTTAAAAGTTAGAAACTATTTGTGTATGGCTCATTTAGAAAGTGTCACAACACAAAAAGAATATATCTGTGAAGTGTAAGATTTTGTTAAAAAATATCTTATCTTTTCTTGATAAGATATTTAAAATTTATGTTGAAACGACGCACTGCAAGTGCGGGGTTTTTCTCCCAAAGTGGGACAATAAAAATATCAACAAATGGACAAATAGTAGCAGAAGTGCAATAGTGTTACAAAAGACCTATGGTACTCCTTTCTACCGTTTATCTAGGCTGCAAAGTTTAAGTGGTGTTCCTGTGGCATATAGCTCGCTCTGGCAACAATATTTAGATGTTTGGCAAGAAGGTGGTGGAGCTGAAATTTACGGGGTATTATTGGAAATGGCTGCCGAATGTAGTTCACTGAACCTTGATGATACTAGAGCTAGGATTTTAGAAATTACTATAGCCAATAAGAAATTACGTACTCAAAATAAGAAAGGACGCAGCTGTTATACTACTACAATATGTGCTAAGACTGCAAATAATGAGGTGATAGTTTTATATTTTACCGGTAATAGGCATGGTGGAGAAAATATAGGTAACGTACTAAAGAATCGTAAGAATAGAACAGATTCTATCCAATTAATGACTGACGCAAGTAACAATAATAACCCGGTATTATCAGAAGCAGATCAAGAATTACTGGCAATAATAGTGATGATCAATTGTTTGTCACATGGTCAGAGAAAATTTACAGAGAATGAACTATATTACCCTGAAGAATGCGGATATTTTCTCAAACAAACACGAGGGATTTACCACAATGAACATCAATGTAAAGAGATGAGTCCTGAAGAAAAACTTGGGTATCATCAGGAACATAGCAGTAAATATATAGAAAACATATATAACAAAATAGACGAATTATTTAACGACAAGAAAGTTGAGCCTAATAGTAGGCTTGGACAAGCTATGAAATATTGGATAAATAATAAAGAAGGTTTGACCCAATTTTTAAAAATCCCAGTTAGCAATCTTGATAATAATTGGGCTGAGAGATCACTGCGTACCATTATTTTACAAAGGAAGAATTCATTATTCTTTAAAACAATCAATAGTGCTGAGATACATAGTGGTTTGTATAGTATAGTAAAGACTTGTAGTGAGAACGAGATCAATGCCTTTAAATATTTAAATTGGCTACAAGAGCAGAGTAGCAAAGCAAAGAAGCGTCCTGCGAATTATACGCCTTTTGCCTATGCAAGATATATGAATAATACGGAATTAATCGAGACAGCAGCTTAAACGACAGGAAGCCAATCATTAGAGAATTTGGCAGAACTAGGATCACCATTATGAATAAGAATGTGTAAGGTTCTATAACAAATTTGATAAGATGAATTATCAGATGGGAAAAGTTTTGCGGTAAATTTACCTTTGGATAGGCGTTTAGAGCATAGCCAAAAGCCTTGACCGTCAAAGGACAAAATTTTAATGGCAGTTCTGTTTTTATTATAGAATAAAAACAAGGAACCATTAAGAGGGTCAGAAGAAAGTTTTTGTCTACAAACAGCGATTAAGCCATCGATACCCTTGCGAAAATCGATGGCAATAGTGGCAACAAAAATAACTGACGCCGGGGTTAGTTGCAGCATAAAAATGTCTGAATTATGGTTTTTGGTTCTAGTGTTTGGATAATAAGTTTGGTACCATTTGGTTTAATAATGTGACAAATATAGTGATTTTGTTTGGGGGCAGCTACAGGATCGGTATCTATAGAATTTAATAGTTGAAATGGGAGAAAATTAATATTTTGTTGTAGAGCTTGATTTGAAGTTGAGACAGGAGAAGTTTTGAGGGTAGGCTCATGGGCTTTTTTAATTGAACTGATTGTTGCTTTATTAATATTAAGATGTTTAGCTATCTCTTGGTAAGAATAATGATGGAGTAATTGGTAAACTAATTCCTTTAGATGGTTTGGTATAGGATCAAACTTATTAGTTTTAGTTTGACGCCAGGCTTTAAATTGCTGAGCTACTTGCTCAATAGTAATTGATGGTATTTGCATAGTATGAAACCCAAATGTATAAAAAATTCATACTAGCAAAAACATTAGATAAAGTTATGCAGTTTTGCTGCAGGTATACGATACAACGACGTACCAATATATTTGTTAATATAACAAAGCTAATCACAAATATCATAGATATTGCACTTGCTTTTAAAATGTTCTTCCTTTTAATAAACATTTTTGTTTTTTTCGTTCATGATTTAATAACATTTTGTTAAGTATTATGGGAAGCAATTTAAGCTCAATAGTATGTAATACCAATCCTCGAATTTATATTTAGCAAATAATTCATACAACAAATCGATTTAATTAGTGAAGCATTTAAATATCTCCCATGCAGCTCACTTCCTCATACATGGAATAATCTTTCGGAAAAACATCACACTTTAAAGGATAATCTTCTATCTGTGTACTATGATCTACACCCCCAAAAACTTTTATACACTCAATATTCTCAGCACGCAATGCCCTTTTTATGCCATCATGATCAGTTTTTTTATCAAAAACACTAAAACAGCCCCATTATCATTTTCATAAATTTTGCTGGCGTATAACCGAGCATCTGCATTTATTTTAAGTTCTAGAAAACATGAGCCTAATCATTTTAACCCCATTAAGGTTAGGATTTTTTACTATACCTTTCTTTAAAGCAGTGGTAAATTGTTGCTGCTCGGATATCTCTAATGATCCTAACAGTTCAGGGTCAATGCTAGCATAATTATTATGTTTCTTACTAAGACGTACTACAACATCTTTATTCTTTGTTGTATATGATACTTCGTCAGAAATGTTCCAACTTTGATAAGTTTCTTGGTGATTATCAGACTTTTTATCATGAAAAAAGCGAGCAATTTTTTTAATATTTTGATAACACTTTCCTCGCCCTTCTTTAAATGCTCACGAATTAATACAAGATTATATAATTGTATCCAAAATTTTAATTGTTCCATTGAATTCTTATTCATTTCTTGAACAAACTTTGATACAAATTCCTCTAGAATCTTTATATATTTTATTTTTTCTCCATTAGTTATATTAGTTGCATCAAAGGAACATAAAATATGATTGACTATAAAATTTCCTATTTTACTCGTACCTAAAGAGCTATTTAAAATTGCTTGTAATTTATCATCAAATTGTTGTTGTTTAATACTAGAGTCATGTACTGAACTACTAGCTAATAAGCTAACACTTGTAGACGCTTTTGTAGAGTGTTTATGTTTCATATAAGAACCAGTGTTAAGAATGAGCCGTTTTGCTGCCACTTAGAATTAAATTACGCGAATTCGAGATATATTGAAACTCAAGGTGAGTAACGTCTTACATTCTACACGCTAAAGACATATGGGGTTTTACGGCATTTTTTATAAAAACAGAAATATTTTCTTATATATTAAACGATTTTCCACATCCACAACTACCTTTTTCGTTTGGGTTATTAAAAGTAAACCCGGATTTAAACTTATCTTCTACATAATCCATTTCACTTGCTAGGATATACATCAGAGCTTTTGGGTCAATTAATATTCGTACACCTTTATCTTCTATCACCTCATCAAACTTATTCTTGTTATCCGCATATTCTACGTAATAAGATAGACCAGAACAACCACCAGATTTTACCCCAACCCTAATACCAAAAGATGGTTTATTACGTTTGTCTATCAGTCTCTTTATTTGCTGGGCTGCTGCATCAGTCAATGACATAACATTTTTCATAATAGCTACTTATGGTTTTTTAGTTCTATAATCAGCTATTGCCGCTTTTATGGCATCTTCTGCCAATAAAGAACAATGGAGTTTTACTGGTGGCAAAGATAATTCCTTAGCTATTTCAGTATTTTTTATACTACCAGCCTCATCAAGGGATTTACCCTTAACCCATTCAGTTACTAAGGAGCTTGAAGCAATAGCAGAACCACAACCAAATGTTTTAAATTTGGCATCTGTAATAATTCCATCCTCACTAACTTTAATTTGTAGCTTCATTACATCACCACAGGCAGGAGCTCCCACGAGACCTGTTCCAACATATGCATCATTTTTATCTAATGACCCTACATTACGAGGATTCTCATAGTGATCTAGTACTTTTAGACTATATGCCATTTTATTGCCTCTTTATTAATGTTCTGCATAATCACTTATGGTACTTCCTAGTAGCTCAGTAGATAGTTGCCTGTCAATATCTGTATGATCACCACAAGGGAATGCATGATCAGGAAATCTGTTAATTAAGTACATATGAAGATATGAACATTGAGTATCAAGGTCATCAAATGAACGCCCCTGACTATCTTTATCATTAATGTCCAAAGGATATTGCTCAGAATCGTTTAAAATATGTTGAGCATATTTTATTCCTGGTTTAACAATCTTCTTTCCCTCTGTACATTCATCTTTAATCTCAACCTTAACCTCACATAATGTAAATATAATATCTATTAACGATAATGTTTTATTATATATAGCTTCTAACAACTTATCTAGATTGTCATCAAATGAAGTCTCTATATCATTATCAACACCCCATTTTTTGACCTTCATAACCATAAGCGGATATACAGTATTACCAGCAAAACACAACTTCTTAAGTTCTGGTAAATTCTTAGATGTTATTATATCTCTTATTCCGTCATCATAAATATTATTACCTTGTATATCTAGAACTTTAAGATTTTTTAAATTCTCAGATTCTGCAATATATTCATCCCCTGTATCAGTTATCTCTTGTGCAGCGAATGACAAATTAGTAAGATTAGGAAATCCTTCTGAGTTCACTATGGCTTTAACCCCTTCATCACCAATAAACTCATCTTCACAATCAGCATTATCAAATGATAATGTATGAAGATTTGCAAAGCAGTCGTCAGTATTTACTAAATCTCTCACTCCTTTTGCAGTAATAGAGTTAGCACCAATATAAAGCTCCTGTAACTCATTTAATCCATCATCGTTATTATAATATTTTTTTATATCCTCCATCGTTTGATCAGTAATAGCGTTGAAAGATAGATTAAGTACCTTAAGATTTGATAAGCCACTATAGGTTAATATAGCTGTACTCCCTTCATCACCTATCGAATTACTTGCTAAATTAAGCTCTATTAAATTCTCAAAATCAGCATTTGCTATATATTCTGCCCCTGCATCTTCAATCTCGTTACCACTTAAGTCAAGATTGGTAAGCTGCTGCACCAAATTAGATTTTACTATGACCTCCACATCATCATTTTCCATGCAATTATTACATAATCTAATAATAGTCACTTTACTTAAAAATTGCTTATTGAATGGTATAACACTCATATCATCATACGCAAGTTGATTATTACTTAAATCCAACTCCGTAATATCATTTAATGCACCACTCTGAATCAACAGCTGTAAATCTTCACATGAAATATCAGTATCCGCTAATTTCAGTATTGTAACACTTTGGTTGTCCTGTATAAGCTGTATTAAATCTTCTATCTTCCAATTTTCACACTTATATCCAGTTAGATCAACAATACCCTTTTCCTTCTCTAAATATCCTTCCAATTCTTTCATTATTCTTCCATATTTTTAGTTAATTATTATTAATACAATATATCCATTAATGCATTGCCCACTTGATTTACTTTAAATTAATTCCTTCTTGAACCATCTCCCAAAGAGGGCTTAGTTCTCTTAATTTATTAATTTTTGACGCTATTAACACTGCAGCATAATCGATTTCTTCTTTAGTGGTAAATCTACCAATACCAAACCTAATCGATGTATGTGCCATTTCTTCATCAACTCCCATAGCTCTTAACACGTATGACGGTTCTAGCGAAGATGAGGTACAAGCCGAACCAGATGAAACGGCTAAATCTTTAATAGCCAATATCATCGACTCACCTTCCACATAAGCAAAACTTAAATTTAGATTTCCCTTATATCTCATATTCATATCACCATTTAAATAGACATCAGCAATTTGTTTAGTAATATTATTATAAAATCTATCAAAAAGCCCTTCTACATGTTTAGCATCTTTTGCCATTTCAGATACAGCCAATTCGCTAGCGCTACCTAGTCCAACAATTAAAGGAGTTGGTAGAGTTCCAGAACGCATGCCTCTTTCCTGTCCACCGCCATTTAAAATTGGCACCAACCGTACCCTAGGTTTTTTCCTTACATATAAAGCTCCAATACCTTTGGGACCATAAATTTTATGCCCGGAAATACTTGCCAGATCAATGTTACAATCATTAACATCTATAGGAATTTTACCATATCCTTGGGCAATATCTGAATGAAAAAATACCCCTAATTCCCGACAAATTTTACCAATTTCTTTAATTGGTTGGATGACACCTATTTCATTATTTACCGCCATCACTGATACCAACATAGTTTGGTCAGTTATTGCATCTCTTAATTGTTGTAAATCAATCAAACCACTTGGCTGAATTGGCAAATATGTTACCTTAAAACCTTCATTTTCTAAATGCCGACAAGCATCTAAAACGCATTTATGTTCACTTATCACTGTCACTATGTGATTTTTTTTACTACCATAGAATTTAGCAATACCTTTTATTGCTAAATTATTAGACTCCGTAGCTCCAGAAGTAAAAATAATTTCTTTAGGATCTGCACCAATAAGCTTTGCTATTTGTTCTCTTGACTTTTCCACAGCCTCTTCGGCTTCCCAGCCAAAAGAATGACTCCTAGAGTGCGGATTACCAAACTTAGTGGTAAAATATGGCAACATACATTCCAAGACCCTCGAATCCATAGGAGTTGTCGATTGATAATCCATATAAATCGGTAGTGATTTACCACTTAATTTTACTTTTTGTCTTAATTCTTCTAATTTATCCATTTGAGTACACTTCTTCAAACGCTTTAACAAATGTCACAACATCTTCAATAGTTTGTTGATAATCAAAACTCACCCTAATCGAAGACCTAGCATCATCCTCACTAAATCCCATAGAAGATAATACATGTGATTTACCAACTTTCCCTGATGAACAGGCAGAACCGGAACTAACCGCTATGCCCCGTAAATCAAAAGCTATCAACTTGGTTTGTGCATCAGTTTTGGACACAATCATCAAGGTAGTATTAGGTAGTCTTTCAACATTTTTTGACACTATTTTTACATTTTTATAGTTGAGTAAATTTTGCTCCAAATATGTTTGTAATTTCTTCATTTTATTATATCTATCTTCCACCTCATTAGCAGCTATTGATGATGCAAGCCCAAACGAAGCGATTGCTAGCACATTTTCTGTACCTGATCTAATATTTCTCTCTTGCCCTCCACCAATCATCATCGCTTTAAGCGTATGTCCTGCCTTGACAATTAAAGCACTACTTCCCTGCATTCCCCCTAATTTATGAGCCGATATAGTAGCAAAATCAACTGCTAATTCTTTAATATTGACCGGTATTTTACCGACTGCTTGTACGCAATCACTATGAAATACCGCACTATATTTTTTGGCAGTTTTAACTAGCTGTTGTATATTTTGTACAACACCGCTTTCATTATTAGCCAACATCACAGAAACTAGTTTCTTACTAGCTAGACTTGCCAATAATAATTGCTCTAAATGGTCAATATCAACAATGCCATCACTATCAACACGGATAATTTTAATATTATCTCGATATTTAGTGTGATCAAAAATCGATAAATGCTCTATGCCAGAAACAAAAATTTCTCCATCATAATAATTACTCATCAGTAAATTATTACTCTCTGTGCCAGAGGAAGTAAAAATTACCTGATATTCCCTAGAATTTATATCAATGCCAACAGATTTCGCGACCTGCTGCCTAGCTATTTCCACTAAACTCCGAGCATAACGCCCTTTGGTATGAATAGAAGACGGATTATATGCTTCTTCGAGCAAATCCTTCATAAGTTCCTTAACCTTAGGATGAACGTTAGTAGTGGAATTATGGTCTAAATATAACATATATATAACATAATTTATTCGTCCACTAATACATAAGTTAAAATAATTTTCAAAAACTTTTAGAGCTAATCTAGTGTATCAGCTAGCATGTCAGCTACAGAGATGGTGTCAAAATAGTTCCTTATATGCTTACTTAAACCTAACCATAAATGATGAGCGTTACATTTTACTTTATTAGGTACGCAACTATTCTGAGATTTTCTTAAACATCTTGTCATTTCAATATTCTCATCTACCGCATCAATAATATCAGTAATCTTGATATTATTTAATTTTTCATTAATGATGTAACCACCTTTTGGACCTTTCGCTGATCTAACTATATTAGCTTTCTTAAGCTTTGCAAAAATTTGCTCCAAGTAGTTGACCGGTATATTTTGTTTCACCGAAATTTCAGCCAAGGTAACAGGTATATCCAACATTTGCGATGCGATTTCTAAAATAGCCATTACAGCATATCGCCCCTTTGTAGTTAATTGCATACAAACAACTCCACTATAATAACATTACTATATAATACCCTACTAATTTAGTCAAGTATTATTTTATCATGGCGGTTTAAAAATCGCAGTCAATAATTAATATAAAACTTAAGTTTAACTACTACTGATATCATCTGAGCTATAGTGGAGATTCAAAAAATAACCTGAAAGGCTAGATGATATAGAAAGTAAATTGAAGGTTATATCTCTTACTTTACAAGCTTGCAGCCTAATTTTAAAAATTACTACTATTTAACGTCGAATTATCGTATAAATATATCAAATTTAGTATATAATTAAGCGTTCAAGTTTTGTTAACTTAAGCAGCCTCGGTGTTATCCCAGTCTTCGCTGTCACCCCTGCGAAAGTAGAGGTCTAAAAAACCAGCTGGGAAGACTATCAACATTTTTAGATCCCGCTACCTACGCTGGGATAACATCACTCTTAGAACATCGAGGACTATTATATACTTAAACTTGCACACTTGGTTATATAGTACTATGATACTAAATGACTGCATTTTACATACCCCCTCACTTCAAAAGTTATCTTTAATGCGAGTTTTCTGCAATATATTGATTATTATTACTTTGTTATCGGTTTTTGGTTTTGCAATAGCTGATAAGCAAGAGATGAACAAACAATTTAGCTTTATAGCAGCGGATTATATTGAATATAACCAAAAAGAACAGTTTATTTATGCTAAAGGTGATGTTCAAGTTATATTGGATAATTACTTCCTAACAGCTAATTCTTTGATTTATGATATAGGGCAAGATAAACTTTGGGCTGAAGGTGATATTAGAATTAAAGATCAGCAAAATAGAGTTATTCTAGGAGATCTTGTCATATTAAAAGACAAACTAAAGGCAGGGATAATCTCAGATTTTATTTTATATTTTGGTGATAATACACTATTAGTATCAAAACTAGCAGAAAGAGTAAATGAAGATGTTTTTCGTCTGCATAATAGTACCTTTACTCCATGCAAAATACTATGTAACCAAAAACCTATTTGGCAAGTTTCTGCAAAAAATACTGAGATATATCTTAATAAGAATAAAATGGTTTATAATCACCTATTTTTTGAGGTATATGGTGTACCAATCTTGTATATACCATATTTTTCTCATCCAACACCTAAGGCTTCGGCAGAATCGGGAATATTGATACCTAGAGTGCGGGATAATGCTTTGGGAATACCGCTATATTATAGAACTAAACCTAATCTAGACTTTACTCTAACCCCTAGGATTTTTTGGCAAAAGCATAATATTATATATAAAATTCTTGAACTAGAAGCTCGTTACAAACCGAATAAAACTGATTATATATCTTTAGACGCTAATTATGGTAAAGTGCCATATTCCATAAAGGATGGTGATGTAACGATAAAAAACCGTAAGGTGAACTCATATTATCTATTAAGCAATGGTAATTTTATCAAAAACGATTATAGATATGGATTTAGGTTACAACGTACTTCTGATAAAGCTTATTTAAAAAATTACTATAACAATTATACTTCGTATTTGATGTCTAAGTTATATTTAGAGCATGTCAATAATTATAATTACTTATTGACGGAAGGAATATATTTTGAGGGATTGGGAATAAATGATTCTAGTAGTACGAATCCATTAATTTTCCCCAAGGTTAGAACTAAGAATGTTATACCTCTAAATGACGAAGAAACTAGTAACTTAGTTGTAGAGAATAATGCATTAATTTATAAAGAAAGAAGCGGAAAGGAACTAGGTCGAGTTACATTACAACTGGCAGTGGATAATAATTTTTTAACTGAGGCAGGTCATTTATTTAATGTTACCTTACGGAATAGATCAGATGTATATTTTATTAATCACCTATATCTAAATGATTCTAGGACTAATCATGTTCTAACTAGAAATATACCTGAAATCCAAAATATTTGGAGTTATCCATTAGCTGGAACAATTTTTGATAAAACTAGCCTGTTTGTAGAACCAATTATATCCGTGACTATTGGACGTAGACATAATTATAATAAGAAATTTTCCTTTATTGATCCATCAAAATATGAACTATCAGAAAATAATATATTCAATTCGAATCGTTATAGTGGTATAGATTATCATGAATTTGGCAATAGATTAAGTTATGGGGTTAATTCTTCTATACTATCGGAGGAGAATTATACAAGTTTATTTCTAGGACAAACCTATAACACTACTATTAATACTAACTCTATTAATAGTATCGAAAATGTTGGTAGAATTGCTAGTAGTTTTTCTGATAAGATAGAGCTATTCTATAGATTTAGAAAAAGTAGAAATTTTGATCCAATTAGAGATGAATTAGGTGGAAGTCTTAACTCTAAGAAAATTCAGTTAACTGCTGGATTGGTTCAGATTTCAAATTTACAGAAATATTATTTTACAGATAAATTAACTGATGAGAAAATAAAGCAATTCTACTATAATCTCACTTATCAATTAACAGAAAATTGGTCAGTTGTCTATGATATGAGAGTAAATTGGCCAAAAAGCAAACTAAATGTTCTTTCTAAGAGTATCCAAGTGACATACTTAAATGATTGTGTTAGAATAGCCGGAAAACTTTCAGACAACTACACGGAAGATGGTAGTAGGGGAATAAAAAAGAATTCTGCTGTACCTACTATTTCTATAGGTTTAAAAATATTAAATATGTGAGTCTAAAATTATGAAGAAGTTATTTTGTTTAGTTGCTATCGTTTTTAACCTAGCTATAGCGAAAGCAGAATTATCCAATATAGTTGCATTAGTTAATAATGAGCCAATTACATTACATGAATTTTTAGCTAGAAAACACATGATCATGGCACTTAACAATATTAACAATCCTGATTCTCAAACAGATAAGCAACTTGACAAGATGGCAATTAACAGCGTGATTGATGATTTATTGCTTTATCAGTCTGTAAACGGTAAAAAAAGTTCTGATAGTGAGTTAAATGAGTCTATAGAGACTATTGAGCAACGTAATAAAATGGCAAAAGGACAATTAATGCAACTTTTGAAGAGTAAATCTGTAGATATTAATAGTTTTAAATCTCAGATTGGTGCTGAAATTATCAAAATGAATATTTTATCTAGTATTTCTAGATCAGTTGCTATTAGTGCAAAAGAAGTTGATGCTATAATATTAGCGACTAATTCAAAAGATGCAGAAGTATCGGCTCAAATCTTTACTTCAAAAGATAAACAGGATAAAACTTTGAAAAAGATGTATGGGTTACAAAAACGCCTTACAAATTGTCACGATATCAAAGAATCTTTATATAAAGATTTTTCTACGTTAGAGATAGTCAATCAAAATTTAAGTACTCTAGATTCTACGCTACAAACAATTCTCAAGGATTTAAATACAGGAGAGAAAAGTAGTGTTTTCGAGATGCAAGATGGGTTTAAGTTAATCTTAATGTGTAATAAAAAGATAGTTAATATTACTCTAGATGAAAATAATTATGTAGTAAATCTTCTGACCAATAAAAAAATGTCACAAAAAGCCCAAAAATACTTTGAGGATATGCGTAAGAAAGCCTATATCAAAATAATGCTACCTTTGTGATATACTCGAATAATCCGAGTACACTACCTTCAATCGCCAAGCATGCTAGCCAACATGGTATTGTTCCTATTAAGAAATATGGTCAGAATTTCATTTTTGATAGTAGTCTATGTGATAAAATAGTTCGTGTAAGCGGTCTCCGAGAAAATGACTCTATATTAGAAGTTGGTCCTGGTACAGCCGGACTCACTAGAGCTATCCTTTCTTACAACCCTAAATCTTTAACTGTGGTTGAAACTGACGCTAGATGCATACCGTTACTGACGGAAATAAGAGAGTTATACCCTAATCTACATATTATTCATTCAGATGCTTCTAAATTTGATCTATCAACCTTAAGTCATGACAAAACACATGATAAAATAACTATTATTTCAAATTTACCTTACCGAATAGGTACAGAGTTAGTCATAAAATGGTTAAAAAAATCATACTTAATAAGTAGTATGACTTTAATGCTGCAAAGAGAGGTTGTAGAGCGAATATGTGGTAAAGTTGGGACAAAATCTTATGGCAGATTATCAATAATATGTCAGTTACTTTGTTCAGTTGAAAAATGCTTTGATGTTAATCCGCAAGCTTTCTACCCTGCACCAAAAGTCCACTCTGCAATAGTTAGACTTGTGCCTTTTAATAATCCATTAACACTTGAACTAATTGGGAAAGTTGAACTAATTACCAAACTAGCCTTTAGTGAACGTCGTAAAATGATTAAATCATCTTTGAAGAAACTAACCCCGCACATAGAAGATTTGTTGTCTCAATTAAAGATTGATAATTCTTCTCGATCTGAAAATTTATCATCGCAAGATTATTTGTCTTTAGCAAAATTATATACTACTATGATTTCAAGAGTTGGGTAGACGATAGTATAACTTCAAGAAGAGCTAGGCAGTAGCAAAGTCGAGCTGCTAGGTGTACATGAGTAACGGAGCAGCGGATATCTTTGGTCGCGGGAATGCCAATTCTTGAAGTTCTACCTGAGTATACTCAAATGAATCACTACATCGCTATTAATATCACTACCAGTAAATATTTATTGTTAATTGTCAATTTTTTACTTTGGTATACTTGGTAATGTAATCAGGAGTTTCGCAGTTAGCAAAATTGCGAATCAGCTAAAAGGCATCTAATGTTGTTCTGAATTGATGTTTTTATAACTTCCCAAGTTTGTTGATATAAAGTAATTTTTTCATTTATCCTCCTTTTGTTCATATCGAGCCAAGCAAATACGGCAAGGCAAATATGATTTCTCTGAGCTCGACCCGTGCGTGCCTGACAGCGTTCAATACCACAAGTTTGTTTTAATTCTCGATGATAAACTTCTATAGACCACCGTGCCTTAACAATTTTCTCTATTTGTTCACGTGTTGGATTTTCTAAGTTAGTTGTTATGTAATCAATGCGACCATTTTTTGCCACAAACTTAAATACCGTAACCCAACCGTATCCACGTAGGTGAATTTTTAGTCCCTCATCAGGAATCTCTAAACTTTCTAAGCTAACATTATGATTAACTTTTCTATTTTTTCTTAGGTTACTAACCCATGTCCAACCTAAATTACGTATATGTTTCAAATTCTCCAAACCGCTATACCACGCATCCATTACTACTGCATCAGGATTGATCCCTCTTTCCTTAGCTAAAGTAAGCATATCACAAAAATGCTCATTCTTTGTTTTTCCATCAGTTTCTTTATCATATATTCTATAATCTACAGGGGTAGATTGATCAGTTTTAGCATTGTAATGCAGTAAGTTGACCATCCCTATACCAGGTATAACATCATGTACAGCTCCAGAATATTGATAATGTACAAGCTCAATTTTCTTACTGTATTGCTTTGACAATAACGTGTCATCTCCCACTAATAAACAAGAAGCTTCCCTATCAATATATTTTGACACTTCTCTGTAGATCCCGCTAGGGCGGAAATCCTTACTATTTAACCATCGACTTGCACTATCATGAGATAGGTTTATTGGACTTACTTCAGATAATGCTTTACCACTATATCTTACGCTACTTGCTTGTAAAAATGATTTATATAAGTCTTTGCTACATTTTGATCTTGCCATGCTTAACTAAAACTCTTTCTTGCTAGATTAACATATTTTTTGCTAAGTGCGAAACTCCTGGTAATGATACAATTCTATTTACGGTAAAAGCAACCTACTTAACTATATAATCTCAGGTATATTTTTATGAGAATAACCAAAATCTTCCTAATCTATTGTTTCGTAGCTATAGTAAATCTACCTTATGCATTATGTGCAGATACAAATAAAACAATTTAGAAACTGGACTGATTTTTCAAGACAAATTTTTCACTAATTTTGTTTCCCATTTTACATAATTTTTAAGCTGCATTTTGTAAGTAATCAAGATACACGTTCATCGGTTTTTTATAACCAATACTTGAATGGAATCTTTGATTGTTATATTTATCCATGTATTTATCAATACCATCTTTAAGTTCTGCGATATTTTTAAAATCATTTATAAATATACAATTATATTTTAAAGTTCTAAAAAATCTTTCAATCACAATATTATCAATGCTTCTACCCTTACCGTTCATTGAGATTTGTATATTATTCTCTTTTAGAATTCCCGTATGCTCATGTCCAGTATATTGACTACCCTGATCACTATTGAATATTTGTGGTGCAGGGTATTTATTCAGTGCATCTTTTAATACATCGGTTACAAGTGATGCATCCATAGAATTAGATACTTTATAACTTAGTATTGCCTTACTATGCCAATCTATAATCGCCACAAGATACATAAATCCTCCGTTAGTTCTAATATAAGTAATGTCACCACTCCACACTTGATTAACATAAGGTACATGAATAGTTCTATTCGTTCCTGATTTGTGCCAGTACGGCTCAAGCAAATAGCTATAAATTTTATGTTGACCATCCTTCACAGAAGTAGATTGCTTTTTATGAGGATGAATAGCTTCTATACCCATTATTCCCATATATTTAAGCACCCTATCTCTGCCCACATTAAAGCCGTCTTCCAATAATTGTTTGTATATATAACGATAACCATACTCAGGGTTATCCGTATATATTTCATCTATTCTATTTAAAATATCAAGATTATATAAGCTCATTACTTTAGCTTTATAATATACTCCAGATCTGCTTATCTTTAATAGTTCACATTGCCTTGTCTTTGCTAACGTACTCAGCTTGGGGTCGACAAGACTTTTCTTATTTGATAAGTCCAAGCTGTTTAGCTTTCCCACCGCCCAGTCCCTCTCGACTGTAGCCTTACCTAATGCTTTTGCAAGTTCATCGTTTTGATTCTTAAGTTCACTAATCTGCCCTTTGTACTCACTAACAGCTTTTGCTGGCTCAAATGCCAATGACGCATTATCTAAAAATTGTCGTTTCCAGTTTTGCATAGTTTTAGCCGTTACTTCATATTTGACCGATAACTGACCTATTGTTGATTCTTCTTTTAACATCTCTAATACTATTTTAGTTTTTGCTTCTGCACTAAAATTTTTAATTTGTTTTTTACCCATTTGTTTCTCTTTAATTTTATTTATTATTCTATACTTATTGAGAAACAAAAATACCTGCTTCTTTGTCTAATTTTTTCAGTCCATTATAGAACAGAGGTATGCAAGACATGCTTATTGCTTGCAGTGATAATTTAACCGGTATGTCTGAGGCAATAGAAGCAGTTTTTCCGAAAACCGAACATCAATTATGTATTGTACATCAGATTAGAAATAGTTTAAAATATGTATCATATAAAGACCGAAAAGAATTAGCGGCTGATTTAAAGCCTATATATACTGCTAGCACAGAGGAAGAAGCACATCTTGCTTTGAGTCTGTCCTATAGTTTGTGTAAGTTGCAAAGAAAGCAGTAAGAGATTACTGTAAAAAAAGTAACTTAAGCAAGCAAGGAGGAATTATGGCTAAAAAATTAGATACAGATAAAGATACATTAGACATCAGTAATCAGCTAGTAGAAGAATTATTATCAAAAGCAGATCCATCGGAGTTATTTGGTCGAGATGGTTTATTTCAACAGCTAAAGAAGCAAATAGTTGAGAAAATATTAGCAAGTGAGTTGGATCATGAATTAGGATATTCAAAACATAGCAAGATGCCAAAAGTAGATAATAATCGTCGTAATGGTAGCTATGAGAAGACAGTAATTGATGGGGATGGTCGTAAGCTGACAGTAGAAGTACCAAGAGATCGGGAAGGAGAGTATAATCCTCAATTAATACCAAAAGGGCTGAGGAGATTTAATGGATTTGATGAGAAAGTGATATCCCTTTATGGTCGCGGTATGACAGTCAGCGAGATCCGAGGGCATTTAGAAGAAATATATCAAACTGATGTATCTGGTGACTTGATATCCACCATAACAGATGGGGTGATAGAAGAAGTAACTAGGTGGCAAAATCGTTGTTTAGATAGGGTGTATCCAATATTATACTTGGACTGTATCTATGTAAAATCTAGAGACAATCACATAGTAATAAATAAAGCAGTATATTTAGCACTTGCTGTAAATATAGAAGGGAAAAAGGAGTTACTTGGCATTTGGATAGGCAAAAATGAAGGTGCTAAATTTTGGATGCAAGTAGTTACTGAGTTAAAGAATCGAGGAATTGAACAAATTTATGTTGCTTGTGTGGATGGTTTAAAGGGCTTTCCAGAAGCTATAAGCAGTGTATTCCCGAGTACTATAGTACAATTATGTATTGTACATATGGTTCGCAATTCAGTAAAGTATGTGTCATATAAAGATTTAAAAGAGGTCACATCAGATCTAAAACAAATTTATACAGCTAATAATGACGAAATGGCACGTTTAAAACTTCAGCAATTTGGTGTAAAATGGGATAAAAAATATCCGGTAATTTCTGATATTTGGCAACGTAATTGGTCTGGGATAATACCGTTTTTTGCCTTTCCTGAAGAGATCAGAAAGGTAATTTATACTACTAACACTATAGCATCTGTAAATCGTCAAATTAGAAAAATTATCAAAAATAAGGGGGTGTTTCCAGATGATAAGTCAATTCAAAAAATAATATTTTTATCCCTACAAAATGCAGCCAAAAAATGGACCATGCCTATTAAAGATTGGTCTTTAGCTTTAAATCAATTTGAAATACTTTGTGGAGATTTTAAATATGATTTATTGGAAAATAAAAAATGAACTTACACAAATTAAATGATTGACTCCTTGCTTTAGAATCTTTTGAAGCTAAATGGAGTAAACAGTATCCACAAATTGCTAAATCTTGGTATGTTCATTGGGAAAATTTAATGGTTTTTCTAGGATACCCTGAGGCGATAAGGAAAGTAATATACACAACTAATAGTGTAGAATCTGTCAATAGCCAATTACGTAAGGTTACTAAGAATAAACGGGTTTTTCCAAATGATAATGCCGTTTTTAAGACCTTATATTTGGCAATTGATTATATGACCAAGAAATGGGTTATGCCGATTCCAAACTGGAACGCAGCTATGGCTCACTTTTTGATAAAATTTGAAGGTAGAATTTAAGCCCTATGAAAAATTTACACACTTAATTAGAAAGGCTCAGTCCGTCCGCCAAAAATATTTAAAGCCCCCCATAATCTATGATTGAATAAAATTTTTACAAAAAAAATTCTAATATTTGCACTAAAATTAAAAATTGTTTTCAATTTTATTGAAAAATTTCTGTTTTAGTAAAATTTTTACATGAGCTTATTGTTAACGATTTTTTTAATCGTTTAGCAAGTTTTTTAATGATAATTTTTTTATGTAGAGTTAGGCATGATGTGTAAATGATTGGCAATACATCGTAAATTCAAACCTATAGCAGAGATTATTGGATTGATCACATCTCCTATCACACCCTTCAAGAAGTTTCTGCCCATCCTGCCATATTGTTTCAAATGCCCTATTATTGGTTCTATAGCACTGCGTCTCCTGATCATACACTTGTCTTCTTTCAATAACTTTTTCCGAGTTTTTGGGGTATATACCTTACTCTTCTCTTTAACGTATACTTGCAGCAAAACTGCGTAACACTATCTAATTTTTTTGCTAGTATGAATTTATTGTATAAATTTGGGTTTCTACTATGCAAATATCACCGATTAATCAAAACTTACGCTATGTTTTATGATAAGTGGCTTTGTACTGAGATATTATTAAAATTCTTTACTATGAAAAAATGGCTTTCAGCCAAGGTTTTTAGTCATACTTGAGATAACATAGCGTAAGTTTTGTAATAAAAACTAGTTGAAAAAGTACCAGTTATATTATAACATTTGAAATATTAATAATAATGATAATTAATCAAATGAAAAAACCAAAAGTAGCGACCTTAAGTGCTGAAGAACGAGAAGAACTAATACAACATGTCAAGGAAAGTTCATTAACGGGAGATGAACAGCAAACGATAGTAGAACTTGTGAAATTTTGTAATGAGCTAATAGACAAGCTAGCATCATCAAATATCAGTATAAATAAGCTTAAGGAAATGCTGATTGGTTTTAAGGCAGATAACAAAAAAAAGATAGTTCAGATTCATTAAAAGAACCGCCAAGTGAATCTGATAACGGGAATGGTGGTAATGAAGAAGAGTGCGATAAGCCCAAAAAGATAGATCGTAGTAATTGGCAAGGTAAATATGGGTTTGATGATTATAAGGATGCGAATACCAGCTATTTAACTCCTGAGAATTTTTGTAGTGGTGATAGCTGTCCTCACTGTTGTAATGGCAAACTATATAATAGTGAAGCTAGAAAATTGCTACAATTTACAGGTAATGCTCCAATTACAGTCAACAGATATGTAAAGAAAACGCTACGTTGTAATGCTTGTGATTATATAGTTATGAACAATAAAAATATCAACAAATGGACAAATAGTAGCAGAAGTGCAATAGTGTTACAAAAGACCTATGGTACTCCTTTCTACCGTTTATCTAGGCTGCAAAGTTTAAGTGGTGTTCCTGTGGCATATAGCTCGCTCTGGCAACAATATTTAGATGTTTGGCAAGAAGGTGGTGGAGCTGAAATTTACGGGGTATTATTGGAAATGGCTGCCGAATGTAGTTCACTGAACCTTGATGATACTAGAGCTAGGATTTTAGAAATTACTATAGCCAATAAGAAATTACGTACTCAAAATAAGAAAGGACGCAGCTGTTATACTACTACAATATGTGCTAAGACTGCAAATAATGAGGTGATAGTTTTATATTTTACCGGTAATAGGCATGGTGGAGAAAATATAGGTAACGTACTAAAGAATCGTAAGAATAGAACAGATTCTATCCAATTAATGACTGACGCAAGTAACAATAATAACCCGGTATTATCAGAAGCAGATCAAGAATTACTGGCAATAATAGTGATGATCAATTGTTTGTCACATGGTCAGAGAAAATTTACAGAGAATGAACTATATTACCCTGAAGAATGCGGATATTTTCTCAAACAAACACGAAGGATTTACCACAATGAACATCAATGTAAAGAGATGAGTCCTGAAGAAAAACTTGGGTATCATCAGGAACATAGCAGTAAATATATAGAAAACATATATAACAAAATAGACGAATTATTTAACGACAAGAAAGTTGAGCCTAATAGTAGGCTTGGACAAGCTATGAAATATTGGATAAATAATAAAGAAGGTTTGACCCAATTTTTAAAAATCCCAGTTAGCAATCTTGATAATAATTGGGCTGAGAGATCACTGCGTACCATTATTTTACAAAGGAAGAATTCATTATTCTTTAAAACAATCAATAGTGCTGAGATACATAGTGGTCTGTATAGTATAGTAAAGACTTGTAGTGAGAACGAGATCAATGCCTTTAAATATTTAAATTGGCTACAAGAGCAGAGTAGCAAAGCAAAGAAGCGTCCTGCGAATTATACGCCTTTTGCCTATGCAAGATATATGAATAATACGGAATTAATCGAGACAGCAGCTTAAACGACAGGAAGCCAATCATTAGAGAATTTGGCAGAACTAGGATCACCATTATGAATAAGAATGTGTAAGGTTCTATAACAAATTTGATAAGATGAATTATCAGATGGGAAAAGTTTTGCGGTAAATTTACCTTTGGATAGGCGTTTAGAGCATAGCCAAAAGCCTTGACCGTCAAAGGACAAAATTTTAATGGCAGTTCTGTTTTTATGTATACTTGCAGCAAAACTGCGTAACACTATCTAATTTTTTTGCTAGTATGAATTTATTGTATAAATTTGGGTTTCTACTATGCAAATATCACCGATTAATCAAAACTTACGCTATGTTTTATGATAAGTGGCTTTGTACTGAGATATTATTAAAATTCTTTACTATGAAAAAATGGCTTTCAGCCAAGGTTTTTAGTCATACTTGAGATAACATAGCGTAAGTTTTGTAATAAAAACTAGTTGAAAAAGTACCAATTATATTATAACATTTGAAATATTAATAATAATGATAATTAATCAAATGAAAAAACCAAAAGTAGCGACCTTAAGTGCTGAAGAACGAGAAGAACTAATACAACATGTCAAGGACAGTTCATTAACGGGAGATGAACAGCAAACGATAGTAGAACTTGTGAAATTTTGTAATGAGCTAATAGACAAGCTAGCATCATCAAATATCAGTATAAATAAGCTTAAGGAAATGCTGATTGGTTTTAAGGCAGATAACAAAAAAAAGATAGTTCAGATTCATTAAAAGAACCGCCAAGTGAATCTGATAAGGGGAATGGTGGTAATGAAGAAGAGTGCGATAAGCCCAAAAAGATAGATCGTAGTAATTGGCAAGGTAAATATGGGTTTGATGATTATAAGGATGCGAATACCAGCTATTTAACTCCTGAGAATTTTTGTAGTGGTGATAGCTGTCCTCACTGTTGTAATGGCAAACTATATCAGGAGTTTCGCAGTTAGCAAAATTGCGAATCAGCTAAAAGGCATCTAATGTTGTTCTGAATTGATGTTTTTATAACTTCCCAAGTTTGTTGATATAAAGTAATTTTTTCATTTATCCTCCTTTTGTTCATATCGAGCCAAGCAAATACGGCAAGGCAAATATGATTTCTCTGAGCTCGACCCGTGCGTGCCTGACAGCGTTCAATACCACAAGTTTGTTTTAATTCTCGATGATAAACTTCTATAGACCACCGTGCCTTAACAATTTTCTCTATTTGTTCACGTGTTGGATTTTCTAAGTTAGTTGTTATGTAATCAATGCGACCATTTTTTGCCACAAACTTAAATACCGTAACCCAACCGTATCCACGTAGGTGAATTTTTAGTCCCTCATCAGGAATCTCTAAACTTTCTAAGCTAACATTATGATTAACTTTTCTATTTTTTCTTAGGTTACTAACCCATGTCCAACCTAAATTACGTATATGTTTCAAATTCTCCAAACCGCTATACCACGCATCCATTACTACTGCATCAGGATTGATCCCTCTTTCCTTAGCTAAAGTAAGCATATCACAAAAATGCTCATTCTTTGTTTTTCCATCAGTTTCTTTATCATATATTCTATAATCTACAGGGGTAGATTGATCAGTTTTAGCATTGTAATGCAGTAAGTTGACCATCCCTATACCAGGTATAACATCATGTACAGCTCCAGAATATTGATAATGTACAAGCTCAATTTTCTTACTGTATTGCTTTGACAATAACGTGTCATCTCCCACTAATAAACAAGAAGCTTCCCTATCAATATATTTTGACACTTCTCTGTAGATCCCGCTAGGGCGGAAATCCTTACTATTTAACCATCGACTTGCACTATCATGAGATAGGTTTATTGGACTTACTTCAGATAATGCTTTACCACTATATCTTACGCTACTTGCTTGTAAAAATGATTTATATAAGTCTTTGCTACATTTTGATCTTGCCATGCTTAACTAAAACTCTTTCTTGCTAGATTAACATATTTTTTGCTAAGTGCGAAACTCCTGTATATAATAGTGAAGCTAGAAAATTGCTACAATTTACAGGTAATGCTCCAATTACAGTCAACAGATATGTAAAGAAAACGCTACGTTGTAATGCTTGTGATTATATAGTTATGAACAATAAAAATATCAACAAATGGACAAATAGTAGCAGAAGTGCAATAGTGTTACAAAAGACCTATGGTACTCCTTTCTACCGTTTATCTAGGCTGCAAAGTTTAAGTGGTGTTCCTGTGGCATATAGCTCGCTCTGGCAACAATATTTAGATGTTTGGCAAGAAGGTGGTGGAGCTGAAATTTACGGGGTATTATTGGAAATGGCTGCCGAATGTAGTTCACTGAACCTTGATGATACTAGAGCTAGGATTTTAGAAAGAAACTGGACTGATTTTTCAAGACAAATTTTTCACTAATTTTGTTTCCCATTTTACATAATTTTTAAGCTGCATTTTGTAAGTAATCAAGATACACGTTCATCGGTTTTTTATAACCAATACTTGAATGGAATCTTTGATTGTTATATTTATCCATGTATTTATCAATACCATCTTTAAGTTCTGCGATATTTTTAAAATCATTTATAAATATACAATTATATTTTAAAGTTCTAAAAAATCTTTCAATCACAATATTATCAATGCTTCTACCCTTACCGTTCATTGAGATTTGTATATTACAGGAGTTTCGCAGTTAGCAAAATTGCGAATCAGCTAAAAGGCATCTAATGTTGTTCTGAATTGATGTTTTTATAACTTCCCAAGTTTGTTGATATAAAGTAATTTTTTCATTTATCCTCCTTTTGTTCATATCGAGCCAAGCAAATACAGCAAGGCAAATATGATTTCTCTGAGCTCGACCCGTGCGTGCCTGACAGCGTTCAATACCACAAGTTTGTTTTAATTCTCGATGATAAACTTCTATAGACCACCGTGCCTTAACAATTTTCTCTATTTGTTCACGTGTTGGATTTTCTAAGTTAGTTGTTATGTAATCAATGCGACCATTTTTTGCCACAAACTTAAATACCGTAACCCAACCGTATCCACGTAGGTGAATTTTTAGTCCCTCATCAGGAATCTCTAAACTTTCTAAGCTAACATTATGATTAACTTTTCTATTTTTTCTTAGGTTACTAACCCATGTCCAACCTAAATTACGTATATGTTTCAAATTCTCCAAACCGCTATACCACGCATCCATTACTACTGCATCAGGATTGATCCCTCTTTCCTTAGCTAAAGTAAGCATATCACAAAAATGCTCATTCTTTGTTTTTCCATCAGTTTCTTTATCATATATTCTATAATCTACAGGGGTAGATTGATCAGTTTTAGCATTGTAATGCAGTAAGTTGACCATCCCTATACCAGGTATAACATCATGTACAGCTCCAGAATATTGATAATGTACAAGCTCAATTTTCTTACTGTATTGCTTTGACAATAACGTGTCATCTCCCACTAATAAACAAGAAGCTTCCCTATCAATATATTTTGACACTTCTCTGTAGATCCCGCTAGGGCGGAAATCCTTACTATTTAACCATCGACTTGCACTATCATGAGATAGGTTTATTGGACTTACTTCAGATAATGCTTTACCACTATATCTTACGCTACTTGCTTGTAAAAATGATTTATATAAGTCTTTGCTACATTTTGATCTTGCCATGCTTAACTAAAACTCTTTCTTGCTAGATTAACATATTTTTTGCTAAGTGCGAAACTCCTGTATTATTCTCTTTTAGAATTCCCGTATGCTCATGTCCAGTATATTGACTACCCTGATCACTATTGAATATTTGTGGTGCAGGGTATTTATTCAGTGCATCTTTTAATACATCGGTTACAAGTGATGCATCCATAGAATTAGATACTTTATAACTTAGTATTGCCTTACTATGCCAATCTATAATCGCCACAAGATACATAAATCCTCCGTTAGTTCTAATATAAGTAATGTCACCACTCCACACTTGATTAACATAAGGTACATGAATAGTTCTATTCGTTCCTGATTTGTGCCAGTACGGCTCAAGCAAATAGCTATAAATTTTATGTTGACCATCCTTCACAGAAGTAGATTGCTTTTTATGAGGATGAATAGCTTCTATACCCATTATTCCCATATATTTAAGCACCCTATCTCTGCCCACATTAAAGCCGTCTTCCAATAATTGTTTGTATATATAACGATAACCATACTCAGGGTTATCCGTATATATTTCATCTATTCTATTTAAAATATCAAGATTATATAAGCTCATTACTTTAGCTTTATAATATACTCCAGATCTGCTTATCTTTAATAGTTCACATTGCCTTGTCTTTGCTAACGTACTCAGCTTGGGGTCGACAAGACTTTTCTTATTTGATAAGTCCAAGCTGTTTAGCTTTCCCACCGCCCAGTCCCTCTCGACTGTAGCCTTACCTAATGCTTTTGCAAGTTCATCGTTTTGATTCTTAAGTTCACTAATCTGCCCTTTGTACTCACTAACAGCTTTTGCTGGCTCAAATGCCAATGACGCATTATCTAAAAATTGTCGTTTCCAGTTTTGCATAGTTTTAGCCGTTACTTCATATTTGACCGATAACTGACCTATTGTTGATTCTTCTTTTAACATCTCTAATACTATTTTAGTTTTTGCTTCTGCACTAAAATTTTTAATTTGTTTTTTACCCATTTGTTTCTCTTTAATTTTATTTATTATTCTATACTTATTGAGAAACAAAAATACCTGCTTCTTTGTCTAATTTTTTCAGTCCATTATATTATTAGTACCAGTACCTACTACTACACCAGTTAGTAGCAAACTCCTGGCAAAACTGCCAGTGGTGATATAATCCTTAACATCTTTTTTTACTTGATATCCAGCTCTTTTAACATATCCAAACTGCCTTTTTGCTGGTAAATCTGTTATTATTTGTTTATGTTGCTCTTTTGTTAAATCTTGTACTTGCTGATGATTATTAAAACTATTACCATCATACAATATACCCTCCTCATTAGGCTTACTTTCTAGTAATTCCAATTTTTGCTGAACATCATCAATTTTACTTGTAGTTTCCAAATATTTATTTTCTATTAAACTTTCTAAACGATTCTTCATATCTTTTACTTCGTTTAATACTTCTTCCGTCCATCTAGCTCTTGGATCTATTGCCTTCTCTATTCCAGATATCTCACTCCGTGATTTACGCTCTTCTTCAAGGCTTGCTAGATTCTCTACTTTACTTTCAGAAAAACAATAAAATATTAAGATGATTATTATTCCTATACAAGACAAGGAAATTACAGGTTTTTTCCTTATGATATCTATAAATTCTGATAATCTTTTATTAAACTCAGATGGTAACTTACTATCAGCTATTGTATCTTCTGACTTTCCTGGCTTATCATTTAACTGTTCATTATCTTTACTCATAGCTAATTCTATTTCAAGATTTTACTAACTTGCTTCATACCAACTTATTTTACTTAAATATTATAGTTAATTAATCTTCATACCACTAGAGACCCAGTCTAAGTAAAAACCAAGAATAATACCAATAGCGACAATAGCCCCAGCAAGTCTAAGATTCCCTCTTACTACTGCCCAAATAGATGATAAGATAGTTGCACCAGATATTCCTATTGTCTTAAGTTTACCGGTAGAAAGCCCGCCAATTCTATCTAGTTCACCTTCTAAAGTATTAGCAAATGATATTTCAGCTAATAAAATATTTACACAAAAGATAATTGATAATGCTATAAACATTGAGCTAATTAAACCAATATGCTGCTTATTAACAGATTGCTTATTATTTGTTACTTTTATATTTTCCTTTATAATCATTGTTATTCTCTTGTTTTTCATTAATTGACATTGTTTTAACTATATCTTGCTCTAAATTAAATTTAATCAATCTTATAGGAGCTGGATTTTTATTAGTAAAACGTAATAATAAATCCTGTATTGTACCATTTTCTCCAATTAGAGTTAAATAAACCTTATCCTTACCTTGTTGAGGTAAAATAAACAGACAACCACAATCATCAACTACTATTTCTGCTGCTTCTTGAGGATGAATGAAAATATTATTGATTTTCTCTCCTTCAATATTAATTCTAGTTGGAGCGTCTTTAGCTATCTGTAACTCTAACAAAGAATCATTATGTAACATGTAACCTACAGCATAAGCATTATTAAACCAAAAATTTGACAATAATAGCATTACAGAAAATACCAGATATTGCTTAATCCTTGACTTAACTACTATAGTATTTTGCTTGTTGACAGTCATATTTCTCTTTGATTAGTTTCTTCCTTAATACCAGTAAGCAATAACAAGTAATTAGTACCTCGCTTGTAAGTTAAAAGATAACTCTTATCAGTTGCAATATGCTTGTTCTCACCAAACCAATAACGAAATGTCCCTTGAATTAATACTCCATCATCAGTTATTTTCACTTTTTTTGGAAAAAAAACAGAAGACACATTAGAGCCTTTAACAAATTGTAAATATTCTTGAAAAAATTTATCTAACTGCTCTGTACTACTAGAGACTACCTTCATATCAGCTATCTGTCTTTCTACCTCTTCTGGTGAAGTCGTAAATAAGCCTTTCATCACAAATATTGCCCATTCCTGCAAGTAAGTTTCATGATAATTTTGTGATGATACTATCATTCGACGATCTGGCTCTATTGCCGGGATTAACACCCACTTCTCTTCTTTGCTTATTAGCTTAATTGTTGCAAGTAAACTAGTAATTGCCAATAACACAGTTACTAATAATAAATGTTTGTTATATTTAACTAGTTGCTGAATTGATGATTGTTTGAATAACTGCTCCATTATTTCCCTACTATTTTACCAAGTAATAGAGGGTAACAGGCAGGAGCAGGTAACCACTTCTTGGCTACTAGAAAGCTTTTTAGCAAAAAATATTCTGAAACTTTTTTAAATTTCTTAAATGCATAACATAAAGCAATACCAACTATCATACCTACTAATCCTAGTTTAGCATTACCACTATTAAGTAATACTATACCAGGTACTACACCTAATAACATTACTGCCCACTCATCTAAACTTAAGCCCATGTATTTTAATGGCTTTGATAATGACCAATATAATCTTTGATTTTGATTCAAATTTTGCATAAAGATTATTTACAATACTAACAAGCTTTATATTTTGGTAATTCTCTTTATAGTTGTAACTAACCTAATGAATTAGGCTACAAGATAAAGAACAAACTACTTTAGTAAAGTTCTCTAATAACTGAGACATTAATAGTGTTATTGTTATTTTGCCAATGAATTATTTAGACTAATATAAGAAATTCTACAGCTAATATAAAACTGCGATAATCGGGAGACACACTCTGTTTGGACTTTGGACAAAAATCCCTATTTTTTGACAAAATAGAAAGTTTTATAAAAAACTAGTGTTTTGAGTTAACTTTTTTAGAAAGTTTATCAATCTATAGTTAATATTTTTATAACTTGAAATCAATTGTTTTATATACTTTATAAACTATAAATTGCTAAATATAGGTTAAATTATTTTGTCCAAAGTCCAAACTCTGTTTGTTGAGCTATTAATTATTGATTAATCTAGTTAGATTTGTTAATGTCAGGAGTTTCGCAGTTAGCAAAATTGCGAATCAGCTAAAAGGCATCTAATGTTGTTCTGAATTGATGTTTTTATAACTTCCCAAGTTTGTTGATATAAAGTAATTTTTTCATTTATCCTCCTTTTGTTCATATCGAGCCAAGCAAATACAGCAAGGCAAATATGATTTCTCTGAGCTCGACCCGTGCGTGCCTGACAGCGTTCAATACCACAAGTTTGTTTTAATTCTCGATGATAAACTTCTATAGACCACCGTGCCTTAACAATTTTCTCTATTTGTTCACGTGTTGGATTTTCTAAGTTAGTTGTTATGTAATCAATGCGACCATTTTTTGCCACAAACTTAAATACCGTAACCCAACCGTATCCACGTAGGTGAATTTTTAGTCCCTCATCAGGAATCTCTAAACTTTCTAAGCTAACATTATGATTAACTTTTCTATTTTTTCTTAGGTTACTAACCCATGTCCAACCTAAATTACGTATATGTTTCAAATTCTCCAAACCGCTATACCACGCATCCATTACTACTGCATCAGGATTGATCCCTCTTTCCTTAGCTAAAGTAAGCATATCACAAAAATGCTCATTCTTTGTTTTTCCATCAGTTTCTTTATCATATATTCTATAATCTACAGGGGTAGATTGATCAGTTTTAGCATTGTAATGCAGTAAGTTGACCATCCCTATACCAGGTATAACATCATGTACAGCTCCAGAATATTGATAATGTACAAGCTCAATTTTCTTACTGTATTGCTTTGACAATAACGTGTCATCTCCCACTAATAAACAAGAAGCTTCCCTATCAATATATTTTGACACTTCTCTGTAGATCCCGCTAGGGCGGAAATCCTTACTATTTAACCATCGACTTGCACTATCATGAGATAGGTTTATTGGACTTACTTCAGATAATGCTTTACCACTATATCTTACGCTACTTGCTTGTAAAAATGATTTATATAAGTCTTTGCTACATTTTGATCTTGCCATGCTTAACTAAAACTCTTTCTTGCTAGATTAACATATTTTTTGCTAAGTGCGAAACTCCTGAATGTTAATAATATCTAATAATGATTAGTAATATTATGTTTACAAGTGATATAGAATTAAAAATGGAGTGTTTGAAACTGGCAATTCAATCGAATTGTAGTTGTGATGCAGTAGATGTGGCAACACACTATTATAATTTCCTCATAGGGCAAAATGGTAATATAACATTTACACTACCTTTCACTAATAAAATTAATTTTAATTAAGATTATATTATTATTGATTATTATTGATTAGTAATCTTTTTTGTTAATATTTTATCCTTTTTGTAATATAGGTTGCTTTAAAAATTTAAATAGTACATTTACTATATCTAGTTTATTAATTCTTTTTTTCAGTGATAGTTATAATTTCATTAATGGCTTTTCCTATCCTATTGGACTTTGGACAAAAATCCCTGTTTTTTCACAAAATAGAAAGTTTGATAAAAAACTAGTATTCTGAGTTATCTTTCTAAGATTATTATTAATCTATAGTTAATATTTTTGCAATTTTAGATAAATTATAAGTTGCTAAATATAGGCTAAATTATTTTGTCCAAAGTCCAAATCCTAGTAGCATACGCTTCTCATTCTGTAATAGGGTAAGTTCACAGCATTATGTTAATTTCTTTGTCATGTACTGTTTTTAGCTCATATTTTGATCTTAAATCTTAGTGTTGAAAGAAGCTTAATATACTATTAAACTTTTATTGCTTTGAATACTTCAATAGCTTTTGCTCTTGATAACCCATAATCAACTATTGCTTTTGGGTAGTTATCATACATTGTATGGAAATTTATATTGTGGATGGTGTGCGGTGGGGCATTCTTTAAGGTAGGTAGATATTTCTTGATATATTCAGCGTCCGGGTCAAAACTTTTTCCTTGAGTATAAGGGTTAAATATACGGAAATAAGGCTGTGCATCAGTACCGCATGAGCTTACCCACTGCCATCCACCGACATTTGAAGATAATTCGTAATCCATCAGATATTGAGCAAAAAACTCTTCACCTTTTCGCCAATCTAAAAGCAAATTCTTGCTAAAGAAACTAGCAACAATCATTCTTGCCCTATTATGCATCCAGCCGTCGCAAAGCAATTGCTTAACTGCAGCATCTATTATAGGGTAACCGGTTTCGGCATTAATAAATTTATCCAAATATTCTTTGTTATTATTCCAAGCTATTTTATTCCTATATTTTTCAAGGAACTCTTCATTAACTGTACCTGGAAAATAATATAAAATAGTTGCATAAAACTCTCGCCAAATTAATTCATTAATCCATGTTATACTGCCAGGATTTGAAATAGCATTAAAGGCTTGACGGTAACATTCTCTTATAGATATAAGCCCAAATCTCAGATAAGGCGAGATAGTACTTGTGCCGTTAAGATATAAAAAATCTCGATTAGTTTTATAATTATTTATTCTATTTGTAATAAATTTATTTAATATATTTTGAGCATTGTTAGGCTGCCAAAGCTCATCTTCTTTATAAACATAACCGATCTGTTTTAAAACTTCGCTTTCACCTTTATTTAGATCGATAATTGTTAGTTCTATATCTTGCAGCGTATATAATTTATCCCCTAAGTTATAACTATACTGCGTTAATAATTTATTATGTGCTAAGCTTCCATTATCTGCTATAAACTTGCGAAAAACATGCATATAAGGAGTATATACTTTATAAGGCTTACTTTCTTTAGTTAAAACTTTATCAGGTCTTATTAATAAGTGATCACAATATAAATGGAGCGTGCAGTTATCACTTAATAACTTCTCTATTTTCTTATCACGTTTTATATTGCTTGGTTCATAATCTTCGTCAGCGTAGATATCTTCAATTTTTAAACTACTTGCGATTTTTGGTATAATTTCTACAGGATCACCGTAAAATACTAAAAGCTTTCCTTTTAGCTTTTTTAATTCATCATTAATTAGACAAAGAGCATTTACTAAAAAGGAAAGCCTTCTATCATGAGGATTTTTAAACCTGTCTAAGATTGTAGTATCAAAAATAAAAATGGGTAGGATTTTTCCGGAATTACGAATTGCGGCTGCGAATGATTTATTATCATGCAGCCGTAAATTACGCCGCAACCAAACTATCGAAACTTTATCCATAAATGCAAGTTAATTTAATTCTTGTTTAATTAATTCTTTTAGCTTTTCTTTAGCAGCATTTTTAGCACGAATACTTTAACACCTATAATTAGTGAAATAACTATATTACGGATATTTCAAGATTTTTTAGCTATGTATGGACCTACCCAACAATGCAAGAAAAAAATAATATATAACAGCAAAAAAATCGAATGCAGTCATGTATCCGGCTTATAGACAATAAATCAAGCAATTTATCCTATAGCCCTGATGGAATTCGCTGGCTTACAAACTTATACTTATTATTTTATCGACTTATAAATAGCCCTTAGCTAAATCAGTTTTTTTGTAAGCTAAGGTTCGTCTTATTTACCATCAATATTATCATTCTTCGCATATTCCGGATTGGGATTTGTTAAACTTCTATTACCTATAATGTCATTTCATCAATTATTTGGAGTAGTTTTTTAACTACAAACTTTACTCTCGGTATAATCATCACCTGAACTAAGTAATGCAAATACCACCCTTGCTAGCTTATTAGCTACCGCGACAACTGTTTTATTATGACCGTTTCTCTCAGATAAATTAAACATCCACTCAGTAAACTTGCTATAATCTTTTTTAGATTTTTGTTCTTCCGTGGTAAATCTTATCTTGCTATTCAGAATGGATCTTGCCCCTTGAATTAACAAAGTACGTAAATAGATATCACCTCTTTTACTAATACCAAGCAACTTATTTTTGCCACCACTAGAGTGTTGCCTTGGCACTAATCCCAACCATGCTGATAATTGCCTACCATTTTCAAAACAACTAGCATTACCTATTGAGGCTATTAAGGCTGTGGCAGTTATTAAACCTATACCTGGTATCATCATTAGTTGTTGGTGATTACTATACTGGCTAGCTATGATTTTTAATCGTTGTTCTAGCTCTTTTATTTTTTTATCATTTTCTACAAATTCTTCTTTTAACTCACTAAATGTTTGGTAGCTTAGCTGACTTAAATCCCCTTCGTCTAAAATCTCAGTTAATTTTGTTATAATCTTATTGATTCCTTGCGGAATAGTAAAACCAAATTCATATAATAGCCCTCTAATCTCATTAGCAAGTGCAGTACGATTTTTTACCAATCTCTGTCTTACCCTATGAATAAATAAAATATCTTGTTGCTCTACAGTTTTAATGGGTACAAACCTCATACTAGGTCTTGCTACTGCCTCACATATTCCTTCTGCATCAGCTTGATCATTTTTATTGGTTTTGACATAAGGCTTAACAAACTGTGGTGCCATTAGTTTTACATTATGACCTAATTTTATTAATTCTCTTGCCCAATAGCTAGCTCCACCGCAAGCTTCCATGCCTACTAGACATTTTGGTACGTTAGCCATAAAAGTTAAAACCTGTTCTCTCATTAATTTCTTCTTTAATATTGTCTTGCCATTTTTATCTACACCGTGAATTTGAAAAATTCTTTTTGCAATATCTATACCAATTGTGGTAACTTCCATATGGACCTCCTTATTGTTGTTTAGGATTCATTTCCTATCCTAGAAGATTAGCATACGCTTCTCATTCTGTATATAGGGTAGGTCCATACCATTATTTTACTTTATTGTCCCACTTTGGGAGAAAAACCCCGCACTTGCAGTGCGTCGTTTCAACATAAATTTTAAATATCTTATCAAGAAAAGATAGGATATTTTTTAACAAAATCTTACACTTCACAGATATATTTTTTTGTGTTGTGACACTTTCTAAATGAGCCATACACAAATAGTTTCTAACTTTTAAGTTAGTACATACATGAGGCATTCATGCCGTAATATTAAGCTCTGCACTTGCAGTGCAGAGTGGTTAACTCTCAAACATAAAATCCGAAACTCCCATCATTGTTGTACTTTCGGGATCATCGCATCAATCGCCCTTTGCATGTATTTGCGAGCAGTATCATTGGCAAGTCTAGCTAAACTGCAGTTGATCTTGGATCCATATGATTAAGTAGTTGCCCAATTACATACTGATTTGCTCCGGTCATTGCCATCCAACTTGGAACTGTTCTTCTTAAATCATGAATCCTTAAATTTTCTATACCAGCTTTTTGACAAATCCTACTCCACGCTTTCTTTGGTTCTTGTAAATGACCACTACTGCTGGTCTCACTTGGAAATACCCAACTGCTAGTAGATTGCTCTTTTCGTGCTTTTAATATTTCTAATGCTTGATCTAATAAAGGTAAAGAATGAGGATTGCCATTTTTAGTTTCTGGAAGATATAATTGTTTGTCAGTAAAACTTACTTGTTCCCATTTCATAGTAAGCAAATTATCTTTACGAACTGATGTATATAAAGCTATTAAGAAAAAATCTTTCATTACTTCATTTTTCTCTTTTGCTATTGCTGCAAAAAACTGTGGTATTTCTTCTCTAGTTAAATAACGGTCTCTAGATTGTTCCTGATGCTTTGTTATCCCAATAGCTGGATTTACCTTAATCAATTCCCATTCTATTGCTTTATTAAATACAGGTCTTAATATTTCAAGAAACCTGTTAGCTCCATATTTACCAGTTTTCGTCAATTTATTAAATAATTCTTGAATATCTGCTTTTTGAATGGTTGATATTTTTCTATTATATAAATGTTTTGCATATCTATCTACAGAAGCAGCATAATCTTTCCATCTTTTATTATTAATTTTACTGTATTCATCAAGGTATCTAGCATAAAACTCTTTAAAGTTAGGCTCTTTAGATAATCTAGCTTTTTCTTCTATAGGATTATATCCTTGGGCAATTTTCCCTTTTAACTCAGATGCTTTGAGTCTTGCATCAATAATAGATAGATAAGGAAATACTCCTATTTTGATTCTATGATACTTTTTACTAAGTACCACTCCTAAATAAAATATTTTACTACCACCGTATGAGATGATTAGCAATAATCCTTTTTCTTTGGTATCTTTATATATATCTCGCTTTGCTTCTGGAGCTTTTATTGCTTGAAGTATCTCTTTAGTAAACAGTAATGATCTAACTGGCATAATATTACCTATTATAGCTTAACTGAAATATATATTTAAAACTGTAGTATGTTTTAATTGTAATAGCAAATTCTATATCAAATATAATTACAATGAACTTATTATTACTTTTACAATACAAACAACTAATAATTGTAATTATTGATTCATAAATTCAAATGGTCTAAGTAAATGGCAAGGTAAAAATTGATCATAAAATTTGACTCACTATATGCTCATTATATCCATATCCTATTTTAAAATTTCTAATATTTTTTTAAGATTGACAAATTATTGTAACTCTACTACAGTTAAAATATAATTTTGGCACCCAAGAAAAGTACTATGAACATTAGGGTTATGGGCTATAAATTAGTGTATAAGAAAAAAGCAAAAAAGCAGGGCAAAATGAACCGTTACATTGACATCGTAAAGGTCAGAGGTTCGAATCCTCTATCGCCCACCACCATATCTCCAAGCTTTTCATAATATACCAATTTTACCTACATACTCCGTATGCTCACTATATGCTCATCGCATTTTACTAATGATTGTGCAACGCATAATTTTGATGATCAAAATTCAATCATTTTCTATAATTTTGTTGGTAATTTTATCCCACCTGAATGGAATAATCTCTCATCTCATAACGGAAAAATATTAAGTAAAACTGCAAGGCAGCTTCTATCTCTAATAGTTTTTCGCTTACAAATCTATCATAATAATAGCATTGATGAACTTAAGGAAACCTATCATTTCTTTCAAGAAAACTTAAGTGTTTATCAAGAACGTGTAAGACAATGCCTACTTGAGTTGCAAAAAAGTGGCTTTATTAAAGTTTATAACGCAACAGTAATCAAATATGGCATTAAGTGTCGTAATACTCCTTGTATTAAACTTGCTAAAAATTTCCAGCCTGCTTCTAGTTAACCACTCTGCACTGCAAGTGCAGAGCTTAATATTACGGCATGAATGCCTCATGTATGTACTAACTTAAAAGGAAACTGGACTGATTTTTCAAGACAAATTTTTCACTAATTTTGTTTCCCATTTTACATAATTTTTAAGCTGCATTTTGTAAGTAATCAAGATACACGTTCATCGGTTTTTTATAACCAATACTTGAATGGAATCTTTGATTGTTATATTTATCCATGTATTTATCAATACCATCTTTAAGTTCTGCGATATTTTTAAAATCATTTATAAATATACAATTATATTTTAAAGTTCTAAAAAATCTTTCAATCACAATATTATCAATGCTTCTACCCTTACCGTTCATTGAGATTTGTATATTATTCTCTTTTAGAATTCCCGTATGCTCATGTCCAGTATATTGACTACCCTGATCACTATTGAATATTTGTGGTGCAGGGTATTTATTCAGTGCATCTTTTAATACATCGGTTACAAGTGATGCATCCATAGAATTAGATACTTTATAACTTAGTATTGCCTTACTATGCCAATCTATAATCGCCACAAGATACATAAATCCTCCGTTAGTTCTAATATAAGTAATGTCACCACTCCACACTTGATTAACATAAGGTACATGAATAGTTCTATTCGTTCCTGATTTGTGCCAGTACGGCTCAAGCAAATAGCTATAAATTTTATGTTGACCATCCTTCACAGAAGTAGATTGCTTTTTATGAGGATGAATAGCTTCTATACCCATTATTCCCATATATTTAAGCACCCTATCTCTGCCCACATTAAAGCCGTCTTCCAATAATTGTTTGTATATATAACGATAACCATACTCAGGGTTATCCGTATATATTTCATCTATTCTATTTAAAATATCAAGATTATATAAGCTCATTACTTTAGCTTTATAATATACTCCAGATCTGCTTATCTTTAATAGTTCACATTGCCTTGTCTTTGCTAACGTACTCAGCTTGGGGTCGACAAGACTTTTCTTATTTGATAAGTCCAAGCTGTTTAGCTTTCCCACCGCCCAGTCCCTCTCGACTGTAGCCTTACCTAATGCTTTTGCAAGTTCATCGTTTTGATTCTTAAGTTCACTAATCTGCCCTTTGTACTCACTAACAGCTTTTGCTGGCTCAAATGCCAATGACGCATTATCTAAAAATTGTCGTTTCCAGTTTTGCATAGTTTTAGCCGTTACTTCATATTTGACCGATAACTGACCTATTGTTGATTCTTCTTTTAACATCTCTAATACTATTTTAGTTTTTGCTTCTGCACTAAAATTTTTAATTTGTTTTTTACCCATTTGTTTCTCTTTAATTTTATTTATTATTCTATACTTATTGAGAAACAAAAATACCTGCTTCTTTGTCTAATTTTTTCAGTCCATTATAACTGATCTGTCAACAGTTTTCCGGACAGTTTGTTTAGGCACATTTTTGCATTTTCTCGTATTGTACAGGTGATAGATAGTCATTAGTTGAATGCATCCTTATACGATTATAAAATACTTCTATATATTCAAATATGGCATATTTTGCTTCCTCCCTAGTTTTAAATTTATATTGATAAATTAGTTCTGTTTTTATAGTGTGAAAAAAGCTTTCAGCAACAGCATTATCCCAACAATTTCCTTTACCGCTCATACTCTGTATAATACCATGTTGTTTTGTAAGTTTTGAATGGCTATCAGAACAATATTGACTACCTCTATCAGTATGCCAAATAAGTCCTTTAGGTGGTTTACGTTGCCATATTGCCATTAGCAGAGCATTATTAACTAAATCAGCTTTCATGTTACTATTCATTGACCACCCTATAATTTTCCTAGAAAATAGATCAATAACGGTTGCTAAGTACAGCCAACCTTCTTCAGTTGGAACATATGTGATGTCCCCAACCCAATAACAATTAGCAGCATAGACCTTGAACTTTCTATCCAATAAATTAGGAGCAACTTGCTTATTATGACTAGAATCAGTAGTTGCTTTAAATTTATGTTTGCTTTTACATACTAAACCAGCTTCATTCATTAGCCTTGCAATCCGCTTCCGACTAACAATTATACCGTGTCTAGATAGTTCCTTTTTAATGGGTCTAGATCCATAATTCCTTCTACCTTCTTGAAAAATTGTTTTAATCTTACAGGTTAAAGCATTATCTTCTTTGTCCCTATTGCATTCAGGGGTAGTTAACCATTCATAATAGCCACTACGTGATACTTTCATAAATTTGCACATAATCGCAGTTGAAAAATCACCTTTATGCTTCTTTATCCATGCGTACTTTATTGGGACTCTTTCGCAAAGTACGCGGCAGCCTTTTTTAATAGATCACGCTCCTGCGTTACCCTAGCTAAATCTTTCTTTAATCTTTTTAATTCATCATAGAGATGTTCATCTGTTCGCATTATTGATTCTTTAGGTTTGGAATATTTATCTACCCAAGTATATAGAGTATTTCTAGTAATACCTAACTCTTTAGCTGTTTGTGACACAGGTCGCTTGGACTCAATTGCTAATTTAACTGCTGACTCTTTAAATTCAGCCGGATAAACCTTTGGTTTGCTATTAGTCATTTTTGTACTTCCTTTCTGTTAATATTGTCTCCTATTAACTGTCCGGAAAACTATAACCACATCATACAGTCCAAGTATAATATTGGATACACCCTATCTAAACAACGATTTTGCCACCTAGTTACTTCTTCTATCACCCCATCTGTTATGGTGGATATCAAGTCACCAGATACATCAGTTTGATATATTTCTTCTAAATGCCCTCGGATCTCGCTGACTGTCATACCGCGACCATAAAGGGATATCACTTTCTCATCAAATCCATTAAATCTCCTCAGCCCTTTTGGTATTAATTGAGGATTATACTCTCCTTCCCGATCTCTTGGTACTTCTACTGTCAGCTTACGACCATCCCCATCAATTACTGTCTTCTCATAGCTACCATTACGACGATTATTATCTACTTTTGGCATCTTGCTATGTTTTGAATATCCTAATTCATGATCCAACTCACTTGCTAATATTTTCTCAACTATTTGCTTCTTTAGCTGTTGAAATAAACCATCTCGACCAAATAACTCCGATGGATCTGCTTTTGATAATAATTCTTCTACTAGCTGATTACTGATGTCTAATGTATCTTTATCTGTATCTAATTTTTTAGCCATAATTCCTCCTTGCTTGCTTAAGTTACTTTTTTTACAGTAATCTCTTACTGCTTTCTTTGCAACTTACACAAACTATAGGACAGACTCAAAAAAGACAAATAATTGGAGCTAATGATAATCTTTCTACTTTTGAGAATTTTGCTATGTTAATGGCATCATAATGTCCAAAACCTTAGTTTTAACAATCTTGATGTAGTATGATTTATAGATGCGACAAAACCGTTAGATTTGACCTAATAATTATTAAACCTTACAGTATACCAATTATTATTGAAAACGCATGGTAATAGGGTTTTTTCTACTAGATGAAAAAGAATCTAATTATACACTATACACTCAAATGCTAACTGACTAAGTAATTATTTTAAAATTATTGCTTGACCAATAAAGCAATATATGTCAAAAAGATCATACTCATATAGTCTGAGACTTCTCTTAAAACTAAGCCGCTATAGCTCAGAGGTAGAGCACATCATTGGTAATGATGAGGTCGAAGGTTCAATTCCTTCTAGCGGCACCATATATCTCAAAGCTTTTTCATTATATTGCAATAATCTGCTTTTTTATGAAAAATTTTTATGCTGTATATATGCTGTAAAAATAGCAGTATAATTGTCCTGAAAGTCCTTCTATAATGATGTTTAGAAGGAATCTATATGCTGCATATATGCTGTAACTTATCTAAATCTGCTACTAAAAGCAGTAGTAATCCCGTAATATTTTACAACTTCGTTGGTAATTTTGTCCCACCTGAATGGCGTGATCTTTCTTCCAACACTGGTAAAGTTTTAAGTAAAACTGCCAGGCAGCTTCTATCATTGATCGTATTTCGCTTGCAAATCTATCATAATAATAGCTTAGATGAACTCCAGGAAACTTATAACTTCTTTGAACAATCTCTAGGGGTTTGCCAAGAAAGGGTTAGACAATGTTTGTTAGAGTTGCAGAAAGCTGGCTTTATTGTTCTTCGTAAAGCAACCATAGTCAAATATGGCATTAAGTGTCGTAATACTCCTTGTATTAAACTGGCAAGAAATTTCCAACCTCATTCTCAATCACTTTCTACTGAAAATGAAAAAATTTTACACTCAACCCAAAAAACTTTTGGGGCTAACCCCAAAAAATTTTTGCCTCAACCCCAAAAAAGTTTGGACCACTCTATATATATAGATAATAGTTAACCACTCTGCACTGCAAGTGCAGAGCTTAATATTACGGCATGAATGCCTCATGTATGTACTAACTTAAAAGTTAGAAACTATTTGTGTATGGCTCATTTAGAAAGTGTCACAACACAAAAAGAATATATCTGTGAAGTGTAAGATTTTGTTAAAAAATATCTTATCTTATCTTTTCTTGATAAGATATTTAAAATTTATGTTGAAACGACGCACTGCAAGTGCGGGGTTTTTCTCCCAAAGTGGGACAATAAAAAAGTAATTCTCAAGTCTACTTCAGCTTTTTATGATTATTACATTAGAAATCGTCACATGCAAGACCTAAAAACTGCTTTTCAAGCTCAAAACTGTAGTTTTGAATTAATTGGCTGGAATGATAATTACAAGATTACTACTTAAAAATTAGTAATTTGTAACAATTACTTCATCAGAAGTTTTTCTTGTTTGGGGCATAGAATAGGTAACCTTGATAATATTAATATTAAAATCTTTGTACAAACTTCTAATAAAAGAAGTATCACTGTTAGAAATCATAAACTTAACAGCTTTATTATCTAGTTCCTTAGCAAAATCTCTTAGTCTCATTTGTTCTTGTTCATCAAATGGCAATCTAGTATAAAATTTCTCACCAGATTTGTGATAAGGTGGATCGAAATAGACAAAATCATTTTTCTGCGGTTCAATAAAAGAAAAATCTATAGTGCAAATGGATGTACTAGATAATAAACTACTACATTGTTGCAATCTACTAGCAATATCAGATTTATGGTAGTTTCTACCAGAGAAACTTTGAACTGGATCACCATTGATATTGATACGATATATTCCTTTAAAGGAATATCTATTAAGATAGATAAATCTTGCAGTAATTTCATTAGGATTGTTACTATTATTATCACTTCTGACTTGATAATAATATTCTTTGCAATGATTTGCTTGATGTAAATCAAGTAACTTACTTATTTCTTCTGGATTCTTTTTAACCGCATTATAAGACATTACTAAGTCAAGATTAATATCAGATAGATAGCATTTATTAAACATATATTTTACTTGAAAGAACAAAGCACCACCTCCAAGGAAGGGTTCATAATAATTATTTACTCCTGAAGGAATATATTTAATTAATTGATCAACAATTTTTCTTTTACCACCAACCCATTGGATGAATGGTGGTGTTTTTTCTATAGTTACTGACATGAAGTTATTTACTAAATATTCTACTATAGATTATAGTAAAAAATAAGGTTAAATGCTAGAAAAATTGCTAATTTTAAGGCTTTTTTCTATATTTAATATAAAAATACTATATTCATTAAATCCTAGCTGTCTCATTTATGCAGCTGTTTATTATATTGTGCAAAAATCTGTCAAAAAGCTTGAAAAATCCTCTGTACTTCTAGGAATCGTGGTGATATCTGTGTGAATGATGCTACGTGGTGTAGTGTCAAACACAGAGGTTAAATTAAAAAGACAAAATTTTAATCCTTTAACCTCTGTGACACCTATTTTCACAACCGAAAACGGTAAGAGGTATGATATGACAATTAATAATGAAAATCAACAACAAGATAACAATAAAATAGAAAATTCTATAGAAAAAAACTGGATTTTACAGCTAGCTCCCACAACTGTCACATTAATACCATCAGATCAAGCTGGTCAAATGATAGTTCCACAAGGAAATTATGCTGATATTATTAGATATAGAGAAATACAACTAGAATTGCAAGAAACACAAAATAAACTAAAAATAGATGAATTAATAAGATTAGATTTAATTCGTAATATTGGTCATAGTATAGAAATACCTTGCAGTGGAATTTTTGCTTTAATAACCGTTCTGTATGAAGTAGAGCAAGATACAGAGAGAAAGCATTACCTAAAAACTATAGTAAATTGTGCTGAAAGATTACTTGATTATTCTCATCATGTTCTTGAGTTTTTAAGAAAAAATGCTGCATTAACTGCTATAACTCTAGAAAAATTTAACATAAAGGAATTAGTCAATAAAACAATTACTAAAGCTAAACCAGCATCTATAAGTAAAGGGTTAAATCTTTCTTGTAATTTTCAATATGATATAGCAGAGCATATCATTGGTGATCATTCTAGATTGCAAGCAGTCTTAGATCAATTAGTGGGTAATGCTATTAAATTTACTAAAGAAGGTAATGTTATTGTAACAGTTGGGTTATTTCCACTTTTAACTGAAACAAAAAATACAAGGAATAAGATATTACAATTTATTGTGCATGATACAGGTATTGGTATTGCTGAAGGAACACAGCAAGATATGCATAAAGAATTAGATGATGCAAATACAACTGCTAAATATAACAAAGGATTAGGTTTAGGACTAACATTTGTTAAACAACTTATCGATGAGATGGATGGTGAGATTACAATAACCAGTAAAGAGGGCAAGAGTACAACTATCACCTGTCAAGTGCCGGTGAAATTGTTAGCTAATTAATTAGCAGCAAATCCCGGAGTGTGTTGGAAGTTGTATAAAAGCTTGAGTGTAGAAAAATTTTTCGTAAAGTTGGATCATGCAATTGACGCACAGGATCAGGGATATGTACAAAACACTACGGGATTTGCTGATTAATTAGAATATTATTTGTCCTTAATTAATAATTTATGTATAATTGTTTAATCTAATAATATAATCAAAATTTAAGCAAAACTTATGCTATGTTATCTCAAATATGACTCAAAATCTTGCTAAAAGCCATTTTTTCATAGTAGAGAATTTTAATAATATCCCAGTACTAAGCTATTTGTTTGCTGTTTGAATGGTATAATTCTAATAGGTTTTGTTGTAATTATTTTGTCAATCAGCAAATAACAACCATTTTAAATGTGTAGGTACAGCAAATTTTTTAATTAATGAAAGTAGATTTTATAAATGAGTACTATAGGAATCAAAATTCGGTTACGTCCTATAAGGTTTGCTTTTTTAGTAAAGGCAAATGACAAAAAATGCATCCTTGAAATATTTCATATCAATACTTGTTTGTGGGGTGGAATGTATAACCCTATCATTCCCTGTTTTAATCAGGTGTCAAAGTATTACTAAGAAATTGATTAAGTGAAATGCAAGGATTCAAACCAAATCATTAATGATTATCTTAACTTTTTTGAACCAGATTTTATTGTAGAAGCAGAAAAAGGTCTTGCAGATGGACATGATTTTGATAAGAAACGGGTCTTTCAGCTAGATGATATGCTCCAATACGATTTGAATGATAAAGAATTTAAATTTAAGTATAATTCCCCTGATAAAAAATCAAAAATTATTTATGTAGAATCTGTAGAAGAATCTTTTAAAAAGATTATAGCAAGTTTACCGAGTGAATGTTTAATTTATCTTAACGAAATGGGCATAATAAAACAACTGTTGCAGTAGCTAATAAACTAGCAGGGGTGGGGTGTTTGCAGCAATGGCATTCGGTTAAGCTGTTACCCCTCTTAAATTAAGAACTAACCTTATTAATTTTTAGGTTATAGAGATTGTTTCAATTCTAGGATGTGCTAAAATAATGGTATGGACCTACCCTATATACAGAATGAGAAGCGTATGCTAATCTTCTAGGATAGGAAATGAATCCTAAACAACAATAAGGAGGTCCATATGGAAGTTACCACAATTGGTATAGATATTGCAAAAAGAATTTTTCAAATTCACGGTGTAGATAAAAATGGCAAGACAATATTAAAGAAGAAATTAATGAGAGAACAGGTTTTAACTTTTATGGCTAACGTACCAAAATGTCTAGTAGGCATGGAAGCTTGCGGTGGAGCTAGCTATTGGGCAAGAGAATTAATAAAATTAGGTCATAATGTAAAACTAATGGCACCACAGTTTGTTAAGCCTTATGTCAAAACCAATAAAAATGATCAAGCTGATGCAGAAGGAATATGTGAGGCAGTAGCAAGACCTAGTATGAGGTTTGTACCCATTAAAACTGTAGAGCAACAAGATATTTTATTTATTGTCCCACTTTGGGAGAAAAACCCCGCACTTGCAGTGCGTCGTTTCAACATAAATTTTAAATATCTTATCAAGAAAAGATAAGATAAGATATTTTTTAACAAAATCTTACACTTCACAGATATATTCTTTTTGTGTTGTGACACTTTCTAAATGAGCCATACACAAATAGTTTCTAACTTTTAAGTTAGTACATACATGAGGCATTCATGCCGTAATATTAAGCTCTGCACTTGCAGTGCAGAGTGGTTAACTCATAGGGTAAGACAGAGATTGGTAAAAAATCGTACTGCACTTGCTAATGAGATTAGAGGGCTATTATATGAATTTGGTTTTACTATTCCGCAAGGAATCAATAAGATTATAACAAAATTAACTGAGATTTTAGACGAAGGGGATTTAAGTCAGCTAAGCTACCAAACATTTAGTGAGTTAAAAGAAGAATTTGTAGAAAATGATAAAAAAATAAAAGAGCTAGAACAACGATTAAAAATCATAGCTAGCCAGTATAGTAATCACCAACAACTAATGATGATACCAGGTATAGGTTTAATAACTGCCACAGCCTTAATAGCCTCAATAGGTAATGCTAGTTGTTTTGAAAATGGTAGGCAATTATCAGCATGGTTGGGATTAGTGCCAAGGCAACACTCTAGTGGTGGCAAAAATAAGTTGCTTGGTATTAGTAAAAGAGGTGATATCTATTTACGTACTTTGTTAATTCAAGGGGCAAGATCCATTCTGAATAGCAAGATAAGATTTACCACGGAAGAACAAAAATCTAAAAAAGATTATAGCAAGTTTACTGAGTGGATGTTTAATTTATCTGAGAGAAACGGTCATAATAAAACAGTTGTCGCGGTAGCCTAATAAGCTAGCAAGGGTGGTATTTGCATTACTTAGTTCAGGTGATGATTATACCGAGAGTAAAGTTTGTAGTTAAAAAACTACTCCAAATAATTGATGAAATGACATTATAGGTAATAGAAGTTTAACAAATTCCAATCCGGAATATGCGAAGAATGATAATATTGATGGTAAATAAGACGAACCTTAGCTTACAAAAAAACTGATTTAGCTAAGGGCTATTTATAAGTCGATAAAATAATAAGTATAAGTTTGTAAGCCAGCGAATTCCATCAGGGCTATAGGATAAATTGCTTGATTTATTGTCTATAAGCCGGATACATGACTGCATTCGATTTTTTTGCTGTTATATATTATTTTTTTCTTGCATTGTTGGGTAGGTCCATACATAGCTAAATGGATAGATTAGAAAAAACACGTTTAAGTTGGATAAAACTATATAAAGAGGTGAAGGATACTGGGCTTGTATGTTGTAGATGTGGTATTTCTCGACCTACTTTACGAAAATGGTTACAACGTTATGAAAAAAGCGGTGTTGATGGATTAAAAGAGCTGAGCCGTAAGCCTCATAACTGTCAAAGCAAGATAACAGCTCAACAAGAAAAGCTTATTTTATCACTAAGAAATGAACGTAAATTAGGAGTTAGGTGGGTTCAAAGTGAAATAAAAATATTGCATGATATTTCCTTATCTTTAGCTACAATCCATAAAATTTTTAGCAAACAATATACCATATTTGCAAAAGAAAAGGCATTATCGTAAACAAGCTAAAAAATACAATTTGCATTACATATAATCAATTTTTGAGATTTATCAAGTATATTTGATTTTTGGTTTTACTACGTTCATTAGCCCAACTAATAATAACGACTTAATCATACCCGGTATAATAAAAGGTAATACACCGCCGTAAAATGCACCGCTTGCTCCTAAGAATTTTGATAACCACATCCACCCTAAGCTCATAATAATTATATTACCGATCAAACATAAGGATATTTGATTTAACCATTTATTAGAAGTAAATATTTTGTCTTTTAAGCTTACCATAGCATATACAGCAATTACAAAACCGACTAAATAACCACCGGTAGTACCCTGTAATATTCTTAAGCCACTAGAAAATTGTCCGAATATCGGTACCCCTACTATTCCAAGAGTTATATAAGATAATACTGCCAAAAATGCAGTATTTTTGTTATAAGTAAGTCCGATAAACAGAACTGCTACGGTTTGCAGCGAAATAAATACAGGCTTCATAGGTATTATTATTTGTGAACAAATCGCAAGTAATGCTACTCCTAAAACTATTTCTATTGCTTGCCCTTTAACTAAAGACGGTGAAATCAAATTAAGTTGCATAAAAATTACCTCATAATTTAATTTATGTAACAAAACTTAAGCTATGTTTTACAACAAGTGGCTTTGTATTGAGATATTATTAAAATTCCTTACTATGAGAAAATGGCTTTCAGCCAAGTTTTTAGTCATACTTGAGATATAACATAGCGTAAGTTTTGGTAATTAACTAAATAGAATTATATAATATCCTTGTCAATAATATAAATGATGAAAATAAAAATTTATAACGATTTAGGGGTTTCAAAAGAAAGTATCAAACATTGCGAATATACCCTAAAACTTTATACCCCCCAATATAAAGTAGAATATATTTCGGCCAAGGAAATTCTAGAAGAAAATTGGTTTAAAGATACTTATTTACTGGTTTTACCTGGTGGAAGAGACTTGTATTACGTACAAAAATTACAAGGCAAAGGAAACGCTAATATAAAGAATTATATTAAAAACGGTGGTAATTTTCTTGGGATATGTGCCGGTAGTTATTATAGCGGTAATTATTTGGAATTTGCTAAAGGAACAAATATTGAAGTTATAGGCAAGCGAGAGTTAGAGATTTTTAAAGGCACGGTTAAAGGACCACTACTTGCTCTCTATTATTATAATTTAAATAAAGGAGCAAGAGCTGCTTACCTAAGAATAAACCCTATTATTGGGCTTAATATAAAAGATTGTTATGTTTTTTATAATGGCGGAGGGTATTTTGTTGATGCAGAAAATACCAAAGATACCGAAATAATAGCCAGCTATGAAGATAATAAAGCTGCAATAATAAAGTGTATGTACGGCAATGGAACAGCTATTTTAAGCGGAGTTCATCTTGAATATGATCCTATGCTTATAAAAAATAAATCTCTTAATAATATTTGTAAAACTTTAACAGCTCATAATATCGTAAGAATTAAACTATTAAATTATTTATTTAGGTGTTCTCTGACGTAGACAATGGAATTCGGTTAAGCTGTTACCCCTCTTAAATTAAGAACTAACCTTATTAATTTTAGGTTATAGAGAAGCGAGTCCCTACATATTGGATCATATTTTTTAATAAGGCAAGCAATAATAGCACCCATTTTTAGGAACTAAGCACAATAACTCATGACCTCCAAACTGGATTTTCTTAACCGAATGCCATTGGTGTTTGCAGTACTCAGTTCAGGCAATGATTATATCGAGAGTAAAGTTTGTACAGCGTATTTCACTAAGCTCTTTACATTGGACTTTGGACAAAATAATTTAGCCTATATTTAGCAACTTATAATTTATCTATTATATAAAATAATTACCTAAAATTGTAAAAATATTAACTATAGATTAATAATAATCTTAAAAAATTAACTTATAATACTAGTTTTGTATAAAACTTTCTATTTTGTGAAAAAACAGGGATTTTTGTCCAAAGTTCAATTTACAGTGAGGGTAATCTTTAATATTTCATATAATAAGGCATTCCAAAAATTCAGTGTCAATATCTTAATGGATTAAGCTATAGCTAAAGAATTGGTACAAATAGTTGACGAGATGATATTATAGGTAAGTAGAAATTGTATAGATTCTAATCCATTGGACTTTGGACAAAAATCCCTGTTTTTTCACAAAATAGAAAGTTTGATAAAAAACTAGTATTCTGAGTTATCTTTCTAAGATTATTATTAATCTATAGTTAACATTCTTACAATTTTAGGTAAATTATTTTACATAAAAGATAAATTATAAGTTGCTAAATATAGGCTAAATTATTTTGTCCAAAGTCCAATAATCCAGAATATGCAAAAGAATGATAATATGGTTCTGTCGCATATGTTGGACAATAGAAAAAAGATTGATATAATGATCTAAAAAAGATGTTAAGATGTTTCGTATTACTGCAAGATTATTATCATATTTCAAAGGATTTTGTTCTTCACCAGAAATAATAATGTTATTTGTCTATATGAAATGCCGATTTTCTTTAAGTTATCGAGATTTGGAAGAAATGATGAGTATAAGGGGAGCAAAAATTGATCACTCTACATTACAAAGATGGGTTATAAAATTTGTACCATTGATAGATCAGGTGGTTAGAAAAAGAAAGAAGCCAGTTGGTAGTAGTTGGAGAATGGATGAGACTTATATTAAATTAAACGGTAAATGGGTTTATTTATATAGAGCACTAGATAGTCTTGGTAATACTGTAGACTTTCTGCTACGTAAGCATAGAGACAAGCCTGCAGCACTTGCATTTTTTCGTAAAGCCTTTAGAGAGAATAATTTTCCTGAGAAAGTAGTAATTGATAAAAGCGGTAGTAATACTGCTGCTCTTAATGATTTGAATACAGAAGTTCCTAAAGATTATAAAATTAAGGTTATTCAGACCAAATACCTGAATAATCTTGTAGAACAAGATCATAGGTTTATCAAAAAACGTACAAAGCCAATGCTTGGTTTTAAGAGTTTTCATTCTGCAGAAATGACTATTACCGGTATAGAAAATATTCGTATGATGCAAAAAAGACAAATAATTGGAGCTAATGATAATCTTTCTACTTTTGAGAATTTTGCTATGTTAATGGCATCATAATGTCCAAAACCTTAGTTTTAACAATCTTGATGTAGTATGATTTATAGATGCGACAAAACCTGCGAATACCAGCTATTTAACTCCTGAGAATTTTTGTAGTGGTGATAGCTGTCCTCACTGTTGTAATGGCAAACTATATAATAGTGAAGCTAGAAAATTGCTACAATTTACAGGTAATGCTCCAATTACAGTCAACAGATATGTAAAGAAAACGCTACGTTGTAATGCTTGTGATTATATAGTTATGAACAATAAAAATATCAACAAATGGACAAATAGTAGCAGAAGTGCAATAGTGTTACAAAAGACCTATGGTACTCCTTTCTACCGTTTATCTAGGCTGCAAAGTTTAAGTGGTGTTCCTGTGGCATATAGCTCGCTCTGGCAACAATATTTAGATGTTTGGCAAGAAGGTGGTGGAGCTGAAATTTACGGGGTATTATTGGAAATGGCTGCCGAATGTAGTTCACTGAACCTTGATGATACTAGAGCTAGGATTTTAGAAATTACTATAGCCAATAAGAAATTACGTACTCAAAATAAGAAAGGACGCAGCTGTTATACTACTACAATATGTGCTAAGACTGCAAATAATGAGGTGATAGTTTTATATTTTACCGGTAATAGGCATGGTGGAGAAAATATAGGTAACGTACTAAAGAATCGTAAGAATAGAACAGATTCTATCCAATTAATGACTGACGCAAGTAACAATAATAACCCGGTATTATCAGAAGCAGATCAAGAATTACTGGCAATAATAGTGATGATCAATTGTTTGTCACATGGTCAGAGAAAATTTACAGAGAATGAACTATATTACCCTGAAGAATGCGGATATTTTCTCAAACAAACACGAGGGATTTACCACAATGAACATCAATGTAAAGAGATGAGTCCTGAAGAAAAACTTGGGTATCATCAGGAACATAGCAGTAAATATATAGAAAACATATATAACAAAATAGACGAATTATTTAACGACAAGAAAGTTGAGCCTAATAGTAGGCTTGGACAAGCTATGAAATATTGGATAAATAATAAAGAAGGTTTGACCCAATTTTTAAAAATCCCAGTTAGCAATCTTGATAATAATTGGGCTGAGAGATCACTGCGTACCATTATTTTACAAAGGAAGAATTCATTATTCTTTAAAACAATCAATAGTGCTGAGATACATAGTGGTTTGTATAGTATAGTAAAGACTTGTAGTGAGAACGAGATCAATGCCTTTAAATATTTAAATTGGCTACAAGAGCAGAGTAGCAAAGCAAAGAAGCGTCCTGCGAATTATACGCCTTTTGCCTATGCAAGATATATGAATAATACGGAATTAATCGAGACAGCAGCTTAAACGACAGGAAGCCAATCATTAGAGAATTTGGCAGAACTAGGATCACCATTATGAATAAGAATGTGTAAGGTTCTATAACAAAAGGTAATATTCCTATTACTAAACTAACAATGAATTTGCAAACTCACTGAAATGTCAAAAGCCATTTTAAAGCGTTTTTAGAGGGGGTAAATAGCTTTATGTAGAAAAGTACATAAAAAGGGGAAATTAGAGCCTTTCTAATTAAGTGTGTAAATTTTTCATAGGGCTTAAATTCTACCTTCAAATTTTATCAAAAAGTGAGCCATAGCTGCGTTCCAGTTTGGAATCGGCATAACCCATTTCTTGGTCATATAATCAATTGCCAAATATAAGGTCTTAAAAACAGCATTATCATTTGGAAAAACCCGTTTATTCTTAGTAACCTTACGTAATTGGCTATTGACAGATTCTACACTATTAGTTGTGTATATTACTTTCCTTATCGCCTCAGGGTATCCTAGAAAAACCATTAAATTTTCCCAATGAACATACCAAGATTTAGCAATTTGTGGATACTGTTTACTCCATTTAGCTTCAAAAGATTCTAAAGCAAGATGTGCTTCTTCCTCCGTGCTAGCAGTATATATAGGCTTTAAATCAGACGCTAATTCTTTTCGGTCTTTATATGATACATATTTTAAACTATTTCTAATCTGATGTACAATACATAATTGATGTTCGGTTTTCGGAAAAACTGCTTCTATTGCCTCAGACATACCGGTTAAATTATCACTGCAAGCAATAAGCATGTCTTGCATACCTCTGTTCTTCATCTCAGTAAAATTACCAAGCCAAAATTTCGCTCCTTCATTTTCACTGATCCACAATCCTAAAATATCCTTCCTTCCAGATAAATCAATACCTAATGCTACATATACAGACTTATTGATAATTCGTTTATCTTGACGTACTTTTACTACTAAACAGTCAAAAAATACTATAGCATATACTCGATCCAATGGTCGGCTTTGCCATATCTTGACATCCTCAATTACATCATCAGTAATTTGACTTATCAAACTTTCGCTAACGTCAGCTCCATACAATTCTTGCATTTGAATCTTAATATCAGATAAGCTCATTCCTTTAGCGTATAATGATATTATTTTATCATCAAATCCTTCAATACGTCTTTGACGCTTCGGAATTAATGCAGGTTCAAATGTACTACTTCTATCCCTTGGAACCTCAATCTCTACAACTCCATTATTTGTTACTAGATTCTTTACATTCCTACCATTACGAACATTATCACTATCAGTATGACAATATTTATCATATCCTAAATGATTATTCATCTCTGACTGCAATGCCTTCTCTACAAGCCGTTTGGTTAATTGTTTTAATAAACCATCCTCTTTAAGTAATGTTGATATATCTGTATCATTATTTATTAATAAATCTATCGCTTGATTCATTGCTTCATTTTGTTTTTGGTGCATTATAATTTCTCCTTTTGTTATATTATATTTTTATATAACCTTTGAAAAATTTACACACTTATTTGTACAGAGCCGGAAATTACACTATAACCCCTCTCTAAACAGCTAATTTGGGTTTATTTTTCCTAAGCAAAAGATTGAATAAAAGATTTGCTAAGACCAGTTACAGCAGAAATAAAAGCAACATCAGAGCCTTGAGCTAACATTTTCTTTGCTATTTCTGTTTTTACTCTGATATTTTCTTCAGCTTTACCTTCAGCTTTACCTTCAGCTTTACCTTCAGCTTTACCTTCAGCTTTACCTTCAGCTTTACCAACCTGGATGCCTTTAGCTTCACCGATCTGGATGCCTTGAACTATCCCTTTTTCTATACCCTCATCAATATATTTCTCAGCAATAGTTCTCATAATATTCTCCTCTTCTGTTGCAGTTAAATGACTCGATATTAGCCTCTCTAGCTCTTGTTGCTTACCTTCTTCTATCTTAGCCTCACTATACCATAAAAACGATCTTATGTAAATATAGCCTGTTGACTTATCTATACTAATATAGGATTTAAAATTTGTTAAAAGTTCATCCCACACCTTCAATATATCTCGCTGCTGTACATATTTGAGCATATATTCTAACATGCCAAAATGTTGCTTCTGCTTTATCTCATCATCAGACATTGCTTGCAAATCTATTAGCTTATAATCCTCACACATTAGTTGCTTTGCAAGCTTAGGATCGCTAAATAACTCAAACAAGTTCTTTGGCACATTAAACTTTCTAGTACCATGATAAAATACCATTGGTATTATCAACGGTATTTTATTTTTACCTTTTTTATGCCTTTCAGCTAATAGTAACATATATTTCCATAATTTGAGTGCCATCCAATATTTTGGTCTTATCTCCGCCTCAATCAACACATACACAAAGGCTTGCTCATTATCTTTAGTCTTAACAGAATAGACTAAATCACTAAGAGCTCTTTTTAGGTCATCCTCAACAAATGATTCTTTCTCTATTGTTATTTTGCTTAAATCAACTATTTCCTTAACCTCTTCTGGTAAATAATGTTCCAAAAATTCTTGGGCTGCTATTTGATTGACCATTATCTTTTTAAATAATGCATCATGTTTTAATTGAGTTGACATATTCTTAATTAGTTAATTATTATTAATATAATCTATATAGTACCTTTAACTACTATTCCCTGGTTTTTCTGCGTCTCTGCTGCATTTTGTAATTCATTTTTTATTTCCTTACCTATTACTGATTGTGGATTAATATATTGCATCACTTGTTTATCTTTGCCTATGGCAACTAAGTAATCTTCTGGTACGGCGTAGCTTTTACCTCTAAAATCATTTATTACTATATCACAGAATCTAACATTACCTAAATTATAATTAGGAGCAAACTTATTTTTCATTATTTGCAAATCTTTTGTTATTTTCTGCTCAATAGCTTTAGAACAACTATTCTTGCTATAGAGAATAAAAGACTCTATGCCTTTTTCCTTATATATTTGCAAGGCTGTATTTATGTTCTCCTTAGTAGTAAATCTTTCCAATGATTTTATTTGCCATTGAAACTTCTGTAATATATCGTGATTTGCTGATTTTCCAAGTTCTAGTTCTATAGATTTGATTTGTGATTTATTATTGTCAGCATTATTAACTGGTTTTAATAACTCAGTAAATTTAGTTGTTTTTTCGTTTAGTGTTTCATTTAATATTAATTTTGCTATTTCAGGTTCTATAAACTTTTTAATAGATTCTGCTCCTGGAGCTTTGAGCATATCATTAAAATCCCCCATATCTTGCGGCATTATTACTGATACTACTGCACCCTTAGCTGTTAATTGTTCTTTAGCTTTAATAACACTATTAACTGATACGGCACTTTGTCCATCATTATCTGCTGCAATGATTATCTTCTCTCCTTTTGTAGGCTGATAATTCTTAATATTACTTACACCTAAACTACAGATGATCTTACCTTTAATACCTGCTTCCTGCAAGCTTAAAGCTGTTTCTACTCCTTCTGCTATAATTGTTATATTATTCCTTGACTTATTCCCCTGTTGATTATCTTGTTGAATTTCTACAAAAGAACTACTAATTTTACCAAATGAACGTTTATTAACGGCAATATCAGCTTTAGCACCTGTTTCTTGGTTTAAATAGATTGATTGTCCACCAGTGATTTTACCTTCTTGATCTCGTGCGAAGGCAATTAAGGCTGGATAATATTGTTTGCTTTCATTATCCCACATCATGTTAGTTTTAAGGTCTTGGCTTAATTGGAATTTTTCTAATACTACCTCAATTCCACGGTGCTTACCTAAATATTGTCTAGCTACATTATTATTGGTAGAATATAGTACAGAACTTGATTTTTCATATAATCCTTCCGCTTGTTTTATCTTAGCTATCTCTCTGTTTTGTTCTTGTTGATTCTGGATTTTAGCTTGCCTGTAAGACTTATCTACTACCAAATCTACTAATAGGTCTTGTTTATAGACAGTTGGCATACCAACCATTTCTTGTAAATATTTCTGAGCTTGAATAAAGTTACATTTTCTTTCTCTCTGTACTAAGGTAAATAAGTCTCCACCTTCACCTTTACTAAAATCATACCATATTCCAGCCTTACCTCCTTTAATCTTCATTGCTATTTTACCATCTTTTTCCCAGCGTAATATATAATTATTGGATAAAAGCTCATTTGGTCTACCAAGAAGACTATATGCTATGTCTTCAGCTTTGAAAGATACAGGAGTTTCGCAGTTAGCAAAATTGCGAATCAGCTAAAAGGCATCTAATGTTGTTCTGAATTGATGTTTTTATAACTTCCCAAGTTTGTTGATATAAAGTAATTTTTTCATTTATCCTCCTTTTGTTCATATCGAGCCAAGCAAATACGGCAAGGCAAATATGATTTCTCTGAGCTCGACCCGTGCGTGCCTGACAGCGTTCAATACCACAAGTTTGTTTTAATTCTCGATGATAAACTTCTATAGACCACCGTGCCTTAACAATTTTCTCTATTTGTTCACGTGTTGGATTTTCTAAGTTAGTTGTTATGTAATCAATGCGACCATTTTTTGCCACAAACTTAAATACCGTAACCCAACCGTATCCACGTAGGTGAATTTTTAGTCCCTCATCAGGAATCTCTAAACTTTCTAAGCTAACATTATGATTAACTTTTCTATTTTTTCTTAGGTTACTAACCCATGTCCAACCTAAATTACGTATATGTTTCAAATTCTCCAAACCGCTATACCACGCATCCATTACTACTGCATCAGGATTGATCCCTCTTTCCTTAGCTAAAGTAAGCATATCACAAAAATGCTCATTCTTTGTTTTTCCATCAGTTTCTTTATCATATATTCTATAATCTACAGGGGTAGATTGATCAGTTTTAGCATTGTAATGCAGTAAGTTGACCATCCCTATACCAGGTATAACATCATGTACAGCTCCAGAATATTGATAATGTACAAGCTCAATTTTCTTACTGTATTGCTTTGACAATAACGTGTCATCTCCCACTAATAAACAAGAAGCTTCCCTATCAATATATTTTGACACTTCTCTGTAGATCCCGCTAGGGCGGAAATCCTTACTATTTAACCATCGACTTGCACTATCATGAGATAGGTTTATTGGACTTACTTCAGATAATGCTTTACCACTATATCTTACGCTACTTGCTTGTAAAAATGATTTATATAAGTCTTTGCTACATTTTGATCTTGCCATGCTTAACTAAAACTCTTTCTTGCTAGATTAACATATTTTTTGCTAAGTGCGAAACTCCTGAGATAGTAATTGCTTCAGCTTTAGACTCTCTTGCTTGTTAATAAAATCATAATTAATGTTATTTGTCATATTTTTATTTTTTATATTATCCTGAGTAGAAGCATAATTTGTCATAATATCTTCTTGTAACTTAGTATTTATTTTTGGTTCTTGTTTATTGCTATTAGTTAACATTTTACCAAAGTTGTTTAACCCTTCTTGCAGTTGATTATTTTGAGCAAGATTTACGCTAGTCTGCTGCAAAACTTCTACTACTTTAATAAGTGATTCTGCTGTTACTTTTGGTTGATAATATTGCTTATTATTATGCAATTTATCCTCTATGTCATTGGCTACATATTTAAACCAATCACCTACTTTATTGATGATAGTAGGATTTTTATTTTCATTCATTTTATTGTCCCACTTTGGGAGAAAAACCCCGCACTTGCAGTGCGTCGTTTCAACATAAATTTTAAATATCTTATCAAGAAAAGATAGGATATTTTTTAACAAAATCTTACACTTCACAGATATATTTTTTTGTGTTGTGACACTTTCTAAATGAGCCATACACAAATAGTTTCTAACTTTTAAGTTAGTACATACATGAGGCATTCATGCCGTAATATTAAGCTCTGCACTTGCAGTGCAGAGTGGTTAACTTAAATCTTCTAAAGTTGTAAAATGCATACTTGCTAGCCTATTATCTATCCTAGCAAGTTGTGATATTAAACTTGCCATATTTCTTGTAGCCTCCCTATTACAGTACAGCTTGACTTGTTCTACATGCCTGGTCATCTCAACATAAGAGTTCCGAACATTACCAGCTAGATTATGTAAGACATATACATCTTTAATTGATGCTCCTTGAGCTTTATAGACTGTAGAAGCATAGCCGTGTTTAAAACTTATCCCTTCTGGATTAAATGCTATTTCTCTACCTTGATCTGTTTTAGCAACAAACTTATTGTTACTTACTGAAACTAGAGTAGCAAATTCACCATTTTCTATTTGTAACTCTTTGTCAGTAGCCTTAAATAAAATACGATCTCCTACCATATAATCTTCATATTGCTTATCTGATTTTGAGCCTAGAATAAAGCGACGATATTCTTTACCCGTTAGTAATCCACTTGTTTTTAATAATTCTCTTATTCCTTGATTAATACTATCTACTTCTTGGTTGCCTACAGTAATTATTAAACGTTCTTGTAGAGTAAATCTGCTACTATTCCAATCATTAATCAATCTTGCCATTGATTCTTCCAAAGTATGATCAATCTTTAACCCATTATGCCTCTCTAACAACACTATCCCAGCTGCAATATCTGATTTAGCAAAATATAAAGCCATTTCTCTTGCCCATTGCTGGCTTTGTCTTCTAATATCACTAAGTACATATGAACCAAATGTACTGGCAAATATTTCAAACATGCCACCTCGCTCGATTGAGGTTAGTTGCTTCTCATCTCCTGCTAATATTAAATTACAATTAGAGCTTCTTGCTATCTTAAATAATTCTAAATAATCACTATTACTCACCATTCCTGCTTCATCTACTACTAGCAAACTATTATTTGGCAGAGTAATTTTACCATTATACAATTTAAATAAAAATCCCTTTACCGTATAACATTCTTGATATCCCTTACTTTTTAGCTCTGATACAGCTTTATGAGTAGGGCTAAGCCCTATAATATTTTGTCCATGGTGAGTAACAAGTTTATAGGCAGTAGCGAGTATTTGTGATTTACCAGTACCAGCTCTACCACGCAGCATTCTTATCCCATTATATTGCAGTAAAATGTGTTGTAACGCTTCTCTCTGAGACTCGCTAATGTTAGAAAGTTTTGCTATGTCTTCTTTTAAACTTGTTATATTACCGACTATGTTATAATTGATATTATCATGAATTTTATTAGCTATTCTTAGTAATCGTAGTTCTTCTTCTCGAACATCATAAGTAGTGTAATATTTAGTATCTTTGCCATCTTCATTATATAGTTTTACTAACCTTTCTGAATTTAATACGTCTTGAATTAATTTTTGCTTTTCCTCTTGTCCTTGAATTTCTTTAACCGCTCTTACTACATCTTGTTTACTAAAAATAGCTTGATGGCTTATAATACGATTTAATACCCCATCACTATCTTTAATAATTTTTAGATGAGCTAGCTTGCGTAACTTATTTTGCTCTGCTATTTCATTAATGATGTTTCTCATTCTCACAGGACCAAGATGTTGTTGTGGCATCATGCTTATTGAATCCACTCTAGTTTTTAAACCTAATTTAGCAAAATATCTGTTCATTACTTCTTTGGCTCTCTGATGAATCATCTGTGATTCTGGAATAATAAATGCTTTCCCTTTAACTTTTTTAAATTCAGGATTTAAATCTACTGCCTTAGCTCCTAAACTCTTGCCGTCTTCTGTAAATCTCCTAGTAGTAACAAGCAGATGAGCATGCCAATTTCGTTCTCCATTATGGGGCTTATGTATATCTACTTGCACTCCTAAACCATTTTTTATCCATGCCATCTCTTCTATTATTTCATGGGTAATGGCTATTCTATCTTGTAATTCTAGCTCCTTATCGTCAGGCAAGGCTATAACAACATCTTTTAATAACTGGCTATTTTTTCTTTTCTCTGCCTGCTCTACCTCATTCATCAATATTTCAGGGTCTTTAAATCTTCCATCTACATAGCTAGGTAGTAAAACTGTATGATAGACGTTATCTCCTTTTCTGGCAAAATTATAAGTAACATTAGTCTGCTGATCTTTTATCATCGCCCTCGCATTATAAGCAGCTTTACAACAGCTATTTCCTCCTGAACTTCTACTTACTATCTCGATCCTGGTAAATTGTATCGCCATAATTCTTTACTGTTCATTATCTCAATCTTGCATTACATTACCATGCTAATTTTAAATCATCGAGTAGAATCTAGATCAAATGAACCAGCAAAAAAAAAAGCAATAAACTTTAGTTTATATATTGCGTAGTAACCTAATCTGAAGTTAGGTTACTAGCCTCTTCTACGTAGCTTTTCAGTTACTACTGAAAATAATGGCAATATCTGTTTATATTAATTTGTTGGTTCGGTAGGAGTGGAAATTCTTGAATTGTCCTATCCATTTATTATTGCTTTTAGTCTTCTGTTGTATCAATTATCTGGTTCAAAAAAATATGAAATTTTTATTGGAACTCTATAATTCATTGGACTTCTTAAATTTATTGTGCATTCATGACATGTAAGCAATAATTTAGAATATTATACTTATATGGAAAATGTCATAAAACAAAGATTAAAATTACAACAAAAGAAAGCTAAAATTATTACTGAAGAAGCTAAACTTAAAATTATAGAAAGAAAAATGCGTACTCGTCGCTTAATTGAGCTGGGCGGATTGATTGCTAAAGCAAAGCTCGATGACTTACCTACCAATAGTTTATTTGGAGCATTAGTTTCTTTGAAAAATGAATTAACAGAGTCCCCACGTATCAAAGACCAATGGACTAAAATTGGCAGGGATATTTTTGATCAAGAATTAAAAGATAAACCTCTCTTATCTTAAAAGTTAACCACTCTGCACTGCAAGTGCAGAGCTTAATATTACGGCATGAATGCCTCATGTATGTACTAACTTAAAAGTTAGAAACTATTTGTGTATGACTCATTTAGAAAGTGTCACAACACAAAAAGAATATATCTGTGAAGTGTAAGATTTTGTTAAAAAAATATCTTATCTTTTCTTGATAAGATATTTAAAATTTATGTTGAAACGACGCACTGCAAGTGCGGGGTTTTTCTCCCAAAGTGGGACAATAAACCATATTCTGTTACTATTGTATTAATTATAAGACTTTTTATCATCTTAAAGTTAAGTAAATGATGCTTATTTTTTTGGCATCACTCTTAAAATGTATAATTTGCTAATTATTTCCTACTACTCAGAAAAACCTTGATTATTGAGTAAACTAGCTTTGTTCAGAAGGGTAGAAAATAACAATTTTTAATAGTAATATTTAGGTATTTGTTCTTAAAAAGCATGTAATCTTTACTATTCAAGGATAATATACTTAGAAGTTTTTATATTTATAATTACAGAAAACTACCACTCCAGAACAAAGCCATGTGCTAGGTCAACACTTCTCTGGCTCTGCATTTATAAGTTTGTAAGGCACATATCTAGCCATCTTATATAATTCTCTATAAGAAGTTTTGTTAAGGGTATATCTTCTTGTTTTTGTATTTCTTTTAATTGCTGAATAATCTTTGACAACCAAGACTTTCCTTCGCTTGAAATAAAGGTATTAATTGAATTATTGTAATACCGATATCTGTTTATTAATGCGTCCACTATCTTCTTTTTGTCAGCATTTTTCCACTGAAGAAATTTTTCCATAAACTCTTTTGCCTCTATATATTCTAATACAGGGTTATTATAATATATACCATCTTTTTTAATTTTTCTGCAAAATTCGTCTGGATTATTTTGTAGTAGCTCTAATAACTCTTTAGCTTGCTCTTGATATTTGGATTGCAGAACATTCTTTCTAATTTCTTTGCATTGGTTAATGAAGTTTTTAAAATTATCATTATCTTTACTATAAAAACTTGATCCAAGCGTATGCTCATGCCCATTGACATCATTGTCTATCTCCAGTTTATCCCAACTTAGTTCTTCATAAATCTTTTTAAGATTTTTCCCTGCATAACCAATATATTCGTCGATATTAATATTGATCACCTTTTTTTCCTGAAAATACATAAGTAAGCTAATTATATGTTTGACTTCACCTTCCTTACCAACAAGTATCTCTTTAAGATCATTTTTTACCGTATTAATCAGTGTTATAATTTTATTATTTTCTAACTTAAAATAGCCCATAAGTTGATGCCAAGGAGGAGGATTATAAACTTTAAATTGTTGTTTAATTTTCTGCTTATCAATTTTATTATCGAAAATAATTTCTTTCCATTCATTACCCAAATACGATACACACAGCAGGTTGTATAGGCAATTTTGATATTTGTCAAAAAACTCTTGCTCAATTTTTTTATCTTTTTGTTTTTCTGAAACTTGACTAATCTGCATCCATAATTTTTCCAATACATTACTACTGTGATAATATTCTAATGACAAGATTAAGAATGTTTGCAAAATAACCCTGAACTTATCATGGTCAATATCATCACATTGTGATAATGCGTTTGTATAGAACCAGTTAAAGGAATTTATACTGTGTTTTAAAGTTCTAAAATTCTTATAACCAGCTTTATTAAAAACCTCTATGACAATATGCTTATACTCCTTTAGTAACTTATCTTTTAGTGTTGTATCTTGTACTTTATTAAATATTATATCTACTACGGTATCAACATCCTCTGTTAAGGTAAAAGAAGTAGCTATTATTTTTTCTTTTATTTTGTTCCACTGAGTTAACTGTGTATTTTGCTTCTCATTTTCCTGTTGTTTGTCACTAATTTTCTCTGTATTAGCAATAATGATAGTTTTAATATTTTTTTCCTCAATAAAGTAATTAATGTATCCCAATAATTCTTCCATTGGAATTAAAGAGGTTTTGTCGCATCTATAAATCATACTACATCAAGATTGTTAAAACTAAGGTTTTGGACATTATGATGCCATTAACATAGCAAAATTCTCAAAAGTAGAAAGATTATCATTAGCTCCAATTATTTGTCTTTTTTGCATCATACGAATATTTTCTATACCGGTAATAGTCATTTCTGCAGAATGAAAACTCTTAAAACCAAGCATTGGCTTTGTACGTTTTTTGATAAACCTATGATCTTGTTCTACAAGATTATTCAGGTATTTGGTCTGAATAACCTTAATTTTATAATCTTTAGGAACTTCTGTATTCAAATCATTAAGAGCAGCAGTATTACTACCGCTTTTATCAATTACTACTTTCTCAGGAAAATTATTCTCTCTAAAGGCTTTACGAAAAAATGCAAGTGCTGCAGGCTTGTCTCTATGCTTACGTAGCAGAAAGTCTACAGTATTACCAAGACTATCTAGTGCTCTATATAAATAAACCCATTTACCGTTTAATTTAATATAAGTCTCATCCATTCTCCAACTACTACCAACTGGCTTCTTTCTTTTTCTAACCACCTGATCTATCAATGGTACAAATTTTATAACCCATCTTTGTAATGTAGAGTGATCAATTTTTGCTCCCCTTATACTCATCATTTCTTCCAAATCTCGATAACTTAAAGAAAATCGGCATTTCATATAGACAAATAACATTATTATTTCTGGTGAAGAACAAAATCCTTTGAAATATGATAATAATCTTGCAGTAATACGAAACATCTTAACATCTTTTTTAGATCATTATATCAATCTTTTTTCTATTGTCCAACATATGCGACAGAACCCTTTTAAGTTAGTACATACATGAGGCATTCATGCCGTAATATTAAGCTCTGCACTTGCAGTGCAGAGTGGTTAACTTTCAAATGCTACCATACACTATTTACACTAGATTGTCACGTTAAGTTAACCTCATTTTACGCGAATTCGGGATAAGAATTGATAAATTCTTATCCCCAAATTCGGTGAAATTATCGAAACAATCAGATTTGAGACGGCTCTGTATCTGATTGTTAAATTAATATTTTGCTAAAAACATGATTTTAGCTTTAGAAAGGTTTAAAATGCATTCGTGTTAGCCGCTTTAAGAATGCATTTTCCCTTATATTAAAGCCAATTCGGAGTCACATTCGAGTATATAAACCTTTGATTCTATTCATTCAACTTAAAAATTTTTTAAATATTGCTTGCATGTAATGGGATTTTACTGTAGTATGATCACAAATATCCGTTTAAAACGGATATTTGTGATATAAAAACTAATTGGAGGAATAAATATGACGTTTGGAACAGTGTGTAAGCAAGTTGTTGCTCAAGTACGCTATGGTGATTTAATTACTTTATTCGATAAAAATCCTTTATTTACAGCTGTAAAAAAAGGTAACGTGAAGTTAGTAAATCATTTAGTTACAAAAGGTAATGTAAATAAGCAAGATAAAGACGGTAATACTGCACTACATTATGCAGCAGAAAAGAACAATCCTAATAGTACTAAGATCATTGAAATGTTATTAGACATGAATGCAGATCCAAATATAGCTAATAAGGATACTAATACACCATTAAACATTGCTTCTATAAATGATAATTATTCAAATGTTGGTCTATTAGAAAGATATGGTGCTGAAATTAAAAAACTAGATTTGGTTAAGGCACAGCTAGCTAAGAAGATAAAGGGAGATATGAGTGATTTTCGGGAATTATTGAACAAATCAAAGGGTTTATCATCTGATGCTCATTTAAAAAAGATAAGTGATATTGTAGAATCCTTATATAAAGCAACAAGTCATGACACTACGGATTATTCATTTAATAGTTAACCACTCTGCACTGCAAGTGCAGAGCTTAATATTACGGCATGAATGCCTCATGTATGTACTAACTTAAAAGTTAGAAACTATTTGTGTATGGCTCATTTAGAAAGTGTCACAACACAAAAAGAATATATTTGTGAAGTGTAAGATTTTGTTAAAAAATATCCTATCTTTTCTTGATAAGATATTTAAAATTTATGTTGAAACGACGCACTGCAAGTGCGGGGTTTTTCTCCCAAAGTGGGACAATAAATGTACTACTATATACCAAAATGTACTTGACCGTGGTATTGGTGCAGTGTCTGTTCCATTGTCAGGGGTAGATGAGGGACTATCTTTTGATTATTAATGAAGTAAGTGGGTAGCAACTGGAAAATGGATGGAACATATATTAACCTCAATTCGATGTAAGGCATTGGTTTAATAGCCTAGGGTGTCTCAGATGTCACCCCACAACTGTTGAAAGTTAGTAAATACAGCTTCTTTATACCTCTATTAGCGAGAAGACCGTAAGGTCGACGAAGCAATCCAGTAACATCATTTATCTATAGATTGTTTCCTAGATTGCTTCGTTTACGCTCGCAATGACGTTGTGGTATAGGTATTTGTAAACTTTCAACAATTATGGATGTCACCCCTAATGGCATACTGAGCCTACTATTAATTTATATATAGACAAAAACAACAGCTAGAGCAGCAGGAACAATTAGAATTAACACGGAAAAAATAATGTAATTCGTATTTACTTTTTGATTATTATACCTTATATTTTAAAAATATTAATTTTATATACAAAGTATTACTTATGGCAAATTTACAGGCTAGACTTAATTCGTTAATGGCTCAAAAAAACATAAATGCTATAGATATAGAGAGGAAAACTGGACTAAGTAGAAATACTGTCTATAGCATTTTGTATGGTAGTTCAAAAAATCCTAGTGCTAATAATTTACAATTAATTGCAAAAGCCTTAGACATTAACTTGGAAGCTCTTGTTATTGATAATGAAATAAACCTCGAGATACTAACTGTTGATCAGATAAAAATTTTTAGCAAAGCTACTAGTGCAACAATTAATATATTAATTGAAAGAAACTTAAGTTTCTCATTGAGAAACCTTACAACTCTAATAAAAGAAGTATATGAGTATGCTTTGAAGAAGCAGTTTGTTGATAATACATTTATAGATTGGATAATTGATAAATATCATAAACCTTAATTGTGTGATTATAAACACGGTTACAAGATGATTGTCAGATGAACTGTAGAAGTCAAGATTTGATCTTACAGACCCCATAAATTAACTTATTGAGTCTGTCCTATAGTTTGTGTAAGTTGCAAAGAAAGCAGTAAGAGATTACTGTAAAAAAAGTAACTTAAGCAAGCAAGGAGGAATTATGGCTAAAAAATTAGATACAGATAAAGATACATTAGACATCAGTAATCAGCTAGTAGAAGAATTATTATCAAAAGCAGATCCATCGGAGTTATTTGGTCGAGATGGTTTATTTCAACAGCTAAAGAAGCAAATAGTTGAGAAAATATTAGCAAGTGAGTTGGATCATGAATTAGGATATTCAAAACATAGCAAGATGCCAAAAGTAGATAATAATCGTCGTAATGGTAGCTATGAGAAGACAGTAATTGATGGGGATGGTCGTAAGCTGACAGTAGAAGTACCAAGAGATCGGGAAGGAGAGTATAATCCTCAATTAATACCAAAAGGGCTGAGGAGATTTAATGGATTTGATGAGAAAGTGATATCCCTTTATGGTCGCGGTATGACAGTCAGCGAGATCCGAGGGCATTTAGAAGAAATATATCAAACTGATGTATCTGGTGACTTGATATCCACCATAACAGATGGGGTGATAGAAGAAGTAACTAGGTGGCAAAATCGTTGTTTAGATAGGGTGTATCCAATATTATACTTGGACTGTATCTATGTAAAATCTAGAGACAATCACATAGTAATAAATAAAGCAGTATATTTAGCACTTGCTGTAAATATAGAAGGGAAAAAGGAGTTACTTGGCATTTGGATAGGCAAAAATGAAGGTGCTAAATTTTGGATGCAAGTAGTTACTGAGTTAAAGAATCGAGGAATTGAACAAATTTATGTTGCTTGTGTGGATGGTTTAAAGGGCTTTCCAGAAGCTATAAGCAGTGTATTCCCGAGTACTATAGTACAATTATGTATTGTACATATGGTTCGCAATTCAGTAAAGTATGTGTCATATAAAGATTTAAAAGAGGTCACATCAGATCTAAAACAAATTTATACAGCTAATAATGACGAAATGGCACGTTTAAAACTTCAGCAATTTGGTGTAAAATGGGATAAAAAATATCCGGTAATTTCTGATATTTGGCAACGTAATTGGTCTGGGATAATACCGTTTTTTGCCTTTCCTGAAGAGATCAGAAAGGTAATTTATACTACTAACACTATAGAATCTGTAAATCGTCAAATTAGAAAAATTATCAAAAATAAGGGGGTGTTTCCAGATGATAAGTCAATTCAAAAAATAATATTTTTATCCCTACAAAATGCAGCCAAAAAATGGACCATGCCTATTAAAGATTGGTCTTTAGCTTTAAATCAATTTGAAATACTTTGTGGAGATTTTAAATATGATTTATTGGAAAATAAAAAATGAACTTACACAAATTAAATGATTGACTCAACTTATTAGATTGTCAGATAAATTTTGACTGTCAGATAAGTGTTCAAGATACAAGATATCATTATTTTTTTCAAACGCTAATTTTTTACTATCTTTAAAGGTTTGCATTGGAGTTTTACCATAGCAATACTTGCCGGAATGAGGGCGTTCGTTATTATAATAATGTAACCAGGTATCAAGATCTTTTTGCAATTCAAAAAGTGAATTGTAAATCTTTTTACGCATTGCAGTATCATAAAACTCATTTTTCATGGTTTTATGAAACCTCTCACATATCCCGTTAGTTTGAGGGGAATATGCTTTTGTAACGGTGTGTTCTATTCCTTCAATACTTAAAAACAATTCAAAGGCATGATGTTCTATATTTCCTTTATATTCAGTACCACGATCAGTTAATATACGTAGTATAGGAATACCTTGTTCTTCGTACCAAGGTAGAACTCTATCATTTAACATATCAGCAGAGGTTATAGCTGTTTTGTCTGTGTATAATTTGGCATCCGTCACCCTGGAATAGCTATCGATAAAAGTTTGACCATAAACCTTACCTATTCCTTTAAAGTTGCCAACATAGTAAACATCTTGACAACCAAGATAGCCTGGATGTTCTGTCTCTATTTCCCCATGTGCCTCTTTAAGATTCTTACGATTCTCCAAGACACGTAATTGAGCTTCCTTAAGTATAATGCCATCCTGAGCCATTTTAGTTTCTAAAGCTACTAGCCGTTTCTTAAGATTATTGAGATCGTTCCTAAGCCAGATAGATCTAATGCCGCCGGGAGATACTAAAATCCCATCTTTTTTTAATTCGTTCGATACACGAAGTTGACCATAAGCGGGGTACTCTATTGCCATGTCTAATACCGCTTTCTCTACAATAGGATCAACTCTATTAGCCAATATGGGTTTCTTACGGCTTATTTCATACAAGGCTTCATCGCCACCATTCTCATATAATTCCTTGAATCTATAATAACTATCTCTGCTATACCCCATTGTCTTACATGCACTAGATACATTTCCTAAGCTTTTTGCTAGTTCAAGTAATCCTATTTTTGGTCTTATTATTTTCTGATTTAAATTCATTTTAATCTCCATTTAATAATTTGTTTATTTTACTAAATGTAAGATTAAATCTCAACTACTTCAACTTACTTAACCTAAGTTCGATATAGCATTAGTGTATACTCTTCTGCTCCTACAAATTGTTTTTTGGAAATATCATGGATTCGCATGCTCACCATTTATTTTCAAATCCAATTCTTTAAAGCATTTATAGATAAAAATCACTCTACATGATAATTTTTAATAAAATCAAACTTATAATTTTTTTTATGCAAAAGATCAACTAACTGACTTAAATTTTCTTTGCCATTAAATTGGTCTTGAAACATCTCATCATGCATAAGTAAAATTAATTTATTGTCCCACTTTGGGAGAAAAACCCCGCACTTGCAGTGCGTCGTTTCAACATAAATTTTAAATATCTTATCAAGAAAAGATAAGAATGAATCATACAGATATTTTTTAACAAAATCTTACACTTCACAGATATATTCTTTTTGTGTTGTGACACTTTCTAAATGAGCCATATACAAATAGTTTCTAACTTTTAAGTTAGTACATACATTAGGCATTCATGCCGTAATATTAAGCTCTGCACTTGCAGTGCAGAGTGGTTAACTAGGTAAGGCAGTATCATTTCTGTTAAATTTATCTTCTATCTCTTGCACTAATTCATCTAAGGATTGAATTGGCTTGCCATGCTGATTATGAGCCCATTCTAAATCCCAGCCATATAGATAGAAGCCATTTTTATATATTCCATCATCATCTATTCTTTCTACTTTATCTTCTTCTTTTGAAATATATGGATCATCTTTACTTAGGTTAGGAAGACGGAATACATCTCTACCTGGTAGTCTAGTATTGACATGTGAACCAGTGAAACCAAAAACAGTATTATTTTTTTTAAGATCCTTAATTACATACGAAAGCTGATGATAAAAATTCCTATAGTGGTTATTAGCATGAGAATAACTGTGGTTAGCTAGATCAACAGCTTTCTTTAGACTAGGACTCGAATTATCATAATGTAATCCTACCATGAACATGGTAATGGGAGTCTTTTTTTGGGTCATGACATTAATAACATTTTCTGTTCCTCCAAGAGGACCATCATCTGATGTTATATAATATAATGGACTGAAAAAATTAGACAAAGAAGCAGGTATTTTTGTTTCTCAATAAGTATAGAATAATAAATAAAATTAAAGAGAAACAAATGGGTAAAAAACAAATTAAAAATTTTAGTGCAGAAGCAAAAACTAAAATAGTATTAGAGATGTTAAAAGAAGAATCAACAATAGGTCAGTTATCGGTCAAATATGAAGTAACGGCTAAAACTATGCAAAACTGGAAACGACAATTTTTAGATAATGCGTCATTGGCATTTGAGCCAGCAAAAGCTGTTAGTGAGTACAAAGGGCAGATTAGTGAACTTAAGAATCAAAACGATGAACTTGCAAAAGCATTAGGTAAGGCTACAGTCGAGAGGGACTGGGCGGTGGGAAAGCTAAACAGCTTGGACTTATCAAATAAGAAAAGTCTTGTCGACCCCAAGCTGAGTACGTTAGCAAAGACAAGGCAATGTGAACTATTAAAGATAAGCAGATCTGGAGTATATTATAAAGCTAAAGTAATGAGCTTATATAATCTTGATATTTTAAATAGAATAGATGAAATATATACGGATAACCCTGAGTATGGTTATCGTTATATATACAAACAATTATTGGAAGACGGCTTTAATGTGGGCAGAGATAGGGTGCTTAAATATATGGGAATAATGGGTATAGAAGCTATTCATCCTCATAAAAAGCAATCTACTTCTGTGAAGGATGGTCAACATAAAATTTATAGCTATTTGCTTGAGCCGTACTGGCACAAATCAGGAACGAATAGAACTATTCATGTACCTTATGTTAATCAAGTGTGGAGTGGTGACATTACTTATATTAGAACTAACGGAGGATTTATGTATCTTGTGGCGATTATAGATTGGCATAGTAAGGCAATACTAAGTTATAAAGTATCTAATTCTATGGATGCATCACTTGTAACCGATGTATTAAAAGATGCACTGAATAAATACCCTGCACCACAAATATTCAATAGTGATCAGGGTAGTCAATATACTGGACATGAGCATACGGGAATTCTAAAAGAGAATAATATACAAATCTCAATGAACGGTAAGGGTAGAAGCATTGATAATATTGTGATTGAAAGATTTTTTAGAACTTTAAAATATAATTGTATATTTATAAATGATTTTAAAAATATCGCAGAACTTAAAGATGGTATTGATAAATACATGGATAAATATAACAATCAAAGATTCCATTCAAGTATTGGTTATAAAAAACCGATGAACGTGTATCTTGATTACTTACAAAATGCAGCTTAAAAATTATGTAAAATGGGAAACAAAATTAGTGAAAAATTTGTCTTGAAAAATCAGTCCAGTTTCAGAAGCTTCCCTATCAATATATTTTGACACTTCTCTGTAGATCCCGCTAGGGCGGAAATCCTTACTATTTAACCATCGACTTGCACTATCATGAGATAGGTTTATTGGACTTACTTCAGATAATGCTTTACCACTATATCTTACGCTACTTGCTTGTAAAAATGATTTATATAAGTCTTTGCTACATTTTGATCTTGCCATGCTTAACTAAAACTCTTTCTTGCTAGATTAACATATTTTTTGCTAAGTGCGAAACTCCTGATTTGGTCGAGATGGTTTATTTCAACAGCTAAAGAAGCAAATAGTTGAGAAAATATTAGCAAGTGAGTTGGATCATGAATTAGGATATTCAAAACATAGCAAGATGCCAAAAGTAGATAATAATCGTCGTAATGGTAGCTATGAGAAGACAGTAATTGATGGGGATGGTCGTAAGCTGACAGTAGAAGTACCAAGAGATCGGGAAGGAGAGTATAATCCTCAATTAATACCAAAAGGGCTGAGGAGATTTAATGGATTTGATGAGAAAGTGATATCCCTTTATGGTCGCGGTATGACAGTCAGCGAGATCCGAGGGCATTTAGAAGAAATATATCAAACTGATGTATCTGGTGACTTGATATCCACCATAACAGATGGGGTGATAGAAGAAGTAACTAGGTGGCAAAATCGTTGTTTAGATAGGGTGTATCCAATATTATACTTGGACTGTATCTATGTAAAATCTAGAGACAATCACATAGTAATAAGTTAACCACTCTGCACTGCAAGTGCAGAGCTTAATATTACGGCATGAATGCCTCATGTATGTACTAACTTAAAAGTTAGAAACTATTTGTGTATGGTTCATTTAAAAAGTGTCACAACACAAAAAGAATATATCTGTGAAGTGTAAGATTTTGTTAAAAAAATATCTTATCTTTTCTTGATAAGATATTTAAAATTTATGTTGAAACGACGCACTGCAAGTGCGGGGTTTTTCTCCCAAAGTGGGACAATAAAGCAGTATATTTAGCACTTGCTGTAAATATAGAAGGGAAAAAGGAGTTACTTGGCATTTGGATAGGCAAAAATGAAGGTGCTAAATTTTGGATGCAAGTAGTTACTGAGTTAAAGAATCGAGGAATTGAACAAATTTATGTTGCTTGTGTGGATGGTTTAAAGGGCTTTCCAGAAGCTATAAGCAGTGTATTCCCGAGTACTATAGTACAATTATGTATTGTACATATGGTTCGCAATTCAGTAAAGTATGTGTCATATAAAGATTTAAAAGAGGTCACATCAGATCTAAAACAAATTTATACAGCTAATAATGACGAAATGGCACGTTTAAAACTTCAGCAATTTGGTGTAAAATGGGATAAAAAATATCCGGTAATTTCTGATATTTGGCAACGTAATTGGTCTGGGATAATACCGTTTTTTGCCTTTCCTGAAGAGATCAGAAAGGTAATTTATACTACTAACACTATAGAATCTGTAAATCGTCAAATTAGAAAAATTATCAAAAATAAGGGGGTGTTTCCAGATGATAAGTCAATTCAAAAAATAATATTTTTATCCCTACAAAATGCAGCCAAAAAATGGACCATGCCTATTAAAGATTGGTCTTTAGCTTTAAATCAATTTGAAATACTTTGTGGAGATTTTAAATATGATTTATTGGAAAATAAAAAATGAACTTACACAAATTAAATGATTGACTCTTTAAATATGATTTATTGGAAAATAAAAAATGAACTTACACAAATTAAATGATTGACTCTTTAAATATGATTTATTGGAAAATAAAAAATGAACTTACACAAATTAAATGATTGACTCCAGTTTTGCTGCAGGTATACATTTATTATGATTAGGCTCTATCATATTACACTTAACCTTTAAGTCCAAACAATGCAGATTTTTTGTTGAGCCAGTCACGCTCAACACTTAACTGTCCAATTTGTTCATATAGATTCTTGATTAACTCCTGCTGATTTGGATCAGCACTCTGTGTTTTACTCTTAAAGCCTTGTACTAATAATTCAAGCCCCTGTTTTTTCCAATTACTTATCTACGTTGCATGAACACCATACTTACTAGTTATTTGGGCTATTGTTAGCTCGCCCTTGATTCTCTCTATGACAATTTTTGATTTCTCCTCAGCACTATATTGCCTTACTTGTTTTTTCATCTCTAGCTCTCCTTGTTTGCTAAAGAATTCTATCTCTTTTCTTCTATTTTTGTGTCCAAAATATGGAAACCATTATACTATGTGCATCAACTATTGATTGTGACTTTTAAATTACCCTATTGAACTTATATAAAATAATTATAGAAATATAAACGATTCAATGCTATAAGTGACTCATAATATAATCATGTTATGATTTGGAGAGGTGGCCGAGAGGCTAAAGGCGACGGTTTGCTAAACCGTTATACGGGTTAACCGTATCGAGGGTTCGAATCCCTCTCTCTCCGCCATTCGGTACAAGTTGTCGTTTTTTCAAAAATATCGAACGGGAAACGTAGAGAGGTCTCAAGTTTTTTGCCCCTTAGTTTGAGGTTCTGAAATACGAAATTTATCATTTTGCGTTTTTGAGAGTCAATCATTTAATTTGTGTAAGTTCATTTTTTATTTTCCAATAAATCATATTTAAAATCTCCACAAAGTATTTCAAATTGATTTAAAGCTAAAGACCAATCTTTAATAGGCATGGTCCATTTTTTGGCTGCATTTTGTAGGGATAAAAATATTATTTTTTGAATTGACTTATCATCTGGAAACACCCCCTTATTTTTGATAATTTTTCTAATTTGACGATTTACAGATTCTATAGTGTTAGTAGTATAAATTACCTTTCTGATCTCTTCAGGAAAGGCAAAAAACGGTATTATCCCAGACCAATTACGTTGCCAAATATCAGAAATTACCGGATATTTTTTATCCCATTTTACACCAAATTGCTGAAGTTTTAAACGTGCCATTTCGTCATTATTAGCTGTATAAATTTGTTTTAGATCTGATGTGACCTCTTTTAAATCTTTATATGACACATACTTTACTGAATTGCGAACCATATGTACAATACATAATTGTACTATAGTACTCGGGAATACACTGCTTATAGCTTCTGGAAAGCCCTTTAAACCATCCACACAAGCAACATAAATTTGTTCAATTCCTCGATTCTTTAACTCAGTAACTACTTGCATCCAAAATTTAGCACCTTCATTTTTGCCTATCCAAATGCCAAGTAACTCCTTTTTCCCTTCTATATTTACAGCAAGTGCTAAATATACTGCTTTATTTATTACTATGTGATTGTCTCTAGATTTTACATAGATACAGTCCAAGTATAATATTGGATACACCCTATCTAAACAACGATTTTGCCACCTAGTTACTTCTTCTATCACCCCATCTGTTATGGTGGATATCAAGTCACCAGATACATCAGTTTGATATATTTCTTCTAAATGCCCTCGGATCTCGCTGACTGTCATACCGCGACCATAAAGGGATATCACTTTCTCATCAAATCCATTAAATCTCCTCAGCCCTTTTGGTATTAATTGAGGATTATACTCTCCTTCCCGATCTCTTGGTACTTCTACTGTCAGCTTACGACCATCCCCATCAATTACTGTCTTCTCATAGCTACCATTACGACGATTATTATCTACTTTTGGCATCTTGCTATGTTTTGAATATCCTAATTCATGATCCAACTCACTTGCTAATATTTTCTCAACTATTTGCTTCTTTAGCTGTTGAAATAAACCATCTCGACCAAATAACTCCGATGGATCTGCTTTTGATAATAATTCTTCTACTAGCTGATTACTGATGTCTAATGTATCTTTATCTGTATCTAATTTTTTAGCCATAATTCCTCCTTGCTTGCTTAAGTTACTTTTTTTACAGTAATCTCTTACTGCTTTCTTTGCAACTTACACAAACTATAGGACAGACTCGTTTTTGAGGGCTTTCAGAACCTTTGAAGGTTTCATGGTCTTGCGAAGCTAGAGTTATTAGCATTGTAGCCGTATCAGTAAATTTATCGTCTGCTTCCTCATAAACTTTAAGTAAACGAGCAATTTCATATTGACGATCTTTTAATTGTTGTTTCTTTGCTTAGTTCGCTGCTTAATCTTAAATCAATTAATGAATTTAGTTTATTTTCATTTTCTGTATGTTCTTGCTTTAAAGCAGCCGTCGCTTGCCCATGTTCATCTTTTTTTAGCTCATTTGTATTTTTTAAATAGGCAAAGGTCTCTTTTAGCATTTCCGGGTCTCTTACCTATTCTTTTAAAAACCTCTTCTATTTGCTTTAAAACCTCATCTTCTCTTACATAAATCTTTTTGTTTGGATTCTTTGGATCCCATGTACCTAAATAAGTCCATTCGTCCACTTTGCCATCTGAATATGTTTTGCTGTGAATTTCAGCTGTTACAACTTTACCAGTTACTGCACAGGTGATTAATCCTCTAAAAAGAAAATCCTTACCACCATATTTAAAAGGCTTCTTCTTCCACCCTAAACGTACATCTTTACATGCCATAAAAGTCTCTTTTGTTATAATTGCTTGGTAACCATGTGACCACATCTCTCCTTTTACTCTCATTTCACCATAATAGAAAGGTTGTTGGATCATTCGATGCACTACTGTTTTATTGACGTAGCAATTGTTTTTGCTCCCTTGTTGAAACACGAACTAAAATTATGGCTTTTTGTGCTAAGTCTGTCATATTTTTTCCTTTGATAATAGTAATACTCAATAACAACCAGCTGAAGCTGGTGGGTTGATATCTAGACTGGAAGTCGCTATTACTCTAAAGAGATATTACTAACGCCTGTGCATTATCTCTCTGATCCTAACTCTTAGGTTACCCTGCAGTATTTTATAGCGATATTTAGTGATTCAAACAACATTAAAGCGATGGTAAAATACAGTGTGGCTAGTCTTGTTAAAATATCATATGTTCAAGTTATAGTGAATTGAAATATTAGAACAAGGACTAAAGTCTTTCCCAGCTGAAGCTGGGGGTTTTAACCAAAAAGGTGACTATAAATTAGAGTTTAAATTAATAAGTATTATGCATTCAGAGATAGATCAAATACTGGACAAGTCAAGTTGAATTATTATTAAATTACCCCATCTCCTTCAGTATTAGAGCCAAGTGTCACATTTTTTTAGCATTAATAATTTTTGGTTATTGTAAAAATAATTGTTTTAACTCGTAGCAAGAGTAACTTTATCAAGTGGTTTATCATAGATATCCATATTTATTATTTTAAGGCTATTACACGGCTTTTTAGTATCATTATGGTGGGGGAATCTACCTGGTTCTTGAATTATTAGCTCTAAGTCTAAATATGGGCTTTTTATTTATATGAGTTTGCTTTAAAATAGATAAGTTAAAAACTTAACCGAATGCCACTATTTACATCAATCCCCTTATTGATATTCTGTATCAGATATGATACAGATGAATATTTTTAAAATTATACCCCCAGTTTTTTGTTGTGGCTTTCTAGAGTCTCAATTAACAGCTCTTCTACTTGGTAACTAATATTTTCATTGTCAAAATCTGTGAAATCTATTATTATTTTGCTTGTAATTTTATTATTAAACTCTAGAAGTCCCACCAGTGTTATTGCCCCATTGTCAGTAATATTGTTATAGCTAAGGTCTATTTGGCTGATGGTTCTATTAGTTTCCAAAGCTTTAACAAGTTGGACAATCCCAACATCACCAATATCATTATTATTAAGAGATATTTTCTTTATAGTGTTATTATTTTTTAGGAGTCTTGCTAATATGATTGCTCCTTTATCAGTAATATTATTGCTACCAATATCCACTTGCTTTACAATTTCATTATTTGTTAGAACTCCTGCCAGTATATCCACTCCCTCATCACCAATATCATTACCTCTAAGACTTATTTGCTTTATGGTTTTATCATTTTCTAGAAATTCATCTAGTATGATTAGCCCTTGAACCCCAATGTTGTTATATTCAATATCTATATTAATCAAACGGTTCTGATAGTGTCTTAGGAGTCAAGCACTAAATTTGGATTAAATGAGGTTTTATTTTTTACAACTCCAAAGATTATGTGTAATAGCTTTCTCATGATAGCAACAATGATAACTTTAGCAGGTTTACCCTTACTAGATAATTTTTGAGTAAATTCCTTGAATAGTGGGTTATGCTTTTTAGCAACTATAGCAGGAAAGTATAAGGCTTTACGCAAGTTAGAAGAACCAATTTTTGAGATAGAAGTTTTTCCTCTGACAGATGTGCCAGAAGTTTTATGTTTTGGAGTAAGTCCTGCATAAGCAGCTAATTGTCTAGCATTACTGAAAGATTCTAAGTCAGGAGCTTCTGCAAGAATAGCTACAGCTGTAGCCTTACCTATGCCTGGAATAGTTTGCATGTTATCTGCCTTCTGTTTTAGAGATGTGTTATTAGTCAATATCTTGTCTATCTCAAGTTCAATATTTTCAATCTCTTTCTTAATATGCTTAGCAAGTTTAGCATAACTAGTGCATATTGATTTTGGTAAGTGCTGTTTGTGTTCAAGGTAGTTTTGAGTTTGTGCGTGTTGCTTCTTGAGATTTTGCATACAACGATATAGATCCTGTAGATATTGCAATGCTTTATCTGTAGGAATATACGGTGTCAGATCATTCTTAATTGCGAATTCTGCAATGATCATACTGTCTACTTTATCAGTCTTATGGCGTGATAACTTGCTTTTTGCAAAGGCATTGATGCATGAAGGGTTTACTACACTTACCTCATGACCATTATTATATAAAAAATCAGCAAATGATTTACCATAACTACCAGTAGCTTCCATACATGCAGCTACCTTAGTAACATCATGTTTTTCAAGCCACCTAACAAACATCTTAAAACCTTGTTGATTATTATCTATTTTTGTTTGATAATATTTTTTATCAACGAGTAGTGCTATTGATAAATCTAACTTTGAGACGTCAACTCCTAGGATTGGTTTGGACATTTACTCCTCCTTGATAAACCGTTGATTTGAAGTACTAGAAGGCTTTAGCTAACCATGTTTATACAGAATAAGCATAAGCTTTTCTTAACAGGAGTTTCGCACTTAGCAAAAAATATGTTAATCTAGCAAGAAAGAGTTTTAGTTAAGCATGGCAAGATCAAAATGTAGCAAAGACTTATATAAATCATTTTTACAAGCAAGTAGCGTAAGATATAGTGGTAAAGCATTATCTGAAGTAAGTCCAATAAACCTATCTCATGATAGTGCAAGTCGATGGTTAAATAGTAAGGATTTCCGCCCTAGCGGGATCTACAGAGAAGTGTCAAAATATATTGATAGGGAAGCTTCTTGTTTATTAGTGGGAGATGACACGTTATTGTCAAAGCAATACAGTAAGAAAATTGAGCTTGTACATTATCAATATTCTGGAGCTGTACATGATGTTATACCTGGTATAGGGATGGTCAACTTACTGCATTACAATGCTAAAACTGATCAATCTACCCCTGTAGATTATAGAATATATGATAAAGAAACTGATGGAAAAACAAAGAATGAGCATTTTTGTGATATGCTTACTTTAGCTAAGGAAAGAGGGATCAATCCTGATGCAGTAGTAATGGATGCGTGGTATAGCGGTTTGGAGAATTTGAAACATATACGTAATTTAGGTTGGACATGGGTTAGTAACCTAAGAAAAAATAGAAAAGTTAATCATAATGTTAGCTTAGAAAGTTTAGAGATTCCTGATGAGGGACTAAAAATTCACCTACGTGGATACGGTTGGGTTACGGTATTTAAGTTTGTGGCAAAAAATGGTCGCATTGATTACATAACAACTAACTTAGAAAATCCAACACGTGAACAAATAGAGAAAATTGTTAAGGCACGGTGGTCTATAGAAGTTTATCATCGAGAATTAAAACAAACTTGTGGTATTGAACGCTGTCAGGCACGCACGGGTCGAGCTCAGAGAAATCATATTTGCCTTGCTGTATTTGCTTGGCTCGATATGAACAAAAGGAGGATAAATGAAAAAATTACTTTATATCAACAAACTTGGGAAGTTATAAAAACATCAATTCAGAACAACATTAGATGCCTTTTAGCTGATTCGCAATTTTGCTAACTGCGAAACTCCTGCTTAAGATACTGTTCAGCTTTAGGAGATATGAAAGAGGGCTCTTATCAGAACCGCAGACTTAGTATCTAGTCGCATCTACAGAGTCACCTCTTTCTGCCTTCAGAAGTAAGCTAACTCCTCTGAAGACGTTTTTGCAAGTACTAAATTTGACCTGCAGTTACAAGATACATGTCGCATATGTTGGACAATAGAAAAAAGATTGATATAATGATCTAAAAAAGATGTTAAGATGTTTCGTATTACTGCAAGATTATTATCATATTTCAAAGGATTTTGTTCTTCACCAGAAATAATAATGTTATTTGTCTATATGAAATGCCGATTTTCTTTAAGTTATCGAGATTTGGAAGAAATGATGAGTATAAGGGGAGCAAAAATTGATCACTCTACATTACAAAGATGGGTTATAAAATTGGTTTTGTCGCATCTATAAATCATACTACATCAAGATTGTTAAAACTAAGGTTTTGGACATTATGATGCCATTAACATAGCAAAATTCTCAAAAGTAGAAAGATTATCATTAGCTCCAATTATTTGTCTTTTTTGCATCATACGAATATTTTCTATACCGGTAATAGTCATTTCTGCAGAATGAAAACTCTTAAAACCAAGCATTGGCTTTGTACGTTTTTTGATAAACCTATGATCTTGTTCTACAAGATTATTCAGGTATTTGGTCTGAATAACCTTAATTTTATAATCTTTAGGAACTTCTGTATTCAAATCATTAAGAGCAGCCGTATTACTACCGCTTTTATCAATTACTACTTTCTCAGGAAAATTATTCTCTCTAAAGGCTTTACGAAAAAATGCAAGTGCTGCAGGCTTGTCTCTATGCTTACGTAGCAGAAAGTCTACAGTATTACCAAGACTATCTAGTGCTCTATATAAATAAACCCATTTACCGTTTAATTTAATATAAGTCTCATCCATTCTCCAACTACTACCAACTGGCTTCTTTCTTTTTCTAACCACCTGATCTATCAATGGTACAAATTTTATAACCCATCTTTGTAATGTAGAGTGATCAATTTTTGCTCCCCTTATACTCATCATTTCTTCCAAATCTCGATAACTTAAAGAAAATCGGCATTTCATATAGACAAATAACATTATTATTTCTGGTGAAGAACAAAATCCTTTGAAATATGATAATAATCTTGCAGTAATACGAAACATCTTAACATCTTTTTTAGATCATTATATCAATCTTTTTTCTATTGTCCAACATATGCGACAGAACCAAACTTATTCCATATCCTAGTACTTACCATCCTTCTATGCCATATTTGGAATCGCTGGTAGTTTGGCAAGATAAAAACTATGAACAGAATATTATATTACCAAAACAACCTAAAATGGGTTATAATATCGGAGCTAGTGTACTAATACCAATTGCAATAATTAACGCAGTGTTATAAAATGTTTTTTAACTGATAAAAGGTAATCAAATAGCTAGGTTAATATTACCGCAAGGTTTTGAAGGTCATGATTTTATAAAAATGATGAAACATGAGCCGCATGGTCGAAATCGTATACGTTTATTGGCGATGTATCACCTTCAATTAGGCAAATCTTTTAAAGCCATATCTGAAATAGTGAAGTCACACTGGAAAACTGTGCAATCATGGCTCAGAAGATTTAGGAATCATGGTTTTGAAGGATTATTTGAATCACAAAGAAGCGGTGCCCCTAGGAAGATTAACACTATACAAGAGTCTGCTCTTTTTGATAAAATCAATACGCTCAGTGAAAGTAAAACTGGTGGGTATATAACTGGAAAGGAACTACATATCATGTTACTTGAGGAATATGGTGCTAAATGTGCGTTAAAAACAGTCTACAATACTATGCACCGCCTTGGTTTTAGCTGGATTACTTCTCGTTCAATGCATCCAAAGTCAAATCAAGAGACTCAAAATACATATAAAAAAACTTTCCAGATATGTTAACAGAATTATTACCAAAAAATATCGATAGATGTAAAGTTGATATATGATCTCAGGATGAAACTCGAGTTGGGCAACAAGGTAGCTTAACTCGTATATGGGCTAAGCGTGGCACTAGACCCCGTAAAGTTCGGCAACAGCAATTCATTTCAACATATATTTATGGAGCTGCTTGCCATGATACAGGAGAAGCTTTTGCATTAATTTTACCATATGCAAACACACAGGCAATGAATAAATTCTTAGAAGACCTTTCTCGCAGTATTCAAGGCAACCGACATATAGCTTTACTAACGGATAATGCAGGTTGGCACACAGCCAAAAAACTAACTGTGCCAAGCAATATCACTTTGATACCGCTTCCGCCCTATGCACCGGAACTTAATGCAATGGAACAAGTTTGGGAATGGATCAAGAATCATTACTTGTCTAACCAATGTTATGGTGTATATGAAGATATCGTCACTATGGCTTGTTACGCTTGGAATCAACTTGCTCATAATGTAGATTTAGTAAAATCAATTATGTATAGAGACTGGATAAATACACCGTGTTAATTATTGCAATTGGTATAACAGAAAAAGGTAATATTAAAGTATTTGTAGAATATAATTGTCACTTACAAAAAAAATACTCTAGCCATCAAGGTTCACTAAAATTAAAATTATTGTTCTAACAAAACTGTAGAAGCAGCGATATTAAGTTTAATATTCTAGCAAAACTTACGCTATGTTATTTCAAATGCGACTAAAAACCTTGGCTAGAAGGCATTTTTTTATAATGGAGGATTTTAGTTAACCACTCTGCACTGCAAGTGCAGAGCTTAATATTACGGCATGAATGCCTAATGTATGTACTAACTTAAAAGTTAGAAACTATTTGTATATGGCTCATTTAGAAAGTGTCACAACACAAAAAGAATATATCTGTGAAGTGTAAGATTTTGTTAAAAAATATCTGTATGATTCATTCTTATCTTTTCTTGATAAGATATTTAAAATTTATGTTGAAACGACGCACTGCAAGTGCGGGGTTTTTCTCCCAAAGTGGGACAATAAAACCCCAGTATTAAGACATTTGTCATAAAACATAGCGTAAGTTTTGCTAGTAGTTTATGAGTTTTATGGTATAATGAGTAATGCCACAAAACATTAACAACTATCAAAAATTACTATTTATGGCTATTACTAAATTTCTAGATCCTAAAAATGATGTTGCCTTTCGCCGTATATTTGGTTCGGAGAAGAATAAAGACATTCTGATTCATTTTATTAATGATGTATTGGAGCTTAAAAGCAGTGATAGAATTAAGGAAGTAATATTTTTGCCCACTATCCAAATACCGGAGATTGCTGCTAAAAAGCAGAGTGTAGTTGATGTGTTATGTAAAGATGAAAATGGAGTGCAGCTTATTATCGAGATGCAAGTATCTCCACAAGAAGGTTTTGAGAAGCGAGCTCAGTATTATGCAGCTAAAGCCTACTCAAGGCAGTTAAATAAAGGCAAGGAAGAAGGAGCTAGATATATAGATTTAAAATCGGTAATATTTATTGCTATTAGCGATAATATTATATTTAAAGACAAAGTATTCTATAAGTCTGATCATATTATTTTGGATAAAGATAGCTATGCCCATGATTTAAAGGATTTTTCTTTTACTTTTATAGAGCTACCGAAGTTTAAAATCACAGATATAAATTTACTGACCAACATAATAGAGAAGTGGTGTTATTTCTTTAAGCATGCAGATGAAACAAGTGAATCGGACTTACGTAAGATCATAGGATTAGATCAAGTAATAGAGAGAGCTTATGAAGAATTGAACCAGTTTAACTGGACGGAAGAAGAATTGTTAACTTATGAGCAAGAAACTAAACGTATCATGGATAATAAAGCAGCAGAAGATTACCTAATAGAAACTGCTAAAGCTGAAGGTAAAGCTGAAGGTAAAGCTGAAGGTAAAGCTGAAGGTAAAGCTGAAGGTAAAGCTGAACGAAATATTGAAGTAGCTAAAAACCTTAAGAAAGCAGGAGTGTCTACTGAAATAATCTCTCAGTCTACTGGTTTAACCAAAGAAGAAATCAAAAAGCTTGAATAGCAGCAATTCCAAATATGAGCTGGAAGTCTTGAAGTATCTGGTATCCAAAATAAACTTTTCGTAGAGAAAATATTAAAACAGTAGAGTTTTTCATATAAATCACTAAAATAATATCAGTATTAGAAATATTGGTATCAAGTTATGCATTCAAAGAAACATTTAAGTTTTAGTACAATCAGAAGTATGATTGCAGATAAATTTGCTGGTATAGAAGATAGAAGGGGTGTAAATAGTAGTAATAGTATAGCAGATATTATGTTATCTGGTTTGGCATCTATGTATTTTCAATCAGTATCTTTGCTAGAATTTCCCTATGTATCTATACATCTCATATTTGGAATTGCTGTTTAAATATTACTACTAAGGATCAAAATAAAATGACTAAAAGAAAATTTGATATTGCAAATATAGCTAACACCTCAAAAAAACAAAAAAATGATATAGACATTAACTTAGAAGAAGATGTTATTAAGTATTACTTAATGCCGTCGTTACAACATGTGTCAATAAGCAATATAATAATTACATTATGGAATCAAGTAGATATCAAATAGTAAAATTATTCAACGAATATGAGGATGACTTTTATACAGACATTTATGAATTATTTTTGAAGATTGAAGATAAAGTATTAGATAAGGTATTACAATTATCTGTACCTGATCGTATAAGAAAAATTTTATCAAATATTATATATCCTACAGGGAAGGAAATATTTGGTTGGATTATGTATCAAGATCAATATATTTTTAATACTGGTTATTATGGTCATCAATATCCAAAATCCATAGCAATAAATTATATAGATGATTTAGTTTGGACAGCAAGAGGGATAATAGATTATCAAGAGACAGCAAAAACTTTATTAGCTAAAGAGGAAAAATTATCTGATAGTTATAAATATAATATTGCTTGTGCATATTGTTTTGAAGCTAATATAGCAATTATTGCTCCAAAGGTTATCAATACTACATTAACCCTAAAGTGTATTGAGAAACAAGCAATGGTATATTTTTGGACTGCTCATATAACAGGAGATTTTACTGAATTAGTTAAGGCAGTTTATTTTTATAATAAAAAATATAGTACTAGTTATAGTACAAATGAATGTCTATTTAAAGTGTTAATAGATAATCGCACAAATCAAATAGCAATAAAATATATCTGGGATAAACTGAGTAATGAAGAGAAATCAAGACAAATAGTTCCAGCAATAAAAAAAACACCTAATACTGATATTAGATGTTTTCTTCTATCACAAATGAGTAAAGAACAAGAAAAAGAGGTATTTAAAACTTATGAGGTTCTGTCGCATATGTTGGACAATAGAAAAAAGATTGATATAATGATCTAAAAAAGATGTTAAGATGTTTCGTATTACTGCAAGATTATTATCATATTTCAAAGGATTTTGTTCTTCACCAGAAATAATAATGTTATTTGTCTATATGAAATGCCGATTTTCTTTAAGTTATCGAGATTTGGAAGAAATCATGAGTATAAGGGGAGCAAAAATTGAGGTTTTGTCGCATCTATAAATCATACTACATCAAGATTGTTAAAACTAAGGTTTTGGACATTATGATGCCATTAACATAGCAAAATTCTCAAAAGTAGAAAGATTATCATTAGCTCCAATTATTTGTCTTTTTTGCATCATACGAATATTTTCTATACCGGTAATAGTCATTTCTGCAGAATGAAAACTCTTAAAACCAAGCATTGGCTTTGTACGTTTTTTGATAAACCTATGATCTTGTTCTACAAGATTATTCAGGTATTTGGTCTGAATAACCTTAATTTTATAATCTTTAGGAACTTCTGTATTCAAATCATTAAGAGCAGCCGTATTACTACCGCTTTTATCAATTACTACTTTCTCAGGAAAATTATTCTCTCTAAAGGCTTTACGAAAAAATGCAAGTGCTGCAGGCTTGTCTCTATGCTTACGTAGCAGAAAGTCTACAGTATTACCAAGACTATCTAGTGCTCTATATAAATAAACCCATTTACCGTTTAATTTAATATAAGTCTCATCCATTCTCCAACTACTACCAACTGGCTTCTTTCTTTTTCTAACCACCTGATCTATCAATGGTACAAATTTTATAACCCATCTTTGTAATGTAGAGTGATCAATTTTTGCTCCCCTTATACTCATCATTTCTTCCAAATCTCGATAACTTAAAGAAAATCGGCATTTCATATAGACAAATAACATTATTATTTCTGGTGAAGAACAAAATCCTTTGAAATATGATAATAATCTTGCAGTAATACGAAACATCTTAACATCTTTTTTAGATCATTATATCAATCTTTTTTCTATTGTCCAACATATGCGACAGAACCTACACAAATAGTTTCTAACTTTTAAGTTAGTACATACATGAGGCATTCATGCCGTAATATTAAGCTCTGCACTTGCAGTGCAGAGTGGTTAACTCATTGCCTGTGTGTTTGCATATGGTAAAATTAATGCAAAAGCTTCTCCTGTATCATGGCAAGCAGCTCCATAAATATATGTTGAAATGAATTGCTGTTGCCGAACTTTACGGGGTCTAGTGCCACGCTTAGCCCATATACGAGTTAAGCTACCTTGTTGCCCAACTCGAGTTTCATCCTGAGACCATATATCAACTTTACATCTATCGATATTTTTTGGTAATAATTCTGTTAACATATCTGGAAAGTTTTTTTATATGTATTTTGAGTCTCTTGATTTGACTTTGGATGCATTGAACGAGAAGTAATCCAGCTAAAACCAAGGCGGTGCATAGTATTGTAGACTGTTTTTAAAGCACATTTAGCACCATATTCCTCAAGTAACATGATATGTAACTCCTTTCCAGTTATATACCCACCAGTTTTACTTTCACTGAGCGTATTGATTTTATCAACAAGAGCAGACTCTTGTATAGTGTTAATCTTCCTAGGGGCACCGCTTCTTTATGATTCAAATAATCCTTCAAAACCATGATTCCTAAATCTTCTGAGCCATGATTGCACAGTTTTCCAGTGTGACTTCACTATTTCAGATATGGCTTTAAAAGATTTGCCTAATTGAAGGTGATACATCGCCAATAAACGTATACGATTTCGACCATGCGGCTCATGTTTCATCATTTTTATAAAATCATGACCTTCAAAACCTTGCGGTAATATTAACCTAGCTATTTGATTACCTTTTATCAGTTAAAAAACCATTTTATAACACTGCGTTAATTATTGCAATTGGTATAATGCATTTACAACAACAGATGCATCAACAAATACAAGGGCAACAAAATGAAACTATCAATTAATTGTTCAGCAATTTCTCAATCTTCATCACTCACAAAAGAGCAATTAAAATCAATTTATTGCAAGCTTTTTAATGGAGAAGATGGTAAGATAGTCTTAGAAGATTTAGCCCAAGTCAGTGGTGTATATCGTAGCAACTTCATTCGGCAAGAAAGTGACTACACCGCCTTCCTAGAAGGGCAACGAGCTTTGTTGTTGTATATATGTTCACAAGCGTCAAGGGATGAGGGAGTTAATAATATCGATGGTGCTAAAAATACTAATGAATCAGATAAATAAAGGCAACATTTAGTAACAATTAAGAGGATATATTATATGGGTTTGTCAAAATTTCTTGATCCTAAAAATGATTTTTGTTTTCGCCAAATCTTTGGTACTGAAAAAAACAAAGACATACTTGTTCATTTCTTAAATGATGTTCTGAAGTTTGAAGGAGATGAGCAAATAATTGATGTAACATTTTTACCAACTATCCAAGACCCTGATATTGCTGCATATAGGCAATCTATTGTTGATGTGTTATGTAAAGATCAACACGGTAATCAAATAATCGTAGAGATGCAGGTAAGTAAGCATCCAGGATTTGAGAAAAGAGCTCAATATTATGCTGCTAAAGCATATTCTAAGCAAGTACTCAAAGAAGATGAGAATCATAAAAAGCTGGCAGTATATGCAAAATTAAAGGAAGTAATATTTTTAGCGATAGCGGATTTTGTGATGTTTAGCGATAGAAAACATTGGAAATCAGAACATCGTATTTTAGAGACAGAGACCTATGCCAATGATTTAAAAGATTTTCATTTTGTTTTTTTAGAGTTGGCAAAATTTAAGAAAACTATTAATGAGCTAAAAACGATTGAAGAGAAATGGATGTACTTTTTCAAGCATGCAGAACATAGTACATTTAAAGAAATAGAGGAGTTAATAGGTAAGGATGTAATTATTAGAAGAGCGTTTGAGGCTGTAGACCAAGCTAGCTGGTCAGAGGCAGAACTTAACACCTATGAGCAAATAACTAAAACTCGTCTTGATAATTTAGCGGTAGAGCTGCAAAAAATTGAAGATGCTGAAGCTAGAGGTGAAGCTAGAGGTGAAGCTAGAGGTGAAGCTAGAGGTGAAGCTAGAGGTGAAGCTAGAGGTGAAGCTAGAGGTGAAGCTAGAGGTGAAGCTAGAGGTGAAGCTAGAGGTGAAGCTAGAGGTGAAAAAAAGAAAGCTATAGCAATAGCAATAGAGATGTTGAAAGAAGGGTATCCTATAGAGACTATAAGTAAATTAACAAAACTATCTATAGAAGAAATAAAAAAGCTAAGTGATGATTTGGCTAAAGAGACAACTACTGATAGCTAATGAAAATTAAATGGTAAAGAATATGGACTTGTTGTATTGCCAAAATAGAGGATTACGTTGGTCATCCGCTACATAGCTAAGGACTCTAGTAGTCATAACCATAATATTAATTATATTGTTAATGAATATTATATAAAGTTTTTTGTCAAATTTCTAAGAAAATTACGTATGAAATTATCAATGAGTAAAATATGAGTGAAGAAGTAAATATTATTAACCATGAAACTGGCAGCAGCAATAGCAATGATTCATGGTTAGCTAGTTTGCCGGAGGAGATACGCAAAGCTGAATCACTGAGCAAGTTTAAAGATGTCTCTTCTTTGGCACAGAGCTATTTAGAAGCAGAAAAAAGCTTGAATCAATGGGTTGTTGTGCCAAAGTCCGAAGCTTCAGAAGAGGAATGGCGTAAATTTTATTGTCGCTTAGGCTTGCCTGAGGATAAGAGATATACTGATAAAAGAAGTAAGGAAGATGAAGAATATCTAGCTCGCTATGAGGAGATGTTTTACCAAAGCGGTTTATCTAAAAAGCAGGGCGAGAAGTTACTGGAGAATTTGTATGCTTTTTCGCAGGATTTGCAGAAGCAGCAGCAAAAAGCCATTGAACAAGCTAGTCACTCAAATATTGATTGGCTAAAAAATAATTATGGTAATGAGTTCGATAGCAAGATGATAGTAATGCAAGCAGCCTTGTCTAAATTCGGTACTAAGGAACTAGCTAACTTAATTGAAGAATCAAGTTACTCGCCAGCTTTAGTAGATTTATTAGTTCGGGTTGGTGAAACCTTAAAATCTGATTCATTGGTTACCGGTAATGAACCACCGATAATTAGCAGTCAAGATAAGGCATTGCAAGAGATTAATAGACTTGAATCTGATGGGGAATTCATGTTAAAATTAAATAACAAAGAGCATACGGGACATGATCAAGCTGTTAAACGTATGGAGGAATTGTACAAGATAGCTTATGATAAAAAACAATAATGAGTAACAAAAATAAAGTGAAGAAACAACAACTAAAATAGTGACAACTCGTTTTAAAGGCTGCCACTCGCAATAACCTATCCTAAAAGAGCCACTGCAATATAGTGCTTTAAATATTAGATTTTTTTAAATAACAAATCATTTCTCAAATTAGATTTTAAAAAAAATTTATTGATAGGAGAAAGAAAATGCAACAAATAACTGACAGCCTTAAGGAACAATTTGCTAAAAATATTAGCTTAGTGATCCAGCAGGAAGGGTCAAAGTTACGGAAATGTGTTACTAACGGTACGCAAGATACTGAGGTAATTAGCTTTGAGTCAATGACTAACCATGAGGTTGAGAGTAGAAACCGGCAGCCAATTGATCCTGATGATCATCTGCATGGTCATTATGCGGAAGCCGGCAATGCTAAGCGATTAGAACAAATAGAGTTTAAAATACCGACTATTTCAAGACGGTTTCTGACGGCATCGAGCTATCACTGGAATGCCACAATGGATAGGAACGATAAGCTAAACCTGTTAACTGATCCAACCTCGCATTTTCCTAAGATGGCTGGTTGGGCAATGGGCAGACAACAAGACCGAGTAATTATCAAAGCTTTTGCCGGGTCGGTTCGAGCAGGTCGTACTGGCAGTAACGTCATTAACTTTGATGTAGCAAGTAATGTAGTACCAGTGGGCTTTAAGGTTACTGATGCTGATTTAACCTTAAATGCTCAAATATCGGCTGTCGAGAACAAAGACATCATACTACAGAAAAGAGCGGGATTAACTGTTGAAAAATTAATAAAAGCCCATCATATCTTAAAAAAACGTTCTTTTGGTATGTATGATAAAGAGTCTGTCCTATAGTTTGTGTAAGTTGCAAAGAAAGCAGTAAGAGATTACTGTAAAAAAAGTAACTTAAGCAAGCAAGGAGGAATTATGGCTAAAAAATTAGATACAGATAAAGATACATTAGACATCAGTAATCAGCTAGTAGAAGAATTATTATCAAAAGCAGATCCATCGGAGTTATTTGGTCGAGATGGTTTATTTCAACAGCTAAAGAAGCAAATAGTTGAGAAAATATTAGCAAGTGAGTTGGATCATGAATTAGGATATTCAAAACATAGCAAGATGCCAAAAGTAGATAATAATCGTCGTAATGGTAGCTATGAGAAGACAGTAATTGATGGGGATGGTCGTAAGCTGACAGTAGAAGTACCAAGAGATCGGGAAGGAGAGTATAATCCTCAATTAATACCAAAAGGGCTGAGGAGATTTAATGGATTTGATGAGAAAGTGATATCCCTTTATGGTCGCGGTATGACAGTCAGCGAGATCCGAGGGCATTTAGAAGAAATATATCAAACTGATGTATCTGGTGACTTGATATCCACCATAACAGATGGGGTGATAGAAGAAGTAACTAGGTGGCAAAATCGTTGTTTAGATAGGGTGTATCCAATATTATACTTGGACTGTATCTATGTAAAATCTAGAGACAATCACATAGTAATAAATAAAGCAGTATATTTAGCACTTGCTGTAAATATAGAAGGGAAAAAGGAGTTACTTGGCATTTGGATAGGCAAAAATGAAGGTGCTAAATTGAGCCTTTCTAATTAAGTGTGTAAATTTTTCATAGGGCTTGAGTCAATCATTTAATTTGTGTAAGTTCATTTTTTATTTTCCAATAAATCATATTTAAAATCTCCACAAAGTATTTCAAATTGATTTAAAGCTAAAGACCAATCTTTAATAGGCATGGTCCATTTTTTGGCTGCATTTTGTAGGGATAAAAATATTATTTTTTGAATTGACTTATCATCTGGAAACACCCCCTTATTTTTGATAATTTTTCTAATTTGACGATTTACAGATTCTATAGTGTTAGTAGTATAAATTACCTTTCTGATCTCTTCAGGAAAGGCAAAAAACGGTATTATCCCAGACCAATTACGTTGCCAAATATCAGAAATTACCGGATATTTTTTATCCCATTTTACACCAAATTGCTGAAGTTTTAAACGTGCCATTTCGTCATTATTAGCTGTATAAATTTGTTTTAGATCTGATGTGACCTCTTTTAAATCTTTATATGACACATACTTTACTGAATTGCGAACCATATGTACAATACATAATTGTACTATAGCAGGAGTTTCGCACTTAGCAAAAAATATGTTAATCTAGCAAGAAAGAGTTTTAGTTAAGCATGGCAAGATCAAAATGTAGCAAAGACTTATATAAATCATTTTTACAAGCAAGTAGCGTAAGATATAGTGGTAAAGCATTATCTGAAGTAAGTCCAATAAACCTATCTCATGATAGTGCAAGTCGATGGTTAAATAGTAAGGATTTCCGCCCTAGCGGGATCTACAGAGAAGTGTCAAAATATATTGATAGGGAAGCTTCTTGTTTATTAGTGGGAGATGACACGTTATTGTCAAAGCAATACAGTAAGAAAATTGAGCTTGTACATTATCAATATTCTGGAGCTGTACATGATGTTATACCTGGTATAGGGATGGTCAACTTACTGCATTACAATGCTAAAACTGATCAATCTACCCCTGTAGATTATAGAATATATGATAAAGAAACTGATGGAAAAACAAAGAATGAGCATTTTTGTGATATGCTTACTTTAGCTAAGGAAAGAGGGATCAATCCTGATGCAGTAGTAATGGATGCGTGGTATAGCGGTTTGGAGAATTTGAAACATATACGTAATTTAGGTTGGACATGGGTTAGTAACCTAAGAAAAAATAGAAAAGTTAATCATAATGTTAGCTTAGAAAGTTTAGAGATTCCTGATGAGGGACTAAAAATTCACCTACGTGGATACGGTTGGGTTACGGTATTTAAGTTTGTGGCAAAAAATGGTCGCATTGATTACATAACAACTAACTTAGAAAATCCAACACGTGAACAAATAGAGAAAATTGTTAAGGCACGGTGGTCTATAGAAGTTTATCATCGAGAATTAAAACAAACTTGTGGTATTGAACGCTGTCAGGCACGCACGGGTCGAGCTCAGAGAAATCATATTTGCCTTGCTGTATTTGCTTGGCTCGATATGAACAAAAGGAGGATAAATGAAAAAATTACTTTATATCAACAAACTTGGGAAGTTATAAAAACATCAATTCAGAACAACATTAGATGCCTTTTAGCTGATTCGCAATTTTGCTAACTGCGAAACTCCTGTATAGTACTCGGGAATACACTGCTTATAGCTTCTGGAAAGCCCTTTAAACCATCCACACAAGCAACATAAATTTGTTCAATTCCTCGATTCTTTAACTCAGTAACTACTTGCATCCAAAATTTAGCACCTTCATTTTTGCCTATCCAAATGCCAAGTAACTCCTTTTTCCCTTCTATATTTACAGCAAGTGCTAAATATACTGCTTTATTTATTACTATGTGATTGTCTCTAGATTTTACATAGATACAGTCCAAGTATAATATTGGATACACCCTATCTAAACAACGATTTTGCCACCTAGTTACTTCTTCTATCACCCCATCTGTTATGGTGGATATCAAGTCACCAGATACATCAGTTTGATATATTTCTTCTAAATGCCCTCGGATCTCGCTGACTGTCATACCGCGACCATAAAGGGATATCACTTTCTCATCAAATCCATTAAATCTCCTCAGCCCTTTTGGTATTAATTGAGGATTATACTCTCCTTCCCGATCTCTTGGTACTTCTACTGTCAGCTTACGACCATCCCCATCAATTACTGTCTTCTCATAGCTACCATTACGACGATTATTATCTACTTTTGGCATCTTGCTATGTTTTGAATATCCTAATTCATGATCCAACTCACTTGCTAATATTTTCTCAACTATTTGCTTCTTTAGCTGTTGAAATAAACCATCTCGACCAAATAACTCCGATGGATCTGCTTTTGATAATAATTCTTCTACTAGCTGATTACTGATGTCTAATGTATCTTTATCTGTATCTAATTTTTTAGCCATAATTCCTCCTTGCTTGCTTAAGTTACTTTTTTTACAGTAATCTCTTACTGCTTTCTTTGCAACTTACACAAACTATAGGACAGACTCTAGGGCTTAAATTCTACCTTCAAATTTTATCAAAAAGTGAGCCATAGCTGCGTTCCAGTTTGGAATCGGCATAACCCATTTCTTGGTCATATAATCAATTGCCAAATACAAGGTCTTAAAAACGGCATTATCATTTGGAAAAACCCGTTTATTCTTAGTAACCTTACGTAATTGACTATTGACAGATTCTACACTATTAGTTGTGTATATTACTTTCCTTATCGCCTCAGGGTATCCTAGAAAAACCATTAAATTTTCCCAATGAACATACCAAGATTTAGCAATTTGTGGATACTGTTTACTCCATTTAGCTTCAAAAGATTCTAAAGCAAGATGTGCTTCTTCCTCTGTGCTAGCAGTATATATAGGCTTTAAATCAGCCGCTAATTCTTTTCGGTCTTTATATGATACATATTTTAAACTATTTCTAATCTGATGTACAATACATAATTGATGTTCGGTTTTCGGAAAAACTGCTTCTATTGCCTCAGACATACCGGTTAAATTATCACTGCAAGCAATAAGCATGTCTTGCATACCTCTGTTCTTCATCTCAGTAAAATTACCAAGCCAAAATTTCGCTCCTTCATTTTCACTGATCCACAATCCTAAAATATCCTTCCTTCCAGATAAATCAATACCTAATGCTACATATACAGACTTATTGATAATTCGTTTATCTTGACGTACTTTTACTACTAAACAGTCAAAAAATACTATAGCATATACTCGATCCAATGGTCGGCTTTGCCATATCTTGACATCCTCAATTACATCATCAGTAATTTGACTTATCAAACTTTCGCTAACGTCAGCTCCATACAATTCTTGCATTTGAATCTTAATATCAGATAAGCTCATTCCTTTAGCGTATAATGATATTATTTTATCATCAAATCCTTCAATACGTCTTTGACGCTTCGGAATTAATGCAGGTTCAAATGTACTACTTCTATCCCTTGGAACCTCAATCTCTACAACTCCATTATTTGTTACTAGATTCTTTACATTCCTACCATTACGAACATTATCACTATCAGTATGACAATATTTATCATATCCTAAATGATTATTCATCTCTGACTGCAATGCCTTCTCTACAAGCCGTTTGGTTAATTGTTTTAATAAACCATCCTCTTTAAGTAATGTTGATATATCTGTATCATTATTTATTAATAAATCTATCGCTTGATTCATTGCTTCATTTTGTTTTTGGTGCATTATAATTTCTCCTTTTGTTATATTATATTTTTATATAACCTTTGAAAAATTTACACACTTATTTGTACAGAGCCGCTAAATTTTGGATGCAAGTAGTTACTGAGTTAAAGAATCGAGGAATTGAACAAATTTATGTTGCTTGTGTGGATGGTTTAAAGGGCTTTCCAGAAGCTATAAGCAGTGTATTCCCGAGTACTAGAAACTGGACTGATTTTTCAAGACAAATTTTTCACTAATTTTGTTTCCCATTTTACATAATTTTTAAGCTGCATTTTGTAAGTAATCAAGATACACGTTCATCGGTTTTTTATAACCAATACTTGAATGGAATCTTTGATTGTTATATTTATCCATGTATTTATCAATACCATCTTTAAGTTCTGCGATATTTTTAAAATCATTTATAAATATACAATTATATTTTAAAGTTCTAAAAAATCTTTCAATCACAATATTATCAATGCTTCTACCCTTACCGTTCATTGAGATTTGTATATTATTCTCTTTTAGAATTCCCGTATGCTCATGTCCAGTATATTGACTACCCTGATCACTATTGAATATTTGTGGTGCAGGGTATTTATTCAGTGCATCTTTTAATACATCGGTTACAAGTGATGCATCCATAGAATTAGATACTTTATAACTTAGTATTGCCTTACTATGCCAATCTATAATCGCCACAAGATACATAAATCCTCCGTTAGTTCTAATATAAGTAATGTCACCACTCCACACTTGATTAACATAAGGTACATGAATAGTTCTATTCGTTCCTGATTTGTGCCAGTACGGCTCAAGCAAATAGCTATAAATTTTATGTTGACCATCCTTCACAGAAGTAGATTGCTTTTTATGAGGATGAATAGCTTCTATACCCATTATTCCCATATATTTAAGCACCCTATCTCTGCCCACATTAAAGCCGTCTTCCAATAATTGTTTGTATATATAACGATAACCATACTCAGGGTTATCCGTATATATTTCATCTATTCTATTTAAAATATCAAGATTATATAAGCTCATTACTTTAGCTTTATAATATACTCCAGATCTGCTTATCTTTAATAGTTCACATTGCCTTGTCTTTGCTAACGTACTCAGCTTGGGGTCGACAAGACTTTTCTTATTTGATAAGTCCAAGCTGTTTAGCTTTCCCACCGCCCAGTCCCTCTCGACTGTAGCCTTACCTAATGCTTTTGCAAGTTCATCGTTTTGATTCTTAAGTTCACTAATCTGCCCTTTGTACTCACTAACAGCTTTTGCTGGCTCAAATGCCAATGACGCATTATCTAAAAATTGTCGTTTCCAGTTTTGCATAGTTTTAGCCGTTACTTCATATTTGACCGATAACTGACCTATTGTTGATTCTTCTTTTAACATCTCTAATACTATTTTAGTTTTTGCTTCTGCACTAAAATTTTTAATTTGTTTTTTACCCATTTGTTTCTCTTTAATTTTATTTATTATTCTATACTTATTGAGAAACAAAAATACCTGCTTCTTTGTCTAATTTTTTCAGTCCATTATAGTTCTGTTGTTAATGAAGAAAATGTTCCTTCATCATACCTTGCATATTCCTTCATTTTTTAATTATATTAGATTATCTAGATGGATAGTATCATGTACTGCATAATTTATCTAATCTTTAATTAAAATATTTGAAAATTTATATATTACGCTGGTACACATCATGCTAAGAATCAAGATTATCGAAAATATCCCTGCCAATTTTAGTCCATTGGTATTTGATATGTGGGGACTCTGTTAATTCATTTTTTAAAGCAATTAATGCCCCAAATAGACTATTGGTAGGTAAGTCATCGAGCTTTGCTTTAGCAATCAATCCCCCCAGTTCAATTAAGCGATGAGTACGCATTTTTCTTTCTATAATTTTAAGTTTAGCTTCTTCAGTAATAATTTTAGCTTTCTTTTGTTGTAATTTTAATCTTTGTTTTATGACATTCTCCATATGGTAAAATATTTTAGACATTAAATTAAGGCTTACATGTCATGAATGCACAATAAATTCAAGAAGTCCAATGAATTATAGAGTTCTGATAAAAATTTTCATATTTTTTTCTAAATCAGATAATTGATACAACAGAAGACTACAAGCAATAATGAATGGATAGGACAATGCAAGAATCCCCACTCCTACCGAACCAGCAAATTAATATAAACAGATATTGCCATTATTTTAACCCGAGTTGCCAATTAATTTATAAGAGCAGAGCTAGGTTTTATGAGCTTTTGAGGTTAATTTGCAACATTAAAACACTCAATAAAAACTATATTTTTTAGAAATATGTTTGTATTGAAAATGTTTTAGTATCGAGCCTCACATGGAATCAGCTTTAAATATAGCTTTTACCAGTATAATTAATTGGCAACTCGGGTTATTTTAAGTAGTAGCTGAAAAGCTACAGAGAAGAGGTTATTAACCTAACTTTATATTAGGTTAATACGCAATATATAAACCAAAGGTTTATTGTTTTTTTTGCTGGTTCATTTGATCTAGATTCTAGTCGATGATTTAAAATTTACATGGTAATGTAATGCAAGATTGAGATAATGAACAGTAAAGAATTATGGCGATACAATTTGCAAGGATCGAGATAGTAAATAGAACCTCAGGAGGAAATAGCTGTTGTAAAGCCGCTTATAATGCGAGGATGATTATTAAAGATCATCAGACTAATGTTACTTATAATTTTGCTAGAAAAGGAGATAACGTCTATCATACAGTTTTACTACCTAGTTATGTAGATAGAAGATTTAAAGACCCTGAAATATTAATGAATGAGGTAGAGCGTACAGAAAGAAGAAAGAATAGCCAGTTATTAAAAGAGGTTGTTATAGCCTTGCCTGACGATAAGGAGCTAGATTTACAAGATAGAATAGCCATTACCCATGAAATAATAGAAGAGATGGCATGGGTAAAAAATGGTTTAGGAGTGCAAGTAGATATACATAAGCCCCATAATGGAGAACGAAATTGGCATGCTCATCTGCTTGTTACTACTAGGAGATTTACAGAAGATGGTAAAAGTTTAGGAGCAAAAGCAGTAGATTTAAATCCTGAATTTAAAAAAGTTAACGGTAAAGCATTTATTATTCCAGAACCACAGATGATTCATCAGAGAGCCAAAGAAGTAATGAACAGATATTTTGCTAAATTACGTCAATTCGGGATAAGGATATTGTGAACATGTAGATTAAAATCAAATTTTGTTGAAGGTTTATTTTTCTTTAATGAGTAAGCAACAAGAGTAGATAATATATGGACAAAGGCATTTATTGGTGATCTATGTCTAGTATGTTCAAGGTTCATTTTATTTTTTAGATAATCAAAAACTGTTTCAATTAAGTTACGTTTTCGAAGTAAGATTTTTTCTTTCAAATCCATTAATTTATTTTCCATATTCTTCTTAATTCCATGAATCATTTTTAAGCCTCTTTCATATAAATTTAAGAACAAATTTTGCTTAATATAACCTTTATCAGCTGCTATAATTCCAGTTAATCTTTTTGTTAACTCCGGTACTGGAACCCTATCATCTACATTGCCTTTGGTCACTTTTAATGCCATAAACTCCCCTTTATTATTGATTATTACATGTAATTTAAAACCATAAAAATACCCCATAGAGGATTTACTATGTTTGGCTAATCCTTTAAAAACTTTATTGCTATAACGCCTTTTATTGTGACAAGCTTTAATCGTTGTAGAGTCAATAAAATAAATACCTGTTTCCTCACCAAACAACAAATGAATCAACATATTTAGCGGTATGAATAATCGTGCCATTAATTCAACAAATCTATTATAACTCAAGGCTTTGGGAAAATCATCCTTATGCATGCACTCTATATAACTTTTATAGAAAAATTTAAAATTCTTAGCATAGGATGTATGAAACATAATTATTATTGTTAACATTTCACTTAGACTCATGCTACAACAGCGATTTCTTTGCTTATTTGATGGTAATAACTTTCTCTGTTCATACTCCAAATAAATTTTACAAAAATCATCTATAAAACTATATAATTCTGTGATATCTTTTTTCATGCCTGTAGTTTGTTTTTTTGTTTAAAAATATAAATACTGCAGGCACTCCTTTTTGACAATCCTTTTATCTATTACTATTTCATCTATATCTTATCCCGAACTGACGTAAATTAGGTTTAGAAAATAGAGTGGATTCAATAAGCATGATGCCACAACAACATCTTAGTCCTGTGAGAATGAGAGGTATCATTAATGAAATAGCGGAGCAAAATGAGCTACGCAAGCTAGCTCATCTAAAAATTATTAAAGATAGTGATGGGGTATTAAATTGTATTATAAGACATCAAGCTATTTTTAGTAAACAAGATGTAGTAAGAGCGGTTAAAGAAATTCAAGGAAAAGAGGAAAAGCAAAAATTAATTCAAGGCGTATTAAATTCAGACAGGTTAGTAAAACTATATAATGAAGATGGCAAAGATACTAAATATTATACTACTTGCGATGTTCGAGAAGAAGAAACGCGTTTACTTAGAGTAGCTAATAAAATTCATGATAATATCAATTATAATATAGTCGGTAATATAGCAAGTTTAAAAGAAGATATAGCAAAACTTTCTAACATTAGCGAGTCTCAGAGAGAAGCACTACAACATATTTTACTGCAATATAATGGGATAAGAATGCTGCGTGGTAGAGCTGGTACTGGTAAATCACAAATACTTGCTACTGCCTATAAACTTGTTACTCACCATGGACAAAATATTATAGGGCTTAGCCCTACTCATAAAGCTGTATCAGAGCTAAAAAGTAAGGGTTATCAACAATGTTACACGGTAAAGGGATTTTTATTCAAATTGTATAATGGTAAAATTACTCTGCCAAATAATAGTTTACTAGTAGTAGATGAAGCAGGAATGGTGAGTAATAGTGATTATTTAGAATTATTTAAGATAGCAAGAAGCTCTAATTGTAATTTAATATTAGCAGGAGATTAGAAGCAACTAACCTCAATCGAGCGAGCGAGGTGGAATGTTTGAAATATTTGCCAGTACATTTGGTTCATATGTACTTAGTGATATTAGAAGACAAAGCCAGCAATGGGCAAGAGAAATGGCTTTATGTTTTGCTAAATCAGATATTGCAGCTGGGATAGTGTTGTTAGAGAGGCATAATGGGTTAAAGATTGATCATACTTTGGAAGAATCAATGGCAAGATTAATTGATGATTGGAATAGTAGCAGATTTACTCTACAAGAACGTTTAATAATTACTGTAGGCAACCAAGAAGTAGATAGTATTAATCAAGGAATAAGAGAATTATTAAAAGCAAGTGGATTACTAACGGGTAAAGAATATCGTCGCTCTATTCTAGGCTTAAAATCAGATAAGCAATATGAAGATTATATGGTAGGAGATCGTATTTTATTTAAGGCTACTGACAAAGAGTTACAAATAGAAAATGGTGAATTTGCTACTCTAGTTTCAGTAAGTAACAATAAGTTTGTTGCTAAAACAGATCAAGGTAGAGAAATAGCATTTAATCCAGAAGGGATAAGTTTTAAACACGGCTATGCTTCTACAGTCTATAAAGCTCAAGGAGCATCAATTAAAGATGTATATGTCTTACATAATCTAGCTGGTAATGTTCGGAACTCTTATGTTGAGATGACCAGGCATGTAGAACAAGTCAAGCTGTACTGTAATAGGCAGGCTATAAGAAATATGGCAAGTTTAATATCACAACTTGCTAGGATAGATAATAGGCTAGCAAGTATGCATTTTAAAACTTTAGAAGATTTAAATAAAATGAATGAAGATAAAAATCCTACTATCATCAATAAAGTAGGTGATTGGTTTAAATATGTAGCCAATGACATAGAGGATAGATTGCATAATAATAAGCAATATTATCAACAGACAGTAAAAGCAGAATCACTTGTTAAAGTAGTAGAAGTTTTGCAGCAGACTAGCATAAATCTTGCTCAAAATAATCAACTGCAAGAAGGGTTAAACAACTCTGGTAAAATGTTAACTAATAGCAGTTAACCACTCTGCACTGCAAGTGCAGAGCTTAATATTACGGCATGAATGCCTCATGTATGTACTAACTTAAAAGTTAGAAACTATTTGTGTATGGCTCATTTAGAAAGTGTCACAACACAAAAAAATATATCTGTGAAGTGTAAGATTTTGTTAAAAAATATCCTATCTTTTCTTGATAAGATATTTAAAATTTATGTTGAAACGACGCACTGCAAGTGCGGGGTTTTTCTCCCAAAGTGGGACAATAAATCACAAGTCAAATCTATAGAACTAGAACTTGGGAAATCAGCAAATCACGATATATTACAGAAGTTTCAATGGCAAATAAAATCATTGGAAAGATTTACTACTAAGGAGAACATAAATACAGCCTTGCAAATATATAAGGAAAAAGGCATAGAGTCTTTTATTCTCTATAGCAAGAATAGTTGTTCTAAAGCTATTGAGCAGAAAATAACAAAAGATTTGCAAATAATGAAAAATAAGTTTGCTCCTAATTATAATTTAGGTAGTGTTAGATTCTGCGATATAGTAGTTAACCACTCTGCACTGCAAGTGCAGAGCTTAATATTACGGCATGAATGCCTCATGTATGTACTAACTTAAAAGTTAGAAACTATTTGTGTATGGCTCATTTAGAAAGTGTCACAACACAAAAAGAATATATCTGTGAAGTGTAAGATTTTGTTAAAAAATATCTGTATGATTCATTCTTATCTTTTCTTGATAAGATATTTAAAATTTATGTTGAAACGACGCACTGCAAGTGCGGGGTTTTTCTCCCAAAGTGGGACAATAAATGATTTTAGAGGTAAAAGCTACCCCGTACCAGAAGATTACTTAGTTGCCATAGGCAAAGATAAACAAGTGATGCAATATATTAATCCACAATCAGTAATAGGTAAGGAAATAAGAAATGAATTACAAAATGCAGCAGAGACGCAGAAAAACCAGGGAATAGTAGTTAAAGGTACTATATAGATTATATTAATAATAATTAACTAATTAAGAATATGTCAACTCAATTAAAACATGATGCATTATTTAAAAAGATAATGGTCAATCAAATAGCAGCCCAAGAATTTTTGGAACATTATTTACCAGAAGAGGTTAAGGAAATAGTTGATTTAAGCAAAATAACAATAGAGAAAGAATCATTTGTTGAGGATGACCTAAAAAGAGCTCTTAGTGATTTAGTCTATTCTGTTAAGACTAAAGATAATGAGCAAGCCTTTGTGTATGTGTTGATTGAGGCGGAGATAAGACCAAAATATTGGATGGCACTCAAATTATGGAAATATATGTTACTATTAGCTGAAAGGCATAAAAAAGGTAGAAATAAAATACCGTTGATAATACCAATGGTATTTTATCATGGTACTAGAAAGTTTAATGTGCCAAAGAACTTGTTTGAGTTATTTAGCGATCCTAAGCTTGCAAAGCAACTAATGTGTGAGGATTATAAGCTAATAGATTTGCAAGCAATGTCTGATGATGAGATAAAGCAGAAGCAACATTTTGGAATGTTAGAATATATGCTCAAATATGTACAGCAGCGAGATATATTGAAGGTGTGGGATGAACTTTTAACAAATTTTAAATCCTATATTAGTATAGATAAGTCAACAGGCTATATTTACATAAGATCGTTTTTATGGTATAGTGAGGCTAAGATAGAAGAAGGTAAGCAACAAGAGCTAGAGAGGCTAATATCGAGTCATTTAACTGCAACAGAAGAGGAGAATATTATGAGAACTATTGCTGAGAAATATATTGATGAGGGTATAGAAAAAGGGATAGTTCAAGGCATCCAGATCGGTGAAGCTAAAGGCATCCAGGTTGGTAAAGCTGAAGGTAAAGCTGAAGAGAGATTTGAAATAGCAAAGAAAATGTTAGCTCAAGGCTCTGATGTTGCTTTTATTTCTGCTGTAACTGGTCTTAGCAAATCTTTTCTTCAATCTCTTACTCAGAAAAAATAAACCCAAATTAGCGAGTCTTTCTAATTAAGTGTGTAAATTTTTCATAGGGCTTAAATTCGGTTTTGTCGCATCTATAAATCATACTACATCAAGATTGTTAAAACTAAGGTTTTGGACATTATGATGCCATTAACATAGCAAAATTCTCAAAAGTAGAAAGGAGTCTGTCCTATAGTTTGTGTAAGTTGCAAAGAAAGCAGTAAGAGATTACTGTAAAAAAAGTAACTTAAGCAAGCAAGGAGGAATTATGGCTAAAAAATTAGATACAGATAAAGATACATTAGACATCAGTAATCAGCTAGTAGAAGAATTATTATCAAAAGCAGATCCATCGGAGTTATTTGGTCGAGATGGTTTATTTCAACAGCTAAAGAAGCAAATAGTTGAGAAAATATTAGCAAGTGAGTTGGATCATGAATTAGGATATTCAAAACATAGCAAGATGCCAAAAGTAGATAATAATCGTCGTAATGGTAGCTATGAGAAGACAGTAATTGATGGGGATGGTCGTAAGCTGACAGTAGAAGTACCAAGAGATCGGGAAGGAGAGTATAATCCTCAATTAATACCAAAAGGGCTGAGGAGATTTAATGGATTTGATGAGAAAGTGATATCCCTTTATGGTCGCGGTATGACAGTCAGCGAGATCCGAGGGCATTTAGAAGAAATATATCAAACTGATGTATCTGGTGACTTGATATCCACCATAACAGATGGGGTGATAGAAGAAGTAACTAGGTGGCAAAATCGTTGTTTAGATAGGGTGTATCCAATATTATACTTGGACTGTATCTATGTAAAATCTAGAGACAATCACATAGTAATAAATAAAGCAGTATATTTAGCACTTGCTGTAAATATAGAAGGGAAAAAGGAGTTACTTGGCATTTGGATAGGCAAAAATGAAGGTGCTAAATTTTGGATGCAAGTAGTTACTGAGTTAAAGAATCGAGGAATTGAACAAATTTATGTTGCTTGTGTGGATGGTTTAAAGGGCTTTCCAGAAGCTATAAGCAGTGTATTCCCGAGTACTATAGTACAATTATGTATTGTACATATGGTTCGCAATTCAGTAAAGTATGTGTCATATAAAGATTTAAAAGAGGTCACATCAGATCTAAAACAAATTTATACAGCTAATAATGACGAAATGGCACGTTTAAAACTTCAGCAATTTGGTGTAAAATGGGATAAAAAATATCCGGTAATTTCTGATATTTGGCAACGTAATTGGTCTGGGATAATACCGTTTTTTGCCTTTCCTGAAGAGATCAGAAAGGTAATTTATACTACTAACACTATAGAATCTGTAAATCGTCAAATTAGAAAAATTATCAAAAATAAGGGGGTGTTTCCAGATGATAAGTCAATTCAAAAAATAATATTTTTATCCCTACAAAATGCAGCCAAAAAATGGACCATGCCTATTAAAGATTGGTCTTTAGCTTTAAATCAATTTGAAATACTTTGTGGAGATTTTAAATATGATTTATTGGAAAATAAAAAATGAACTTACACAAATTAAATGATTGACTCGTAGAAAGATTATCATGAGCTCCAATTATTTGTCTTTTTTGCATCATACGAATATTTTCTATACCGGTAATAGTCATTTCTGCAGAATGAAAACTCTTAAAACCAAGCATTGGCTTTGTACGTTTTTTGATAAACCTATGATCTTGTTCTACAAGATTATTCAGGTATTTGGTCTGAATAACCTTAATTTTATAATCTTTAGGAACTTCTGTATTCAAATCATTAAGAGCAGCCGTATTACTACCGCTTTTATCAATTACTACTTTCTCAGGAAAATTATTCTCTCTAAAGGCTTTACGAAAAAATGCAAGTGCTGCAGGCTTGTCTCTATGCTTACGTAGCAGAAAGTCTACAGTATTACCAAGACTATCTAGTGCTCTATATAAATAAACCCATTTACCGTTTAATTTAATATAAGTCTCATCCATTCTCCAACTACTACCAACTGGCTTCTTTCTTTTTCTAACCACCTGATCTATCAATGGTACAAATTTTATAACCCATCTTTGTAATGTAGAGTGATCAATTTTTGCTCCCCTTATACTCATCATTTCTTCCAAATCTCGATAACTTAAAGAAAATCGGCATTTCATATAGACAAATAACATTATTATTTCTGGTGAAGAACAAAATCCTTTGAAATATGATAATAATCTTGCAGTAATACGAAACATCTTAACATCTTTTTTAGATCATTATATCAATCTTTTTTCTATTGTCCAACATATGCGACAGAACCAGTCTCTATTCAAGTTTCTTGATTTCTTCTTTGGTTAAACCAGTAGACTGAGAGATTATTTCAGTAGACACTCCTGCTTTCTTAAGGTTTTTAGCTACTTCAATATTTCGTTCAGATTTACCTTCAGCTTTACCTATTTGGATACCTCTAGCTTCACCTATTTGGATACCTTCAGCTTTAGCAGTTTTTATCAGGTAATCCTCGGATGCCTTATTATCCATAATACGTTTAGTCTCTTGCTCATAAGTCAGCAATTCTTCTTCCGTCCAATTAAATTGATTTAATTCTTCATAAGCCCTTTCTATCACTTGATCAGAACCTATGATCTTACGTAAATCTTCTTCACTAGTTTCATCTGCATATTTAAAGAAATAACACCACTTCTCGATTATGTTAGTTAGTAAATTTATATCAGTGATTTTAAACTTTGGTAGCTCTATAAAAGTAAATGAAAAATCCTTTAAATCATGGGCATAGCTATCTTTATCCAAAATAATATGATCAGACTTATAGAACACCTTATCTTTAAAAATAATATTATCACTGATAGCAATAAATATTACCGCCTTTAAATCTATATATCTAGCTCCCTCATTCTTGCCTTTATTCAACTGCCGTGAATAGGCTTTAGCAGCATAATACTGTGCTCTCTTCTCAAAGCCTTCTTGTGGAGATACCTGCATCTCAATAATTAGCTGCACTCCATTTTCATCTTTGCATAATACATCTACTATGCTTTGCTTCTTTGAAGCAATCTCTGGTTCTTGAATAGTAGGTAAAAATGTTACTTCTTTGATTCTATCACTACCTTTAAGCTCTAGCACATCATTAATGAAATGAATAAGAATATCTTTATTCTTCTCCGAACCAAATATACGACGAAAGGCAATATCATTTTTAGGGTCTAGAAATTTACTAATGGTCATAAGTAGTAATTATCTGAGAGTTGTTACAGTTCCTACACGTTAGTTATTATAACATAAAGCTAGCCAAACTACTAGTATATTAAACTTAACACAAGCATATCCAATCTTCATAGCAGCAATTCCAAATATGACTTATAGAGGTAATATGACAGAGCAATTTAAAAGGTTCTGTCGCATCTATAAATCACAGGAGTTTCGCAGTTAGCAAAATTGCGAATCAGCTAAAAGGCATCTAATGTTGTTCTGAATTGATGTTTTTATAACTTCCCAAGTTTGTTGATATAAAGTAATTTTTTCATTTATCCTCCTTTTGTTCATATCGAGCCAAGCAAATACAGCAAGGCAAATATGATTTCTCTGAGCTCGACCCGTGCGTGCCTGACAGCGTTCAATACCACAAGTTTGTTTTAATTCTCGATGATAAACTTCTATAGACCACCGTGCCTTAACAATTTTCTCTATTTGTTCACGTGTTGGATTTTCTAAGTTAGTTGTTATGTAATCAATACGACCATTTTTTGCCACAAACTTAAATACCGTAACCCAACCGTATCCACGTAGGTGAATTTTTAGTCCCTCATCAGGAATCTCTAAACTTTCTAAGCTAACATTATGATTAACTTTTCTATTTTTTCTTAGGTTACTAACCCATGTCCAACCTAAATTACGTATATGTTTCAAATTCTCCAAACCGCTATACCACGCATCCATTACTACTGCATCAGGATTGATCCCTCTTTCCTTAGCTAAAGTATATAATGGACTGAAAAAATTAGACAAAGAAGCAGGTATTTTTGTTTCTCAATAAGTATAGAATAATAAATAAAATTAAAGAGAAACAAATGGGTAAAAAACAAATTAAAAATTTTAGTGCAGAAGCAAAAACTAAAATAGTATTAGAGATGTTAAAAGAAGAATCAACAATAGGTCAGTTATCGGTCAAATATGAAGTAACGGCTAAAACTATGCAAAACTGGAAACGACAATTTTTAGATAATGCGTCATTGGCATTTGAGCCAGCAAAAGCTGTTAGTGAGTACAAAGGGCAGATTAGTGAACTTAAGAATCAAAACGATGAACTTGCAAAAGCATTAGGTAAGGCTACAGTCGAGAGGGACTGGGCGGTGGGAAAGCTAAACAGCTTGGACTTATCAAATAAGAAAAGTCTTGTCGACCCCAAGCTGAGTACGTTAGCAAAGACAAGGCAATGTGAACTATTAAAGATAAGCAGATCTGGAGTATATTATAAAGCTAAAGTAATGAGCTTATATAATCTTGATATTTTAAATAGAATAGATGAAATATATACGGATAACCCTGAGTATGGTTATCGTTATATATACAAACAATTATTGGAAGACGGCTTTAATGTGGGCAGAGATAGGGTGCTTAAATATATGGGAATAATGGGTATAGAAGCTATTCATCCTCATAAAAAGCAATCTACTTCTGTGAAGGATGGTCAACATAAAATTTATAGCTATTTGCTTGAGCCGTACTGGCACAAATCAGGAACGAATAGAACTATTCATGTACCTTATGTTAATCAAGTGTGGAGTGGTGACATTACTTATATTAGAACTAACGGAGGATTTATGTATCTTGTGGCGATTATAGATTGGCATAGTAAGGCAATACTAAGTTATAAAGTATCTAATTCTATGGATGCATCACTTGTAACCGATGTATTAAAAGATGCACTGAATAAATACCCTGCACCACAAATATTCAATAGTGATCAGGGTAGTCAATATACTGGACATGAGCATACGGGAATTCTAAAAGAGAATAATATACAAATCTCAATGAACGGTAAGGGTAGAAGCATTGATAATATTGTGATTGAAAGATTTTTTAGAACTTTAAAATATAATTGTATATTTATAAATGATTTTAAAAATATCGCAGAACTTAAAGATGGTATTGATAAATACATGGATAAATATAACAATCAAAGATTCCATTCAAGTATTGGTTATAAAAAACCGATGAACGTGTATCTTGATTACTTACAAAATGCAGCTTAAAAATTATGTAAAATGGGAAACAAAATTAGTGAAAAATTTGTCTTGAAAAATCAGTCCAGTTTCACATCGCCAATAAACGTATACGATTTCGACCATGCGGCTCATGTTTCATCATTTTTATAAAATCATGACCTTCAAAACCTTGCGGTAATATTAACCTAGCTATTTGATTACCTTTTATCAGTTAAAAAACCATTTTATAACACTGCGTTAATTATTGCAATTGGTATAAAAGTCCTAACTTTATTTGGTAAACCGTTTTACCTATTTTATTTGCAGTTCTTTTTAGAAAAGCCCAAACTAGAAATGTACAACTAATGTGATTACGTTGGATACGCTGTTTTCTGCATTAGCAACGTTCTATACCAGTAAGTTGCTTAATTTCTCTATGCATGCTCTCAATTACCCACCGAAAGGCAAACTCATCTTGTGCAGCTTTAGAAGATTTTTGAGTTTTGTTATTGGTAACAATATAATCAACTCTGTTGGTAGAAACAGTAAATTTAAACAAATTAACATGCTTATTTTTAGCGGTTCTGTCGCATATGTTGGACAATAGAAAAAAGATTGATATAATGATCTAAAAAAGATGTTAAGATGTTTCGTATTACTGCAAGATTATTATCATATTTCAAAGGATTTTGTTCTTCACCAGAAATAATAATGTTATTTGTCTATATGAAATGCCGATTTTCTTTAAGTTATCGAGATTTGGAAGAAATGATGAGTATAAGGGGAGCAAAAATTGATCACTCTACATTACAAAGATGGGTTATAAAATTTGTACCATTGATAGATCAGGTGGTTAGAAAAAGAAAGAAGCCAGTTGGTAGTAGTTGGAGAATGGATGAGACTTATATTAAATTAAACGGTAAATGGGTTTATTTATATAGAGCACTAGATAGTCTTGGTAATACTGTAGACTTTCTGCTACGTAAGCATAGAGACAAGCCTGCAGCACTTGCATTTTTTCGTAAAGCCTTTAGAGAGAATAATTTTCCTGAGAAAGTAGTAATTGATAAAAGCGGTAGTAATACGGCTGCTCTTAATGATTTGAATACAGAAGTTCCTAAAGAGGCTCTGTACAAATAAGTGTGTAAATTTTTCAAAGGTTATATAAAAATATAATATAACAAAAGGAGAAATTATAATGCACCAAAAACAAAATGAAGCAATGAATCAAGCGATAGATTTATTAATAAATAATGATACAGATATATCAACATTACTTAAAGAGGATGGTTTATTAAAACAATTAACCAAACGGCTTGTAGAGAAGGCATTGCAGTCAGAGATGAATAATCATTTAGGATATGATAAATATTGTCATACTGATAGTGATAATGTTCGTAATGGTAGGAATGTAAAGAATCTAGTAACAAATAATGGAGTTGTAGAGATTGAGGTTCCAAGGGATAGAAGTAGTACATTTGAACCTGCATTAATTCCGAAGCGTCAAAGACGTATTGAAGGATTTGATGATAAAATAATATCATTATACGCTAAAGGAATGAGCTTATCTGATATTAAGATTCAAATGCAAGAATTGTATGGAGCTGACGTTAGCGAAAGTTTGATAAGTCAAATTACTGATGATGTAATTGAGGATCTCAAGATATGGCAAAGCCGACCATTGGATCGAGTATATGCTATAGTATTTTTTGACTGTTTAGTAGTAAAAGTACGTCAAGATAAACGAATTATCAATAAGTCTGTATATGTAGCATTAGGTATTGATTTATCTGGAAGGAAGGATATTTTAGGATTGTGGATCAGTGAAAATGAAGGAGCGAAATTTTGGCTTGGTAATTTTACTGAGATGAAGAACAGAGGTATGCAAGACATGCTTATTGCTTGCAGTGATAATTTAACCGGTATGTCTGAGGCAATAGAAGCAGTTTTTCCGAAAACCGAACATCAATTATGTATTGTACATCAGATTAGAAATAGTTTAAAATATGTATCATATAAAGACCGAAAAGAATTAGCGGCTGATTTAAAGCCTATATATACTGCTAGCACAGAGGAAGAAGCACATCTTGCTTTAGAATCTTTTGAAGCTAAATGGAGTAAACAGTATCCACAAATTGCTAAATCTTGGTATGTTCATTGGGAAAATTTAATGGTTTTTCTAGGATACCCTGAGGCGATAAGGAAAGTAATATACACAACTAATAGTGTAGAATCTGTCAATAGCCAATTACGTAAGGTTACTAAGAATAAACGGGTTTTTCCAAATGATAATGCCGTTTTTAAGACCTTGTATTTGGCAATTGATTATATGACCAAGAAATGGGTTATGCCGATTCCAAACTGGAACGCAGCTATGGCTCACTTTTTGATAAAATTTGAAGGTAGAATTTAAGCCCTATGAAAAATTTACACACTTAATTAGAAAGGCTCCCTAAAGATTATAAAATTAAGGTTATTCAGACCAAATACCTGAATAATCTTGTAGAACAAGATCATAGGTTTATCAAAAAACGTACAAAGCCAATGCTTGGTTTTAAGAGTTTTCATTCTGCAGAAATGACTATTACCGGTATAGAAAATATTCGTATGATGCAAAAAAGACAAATAATTGGAGCTAATGATAATCTTTCTACTTTTGAGAATTTTGCTATGTTAATGGCATCATAATGTCCAAAACCTTAGTTTTAACAATCTTGATGTAGTATGATTTATAGATGCGACAAAACCAAGTGATATTGCTTGGCACAGTTAGTTTTTTGGCTGTGTGCCAACCTGCATTATCCGTTAGTAAAGCTATATGTCGGTTGCCTTGAATACTGCGAGAAAGGTCTTCTAAGAATTTATAGTCACCTTTTTGGTTAAAACCCCCAGCTTCAGCTGGGAAAGACTTCAGTCCTTGTTCTAATATTTCAATTCACTATAACTTGAATATATGATATTTTAATATACATAAGAGCAAGCTCTTCATGTATATTAAAATATCATATATGACAGATTATAACAAGACTAGCCACACTGTATTTTACCATCGCTTTCATGTTGTTTGGATCACTAAATATCGCTACAAAAGTATTGCAGGGTAACTTATAAGAATTAGGATCAGAGAGATAGCACAGGCATTAGTAATATCTCTTTAGAGTAATAGCGACTTCCAGTCTAGATATCAACCCACCAGCTTCAGCTGGTTGTTATTGAGTCATTGCCTGTGTGTTTGCATATGGTAAAATTAATGCAAAAGCTTCTCCTGTATCATGGCAAGCAGCTCCATAAATATATGTTGAAATGAATTGCTGTTGCCGAACTTTACGGGGTCTAGTGCCACGCTTAGCCCATATACGAGTTAAGCTACCTTGTTGCCCAACTCGAGTTTCATCCTGAGACCATATATCAACTTTACATCTATCGATATTTTTTGGTAATAATTCTGTTAACATATCTGGAAAGTTTTTTATATGTATTTTGAGTCTCTTGATTTGACTTTGGATGCATTGAACGAGAAGTAATCCAGCTAAAACCAAGGCGGTGCATAGTATTGTAGACTGTTTTTAACGCACATTTAGCACCATATTCCTCAAGTAACATGATATGTAACTCCTTTCCAGTTATATACCCACCAGTTTTACTTTCACTGAGCGTATTGATTTTATCAAAAAGAGCAGACTCTTGTATAGTGTTAATCTTCCTAGGGGCACCGCTTCTTTGTGATTCAAATAATCCTTCAAAACCATGATTCCTAAATCTTCTGAGCCATGATTGCACAGTTTTCCAGTGTGACTTCACTATTGCAGATATGGCTTTAAAAGATTTGCCTAATTGAAGGTGATACATCGCCAATAAACGTATACGATTTCGACCATGCGGCTCATATTTCATCATTTTTATAAAATCATGACCTTCAAAACCTTGCGGTAATATTAACCTAGCTATTTGATTACCTTTTATCAGTTAAAAACCCATTTTATAACACTGCGTTAATTATTGCAATTGGTATAATAGCAAACCAAAGGTTTATTGTCCCACTTTGGGAGAAAAACCCCGCACTTGCAGTGCGTCGTTTCAACATAAATTTTAAATATCTTATCAAGAAAAGATAAGATATTTTTTAACAAAATCTTACACTTCACAGATATATTCTTTTTGTGTTGTGACACTTTCTAAATGAGCCATACACAAATAGTTTCTAACTTTTAAGTTAGTACATACATGAGGCATTCATGCCGTAATATTAAGCTCTGCACTTGCAGTGCAGAGTGGTTAACTCGACCAAATTTAAAGAATCAGCAGTCAAATTGGCAATTGGAGACTATTCAAAAGCATGGACAAAGCTAAATTTGAATTAGAAATCTACGCCAAATCATTGGACTTATATCTTTAAAATGTACTTTAAATTGGTAAATCTTAGTATTGTCAGACTGATGTGGTTATAGTTTTCCGGACAGTTAATAGGAGACAATATTAACAGAAAGGAAGTACAAAAATGACTAATAGCAAACCAAAGGTTTATCCGGCTGAATTTAAAGAGTCAGCAGTTAAATTAGCAATTGAGTCCAAGCGACCTGTGTCACAAACAGCTAAAGAGTTAGGTATTACTAGAAATACTCTATATACTTGGGTAGATAAATATTCCAAACCTAAAGAATCAATAATGCGAACAGATGAACATCTCTATGATGAATTAAAAAGATTAAAGAAAGATTTAGCTAGGGTAACGCAGGAGCGTGATCTATTAAAAAAGGCTGCCGCGTACTTTGCGAAAGAGTCCCAATAAAGTACGCATGGATAAAGAAGCATAAAGGTGATTTTTCAACTGCGATTATGTGCAAATTTATGAAAGTATCACGTAGTGGCTATTATGAATGGTTAACTACCCCTGAATGCAATAGGGACAAAGAAGATAATGCTTTAACCTGTAAGATTAAAACAATTTTTCAAGAAGGTAGAAGGAATTATGGATCTAGACCCATTAAAAAGGAACTATCTAGACACGGTATAATTGTTAGTCGGAAGCGGATTGCAAGGCTAATGAATGAAGCTGGTTTAGTATGTAAAAGCAAACATAAATTTAAAGCAACTACTGATTCTAGTCATAATAAGCAAGTTGCTCCTAATTTATTGGATAGAAAGTTCAAGGTCTATGCTGCTAATTGTTATTGGGTTGGGGACATCACATATGTTCCAACTGAAGAAGGTTGGCTGTACTTAGCAACCGTTATTGATCTATTTTCTAGGAAAATTATAGGGTGGTCAATGAATAGTAACATGAAAGCTGATTTAGTTAATAATGCTCTGCTAATGGCAATATGGCAACGTAAACCACCTAAAGGACTTATTTGGCATACTGATAGAGGTAGTCAATATTGTTCTGATAGCCATTCAAAACTTACAAAACAACATGGTATTATACAGAGTATGAGCGGTAAAGGAAATTGTTGGGATAATGCTGTTGCTGAAAGCTTTTTTCACACTATAAAAACAGAACTAATTTATCAATATAAATTTAAAACTAGGGAGGAAGCAAAATATGCCATATTTGAATATATAGAAGTATTTTATAATCGTATAAGGATGCATTCAACTAATGACTATCTATCACCTGTACAATACGAGAAAATGCAAAAATGTGCCTAAACAAACTGTCCGGAAAACTGTTGACAGATCAGACATATAAAAGGAATTTATCAGTTACTATAAAAAGCTAGGCATATTTTTTAGCAAAATTTAGCTTTGCCCATGCTTTTGAATGGTCTCTACTCCGTATCAACTACAGGTAACTGGAGTGGATTACTCGACTTTATTTTGGTTGTACATAATAATGATAAGGAGTTAATAGAGTATATTTTGTATGCTGCGGTTGTGTGCTCCGTGTCTCCTTCAAATTCCTCAGAGTTAACCACTCTGCACTGCAAGTGCAGAGCTTAATATTACGGCATGAATGCCTCATGTATGTACTAACTTAAAAGTTAGAAACTATTTGTGTATGGCTCATTTAGAAAGTGTCACAACACAAAAAGAATATATCTGTGAAGTGTAAGATTTTGTTAAAAAATATCTGTATGATTCATTCTTATCTTTTCTTGATAAGATATTTAAAATTTATGTTGAAACGACGCACTGCAAGTGCGGGGTTTTTCTCCCAAAGTGGGACAATAAATTAATTTTGGGAATTGGTATTACATCTAGACCTATTATTTTATTCTATAGTATAATTTCCTTCATCTTATTGTACAAGACCACTGCATTGCAACATCTTCCACAATTTGTTCAAAGCAAACTTAACGATAAGAGGGTACTTATTCTATGCACGACTATTTCAGTCTAGCTCTTATCAAGTCACCCTCTTATAACTACTTATAATATGTTTTTAAGATATAAGAACCTATAATTATATCTATCTAGCAAAAAATAATCATTTCGTTTGACTTTTCTTGTATATATCTGTATAAGTCCACTGACTTATAATGATAATAAAACAGTATGGATAAAGTGAAAGATAATAGTTATTTCTCAGAAATAAGAAGAGTAGTTTGGCCAATTGAAGGGCATGAAAATAAGAAATTCTTGCCTATGGCGGCTATGATGTTTTGCATTTTGCTCAACTATTCTACTCTTAGATCAATAAAAGACGGGTTTGTAGTAACAGCTATTGGTCCTGAGTCAATAAGTTTTGTAAAAACCTATGTAGTTTTACCAATGGCAATACTATTTATGGTTGCTTATGTGAGGCTTTGCGATCTTTTAAAACAAGAAAATGTTTTTTACACTGTAACCGGTGTTTTTCTAGCATATTTTGTATTGTTTACTTTTGTGTTATACCCATATTCAGAGTTGGTGCATCCTAATCCTGAAACAATTGATACATTAAGTAATGCGTATCCAAATTTCAAGTGGTTTATTAGGATAGTTGGTAAATGGAGTCTTGCCATATTTTATGCTATATCTGAACTTTGGGGAAGTATAATGCTTAGCTTGTTATTTTGGCAGTTTGCTAACCAAATTACTAAGACTGAAGAGGCAAAACGCTTTTATTCTATGTTTGGTATGTTAGCGAATTTATCTTTACCAGTTACTGCATTAATACTTGGCTATTTTTTAAGCAAAGAAACTCAAATAGTTTCAGAAGAACTGAAATTTACGCCACTATTTATTATTATGATGAGTAGTGCTGTAGTTATTATGTTATTGTATAGATGGATGAATCGACATGTTTTAACCGATCCCACTTTATATGACCCAACAAGTAAAGCTAGTAATAAGAAAAGCAAGGTTAAGCTATCTCTTATAGAAAGCTTTAAAATGATTTTTAGCTCAAAATATTTAGGGCTTATTGCCTTACTAATTATATCTTATAGTGTGTCAGTAAATCTTGTAGAAGGTGTATGGAAGTCAAAAATTCAGCAACTATATCCAACTAAAGAAGAATATACTATGTATATGGGGCAGTTCCAAGCTTGGCAAGGTGTGACAGCTATATTGTTTATGATTATTGGTTCTAACATTTTAAGAAGGGTTTCTTGGTTTACCGCCGCTATGATTACTCCTTTGATGATGTTAATTACAGGGGTTGCTTTTTTTGCTTTTATTTTCTTTGATAGCACTATTGCGATGTATGTTACTGGTCTATTCGCTTCTGGACCTTTGGCAGTAGCAGTGATGATTGGGATGATTCAAAATATTTTAAGTAAGGCAACAAAATACTCACTATTTGATGCTACCAAGAATATGGCATATATCCCTCTTGATAAGGATCTTAGAACAAAAGGTCAAGCGGCAGTAGAAGTTATAGGTGGTAGATTCGGTAAATCTGGAGGAGGTATCATCCAGTCAACATTCTTTATTTTGCTTCCTACTTTTACCTTTGTTGAGGCCACCCCTTATTTTGCTAGTATATTTTTTGTTATCGTAATATTGTGGCTATATGCAATTAAAGGACTTAATAAGGAATATCAAGTTCAGATATCTGATATCAAATCCGAAAGTTAGTTGTAACGAAATTAGATTTATGGGACTACAACGCAAATTTGGGATAAGAATTTGTCAATTCTTATCCCAAATTGGGGTACAATAGGTCTGTTCATGCGGCTAGATAGCTCAGTTGGTAGAGCAAAGGACTGAAAATCCTTGTGTCGCCGGTTCGATCCCGGCTCTAGCCACCATCTCTATGATAAATCTCTTATACTATACTTCTAGATTGTATAATAACTAGTCCGTCCGCCAAAAATATTTAAAGCCCCCCCATAATCTATGATTGAATAAAATTTTTACAAAAAAAATTCTAATATTTGCACTAAAATTAAAAATTGTTTTCAATTTTATTGAAAAATTTCTGTTTTAGTAAAATTTTTACATGAGCTTATTGTTAACGATTTTTTTTAATCGTTTAGCAAGTTTTTTAATGATAATTTTTTTATGTAGAGTTAGGCATGATGTGTAAATGATTGGCAATACATCGTAAATTCAAACCTATAGCAGAGATTATTGGATTGATCACATCTCCTATCACACCCTTCAAGAAGTTTCTGCCCATCCTGCCATATTGTTTCAAATGCCCTATTATTGGTTCTATAGCACTGCGTCTCCTGATCATACACTTGTCTTCTTTCAATAACTTTTTCCGAGTTTTTGGGGTATATACCTTACTCTTCTCTTTAACATTGCTGCCAGTATAACCAAGATCAACAAACGATTTTTTTATCTTTATTCCAGTTACATTTTCTACCGCTTCAAAACTCTGCTGCAATGTATGACCATCATAAGGATTATTATGAAACGATTTTGCTGACAGTACAAAATTTCTACGACCACTGACTACTACCGCAACTTTATTGCCAAACTCATATGGCTTGTTTCGTTTTCCCTTCCCTATACACTCTACCTCAGGGGCATGAAAACTATACAATATTTTATTCTGTTCTTTGTATTGCTTTTTCTCTTCTCTTTTTAAAACAGATTGGCTATGTATTTGTTTTACTTTTTTCAATACTTCTTGATCTCTGATAGATAAGTTTAATTTCTGATTTTTTATCTCACGCTCACATATTCTAACCAAACGACCAAGTAACGTTTTTAAATGCTTCATTATTTTCCAACGCTTCTTGGCTTTGCTATGCTCTTTATACTTCCAGAGCTTTATTATATCTCGCTTATAGGTTCTAGCGTAGGTTTCGTTTAAACTTATACCCAAACTTTGGCAAAGCTTCACAATACTAAGCCTAGCTTTATCCATTAAATAAACATCATGTGGGTGCTTGATATTCTTAATTTGTACCGTTGTATCAGCAATTATCAATTCCAAATCTTTTTTTTTAATTGTGTTAGTTCTTATTCCAACTCTTATCAACTCTGCTAATATCTCGTTATATCCAGATTCACCTAATAAATTACGAAATCTTCTTATGCTAGTTTCCGACATCGCTATATCTGTTTCTATATATTCCCACCCACAGAAATATTGCCAATACATGTTTTCTTTTAGTTCTTCCTCTGCTAATGAATCTGAAAAATTATACATTGCTTGTAGCATCGTTACACCAAGCATCACTCTATGACATTTTCTATTTCTACCAAATCTCTTAATAGAAACATTTTTTGATAACCATTCTTCTAGACCAGACCAATTTATTAATTCTCTTAATTTATATAGCTTATTATTTGAGTTTAATTCTTCTTTTAATTTATAACCAAAAAGTTTTCCTTGTTTTTGTGATTTGATAATATTTTCTATTGGCATATTGACTGAAATCCATAAGGTTTATTAGCATATTTTAACATTTTCTTATGGATTTCTTTATTATTTTCTGCCATTAAACCCTATTATCTATAAGACTTATAGAGTTTTGCCGGACAGACTAACTATTATACAATAATGAACAATATTCTGAAATACAAATTATTGTAAGAAAACTTGAGTATTTTCTAACTGGCGTTTATACTGTTGCCATTATTTTGTAAAATTAAATAACCATGATAAACTCACGTTTTTATAAAAAATCTGCTCCTTATAAATTATCAGAAATTGTAAAATTAATAGGTGCTGAGATAGTATACTCAAATGATTTGTTAATCCATAATGTTAAGTCATTAGAAGAGGCCGATGTTGGTGATATAAGTTTTTTAAGTAATATCAAATATATTACTCAATTCCAAAACACTAAAGCTTCATGCTGCATAGTTCCAGAGAATTTTTTACAAGAATCTAATAATGGAACAATATTATTAAGAGTAAAGAATTCATATTTCTTTTATGCAAAATTAGTGGATCTATTTTATAGTAAAGCAAAAACTTATCCTAACAAAATTATGCCATCTGCCTATATTTCGGATTCTGCCACTATAGGAAGTAATTGTTATATAGGACATAATGTTGTTATTGAAGCTCATGCTGTAATAGGTGATAATTGTGTTATAGAATCTGGGACTTTTATAGACTATGGAGTAGTAATAGGTAACAGAGCGTTAATATACTCAAATGTTTCAATAAGTTACAGTATAATAGGTGATGATGTGGTAATATTACCGGGAGCAAGGATTGGACAAGATGGCTTTGGTTTTGCAACAGATAAAGGGATTCATAAAAAGATTTTCCACACTGGTATGGTAAAAATAGGTAATAATGTTGAAATAGGTAGTAATACTACTATTGATAGAGGATCAATGAATGATACGGTGATAGGAGATTTATGTAGAATAGATAACTTAGTGCAGATAGGACATAATGCTATAATAGGAAGGGGGTCGATTATTGTCGCCCAAGTCGGTATATCAGGTAGCACTACAATAGGAGCATATTGTGCTTTAGGGGGGCAGTCAGGCATATCCGGACATATAGTATTAGGCGATAAAGTGCAAGTAGCAGCAAAAGCCGGTGTTATAAAAGATGTTGAATCAGGAGTAACAGTTGGTGGATTCCCTGCCGTACCTATTAGAGATTGGCATAAACAATCAGTAATTATGAAACAGCTCACAAAAAAACGGGATATAGATGAAAATTAATATTATAGAAATAATGGAAATGCTACCTCATCGTTATCCATTTTTATTAATAGATAAGGTACTAGAATTTAAGCTTCATAAGTCTATTGTTGGTATCAAGAATGTCACTTTTAACGAGCCGCAATTTACTGGTCATTTTCCCACAAAACCAGTAATGCCTGGTGTGCTAATTATTGAGGCTATGGCTCAATTATCTGCTATTTTAGTAGCCAAATCAATGGATTTCAAAGATAAAGATGTTTTCTTTATGACTATTGAAGAGGCAAAATTTCGTAAAGTTGTTGAGCCAGGTGATACATTACATATTTATGCTAAAATAGAACAAAATAGAGGCTCTGTTTGGAAATTTTCAAGTAACAGCAAAGTTAATGATCAGATAGTTGCAGAGAGCAAATTTACTGCAATGGTTAAAAATAGGAATTAACAATGACCTTATCAGCTATACACGTAACTGCCATAGTAGATCCAAAGGCTTCGATTGGTGCAAATGTCAGAATCGGTCCTTTTTGTACTGTTGGGTCGGATGTGGTTTTGGCAGATAATATTGAGTTAAAATCACACGTAGTTATAGAGGGAAAAACAAAAATTGGTGCTAATACAGTTATATATCCATTTGCTTCTATTGGTCAGCCCCCTCAAATACTTAAGTATGAGGCAGAAGAGTCAGAGGTTATCATAGGTAATAATAATACTATTAGAGAATATGTCACTATTCAAGCCGGTAGTAAAGGTGGTGGTATGGTTACCTCTGTAGGTAATAATTGTTTATTGATGGTTGGAGTGCATATAGCACATGATTGTATTGTGGGTAATAATGTAATTCTTGCTAACTATGTTAGCCTAGCTGGTCACGTTAAAGTTGATGATTATGCCATTATAGGAGGACTTTCTGCTGTTCTGCAATTCGTACGTATAGGACAACATTCGATGGTGGGTGGTATGTCTGCAGTGAGCAAAGATGTGATTCCATTTGGGCTAGCTACAAATGAAAGGGCATTTCTTGAAGGAATAAACTTAGTTGGGATGAAAAGACGTGGCTTTGATAATCAGGAAACGCTTGATACTATAAAAGCCGTAGATGAGATTTTTATTGGCGAAGGTATTTTTACTGATAGAATTGAGATAGTTTTAAAGCAATATAAAGGTAATCCTATTGTAGAACAAATTATCACTTTTATAAAACAGGATATTAGTAGAGCATTTTGCCAGCCAAGACAAGTTGAACATGATAAGGTAAGTAAGTAAAATGTTGCAAATATACCCTTTAAAGCAAAAGAGTATAGTTGGAATTATAGCAGGAAATGGCTTATTGCCAATTTCACTCGCCAATAGTTTCATTAAGCAAGGCGGGCAATGTTATATCGCAGCTTTGGAGGGAGAAGCAAATCCGGTATTGTATCAGGATTTTACCCACCAATTTTTTAAAATTGGTATGGTTAAGCCAATAATTGAATATTTTCGTAAGTATGATGTAAAAAATATAATTCTTGCTGGTAGTGTAAATCGTCCTAATTTGCGATCAATTAAAGTAGATTTAATGGGATCAAGGTTACTTGCACGCATATTGAAACAAAAATTTTTAGGAGATGATAAACTTCTTGGTATAGTAACAGATTTCCTAGAAGAAAAAGGGTTTAAAGTAGTTTCTAGTTATGAAATATTAAGAACAAATAATGATGTTATGACCATAGCTGTTCCATCTAGAATAGATAATACAGATATCGAACTGGGGATAAAGCTATTAGATAGTATCGGATATCTTGATGTAGGACAGTCAGTAATTGTTGATAATGGGTATATTATAGGTATTGAAGCGGCTGAGGGTACAGATAATTTAATAGAAAGATGTTCATATTTACGTAAAAATTCTACAGGTGGTGTACTTATTAAAATGATGAAGAAAGATCAAGATACTAGAATTGATATACCTACAATAGGAGCAAAGACAATAAGTAACTTAGCTAATTATGGTTATAAAGGGTTAGCCATACAAAAAGATAAAGTGATTATTCTAGAAATAGAAAGAACTATTGAACTCGCTAATGAATGCGGACTTTTTATTAAACTTATTTAGTGTATCTAAAAAATTAGGGTAATAAATTTTATCTTACAACCCCTACTATAAAATTGTAGTAACTGATTTTCTTGACAAAACAGTACAAAAAATTCAGAATAAAATTCTTTCGCGTATAAATGATAATTTCTAGGCTATTATACCAAATTTTATTGATCTTTGAAACATCTTCTTCAAATTATTTGAGTAATATTACTTAGTGCTATGAAAAATTCATGCTAAAATAAAAAAAATTTCTTCCAAGAAACATGAGACCTATTACATAATTCACTTATGTGTAAGGATTTGAAGAGTCTGTAGAAAAATATATTACTTTATGACAGCCAATGTACTAGTAGTTGATGATATAGAATCAAATGTTAAATTACTGGAAGCTAAACTTTTAGGAGAATATTACACAGTCTTTACTGCCAATAACGGCAAAGATGCATTGGATGTTCTTGCCCTTAATAGAATTGATATTGTATTACTTGACGCCATGATGCCTAATATAGATGGATTTGAAATCTGTAAACGAATTAAGTCTAATCCTTACACTATTCATATACCAGTGATTATGGTTACGGCTCTTTCTGATACTGAGGATCGCATAAAAGGTCTTGAAGCTGGAGCTGATGAATTCTTAACAAAACCTATTGATGACACTGCTCTTTTTGCAAGGGTACGATCTCTTGCTAGAATGAAGGCGGTTATTGATGAACTCAAGCTTAGAAACACTACTAATGCTGAATTAGGTGGTGACGTTATAGAGGTAAAAGATAATTTTTCAGATAGTAAAATACTTTTAGTTAACGATGATATTGTGCAGGCAAGAAACATAAATAAAATGCTTCTAAGCCTTACCCCCAATATCAAAATAATATCTGATATTAATGAATTGGAGAAAGATAGCGAATATACCCCGGATTTAGTAATTATCAGCTGCCAATTAGAGCAAGGAGATCCTTTAAGAATAAGCGTGATGCTACGGTCTGATGCTAAATTCCATGATACGGTACTCATATTACAAGCTGAAGAAGAAAATACATCGATAGTTATCAAAGGTTTAGAGCTGGGTATTAATGATTATTTTACATACCCAGTAGACAAAAACGAGCTATTAGCTAGAATCAGAACTCAATTGAAAAGAAAACATTACCAAGATACTTTACGCAATGATTTAGAGTTAAGCGTAAATTTGTCGATCAAAGATGGTTTGACAGGCATATTTAATCGTCATTATTTTGATACACACATAAAGCAAATGGTAAAAAAATCTACTGATAGTAAAAGACCTTTATGTTTACTTATGTGTGATATTGATCATTTTAAGCAAGTTAATGACACTTATGGTCATCAAGCAGGAGACATAGTGCTAAAAACCATTGCTAATGTTCTGAAGAGTATTTTTAGGGTTACAGACTTGGTTGCTAGATATGGCGGAGAGGAATTTGCTATCCTTTTAAATGACATAACGATTGACGAAGCTATGTATATAGCACAGCGGGCAAGAATAAGAGTGGAGTCTATCGATTTTAAAGTTAAAACGCAAAAAGACCCTATTAAGAAAACTATCTCCATAGGAGTAACTGAATACAAAATTGGGGAATCTATTAGTGATTTTATAGAACGTACCGATAAAGCTCTGTATCAAGCAAAGGAGGACGGAAGAAATAAAGTGATAAGAATAATTTAGATACACAAATGAAGACTAATCAGGTATACTAGACTTATTAGACCTCTTTCGAAACTCGCTTATGCGCAACAAGGGTGTGAAGGAGACGCTTCACCTCGAACCACAGCGTACTCTAATTCCGTTACGGATTCGAGTACCGCATCGACGTGCAAATCACCAGCAGAAGTAGAGTTTCGAAAAGGGTCTATTGTAAAATTAGCTTATGAGAGGGTAGTTCTTAAAGAAGTCTACCTCAGGAGTTTCGCACTTAGCAAAAAATATGTTAATCTAGCAAGAAAGAGTTTTAGTTAAGCATGGCAAGATCAAAATGTAGCAAAGACTTATATAAATCATTTTTACAAGCAAGTAGCGTAAGATATAGTGGTAAAGCATTATCTGAAGTAAGTCCAATAAACCTATCTCATGATAGTGCAAGTCGATGGTTAAATAGTAAGGATTTCCGCCCTAGCGGGATCTACAGAGAAGTGTCAAAATATATTGATAGGGAAGCTTCTTGTTTATTAGTGGGAGATGACACGTTATTGTCAAAGCAATACAGTAAGAAAATTGAGCTTGTACATTATCAATATTCTGGAGCTGTACATGATGTTATACCTGGTATAGGGATGGTCAACTTACTGCATTACAATGCTAAAACTGATCAATCTACCCCTGTAGATTATAGAATATATGATAAAGAAACTGATGGAAAAACAAAGAATGAGCATTTTTGTGATATGCTTACTTTAGCTAAGGAAAGAGGGATCAATCCTGATGCAGTAGTAATGGATGCGTGGTATAGCGGTTTGGAGAATTTGAAACATATACGTAATTTAGGTTGGACATGGGTTAGTAACCTAAGAAAAAATAGAAAAGTTAATCATAATGTTAGCTTAGAAAGTTTAGAGATTCCTGATGAGGGACTAAAAATTCACCTACGTGGATACGGTTGGGTTACGGTATTTAAGTTTGTGGCAAAAAATGGTCGCATTGATTACATAACAACTAACTTAGAAAATCCAACACGTGAACAAATAGAGAAAATTGTTAAGGCACGGTGGTCTATAGAAGTTTATCATCGAGAATTAAAACAAACTTGTGGTATTGAACGCTGTCAGGCACGCACGGGTCGAGCTCAGAGAAATCATATTTGCCTTGCCGTATTTGCTTGGCTCGATATGAACAAAAGGAGGATAAATGAAAAAATTACTTTATATCAACAAACTTGGGAAGTTATAAAAACATCAATTCAGAACAACATTAGATGCCTTTTAGCTGATTCGCAATTTTGCTAACTGCGAAACTCCTGTACCTTTCATATAAAAACCTAAAATCATGAAAAATGAAACTATTTATAAATGTTATCGTGAATTGCCATATAGGCCAAGTGTAGGCATGATGATAATAGATAGTGCTAATAGAATATTTGTTGGTAAAAGAATAGATACCAAAATAGCGGCTTGGCAAATGCCTCAAGGCGGTATATATCTAGGAGAAACGCCTAGTGTTGCTGCTCTTAGAGAAATGTTTGAAGAGATAGGTTGTAATAAAGGTTATATTATTGCAGAAAGCAAATATTGGTATAGCTATGATGTACCTAAAATTTTAATACCTAAATTATGGGGTGGTAATTTCCGAGGTCAAAAACAAAAATGGTTTCTAATTAGGTTTACCGGTACTAACGAAGATATTAATATTAATACTCATAACCCAGAGTTTGAGGAATGGCGTTGGGCTAAGTTTGATGAGTTATTGTCAATTATAATTCCCTTTAAACGCAAGCTTTATAAAGCTGTAGTTAAGGAATTCGCCCCTATCGTTCATGATAGGGTCAATTGATGAGAATTTGGTAACGTCGTCTTCGATCGCTCGCCTATTATACTGCTCGTAAATGAAGAGTTGGTAGACGAAGGTCAACTTCAAGAAGAGCTAGGAGTGTCAAAGTCGAGCAGCGGAGCGTACATTAGTAGGAAACTGGACTGATTTTTCAAGACAAATTTTTCACTAATTTTGTTTCCCATTTTACATAATTTTTAAGCTGCATTTTGTAAGTAATCAAGATACACGTTCATCGGTTTTTTATAACCAATACTTGAATGGAATCTTTGATTGTTATATTTATCCATGTATTTATCAATACCATCTTTAAGTTCTGCGATATTTTTAAAATCATTTATAAATATACAATTATATTTTAAAGTTCTAAAAAATCTTTCAATCACAATATTATCAATGCTTCTACCCTTACCGTTCATTGAGATTTGTATATTATTCTCTTTTAGAATTCCCGTATGCTCATGTCCAGTATATTGACTACCCTGATCACTATTGAATATTTGTGGTGCAGGGTATTTATTCAGTGCATCTTTTAATACATCGGTTACAAGTGATGCATCCATAGAATTAGATACTTTATAACTTAGTATTGCCTTACTATGCCAATCTATAATCGCCACAAGATACATAAATCCTCCGTTAGTTCTAATATAAGTAATGTCACCACTCCACACTTGATTAACATAAGGTACATGAATAGTTCTATTCGTTCCTGATTTGTGCCAGTACGGCTCAAGCAAATAGCTATAAATTTTATGTTGACCATCCTTCACAGAAGTAGATTGCTTTTTATGAGGATGAATAGCTTCTATACCCATTATTCCCATATATTTAAGCACCCTATCTCTGCCCACATTAAAGCCGTCTTCCAATAATTGTTTGTATATATAACGATAACCATACTCAGGGTTATCCGTATATATTTCATCTATTCTATTTAAAATATCAAGATTATATAAGCTCATTACTTTAGCTTTATAATATACTCCAGATCTGCTTATCTTTAATAGTTCACATTGCCTTGTCTTTGCTAACGTACTCAGCTTGGGGTCGACAAGACTTTTCTTATTTGATAAGTCCAAGCTGTTTAGCTTTCCCACCGCCCAGTCCCTCTCGACTGTAGCCTTACCTAATGCTTTTGCAAGTTCATCGTTTTGATTCTTAAGTTCACTAATCTGCCCTTTGTACTCACTAACAGCTTTTGCTGGCTCAAATGCCAATGACGCATTATCTAAAAATTGTCGTTTCCAGTTTTGCATAGTTTTAGCCGTTACTTCATATTTGACCGATAACTGACCTATTGTTGATTCTTCTTTTAACATCTCTAATACTATTTTAGTTTTTGCTTCTGCACTAAAATTTTTAATTTGTTTTTTACCCATTTGTTTCTCTTTAATTTTATTTATTATTCTATACTTATTGAGAAACAAAAATACCTGCTTCTTTGTCTAATTTTTTCAGTCCATTATATAGAGCCTTTCTAATTAAGTGTGTAAATTTTTCATAGGGCTTAAATTCTACCTTCAAATTTTATCAAAAAGTGAGCCATAGCTGCGTTCCAGTTTGGAATCGGCATAACCCATTTCTTGGTCATATAATCAATTGCCAAATACAAGGTCTTAAAAACAGCATTATCATTTGGAAAAACCCGTTTATTCTTAGTAACCTTACGTAATTGGCTATTGACAGATTCTAGACTATTAGTTGTGTATATTACTTTCCTTATCGCCTCAGGGTATCCTAGAAAAACCATTAAATTTTCCCAATGAACATACCAAGATTTAGCAATTTGTGGATACTGTTTACTCCATTTAGCTTCAAAAGATTCTAAAGCAAGATGTGCTTCTTCCTCTGTGCTAGCAGTATATATAGGCTTTAAATCAGCCGCTAATTCTTTTCGGTCTTTATATGATACATATTTTAAACTATTTCTAATCTGATGTACAATACATAATGAGTCAATCATTTAATTTGTGTAAGTTCATTTTTTATTTTCCAATAAATCATATTTAAAATCTCCACAAAGTATTTCAAATTGATTTAAAGCTAAAGACCAATCTTTAATAGGCATGGTCCATTTTTTGGCTGCATTTTGTAGGGATAAAAATATTATTTTTTGAATTGACTTATCATCTGGAAACACCCCCTTATTTTTGATAATTTTTCTAATTTGACGATTTACAGATTCTATAGTGTTAGTAGTATAAATTACCTTTCTGATCTCTTCAGGAAAGGCAAAAAACGGTATTATCCCAGACCAATTACGTTGCCAAATATCAGAAATTACCGGATATTTTTTATCCCATTTTACACCAAATTGCTGAAGTTTTAAACGTGCCATTTCGTCATTATTAGCTGTATAAATTTGTTTTAGATCTGATGTGACCTCTTTTAAATCTTTATATGACACATACTTTACTGAATTGCGAACCATATGTACAATACATAATTGTACTATAGTACTCGGGAATACACTGCTTATAGCTTCTGGAAAGCCCTTTAAACCATCCACACAAGCAACATAAATTTGTTCAATTCCTCGATTCTTTAACTCAGTAACTACTTGCATCCAAAATTTAGCACCTTCATTTTTGCCTATCCAAATGCCAAGTAACTCCTTTTTCCCTTCTATATTTACAGCAAGTGCTAAATATACTGCTTTATTTATTACTATGTGATTGTCTCTAGATTTTACATAGATACAGTCCAAGTATAATATTGGATACACCCTATCTAAACAACGATTTTGCCACCTAGTTACTTCTTCTATCACCCCATCTGTTATGGTGGATATCAAGTCACCAGATACATCAGTTTGATATATTTCTTCTAAATGCCCTCGGATCTCGCTGACTGTCATACCGCGACCATAAAGGGATATCACTTTCTCATCAAATCCATTAAATCTCCTCAGCCCTTTTGGTATTAATTGAGGATTATACTCTCCTTCCCGATCTCTTGGTACTTCTACTGTCAGCTTACGACCATCCCCATCAATTACTGTCTTCTCATAGCTACCATTACGACGATTATTATCTACTTTTGGCATCTTGCTATGTTTTGAATATCCTAATTCATGATCCAACTCACTTGCTAATATTTTCTCAACTATTTGCTTCTTTAGCTGTTGAAATAAACCATCTCGACCAAATAACTCCGATGGATCTGCTTTTGATAATAATTCTTCTACTAGCTGATTACTGATGTCTAATGTATCTTTATCTGTATCTAATTTTTTAGCCATAATTCCTCCTTGCTTGCTTAAGTTACTTTTTTTACAGTAATCTCTTACTGCTTTCTTTGCAACTTACACAAACTATAGGACAGACTCTACATAATTGATGTTCGGTTTTCGGAAAAACTGCTTCTATTGCCTCAGACATACCGGTTAAATTATCACTGCAAGCAATAAGCATGTCTTGCATACCTCTGTTCTTCATCTCAGTAAAATTACCAAGCCAAAATTTCGCTCCTTCATTTTCACTGATCCACAATCCTAAAATATCCTTCCTTCCAGATAAATCAATACCTAATGCTACATATACAGACTTATTGATAATTCGTTTATCTTGACGTACTTTTACTACTAAACAGTCAAAAAATACTATAGCATATACTCGATCCAATGGTCGGCTTTGCCATATCTTGACATCCTCAATTACATCATCAGTAATTTGACTTATCAAACTTTCGCTAACGTCAGCTCCATACAATTCTTGCATTTGAATCTTAATATCAGATAAGCTCATTCCTTTAGCGTATAATGATATTATTTTATCATCAAATCCTTCAATACGTCTTTGACGCTTCGGAATTAATGCAGGTTCAAATGTACTACTTCTATCCCTTGGAACCTCAATCTCTACAACTCCATTATTTGTTACTAGATTCTTTACATTCCTACCATTACGAACATTATCACTATCAGTATGACAATATTTATCATATCCTAAATGATTATTCATCTCTGACTGCAATGCCTTCTCTACAAGCCGTTTGGTTAATTGTTTTAATAAACCATCCTCTTTAAGTAATGTTGATATATCTGTATCATTATTTATTAATAAATCTATCGCTTGATTCATTGCTTCATTTTGTTTTTGGTGCATTATAATTTCTCCTTTTGTTATATTATATTTTTATATAACCTTTGAAAAATTTACACACTTATTTGTACAGAGCCCATTAGTACGTGAGCAGCTTCGATCTTTAGACACGACAACGCCAATTCTTGCAGTTCTACCTGAGTATATCTATAAGGCTTTGCTCCATCGTTCCCTGCTATCCAATTCTCCTGAATTGACTATAGTCGTTCTTTGAAATGTGCTGAACTCTTTTACTCATAGTAAAATTACCAAATTTTAGATTGTCGATTGATGATTGTTCTAGAGCATGAACTAATAACATACCATTTGATATGTTAAGTGTTACAGTTCCTGGTGTAAGAGTAATAGAATTACCATATATTACAAGACTTGTATCGTTTTTTTGTTCTGAATTAATCCACTCAAAGACTGGCTGTAGTTTAAGATATCTACGCCATATAATCTTCATTACTCCTAAGCTAGATACAACTATTTCTTTAATTAACCAAATAAAATATAATATAGAACGATAATTTAAATAAATCCTATCAGGGATCAAATTGAGTTTTATTGCCACAAGATAAGATATACTGGGGATAATCAAGAAAACCAACAATGCAAAAACATCAGTAGGTATTCCTGTTAGACCAAACAACACCAATAACAAAGTAATTAAAGTAAAGATTTTAGTGTGCATCATACTTTCCTCCACCTTTAACAGTTGATGTAAACGGTAGAAAGATCATTACCACAAAAAATAATGCACTTATAATACCAAAAATGCTATTTATCGCAATTACAAATGCTTCCTTATTTATATTACTGGCTAACCAAAAATACGAAGCCTTTTCTAGATCAACCACTTTACCATCCAATAATTGTCCTAGAAATTGTAATTTCATTAGAATAGAGGGTGAAGTAGAAGAAATATTTTCATTTAAATATTGGCTAAAAATCTTAGTTTTATCTGTAATACCAATTGCAATAATTAACGCAGTGTTATAAAATGGTTTTTTAACTGATAAAAGGTAATCAAATAGCTAGGTTAATATTACCGCAAGGTTTTGAAGGTCATGATTTTATAAAAATGATGAAACATGAGCCGCATGGTCGAAATCGTATACGTTTATTGGCGATGTATCACCTTCAATTAGGCAAATCTTTTAAAGCCATATCTGAAATAGTGAAGTCACACTGGAAAACTGTGCAATCATGGCTCAGAAGATTTAGGAATCATGGTTTTGAAGGATTATTTGAATCACAAAGAAGCGGTGCCCCTAGGAAGATTAACACTATACAAGAGTCTGCTCTTTTTGATAAAATCAATACGCTCAGTGAAAGTAAAACTGGTGGTATATAACTGGAAAGGAGTTACATATCATGTTACTTGAGGAATATGGTGCTAAATGTGCTTTAAAAACAGTCTACAATACTATGCACCGCCTTGGTTTTAGCTGGATTACTTCTCGTTCAATGCATCCAAAGTCAAATCAAGAGACTCAAAATACATATAAAAAAACTTTCCAGATATGTTAACAGAATTATTACCAAAAAATATCGATAGATGTAAAGTTGATATATGGTCTCAAGATGAAACTCGAGTTGGGCAACAAGGTAGCTTAACTCGTATATGGGCTAAGCGTGGCACTAGACCCCGTAAAGTTCGGCAACAGCAATTCATTTCAACATATATTTATGGAGCTGCTTGCCATGATACAGGAGAAGCTTTTGCATTAATTTTACCATATGCAAACACACAGGCAATGAATAAATTCTTAGAAGACCTTTCTCGCAGTATTCAAGGCAACCGACATATAGCTTTACTAACGGATAATGCAGGTTGGCACACAGCCAAAAAACTAACTGTGCCAAGCAATATCACTTTGATACCGCTTCCGCCCTATGCACCGGAACTTAATGCAATGGAACAAGTTTGGGAATGGATCAAGAATCATTACTTGTCTAACCAATGTTATGGTGTATATGAAGATATCGTCACTATGGCTTGTTACGCTTGGAATCAACTTGCTCATAATGTAGATTTAGTAAAATCAATTATGTATAGAGACTGGATAAATACACCGTGTTAATTATTGCAATTGGTATTAAATCTATCTTAAATAGATTAGATTCTTTTAGTGAATGCTTTGCTTTTTGTAATTCTAGTGCTAATTCTTGATCCTTATATATAAAACTGTATTCTTGGTCAGATGGCATTAATGTGACAGATATGGGAGATAATTGCAATGTCCAAGCTTGCTGCACCATATTTTTAACTTTATTGTTATCTTTTTGTTGATTTGTGTGATTACTTATCATAACATTTCCTTGCTGTTGAAGTTAAAAAAAAGACAGCTCAGAGGTTAAGGTGATAAGATGTTGTAGTTTTTAACTTAACCTCTGAACTAGAGTTGCACTATACAGCTCTTAACCAAGAGAGATATCACCACAATTCTTGGAAGTACAGAGGATTTAAGAGCCTTTTTGCCAGATTTTTTTATAATATGACAAAAAGCTGCATAAATGAGACAGACTTAAAATATAATATTTGTTAGCCCTATTTTTTATCAATTATACATAGATAAAAATAACACTAAATGATGCTATAATAAACACTAAAATCCCTTTGACTATGCTGTTTTGCTGGCATTTAAGCCTATTTTCTGATATAATCTTTAGTAGAAAAATTAAAGATAAATAATAAATTATGTCAGTACAAAACTTAAGTAAACCCCAACCATTCTTACAATGGGTGGGTGGTAAAAGAAAAATTGTTGATAAATTAATTAACTATATTCCTTCAGGAGTAAATAATTATTATGAGCCCTTCCTTGGAGGTGGGGCTTTGTTCTTTCAAGTAAAATATATGTTTAATAAATGCTATCTATCTGATATTAATCTTGACTTAGTAACGTCTTATAATGCGGTTAAAAAGAATCCAAAAGAAATAAGTAAGTTACTTGATTTACATCAAGCAAACCATTGCAAAGAATATTATTATCAAGTCAGAAGTGATAATAATAGTAACAATCCTAATGAAATTACTGCAAGATTTATCTATCTTAATAGATATTCCTTTAAAGGAATATATCGTATCAATATCAATGGTGATCCAGTTCAAAGCTTCTCTGGTAGAAACTACCATAAATCTGATATTACTAGTAGATTGCAACAATGTAGTAGTTTATTATCTAGTACATCTATTTGTGCTATAGATTTTTCTTTTATTGAGCCTCAGAAAAATGACTTTGTCTATTTCGATCCACCTTATCACAAATCTGGTGAGAAATTTTATACTAGATTGCCATTTGATGAACAAGAACAAATGAGACTAAGAGATTTTGCTAAGGAACTAGATACTCAATAACAACCAGCTGAAGCTGGTGGGTTGATATCTAGACTGGAAGTCGCTATTACTCTAAAGAGATATTACTAATGCCTGTGCTATCTCTCTGATCCTAATTCTTATAAGTTACCCTGCAATACTTTTGTAGCGATATTTAGTGATCCAAACAACATGAAAGCGATGGTAAAATACAGTGTGGCTAGTCTTGTTATAATCTGTCATATATGATATTTTAATATACATGAAGAGCTTGCTCTTATGTATATTAAAATATCATATATTCAAGTTATAGTGAATTGAAATATTAGAACAAGGACTGAAGTCTTTCCCAGCTGAAGCTGGGGGTTTTAACCAAAAAGGTGACTATAAAGATGTTAAGTTTATAATTTCTAATAGTGATACTCCTTTTATTAGAAGCTTGTACAAAGATTTTAATATTAATATTATCAAGGTTACCTATTCTATGCCCCAAACAAGAAAAACTTCTGATGAAGTAATTGTTACAAATTACTAATTTTTAAGTAGTAATCTTGTAATTATCATTCCAGCCAATTAATTCAAAACTACAGTTTTGAGCTTGAAAAGCAGTTTTTAGGTCTTGCATGTGACGATTTCTAATGTAATAATCATAAAAAGCTGAAGTAGACTTGAGAATTACTTTTTTATTGATGTTATCTTCTTGTACCACTATTAATGTACTAAAGGTAGCGATATCAATATATTTATTGTATCGTTCAATTAAAAATTTTCTAGCTTTATACCATAATGAATCAGGATTTAATTGCTTAGCTAGTTCAAGCAAATAAGCATTATTTTCATCTTTAATATTATTTTCTTGTGTTGCTGATATAGATTGCTTGTATGGTATAATTTGTAACGTTGTTATTTTATTGTCCCACTTTGGGAGAAAAACCCTGCACTTGCAGTGCATCGTTTTAACATATAATATGTAGAAATGCAGTATTATAAGAAAACAAGTCATACAATATACGACTGTACCTATCATAACCTGAGTTTGACGTAAGAAAGAACATTTGAAAATTAAGAAGGGAGGGATTATAAAGTTCTCTAATAATAATGACAAAATTGGAGAATATATTATGATCCCTCTTAGAGTCTGTCCTATAGTTTGTGTAAGTTGCAAAGAAAGCAGTAAGAGATTACTGTAAAAAAAGTAACTTAAGCAAGCAAGGAGGAATTATGGCTAAAAAATTAGATACAGATAAAGATACATTAGACATCAGTAATCAGCTAGTAGAAGAATTATTATCAAAAGCAGATCCATCGGAGTTATTTGGTCGAGATGGTTTATTTCAACAGCTAAAGAAGCAAATAGTTGAGAAAATATTAGCAAGTGAGTTGGATCATGAATTAGGATATTCAAAACATAGCAAGATGCCAAAAGTAGATAATAATCGTCGTAATGGTAGCTATGAGAAGACAGTATAATGGACTGAAAAAATTAGACAAAGAAGCAGGTATTTTTGTTTCTCAATAAGTATAGAATAATAAATAAAATTAAAGAGAAACAAATGGGTAAAAAACAAATTAAAAATTTTAGTGCAGAAGCAAAAACTAAAATAGTATTAGAGATGTTAAAAGAAGAATCAACAATAGGTCAGTTATCGGTCAAATATGAAGTAACGGCTAAAACTATGCAAAACTGGAAACGACAATTTTTAGATAATGCGTCATTGGCATTTGAGCCAGCAAAAGCTGTTAGTGAGTACAAAGGGCAGATTAGTGAACTTAAGAATCAAAACGATGAACTTGCAAAAGCATTAGGTAAGGCTACAGTCGAGAGGGACTGGGCGGTGGGAAAGCTAAACAGCTTGGACTTATCAAATAAGAAAAGTCTTGTCGACCCCAAGCTGAGTACGTTAGCAAAGACAAGGCAATGTGAACTATTAAAGATAAGCAGATCTGGAGTATATTATAAAGCTAAAGTAATGAGCTTATATAATCTTGATATTTTAAATAGAATAGATGAAATATATACGGATAACCCTGAGTATGGTTATCGTTATATATACAAACAATTATTGGAAGACGGCTTTAATGTGGGCAGAGATAGGGTGCTTAAATATATGGGAATAATGGGTATAGAAGCTATTCATCCTCATAAAAAGCAATCTACTTCTGTGAAGGATGGTCAACATAAAATTTATAGCTATTTGCTTGAGCCGTACTGGCACAAATCAGGAACGAATAGAACTATTCATGTACCTTATGTTAATCAAGTGTGGAGTGGTGACATTACTTATATTAGAACTAACGGAGGATTTATGTATCTTGTGGCGATTATAGATTGGCATAGTAAGGCAATACTAAGTTATAAAGTATCTAATTCTATGGATGCATCACTTGTAACCGATGTATTAAAAGATGCACTGAATAAATACCCTGCACCACAAATATTCAATAGTGATCAGGGTAGTCAATATACTGGACATGAGCATACGGGAATTCTAAAAGAGAATAATATACAAATCTCAATGAACGGTAAGGGTAGAAGCATTGATAATATTGTGATTGAAAGATTTTTTAGAACTTTAAAATATAATTGTATATTTATAAATGATTTTAAAAATATCGCAGAACTTAAAGATGGTATTGATAAATACATGGATAAATATAACAATCAAAGATTCCATTCAAGTATTGGTTATAAAAAACCGATGAACGTGTATCTTGATTACTTACAAAATGCAGCTTAAAAATTATGTAAAATGGGAAACAAAATTAGTGAAAAATTTGTCTTGAAAAATCAGTCCAGTTTCAAATTACTATAGCCAATAAGAAATTACGTACTCAAAATAAGAAAGGACGCAGCTGTTATACTACTACAATATGTGCTAAGACTGCAAATAATGAGGTGATAGTTTTATATTTTACCGGTAATAGGCATGGTGGAGAAAATATAGGTAACGTACTAAAGAATCGTAAGAATAGAACAGATTCTATCCAATTAATGACTGACGCAAGTAACAATAATAACCCGGTATTATCAGAAGCAGATCAAGAATTACTGGCAATAATAGTGATGATCAATTGTTTGTCACATGGTCAGAGAAAATTTACAGAGAATGAACTATATTACCCTGAAGAATGCGGATATTTTCTCAAACAAACACGAGGGATTTACCACAATGAACATCAATGTAAAGAGATGAGTCCTGAAGAAAAACTTGGGTATCATCAGGAACATAGCAGTAAATATATAGAAAACATATATAACAAAATAGACGAATTATTTAACGACAAGAAAGTTGAGCCTAATAGTAGGCTTGGACAAGCTATGAAATATTGGATAAATAATAAAGAAGGTTTGACCCAATTTTTAAAAATCCCAGTTAGCAATCTTGATAATAATTGGGCTGAGAGATCACTGCGTACCATTATTTTACAAAGGAAGAATTCATTATTCTTTAAAACAATCAATAGTGCTGAGATACATAGTGGTTTGTATAGTATAGTAAAGACTTGTAGTGAGAACGAGATCAATGCCTTTAAATATTTAAATTGGCTACAAGAGCAGAGTAGCAAAGCAAAGAAGCGTCCTGCGAATTATACGCCTTTTGCCTATGCAAGATATATGAATAATACGGAATTAATCGAGACAGCAGCTTAAACGACAGGAAGCCAATCATTAGAGAATTTGGCAGAACTAGGATCACCATTATGAATAAGAATGTGTAAGGTTCTATAACAAATTTGATAAGATGAATTATCAGATGGGAAAAGTTTTGCGGTAAATTTACCTTTGGATAGGCGTTTAGAGCATAGCCAAAAGCCTTGACCGTCAAAGGACAAAATTTTAATGGCAGTTCTGTTTTTATTATAGAATAAAAACAAGGAACCATTAAGAGGGTCAGAAGAAAGTTTTTGTCTACAAACAGCGATTAAGCCATCGATACCCTTGCGAAAATCGATGGCAATAGTGGCAACAAAAATAACTGACGCCGGGGTTAGTTGCAGCATAAAAATGTCTGAATTATGGTTTTTGGTTCTAGTGTTTGGATAATAAGTTTGGTACCATTTGGTTTAATAATGTGACAAATATAGTGATTTTGTTTGGGGGCAGCTACAGGATCGGTATCTATAGAATTTAATAGTTGAAATGGGAGAAAATTAATATTTTGTTGTAGAGCTTGATTTGAAGTTGAGACAGGAGAAGTTTTGAGGGTAGGCTCATGGGCTTTTTTAATTGAACTGATTGTTGCTTTATTAATATTAACCTGAGTTTGACGTAAGAAAGAACATTTGAAAATTAAGAAGGGAGGGATTATAAAGTTCTCTAATAATAATGACAAAATTGGAGAATATATTATGATCCCTCTTACGGAGATTTTCTGCTTAATTGATGATTTTTGCAAGCATTTTGATACGGAGCGAAATAAATATATATTACCAAATCCTAACCGTAAGCGTAAAGTGGGCTGCAGTATAGGACTCTCAGAGATTATTACTATTATAGTAATGTTTCACTTGAGTCACTACCGTACCTTTAAAGATTTTTATTTATGCTGCCTATGCCAAAGTTATAGAAAGGAATTTCCAAAACTTGTGAGCTATAGTCGTTTTGTTCAGTTAATGCCAATGAGCTTCATGCCCATGGTGTTACTGCTAAAAAGCCTAACAGGAAAACAAACTGGTCAATATTATATCGACTCTACTAAACTTCCTGCTTGCCATAATTTAAGAATTAATAGACATAAAGTATTCAAAGACATAGCAAAAAGAGGTAAGACTTCCACTGGGTGGTTCTTTGGCTGTAAGCTACATATTGTCATTAACAGTTGCGGAGAGATTATGAGTTTTTCTTTAACTCCTGGAAATGTCGATGATAGAGCAGTGGTGGAAAATTTAGTAGATAAATTACAAGGCTGGCTTTTTGGTGATCGTGGGTATATCAGTAAAAAACTCACTCAATCCCTTGCTAATCAAGGTTTAGAACTAATAACAAAAATTAAAAGTAATATGAAAGAAAGAATAATAGATCCTATTAAAAAGCAATTTTTAAATAAAAGGCACATTATTGAAACCATTAATGATCAATTGAAAAACCTTTTTCATATAGACCATACAAGGCATAGATCTGTTATGAATTTTCAAACTAATGTATTAGCTGGGCTACTTGCCTATGTTTTCAAACCTAATAAAATTTCTGTAGCTTTTGGAAAATTAAACAATCTCAACCTTCATCTTGCATCAAACTGAGGTTAATATTAAGATGTTTAGCTATCTCTTGGTAAGAATAATGATGGAGTAATTGGTAAACTAATTCCTTTAGATGGTTTGGTATAGGATCAAACTTATTAGTTTTAGTTTGACGCCAGGCTTTAAATTGCTGAGCTACTTGCTCAATAGTAATTGATGGTATTTGCATAGTATGAAACCCAAATGTATAAAAAATTCATACTAGCAAAAACATTAGATAAAGTTATGCAGTTTTGCTGCAGGTATACGTTTTTATTATAGAATAAAAACAAGGAACCATTAAGAGGGTCAGAAGAAAGTTTTTGTCTACAAACAGCGATTAAGCCATCGATACCCTTGCGAAAATCGATGGCAATAGTGGCAACAAAAATAACTGACGCCGGGGTTAGTTGCAGCATAAAAATGTCTGAATTATGGTTTTTGGTTCTAGTGTTTGGATAATAAGTTTGGTACCATTTGGTTTAATAATGTGACAAGTATAGTGATTTTGTTTGGGGGCAGCTACAGGATCGGTATCTATAGAATTTAATAGTTGAAATGGGAGAAAATTAATATTTTGTTGTAGAGCTTGATTTGAAGTTGAGACAGGAGAAGTTTTGAGGGTAGGCTCATGGGCTTTTTTAATTGAACTGATTGTTGCTTTATTAATATTAAGATGTTTAGCTATCTCTTGGTAAGAATAATGATGGAGTAATTGGTAAACTAATTCCTTTAGATGGTTTGGTATAGGATCAAACTTATTAGTTTTAGTTTGACGCCAGGCTTTAAATTGCTGAGCTACTTGCTCAATAGTAATTGATGGTATTTGCATAGTATGAAACCCAAAGAGTCAATCATTTAATTTGTGTAAGTTCATTTTTTATTTTCCAATAAATCATATTTAAAATCTCCACAAAGTATTTCAAATTGATTTAAAGCTAAAGACCAATCTTTAATAGGCATGGTCCATTTTTTGGCTGCATTTTGTAGGGATAAAAATATTATTTTTTGAATTGACTTATCATCTGGAAACACCCCCTTATTTTTGATAATTTTTCTAATTTGACGATTTACAGATTCTATAGTGTTAGTAGTATAAATTACCTTTCTGATCTCTTCAGGAAAGGCAAAAAACGGTATTATCCCAGACCAATTACGTTGCCAAATATCAGAAATTACCGGATATTTTTTATCCCATTTTACACCAAATTGCTGAAGTTTTAAACGTGCCATTTCGTCATTATTAGCTGTATAAATTTGTTTTAGATCTGATGTGACCTCTTTTAAATCTTTATATGACACATACTTTACTGAATTGCGAACCATATGTACAATACATAATTGTACTATAGTACTCGGGAATACACTGCTTATAGCTTCTGGAAAGCCCTTTAAACCATCCACACAAGCAACATAAATTTGTTCAATTCCTCGATTCTTTAACTCAGTAACTACTTGCATCCAAAATTTAGCACCTTCATTTTTGCCTATCCAAATGCCAAGTAACTCCTTTTTCCCTTCTATATTTACAGCAAGTGCTAAATATACTGCTTTATTTATTGTCCCACTTTGGGAGAAAAACCCCGCACTTGCAGTGCGTCGTTTCAACATAAATTTTAAATATCTTATCAAGAAAAGATAAGAATGAATCATACAGATATTTTTTAACAAAATCTTACACTTCACAGATATATTCTTTTTGTGTTGTGACACTTTCTAAATGAGCCATATACAAATAGTTTCTAACTTTTAAGTTAGTACATACATTAGGCATTCATGCCGTAATATTAAGCTCTGCACTTGCAGTGCAGAGTGGTTAACTACTATGTGATTGTCTCTAGATTTTACATAGATACAGTCCAAGTATAATATTGGATACACCCTATCTAAACAACGATTTTGCCACCTAGTTACTTCTTCTATCACCCCATCTGTTATGGTGGATATCAAGTCACCAGATACATCAGTTTGATATATTTCTTCTAAATGCCCTCGGATCTCGCTGACTGTCATACCGCGACCATAAAGGGATATCACTTTCTCATCAAATCCATTAAATCTCCTCAGCCCTTTTGGTATTAATTGAGGATTATACTCTCCTTCCCGATCTCTTGGTACTTCTACTGTCAGCTTACGACCATCCCCATCAATTACTGTCTTCTCATAGCTACCATTACGACGATTATTATCTACTTTTGGCATCTTGCTATGTTTTGAATATCCTAATTCATGATCCAACTCACTTGCTAATATTTTCTCAACTATTTGCTTCTTTAGCTGTTGAAATAAACCATCTCGACCAAATAACTCCGATGGATCTGCTTTTGATAATAATTCTTCTACTAGCTGATTACTGATGTCTAATGTATCTTTATCTGTATCTAATTTTTTAGCCATAATTCCTCCTTGCTTGCTTAAGTTACTTTTTTTACAGTAATCTCTTACTGCTTTCTTTGCAACTTACACAAACTATAGGACAGACTCAACCCAAATGTATAAAAAATTCATACTAGCAAAAACATTAGATAAAGTTATGCAGTTTTGCTGCAGGTATACCTTCTTTCAATAACTTTTTCCGAGTTTTTGGGGTATATACCTTACTCTTCTCTTTAACATTGCTGCCAGTATAACCAAGATCAACAAACGATTTTTTTATCTTTATTCCAGTTACATTTTCTACCGCTTCAAAACTCTGCTGCAATATATGACCATCATAAGGATTATTATGAAACGATTTTGCTGACAGTACAAAATTTCTACGACCACTGACTACTACCGCAACTTTATTGCCAAACTCATATGGCTTGTTTCGTTTTCCCTTCCCTATACACTCTACCTCAGGGGCATGAAAACTATACAATATTTTATTCTGTTCTTTGTATTGCTTTTTCTCTTCTCTTTTTAAAACAGATTGGCTATGTATTTGTTTTACTTTTTTCAATACTTCTTGATCTCTGATAGATAAGTTTAATTTCTGATTTTTTATCTCACGCTCACATATTCTAACCAAACGACCAAGTAACGTTTTTAAATGCTTCATTATTTTCCAACGCTTCTTGGCTTTGCTATGCTCTTTATACTTCCAGAGCTTTATTATATCTCGCTTATAGGTTCTAGCGTAGGTTTCGTTTAAACTTATACCCAAACTTTGGCAAAGCTTCACAATACTAAGCCTAGCTTTATCCATTAAATAAACATCATGTGGGTGCTTGATATTCTTAATTTGTACCGTTGTATCAGCAATTATCAATTCCAAATCTTTTTTTTTAATTGTGTTAGTTCTTATTCCAACTCTTATCAACTCTGCTAATATCTCGTTATATCCAGATTCACCTAATAAATTACGAAATCTTCTTATGCTAGTTTCCGACATCGCTATATCTGTTTCTATATATTCCCACCCACAGAAATATTGCCAATACATGTTTTCTTTTAGTTCTTCCTCTGCTAATGAATCTGAAAAATTATACATTGCTTGTAGCATCGTTACACCAAGCATCACTCTATGACATTTTCTATTTCTACCAAATCTCTTAATAGAAACATTTTTTGATAACCATTCTTCTAGACCAGACCAATTTATTAATTCTCTTAATTTATATAGCTTATTATTTGAGTTTAATTCTTCTTTTAATTTATAACCAAAAAGTTTTCCTTGTTTTTGTGATTTGATAATATTTTCTATTGGCATATTGACTGAAATCCATAAGGTTTATTAGCATATTTTAACATTTTCTTATGGATTTCTTTATTGTCCCACTTTGGGAGAAAAACCCCGCACTTGCAGTGCGTCGTTTCAACATAAATTTTAAATATCTTATCAAGAAAAGATAAGAATGAATCATACAGATATTTTTTAACAAAATCTTACACTTCACAGATATATTCTTTTTGTGTTGTGACACTTTCTAAATGAGCCATATACAAATAGTTTCTAACTTTTAAGTTAGTACATACATTAGGCATTCATGCCGTAATATTAAGCTCTGCACTTGCAGTGCAGAGTGGTTAACTATTTTCTGCCATTAAACCCTATTATCTATAAGACTTATAGAGTTTTGCCGGACAGACTATTTATAACATGTTTTTAAGATATAAGAGCCTAATTTGAGTAAGTAAAAAGTCAAAAAATATGCCAAATCCAATAACTTACACAATAGAAAACTTAAGCGATGCACGAGAGTTCTTATCCAAATTCCATGAGCCGGTTATTTTAACTAACAAAAGTGGTAGCACGAGATATTACGGTATGCTAGTGTGGGATTATATTTTTAAAAAACTAATTGAAGAATTTCCCCAAATCGTAAAAATTATTGTTAATGTAGGAAACGATCACGCAGCTTTATTTACCGCTATCAAACTTAATTACCAAAATATAGTTTATACTGGTAAATCAGCAGAGGCTAGGAAGTTGGCTTTGGCTAATAGTATAACATGAGAACGCGAATTCGGGATAAGAATTATTCCCTCCCTTTTCCAAAAGCCTAGCGATGTCCACGATAATAGATAGTTTTATATGACCGCTCACTATTGGGAAATTTCCGCTCCCTAATTGAGAAGCTACCGAAGCCTCTAATTTCAATACGATTTTGCTCAGCGAGGCTAGACTGTAAATAATCAAATACCAAATCTATAGAATCTTTTATATCTTCCTTAGAAAGATAATTAAGTTCCTTAGATATTTTATCCACTAAATCAGACTTGCTTGCCATAAATTAAAAAATTGCTTTTATTCCTTGAAATTTATTTTTAAAAAAACTTGGTAAAACACTATCAAAATCCTCCATAATAATTTCAAGAAATTTTGATTTCGGTTTTATTTTAAATTCTTTTACCTTCAAATCTTTATCAATTTTTTTGACTTCCTGTAACCATTTAATCGCATCATCCTCAGAACCCACAGCATCAACAAGTTTTAGTTTCAAAGCTTGGCGACCAGAATATATCCGACCATCAGCTATTTTTTTAACTTCTTCAATTGCTAATCCCCTTCTTAAAGCAACGAGTTCAATAAAATAATCATAAGTATCTTGTACATTAGACATTATAGCTTGACGAACAGCTTCTGTAACTTTCTCAGTAGGATTAGGAGCAGCTTTTAATTCCCCAGATTTAAAATTATTGAAGGTAATACCTACTGTCTTTGCTAAATCTGTTACTTCTAGAGTTTGGAAAATCACACCAATTGAACCAGTAATCGTTCCATTATGACTAATTATGTAATCCCCTCCTAATGATATCAAATATCCTCCACTCGCTGCCAATGTACCCATAACAATCACTACCGGTTTTTTTGCTGATATTTTTCTGAGTATATTGTAAATTTTCTCTGATCCAACCACAGTTCCACCAGGAGAATTAACATTAACAATTAGAGCATTAATCTTATCATCATCAATGATTTTCTCCAATCTTTTATCACGTTTTGTATCCTCAAAAATTATATCTTCTATTGAAACTGCAGCTATATAGTTACTATTAGTAGTTACATATTCAGAACTTGGCAAATTAAATTTCTTAATCATCACAACAATTAAAACTATAAACATTAAAATTGTTGCTAACTTCCACAGCCTTAATTTTAATTTATTTTGTTTTCTTTCAATTATGTAGTCAGGAGTTATTGTCATTAACTTTACCTATTTGTTTATATGGAAGTATAATGGGTGCTTTAGGCTCTAAGAAGTTAAGGTGCTGTAGAGTGTCGCATAAAAATTATTTTTATCCTACTTCGCACGCATAATCCGTCCCTGATCCCTCTTCCAATCTTGTTCTTTAATAGACTGTCTTTTATCATGTAATTTCTTACCTTTTGCTATGCCTAACTCAACTTTTACTTTATTTTTTTTATTGAAATATAAAGAAAGAGCAACAAGAGTGTAGCCTTTTAGGCGAATTTTACCAATTATTTTCTTTATTTCACTAGAATTAAGAAGCAACTTACGGGTTCTTCTAGTCGAATGATTAAATCTGTTAGCTTTGTCATATTCCGCAATATGACAATTATACAAAAACACTTCGTTTGCCGAATTTTCGGCATGACTATCTTCTATACTAGCTTTTCCTTGACGTAGCGATTTAACTTCACTCCCAGTTAATATTATGCCAGCTTCAATTTTTTCTTCAATAAAGTAATTGAAATATGCCTTCTTATTTTGAGCTATTACTTTTTTATATTCCGACATAGTCCATAGCTTTATTTATTTTCTCCTCAGTGACTTTGCCAGCTGAAGTTAAAGGAAGCCGTAACTCATTAGAACATAACCCTAATCTTGCCACAGCATATTTTACCGGTATTGGATTGGATTCTGCAAATAATGCCTTATATATAGGCAATAATTGCTGTTGAATTTGCAGAGCTTCTTGGTAATTACCATCACGACAATTATCCTGTAACTTCTTGCACAAGCTAGGCGTAACATTAGATGCAACAGAAACGCACCCTACTCCCGAATGAACATTATAAGATAACGCTAATTCATCATTACCACACAATAAATTAAAATCTTTGCTTACAGCAGCCTTAATTCTCAAAGGACGTTCTAAATCATTACCTGCATCTTTAAAAGCTACAATACGTGGTAGTTTACTGAGCCTAACTATCGTGTCATCTGAAAAGTCAACCACAGTTCTACTAGATACTGAATACAGCATTATGGGCAAATTACTTGCATTATGGATAGTTTCAAAATGCAAATAGATTCCCTCTTGAGTTGGCTTTACGTAAGAAGGAATACTACACATAAACCCATCAACTGAAATTTTTGTGCATATTTGTATCATATCTACAGCAGTGCTGGTAGTCATAGCTGCACAACCTGCTATTATTTGGGTACGGTTTTTAGTAATTTCTACAGCTATTTCTAACAAAGATTGATATTCCTGTAAACTTAAGCTAGGGCCTTCACCAGTAGAACCAGCAATCACTACTCCATCAACTTTATTATCAATTTGATAGTTAAGTATTTTCTCCAAAGAAACAAAATCTAATTTATTATCCTTAAACGGGGTTATAATGGCTGTAATAAGCCCTTTAAATATATTATTGTTCATCGCATCAGTTCCATTATATCACTATTTATTTACGCACTAAGCTATTATATTCTTTTTTTAACAAATTAGTAATTTTACTATCTTCAAAGATAATATTTTGATCACCACGGTTAATCGATTTAATCCCCTTAACTTCTGCAGCTGTACCAGTCATAAAACATTCATTAAACTCCCCTAACCTATCTAGAGTTATGTACTCTTCCTTAACCTCAAGATTTAACTCTTTAGCAAGTTTTATAACTGTTTGACGCGTTATGCCATTTAAAAAACTATCAGCTATCGGTGTAAATAACTGCTCTCCTTTTACAAAAAAGATATTTGTAGTAGTACATTCAGCAATAAATCCTCGCCAATCTAATAGAACTGCATCACTATAACCCAAAGACTTAGCTTCTTTTTGGCATACTATCATCATATTGTAATGCCCTGACGATTTACACTGCGGCGGCAACGAGTTTGGATGGCATTTCCGCCAACGTGCAATATGCAAACTTAAATCATCAGAAGGTCTAGGAGTTGATGAAACAGCAGCAATTAATAAATTAACCGATAAATTTACATTAGTTAGATTAAGAGATTCACTACCATACCAAATTAAAGGACGAACATACGCATTTTTAATATTATTCTTTGTTATAAGTAACTGGTGAGCTGTTATAATATCTTCAAAACTATACGGTACCTCTATACTTAAACCTTTTGCCGACTCTATCAAACGTTGGGTATGTTCTTCTAATTTAAAGATTTTGCCATTATAGGCTTTTTCTCCTTCAAAAACTCCACCAGAATAATGTAAACTATGAGTAAGAGCGTGTATCTTAGCCTCCTGCCAATCAATAAATCTACCATTAATCCAGATATAACCTGATAGTTGATTAAGATTTTTAAACGGCTTTTCAGTTAATGTATTTTCTTGTATTATTGTCATTGTCAATGTTCCACTATTAAACTATAGTAATTCTTATCACCGAAAATTTATTTATGCAAAGCTCAAAACCCCACATTCTTGTAGTCGATGATGATACTCGAATACAAAAACTTTTAAAACAGTTTTTGTATAAAAACAACTTTTTAGTATCAACAGCAGCTTCTGTCCAAGAAGCTGCTGAACTATTAAAATCCTCTATTTATGACTTAATTATTCTAGACGTTATGTTGCCAAATGTTACAGGGCTTGATTTTGCCCATACTATAAGATCAAGTAAAAACCTTATACCAATTGTTATGCTAACTGCACTATCACAACCAATTGATCGTATCAAGGGATTAGAATCTGGTGCATCTGATTATCTGACCAAACCTTTCGAACCGAAAGAATTATTACTCAGGATTAATAACCTATTAAATAGCTATAATAATTATAAAAAACAAGATGAAATCAAGCGATTTGGCAATAATTATTATAATTTAGAATCAAAGGAATTTATAAAAAATAATCAACCTGTACAATTGAGTTCTACAGAACAAAAATTGCTAGAAGTACTATTAAAACACAATGGACAAGAAATGAAACGTGATGAGTTGTCAAAAATAATGGGAGGGCTTAGCCCTCGCTCTATCGACGTACAAATTGTCAGAATAAGGAGTAAGATTGAAGATGACCCTAAAGAACCAAAATATCTAAAAACCATACGGAATAGCGGTTATGCTATTTATACATAAACTTATACCACAAACTTTACTGGCTAGATTTGTTCTCATTATTATTGTTCCAACATTAATAGGACAAATTCTAGCAGTGTTTTTGTTCTATGATCGTCACTGGTATAATGTTTCTTATTATACTAGCAATATTATTACTAATGAAATTATTTCCCTTCTTGAACAAGACGACAATAATCTATTAGAAAAAAACACAACAGAGACAAATTATTTAAATTTGTCGTATCAGTTTCATCAAAAATTAAACTTGCCACGCAAACAACCTAGAATTAGTGAAGAATTAGAGATTTTTAAAAATATTATTAACGTAAAAATTAATAAGAAAAATATAGTACAGATTAATGATGCAGGAAGAATTGAAGTATTATTCCAATTGACTGATGGTTTACTAAAAATCACTTTCCCCGCAAAATTATTGATGAATCCAACTGCCTATATTTTTGTCTTATGGTTAATTTTCTTAACTATTTTATTACTTTCTGTTTCTTTGATCTTCTCTAAAAATCAAATTAAGTCCATTTTAACTCTTGCAGATGCTGCTGATCAATTCAGACAAGGAATTACAAGATTACAAACATTTAAACCTTCTGGTGCAAAAGAAATTAAAAAGGCTGGTATTGCTTTTCTTAAAATGAAAGAACGAATTGAAAAACAAATTAGCAAAAGAACTAGAATGCTTGCTATGATTTCGCATGATTTATGTACTCCTTTAACAAGAATGAAGCTACAATTAGAGTTAATGAACAAATCCGAGGAAACGGAAGGGCTTAAGGAAGATATAGTTATTATGCAACAAATGATAAAATCATATCTTGACTTTGCTAGAGGAGAAAATGGCGAAGAAGATCAAATAATCGAATTATCTTCTTGGATATCAAATATCATAAATAAATGGTCTATGACCAATATTGAGTTAATCGCCACAGAACAGCCAGTATATGGACAAATTAAGCCTACCAACTTTGAACGTGCAATATCTAACGTAATAAATAACGCGATAAAATATTCTACAAAGATAAAAATTACTATCTGTTCTACCTCTACTAATGTAATAATAAAAATTGAAGATAACGGTATTGGCATAAAGGATGAAGAGAAATTATTAGTATTTAAAGCATTTTATCGTTCAGATAAGTCACGTTCGCTTAATAATTCAGGGAATGTTGGACTTGGTCTTGCTATTACTAAAGAAATAATTATTGATCATGGCGGTACAATATCTTTGCAGGATAGCAAAACTTTAGGCGGCTTATTGGTTGAAATTTCACTGCCTAATCTCAAATGTTGATGTAAGGCATCGGTTTAATAGCCTAGGGTATCTTCCTATTACCCATAAGTTTTTCTTGACATTTATGGTAATAGGAAGACTAATAGCTAGGGAACGGCAATTCTTGAAGTTCTACCTGAGTATATGACGTTAATTTAGATATATATGATAAAAACACTGTTTCATTTTCCTATTGTTAGAATTTACCTAATATTTCAGTTTATTACTCGTATTCTATTAAGTTCGTACGCTTTATGGCAACAACAAATAACCATATCTGATCTAGTGTCAATTTTTGTTATTGGTACATTTAATGATCTAATATCTCTTTGTTATTTTTTACCAGTAATTTCGCTTGTTATCATTGCCTTCTACAAGTTATTGGCTCGGTATAAATTTTTGTATGTAAGCTGCTCTTTTATCGCTTATTTTTGTACTATTGCTTTACTAATATTTATTGCCATTGCCGAGATTATCTTTTGGGATGAGTTCGGTGTTAGATTTAATTTTATTGCTGTAGATTATCTAATTTATACCCATGAAATCATTGGTACTGTAAAGGAATCTTTGCCCTATATAGAAATATTACTAGGCATTATAATTATTACACTATTAATTGTTTTTTTCTTGAGAAAATACATAATTAATCAAGCAAGTACTATAAAAAATAATAAGAAATATGTTATCTGCACAATATTTTTGTTTAGCTTACTTGCTTTTAATTTTTATAACCCCAATAAACTTGCTTTTAATTATAATAAATATGCTATCGAACTTGCTAAAAACGGTCCATATGAGTTTTTCTCTGCCTATTTTAATAATAGCTTAGATTATAATAAATTTTATCCAGTAATTGATAAAAACCAGGCTTTAAATATCGTTCGTAGCAATTTATCGAAAGAACAACAAATATACTCAAATGCTACTACTATAGAACGTAATATCAGGGCAAGTTCTTTTAACAGTAATAAATATAATATTATTTTTATTACCGTAGAAAGTCTGAGTGGCGAATTCATGGGAAAATTTGGTAATCAACAAAATATTACGCCAAATTTGGATAAATTAGCTGAGCAAAGCATATTTTTTACCAATCTATATGCAGTAGGAACTAGAACAGTACGAGGTTTAGAAGCTATTACTTTATCAGTACCGCCAACTCCTGGCTCTTCTATTATCCGTCGTCCTGATAATCAGTCATTATTTAATATAGCTACTATTTTTAAGAATCAAGGCTATGCTGTTAACTTCCTATTCGGTGGCTATAGTTACTTTGATAATTTACAAAATTATTTTCATGGTAATGGCTATAATATAGTTGATCAAGGTAATCTAAAATCCAACGAAATAAGTTTCTCCAATATTTGGGGGGTAGCTGATGAGGATATACTAATAAAATCACTAGAGTTAGCTGATCAAAATTATAAGCAAGGCAAAGCCTTTTTCTCATTAATTATGACTACCTCTAACCATCGTCCTTATACTTTCCCCGAAGGTAGGATTGATTTGCCATCTGGTGGTGGACGTAGTGCAGCTGTTAAATACACCGACTATGCTATTGGTAAGTTTCTTGAATTAGCTAAAACTCACCCTTGGTTTGATAATACTATCTTTGTTATTACGGCTGATCATTGTGCATCAAGTGCTGGTAAAACTGATTTGCCGGTTAATAAATATCACATACCTCTATTAATATATGCTCCCAATATATTAAAACCACAGATAGTTGATAATTTAGCCAGTCAAATTGATATTGCTCCTACTATTTTGGGATTATTAAATTTTTCGTATAATAGTAAGTTTTTTGGTCAAGATATATTAAACATACCAGCAAACAGAGCTTTTATCAGCACTTATCAATTGCTTGGGTTCATGAAGGATAATCACTTAGTTATCTTACGACCACAGGAACAAGCAAAAACTTATAAATTAATTGCTGAAGATAAAATAGAGATTGAGAATATTCCTAGTTTAGTGGAAGAAGCTAGTAGTTTTTATCAGGTAGCTCATGATTTATATATTCAGGGTGAAATGAGGGAATAGATTTCTTGAATTATATCTAATAGTAGCTTATTTTAAGTAAAAATCTACTATTAGATGCAATAAACCTAAGAGATTATAAATTAATTTTTAGACTTGCCAAAAGCATTTTAGAACAAGAATATCACAATCTCAGCCTTTGGTATTTTGTTAGTTTCATTTGCGGTATTGGTACTTATTTTACTTTAAGTAGCGAACCTTCCTTTATATCTATTCTAGCTATTTTCACAATTTCTTTGTCACTAATAATCTTAAGAAATAACATATTTGGGCGATTTATTGCGGGGATAATTATCGCTTTTTCCTGTGGTATGCTAGTTGGCAAATATCGTATATCAAATTTACATGTTGTTGGTATTAAAAAGCCAATAATTTCGAGAATAAGCGGCATCATAGAATCGATGAAACCGACCACTCATGGTATGCAAGTTATATTATATCAGGTAAAAATTCAAAAACTTAAGCAGGTTTTGCAAAAAGTCAGAATAAGCATGCCGGCAAAATATGCTCAAGAAATTAATATTAACGATAATATTAGCCTAGTGGCTCAGCTTTATAAGCCTCAAAGTAGTATCCTACCAGGTGGCTATGACTTTGGCTTTTATGCATATTTGGCAGATATCAACGCCACTGGCTATGCACTGTCCCCTTATAGCACATAGTGATCTCTACACTAATAGTTTTATCTATAAAATTAAAAAAAATATTTACAACCGCCTAATCCAAATACTCGGTCCTATTAAAGGTAATTTCGCCGCAGCAATATTACTAGGAGAAACCAAAGCCATTGATAGAAAATTAATGAAAGAAATGAGACAAAGCGGTATATCTCACATACTTTGCGTATCCGGTTTACATTTGTCATTGGTAGCTATGCTGTTTTTCATATCAGCAAGATTCTTATTAAATCTATCAAATTATATTGCTTACAATTACAACATAAAGTCAATAGCAGCAATTTGTTCTTTAATAGGAAGTTATGGTTATTTGCAACTAAGTGGCACACAAATCGCAGCTACCAGAGCCTTCATTATGACGGCAATTTTTATTGTCCCCCAACGGGGATTATAAAAAACCCTCGCCTTTAGGCGAAGGGAAGATATAATGAAGTCGTATTAACGACGAATTAGTGAAATAAGATGAGGAGTTATAGGACTAATAGCCATAGTAAACACGATTTAAAAGTGCATTTAGTGTGGATACCAAAATATCGTAAAAGAATATTAACTGGCAAAGTAGCTGAGAGAGTAAGGGATGTGTTAAAGCAAATATCGATGGATCATAAGGTTTACCTAATATCAGGAAAAGTGGTAGCAGATCATATTCATATGTTTGTATCCTATAAACCGCAAATAGCGTTAAGTAAGTTGGTACAGTATTTAAAAGGTGGTAGTGCAAGAATCATGTTTGAAGAATTTCCCCATTTAAAAAAGCAGTTTTGGGGACGTCACTTATGGGCTAGAGGATATATGGCAGTTAGTTCAGGTAACATAACAGATGAAATAATTCAGAAATATATAGAAGAACAAGAAGGAGAACCAATTGAAGTAGGTCAATTTCAAATTGACTCTACTTTATAACCCCTCAGCTTAGAGCTGAGGGTTGTTCAGTTATGCAGTTATGATAGGACGGAAGCCATACCCCCTGAGATCGCTCGCGATTGCGGCTTTCGAGTCTGTCCTATAGTTTGTGTAAGTTGCAAAGAAAGCAGTAAGAGATTACTGTAAAAAAAGTAACTTAAGCAAGCAAGGAGGAATTATGGCTAAAAAATTAGATACAGATAAAGATACATTAGACATCAGTAATCAGCTAGTAGAAGAATTATTATCAAAAGCAGATCCATCGGAGTTATTTGGTCGAGATGGTTTATTTCAACAGCTAAAGAAGCAAATAGTTGAGAAAATATTAGCAAGTGAGTTGGATCATGAATTAGGATATTCAAAACATAGCAAGATGCCAAAAGTAGATAATAATCGTCGTAATGGTAGCTATGAGAAGACAGTAATTGATGGGGATGGTCGTAAGCTGACAGTAGAAGTACCAAGAGATCGGGAAGGAGAGTATAATCCTCAATTAATACCAAAAGGGCTGAGGAGATTTAATGGATTTGATGAGAAAGTGATATCCCTTTATGGTCGCGGTATGACAGTCAGCGAGATCCGAGGGCATTTAGAAGAAATATATCAAACTGATGTATCTGGTGACTTGATATCCACCATAACAGATGGGGTGATAGAAGAAGTAACTAGGTGGCAAAATCGTTGTTTAGATAGGGTGTATCCAATATTATACTTGGACTGTATCTATGTAAAATCTAGAGACAATCACATAGTAATAAATAAAGCAGTATATTTAGCACTTGCTGTAAATATAGAAGGGAAAAAGGAGTTACTTGGCATTTGGATAGGCAAAAATGAAGGTGCTAAATTTTGGATGCAAGTAGTTACTGAGTTAAAGAATCGAGGAATTGAACAAATTTATGTTGCTTGTGTGGATGGTTTAAAGGGCTTTCCAGAAGCTATAACCAGTGTATTCCCGAGTACTATAGTACAATTATGTATTGTACATATGGTTCGCAATTCAGTAAAGTATGTGTCATATAAAGATTTAAAAGAGGTCACATCAGATCTAAAGAGTCAATCATTTAATTTGTGTAAGTTCATTTTTTATTTTCCAATAAATCATATTTAAAATCTCCACAAAGTATTTCAAATTGATTTAAAGCTAAAGACCAATCTTTAATAGGCATGGTCCATTTTTTGGCTGCATTTTGTAGGGATAAAAATATTATTTTTTGAATTGACTTATCATCTGGAAACACCCCCTTATTTTTGATAATTTTTCTAATTTGACGATTTACAGATTCTATAGTGTTAGTAGTATAAATTACCTTTCTGATCTCTTCAGGAAAGGCAAAAAACGGTATTATCCCAGACCAATTACGTTGCCAAATATCAGAAATTACCGGATATTTTTTATCCCATTTTACACCAAATTGCTGAAGTTTTAAACGTGCCATTTCGTCATTATTAGCTGTATAAATTTGTTTTAGATCTGATGTGACCTCTTTTAAATCTTTATATGACACATACTTTACTGAATTGCGAACCATATGTACAATACATAATTGTACTATAGTACTCGGGAATACACTGCTTATAGCTTCTGGAAAGCCCTTTAAACCATCCACACAAGCAACATAAATTTGTTCAATTCCTCGATTCTTTAGCTCAGTAACTACTTGCATCCAAAATTTAGCACCTTCATTTTTGCCTATCCAAATGCCAAGTAACTCCTTTTTCCCTTCTATATTTACAGCAAGTGCTAAATATACTGCTTTATTTATTACTATGTGATTGTCTCTAGATTTTACATAGATACAGTCCAAGTATAATATTGGATACACCCTATCTAAACAACGATTTTGCCACCTAGTTACTTCTTCTATCACCCCATCTGTTATGGTGGATATCAAGTCACCAGATACATCAGTTTGATATATTTCTTCTAAATGCCCTCGGATCTCGCTGACTGTCATACCGCGACCATAAAGGGATATCACTTTCTCATCAAATCCATTAAATCTCCTCAGCCCTTTTGGTATTAATTGAGGATTATACTCTCCTTCCCGATCTCTTGGTACTTCTACTGTCAGCTTACGACCATCCCCATCAATTACTGTCTTCTCATAGCTACCATTACGACGATTATTATCTACTTTTGGCATCTTGCTATGTTTTGAATATCCTAATTCATGATCCAACTCACTTGCTAATATTTTCTCAACTATTTGCTTCTTTAGCTGTTGAAATAAACCATCTCGACCAAATAACTCCGATGGATCTGCTTTTGATAATAATTCTTCTACTAGCTGATTACTGATGTCTAATGTATCTTTATCTGTATCTAATTTTTTAGCCATAATTCCTCCTTGCTTGCTTAAGTTACTTTTTTTACAGTAATCTCTTACTGCTTTCTTTGCAACTTACACAAACTATAGGACAGACTCATTTATACAGCTAATAATGACGAAATGGCACGTTTAAAACTTCAGCAATTTGGTGTAAAATGGGATAAAAAATATCCGGTAATTTCTGATATTTGGCAACGTAATTGGTCTGGGATAATACCGTTTTTTGCCTTTCCTGAAGAGATCAGAAAGGTAATTTATACTACTAACACTATAGAATCTGTAAATCGTCAAATTAGAAAAATTATCAAAAATAAGGGGGTGTTTCCAGATGATAAGTCAATTCAAAAAATAATATTTTTATCCCTACAAAATGCAGCCAAAAAATGGACCATGCCTATTAAAGATTGGTCTTTAGCTTTAAATCAATTTGAAATACTTTGTGGAGATTTTAAATATGATTTATTGGAAAATAAAAAATGAACTTACACAAATTAAATGATTGACTCCGGCTTTCATAATATTATCGGTAAATCCCAAATATATATTTCATCCAAGCTTCCAATTATCTTTTGTGGCAGTATTATCGCTAACCGCTGGTTACGAATTTTATATCAGGAATCAATGGATTTTAGGTAAAAGCAAGGGCATCTTTTCTTCCATAAAATTTTATATTGCCTCTAATATTTATTCAAGCTTCCTTGCAAGTATAGTAACTGCTCCTGTGGTAATAAACCAATTTTATACATTTCCTACTTATTCTATTCCCATGAACCTTATTGCTGTGCCGATAATGTCTTTCTTTCTGATGCCGTTATCTATTATCTCATTATTCTTAATGATATTTGGTATAGATCAATATTGTTTAAAATTAGTAGGTTTTTTCATTAATACGTCAGTTCGGGATAAGATATAGATGAAATAGTAATAGATAAAAGGATTGTCAAAAAGGAGTGCCTGCAGTATTTATATTTTTAAACAAAAAAACAAACTACAGGCATGAGAAAAGATATCACAGAATTATATAGTTTTATAGATGATTTTTGTAAAATTTATTTGGAGTATGAACAGAGAAAGTTATTACCATCAAATAAGCAAAGAAATCGCTGTTGTAGCATGAGTCTAAGTGAAATGTTAACAATAATAATTATGTTTCATACATCCTATGCTAAGAATTTTAAATTTTTCTATAAAAGTTATATAGAGTGCATGCATAAGGATGATTTTCCCAAAGCCTTGAGTTATAATAGATTTGTTGAATTAATGGCACGATTATTCATACCGCTAAATATGTTGATTCATTTGTTGTTTGGTGAGGAAACAGGTATTTATTTTATTGACTCTACAACGATTAAAGCTTGTCACAATAAAAGGCGTTATAGCAATAAAGTTTTTAAAGGATTAGCCAAACATAGTAAATCCTCTATCGGGTATTTTTATGGTTTTAAATTACATGTAATAATCAATAATAAAGGGGAGTTTATGGCATTAAAAGTGACCAAAGGCAATGTAGATGATAGGGTTCCAGTACCGGAGTTAACAAAAAGATTAACTGGAATTATAGCAGCTGATAAAGGTTATATTAAGCAAAATTTGTTCTTAAATTTATATGAAAGAGGCTTAAAAATGATTCATGGAATTAAGAAGAATATGGAAAATAAATTAATGGATTTGAAAGAAAAAATCTTACTTCGAAAGCGTAACTTAATTGAAACAGTTTTTGATTATCTAAAAAATAAAATGAACCTTGAACATACTAGACATAGATCACCAATAAATGCCTTTGTCCATATATTATCTACTCTTGTTGCTTACTCATTAAAGAAAAATAAACCTTCAACAAAATTTGATTTTAATCTACATGTTCACAATATCCTTATCCCGAATTGACGTATTAATATAATTATTGCAGCAGTGAAATTTACTAATAGCTTACCATTATCAGTATGGTATTTTGGTTATATAACCAAAATTAGTTTAATTACTTTCTTATTTGGATTTTTTTGGACTTGTTTATGGAGAACAAAGTGGCATTTTTTAGGTCTAATTATAATGATTATATCTGTAATCTTAATGCTAAATTCTCCTAAACCTAATTTTATATTTGATATAAATTTAAATGCTGTTGGTATAAAAAATAACAATGGTGAACTTGACATTTATGTCAATGAGATGCTAGAATTTAAACGTATATATTGGGCTAACTGGTTTGGTCAAAAGGATGCTAAAATATTTCCTATAGAAAAAAATATTTTTACTTCCGATGGATACACAATTTTGGTAAACTATAAACCAATTGCTCCAAATAAAATATGTGAAAATGTCGATATATATATTAACATATCAAGTAAAAACCAATGTAAAGGTAACAAAAGTACTATTACTAGAGAGCTTCTAAGAGAGTTTGAAGTAATAATGATATTTTGTAATCAGCACGAATGTACAATTAAAACAAATAATAAAAAAAGATGGCAGGGTAACTGCAAGAGTTTTTAGTGATTGCCAACATTAATTAAAGATATTTTTATGCCCAAATTAGAGAAGTTTAAATCAGATATAGCTAATATTGTTGGTGAACCAAAGGAAGGCTTCGTACAGGATATAGATAGGTTTAAAAGTCTACTCAACTTTAGCTTTGATTCGAAATATACTCCTGAACTTGCTGAAGCTATGGAAAGCATGGGAATAGAGAAAGAAGTAAAAATACAGGTGTCGTTGGATGATGACTCAACAAATGTACTTTCACAAGCTGTTGAAACTACTGACCAGAAATTTGGTGAATTTAAAGGCAATATTAGCACCACCCTTGATGCTCATGGTAAACTTGCTAAAGGATATTCTGCCGAATATGTTAAAGGACAACCTAATTTAGATAAATTTGGCAAACAAGCTAAACAAATGGATACATTGATAGAAGAGTTTCCACATAAATCCTTACAGAAAACTGAACAAATTGAAACAATTGCAACTATAGGAGCTGGTACAGAAAAAATGTATTCGGCATTGGAATTTTCACCGGCTGATCCAGTACATGTTAGAACCATTACAGATTTAGGTGCAAAACTAAGGCATTATATTAAATCATTTGTTAAATCACCTGAGGAACAGAAAGAGGCTTTTATTGAAAATGGTGTCGGGACAATCCAAGCTATTGATAAAGCAAATAGAAGTGATGGATTGCAAACTAGTAAGACTGCATTAGAAAAGATATTAAGCAAACTTGAGAGTACAGCTGGATCTCAAATATATCACCGTCTGAGAGAAACTTTCAATAAAAACGATATATCTATGGGAAATGGTAGTAGTACTATTAAACCCAATACTACCCCTTCTAACACAAAGCATTCTAATAAAGATAAGGGACGGTAGATCCCCGCCGTAGTCGTAACTCATGGGTGTCAATTTAAGCAGTTTAAGTAGTCTGTTTTATTTTGAGTTCATAATGTCTGTTACTACAGTAACAATAGATGATAGCGGTGATAAGGAACTATATATAAGGTGGAAATACATAGACTGTCATTTTATGGGAGGCATGATGCTTAAATTAGAACAAACATATTCAGGATTAGTCGCTGGAGTAGATGAAGCTGGCAGAGGGTCGCTAGTTGGTCCTGTAGTAGCTGCATCTATTATCATTGATCAAACAAAAATCATACATGGTATCAAAGATTCTAAAAAACTTACTAAAACAATGAGGGAGTTGTTATATAAACAAATAACCCAAAATTATGTTTGGTCTGTTGGTATAGTGCATCACGATGAGATAGATATAATTAATATCCTTGAAGCAACTAAAAAAGCTTGTACTATATCAGTAGCAAATCTTGCTGTTAAACCGAATACAGTATTAATAGATGGTAATATGAAATTTCGCGATCCAAGATTTATTAGTATAATAAATGGCGATAATTTATCAATTTCTATTGGAGCAGCATCTATTATTGCGAAAGTTACTAGAGATCGCTTAATGCTTGAATATGCCAAAGAATTTCCGGAATATATGTGGCACAAAAACTCCGGTTATGGTACTAAAGAACATTTAAATGCTATAAGCCTTCACGATCTTTCGCCTTATCATAGAAAAAGTTTTAAGATAAGAAGTTCTACATTATAGGCTATAACAGGGTTATTTAAAAAAACTTGATTATACTCTTCTGCTCCTACGAATTGTTTTTTGAAAATATCATGGAAAAGAAAAATGCATTCTTAAAGCGGTTTTGCGAATGCATTTTAAACCTTTTTAAAGCTAATTATACTTCTCTGATTTGTTTAAATACTAATTTTTCTTTACTAAATATGTTTATTTTACGAAAAAAATTAGTTAGAGATCTTGGCTTTGACATATCACGTTTATAGCTTTGCTTAGTCATTAATACATAGTTAGAAATTAAGGAAGGTATAACTTCGGAATAATATACTTTATATAATCCTTGCATTGTTGCCATAGTCGTTAAATATCCCCATTTCATCACTTGTTGGGGTACTCTTGCTAGAGCTTCTATACAGGCAATTGTTTCTTCAACCTCAGGGTTACTATTTTTATAAACATCTGCGACTGGTGCTAAATTAAACTTCATATCTTCAATCATAGCTCTAATCATCAGCCCCATATATTGCTCTTTTATGAATCTCCTAATAAAAAATAATTTTCTTCTATTCAGGAGTTTCGCACTTAGCAAAAAATATGTTAATCTAGCAAGAAAGAGTTTTAGTTAAGGATGGCAAGATCAAAATGTAGCAAAGACTTATATAAATCATTTTTACAAGCAAGTAGCGTAAGATATAGTGGTAAAGCATTATCTGAAGTAAGTCCAATAAACCTATCTCATGATAGTGCAAGTCGATGGTTAAATAGTAAGGATTTCCGCCCTAGCGGGATCTACAGAGAAGTGTCAAAATATATTGATAGGGAAGCGAAACTGGACTGATTTTTCAAGACAAATTTTTCACTAATTTTGTTTCCCATTTTACATAATTTTTAAGCTGCATTTTGTAAGTAATCAAGATACACGTTCATCGGTTTTTTATAACCAATACTTGAATGGAATCTTTGATTGTTATATTTATCCATGTATTTATCAATACCATCTTTAAGTTCTGCGATATTTTTAAAATCATTTATAAATATACAATTATATTTTAAAGTTCTAAAAAATCTTTCAATCACAATATTATCAATGCTTCTACCCTTACCGTTCATTGAGATTTGTATATTATTCTCTTTTAGAATTCCCGTATGCTCATGTCCAGTATATTGACTACCCTGATCACTATTGAATATTTGTGGTGCAGGGTATTTATTCAGTGCATCTTTTAATACATCGGTTACAAGTGATGCATCCATAGAATTAGATACTTTATAACTTAGTATTGCCTTACTATGCCAATCTATAATCGCCACAAGATACATAAATCCTCCGTTAGTTCTAATATAAGTAATGTCACCACTCCACACTTGATTAACATAAGGTACATGAATAGTTCTATTCGTTCCTGATTTGTGCCAGTACGGCTCAAGCAAATAGCTATAAATTTTATGTTGACCATCCTTCACAGAAGTAGATTGCTTTTTATGAGGATGAATAGCTTCTATACCCATTATTCCCATATATTTAAGCACCCTATCTCTGCCCACATTAAAGCCGTCTTCCAATAATTGTTTGTATATATAACGATAACCATACTCAGGGTTATCCGTATATATTTCATCTATTCTATTTAAAATATCAAGATTATATAAGCTCATTACTTTAGCTTTATAATATACTCCAGATCTGCTTATCTTTAATAGTTCACATTGCCTTGTCTTTGCTAACGTACTCAGCTTGGGGTCGACAAGACTTTTCTTATTTGATAAGTCCAAGCTGTTTAGCTTTCCCACCGCCCAGTCCCTCTCGACTGTAGCCTTACCTAATGCTTTTGCAAGTTCATCGTTTTGATTCTTAAGTTCACTAATCTGCCCTTTGTACTCACTAACAGCTTTTGCTGGCTCAAATGCCAATGACGCATTATCTAAAAATTGTCGTTTCCAGTTTTGCATAGTTTTAGCCGTTACTTCATATTTGACCGATAACTGACCTATTGTTGATTCTTCTTTTAACATCTCTAATACTATTTTAGTTTTTGCTTCTGCACTAAAATTTTTAATTTGTTTTTTACCCATTTGTTTCTCTTTAATTTTATTTATTATTCTATACTTATTGAGAAACAAAAATACCTGCTTCTTTGTCTAATTTTTTCAGTCCATTATACTCATATGGCTTGTTTCGTTTTCCCTTCCCTATACACTCTACCTCAGGGGCATGAAAACTATACAATATTTTATTCTGTTCTTTGTATTGCTTTTTCTCTTCTCTTTTTAAAACAGATTGGCTATGTATTTGTTTTACTTTTTTCAATACTTCTTGATCTCTGATAGATAAGTTTAATTTCTGATTTTTTATCTCACGCTCACATATTCTAACCAAACGACCAAGTAACGTTTTTAAATGCTTCATTATTTTCCAACGCTTCTTGGCTTTGCTATGCTCTTTATACTTCCAGAGCTTTATTATATCTCGCTTATAGGTTCTAGCGTAGGTTTCGTTTAAACTTATACCCAAACTTTGGCAAAGCTTCACAATACTAAGCCTAGCTTTATCCATTAAATAAACATCATGTGGGTGCTTGATATTCTTAATTTGTACCGTTGTATCAGCAATTATCAATTCCAAATCTTTTTTTTTAATTGTGTTAGTTCTTATTCCAACTCTTATCAACTCTGCTAATATCTCGTTATATCCAGATTCACCTAATAAATTACGAAATCTTCTTATGCTAGTTTCCGACATCGCTATATCTGTTTCTATATATTCCCACCCACAGAAATATTGCCAATACATGTTTTCTTTTAGTTCTTCCTCTGCTAATGAATCTGAAAAATTATACATTGCTTGTAGCATCGTTACACCAAGCATCACTCTATGACATTTTCTATTTCTACCAAATCTCTTAATAGAAACATTTTTTGATAACCATTCTTCTAGACCAGACCAATTTATTAATTCTCTTAATTTATATAGCTTATTATTTGAGTTTAACAGGAGTTTCGCAGTTAGCAAAATTGCGAATCAGCTAAAAGGCATCTAATGTTGTTCTGAATTGATGTTTTTATAACTTCCTAAGTTTGTTGATATAAAGTAATTTTTTCATTTATCCTCCTTTTGTTCATATCGAGCCAAGCAAATACGGCAAGGCAAATATGATTTCTCTGAGCTCGACCCGTGCGTGCCTGACAGCGTTCAATACCACAAGTTTGTTTTAATTCTCGATGATAAACTTCTATAGACCACCGTGCCTTAACAATTTTCTCTATTTGTTCACGTGTTGGATTTTCTAAGTCAGGAGTTTCGCACTTAGCAAAAAATATGTTAATCTAGCAAGAAAGAGTTTTAGTTAAGCATGGCAAGATCAAAATGTAGCAAAGACTTATATAAATCATTTTTACAAGCAAGTAGCGTAAGATATAGTGGTAAAGCATTATCTGAAGTAAGTCCAATAAACCTATCTCATGATAGTGCAAGTCGATGGTTAAATAGTAAGGATTTCCGCCCTAGCGGGATCTACAGAGAAGTGTCAAAATATATTGATAGGGAAGCTTCTTGTTTATTAGTGGGAGATGACACGTTATTGTCAAAGCAATACAGTAAGAAAATTGAGCTTGTACATTATCAATATTCTGGAGCTGTACATGATGTTATACCTGGTATAGGGATGGTCAACTTACTGCATTACAATGCTAAAACTGATCAATCTACCCCTGTAGATTATAGAATATATGATAAAGAAACTGATGGAAAAACAAAGAATGAGCATTTTTGTGATATGCTTACTTTAGCTAAGGAAAGAGGGATCAATCCTGATGCAGTAGTAATGGATGCGTGGTATAGCGGTTTGGAGAATTTGAAACATATACGTAATTTAAGTTGGACATGGGTTAGTAACCTAAGAAAAAATAGAAAAGTTAATCATAATGTTAGCTTAGAAAGTTTAGAGATTCCTGATGAGGGACTAAAAATTCACCTACGTGGATACGGTTGGGTTACGGTATTTAAGTTTGTGGCAAAAAATGGTCGCATTGATTACATAACAACTAACTTACAGGAGTTTCGCACTTAGCAAAAAATATGTTAATCTAGCAAGAAAGAGTTTTAGTTAAGCATGGCAAGATCAAAATGTAGCAAAGACTTATATAAATCATTTTTACAAGCAAGTAGCGTAAGATATAGTGGTAAAGCATTATCTGAAGTAAGTCCAATAAACCTATCTCATGATAGTGCAAGTCGATGGTTAAATAGTAAGGATTTCCGCCCTAGCGGGATCTACAGAGAAGTGTCAAAATATATTGATAGGGAAGCTTCTTGTTTATTAGTGGGAGATGACACGTTATTGTCAAAGCAATACAGTAAGAAAATTGAGCTTGTACATTATCAATATTCTGGAGCTGTACATGATGTTATACCTGGTATAGGGATGGTCAACTTACTGCATTACAATGCTAAAACTGATCAATCTACCCCTGTAGATTATAGAATATATGATAAAGAAACTGATGGAAAAACAAAGAATGAGCATTTTTGTGATATGCTTACTTTAGCTAAGGAATATAATGGACTGAAAAAATTAGACAAAGAAGCAGGTATTTTTGTTTCTCAATAAGTATAGAATAATAAATAAAATTAAAGAGAAACAAATGGGTAAAAAACAAATTAAAAATTTTAGTGCAGAAGCAAAAACTAAAATAGTATTAGAGATGTTAAAAGAAGAATCAACAATAGGTCAGTTATCGGTCAAATATGAAGTAACGGCTAAAACTATGCAAAACTGGAAACGACAATTTTTAGATAATGCGTCATTGGCATTTGAGCCAGCAAAAGCTGTTAGTGAGTACAAAGGGCAGATTAGTGAACTTAAGAATCAAAACGATGAACTTGCAAAAGCATTAGGTAAGGCTACAGTCGAGAGGGACTGGGCGGTGGGAAAGCTAAACAGCTTGGACTTATCAAATAAGAAAAGTCTTGTCGACCCCAAGCTGAGTACGTTAGCAAAGACAAGGCAATGTGAACTATTAAAGATAAGCAGATCTGGAGTATATTATAAAGCTAAAGTAATGAGCTTATATAATCTTGATATTTTAAATAGAATAGATGAAATATATACGGATAACCCTGAGTATGGTTATCGTTATATATACAAACAATTATTGGAAGACGGCTTTAATGTGGGCAGAGATAGGGTGCTTAAATATATGGGAATAATGGGTATAGAAGCTATTCATCCTCATAAAAAGCAATCTACTTCTGTGAAGGATGGTCAACATAAAATTTATAGCTATTTGCTTGAGCCGTACTGGCACAAATCAGGAACGAATAGAACTATTCATGTACCTTATGTTAATCAAGTGTGGAGTGGTGACATTACTTATATTAGAACTAACGGAGGATTTATGTATCTTGTGGCGATTATAGATTGGCATAGTAAGAAACTGGACTGATTTTTCAAGACAAATTTTTCACTAATTTTGTTTCCCATTTTACATAATTTTTAAGCTGCATTTTGTAAGTAATCAAGATACACGTTCATCGGTTTTTTATAACCAATACTTGAATGGAATCTTTGATTGTTATATTTATCCATGTATTTATCAATACCATCTTTAAGTTCTGCGATATTTTTAAAATCATTTATAAATATACAATTATATTTTAAAGTTCTAAAAAATCTTTCAATCACAATATTATCAATGCTTCTACCCTTACCGTTCATTGAGATTTGTATATTATTCTCTTTTAGAATTCCCGTATGCTCATGTCCAGTATATTGACTACCCTGATCACTATTGAATATTTGTGGTGCAGGGTATTTATTCAGTGCATCTTTTAATACATCGGTTACAAGTGATGCATCCATAGAATTAGATACTTTATAACTTAGTATTGCCTTACTATGCCAATCTATAATCGCCACAAGATACATAAATCCTCCGTTAGTTCTAATATAAGTAATGTCACCACTCCACACTTGATTAACATAAGGTACATGAATAGTTCTATTCGTTCCTGATTTGTGCCAGTACGGCTCAAGCAAATAGCTATAAATTTTATGTTGACCATCCTTCACAGAAGTAGATTGCTTTTTATGAGGATGAATAGCTTCTATACCCATTATTCCCATATATTTAAGCACCCTATCTCTGCCCACATTAAAGCCGTCTTCCAATAATTGTTTGTATATATAACGATAACCATACTCAGGGTTATCCGTATATATTTCATCTATTCTATTTAAAATATCAAGATTATATAAGCTCATTACTTTAGCTTTATAATATACTCCAGATCTGCTTATCTTTAATAGTTCACATTGCCTTGTCTTTGCTAACGTACTCAGCTTGGGGTCGACAAGACTTTTCTTATTTGATAAGTCCAAGCTGTTTAGCTTTCCCACCGCCCAGTCCCTCTCGACTGTAGCCTTACCTAATGCTTTTGCAAGTTCATCGTTTTGATTCTTAAGTTCACTAATCTGCCCTTTGTACTCACTAACAGCTTTTGCTGGCTCAAATGCCAATGACGCATTATCTAAAAATTGTCGTTTCCAGTTTTGCATAGTTTTAGCCGTTACTTCATATTTGACCGATAACTGACCTATTGTTGATTCTTCTTTTAACATCTCTAATACTATTTTAGTTTTTGCTTCTGCACTAAAATTTTTAATTTGTTTTTTACCCATTTGTTTCTCTTTAATTTTATTTATTATTCTATACTTATTGAGAAACAAAAATACCTGCTTCTTTGTCTAATTTTTTCAGTCCATTATAAGCTTCTTGTTTATTAGTGGGAGATGACACGTTATTGTCAAAGCAATACAGTAAGAAAATTGAGCTTGTACATTATCAATATTCTGGAGCTGTACATGATGTTATACCTGGTATAGGGATGGTCAACTTACTGCATTACAATGCTAAAACTGATCAATCTACCCCTGTAGATTATAGAATATATGATAAAGAAACTGATGGAAAAACAAAGAATGAGCATTTTTGTGATATGCTTACTTTAGCTAAGGAAAGAGGGATCAATCCTGATGCAGTAGTAATGGATGCGTGGTATAGCGGTTTGGAGAATTTGAAACATATACGTAATTTAGGTTGGACATGGGTTAGTAACCTAAGAAAAAATAGAAAAGTTAATCATAATGTTAGCTTAGAAAGTTTAGAGATTCCTGATGAGGGACTAAAAATTCACCTACGTGGATACGGTTGGGTTACGGTATTTAAGTTTGTGGCAAAAAATGGTCGCATTGATTACATAACAACTAACTTAGAAAATCCAACACGTGAACAAATAGAGAAAATTGTTAAGGCACGGTGGTCTATAGAAGTTTATCATCGAGAATTAAAACAAACTTGTGGTATTGAACGCTGTCAGGCACGCACGGGTCGAGCTCAGAGAAATCATATTTGCCTTGCCGTATTTGCTTGGCTCGATATGAACAAAAGGAGGATAAATGAAAAAATTACTTTATATCAACAAACTTGGGAAGTTATAAAAACATCAATTCAGAACAACATTAGATGCCTTTTAGCTGATTCGCAATTTTGCTAACTGCGAAACTCCTGCTATTAACAGAAAATAAAAATTTCTGTTTATGGATTGTTCCAAGTAATCTTGCCCAATAAGCCCTTATACCCCGTACCTTGTTTTTATTATAAAATTTTATCTTTTCTTCATAAATAATCATTTGCCTCATCCCTATAGAGAGAAGCGTGGCTAATAATTTATCACAATTAATAATATCATCTATTCTAGCCTGTCTTACATGGGGGGTTGCTTTTGTTCCAGAAAAATTTGCTGAATGACGACTTATTTGACGACCACTTGCATCTCTTTTAATATCAGCAAAATGCCCAAGTTCCTGCCCAGCTATAATTTGCAACCTAGCAACTGCTGCCCATCCATCACCATAAGTTGGGTAATTTTTATCATTTTCAGCAAATGGATTTCCACCACAGGAAACAAAGACTGCTACATTCTTACCGTCAGTACTTTGCATACCGCTATTAGAATCAGAACGTTGCCAATCAACTATATCCATCATATCACCAATATTATGGGAATAAGTAATAAATACTTGGACCTTATCATGCAATAAACATCTAATAACTATAGGATGGGCTGATTGAACAAAAAGCCTTGTTAATTTTTCAGTAACAGATTGGTCAACTGGTTGTAATTTTTGAATTTGTTTTTTCAGATCTGTATAAATCGATGCCAATTTTTTATCTGATATAGAAGATTTGTATAGATATCTTAATAACTGATTAGTTTGTTCAATTAAATTTGGCTCAGTTATTTCCTCTTTACTTACCATCAAACTAATATTGAACTTTGGATCAGAAAATCTTGCAAAATTACAACTATTATCGGTATCTATTCTAAGTTTTCCTGATTTGATTAATTGCTGAGCTAATTGTTCATATTCTATTTGCATGTCCTCAGGATAAATAGCAGGAATCTTATCAAGTATATGATAAATTGAACTCATAGGGGTATACTGCTCGTAAATGAAAAGTTGGTAGACGATAGTATAACTTCAAGAAGAGCTAGGCAGTAGCAAAGTCGAGCTGCTAGGCGTACATTAGTACGTGAGCAGCTTCGATCTTTAGACACGACAACGCCAATTCTTGAAGTTCTACCTGAGTATATACTGAATATTTTAAAAGACCTCAAAGACTTTATCCTTAATAACTTCATCAAACTGATCTAACGTTATATCAATACCAAGTTTCTTAAACGAGGTCATAGGCATATCTCTCAAACCACAAGCAATAATTCCGGAGAACATATCAAGATTTGTTGAAATATTTACAGCAACACCATGATATGTAACCCATTTTTTAACTCTAATACCTATTGATGCAATCTTTGCGGGTACACCGTTTTCTTTTACCCATATTCCCACTATACCACTTATAGTAAAAGCTTTAATCCCAAAATATAAAAGGCTATTTATAATCCATTCTTCTAATAGTTTAATATATAGTTTTAAATCCTTTTGCCTTCGTTCTGAGGCTAAATCAAGAATGGGGTATATTACTCTTTGTCCGCTACCGTGGTAGGTAAACTTCCCCCCCCTACCAGTATAAATTACCGGTATATCTCTAGGATTTAATAATTCATTTGCCTTAAAACTAGTACCTGCGGTATAAATATCCTTATATTCAACTAAATAAACAATCTCTTGTGAAGATTTATTGATTAAACTTGTAACCTTATCTTCCATCAACTTTACTGTGTCTTCATATTCTGAAAAGCCTGATAAGGTAACAAATTGAACCATAATATTAACCAAGGGTGAGCGAACGCAAGCAGTACATGAAGTACATAAGTACGCGAAATCCCCGCAATTATTTGCAAAAACCAATTCTTCAAAGCAGAAGAGTATATTATAATAACCTAAGTTCGATATAAGCACCAAACAAAATACTACGCATTATGTAAAAACATAAACAAACTATTAGAACAGTTTGTTAGAAGAATTAATAATTCTTCTATAGAACTGGCTTTGTCATAAGGAAAAATGCACTCTTGAAGTAATTCTGCGGGTGCATTTTAACTTTTTTCATTATTCAATATGTGATTTTAATAATTAAAATCACATATTGAATGGAGTATTATATTTTAACAATCAGGTGTAGAACTCAATAATCAAGTTTTTCCTTAACCATCATTGCGAGGAGGAGGCGATTCCATCGCCTCCTCCTCGCAATGACCTTGGTTATTTTGCTGCAACTTTTAAATTGCCATGATGAGCTTTAAAACCGCTCCTTTTTCTACTTTCAACAGTTGTGGGGGCATCGTTCTGATGATTATTTTATTCTGTTAACCGATGCCGGTGAGAAGAAATCGCCTTGCATATTATCAATTTTTAAGTTGATTAAAAAATTGGCTATCTCCCCATTTTCAACAAATTCTGCTACAGTTTGAACGCCTAAATTCTCAGAAATTTTAATTAATCGTTTAATGAAATCTTGATTTTGTATATCGCTAGTGATGTTACGTACGTAACTACCATCAATTTTAATAATATCTATCGGTAGATTTTGTAATTGTTTAAATGAAGTAAACCCAGCTCCAAAATCATCCAAAGCAAATTTACAACCGTATTTTCTTAGTCTGTGCATAAAGGATTTTATTTGTTGGTAATGCTGATTAAGGGTAGTCTCAGTAATCTCAATAATTAACCTTCCTGAAACATCATATGTTTGTAATAGTTTTTCTGCTATCTCCAGGAGAGAAGCATCTAATATACCAATATTTGAAATGTTAACTGCAAGCACTAAGCTAGGGTTAGCATCTAGTTCTTTGATTGCCATTTCTAGCACTATTTGATCTATTATAAAAATTAAACCTTTCTTTTCAGCTTCTAGAATTATTGCTCCTACAGAAAATAGATTGTTATTTGTGTCAGGAATCCTTAGTAAACATTCATAGTAATGAATTTTCATTGTTTTACGGTCAATAACTGGCTGATAAGCAAAAACCATTGTTTTGTTTAATAAAGCTTTTCTTAAGAGATTCAGCTGCTTATTAGACTCTTTAACACACTCTATATTATAATATTTATCATACTCACGATAATAACTTTGGTCACCTTGATAAGAACCTAGCCAATTTAATAGATTATATACTTCTTCAGCTTTATTGGTAAATTTGGGAAACTCTATGCTAGCACTACTGCAATTCATATAAACTGCAGGTAATAGATCATCGACATAAAGTTGAGATAATAAATATATTTTTAGGACAACTTCCTTAACTAGATTTTGGTCTAGTGTGGGTAAAAGCAACAATATTCTATCATGCTCAATTTGTTTATAAACTGATATAGAAGGAGCAGTAATTAATTTATTACAAACTTCAGAAATAATTTTATTAAATTTGTCAATTATATAAATATCTCCTCCCATCATAGCATTCAATTCGTCGTAATTTAATAACTTAAAAGAGATACAATACCCATGCCGGGCTTTATCAAGCTCAGATTGCAAATTTCTAATTTTTGTATCTAATTTTGCCATAACCAACTAAATAATAATATTTGCTAAATACTAAAATCCCAGTAGACTTGATACAAGTAAAAGTTTTATATATATATAACTATGACCAAAATAAATAGAATAAAAAGAAAACTAGATGTGTTAAAACCACATTATTGCGAAATAGTTGACGAAAGTTACAAACATGCCAGCCATAATGGTGGCATTACTGAAAGTCATCTTAAGATCAAAATTTTTACAGCAGTTTTTATAGGAAAAAGTTTGCTAGAACAGCATAAAATAATTCACAATCTTTTAGCAGATGAACTAGCGAGCGGACTACACGCATTATCAATTGATACGAACCCCCCCCACTCACCTTACTCGATCTTGAAATAAATTTATTATGCTTAATATGTGTAATTGGAACAAAAATTTACCTATTATAATGCTTGTTATTTTAGCTTGTGTAATATGGTATATACCGGCCCCTGAAGGACTTGATGTTAAGGTGTGGCATCTTTCTATTATATTTATTACCACTATTGCAGCTATAATTCTTAATCCTTTACCTATGGGTGCTATAGCCTTATTTAGCATACTCTGTTGTATTCTGACGCAAACCCTTTCCTTAGAACAAAGTCTATCCGGGTTTAGTCATAGCATTATATGGCTAGTGCTGTGTGCTTTTTTTATTGCTCAGGGTTTTATAAAAACAGGCTGTGGGGAGCGGATAGCTTATCACATCATTCTACTTGTCGGACAAAGTACCCTTGGTCTTTCATATGCTTTGGTAATTGTTGATTTTATACTTGCACCTTTTATTCCTAGTGTATGTGCTAGGGGAGGAGGGATAATTTTTCCTATCGCTCAGTCACTCTGCACCGCTTACTCTGATAAAACAAATTACAAAACGCCCGTTTTAAACGGCGGATTTCTTATGAAAGTAGTCTTTCAATCAAATGTGATAACTAGTGCTATGTTTATTACCTCTATGGCCGCTAACCCTTTAGCTGTTAAGTTCGCAGCTGATGCTGGGATTATAATTACATGGAGTGACTGGGCAATAGCAGCTATAGTGCCAGGCGTGATTTCTCTTGCTGTAATGCCTCTTATTATTTATTATTTACATCCACCCTCAATTAAATACGATCCATCTGCTATACAAATAGCTAGGGCAAAATTGCAAGAAATAGGTGATATATCATTGCAAGAGATTATTATGCTAATAACTTTTGTAATTCTAATTTTTTTATGGATGCTTGGCAGCAAATGGGGATTATCAGCTACTACAGTTGCACTGTTGGGAGTATGTATTTTATTATTATGCAAAATAATTAAGTTTGAAGATACTCTTGCAGATAAAGGGGCATGGCATACCTTTATTTGGTATGGCACTTTAGTTATGATTTCAAGTTTTTTGTCTGATTTTGGTTTAATATCATGGGTTAGTGATAAACTTAGAGACAATTTATTAAGTTTTTTCTCTCCAATGATTGGTATAATTATACTTTCTATAATATATTTTTATATACATTACTTTTTTGCCAGTACTACAACCCATATTGCTATACTTTTTCCTACTTTTCTAGCGTTATTTATGCATGCTAAAATGCCTGGTTTACTATCTGCATTGATACTCAGTTTTTTATCAATATTATCTTCGGGGCTTACTCATTATGGACTTAGTAGTGCTCCAATATATTTTGAGACAGGATATATGAAGATCAGAACATGGTGGTATCTTGGTTTAATTTTGAGTCTAGTATATGGCATTATATGGATTTTTATAGGCGGTATGTGGTGGAAAACACTAGGTTTGTGGTAGAATTGCTACTAGAATATATAGCAATCATTGCTGACTAATTTTATTTATTATAAAATTAGTCTTTAACCTTGTATAATTTGCTGTTAGACTCTCTTTTAAGATTAAATATGATAGGAGTCTATACCAATAGGTTATATATTATGACAGATGACAAAAAAGAATCTACGCCGTTTGAAAACCTTGAAAGTTCTGAGATAGGTAGTACTACAATTGTGCCTAAAGAGATAGAAATAGCTAATACCTTAGACAATCAAACAGTGCAACCCAAGCAAAGAAAAGCAGAGCTTTCCAAAAGCTTTGATGATATGGAGCTTGAACGTGAAAATAAATTAAAACGTACTCTCTCTCAAAAATCTGTAAAAAGTAAAGATGATTTACATATAATTGAGCAAGAGAAAAGTGAAAGATTAAAATCGGTTAAAACAAATGAAGTTAAAATTTCAGATGAATTTGCAAAATCTTTAGAACAGGAAAATACAGAACCAAAGACAGAATCAAAATTTAAGAGATTTTTAAATAAAATTAAAGCTGCTTGGGATTGGACAAAGAGTACGAGGCTTTTTAAAGGTATAGAGTGGCTGTTAGATACAAAATTGGCGAAGGTGCTATTTGCTAGTGCTATAGGTCGTACTGTTACAATTGCACTTGCAATAGTAACACTAGCTGGGGTTTCCCCTCCAGCAGCCTTGGCCGCGGCTGCAATAGCATTAGCTGGAGTAACTAGCGAAATAATAGTTGATGTTATCAAAACAAGAAGACTCCGTAAACTTGCCCAAGAAAATGACCTATTGATGCAAAATAGAGGGGACATAGACAAGCAACAATACTTACTACTACTCGATCCCAAATTAGCCAAGGCATTAGAAAATAAATTACATGTCCCAAATAATCATGTTCCAAATGACAAAGATAAACATTACCACTATGTAGATCCTAAAATAGAAATAGCATTTAGTACAAGCAAGTTCTTAGTTGATAATCTTCAAAATGCCGCTAATTTAGCGTCTAACATAACTGCTGCCATTAGTGGGAATCCTGTTAAGATTCTTACAGCACTAAAAAGTGGTGCACTTTCAGCTATTTCTATAGTTGAGTCAGGTGTAAAGGCAAAGGACTCAGCTAACTTTACTAACACATTGAAAATCAATATTAATAATGAACTCAGTAAGGGTGATGTCCCCTATTATGATTATGGCGATTTAGCAAAGTTACGTGAGATCACCCAAAAACAACATATCCAAACTGCAGCTTTGGCTGAATTAATGCAAGATAAGGATTATTTTAAGTTAACCGATGAGCAAAAACAAAATAAATTTGATATATATCAACAAGTTTTAACTGAACTGATGTTTGACAAAAATTATAATAAGTTAACCGATGAGCAAAAACGAGCTACACTTCATACAGCAGTCAATAAGTTTGAAGAAAAACCTAATGAAAAAGCAACTGAACCTGAAACTAAAGAAAAGAATAAAAGTAATAATATACTGACAGCAGCTGCAAAAGGTACACTAAGCCTTTTAAAAGATATAGGTAGGACACATAATCCTTTTTATGAACAACCTAAGGTAATAAGGGATTATAGCCCATTAACGAAAGCTATGGAGGCTGCTAAAAAATCTGCTAAAGAGATCGTAACACCTGAGGTTATGGCACAGTTACGGAAAAGTAAATCTGAACCAAATTTATTACAAGAAGAAGAGCGCTTTCTTCATCGGAAAAAACTGCAGAGAAGTAATTCTATAGATAACCATAATCAACATTCTATGTGACTCATCTAACACCCCTATTGTTCTTATTTACTGGTGGTTTTACTGGAGGAGTACTAGGAGGTGAAGTAATAGATGAAGTACTAGAACGCAAAGGTTTATGAGTATCATGCTCTGCTAAATTATGTCTTAGTCTTTTTGCCCTAGATACTTCTCTGCTTGTTTTTTGTTCTTCTTTTAACAATTTTGCTTTCTTTTGTGCCTGTATTACTGGTGCTAATATTTCTTCTCTTCTCTGCCTAAACTCCTCTATATTTTGTTGTTTAGGAGATGGAATATCTTGATTTTGTGAATTGTTCAAGAGTTCTTTAACAATATCAATAACCTTATCTATAATCTTTGCAAACCAGCTTTTTTCCGGCTTTATATCATCCAAAATAGCGTTTTCCTTTGGAACATCGGGTTGTTTATTATTATTGTTAATTTGCGGTTTAGATGGGTTCTGCTCCTGTACCTTACGAGAATTAGCGGTTTTGTCGCATCTATAAATCATACTACATCAAGATTGTTAAAACTAAGGTTTTGGACATTATGATGCCATTAACATAGCAAAATTCTCAAAAGTAGAAAGATTATCATTAGCTCCAATTATTTGTCTTTTTTGCATCATACGAATATTTTCTATACCGGTAATAGTCATTTCTGCAGAATGAAAACTCTTAAAACCAAGCATTGGCTTTGTACGTTTTTTGATAAACCTATGATCTTGTTCTACAAGATTATTCAGGTATTTGGTCTGAATAACCTTAATTTTATAATCTTTAGGAACTTCTGTATTCAAATCATTAAGAGCAGCCGTATTACTAGCGCTTTTATCAATTACTACTTTCTCAGGAAAATTATTCTCTCTAAAGGCTTTACGAAAAAATGCAAGTGCTGCAGGCTTGTCTCTATGCTTACGTAGCAGAAAGTCTACAGTATTACCAAGACTATCTAGTGCTCTATATAAATAAACCCATTTACCGTTTAATTTAATATAAGTCTCATCCATTCTCCAACTACTACCAACTGGCTTCTTTCTTTTTCTAACCACCTGATCTATCAATGGTACAAATTTTATAACCCATCTTTGTAATGTAGAGTGATCAATTTTTGCTCCCCTTATACTCATCATTTCTTCCAAATCTCGATAACTTAAAGAAAATCGGCATTTCATATAGACAAATAACATTATTATTTCTGGTGAAGAACAAAATCCTTTGAAATATGATAATAATCTTGCAGTAATACGAAACATCTTAACATCTTTTTTAGATCATTATATCAATCTTTTTTCTATTGTCCAACATATGCGACAGAACCTTTACGATGTATTGCCAATCATTTACACATCATGCCTAACTCTACATAAAAAAATTATCATTAAAAAACTTGCTAAACGATTAAAAAAAATCGTTAACAATAAGCTCATGTAAAAATTTTACTAAAACAGAAATTTTTCAATAAAATTGAAAACAATTTTTAATTTTAGTGCAAATATTAGAATTTTTTTTGTAAAAATTTTATTCAATCATAGATTATGGGGGGCTTTAAATATTTTTGGCGGACGGACTAGATAAGTTGATGGAAGAAATGCAGTCTGAAGTTAATTTAGATAATAAATCTGCTGAATTAGGTAAACGAAAAGATCAAGAAATAGAAGCTAGACTTAGTTAACCACTCTGCACTGCAAGTGCAGAGCTTAATATTACGGCATGAATGCCTCATGTATGTACTAACTTAAAAGTTAGAAACTATTTGTGTATGGCTCATTTAGAAAGTGTCACAACACAAAAAGAATATATCTGTGAAGTGTAAGATTTTGTTAAAAAATATCTGTATGATTCATTCTTATCTTTTCTTGATAAGATATTTAAAATTTATGTTGAAACGACGCACTGCAAGTGCGGGGTTTTTCTACCAAAGTGGGACAATAAATTAAAAAAAGATCCAACTCCAACTGTGGAAGGTCCAATGGTTCTGTCGCATATGTTGGACAATAGAAAAAAGATTGATATAATGATCTAAAAAAGATGTTAAGATGTTTCGTATTACTGCAAGATTATTATCATATTTCAAAGGATTTTGTTCTTCACCAGAAATAATAATGTTATTTGTCTATATGAAATGCCGATTTTCTTTAAGTTATCGAGATTTGGAAGAAATGATGAGTATAAGGGGAGCAAAAATTGATCACTCTACATTACAAAGATGGGTTATAAAATTTGTACCATTGATAGATCAGGTGGTTAGAAAAAGAAAGAAGCCAGTTGGTAGTAGTTGGAGAATGGATGAGACTTATATTAAATTAAACGGTAAATGGGTTTATTTATATAGAGCACTAGATAGTCTTGGTAATACTGTAGACTTTCTGCTACGTAAGCATAGAGACAAGCCTGCAGCACTTGCATTTTTTCGTAAAGCCTTTAGAGAGAATAATTTTCCTGAGAAAGTAGTAATTGATAAAAGCGCTAGTAATACGGCTGCTCTTAATGATTTGAATACAGAAGTTCCTAAAGATTATAAAATTAAGGTTATTCAGACCAAATACCTGAATAATCTTGTAGAACAAGATCATAGGTTTATCAAAAAACGTACAAAGCCAATGCTTGGTTTTAAGAGTTTTCATTCTGCAGAAATGACTATTACCGGTATAGAAAATATTCGTATGATGCAAAAAAGACAAATAATTGGAGCTAATGATAATCTTTCTACTTTTGAGAATTTTGCTATGTTAATGGCATCATAATGTCCAAAACCTTAGTTTTAACAATCTTGATGTAGTATGATTTATAGATGCGACAAAACCAGTGCTGCAGGCTTGTCTCTATGCTTACGTAGCAGAAAGTCTACAGTATTACCAAGACTATCTAGTGCTCTATATAAATAAACCCATTTACCGTTTAATTTAATATAACCTGAGTTTGACGTAAGCACCAAACAAAATGCTAAGCATTATGTAATAACATAAACAAACTGTTGGTGGTGAGCTATGGTAAAAATAAAACCTTCTTTTAAACTAGTGTGTTAGGAGAAAGAATATTTGAAAAGTAAGAAGGGAGGGATTATAAAGTTCTCGAATAATAACAACAAAATTGGAGAATATATTATGATCCCTCTTACGGAGATTTTCTGCTTAATTGATGATTTTTGCAAGCATTTTGATACGGAGCAAAATAAATATATATTACCAAATCCTAACCGTAAGCGTAAAGTAGTTTGCAGTATAGGACTCTCAGAGATTATTACTATTATAGTAATGTTTCACTTGAGTCACTACCGTACCTTTAAAGATTTTTATTTATGCTGCCTATGTCAAAGTTATAGAAAGGAATTTCCAAAACTTGTGAGCTATAGTCGTTTTATTCAGTTAATGCCAATGAGCTTCATGCCCATGGTGTTACTGCTAAAAAGCCTATCAGGAAAACAAACTGGTCAATATTATATCGACTCTACTAAACTTCCTGCTTGCCATAATTTAAGAATTAATAGACATAAAGTATTCAAAGACATAGCAAAAAGAGGTAAGACTTCCACTGGGTGGTTCTTTGGTTGTAAGCTACATATTGTCATTAACAGTTGCGGAGAGATTATGAGTTTTTCTTTAACTCCAGGAAATGTTGATGATAGAGCAGTGGTGGAAAATTTAGTAGATAAATTACAAGGCTGGCTTTTTGGTGATCGTGGGTATATCAGTAAAAAACTCACTCAATCCCTTGCTAATCAAGGTTTAGAACTAATAACAAAAATTAAAAGTAATATGAAAGAAAAAATAATAGATCCTATTAAAAAGCGGTTTTTAAATAAAAGGTATATTATTGAAACCATTAACGATCAACTAAAAAACCTTTGTCATATAGACCATACAAGGCACAGATCTGTTATGAATTTTCAAACTAACGTATTAGCTGGACTGCTTGCCTATGTTTTTAAGCCTAATAAAATTTCTGTAGCTTTTGGAAAATTAAACAATCTCAACCTTCCTCTTACATCAAACTGAGGTTAATATAAGTCTCATCCATTCTCCAACTACTACCAACTGGCTTCTTTCTTTTTCTAACCACCTGATCTATCAATGGTACAAATTTTATAACCCATCTTTGTAATGTAGAGTGATCAATTTTTGCTCCCCTTATACTCATCATTTCTTCCAAATCTCGATAACTTAAAGAAAATCGGCATTTCATATAGACAAATAACATTATTATTTCTGGTGAAGAACAAAATCCTTTGAAATATGATAATAATCTTGCAGTAATACGAAACATCTTAACATCTTTTTTAGATCATTATATCAATCTTTTTTCTATTGTCCAACATATGCGACAGAACCATTATTATTGCTACACCTGCTATTAAAATCATGGTTGATGACATAGTGGCAAGTAGGAATGGCATCTTTGGTAGTTAATGCTACTATGTACATTAACTACTGATTGCAGTTATACTACGCTGCAGGGTGTAAAGGTAATTTTATTATAGAGTAAGAATTGATTGATGGTGATATATCGAGAGTACTAAAAATTTCAACAAGGGCTGTAGTGAGGTCATGAATCATTTGGTCGGTATGGTTAGGTGTTGGGATGATTCTTAAACGTTCTGTGCCACGTGGTACTGTTGGGAAGTTAATATGCTGAACATAAATATTATAGTTATCTAGCAACATATTAGAGGCTTGTTTGGCTTTAATTGGATTGCCAATAATTATTGGTATAATATGGCTATCATTTTTAAAATAATTCACTTTAGCTTTATCAAAAGATTCTTTTACCTTGGCTATTACCTTTTGGTAAGTTTTCCTCTCTATATTATAATTTTTTAAATGACGAACACTGGCAGTTGCTGCTGAAGCAATAACTGGGGGTAGAGAGGTGGTGAATATAAAACCTGGTGCAGTAAGCCTTATAGAATCGATAATTTGACGATTGGCTGCAACATAACCACCAATAGTGCCATAAGCCTTACCAAGCGTTCCTTGGATCATATCAATTTTATCAGCACAGCCTTGAAGATCGGCAATGCCAGCACCATACTTGCCGTATAGACCCACTGTATGTACTTCATCAATAAAGGTTAAAGCATTATATTTTTTAGCTAAGTTCACTATTTTTTCTATGGGAGAAAATAATCCATCCATAGAATAAGCTGACTCAAAAACAATAATCTTTGGTCTATTAATATCCACTCCTTTGAGTAATTCTTCAAGATGTTGAATATCAATATGTCGATAAATATGTTTTTCAGCTTTTGAGTTACAGATACCGGAAATAATAGAAGCGTGATTTAATTCATCTGAGAAAAAAACTATATTAGGCATTATTTTTGCCAGTGTTGCAAGGCTAGTATCATTGGCAACATAACCGGACGTAAATACTAAAGCTGATTCTTTATTATGGAGGGTTGCTAGTTCTTGCTCTAATTCTATTATGCAGCTATTATTGCCGCCTATATTTCTTGTGCCACCAGAACCAATTCCATATTTGGTTGTAGCCTCTAGAGCAGCTTTGGTAACATCTGGATGCTTACTCATACCAAGATAATCATTAATACACCACATTACAATTTCTTTATCACCATGCCAAGCAGACGGAAAGTTATCTGCCTGCCTTTGAACAGGAACAAATTCACGATATCTGCCTTCTTGTTTAATTCTAGTTATGTGATTATCAAATATATTATTATAGTTAGACATTATATTATTTTTTTATACAGTTTAAAACCTACCTAACCTCAGGTTACCTACGTCCAAATAATCGCTCAATATCTTTGAGTTTGAGTTCGATGTAAGTTGGTCTACCATGATTACACTGACCAGAAAATGGGGTTTTTTCCATTTGTCTTAATAATTCAATTTCTTCAGAAGATAATTTACGACCTGCTCTGATAGCATAATGACATGCATAGGTTTCTGTAACATGTTCAATCAATTGAATCAAGGAAATATTTTCACCAAGATCAGATAAATTATCTGCCAAGTCTTGGATAAGTCGGTTTATATCGGTATTTCCAAGTAAGCTTGGACTCTCTGATACAATGATAGATCGCTCGCCAAATTTTTCTAGGCTTAAACCTAATTTAGAAAGATCATCCTTTCTATTATACAATAAATCAGCTCTTTTGACATCCGGTAATTCTACTATCTCAGGCATGAGTAATCGTTGCTTAATTAAGCCATTGTTACTTATCATTTGCTTAATTTTCTCATATCCCAAACGCTCATGTGCTGCATGTTGATCTACGATAATAATACTATCTGCTGTTTGTGATATTATATAAGTGCCGTGCAGTTGGGCTCTCGCTGCTCCGAGTAGCACATTAGGTTTTTTGCATAACTCTACTTCTGCTGGTAATTTAGGCAATGGTGCTAGACTCGAATCCATAACGGAATTTGCCATACTGCTTGAAGGATGAGGTTTCAATCCTCCTGCAGATTCCCTAGTAGAAGTGAATTTTGCAAGAGGTTTATTATTACAATCTAGGTCTAGGATATCATCCTCTAGCACTTCTACTTTAGCATGTGGGTCTGTCTTTATTAATTGTTGCTGAACATTAGAACTATCATTGTGCCTAGGAATGGTTAAATTTTGAGCCTTATAAGTACTGATATTATCAGATATACTTAAACCATTTGGATATACTTTGTTAGAAGAGGTATGGTTCTTTTGAAATGTCTTATTTGTTTTAACAAAATTACTAGTAGTAGTATTTCGAAAAAGACCTAAGGCAGTTGTGGCAACATTCGTTGACACCATATGACTTCTAGTGGCAAGGGCATCTTTGATAGAGCTTATCAGTAATCCCCGTATAGTATTTGGATCATGAAACCTTACTTCTGTTTTGGCAGGATGTACATTAACGTCAACCATGTGGGGATCTATCTGTAGAAACAAAACTGAAACTGGATGTCTATCCCGAGCTAAATAATCCTGATAAGCTAGTCTTAGGGCGATTTGTAGTAATTTATCCTTAACGGGTCTATTATTAACAAATAAAAACTGATCCTCAGCAGAAGCTCTATTAAAGGTAGGAATGCTGGTAAAGCCATATACTGATATTTCCGGTCTTTGTAGATTAATATGGACAGAATTTTCAATAAAATCATAACCCAATATATCAATTATTCTTTGCTTTAACAGATCATCAAAATTTCCATCTTGACCTTTTACTTTTATGATATTTTTGCCATCATGAGATAAATTAATACTGATTTTAGGATGAGCTAATGCAATTTTCTTGATTACATCAACCGAAGCTGCCAATTCAGTTTTATCAGATCTTAAGAACTTTAGTCTTGCAGGGGTGGCAAAGAATAAATCACGTATTTCAATCTTAGTACCCTCGTTATGAATGGTAGGTTTAATCTCTCTATTATGCCCACCGCTAAGTTGTATATGATAAGCCCTATCAGCCCCACGTGCCTTTGAAGTAATCAACATCTTACTTACAGAACCTATTGAAGGTAATGCCTCTCCGCGAAAGCCAAAAGTGTGAATATTTTGTAAATCTGACTCATCAAGTTTAGAAGTAGTATGACGTTCTACAGCAATTTTTAGATCTTCTTCAGACATGCCTATTCCGTCATCAGAAATAATAATAAGATTTTTCCCTGCTTGCTGTAAGCTTATATCTATCTTAGTGCTAGCTGCATCAATAGCATTCTCAACTAGTTCTTTTACCACCGAGGCTGGTCGTTCAATTACTTCCCCAGCAGCGATGCGGTTTATAGTACTATCTGACAGGAGTTTTATCTTCATTACTTACTAACACAAATGTTTTACTACAATAAGGACACACAATAGAGCCTTTGGTTGAATCAATCTCCAAATAAATTCTTGGATGATCAAAAAGTGGTTCTTTGCCAAAACATGATACGGATGTAGAGATAGTCTCAATAATTTCCATATTTTGCATAAATTTGAAGCTATATAAGAGTTTTTTAGTATCTTACTACTATAAAACATAAGTGAAATTTATTCAAAATAAAAATCACTAATTATATTAGTGGTCTAGAAAATAATGATATAATAGAGAAAGAATCCTTTCACCAAACCATTTTATTAAATTGTTGGTAAAAATTTTAAAAATCATTTTACTAACCACTATAATCATTATGGTGATAAGGAAACTATAAATAATATCAGCTGGGTAATGCATAGCAAGAGTAATACGTGAGACTGCCACTAATAAAACAATCAAAAAGGCTATAATTTTTTGCCACATTGTTATATATGACCAAATACAGTAAGATACCATTAATGCTAATCCGGAGTGACTGCTTGGAAAACTGGATAAACATCTTTCAACTTCAACTTCAACATTAGCAATTGTTACAAAACTATTAAGAGGTAATGAGCAAAATGGTCTAGGTATATTAACCGAAAACTTAAATAGAGCATAAGTACAACCGAATATAGCATAAATTATACCAATCATTACCATTTTATTATATATAGACCAAAATTTGATCTGACGCTGATTAAAATCTTGAATCTTTTTTAACTGGATATAGAAATATCCACAATATATAAAATAAACGATAGCAAAGTTGGTAATATTAAAACAATAAGAGATAATTTGTAGAATATAAGCTATTATGCTAAAATGGTTAGTAATTCTATTGATCCACAAGAATATCTCTTGATTAAGACCATGGAAATTATATAAAAGTTCAAACATTTTCAATTTCAATTTTGTTTGGTTTAAGTATATGCTACAAATAACAGTGCTAGGATGTGGCTCATCACTTGGTATGCCGATAATTAATTGTGATTGCAATATATGCAGTTCTACTTCAAGTTACAATAAAAGAACTAGATCATCAATATACATCGATGATGGTAATAGTCAAATTCTTGTTGATTTTGGTTTTGATATCAAGAATCAATTAATGCGAGAAAAGATTAAAAAATTGGATGGTGCTATATTAACCCATTATCATGCAGATCATGTTAACGGTATTGATGAGTTACGTGTATTTCCATTTTTCCAAAAAATACCACTAGAAATTTTTTCTGACAGTAGCACAGCATTGAAAATTGAGAATCGTCACCAACATTTATTTGCTCCAGATAAACTGATTGCAAGACCGGTAGATTTTTTTGCAAAATTTAAAATTAATACCATAGATGTACAATTCTTCAGACAACATCATGGTCCTATAGATAGTTTAGGTATTAGAATGGATGATTTTGTATATTCTAGTGATGTGCTAGCTTTTCCGGCAGAATCTAAACCATTCTTGAAAAATATCAATGTTTGGATATTAGACTGTATGGCGTATGAATCTAATGATTGCCATGCAGGATTAGATAAAATTTTACAGTGGAACGATGAATATAAACCTCAACAAATATTATTAACGAATATGAATCATTTTATTGATTACCATGAGATATCAAAAATATTGCCAAGTAATATAAAACCTCTATATGATGGTTACAAATTTATAGTTTAACAAACCTGAGTTACCCCAATTCGGGATAAAAATTAGTTAATTCTCATCCCGAATTCACGTAGGTCTATCAACTTTTCAAATTATTAGGAGTATATGATAATACTCGATAAGGTTTCAAGAAATTATGGCAAAACCTATGCTGTTAAAGATATTAGTCTTGAGTTCAAGAAAAAAGAAACTATAGCGATTATAGGATCTTCTGGTAGTGGTAAATCTACTTTATTGCGAATTATCAATGCTTTAGAAGTTCCCACCAGTGGGCATGTGTTAATCGATGACAAAAAATTGACGCAAAAAAATAAAAGGAAACTTTGTCTTAAAATTGGCATGGTTTTTCAAGCGTTTAATCTTTTTCCGCACTTAAATGTCCAAGATAATTTAATATATGCTCCTGTTAATATTTTAGGAATGAAGCAAATGGCTGCCATTGCTAAGGCAGAGAAATTATTAGAACAATTTGGTTTAAGACAAAGAATTACCGCCTTTCCTGTCAATTTATCTGGGGGACAGAAACAAAGAGTGGCGATTTGCCGAGCCTTGATGATGAATCCAGAAATAATGTTATTTGACGAGCCTACTTCAGCTTTAGATCCTGAAAATATTAAAGATATTATTGAAATTATCTCTTTATTAAAAAGTCAAATGACGATGATTGTTGTTACTCACCATATTAAATTTGCCAAAGCGATAGCGGATAGGATCATTTTTATGAATCACGGACAAGTTTTAGCTGATCAGCCGGCAGTAGAGTTTTTTGAAAAACCCAAATCTCATAGAGCAAGATTATTTTTAGAGAATATAGGTGATTTAATGTGAGTAATAAAAGTCTTATAAAGTTAATAATTATTCTATGCATTAGTATTGTCATTACTTTCTGTGCACGTAAACTAGTAGCTGCACAATTTGCTGCTTTTTCTTGGGATAACCAAAAAAGTATAACTTGTTTTATAATGATTTTGGTGATTATCAGTATAGTTTATAATTCCTTTAGTCAAAAAGGTATAAGGATACTCTCTATTCAATTATTAACTTGGGGCGGAATTTTCTTAATTATAATTACTAGTTATGCTTTCAAGTTTGAGTTAAATTACGTCGCTCAAAGAGTCATATCCGTACTAATACCATCATATACCGTACTAATACCATCATATAATTGGGTCAATAAACAAGGGGAGTTAGTGATTAGTCGTAGTAGCGATGGGCATTTTTATATTAATGCACTAGTAAATGGGGTAAAGATTAAGTTTATGATTGATACCGGAGCAAGTGATGTTGCCCTTACTACTAACGATGCTAAAATGCTGGGATTTGACTTATCAAAACTAAATTACACTAGAACTTACTCTACAGCTAATGGTACGAGTAGGGCTGCTCCCGTGAGATTAAATAGTGTTGAGATTGGTAGAGGAGCTTTTTTTAGAAATGTTGAAGCTCACATAGGTACTGGCGGTCTTGACGTATCGTTACTAGGCATGTCGTTATTAGAGCGTTTTAAAGGTTTCAGAATAGATCGAGATATGTTGATTTTGAGTTATTAGGTGTATCCTCTTCTAGGAAACAACTATCTAACATATTGATTTTCGAGCATTTTTGCTTCTTCCATTATGAACTTGATAGCACTTATCAAGTGTTAGCTCCTAACAAACTGCTTCTAATAGTTTGTTTTTACATAATGCGTAGTGGTGCTACTTTGAAGAATTGCGTTGTCGATATCGTTTTTGGTCTTGTAGTACCATTACTTAGTCTCCCCGTCAAAAGTCTAGAAGGATAATATATAATATGCTTAGCAGATAAAAATATATAGAGAATCCATAAGAAAAAGCTATAATATTGGCAAAAAACTTAAGGATTATCTGATTAATGCCGATAGAAAATATAACAAAGTTGCAAAGACAAGGACAACTTTTTGGTTACAAACTGACCGAAGAATTAAACCACAATAATAAATTATATAAATTAAGATCATTAATAAATTGGTCTAGTTTAGAGGAATGGTTGTCAGCAAATGTTGATATTAAGAAATTTGGTAGGAATCGCAGATGTCACCGCCTGTTACTTGGGGTGACTATGCTGCAAGCGATGTATAACCTGTCAGATGCAGCGACTGAGGAAGAGTTAAGAGAGAACGTATATTGGCAGTATTTTTGTGGTTGGGAATATTTGCAGAAAGATGCTGAAATATCAGAAGCTAGTATCCGTCGGTTTCGTACTATATTAGGAGAAGATGGCTACAATGAGATATTAAAGGAGCTGATAAGAATCGGATGCAAAGCAGGTGTAGTAAAAAAAAAGACTTAGCATCGATAATAGTTGATACTACTGTACAAATTAAGAATATTAAGTATCCCCATGATGTGTACTTGATGGATAAGGCAAGAATAGAGCTAGTAAAGCTATGTCATGCCTTAGGCATCAAGTTAAATGAAATATATGCCAAGCAATATAAAAGAGATATATTAAAATTATGGAAATATAAGGATAATAGTAAAGCCAAGAAGCGTAAGAAAATAATGAGGCATTTAAAAGTATTACTGGGTCGTTTAGTTAGGATATGTCAGCGAGAAATAGCTAAAGCAAAGTTAAGTTTATCGGCAAGACAACAAGAAATACTGAATAAGATAAAAAAGATACAAGTACAATCTATATTGAGTAAAGCAGAAAAAGAACAATATAAAGAAGAGAATAAAATATTATATAGTTTTCATGCACCGGAGGTAGAGTGCATTGGTAAAGGGAAATTAAACAAGCCATACGAGTTTGGTAATAAGGTTTCGATAGCAGTAAGTGGTCGGGGTAACTTTGTATTAGGGACAAAATCTTTTCATGGCAATCCATATGATGGGCATACATTATCGGAGACTGTAGAGATTGTAAAAGAATTAACAGGAGTTGAAGTAGCAAGAACCTTTGTTGACTCAGGTTACAAGGGGAATAATTTTAAGGAGAAGGGCAAAGTGTATAGCCCATATTGCAAGAAGAAACTATCGTCAGATGATAAGGCAATGCTCAAGAGACGGAGTGCCATAGAACCGATAATAGGGCATCTTAAAAGTTATGGTAGAGTTGGCAGAAACTACCTGAAAGGGGTAATAGGAGATGTCATTAATCCGTTAATTTCCGCTGTAGGATTGAACTTACGGTGTATTGCGAATCATTTACTCAAAACAAATTTTTCTACATAGAAATTAGTCAGTAAAAAAATAATCAAATAATTACAAAATCGTTAATAAATCATCATGCAAAAATTCTCTAAAAATCATCTTTTTGTACCAAAAATTTAAATCAAAAAAATTAAACTCTCAAATTTTATACAAGAATTTTTGGCTAAGGTATTAAATTTTGAATTTTTCTTAATTTTTAGCACTTTTGACGGGGAGACTACTTACATTGGTATTTTTAGGCAAAGTCTCCATGCACCGTAGCTCGGATAACAGCAAAACTACTTATTTTGACTTCGTATATCAGCAACTATCGTCTGCAATTGGTCTAGATCTACCATTCCTGCTATTAATTTACCATTAATAATATAAGCAGGTACTCCCTGTATTTTTAAACCCTTTGCTAACTTAACATTTTTGTCGATGAGATTTTTTATTTCATCTTTATTGATTTCTTCCGCAATTACTTCAGGATTTAGATCATTTACTAGTAACAATTTTTCTACAGATTCTTTGGTAATAGATTTTAAGTCCATTAAACCATTATGAATATCTTGAAACTTACTCGGAGTGGTTTTATAAACAGCTAAAGCAATAGTTGCAGCATAATTAGATGCATCACCAAGAATCGGGAACGGTTTTAAAACGACTTTAACCCCCGTATCTAATTTGATTAACTGGTTAATAAAGTTATGACCTTTTCTACAATAACTACAATTATAATCATAAAAAGTAGCGATGACTACATCTCCATTCGGGTTACCAAGTACAGGAGATGTAAGAGAATCTTCTATTTCAGATTTATTATCTTTTATATATTCGCCAGTTTTTATTTCCATTTCTTGCATTTTACGCTGCTGAAGACCTTCTATTGCCTGAATGATTATTTCGGGATTATTTAATAAATATTCTTTTATAATTTGTTCAGTTTTTTCCACTTCTTCTTTTCTGTCTAACACTTGCTGATCGAGAGTGTTAATCGAAACCGTAGTAGAAGCACTAGGAGTCTTCATAGTTTTATAAGCAAATAATGCTAGAAGAACAACAACAATAATTAATAATACTTTACCAACAACATTATGCATAATATTTTTCTATTAAATAGATTAGTTTGTTATAAATGGTTTATTAGTCCAAGTTATATAGTATATTGCCGTCCATATATGACACTCATGTACCTTATTTCAGCATTTTAGTTACTTTTCTATAATTTTCAAGCATTTTAGTTATTTGCCGATAATTTACTTTACCTATTGGTAGAATTGGTATTTCTTTAACAGGGATAATAACTGGTATATTCTTTTGGTTTGAGTCTATTGAATTTTTATGCATTATTTCTATGAATTTTTCACTATTTATGGTCTGACTTGTGGTCAATAGAAAAATCTGTTTGTCTTTATTATCATTATCAGGGCAAATAGCAACATGTTTACTATCAACATCGATCATATTAGCTAAATCCTCTATTAATATCAGCGTAATTACTTCTTCTATTGTAACAAATTGCTGAATACGACCTAATAAGGTAAGATATCCATCTTCATCAATTTTTACTATATCTCCAGTATCATACCATCCCAAACCCAATTCTTCTGATGATGTAGGGTGGATAATTCCGGGATTATTAGAGTGCATATAGCCAAGCATAATATTTGGTCCTTTGATGAATAGTTGTCCTACCCCCTCTATTCCAATAGACCTCTCGCATAATTCTATTTCTGCTGGTAATTTATTCGTACTACCGGTACTCTGCTCTTCGCCTACATTTGAGTACGCTACGGTTCGAAGCTCCGTGGTTTCTTTAAATTCCTCAGCAGAAACAAATTCTGCAAGAGGTCTATTGTGAATTGGTCTAATATAATATTCTATTTTAGGCATCAAACGCCCTACACTTCCAGCACGGTAATGCATTGGGGTATTACAAGATATTATTGGAGATGTTTCTGACGTACCATATCCTTCAAAAATTCTTATACCAAACTTATCAAGCCATAATTCCCTTGTGTCTTTTCTCAGTTTCTCACTACTGGCAAATACGTATCTTATAGAATAAAAATCGTAAGGATGAGCATAGACAGCATAACCATGCAAAAATATATCCGTACCAAACATAATTGTCGCTCCGATATCGTATATTACCTCAGGAATACTCCTATAATGCAGAGAAGACGGGTAAAGAAACACTGGTATAGCATTGAGTGTCATCATTATTGTTCCAGATAAACCAAAACAGTGAAAAAGCGGTAAAGCCATAAAGGCAGAATCATCAGGACTAAAATGTACCTTAGCTAGAAGTTGGCATCTATTAGCCTGCAAGTTCCTATGTGATAATACTACAGCTTTAGCTGTTGCTGAAATACCAGAAGTAAATACTACAACTGATGGATCATTATCATCATAACTGCTACATATATTGTTGTAATAACTTTGTGGGAAGAAGCTGGCAATAATAGCCTTAATTTTTAAATATAAATCAATTCTTTGTGTTAAATCTTCAAGGTAAATAATTTTTATATTGGCTGCTAAGATTTTTGCTACCACTTCCTGTAATCCAGCTTTTTCAACAAACTGTTTTGAAGTATATACCATTTTAACGGACGTTGTTTTACATGAAGCCACTATATTGCTCACCTCACTCATATAGTCAATCATAACTGGTCGACGGCAGCAGGCTTGCATAGCATAAAAAGTAACCATAGTTTCAACCATGTTAGGTAACATAAGACCTACATAGTCAGCTACTTCCGTATCCTGTTTTATTAAATTTGCTAAAGTAAAAGATCCCAATATTAATTGGCGATAGGTAACAGATTTATCATCAATATCTTGTATTATTTTTTTGTTAAAACCGTAAGCTTTTGCTGTCTCAATTAGAGACTGAAATATAGTATTCTGATAATCAGAGCTTTCAAACATCATATCAGCCATGATATCATAAAGAGCCTGACCTATATATTTACGCTTTTCCCTATTATCTATATTCGGCTTAGAAGGAAATTTTACTGGTGGCAAAATAGTAATAGTAACCTTAGGAAACATCCGTGTTTTTAATATATTCTTAAGTTTAGAAAAATGAGTAAATTGTGTACCATCTATTCTTACAGGTAGAATTGTCGCATCAGATTTCTCAGCAATCATGCCAGGTCCTTCATATATCTTCATTAAGGAACCAGTAATACTTATTCTTCCTTCAGGGAATATAGCAACTTTTTTATCTTTTTGTACTTCCCTAATCAAGCTCTTTATAGCCATTGAATTAGAAGGATCAATTGGTAAAGTTTTTGCCATCGTTAAGAATGGTTTTACCCACCACACTTTAGCCATAGTTGTATTAATGGCAAAAGTCATTTCTTCAGGTAGATAAGTTGCCAGTAATGCAGGATCAAGATATGAAATATGATTGGCGATAACTACTGATCTTTTACCAGCTTTATAAAAATTTTCAATACCTTTTACTTCCACTCTGTACATGCAATCAAAAAGAAATTTTAAAATAGCTCGGTTAACAGCAAAAGGTACTATTTTTACTTCGGGAATTAATTGATAAATATAATAAGCTACCACTATGTTAAGTAGGCTAATAAATAATATAACAAATGGTATCGAATATCCCCAATGGAATAACAATGAAAGTATTACAGTAGACCCAGCCATAAATATAGCATTAACAAAATTATTTATAGCAATTATTCTACTACGATGAGCTGAAGAACTCAAATATTGTAATACTGCAAAAAGCGGAACAATATACAGCCCCGCAATGGCAGCTATAAAAAATAAATCGATAATGATTCGCCAATTATGCTTTTTAGATAAAAAGACAAATATACTCTTTAACTGTTCCGGTTCATAATGAACTGCACTAATGCGACTGGCAAAAAATAAATCAATACCAAATATACTGATACCAAGTGCCGAGACAAAAACATATTTCGTGGTAATTTCATTTCCAAAAATCTTACTACACCAAAAAGAACCAACCCCTACTCCAATTGAAAATGTTGCAAGGAACAAATTAGCAACATTTTCATCCGCTCCAAAAGTATCTTTGGCAAGAGATGGAATTTGAGCAAGTATTGCTGCACTGATAAACCAAAACCAAGATATACCAAGAATTGCCAAATATACTTGCTTTTTAGCTTTAGCATATTTAATCATTTCTATACTTTCACGAAATAAATTTAAATTTATTTTAATTTCACAGTTAGAATTATTCGATCTTGGCATAAAATAACTAGCAACAACACCAACCATAGCAATTATTATCAGAATAGTGATGATTAAATTGCCACTTATAGTGTAGTATCCTCCAATAATAGTACCAACTAAAATAGAGATAAATGTTCCTGCCTCAACAAATCCATTAGCTCCCAATAGTTCATTTTTGTATAAATGATCTGGCAGAACACTGTATTTGATTGGTCCAAAAAATGTTGAATGTATACCCATAAAAAATATAGACAAAAAAAGTATTACTAAATTATTATTGAAAAACCCATAAGTAGCGAAAAGCACTATGGCTAGTTCAAATAATTTAATGATTTTAACTAAAGTTGATCGCTCATATCTATCAGCCACTTGCCCTGCAATACTTGCAAATATAACAAAAGGCAATACAAAAATAGTATTAGCAGCAAGTACAAGCAATTGGGTTGATTCTACCAATTGACTAGATAGTTTATAAGTAATTAAGATAATTAGAGCATTTTTTAGTATACTATCATTCATACAACCACAAAATTGTACTATGAAGATAGGCAAAAAACGCATATCTCGAAATAAATATAATTGATTTGATGGCATGCTTTCTCCAAAGGCATATTTAGTTGTAGTATAGTATGTAATTTGTTACTCGATAATCAACTTTTTTCTAAGGCATAACAATTGGCTTATTGCAGGACAAATTTTTGTGTTAGCATTTTATAATGCTGAAACTTTTAGGTTAATAAGGTTATAAAAATTAAGGTAAAATTTCATGTATAGATTCTTTAAGATTATTTTTAATTTTCTGAAATTCTTCTGTGATATTATTTAGTTTACTTATCTTTTCTAAAAATTCTTTCATTTCATTTTTTTTAAGTAATGGTATGTGTATATTACAAAGCTGTTCATAAGTTAAATTCGCTCTAACAGCTCCATACTTTGTATCATATTTGCCAATAATGGCTAAATAATATTTTGACTTTAAAACATGTAATAAATATTCAGATGGTAGAATATCTTGGAATTTTTTTAAAACTCTAAAGACGGTATAAATACCACTTACATAACCACCGCTTAAATCCTCAAAGACTAAACCTAAAGAACCCACATTAATCCTATGCGGATTATATACCAAATCTCCAGCTTGAACCTGCTTGTATTTTTGGTTTATGTCCTCACCTTTTAAAATTTCATTGTCAAAAACACCAATACTATTACTTACACCTAAAATTCTAAAATCTGTAATTGGCTGTAAAGAGGGGTCTGTTTTGTCTGTTATCTCCTCAATATAATTACCAAGTTTTATAATATCACCTTTTAAATTAGCAAAAATATCAAAATAATCATAAATCCACAAACTATAACCATTCTTGGCGATTTCAGTTGATGCTATTATAGCAGATTCAATTTCTAAAACAGTCTTTTTATTGTCCCACTTTGGGAGAAAAACCCCGCACTTGCAGTGCGTCGTTTCAACATAAATTTTAAATATCTTATCAAGAAAAGATAAGATATTTTTTAACAAAATCTTACACTTCACAGATATATTCTTTTTGTGTTGTGACACTTTCTAAATGAGCCATACACAAATAGTTTCTAACTTTTAAGTTAGTACATACATGAGGCATTCATGCCGTAATATTAAGCTCTGCACTTGCAGTGCAGAGTGGTTAACTGTTGAAAACATCAAGTGCAGCTGGCAAATCATTGTCCTTAATTGGCTTCTTTCTTGAACCAAGTTCATGACCAACCGCATTAACTGCAAAAAAGAATGTGTTTGATATCTTTCTGTTTTTCTCGAAATACACAATACTTGTTTTTGTTGGTGTGTAAGGTTCAAAAAGCTTTCTTGGCAATGAAACAATAGAAACATTTGATGAATTATTAAAAATATACTCTCTTACCTTTCCAACATCGCCCCCATCTGAAAGAAAGTTTTCTTTTACAAGTAAACAAAGCTCTACCACCCAGTGTTAAAGCTTCAAAGCAATGCAAAGCACAAATAGCGTCACCATTATTTGATTGAATTGGATACAAATACCCAAACCTTGTTTGTTGCGAATATGGTGGATTTGTAATTACAATATCATATTTTTGATTTACATAATCAGACAGGGTGTCTTGTTTTTTGATATTACTATGCCCGTCTCCGAACAAAATCATATTCATTTTTGCAATTCTTGCATTTACAGTAATCTCAGAACCGTAAATTGTTTTTTTTCTTAGAATATTTTGCATCTCATCGTTAAACGAAGTTCTGATTTTTAAATATCTAAACGCTACAATTAAAAACCCTCCTGTACCACAAAAAGGGTCATAAATGGTTTCGCCAATTTTAGGATTAACCATACTTATCATTGTTCTTACAATATTTCTAGGTGTAAAATATTCTCCTAAATCTTTAATTTTGATGCCTTGGTAAGCATTTTTTAAAAAATACTCAAAAGCATCACCATTTACATCACTATCTGAAGCTGTAAGGTTAAGTTTTGAAATCTCATAAATAATCTCTTCAAAAATATCAGGTGAATTAATAGGGAATGCTTCGCTAAAAATATCACCATATTTCTTGTTAATCTTAATCCAAACAACATCTTTCACATATTGATACAATTCGTTTCCTTTTCTCTGAGAAAATGAACTCCATCTAAGGTACTCATCTAATGTATTCTCCTCGCCCCCCCCAACATCTTTAGAACAGAAATCTCATCAAGAATTTTTAAAAACAAAATATCAGAAAATGCTCCAAATCTATCAAGACCTGCTTGTAGACCATCCTCTCTTAGTAAATTAGCTGCTCTTTTAAATATCTTAATAAGCTCGTCTCTTGAATGCTGAATAAAATTTACTGCAGATAGTATTTCAGATCCTTCGTTAACAAATCTGAGTGCCGTATGATGATTTATAAATTGCCTTACATCTTCTCCATCAATTTTAAGATTACGTCCATTATACAAATATTGGGTTTCAATATAACTCAATGATAGGTAAGCCACTAGTTTGACTAGTGAGACCATCAAGGCTTGGCCTTTAGATTTAGTATAAAATAAAAAGTTATCATATATAACTTCTTTGGCTTGACGGTCAAAGGAGAAAATATATGACAACATACGAAAGTTTAAATCATTCTAAATGGGATTGCAAATATCATATTACGTGAATTCGGGATAAGGATATTGTGAACATGTAGATTAAAATCAAATTTTGTTGAAGGTTTATTTTTCTTTAATGAGTAAGCAACAAGAGTAGATAATATATGGACAAAGGCATTTATTGGTGATCTATGTCTAGTATATTCAAGGTTCATTTTATTTTTTAGATAATCAAAAACTGTTTCAATTAAGTTACGCTTTCGAAGTAAGATTTTTTCTTTCAAATCTATTAATTTATTTTCCATATTCTTCTTAATTCCATGAATCATTTTTAAGCCTCTTTCATATAAATTTAAGAACAAATTTTGCTTAATATAACCTTTATCAGCGGTTCTGTCGCATATGTTGGACAATAGAAAAAAGATTGATATAATGATCTAAAAAAGATGTTAAGATGTTTCGTATTACTGCAAGATTATTATCATATTTCAAAGGATTTTGTTCTTCACCAGAAATAATAATGTTATTTGTCTATATGAAATGCCGATTTTCTTTAAGTTATCGAGATTTGGAAGAAATGATGAGTATAAGGGGAGCAAAAATTGATCACTCTACATTACAAAGATGGGTTATAAAATTTGTACTATTGATAGATCAGGTGGTTAGAAAAAGAAAGAAGCCAGTTGGTAGTAGTTGGAGAATGGATGAGACTTATATTAAATTAAACGGTAAATGGGTTTATTTATATAGAGCACTAGATAGTCTTGGTAATATTGTAGACTTTCTGCTACGTAAGCATAGAGACAAGCCTGCAGCACTTGCATTTTTTCGTAAAGCCTTTAGAGAGAATAATTTTCCTGAGAAAGTAGTAATTGATAAAAGCGGTAGTAATACGGCTGCTCTTAATGATTTGAATACAGAAGTTCCTAAAGATTATAAAATTAAGGTTATTCAGACCAAATACCTGAATAATCTTGTAGAACAAGATTATAGGTTTATCAAAAAACGTACAAAGCCAATGCTTGGTTTTAAGAGTTTTCATTCTGCAGAAATGACTATTACCGGTATAGAAAATATTCGTATGATGCAAAAAAGACAAATAATTGGAGCTAATGATAATCTTTCTACTTTTGAGAATTTTGCTATGTTAATGGCATCATAATGTCCAAAACCTTAGTTTTAACAATCTTGATGTAGTATGATTTATAGATGCGACAAAACCGATAGTGATGTAGCGTTTAGACCTATTTTCAAAGAATTATTTAGTAAATTACAACGAGGGAAGCATCTAGAACAATATCAAATATTTCCTGGTAAATACTTATTAAATGTTGATGGTACACAATATTACAGCTCTGATAAAGTGAGTTGTAAACGTTGCCTAATTAGAGGGCATAAAAATAACCAATATCATTGTCATCAAGTATTACAAGGGGCTATTGTAAAATTTGGGTTACGACAAGTAATACCAGTAATGCCTGAGGAAATTCGTGTGCAAGATGGTGATGAGAAAGAGGATTGTGAGACGAATGCTTTCAAGAGATTTTTGACAAGATTTAGAAAGGATCATGATAAATTAGGGATAATAATCAATGCTGATGCCTTATATGCAACAACTCCAGTGATAGAAACAATTCGTGTTCATAAAGCTAATTATATTTTTAAAGTAAAACCCAATAATCATAAGACATTAATGGATAATGTTCAATCTGTAGATAAATCAAAGATAGAGATATTGAGCCTTAGAAGGAACAAATTGATAATTGAATGGGTTAATAATGTTGAATTATTTACTAGCACTAAGGTAAGAACAAATTATATAGCGGCATGGGAGCTAGTGCCGCAGAAGGATGGTAGTAACAAAAGTCAGTATTATGGTAAATGGATTACTGATCTAGAAATCACCTCAGATAATGCTAAAACAATAATAGACGGAGCAAGAGCACGTTGGAAAATAGAGAATGAATGCTTTAATAGCTTAAAGAATCATGGTTATAATATAGAACATAATTACGGTCATGGTTCTGAGAATCTATGTTATAATTTCTACAATTTTACTTTGTTAGCATTTACTATTCATCAAATACACCAATTAGTTGATAAATTATTTCAAGAAATGAGGGGGCAATTTGGTAGATTAGGGTCGTTATGGGAACGAATAAGAAGTTTAGTAGACCTTTTTTTCTTTGAATCAATGGAAATGTTATGGGAGATATTAGCTGGCAAACGAGATTACAGAGTCCCGCCAATATAGATTCGACCTATCAAAAGCTTTTTCTAGAGCAATAGACTTATTTATTGCTAACCGTTGGTTTTTACCAAATTGATTACAATAACGTGAATTATGATAAGTTTGTATAAAAATATTTATAGAATTCAAGAAAATATATACAAATCTTTAACAGAAAAATAGATGATTCGTCTTAAAGTTGAGTGAATCACAATGCTAAAATTTCCCTATGTATCTATAATGTCATATTTGGAATTGCTGGATTATTTAATATTCTAGTAGTTTGTCTAGCTTTATGTTATAATAACTAACGTGTAGGAACTGTAACAACTTTTAATAATTACTATTTATGGCTATTACTAAATTTCTAGATCCTAAAAATGATGTGGCCTTTCGCCGTATATTCGGTTCAGAAAAGAATAAAGACATTCTGATTCATTTTATTAATGATGTACTAGAGCTTAAAAACGGTGATAGAATTAAAGAAGTAACATTTTTGCCCACTATTCAAATAGCGCAGATTGCTGCTAAAAAGCAAAGTGTAGTTGATGTTTTATGTAAAGATGAAAATGGGGTGCAGCTAATTATTGAGATGCAGGTATCTCCACAAGAAGGATTTGAAAAAAGAGCTCAGTATTATGCGGCTAAAGCTTACTCACGGCAGTTAAATAAAGGCAAGGAAGAAGGGGCTAGATATATAGATCTAAAGTCGGTAATATTTATTGCTATCAGTGATAATATTATCTTTAAAGATAAAGTGTTCTATAAGTCTGATCATATTATTTTGGATAAAGATAGTTATGCTCATGATTTGAAGGATTTTTCCTTTACTTTTATAGAGCTACCAAAGTTTAAAATCACTGATATAAATTTACTGACCAACATAATTGAGAAATGGTGTTTCTTCTTTAAGCATGCGGATAAAACTAGTGAGGCTGACTTACGTAAGATCATAGGATCAGATCAAGTAATCGAGAGAGCATACGATGAGCTAAACCAATTTAATTGGACAGAAGAAGAATTGCTGACATATGAGCAAGAGACTAAACGTATTATAGATAATAAGGCATCTGAGGATTACATAATAAAAACTGCTAAAGCCGAAGGTAAATCTGAAGGTATCCAAATAGGTGAAACTAGAGGTATCCAAATAGGTAAAGCTGAACGAAATATTGAAGTAGCAAAAAATATGTTCTCTAATAATTACTCTATCCCTGAAATCTCTCGTATTACCGGTTTATCTATTCAGGAGATCAACAATCTGCTTAAATCCTAGTTGTAGGATAAGCAGAGTACATTACTGCACTCCACTCTCCGAGGAACCCAGCGTACGACTTTAACCGTACTGGGCTCGAGCATTTATAAGGCCTTGATAGACCCGGCTACAATTCGTAACAGATGGTAAAGCTCTTTTATATTCTTCGCGTTTTCGAAAATATTCAAAATAGCTAGGATCATAAGATTGAGCATCCGCAAGTATCTTAGTATGACGTCTAATTTTGGTATCACCGGCTAATTTTAAGTTTAGGTAAGAAGTAGTAATATTTTTCTTATCATTATTCTTAATTTTAGCGTGAAAATGCCACCTTCTTGAGGAATCCATACGTTGGAAGTATTTTCGATAAATCCAATGGAATCCTTTATTGTAGTGTCTTTTTCGTGTCCATCTATAGAGCATCTTATAAATTCGATTATCAATATAAGAAAAGATGTTTGAAGCAGCTGAGTGTCTATAGTAGTTACTCCAACCAATCATCTTTGGGTTTAACAGTCGGATCAAGTCCTCTGTTGTTGATCCAAAGTTAGTTCTGATTGTAGCTTTGATATCAGCGAGAAAAGACTTTACAGAAGCCTTTGTAGGCTTCGTAAGAAATTTTAACTTCTTACCGTATTTACGAATATGAAAACCAAGAAAATCAAATCCTTGACTTATATTAGTAATACGAGACTTTTCGAGTGATAATTGTAGCCCACGTGCAGCCAAGAAGTTTTTCACTAGTGGTATGACTTCATTTGGTTCTGTCGCATATGTTGGACAATAGAAAAAAGATTGATATAATGATCTAAAAAAGATGTTAAGATGTTTCGTATTACTGCAAGATTATTATCATATTTCAAAGGATTTTGTTCTTCACCAGAAATAATAATGTTATTTGTCTATATGAAATGCCGATTTTCTTTAAGTTATCGAGATTTGGAAGAAATGATGAGTATAAGGGGAGCAAAAATTGATCACTCTACATTACAAAGATGGGTTATAAAATTTGTACCATTGATAGATCAGGTGGTTAGAAAAAGAAAGAAGCCAGTTGGTAGTAGTTGGAGAATGGATGAGACTTATATTAAATTAAACGGTAAATGGGTTTATTTATATAGAGCACTAGATAGTCTTGGTAATACTGTAGACTTTCTGCTACGTAAGCATAGAGACAAGCCTGCAGCACTTGCATTTTTTCGTAAAGCCTTTAGAGAGAATAATTTTCCTGAGAAAGTAGTAATTGATAAAAGCGGTAGTAATACGGCTGCTCTTAATGATTTGAATACAGAAGTTCCTAAAGATTATAAAATTAAGGTTATTCAGACCAAATACCTGAATAATCTTGTAGAACAAGATCATAGGTTTATCAAAAAACGTACAAAGCCAATGCTTGGTTTTAAGAGTTTTCATTCTGCAGAAATGACTATTACCGGTATAGAAAATATTCGTATGATGCAAAAAAGACAAATAATTGGAGCTAATGATAATCTTTCTACTTTTGAGAATTTTGCTATGTTAATGGCATCATAATGTCCAAAACCTTAGTTTTAACAAGAGTCTTTCTAATTAAGTGTGTAAATTTTTCATAGGGCTTAAATTCTACCTTCAAATTTTATCAAAAAGTGAGCCATAGCTGCGTTCCAGTTTGGAATCGGCATAACCCATTTCTTGGTCATATAATCAATTGCCAAATATAAGGTCTTAAAAACAGCATTATCATTTGGAAAAACCCGTTTATTCTTAGTAACCTTACGTAATTGGCTATTGACAGATTCTACACTATTAGTTGTGTATATTACTTTCCTTATCGCCTCAGGGTATCCTAGAAAAACCATTAAATTTTCCCAATGAACATACCAAGATTTAGCAATTTGTGGATACTGTTTACTCCATTTAGCTTCAAAAGATTCTAAAGCAAGATGTGCTTCTTCCTCCGTGCTAGCAGTATATATAGGCTTTAAATCAGACGCTAATTCTTTTCGGTCTTTATATGATACATATTTTAAACTATTTCTAATCTGATGTACAATACATAATTGATGTTCGGTTTTCGGAAAAACTGCTTCTATTGACTCAGACATACCGGTTAAATTATCACTGCAAGCAATAAGCATGTCTTGCATACCTCTGTTCTTCATCTCAGTAAAATTACCAAGCCAAAATTTCGCTCCTTCATTTTCACTGATCCACAATCCTAAAATATCCTTCCTTCCACATAAATCAATACCTAATGCTACATATACAGACTTATTGATAATTCGTTTATCTTGACGTACTTTTACTACTAAACAGTCAAAAAATACTATAGCATATACTCGATCCAATGGTCGGCTTTGCCATATCTTGACATCCTCAATTACATCATCAGTAATTTGACTTATTAAACTTTCGCTAACGTCAGCTCCATACAATTCTTGCATTTGAATCTTAATATCAGATAAGCTCATTCCTTTAGCGTATAACGATATTATTTTATCATCAAATCCTTCAATACGTCTTTGACGCTTCGGAATTAATGCAGGTTCAAATGTACTACTTCTATCCCTTGGAACCTCAATCTCTACAACTCCATTATTTGTTACTAGATTCTTTACATTCCTACCATTACGAACATTATCACTATCAGTATGACAATATTTATCATATCCTAAGTGATTATTCATCTCTGACTGCAATGCCTTCTCTACAAGCCGTTTGGTTAATTGTTTTAATAAACCATCCTCTTTAAGTAATGTTGATATATCTGTATCATTATTTATTAATAAATCTATCGCTTGATTCATTGCTTCATTTTGTTTTTGGTGCATTATCATTTCTCCTTTTGTTATATTATATTTTTATATAACCTTTGAAAAATTTACACACTTATTTGTACAGAGCCTTTAACAATCTTGATGTAGTATGATTTATAGATGCGACAAAACCCATCCATTTACCATAATACTGACTTTTGTTACTACCATCTTTCTGCGGCACTAGCTCCCATGCCGCTATATAATTTGTTTTTACCTTAGTGCTAGTAAATAATTCAACATCATTAACCCATTCAATTATCAATTTGTTCTTTCTAAGGCTCAATGTCTCTATCTTTGATTTATCTACAGATTGAACATTATCCATTAATGTCTTATGATTATTGGGTTTTACTTTAAAAATATAATTAGCTTTATGATCACGAATTGTTTCTATCACTGGAGTTGTTGCATATAAGGCATCAGCATTGATTATTATCCCTAATTTATCATGATCCTTTCTAAATCTTGTCAAAAATCTCTTGAAAGCATTCGTCTCATAATCCTCTTTCTCATCACCATCTTGTACACGAATTTCCTCAGGCATTACTGGTATTACTTGTCGTAACCCAAATTTTACAATAGCCCCTTGTAATACTTGATGACAATGATATTGGTTATTTTTATGCCCTCTAATTAGGCAACGTTTACAACTCACTTTATCAGAGCTGTAATATTGTGTACCATCAACATTTAATAAGTATTTACCAGGAAATATTTGATATTGTTCTAGATGCTTCCCTCGTTGTAATTTACTAAATAATTCTTTGAAAATAGGTCTAAACGTTACGTCACTATCTACTTGGTCTATTACGTTCCTCATCCCCTGATCGCTAGGAAGCGATTGTACTGTAAACATGCTACGCAGATTATTACGTTGTTCCTTCCTTTCCATACGCCTTTGAAATTCTAGCAAAGATACTGATTGAAAATACATACACGCCAAACCAGATAACATAATATCTGCTATACTATTACTACTATTTACACCCCTTCTATCTTCTATACCAGCAAATTTATCTGCAATCATACTTCTGATTGCACTAAAACTTAAATGTTTCTTTGAATGCATAACTTGATACCAATATAATATTGATATTATCTTAGATAATTTATCCAACTTTGACTACTTTTTTAACTCAATGATAGGTAAGCCACTAGTTTGACTAGTGAGACCATCAAGGCTTGGCCTTTAGATTTAGTATAAAATAAAAAGTTATCATATATAACTTCTTTGGTTTGACGGTCAAAGGAGAAAATATATGACAAAATACGAAAGTTTAAATCATTCTAAATGGGATTGCAAATATCATATTGTGTTTATTCCAAAGTGTCGTAAAAAAGAATTGTACGGGAAGGTTAGAAAATATCTTGGGAACGTATTCCATGAGTTAGCTTTTCAACGTGGGAGCAAGATCATAGAGGGGCATATGGTACAAGATCATGTGCATATGCTCATCAAGATTCCTCCTAAATATTCTGTAGCTGAAGTAATAGGCTATATCAAGGGGAAAAGTGCTATAGCCGTTGCTAGGCAGTTTGGTGGACGAAAACGTAATTTTAATGGAGAAAAGTTGTGGGCTAGAGGTTATGCGGTCTCAACTGTAGGATTTGAAGAGAATCAGATCAAACACTACATTAAGAATCAAGAGCAACTTGATAGTTTAGGCTCTGACGAATCAGGAGAATTTTAATTAACAATGGCAGCCCTTTGGGCTGCTCATAACCGTCAAGCCCCTCGCTTTGCGAGGGCGTTCTGACTATTCCTCTACGAAAAACTTATTCCATATCCTAGTACTTACCATCCTTCTATGCCATATTTGGAATCGCTGGTAGTTTGGCAAGATAAAAACTATGAACAGAATATTATATTACCAAAACAACCTAAAATGGGTTATAATATCGGAGCTAGTGTACTAATACCAATTGCAATAATTAACGCAGTGTTATAAAATGGGTTTTTAACTGATAAAAGGTAATCAAATAGCTAGGTTAATATTACCGCAAGGTTTTGAAGGTCATGATTTTATAAAAATGATGAAACATGAGCCGCATGGTCGAAATCGTATACGTTTATTGGCGATGTATCACCTTCAATTAGGCAAATCTTTTAAAGCCATATCTGCAATAGTGAAGTCACACTGGAAAACTGTGCAATCATGGCTCAGAAGATTTAGGAATCATGGTTTTGAAGGATTATTTGAATCACAAAGAAGCGGTGCCCCTAGGAAGATTAACACTATACAAGAGTCTGCTCTTTTTGATAAAATCAATACGCTCAGTGAAAGTAAAACTGGTGGGTATATAACTGGAAAGGAACTACATATCATGTTACTTGAGGAATATGGTGCTAAATGTGCGTTAAAAACAGTCTACAATACTATGCACCGCCTTGGTTTTAGCTGGATTACTTCTCGTTCAATGCATCCAAAGTCAAATCAAGAGACTCAAAATACATATAAAAAAACTTTCCAGATATGTTAACAGAATTATTACCAAAAAATATCGATAGATGTAAAGTTGATATATGGTCTCAGGATGAAACTCGAGTTGGGCAACAAGGTAGCTTAACTCGTATATGGGCTAAGCGTGGCACTAGACCCCGTAAAGTTCGGCAACAGCAATTCATTTCAACATATATTTATGGAGCTGCTTGCCATGATACAGGAGAAGCTTTTGCATTAATTTTACCATATGCAAACACACAGGCAATGAATAAATTCTTAGAAGACCTTTCTCGCAGTATTCAAGGCAACCGACATATAGCTTTACTAACGGATAATGCAGGTTGGCACACAGCCAAAAAACTAACTGTGCCAAGCAATATCACTTTGATACCGCTTCCGCCCTATGCACCGGAACTTAATGCAATGGAACAAGTTTGGGAATGGATCAAGAATCATTACTTGTCTAACCAATGTTATGGTGTATATGAAGATATCGTCACTATGGCTTGTTACGCTTGGAATCAACTTGCTCATAATGTAGATTTAGTAAAATCAATTATGTATAGAGACTGGATAAATACACCGTGTTAATTATTGCAATTGGTATAACAGAAAAAGGTAATATTAAAGTATTTGTAGAATATAATTGTCACTTACAAAAAAAATACTCTAGCCATCAAGGTTCACTAAAATTAAAATTATTGTTCTAACAAAACTGTAGAAGCAGCGATATTAAGTTTAATATTCTAGCAAAACTTACGCTATGTTATTTCAAATGCGACTAAAAACCTTGGCTAGAAGGCATTTTTTTATAATGGAGGATTTTAATAAAACCCCAGTATTAAGACATTTGTCATAAAACATAGCGTAAGTTTTGCTAGTAGTTTATGAGTTTTATGGTATAATGAGTAATGCCACAAAACATTAACAACTATCAAAAATTACTATTTATGGCTATTACTAAATTTCTAGATCCTAAAAATGATGTTGCCTTTCGCCGTATATTTGGTTCGGAGAAGAATAAAGACATTCTGATTCATTTTATTAATGATGTATTGGAGCTTAAAAGCAGTGATAGAATTAAGGAAGTAATATTTTTGCCCACTATCCAAATACCGGAGATTGCTGCTAAAAAGCAGAGTGTAGTTGATGTGTTATGTAAAGATGAAAATGGAGTGCAGCTTATTATCGAGATGCAAGTATCTCCACAAGAAGGTTTTGAGAAGCGAGCTCAGTATTATGCAGCTAAAGCCTACTCAAGGCAGTTAAATAAAGGCAAGGAAGAAGGAGCTAGATATATAGATTTAAAATCGGTAATATTTATTGCTATTAGCGATAATATTATATTTAAAGACAAAGTATTCTATAAGTCTGATCATATTATTTTGGATAAAGATAGCTATGCCCATGATTTAAAGGATTTTTCTTTTACTTTTATAGAGCTACCGAAGTTTAAAATCACAGATATAAATTTACTGACCAACATAATAGAGAAGTGGTGTTATTTCTTTAAGCATGCAGATGAAACAAGTGAATCGGACTTACGTAAGATCATAGGATCAGATCAAGTAATAGAGAGAGCTTATGAAGAATTGAACCAGTTTAACTGGACGGAAGAAGAATTGTTAACTTATGAGCAAGAAACTAAACGTATCATGGATAATAAAGCAGCAGAAGATTACCTAATAGAAACTGCTAAAGCTGAAGGTAAAGCTGAAGGTAAAGCTGAAGGTAAAGCTGAAGGTAAAGCTGAACGAAATATTGAAGTAGCTAAAAACCTTAAGAAAGCAGGAGTGTCTACTGAAATAATCTCTCAGTCTACTGGTTTAACCAAAGAAGAAATCAAAAAGCTTGAATAGCAGCAATTCCAAATATGAGCTGGAAGCCTTGAAGTATCTGGTATCCAAAATAAACTTTTCGTAGAGAAAATATTAAAACAGTAGAGTTTTTCATATAAATCACTAAAATAATATCAGTATTAGTAATAAATATTGGTATAGAATTATGCACTCTAAAAAACATCTAAGTTTTACCGCAATAAGAAATATGATAGCCGAAAAGCTTGTGCAAATAAAGGATACAAGAGCGGCTAATAACAGTAATACTATAGTAGATACAGCGATTCCAAATATGTCATAGAAGGAAGGTAAGTAAAAGGATATGGAATAAGTTTTTCGTAGAGGAATAGTTAAAAAAGTAGTCAAAGTTGGATAAATTATCTAAGATAATATCAATATTATATTGGTATCAAGTTATGCATTCAAAGAAACATTTAAGTTTTAGTACAATCAGAAGTATGATTGCAGATAAATTTGCTGGTATAGAAGATAGAAGGGGTGTAAATAGTAGTAATAGTATAGCAGATATTATGTTATCTGGTTTGGCATCTATGTATTTTCAATCAGTATCTTTGCTAGAATTTCCCTATGTATCTATACATCTCATATTTGGAATTGCTGTTTAAATATTACTACTAAGGATCAAAATAAAATGACTAAAAGAAAATTTGATATTGCAAATATAGCTAACACCTCAAAAAAACAAAAAAATGATATAGACATTAACTTAGCAGAAGATGTTATTAAGTATTACTTAATGCCGTCGTTACAACATGTGTCAATAAGCAATATAATAATTACATTATGGAATCAAGTAGATATCAAATATCAAATAGTAAAATTATTCAACGAATATGAGGATGACTTTTATACAGACATTTATGAATTATTTTTGAAGATTGAAGATAAAGTATTAGATAAGGTATTACAATTATCTGTACCTGATCGTATAAGAAAAATTTTATCAAATATTATACATCCTACAGGGAAGGAAATATTTGGTTGGATTATGTATCAAGATCAATATATTTTTAATACTGGTTATTATGGTCATCAATATCCAAAATCCATAGCAATAAATTATATAGATGATTTAGTTTGGACAGCAAGAGGGATAATAGATGGTTCTGTCGCATATGTTGGACAATAGAAAAAAGATTGATATAATGATCTAAAAAAGATGTTAAGATGTTTCGTATTACTGCAAGATTATTATCATATTTCAAAGGATTTTGTTCTTCACCAGAAATAATAATGTTATTTGTCTATATGAAATGCCGATTTTCTTTAAGTTATCGAGATTTGGAAGAAATGATGAGTATAAGGGGAGCAAAAATTGATCACTCTACATTACAAAGATGGGTTATAAAATTTGTACCATTGATAGATCAGGTGGTTAGAAAAAGAAAGAAGCCAGTTGGTAGTAGTTGGAGAATGGATGAGACTTATATTAAATTAAACGGTAAATGGGTTTATTTATATAGAGCACTAGATAGTCTTGGTAATACTGTAGACTTTCTGCTACGTAAGCATAGAGACAAGCCTGCAGCACTTGCATTTTTTCGTAAAGCCTTTAGAGAGAATAATTTTCCTGAGAAAGTAGTAATTGATAAAAGCGGTAGTAATACGGCTGCTCTTAATGATTTGAATACAGAAGTTCCTAAAGATTATAAAATTAAGGTTATTCAGACCAAATACCTGAATAATCTTGTAGAACAAGATCATAGGTTTATCAAAAAACGTACAAAGCCAATGCTTGGTTTTAAGAGTTTTCATTCTGCAGAAATGACTATTACCGGTATAGAAAATATTCGTATGATGCAAAAAAGACAAATAATTGGAGCTAATGATAATCTTTCTACTTTTGAGAATTTTGCTATGTTAATGGCATCATAATGTCCAAAACCTTAGTTTTAACAATCTTGATGTAGTATGATTTATAGATGCGACAAAACCTCTTGCTGTAGCATGATTTATAGATGTGACAAAACCTTACAAAGGATTCAATAATGAGTTACAAACATCAATATTTATTTCTTACATGCGCTATATTGTTTATAACATTTAATGTTATTGCAATTACACCGGACAAGTCACCGCAAAAGCCAAAGTTATCGCACATATTAGTTAATCCAAAGGCTAAAAAAAAATTATTTCCCGCGTTTAATAATACTGTTGATCAGTCTCCTAAAAACTATGAGTGTGAGAAATTGCTAAATCATGAAAATCAATTACATAACATGTTACTACAGAATGAAAGGCTAGCTAAAACTTCAATGGCATTGAAAAATTTATTGGATAATTATAGAGTAGTGCAAGGAATGAAAGATCAAAGTACTGATACTAGAGATCTAGTATTATTAGATGATGCATTGGATAATGATAAAGCAGTGCAAGGAATGAAAGATCAAAGTACTGATACTAGAGATCTAGTATTATTAGATGATGCATTGGATAATGATAAAGCAGTGCAAGGAATGAAAGATCAAAGTACTGATACTAGAGATCTAGTATTATTAGATGATGCATTGGATAATGATAAAGCAGTGCAAGGAATGAAAGATCAAAGTACTGATACTAGAGATCTAGTATTATTAGATGATGCATTGGATAATGATAGCATCGTAAAATTAGAGAGAGAAAAATATGAAAATGTTGATGTTACAGTAGGTAATATGGAAGAAAATAACCAACTATCAGGATTATCAACAGAATTGGCTATAAATCGTGATCTAAACCAGTTAAGGTTATTAGAGAGTATAAATCAGTTCAAAGCAAATTATGAAGCAACGATGATATCACTAAGGATGCATCATCAAGCCATTCAGAGTAGGGTGATGAAATTAAATGATGAAATTGCTAGAGCGGTAGCGGCTGGTGATGAGAAGACTGCTGGATTTGGTATTTGGGGAAGCAGTGGTTTTGCTGTTAGCAAACAAGGGCGATTAGCAGATATAGCATCATATAAAGCTAAAATGCTAGCAGTGATAATAGGAGTTGACATAGAGTTAAATGATAATGATAAAGATATATTAGGTATTGCCTACAGCAATGTTCGTTCAATGTTAAGATTTAGTGAAGCTTTAGGTAAAAGTCGTATTAATTCGCACGTAGTTAGTATATACTCGCAAAAAGATTTGGGTAGAAATGTTTTTTTACAATCAGTGGGTTCAATATCAGGTAGCACGATAAAAAAGAGAATGCATGTAGAAAAAAAGGGTAAGTCTTATACTGATAGTATAAGAGTGGAAGGGAATGTAAGTTATCGTCATGCATGTACAAGTGGTATACAGTTAGTTCCGACCATTGGTCTAAGGTACTGTCATATGCAGGGTGGTCTATATCATGAACAAGGACCATATAACTATTTTCTAAAGGTTTCAGGGAAATATAAGAAAGTATTAAGTGGTACTATTGGTAGTACAGTAATATTAAATGCTATAGATATTAATCCGCACCTTAAAGTAATTCCAACATTACAAGGAAGTATAGAAAGAAGTTTCTTAGCAAGAAGTAATGAAGTAGTAGGTATATTTACAAGTAATGAGAGAGTTTCTCAAGAGATTAAGATAGATATGCCAAGAGCATCAAGGTTAGGGTACAACATAGGTGCTGGGATAATCGTCCAAAGTAATAATATTAAGCTACAGTTCAGTTACAACTATCATATACAAAAAAAATATAAGGCGCATGAGGGAGTGGTAAAACTTAAATTGTCTTTATAGTAGGATAAGAGGCATTGTTCGGAAGGGTAGGAAATAATAATTTCAAGTATTTATTTTTTTGAACTATAATTGTAAGGATCTAATATTTAGAAGCTGGAAAAATGCCACATAAAGAAAGAGTTAAACTAGGTGTAGCAAGAAAAAGAGAAAAGCCAAAATATAAAGTTATAAACTGGACTCAATATAACCAAAGTTTAAGAAAGAGAGGAATGATTAGTCTTTATTTTCCTAAGGGAGATATAAAATCTCTCTTTATCAATGAGATGCCATACATTAAAGGAGAATCTGGAAGGCTACCTACATATTTCACACCATATGTTCAGTTTATTTATACCTTATATCGCTTATTTGTCTGGGGACAAAGGCAAATAACTGGTTATCTTGAGGATCTTTGGAAAAGCAAAAATCTTGATATAGCAGTTCCGAGTTTTGGTCATTTGTGTGATTTATTTGCTAATGTACAGCATAATCCCTTAAGCTATTGACATTTAGTATTATTAATAGTAATAAGATATAAGTAAATAAAATTTTATTGTCCCACTTTGGGAGAAAAACCCCGCACTTGCAGTGCGTCGTTTCAACATAAATTTTAAATATCTTATCAAGAAAAGATAAGATAAGATATTTTTTAACAAAATCTTACACTTCACAGATATATTCTTTTTGTGTTGTGACACTTTCTAAATGAGCCATACACAAATAGTTTCTAACTTTTAAGTTAGTACATACATGAGGCATTCATGCCGTAATATTAAGCTCTGCACTTGCAGTGCAGAGTGGTTAACTACTAGAAATGAGTAAGCCATATCCGTATGAACTAAGAATAAGAGCCTTAAATCTAATAGAGGAAGGATTAAGTATAACTAAGGTTAAAAAATCACTTAATATTTCAAGGCAAACCTTGCATAAGTGGATAGATATAAAAAAAGGAACAGGTGATATAAAACCTAAGGAGAATTATCAAAAAGGTCACAGTATTAAGATAACCGACATAAAAGAGTTTATCGATAATAATAAAGATAAGAGCTTAAAAGAGCTTGCTAAAGTATCAGGAAAATATGCACCTACTACTATTTGGAGAGCTATTCAAAAATTGGGTTACACATATAAAAAAAACTTTTATTCATCCTAAAAGAGATGAGAATTCAAGGACTGAATTTATAGAGAAAATAAAAGATACAGCACTAAAAGATATAGTATATTTAGACGAATCTGGCATAGAGGATAATGCATGTCTTATAAATGGATGGAGCAAAAAGGGAACAAGATGTTATGGTAAGAAAATATTTCAACATAAAAGAAGGGTGTCTATGATAGCTGCTCTTTGTAATAAAGATATTATTGCCCCTTTAGTCTTTGAAGGAAGTTGTAATAGTGAGCTATTTGAAACTTATGTAAGAGATTTTTTGATAAAAGAATTAAAGCAAGGGCAAGTAGTAGTAATGGACAATATTAACTTTCATAAAAGAAAAAAGATAGAAGAGTTAATAAAATCCGTGGGAGCTAGTATGATTTATAGATGCGACAAAACCATAATTATTTACTCCTGAAGGAATATATTTAATTAATTTATCAACAATTTTTCTTTTACCACCAACCCATTGGATGAATGGTGGTGTTTTTTCTATAGTTACTGACATGAAGTTATTTACTAAATATTCTACTATAGATTATAGTAAAAAATAAGGTTAAATGCTAGAAAAATTGCTAATTTTAAGGCTTTTTTCTATATTTAATATAAAAATACTATATTCATTAAATCCTAGCTGTCTCATTTATACAGCTGTTTATTATATTGTGCAAAAATCTATTAAAAAGCTTGGAAAATCCTCTGTACTTCTAGGAATCGTGGTGATATCTGTGTGAATGATGCTACGTGGTGTAGTGTCAAACACAGAGGTTAAATTAAAAAGACAAAATTTTAATCCTTTAACCTCTGTGACACCTATTTTCACAACCGAAAACGGTAAGAGGTATGCTATGACAATTAATAATGAAAATCAACAACAAGATAACAATAAAATAGAAAATTCTATAGAAAAAAACTGGATTTTACAGCTAGCTCCCACAACTGTCACATTAATACCATCAGATCAAGCTGGTCAAATAGCTCCACAAGGAAATTATGCTGATATTATTAGATATAGAGAAATACAACTAGAATTGCAAGAAACACAAAATAAACTAAAAATAGATGAATTAATAAGAATAGATGAATTAATAAGAATAGATTTAATTCGTAATATTGGTCATAGTATAGAAATACCTTGCAGTGGAATTTTTGCTTTAATAACCGTTCTGTATGAAGTAGAGCAAGATACAGAGAGAAAGCATTACCTAAAAACTATAGTAAATTGTGCTGAAAGATTACTTGATTATTCTCATCATGTTCTTGAGTTTTTAAGAAAAAATGCTGCATTAACTGCTATAACTCTAGAAAAATTTAACATAAAGGAATTAGTCAGTTAACCACTCTGCACTGCAAGTGCAGAGCTTAATATTACGGCATAAATGTCTTTAGCCTCAGCTAATTTTCAACTTGAAAGTCTCCCACAGCATCATCTTTACCTTCATGCTTTTCTATGTAGGCTTTGATCATCTGATCTGTGACATTACCTGTAGTTCTTACAAAATATCCTGTAGCCCATAAATGCTTACCCCAATATCTCTTTTTTAATTCCGGAAATTCTTGCTGAATCTTTCTAGAACTCTTACCTTTCAAATATTGTACCAGCTTGCTGACACTTTGATATGGAGGTATTGATACGTATACTTGCAGCAAAACTGCGTAACACTATCTAATTTTTTTGCTAGTATGAATTTATTGTATAAATTTGGGTTTCTACTATGCAAATATCACCGATTAATCAAAACTTACGCTATGTTTTATGATAAGTGGCTTTGTACTGAGATATTATTAAAATTCTTTACTATGAAAAAATGGCTTTCAGCCAAGGTTTTTAGTCATACTTGAGATAACATAGCGTAAGTTTTGTAATAAAAACTAGTTGAAAAAGTACCAATTATATTATAACATTTGAAATATTAATAATAATGATAATTAATCAAATGAAAAAACCAAAAGTAGCGACCTTAAGTGCTGAAGAACGAGAAGAACTAATACAACATGTCAAGGAAAGTTCATTAACGGGAGATGAACAGCAAACGATAGTAGAACTTGTGAAATTTTGTAATGAGCTAATAGACAAGCTAGCATCATCAAATATCAGTATAAATAAGCTTAAGGAAATGCTGATTGGTTTTAAGGCAGATAACAAAAAAAAGATAGTTCAGATTCATTAAAAGAACCGCCAAGTGAATCTGATAACGGGAATGGTGGTAATGAAGAAGAGTGCGATAAGTGATGTGGTTATAGTTTTCCGGACAGTTAATAGGAGACAATATTAACAGAAAGGAAGTACAAAAATGACTAATAGCAAACCAAAGGTTTATCCGGCTGAATTTAAAGAGTCAGCAGTTAAATTAGCAATTGAGTCCAAGCGACCTGTGTCACAAACAGCTAAAGAGTTAGGTATTACTAGAAATACTCTATATACTTGGGTAGATAAATATTCCAAACCTAAAGAATCAATAATGCGAACAGATGAACATCTCTATGATGAATTAAAAAGATTAAAGAAAGATTTAGCTAGGGTAACGCAGGAGCGTGATCTATTAAAAAAGGCTGCCGCGTACTTTGCGAAAGAGTCCCAATAAAGTACGCATGGATAAAGAAGCATAAAGGTGATTTTTCAACTGCGATTATGTGCAAATTTATGAAAGTATCACGTAGTGGCTATTATGAATGGTTAACTACCCCTGAATGCAATAGGGACAAAGAAGATAATGCTTTAACCTGTAAGATTAAAACAATTTTTCAAGAAGGTAGAAGGAATTATGGATCTAGACCCATTAAAAAGGAACTATCTAGACACGGTATAATTGTTAGTCGGAAGCGGATTGCAAGGCTAATGAATGAAGCTGGTTTAGTATGTAAAAGCAAACATAAATTTAAAGCAACTACTGATTCTAGTCATAATAAGCAAGTTGCTCCTAATTTATTGGATAGAAAGTTCAAGGTCTATGCTGCTAATTGTTATTGGGTTGGGGACATCACATATGTTCCAACTGAAGAAGGTTGGCTGTACTTAGCAACCGTTATGGTTCTGTCGCATATGTTGGACAATAGAAAAAAGATTGATATAATGATCTAAAAAAGATGTTAAGATGTTTCGTATTACTGCAAGATTATTATCATATTTCAAAGGATTTTGTTCTTCACCAGAAATAATAATGTTATTTGTCTATATGAAATGCCGATTTTCTTTAAGTTATCGAGATTTGGAAGAAATGATGAGTATAAGGGGAGCAAAAATTGATCACTCTACATTACAAAGATGGGTTATAAAATTTGTACCATTGATAGATCAGGTGGTTAGAAAAAGAAAGAAGCCAGTTGGTAGTAGTTGGAGAATGGATGAGACTTATATTAAATTAAACGGTAAATGGGTTTATTTATATAGAGCACTAGATAGTCTTGGTAATACTGTAGACTTTCTGCTACGTAAGCATAGAGACAAGCCTGCAGCACTTGCATTTTTTCGTAAAGCCTTTAGAGAGAATAATTTTCCTGAGAAAGTAGTAATTGATAAAAGCGGTAGTAATACGGCTGCTCTTAATGATTTGAATACAGAAGTTCCTAAAGATTATAAAATTAAGGTTATTCAGACCAAATACCTGAATAATCTTGTAGAACAAGATCATAGGTTTATCAAAAAACGTACAAAGCCAATGCTTGGTTTTAAGAGTTTTCATTCTGCAGAAATGACTATTACCGGTATAGAAAATATTCGTATGATGCAAAAAAGACAAATAATTGGAGCTAATGATAATCTTTCTACTTTTGAGAATTTTGCTATGTTAATGGCATCATAATGTCCAAAACCTTAGTTTTAACAATCTTGATGTAGTATGATTTATAGATGCGACAAAACCTTTTTGTTTCTCAATAAGTATAGAATAATAAATAAAATTAAAGAGAAACAAATGGGTAAAAAACAAATTAAAAATTTTAGTGCAGAAGCAAAAACTAAAATAGTATTAGAGATGTTAAAAGAAGAATCAACAATAGGTCAGTTATCGGTCAAATATGAAGTAACGGCTAAAACTATGCAAAACTGGAAACGACAATTTTTAGATAATGCGTCATTGGCATTTGAGCCAGCAAAAGCTGTTAGTGAGTACAAAGGGCAGATTAGTGAACTTAAGAATCAAAACGATGAACTTGCAAAAGCATTAGGTAAGGCTACAGTCGAGAGGGACTGGGCGGTGGGAAAGCTAAACAGCTTGGACTTATCAAATAAGAAAAGTCTTGTCGACCCCAAGCTGAGTACGTTAGCAAAGACAAGGCAATGTGAACTATTAAAGATAAGCAGATCTGGAGTATATTATAAAGCTAAAGTAATGAGCTTATATAATCTTGATATTTTAAATAGAATAGATGAAATATATACGGATAACCCTGAGTATGGTTATCGTTATATATACAAACAATTATTGGAAGACGGCTTTAATGTGGGCAGAGATAGGGTGCTTAAATATATGGGAATAATGGGTATAGAAGCTATTCATCCTCATAAAAAGCAATCTACTTCTGTGAAGGATGGTCAACATAAAATTTATAGCTATTTGCTTGAGCCGTACTGGCACAAATCAGGAACGAATAGAACTATTCATGTACCTTATGTTAATCAAGTGTGGAGTGGTGACATTACTTATATTAGAACTAACGGAGGATTTATGTATCTTGTGGCGATTATAGATTGGCATAGTAAGGCAATACTAAGTTATAAAGTATCTAATTCTATGGATGCATCACTTGTAACCGATGTATTAAAAGATGCACTGAATAAATACCCTGCACCACAAATATTCAATAGTGATCAGGGTAGTCAATATACTGGACATGAGCATACGGGAATTCTAAAAGAGAATAATATACAAATCTCAATGAACGGTAAGGGTAGAAGCATTGATAATATTGTGATTGAAAGATTTTTTAGAACTTTAAAATATAATTGTATATTTATAAATGATTTTAAAAATATCGCAGAACTTAAAGATGGTATTGATAAATACATGGATAAATATAACAATCAAAGATTCCATTCAAGTATTGGTTATAAAAAACCGATGAACGTGTATCTTGATTACTTACAAAATGCAGCTTAAAAATTATGTAAAATGGGAAACAAAATTAGTGAAAAATTTGTCTTGAAAAATCAGTCCAGTTTCTCACTTGCTAATATTTTCTCAACTATTTGCTTCTTTAGCTGTTGAAATAAACCATCTCGACCAAATAACTCCGATGGATCTGCTTTTGATAATAATTCTTCTACTAGCTGATTACTGATGTCTAATGTATCTTTATCTGTATCTAATTTTTTAGCCATAATTCCTCCTTGCTTGCTTAAGTTACTTTTTTTACAGTAATCTCTTACTGCTTTCTTTGCAACTTACACAAACTATAGGACAGACTCAGATAAAATTTTATACTCAATAACAACCAGCTGAAGCTGGTGGGTTGATATCTAGACTGGAAGTCGCTATTACTCTAAAGAGATATTACTAATGCCTGTGCTATCTCTCTGATCCTAATTCTTATAAGTTACCCTGCAATACTTTGTAGCGATATTTAGTGATCCAAACAACATGAAAGCGATGGTAAAATACAGTGTGGCTAGTCTTGTGATAATCTGTCATATATGATATTTTAATATACATAAGAGCAAGCTCTTCATGTATATTAAAATATCATATATTCAAGTTATAGTGAATTGAAATATTAGAACAAGGACTGAAGTCTTTCCCAGCTGAAGCTGGGGGTTTTAACCAAAAAGGTGACTATAAACATCATGTGGGTGCTTGATATTCTTAATTTGTACCGTTGTATCAGCAATTATCAATTCCAAATCTTTTTTTTTAATTGTGTTAGTTCTTATTCCAACTCTTATCAACTCTGCTAATATCTCGTTATATCCAGATTCACCTAATAAATTACGAAATCTTCTTATGCTAGTTTCCGACATCGCTATATCTGTTTCTATATATTCCCACCCACAGAAATATTGCCAATACATGTTTTCTTTTAGTTCTTCCTCTGCTAATGAATCTGAAAAATTATACATTGCTTGTAGCATCGTTACACCAAGCATCACTCTATGACATTTTCTATTTCTACCAAATCTCTTAATAGAAACATTTTTTGATAACCATTCTTCTAGACCAGACCAATTTATTAATTCTCTTAATTTATATAGCTTATTATTTGAGTTTAATTCTTCTTTTAATTTATAACCAAAAAGTTTTCCTTGTTTTTGTGATTTGATAATATTTTCTATTGGCATATTGACTGAAATCCATAAGGTTTATTAGCATATTTTAACATTTTCTTATGGATTTCTTTATTATTTTCTGCCATTAAACCCTATTATCTATAAGACTTATAGAGTTTTGCCGGACAGACTAAATACTGCAGGCACTCCTTTTTGACAATCCTTTTATCTATTACTATTTCATCTATATCTTATCCCGAACTGACGTAAAATGATAAATTTCGTATTTCAGAACCTCAAACTGAGGGGTAAAAAACTTGAGACCTCTCTACGTTTCCCGTTCGATATTTTTGAAAAAACAACAACTTGTACAAAAATGGCGGAGAGGAGGGGATTTGAACCCCTGACACGTTACCGTGAACACGCTTTCCAGGCGAGTGCCTTAAACCACTCGGCCACCTCTCCATCTATGGGAATTCAGAATAACAAGTTACATCGAATTCAGTATTATATATAGAAACAATCAGGTTTGAAGTGGCTGCCCACCTGATTGTTAAAATATAATACTCCATTCAATATGTGATTTTAATAATTAAAATCACATATTGAATGATGAAAAAAGTTAAAATGCACCCGCAGAAGCACTCCAAGAGTGCATTTTTCCTTATAAATAACAAAGCAAGTATCGATATAAGAATTATTAATTCTTATATCGAACTAAGGTTACGTAAGCAATAGGTTTGGTATACTATTCGTCTTTAAAGTGTTAGCATTGTCTTACTATCGGGACTTTGCGTACTCACATACTAAATATACGATTAGTTAACTTGTCACTCGTACTCCTAGGCAATTCTTTAAAGCAGAAGTGTATCTACAGTTTGCTACTTCAGAAAATTATTAGCATAATACTCACAATATTCTTTAACTGAGCAAGCAGGGCAATTTGGTACTCGTGCTTTGCAAATATACCTACCAAGCAATATCAACCAGTGATGAGCATGTTGTAACCATTTTTTATCGATAACTTTAACTAATTCAAGTTCTACTTTTTTGGGAGTATTACTATTTGCCAGTCCTAATCTTTTAGAAACTCTAAATACATGCGTATCAACTGCGATAGTTGACTTACCAAAGAGGCAATTCAATACTACATTAGCAGTTTTTCTTCCGACACCTGGCAATTTAATTAAGTCATCAAAATTGTTAGGTACTTTGCTGTCATACTTATCTATCAAAATTCGACAAAGTGCAACAATATTTTTTGCTTTGGTTATAAATAAACCTATTGATCTTATATAGGTTCTTACCCCTTCTTCCCCGAGCTCTAATATTTTTTCTGGTGTATTATACTTCACAAACAATAATCTAGTTGCTTTATTAACTGAAACATCAGTTGCTTGTGCGGATAATATCACCGCTACTAATAGAGTAAAATTATTCACATATTCTAGTTCCGTTCGGGGAGTAGGATTATTTTGGCTTAAAATTTCAAAAATTTTATCAACTATTTGAGCTTGCATAATATAACATTTAAGAGTAAAAGAAGTTATAATTTTTATCAGGTTTAGGAATGTTAGAGAATAGAAATTTTGATTTTATAAAAAATGAAATTGCTAATCATGATATTGTATTATTTATGAAAGGCACTGCCAATTTTCCTCAATGTGGTTTTTCTGCTACCGTTGTTTCTATCTTAAAAAAACTTGGCGTAGAATTTCGTGATATTAATGTTTTAACCGATCCTAGCTTACGTGAAGATATCAAATCTTTCAGTGATTGGCCTACCATACCACAGCTTTATATAAAAGGGGAATTGATAGGTGGCTGCGATATAGTACGTGAGATGTATGAAAACGGTGACCTTGTTTCATTATTAAAAAATAAACATATAATATCTAAGTAACCTCAATTAGATATAAGAATATTTATCTTATATCTAATTGCCTTATAAATGAGTATACTCTTTTGCTTTGAGTATGTATCTAGTTATGGAACTGCCTTATAGTTTCAAGCAGTTCTTCGTTTTTATAAGGTTTATGGATTAGGTATGTTGCTTGTTCTTGTAAGAGCTTTTGCATTTCCTGATGATTGCTAGACAAACCAGTTTGAAAAATTATAGGAATATGTGCAAGGTTCTCATCACTTCTTATTTGTTTATGTACTTCACAACCTGTCATATCAGGAAGAGAAATATCAAGAAATATTAACTCTATTGTATTAGCATGTGTTTTAGATAAATTAACTGCTTCTTGTCCGGAATAAGCACTGATAATTTTATATTTTTGTTCATAATGTAGCACTAAGTTTATTACGTCATGGCAAATTGGTTCATCATCAACAAAAAGTATAGTAAATACTTTTGCAATATTATCCTTTGTAAGCATTTTATGTCTCTTTTTTATCGTATACAGGAATCATAAATTCTAATTTTGTTCCTCTTTTACGGTTATTCTCGGCATAAATATAACCATTATGAGCCAGTACAATTTCTCGGCAAATAGATAAACCAACACCTGTACCAAGAAAATTATTATTAGTTCGTGAACTACGAGTAAATACTTCAAAAATAGTCTCAAGTTCTGAGTCTGGAATTCCTATACCTGTATCGATTAGGCTAAAGCACCAATAAGGAATATTTTCATGATTTTTTAAATCAATTACCGCTATAATTAATCCTTCCTTAGTATATTTGAGTGCATTATTAAATAAATTATTTAATAATTGGTTAATCCTAATTTAATCTCCATTAATCATTGCTTTTGTAATACTATGATCAATAAGAATAATATTAATTCGATCGTTAATTATGTTTAATTCTGTAAGTTGCTGCACGGTCTCTTTTATAGAAGATAATAGATCCATAGCAACAAAATTAAACTGCATTTTCCCGGTACTAAACTTAGATAGGTCTAGTAGGTCATTAATTAATTTAATAAGACGTTGATTATTTTTAGCTATTATACTGACATACTTTACGTGTTCTTGCTCATCCATTTTATCCCAATTTTCATATAAAAACTGAGCGATACTACTTCCCCCATGTATCGAAGTCCTAATTTCGTGAGTAACGTGATTCAAAATATTATCTTGCTCTGATATCTTTTGTTCTAATTCTAATATTTTAGTTTTTGAATTATTTCTTAAATTAAACCACGAAAACATTTTGTACCTGCAAATATAAAGAACTACAGGAATCAAAAGTATGACTAAAATAGTCCAAAAAAGTTGGTACATATGCTTACTTTAGTTAAAATAATTATATGCAAGGTAAAATATAAAATAAACTAATGAAAATATCTAAAAATTTCAAATTAACATTTCATATAAATAATTCTAATTTAGTAATCTTTGATAATTTATTAACAAAATTTAATATAATATCTAACCAACAGTTTATATATTATATTAAATTTTTCAACACAATAAATAATTTTTAGTTAACCACTCTGCACTGCAAGTGCAGAGCTTAATATTACGGCATGAATGCCTCATGTATGTACTAACTTAAAAGTTAGAAACTATTTGTGTATGGTTCATTTAAAAAGTGTCACAACACAAAAAGAATATATCTGTGAAGTGTAAGATTTTGTTAAAAAAATATCTTATCTTTTCTTGATAAGATATTTAAAATTTATGTTGAAACGACGCACTGCAAGTGCGGGGTTTTTCTCCCAAAGTGGGACAATAAATTAGTCAAAAGGCTGTCTTAAGGTTATTGCAGCTGATAAAGTTCCTTCATCTAAATAGTCTAGTTCTCCCCCTATTGGAATGCCGCTAGCTAATCTTGATATTTTGATAGTATAATCTTTGAAATATTCAGTAATGAAATAAGCTGTAGTTTGACCTTCTAAGGTAGAATTAGTTGCAATAATTATTTCATTAATGTTATTCTCTTGGCATCTAGCTAGTAATTCTGGTAGTCTTAATGCTTTAGAATTATGGCTATTTGCAGTTGACAAATTATGTCCTAGTACATGATAATATCCATTAAAAATGCCACTACGCTCTATTGCCCACAATTCTGTCACTGTTTCAACAATTGCTATAATAGATTTGTTGCGATCATCAGATGAACATACTCTACAAATATGATGAGAATCTATGTTGCCACAAATATCGCACTTGACAACATTATTATCTACGTAAGAAAGAGCTGAAATTAAACCTTTTAACCTAACGTCTTTTTCTTGTAAAAGATGCAGGACTATACGCCTTGCTGATCTTTGACCAAGACTAGGTAGTTTGGAGAAAAGATAGATCAACTGATCTATTTCATTTAGTTTATTCATTTTAGCATACCTTTACTACTTATAACTTGATTATCAAGTAAAATGAAAAATCATATTGGATGGCATCGTTTTTACTACTAATAATCCAGTGATACTACTACAACTTTTAAAATTAATACTATTGTGTTTTAACTTTTAATAACCACTGTTCCAGCAATTTTATCATGCAAAGCTTGGCGTTGTTTAGAAAATAGTATAAACCAAATACCAACTAGCACTAATACATATCCACAAAATCTTTTAATTAATTGCCATTTACTAGGTTTTCCAAGAGTGATTGCGTCTACTATTTTCATATGCATAATCATTTTTCCTGGAGTAGCACCGAAATAAATCCAAAAACCAATAAAATATGTTGCAGTTAGGGCAAAATTAATTATAAACATTAAAATAAATAATGTAAGAACATTACTAGCAGTTACATTTTGAACTAACTCCGGTTTCGTGCTACCCATTATTAGTATGTCCGCTATACTAGCTTTAAAAAAAAATAAAGACAGTCTAGATAACATAAAGTGGGTGATCGGAGTTGTAAAAATTGACAACAAAAACGAATCTAGGCAAGAAGCAAAGAGCCTAGGAATTAGTTTAGGGTATATAATTTGTTTATTCATTTTTTTCTATATATATCACGGAAGTTCGATGTAGCTTGTTACATCGAACTTCCGGTTATGTTATGGGAGTATTTGAATTGATTATAAGTCTCTTTCAAAAGAAGTCTAATGTAATATGAAATCCAAACTATTACCAAGCATAATATTTAACAACTCACTTGAACGAGGAACTACATCAAGATACGTAGCGATGTCGATATGTTGCTTAGGTGGCAATTTAATATTTTTTTGATTCATTATATAGGATTTTACTGTTACATATTTTTTATTGAGCAATCTAACCCGAATAAGTGGTATTGTCACATCATGGTCAGAAGTATTACTTATCCTGTAGGAAACTTTAATTTGTCCCATTTCTTTATTTTGTTCAACATGTATATTTCTTATAGTTAATATATTATTATTCTCTTTATACAGAGCTGGTATATTAAACTTCTCGTGAAATAACATTAATAATAAGAAGACAATTAAACTAAGCCACAATAATATAGATAAAATATGCGATTGCTCAGGAATTTTAGTTGGTAATAAAGCCGGTAAGTTAGTACCTTTAGTTAAATATATTTTATTATTTTCATTAGTGCTAGCGTTTTTTGTGGTATTATCTGATATAATGGGAGGTTCTTGCTGATCAAGCTCTGCCTTTTGATACCATATATGGTGGCATTTTGAACATTTGACCTTCCTACCAGTCATACCTATTTGTTCTTTTGAAACTATAAAGGTAGTGTTACAATTTGGGCAAGCAATACTCATTTACGTGCTCTAATTTGTATACTCAAATTTGAGTATATAGGTTGACTTAAAAATAAAGTAAATTATGATTTTTTTTACAATTTAGCAAGGATGTTATGCAAAAACATATTAATACTATAGAAGAATTTTGGCAAATACGCGATAAATTAACTCAAGATGCAGAAAAAACTAATTATGCCAAACAAATATTGCAGGATATTATTGATGGCTTGAATCAAGGGTTAATTAGGGTTTGTAAAAAAGAAGGAGCTGATTGGCAAGTTAATCTTTGGGTAAAAAAAGCAATTTTATTACATTTTATTGTAACTGATTCGCAAATCCATTCTGGTGATTGTATGAAATGGTATGATAAAATTGCTCCCAAATTTGCTACAAATCATAATGAAGAATTATTTAGAACCCATGGCTGTCGTATCGTTCCCGGAGCATTTATAAGAACGGGGGCATATTTAGCTAAAAACGTTATTGTTATGCCTTCTTTTATTAATATAGGTGCATATATAGGAGAAGGAACAATGATTGATACTTGGGCCACCGTAGGATCATGTGCACAAATAGGAAGGAATTGTCATATTTCTGGCGGAACAGGTATTGGTGGGGTACTAGAGCCAATACAAGATACCCCGGTAATAATTGAAGATAATTGTTTTATAGGTGCAAGATCAGAAATAGCAGAAGGGGTTTTAGTAGAAGAAGGAAGTGTAATTAGTATGGGAGTATTTATTGGTGCATCTACCAAGATAGTAGATAGGGAAAGTGGAAAAATAATTTATGGTAGAGTTCCGGCCTACTCAGTTGTAGTACCAGGCAGCTTACCTGCTGATTCAGGAAAACCAAGTTTATATTGTGCAGTAATCGTTAAACAGGTGGATAAAGGAACTAGAAGTAAAGTATCCATAAATGATCTATTACGATGAAAATTTCCTATAACTGACCGCAAATATATGTTCATTAATGGCATTTCTGTGTTATTATATAGCTAACCTGAGCCATAGTAATGGTGATAACTTCGAGTCATCCCAGCGTATATACAATAAATATGAATACAATCAACAAAGTAAATCATTTAGCCATTATCATGGACGGTAATGCAAGGTGGGCTTTAGAAAAAGGCTTACCAAAATCTGAGGGACATAGAGCAGGTGCTAATAGAGTAAAGAAATTATTACCAGATTTTATAGAACTTAATATACCTTACGTGACACTTTATACTTTCTCATCAGAAAATTGGCGTAGGTCAAAGACTGAAGTGACATTTTTACTAAAATTATTACGTTATTATCTAAAAAATGAGACTACACTACTACACGAAAACGGAGTCAAAATAAAAGTTATCGGTAGATTGGATATGTTAGATAATATGTTACAAAAACAAATCCATGATGCTATAGAATTAACAAAACATAATAATAACATAACTCTTTGTATTGCTTTTAGTTATGGCGGGCGAGCAGAGATTGTTGACGCATGCCAGAAAATCATCAATTCTAGTAAAACACAAATTAGCGAGAATGAGTTTGGTAATTATCTATATGATCCAAGAATGCCTGATGTAGATTTGTTAATTCGTACTGGTGGTCTATGTAGAATCAGTAATTTTCTACTATGGCAAGCTGCCTATGCTGAACTATATTTTTTACCTAAATACTGGCCTGACTTTAACAAACAAGATATACTAGAAGCATTAAACGATTATTCAAAAAGAAAAAGGAATTTTGGTGCTAGATAAGAGGTCTAATATAGTAGTAAGAATATTATCAGCCCTAGTAATAGGACCAGTATTTATTATAGCGATAATGTTCATTAAGTCATTATTTTATATAATTATGTTATTAATTGCCATAATTATGTCATATGAATGGTATCAAATGACAAAATCGTCCTTTTCCCATATATTACTGGGCTTTGTTATCATTCCCATTCCCACTATATCTTTAATAATAATTGCTACTGAAGATAAAAATCGATGGCTATTATTACTATATTTCATTATAATATGGTCAGTTGATATATTTGCTATGATTGCTGGGAAGAATATAGGCGGACCTAAGCTGACCCCCAAGATTAGTCCTAACAAAACTTGGAGTGGATTAATCATAGGGGTATTAGCTAGTGGGCTTACAGCATTTTTATTAAGTTTAGTACCTAGCTTTGACTTACCAACTGACTATTTATTAAACAAACGGCACTTAATTATAGCAGCTATTTGTTTAGCACTAATAGCACAAATGAGCGATTTATTTATTTCATATTTTAAGCGTAAATTTGCTATAAAAGATACTGGTACTATAATACCAGGTCATGGCGGTGTTCTAGACCGATTTGATAGCATAATTCTTACCGCCCCAATATTATTTTTATTATTAAAATATTATGAATTATCAATATTTTATTGATTCAGTTAAAAATTCCAAAAAAATAATATTTAATGTTTTGCTATCTTTATTATTAGCTTATTTTATCTTCCATTCTATTTGTGGTAATAGAGGGATTATTGCTTATTTTAGATTAAATCAACGACTCGAAAAAACCTATAGTGAACTAGAAAATTTAAGGGCAGAACGCATTGAACTTGAACATAAAGTAAAACTACTTAGACCAGAATCTCTAGATAGAGATATGCTTGACCAAGAAGCAAGAAGAGTTCTAGGGGTAGCGTCGCCAAAAGAACAGGTTTTTACCATAAAATAACTTAGGAGGTTATTATCAGTATTATAGTTTTTCAGAATGATCTCCCGGAAGATTTTAATATTGCAGGAGACCTAGCAATCGATACAGAAACGATGGGGTTAAACTTACATAGGGATAGGTTATGCCTTTTGCAACTGAGTAATGGAGATGGTAAGGCTTACTTAGTAAACTTTATTGACAAGAATTACGCAGCACCTAATTTAAAAAAACTATTGCTTGATAAGAATCGATGCAAAATATTTCACTATGCTAGATTTGATTTAGCAGCAATAATAAAATATCTTGGAATAGATTTGGAGAACATATTTTGTACAAAGATATCTTCTAAACTAGTTAGAACCTATACTGATACTCATGGTTTAAAAGACTTATGCCGCGAACTACTTGCAGTCCAAATTTCTAAACAACAACAGTCTTCCTATTGGGGAAGGTTTGATCTTACAGCTGAACAAAAAGAATATGCCGCCAAAGACGTCCTTTACCTACATCAACTTCGTGCTATCTTGCAAGATATGTTACTGACCGAAAATAGGTTAGATATTGCAAAACAAATTTTTAAGTTTTTACCTATTAGAGCCAACTTAGACCTAGTAGGATGGAACGATATTGATATTTTTATGCACTAAACTCTAGATGCTGCGAACAAATATAGTTATTATTAACCTAGGTTCGATATAACCAAGTTAATATACTCTTCTGCTCCTACGAATTGTTTTTTGAAAATATCATGGACTCGCATGCGTAACTATACTATATGTACGCTACGCCTGCTACGCCTGCTCACCATTCATTTTCAAATCCAATTTTTCAAATCATTTGAGTATATTACATCGAATTCAGGTTAATTAAAAAAATAATATGTTAACTATCAATAAGTTTTTTTTCTTACCAATTAAATTACGTATTAACGTTGGTGATAATATAATTATTGGACTTAAAAGATTGGGAATAATCAATTTAAGAGATTTGTTATTTTACCGCCCTACTTCTTATCAAGTTAAAATAATTTCACCAAATTTATCTTCACTAAAAAATGGTCAGTTAATTCAAACTGAAATAACAATAGAAGAAGTTCTTGTGCCTAAGAACAAAAAACAGCCTTTGAAAATCTTAGGATCTAATGAAACTGGCTCAATTCTGCTGATATTTTTTAATAGACCATCTTATTTTATTCTAAGTAAACTTACAATAGGCAGTAAACATACAATTAATGGTAAAGTACAAGTTTTCTCTAGCTTACCTCAAATAGTCCACCCAATATTTATTTTGGCTCAAAAACTTACCAGCCCCCTAGAACCAATATATCCTTTGACCTATGGGATAATTAATAAGCAACTTTATTCCTATATAATAAAGGGGCTTGATTTGTTTGAGAAAGAGTGGTGCTGTATTCCTGAGAGTTTTCAAGAAGTAAAGGATTATACTAAATCATTATTAGAAGATTTAAAAACTTTACATTTATATCAGGTTAAAACTAAGCAATTAGAAGAATTACATACTCAAGCTTTAAGACAATTGGCAGAAAAAGAACTTTTTGCTAACCAAATTTCATTACAATATCTCCGCCAACAAACAAAATTAAAACAAGGTAATTCATTTACCGGGTCTAGTCAGTTACAACAAGCAATACTTAAGACATTAAGCTTTGAACTCACACCTGACCAAAAGAACGTGATTGAGGAAATTGCAAAACATCAATTATCTCCTACAGAAATGATGTGCTTACTCCAAGGTGATGTTGGTTCTGGTAAAACCCTAGTAGCTTTATTGACAATGGTCACTGTATCATACCATAAATTTCAAGCTGCACTAATGGCCCCTACCGATTTATTAGCAAACCAGCATTACCAATTCTTCGTTAAAGCCTTAAGTGAAACCGGAATAAGGCTTGGTTTACTTACTGGAAAAATATCTACCAAAGAACGAAACAAAGTTCTATCAAGCCTAGAAAATGGAGATATTGATATATTAATTGGCACTCATGCATTATTTCAAGAAAAAGTAAACTTTAAAAATTTAGGTTATATCGTCATTGATGAACAGCATAAATTTGGTGTACAACAACGGTTAGATTTAATTAATAAAGCCTCTCATCCCGATGTTTTGGTGATGACCGCAACCCCTATTCCTAGAAGTCTTACTTTGACCATGTTTGGAGATATGGATATTGCTAAATTAACAAGCAAACCAAAAAATCGACTACCAATTATTACTAGCATATTGCCAAAGACCAAGCTAAATGATGTAATCTCAGTTTTAGATAAAAAGCTAAAATTTGGAGAGAAAATTTACTGGATATGTCCCCTTATCGATCAAAATGATGGAGAGTTAACAACACAGGCAAAAAATACAGAATTAATCGACATCAATACTAGACTAATTACCATTGAGAATGCCTACCCTAACATTACAGGTATAATACATGGCAAAATGAAAAATGAGCAAAAAGATATGATTATGCACCAATTTAAGAATGGTAATATTAAAATCTTGGTTGCTACAACTGTAATTGAAGTGGGTATCGATGTACCAGAAGCAACCTTAATAGTCATAGAAAATGCTGAACAGTTTGGTTTAGCTCAGTTACATCAGATAAGAGGTAGAGTTGGACGTGGAACTTTACAATCTCATTGTATTCTTCTATATGATCCTCAAAAATTAACTATGGTTGCAAAATCTAGATTTGAAGTGATGAGAAACAGCAATGATGGTTTTTATATAGCAGAGCAAGATCTGCTCCTAAGAGGTAGCGGAGAAATATTAGGAACAAAGCAAAGTGGTGAAATAAGATTCTTTTTCGCTGATCTAGCTAGAGATTTAGACCTTTTAACTAAAGCCAATAAATTAGCAGAAGAAGGTTCAAAAGATCATTCTGAACTCTCTCTACTTCAAATAAAATTATTTGCTAGAGTAGAGTTTAATGAATTGAACTAGCAGTTCAATCGTTATTCATTCAGATTATATACTCAGGTAGAACTTCAAGAATTGGCTCTGTACAAATAAGTGTGTAAATTTTTCAAAGGTTATATAAAAATATAATATAACAAAAGGAGAAATTATAATGCACTAAAAACAAAATGAAGCAATGAATCAAGCGATAGATTTATTGTCCCACTTTGGGAGAAAAACCCCGCACTTGCAGTGCGTCGTTTCAACATAAATTTTAAATATCTTATCAAGAAAAGATAAGATATTTTTTAACAAAATCTTACACTTCACAGATATATTCTTTTTGTGTTGTGACACTTTCTAAATGAGCCATACACAAATAGTTTCTAACTTTTAAGTTAGTACATACATTAGGCATTCATGCCGTAATATTAAGCTCTGCACTTGCAGTGCAGAGTGGTTAACTAAAACAATTAACCAAACGGCTTGTAGAGAAGGCATTGCAGTCAGAGATGAATAATCATTTAGGATATGATAAATATTGTCATACTGATAGTGATAATGTTCGTAATGGTAGGAATGTAAAGAATCTAGTAACAAATAATGGAGTTGTAGAGATTGAGGTTCCAAGGGATAGAAGTAGTACATTTGAACCTGCATTAATTCCGAAGCGTCAAAGACGTATTGAAGGATTTGATGATAAAATAATATCATTATACGCTAAAGGAATGAGCTTATCTGATATTAAGATTCAAATGCAAGAATTGTATGGAGCTGACGTTAGCGAAAGTTTGATAAGTCAAATTACTGATAATGTAATTGAGGATGTCAAGATATGGCAAAGCCGACCATTGGATCGAGTATATGCTATAGTATTTTTTGACTGTTTAGTAGTAAAAGTACGTCAAGATAAACGAATTATCAATAAGTCTGTATATGTAGCATTAGGTATTGATTTATCTGGAAGGAAGGATATTTTAGGATTGTGGATCAGTGAAAATGAAGGAGCGAAATTTTGGCTTGGTAATTTTACTGAGATGAAGAACAGAGGTATGCAAGACATGCTTATTGCTTGCAGTGATAATTTAACCGGTATGTCTGAGGCAATAGAAGCAGTTTTTCCGAAAACCGAACATCAATTATGTATTGTACATCAGATTAGAAATAGTTTAAAATATGTATCATATAAAGACCGAAAAGAATTAGCGGCTGATTTAAAGCCTATATATACTGCTAGCACAGAGGAAGAAGCACATCTTGCTTTAGAATCTTTGAGTCAATCATTTAATTTGTGTAAGTTCATTTTTGAGCCTTTCTAATTAAGTGTGTAAATTTTTCATAGGGCTTAAATTCTACCTTCAAATTTTATCAAAAAGTGAGCCATAGCTGCGTTCCAGTTTGGAATCGGCATAACCCATTTCTTGGTCATATAATCAATTGCCAAATATAAGGTCTTAAAAACAGCATTATCATTTGGAAAAACCCGTTTATTCTTAGTAACCTTACGTAATTGGCTATTGACAGATTCTACACTATTAGTTGTGTATATTACTTTCCTTATCGCCTCAGGGTATCCTAGAAAAACCATTAAATTTTCCCAATGAACATACCAAGATTTAGCAATTTGTGGATACTGTTTACTCCATTTAGCTTCAAAAGATTCTAAAGCAAGATGTGCTTCTTCCTCCGTGCTAGCAGTATATATAGGCTTTAAATCAGACGCTAATTCTTTTCGGTCTTTATATGATACATATTTTAAACTATTTCTAATCTGATGTACAATACATAATTGATGTTCGGTTTTCGGAAAAACTGCTTCTATTGCCTCAGACATACCGGTTAAATTATCACTGCAAGCAATAAGCATGTCTTGCATACCTCTGTTCTTCATCTCAGTAAAATTACCAAGCCAAAATTTCGCTCCTTCATTTTCACTGATCCACAATCCTAAAATATCCTTCCTTCCAGATAAATCAATACCTAATGCTACATATACAGACTTATTGATAATTCGTTTATCTTGACGTACTTTTACTACTAAACAGTCAAAAAATACTATAGCATATACTCGATCCAATGGTCGGCTTTGCCATATCTTGACATCCTCAATTACATCATCAGTAATTTGACTTATCAAACTTTCGCTAACGTCAGCTCCATACAATTCTTGCATTTGAATCTTAATATCAGATAAGCTCATTCCTTTAGCGTATAATGATATTATTTTATCATCAAATCCTTCAATACGTCTTTGACGCTTCGGAATTAATGCAGGTTCAAATGTACTACTTCTATCCCTTGGAACCTCAATCTCTACAACTCCATTATTTGTTACTAGATTCTTTACATTCCTACCATTACGAACATTATCACTATCAGTATGACAATATTTATCATATCCTAAATGATTATTCATCTCTGACTGCAATGCCTTCTCTACAAGCCGTTTGGTTAATTGTTTTAATAAACCATCCTCTTTAAGTAATGTTGATATATCTGTATCATTATTTATTAATAAATCTATCGCTTGATTCATTGCTTCATTTTGTTTTTGGTGCATTATAATTTCTCCTTTTGTTATATTATATTTTTATATAACCTTTAAAAAATTTACACACTTATTTGTACAGAGCCTCATTTTTTATTTTCCAATAAATCATATTTAAAATCTCCACAAAGTATTTCAAATTGATTTAAAGCTAAAGACCAATCTTTAATAGGCATGGTCCATTTTTTGGCTGCATTTTGTAGGGATAAAAATATTATTTTTTGAATTGACTTATCATCTGGAAACACCCCCTTATTTTTGATAATTTTTCTAATTTGACGATTTACAGATTCTATAGTGTTAGTAGTATAAATTACCTTTCTGATCTCTTCAGGAAAGGCAAAAAACGGTATTATCCCAGACCAATTACGTTGCCAAATATCAGAAATTACCGGATATTTTTTATCCCATTTTACACCAAATTGCTGAAGTTTTAAACGTGCCATTTCGTCATTATTAGCTGTATAAATTTGTTTTAGATCTGATGTGACCTCTTTTAAATCTTTATATGACACATACTTTACTGAATTGCGAACCATATGTACAATACATAATTGTACTATAGTACTCGGGAATACACTGCTTATAGCTTCTGGAAAGCCCTTTAAACCATCCACACAAGCAACATAAATTTGTTCAATTCCTCGATTCTTTAACTCAGTAACTACTTGCATCCAAAATTTAGCACCTTCATTTTTGCCTATCCAAATGCCAAGTAACTCCTTTTTCCCTTCTATAACCTCAGTTTGATGCAAGATGAAGGTTGAGATTGTTTAATTTTCCAAAAGCTACAGAAATTTTATTAGGTTTGAAAACATAGGCAAGTAGCCCAGCTAATACATTAGTTTGAAAATTCATAACAGATCTATGCCTTGTATGGTCTATATGAAAAAGGTTTTTCAATTGATCATTAATGGTTTCAATAATGTGCCTTTTATTTAAAAACTGCTTTTTAATAGGATCTATTATTCTTTCTTTCATATTACTTTTAATTTTTGTTATTAGTTCTAAACCTTGATTAGCAAGGGATTGAGTGAGTTTTTTACTGATATACCCACGATCACCAAAAAGCCAGCCTTGTAATTTATCTACTAAATTTTCCACCACTGCTCTATCATCGACATTTCCAGGAGTTAAAGAAAAACTCATAATCTCTCCGCAACTGTTAATGACAATATGTAGCTTACAGCCAAAGAACCACCCAGTGGAAGTCTTACCTCTTTTTGCTATGTCTTTGAATACTTTATGTCTATTAATTCTTAAATTATGGCAAGCAGGAAGTTTAGTAGAGTCGATATAATATTGACCAGTTTGTTTTCCTGTTAGGCTTTTTAGCAGTAACACCATGGGCATGAAGCTCATTGGCATTAACTGAACAAAACGACTATAGCTCACAAGTTTTGGAAATTCCTTTCTATAACTTTGGCATAGGCAGCATAAATAAAAATCTTTAAAGGTACGGTAGTGACTCAAGTGAAACATTACTATAATAGTAATAATCTCTGAGAGTCCTATACTGCAGCCCACTTTACGCTTACGGTTAGGATTTGGTAATATATATTTATTTCGCTCCGTATCAAAATGCTTGCAAAAATCATCAATTAAGCAGAAAATCTCCGTAAGAGGGATCATAATATATTCTCCAATTTTGTCATTATTATTAGAGAACTTTATAATCCCTCCCTTCTTAATTTTCAAATGTTCTTTCTTACGTCAAACTCAGGTTTCTATATTTACAGCAAGTGCTAAATATACTGCTTTATTTATTGTCCCACTTTGGGAGAAAAACCCCGCACTTGCAGTGCGTCGTTTCAACATAAATTTTAAATATCTTTGATCTGTCAACAGTTTTCCGGACAGTTTGTTTAGGCACATTTTTGCATTTTCTCGTATTGTACAGGTGATAGATAGTCATTAGTTGAATGCATCCTTATACGATTATAAAATACTTCTATATATTCAAATATGGCATATTTTGCTTCCTCCCTAGTTTTAAATTTATATTGATAAATTAGTTCTGTTTTTATAGTGTGAAAAAAGCTTTCAGCAACAGCATTATCCCAACAATTTCCTTTACCGCTCATACTCTGTATAATACCATGTTGTTTTGTAAGTTTTGAATGGCTATCAGAACAATATTGACTACCTCTATCAGTATGCCAAATAAGTCCTTTAGGTGGTTTACGTTGCCATATTGCCATTAGCAGAGCATTATTAACTAAATCAGCTTTCATGTTACTATTCATTGACCACCCTATAATTTTCCTAGAAAATAGATCAATAACGGTTGCTAAGTACAGCCAACCTTCTTCAGTTGGAACATATGTGATGTCCCCAACCCAATAACAATTAGCAGCATAGACCTTGAACTTTCTATCCAATAAATTAGGAGCAACTTGCTTATTATGACTAGAATCAGTAGTTGCTTTAAATTTATGTTTGCTTTTACATACTAAACCAGCTTCATTCATTAGCCTTGCAATCCGCTTCCGACTAACAATTATACCGTGTCTAGATAGTTCCTTTTTAATGGGTCTAGATCCATAATTCCTTCTACCTTCTTGAAAAATTGTTTTAATCTTACAGGTTAAAGCATTATCTTCTTTGTCCCTATTGCATTCAGGGGTAGTTAACCATTCATAATAGCCACTACGTGATACTTTCATAAATTTGCACATAATCGCAGTTGAAAAATCACCTTTATGCTTCTTTATCCATGCGTACTTTATTGGGACTCTTTCGCAAAGTACGCGGCAGCCTTTTTTAATAGATCACGCTCCTGCGTTACCCTAGCTAAATCTTTCTTTAATCTTTTTAATTCATCATAGAGATGTTCATCTGTTCGCATTATTGATTCTTTAGGTTTGGAATATTTATCTACCCAAGTATATAGAGTATTTCTAGTAATACCTAACTCTTTAGCTGTTTGTGACACAGGTCGCTTGGACTCAATTGCTAATTTAACTGCTGACTCTTTAAATTCAGCCGGATAAACCTTTGGTTTGCTATTAGTCATTTTTGTACTTCCTTTCTGTTAATATTGTCTCCTATTAACTGTCCGGAAAACTATAACCACATCACTTATCAAGAAAAGATAAGATAAGATAAGATATTTTTTAACAAAATCTTACACTTCACAGATATATTCTTTTTGTGTTGTGACACTTTCTAAATGAGCCATACACAAATAGTTTCTAACTTTTAAGTTAGTACATACATGAGGCATTCATGCCGTAATATTAAGCTCTGCACTTGCAGTGCAGAGTGGTTAACTACTATGTGATTGTCTCTAGATTTTACATAGATACAGTCCAAGTATAATATTGGATACACCCTATCTAAACAACGATTTTGCCACCTAGTTACTTCTTCTATCACCCCATCTGTTATGGTGGATATCAAGTCACCAGATACATCAGTTTGATATATTTCTTCTAAATGCCCTCGGATCTCGCTGACTGTCATACCGCGACCATAAAGGGATATCACTTTCTCATCAAATCCATTAAATCTCCTCAGCCCTTTTGGTATTAATTGAGGATTATACTCTCCTTCCCGATCTCTTGGTACTTCTACTGTCAGCTTACGACCATCCCCATCAATTACTGTCTTCTCATAGCTACCATTACGACGATTATTATCTACTTTTGGCATCTTGCTATGTTTTGAATATCCTAATTCATGATCCAACTCACTTGCTAATATTTTCTCAACTATTTGCTTCTTTAGCTGTTGAAATAAACCATCTCGACCAAATAACTCCGATGGATCTGCTTTTGATAATAATTCTTCTACTAGCTGATTACTGATGTCTAATGTATCTTTATCTGTATCTAATTTTTTAGCCATAATTCCTCCTTGCTTGCTTAAGTTACTTTTTTTACAGTAATCTCTTACTGCTTTCTTTGCAACTTACACAAACTATAGGACAGACTCGAATCTTTTGAAGCTAAATGGAGTAAACAGTATCCACAAATTGCTAAATCTTGGTATGTTCATTGGGAAAATTTAATGGTTTTTCTAGGATACCCTGAGGCGATAAGGAAAGTAATATACACAACTAATAGTGTAGAATCTGTCAATAGCCAATTACGTAAGGTTACTAAGAATAAACGGGTTTTTCCAAATGATAATGCCGTTTTTAAGACCTTGTATTTGGCAATTGATTATATGACCAAGAAATGGGTTATGCCGATTCCAAACTGGAACGCAGCTATGGCTCACTTTTTGATAAAATTTGAAGGTAGAATTTAAGCCCTATGAAAAATTTACACACTTAATTAGAAAGGCTCCAAGAATTGGCGTTGTCGTGTCTAAAGATCGAAGCTGCCTAGTTACTCATGTACGCTACGCTGCTCGACTTTGCTACTACCTAGCTCTTCTTGAAGTTATACTATCGTCTACCAACTCTTCATTTACGAGCAGTATATTTAGCAGAATATTCCCACATAGGATTCCAATAATATTTTAGCAGCTTCTATACTATCTACAATAATGCCAAATTGTTGTAATGATGTTGGGTAAAAATTATGACTACCAAAATAAAAAACTTTGTCATCTACTATCCAAAACTTATTATGGCTTCTTGCATTGGTATTGATAATATGATTATAACTTATATAAGCAAGATGGAGATGCTGTTTTAATTCTTGTAGAAGTCAAGATTTGATCTTACAGACCCCATAAATTAACTTATTAGATTGTCAGATAAATTTTGACTGTCAGATAAGTGTTCAAGATACAAGATATCATTATTTTTTTCAAACGCTAATTTTTTACTATCTTTAAAGGTTTGCATTGGAGTTTTACCATAGCAATACTTGCCGGAATGAGGGCGTTCGTTATTATAATAATGTAACCAGGTATCAAGATCTTTTTGCAATTCAAAAAGTGAATTGTAAATCTTTTTACGCATTGCAGTATCATAAAACTCATTTTTCATGATTTTATGAAACCTCTCACATATCCCGTTAGTTTGAGGGGAATATGCTTTTGTAACGGTGTGTTCTATTCCTTCAATACTGTATACTTGCAGCAAAACTGCGTAACACTATCTAATTTTTTTGCTAGTATGAATTTATTGTATAAATTTGGGTTTCTACTATGCAAATATCACCGATTAATCAAAACTTACGCTATGTTTTATGATAAGTGGCTTTGTACTGAGATATTATTAAAATTCTTTACTATGAAAAAATGGCTTTCAGCCAAGGTTTTTAGTCATACTTGAGATAACATAGCGTAAGTTTTGTAATAAAAACTAGTTGAAAAAGTACCAATTATATTATAACATTTGAAATATTAATAATAATGATAATTAATCAAATGAAAAAACCAAAAGTAGCGACCTTAAGTGCTGAAGAACGAGAAGAACTAATACAACATGTCAAGGAAAGTTCATTAACGGGAGATGAACAGCAAACGATAGTAGAACTTGTGAAATTTTGTAATGAGCTAATAGACAAGCTAGCATCATCAAATATCAGTATAAATAAGCTTAAGGAAATGCTGATTGGTTTTAAGGCAGATAACAAAAAAAAGATAGTTCAGATTCATTAAAAGAACCGCCAAGTGAATCTGATAACGGGAATGGTGGTAATGAAGAAGAGTGCGATAAGCCCAAAAAGATAGATCGTAGTAATTGGCAAGGTAAATATGGGTTTGATGATTATAAGGATGCGAATACCAGCTATTTAACTCCTGAGAATTTTTGTAGTGGTGATAGCTGTCCTCACTGTTGTAATGGCAAACTATATAATAGTGAAGCTAGAAAATTGCTACAATTTACAGGTAATGCTCCAATTACAGTCAACAGATATGTAAAGAAAACGCTACGTTGTAATGCTTGTGATTATATAGTTATGAACAATAAAAATATCAACAAATGGACAAATAGTAGCAGAAGTGCAATAGTGTTACAAAAGACCTATGGTACTCCTTTCTACCGTTTATCTAGGCTGCAAAGTTTAAGTGGTGTTCCTGTGGCATATAGCTCGCTCTGGCAACAATATTTAGATGTTTGGCAAGAAGGTGGTGGAGCTGAAATTTACGGGGTATTATTGGAAATGGCTGCCGAATGTAGTTCACTGAACCTTGATGATACTAGAGCTAGGATTTTAGAAATTACTATAGCCAATAAGAAATTACGTACTCAAAATAAGAAAGGACGCAGCTGTTATACTACTACAATATGTGCTAAGACTGCAAATAATGAGGTGATAGTTTTATATTTTACCGGTAATAGGCATGGTGGAGAAAATATAGGTAACGTACTAAAGAATCGTAAGAATAGAACAGATTCTATCCAATTAATGACTGACGCAAGTAACAATAATAACCCGGTATTATCAGAAGCAGATCAAGAATTACTGGCAATAATAGTGATGATCAATTGTTTGTCACATGGTCAGAGAAAATTTACAGAGAATGAACTATATTACCCTGAAGAATGCGGATATTTTCTCAAACAAACACGAGGGATTTACCACAATGAACATCAATGTAAAGAGATGAGTCCTGAAGAAAAACTTGGGTATCATCAGGAACATAGCAGTAAATATATAGAAAACATATATAACAAAATAGACGAATTATTTAACGACAAGAAAGTTGAGCCTAATAGTAGGCTTGGACAAGCTATGAAATATTGGATAAATAATAAAGAAGGTTTGACCCAATTTTTAAAAATCCCAGTTAGCAATCTTGATAATAATTGGGCTGAGAGATCACTGCGTACCATTATTTTACAAAGGAAGAATTCATTATTCTTTAAAACAATCAATAGTGCTGAGATACATAGTGGTCTGTATAGTATAGTAAAGACTTGTAGTGAGAACGAGATCAATGCCTTTAAATATTTAAATTGGCTACAAGAGCAGAGTAGCAAAGCAAAGAAGCGTCCTGCGAATTATACGCCTTTTGCCTATGCAAGATATATGAATAATACGGAATTAATCGAGACAGCAGCTTAAACGACAGGAAGCCAATCATTAGAGAATTTGGCAGAACTAGGATCACCATTATGAATAAGAATGTGTAAGGTTCTATAACAAATTTGATAAGATGAATTATCAGATGGGAAAAGTTTTGCGGTAAATTTACCTTTGGATAGGCGTTTAGAGCATAGCCAAAAGCCTTGACCGTCAAAGGACAAAATTTTAATGGCAGTTCTGTTTTTATTGTCCCACTTTGGGAGAAAAACCCCGCACTTGCAGTGCGTCGTTTCAACATAAATTTTAAATATCTTATCAAGAAAAGATAAGAATGAATCATACAGATATTTTTTAACAAAATCTTACACTTCACAGATATATTCTTTTTGTGTTGTGACACTTTCTAAATGAGCCATACACAAATAGTTTCTAACTTTTAAGTTAGTACATACATGAGGCATTCATGCCGTAATATTAAGCTCTGCACTTGCAGTGCAGAGTGGTTAACTATAGAATAAAAACAAGGAACCATTAAGAGGGTCAGAAGAAAGTTTTTGTCTACAAACAGCGATTAAGCCATCGATACCCTTGCGAAAATCGATGGCAATAGTGGCAACAAAAATAACTGACGCCGGGGTTAGTTGCAGCATAAAAATGTCTGAATTATGGTTTTTGGTTCTAGTGTTTGGATAATAAGTTTGGTACCATTTGGTTTAATAATGTGACAAGTATAGTGATTTTGTTTGGGGGCAGCTACAGGATCGGTATCTATAGAATTTAATAGTTGAAATGGGAGAAAATTAATATTTTGTTGTAGAGCTTGATTTGAAGTTGAGACAGGAGAAGTTTTGAGGGTAGGCTCATGGGCTTTTTTAATTGAACGAGTCAATCATTTAATTTGTGTAAGTTCATTTTTTATTTTCCAATAAATCATATTTAAAATCTCCACAAAGTATTTCAAATTGATTTAAAGCTAAAGACCAATCTTTAATAGGCATGGTCCATTTTTTGGCTGCATTTTGTAGGGATAAAAATATTATTTTTTGAATTGACTTATCATCTGGAAACACCCCCTTATTTTTGATAATTTTTCTAATTTGACGATTTACAGATTCTATAGTGTTAGTAGTATAAATTACCTTTCTGATCTCTTCAGGAAAGGCAAAAAACGGTATTATCCCAGACCAATTACGTTGCCAAATATCAGAAATTACCGGATATTTTTTATCCCATTTTACACCAAATTGCTGAAGTTTTAAACGTGCCATTTCGTCATTATTAGCTGTATAAATTTGTTTTAGATCTGATGTGACCTCTTTTAAATCTTTATATGACACATACTTTACTGAATTGCGAACCATATGTACAATACATAATTGTACTATAGTACTCGGGAATACGAAACTGGACTGATTTTTCAAGACAAATTTTTCACTAATTTTGTTTCCCATTTTACATAATTTTTAAGCTGCATTTTGTAAGTAATCAAGATACACGTTCATCGGTTTTTTATAACCAATACTTGAATGGAATCTTTGATTGTTATATTTATCCATGTATTTATCAATACCATCTTTAAGTTCTGCGATATTTTTAAAATCATTTATAAATATACAATTATATTTTAAAGTTCTAAAAAATCTTTCAATCACAATATTATCAATGCTTCTACCCTTACCGTTCATTGAGATTTGTATATTATTCTCTTTTAGAATTCCCGTATGCTCATGTCCAGTATATTGACTACCCTGATCACTATTGAATATTTGTGGTGCAGGGTATTTATTCAGTGCATCTTTTAATACATCGGTTACAAGTGATGCATCCATAGAATTAGATACTTTATAACTTAGTATTGCCTTACTATGCCAATCTATAATCGCCACAAGATACATAAATCCTCCGTTAGTTCTAATATAAGTAATGTCACCACTCCACACTTGATTAACATAAGGTACATGAATAGTTCTATTCGTTCCTGATTTGTGCCAGTACGGCTCAAGCAAATAGCTATAAATTTTATGTTGACCATCCTTCACAGAAGTAGATTGCTTTTTATGAGGATGAATAGCTTCTATACCCATTATTCCCATATATTTAAGCACCCTATCTCTGCCCACATTAAAGCCGTCTTCCAATAATTGTTTGTATATATAACGATAACCATACTCAGGGTTATCCGTATATATTTCATCTATTCTATTTAAAATATCAAGATTATATAAGCTCATTACTTTAGCTTTATAATATACTCCAGATCTGCTTATCTTTAATAGTTCACATTGCCTTGTCTTTGCTAACGTACTCAGCTTGGGGTCGACAAGACTTTTCTTATTTGATAAGTCCAAGCTGTTTAGCTTTCCCACCGCCCAGTCCCTCTCGACTGTAGCCTTACCTAATGCTTTTGCAAGTTCATCGTTTTGATTCTTAAGTTCACTAATCTGCCCTTTGTACTCACTAACAGCTTTTGCTGGCTCAAATGCCAATGACGCATTATCTAAAAATTGTCGTTTCCAGTTTTGCATAGTTTTAGCCGTTACTTCATATTTGACCGATAACTGACCTATTGTTGATTCTTCTTTTAACATCTCTAATACTATTTTAGTTTTTGCTTCTGCACTAAAATTTTTAATTTGTTTTTTACCCATTTGTTTCTCTTTAATTTTATTTATTATTCTATACTTATTGAGAAACAAAAATACCTGCTTCTTTGTCTAATTTTTTCAGTCCATTATACTAATTCCTTTAGATGGTTTGGTATAGGATCAAACTTATTAGTTTTAGTTTGACGCCAGGCTTTAAATTGCTGAGCTACTTGCTCAATAGTAATTGATGGTATTTGCATAGTATGAAACCCAAATGTATAAAAAATTCATACTAGCAAAAACATTAGATAAAGTTATGCAGTTTTGCTGCAGGTATACTGTAACGGTGTGTTCTATTCCTTCAATACTTAAAAACAATTCAAAGGCATGATGTTCTATATTTCCTTTATATTCAGTACCACGATCAGTTAATATACGTAGTATAGGAATACCTTGTTCTTCGTACCAAGGTAGAACTCTATCATTTAATATATCAGCAGAGGTTATAGCTGTTTTGTCTGTGTATAATTTGGCATCCGTCACCCTGGAATAGCTATCGATAAAAGTTTGACCATAAACCTTACCTATTCCTTTAAAGTTGCCAACATAGTAAACATCTTGACAACCAAGATAGCCTCGATGTTCTGTCTCTATTTCCCCATGTGCCTCTTTAAGATTCTTACGATTCTCCAAGACACGTAATTGAGCTTCCTTAAGTATAATGCCATCCTGAGCCATTTTAGTTTCTAGTCTGTCCGGCAAAACTCTATAAGTCTTATAGATAATAGGGTTTAATGGCAGAAAATAATAAAGAAATCCATAAGAAAATGTTAAAATATGCTAATAAACCTTATGGATTTCAGTCAATATGCCAATAGAAAATATTATCAAATCACAAAAACAAGGAAAACTTTTTGGTTATAAATTAAAAGAAGAATTAAACTCAAATAATAAGCTATATAAATTAAGAGAATTAATAAATTGGTCTGGTCTAGAAGAATGGTTATCAAAAAATGTTTCTATTAAGAGATTTGGTAGAAATAGAAAATGTCATAGAGTGATGCTTGGTGTAACGATGCTACAAGCAATGTATAATTTTTCAGATTCATTAGCAGAGGAAGAACTAAAAGAAAACATGTATTGGCAATATTTCTGTGGGTGGGAATATATAGAGGTTCTGTCGCATATGTTGGACAATAGAAAAAAGATTGATATAATGATCTAAAAAAGATGTTAAGATGTTTCGTATTACTGCAAGATTATTATCATATTTCAAAGGATTTTGTTCTTCACCAGAAATAATAATGTTATTTGTCTATATGAAATGCCGATTTTCTTTAAGTTATCGAGATTTGGAAGAAATGATGAGTATAAGGGGAGCAAAAATTGATCACTCTACATTACAAAGATGGGTTATAAAATTTGTACCATTGATAGATCAGGTGGTTAGAAAAAGAAAGAAGCCAGTTGGTAGTAGTTGGAGAATGGATGAGACTTATATTAAATTAAACGGTAAATGGGTTTATTTATATAGAGCACTAGATAGTCTTGGTAATACTGTAGACTTTCTGCTACGTAAGCATAGAGACAAGCCTGCAGCACTTGCATTTTTTCGTAAAGCCTTTAGAGAGAATAATTTTCCTGAGAAAGTAGTAATTGATAAAAGCGGTAGTAATACGGCTGCTCTTAATGATTTGAATACAGAAGTTCCTAAAGATTATAAAATTAAGGTTATTCAGACCAAATACCTGAATAATCTTGTAGAACAAGATCATAGGTTTATCAAAAAACGTACAAAGCCAATGCTTGGTTTTAAGAGTTTTCATTCTGCAGAAATGACTATTACCGGTATAGAAAATATTCGTATGATGCAAAAAAGACAAATAATTGGAGCTAATGATAATCTTTCTACTTTTGAGAATTTTGCTATGTTAATGGCATCATAATGTCCAAAACCTTAGTTTTAACAATCTTGATGTAGTATGATTTATAGATGCGACAAAACCCTCTAAGTTGCTCTTTTGCTATTAATTCATATTCCTTAGCAATTATTAAAGTTGGTTTGCCTAAAGTTCTGTTTGTAATCAAAGTTTTTTGTATTAAACTCAAATTCTTAAATATTTTTATAAATTGTTTTGGTTGCATCTGTCGTGATAATGGCCATAATCTAGTTCCTAGACCACCAGCCATAATTACTGGTTTTACTTTCATATATAATTATCTAACTAAAGCAACTTATAGTTTATAACTTTAAAAAAGTCTACTAAACTCAATAACAACCAGCTGAAGCTGGTGGGTTGATATCTAGACTGGAAGTCGCTATTACTCTAAAGAGATATTACTAATGCCTGTGCTATCTCTCTGATCCTAATTCTTATAAGTTACCCTGCAATACTTTTGTAGCGATATTTAGTGATCCAAACAACATGAAAGCGATGGTAAAATACAGTGTGGCTAGTCTTGTTATAATCTGTCATATATGATATTTTAATATACATGAAGAGCTTGCTCTTATGTATATTAAAATATCATATATTCAAGTTATAGTGAATTGAAATATTAGAACAAGGACTGAAGTCTTTCCCAGCTGAAGCTTGGGGTTTTAACCAAAAAGGTGACTATAAACATGGGAAATATATATGCACAAAAATCATAAAAAAACTAATAACTTTTTCTTTAAAATAGCTGGAGTAATTATAATTACTTACGGTTTGTACCTAGGCTATGTAGAGTTTTATGATCACAAATGGAGATATGTAACTCCTACCGACCAACAAGTACAGAAATATACAATTAGTGAAAACAAAGCCCTAAGCTTATACCAATTAATGAAAGATACTCATGAAATATTGACTAAACATAATATACAATATTGGATTGAGGGCGGTACACTTCTTGGGGCAGTAAGGCATAAAGGTCTTATACCTTTTGATGATGACTTAGATATTGGTATAATGCACGCTGATGAAATAAGGTTACAAGATATATTAACAGATTTTGTCGAGTTAGGTTATAAAACTTACCATCAAGATTTTTACACTATATGCAACAAGGTATGTATAGATATTTTTATTTTTCGCCCAAAAGACAACATGTTTATATCTGCTAATTTCAGAACGTTACGTAGATTTCCTAATGATTTCTTTTATATTAACGAAGTATTTCCACTGAAGAAATATAAATTTGGTGAGATTGAAGTTTATGGTCCTCATGAATTTAAAGGTAACCTAGATAGGCTATACCCAGAATGGGATAAATACGGGATAATTCAGCAACCGCATAGTTATTTTGTTACTCTTTCGCCTATTGAACAAAAGACTAAATTCATTTTAACTCCGAAATTATTAAAGCCAGCTATGCCAACTGGTCCTTTAGAAGACCGGGTAATTCCGAAATTACTAACTAAAGAGTAAATTTATCAATGAGTTATATTTCATTATTGCTTACTACCGGACTTGTTGTTTTATTTAGCTTGTTCGTTTGGTTTTATCATAAGACAACCAAGCTCAATGCAGAATTAGGCTTTCTATCAAATAACTATTTAGAAGAAAATAAGCAGAATCAAATTTTGCAGCAAGAAAAAATTTCTTATATCCAAAAAATTGAGCAATTATCTAGTAAAGTAGACTATCAGAATCAATTGATAGCTGAAGCAGATAAAGCAAGGCAGGAGTCATATGTATCGGCAAAAAATGCTTTATTTGATCTTGGTAATGAGCTGTCTAAACAATTAATTGAAATTCATAGACGGGAAAATCAAGAAGCAAGGGAATTATCAGAAAAAAATATTTCGGGAGCAACAAGCAAATTTAATAACGAGTTTGAACGTTTAATAAACATGGTTGGGTCATTAAGTAGGGATATCGAACAATCTAAAGGAACAGTAGACATTATTAAACAATCTCTTCTTTCTCCATCTGGAGCTGGATTACTTGCTGAAATTACTCTTGAGAACATTCTAAAATCATCAGGTCTACGTTCTAATTTAGACTTTATCATACAATATTCTGTGACAACTACCGATAATTTAAAACTTAGACCAGATGCCCTAGTTTTCTTACCTTCTGGTAACTTAATGGTTATAGATGCAAAAGCTTCAAAGTTTTTAGTAGATTTAGGGCAAGATAGTTCTAATCTTAGTAAAACTATGAATAATCATTTAAAGTCCTTAAATAGTAAAGATTACGCGGAAAATATTTTAGCTAGTTTCCAAGATAAAAAGGAACATTTTGCTAATATAGTTACTTTGATGTTTGTCCCTACTGAACAGGCAATTGAAAAAATTCTGATTGCAGATAATAATTTTTTACAAAAAGCCTGGGAAAACAATATCTTTCCAGTTGGTCCAGCAGGACTTATGAATATGCTATCATTTGCTAAATTCCAAATTTCAGATTATAGACGGTCAGAAAATCACAAATTAATTATAGAAGAGGTAAGAAAATTATTGACCTCTATTGCTTCGTTAGCGGAGCATTCGCAGAAACTTGGCAATAATATTCAGCATATAGTCAATAATTATGATAAATTTGCCGCTTCTTTTAATCGACATTTTTTATCTAAGGCTAGGAATATTCAAAAATTAGGCATAGATATTGGTAACAAAACAATCCAGCATCCTATAGAGCGTTATCAGCTTGTTTCATCAAAATCTGAAATTATTGATGCCCAGTTGCTCGAATCATCCGATAAAATCAAGGAATTAGAATAGACCTCTTGCATAATTTGCTTATCATAATTTCAAAAAATGAGGAATTGACTTTAATTGTTAAAATATATATACTCAAATGATTTGAAGAATTGGATTTGAAAATGAATGGTGAGCAAGCGGAACGTACATATAGTACGTGAGCATGTGAATCCATGATATTTTCAAAGCAGAAGAGTATACTTAAATTAACGTCATAATGACGTCAGTATGATATCAAAATTATGAGACATAGAGCGTGACAAAAATTATTAATTCTAAATATAAGGCTAGCAGAAGACTTGGTGTGAGCCTGTGGGGCGATAGTAAAGATGCCTTCAATACAAGAAATTATCGTCCTGGTCAACATGGTCAGAATAGTATGGTTAAAACTTCTGATTATGGTCTACATTTGAAGGTTAAACAAAAACTTAAATGCCATTATGGTAGAATTAACGAGAAGCAATTTAGAAATACTTTTACTCTCGCACAAAAAATGAAAGGCAATACGGGTGAAAATTTTATAGCCCTATTGGAAAGAAGGCTTGACGCTGTTATATACAGAATGAATATTGCACCAACGATTTTTGCTGCAAGACAATTTGTTACCCATGGTCACATTAAAGTGAATGGTAAAAAGGTTAATATCCCAAGTATAAGACTAAAAGAAGGAGATGTCATCGAGCTAAAGGAATCAGCAAAACAAATCCCTGTAATACTCGAGACAGCTAGCAAACAAGGAAACATTGTACCAAGCTATTTAACTTTTGATTCCAATTCATTGTCGGGTCAGTTTGTCAGAATCCCAGTAATTTCTGATGTTCCGTACCCATTTGAACTAGAAGTACATTTAGTAGTTGAACTCTATTCAAGATAATTAAGAGACTAAATAGTCTCCCCGTCAAAAGTGCTAAAAATTAAGAAAAATTCAAAATTTAATACCTTAGCCAAAAATTCTTGTATAAAATTTGAGAGTTTAATTTTTTTGATTTAAATTTTTGGTACAAAAAGATGATTTTTAGAGAATTTTTGCATGATGATTTATTAACGATTTTGTAATTATTTGATTATTTTTTTACTGACTAATTTCTATGTAGAAAAATTTGTTTTGAGTAAATGATTCGCAATACACCGTAAGTTCAATCCTACAGCGGAAATTAACGGATTAATGACATCTCCTATTACCCCTTTCAGGTAGTTTCTGCCAACTCTACCATAACTTGTCGCTCCGCCAAAACTCTACAAGCCTTATAGACAAAGGGGTTTTAAGGCAAAAAGTAATAGTAAAATCCATAAGAAAATGAAGGGTTTTATATCAAAAGCTTATGGAAATACAAAAAAATGGTAACGAGCAAATTGAGTATGTTTTGGGAAATAGGGTGTTTTTGATACAAAAACTTGAAATTAGCTCTCGAAATCATAATAATTTAGTCTAAAATCATACAATTTTTGGAAATTAGTGCCACAAGTAGTATTTTTTTGAGTTTTGGCGGACGGACTAACTTTTAAGATGCCCTATTATCGGTTCTATGGCACTCCGTCTCTTGAGCATTGCCTTATCATCTGACGATAGTTTCTTCTTGCAATATGGGCTATACACTTTGCCCTTCTCCTTAAAATTATTCCCCTTGTAACCTGAGTCAACAAAGGTTCTTGCTACTTCAACTCCTGTTAATTCTTTTACAATCTCTACAGTCTCCGATAATGTATGCCCATCATATGGATTGCCATGAAAAGATTTTGTCCCTAATACAAAGTTACCCCGACCACTTACTGCTATCGAAACCTTATTACCAAACTCGTATGGCTTGTTTAATTTCCCTTTACCAATGCACTCTACCTCCGGTGCATGAAAACTATATAATATTTTATTCTCTTCTTTATATTGTTCTTTTTCTGCTTTACTCAATATAGATTGTACTTGTATCTTTTTTATCTTATTCAGTATTTCTTGTTGTCTTGCCGATAAACTTAACTTTGCTTTAGCTATTTCTCGCTGACATATCCTAACTAAACGACCCAGTAATACTTTTAAATGCCTCATTATTTTCTTACGCTTCTTGGCTTTACTATTATCCTTATATGGTTTTGTCGCATCTATAAATCATACTACATCAAGATTGTTAAAACTAAGGTTTTGGACATTATGATGCCATTAACATAGCAAAATTCTCAAAAGTAGAAAGATTATCATTAGCTCCAATTATTTGTCTTTTTTGCATCATACGAATATTTTCTATACCGGTAATAGTCATTTCTGCAGAATGAAAACTCTTAAAACCAAGCATTGGCTTTGTACGTTTTTTGATAAACCTATGATCTTGTTCTACAAGATTATTCAGGTATTTGGTCTGAATAACCTTAATTTTATAATCTTTAGGAACTTCTGTATTCAAATCATTAAGAGCAGCCGTATTACTACCGCTTTTATCAATTACTACTTTCTCAGGAAAATTATTCTCTCTAAAGGCTTTACGAAAAAATGCAAGTGCTGCAGGCTTGTCTCTATGCTTACGTAGCAGAAAGTCTACAGTATTACCAAGACTATCTAGTGCTCTATATAAATAAACCCATTTACCGTTTAATTTAATATAAGTCTCATCCATTCTCCAACTACTACCAACTGGCTTCTTTCTTTTTCTAACCACCTGATCTATCAATGGTACAAATTTTATAACCCATCTTTGTAATGTAGAGTGATCAATTTTTGCTCCCCTTATACTCATCATTTCTTCCAAATCTCGATAACTTAAAGAAAATCGGCATTTCATATAGACAAATAACATTATTATTTCTGGTGAAGAACAAAATCCTTTGAAATATGATAATAATCTTGCAGTAATACGAAACATCTTAACATCTTTTTTAGATCATTATATCAATCTTTTTTCTATTGTCCAACATATGCGACAGAACCACTTAAAAGTTAGTACATACATTAGGCATTCATGCCGTAATATTAAGCTCTGCACTTGCAGTGCAGAGTGGTTAACTTTATACTAAATCTAAAGACCAAGCCTTGATGGTCTCACTAGTCAAACTAGTGGCTTACCTATCATTGAGTTAGCACTAATATCTTATAAAAGAAATTTAGTATATAATTATATCTTGTATATCTAACCGCGTCAAGGCTCGTTACTAAAAAATCAACACCTGTATTATATAACATTTCTAGCATCTGAGGCTTATGAAAATATAGAAGTACTAGAACTACATGGACCTACTACTAGATTAATGCTAAAATTACTCCTGAATCTGAATTCGATGTAACTTGTTACATCGAATTCAGGTTAGTATAGGTATAGTCAATTGATGAGAAGTTGGTGACGTCGTCACTCGTCGCTCGCCTATTACATATAGGCGTCGCTCCATCGCTCCTAGCACCAAATCCTCCTGAATTGACTATATTTGTAAACTTTCAACAGTTGTGTACCGGAGCGTACAACTAGTCATATCTTTACCCACATCTTTTTAAATAGGTTATACATATCAGGTTTTAATATCAAAGATGTATTTTAAAGCCTAATAAGTATGCCACTTTTAAAAGATGTGGGTAAAGATATGACAACTAGTACGTGAGGAGCGGAGATCATGAAATACGATGATGTGATGATTAGTTTTCGGAAATGGTATTAGATGGTTAATTTTTATTAGAGAGTCAAACGCTGTTTACAATTTATAGTTACGACCTAATAGGTATTTTAAAGATATATTAATTAATTCGTTTGCTATATCATTCATATTAAGATGCATAGCAAGTGGTACAAAATAACATAAAGTTTCATTGGTTCTGTCGCATATGTTGGACAATAGAAAAAAGATTGATATAATGATCTAAAAAAGATGTTAAGATGTTTCGTATTACTGCAAGATTATTATCATATTTCAAAGGATTTTGTTCTTCACCAGAAATAATAATGTTATTTGTCTATATGAAATGCCGATTTTCTTTAAGTTATCGAGATTTGGAAGAAATGATGAGTATAAGGGGAGCAAAAATTGATCACTCTACATTACAAAGATGGGTTATAAAATTTGTACCATTGATAGATCAGGTGGTTAGAAAAAGAAAGAAGCCAGTTGGTAGTAGTTGGAGAATGGATGAGACTTATATTAAATTAAACGGTAAATGGGTTTATTTATATAGAGCACTAGATAGTCTTGGTAATACTGTAGACTTTCTGCTACGTAAGCATAGAGACAAGCCTGCAGCACTTGCATTTTTTCGTAAAGCCTTTAGAGAGAATAATTTTCCTGAGAAAGTAGTAATTGATAAAAGCGGTAGTAATACGGCTGCTCTTAATGATTTGAATACAGAAGTTCCTAAAGATTATAAAATTAAGGTTATTCAGACCAAATACTTGAATAATCTTGTAGAACAAGATCATAGGTTTATCAAAAAACGTACAAAGCCAATGCTTGGTTTTAAGAGTTTTCATTCTGCAGAAATGACTATTACCGGTATAGAAAATATTCGTATGATGCAAAAAAGACAAATAATTGGAGCTAATGATAATCTTTCTACTTTTGAGAATTTTGCTATGTTAATGGCATCATAATGTCCAAAACCTTAGTTTTAACAATCTTGATGTAGTATGATTTATAGATGCGACAAAACCCTTTTAAGTTAGTACATACATGAGGCATTCATGCCGTAATATTAAGCTCTGCACTTGCAGTGCAGAGTGGTTAACTCCAAAGTGTCGTAAAAAAGAATTGTACGGGAAGGTTAGAAAATATCTTGGGAACGTATTCCATGAGTTAGCTTTTCAACGTGGGAGCAAGATCATAGAGGGGCATATGGTACAAGATCATGTGCATATGCTCATCAAGATTCCTCCTAAATATTCTGTAGCTGAAGTAATAGGCTATATCAAGGGGAAAAGTGCTATAGCCGTTGCTAGGCAGTTTAGTAGACGAAAACGTAATTTTAATGGAGAAAAGTTGTGGGCTAGAGGTTATGCGGTCTCAACTGTAGGATTTGAAGAGAATCAGATCAAACACTACATTAAGAATCAAGAGCAACTTGATAGTTTAGGCTCTGACGAATCAGGAGAATTTTAATTAACAATGGCAGCCCTTTGGGCTGCTCATAACCGTCAAGCCCCTCGCTTTGCGAGGGCGTTCTGACTATATTTAGTGATATAATATACAAATTAACAAAAAGCAATAGTAGAAAATGTTTAATCGAATATATACTCAGGTTCTAAGAAAATCCCCTTGGGAAGATTCTGAAGAGGAAGAAAAAAGTGAATATAATATATTTACTAGGCCAAGGAAAAAAAATAAGTTTAACCTTAATGATTTCTATAATAAGTTTGGCTTCAACAATAACATAATGGTGTTAGTTTTGTTGTCGTTAGTTGCTGTTTGGTTTGCCTCCGGAGTTTATGAAGTTAAGGAAGGAGAAGAAGCTGCAGTAATGAGGTTTGGTAAGTTTGTTCGTAAAGGATTCCCTGGTTTGAATTATCACCTTCCATTACCGTTTGAACAGGTAGTAGTTGAGAAGGTAAACCAGTCTCGTAGAATTGAGATCGGCTATAGATCAACAAGTAGCCTTAGGTCTAATGTGGACAACACCAAAGCTGTGGCTGCTGAAAGTACTATGCTTACTGGCGATGAGAATATTGTTGCACTAAATTGTGATATAATGTGGCATATTACTGATTTAGAAAAATATATTTTTAATATTGTTAATCCAGAAGATTCTGTAAAAACAGCTGCTGAAAGTGCTATAAGAGAAGTTATAGGCAATACTCCTATCTCTTCGATATTATCAGACCAAAAACAAGAAATCACTAATAAGATTGAAGCTTTAACACAGAAAATCCTTGATCATTATAATGCTGGTGTTGGTATTGAGAAAGTGCAGTTACTAAAAGCTGAGCCGCCAGCTGAAGTAATTGATGCTTATAGGGATGTACAAACTTCTAAAGCCGATAAAGAACGTGAGATAAATCAAGCACAATCCTATAATAATGATATTTTACCTAAAGCTAGAGGGCAGGCAGCTAAAATTGTCCAAGAAGCAGAAGGTTACAGACAAGAGGTTATCTCAAGAGCTGAAGGAGACAGCAAAAGGTTTGCTGCTGTATATACACAATATGTTGCTAATAAGTTAATAACTAAGGATCGCCTTTACTTAGAAGCTATAGAAAATATTCTAATGGATACCAGCAAAGTTATTATGGGTACTAATGGCGTTTTGCCGCATATGGCAATTCAGCAAAATAAAATTAAGGAGTAGTGCTGGATGAAGACAATTTATTATATAAGTTTCGTAGTTTTTGGATTATTATTATCAGTTACCAGTGCTTTATTTACTGTTGATCAACGCCATTCCGCTGTGGTATTTCAATTTGGTGAAGCAATGAGAACCATTGAAAGTCCAGGATTAAATATAAAGATTCCATTTATTCAGAATGTTGAATTTTTTGATAAACGTATCTTAAATGTAGAGGCGGAAGCAAAAGAGCTAACTGCTTCTGATGGAAAAAGGGTAATCGTAGATGCTTTTGCCAAATTTCGTATTGTTGATCCTGTGATGTTTTACAAAACTGTACATAACTACCAAGGTGTTAAAATTAGACTTAATAAAAACCTAGAATCTTCAATGAGAAAGGTTATAGGTAGATTACCTTTGACTAGTCTTCTTACAAGTGCAAGGTCTGACATAATGTCAAATATCTTAAATCAGGTTAATGAGGAAGCAAAGAATTTTGGACTTGATGTAATTGACGTTAGAATCTTAAGAGCTGATTTACCGAAAGAGAATAGTGCAGCAATTTATCGTAGCATGCAAACTGCTCGTGAAAAAGAAGCTACCCAAATAAGAGCTGAAGGACAAGAAGAAGGGGCTCGTATAAGATCAAGAGCTGACAAAGAAAGTAAAATATTACTTGCTGAAGCTTATATGCAATCTCAAATCATAAAAGGTGATGGTGACATGGAGGCAGCTAAGATATATAATCTTGCTTATTCTGTTGATCCAGAATTCTATAAATTTTATAGATCCTTGGAAGTATATAAAAATACTTTAAAGAAAGATGATACTTCTTTTGTGTTGTCTCCGGAAGCAGGGCTATTTAAATATCTAAATTTGGGTAAATAGAATGACATTGAGAGAGTAAAAATGATTAGTAATTGGGTAGATGATATGGTCCAAAATATTTGTAAGTTTAACAATTTACTAAGGTATTTAATTGTCACTTTTCTGATGACTATGTGGTTGGCATCTTCTGTTTTTGCTGAAAATATCCAGCCAAGCAAAATTACTCCTGAGGAATCTAATAATTTACAGTCAGTGCCAATAAAGATACCTGAATCCCATAATTATAGTTTTGCAGACATTGTTGAGCCACTTATTCCAGCTGTGGTAAATGTGTATACAGTACAATATAACCAAAAATTAGAGGATTCTCATAAAAAATCTTTTGAGCGTTTTCCATTCGATCATTTTAATGAACTTTTGGAGCGTTTTAATCTACCTTTTGATTTTGATGAGATGTATTCAAATCCTAAATCTGTTCCCCTTGGCTCTGGTTTTATTATAGATCCTACAGGTTTTATTGTTACCAACCATCATGTAGTTGCAAATGCAGATGAGATTCACATAAAATTAACGGATAATAGGGAGCTATCAGCCAAATTGGTAGGTAGTGACAAAAAAACTGATCTTGCTCTTTTAAAAATTGAGATCGAAACTCCTTTGCCTTTTGTAAAATTCGGTGATTCCAGTAAAGCTAGGGTAGGAGATCAGGTTATTGCTATTGGTAATCCTTTTGGTAGACTTGGAGGAACAGTAACTGCTGGTATTATATCTTCAAAGGGACGTGATATTGATAACACTAACGGTATAGTAGATGATTTTATACAGACTGATACGGCTATTAATAATGGTAATTCCGGTGGTCCAATGTTCAATATTAATGGTGAAGTTATAGGAGTCAATACAGCAATATTTTCACCTTCTGGGACTAGTATTGGTATTGGATTTGCTATTCCATCTAATACTGCTAAATCAATTATTGACCAGCTAAGGCAAAATGGAAAAATTAATCGCGGTAGGCTTGGGGTAGTAATTCAAGAAGTAACTAATGAAATAGCTGAAGGGTTTGAGTTAAAAGAAGCTTCGGGAGCGTTAGTAGTGGAAGTACAAAAAGATGGTCCAGCTGATAAATTTGGTATAAAACCTGGGGATGTAATAATAGAATTTGCTGGACAACCGGTAAAAAATTCTAGGAGGCTGCAGATAATGGTTGCTGAAACTACCGTCGATCAAGAGGTAAAAATTATCGTTGTACGAAATGGCAAAAATCAAGAATTAAGTGGCAAGATTAGTAGTGAAGAAGATATAGAGCCTAAAAAAGTAAACGACAAGGTAAGCGATAAAACTTCTGATAATAAATTTTCTGTTGTAAAAAATAATGTTACTTTTAGTAATTTAACAGATAACCTTAAACGAAAATTTGCTATTAAAAGTAAAGTTGAGGGCATTATTGTAACTGATATCGCAAAAGATGAAAAAAATTATGGTTTTAAAATTGGTGATTTAGTAATAGCGAGCAATCAACAACCTATAGCTTCTATAGATCAATTAAATATATTGTATGACAATGCCCAATCTATTAAAAAGCAAAATATAATCTTGTTGGTACAGAGACGGGGTGTTTCTATGTTTATAGCCTTGCCAGTTACCAAATCTGAAAATTAGTAGTAATGAAGTCAGTATGGATAATGATAAAATAGCAGTATTAAGTTTTTATAGTTTTACTAACCTAGAAAACCTTGAGATTTTGCTGCCAAAGATTTTACTTATTGGTAAAAAAAGAAGAATTAGGGGTACTATTCTTTTAGCTCTAGAAGGATTTAATGGTTCAATTTCTGGGACAAAAGAAGAGGTAAATTTTTTAATAGATGAAATTATAAAACTTACATCTGCGGAAGATGTAAATATTAAAATAAATTATTGTGATATCCATCCCTTTCAAAAATTAAAAGTAAAGCTGAAAAAAGAAATTATTGCTATGACAGTTGGGTATCTTGATATTGCAAATCTTAAAGGAGAGTATATTGAACCAAAGGACTGGGACAAGTTTATTAGCCAAAATAGTGTGGTATTAGTAGACACTAGAAATGACTATGAAGTTTGTGTAGGTACTTTTAAAGGGGCTATAGATCCGAAGACAGAAACGTTTAAGCAATTTCCCAAATGGGTAGAGCAGAATAAAGAATTACTTGCTGGAAAAAAAGTAGCAATGTTTTGTACTGGTGGGATTAGATGCGAGAAATCAACAGCCTATTTGAAGAAACTGGGTTTTAATGATGTGTACCATCTTAAAGGCGGTATTTTACAATATTTAGAAGTGACCCATAATCGTAATAGGTTATGGCAAGGAGAATGTTTTGTATTTGACGACAGAAGAGCTGTGGCAAGTGACTTGTCACCAGCTGAAGGACATTGGTTGGAACGTGGTGATCAATAGATATCTTTGGCAAACTCTACTTCTGTTGGTAATTTATTCATGCTCCCGGTACTCTGCTCCTCACACACATTTGAGTACGCTGCAGGTCGAGGTTTCGTGGCTTCTTTAAATTCTTCAGCATAAGCGAGTGGTTCTGTCGCATATGTTGGACAATAGAAAAAAGATTGATATAATGATCTAAAAAAGATGTTAAGATGTTTCGTATTACTGCAAGATTATTATCATATTTCAAAGGATTTTGTTCTTCACCAGAAATAATAATGTTATTTGTCTATATGAAATGCCGATTTTCTTTAAGTTATCGAGATTTGGAAGAAATGATGAGTATAAGGGGAGCAAAAATTGATCACTCTACATTACAAAGATGGGTTATAAAATTTGTACCATTGATAGATCAGGTGGTTAGAAAAAGAAAGAAGCCAGTTGGTAGTAGTTGGAGAATGGATGAGACTTATATTAAATTAAACGGTAAATGGGTTTATTTATATAGAGCACTAGATAGTCTTGGTAATACTGTAGACTTTCTGCTACGTAAGCATAGAGACAAGCCTGCAGCACTTGCATTTTTTCGTAAAGCCTTTAGAGAGAATAATTTTCCTGAGAAAGTAGTAATTGATAAAAGCGGTAGTAATACGGCTGCTCTTAATGATTTGAATACAGAAGTTCCTAAAGATTATAAAATTAAGGTTATTCAGACCAAATACCTGAATAATCTTGTAGAACAAGATCATAGGTTTATCAAAAAACGTACAAAGCCAATGCTTGGTTTTAAGAGTTTTCATTCTGCAGAAATGACTATTACCGGTATAGAAAATATTCGTATGATGCAAAAAAGACAAATAATTGGAGCTAATGATAATCTTTCTACTTTTGAGAATTTTGCTATGTTAATGGCATCATAATGTCCAAAACCTTGAGCCTTTCTAATTAAGTGTGTAAATTTTTCATAGGGCTTAAATTCTACCTTCAAATTTTATCAAAAAGTGAGCCATAGCTGCGTTCCAGTTTGGAATCGGCATAACCCATTTCTTGGTCATATAATCAATTGCCAAATACAAGGTCTTAAAAACGGCATTATCATTTGGAAAAACCCGTTTATTCTTAGTAACCTTACGTAATTGGCTATTGACAGATTCTACACTATTAGTTGTGTATATTACTTTCCTTATCGCCTCAGGGTATCCTAGAAAAACCATTAAATTTTCCCAATGAACATACCAAGATTTAGCAATTTGTGGATACTGTTTACTCCATTTAGCTTCAAAAGATTCTAAAGCAAGATGTGCTTCTTCCTCTGTGCTAGCAGTATATATAGGCTTTAAATCAGCCGCTAATTCTTTTCGGTCTTTATATGATACATATTTTAAACTATTTCTAATCTGATGTACAATACATAATTGATGTTCGGTTTTCGGAAAAACTGCTTCTATTGCCTCAGACATACCGGTTAAATTATCACTGCAAGCAATAAGCATGTCTTGCATACCTCTGTTCTTCATCTCAGTAAAATTACCAAGCCAAAATTTCGCTCCTTCATTTTCACTGATCCACAATCCTAAAATATCCTTCCTTCCAGATAAATCAATACCTAATGCTACATATACAGACTTATTGATAATTCGTTTATCTTGACGTACTTTTACTACTAAACAGTCAAAAAATACTATAGCATATACTCGATCCAATGGTCGGCTTTGCCATATCTTGACATCCTCAATTACATCATCAGTAATTTGACTTATCAAACTTTCGCTAACGTCAGCTCCATACAATTCTTGCATTTGAATCTTAATATCAGATAAGCTCATTCCTTTAGCGTATAATGATATTATTTTATCATCAAATCCTTCAATACGTCTTTGACGCTTCGGAATTAATGCAGGTTCAAATGTACTACTTCTATCCCTTGGAACCTCAATCTCTACAACTCCATTATTTGTTACTAGATTCTTTACATTCCTACCATTACGAACATTATCACTATCAGTATGACAATATTTATCATATCCTAAATGATTATTCATCTCTGACTGCAATGCCTTCTCTACAAGCCGTTTGGTTAATTGTTTTAATAAACCATCCTCTTTAAGTAATGTTGATATATCTGTATCATTATTTATTAATAAATCTATCGCTTGATTCATTGCTTCATTTTGTTTTTGGTGCATTATAATTTCTCCTTTTGTTATATTATATTTTTATATAACCTTTGAAAAATTTACACACTTATTTGTACAGAGCCAAAACCTTAGTTTTAACAATCTTGATGTAGTATGATTTATAGATGCGACAAAACCATAATTTGTCGTAAAACCTTTCTAGTTTTTCTATAGTAATCTTTTTACCTGCTGTTACTGTCTCTTTTACAAAGTATTCAATTTTATTTTCCAAAGATTCAAGACGTTTTTCTATATCTGCAACATATTCTGTTGGATTCAAACTTGTTACACTTTTTTGAACCTTCGGCATTGAGACTTCTACCTCTTGCCATTTACCATCTTGACTCTTTTGCCATTGTTGTTCTTGAACAGTTGTTGTTACAGGTTGAGCAGGCACTTTAATTTGATAATCATGTTCGCTAGCCCACTGTAAAGCACTTTTTCCTTCAATTTCAATATTATGGTGACCTGCATAGGCTACTGGGTCTTTAATAGGAGATTTAGCAAAAGTTTCTAACCACTGACCGTTTTTAAATTCAGGAGGTACATTACTAAATTTAGCTACTGTGTCTGCTGCTCTTGCTATCTCTTTCATATTATTGAGATTTTCTTTTATGTTTTTTTTATAAAATGCTCTTAGTTCATCAAAATTATTAATTTGCTTTTCTTCAAATTTATTGTCCCACTTTGGGAGAAAAACCCCGCACTTGCAGTGCGTCGTTTCAACATAAATTTTAAATATCTTATCAAGAAAAGATAAGAATGAATCATACAGATATTTTTTAACAAAATCTTACACTTCACAGATATATTCTTTTTGTGTTGTGACACTTTCTAAATGAGCCATATACAAATAGTTTCTAACTTTTAAGTTAGTACATACATTAGGCATTCATGCCGTAATATTAAGCTCTGCACTTGCAGTGCAGAGTGGTTAACTACCTTTAATATTTCACTTACAATGTATTTAGAATGTGTAAGTTTCCGCATTTTCTTTTTATACAAATCAATATTAGAGTCTGATGGCTCTTGAGCGAGTGCTATTACACTACTAGCAAGTTCTTCACATTTTTTAGAGATTCTATCATTTACAACTTGATCTTTACCATTTGACTTTGTAAGTTTTATTGTCCCACTTTGGGAGAAAAACCCCGCACTTGCAGTGCGTCGTTTCAACATAAATTTTAAATATCTTATCAAGAAAAGATAAGAATGAATCATACAGATATTTTTTAACAAAATCTTACACTTCACAGATATATTCTTTTTGTGTTGTGACACTTTCTAAATGAGCCATACACAAATAGTTTCTAACTTTTAAGTTAGTACATACATTAGGCATTCATGCCGTAATATTAAGCTCTGCACTTGCAGTGCAGAGTGGTTAACTAAAGTTGTAAATAATTGGGTATGTAAAGATTGTTTAATTTCTTCTTGGTTTGTTGCCATAAAAATCTAACTCTTTATAATTAATTGTTAATTGCAGTTAATCTAAGAAAACTTTTTGTAGCGGTTTGTTTGCTAAATTTTCTTCAGTAAAAAAATCCTTCTTTAAATGCGTAACCTGATGATTCAATAACCTTAATTGTAAGTAATCATTAATTGCTTGGGTAAATTCACCAAGCTTGTTCCGAAAAAAATGATCGGCTCCTTGGATAATCTTATAATCGACAGTTATATGTTTTTGCTTAGATAATTTATCTACTAATTCAAGCACTGATTCTTCGGGTACAATACTATCATTGTCACCTTGTATTACAAAGCTAGAAATAGGGCATTGAGATAAGAACGAAAAATCATATTTATTCACTGGCGGAGATATCGCAATAAAATTATTAATCTCTGGTCTTCTCATGATTAGTTGCATGGCTATCCATGCTCCAAAAGAAAACCCCGCTATCAAATTTAGACTGCTAGTAGGGTTGTTAAGTTGTAGCCAGTCAAGTGCTGTTGCCGCATCAGTCATTTCGCCAATACCGTTATCAAACTCTCCCTGGGAACGTCCAACGCCCCTAAAATTAATTCTGAGTACTGTGAACCCATTAGCTACTAATGATTTATATATATTGTAAATCACTTTGTTATTCATAGTACCACCGTAAAGCGGATGTGGATGTAATAATAAAGCAAGGGGGGCTTTAGGATTACTAGATTTAGTATAAAGCCCTTCGATCCGACCGGCAGGACCATTAAAAAAAACGTTAGCCATAATTATAACATATAATATATCAATTTATATCGATCACTAAGACCAAAAAATAAAATTATAACATGCCATTTTATAGATTTCAAGATAACTATAGAGTCTGTCCTATAGTTTGTGTAAGTTGCAAAGAAAGCAGTAAGAGATTACTGTAAAAAAAGTAACTTAAGCAAGCAAGGAGGAATTATGGCTAAAAAATTAGATACAGATAAAGATACATTAGACATCAGTAATCAGCTAGTAGAAGAATTATTATCAAAAGCAGATCCATCGGAGTTATTTGGTCGAGATGGTTTATTTCAACAGCTAAAGAAGCAAATAGTTGAGAAAATATTAGCAAGTGAGTTGGATCATGAATTAGGATATTCAAAACATAGCAAGATGCCAAAAGTAGATAATAATCGTCGTAATGGTAGCTATGAGAAGACAGTAATTGATGGGGATGGTCGTAAGCTGACAGTAGAAGTACCAAGAGATCGGGAAGGAGAGTATAATCCTCAATTAATACCAAAAGGGCTGAGGAGATTTAATGGATTTGATGAGAAAGTGATATCCCTTTATGGTCGCGGTATGACAGTCAGCGAGATCCGAGGGCATTTAGAAGAAATATATCAAACTGATGTATCTGGTGACTTGATATCCACCATAACAGATGGGGTGATAGAAGAAGTAACTAGGTGGCAAAATCGTTGTTTAGATAGGGTGTATCCAATATTATACTTGGACTGTATCTATGTAAAATCTAGAGACAATCACATAGTAATAAATAAAGCAGTATATTTAGCACTTGCTGTAAATATAGAAGGGAAAAAGGAGTTACTTGGCATTTGGATAGGCAAAAATGAAGGTGCTAAATTTTGGATGCAAGTAGTTACTGAGTTAAAGAATCGAGGAATTGAACAAATTTATGTTGCTTGTGTGGATGGTTTAAAGGGCTTTCCAGAAGCTATAAGCAGTGTATTCCCGAGTACTATAGTACAATTATGTATTGTACATATGGTTCGCAATTCAGTAAAGTATGTGTCATATAAAGATTTAAAAGAGGTCACATCAGATCTAAAACAAATTTATACAGCTAATAATGACGAAATGGCACGTTTAAAACTTCAGCAATTTGGTGTAAAATGGGATAAAAAATATCCGGTAATTTCTGATATTTGGCAACGTAATTGGTCTGGGATAATACCGTTTTTTGCCTTTCCTGAAGAGATCAGAAAGGTAATTTATACTACTAACACTATAGAATCTGTAAATCGTCAAATTAGAAAAATTATCAAGAGTCAATCATTTAATTTGTGTAAGTTCATTTTTTATTTTCCAATAAATCATATTTAAAATCTCCACAAAGTATTTCAAATTGATTTAAAGCTAAAGACCAATCTTTAATAGGCATGGTCCATTTTTTGGCTGCATTTTGTAGGGATAAAAATATTATTTTTTGAATTGACTTATCATCTGGAAACACCCCCTTATTTTTGATAATTTTTCTAATTTGACGATTTACAGATTCTATAGTGTTAGTAGTATAAATTACCTTTCTGATCTCTTCAGGAAAGGCAAAAAACGGTATTATCCCAGACCAATTACGTTGCCAAATATCAGAAATTACCGGATATTTTTTATCCCATTTTACACCAAATTGCTGAAGTTTTAAACGTGCCATTTCGTCATTATTAGCTGTATAAATTTGTTTTAGATCTGATGTGACCTCTTTTAAATCTTTATATGACACATACTTTACTGAATTGCGAACCATATGTACAATACATAATTGTACTATAGTACTCGGGAATACACTGCTTATAGCTTCTGGAAAGCCCTTTAAACCATCCACACAAGCAACATAAATTTGTTCAATTCCTCGATTCTTTAACTCAGTAACTACTTGCATCCAAAATTTAGCACCTTCATTTTTGCCTATCCAAATGCCAAGTAACTCCTTTTTCCCTTCTATATTTACAGCAAGTGCTAAATATACTGCTTTATTTATTACTATGTGATTGTCTCTAGATTTTACATAGATACAGTCCAAGTATAATATTGGATACACCCTATCTAAACAACGATTTTGCCACCTAGTTACTTCTTCTATCACCCCATCTGTTATGGTGGATATCAAGTCACCAGATACATCAGTTTGATATATTTCTTCTAAATGCCCTCGGATCTCGCTGACTGTCATACCGCGACCATAAAGGGATATCACTTTCTCATCAAATCCATTAAATCTCCTCAGCCCTTTTGGTATTAATTGAGGATTATACTCTCCTTCCCGATCTCTTGGTACTTCTACTGTCAGCTTACGACCATCCCCATCAATTACTGTCTTCTCATAGCTACCATTACGACGATTATTATCTACTTTTGGCATCTTGCTATGTTTTGAATATCCTAATTCATGATCCAACTCACTTGCTAATATTTTCTCAACTATTTGCTTCTTTAGCTGTTGAAATAAACCATCTCGACCAAATAACTCCGATGGATCTGCTTTTGATAATAATTCTTCTACTAGCTGATTACTGATGTCTAATGTATCTTTATCTGTATCTAATTTTTTAGCCATAATTCCTCCTTGCTTGCTTAAGTTACTTTTTTTACAGTAATCTCTTACTGCTTTCTTTGCAACTTACACAAACTATAGGACAGACTCATTATCAAAAATAAGGGGGTGTTTCCAGATGATAAGTCAATTCAAAAAATAATATTTTTATCCCTACAAAATGCAGCCAAAAAATGGACCATGCCTATTAAAGATTATAATGGACTGAAAAAATTAGACAAAGAAGCAGGTATTTTTGTTTCTCAATAAGTATAGAATAATAAATAAAATTAAAGAGAAACAAATGGGTAAAAAACAAATTAAAAATTTTAGTGCAGAAGCAAAAACTAAAATAGTATTAGAGATGTTAAAAGAAGAATCAACAATAGGTCAGTTATCGGTCAAATATGAAGTAACGGCTAAAACTATGCAAAACTGGAAACGACAATTTTTAGATAATGCGTCATTGGCATTTGAGCCAGCAAAAGCTGTTAGTGAGTACAAAGGGCAGATTAGTGAACTTAAGAATCAAAACGATGAACTTGCAAAAGCATTAGGTAAGGCTACAGTCGAGAGGGACTGGGCGGTGGGAAAGCTAAACAGCTTGGACTTATCAAATAAGAAAAGTCTTGTCGACCCCAAGCTGAGTACGTTAGCAAAGACAAGGCAATGTGAACTATTAAAGATAAGCAGATCTGGAGTATATTATAAAGCTAAAGTAATGAGCTTATATAATCTTGATATTTTAAATAGAATAGATGAAATATATACGGATAACCCTGAGTATGGTTATCGTTATATATACAAACAATTATTGGAAGACGGCTTTAATGTGGGCAGAGATAGGGTGCTTAAATATATGGGAATAATGGGTATAGAAGCTATTCATCCTCATAAAAAGCAATCTACTTCTGTGAAGGATGGTCAACATAAAATTTATAGCTATTTGCTTGAGCCGTACTGGCACAAATCAGGAACGAATAGAACTATTCATGTACCTTATGTTAATCAAGTGTGGAGTGGTGACATTACTTATATTAGAACTAACGGAGGATTTATGTATCTTGTGGCGATTATAGATTGGCATAGTAAGGCAATACTAAGTTATAAAGTATCTAATTCTATGGATGCATCACTTGTAACCGATGTATTAAAAGATGCACTGAATAAATACCCTGCACCACAAATATTCAATAGTGATCAGGGTAGTCAATATACTGGACATGAGCATACGGGAATTCTAAAAGAGAATAATATACAAATCTCAATGAACGGTAAGGGTAGAAGCATTGATAATATTGTGATTGAAAGATTTTTTAGAACTTTAAAATATAATTGTATATTTATAAATGATTTTAAAAATATCGCAGAACTTAAAGATGGTATTGATAAATACATGGATAAATATAACAATCAAAGATTCCATTCAAGTATTGGTTATAAAAAACCGATGAACGTGTATCTTGATTACTTACAAAATGCAGCTTAAAAATTATGTAAAATGGGAAACAAAATTAGTGAAAAATTTGTCTTGAAAAATCAGTCCAGTTTCGATTGGTCTTTAGCTTTAAATCAATTTGAAATACTTTGTGGAGATTTTAAATATGATTTATTGGAAAATAAAAAATGAACTTACACAAATTAAATGATTGACTCTAACTATATGTTAGTAATGTTATAAGACTGACTTTTAAATTCCCCTAGATATCAATTAGTATTTCTGCTAGGATTCTTATTATTCAAATTTGTATGTTTAAATGACTATGAAGAATATATTAATTATTAAACTATTAATTTTATTATTTACGATTAAACCCGCTTTGGCACAGCCATTGTCAATTGATAGCATATATCAACATTTATTGTCCCACTTTGGGAGAAAAACCCCGCACTTGCAGTGCGTCGTTTCAACATAAATTTTAAATATCTTATCAAGAAAAGAGAGTCAATCATTTAATTTGTGTAAGTTCATTTTTTATTTTCCAATAAATCATATTTAAAATCTCCACAAAGTATTTCAAATTGATTTAAAGCTAAAGACCAATCTTTAATAGGCATGGTCCATTTTTTGGCTGCATTTTGTAGGGATAAAAATATTATTTTTTGAATTGACTTATCATCTGGAAACACCCCCTTATTTTTGATAATTTTTCTAATTTGACGATTTACAGATTCTATAGTGTTAGTAGTATAAATTACCTTTCTGATCTCTTCAGGAAAGGCAAAAAACGGTATTATCCCAGACCAATTACGTTGCCAAATATCAGAAATTACCGGATATTTTTTATCCCATTTTACACCAAATTGCTGAAGTTTTAAACGTGCCATTTCGTCATTATTAGCTGTATAAATTTGTTTTAGATCTGATGTGACCTCTTTTAAATCTTTATATGACACATACTTTACTGAATTGCGAACCATATGTACAATACATAATTGTACTATAGTACTCGGGAATACACTGCTTATAGCTTCTGGAAAGCCCTTTAAACCATCCACACAAGCAACATAAATTTGTTCAATTCCTCGATTCTTTAACTCAGTAACTACTTGCATCCAAAATTTAGCACCTTCATTTTTGCCTATCCAAATGCCAAGTAACTCCTTTTTCCCTTCTATATTTACAGCAAGTGCTAAATATACTGCTTTATTTATTACTATGTGATTGTCTCTAGATTTTACATAGATACAGTCCAAGTATAATATTGGATACACCCTATCTAAACAACGATTTTGCCACCTAGTTACTTCTTCTATCACCCCATCTGTTATGGTGGATATCAAGTCACCAGATACATCAGTTTGATATATTTCTTCTAAATGCCCTCGGATCTCGCTGACTGTCATACCGCGACCATAAAGGGATATCACTTTCTCATCAAATCCATTAAATCTCCTCAGCCCTTTTGGTATTAATTGAGGATTATACTCTCCTTCCCGATCTCTTGGTACTTCTACTGTCAGCTTACGACCATCCCCATCAATTACTGTCTTCTCATAGCTACCATTACGACGATTATTATCTACTTTTGGCATCTTGCTATGTTTTGAATATCCTAATTCATGATCCAACTCACTTGCTAATATTTTCTCAACTATTTGCTTCTTTAGCTGTTGAAATAAACCATCTCGACCAAATAACTCCGATGGACTGCTTTTGATAATAATTCTTCTACTAGCTGATTACTGATGTCTAATGTATCTTTATCTGTATCTAATTTTTTAGCCATAATTCCTCCTTGCTTGCTTAAGTTACTTTTTTTACAGTAATCTCTTACTGCTTTCTTTGCAACTTACACAAACTATAGGACAGACTCAGAAAAGATAAGAATGAATCATACAGATATTTTTTAACAAAATCTTACACTTCACAGATATATTCTTTTTGTGTTGTGACACTTTCTAAATGAGCCATACACAAATAGTTTCTAACTTTTAAGTTAGTACATACATGAGGCATTCATGCCTTTAGCCTCAGCTAATTTTCAACTTGAAAGTCTCCCACAGCATCATCTTTACCTTCATGCTTTTCTATGTAGGCTTTGATCATCTGATCTGTGACATTACCTGTAGTTCTTACAAAATATCCTGTAGCCCATAAATGTTTACCCCAATATCTCTTTTTTAATTCCGGAAATTCTTGCTGAATCTTTCTAGAACTCTTACCCTTCAAATATTGTACCAGCTTGCTAACACTTTGATATGGAGGTATTGATACATATATATGCACGTGATTAGCGGCAACCTTGCCTCTTATTATTTCAACTCCATTATCTTTACATATCTCCTGTACTAGATCTTTGGTGCGTTTCCCAATATCTCCTATTAATACTTTATATCTATACTTCGTTACCCAAACTATATGATAGGTACAGTCGTATATTGTATGACTTGTTTTCTTATAATACTGCATTTCTACATATTATATGTTAAAACGATGCACTGCAAGTGCAGGGTTTTTCTCCCAAAGTGGGACAATAAACCTTCAACCAATTATTTAATACCAAATAATTGGTTACTGCAAACACTAAATATTTGGGGTGCTACTTTAGAAGAATATGGAGAAGGGCTTACACCAGTTGCAGATAACGTGATAGATGCACAATTTTTTGTCCCAACATGCCGTACTCAATCAGATTGTCGCGGAATCAGTACTTGTAAAACTGCTGATTTTACTTTGGATAATAGAACATTATGTTTAACAAATGCATATAATGTGTTGAAGTAGTTGAGATTTAATCTTACATTTAGTAAAATAAACAAATTATTAAATGGAGATTAAAATGAATTTAAATCAGAAAATAATAAGACCAAAAATAGGATTACTTGAACTAGCAAAAAGCTTAGGAAATGTATCTAGTGCATGTAAGACAATGGGGTATAGCAGAGATAGTTATTATAGATTCAAGGAATTATATGAGAATGGTGGCGATGAAGCCTTGTATGAAATAAGCCGTAAGAAACCCATATTGGCTAATAGAGTTGATCCTATTGTAGAGAAAGCGGTATTAGACATGGCAATAGAGTACCCCGCTTATGGTCAACTTCGTGTATCGAACGAATTAAAAAAAGATGGGATTTTAGTATCTCCCGGCGGCATTAGATCTATCTGGCTTAGGAACGATCTCAATAATCTTAAGAAACGGCTAGTAGCTTTAGAAAGTCCGTCCGCCAAAAATATTTAAAGCCCCCCATAATCTATGATTGAATAAAATTTTTACAAAAAAAATTCTAATATTTGCACTAAAATTAAAAATTGTTTTCAATTTTATTGAAAAATTTCTGTTTTAGTAAAATTTTTACATGAGCTTATTGTTAACGATTTTTTTTAATCGTTTAGCAAGTTTTTTAATGATAATTTTTTTATGTAGAGTTAGGCATGATGTGTAAATGATTGGCAATACATCGTAAATTCAAACCTATAGCAGAGATTATTGGATTGATCACATCTCCTATCACACCCTTCAAGAAGTTTCTGCCCATCCTGCCATATTGTTTCAAATGCCCTATTATTGGTTCTATAGCACTGCGTCTCCTGATCATACACTTGTCTTCTTTCAATAACTTTTTCCGAGTTTTTGGGGTATATACCTTACTCTTCTCTTTAACATTGCTGCCAGTATAACCAAGATCAACAAACGATTTTTTTATCTTTATTCCAGTTACATTTTCTACCGCTTCAAAACTCTGCTGCAATGTATGACCATCATAAGGATTATTATGAAACGATTTTGCTGACAGTACAAAATTTCTACGACCACTGACTACTACCGCAACTTTATTGCCAAACTCATATGGCTTGTTTCGTTTTCCCTTCCCTATACACTCTACCTCAGGGGCATGAAAACTATACAATATTTTATTCTGTTCTTTGTATTGCTTTTTCTCTTCTCTTTTTAAAACAGATTGGCTATGTATTTGTTTTACTTTTTTCAATACTTCTTGATCTCTGATAGATAAGTTTAATTTCTGATTTTTTATCTCACGCTCACATATTCTAACCAAACGACCAAGTAACGTTTTTAAATGCTTCATTATTTTCCAACGCTTCTTGGCTTTGCTATGCTCTTTATACTTCCAGAGCTTTATTATATCTCGCTTATAGGTTCTAGCGTAGGTTTCGTTTAAACTTATACCCAAACTTTGGCAAAGCTTCACAATACTAAGCCTAGCTTTATCCATTAAATAAACATCATGTGGGTGCTTGATATTCTTAATTTGTACCGTTGTATCAGCAATTATCAATTCCAAATCTTTTTTTTAATTGTGTTAGTTCTTATTCCAACTCTTATCAACTCTGCTAATATCTCGTTATATCCAGATTCACCTAATAAATTACGAAATCTTCTTATGCTAGTTTCCGACATCGCTATATCTGTTTCTATATAGGTTTTGTCGCATCTATAAATCATACTACATCAAGATTGTTAAAACTAAGGTTTTGGACATTATGATGCCATTAACATAGCAAAATTCTCAAAAGTAGAAAGATTATCATTAGCTCCAATTATTTGTCTTTTTTGCATCATACGAATATTTTCTATACCGGTAATAGTCATTTCTGCAGAATGAAAACTCTTAAAACCAAGCATTGGCTTTGTACGTTTTTTGATAAACCTATGATCTTGTTCTACAAGATTATTCAGGTATTTGGTCTGAATAACCTTAATTTTATAATCTTTAGGAACTTCTGTATTCAAATCATTAAGAGCAGCCGTATTACTACCGCTTTTATCAATTACTACTTTCTCAGGAAAATTATTCTCTCTAAAGGCTTTACGAAAAAATGCAAGTGCTGCAGGCTTGTCTCTATGCTTACGTAGCAGAAAGTCTACAGTATTACCAAGACTATCTAGTGCTCTATATAAATAAACCCATTTACCGTTTAATTTAATATAAGTCTCATCCATTCTCCAACTACTACCAACTGGCTTCTTTCTTTTTCTAACCACCTGATCTATCAATGGTACAAATTTTATAACCCATCTTTGTAATGTAGAGTGATCAATTTTTGCTCCCCTTATACTCATCATTTCTTCCAAATCTCGATAACTTAAAGAAAATCGGCATTTCATATAGACAAATAACATTATTATTTCTGGTGAAGAACAAAATCCTTTGAAATATGATAATAATCTTGCAGTAATACGAAACATCTTAACATCTTTTTTAGATCATTATATCAATCTTTTTTCTATTGTCCAACATATGCGACAGAACCTTTTGAGACTCCTAAAGATATTACTAGTAATTTGATACCAGGAATGTCTGCTATAGTTTCGGTCAGAACTAATTAACCCAAATTCGCAGAATTATTCGAGTATACCTCAATTAATTAATTTTTTGCTTGACGATTAAACCAGCTTTGCAAATAAGTTGCTGCAATATTTCTATTCTCTATTAATAAGACGTTTTCAGCATTTCTATTATCAGCTGCATTGGTAAAATTAAAGCTACCGGTAATCACCTTACTTTTATCAATGATCATAACTTTGTTGTGAGCAATACCTGGTACTTTATCTATTGAAACATCAATACCAGCCCGTTTTAATTCATGCATTTTAGAATATCTATCGTGTAAATTACTACGATCCAATAATACCCTTATTTGAACACCGTTTTGCTTAGCTTTAATTAGTTGATCCACTATATTTTGCGAAGTTAAACCAAATGCTTGAACATAAATACTATCCTTAGCCTTGGATATTTCTTTTGCTATTAATGATCCGCAGCCGGATGGCGGGGTAAAACAAACATTTAAATTATCAGTTTCGGTATGAAAACTGTGCCAAGAAGCTGTTTCTCGTACCTCATTATATCCTATCCCGATAGTAATGCCGAGTAAGAACGATATTATTACGGGTAGATTAAGCTTTTTAGGTAGTTTTTTCATTTTCTTATACTATGCCGAAACCAAGGCCTTAGCCCCCTTTAATTTTTGGAAATCATCACCAGCATGATAAGAAGAACGGGTTAATGGACTGGCGGAAACCATCAAAAACCCTTTAACTCTTGCTACTCTTTCAAAATATTTAAATTCTTCTAGAGAAACATATCTAGCAACTGCTGCATGGTTTTTGGTTGGCTGTAAATATTGTCCTATAGTTAGAAAATCAACTTTAGCTTCCCTTAAATCGTCCATTACTTGTATAATTTCATCGTTTGTTTCTCCAAGACCAACCATCATACCTGATTTAGTAAAAATCTCAGAGTCTAATTTTTTCACATTATGCAAAAGACTTAATGAATTATAGTATCTCGCTCCTGGTCTGATAGTTTTGTATAGAGAAGGCACTGTCTCTACATTATGATTATAAACGTCAGGTTTTGCTAATACCACTATTTCAGCTGCCCCATCTTTCTTAAGAAAATCTGGGGTTAGAACTTCAATTGTGGTATTAGGAGCAACTAGTCTTATTTCCTTTATACAATTGGCAAAATGCTCAGCCCCACCATCATCTAAGTCATCTCGATCAACTGAAGTAATTACCACATGTTCAAGCCCTAATTTCATTACGGCTTGTGCTAGTCTCTGTGGCTCATGAGGATCGAGTAAATCGGGACGACCAGTTTTAACATTACAAAATCTACAAGCACGAGTACAGACAGATCCCAAAATCATAACTGTAGCATGTTTTTTTGCCCAACATTCCCCTATATTAGGGCAAGCAGCTTCTTGACAAACTGTATTTAATTTTAAACTCTCAATTAGTTTTCTTGTATCATGATATTGATATGAATTTGGTGCTTTAACCTTTATCCAATCAGGTCTTTTAAGGGGTTGAGCTTCTTCTATCTTGATTATGTTTGACATATAATCCTGCTTTATTTATGGCCTGCTTTTTTATGAATTTTATAGTCACCTTTTTGGTTAAAACCCCCAGCTTCAGCTGGGAAAGACTTCAGTCCTTGTTCTAATATTTCAATTCACTATAACTTGAATATATGATATTTTAATATACATGAAGAGCTTGCTCTTATGTATATTAAAATATCATATATGACAGATTATAACAAGACTAGCCACACTGTATTTTACCATCGCTTTCATGTTGTTTGGATCACTAAATATCGCTACAAAGTATTGCAGGGTAACTTATAAGAATTAGGATCAGAGAGATAGCACAGGCATTAGTAATATCTCTTTAGAGTAATAGCGACTTCCAGTCTAGATATCAACCCACCAGCTTCAGCTGGTTGTTATTGAGATTCAAATCATTTGAGTATATCATTAAACAAATTGTTTTATTGGTAGTTTAACTATATCTGTAAGGCTAGTGCTGTTATCACAGTTGTAAGATAATTTGGGTTCAATAGGAATCTTACAGATTAAAGGTATATTATATTCTTTGGCAAAATTTTCTCCACTATTACCGTTAAATATCTGAATTTTCTTTCCCGAACTTGGTTCAACTAGATAGCTCATATTTTCTATAATACCTAAAATTGGTAGGTTAAATTTTCTGTATAAATCAATCGATCTAACGACATCTATTGCAGCCATTTTTTGTGGAGTAGTTACTATTATTACTCCATCTAGTTGGTAATTTTCTAAAATACTTAAGTGAATATCACCAGTACCAGGAGGCATGTCAATAATTAAATAATCTAACTCCTGCCAATGGGTGAGAGATAATAGTTGATAAATGGTCTTGCTGGCCATCGGACCACGCCAAACAATAGCTGAATTATCCTTAATAAGAAATCCAATAGAAATAATTTCAATGCCCCGCGATTTTAAAGGGGTCATTTTATTATACACTATTTCAGGTACACCACTAATACCAAATATTTGCGGAATTGACGGACCATAAATATCAGCATCTACTATTCCCACCTTGTATCCTTCAAGATTTAATTGCTCCGCTATCAATGCTGTTATAGTAGATTTACCAACTCCCCCTTTACCGGATGCCACCAATATTATCTTCTTTACTCCGTCAATGAAATGCTTAACTTTTGAATTAGTTGATTTTTTAGCTACACCTTTGCTACTAGTTAAAACTATAGTTATTTTCCCAATATTAGGTATTTCATTTAATTTTTTAATGGCTTTAATTTTTATTTCATCGATTTCCTTGGAATCTTTACCAAGAATATTAATAGCAAACCCAATATTTTTATCCTTAATTATAATATTAGATATAATATTGACTAATTTTGTATTATCACTAAAAGTGATATCTGAAATTTTATTTAGTATTTGTTGCTGGTTTATATCAATCATCGTTTTTAAGTAAAATGAAGCTCTTACCGTTAATAATCTTATTTTTCAACGTACATTAATCCATTTACTGGATCATTATTGCACGCTTTTTAACTCACCCATTTCGCCGATTTTAATAATGGACCATATAAATCTTCTTCCATACTAATGAAAATGCTAAGTTTTTCCTCTTCCGATAGAGGTCTGTCAAGAAAGGTCAGACGGGGAGCATCCTTAATAATAGTTATAGGGGTTTGTTCATTGCCTTCCCCCATAACAAAAACAGCTGCTCCTGCTAATGAATCTAATATATTAATTTGTGTGACATTTAAAGATTGATTATAAATATCATGCTTACCAATATAGGAATATAACGGGCTAAAACCACACCAACCAAGAGCAATTCCAGTTACACCTTGTCTCATAATAGTTGTATGACTATCGGTTATAACAATTCCCAAATCGCGAATATTATGTTTACTGCGTAAATATTGCCAAATCCAATAGGCTGTTTTCTGAACAGCTTGAGGATATAATACATAAACACCATCGACATTAGATTCATCAATACCAGCAGAGGGAATTAGTAAGCCATTTTTTATAGTTAAGTAAATATTATACCTATTTTCTTCTGTCTCTAATATTTGATCTGCCTCTTGTAGAATTAATGTATATTTATCAATATCACCTTTTTTAACAAACCTTCCCTCTAATACACTAATTACTTTTGAAGTTATAGCTACAACATCACCTTCTTTTAAATCTGCAATATACTGAGTCAATATAGTTTGTAATGACTCACCATATTGGATTTTATGAGTCTTAATGGCATGAATTTGCATATAACCCTTCCATCCCATCAAGAAATTGCCAGAGTAATTTAGGCCCCTTCACAGCTCCATAATGTACTTGTTTTTGTTCTATGCTATTAAGTTTGTTAATCAGCTTAATAAGTTCATTGGTATGCCATATATCAGTTTTTGCATGGACAACGAAAAATTCTAAGGTTCTTTGATTGTGAATATTATAATGTTTTTTCAGAGCATCAATCTTGACTTTTGATACTGTTGGAGTTTGTCTTTCATAAGGATATAAGGCTCCAAGTCCAGTAGGATAATCTGTGGTTTTGTCGCATCTATAAATCATACTACATCAAGATTGTTAAAACTAAGGTTTTGGACATTATGATGCCATTAACATAGCAAAATTCTCAAAAGTAGAAAGATTATCATTAGCTCCAATTATTTGTCTTTTTTGCATCATACGAATATTTTCTATACCGGTAATAGTCATTTCTGCAGAATGAAAACTCTTAAAACCAAGCATTGGCTTTGTACGTTTTTTGATAAACCTATGATCTTGTTCTACAAGATTATTCAGGTATTTGGTCTGAATAACCTTAATTTTATAATCTTTAGGAACTTCTGTATTCAAATCATTAAGAGCAGCCGTATTACTACCGCTTTTATCAATTACTACTTTCTCAGAAAAATTATTCTCTCTAAAGGCTTTACGAAAAAATGCAAGTGCTGCAGGCTTGTCTCTATGCTTACGTAGCAGAAAGTCTACAGTATTACCAAGACTATCTAGTGCTCTATATAAATAAACCCATTTACCGTTTAATTTAATATAAGTCTCATCCATTCTCCAACTACTACCAACTGGCTTCTTTCTTTTTCTAACCACCTGATCTATCAATGGTACAAATTTTATAACCCATCTTTGTAATGTAGAGTGATCAATTTTTGCTCCCCTTATACTCATCATTTCTTCCAAATCTCGATAACTTAAAGAAAATCGGCATTTCATATAGACAAATAACATTATTATTTCTGGTGAAGAACAAAATCCTTTGAAATATGATAATAATCTTGCAGTAATACGAAACATCTTAACATCTTTTTTAGATCATTATATCAATCTTTTTTCTATTGTCCAACATATGCGACAGAACCACTAGTATGATAGTGAAACGAAAGAGTTTTTTCGTGGTTGCCTTTCTGCAACTTTAGTGTAAAATCAACAGAAAAGTTCTTGTGCAGAGTCACAGAATGTGCTAAGTATCTGATAAGATTGGTGAAGTTTGAACCAAAGATACTCTCCCCATTCGGGATGATACTTAAGTATTAACCTCAGTTTGATGTCAATTCCTTGCGTAGGTAGGGGATATAAAAAAATGACCAAGATCAGGTTGAGTTAAGTTATTTTAGACCGCTACCTATGCATAGCACAATCGCTCGCTAATAGACGACTTTTTAACTTTCAACGGTTGTGCTATGCAGGGGGTGACATCGTTAAGAGAGATAGGGATAACGTAATGATGGCAGGTATCTAGACATGAATTATTTTTTTTAATTATAGAATGGTAAAATGATGGCAAAAAAACAAAAATCCTTTAAATATTTACTGGCTAGTAGTGCAATCGCCTCAGTTGTAGCTGGTCTAGGCAGTAGTGGTGTGGCATTTGGCGGGGCTGTTCCGGATGCTGTTTTGATGATAGGCAATGCGGAGTTGAGTGATACTCCAGTTGGAGGTCAAAATCATTGGAATGCAATTGATCAGCATGGAGTGGTTGTCAATCCAGCTGATTTTATTTATGCACCTCAGGATAATGAGGCATTCACCTATGGTGATGATTTTACACTTAATGCTAACAGACTAGATGCTATTATTACAGCTATCAACCTAGCTAACCATAATCCCGGCATACTTAGGGTTAGTCAAAATCTGTCAATCGGTTCTATAGTGCCTGATGCTCATGGTGCTGGTGCAGGTGCTGGTAGGTTACCTATAAAGATAGAAGCTGGTCACACCTTAACTTTAACTGGTACTCCAGCTGCTGTGGCTGATCATGGCTTCGATGCAGGTCTCAATACCTACACTGGCTTGGGTAATGTAGAGCTTGGTGGTGCAGGCTCAACTCTTGTAGTTCATTCTGGTGGTGGGGATATAGCTGTCGGCAGTGTCTCGGCTGGTGTACATCAGCAGGGCGTATTAACCTTCACAACAGGTGGTACAGTTGGGCAGATTGGTGCTAATGGTGCTTCTTTAGCAGCCGTAAATATCGGTGCAGAAGCAGTTACTTTAGGCGGTAATGTTTGGGCTACTAATACTAACCTTGCCGATATAGCTTCTGTACTTAACCTAGCAGCTGGTACGACAATCAATGGTGCTGTGGATAATACTGGTGGTGCTGCTGCTGCTGGTGCTGCTGCTGGTATATTAAACTTCGCAGGAGCTGGTAATGTAACCGGGGCTATTGGTGCTACTAAGGCTTTAGCAGCGGTTAATTTCGAGGGAGCTGGTGATGTACACTTACGGCAAGCAGCTAAGGCTCAGACTTTTACTTTTAATGAAGTTGCTACGTTACATGCCCATGAAGGTATTACTGGTAATGTGCATTTCAACCATAATGATGGTACAATTAAGCTGACAGATGGCAAGACAATCGATGGTAATATCACTACGCAAGGTAGTGGTGAAGGAATATTAACCTTCGATGGAGATGGTGAAGTAACTGGGGGTATTGGTGCTACTAAGGCTTTAGCAGCGGTTAATTTCGAGGGAGCTGGTGATGTACACTTACGGCAAGCAGCTAAGGCTCAGACTTTTACTTTTAATGAAGTTGCTACGTTACATGCCCATGAAGGTATTACTGGTAATGTGCATTTCAACCATAATGATGGTACAATTAAGCTGACAGATGGCAAGACAATCGATGGTAATATCACTACGCAAGGTAGTGGTGAAGGAATATTAACCTTCGATGGAGATGGTGAAGTAACTGGGGGTATTGGTGCTACTAAGGCTTTAGCAGCGGTTAATTTCGAGGGAGCTGGTGATGTACACTTACGGCAAGCAGCTAAGGCTCAGACTTTTACTTTTAATGAAGTTGCTACGTTACATGCCCATGAAGGTATTACTGGTAATGTGCATTTCAACCATAATGATGGTACAATTAAGCTGACAGATGGCAAGACAATCGATGGTAATATCACTACGCAAGGTAGTGGTGAAGGAATATTAACCTTCGATGGAGATGGTGAAGTAACTGGGGGTATTGGTGCTATTAATGCTAATCCTGCTCTTAATAGGCTTATTTCCCGAATTAATATTAATGCAGCTGGTAAAAATGTTATATTAAAACAAAATGTCTATACTAATAAACTTAACTTTGCTGCTGCTAGTACTGTAAAAATTGGTGGTGATTTTGTAGGAGGAGTTAATTTTAATGCTGGTGGAACATTAGAATTTAACGGTGCTGATGGTCCTGGAGGGAGAATAACACTTCGTTTTTTCAAGTCAACAATACAAGGTGGTGCTAATGGTACTTTAAATGTTAATACTAGCCTGCTCGTAGCTACAAATGCACAGATTGGAAAGATTAAAACCATAAATATAGGTGCTGCTGGAGTAGGGAATAATAAGGCTCTAGCAATAGATGCCTCAGCTGCTGATGTTACTCTCCTTGGTCGAGTTAATCCTGGTATTGGTGTTGCTGTTAATCAAAATATTAATTTTATGCATGCAGATTCGATGTTGGGCTTATTTACAAGCGGACATAATAGTACTATAATCTTTCATGCTAACTTATCAGGAGGAGTTCCTGATGGTCATGGTGGTTTTGCTGGTGATGGAGGAATCGTGTGGCTAGATGGTGATGACACTCGCACTTTAACTGTGCAATCTGTAACCGGTGGAGAAACCCTTGGTATTGTTGGTAATAAGCTAGGTGAATTACGTATTTCTCGTCGAGTTACCATCGCAGGGGATAATACTCCTGCTGTTCATAATAAGCTTAATGTCCAGCATGCAAATAAGTTGAGCATTATTAATGGGGCAACATTTACCGATAAAAGTACTACCTCGGCACAGATTGAAGAAATTCATATTGGAGCAGCGTCTGCTGATGTGCCTACACCTGCCGGTCCAGCAAATTATATACTTGATGCAGAACACATTAATTTTAATTTAAATGCTCATGCTGATAATCAGATTACTTTTGACCATGCAGATGCTCAGTTAACCTTACGGAATAGTGCTGCTGGAAATAAAACTATAACTTTGCTAAACAATCTAAATCCAGGTGCTCCTAATAAAGGTGTAGTTGAGTTTGATTCTGTTAATGATGGAGCAGAATTAAAGATTGATGGAGCTGGCTTATCTTTAGGTACTGCTGTTAATAAATTAAAAAAGGTAATTTTTTCAGGTAGAGGTAAATTTGACACTCGGGCGATTATCATTCATAGCAAAAATATAGAATTAAATGTAAATGAACTAACATTGGGTGATGTTAATAGCAATATTTTATTTGTTAATAATACTGTACTTACCGTTGGTAATATTACAGGTAATGTAGATTTCCAAAATCATGATGGTACAGTTAAGTTGGAAGCTGGTAAGAGAATCAATGGTAGTGTAACTAGTACTGGTGATGCTAAGGGAACATTAGAATTCCTAGGAATTGGTGAAGTAACAAGCTTGATCACTAACTTAAAGATGTTAAGAGCTGGGGCAGGTAATGTAAGATTAGTAGGTGGCAATTATACTATTACTGAAATTCAAGGTAAAGGTGTTGGTGATTTAACTTTTGCTAATAACTTTAATTTAACAGGTTCTATTAACTCAACAGGAGGAAATGCAGTTGGTTTAATATTCGAAGGCAACAATAGAGTTACTGGTGTAGTTGGAACGGCAACAAGTCCCGTTGGTACTATACAAGTCCAAGGTACTACCGTCTTTGGCGACAAAGTTCAAACTGCTAATGATCAGGACATCATAATATCTGCTGGAGCAACTGCTGAGTTTGCTAACAGCGTGACAACTCGTAATATTAAGGGACATGCAGCTGGTCAAGGTACAGTTCAATTTAGTAATGCTGAAACTATAATCGTTAATAGTGCAATAGGTGCTACTAATGCAGTAGATACTCTAGACATAGCGGGAGCAGATGTAAAGCTTACCCAAGCAGTTTCAGCGAATTATATTAACTTCTCTAATGCTAGTAAAGAGGTAACTTTAACGTTAGAAAGGACAAGTACTGTAGGTGGTATTAGGACTAATGGTAATAATGTTCATACTCTTGCATTAGCTGCAGATTTTACCACTGGAATACAAGATATTGGGTTAGAGAAGAACAGGTTAAAATCTATTAAATTACTGGGTGATCATAAAATTACTATTAATAGTGGTGTCTATTCCGATATATCAACTCAAACTAATAATACTGGTAAAGTAATTTTCAACTTGAATAGAAGCTTTGCTTATAACCTTGGAACAAATAAATTAAGATTGTCTGATGTAACCTTTGCTAAGAATGCTACGGTAAGAGGTGATGTTTATTCTAAGCAAATAACCATTGCTAGTGATAAGACTGCAACTTTTGCTGGTACTATAAACAGAACTATATCTGTGCCAAACTCCACTGTAGATGGAGCTAGCATATCAAGATCATTGAAAAGTTTTGCCTATAGTACACAAATTGGTTCGGATGAAATAAAAAATGAAGGTATTGCAAAATTTGATAAGGCAGTACTGGTTGATGCCAAAATTACTGGTGGTAAGGTAACGTTTACCGATAATGTTTGGTTTAAACAAACTGCTAATGGGAAAGAAGTAAATTTTGCTGCAGATAAGTTTGTAATATTAGAACAAAATATCAGCTTTGCTAATATTAAAGCAGATAAAGCTAAGATAATTATATTACCTAAAACAGCCTCTATAACTGGTAATTTAGCAGCTAAAGGTTTAACCGTAGATCTTGCAGCTAATCAATTAAAATATACTGGTCAGGCACAGCTGACAGGAGATGTAGAATTAGTTACTGCCTACGACCCATCAAGTGCAGCAGGTGGTAATATAGAGGTTCAGAAAGGTAGTAAATTGGATTTATCGAAAGCAGACCAGCTGACTATAAAAGTGAATGCTCGGACTGATATTAACAAAATTCCTGAGGGGGGTGCTAAGTATGTTGTGATTTCATCAGTTGATGGTCAGGGTCTTGTTGCAATTGATCACAGTAAAATTAAGCTTGATCCAACTGGTGAACAAAACCGTTTCGTACAGTGGTCCATGGATTCTAGTGATCTAAAACTATATATAACTGACATTTCTAAGGAAGTTATAGATAAAGACATTGCTGGTAAATCCCTATCACAGGAAGAACGGAAATTTTATACACTGTTGAATAATGTAACAGATCGTAATAGTTCTGCTGGTAAGTTCAGGAACAATATAGGTTTGATGGATAGAGAGCATGCCCTTCAAGCGATGGATAGAATATTGCCTGGTAATGAAAATCCAATAGGAGAGAGCCTTGCAAGAAATCCAACATCTGAAATAATTAGAGGATTGATGGCTCAAGCTGATACCCAAATTACTGCAACAAGGATGGGAAATTCAGTACCTATGAAAAATGCTGCATCAGCTGTAGGCTCTAGTGATGATGATACGCTAAGGTATGGAGTATGGGGTAGTCCATTCTATGGTACTGCTTGCCAAGAAACGTATAAAGGAGTTAGTGGTTATAAAGCGAAATCAGCTGGTGGAATAGTTGGATTTGATGGTTTAGTAAATGATAATCTGCTACTTGGTGCAGCTTATAGCCGAATTAACACACAAATGTCTCATCAGGATAAGAAATTTGGTGATAAAACTAATGGTAAGACTAATATCTTCTCCTTATATAGTTTATATAATCTTACCAATAATTGGTTTACTGAAGCTATAGCATCATATGGTATAACTAGGGTTAGGAACTCAGAAGGACGCCTAATTGCAACGAATGTGAAAAGAAATGTTACTGCTCTAGAGACTGCTGCTGCTAAGTATAAATCTATCTCTTATAGTGGTCAATTACTTACAGGGTATAATTATATAGCTTCTGAAAAGTTAATGATTACTCCAACAATTGGGTTCAGATATTCGCAATTTAAGGATGCTGGCTATACGGAAACTGGTACAAAATTCCAAAACCTAGTTGTTAAGAAAAGGTCGTACAATAAATTTGAAGGTATTTTAGGGTTAAGAACTGCGGCAACCCTGAAGGCTAACAAAGTACTGTTAATACCAGAATTGCATGGTTACGTTAATCATGACTTCAAAGGAAAAGCACCAATTATTGATGCAAGGTTAGATGGGATAAATGAACCATTACCGACTAAATCAGTTAAACCTGTTAAGACCTTCTTCACTGTTGGTACTGGTTTCACTGCGAAATATAATATGATGGAATGTGGTATTATCTATAATGTTAACATTGCCAGCAAATATATTGGTCACCAAGGTAGTTTGAAGGTTAAAGTGAATTTTTAAGTAGCTTATCCTCAATTTAATGAGTGCAAAAGGGGGATATAAGAGTATTTATGTCATGGCAATTGTCATAACATAAACACTCTTAGCCCCGGAATCCTTTAAGATTTTAGCACATTTGTTAATGGTAGTGCCAGTGGTTAATACATCATCTACTAATAATATTTTTTGGTCTATAATTTGATATTTTTTATTGAATATAAGGCTATTTGATAAGTTTTTTTCTCGTTCTTTTTTAGATAAAAAAGTTTGGGATTTGGTCCATCTTGACTTAATTAATACGTCAGGACTTACCGGTTTTTTTAGTAGTCTGCTGATTTCTTGAGCCATAATCAAAGCAGGATTATACATTCTAAACAATCTTTTGAATCTATTCATTGGAACTGGAATAATCAGGTCAATATCTTAAAATTCGCTGTGATATTGTATATAAAGTAATTTGCTGAAAGTTTTGGAAAGAATGGTTTTGTCTTGATATTTAAAAGCATGAATTATTTTCTTGCTATGCTCGTTAAATTTAATTAGTCCGTCCGCCAAAAATATTTAAAGCCCCCCATAATCTATGATTGAATAAAATTTTTACAAAAAAAATTCTAATATTTGCACTAAAATTAAAAATTGTTTTCAATTTTATTGAAAAATTTCTGTTTTAGTAAAATTTTTACATGAGCTTATTGTTAACGATTTTTTTTAATCGTTTAGCAAGTTTTTTAATGATAATTTTTTTATGTAGAGTTAGGCATGATGTGTAAATGATTGGCAATACATCGTAAATTCAAACCTATAGCAGAGATTATTGGATTGATCACATCTCCTATCACACCCTTCAAGAAGTTTCTGCCCATCCTGCCATATTGTTTCAAATGCCCTATTATTGGTTCTATAGCACTGCGTCTCCTGATCATACACTTGTCTTCTTTCAATAACTTTTTCCGAGTTTTTGGGGTATATACCTTACTCTTCTCTTTAACATTGCTGCCAGTATAACCAAGATCAACAAACGATTTTTTTATCTTTATTCCAGTTACATTTTCTACCGCTTCAAAACTCTGCTGCAATGTATGACCATCATAAGGATTATTATGAAACGATTTTGCTGACAGTACAAAATTTCTACGACCACTGACTACTACCGCAACTTTATTGCCAAACTCATATGGCTTGTTTCGTTTTCCCTTCCCTATACACTCTACCTCAGGGGCATGAAAACTATACAATATTTTATTCTGTTCTTTGTATTGCTTTTTCTCTTCTCTTTTTAAAACAGATTGGCTATGTATTTGTTTTACTTTTTTCAATACTTCTTGATCTCTGATAGATAAGTTTAATTTCTGATTTTTTATCTCACGCTCACATATTCTAACCAAACGACCAAGTAACGTTTTTAAATGCTTCATTATTTTCCAACGCTTCTTGGCTTTGCTATGCTCTTTATACTTCCAGAGCTTTATTATATCTCGCTTATAGGTTCTAGCGTAGGTTTCGTTTAAACTTATACCCAAACTTTGGCAAAGCTTCACAATACTAAGCCTAGCTTTATCCATTAAATAAACATCATGTGGGTGCTTGATATTCTTAATTTGTACCGTTGTATCAGCAATTATCAATTCCAAATCTTTTTTTTTAATTGTGTTAGTTCTTATTCCAACTCTTATCAACTCTGCTAATATCTCGTTATATCCAGATTCACCTAATAAATTACGAAATCTTCTTATGCTAGTTTCCGACATCGCTATATCTGTTTCTATATATTCCCACCCACAGAAATATTGCCAATACATGTTTTCTTTTAGTTCTTCCTCTGCTAATGAATCTGAAAAATTATACATTGCTTGTAGCATCGTTACACCAAGCATCACTCTATGACATTTTCTATTTCTACCAAATCTCTTAATAGAAACATTTTTTGATAACCATTCTTCTAGACCAGACCAATTTATTGTCCCACTTTGGGAGAAAAACCCCGCACTTGCAGTGCGTCGTTTCAACATAAATTTTAAATATCTTATCAAGAAAAGAAAAGATAAGATAAGATATTTTTTAACAAAATCTTACACTTCACAGATATATTCTTTTTGTGTTGTGACACTTTCTAAATGAGCCATACACAAATAGTTTCTAACTTTTAAGTTAGTACATACATGAGGCATTCATGCCGTAATATTAAGCTCTGCACTTGCAGTGCAGAGTGGTTAACTAATTCTCTTAATTTATATAGCTTATTATTTGAGTTTAATTCTTCTTTTAATTTATAACCAAAAAGTTTTCCTTGTTTTTGTGATTTGATAATATTTTCTATTGGCATATTGACTGAAATCCATAAGGTTTATTAGCATATTTTAACATTTTCTTATGGATTTCTTTATTATTTTCTGCCATTAAAACCTATTATCTATAAGACTTATAGAGTTTTGCCGGACAGACTAATTAAACTACGGGATATGTTATAATGTGGTTTATATTGAAAGCATTTTGCACAACACATATCATCTAAAATTGATATATCTAATCTACAACCACAAATATTGCAGTAAGGTTTTGTAATAAAGTCAAATTTCTTCCAACAATTTAGACAAAATTCCTCTTTAGTGGCAGTCATTTCAGCACAAGACAAACATCTTGCTGGCAAGACAAACATCTTGCTGGCAAGATATAATCTACTAGGTAATTATAAAATCTACTAATTTTGTACATTACTATAAAAGCAAACCTTTAGGCAATATCTCTAGTTAAGTTTACCGGTCTACGAACACATGGGTTGCCACTACTCGAAGAATCTGTTGATTCAACAGACACACAAGGGCTCTTAATCTCGTAAGGAGGACCAGGAGTGCATGATAATAATTGCAAGAGTATAACAAAAAACAGAGAAAATCTTAATAATTTTGTCATAATTGTCGTTTGGAATTAATTTTATTGTCTTAGATTCTATAGGAGGTTAATCTAGTTCGCAATAGATCTCAAGTACATTTGATAAAAAATAAGTTTTAGATACAAAATACATAATAGCTTGTGGCATTTTTCCTGACAAGCATATATACTTCCTTCAAATGTTTGCAAGTAATAACCTAAGGAAACGATGATAAGTACATCCTTCAAAGAAAGACCTCCTTATGCTAGAAAGTATAATAGTTGGCGTATTAGAATTTTATATTCAATAATTATTGGTTATTCGACATTCATACTTTGTCGTCAGAATTTTAATATTGCGATGCCTGCTTTAATGGATCATTTTGAGGTAACAAAAACTCAACTTGGCTGGATTTTAACAGCCTCTTCTATAGTTTATGGTGTAGGAAAGTTGTGTAATGGATTCTTGAGCGATAGATCAAATGCTCGTATATTTATGGTGGTTGGTCTTGCCCTTGTAGGCATCATAACATTGTTATCGGGTTTTGCTTCTAGTATAACCTTACTGGGTTTTTTATGGATTCTGAATAATTGGTTTCAATCCATGGGATGGCCGCCTGCAACACGTATGTTGACTTATTGGTACGCTTCTAAGGAATTAGGAATGAAATGGTCTTTAGGGGCTACTTCTAATCAAATTGGCGGAGCAACTACTATGATAGTGTGTGGCTATTTAATAGACGTTTATGGTTGGAAAGCAGCATTTATAATTCCTGGAATAGTGGCATTATTAATATCGTTATTTTTATTTAATAGATTACGTAATTCTCCCAATGAGGTTAATTTGCCCATAGTAGAAGAGTATAAAGAATGTGATATATCTCTTGGAAACAATGGTGATAATTTATTAACGCGTCAACTAATAAAAATTGTATTTTGTAATAAGTTAGTGTGGTATGTGTGTTTTGCTAATATGTTTGTTTATATTGTACGGTCAGGTGTAATTTTTTGGGCACCCGTATTTTTACGTGAACTAAAAAACGTTACTATTGCTCAAGCTGGTCTACAAGTTGCTTCTTATGATATTTTAGGTTTAATTGGTGGTGTTGTTGCTGGATGGATGTCAGACAATTTATTTCAAGGACGACGTGGTCCAGTTGGTTCAGTATTTATGTTTGTTTTGGCTTTTACTCTTATTTTATTTTGGCAAATACCAAACGAGTATGAAATATTTAGCATGATTATTCTTGCTTTGGCTGGTTTTTTTGTATCTGGACCGCAAGTCTTAATAGGTGTTGCTACAGCAGATTTTACTAATAAACAAGCAGTTGGTACAGCTAATGGTCTTTCAGGCTTATTTGGTTATCTTGGTGCTGCATTGGCTGGGGTATGTGTTGGTTGGATTTCTGATAATTTAGGTTGGAATGGTGTTTTTTTATTCTTTATCTTGTCTGCTTTCTTGGGGGCAATACTTTTTTCCTTAACTTGGAATTATAGTTCTAGAAAAATTGCATAAAGTACCACTTTAACCATGTTATCAGAATTTGCTTGCCAAAAATATATAAATTTATATAAATATTAACAATAAATTAATAAAGGTTTACTGTGACTCAAGAATATACATTTTCAATGATTAAGCCAGATGCTACGAGAAGAAATATAATTGGTAAGATTAATTCTTATTTAGAAAATAATGGGCTGAAAATAGTAGCTCAAAAAATGACCATTTTAACTAAAGATCAAGCAGAGCATTTTTATGCAGAACATAAATCAAGAACATTTTTTAGTAGTTTAATAGAGGGCATTATTTCTGGTCCTGTTGTTTTACAGGTGCTTAAAGGGGAAAATGCTATCTTACAAAATCGTAAAATAATGGGAGCTACTAACCCAGAAAATGCTGAACTAGGCACAATTAGGAGAGATTTTGCAGAAAATATCGAGGCTAATAGTATTCACGGTTCTGATACTTTGGAAAGTGCTGAAAGAGAGATAAAAATTTTCTTTACTGAAAAAGAAATTGTAGAATAATTATAGTCTATATGAGATATAGCGTTGTAGTTATTGGTGGTGGTCATGCTGGTTGCGAGGCAGCTTCGGCTTCTGCGCGTTTAGGTGTAGATACTCTCTTAATTACTCTAAAATTAGATAATCTTGGTGAAATGTCTTGCAATCCTGCAATAGGTGGGGTAGCAAAAGGCACTTTAGTAAAAGAAATAGATGCACTTGACGGACTCATGGGTAAAATTATAGACCAAGCCGGTATCCATTATAAGATGCTCAATGAAAGTAAAGGACCAGCAGTTTGGGGACCAAGAGCTCAAGCTGACAGAAAACTTTATAAGAAAGCTATGCTTAATGCCTTGATAAATCACCCAAATTTGACAATTTTATGTGCGTCTGTAGAAAATATTGAAGTCCACGACTCTAAAGTAAAGGCATTAACCTTAGATAATGGTACGCGTATTGAGTGTCAAAAAGTTGTATTAACCACAGGTACGTTTTTATCCGGACTCATTCACATAGGAACTAAAAAAATCCCATCGGGTAGAATAGGTGAAAAGCCGTCATACGGTTTATCTAACACTTTAAAATCTTTTGGTTTTTCTCTTGGCAGGTTAAAAACTGGTACCCCTCCAAGAATAGATGGAAGAACAATTGATTATAACGAAGTAGAAGTGCAGGCTGGAGATACCGTGCCACGTCCTTTCTCCGAACTTACAAATTCTGTTAAGATAAAGCAAATAAATTGTTTCGTTACTAGAACAACTGAACAAACCCACGAAATTATTAGGAATAATTTAGATAAATCAGCTATGTATTCTGGACAAATCAAGGGTATAGGACCAAGATATTGTCCATCCATCGAGGATAAGGTTACTAGATTCTCTAAAGCAAGTCATCAAATATTTTTAGAACCTGAAGGCTTGGACGACCATACTATATACCCAAATGGTATATCTACATCGTTGCCTGAAGATATACAATTAGCATTGCTAAAAACAATTCCTGGTCTTAAAAATGCCACTATGTTAAAACCAGGATATGCAATAGAATATGATTATGTCGATCCAAGAGAATTAAAAGTAACGTTAGAAACAAAAAAAATTAAAGGTTTGTATTTTGCCGGTCAAATTAATGGCACCACTGGCTATGAAGAAGCTGCGGGGCAAGGAATTATGGCTGGCATTAATGCAGCCTTATCGATAAAAAATCAATCAGATTTTATTTTGACTAGAGCAGATGCTTATATTGGTGTTATGATTGATGATTTAATTACCCTTGGTACAGTGGAGCCTTATAGAATGTTCACTTCCAGATCTGAATATAGACTTTCTGTTAGGGCTGATAATGCAGATTTAAGGCTAACTCAAATGGCCATAGATATTGGTGTTATATCCAATTTACGCAAAGAGATTTTTAGTAAGAAATGTGATGATATTCATAAGGTAGAAAATATTGTAAAAACTATTTCTTTAACAACTACTAAGTTAGCTAACTTGGGTGTGTCTATCGCACAAGATGGTTCATATAAAACAGCCTTTGATTTACTAGGACTACCAAATTTTGGTGTTAATAAAACAATAGAGATATTCCCAGAACTTATTTCATTAAATAAAAAAATCCTTCATTATCTTTGTATTGAATCAAGATATTCTTCTTATTTGATTAGACAAAATGCAGATATTCAATTATTTAAAGAAGAAGAGTTGGAATTATTAGATGAGAATATTGATTACTTTAAAATACCAAGCTTGTCTACAGAAGTAAGAGAAAAACTCCAGTATCATAAACCGGCGACTATTGGTGTGGCTAGAAGAATATCTGGAGTTACTCCAGCTGCTTTAATAGCAATTATAATTTATATAAAAACAAGATATAAACATTAATGTATGACTGTCGTAATGTTCCACGTGAAATATTAGATGCCCTTGAGAAGTATCAATCATTGACATTAAAATGGAATAAAACTATTAATCTCGTTTCTTGTAATACCGAGCGTGAGTTTTGGGTAAGACATATTTTAGATTCTTTACAGCTAATGAAGTATATAAATAACTAAAATATTCATTTAATAGATGTTGGTTCGGGTGGTGGATTTCCAGGGATAGTTTTGTCTATTGCTGGAATAAAAAATGTTACTTTAGTAGAATCTGATGTAAGAAAATCTATTTTTTTTATTGCAAGCTTCTAAAATTTCTACTAATAAAGTCAATGTGGTTAATCAACGAATAGAAAATGTTAAATTAGATTGTGATATATTAACTTCTAGAGCCTGTGCTCAGTTAGAGAAAATATTTGTTTATACCCAACATATTAATGTAAGAAATAAGTATTTATTATTTAAAGGTGGGCAATATCAAAAAGAAATTGAAATTGCTAAAAAGAGATGGTCTTTTTGTCATTCTATGTATGATAGTGAGACTTCTGATAATAGTAAGATTCTAGAAATTAGTAACATATATGACAAAAATAGTTGCGATAGTTAATCAAAAAGGTGGAGTTGCTAAAACTACAACTACTGTAAATTTATCGACAGCTTTATCTGTAATGGATAAAAAAATCTTGGTTATAGATTTAGATCCTCAAGGAAATAGTAGTACTGGTTTTGGTATAAACCAACAAGATAGAAAAGTTACTATTTATCAGGTATTAATTGGTTTAAGAACGATTGAAGAAGCCATAATACAAACGAATATTCCAAATTTACAATTAATTACAGCTAACACTAATTTATCCGGTGCTGAATCGGATTTATTAAGTATAAGAAAGCGTGAATATTTATTATCAGATTTGTTAAATAAGCTGGTCAGTAAATATGATTATATTATTATAGATTGTCCTCCTGCTCTTAACCTACTAACAGTTAATGCGTTAGTAGCTTGTGATTATGTATTAATCCCTATGCAGTGTGATTTTTATTCATTAGAAGGATTAAGTCATTTGCTAAAGACAATTGAAATTGTAGAAAAGAATTTAAATCCAAAAATAAAAATTGCCGGTATTTTATTTACTATGTATGATAAGCGCAATCGATTAACTGAGCAAGTAGAGGATGATGTTAGAAAATGCTTAGGAAGATTGGTATTTAAGACAGTTATTCCGCGAAATGTAAAACTATCTGAGGCACCATCTTACGGCAAGCCAGCAATTATTTATGATCATAAATGTACTGGCTCTATTGCTTATATAGAACTTACAAAAGAGATTTTAGGTAGAAATATATGAAAAACAAAGGTTTAGGCAAAGGGTTATCGGCTTTGCTTGGAGAAGAGGTTTTTATTGTAGAAAAAGATGAATTAATAAAAATTATAGATATTGATAAAATTGAAGCTAGGAATAATCAACCAAGGAAAAAATTTGAATATGATAAAATAAAAGAATTAGCTGACTCCATAAGTAATAATGGTTTATTGCAACCAATCATTGTTAATTCAACTAGTGATGGAAAATATAAAATTATAGCTGGTGAGAGACGTTGGCGTGCTTGTAAGATAGCTAAGCTTAGCGATATTCCTGCTATTGTAAAAGATATAGGGGATAAAGAAATTATAGAGATAGCACTAATTGAAAATATTCAAAGAGAGGAATTATCTGTTATAGAAGAATCAGAAGGATTTGAGCGGTTAATAAAAGAGTTTGGTTATACACAAGAGAAATTAGCAGAAAAACTTAGCAAGAGTCGTAGTCATGTAGCTAATTTATTAAGATTAAATCAATTACCACAATCTATCAAAGATAAAATAAATGAAGGGCTTTTAACTATGGGACATGCAAGATGCCTAATTAATCATCAGCAGGCCGAGGTAATAGCTAACCATATTATTGAAAATGATTTAAGCGTTCGACAAACTGAAGATATAGTAAAAAATTGGTCTAAAAATGAATATACAAAAATCCCAGAACATGATAGACATGTAGGGAAAAGATTTCTAAAAGAAAATAGTAAAGAGAATGATCTACAATTATTAGCTAAATCATTGTCAGAAAGATTTAATATAAAAGTAACTATTGAAAACTACCCAATTGGTGGAAAATTAGTATTTCACTATAGTAATTTAGAAGAACTTGATTCAATTTTGTCGAGGTTAAATTAAATGCAAATTTTTTTAGATAGTGCTGATATTAAAGAAATTGATGAGATTAATCAATTAGGTATAATTGATGGTATAACTACTAATCCTTCCTTAATGTCTAAGACAAAAGATGATTTTGTCTCAACTATTGCAGAAATATGTAAGATAATAACTTCCGACGTTAGTGTTGAAGTGGTTGCAAATGATGTTGATACTATGATTAGTCAAGGAAATAAAATTTTAGAAATATCCAGCAATATTGTTATTAAATTACCTATGACATGGAATGGTATTAAGGTGTGCCAATATTTTGCAAATAAAGAAAAAAAAGTGAACATGACCTTATGCTTTTCTGTGAATCAGGCTCTTATCGCTGCAAAAGCCGGAGCATATTATATATCGCCTTTTATCGGTAGACTTGATGATATAGGTCAAAATGGTATTAGTTTAATAAGTGATATAAGACAAGTATATGATAATTATCAGTATCAAACAAAAATCCTTGCTGCATCTATAAGAAACCCTAACCATGTTTATCAAACTAGTATGTATGGGGCTGATGTTGCTACAATGTCTGGTAAAATTATCAAGCAATTATTAGATCATCCACTAACAGACTTCGGTTTAGAGATTTTTAATAAAGATTGGGATAAATCTAGATTAAAAATTTAATTATTAAAAAAGAATTAGATACTGCTTATTTCAGGTAACAACAGGTGAAAGAGGAATCAGAAAGTAGGTGGTATGTTTAATAATATTCTTGTAATGTCGAAAGATATTTGGCATATGAAATTTTGGTAAATTCTTATGCAAATTGAATCAGTAAACAATTTAAGAATATCGTTTAATGAAGCCTTATCAAGGATAGGAAAAAGTGTGCTAAAAAATGATGACATAATAATTGAAAATGACGATAAAGCAAAACCATTTGTAAAATGGGTAGGTGGAAAAAGAAGTTTAATAAAAGAATTATCCTCAAGAACACCGCAAACTTATAAAAGCTATTATGAACCATTTATAGGAGGAGGAGCACTTTTGTTTGCTCTTGCCCCATCTGGTGCGACTATATCAGACGTAAACCTAGATTTAGTTATTACATATGCCGTGATTAAAAATAAACCTCAAGAATTGATAAAGCTATTGGCAAAACATAAAGTCAATCATTGTGAAGAATATTACTATAAAATCCGGAAACAATTTATTGTCCCACTTTGGGAGAAAAACCCCGCACTTGCAGTGCGTCGTTTCAACATAAATTTTAAATATCTTATCAAGAAAAGATAAGAATGAATCATACAGATATTTTTTAACAAAATCTTACACTTCACAGATATATTCTTTTTGTGTTGTGACACTTTCTAAATGAGCCATACACAAATAGTTTCTAACTTTTAAGTTAGTACATACATGAGGCATTCATGCCGTAATATTAAGCTCTGCACTTGCAGTGCAGAGTGGTTAACTAATGATAATGACATAGAAGTTGCTGGACGTTTTATATATCTTAATAAAACCTGTTATAATGGTTTGTATAGAGTTAATAACAAAGGTGAGTTTAATGTGCCTATGGGGAAATACAAAAATCCAGCAATAGTTGATGAGACAAATATACTAGCTTGTAGTAAATTATTACAAAATGTTGATATAAAATATCAGGATTTCAGTAAGATTTCTCCAAATACAGGTGATTTTGTTTATATTGATCCTCCTTATCATCCTATAAATAATACATTGTTTACTAAATATACAAAACTTGATTTTACAGAAACAGATCAGATAAAACTTTATCAAAAATGTAAAGAATTAAACGATAAAGGTATATATGAAACTGGACTGATTTTTCAAGACAAATTTTTCACTAATTTTGTTTCCCATTTTACATAATTTTTAAGCTGCATTTTGTAAGTAATCAAGATACACGTTCATCGGTTTTTTATAACCAATACTTGAATGGAATCTTTGATTGTTATATTTATCCATGTATTTATCAATACCATCTTTAAGTTCTGCGATATTTTTAAAATCATTTATAAATATACAATTATATTTTAAAGTTCTAAAAAATCTTTCAATCACAATATTATCAATGCTTCTACCCTTACCGTTCATTGAGATTTGTATATTATTCTCTTTTAGAATTCCCGTATGCTCATGTCCAGTATATTGACTACCCTGATCACTATTGAATATTTGTGGTGCAGGGTATTTATTCAGTGCATCTTTTAATACATCGGTTACAAGTGATGCATCCATAGAATTAGATACTTTATAACTTAGTATTGCCTTACTATGCCAATCTATAATCGCCACAAGATACATAAATCCTCCGTTAGTTCTAATATAAGTAATGTCACCACTCCACACTTGATTAACATAAGGTACATGAATAGTTCTATTCGTTCCTGATTTGTGCCAGTACGGCTCAAGCAAATAGCTATAAATTTTATGTTGACCATCCTTCACAAAAGTAGATTGCTTTTTATGAGGATGAATAGCTTCTATACCCATTATTCCCATATATTTAAGCACCCTATCTCTGCCCACATTAAAGCCGTCTTCCAATAATTGTTTGTATATATAACGATAACCATACTCAGGGTTATCCGTATATATTTCATCTATTCTATTTAAAATATCAAGATTATATAAGCTCATTACTTTAGCTTTATAATATACTCCAGATCTGCTTATCTTTAATAGTTCACATTGCCTTGTCTTTGCTAACGTACTCAGCTTGGGGTCGACAAGACTTTTCTTATTTGATAAGTCCAAGCTGTTTAGCTTTCCCACCGCCCAGTCCCTCTCGACTGTAGCCTTACCTAATGCTTTTGCAAGTTCATCGTTTTGATTCTTAAGTTCACTAATCTGCCCTTTGTACTCACTAACAGCTTTTGCTGGCTCAAATGCCAATGACGCATTATCTAAAAATTGTCGTTTCCAGTTTTGCATAGTTTTAGCCGTTACTTCATATTTGACCGATAACTGACCTATTGTTGATTCTTCTTTTAACATCTCTAATACTATTTTAGTTTTTGCTTCTGCACTAAAATTTTTAATTTGTTTTTTACCCATTTGTTTCTCTTTAATTTTATTTATTATTCTATACTTATTGAGAAACAAAAATACCTGCTTCTTTGTCTAATTTTTTCAGTCCATTATATACATGTTTTCTTTTAGTTCTTCCTCTGCTAATGAATCTGAAAAATTATACATTGCTTGTAGCATCGTTACACCAAGCATCACTCTATGACATTTTCTATTTCTACCAAATCTCTTAATAGAAACATTTTTTGATAACCATTCTTCTAGACCAGACCAATTTATTGTCCCACTTTGGGAGAAAAACCCCGCACTTGCAGTGCGTCGTTTCAACATAAATTTTAAATATCTTATCAAGAAAAGATAGGATATTTTTTAACAAAATCTTACACTTCACAGATATATTTTTTTGTGTTGTGACACTTTCTAAATGAGCCATACACAAATAGTTTCTAACTTTTAAGTTAGTACATACATGAGGCATTCATGCCGTAATATTAAGCTCTGCACTTGCAGTGCAGAGTGGTTAACTATTTTCTGCCATTAAACCCTATTATCTATAAGACTTATAGAGTTTTGCCGGACAGACTACGTAAGCATAGAGACAAGCCTGCAGCACTTGCATTTTTTCGTAAAGCCTTTAGAGAGAATAATTTTCCTGAGAAAGTAGTAATTGATAAAAGCGGTAGTAATACGGCTGCTCTTAATGATTTGAATACAGAAGTTCCTAAAGATTCTCAATAACAACCAGCTGAAGCTGGTGGGTTGATATCTAGACTGGAAGTCGCTATTACTCTAAAGAGATATTACTAATGCCTGTGCTATCTCTCTGATCCTAATTCTTATAAGTTACCCTGCAATACTTTTGTAGCGATATTTAGTGATCCAAACAACATGAAAGCGATGGTAAAATACAGTGTGGCTAGTCTTGTTATAATCTGTCATATATGATATTTTAATATACATGAAGAGCTTGCTCTTATGTATATTAAAATATCATATATTCAAGTTATAGTGAATTGAAATATTAGAACAAGGACTGAAGTCTTTCCCAGCTGAAGCTGGGGGTTTTAACCAAAAAGGTGACTATAAAATTAAGGTTATTCAGACCAAATACCTGAATAATCTTGTAGAACAAGATCATAGGTTTATCAAAAAACGTACAAAGCCAATGCTTGGTTTTAAGAGTTTTCATTCTGCAGAAATGACTATTACCGGTATAGAAAATATTCGTATGATGCAAAAAAGACAAATAATTGGAGCTAATGATAATCTTTCTACTTTTGAGAATTTTGCTATGTTAATGGCATCATAATGTCCAAAACCTTAGTTTTAACAATCTTGATGTAGTATGATTTATAGATGCGACAAAACCGTTTTTTATCTCTGCAATAGCTTTAGCTGGATTTAAACCTTTCGGACAAGTCTTTGTACAGTTCATAATCGTATGACAACGATATAATTTAAATGGATCTTCTAAAGCATCTAAACGTTCTCCAGTATACTCATCCCTAGAATCAGCAATCCACCGATATGCTTGTAGTAAAATCGCAGGTCCTAAATATTTATCACCATTCCACCAATAACTTGGGCAAGAGGTAGAACAACACGCACATAATATGCATTCATATAAACCATCCAGTTTTTCTCTATCCTTAAGAGACTGCAATCTTTCAGTATTGGAAGGTGGCGGACTGTCAGTTTTTAGCCAAGGTTCTATCGATTCATATTGAGCATAGAAATGCGACATATCAGGTACTAAATCTTTTACTACCTTCATGTGCGGTAGAGGATATATCTTGACATCTCCACGAATTTCTTCAATAGCCTTAATGCAAGCAAGTGTGTTAGTTCCATCTATATTCATCGCACAGCTACCACAAATTCCTTCACGACAAGAACGCCTAAAAGTCAATGTAGAATCTATTTCATTTTTTATTTTAATTAAGGCATCTAGAACCATTGGACCTGTTTTGCATAGATCTAACTCATAAATATCAATTCTAGGATTTTCTTCAGAATTTGGATCATATCTATAAATTCTGATATTACGTAACTTAACCGCTTCTCCAGAATGTTTATATGTAGTACCTTTACGGACTTTAGAATTAGGTGGTAATCTAAGTTCTGCCATGTTTATTCCTCATCTAAAATTCTAACTATATTTCAGAGCAATTTACAAGTTGTAATCAATGGTGAAAAGATGTCATCCCCGCGTAGACGGCACAACTGTTGAAAGTTAAAAATCGTCTATTAGCGAAGCGCCGTTAGGCACTGTGGCAATCTTCATGATAGTCAAGACCTCCTTGCCACGTCGCCGCTTGCAGCGACTCCTCGCAATGACGGTTTAAGACTTACAACAGCACTTCGCTAATAGACGATTTTTAACTTTCAACAGTTGTGGGGTGACATCAAGCACACTTCTTTACCATAGCCACGACTTTTAAATTACCCAGCTGTTCTTTTCTGATTTAGTTTCTTAACTTTTACAGTACCACCATAGTCATTTTTTATTGGAAATAAATTTTCCTCTTCTGAATTCATTGATCTATCACTCAGCAAGTTTTTAATTTGCTGACCAGACAATGTCTCATGTTCAATCAATAATTTAGCTAACAAATGAAGTTGATCAATATGTGTAGTTAATATATTTTTGGCAAAATCATAACCTTTTTCAATAATTTTTCTTACTTCTGTATCAATTAATTCTGCTGTATGTACAGAAGTATGACCTGCTCCCCTACCACTAGTATATAGATCTTCATTACTCGAACCATGATATACTGGTCCTATTGCATCACTTAACCCCCAGTCCGTTACCATAGCTCTAGCCATTTGGGTTGCCATTTTAATATCTGAAGAAGCCCCAGAAGTAACTTTATCTCTGCCAAAAATAAGCTCCTCAGCTACCCTGCCAGCCATTGCCACCGCTATGTCAGCTTCCATTTTATCACGTGGCATAGAAAAACGATCATTTTCAGGAAGTCGCATAACCATTCCAAGTGACCTACCTCTTGGAATAATAGTTGCTTTGTGAATTGGATCAGAAGCAGGACAATACAACCCAACCAATGCATGCCCTCCCTCATGATAAGCAGTTAGTTTTTTCTGCTCATCTGACATAACCATAGAACGTCTTTCTACACCCATTAACACTTTATCTTTTGCCTCTTCTAAATCTGTCATACTTACTTCTTTTTTACCCTTGCGAGCAGCAATTAATGCAGATTCATTGACAAGATTAGCAAGATATGCTCCTGAAGATCCAGGAGTTCCTCTAGCTATGATTCTAGCTACTATATTTGAGGCACATTTTATTTTCTTCAAATGTACTTGTAAAATTTGTTCTCTACCATCAATATCTGGATTAGGAACAGTAATTTGGCGATCAAATCTCCCAGGTCTTAGCAACGCTGGATCCAATACATCCGGTCTGTTAGTTGCAGCAATAATAACTACCCCTTCATTATCCTCAAACCCATCCATTTCGACCAGCATTTGATTTAGTGTTTGTTCACGTTCATCGTTGCCACCACCCATACCAATACCTCTGTGGCGACCTACTGCATCTATTTCGTCAATAAAAATTATACAAGGAGCATTGCGTTTACCTTGTTCGAACATATCACGGACACGGCTAGCACCAACGCCAACGAACATTTCAACAAAATCAGAGCCAGATATACTAAAGAATGGGACATTTGCCTCGCCGGCTATAGCTTTTGCTAGGAGAGTTTTACCTGTTCCAGGTGATCCTATAAGTAAACATCCCTTTGGAATTTTACCACCAAGTTTTTGGAATTTGCTTGGGTCTCTAAGGAAATCAACAATTTCAGTTAATTCTTCTTTAGCTTCGTTAATTCCAGCAACATCTTTAAAAGTAATTTTTGGGCCTTTGTCTGAAACTAGCTTAGCTTTAGATTTACCAAAACCCATGGCTTTTCCTCCACCTTGCATTTGACGCATGAAAAACACCCACCCACCTATCAAAAGAATCATTGGAAACCACGAAACAAATATGTTAAACAACAAGTTCATTTTTGTATCAGGTGGCACTATTTCAATATGAACCGAATTGCTATTTAGGCGATTTATTAGATCTGGATAGTCAGCAGCATAAGTCGAAAAAGAAGATCCATCGCTTAGAGTTCCCTCAATCATTCTACCCTGAATTTTAACAGCACTAATTGATTTTTCATCAATTTTGGTTAAAAAATCTGAAAAAGCGATATTACTTCTTCCTCCAATAAAACCATCATTTTGAAATGCATGAAAAACAAGTATCATTAAAACAAAAACCGACACCCAAATTAGAACATTCTTACTTTGATTATTCATCTACTACTCACCTAACAGAAATGTGTAAAACGCGATATAAAATTGGGAGAGAAAGAAACACTAAGCCTGCTTCTCAAACCTTGGTCATTATAATACGATATATGGGGTATGGCTATAACTTTTTCAAGTATCTTGACTACTGGTAGGGTGAATAAAATAGCTATATGATTGTTAAAACTTGCGTCTTTCAGTATTTTAAAATCTAAATCTTGCCTTATTTTACTATAATCCTTGATCGTTAGGTTACTGATCAAATAGCCTGAATTATTAGACTTCTTGTATAATTCTACTTCTGCTGGTAATTTGGACGTCGGTGCGGTACTCGAATCCTCACATGCATTCGAGTATGATGTGGTTCTGCGTTCCGGATATCCTGCAAATTCCTGAGCTAGAGCGAATTCTACAAGAGGTCTATTGATATAGAAATAAAATCTACCATCCCATGCATCTACATTATTAAGTCTAATATCTATAGGTAAATTCCTACCAAATTCTCGGTAAATTATTAGATTATTACTAATTTTTTTAATCACGCAACCATGGAGTGTCTTAATAAAGTCTATTTTTTGTTGTAATAGTTCTGTTATCATGCTTATTGAGCCTGATCTACTGGCACGGTTCTTACCGCTAATAATGATAAGTACAAAACTGATTACCTGTAGTGTTATTGCACTAGAAAATTCTGCAAATTTTAATAAATTTACAGTAGCAAAACCAAAATCATAAATTTTTACTGATTCTGCGATGCAAGCAATCAATTCCGGTTGCCATTTCTCTTCTACTACTTGGTTAATTCTAGATTGTTGAGAAGTTATTTGATTCTTTATATATTCTCCTTCTAGGGATAGCTTTTTTCTAATGATATTTCGTTGATATTTGTCAGATTTATTAGATTCATCTTCAAACCATTTTACATTATTGGTAACTAAATATGCAACTAACTGTTGTTTTGGAATGTTAAACAATGGTCTCACTATTTTAACATTATTATACCAATTAATATTGCTGCTACTAAGTCCAAATATACTACTTTTTTTTTCTGATCTTAGACAATAATTCTCTATATAATCATCCAAGTGATGTGCTGTTAAAATTGTCAATATATCTAATTTGCTACATAAATCAGTCATTAATTTATAACGACCTTCTCTAGCTCTTGCTTGTAAATTAGAAAAATTATTTTGGTGATCGAAATGAAGCTGGTGATATCTATGTCCCAATTTATGGCTTAAGTCTCGTACATACTCATGCTCCAACTTAGCCTGCTCTCGTAAATGATGATTAACTAACATCACTACTAGCTTAATACTATTAGTGCTAGCCCATTTATGTGTTAACATTAAAAGGGCTATGGAATCAGAACCACCTGAAATAGCCAATGCGATAGACCTCAGGTGAGGTCTATCAACTAGCTTTTCAATATTCTGCTGAAATTGTTCATAAAGCATTATTTAGGCAAATCTTTTTTGTCAGATTTTTTCTCAATAGAGCTAGTATCCTCTTGGTTTTTAGCTGAATTTTTGCTTAAGGATAGTATTCTTTTTTTATATTCCCGCTCCTTACGAAAATACTCTTGAGCTTCTTGTGAGATTTTATTATATAAGTCACGTTTTTGACCATTAAGTTTAGCAACTGCTATACGATATGCTTGTATTTCTTCTCTCAATTTTGCAGAAACTCCTGCAGCATAAGACTTGAAATCTCTCTCAATTTCTTGTAATTCATCATTAGTGCCACTACTACTAACATTAGTTTTATTGGCATTTGATTTTACAGCTGTTGTACTTGCTAAGCTATTTGAACTTAGTAATAGTAATCCTATTATAGTAGTAATTAATCTATTTTTTTTTATCATCATATGCTCCTAAAATGTTTTTATATATTTTTTGCTAAACGTGAAATCTAGCAAAATTTAATATACACTATAATAATCCTATTTAGTCAATCATAAAGATACTGAAATAATCTTTTTAACACCAAATATATATAGTAATTTTTAATATGCTATTATATTTAGAATATTAGCTATTAAAATAATAATTTTACTTGATATTAATTGATACTTTATCTAAAGTAGTTGAATGCAACAAATTTGTTAATGTACAAGGAGGAAAAAATATGGGACGTAACAAACATAATAAGGGAAACTGGGCTAATCATTACCGGGAACATAATTTTTTAAAACAAGATAAACCTCTTTCTAAAGAAGTAGAGCCTCTTAAGTTATATACAGCTAAAGATGATATGCTGTTATTGACAACTCTTTCTATGATTCGTCCTAACTCGATAGATGATAATGATAATCTGTCAGCACATTATATTGCAAAACGTGCAATAAGTGAGGGTGATACAGTAGAGGGTGCTACTACCTCTGATGGCATTACTACTCCTAAAAATGATACTACTAAAAAACCAATTTCTCATAATCAGGATGTTAGTGATACAATGTCAACAGGAGAAATTTTATACACAGCTGGTGGTTTAATTGTTGGTCTTGCTATTATAAGTTCTGTTCGGATTGCTGTATACAGAACATGTAAAAGTTTTGGCAGTAAGAACAAAAACGTTGATCTCCCAATAGTTTTTCCAATAGAAGTATGTGAAAGTTCTGATAGTAAGAACGAAAATATTCGTTGCTCAGTAGATACTAACTTGTCAATAATAACAATACCACTAGAAGAGATTCCAGATATATCTTTAGCAGGTAATACAACAACGCAGGTAGAACCGTAGTTAACCACTCTGCACTGCAAGTGCAGAGCTTAATATTACGGCATGAATGCCTAATGTATGTACTAACTTAAAAGTTAGAAACTATTTGTATATGGCTCATTTAGAAAGTGTCACAACACAAAAAGAATATATCTGTGAAGTGTAAGATTTTGTTAAAAAATATCTGTATGATTCATTCTTATCTTTTCTTGATAAGATATTTAAAATTTATGTTGAAACGACGCACTGCAAGTGCGGGGTTTTTCTCCCAAAGTGGGACAATAAAAATAAAGACCTCTTGCATAATTCTACTTCTGCTGGTAATTTGTACGTCGGTACGGTAGTTGAATCCTCACGTACGTTTGAGTACGTTGCGGTTCTGCGTTCCGGTCCTCCTACAAATTCCCTAGCAGAAGCGAATTCTGCAAGAGATATAATATTAGTATCAATTCTTCGCTGCTTTCAAAAATTAATGATATCAGGAGCGGTTAAACTTATGTTTATATCAACTATTGATTATAATTTTTAATTACCCTGCTCAAATTCGTGCTTATTCTTCTTGACACTAAAGACAATAAGCTTTAATATGTAGCCCTAGCCAATAAATAAGTAGGTTAGGTCTTATATGGCAGTCATTTCTAGAATTTTTTCGTATCTCTCTATAACTCGCAACACATCCCCCACCTCAAAACTAACAAATAGATTGTCAGAATATGTCTTTCCTATCGAAAGGCGTGAATTATCTAAGTTTCTAAGTGTAACATTGTTGATGTTCTGTATTTTATTTATACAAAATATTATCAGAGCTTTAAAAGATAGTCTTATTAATACTATGATTGGTACTGAAACTGTATCATTTCTTAAATTTTGGGGGGTTCTACCTTCGGCATTCCTACTGTCAATAATCTATGTGAAATTAGTAAATAACATAAAAGGGGAGTATATATTTTACCTTATATTGTCAGTTTTTCTACTATTTTTTGCCTTATTTGCCTTTTATATTTTTCCTAATCATCTAGCATTACATTTGAGTAGTGAACATGCCGGCATTTTAATAAAATCTTATCCCAATTTGAAATGGTTTATATTACTTCTATCTAATTGGAGTTTTTCCATGTTTTATATTATAGCAGAATTATGGCCAAGCGTGATATTTGCGTTACTTTTTTGGCAATTTGTTAATAATATAACCTCGGTGGAACAATCGAAAAGATTCTATCCTTTATTTGGACTTTTTGCTCAAACAGGACTTTATATATCAGGGAAGTTTCTAGAAAATTTAGCTTATTTAAATCAATCTTTAATTAAAAGGTTTGACCTACAACATACAGAGACTGAACTTTCAGTACAAATTATATTAGGCTGTGTATTGGTATTAGGTGTAGTAGCATTAGCAACTTTTTGGGTACTAAACCATAAAATATTAGATAAAGTTCAGGTAGAAAAACTACAATTTTCTGTCAAGAGACAATCCATGACTATTATAGAAAGTTTTAAAATGGTTATTTCTTCAAGATATATTAGATTAATTGCTACACTACTTGTTTGTTATGGTATAGCTATAAATTTAGTCGAAGGACCTTGGAAAGCGTCAGCTTCAAAGATTTATAAAACACCGACGGAATTTGCTGCTTTTGTTGGCAGTTATCTAAGTATTACTGGCATATTTACCATTTTATTTGTTATTCTCGGCTCTAATATTGTAAGAAGGTTGGGCTGGTTTACAGCAGCAAGTATAACGCCAATAATGGTCTTTATAACTGGCATGCTATTTTTCTCAGTATCTAACTTTGATGGGTTTTCTGCCATAATCGTAGTTAGCTTTATGCTAACCGATCCTTCTTTGATTGCTATTACCATGGGGCTAGTCAACAATGTTCTAAGTAAATCAAGTAAATATACTTTATTTGATTCTACAAAAGAAATGTCATATGTTCCTCTAGATACCGAACTTAAGACAAAAGGTAAAGCCGCTGCCGACGTAATTGGTACTAAGCTTGGAAAGTCAGCAAGTGCCCTTCTCCAGTCTTTAATATTTATTATTTTGCCTTGTGCAACTTATCAATCTATTTCTATATACTTAATGATAATATTTGGTATAATTTGTATTATATGGATGTGGGTGATTAGAGAATTGAATAAAGAGTACAATAATATAACATCATACGCGAATTTGGGATAAGAATTTATCAATTCTTATCCCAAATTCGGTGAAATTATCGAAACAATCAGATTTGAAACGGCTCTACATCTGATTTTAAAATCATGTTTTTAGCTTCAGAAAGGTTTAAAATGCATTCGCAAAACCTTTTTAAGAATGCATTTTTCCTGCTATTAAAGCCAATTCGGAATAAGAATTAACTAATTCTTACCCCGAATAGGGGTATTATGAATCTTAAACATTATTCCTTAAATCTAAGATAACAACTAATAGCTACAATTTAGCATATTAATTTTTAACTCCTGCTCTAAAATAACAACTAGATCATCAGAGGATTTTGATTTCCATTTACCAGCAACATAATAAAAATGGTAAGGACCACTAATCGGTGAAGATAACCAAATTTCTTTAGCAGCTGAGTGTTTGTTAATAACAAATACTCCTTGGTTAGTAGTTAGGGTTAGAATATCACCTTGAAAATCAATATCGATAAGACAATTCTTATCTTCTGCCTCAATCGTATCGGCAATTAAAGATATTGTTTTTTCAGCCAATTTGGCAAATTCAGTATTGTCCATACTTAATGCTCCTTTAAACTTTTGCGATACATCTCAACGTACTTATTGTGATCGTTAAGGTTATTAGAAAAATTATGCCCTCCCATAATGTTAACGACAAAATATAATGAATCAATTTTAGCAGGATTTACTACAGCTTCTAAAGATTTTACTCCAGGACAAGAAATAGCTCCAGGTGGTAAATTAAAGACATAATATGTATTATAGGGTGATTGGATAGCTAAGTCTTTTTTAGTTAATCGCCTTGCTAGTTTATCTTTCCCAAGTGTTATAGCATAAATCGTCGTTGGATCTGCTTGCAATTTCATATGTTTGGTAAGGCGATTTAGAAATACAGCAGCAATCAAAGGTTTTTCTGCGTCTAAGCTAGCTTCCTTCTCCACAATGGACGCTAAAATTAAGACGTCAAGACGGGTTTTTAATGGGGAATTGGGTGATAATCTTTCCATGACTTTGTCAAGATGCAGGGACATTAATTTTCGCATTTTATCAATGATCTGCTCTTTTTGATCACCATATGAAAAAAAATAAGTAGATGGCATTAAAAATCCTTCAGGAATTGTTCCTAGAATCTCCCCAATTAAGTGTTCTTCATTATTAATCTTTTGTATTATTTCATATACAAGCATACCCTCAGGTATAATCATTTTATGAATAATCGATTTGCCACTGGACAATATTTTTAAAGTTTGCATTGGAGAAATATTTTGAGTAAAAGTATATTCCCCACTTTTTATAGGATGTTTTAATGAATATATTTTTGTAAGAAATGCAAATAAATAAGGATATTTTATGATTTTATTATCATTTAATATCGTAGTAATTTGATCAATCGACAACTTAGGCTTAATTATTAGAGTTTTACTTTCTGCAAGTAAACTAGGTACAAATAAGTAAAATATACAAAAATTGATTCCGCTGATCAATAAAATCAATGTAGTAGTTATAAAAATAAATTTTATTTTTAGTATTTTCTTAAACAAGCTATACCTAATTAGAATTAGATGATTTCAGAAGATTATAACATAACCTCAACCATCGATGTAATAAATTAATAATAGGCGGAACAGTAATATAGGTAGTGATAACATTTAAATAATATGTTATCATGCAGATAATTAACATTCATAAAAATTATTAATATGCAAATACAGAAATGCTATCGCGTTATTTTTCAAACCTATGATCAATCTAAGGTTCTGTCGCATATGTTGGACAATAGAAAAAAGATTGATATAATGATCTAAAAAAGATGTTAAGATGTTTCGTATTACTGCAAGATTATTATCATATTTCAAAGGATTTTGTTCTTCACCAGAAATAATAATGTTATTTGTCTATATGAAATGCCGATTTTCTTTAAGTTATCGAGATTTGGAAGAAATGATGAGTATAAGGGGAGCAAAAATTGATCACTCTACATTACAAAGATGGGTTATAAAATTTGTACCATTGATAGATCAGGTGGTTAGAAAAAGAAAGAAGCCAGTTGGTAGTAGTTGGAGAATGGATGAGACTTATATTAAATTAAACGGTAAATGGGTTTATTTATATAGAGCACTAGATAGTCTTGGTAATACTGTAGACTTTCTGCTACGTAAGCATAGAGACAAGCCTGCAGCACTTGCATTTTTTCGTAAAGCCTTTAGAGAGAATAATTTTCCTGAGAAAGTAGTAATTGATAAAAGCGGTAGTAATACGGCTGCTCTTAATGATTTGAATACAGAAGTTCCTAAAGATTATAAAATTAAGGTTATTCAGACCAAATACCTGAATAATCTTGTAGAACAAGATCATAGGTTTATCAAAAAACGTACAAAGCCAATGCTTGGTTTTAAGAGTTTTCATTCTGCAGAAATGACTATTACCGGTATAGAAAATATTCGTATGATGCAAAAAAGACAAATAATTGGAGCTAATGATAATCTTTCTACTTTTGAGAATTTTGCTATGTTAATGGCATCATAATGTCCAAAACCTTAGTTTTAACAATCTTGATGTAGTATGATTTATAGATGCGACAAAACCGTAGCTAAAATATGTGGTTAACGCGAATTTGGGATAAGAGTTTGTCAATTCTTATCCCAAATTGGGGTATATAGCTAAAATATTTTTGGGTTAGCTATAGCTTCAAACCATGTTTGGCTAGTAAAGATGAAAGCTCTAGTTTTAGACTATTTAGTTTTTCCAAACTATCTGATTCATATTTAGCAATAATTTTAGCTTCAGTATTTGAAGCTCTTAGTAACCACCATGCATACCCTTGAGATTCATTGGGCATATTATGTGAGTCAACCCTTATACCATCAATATCGTTAAAAGTGATATTTCTGCTGTTTAAATCCTCTTTTATTTGCTGAATAATATCAAATTTAAGGTTATCTGATACAGAAATCTTAATTTCAGGGGTACTATAACATTTAGGTAACTCATCTATCATATCGTCCAAAGTTTTTTTTGACCTTGATAGTAAATCAACAAACCGTAGGGCAGCATAAATTGCATCATCATATCCATAATATTTATCAGCAAAAAATATATGACCACTAGTTTCACCGCCAAGTAACGCCTTAGTTTTTTGCATCTTATCTTTGATAAAGGAATGACCTGTTTTGCATATTATCACGTTTCCGCCATAGGACTTAATCTGATTAAATATGCTACTGCTTGATTTGATATCCATTATAATAGTTGCATTTGGATTTTGCTCAATTACATCTTTTGCCAATATAGCAAGAATTTGGTCGCCTAAAATTATTCGTCCTTTCTTACTTACAATGCCTATACGATCTCCATCCCCATCGAATGCAATACCAATATCGCAATCCTGAGTCTTAACTATCTCTATTAGTTGTTCTAGATTCTTGGGAATGGTTGGATCTGGATGGTGATTAGGAAAATTACCATCAATTTCTGAATTTATAACGATATTTTTGTTGGGTAATCTTAATGCTAATAAGTCAATAATATTTCCAGCCGCACCATTGGCAGGATCCCATGCGACTTTTATTTGAGGTTCTATAGTTATTCCTTGCAAAATCCTATCTAGATATTTATCGGTAACATTTAAATTGCGTATATTACTTAGTGCTAGAAAATTTTTTGGTATAATAAGATTGGTGGACCAATCTTGACTTAGAATATTATTTAGTAAATCTTGTATTTGTTGGTCGAAAAAAGACTCTCCTTGTGATAACAACTTAAAGCCATTATCATCTTTGTGGTTATGGGATCCTGTTATCATTATGCTAGCTTGTGGCTTAAATATTTTATCAGCAAAATATAAAACAGGGGAGGGTACAATACCTATTGAGGTAACCTTCCCCTTAGCTGAAATAATACCATTAACCAAAGCATGATAAAGGGCAGGGGAGCTTAATCTACCATCACATCCTATAAATATTTCATTCCCTTGCTTTGATATATGCATTTTGGTAAAACAAAAGCCAATTTTATAAGCAATAGTTGGATTAATATCTATTAGACTGCTGCCACGAATGTCGTATAGTCTAAAAATTGTTCTATTTATTTCCATTGTCATTATAATTGAGTATACTTACAAAACTTGAAATCATAGCAGTATATATTATAAATGAAAATTTTAGCATTTGATACGGCAAATAATAGTGCATCTGTTGCAATCTCTGAAGATCAGATTATTCTAGCCTATATTGAGGAATTAAGGTCTTCCATGCAGGCTGAAACTATTGTGCCAATGATTGAAGAAGCATTGAAAATAGCAAAGCTTTCTTATCATGACCTAGATTATTTAGCCGTTACAAACGGTCCAGGTAGTTTTACAGGCATTAGAATAGGCTTATCAGTGGCAAAAGGCATTTTGCTAAGTACAGATATAATGGGCACTACTATATCTAATTTTGAGTTTTCCTGGTGGAGAGCCAGCAGGCAAGTAAAAAATTATGATAAAATTTTTATTTTTCTTAATGCATATAGAGGGCAATTATATAGCCAAGTTTTTGATCAAGATGAACAACCTTCTATTCCGTCACTGATAAATTATGACCAAGCTGTGGAATTATTAAATACAGAAAATGCTGCTATTAATGTCTGTGCAGGTAGTGGGGTAGAGATGATATACGACAAGATTAGGGATATAAAAAATTTAACAATCTTACCTCGTTTTACTAGAGTTAAGGCAGTGCATATATGTAAATATATGACGGATAAAATAAGGAAGCACAATTTCTCTAACTCCATAGATCCGTTATATATTAAACCAGCTGATGCGAAGATTAGACTTCTTACATAATTCTATTGCTGCAAGAAGTCTATTAAAAATTTTCCTAATCTCTTCCTTTACCTTCTGTTTTTTCATTATGTGGAGGTGGTGACGTTGGTGCTTTAGATGATATATGTGATTTTGCTTTTTGCCCGACAAATTTTGCTTCATTCTTCAATTGTTCAGCCAATGGTAGTTTGCTCTTGTCATCAGAATATCCATGCCATTTGTCTTTTAAATATTCACAAATTCTTTTAATAAAATTCTTCCTTGATATTATCGTATTCGATGATGCAGCTTGATCATTTACTAATTGCTTAGTAAATTTCTTTACTGCAGGAGTTTCGCACTTAGCAAAAAATATGTTAATCTAGCAAGAAAGAGTTTTAGTTAAGCATGGCAAGATCAAAATGTAGCAAAGACTTATATAAATCATTTTTACAAGCAAGTAGCGTAAGATATAGTGGTAAAGCATTATCTGAAGTAAGTCCAATAAACCTATCTCATGATAGTGCAAGTCGATGGTTAAATAGTAAGGATTTCCGCCCTAGCGGGATCTACAGAGAAGTGTCAAAATATATTGATAGGGAAGCTTCTTGTTTATTAGTGGGAGATGACACGTTATTGTCAAAGCAATACAGTAAGAAAATTGAGCTTGTACATTATCAATATTCTGGAGCTGTACATGATGTTATACCTGGTATAGGGATGGTCAACTTACTGCATTACAATGCTAAAACTGATCAATCTACCCCTGTAGATTATAGAATATATGATAAAGAAACTGATGGAAAAACAAAGAATGAGCATTTTTGTGATATGCTTACTTTAGCTAAGGAAAGAGGGATCAATCCTGATGCAGTAGTAATGGATGCGTGGTATAGCGGTTTGGAGAATTTGAAACATATACGTAATTTAGGTTGGACATGGGTTAGTAACCTAAGAAAAAATAGAAAAGTTAATCATAATGTTAGCTTAGAAAGTTTAGAGATTCCTGATGAGGGACTAAAAATTCACCTACGTGGATACGGTTGGGTTACGGTATTTAAGTTTGTGGCAAAAAATGGTCGCATTGATTACATAACAACTAACTTAGAAAATCCAACACGTGAACAAATAGAGAAAATTGTTAAGGCACGGTGGTCTATAGAAGTTTATCATCGAGAATTAAAACAAACTTGTGGTATTGAACGCTGTCAGGCACGCACGGGTCGAGCTCAGAGAAATCATATTTGCCTTGCTGTATTTGCTTGGCTCGATATGAACAAAAGGAGGATAAATGAAAAAATTACTTTATATCAACAAACTTGGGAAGTTATAAAAACATCAATTCAGAACAACATTAGATGCCTTTTAGCTGATTCGCAATTTTGCTAACTGCGAAACTCCTGTACTGTATATTTATTGTCCCATTTTGGGAGAAAAACCCCGCACTTGCAGTGCGTCGTTTCAACATAAATTTTAAATATCTTATCAAGAAAAGATAGGATATTTTTTAACAAAATCTTACACTTCACAGATATATTTGAGCCTTTCTAATTAAGTGTGTAAATTTTTCATAGGGCTTAAATTCTACCTTCAAATTTTATCAAAAAGTGAGCCATAGCTGCGTTCCAGTTTGGAATCGGCATAACCCATTTCTTGGTCATATAATCAATTGCCAAATATAAGGTCTTAAAAACAGCATTATCATTTGGAAAAACCCGTTTATTCTTAGTAACCTTACGTAATTGGCTATTGACAGATTCTACACTATTAGTTGTGTATATTACTTTCCTTATCGCCTCAGGGTATCCTAGAAAAACCATTAAATTTTCCCAATGAACATACCAAGATTTAGCAATTTGTGGATACTGTTTACTCCATTTAGCTTCAAAAGATTCTAAAGCAAGATGTGCTTCTTCCTCCGTGCTAGCAGTATATATAGGCTTTAAATCAGACGCTAATTCTTTTCGGTCTTTATATGATACATATTTTAAACTATTTCTAATCTGATGTACAATACATAATTGATGTTCGGTTTTCGGAAAAACTGCTTCTATTGCCTCAGACATACCGGTTAAATTATCACTGCAAGCAATAAGCATGTCTTGCATACCTCTGTTCTTCATCTCAGTAAAATTACCAAGCCAAAATTTCGCTCCTTCATTTTCACTGATCCACAATCCTAAAATATCCTTCCTTCCAGATAAATCAATACCTAATGCTACATATACAGACTTATTGATAATTCGTTTATCTTGACGTACTTTTACTACTAAACAGTCAAAAAATACTATAGCATATACTCGATCCAATGGTCGGCTTTGCCATATCTTGACATCCTCAATTACATCATCAGTAATTTGACTTATCAAACTTTCGCTAACGTCAGCTCCATACAATTCTTGCATTTGAATCTTAATATCAGATAAGCTCATTCCTTTAGCGTATAATGATATTATTTTATCATCAAATCCTTCAATACGTCTTTGACGCTTCGGAATTAATGCAGGTTCAAATGTACTACTTCTATCCCTTGGAACCTCAATCTCTACAACTCCATTATTTGTTACTAGATTCTTTACATTCCTACCATTACGAACATTATCACTATCAGTATGACAATATTTATCATATCCTAAATGATTATTCATCTCTGACTGCAATGCCTTCTCTACAAGCCGTTTGGTTAATTGTTTTAATAAACCATCCTCTTTAAGTAATGTTGATATATCTGTATCATTATTTATTAATAAATCTATCGCTTGATTCATTGCTTCATTTTGTTTTTGGTGCATTATAATTTCTCCTTTTGTTATATTATATTTTTATATAACCTTTGAAAAATTTACACACTTATTTGTACAGAGCCATATATTTTTTTGTGTTGTGACACTTTCTAAATGAGCCATACACAAATAGTTTCTAACTTTTAAGTTAGTACATACATGAGGCATTCATGCCGTAATATTAAGCTCTGCACTTGCAGTGCAGAGTGGTTAACTTGGATTATCGATAAACTTATTTAACTGTTCCGCAGCTTTTTTAGCAATGTCATTAATAGATTGTGAGCTTAATTTCCCTGTTCTTTTATCTTTTTGAGTTGCAATTGCTTGATCAATTTGTTCTATCAATACGTCAGCTAAAGCCTCTGTAGCACCATTTGCTTTTTTAAATGTGCTTATTGTTTCCGGCTTCACTCCTTCATCTGATATGATTTTTGCAACTCTTTCTTTCATATCTCTTTCATATCTCTTTTATATTGCTCTTCATTAAGAGGAGCAGTTAATAATTCTTTCGATAAAGCCTTATTACTATCAATAATTGCTTGAGGGGATTTTTGTTCACAATTTGTTTTGATTGTTTGTATATCGCCAATAAATCGATCAGCAATCTTACCAGTACCAGCCACATCAATTACTACCTGCGTTTTTGGTTCAATATCTCCTACTTTTCCTAACGTAGCGGTAATATTTACAGCCATATAATCTTGGCTATTAAATTCCGTACCCATCATCTTCCTAAGTTTACTCTGTGGCAAGAAAGCATGCATACTACAATCAAACATGAAATTCTGTCCGCCAATATATGATACGTTACGATCTTTATCGGTTCTGTCGCATCTATTGCCAAGTATGATGATATGTGGTATATGGAGCTAAAAAATAGCATTATGGTATTCCAAATATCGCCAAAACTTTTGAAGTATTTTAAAGGATTTTGCTCTGGTTCTGTCGCATATGTTGGACAATAGAAAAAAGATTGATATAATGATCTAAAAAAGATGTTAAGATGTTTCGTATTACTGCAAGATTATTATCATATTTCAAAGGATTTTGTTCTTCACCAGAAATAATAATGTTATTTGTCTATATGAAATGCCGATTTTCTTTAAGTTATCGAGATTTGGAAGAAATGATGAGTATAAGGGGAGCAAAAATTGATCACTCTACATTACAAAGATGGGTTATAAAATTTGTACCATTGATAGATCAGGTGGTTAGAAAAAGAAAGAAGCCAGTTGGTAGTAGTTGGAGAATGGATGAGACTTATATTAAATTAAACGGTAAATGGGTTTATTTATATAGAGCACTAGATAGTCTTGGTAATACTGTAGACTTTCTGCTACGTAAGCATAGAGACAAGCCTGCAGCACTTGCATTTTTTCGTAAAGCCTTTAGAGAGAATAATTTTCCTGAGAAAGTAGTAATTGATAAAAGCGGTAGTAATACGGCTGCTCTTAATGATTTGAATACAGAAGTTCCTAAAGATTATAAAATTAAGGTTATTCAGACCAAATATCTGAATAATCTTGTAGAACAAGATCATAGGTTTATCAAAAAACGTACAAAGCCAATGCTTGGTTTTAAGAGTTTTTATTCTGCAGAAATGACTATTACCGGTATAGAAAATATTCGTATGATGCAAAAAAGACAAATAATTGGAGCTAATGATAATCTTTCTACTTTTGAGAATTTTGCTATGTTAATGGCATCATAATGTCCAAAACCTTAGTTTTAACAATCTTGATGTAGTATGATTTATAGATGCGACAAAACCAAGTGTATAGCCCATATTGCAAGAAGAAACTATCGTCAGATGATAAGGCAATGCTCAAAAGACGGAGTGCCATAGAACCGATAATAGGGCATCTTAAAAGTTATGGTAGAGTTGGCAGAAACTACCTGAAAGGGGTAATAGGAGATGTCATTAATCCGTTAATTTCGAGTCTGTCCTATAGTTTGTGTAAGTTGCAAAGAAAGCAGTAAGAGATTACTGTAAAAAAAGTAACTTAAGCAAGCAAGGAGGAATTATGGCTAAAAAATTAGATACAGATAAAGATACATTAGACATCAGTAATCAGCTAGTAGAAGAATTATTATCAAAAGCAGATCCATCGGAGTTATTTGGTCGAGATGGTTTATTTCAACAGCTAAAGAAGCAAATAGTTGAGAAAATATTAGCAAGTGAGTTGGATCATGAATTAGGATATTCAAAACATAGCAAGATGCCAAAAGTAGATAATAATCGTCGTAATGGTAGCTATGAGAAGACAGTAATTGATGGGGATGGTCGTAAGCTGACAGTAGAAGTACCAAGAGATCGGGAAGGAGAGTATAATCCTCAATTAATACCAAAAGGGCTGAGGAGATTTAATGGATTTGATGAGAAAGTGATATCCCTTTATGGTCGCGGTATGACAGTCAGCGAGATCCGAGGGCATTTAGAAGAAATATATCAAACTGATGTATCTGGTGACTTGATATCCACCATAACAGATGGGGTGATAGAAGAAGTAACTAGGTGGCAAAATCGTTGTTTAGATAGGGTGTATCCAATATTATACTTGGACTGTATCTATGTAAAATCTAGAGACAATCACATAGTAATAAATAAAGCAGTATATTTAGCACTTGCTGTAAATATAGAAGGGAAAAAGGAGTTACTTGGCATTTGGATAGGCAAAAATGAAGGTGCTAAATTTTGGATGCAAGTAGTTACTGAGTTAAAGAATCGAGGAATTGAACAAATTTATGTTGCTTGTGTGGATGGTTTAAAGGGCTTTCCAGAAGCTATAAGCAGTGTATTCCCGAGTACTATAGTACAATTATGTATTGTACATATGGTTCGCAATTCAGTAAAGTATGTGTCATATAAAGATTTAAAAGAGGTCACATCAGATCTAAAACAAATTTATACAGCTAATAATGACGAAATGGCACGTTTAAAACTTCAGCAATTTGGTGTAAAATGGGATAAAAAATATCCGGTAATTTCTGATATTTGGCAACGTAATTGGTCTGGGATAATACCGTTTTTTGCCTTTCCTGAAGAGATCAGAAAGGTAATTTATACTACTAACACTATAGAATCTGTAAATCGTCAAATTAGAAAAATTATCAAAAATAAGGGGGTGTTTCCAGATGATAAGTCAATTCAAAAAATAATATTTTTATCCCTACAAAATGCAGCCAAAAAATGGACCATGCCTATTAAAGATTGGTCTTTAGCTTTAAATCAATTTGAAATACTTTGTGGAGATTTTAAATATGATTTATTGGAAAATAAAAAATGAACTTACACAAATTAAATGATTGACTCTTAATTTCCGCTGTAGGATTGAACTTACGGTGTATTGCGAATCATTTACTCAAAACAAATTTTTCTACATAGAAATTAGTCAGTAAAAAAATAATCAAATTATTACAAAATCGTTAATAAATCATCATGCAAAAATTCTCTAAAAATCATCTTTTTGTACCAAAAATTTAAATCAAAAAAATTAAACTCTCAAATTTTATACAAGAATTTTTGGCTAAGGTATTAAATTTTGAATTTTTCTTAATTTTTAGCACTTTTGACGGGGAGACTAGCTATTCCAGGGTGACGGATGCCAAATTATACACAGACAAAACAGCTATAACCTCTGCTGATATGTTAAATGATAGGTATACTTGCAGCAAAACTGCGTAACACTATCTAATTTTTTTGCTAGTATGAATTTATTGTATAAATTTGGGTTTCTACTATGCAAATATCACCGATTAATCAAAACTTACGCTATGTTTTATGATAAGTGGCTTTGTACTGAGATATTATTAAAATTCTTTACTATGAAAAAATGGCTTTCAGCCAAGGTTTTTAGTCATACTTGAGATAACATAGCGTAAGTTTTGTAATAAAAACTAGTTGAAAAAGTACCAATTATATTATAACATTTGAAATATTAATAATAATGATAATTAATCAAATGAAAAAACCAAAAGTAGCGACCTTAAGTGCTGAAGAACGAGAAGAACTAATACAACATGTCAAGGAAAGTTCATTAACGGGAGATGAACAGCAAACGATAGTAGAACTTGTGAAATTTTGTAATGAGCTAATAGACAAGCTAGCATCATCAAATATCAGTATAAATAAGCTTAAGGAAATGCTGATTGGTTTTAAGGCAGATAACAAAAAAAAGATAGTTCAGATTCATTAAAAGAACCGCCAAGTGAATCTGATAACGGGAATGGTGGTAATGAAGAAGAGTGCGATAAGCCCAAAAAGATAGATCGTAGTAATTGGCAAGGTAAATATGGGTTTGATGATTATAAGGATGCGAATACCAGCTATTTAACTCCTGAGAATTTTTGTAGTGGTGATAGCTGTCCTCACTGTTGTAATGGCAAACTATATAATAGTGAAGCTAGAAAATTGCTACAATTTACAGGTAATGCTCCAATTACAGTCAACAGATATGTAAAGAAAACGCTACGTTGTAATGCTTGTGATTATATAGTTATGAACAATAAAAATATCAACAAATGGACAAATAGTAGCAGAAGTGCAATAGTGTTACAAAAGACCTATGGTACTCCTTTCTACCGTTTATCTAGGCTGCAAAGTTTAAGTGGTGTTCCTGTGGCATATAGCTCGCTCTGGCAACAATATTTAGATGTTTGGCAAGAAGGTGGTGGAGCTGAAATTTACGGGGTATTATTGGAAATGGCTGCCGAATGTAGTTCACTGAACCTTGATGATACTAGAGCTAGGATTTTAGAAATTACTATAGCCAATAAGAAATTACGTACTCAAAATAAGAAAGGACGCAGCTGTTATACTACTACAATATGTGCTAAGACTGCAAATAATGAGGTGATAGTTTTATATTTTACCGGTAATAGGCATGGTGGAGAAAATATAGGTAACGTACTAAAGAATCGTAAGAATAGAACAGATTCTATCCAATTAATGACTGACGCAAGTAACAATAATAACCCGGTATTATCAGAAGCAGATCAAGAATTACTGGCAATAATAGTGATGATCAATTGTTTGTCACATGGTCAGAGAAAATTTACAGAGAATGAACTATATTACCCTGAAGAATGCGGATATTTTCTCAAACAAACACGAGGGATTTACCACAATGAACATCAATGTAAAGAGATGAGTCCTGAAGAAAAACTTGGGTATCATCAGGAACATAGCAGTAAATATATAGAAAACATATATAACAAAATAGACGAATTATTTAACGACAAGAAAGTTGAGCCTAATAGTAGGCTTGGACAAGCTATGAAATATTGGATAAATAATAAAGAAGGTTTGACCCAATTTTTAAAAATCCCAGTTAGCAATCTTGATAATAATTGGGCTGAGAGATCACTGCGTACCATTATTTTACAAAGGAAGAATTCATTATTCTTTAAAACAATCAATAGTGCTGAGATACATAGTGGTCTGTATAGTATAGTAAAGACTTGTAGTGAGAACGAGATCAATGCCTTTAAATATTTAAATTGGCTACAAGAGCAGAGTAGCAAAGCAAAGAAGCGTCCTGCGAATTATACGCCTTTTGCCTATGCAAGATATATGAATAATACGGAATTAATCGAGACAGCAGCTTAAACGACAGGAAGCCAATCATTAGAGAATTTGGCAGAACTAGGATCACCATTATGAATAAGAATGTGTAAGGTTCTATAACAAATTTGATAAGATGAATTATCAGATGGGAAAAGTTTTGCGGTAAATTTACCTTTGGATAGGCGTTTAGAGCATAGCCAAAAGCCTTGACCGTCAAAGGACAAAATTTTAATGGCAGTTCTGTTTTTATTATAGAATAAAAACAAGGAACCATTAAGAGGGTCAGAAGAAAGTTTTTGTCTACAAACAGCGATTAAGCCATCGATACCCTTGCGAAAATCGATGGCAATAGTGGCAACAAAAATAACTGACGCCGGGGTTAGTTGCAGCATAAAAATGTCTGAATTATGGTTTTTGGTTCTAGTGTTTGGATAATAAGTTTGGTACCATTTGGTTTAATAATGTGACAAGTATAGTGATTTTGTTTGGGGGCAGCTACAGGATCGGTATCTATAGAATTTAATAGTTGAAATGGGAGAAAATTAATATTTTGTTGTAGAGCTTGATTTGAAGTTGAGACAGGAGAAGTTTTGAGGGTAGGCTCATGGGCTTTTTTAATTGAACTGATTGTTGCTTTATTAATATTAAGATGTTTAGCTATCTCTTGGTAAGAATAATGATGGAGTAATTGGTAAACTAATTCCTTTAGATGGTTTGGTATACGATCAAACTTATTAGTTTTAGTTTGACGCCAGGCTTTAAATTGCTGAGCTACTTGCTCAATAGTAATTGATGGTATTTGCATAGTATGAAACCCAAATGTATAAAAAATTCATACTAGCAAAAACATTAGATAAAGTTATGCAGTTTTGCTGCAGGTATACAATGATAGAGTTCTACCTTGGTACGAAGAACAAGGTATTCCTATACTACGTATATTAACTGATCGTGGTACTGAATATAAAGGAAATATAGAACATCATGCCTTTGAATTGTTTTTAAGTATTGAAGGAATAGAACACACCGTTACAAAAGCATATTCCCCTCAAACTAACGGGATCAGGAGTTTCGCAGTTAGCGAGTCAATCATTTAATTTGTGTAAGTTCATTTTTTATTTTCCAATAAATCATATTTAAAATCTCCACAAAGTATTTCAAATTGATTTAAAGCTAAAGACCAATCTTTAATAGGCATGGTCCATTTTTTGGCTGCATTTTGTAGGGATAAAAATGAGTCAATCATTTAATTTGTGTAAGTTCATTTTTTATTTTCCAATAAATCATATTTAAAATCTCCACAAAGTATTTCAAATTGATTTAAAGCTAAAGACCAATCTTTAATAGGCATGGTCCATTTTTTGGCTGCATTTTGTAGGGATAAAAATATTATTTTTTGAATTGACTTATCATCTGGAAACACCCCCTTATTTTTGATAATTTTTCTAATTTGACGATTTACAGATTCTATAGTGTTAGTAGTATAAATTACCTTTCTGATCTCTTCAGGAAAGGCAAAAAACGGTATTATCCCAGACCAATTACGTTGCCAAATATCAGAAATTACCGGATATTTTTTATCCCATTTTACACCAAATTGCTGAAGTTTTAAACGTGCCATTTCGTCATTATTAGCTGTATAAATTTGTTTTAGATCTGATGTGACCTCTTTTAAATCTTTATATAACACATACTTTACTGAATTGCGAACCATATGTACAATACATAATTGTACTATAGTACTCGGGAATACACTGCTTATAGCTTCTGGAAAGCCCTTTAAACCATCCACACAAGCAACATAAATTTGTTCAATTCCTCGATTCTTTAACTCAGTAACTACTTGCATCCAAAATTTAGCACCTTCATTTTTGCCTATCCAAATGCCAAGTAACTCCTTTTTCCCTTCTATATTTACAGCAAGTGCTAAATATACTGCTTTATTTATTACTATGTGATTGTCTCTAGATTTTACATAGATACAGTCCAAGTATAATATTGGATACACCCTATCTAAACAACGATTTTGCCACCTAGTTACTTCTTCTATCACCCCATCTGTTATGGTGGATATCAAGTCACCAGATACATCAGTTTGATATATTTCTTCTAAATGCCCTCGGATCTCGCTGACTGTCATACCGCGACCATAAAGGGATATCACTTTCTCATCAAATCCATTAAATCTCCTCAGCCCTTTTGGTATTAATTGAGGATTATACTCTCCTTCCCGATCTCTTGGTACTTCTACTGTCAGCTTACGACCATCCCCATCAATTACTGTCTTCTCATAGCTACCATTACGACGATTATTATCTACTTTTGGCATCTTGCTATGTTTTGAATATCCTAATTCATGATCCAACTCACTTGCTAATATTTTCTCAACTATTTGCTTCTTTAGCTGTTGAAATAAACCATCTCGACCAAATAACTCCGATGGATCTGCTTTTGATAATAATTCTTCTACTAGCTGATTACTGATGTCTAATGTATCTTTATCTGTATCTAATTTTTTAGCCATAATTCCTCCTTGCTTGCTTAAGTTACTTTTTTTACAGTAATCTCTTACTGCTTTCTTTGCAACTTACACAAACTATAGGACAGACTCCAGTTAGCAAAATTGCGAATCAGCTAAAAGGCATCTAATGTTGTTCTGAATTGATGTTTTTATAACTTCCCAAGTTTGTTGATATAAAGTAATTTTTTCATTTATCCTCCTTTTGTTCATATCGAGCCAAGCAAATACAGCAAGGCAAATATGATTTCTCTGAGCTCGACCCGTGCGTGCCTGACAGCGTTCAATACCACAAGTTTGTTTTAATTCTCGATGATAAACTTCTATAGACCACCGTGCCTTAACAATTTTCTCTATTTGTTCACGTGTTGGATTTTCTAAGTTAGTTGTTATGTAATCAATGCGACCATTTTTTGCCACAAACTTAAATACCGTAACCCAACCGTATCCACGTAGGTGAATTTTTAGTCCCTCATCAGGAATCTCTAAACTTTCTAAGCTAACATTATGATTAACTTTTCTATTTTTTCTTAGGTTACTAACCCATGTCCAACCTAAATTACGTATATGTTTCAAATTCTCCAAACCGCTATACCACGCATCCATTACTACTGCATCAGGATTGATCCCTCTTTCCTTAGCTAAAGTAAGCATATCACAAAAATGCTCATTCTTTGTTTTTCCGTATACCTGCAGCAAAACTGCATAACTTTATCTAATGTTTTTGCTAGTATGAATTTTTTATACATTTGGGTTTCATACTATGCAAATACCATCAATTACTATTGAGCAAGTAGCTCAGCAATTTAAAGCCTGGCGTCAAACTAAAACTAATAAGTTTGATCCTATACCAAACCATCTAAAGGAATTAGTTTACCAATTACTCCATCATTATTCTTACCAAGAGATAGCTAAACATCTTAATATTAATAAAGCAACAATCAGTTCAATTAAAAAAGCCCATGAGCCTACCCTCAAAACTTCTCCTGTCTCAACTTCAAATCAAGCTCTACAACAAAATATTAATTTTCTCCCATTTCAACTATTAAATTCTATAGATACCGATCCTGTAGCTGCCCCCAAACAAAATCACTATATTTGTCACATTATTAAACCAAATGGTACCAAACTTATTATCCAAACACTAGAACCAAAAACCATAATTCAGACATTTTTATGCTGTAACTAACCCCGGCGTCAGTTATTTTTGTTGCCACTATTGCCATCGATTTTCGCAAGGGTATCGATGGCTTAATCGCTGTTTGTAGACAAAAACTTTCTTCTGACCCTCTTAATGGTTCCTTGTTTTTATTCTATAATAAAAACAGAACTGCCATTAAAATTTTGTCCTTTGACGGTCAAGGCTTTTGGCTATGCTCTAAACGCCTATCCAAAGGTAAATTTACCGCAAAACTTTTCCCATCTGATAATTCATCTTATCAAATTTGTTATAGAACCTTACACATTCTTATTCATAATGGTGATCCTAGTTCTGCCAAATTCTCTAATGATTGGCTTCCTGTCGTTTAAGCTGCTGTCTCGATTAATTCCGTATTATTCATATATCTTGCATAGGCAAAAGGCGTATAATTCGCAGGACGCTTCTTTGCTTTGCTACTCTGCTCTTGTAGCCAATTTAAATATTTAAAGGCATTGATCTCGTTCTCACTACAAGTCTTTACTATACTATACAAACCACTATGTATCTCAGCACTATTGATTGTTTTAAAGAATAATGAATTCTTCCTTTGTAAAATAATGGTACGCAGTGATCTCTCAGCCCAATTATTATCAAGATTGCTAACTGGGATTTTTAAAAATTGGGTCAAACCTTCTTTATTATTTATCCAATATTTCATAGCTTGTCCAAGCCTACTATTAGGCTCAACTTTCTTGTCGTTAAATAATTCGTCTATTTTGTTATATATGTTTTCTATATATTTACTGCTATGTTCCTGATGATACCCAAGTTTTTCTTCAGGACTCATCTCTTTACATTGATGTTCATTGTGGTAAATCCCTCGTGTTTGTTTGAGAAAATATCCGCATTCTTCAGGGTAATATAGTTCATTCTCTGTAAATTTTCTCTGACCATGTGACAAACAATTGATCATCACTATTATTGCCAGTAATTCTTGATCTGCTTCTGATAATACCGGGTTATTATTGTTACTTGCGTCAGTCATTAATTGGATAGAATCTGTTCTATTCTTACGATTCTTTAGTACGTTACCTATATTTTCTCCACCATGCCTATTACCGGTAAAATATAAAACTATCACCTCATTATTTGCAGTCTTAGCACATATTGTAGTAGTATAACAGCTGCGTCCTTTCTTATTTTGAGTACGTAATTTCTTATTGGCTATAGTAATTTCTAAAATCCTAGCTCTAGTATCATCAAGGTTCAGTGAACTACATTCGGCAGCCATTTCCAATAATACCCCGTAAATTTCAGCTCCACCACCTTCTTGCCAAACATCTAAATATTGTTGCCAGAGCGAGCTATATGCCACAGGAACACCACTTAAACTTTGCAGCCTAGATAAACGGTAGAAAGGAGTACCATAGGTCTTTTGTAACACTATTGCACTTCTGCTACTATTTGTCCATTTGTTGATATTTTTATTGTTCATAACTATATAATCACAAGCATTACAACGTAGCGTTTTCTTTACATATCTGTTGACTGTAATTGGAGCATTACCTGTAAATTGTAGCAATTTTCTAGCTTCACTATTATATAGTTTGCCATTACAACAGTGAGGACAGCTATCACCACTACAAAAATTCTCAGGAGTTAAATAGCTGGTATTCGCATCCTTATAATCATCAAACCCATATTTACCTTGCCAATTACTACGATCTATCTTTTTGGGCTTATCGCACTCTTCTTCATTACCACCATTCCCCTTATCAGATTCACTTGGCGGTTCTTTTAATGAATCTGAACTATCTTTTTTTTGTTATCTGCCTTAAAACCAATCAGCATTTCCTTAAGCTTATTTATACTGATATTTGATGATGCTAGCTTGTCTATTAGCTCATTACAAAATTTCACAAGTTCTACTATCGTTTGCTGTTCATCTCCCGTTAATGAACTGTCCTTGACATGTTGTATTAGTTCTTCTCGTTCTTCAGCACTTAAGGTCGCTACTTTTGGTTTTTTCATTTGATTAATTATCATTATTATTAATATTTCAAATGTTATAATATAATTGGTACTTTTTCAACTAGTTTTTATTACAAAACTTACGCTATGTTATCTCAAGTATGACTAAAAACCTTGGCTGAAAGCCATTTTTTCATAGTAAAGAATTTTAATAATATCTCAGTACAAAGCCACTTATCATAAAACATAGCGTAAGTTTTGATTAATCGGTGATATTTGCATAGTAGAAACCCAAATTTATACAATAAATTCATACTAGCAAAAAAATTAGATAGTGTTACGCAGTTTTGCTGCAAGTATACGTTTTTCCATCAGTTTCTTTATCATATATTCTATAATCTACAGGGGTAGATTGATCAGTTTTAGCATTGTAATGCAGTAAGTTGACCATCCCTATACCAGGTATAACATCATGTACAGCTCCAGAATATTGATAATGTACAAGCTCAATTTTCTTACTGTATTGCTTTGACAATAACGTGTCATCTCCCACTAATAAACAAGAAGCTTCCCTATCAATATATTTTGACACTTCTCTGTAGATCCCGCTAGGGCGGAAATCCTTACTATTTAACCATCGACTTGCACTATCATGAGATAGGTTTATTGGACTTACTTCAGATAATGCTTTACCACTATATCTTACGCTACTTGCTTGTAAAAATGATTTATATAAGTCTTTGCTACATTTTGATCTTGCCATGCTTAACTAAAACTCTTTCTTGCTAGATTAACATATTTTTTGCTAAGTGCGAAACTCCTGGGGATATGTGAGAGGTCATAGTACCCCACAGTTATTGTTGAAGTTGAAAAGCAATCATAATGTGTTTTCGTAGTAATGAAAACAACATAGCAGGGGTATCACTTAACGAGTTATAAAAATAATCTTTTATCCAATCAAATCCATAAGTAAATAATGAGTATAATTTACGACCATGTTTTTTGATCTTTATAGGATAAATTTTGTTCTTAATGTCACCAGCAAGCACGCAAATAGCTAAGGATAAAGATACTATTGCAAATAGTTTTTCTAGCTTTTTTTGATCTGTAATGTGGGTATCTTCAATATTAAATCCAGATGACTTGAGAGACAGAAAAGATCGCTCAATGCTCCACCTCTGCTTATATGCTAGCAAAGCACATTCACCAATAAGGACATTACTAGCAATAAATAGTTGCTCTCTTTCTAATTGCAAACAAGTTATTTTAATTGCCATACCATTGTAAATTTTGCTTTCTATAGTTTTAGTGTTACCTATTTGCATATCGGCAAAACATTTATTCAACTTCATCTTGCCACCGTTGAAATGCTTGACTTTCTCGCTTTTTCTTAGCCTAATAGCAAAAGGTAATTTTTGGATTCCACCCATATATTGCAACCATTCTTCCCCAACAAATTCCCGATCGGCAAGGATAAGCTCTATCATTTCCTTAGGTATAATTGTTAAAATTTGCTCAATCAATTTCTTTCTTTCATTAGTAGAAGAGTTGCCTTTTTTATCAAGTAACAACCATGCTATAGAAATTGAAATATTACCATAAACAATGGTTGCAACAAAAAAATTCAAATTTTTAATACCAAATTGCCAGCTGGTTCTATCTATGGCAAGGCTAATTTTACCTGTTAGACAGAGCAATTTAACAATAATTTTTCCTAAACTTATAAAGCACATATTTTGTTCTAAAAGCAAACGCTCAACTTTAACAATCTTGGCATGCAAATTGCCTTTAGAAGCGACATACAGTGCTAATTCTTTGATTCTCACAGTTTTAGCTTTTACTACTGCACAAATTAATTCTGCAAATGTTTTAATTCGTGCTGGGTGCCAATCTAAAAATATGTATAATATTTGGTATAGTGATTGAGAGTCCATTAATACCTCCTGTTGCTTATTCTCAGCGGAGATTAGTTACTCTCAGTCACTTATTCAATTTATTATTTTAACCCTCCTGTAAAATCTGTGGGGTACTATGGTGAGAGGTTTCATAAAACCATGAAAAATGAGTTTTATGATACTGCAATGCGTAAAAAGATTTACAATTCACTTTTTGAATTGCAAAAAGATCTTGATACCTGGTTACATTATTATAATAACGAACGCCCTCATTCCGGCAAGTATTGCTATGGTAAAACTCCAATGCAAACCTTTAAAGATAGTAAAAAATTAGCGTTTGAAAAAAATAATGATATCTTGTATCTTGAACACTTATCTGACAGTCAAAATTTATCTGACAATCTAATAAGTTAATTTATGGGGTCTGTAAGATCAAATCTTGACTTCTACAAAAAGATAAGTCGTAATTTTATCTTATATTTCTGTTGTAACAAGCTCTATAAATCACACATAAAAAATAGGAGATGCTTCCCTTTCTTATTGTATCTGTATATTTAATAATTCCTTGATTTCCTTAATATACATACCTGTCATCTTAGCAATTGACTCCACAGAATTGCCATTCTGTAACAGTATCTTTACCAATTCAGCTTTACCTTCAGCTTTACCTTCAGCTTTACCTTCAGCTTTAGCAGTTTCTATTAGGTAATCTTCTGCTGCTTTATTATCCATGATACGTTTAGTTTCTTGCTCGTAAGTTAACAATTCTTTTTCCGTCCAGTTAAACTGGTTTAATTCTTCATAAGCTCTCTCTATTACTTGATCTGATCCTATGATCTTACGTAAGTCGGATTCACTTGTTTCATCTGCGTGCTTAAAGAAATAACACCACTTCTCGATTATGTTGGTCAGTAAATTTATATCTGTGATTTTAAACTTCGGTAGCTCAATAAAAGTAAAAGAAAAATCCTTTAAATCATGGGCATAGCTATCTTTATCCAAAATAATATGATCAGACTTATAGAATACTTTGTCTTTAAATATAATATTATCGCTAATAGCAATAAATATTATAGCCTTTAAATCTATATATCTAGCTCCTTCTTTCTTACCTTTATTTAACTGCCGTGAATAGGCTTTTGCTGCATAATATTGTGCTCGCTTCTCAAATCCTTCTTGCGGAGATACCTGCATCTCAATAATTAGCTGCACTCCATTTTCATCTTTACATAACACATCTACTATGCTTTGCTTCTTTGAAGCAATCTCTGGTTCTTGAATAGTAGGTAAAAATGTTACTTCTTTGATTCTATCATTACCTTTCAGCTCTAGCACATCATTAATGAAATGAATAAGAATATCTTTATTTTTCTCCGAGCCAAATATACGGCGAAAGGCAATATCATTTTTAGGATCGAGAAACTTAGTAATAGCCATAAATAGTAATTTATTGAAGAGGTGTTATAGTTTTACATGTTACTCATTATACCATAAAACTCACAAACTACTAAATATTAAATAATCTAGTTTATAGGTAAATTTTTTATTTGATAAATCATAAATTCTAATAATCCTAGTTTTGGTTTTATTATTTTTTGATTCAAATTCATTTGAACCTCCATTTAACAATTTATTTATTTTATCAAATGTAAGTTAAATCTCAATTACTTCAGTTAATATCAAATCATTCCTTTACACTTCCAATTCAGCAATTGCAAATATGACATTATAGATACATAGAGAAATTTTAGCATTGCGACCCACTCAACTTTAAGACGAATAATCTATTTTTTTGTTAAAGATTTGTATGTATTTTCTTGAATTCTATAAATATTTTTATACAAACTTATCATAATTCACGTTATTGTAATCAATTTGGTAAAAATCAACGGTTAGCAATAAATAAGTCTATTGCTCTAGAAAAAGCTTTTGATAGGTCGAATCTATATTGGCGGGACTCTGTAATCTCGTTTGCCAGCTAATATCTCCCATAACATTTCCATTGATTCAAAGAAAAAAAGATCTACTAAACTTCTTATTCGTTCCCATAACGACCCTAATCTACCAAATTGCTCCCTCATTTCTTGAAATAATTTATCAACTAATTGGTGTATTTGATGAATAGTAAATGCTAACAAAGTGAAATTGTAGAAATTATAACATAGATTCTTAGAACCATGACCGTAATTATGTTCTATATTATAACCATGATTCTTTAAGCTATTAAATTCATTCTCTATTTTCCAACGTGCTCTTGCTCCGTCTATTATTGTTTTAGCATTATCTGAGGTGATTTCTAGATCAGTAATCCATTTACCATAATACTGACTTTTATTGTCCCACTTTGGGAGAAAAACCCCGCACTTGCAGTGCGTCGTTTCAACATAAATTTTAAATATCTTATCAAGAAAAGAAAAGATAAGATAAGATATTTTTTAACAAAATCTTACACTTCACAGATATATTCTTTTTGTGTTGTGACACTTTCTAAATGAGCCATACACAAATAGTTTCTAACTTTTAAGTTAGTACATACATGAGGCATTCATGCCGTAATATTAAGCTCTGCACTTGCAGTGCAGAGTGGTTAACTACTACCATCTTTCTGCGGCACTAGCTCCCATGCCTCTATATAATTTGTTCTTACCTTAGTGCTATTAAATAATTCAACATCATTAACCCATTCAATTATCAATTTGTTCTTTCTAAGGCTCAATGTCTCTATCTTTGATTTATCTACAGATTGAACATTATCCATTAATGTCTTATGATTATTGGGTTTTACTTTAAAAATATAATTAGCTTTATGATCACGAATTGTTTCTATCACTGGAGTTGTTGCATATAACGCATCAGCATTGATTATTATCCCTAATTTATCATGATCCTTTCTAAATCTTGTCAAAAATCTGTTGAAAGCATTGCTCTCACAATCCTCTTTCTCGTCACCATCTTGTACACGAATTTCCTCAGGCATTACTGGTATTACTTGTCGTAACCCAAATTTTACAATAGCCCCTTGTAATACTTGATGACAATGATATTGGTTATTTTTATGCCCTCTAATTAGGCAACGTTTACAACTCACTTTATCAGAGCTGTAATATTGTGTACCATCAACATTTAATAAGTATTTACCAGGAAATATTTGATATTGTTCTAGATACTTCCCTCGTTGTAATTTACTAAATAATTCTTTGAAAATAGGTCTAAACGCTACATCACTATCTACTTGGTCTATTACGTTCCTCATCCCCTGATCGCTAGGAAGCGATTGTACTGTAAACATGCTACGCAGATTATTGATGTGGTTATAGTTTTCCGGACAGTTAATAGGAGACAATATTAACAGAAAGGAAGTACAAAAATGACTAATAGCAAACCAAAGGTTTATCCGGCTGAATTTAAAGAGTCAGCAGTTAAATTAGCAATTGAGTCCAAGCGACCTGTGTCACAAACAGCTAAAGAGTTAGGTATTACTAGAAATACTCTATATACTTGGGTAGATAAATATTCCAAACCTAAAGAATCAATAATGCGAACAGATGAACATCTCTATGATGAATTAAAAAGATTAAAGAAAGATTTAGCTAGGGTAACGCAGGAGCGTGATCTATTAAAAAAGGCTGCCGCGTACTTTGCGAAAGAGTCCCAATAAAGTACGCATGGATAAAGAAGCATAAAGGTGATTTTTCAACTGCGATTATGTGCAAATTTATGAAAGTATCACGTAGTGGCTATTATGAATGGTTAACTACCCCTGAATGCAATAGGGACAAAGAAGATAATGCTTTAACCTGTAAGATTAAAACAATTTTTCAAGAAGGTAGAAGGAATTATGGATCTAGACCCATTAAAAAGGAACTATCTAGACACGGTATAATTGTTAGTCGGAAGCGGATTGCAAGGCTAATGAATGAAGCTGGTTTAGTATGTAAAAGCAAACATAAATTTAAAGCAACTACTGATTCTAGTCATAATAAGCGGCTCTGTACAAATAAGTGTGTAAATTTTTCAAAGGTTATATAAAAATATAATATAACAAAAGGAGAAATTATAATGCACCAAAAACAAAATGAAGCAATGAATCAAGCGATAGATTTATTAATAAATAATGATACAGATATATCAACATTACTTAAAGAGGATGGTTTATTAAAACAATTAACCAAACGGCTTGTAGAGAAGGCATTGCAGTCAGAGATGAATAATCATTTAGGATATGATAAATATTGTCATACTGATAGTGATAATGTTCGTAATGGTAGGAATGTAAAGAATCTAGTAACAAATAATGGAGTTGTAGAGATTGAGGTTCCAAGGGATAGAAGTAGTACATTTGAACCTGCATTAATTCCGAAGCGTCAAAGACGTATTGAAGGATTTGATGATAAAATAATATCATTATACGCTAAAGGAATGAGCTTATCTGATATTAAGATTCAAATGCAAGAATTGTATGGAGCTGACGTTAGCGAAAGTTTGATAAGTCAAATTACTGATGATGTAATTGAGGATGTCAAGATATGGCAAAGCCGACCATTGGATCGAGTATATGCTATAGTATTTTTTGACTGTTTAGTAGTAAAAGTACGTCAAGATAAACGAATTATCAATAAGTCTGTATATGTAGCATTAGGTATTGATTTATCTGGAAGGAAGGATATTTTAGGATTGTGGATCAGTGAAAATGAAGGAGCGAAATTTTGGCTTGGTAATTTTACTGAGATGAAGAACAGAGGTATGCAAGACATGCTTATTGCTTGCAGTGATAATTTAACCGGTATGTCTGAGGCAATAGAAGCAGTTTTTCCGAAAACCGAACATCAATTATGTATTGTACATCAGATTAGAAATAGTTTAAAATATGTATCATATAAAGACCGAAAAGAATTAGCGGCTGATTTAAAGCCTATATATACTGCTAGCACAGAGGAAGAAGCACATCTTGCTTTAGAATCTTTTGAAGCTAAATGGAGTAAACAGTATCCACAAATTGCTAAATCTTGGTATGTTCATTGGGAAAATTTAATGGTTTTTCTAGGATACCCTGAGGCGATAAGGAAAGTAATATACACAACTAATAGTGTAGAATCTGTCAATAGCCAATTACGTAAGGTTACTAAGAATAAACGGGTTTTTCCAAATGATAATGCCGTTTTTAAGACCTTGTATTTGGCAATTGATTATATGACCAAGAAATGGGTTATGCCGATTCCAAACTGGAACGCAGCTATGGCTCACTTTTTGATAAAATTTGAAGGTAGAATTTAAGCCCTATGAAAAATTTACACACTTAATTAGAAAGGCTCTAATAAGCAAGTTGCTCCTAATTTATTGGATAGAAAGTTCAAGGTCTATGCTGCTAATTGTTATTGGGTTGGGGACATCACATATGTTCCAACTGAAGAAGGTTGGCTGTACTTAGCAACCGTTATTGATCTATTTTCTAGGAAAATTATAGGGTGGTCAATGAATAGTAACATGAAAGCTGATTTAGTTAATAATGCTCTGCTAATGGCAATATGGCAACGTAAACCACCTAAAGGACTTATTTGGCATACTGATAGAGGTAGTCAATATTGTTCTGATAGCCATTCAAAACTTACAAAACAACATGGTATTATACAGAGTATGAGCGGTAAAGGAAATTGTTGGGATAATGCTGTTGCTGAAAGCTTTTTTCACACTATAAAAACAGAACTAATTTATCAATATAAATTTAAAACTAGGGAGGAAGCAAAATATGCCATATTTGAATATATAGAAGTATTTTATAATCGTATAAGGATGCATTCAACTAATGACTATCTATCACCTGTACAATACGAGAAAATGCAAAAATGTGCCTAACAAACTGTCCGGAAAACTGTTGACAGATCACTTACACAAATTAAATGATTGACTCCTGTGCGTTCCTCATATGGAATCATGCCTCTAACTTGTATATTGCTTGTGTTACCACTGATAAATACAATATATCCTGCAGAGAGCTTTCTATTAAAAAACATTATACTTGTGGATATAGTATTATCATCTAATTCAAAAGAGCTAGTACCCTCTAGGTAATAGTGACTAACTATACGTTTGCTATCATCATTTAATATAAAACTATGATTTGTATTACCAAATAATCCAATCTGATCTGGATAAGGTTTATGATATATTTGGGCGATAACAACATATGGATTAGTGACATTAGCATTATTTAATTGATCTAGCCTATTTAATCCTTCTTTAGTAAAATGATCTGTCAACAGTTTTCCGGACAGTTTGTTTAGGCACATTTTTGCATTTTCTCGTATTGTACAGGTGATAGATAGTCATTAGTTGAATGCATCCTTATACGATTATAAAATACTTCTATATATTCAAATATGGCATATTTTGCTTCCTCCCTAGTTTTAAATTTATATTGATAAATTAGTTCTGTTTTTATAGTGTGAAAAAAGCTTTCAGCAACAGCATTATCCCAACAATTTCCTTTACCGCTCATACTCTGTATAATACCATGTTGTTTTGTAAGTTTTGAATGGCTATCAGAACAATATTGACTACCTCTATCAGTATGCCAAATAAGTCCTTTAGGTGGTTTACGTTGCCATATTGCCATTAGCAGAGCATTATTAACTAAATCAGCTTTCATGTTACTATTCATTGACCACCCTATAATTTTCCTAGAAAATAGATCAATAACGGTTGCTAAGTACAGCCAACCTTCTTCAGTTGGAACATATGTGATGTCCCCAACCCAATAACAATTAGCAGCATAGACCTTGAACTTTCTATCCAATAAATTAGGAGCAACTTGCTTATTATGACTAGAATCAGTAGTTGCTTTAAATTTATGTTTGCTTTTACATACTAAACCAGCTTCATTCATTAGCCTTGCAATCCGCTTCCGACTAACAATTATACCGTGTCTAGATAGTTCCTTTTTAATGGGTCTAGATCCATAATTCCTTCTACCTTCTTGAAAAATTGTTTTAATCTTACAGGTTAAAGCATTATCTTCTTTGTCCCTATTGCATTCAGGGGTAGTTAACCATTCATAATAGCCACTACGTGATACTTTCATAAATTTGCACATAATCGCAGTTGAAAAATCACCTTTATGCTTCTTTATCCATGCGTACTTTATTGGGACTCTTTCGCAAAGTACGCGGCAGCCTTTTTTAATAGATCACGCTCCTGCGTTACCCTAGCTAAATCTTTCTTTAATCTTTTTAATTCATCATAGAGATGTTCATCTGTTCGCATTATTGATTCTTTAGGTTTGGAATATTTATCTACCCAAGTATATAGAGTATTTCTAGTAATACCTAACTCTTTAGCTGTTTGTGACACAGGTCGCTTGGACTCAATTGCTAATTTAACTGCTGACTCTTTAAATTCAGCCGGATAAACCTTTGGTTTGCTATTAGTCATTTTTGTACTTCCTTTCTGTTAATATTGTCTCCTATTAACTGTCCGGAAAACTATAACCACATCAAAATGTAATTTCATATCTCCTTCATTAGGATCAAAATTAACATAAATAGATTGTTGCTCTGTACTATTATTGTTACCATACAGTGCTGCAAGACCACCACCAGATATTTGTAATGCAGCAGTGTCAACACAATTGTTGTTTTGTTCATCACTAATTACAGAAGAAATTCTCTTATAACCAGAGTTCTTTTCTAAAAAAACATTATCCTCCATACAGAAACGACTATTTTGAGGCTTAAACTCAATCACAGTATTTCCTACCTGAGGTGTATCATATAACATTTTAGGTACTTTTATTATTACTAAACTATAACTAGTATTTGTTTGAGCACTCAATCTATCGACTAAAGATAGGTTAAGATCAACTAATTGTCTTTCTGTAAGTATTGATTGTAACTTATCTTGCTCAAATCCTAAATTCATTAAAAATGCTTCGCCAAATGAAATATCTAAGTGATACTGCTTACGTAAGGATATTGCTCCATAAACTAATTGTTCTGCCATCAACCCTACCCATAATGGACCAAGTTCTAATCCAAATAGCTCTGCAACCATTAATCCTATGGTAAAATATTGCTCTTCTAATTGATGTTTGATAATACCGGCTTCTTCTGAATCAGCAGGCAAATTATTTAATTGTTTCTGTAATTCTATAATTGAATGAATTGTTAATATCTTAAATATAGGACTTGTTATTGGTAATTTTTTAAGTAATGCTATTCTACTTTCAGGTAATACTGATCCCAACTTACTTATTAGTGAATCATACATCTTATTAAAAGCCATATCTCCTAACATCATTTCACCAGTTTTTTGTAATCCTTCAAAATTACCAGTGTTCATTGATCTAATGATATCAGGTAAGAAAAATAATGTTTGACTAGTTATCCCAAGTTCATGAGAACGTTTTGAGGCAATAGAATAAAGCTCTTTCACATTTTTTAGTGCTGATTCTTTTAATTCAGATGAAATTTCTAGATTTTTTATCATTTCTTTTTCAAGGACTGACCAAGATAAATCAGATAAATCTTTAATAGTAATAGATTCTGATATTTTTAACTTGTTGCTAATCTCATTGTGGTAAGAATGTAGTAAACTTTTTGTACTTTCTGGCATATTATTAAGATATGCAGTATCTACCCGGAAATTATGCTGCTTTGCTAAATCTACTAAAGATTTACTTGCTTGTGGATCTAAAGATGATAAGACATTATGTAATTCCTCTACTCTAATAGAAATTTTTCCTGAATATTGAGCAAAAAAGCTCTCATGCAATGCCTTAAGTTCCGGTACTTTACCATCTAAAAAGAATAACTCTCTTACCACTTTTGCTGGTATTCCCTGTATGTTTGAGAAAGATCCTTTATCAAGTAATACTAAATCAGAAACAACTTGATCAGGATTCCAGAATTTAGTTTGCTTTATCTTATTAGTAATTTCCTCTGGTACATTTTGTTTTAAAGTAAACAAATCATATTCTATACTATTACTACGCCATTTAAAAAATGCTTCGGCATATAATTCTATATCTGTAAACCTTACTCTTTCTTTGGTTTGAAAGCTTTGTCTATAATTTAAATCTGGACTATATATTTGATAGCGATTGCCATCATATGATACTAATAAGGAATGTTTACCATTATCAAATAACCAAGCACGACTTGATGAATCAATTTCTGCTCCTACTAAATCTAATACCGTATCTTTAGGATATGTATTACAGAAGTCTTGTGCTTCCTGATAATGAGTTTGTAATAATTCCTGTTCTCGTAAACTATGGTTTATTTCTCCTTCACTAATTATATCTCCTATATTTGCTATATAAGTAAGGACATTGTCCAGCATCATGTTTGGAGTAGTGGGTTCTGGATGCTCTAAAGCTACAAGATATGCTATTTGCGAATATAGTCTTGCATTAATTTTAGAAGATTCTGCGACATTTTTTTCCAATGGTTCATATGGAAATATCTCTTCAGTTTTCTCTTCTTGACATAGATCACGTTTAAGACGTTTCTTACTAGAAGTACGAGTAGAACAACCAGAGGCAAATGCTTGCAAATTTATATTATCTCTATGTTCCTCTAGATCTTCTAAATTAAACTTTACTTTTTTTATAGGTGAATCACCACCATCTATTCCTTTCCTCTTTAATATACCACTCGTATCAGCTTGCTCTCCAATACTTACTACTTGATCTAAAATACTCTTATGTGTTTTTTCATATTCTATAGAAGATTCACTCATTATCTCTTCTATATCATTATCTTCAACCTTACAAGGAGCATTACATTCGATACTTAGTTTTATTACTTCTATTAGGTTGTTTAAATATACATTAGTAGTAGACTGATGCTCAAGAAACCAATCAGGTAAATCGTCAACTTTTATTGATACTATACTTAATTCTGGTGTTTTTTTTAATTCATCACGAAATGAACCTGAGATAGAACCTACAATAGGTAACACTTTAATCTGATTTTTATTATTTTTATTAAATAATTTTAACATTATTACAGAAGATACACGTGATTGATCATCTGCTCTTTCTATTACAACATAAAATTTATCATTCAATATTACTTTATCTTTAGTTTCCCATATTAATTGTTGTTTCAAATTATCTACACAATTATGATATTGATCTGGAGCATCTATTAAATAAACCTGTTCTATATCTTTTTGTGGTAAATAATGTTGAAGTATTAGTTTAATTTTATCAGATGTGTATTCAATTTTAATTGGCTCTTTCTCTAAACTTTCTATTGCAACATCAACATCTTCATCTCTTCCTGGTGAAAGAGCACCAGATGCAGAACTTTGATCAGATTCACTATGATCAGACCCTGAATCTACTGTCTCAGGATTGCTTGCTATATATTCACTTAACTTATTCTTTAAACTCTGTTTTTGTTTTCTAGTTAATTGTTGCTTTGAATCAATTATCTGCTCACCAAATTTCTGCCTATTAAAAAACTCTTCTTTAAATGATTTATAGTCATTTGACCCATTACTATCTAAGAATGAACGCAATCCTAGATTTTCATCCACATTCTCCAGTAATGAAAACCATACTTTAAATAATCTTCTTGCATCACTGACAACAACTCCAAGCCTTTTAGAAGTTAATTGATTTTCATTAGGTAAATCTATAGATTTACAATATTCAGGTAGTATCTCATTAATTTTTTCCTTTAAATTATAAATTGATTGTATTTCTTCCTTCTTCAGGCTTTTGATTAATTCACTAAACTGTTTATTTATTTTCTTTATTAAATTGCCCTCTGCTCCATAAGCTGTAGCTTCCTTTACTGCTCTAAAAGTAGCCTCAGCTCTGGTATTCCACTCATAAAATATAAAGGGTATAATATATTTCTCAATTATAGATAACTTCTGATCTAAAGTTTTACTATCAAAACTAGATATTTTATCTTTTATCCAGTCAAATTCTGAAGTGTGTTGTGGATTTCTCTGCTGTTGAGGATTTGATGCACTATCTTGCAAATATTTTCCATATTGGTGTAGTAAATTCTTGACCGTATTTTCTGTAAGCTCTTTGTTTTTGAGATTTTTCTCTAAAGATTTAAGGAATGTGGATACAGGAACAGTATGATTGTCTTGTTTATTACCACTTCCATTTCTTCTGATTGATACTTTATCGATAGTTGCTTGTTCATTAACTTCTATATCTATATTAAGATTACTAATACCATATAATTTTATTATTCTAAGTCCATGCTTTTGACTGGCATTATTATTAATTTCTAATAATACTTTATTGTCCCACTTTGGGAGAAAAACCCCGCACTTGCAGTGCGTCGTTTCAACATAAATTTTAAATATCTTATCAAGAAAAGATAAGAATGAATCATACAGATATTTTTTAACAAAATCTTACACTTCACAGATATATTTTTTTGTGTTGTGACACTTTCTAAATGAGCCATACACAAATAGTTTCTAACTTTTAAGTTAGTACATACATTAGGCATTCATGCCGTAATATTAAGCTCTGCACTTGCAGTGCAGAGTGGTTAACTACCTTCATCTTCATCAATAACCACATCTATCAGCACTTTATCACTCATGTTTACTCCCGTTACGGCGTTTAAAAAACCATGAATTCTTGATTTTTTTACTTGAAAAAATCCAAGATCATTTGACTCTTCCATTAAAATACCCTCCTCCTCTTATTATCAATTACCCTCTTGGTTAAGATTATGTCTATAAAATGGACAAGTCAACAATTTTGTTTAGAACATGTCACATAATAAACTTACAAAACTTATGCTATAGAAGGTTCTAAATAGGGTAAAGATGGAGAACGGAACTGTTGTTGCATATAATCATCTAAAAGCCCAAACTAGAAATGTACAACTAATGTGATTACATTGGATACGCTGTTTTCTGCATTGGCAACGTTCTATACAGTAATTGCTTAATTTCTCTATGCATGCTCTCAATTACCTACCGAAAACCAAACTCATCTTGTACAGCTTTAGAAGATTTTTGAGTTTTGTTATTGCTAACAACATAATCAACTCTGTTGGTAGCCTAAACATTGGTGCTAAGCACCACGCGACAAAATATAAGAAACTGGCTCTGTACCACACTTCAACGTAGTATCATTTTTAACAGTAACCATTAAGCAGCATCTGTATTATTTGCGATACTTCTATAAAATGAAATAACCAAGCTAATATTAAGCTATAATCGTCAATTTCACTGGTGCATTGATCACAGCCGTTTGGTAGCATGGTTTTGGAGTTTTGGTAATATCATTGATGGCATCATACATAACTTATACCAATTCCCAAATTTAATTTAGTATAAAGAATAGAAAAATAGGTTATAATGTAAAAGATAGATAAAATTAGGAATGTAATGGGTACTCATCAAAAATTAATAACAGAAGATTTATACAAACAGGCTATAGCTCAACTTGCAAGTACGAACAAAGAGAATAGAACCACTATCAGGTTAAGAGCTATAGTAGCTGCAAAAGAACATGGTATTGGTATGGTGTCTAAAATATTTAATATCACAACTAATACGCTAAGAAACTGGGTAAAAAGCTTTGCCCAAGGCGATGATAAAAATCTTGAATATAAAAAAGGTAGGGGAAGGAAAAGCGATTTAACGGAAAGCTGCTATGAAGCAATAAACAAATGGATACAAGAAGATTGTAACATAACAATAAAAAGTATCGTCATAAAACTTAAAGAAAATTTGGGAATTAATGTAAGTAAATCGGCTGTACACAGGGCATTGCACAAGCTTAAGTTTGCGTACATTACTCCAAGACCAGTGCATTACAAACAGAATAAAGAAACTCATGAACAGTTTAAAAAAAATTCAAGAAAAAATAACAAGCAATCCAAGAAGTTTTTTGTATTTCTTTGATGAATCGCGTTTTGGAACTCATTCTAAATTAGGTCATGGTTGGTTTCGCAAAGGTAGCAGAACTCAAGTTAAAATCAAAATAGGTTTTCAGAATTTTTATGTTTATAGTGCTGTTAACCCAATAACAGGAGATGATTTTAGCTTAATGATGCCAAATGTTAATGCTATGTCTTTGAACATGTTTCTTGCGGAAATGTCTAAACATATAGGCGATCAAAAAGCCATTGTTGTTATGGATTGTGCTGGATGGTATAAGGCTAAGGACTTAGTGGTTCCTGCTAATATAGAAATTCTTTACTTGCCACCATATTCTCCTGAATTAAATCCTGCGGAGCGATTATGGGAGCATTTAAAGTCTGAGACTATAAAGAATAAAGTATACAATACAATTGAACAATTGGAAATAGCAGTATCTTCTTCTATTAGGAATTTAAATACCTCGCTAATTCAATCTATTTGCTGCATGAATTATTTGCTAAATTAAATTCGAAAATTGGTATTAAGTGTATGAGAGACCTCGTTTAGGAGAGTAATTCTATTACCCCTCCAACTTAAAATTAGCTTGGCTTAACAGCATTTAACAAGAAGGAGGTTATAATGGTAAAGGAAAATAATGATAAACAGAAATTGGAAATAATGAATCCTGATGCAGCAGTCATTGATATCAGCTCTAGAGAACATTATGTTTGTTTACCAGTTGGAAGAGATAAAGTAAGTTGTTAAAAAATTTGCTGCTTTTACTATTGATTTAAAAGAAATGGTACATTGGTTGAAAGAATAGATCTCTTACGAAATTCTCTATTGTATATCCGTTAGGATATTATAAAAATTTCCCATTATGAAAAGATGGCTTTTGACCAAGGTTTTTAGTCATATTTGAGATAACACAGCGTAAGTTTTGATATGTAAAACGGTTTACAAATAAAGTTAAGAGAGTCTGTCCTATAGTTTGTGTAAGTTGCAAAGAAAGCAGTAAGAGATTACTGTAAAAAAAGTAACTTAAGCAAGCAAGGAGGAATTATGGCTAAAAAATTAGATACAGATAAAGATACATTAGACATCAGTAATCAGCTAGTAGAAGAATTATTATCAAAAGCAGATCCATCGGAGTTATTTGGTCGAGATGGTTTATTTCAACAGCTAAAGAAGCAAATAGTTGAGAAAATATTAGCAAGTGAGTTGGATCATGAATTAGGATATTCAAAACATAGCAAGATGCCAAAAGTAGATAATAATCGTCGTAATGGTAGCTATGAGAAGACAGTAATTGATGGGGATGGTCGTAAGCTGACAGTAGAAGTACCAAGAGATCGGGAAGGAGAGTATAATCCTCAATTAATACCAAAAGGGCTGAGGAGATTTAATGGATTTGATGAGAAAGTGATATCCCTTTATGGTCGCGGTATGACAGTCAGCGAGATCCGAGGGCATTTAGAAGAAATATATCAAACTGATGTATCTGGTGACTTGATATCCACCATAACAGATGGGGTGATAGAAGAAGTAACTAGGTGGCAAAATCGTTGTTTAGATAGGGTGTATCCAATATTATACTTGGACTGTATCTATGTAAAATCTAGAGACAATCACATAGTAATAAATAAAGCAGTATATTTAGCACTTGCTGTAAATATAGAAGGGAAAAAGGAGTTACTTGGCATTTGGATAGGCAAAAATGAAGGTGCTAAATTTTGGATGCAAGTAGTTACTGAGTTAAAGAATCGAGGAATTGAACAAATTTATGTTGCTTGTGTGGATGGTTTAAAGGGCTTTCCAGAAGCTATAAGCAGTGTATTCCCGAGTACTATAGTACAATTATATAATGGACTGAAAAAATTAGACAAAGAAGCAGGTATTTTTGTTTCTCAATAAGTATAGAATAATAAATAAAATTAAAGAGAAACAAATGGGTAAAAAACAAATTAAAAATTTTAGTGCAGAAGCAAAAACTAAAATAGTATTAGAGATGTTAAAAGAAGAATCAACAATAGGTCAGTTATCGGTCAAATATGAAGTAACGGCTAAAACTATGCAAAACTGGAAACGACAATTTTTAGATAATGCGTCATTGGCATTTGAGCCAGCAAAAGCTGTTAGTGAGTACAAAGGGCAGATTAGTGAACTTAAGAATCAAAACGATGAACTTGCAAAAGCATTAGGTAAGGCTACAGTCGAGAGGGACTGGGCGGTGGGAAAGCTAAACAGCTTGGACTTATCAAATAAGAAAAGTCTTGTCGACCCCAAGCTGAGTACGTTAGCAAAGACAAGGCAATGTGAACTATTAAAGATAAGCAGATCTGGAGTATATTATAAAGCTAAAGTAATGAGCTTATATAATCTTGATATTTTAAATAGAATAGATGAAATATATACGGATAACCCTGAGTATGGTTATCGTTATATATACAAACAATTATTGGAAGACGGCTTTAATGTGGGCAGAGATAGGGTGCTTAAATATATGGGAATAATGGGTATAGAAGCTATTCATCCTCATAAAAAGCAATCTACTTCTGTGAAGGATGGTCAACATAAAATTTATAGCTATTTGCTTGAGCCGTACTGGCACAAATCAGGAACGAATAGAACTATTCATGTACCTTATGTTAATCAAGTGTGGAGTGGTGACATTACTTATATTAGAACTAACGGAGGATTTATGTATCTTGTGGCGATTATAGATTGGCATAGTAAGGCAATACTAAGTTATAAAGTATCTAATTCTATGGATGCATCACTTGTAACCGATGTATTAAAAGATGCACTGAATAAATACCCTGCACCACAAATATTCAATAGTGATCAGGGTAGTCAATATACTGGACATGAGCATACGGGAATTCTAAAAGAGAATAATATACAAATCTCAATGAACGGTAAGGGTAGAAGCATTGATAATATTGTGATTGAAAGATTTTTTAGAACTTTAAAATATAATTGTATATTTATAAATGATTTTAAAAATATCGCAGAACTTAAAGATGGTATTGATAAATACATGGATAAATATAACAATCAAAGATTCCATTCAAGTATTGGTTATAAAAAACCGATGAACGTGTATCTTGATTACTTACAAAATGCAGCTTAAAAATTATGTAAAATGGGAAACAAAATTAGTGAAAAATTTGTCTTGAAAAATCAGTCCAGTTTCCTGCAATGGAACAAGTTTGGGAATGGATCAAGAATCATTACTTGTCTAACCAATGTTATGGTGTATATGAAGATATCGTCACTATGGCTTGTTACGCTTGGAATCAACTTGCTCATAATGTAGATTTAGTAAAATCAATTATGTATAGAGACTGGATAAATACACCGTGTTAATTATTGCAATTGGTATCAGAACGCCCTCGCAAAGCGAGGGGCTTGACGGTTATGAGCAGCCCAAAGGGCTGCCATTGTTAATTAAAATTCTCCTGATTCGTCAGAGCCTAAACTATCAAGTTGCTCTTGATTCTTAATGTAGTGTTTGATCTGATTCTCTTCAAATCCTACAGTTGAGACCGCATAACCTCTAGCCCACAACTTTTCTCCATTAAAATTACGTTTTCGTCCACCAAACTGCCTAGCAACGGCTATAGCACTTTTCCCCTTGATATAGCCTATTACTTCAGCTACAGAATATTTAGGAGGAATCTTGATGAGCATATGCACATGATCTTGTACCATATGCCCCTCTATGATCTTGCTCCCACGTTGAAAAGCTAACTCATGGAATACGTTCCCAAGATATTTTCTAACCTTCCCGTACAATTCTTTTTTACGACACTTTGGAATAAACACAATATGATATTTGCAATCCCATTTAGAATGATTTAAACTTTCGTATGTTGTCATATATTTTCTCCTTTGACCGTCAAACCAAAGAAGTTATATATGATAACTTTTTATTTTATACTAACCTGAGTTTGACGTAAGAAAGAACATTTGAAAATTAAGAAGGGAGGGATTATAAAGTTCTCTAATAATAATGACAAAATTGGAGAATATATTATGATCCCTCTTACGGAGATTTTCTGCTTAATTGATGATTTTTGCAAGCATTTTGATACGGAGCGAAATAAATATATATTACCAAATCCTAACCGTAAGCGTAAAGTGGGCTGCAGTATAGGACTCTCAGAGATTATTACTATTATAGTAATGTTTCACTTGAGTCACTACCGTACCTTTAAAGATTTTTATTTATGCTGCCTATGCCAAAGTTATAGAAAGGAATTTCCAAAACTTGTGAGCTATAGTCGTTTTGTTCAGTTAATGCCAATGAGCTTCATGCCCATGGTGTTACTGCTAAAAAGCCTAACAGGAAAACAAACTGGTCAATATTATATCGACTCTACTAAACTTCCTGCTTGCCATAATTTAAGAATTAATAGACATAAAGTATTCAAAGACATAGCAAAAAGAGGTAAGACTTCCACTGGGTGGTTCTTTGGCTGTAAGCTACATATTGTCATTAACAGTTGCGGAGAGATTATGAGTTTTTCTTTAACTCCTGGAAATGTCGATGATAGAGCAGTGGTGGAAAATTTAGTAGATAAATTACAAGGCTGGCTTTTTGGTGATCGTGGGTATATCAGTAAAAAACTCACTCAATCCCTTGCTAATCAAGGTTTAGAACTAATAACAAAAATTAAAAGTAATATGAAAGAAAGAATAATAGATCCTATTAAAAAGCAGTTTTTAAATAAAAGGCACATTATTGAAACCATTAATGATCAATTGAAAAACCTTTTTCATATAGACCATACAAGGCATAGATCTGTTATGAATTTTCAAACTAATGTATTAGCTGGGCTACTTGCCTATGTTTTCAAACCTAATAAAATTTCTGTAGCTTTTGGAAAATTAAACAATCTCAACCTTCATCTTGCATCAAACTGAGGTTATACTAAATCTAAAGGCCAAGCCTTGATGGTCTCACTAGTCAAACTAGTGCCTTACCTATCATTGAGTTATATTTATCTGATGCAAATATTTCAAAGATATTAAGATTAATAAACCTTCAATAATAATTAATATTATTGCTAAGTATTGCTGCCACATTCTAATTTCTTATTGTTTTGTTATGATATCGCTTCAACATGTTTTTTTGTGAACTATCTTATTCTTTTAATATTGGGATTAAAATATCTTGAGTTGCATCTTGCTGTTCCATACATACTACCCCAATTCGTAATAAGAATTAGTTAATTCTTATTACGAATTGGGGTGGTATCTGTATTAGTTTGTGCAAAAACTTTTTTTAGTTGACGTTTGGCATCAGCAAATTCTGGTGTTTCTCGTAGCTTCGTTCTTGCAACAGAACCAATCAGTGCAATTACTGCCCCTATCCAAAATGCTGCACGCCAGTTAAAGCCATAAGAAGTAACAAGTGAGGCAATAGCTAAAGCACCTAATGCTCCTAGGGAAGCAAAAACTCCTAATGATCCAACAATTGCATATTGGGCTGGTGGGTTAATCGTTTCCGTTATATAAAGTTCAGCACCTACTATCTCTCCCATAGAAGACATGCCTTGCATAACACGGCAGATAGTCACTACCCAAGCTGCTAGGTTTCCTATTTGAGCATAAGTAGGGAGATTAGCCATGATAATACCAATTGCAATAATTAACACGGTGTATTTATCCAGTCTCTATACATAATTGATTTTACTAAATCTACATTATGAGCAAGTTGATTCCAAGCGTAACAAGCCATAGTGACGATATCTTCATATACACCATAACATTGGTTAGACAAGTAATGATTCTTGATCCATTCCCAAACTTGTTCCATTGCATTAAGTTCCGGTGCATAGGGCGGAAGCGGTATCAAAGTGATATTGCTTGGCACAGTTAGTTTTTTGGCTGTGTGCCAACCTGCATTATCCGTTAGTAAAGCTATATGTCGGTTGCCTTGAATACTGCGAGAAAGGTCTTCTAAGAATTTATTCATTGCCTGTGTGTTTGCATATGGTAAAATTAATGCAAAAGCTTCTCCTGTATCATGGCAAGCAGCTCCATAAATATATGTTGAAATGAATTGCTGTTGCCGAACTTTACGGGGTCTAGTGCCACGCTTAGCCCATATACGAGTTAAGCTACCTTGTTGCCCAACTCGAGTTTCATCTTGAGACCATATATCAACTTTACATCTATCGATATTTTTTGGTAATAATTCTGTTAACATATCTGGAAAGTTTTTTTATATGTATTTTGAGTCTCTTGATTTGACTTTGGATGCATTGAACGAGAAGTAATCCAGCTAAAACCAAGGCGGTGCATAGTATTGTAGACTGTTTTTAAAGCACATTTAGCACCATATTCCTCAAGTAACATGATATGTAACTCCTTTCCAGTTATATACCCACCAGTTTTACTTTCACTGAGCGTATTGATTTTATCAAAAAGAGCAGACTCTTGTATAGTGTTAATCTTCCTAGGGGCACCGCTTCTTTGTGATTCAAATAATCCTTCAAAACCATGATTCCTAAATCTTCTGAGCCATGATTGCACAGTTTTCCAGTGTGACTTCACTATTTCAGATATGGCTTTAAAAGATTTGCCTAATTGAAGGTGATACATCGCCAATAAACGTATACGATTTCGACCATGCGGCTCATGTTTCATCATTTTTATAAAATCATGACCTTCAAAACCTTGCGGTAATATTAACCTAGCTATTTGATTACCTTTTATCAGTTAAAAAACCATTTTATAACACTGCGTTAATTATTGCAATTGGTATTAATCTACATGTTCACAATATCCTTATCCCGAATTCACGTAAATAGGTATTAGTGCTTCTATCATTATTACTATATGTCGTATTGTTCAGGGTATATCTTCTATGGGTGAAGTAATTGGAGCTGAACTTTACCTAACTGAAACTATAGCTCCGCCAGCACGATATCCAGCTGTAGCAATAATTTCTGTTCTTGCCGCTTTAGGTGGGACAGCAGCTTTAGGTCTTGCCTCACTTGTTACTTCTTATGGCTTTAATTGGCGGATGGCTTTTTGGATTGGTACAGTGGTTGCACTGGTCGGTGTTATAGCTAGAACAAGTCTTAGAGAAACAATAGAATTTGCCGACGCAAAACGACAATTAAAAATAAGTTTAGAAAAAGCTGCTGAAGATTATAAATTATTAGCAAATCATCCTATTTTGCAAGAAAAAATTGTTAAAATAGCTTATGTATGGACCTACCCAACAATGCAAGAAAAAAATAATATATAACAGCAAAAAAATTGAATGCAGTCATGTATCCGGCTTATAGACAATAAATCAAGCAATTTATCCTATAGCCCTGATGGAATTCGCGGGCTTACAAACTTATACTTATTATTTTATCGACTTATAAATAGCCCTTAGCTAAATCAGTTTTTTTGTAAGCTAAGGTTCGTCTTATTTACCATCAATATTATCATTCTTCGCATATTCCGGATTGGAATTTGTTAAACTTCTATTACCTATAATGTCATTTCATCAATTATTTGGAGTAGTTTTTTAACTACAAACTTTACTCTCGGTATAATCATCACCTGAACTAAGTAATGCAAATACCACCCTTGCTAGCTTATTAGCTACCGCGACAACTGTTTTATTATGACCGTTTCTCTCAGATAAATTAAACATCTACTCAGTAAACTTGCTATAATCTTTTTTAGATTTTTGTTCTTCCGTGGTAAATCTTATCTTGCTATTCAGAATGGATCTTGCCCCTTGAATTAACAAAGTACGTAAATAGATATCACCTCTTTTACTAATACCAAGCAACTTATTTTTGCCACCACTAGAGTGTTGCCTTGGCACTAATCCCAGCCATGCTGATAATTGCCTACCATTTTCAAAACAACTAGCATTACCTATTGAGGCTATTAAGGCTGTGGCAGTTATTAAACCTATACCTGGTATCATCATTAGTTGTTGGTGATTACTATACTGGCTAGCTATGATTTTTAATCGTTGTTCTAGCTCTTTTATTTTTTTATCATTTTTTACAAATTCTTCTTTTAACTCACTAAATGTTTGGTAGCTTAGCTGACTTAAATCCCCTTCGTCTAAAATCTCAGTTAATTTTGTTATAATCTTATTGATTCCTTGCGGAATAGTAAAACCAAATTCATATAATAGCCCTCTAATCTCATTAGCAAGTGCAGTACGATTTTTTACCAATCTCTGTCTTACCCTATGAATAAATAAAATATCTTGTTGCTCTACAGTTTTAATGGGTACAAACCTCATACTAGGTCTTGCTACTGCCTCACATATTCCTTCTGCATCAGCTTGATCATTTTTATTGGTTTTGACATAAGGCTTAACAAACTGTGGTGCCATTAGTTTTACATTATGACCTAATTTTATTAATTCTCTTGCCCAATAGCTAGCTCCACCGCAAGCTTCCATGCCTACTAGATATTTTGGTACGTTAGCCATAAAAGTTAAAACCTGTTCTCTCATTAATTTCTTCTTTAATATTGTCTTGCCATTTTTATCTACACCGTGAATTTGAAAAATTCTTTTTGCAATATCTATACCAATTGTGGTAACTTCCATATGGACCTCCTTATTGTTGTTTAGGATTCATTTCCTATCCTAGAAGATTAGCATACGCTTCTCATTCTGTATATAGGGTAGGTCCATACCATTATTTTTTAATGGAATGTTCAGCCCCCGCAAGTTTTTATTTTGTGTATATTTATTGCGCTAATGTACTAAAAGATTCTTTTGCTTATACAGCAGAACAAGTTATTCATCAAAACTTTATTATTTCTTTAATAACTTTATTAAGTTTTATAATCAGAACATACCTAAGTTCAAGAATTTATCCATTAAAAATTTTAAGAGTGAAATTAGTAGCTCTAATTATCCTGTCTTTAAGTTGTCCGTACTTATTAAATAACCTTAGAAATTCTTTAGATGTTTTCCTACTTCAAGCATTTGTTGTTTTGTTAATGTCTGATAATATGCCGGCTAACCCAATTTTTTATAAGCACTTTCCTGTATTTAAACGTTTTACCTGTGCTACTCTTACATATGCCCTATCACGTGCTTTTATATATGTCATTGTATCCTTTGGACCAATATATCTAACTGAATATTTTGGTCATTGGGGGTTGCTTATCCTATTTTGTTTAATCAGCCTAGGGTTCGCATTTGGGCTATTTCATTTTGAAAGGTTGGAGAAAAAAGTAGCGTATCCTTAGAAAATGCCAAAGGTTGATTTTGTGGAAAAGACTGTGTAATAATAGATAAATATTGGTAACATAACCGTAGTAATTTTTGTGTTAATTGTGGGATTTCTAAGTACATAGTGATTATTACAAACTCCCTCATACTCTCTTGTACAATTTGCCTTATTTTTTCCGGTGATTTAGCTCCTAAAGTTTCTAAATTATGAATTCGGTCAAAAATTTTAATCAATGCTACATCATGTTTTTTTTGTTGAAATAATATATTTAATGTTTCTGCCGAGCTAATCTTGCCATGAGGCTTGACCCTAGTCAAATCTTGCACTTGACTAGCTACTTGACTGCCAAAGATGTAAGCAATCATGGGTTCAGTCAGTTTTGTATCTTCAATGGTATCGTGCAGTAATGCGGTAACAATCATGTCTGTTCTAAACAATCGTGGAATTTCTAAGGCTGTGTACTGGGCAAGCATATAAGCCACTTCAATCGGATGTGAATAATACGGCTCGTCGGACTGCCTCATTTGACTGCCATGATATTTTTTAGCATAGTAGATGCCTTTTTTGACTTCATACATGTTTATTGGTTGCTTTACTTTTTCATTTAGCAAAATTAACTCCTTAAGCAACCTCTCAGCATATGCACAATACTGGTATTTTGAATTATCCCAATAGTTATTAACATCTTCCATAAGAAACCATGATATTTTAATTATAAAGTTATAGTTAACCACTCTGCACTGCAAGTGCAGAGCTTAATATTACGGCATGAATGCCTCATGTATGTACTAACTTAAAAGTTAGAAACTATTTGTGTATGGCTCATTTAGAAAGTGTCACAACACAAAAAGAATATATCTGTGAAGTGTAAGATTTTGTTAAAAAATATCTGTATGATTCATTCTTATCTTTTCTTGATAAGATATTTAAAATTTATGTTGAAACGACGCACTGCAAGTGCGGGGTTTTTCTCCCAAAGTGGGACAATAAACTAAAATTTTGACTATTTAAAGCATTTATTGCTTTTTATTTTTAAAAAGATGCAATATTTTCTAACCTATGTTGTATAAATTTTTTTATAAATATGCTTAGTGGGTAGGAAAAATATGATATAGTTAAGATGGGAAATATTGAGTTAGTACGCAGAATGTTAAAGTCGCCTAACTTTAATATTAATGCCAAAGATATAAATGGCAGAACTCCATTACGTATAGTGGCAAAAGAAGGGTTTACAATAGAGTTATTAATTAAGTCTAGTGCTACGGTAGATGTGCTAGGTTATGAAAAAAGGACAGCTTTACATGAAGCCGCATTGAACGCTAAATATCAGGCAGTAGAAATATTACTTAAGTACGGAGCTCAAGTGGATAGTAAGGGTTGGGGTGAAGACATTACAAGATTTGGGCATAATGACAAAGGAACATTATATAATACACATATAATACACCCTTATTTAATGTGTTGGATATATGTGTTGCCAAATATCAAGATCCATATGATGCAAACCCTGACGACATACCTGATACAGACCCTAAAATAGATTCTGATATAGAAGATAATAGTGATATTACAAAGAATTCAAAAAAAAAGGAGGATTAAACTATAAATTGCTATTTTAGAAAATGCTCATTCACCCCTTGTTTTACGCTCTAATTCTTTACATCATTTGAGTGTAGATAATTTAAGCGGATGATGATCTAAAGCCTGTTTTAGATGCTTTGTTTGTATATGTGTATAAATTTGGGTAGTACTAATATCAGCATGTCCAAGTAGTTCTTGAATTACCCTAAGATCTGCACCGCCTTCTAACAAATGGCTTGCAAAACTGTGACGTAAAGTATGTGGGGAGATATTACTTGGGTCTAGCCCAGCCTTAATAGATGCTTGTTTTAACAGAATTGCGAAATTCTGCCTAGTCATATGACCATTAGTTGAAGAAGAACAAAATAAATAAATTTGACTTTTAGGGTGTTTTTTGCTTATAAATTTACTACGAATAGTTAAATAATCAGACAAACTTATGGTAGCCTGTTCATTGATTATCACCATTCTTTCTTTATTACCTTTACCGATTATTGAAAATATTTTTCTAATATTTTGGGACATTTGATTTACTAAAATATCAGTTAACCTTATACTGACAAGCTCAGAAACACGTAACCCACTTGCATATAATAAATGAATCATTGCTTTTAGGCGTATGGAATTAGGATTTTTGTCTTGATTGCAATAGAAAAGTAAATCTTTGATTTTATCAATTGATAATGTAGAAGGAAGTTTAGCTTGATATCTTGGTAAATCTACCATCAAAACAGGATTATAATTGGTATGCTTTTCGCTAATTAAAAATTCATAATAGTTTTTTATAGTGGATATCTTCCGGTTGATTGATCTTGCCTGCAAGCCATTTCCTGCCAAATATTCTATCCAGTCTCTAATATTTTCAGCTTTAATATTCAGCTCTAACAATTTATTCTGTGATAAAAATTTCTGGAAATCTAACAGATCACCTTTGTAGCCAAGTACGGAATTATTAGCTACACCACGCTCCGCTATCATCATTTCTAGGAATTGTTCGATAAACTCTACCATATTACGTACAGTTTGTTTTAATGGAGACCAGGGCCGGAATCGAACCGGCGCATTGAGGATTTGCAGTCCACGGCATTACCACTTTGCTACCTAGCCTAAAGAGCTGAGATACTAACCAATATTAGAGCAAAAGGCAACTTATTTTTCTTTTGTTTTAGGTAGGGTAATATTTTTTTTATAACTTATACTTTGTTATCCTTCTAAAATATGCTATACTACCACAGAGTAAAATTAGTCTGTATACTAATTCTGTTTCGAAGAATTGTTATTTGAAAATATCAAAGACTCCCGTACCGTATGTACGTCTAGTGTGTTCTCTCCTCATTTTCAAATCTAATTTGGAGTCACATTCAAGTATATTTAGGGAGTGTTATCTTTAGTATTGTGATTTGCAAAATATCTATAGTTATGATTTAATTATTTGCAACTCACTGACACAAATTCAAATCAATTGACCATGGTCTAAGTTTTTATAATGGAAAGGAGTAAGCATGTCAACATCGTCTGAATTTAAAGTAGGAGAAAGAATTGTATATCCATCTCATGGAGTTGGAGAGATAGTAAATGTAGAACACCAAGTCATAGCTGGTACTGATATTAAGGTTTATGTAATATCATTCCCTCAAGACAAAATGACTTTGAAAGTACCGGTAAACAGAGCTGCTATTTCGGGTCTTAGAAAACTTGTTAGTAAAACTGATTTAGCTGTAATATATTCAACGCTTCAGGGTAAAGCTAAGCAAGGTAATAGGATGTGGAGTAGAAGAGCACAAGAATATGAGGGTAAAATAAATTCTGGTAATGTAGTATCTGTAGCAGAAGTGGTACGAGATCTCTATAAAAATGTTGATAGTGACCGATCTTATAGTGAAAGGACTATTTATGAATCAGCCTTAAATAGGCTAGCTGGGGAGCTTGCAATTCTTGAGAATATAAATCCTGACGAAGCAATTAATAAATTAATTGAAGTATTGAGAGATAAGCTCGCTGCGTAAATTGAAAATTCATTTTCCCGAGGTGATATACTGCTATGATTTCAAGAGTTGATAGACGATAGTATACTCAAATGATTTGAAGAATTGGATTTGAAAATGAATGGTGAGCAAGCGGAACGTGCATATAGTATAGTCACGCATGCGAATCCATGATATTTTTAAAAAACAATTCTTCAAAGCAGAAGAGTATATAGTCTCCCCGTCAAAAGTGCTAAAAATTAAGAAAAATTCAAAATTTAATACCTTAGCCAAAAATTCTTGTATAAAATTTGAGAGTTTAATTTTTTTGATTTAAATTTTTGGTACAAAAAGATGATTTTTAGAGAATTTTTGCATGATGATTTATTAACGATTTTGTAATTATTTGATTATTTTTTTACTGACTAATTTCTATGTAGAAAAATTTGTTTTGAGTAAATGATTCGCAATACACCGTAAGTTCAATCCTACAGCGGAAATTAACGGATTAATGACATCTCCTATTACCCCTTTCAGGTAGTTTCTGCCAACTCTACCATAACTTTTAAGATGCCCTATTATCGGTTCTATGGCACTCCGTCTCTTGAGCATTGCCTTATCATCTGACGATAGTTTCTTCTTGCAATATGGGCTATACACTTTGCCCTTCTCCTTAAAATTATTCCCCTTGTAACCTGAGTCAACAAAGGTTCTTGCTACTTCAACTCCTGTTAATTCTTTTACAATCTCTACAGTCTCCGATAATGTATGCCCATCATATGGATTGCCATGAAAAGATTTTGTCCCTAATACAAAGTTACCCCGACCACTTACTGCTATCGAAACCTTATTACCAAACTCGTATGGCTTGTTTAATTTCCCTTTACCAATGCACTCTACCTCCGGTGCATGAAAACTATATAATATTTTATTCTCTTCTTTATATTGTTCTTTTTCTGCTTTACTCAATATAGATTGTACTTGTATCTTTTTTATCTTATTCAGTATTTCTTGTTGTCTTGCCGATAAACTTAACTTTGCTTTAGCTATTTCTCGCTGACATATCCTAACTAAACGACCCAGTAATACTTTTAAATGCCTCATTATTTTCTTACGCTTCTTGGCTTTACTATTATCCTTATATTTCCATAATTTTAATATATCTCTTTTATATTGCTTGGCATATGTTTCATTTAACTTGATGCCTAAGGCATGACATAGCTTTACTAGCTCTATTCTTGCCTTATCCATCAAGTACACATCATGGGGATACTTAATATTCTTAATTTGTACAGTAGTATCAACTATTATCGATGCTAAGTCTTTTTTTTTACTACACCTGCTTTGCATCCGATTCTTATCAGCTCCTTTAATATCTCATTGTAGCCATCTTCTCCTAATATAGTACGAAACCGACGGATACTAGCTTCTGATATTTCAGCATCTTTCTGCAAATATTCCCAACCACAAAAATACTGCCAATATACGTTCTCTCTTAACTCTTCCTCAGTCGCTGCATCTGACAGGTTATACATCGCTTGCAGCATAGTCACCCCAAGTAACAGGCGGTGACATCTGCGATTCCTACCAAATTTCTTAATATCAACATTTGCTGACAACCATTCCTCTAAACTAGACCAATTTATTAATGATCTTAATTTATATAATTTATTATTGTGGTTTAATTCTTCGGTCAGTTTGTAACCAAAAAGTTGTCCTTGTCTTTGCAACTTTGTTATATTTTCTATCGGCATTAATCAGATAATCCTTAAGTTTTTTGCCAATATTATAGCTTTTTCTTATGGATTCTCTATATATTTTTATCTGCTAAGCATATTATATATTATCCTTCTAGACTTTTGACGGGGAGACTATATAGTCCGTCCGCCAAAAATATTTAAAGCCCCCATAATCTATGATTGAGTTAACCACTCTGCACTGCAAGTGCAGAGCTTAATATTACGGCATGAATGCCTAATGTATGTACTAACTTAACCTGAGTTTGACGTAAGCACCAAACAAAATGCTAAGCATTATGTAATAACATAAACAAACTGTTGGTGGTGAGCTATGGTAAAAATAAAACCTTCTTTTAAACTAGTGTGTTAGGAGAAAGAATATTTGAAAAGTAAGAAGGGAGGGATTATAAAGTTCTCGAATAATAACAACAAAATTGGAGAATATATTATGATCCCTCTTACGGAGATTTTCTGCTTAATTGATGATTTTTGCAAGCATTTTGATACGGAGCAAAATAAATATATATTACCAAATCCTAACCGTAAGCGTAAAGTAGTTTGCAGTATAGGACTCTCAGAGATTATTACTATTATAGTAATGTTTCACTTGAGTCACTACCGTACCTTTAAAGATTTTTATTTATGCTGCCTATGTCAAAGTTATAGAAAGGAATTTCCAAAACTTGTGAGCTATAGTCGTTTTATTCAGTTAATGCCAATGAGCTTCATGCCCATGGTGTTACTGCTAAAAAGCCTATCAGGAAAACAAACTGGTCAATATTATATCGACTCTACTAAACTTCCTGCTTGCCATAATTTAAGAATTAATAGACATAAAGTATTCAAAGACATAGCAAAAAGAGGTAAGACTTCCACTGGGTGGTTCTTTGGTTGTAAGCTACATATTGTCATTAACAGTTGCGGAGAGATTATGAGTTTTTCTTTAACTCCAGGAAATGTTGATGATAGAGCAGTGGTGGAAAATTTAGTAGATAAATTACAAGGCTGGCTTTTTGGTGATCGTGGGTATATCAGTAAAAAACTCACTCAATCCCTTGCTAATCAAGGTTTAGAACTAATAACAAAAATTAAAAGTAATATGAAAGAAAAAATAATAGATCCTATTAAAAAGCGGTTTTTAAATAAAAGGTATATTATTGAAACCATTAACGATCAACTAAAAAACCTTTGTCATATAGACCATACAAGGCACAGATCTGTTATGAATTTTCAAACTAACGTATTAGCTGGACTGCTTGCCTATGTTTTTAAGCCTAATAAAATTTCTGTAGCTTTTGGAAAATTAAACAATCTCAACCTTCCTCTTACATCAAACTGAGGTTAACTTAAAAGTTAGAAACTATTTGTGTATGGTTCATTTAAAAAGTGTCACAACACAAAAAGAATATATCTGTGAAGTGTAAGATTTTGTTAAAAAAATATCTTATCTTATCTTTTCTTGATAAGATATTTAAAATTTATGTTGAAACGACGCACTGCAAGTGCGGGGTTTTTCTCCCAAAGTGGGACACTCAATAACAACCAGCTGAAGCTGGTGGGTTGATATCTAGACTGGAAGTCGCTATTACTCTAAAGAGATATTACTAATGCCTGTGCTATCTCTCTGATCCTAATTCTTATAAGTTACCCTGCAATACTTTTGTAGCGATATTTAGTGATCCAAACAACATGAAAGCGATGGTAAAATACAGTGTGGCTAGTCTTGTTATAATCTGTCATATATGATATTTTAATATACATAAGAGCAAGCTCTTCATGTATATTAAAATATCATATATTCAAGTTATAGTGAATTGAAATATTAGAACAAGGACTGAAGTCTTTCCCAGCTGAAGCTGGGGGTTTTAACCAAAAAGGTGACTATAAACATCATGTGGGTGCTTGATATTCTTAATTTATACCGTTGTATCAGCAATTATCAATTCCAAATCTTTTTTTTTAATTGTGTTAGTTCTTATTCCAACTCTTATCAACTCTGCTAATATCTCGTTATATCCAGATTCACCTAATAAATTACGAAATCTTCTTATACTAGTTTCCGACATCGCTATATCTGTTTCTATATATTCCCACCCACAGAAATATTGCCAATACATGTTTTCTTTTAGTTCTTCCTCTGCTAATGAATCTGAAAAATTATACATTGCTTGTAGCATCGTTACACCAAGCATCACTCTATGACATTTTCTATTTCTACCAAATCTCTTAATAGAAACATTTTTTGATAACCATTCTTCTAGACCAGACCAATTTATTAATTCTCTTAATTTATATAGCTTATTATTTGAGTTTAATTCTTCTTTTAATTTATAACCAAAAAGTTTTCCTTGTTTTTGTGATTTGATAATATTTTCTATTGGCATATTGACTGAAATCCATAAGGTTTATTAGCATATTTTAACATTTTCTTATGGATTTCTTTATTATTTTCTGCCATTAAACCCTATTATCTATAAGACTTATAGAGTTTTGCCGGACAGACTATATAACTTCAGGAAGAGCTAGGCAGTAGCAAAATCGAGCAGCGTAACGTACATGAGTAATGGGGCAGCTTCAATCTTTAGGTCACGGGAATCTTAATTCTTGAAGTTCTACCTAAGTAGAGTTAACCACTCTGCACTGCAAGTGCAGAGCTTAATATTACGGCATGAATGCCTAATGTATGTACTAACTTAAAAGTTAGAAACTATTTGTATATGGCTCATTTAGAAAGTGTCACAACACAAAAAGAATATATCTGTGAAGTGTAAGATTTTGTTAAAAAATATCTGTATGATTCATTCTTATCTTTTCTTGATAAGATATTTAAAATTTATGTTGAAACGACGCACTGCAAGTGCGGGGTTTTTCTCCCAAAGTGGGACAATAAATTTATTTAAACATTACCTCCAGTAATTCGTACTATATTTGCCCCGCAACTGGTTAGTTTTTTCTCCAATGTTTGGTATCCACGATCTAAGTGGTAGATTCGGTGTATTCTTGTTGTATCGTTGGCGGCAAGTCCAGCTAATACTAGGGATATTGATGCTCTGAGGTCGCTTGCCATTACTTCTGCTCCTGTCAAAAAAGGTATACCCCGTATTATAGCACTCTTTCCGTTAACTGTTATATTTGCACCCATTCTGCATAATTCAGGAACATGCATAAAGCGATTCTCAAAAATATTTTCTGTAATTATAGAAGAACCTTTGCAAAGAGTCATAAGGCTCATAAACTGAGCTTGTAAGTCTGTTGCAAAACCTGGATATGGGTTTGTATGGATGTCCACAGGATTTAATTTACCTACATAAGAGACTCTTAAACCATTATCAATAGGTAAAATTTCTATACCAGCTTCAATAAGCTTTAATACTATATTTTCAACGATATTATTACTGATTCCATAAATGTTTAAATTGCCTTTAGTAATAGCAGCAGCAATCATGTAAGTACCGGCTTCAATACGATCCGGCATAATTGAATAATTGACATTTTTTAAATGAGATTTACCAATTATTCTTATTTCGTTTGTAGCAATTCCATCTATTTCTGCACCCATTTTGCTAAGACAATGGCACAGATCAATGATTTCTGGTTCTCTAGCACAGTTAAATAATATTGTTTCTCCTTCAGCCAAAGTAGCAGCCATTATGGCGTTAATTGTTGCTCCAACAGATATTTTATTAAAAACAAAATGTACAGCTTTTAATCTACCTTTAATTGTAGCATTAATATAACCATGATCGACGTCAATATTTGCCCCCATAGCTTGTAGAACTGCTACATGTAGATCCACTTGTCGAGCACCTATAGCACATCCTCCAGGTAAGGAAACCTTAGCTTTAGAAAATCTAGAGAGTAGAGGCCCTAGAACCCAAATAGAAGCACGCATTTTACGTACTATATCATATGGTGCAGTAAAATTATTAATATTGCTGCTGTCAATATCCATGCTCAATTGATCTTGATGATCAGTTACAGTAACAACGCTACCTAAATTCTCAAGTAATTTTTTCATTGTGAGAATATCAGTAAGCTTTGGAACATTGTTAATACTAAGCTTATCTATAAGTAATGCTGCAGTCATAATTGGTAAGGCCGAATTTTTAGCCCCACTAATGCTAATACTACCTTCAAGAGGGATACCGCCTTTAATTATCAAACTGTCCATGGGGAAATCCTATATATTACTTAACAAAAACTTGAAAATTAGTTTACCACTTTTCAAGTTTTTAGGTAAAAAGGTAAAAATTGAGTAGCAAAATTGAAGTAAAGGCTTCGATTTTGCTACAAAACAATAATAGATATCTTTGACAAACTCTACTTTTGTTGGTAACTTATTTGTGCTATCGGCACTCTGCTCCTCACATACATCATCGTCCGCTGCGGGTCAATATTCCGTGGCTTCTTTAAATTCCTCAGCATAAGTGAGTTTGCCAAAGTCTAATCAATATCAAGTTTTACCGTTTTTCTCTCCTTTATTGTCAAGAGCTGTTCCAAGTATGTCTCCTAGACTAGGAGCACTATAAGCAGAACCATATTCTTTGATAGCTTTTTCTCTCTTTTCTATTTCAAGTGCTTTTATTGACAAAGTAACTTTACGAGATGCCTTATCAATGGTAATAATTTTTGCATCAATTCTGTCATTAGAGACAAATCTTTCAGTTTTTTGTTCAGCTTTTTCACTAGAAAGATCAGCTTTTTTGATGAAGCCCGGTATTTTGTCGTCTAAAATAACTTCTATCCCATCATCTTTAACTTCAGTAACTGAGCAAGTAACGACCATATTTTTTTTGTACATGCCAAATTCATCTTGCTGGGGGTCAAAGCTTAGTTGTTTAATACCTAAGCTTATACGTTCCTTTTCAATATCAATTGATAAGACTTTACACTCTATTTGATCATTCTTTTTATATGTTTTTAACAGCTCAGTACCATTGCCTTCCCAACTTATATCTGTTTCATGAATCATACCATCAATGTTGTCATCAAGTGCTACAAACATACCAAAGTCAGTGATATTTCGTATTGGTGCTTTAATTATACTACCTATTGCATGACTATGTGCAAACCCAATAATTGGGTTATCTTGACACTGTTTAATACTTAGAGATATTCTATGTTTATCGGTATCAACTTCTAGAATTGTGAATTGAACTTCTTGACCAATAGTAAGCATTTTCTTAGGATGTTGATTTGATTTTACCCAACTAATTTCACTTGAATGAACGAGTCCTTCAATACCATCTTTTAATTCAATAAATACCCCATAATCAGCAATATTTGTTACTTTGCCAGTCATTATTTTGCCAACGGGGAATTCTTCTTTTATACTTTGCCATGGATTATGATCAAGTTGCTTCATACCAAGTGAAATTCTCTTAGTTTCTTCATTAAATTTTATAACTATAACCCTAACCTTTTGATCTAGAGATAAAACTTCAGAAGGGTGATTTATTCTGCTCCATGAAATATCAGTAACGTGCAATAGACCGTCTACATTACCTGAATTACCTAAAGCAATAAACGCACCGTAATCAGTGATATTTTTTACTGTACCATCTAATATTATTCCTTCCTTAATTTTCGATAACATTTCGTCTCTAGCCTCAGATCTTGATTCCTCAAGTATAGCTCTTCTAGAAACTACGATATTACCAAGTTTCTTATCCATCTTTAAAATTTGGAATGGCTGCTTGATACCCATTAACGAAGCAATATCTTTTATTGGTCTAACATCTACCTGACTTCCAGGTAAGAAGGCAACAACCCCTGATACGTCAACAGTAAATCCACCTTTAACACGTCCGAATATTACACCATCAACAAACTGTTTATTGGCACATGCAATTTCTAAATGTCCCCATGATTCTTCTCTAATGGCCTTTTCACGACTTAATATAGTTCTACCGTTACGTCCTTCAATTTTCTCAATATATACATCAACTATCTCGCCAACTTCTGGTAAAGGTTGATTACTAACTAGAGCAAATTCTTCTATAGGAACTCTGCCTTCATTCTTTAATCCAACATCAACTATGATAATGCCTTTAGCAATCCCTACTACTTGACCTTTGACAACAGTACCTTCTTTTACGTGACTAGTACTTACGGCTTCAAGCATTTGTGCAAAATCTTCGTGAGATTGAATGCTAATTTCAGCAAGCTGAGAAACAAATTTTTTCTTAAATTTTTGCATATTATTCTCTAATACTAGTTGTGCCGTCTAGTATAAAAATTATAGTTAATTGACTTGAATTTACATAAGCAAGTTGTTCTTTGCCTTAAGTAATCAAATTCAACTAAATTAACTATGAATGGTTAATAAAATGTAGATAAAACAACCTATGGCACATAAAATATGTTGATGTTACCTAACTGAAATAAACTCCATGATCTTATCAATCACTTCTTTTGGTGATAGATAAGAAGTATCAATTTCTAAAGCTCCTTGTGGGGGAAGAGTTGGAGCAATATCACGCTCTATATCCCGTTTGTCTCTTATTTTTAGTTGTTCCAAAACTGTATCAAATATATATTCTCCTCCTTTTTCTTGCAACTCTTTATATCTTCTCTTTGCTCTAATAACAATATCTGCTCTGATAAAAATCTTTAAGTCAGCATTGGGGGCCACTACTGTTCCAATATCTCTACCTTCCATTATAATTCTAGGAGTTGTTTTTATTAATTTTCCTAGATATTTTCCTAGGTTATTTCTTACTTCCGGTATAATAGCAATTTTTGATGCTACATTACCTACAATCTCACTATCAAGTTCTGAATTTTGTACATATTCCGTAGATTTGGATAATTCAATTATTCCATTTATGTCAGTAAGATCAATTTTCTGGTTTATACAAGAAATAGCAAGGCTTCTATATACAATACTTGATTGAAAGTAAGTAAGCTTAAGTTTTTGTGCTAACATTTGACCAATTGTACTCTTACCCGATGCTGCTGGACCATCCAGTGCCACTACAAAATTATTGCTAATATTAAAAGCTTGAGATTTTAAGGTCATTTACTTAATAATTTTATGCTGAATTCTAGCTGAATATTTAAAATAATGCAAATAAAACTTGAAATTGAAGCTATTATGGATTAGACATGTTACTATGAAAACTTAATATATATTTCAAATGATTTGAAGAATTGGGACAACAAACAAGGGGTAACCGGACTAGGCGTACATTTGCTACGTGAGTACGCGATAGACTCTGCAAGTATTTGAAAAAGCAATTCTTTAAAGCAGAAGAGTATACTTTGTTGTTTTAAGTATAAAATTAAATCAGAAAAGCAAGGGCGGTTAGCTCAGTTGGTTAGAGCATTACGTTGACATCGTAAAGGTCGGAGGTTCGAATCCTCTATCGCCCACCACCATATCTCCAAGCTTTGCTTAATATACCAATTTTACCTACATACTCCGTATGCTCACTATATGCTCATCGCGTTTTTAAAAATGATAGTATAATTACCTTGAGTGCCTCTTCTAAACTGATGTTTAAGTTGAGGTCTTATGCTCACTATATGCTCATCGCATTTTACTAATGATTGTGCAACGCATAATTTTGATGATCAAAATTCAATCATTTTCTATAATTTTGTTGGTAATTTTGTCCCACCTGAATGGCGTAACCTTTCTTCCAACACTGGTAAAGTTTTAAGTAAAACTTCTCGACAACTTCTATCGCTGATCGTATTTCGTTTGCAAATCTATCATAATAATAGCATTGATGAACTTCAGGAAACCTATCCTTTCTTTCAAGAACACTTAAGTGTTTGTCAAGAACGTGTAAGACAATGCCTACTTGAGTTGCAAAAAAGTGGTTTTATTCAAGTTTACAACTCAACAGTTGTTAAATATGGCATTAAATGCCGTAATACTCCTTGTATTAAGCTGACTAGAAATTTCCAACCTGCTTCAATAAAATACCATTCTAAAAATGAAAAAATTTTTCCTTCAACTCCAAAAAACTTTGGGGTCAACCCCAAAGATTTTTTGCCTCAACCCCAAAAAAGTTTGGACCACTCTATATATATAGATAATAATAAAGATATATCTAATAAATCTAGATATAACAAATCTAAAATTTTTCAAAATAAAAAAATCAAATTGATAGTTAACCACTCTGCACTGCAAGTGCAGAGCTTAATATTACGGCATGAATGCCTAATGTATGTACTAACTTAAAAGTTAGAAACTATTTGTGTATGGCTCATTTAGAAAGTGTCACAACACAAAAAGAATATATCTGTGAAGTGTAAGATTTTGTTAAAAAATATCCTATCTTTTCTTGATAAGATATTTAAAATTTATGTTGAAACGACGCACTGCAAGTGCGGGGTTTTTCTCCCAAAGTGGGACAATAAACAACAATTACCACTACAAAATCTTGAACAAAACTTACAATTTGAACAAAAACTATCAGACGCACCACAAGTAGTTGATAATACTAGAGCATCTACTGACAATCCTATGACAACTGCTTTGCCACTCAGTACAACGCTACAAAAAGTTGTTCAAAAAGTTCACAGAAACATCAGACACCAGTACCATCAAATTGCTCTAATAATTCAGTTATGCCAGTTATAAAACATAAAAATAGCTGGTTCAGAAGAAAAGGATTAGCTGATTTCTATCCTCTAACTCAAGAAGATGCTGATTTATTGCAGTTTAAATCAAATCGAGAATTTAACTTAGACTTTATCAACAAGTTACTATTAAAGCTAGCTGAGGAATATTCAACAGGAGTTTCGCACTTAGCAAAAAATATGTTAATCTAGCAAGAAAGAGTTTTAGTTAAGCATGGCAAGATCAAAATGTAGCAAAGACTTATATAAATCATTTTTACAAGCAAGTAGCGTAAGATATAGTGGTAAAGCATTATCTGAAGTAAGTCCAATAAACCTATCTCATGATAGTGCAAGTCGATGGTTAAATAGTAAGGATTTCCGCCCTAGCGGGATCTACAGAGAAGTGTCAAAATATATTGATAGGGAAGCTTCTTGTTTATTAGTGGGAGATGACACGTTATTGTCAAAGCAATACAGTAAGAAAATTGAGCTTGTACATTATCAATATTCTGGAGCTGTACATGATGTTATACCTGGTATAGGGATGGTCAACTTACTGCATTACAATGCTAAAACTGATCAATCTACCCCTGTAGATTATAGAATATATGATAAAGAAACTGATGGAAAAACAAAGAATGAGCATTTTTGTGATATGCTTACTTTAGCTAAGGAAAGAGGGATCAATCCTGATGCAGTAGTAATGGATGCGTGGTATAGCGGTTTGGAGAATTTGAAACATATACGTAATTTAGGTTGGACATGGGTTAGTAACCTAAGAAAAAATAGAAAAGTTAATCATAATGTTAGCTTAGAAAGTTTAGAGATTCCTGATGAGGGACTAAAAATTCACCTACGTGGATACGGTTGGGTTACGGTATTTAAGTTTGTGGCAAAAAATGGTCGCATTGATTACATAACAACTAACTTAGAAAATCCAACACGTGAACAAATAGAGAAAATTGTTAAGGCACGGTGGTCTATAGAAGTTTATCATCGAGAATTAAAACAAACTTGTGGTATTGAACGCTGTCAGGCACGCACGGGTCGAGCTCAGAGAAATCATATTTGCCTTGCTGTATTTGCTTGGCTCGATATGAACAAAAGGAGGATAAATGAAAAAATTACTTTATATCAACAAACTTGGGAAGTTATAAAAACATCAATTCAGAACAACATTAGATGCCTTTTAGCTGATTCGCAATTTTGCTAACTGCGAAACTCCTGTTCAAATCATCATTTTGGTCATAAGAAAGTGCTTTTGAACTATATGGCTAAAGCCTTAAGCCATGAACTACGAGAAACTACTAAAGTTAATTCTAGCAATTTCCAGTTTAAATCTAGTGATGAGAATAAAGCTAAAGAGCAGTACTTACAGAAGATAGAATATAGTACTGATACTAGCCACCAGGCTCAGTTAAAACGTAAAATTTCTGGCATTTTTGATACTGATACAGCTTATCAGTTGTTAACTTCTTGTGCATTTGGTAAAGTAATAGACAATCAATTTCAGTTCAAATTGTTAAAAGATATTGCTTTATCAGAACATATTAAAACTAAAATATTACAGCAAGTACAAATTGTGTATGGTAGTTAACCACTCTGCACTGCAAGTGCAGAGCTTAATATTACGGCATGAATGCCTAATGTATGTACTAACTTAAAAGTTAGAAACTATTTGTGTATGGCTCATTTAGAAAGTGTCACAACACAAAAAGAATATATCTGTGAAGTGTAAGATTTTGTTAAAAAATATCTGTATGATTCATTCTTATCTTTTCTTGATAAGATATTTAAAATTTATGTTGAAACGACGCACTGCAAGTGCGGGGTTTTTCTCCCAAAGTGGGACAATAAATCTAGGCTTAGAAAGTCATCACAACAAAACTCAGTAGATAGTAAAAACAAAAAAACATTATTTAGAACAAAATTATAACCTTATTTAAGTTAGCTATAAAATGTTACAATTTAGGTAAAATTACGGTCAAAGAATCTCTTTTTAACTGAATAATATTTTAAAAAAGCAATTTAAAGTAAGTATATATAAGCTTACATTCTATTTAACGCAATTATCAAGACATTATGAAAATTTCAAAATAATGGCTTGAAATTTACATGATTATGCATTAGTTGTATAGATAGGTAGTTGGGTATATGCTAGCTCTTTTCTATTACGTATAATATTTGACTTAACTAAATTAAAGGGGATTTTATGCAAATATCAGTATCAGGTCAACATATTTCTATTGGGAATTCTTTGCAAGATTATGTAAGAAACCGTACTATGCAGGTGTCAGAAAAGTATTTTTGTGATGTAATAATTAGTGCAAACGTGCATTTTTCTAAACAAGGATTCCAACTAGTTTGTGATATTGTAGTGAATGATGGTACAGGCAGACATATGATATTGAAAGGTAACGCTGCTTCAGATGACATATATTCAGCGTTTGATATTGCTCTTGCTAGGCTTGAAAAGCAGCTTAGGAAGTATAAATCTAAGCTCAAGGATCGTCATGATAGAGTTAAAATATCCGAAGTAACATCTAATAAAGCAGTTAAATATACTATAACACCCAATCAATATGAACATGAAGACGAAGATAATGTGGCAGCATATGATAATCCTGTAATTATAGCAGAAAAATCTGTAGAAATATTAACTCTATCAGTAAGTGGAGCAGTGATGAAAATGGATCTTGAGAACCTTCCTGCTTTAATGTTTCAAAATAGTCATACTAATCGCATGAATGTAGTTTATTACCGTCGGGATGGGAATATATCTTGGATAGATTCCAAATAAATTCTTGCTGCTTATATATACTGCTATTCACTTGAATATATAACTCTCAACTTCATCAATAATTCCGTGAATTTCAGTTGTTAGGCGAAATAATCTCATGGAGATAATTCTAATTTGATATTGATAATTCCGATAATATAATATGATAAAATCTCCTGGTTGATATTTAATAAAATTTGCTGGCATGATAAATCTTAAAATTTTAGTTTCAGTAGCGGCATTTTTTAGGATTAACTGCCCTAATCTTTCAGCTTCAAGATAAGATGTATACTTGCAGCAAAACTGCGTAACACTATCTAATTTTTTTGCTAGTATGAATTTATTGTATAAATTTGGGTTTCTACTATGCAAATATCACCGATTAATCAAAACTTACGCTATGTTTTATGATAAGTGGCTTTGTACTGAGATATTATTAAAATTCTTTACTATGAAAAAATGGCTTTCAGCCAAGGTTTTTAGTCATACTTGAGATAACATAGCGTAAGTTTTGTAATAAAAACTAGTTGAAAAAGTACCAATTATATTATAACATTTGAAATATTAATAATAATGATAATTAATCAAATGAAAAAACCAAAAGTAGCGACCTTAAGTGCTGAAGAACGAGAAGAACTAATACAACATGTCAAGGAAAGTTCATTAACGGGAGATGAACAGCAAACGATAGTAGAACTTGTGAAATTTTGTAATGAGCTAATAGACAAGCTAGCATCATCAAATATCAGTATAAATAAGCTTAAGGAAATGCTGATTGGTTTTAAGGCAGATAACAAAAAAAAGATAGTTCAGATTCATTAAAAGAACCGCCAAGTGAATCTGATAACGGGAATGGTGGTAATGAAGAAGAGTGCGATAAGCCCAAAAAGATAGATCGTAGTAATTGGCAAGGTAAATATGGGTTTGATGATTATAAGGATGCGAATACCAGCTATTTAACTCCTGAGAATTTTTGTAGTGGTGATAGCTGTCCTCACTATTGTAATGGCAAACTATATAATAGTGAAGCTAGAAAATTGCTACAATTTACAGGTAATGCTCTAATTACAGTCAACAGATATGTAAAGAAAACGCTACGTTGTAATGCTTGTGATTATATAGTTATGAACAATAAAAATATCAACAAATGGACAAATAGTAGCAGAAGTGCAATAGTGTTACAAAAGACCTATGGTACTCCTTTCTACCGTTTATCTAGGCTGCAAAGTTTAAGTGGTGTTCCTGTGGCATATAGCTCGCTCTGGCAACAATATTTAGATGTTTGGCAAGAAGGTGGTGGAGCTGAAATTTACGGGGTATTATTGGAAATGGCTGCCGAATGTAGTTCACTGAACCTTGATGATACTAGAGCTAGGATTTTAGAAATTACTATAGCCAATAAGAAATTACGTACTCAAAATAAGAAAGGACGCAGCTGTTATACTACTACAATATGTGCTAAGACTGCAAATAATGAGGTGATAGTTTTATATTTTACCGGTAATAGGCATGGTGGAGAAAATATAGGTAACGTACTAAAGAATCGTAAGAATAGAACAGATTCTATCCAATTAATGACTGACGCAAGTAACAATAATAACCCGGTATTATCAGAAGCAGATCAAGAATTACTGGCAATAATAGTGATGATCAATTGTTTGTCACATGGTCAGAGAAAATTTACAGAGAATGAACTATATTACCCTGAAGAATGCGGATATTTTCTCAAACAAACACGAGGGATTTACCACAATGAACATCAATGTAAAGAGATGAGTCCTGAAGAAAAACTTGGGTATCATCAGGAACATAGCAGTAAATATATAGAAAACATATATAACAAAATAGACGAATTATTTAACGACAAGAAAGTTGAGCCTAATAGTAGGCTTGGACAAGCTATGAAATATTGGATAAATAATAAAGAAGGTTTGACCCAATTTTTAAAAATCCCAGTTAGCAATCTTGATAATAATTGGGCTGAGAGATCACTGCGTACCATTATTTTACAAAGGAAGAATTCATTATTCTTTAAAACAATCAATAGTGCTGAGATACATAGTGGTTTGTATAGTATAGTAAAGACTTGTAGTGAGAACGAGATCAATGCCTTTAAATATTTAAATTGGCTACAAGAGCAGAGTAGCAAAGCAAAGAAGCGTCCTGCGAATTATACGCCTTTTGCCTATGCAAGATATATGAATAATACGGAATTAATCGAGACAGCAGCTTAAACGACAGGAAGCCAATCATTAGAGAATTTGGCAGAACTAGGATCACCATTATGAATAAGAATGTGTAAGGTTCTATAACAAATTTGATAAGATGAATTATCAGATGGGAAAAGTTTTGCGGTAAATTTACCTTTGGATAGGCGTTTAGAGCATAGCCAAAAGCCTTGACCGTCAAAGGACAAAATTTTAATGGCAGTTCTGTTTTTATTATAGAATAAAAAGAGTCAATCATTTAATTTGTGTAAGTTCATTTTTTATTTTCCAATAAATCATATTTAAAATCTCCACAAAGTATTTCAAATTGATTTAAAGCTAAAGACCAATCTTTAATAGGCATGGTCCATTTTTTGGCTGCATTTTGTAGTGATGTGGTTATAGTTTTCCGGACAGTTAATAGGAGACAATATTAACAGAAAGGAAGTACAAAAATGACTAATAGCAAACCAAAGGTTTATCCGGCTGAATTTAAAGAGTCAGCAGTTAAATTAGCAATTGAGTCCAAGCGACCTGTGTCACAAACAGCTAAAGAGTTAGGTATTACTAGAAATACTCTATATACTTGGGTAGATAAATATTCCAAACCTAAAGAATCAATAATGCGAACAGATGAACATCTCTATGATGAATTAAAAAGATTAAAGAAAGATTTAGCTAGGGTAACGCATGAGCGTGATCTATTAAAAAAGGCTGCCGCGTACTTTGCGAAAGAGTCCCAATAAAGTACGCATGGATAAAGAAGCATAAAGGTGATTTTTCAACTGCGATTATGTGCAAATTTATGAAAGTATCACGTAGTGGCTATTATGAATGGTTAACTACCCCTGAATGCAATAGGGACAAAGAAGATAATGCTTTAACCTGTAAGATTAAAACAATTTTTCAAGAAGGTAGAAGGAATTATGGATCTAGACCCATTAAAAAGGAACTATCTAGACACGGTATAATTGTTAGTCGGAAGCGGATTGCAAGGCTAATGAATGAAGCTGGTTTAGTATGTAAAAGCAAACATAAATTTAAAGCAACTACTGATTCTAGTCATAATAAGCAAGTTGCTCCTAATTTATTGGATAGAAAGTTCAAGGTCTATGCTGCTAATTGTTATTGGGTTGGGGACATCACATATGTTCCAACTGAAGAAGGTTGGCTGTACTTAGCAACCGTTATTGATCTATTTTCTAGGAAAATTATAGGGTGGTCAATGAATAGTAACATGAAAGCTGATTTAGTTAATAATGCTCTGCTAATGGCAATATGGCAACGTAAACCACCTAAAGGACTTATTTGGCATACTGATAGAGGTAGTCAATATTGTTCTGATAGCCATTCAAAACTTACAAAACAACATGGTATTATACAGAGTATGAGCGGTAAAGGAAATTGTTGGGATAATGCTGTTGCTGAAAGCTTTTTTCACACTATAAAAACAGAACTAATTTATCAATATAAATTTAAAACTAGGGAGGAAGCAAAATATGCCATATTTGAATATATAGAAGTATTTTATAATCGTATAAGGATGCATTCAACTAATGACTATCTATCACCTGTACAATACGAGAAAATGCAAAAATGTGCCTAAACAAACTGTCCGGAAAACTGTTGACAGATCAATAGTAGCAGAAGTGCAATAGTGTTACAAAAGACCTATGGTACTCCTTTCTACCGTTTATCTAGGCTGCAAAGTTTAAGTGGTGTTCCTGTGGCATATAGCTCGCTCTGGCAACAATATTTAGATGTTTGGCAAGAAGGTGGTGGAGCTGAAATTTACGGGGTATTATTGGAAATGGCTGCCGAATGTAGTTCACTGAACCTTGATGATACTAGAGCTAGGATTTTAGAAATTACTATAGCCAATAAGAAATTACGTACTCAAAATAAGAAAGGACGCAGCTGTTATACTACTACAATATGTGCTAAGACTGCAAATAATGAGGTGATAGTTTTATATTTTACCGGTAATAGGCATGGTGGAGAAAATATAGGTAACGTACTAAAGAATCGTAAGAATAGAACAGATTCTATCCAATTAATGACTGACGCAAGTAACAATAATAACCCGGTATTATCAGAAGCAGATCAAGAATTACTGGCAATAATAGTGATGATCAATTGTTTGTCACATGGTCAGAGAAAATTTACAGAGAATGAACTATATTACCCTGAAGAATGCGGATATTTTCTCAAACAAACACGAGGGATTTACCACAATGAACATCAATGTAAAGAGATGAGTCCTGAAGAAAAACTTGGGTATCATCAGGAACATAGCAGTAAATATATAGAAAACATATATAACAAAATAGACGAATTATTTAACGACAAGAAAGTTGAGCCTAATAGTAGGCTTGGACAAGCTATGAAATATTGGATAAATAATAAAGAAGGTTTGACCCAATTTTTAAAAATCCCAGTTAGCAATCTTGATAATAATTGGGCTGAGAGATCACTGCGTACCATTATTTTACAAAGGAAGAATTCATTATTCTTTAAAACAATCAATAGTGCTGAGATACATAGTGGTCTGTATAGTATAGTAAAGACTTGTAGTGAGAACGAGATCAATGCCTTTAAATATTTAAATTGGCTACAAGAGCAGAGTAGCAAAGCAAAGAAGCGTCCTGCGAATTATACGCCTTTTGCCTATGCAAGATATATGAATAATACGGAATTAATCGAGACAGCAGCTTAAACGACAGGAAGCCAATCATTAGAGAATTTGGCAGAACTAGGATCACCATTATGAATAAGAATGTGTAAGGTTCTATAACAAATTTGATAAGATGAATTATCAGATGGGAAAAGTTTTGCGGTAAATTTACCTTTGGATAGGCGTTTAGAGCATAGCCAAAAGCCTTGACCGTCAAAGGACAAAATTTTAATGGCAGTTCTGTTTTTATTATAGAATAAAAACAAGGAACCATTAAGAGGGTCAGAAGAAAGTTTTTGTCTACAAACAGCGATTAAGCCATCGATACCCTTGCGAAAATCGATGGCAATAGTGGCAACAAAAATAACTGACGCCGGGGTTAGTTGCAGCATAAAAATGTCTGAATTATGGTTTTTGGTTCTAGTGTTTGGATAATAAGTTTGGTACCATTTGGTTTAATAATGTGACAAGTATAGTGATTTTGTTTGGGGGCAGCTACAGGATCGGTATCTATAGAATTTAATAGTTGAAATGGGAGAAAATTAATATTTTGTTGTAGAGCTTGATTTGAAGTTGAGACAGGAGAAGTTTTGAGGGTAGGCTCATGGGCTTTTTTAATTGAACTGATTGTTGCTTTATTGTCCCACTTTGGGAGAAAAACCCCGCACTTGCAGTGCGTCGTTTCAACATAAATTTTAAATATCTTATCAAGAAAAGATAGGATATTTTTTAACAAAATCTTACACTTCACAGATATATTTTTTTGTGTTGTGACACTTTCTAAATGAGCCATACACAAATAGTTTCTAACTTTTAAGTTAGTACATACATGAGGCATTCATGCCGTAATATTAAGCTCTGCACTTGCAGTGCAGAGTGGTTAACTAATATTAAGATGTTTAGCTATCTCTTGGTAAGAATAATGATGGAGTAATTGGTAAACTAATTCCTTTAGATGGTTTGGTATAGGATCAAACTTATTAGTTTTAGTTTGACGCCAGGCTTTAAATTGCTGAGCTACTTGCTCAATAGTAATTGATGGTATTTGCATAGTATGAAACCCAAATGTATAAAAAATTCATACTAGCAAAAACATTAGATAAAGTTATGCAGTTTTGCTGCAGGTATACAATATACTGCTTTATTTATTACTATGTGATTGTCTCTAGATTTTACATAGATACAGTCCAAGTATAATATTGGATACACCCTATCTAAACAACGATTTTGCCACCTAGTTACTTCTTCTATCACCCCATCTGTTATGGTGGATATCAAGTCACCAGATACATCAGTTTGATATATTTCTTCTAAATGCCCTCGGATCTCGCTGACTGTCATACCGCGACCATAAAGGGATATCACTTTCTCATCAAATCCATTAAATCTCCTCAGCCCTTTTGGTATTAATTGAGGATTATACTCTCCTTCCCGATCTCTTGGTACTTCTACTGTCAGCTTACGACCATCCCCATCAATTACTGTCTTCTCATAGCTACCATTACGACGATTATTATCTACTTTTGGCATCTTGCTATGTTTTGAATATCCTAATTCATGATCCAACTCACTTGCTAATATTTTCTCAACTATTTGCTTCTTTAGCTGTTGAAATAAACCATCTCGACCAAATAACTCCGATGGATCTGCTTTTGATAATAATTCTTCTACTAGCTGATTACTGATGTCTAATGTATCTTTATCTGTATCTAATTTTTTAGCCATAATTCCTCCTTGCTTGCTTAAGTTACTTTTTTTACAGTAATCTCTTACTGCTTTCTTTGCAACTTACACAAACTATAGGACAGACTCAATAAAAACAAGGAACCATTAAGAGGGTCAGAAGAAAGTTTTTGTCTACAAACAGCGATTAAGCCATCGATACCCTTGCGAAAATCGATGGCAATAGTGGCAACAAAAATAACTGACGCCGGGGTTAGTTGCAGCATAAAAATGTCTGAATTATGGTTTTTGGTTCTAGTGTTTGGATAATAAGTTTGGTACCATTTGGTTTAATAATGTGACAAATATAGTGATTTTGTTTGGGGGCAGCTACAGGATCGGTATCTATAGAATTTAATAGTTGAAATGGGAGAAAATTAATATTTTGTTGTAGAGCTTGATTTGAAGTTGAGACAGGAGAAGTTTTGAGGGTAGGCTCATGGGCTTTTTTAATTGAACTGATTGTTGCTTTATTAATATTAAGATGTTTAGCTATCTCTTGGTAAGAATAATGATGGAGTAATTGGTAAACTAATTCCTTTAGATGGTTTGGTATAGGATCAAACTTATTAGTTTTAGTTTGACGCCAGGCTTTAAATTGCTGAGCTACTTGCTCAATAGTAATTGATGGTATTTGCATAGTATGAAACCCAAATGTATGATGTGGTTATAGTTTTCCGGACAGTTAATAGGAGACAATATTAACAGAAAGGAAGTACAAAAATGACTAATAGCAAACCAAAGGTTTATCCGGCTGAATTTAAAGAGTCAGCAGTTAAATTAGCAATTGAGTCCAAGCGACCTGTGTCACAAACAGCTAAAGAGTTAGGTATTACTAGAAATACTCGAAACTGGACTGATTTTTCAAGACAAATTTTTCACTAATTTTGTTTCCCATTTTACATAATTTTTAAGCTGCATTTTGTAAGTAATCAAGATACACGTTCATCGGTTTTTTATAACCAATACTTGAATGGAATCTTTGATTGTTATATTTATCCATGTATTTATCAATACCATCTTTAAGTTCTGCGATATTTTTAAAATCATTTATAAATATACAATTATATTTTAAAGTTCTAAAAAATCTTTCAATCACAATATTATCAATGCTTCTACCCTTACCGTTCATTGAGATTTGTATATTATTCTCTTTTAGAATTCCCGTATGCTCATGTCCAGTATATTGACTACCCTGATCACTATTGAATATTTGTGGTGCAGGGTATTTATTCAGTGCATCTTTTAATACATCGGTTACAAGTGATGCATCCATAGAATTAGATACTTTATAACTTAGTATTGCCTTACTATGCCAATCTATAATCGCCACAAGATACATAAATCCTCCGTTAGTTCTAATATAAGTAATGTCACCACTCCACACTTGATTAACATAAGGTACATGAATAGTTCTATTCGTTCCTGATTTGTGCCAGTACGGCTCAAGCAAATAGCTATAAATTTTATGTTGACCATCCTTCACAAAAGTAGATTGCTTTTTATGAGGATGAATAGCTTCTATACCCATTATTCCCATATATTTAAGCACCCTATCTCTGCCCACATTAAAGCCGTCTTCCAATAATTGTTTGTATATATAACGATAACCATACTCAGGGTTATCCGTATATATTTCATCTATTCTATTTAAAATATCAAGATTATATAAGCTCATTACTTTAGCTTTATAATATACTCCAGATCTGCTTATCTTTAATAGTTCACATTGCCTTGTCTTTGCTAACGTACTCAGCTTGGGGTCGACAAGACTTTTCTTATTTGATAAGTCCAAGCTGTTTAGCTTTCCCACCGCCCAGTCCCTCTCGACTGTAGCCTTACCTAATGCTTTTGCAAGTTCATCGTTTTGATTCTTAAGTTCACTAATCTGCCCTTTGTACTCACTAACAGCTTTTGCTGGCTCAAATGCCAATGACGCATTATCTAAAAATTGTCGTTTCCAGTTTTGCATAGTTTTAGCCGTTACTTCATATTTGACCGATAACTGACCTATTGTTGATTCTTCTTTTAACATCTCTAATACTATTTTAGTTTTTGCTTCTGCACTAAAATTTTTAATTTGTTTTTTACCCATTTGTTTCTCTTTAATTTTATTTATTATTCTATACTTATTGAGAAACAAAAATACCTGCTTCTTTGTCTAATTTTTTCAGTCCATTATACTCTATATACTTGGGTAGATAAATATTCCAAACCTAAAGAATCAATAATGCGAACAGATGAACATCTCTATGATGAATTAAAAAGATTAAAGAAAGATTTAGCTAGGGTAACGCAGGAGCGTGATCTATTAAAAAAGGCTGCCGCGTACTTTGCGAAAGAGTCCCAATAAAGTACGCATGGATAAAGAAGCATAAAGGTGATTTTTCAACTGCGATTATGTGCAAATTTATGAAAGTATCACGTAGTGGCTATTATGAATGGTTAACTACCCCTGAATGCAATAGGGACAAAGAAGATAATGCTTTAACCTGTAAGATTAAAACAATTTTTCAAGAAGGTAGAAGGAATTATGGATCTAGACCCATTAAAAAGGAACTATCTAGACACGGTATAATTGTTAGTCGGAAGCGGATTGCAAGGCTAATGAATGAAGCTGGTTTAGTATGTAAAAGCAAACATAAATTTAAAGCAACTACTGATTCTAGTCATAATAAGCAAGTTGCTCCTAATTTATTGGATAGAAAGTTCAAGGTCTATGCTGCTAATTGTTATTGGGTTGGGGACATCACATATGTTCCAACTGAAGAAGGTTGGCTGTACTTAGCAACCGTTATTGATCTATTTTCTAGGAAAATTATAGGGTGGTCAATGAATAGTAACATGAAAGCTGATTTAGTTAATAATGCTCTGCTAATGGCAATATGGCAACGTAAACCACCTAAAGGACTTATTTGGCATACTGATAGAGGTAGTCAATATTGTTCTGATAGCCATTCAAAACTTACAAAACAACATGGTATTATACAGAGTATGAGCGGTAAAGGAAATTGTTGGGATAATGCTGTTGCTGAAAGCTTTTTTCACACTATAAAAACAGAACTAATTTATCAATATAAATTTAAAACTAGGGAGGAAGCAAAATATGCCATATTTGAATATATAGAAGTATTTTATAATCGTATAAGGATGCATTCAACTAATGACTATCTATCACCTGTACAATACGAGAAAATGCAAAAATGTGCCTAAACAAACTGTCCGGAAAACTGTTGACAGATCAATCTACTTCTGTGAAGGATGGTCAACATAAAATTTATAGCTATTTGCTTGAGCCGTACTGGCACAAATCAGGAACGAATAGAACTATTCATGTACCTTATGTTAATCAAGTGTGGAGTGGTGACATTACTTATATTAGAACTAACGGAGGATTTATGTATCTTGTGGCGATTATAGATTGGCATAGTAAGGCAATACTAAGTTATAAAGTATCTAATTCTATGGATGCATCACTTGTAACCGATGTATTAAAAGATGCACTGAATAAATACCCTGCACCACAAATATTCAATAGTGATCAGGGTAGTCAATATACTGGACATGAGCATACGGGAATTCTAAAAGAGAATAATATACAAATCTCAATGAACGGTAAGGGTAGAAGCATTGATAATATTGTGATTGAAAGATTTTTTAGAACTTTAAAATATAATTGTATATTTATAAATGATTTTAAAAATATCGCAGAACTTAAAGATGGTATTGATAAATACATGGATAAATATAACAATCAAAGATTCCATTCAAGTATTGGTTATAAAAAACCGATGAACGTGTATCTTGATTACTTACAAAATGCAGCTTAAAAATTATGTAAAATGGGAAACAAAATTAGTGAAAAATTTGTCTTGAAAAATCAGTCCAGTTTCAAATGAACCTTGAACATACTAGACATAGATCACCAATAAATGCCTTTGTCCATATATTATCTACTCTTGTTGCTTACTCATTAAAGAAAAATAAACCTTCAACAAAATTTGATTTTAATCTACATGTTCACAATATCCTTATCCCGAATTGACGTAATACGCAAAAGGTTAATAACATCAATACAAGACAAAGCTTTATTTAATACCAACCCTTCTACAGCTTCATCAAGAGTTGATATATCGATATGCTTTAATGGAATACCGCATTTATAAGATAATTCGAGAATTATTGCCGCTAAACTACAAGCCCCAAACTTATTATTAACCCAATGTCCTTTTGCCCATAAGTTACCATCTCGCCAAATATTACTATGTGGGCAAGCTGGGTAAGGCCTAGCATCCCAAGGGTTCTGTTGCATATGTTGGACAATAGAAAAAAGATTGATATAATGATCTAAAAAAGATGTTAAGATGTTTCGTATTACTGCAAGATTATTATCATATTTCAAAGGATTTTGTTCTTCACCAGAAATAATAATGTTATTTGTCTATATGAAATGCCGATTTTCTTTAAGTTATCGAGATTTGGAAGAAATGATGAGTATAAGGGGAGCAAAAATTGATCACTCTACATTACAAAGATGGGTTATAAAATTTGTACCATTGATAGATCAGGTGGTTAGAAAAAGAAAGAAGCCAGTTGGTAGTAGTTAGAGAATGGATGAGACTTATATTAAATTAAACGGTAAATGGGTTTATTTATATAGAGCACTAGATAGTCTGGTAATACTGTAGACTTTCTGCTACGTAAGCATAGAGACAAGCCTGCAGCACTTGCATTTTTTCGTAAAGCCTTTAGAGAGAATAATTTTCCTGAGAAAGTAGTAATTGATAAAAGCGGTAGTAATACGGCTGCTCTTAATGATTTGAATACAGAAGTTCCTAAAGATTATAAAATTAAGGTTATTCAGACCAAATACCTGAATAATCTTGTAGAACAAGATCATAGGTTTATCAAAAAACGTACAAAGCCAATGCTTGGTTTTAAGAGTTTTCATTCTGCAGAAATGACTATTACCGGTATAGAAAATATTCGTATGATGCAAAAAAGACAAATAATTGGAGCTAATGATAATCTTTCTACTTTTGAGAATTTTGCTATGTTAATGGCATCATAATGTCCAAAACCTTAGTTTTAACAATCTTGATGTAGTATGATTTATAGATGCGACAAAACCGTTGCTCATCACAAGATATAGAATTTCAGTCATTACTGCATATTATTCAAGATAATTCTTCTATTAATACCTCTAACGTATTGGATAATATCGAATATTCTACAGATAGTGCAACGTTCAATATTTTTAGAGGAGGATACCCTGTAAATTTGGATAATTCTGGAGAATCTGTGCCAGCAAATGATATACAACTTACTCGAGGATTATTACTTGGTGGAATCGTGCAAGCAGTATTTAATTTAGTTCAAGAGGTTAATCACAAGCCACAACAATATATGTTACATCCTAAAATACAAAAATCAATAGTGAAAGAATTAGTATATAATCAAAAGTACAAATTTTCTAATGATTTAGTAGTTATGAATTTTTTAGATGAAGAATGGATTAAAAATAACTCTAGCGGAGAATATGTAAGTAATGATATTATCTCACGATATTTTCTATAAACCTAAATTTCTGATTAAGAGTAGATAAAAAGTTGATGGGTATACTTGCAGCAAAACTGCGTAACACTATCTAATTTTTTTGCTAGTATGAATTTATTGTATAAATTTGGGTTTCTACTATGCAAATATCACCGATTAATCAAAACTTACGCTATGTTTTATGATAAGTGGCTTTGTACTGAGATATTATTAAAATTCTTTACTATGAAAAAATGGCTTTCAGCCAAGGTTTTTAGTCATACTTGAGATAACATAGCGTAAGTTTTGTAATAAAAACTAGTTGAAAAAGTACCAATTATATTATAACATTTGAAATATTAATAATAATGATAATTAATCAAATGAAAAAACCAAAAGTAGCGACCTTAAGTGCTGAAGAACGAGAAGAACTAATACAACATGTCAAGGAAAGTTCATTAACGGGAGATGAACAGCAAACGATAGTAGAACTTGTGAAATTTTGTAATGAGCTAATAGACAAGCTAGCATCATCAAATATCAGTATAAATAAGCTTAAGGAAATGCTGATTGGTTTTAAGGCAGATAACAAAAAAAAGATAGTTCAGATTCATTAAAAGAACCGCCAAGTGAATCTGATAACGGGAATGGTGGTAATGAAGAAGAGTGCGATAAGCCCAAAAAGATAGATCGTAGTAATTGGCAAGGTAAATATGGGTTTGATGATTATAAGGATGCGAATACCAGCTATTTAACTCCTGAGAATTTTTGTAGTGGTGATAGCTGTCCTCACTGTTGTAATGGCAAACTATATAATAGTGAAGCTAGAAAATTGCTACAATTTACAGGTAATGCTCCAATTACAGTCAACAGATATGTAAAGAAAACGCTACGTTGTAATGCTTGTGATTATATAGTTATGAACAATAAAAATATCAACAAATGGACAAATAGTAGCAGAAGTGCAATAGTGTTACAAAAGACCTATGGTACTCCTTTCTACCGTTTATCTAGGCTGCAAAGTTTAAGTGGTGTTCCTGTGGCATATAGCTCGCTCTGGCAACAATATTTAGATGTTTGGCAAGAAGGTGGTGGAGCTGAAATTTACGGGGTATTATTGGAAATGGCTGCCGAATGTAGTTCACTGAACCTTGATGATACTAGAGCTAGGATTTTAGAAATTACTATAGCCAATAAGAAATTACGTACTCAAAATAAGAAAGGACGCAGCTGTTATACTACTACAATATGTGCTAAGACTGCAAATAATGAGGTGATAGTTTTATATTTTACCGGTAATAGGCATGGTGGAGAAAATATAGGTAACGTACTAAAGAATCGTAAGAATAGAACAGATTCTATCCAATTAATGACTGACGCAAGTAACAATAATAACCCGGTATTATCAGAAGCAGATCAAGAATTACTGGCAATAATAGTGATGATCAATTGTTTGTCACATGGTCAGAGAAAATTTACAGAGAATGAACTATATTACCCTGAAGAATGCGGATATTTTCTCAAACAAACACGAGGGATTTACCACAATGAACATCAATGTAAAGAGATGAGTCCTGAAGAAAAACTTGGGTATCATCAGGAACATAGCAGTAAATATATAGAAAACATATATAACAAAATAGACGAATTATTTAACGACAAGAAAGTTGAGCCTAATAGTAGGCTTGGACAAGCTATGAAATATTGGATAAATAATAAAGAAGGTTTGACCCAATTTTTAAAAATCCCAGTTAGCAATCTTGATAATAATTGGGCTGAGAGATCACTGCGTACCATTATTTTACAAAGGAAGAATTCATTATTCTTTAAAACAATCAATAGTGCTGAGATACATAGTGGTCTGTATAGTATAGTAAAGACTTGTAGTGAGAACGAGATCAATGCCTTTAAATATTTAAATTGGCTACAAGAGCAGAGTAGCAAAGCAAAGAAGCGTCCTGCGAATTATACGCCTTTTGCCTATGCAAGATATATGAATAATACGGAATTAATCGAGACAGCAGCTTAAACGACAGGAAGCCAATCATTAGAGAATTTGGCAGAACTAGGATCACCATTATGAATAAGAATGTGTAAGGTTCTATAACAAATTTGATAAGATGAATTATCAGATGGGAAAAGTTTTGCGGTAAATTTACCTTTGGATAGGCGTTTAGAGCATAGCCAAAAGCCTTGACCGTCAAAGGACAAAATTTTAATGGCAGTTCTGTTTTTATTATAGAATAAAAACAAGGAACCATTAAGAGGGTCAGAAGAAAGTTTTTGTCTACAAACAGCGATTAAGCCATCGATACCCTTGCGAAAATCGATGGCAATAGTGGCAACAAAAATAACTGACGCCGGGGTTAGTTGCAGCATAAAAATGTCTGAATTATGGTTTTTGGTTCTAGTGTTTGGATAATAAGTTTGGTACCATTTGGTTTAATAATGTGACAAGTATAGTGATTTTGTTTGGGGGCAGCTACAGGATCGGTATCTATAGAATTTAATAGTTGAAATGGGAGAAAATTAATATTTTGTTGTAGAGCTTGATTTGAAGTTGAGACAGGAGAAGTTTTGAGGGTAGGCTCATGGGCTTTTTTAATTGAACTGATTGTTGCTTTATTAATATTAAGATGTTTAGCTATCTCTTGGTAAGAATAATGATGGAGTAATTGGTAAACTAATTCCTTTAGATGGTTTGGTATAGGATCAAACTTATTAGTTTTAGTTTGACGCCAGGCTTTAAATTGCTGAGCTACTTGCTCAATAGTAATTGATGGTATTTGCATAGTATGAAACCCAAATGTATAAAAAATTCATACTAGCAAAAACATTAGATAAAGTTATGCAGTTTTGCTGCAGGTATACATTACTTGGTGGAATCGTGCAAGCAGTATTTAATTTAGTTCAAGAGGTTAATCACAAGCCACAACAATATATGTTACATCCTAAAATACAAAAATCAATAGTGAAAGAATTAGTATATAATCAAAAGTACAAATTTTCTAATGATTTAGTAGTTATGAATTTTTTAGATGAAGAATGGATTAAAAATAACTCTAGCGGAGAATATGTAAGTAATGATATTATCTCACGATATTTTCTATAAACCTAAATTTCTGATTAAGAGTAGATAAAAAGTTGATGGAAATTAGGTTTAGTTTTTCCACCCGCCGCATGATAATCCACTTCTATAGCATAATTTTTGCTCATATTTATCTCGAAGATGAGGAGCGAAGCCTATAGATAATAGGCGAGCGACGACGTCACCAAATTCTCCTGAATTGACTATACCAATGTCAATCTTGGCTTTGTGGTTAGTAAAGTTAAGATAAGTACTGTCTTGTATCACTAGCAATAAATTATCATTATTGTTGTTAATTCTATCAGTAGTTTGCCTAAAATGCGACTCTATTAAATAATCATTGTTAACTTTGCTATTAACAAAAAAATCATAAGATTGTCTTTGATCTTGTGGATTATCAAAAAGATTCTTAATACAGATTACGCGAATTTGGGATAAGAATTTGTCAATTCTTATCCCAAATTCGGTAAAATTATCGAAACAATCAGATTTGAGACGGCTCTGCATCTGATTGTTAAATTAATATTTTGCTAAAAACATGATTTTAATCTTTTAAAATCATGTTTTTAGCTTTAGAAAGTAACCGTCTAGTAAAGGCGGTCTAGAATTATTATTTATAGTCACCTTTTTGGTTAAAACCCCCAGCTTCAGCTGGGAAAGACTTCAGTCCTTGTTCTAATATTTCAATTCACTATAACTTGAATATATGATATTTTAATATACATAAGAGCAAGCTCTTATGTATATTAAAATATCATATATGACAGATTATAACAAGACTAGCCACACTGTATTTTACCATCGCTTTCATGTTGTTTGGATCACTAAATATCGCTACAAAAGTATTGCAGGGTAACTTATAAGAATTAGGATCAGAGAGACAGCACAGGCATTAGTAATATCTCTTTAGAGTAATAGCGACTTCCAGTCTAGATATCAACCCACCAGCTTCAGCTGGTTGTTATTGAGTCTAGTATAATATTCCAAGGGAGGAGGCCTACAATTTTATTGGCTTTATAATCCTGAATTGTTGCAAGTACTTTTTGCAAATATTTCCAAGGATTGACATTATTTAATTTAGCAGTTTCGATAATGGAATAGATAGTCGCTCCGCCAAAACTCTACAAGCCTTATAGACAAAGGGGTTTTAAGGCAAAAAGTAATAGTAAAATCCATAAGAAAATGAAGGGTTTTATATCAAAAGCTTATGGAAATACAAAAAAATGGTAACGAGCAAATTGAGTATGTTTTGGGAAATAGGGTGTTTTTGATACAAAAACTTGAAATTAGCTCTCGAAATCATAATAATTTAGTCTAAAATCATACAATTTTTGGAAATTAGTGCCACAAGTAGTATTTTTTTGAGTTTTGGCGGACGGACTAGATAATAGCAGCAGTATGACCACCATTGTCTGATCCAGCAAAAAGCCAATTTTTTCGCCCTATGGCAATTGATCTCATTGCACGCTCTGCAGCGTTATTGTCAATTTCTATTTTACCATTATCCAAAAATTTCATCAGTGCGTTCTGATTGTTCAAAGCATAAGAAATAGCTTTTGCCGTACTGCTTTTTTTAGGCAGTTGATCATATGCTTTCCTAAAACCTGTAAACAATTTTTCCACCAGTACTTTAGATTTTTTCGTGCGTTCCTCTAGCCTCTTATCAGGTTCTAATCCTCTTATGTTAGCTTCGATGCCATAAATTTCACCAATCTGCTCCAATATGGCGATAGCAATATTGGCTTTATCATTTGCTATTGTTACTTCGTAAAACTTACGGCGTACATGAGCCCAACATGCTGCTTCCTCTATCTTAGTAGCTGATTTTTCATCATCGATATATAATTGGTTATAACCAGCATAAGCGTCAGCATGCAGCACTCCTGTAAAATCTTTGAGATGCTCAAGCGGTCTTGTCCCTTTCCGATCAGGGCTATAAAAATAGCAAACTGCAACTGGAGACTTATCCCCATGAGGTCTACCATCTGATACATAAGTCCATATTCTACCAGTCTTGGTTTTACCAATCCCAGGAGCTAGAACCCTCACAGGTGTATCATCACCATGTATCTGCTTACTCGAAAAGATACATTGTTGAATTGCTTTGGCTATTGGCTCTAGCAATCTAGCACATTGACCAGCCCAGCTTGCCATTGTTGTCCTCGAAATCTCTACTCCTTCTCTCTCGTAAATTTGCGATTGACCGATATAGCGGCAGATGATTGCAATATTTCTGAATTAATATATGTGCCAGTAAACCAGCCCCCGGCTTACCTTTATCAATGGCTTTTGATGGAGGATAAGCCTGTACTATCTGCTCACAATTAATACAAGCACAGCGTGGTCTTATATGTCGTATTACCTTAAATGATGCAGGAACATATTCTAATGTTTCTGCAATATCATCACTTATCTTACGAAACTCTACTCCACCACATGCGTGACACTGGTCAATAGGCTTTAATACCACATCTTCTCTTGGTAAATGATCCGGTAATTTCTGACGCTTTGGCTTCTATTTACTATCATTTGAAGTGACTATACTCTTATCGGAATTAGCATTATTTGGCTCAGTTTTAAATCCTAAAATTAGCTCGTTTTCTTCTATTTTAAGCTCAAGTTCCTCTATTTGCTTATCTAGTTTCTCTGATGATTTGCCATAACGCTTGGCTTTTAGTAATGCCAGCTGTTCTTTTAATGATTGATTCTCACTGGTTAATGACTGGTTTTCTATAGTTAGTGACTGTATATTATTGTTTAATGCCGCAAGCATTCTATGCAACACTGCTATGTCAGTAGGTAAGTTATTTAAATTTAAAATCATAACTGTTATAAATAATACACACTATCACGCTAAATCTTCATCCAGCATATTGAGGTCTATTAAACCACTTCGGATTACGCCAGTCAATAGCTTCTATCAACATTGCTAACTGGGCTTTAGTAATTCCAATAGATTGTTTCTCATTAACCTTAGGCCATACAAATTTTCCGCCATCAAGACATTTATAATATAAACAAAAACCTTGACCATCCCACCACAATATTTTTATCCGATCAGCCTTTTTACCCCTAAATACAAATAAGATACTCTTATCATATTGATCAAGTAATATTGATTGGGTCAGTATTGATAAACCATTAATGCCCTTACGCATGTCAGTATAACCGGTACAAAGATAGATTTTGCTATCATGTCCTATATCTAGCATGATCTATCCAATATTTTGACTATCTCCAACAACTTGCTACTACTAACACTACCTTCAATTGATAAAGAAAAATCATTAAATTTTAATTCTGCTTTTTTTAATATTGTGCATTTTGTTTCTTGTACCGTTGTTTTCTGTATTGATAATTCTATAAATTTGTTGCCTGAATTATTTGCCTTTGCCTCTTCCCTTCTTTTCCTCCTTTCCCTACTACGCCATCCATATAATGTCTCTTTTGAAATTCCATAAGACTGAGCAACTTGTGATATAACATACCCAGACACATATGACTCTGAAATTATTTGCTTCCTTTGTTCAGCTGTGATATCTCTCCTACTCTTATTCCCTTGTAGTTTCTACTACAGAATAATACTTATATCTTCTTGCTTTTATAGACCACCTTCACTAGACGGTTACTTTAGAAACTCTACTTCTGCTGGTGATTTGTACGTCGATGCGGTACTCGAATCCTCACGTACATTTGAGTACGCTATGGTTCTGCGTTCCGCGTCTCCTTCAAATCCCTCAGCATAAGCGAGTTTCGAAATAGGTCTATTATCAGATTTTTGGTGTCCTTCATAATTCACAATTCTACCTCAATGATTTAAAGCATGAGGTATTTTCTTGGAATTAATAGATACATTAAATGCCATAGAGACCCATTTTCCAAGTTCTTCCTGTTGATCTAAAATCTCAGGTAATACTTTCCAATATGATATAGTTACTAGCTTATTTTTGCTATTATAGGTAAATGGCTGTGAGCCAAAAGATTTAAAATATTCAGCAGTGAAGCTATCTGCTTTAAAATATAGCTCACTTTCTGCAATAATCCCTATTATCACTTTATCTTTATATATGCCATAACCACCAAACATCGCACGAGTAGTTATTTGACCAAAAGGGGCTAATATATCTTTTATATATTCAGTTAACCACTCTGCACTGCAAGTGCAGAGCTTAATATTACGGCATGAATGCCTAATGTATGTACTAACTTAAAAGTTAGAAACTATTTGTATATGGCTCATTTAGAAAGTGTCACAACACAAAAAGAATATATCTGTGAAGTGTAAGATTTTGTTAAAAAATATCTGTATGATTCATTCTTATCTTTTCTTGATAAGATATTTAAAATTTATGTTGAAACGACGCACTGCAAGTGCGGGGTTTTTCTCCCAAAGTGGGACAATAAATTCATTATTTCTTACAATCTTGTACATACTTTGTACTTTTTATTTTTATAAGCTCATCATACTTTGCTTTAAGCTCATCTAGAGAATAATTACCATCATAATAGCCTTGGATATTAATGATTCTTTCTAAATAAAAATTCAACTGCTCAGCATTATTTTCTAGAATATCATTATCAATTTTTAAGTCTTTCGTAATATAGCCCAATGCTTGATTTTTGATAGTCGAGCAGTATAATTTAAATTCTTGGATTTTTTTTATAATATTTGGAATATCTTCTGGCTTCATTACTATCAGTGCTACTAACATAACCACTAATATTTCTCCTAGAGACATATTTTATACTAACTTTTTATGACGATATTTAGGATTAATAATATTTTCACCTGTTGAATTAATCATATAATCATGATAATCTTGGTAATTTCCTTCAAACCACGTAGCATTTCCATCTTTATCAAAAGCAATAATATGTGTTGCTATTCTGTCTAAAAACCAACGATCATGGCTTATTATTAATACACATCCAGCAAAATCTAAAATAGCATCTTCTAAGGCTCGTAATGTGTCAACATCAAGATCATTAGATGGTTCATCAAGTAATATAACGTTAGCTCCCTCTTTTAGTAATTTGGCTATATGCACTCTATTGCGTTCACCACCAGAAAGTTGCCCTACTTTCTTCTGCTGGTCGCCACCCCTAAAATTAAAGGCTGCACAATAAGCTCGACTTTTCATTGATCTAGAACCGAGTTGTAACTCTTCAAGACCTGAGGAAATTTCACTCCACACAGTGTTATTATCATCTAGAGTGTCTCTTGACTGGTCAACATAACCAAGTTTAACAGTTTGTCCTAATTTAATAGAGCCGTGGTCTGGTTTAGTTTTACCAGTGATAATATTAAATAAGGTGGATTTGCCTGCTCCATTTGGACCTATAATACCAACAATTGCCCCTGGAACAACCTTAAAGCTAAAGTCTGATAACAATACCTTATCACCGTATCTCTTCGCTATATGCTCTGCCTCTATAACTAAATCGCCTAGGCGTGGACCATTAGGTATAATAATTTGTGCAGTGCCGGATCTTTGTTCTTTTTGTTTGGTCAACAAATCCTGATAAGCGGTAATTCTAGCCTTACTTTTTGATTGCCTAGCTTTTGGTGATTGACGTATCCATTCAAGTTCTCTTTTTAATTGTTTACTTCTATCATCTTCTTCTTTATCTTCAAGCTCTAATTTTGCTTGCTTTTGCTCGAGCCAAGCAGTGTAATTAGAATGCCATGGAACACATCTACCACGATCCACCTCTAATATCCAATCCGTTACATTATCAAGAAAATATCGATCATGGGTAATAACTACTACAGTACCTTTATAATTTTTTAAATAATTTTCTAGCCAAGATACCGATTCAGCATCTAAATGGTTTGTTGGTTCATCGAGTAATAACATATCAGGCTTTTCTAGTAAAAGTTTACATAACCCAACTCGTCTTTTTTCCCCACCTGAGATTTTTGTAACATCGGCATCTTTATTTGGACACCTTAATGCAAACATAGCAATCTCTATTTCCCTCTCTAAACTCCAAGCATCACAACTATCTATTTTCTCCTGTAGATCAGCCTGTTTTGCTAGAAGTTCGTTCATTGCATCATCTGACATTTCCTCAGCAAATTTATAGCTTATTTCATTAAATTCATCGATTAAAGCTTTCTTATCACTTAAACTTTCCATAATATTATCAAAAACATTTTGAGTAGGATCAAGATGCGGTTCCTGAGCTAAATAGCCAACTCTAACCCCACTAGCTACAAACGCCTCACCGTCATATTCTTTGTCAATACCTGCCATAATTTTTAAAAGAGTAGATTTACCAGCACCATTTGGACCAATAATACCGATTTTTGCCCCTGGTAAGAAAGACAAATACGTTTCCTTTAAAATTTGTTTACCGTTGATGGTCTTACTTAGACCATTCATAACATAAACATATTGATACGACATAATCCTTAATCCTTTATTTTTGTAATTTATTTGTAGTTTTTAAATAGTTAATAGAACAAATTAACCTTAACTCTTTAAGGAAGCTATATACATATACAACCTAAATATTTTGTTTATTTGCCCAAGTTGTAAATTCAGACATACTAAAAACACCTTTTAAGTTTCCATAAACTTGATCTTTTAACCATTGTAAAGCACCTCTTTTGTAACCATCTCCACCTATAATGATAATAACATTATAAACACTTTGTTTTCTAACATTTAATATTGTATAAGGGTATTTTTCATCTGCAGAACCGCCTGATTGTTGCCACTTAGATTCAATAACAAGACAATTAGAATGTTTTATAGGATGATATAGAATAAAATCGCATTGCCAAGCGGTATTATAGATAGTTTCTCCTAAATTAAATTGTCTAGTATAGATTGGTTGTGCTAATACTTGTGAAGCAATAAATCTAGTCTTGGGAACAAAAACGTAACCTTCCCTAACAAGACGATTATTTATAAATACCTCAAGTTCATTCCCTGTTTTATTTGCAATTGATCCACCTTGTATTTTATCCATAATTTCTAATCAAAACTTCTTCTGTATTTTTTCTTTCATTAGCTTTACAATTGATAGCACGTGGTGCTTCGATAATCTCTATCTCAATAACAACCAGCTGAAGCTGGTGGGTTGATATCTAGACTGGAAGTCGCTATTACTCTAAAGAGATATTACTAATGCCTGTGCTGTCTCTCTGATCCTAATTCTTATAAGTTACCCTGCAATACTTTTGTAGCGATATTTAGTGATCCAAACAACATGAAAGCGATGGTAAAATACAGTGTGGCTAGTCTTGTTATAATCTGTCATATATGATATTTTAATATACATAAGAGCAAGCTCTTATGTATATTAAAATATCATATATTCAAGTTATAGTGAATTGAAATATTAGAACAAGGACTGAAGTCTTTCCCAGCTGAAGCTGGGGGTTTTAACCAAAAAGGTGACTATAAAAATCTTTATACAGATGCTTTATAAACTGAATATTAGAATTTGAAAGCATAAAATATATAATGGACTGAAAAAATTAGACAAAGAAGCAGGTATTTTTGTTTCTCAATAAGTATAGAATAATAAATAAAATTAAAGAGAAACAAATGGGTAAAAAACAAATTAAAAATTTTAGTGCAGAAGCAAAAACTAAAATAGTATTAGAGATGTTAAAAGAAGAATCAACAATAGGTCAGTTATCGGTCAAATATGAAGTAACGGCTAAAACTATGCAAAACTGGAAACGACAATTTTTAGATAATGCGTCATTGGCATTTGAGCCAGCAAAAGCTGTTAGTGAGTACAAAGGGCAGATTAGTGAACTTAAGAATCAAAACGATGAACTTGCAAAAGCATTAGGTAAGGCTACAGTCGAGAGGGACTGGGCGGTGGGAAAGCTAAACAGCTTGGACTTATCAAATAAGAAAAGTCTTGTCGACCCCAAGCTGAGTACGTTAGCAAAGACAAGGCAATGTGAACTATTAAAGATAAGCAGATCTGGAGTATATTATAAAGCTAAAGTAATGAGCTTATATAATCTTGATATTTTAAATAGAATAGATGAAATATATACGGATAACCCTGAGTATGGTTATCGTTATATATACAAACAATTATTGGAAGACGGCTTTAATGTGGGCAGAGATAGGGTGCTTAAATATATGGGAATAATGGGTATAGAAGCTATTCATCCTCATAAAAAGCAATCTACTTCTGTGAAGGATGGTCAACATAAAATTTATAGCTATTTGCTTGAGCCGTACTGGCACAAATCAGGAACGAATAGAACTATTCATGTACCTTATGTTAATCAAGTGTGGAGTGGTGACATTACTTATATTAGAACTAACGGAGGATTTATGTATCTTGTGGCGATTATAGATTGGCATAGTAAGGCAATACTAAGTTATAAAGTATCTAATTCTATGGATGCATCACTTGTAACCGATGTATTAAAAGATGCACTGAATAAATACCCTGCACCACAAATATTCAATAGTGATCAGGGTAGTCAATATACTGGACATGAGCATACGGGAATTCTAAAAGAGAATAATATACAAATCTCAATGAACGGTAAGGGTAGAAGCATTGATAATATTGTGATTGAAAGATTTTTTAGAACTTTAAAATATAATTGTATATTTATAAATGATTTTAAAAATATCGCAGAACTTAAAGATGGTATTGATAAATACATGGATAAATATAACAATCAAAGATTCCATTCAAGTATTGGTTATAAAAAACCGATGAACGTGTATCTTGATTACTTACAAAATGCAGCTTAAAAATTATGTAAAATGGGAAACAAAATTAGTGAAAAATTTGTCTTGAAGAGTCAATCATTTAATTTGTGTAAGTTCATTTTTTATTTTCCAATAAATCATATTTAAAATCTCCACAAAGTATTTCAAATTGATTTAAAGCTAAAGACCAATCTTTAATAGGCATGGTCCATTTTTTGGCTGCATTTTGTAGGGATAAAAATATTATTTTTTGAATTGACTTATCATCTGGAAACACCCCCTTATTTTTGATAATTTTTCTAATTTGACGATTTACAGATTCTATAGTGTTAGTAGTATAAATTACCTTTCTGATCTCTTCAGGAAAGGCAAAAAACGGTATTATCCCAGACCAATTACGTTGCCAAATATCAGAAATTACCGGATATTTTTTATCCCATTTTACACCAAATTGCTGAAGTTTTAAACGTGCCATTTCGTCATTATTAGCTGTATAAATTTGTTTTAGATCTGATGTGACCTCTTTTAAATCTTTATATGACACATACTTTACTGAATTGCGAACCATATGTACAATACATAATTGTACTATAGTACTCGGGAATACACTGCTTATAGCTTCTGGAAAGCCCTTTAAACCATCCACACAAGCAACATAAATTTGTTCAATTCCTCGATTCTTTAACTCAGTAACTACTTGCATCCAAAATTTAGCACCTTCATTTTTGCCTATCCAAATGCCAAGTAACTCCTTTTTCCCTTCTATATTTACAGCAAGTGCTAAATATACTGCTTTATTTATTACTATGTGATTGTCTCTAGATTTTACATAGATACAGTCCAAGTATAATATTGGATACACCCTATCTAAACAACGATTTTGCCACCTAGTTACTTCTTCTATCACCCCATCTGTTATGGTGGATATCAAGTCACCAGATACATCAGTTTGATATATTTCTTCTAAATGCCCTCGGATCTCGCTGACTGTCATACCGCGACCATAAAGGGATATCACTTTCTCATCAAATCCATTAAATCTCCTCAGCCCTTTTGGTATTAATTGAGGATTATACTCTCCTTCCCGATCTCTTGGTACTTCTACTGTCAGCTTACGACCATCCCCATCAATTACTGTCTTCTCATAGCTACCATTACGACGATTATTATCTACTTTTGGCATCTTGCTATGTTTTGAATATCCTAATTCATGATCCAACTCACTTGCTAATATTTTCTCAACTATTTGCTTCTTTAGCTGTTGAAATAAACCATCTCGACCAAATAACTCCGATGGATCTGCTTTTGATAATAATTCTTCTACTAGCTGATTACTGATGTCTAATGTATCTTTATCTGTATCTAATTTTTTAGCCATAATTCCTCCTTGCTTGCTTAAGTTACTTTTTTTACAGTAATCTCTTACTGCTTTCTTTGCAACTTACACAAACTATAGGACAGACTCGTCTTGAAAAATCAGTCCAGTTTCGCTTTTGGAAAATTAAACAATTATAATGGACTGAAAAAATTAGACAAAGAAGCAGGTATTTTTGTTTCTCAATAAGTATAGAATAATAAATAAAATTAAAGAGAAACAAATGGGTAAAAAACAAATTAAAAATTTTAGTGCAGAAGCAAAAACTAAAATAGTATTAGAGATGTTAAAAGAAGAATCAACAATAGGTCAGTTATCGGTCAAATATGAAGTAACGGCTAAAACTATGCAAAACTGGAAACGACAATTTTTAGATAATGCGTCATTGGCATTTGAGCCAGCAAAAGCTGTTAGTGAGTACAAAGGGCAGATTAGTGAACTTAAGAATCAAAACGATGAACTTGCAAAAGCATTAGGTAAGGCTACAGTCGAGAGGGACTGGGCGGTGGGAAAGCTAAACAGCTTGGACTTATCAAATAAGAAAAGTCTTGTCGACCCCAAGCTGAGTACGTTAGCAAAGACAAGGCAATGTGAACTATTAAAGATAAGCAGATCTGGAGTATATTATAAAGCTAAAGTAATGAGCTTATATAATCTTGATATTTTAAATAGAATAGATGAAATATATACGGATAACCCTGAGTATGGTTATCGTTATATATACAAACAATTATTGGAAGACGGCTTTAATGTGGGCAGAGATAGGGTGCTTAAATATATGGGAATAATGGGTATAGAAGCTATTCATCCTCATAAAAAGCAATCTACTTCTGTGAAGGATGGTCAACATAAAATTTATAGCTATTTGCTTGAGCCGTACTGGCACAAATCAGGAACGAATAGAACTATTCATGTACCTTATGTTAATCAAGTGTGGAGTGGTGACATTACTTATATTAGAACTAACGGAGGATTTATGTATCTTGTGGCGATTATAGATTGGCATAGTAAGGCAATACTAAGTTATAAAGTATCTAATTCTATGGATGCATCACTTGTAACCGATGTATTAAAAGATGCACTGAATAAATACCCTGCACCACAAATATTCAATAGTGATCAGGGTAGTCAATATACTGGACATGAGCATACGGGAATTCTAAAAGAGAATAATATACAAATCTCAATGAACGGTAAGGGTAGAAGCATTGATAATATTGTGATTGAAAGATTTTTTAGAACTTTAAAATATAATTGTATATTTATAAATGATTTTAAAAATATCGCAGAACTTAAAGATGGTATTGATAAATACATGGATAAATATAACAATCAAAGATTCCATTCAAGTATTGGTTATAAAAAACCGATGAACGTGTATCTTGATTACTTACAAAATGCAGCTTAAAAATTATGTAAAATGGGAAACAAAATTAGTGAAAAATTTGTCTTGAAAAATCAGTCCAGTTTCCAATCTCAACCTTCCTCTTACATCAAACTGAGGTTATTTAACCATCGACTTGCACTATCATGAGATAGGTTTATTGGACTTACTTCAGATAATGCTTTACCACTATATCTTACGCTACTTGCTTGTAAAAATGATTTATATAAGTCTTTGCTACATTTTGATCTTGCCATGCTTAACTAAAACTCTTTCTTGCTAGATTAACATATTTTTTGCTAAGTGCGAAACTCCTGATTGATACTTAAATAATATGTTGGACTTCTTAAATTTATTGTGCATTCATGACATGTAAACAATAATATCTAAAATATTATACTCATATGGATAATCTTATAAAACAAAGATTAAAATTACAACAACAGAAAGCCAAAATTATTACTGAAGAAGCTAAACTTAAAATTATAGAAAGAAAAGTGCGTACTCGTCGCTTAATTGAACTAGGGGGATTGATTGCTAAAGCAAAACTTGATGACTTACCTACTAATAGTTTATTTGGAGCATTAGTTTCTTTAAAAAATGAATTAACAGAGTCCCCACATATCAAAAACCAATGGACTAAAATTGGTAAAGATATTTTTGATAATAAAGTGTATGATTCATAGAGATTGTTTCAATTTTAGGATGTGCTAAAATAATGGTATGGACCTACCCTATATACAGAATGAGAAGCGTATGCTAATCTTCTAGGATAGGAAATGAATCCTAAACAACAATAAGGAGGTCCATATGGAAGTTACCACAATTGGTATAGATATTGCAAAAAGAATTTTTCAAATTCACGGTGTAGATAAAAATGGCAAGACAATATTAAAGAAGAAATTAATGAGAGAACAGGTTTTAACTTTTATGGCTAACGTACCAAAATGTCTAGTAGGCATGGAAGCTTGCGGTGGAGCTAGCTATTGGGCAAGAGAATTAATAAAATTAGGTCATAATGTAAAACTAATGGCACCACAGTTTGTTAAGCCTTATGTCAAAACCAATAAAAATGATCAAGCTGATGCAGAAGGAATATGTGAGGCATTAGCAAGACCTAGTATGAGGTTTGTACCCATTAAAACTGTAGAGCAACAAGATATTTTATTTATTCATAGGGTAAGACAGAGATTGGTAAAAAATCGTACTGCACTTGCTAATGAGATTAGAGGGCTATTATATGAATTTGGTTTTACTATTCCGCAAGGAATCAATAAGATTATAACAAAATTAACTGAGATTTTAGACGAAGGGGATTTAAGTCAGCTAAGCTACCAAACATTTAGTGAGTTAAAAGAAGAATTTGTAGAAAATGATAAAAAAATAAAAGAGCTAGAACAACGATTAAAAATCATAGCTAGCCAGTATAGTAATCACCAACAACTAATGATGATACCAGGTATAGGTTTAATAACTGCCACAGCCTTAATAGCCTCAATAGGTAATGCTAGTTGTTTTGAAAATGGTAGGCAATTATCAGCATGGCTCGGATTAGTGCCAAGGCAACACTCTAGTGGTGGCAAAAATAAGTTGCTTGGTATTAGTAAAAGAGGTGATATCTATTTACGTACTTTGTTAATTCAAGGGGCAAGATCCATTCTGAATAGCAAGATAAGATTTACCACGGAAGAACAAAAATCTAAAAAAGATTATAGCAAGTTTACTGAGTGGATGTTTAATTTATCTGAGAGAAACGGTCATAGTTAACCACTCTGCACTGCAAGTGCAGAGCTTAATATTACGGCATGAATGCCTCATGTATGTACTAACTTAAAAGTTAGAAACTATTTGTGTATGGCTCATTTAGAAAGTGTCACAACACAAAAAGAATATATCTGTGAAGTGTAAGATTTTGTTAAAAAATATCTTATCTTTTCTTGATAAGATATTTAAAATTTATGTTGAAACGACGCACTGCAAGTGCGGGGTTTTTCTCCCAAAGTGGGACAATAAAAACAAGGAACCATTAAGAGGGTCAGAAGAAAGTTTTTGTCTACAAACAGCGATTAAGCCATCGATACCCTTGCGAAAATCGATGGCAATAGTGGCAACAAAAATAACTGACGCCGGGGTTAGTTGCAGCATAAAAATGTCTGAATTATGGTTTTTGGTTCTAGTGTTTGGATAATAAGTTTGGTACCATTTGGTTTAATAATGTGACAAGTATAGTGATTTTGTTTGGGGGCAGCTACAGGATCGGTATCTATAGAATTTAATAGTTGAAATGGGAGAAAATTAATATTTTGTTGTAGAGCTTGATTTGAAGTTGAGACAGGAGAAGTTTTGAGGGTAGGCTCATGGGCTTTTTTAATTGAACTGATTGTTGCTTTATTAATATTAAGATGTTTAGCTATCTCTTGGTAAGAATAATGATGGAGTAATTGGTAAACTAATTCCTTTAGATGGTTTGGTATAGGATCAAACTTATTAGTTTTAGTTTGACGCCAGGCTTTAAATTGCTGAGCTACTTGCTCAATAGTAATTGATGGTATTTGCATAGTATGAAACCCAAATGTATAAAAAATTCATACTAGCAAAAACATTAGATAAAGTTATGCAGTTTTGCTGCAGGTATACGATACAACGGTACAAATTAAGAATATCAAGCACCCACATGATGTTTATTTAATGGATAAAGCTAGGCTTAGTATTGTGAAGCTTTGCCAAAGTTTGGGTATAAGTTTAAACGAAACCTACGCTAGAACCTATAAGCGAGATATAATAAAGCTCTGGAAGTATAAAGAGCATAGCAAAGCCAAGAAGCGTTGGAAAATAATGAAGCATTTAAAAACGTTACTTGGTCGTTTGGTTAGAATATGTGAGCGTGAGATAAAAAATCAGAAATTAAACTTATCTATCAGAGATCAAGAAGTATTGAAAAAAGTAAAACAAATACATAGCCAATCTGTTTTAAAAAGAGAAGAGAAAAAGCAATACAAAGAACAGAATAAAATATTGTATAGTTTTCATGCCCCTGAGGTAGAGTGTATAGGGAAGGGAAAACGAAACAAGCCATATGAGTTTGGCAATAAAGTTGCGGTAGTAGTCAGTGGTCGTAGAAATTTTGTACTGTCAGCAAAATCGTTTCATAATAATCCTTATGATGGTCATACATTGCAGCAGAGTTTTGAAGCGGTAGAAAATGTAACTGGAATAAAGATAAAAAAATCGTTTGTTGATCTTGGTTATACTGGCAGCAATGTTAAAGAGAAGAGTAAGGTATATACCCCAAAAACTCGGAAAAAGTTATTGAAAGAAGACAAGTGTATGATCAGGAGACGCAGTGCTATAGAACCAATAATAGGGCATTTGAAACAATATGGCAGGATGGGCAGAAACTTCTTGAAGGGTGTGATAGGAGATGTGATCAATCCAATAATCTCTGCTATAGGTTTGAATTTACGATGTATTGCCAATCATTTACACATCATGCCTAACTCTACATAAAAAAATTATCATTAAAAAACTTGCTAAACGATTAAAAAAAATCGTTAACAATAAGCTCATGTAAAAATTTTACTAAAACAGAAATTTTTCAATAAAATTGAAAACAATTTTTAATTTTAGTGCAAATATTAGAATTTTTTTTGTAAAAATTTTATTCAATCATAGATTATGGGGGGCTTTAAATATTTTTGGCGGACGGACTTAATAGTTTTCTCTTTATTGTTAATATTATTTAGTGCATCGTTAAGATATAATTTTTCTGCTTGTTGTTTAGCCTTAGAACAATACTCCAAAGCTTTGTTGAAATCACCTTTACTAAAATAAGCATCTGAATAAGTTATATAAAAAAACATTTTATACCAATTGCAATAATTAACGCAGTGTTATAAAATGGGTTTTTAACTGATAAAAGGTAATCAAATAGCTAGGTTAATATTACCGCAAGGTTTTGAAGGTCATGATTTTATAAAAATGATGAAACATGAGCCGCATGGTCGAAATCGTATACGTTTATTGGCGATCTATCACCTTCAATTAGGCAAATCTTTTAAAGCCATATCTGCAATAGTGAAGTCACACTGGAAAACTGTGCAATCATGGCTCAGAAGATTTAGGAATCATGGTTTTGAAGGATTATTTGAATCACAAAGAAGCGGTGCCCCTAGGAAGATTAACACTATACAAGAGTCTGCTCTTTTTGATAAAATCAATACGCTCAGTGAAAGTAAAACTGGTGGGTATATAACTGGAAAGGAGTTACATATCATGTTACTTGAGGAATATGGTGCTAAATGTGCGTTAAAAACAGTCTACAATACTATGCACCGCCTTGGTTTTAGCTGGATTACTTCTCGTTCAATGCATCCAAAGTCAAATCAAGAGACTCAAAATACATATAAAAAAACTTTCCAGATATGTTAACAGAATTATTACCAAAAAATATTGATCTGTCAACAGTTTTCCGGACAGTTTGTTTAGGCACATTTTTGCATTTTCTCGTATTGTACAGGTGATAGATAGTCATTAGTTGAATGCATCCTTATACGATTATAAAATACTTCTATATATTCAAATATGGCATATTTTGCTTCCTCCCTAGTTTTAAATTTATATTGATAAATTAGTTCTGTTTTTATAGTGTGAAAAAAGCTTTCAGCAACAGCATTATCCCAACAATTTCCTTTACCGCTCATACTCTGTATAATACCATGTTGTTTTGTAAGTTTTGAATGGCTATCAGAACAATATTGACTACCTCTATCAGTATGCCAAATAAGTCCTTTAGGTGGTTTACGTTGCCATATTGCCATTAGCAGAGCATTATTAACTAAATCAGCTTTCATGTTACTATTCATTGACCACCCTATAATTTTCCTAGAAAATAGATCAATAACGGTTGCTAAGTACAGCCAACCTTCTTCAGTTGGAACATATGTGATGTCCCCAACCCAATAACAATTAGCAGCATAGACCTTGAACTTTCTATCCAATAAATTAGGAGCAACTTGCTTATTATGACTAGAATCAGTAGTTGCTTTAAATTTATGTTTGCTTTTACATACTAAACCAGCTTCATTCATTAGCCTTGCAATCCGCTTCCGACTAACAATTATACCGTGTCTAGATAGTTCCTTTTTAATGGGTCTAGATCCATAATTCCTTCTACCTTCTTGAAAAATTGTTTTAATCTTACAGGTTAAAGCATTATCTTCTTTGTCCCTATTGCATTCAGGGGTAGTTAACCATTCATAATAGCCACTACGTGATACTTTCATAAATTTGCACATAATCGCAGTTGAAAAATCACCTTTATGCTTCTTTATCCATGCGTACTTTATTGGGACTCTTTCGCAAAGTACGCGGCAGCCTTTTTTAATAGATCACGCTCCTGCGTTACCCTAGCTAAATCTTTCTTTAATCTTTTTAATTCATCATAGAGATGTTCATCTGTTCGCATTATTGATTCTTTAGGTTTGGAATATTTATCTACCCAAGTATATAGAGTATTTCTAGTAATACCTAACTCTTTAGCTGTTTGTGACACAGGTCGCTTGGACTCAATTGCTAATTTAACTGCTGACTCTTTAAATTCAGCCGGATAAACCTTTGGTTTGCTATTAGTCATTTTTGTACTTCCTTTCTGTTAATATTGTCTCCTATTAACTGTCCGGAAAACTATAACCACATCAACCTTTCTCGCAGTATTCAAGGCAACCGACATATAGCTTTACTAACGGATAATGCAGGTTAGCACACAGCCAAAAAACTAACTGTGCCAAGCAATATCACTTTGATACCGCTTCCGCCCTATGCACCGGAACTTAATGCAATGGAACAAGTTTGGGAATGGATCAAGAATCATTACTTGTCTAACCAATGTTATGGTGTATATGAAGATATCGTCACTATGGCTTGTTACGCTTAGAATCAACTTGCTCATAATGTAGATTTAGTAAAATCAATTATGTATAGAGACTGGATAAATACACCGTGTTAATTATTGCAATTGGTATTAGTTTTGTTATCAGCTATTTGCTCAATTAAGTTATTATGTTTATTAAATTCTATTATTATTTTATCAGCTTGGTTGGCTAAAATAAGTAGTTCTCCATATAATCTAATTGATAGTAAAAATTTTCTAGTCCGTCCGCCAAAAATATTTAAAGCCCCCCATAATCTATGATTGAATAAAATTTTTACAAAAAAAATTCTAATATTTGCACTAAAATTAAAAATTGTTTTCAATTTTATTGAAAAATTTCTGTTTTAGTAAAATTTTTACATGAGCTTATTGTTAACGATTTTTTTTAATCGTTTAGCAAGTTTTTTAATGATAATTTTTTTATGTAGAGTTAGGCATGATGTGTAAATGATTGGCAATACATCGTAAATTCAAACCTATAGCAGAGATTATTGGATTGATCACATCTCCTATCACACCCTTCAAGAAGTTTCTGCCCATCCTGCCATATTGTTTCAAATGCCCTATTATTGGTTCTATAGCACTGCGTCTCCTGATCATACACTTGTCTTCTTTCAATAACTTTTTCCGAGTTTTTGGGGTATATACCTTACTCTTCTCTTTAACATTGCTGCCAGTATAACCAAGATCAACAAACGATTTTTTTATCTTTATTCCAGTTACATTTTCTACCGCTTCAAAACTCTGCTGCAATGTATGACCATCATAAGGATTATTATGAAACGATTTTGCTGACAGTACAAAATTTCTACGACCACTGACTACTACCGCAACTTTATTGCCAAACTCATATGGCTTGTTTCGTTTTCCCTTCCCTATACACTCTACCTCAGGGGCATGAAAACTATACAATATTTTATTCTGTTCTTTGTATTGCTTTTTCTCTTCTCTTTTTAAAACAGATTGGCTATGTATTTGTTTTACTTTTTTCAATACTTCTTGATCTCTGATAGATAAGTTTAATTTCTGATTTTTTATCTCACGCTCACATATTCTAACCAAACGACCAAGTAACGTTTTTAAATGCTTCATTATTTTCCAACGCTTCTTGGCTTTGCTATGCTCTTTATACTTCCAGAGCTTTATTATATCTCGCTTATAGGTTCTAGCGTAGGTTTCGTTTAAACTTATACCCAAACTTTGGCAAAACTTCACAATACTAAGCCTAGCTTTATCCATTAAATAAACATCATGTGGGTGCTTGATATTCTTAATTTGTACCGTTGTATCAGCAATTATCAATTCCAAATCTTTTTTTTTAATTGTGTTAGTTCTTATTCCAACTCTTATCAACTCTGCTAATATCTCGTTATATCCAGATTCACCTAATAAATTACGAAATCTTCTTATGCTAGTTTCCGACATCGCTATATCTGTTTCTATATATTTCCACCCACAGAAATATTGCCAATACATGTTTTCTTTTAGTTCTTCCTCTGCTAATGAATCTGAAAAATTATACATTGCTTGTAGCATCGTTACACCAAGCATCACTCTATGACATTTTCTATTTCTACCAAATCTCTTAATAGAAACATTTTTTGATAACCATTCTTCTAGACCAGACCAATTTATTAATTCTCTTAATTTATATAGCTTATTATTTGAGTTTAATTCTTCTTTTAATTTATAACCAAAAAGTTTTCCTTGTTTTTGTGATTTGATAATATTTTCTATTGGCATATTGACTGAAATCCATAAGGTTTATTAGCATATTTTAACATTTTCTTATGGATTTCTTTATTATTTTCTGCCATTAAACCCTATTATCTATAAGACTTATAGAGTTTTGCCGGACAGACTTTCTAGTGTTATGAGCTTCTTTAAATAAAACTATTGCTTCTAGAATTGATTTTATAGCAGTCTCTATTTCTAGTGTATTTATATTCATTTTATTCTTTGCTTTATTTCTGACTAAGCTAAGAATAGCTTTATTCGACAATAAATTTGCCTTTAAATTTTTTATATCATTATCTTTTTCTGACTTACTTATTTTTATATTATTATACTCATAAAATGCTTCATTTATTTTTTCTTCAGCCTTGTGATAATTACCAATTTTACGAAAATATAGTGAGTATAAACCTAGAATTTTACACTTTAATATTTCTAAACCGTCAGTTTTTTGCAAATATGTATTAACCTGATCAAGTATCTTTAAAAAATCTTCATATTTCTCTTGCTCAAAGTAGATCAAAGAAATTATTAAGTCCATTGCTGCAAGATTTCCATTATATTTATCCTTAAATTTAGTTTTAAATTGCTGACTAGTTTCAATAAGTTGTTGAAAAGAATTAGTTAGTTTAAATTCGTATTCATTATTTATAAAAAATTGTAATAGTGATTCAAACCATCTTAAATTTAAGGTAGAATAAATATTATTTTTGTTTTCTAGCCCTTGACTTATTTGGTGACATAAAACTGCTTTTACTAGGCGATGAATAGCAATATTATCATTATCATCATAATTGATCATGGAATATTGCCATAATAGAGCAATGTGTTTATTTAATGTTAATTGTGGAGATAATAAATGTGGATAAGCTGTTTGTAGCCATGTCAGTAATAGTTTACGAGAGATTTTGTCTGGAGCTAGATATGCACATACCGCTAAAAGTTCAATAGCTATAGGGGGTTCATTATTAATTTTAGTATCTCTAACAATTGCCTCTAAGCTAATATTCCAGGTTATTGCCACTGGATAGTTATAGCCTTTTGTTTCTTCTAAAAAAGAATTATCCGCTAATAGTTCTGATTCATATCTCTTATAAAGACCTAAATATTCTGGAATAGTTATATGTTTTTGCTTAATATAAGAACCAGCTTGTACTAGTGCTAAGGGTAAATATCCTAAAACTTCTACTAATTCTTTTATAGCATCTTGTTCTTCTGCTGTTATATCTCGTTCTATTAAAGTCTTTATTGTTTTGATAGCTTCCTCTTCTGTCATGATATTAACCGGTAATATTGAAAATTTTGTTGGCCAATAACGCTGACGAGTTGTTAAAATTACATGTCCACCAGTTTCTGGTAGAAATGGTTCAATTTCACGATAGTTGTTTACGTTGTCATAAACTAAAAGCCATCCTGGATTGTCAATTAGCCATTGTTTAATATAAGCAATAATTTTTTCTTTTGTATAGACGGCTTCTGTGTATCCTAATAACTTAGCAAATTCAACATATTTATTATACAAATCATCAATGTTCTCTGCAGAAAACCAAGCTTTAAGTGTATAAGGATGTTTTGTATGATTTATATATTGCAAGGCTAATTGTGTTTTACCAATTCCCCCAAGTCCAGCACATGCACTAATTGCTAAATTGCTTATTCCTTTTGGTGTATGATTCTTATGCAATTTATTGTATAAATCACTCAATAGTTTTTCTCTCCCAACAAAAACATTATCTTGTCTAGGTATATTCCAACTAGTCAAGTTCTTAGGAAGTATTACTGATTCTTGTGTTTTAAGATATGACACTTCTGCTTCTTGATTTTTAACTGCTTTTTTAATAGTTGGGCTAAATATTAAAAAATAAATACTACAAATAATCAAAATCAATACACCAACTATTAGTAGATAAATATTTCTAGCTTTACCTTGAACACTTTTATTTGTCAAATAAGATTGAGGAGAAAGTGAAGCAGAATTATTGGATATAATATTATTATACCTTTCCTTGAACTTAATAATAATGTTGTTTACATTCATATTAGGAAAAATCTTTGTAATAATTTCTAAAAAAACAAAATAATATTGTTTGGACAAAGAGAGATTAATATATTCAAAATTAGTTTGTTTAGATGAAAATTTTATACATTCCTGCGGTATAAGAAAAAATACTTTAGATATATCCTGCTCATTAGACATAATAACAGAATTATCACCTTGCTGTTGTTTAGATATATTAGCTTCATTTACAGGTAAAACATAGACAGTACATTGCCTTAATTGCTTTCTGCCTTCATCATGTGTCTCCTTGTGCCTTAAAACTATAGGAGTGTTATCAAAATTTTCCCGTAGTTCTATAAAAACTGTTATGCCTATAAGTTGTAAATCACTACGTATATTATTAATTATCAAGTTTAAATCATTGTTTTCTAGCATCTGTAAAACAATAAAAAATGATATATTATCAGACTTTGTTAATATTAAAATTTCCTTTAAGATTTTTTTAAATTCTTGTTGAATTAACAAACTTAAATAATAACTTTGTATTAGCTTGTATTTATCAGATGTTTCTATAAAGTTTATAATTCCCTCTCGGGTATTTGTTCGTATTTTCCGTTTGATATTAGAGATATGACTTTCAATAGTTCTTATCTCGATCTGTTTATCCTCATTTGATAGGAAATTAGCTATTCCTTTTGTGTTTTTCCCATGCATAATGCATGCTATCACGTCTATTTCTCTTGATGTAAAGCTGATATTGTTAATTATTATCAAGTGCTTTTCATAAATATCTTGTGGACATAGTATCTCTTTATCTTCCATAAAATCTAATTTATTTAAACTATTATTATTCTATCAGGTTATAGAACCATTTAGTAAATACAAACATAAATAATAGAAAGAGTCTCTACATTATATTTAAGTATTTTACTTACGTATAATACTTAATGTTTTTTAAGAGTTGGAATAATTCTAATTTAGGTTTTAGTTAACCACTCTGCACTGCAAGTGCAGAGCTTAATATTACGGCATGAATGCCTAATTTATGTACTAACTTAAAAGTTAGAAACTATTTGTGTATGGCTCATTTAGAAAGTGTCACAACACAAAAAGAATATATCTGTGAAGTGTAAGATTTTGTTAAAAAATATCTGTATGATTCATTCTTATCTTTTCTTGATAAGATATTTAAAATTTATGTTGAAACGACGCACTGCAAGTGCGGGGTTTTTCTCCCAAAGTGGGACAATAAATTCTTCTAGCTTAGTAGGTAAGGAAGTTAAACTACACTTAAATTATTGTAAAATAATAAATATTTTTAAATAAATTTACTACAACTAATAGCAGAGTATTAATTATGCAAAATACTAACGATTTACGTAATATCATAGGTACTATTAGTACTAAACTGTATAAAAATGATATAGTAGCTGAAATACATTACAGATTAAAAGATCCTTGTTCTGCTTTAAAGAAGATATTAAGAAGGTTTTGTCGCATCTATAAATCATACTACATCAAGATTGTTAAAACTAAGGTTTTGGACATTATGATGCCATTAACATAGCAAAATTCTCAAAAGTAGAAAGATTATCATTAGCTCCAATTATTTGTCTTTTTTGCATCATACGAATATTTTCTATACCGGTAATAGTCATTTCTGCAGAATGAAAACTCTTAAAACCAAGCATTGGCTTTGTACGTTTTTTGATAAACCTATGATCTTGTTCTACAAGATTATTCAGGTATTTGGTCTGAATAACCTTAATTTTATAATCTTTAGGAACTTCTGTATTCAAATCATTAAGAGCAGCCGTATTACTACCGCTTTTATCAATTACTACTTTCTCAGGAAAATTATTCTCTCTAAAGGCTTTACGAAAAAATGCAAGTGCTGCAGGCTTGTCTCTATGCTTACGTAGCAGAAAGTCTACAGTATTACCAAGACTATCTAGTGCTCTATATAAATAAACCCATTTACCGTTTAATTTAATATAAGTCTCATCCATTCTCCAACTACTACCAACTGGCTTCTTTCTTTTTCTAACCACCTGATCTATCAATGGTACAAATTTTATAACCCATCTTTGTAATGTAGAGTGATCAATTTTTGCTCCCCTTATACTCATCATTTCTTCCAAATCTCGATAACTTAAAGAAAATCGGCATTTCATATAGACAAATAACATTATTATTTCTGGTGAAGAACAAAATCCTTTGAAATATGATAATAATCTTGCAGTAATACGAAACATCTTAACATCTTTTTTAGATCATTATATCAATCTTTTTTCTATTGTCCAACATATGCGACAGAACCTATTGTTGCACCAACTTCTGCTTTTACATAAAACTGATTTTCATCTGCTATTGATATGGTAGAAGTTAAAATAACAGAAGTTGCAACAGCGATTAATAATAATAGTTTTCTCATATACTCTCGTTAGATTTTCTATATAGACATAAAGAGTTATAGCATCTCCTATCTTGCTATACAAGCTAAATTAAAATATCTTGACATAGGGAGGCTAATAATATATAACTTCCTAACTTTCTTTGGTTTTCATAATAGCCTTAAGCCATTATAGAGAAACTCTTGAACATGTCCTCAAGTTTTTTTTTTGTCTTAGGGAATCCTTATTATGACTAGTATACAGTCAAACTTATTTAAAAGCAAATTCAGAACTATATTTTGGTCTATCCATAATCATGAGCTTGGAAAATTCATACCTATGTGCGGTCTGATGTTCTGTGTCCTATTCAATCAAAACATATTAAGAATTTTAAAAGATAGTATTTTAATTTCAGAGATTAGTGCTGAAGTAGTAAGTTTTACTAAAGTTTATTGTGTAACACCTGCAGCAGCTTTATTCGTTATAATCTATGCTAAGATGCTTAATCATTTTAGTTTTGAAAAGATTTTTTGCTATTTAATCACTTTTTTTGTTGGATTCTTCATTCTTTTTGCTTTCATTATTTATCCAAATGTCGATATTTTCCATATTAGTCCAAATTCACTAGAACAAATTATGGGAACTTATCCTCATCTTAAATGGTATATAGCTTTAGTTGGTAATTGGAGTTATATGCTTTTCTATACATTATCTGAACTTTGGCCAAATATCTTTTATGTTTTACTTTTTTGGCAGTTTGCTAATGAACTTACTACAACAGAAGAAGCAAAAAGGTTTTACACGCTTTTTTCATTATTTGGCAATTCTTCTTTAATATTTGTAGGCTTTTTGATGATGAACTTATCATCTGAGAACAGTATTGCTAAATATTTTTTAACCGTATCGGACAACAAAACTACACTTATAAAAATATCAACAAGTCTCGTGGTAGTTTCTGCTGTTATATCATGTTTACTTGTAAAGTTTATTACCAAAAATGTTTTTACAAATCCAACATTTTATGCAAATGCTAAAAGTGGTAGATCTACTAAAGAAGGCATGGGTTTAATTGAAAGTTTTAAATATATAACAAGATCAAAATATTTATGGTTAATGCTAATTTGCTCTGCTGCCTTTGGTTTATCAATGAATTTGGTAGAAGCAGTATGGAAAGCAAAAATTAAGGAATTATACCCCACTGTTAATAGTTATGCAGAATTCAATAGTCTTTACATTCTTTGGACTGGAGTTGCTATTATGGTAATGACTATAATAGGCAATAATATAATGCGTAGCCATGGCTGGTTTGTTGCTGCAGTAATTCCGCCAATTGTCATGATGATTACTGGTATATTGTTTTTTATCTTAATCGTATTTGACCACCAAGTATTATCGATATTTGATAGTAGCATTCTCATGACACCCTTAGCTCTTGCGGTGTCAATTGGTGCTTTACAAAACATTCTAGTGAAAGGTAGTAAATATTCAATTTGGGATACCTCAAGAGAAATGTTATATATTCCTCTTGACCAAGAGCTAAAGACAAAAGGTAAGGCAGCTGTAGACGTCATTAGCTCGAAGGTTGGTAAATCTTCGAGCGGGTTAATACAGTCAATTATTTTCACATTAATACCAACAGCTACTTTTAGCTCTATATCACCATTTTTAATGGTGGTATTTACCATTGTTTGTGTTGTATGGATTCACTCGGTAAGAAAAATATACTTTGAGTATAAAAAAATTGCCTAGCCCACTTCACTATGCATACTCAGGTAGGACTTCAAGAATTGGCGTTCCCGCGACCAAAGACCGAAGCTGCCTAGTTACTCATGTACGCTACGCCGCTCGACTTTGCTACTGCCTAGCTCTTCTTGAAGTTATACTATCGTCTACCAACTCTTCATTTACGAGCAGTACACTATTGTTCGCCTATCGAATTCGCGTATAATGTATTGACATAGTATGTACTATTTATTAGTATATTAAATAAAATATATCAAACTATGAGCTACAAATTAGATAAATATGAGCAGGATATAGAGATTAATTTTGAAGAACAACCTAGTATTAAAAATCAAAATGATATTAAACTATTTCAAAATGCAGCTAAAGAGAAAGCATCCTATTACTATAAGAGTAGCTGAGCAGGATATTGAAGCTATAAAAATTAAGGCTTCAAAACTTGGGTTAGCATATCAAACATATATTAATATGTTAATTCATAAAGAAGCCACAAAATTGTAGTTGTTAGGTAGTTTAAGTTGATTAAATTTAGATATAATTATGAAAAGAATTCAAAATTGTTGCTTGAAAGAGGAATAGGTTTTGAAGAAATAATTCAATAGACCTCTTTCGAAACTCGCTTATGCTGAGGGATTTGAAGGAAACGCGGAACGCAGAACCGCAGCGTACTCGAATGTACGTGATTCGAGTACCGCATCGACGTACAAATCACCAGCAGAAGTAGAGTTTCAAAAGGTCTAAAAACATCATAATCAAGAACAATATCCTGATCAGCAAGTTCTATATGTAAGGATACTAACTGAAATATATGCTATACCTTATATAAAAGAAGATGATAACACTATTTTCCTGAAAACACTATTTCCAAGTAGAAAAGCAAGAAAGAAATTTTTAGGTTAAGGTTTATAGGTAAAATTATATTCAGACAAAATTAAATCTAATTTAAAAGAAACTAATTAACCTCAAGTATCGATGTAGTTAACCACTCTGCACTGCAAGTGCAGAGCTTAATATTACGGCATGAATGCCTCATGTATGTACTAACTTAAAAGTTAGAAACTATTTGTGTATGGCTCATTTAGAAAGTGTCACAACACAAAAAGAATATATCTGTGAAGTGTAAGATTTTGTTAAAAAATATCTGTATGATTCATTCTTATCTTTTCTTGATAAGATATTTAAAATTTATGTTGAAACGACGCACTGCAAGTGCGGGGTTTTTCTCCCAAAGTGGGACAATAAATTGATAGTAAGCTCAGTACCATCACCCTTAGAACATCGAGGACTATTATACCTACCTAAACTTGCACACTTGGCAATATTTATTTTTATATACTCTACCACAAAAAAATAATTGAAATTAATCACTTTTCTACTTAGTGGAAGATAATTTTAGAATATAATATTTAAAGACTTAAAGAATTACTTTATTAATTAGTGGGGTTTTTATATACTTCCATTATTCAGATTATTACGCTTACAAAAAGAATATATAAAATTAGCCTCTCAAAAATAGGAATTTATGCTCAATAACATTAACTTTATAAGTAAAGAATTATCAAATAATCAAGCAACTGTAGTTTTTATTAACGAACAACTAAAATTAGACAATGAGTTATTGCTACTTGACCAACAACATCATGCTTTAATTTCTAAAACTATTCAGAATAAATTAGTATTTGCTGGGAAATTTGGACAAATTAAAATTGTTAACTCTGTTGCTAAGGATGGGGAAATAAAATATTTAATCATAGTTGGCATTGGTGATGAAACAAAACTAAAGACCTCTTGTATTGAGGAGATCGGGGGAAAAATTTTATCCAGTAGTACTTGCTGTAAAATTAGAACTATTGGTATAAAAATCTCTCATAATATTGGACAATATGAGCCAGCTGTTGTGGCGATGCTTATAGCTAGCGGCTGTTTGCTTGCTTCATATAGATTTGATAAATACAGAACTACCCAAAGTGAAGGAGAAAAATTTGTTGTAGATTCTCTGGAGATTTCTATAGATGACAAGTCTAAAGCAGAAGAATTATTTAATGATAAAAAATCATTGTCTAAGGCAGTATTCTTTGCTAGAGATATAATTAATGAACCAGCCAATATCAAAACTCCTTCATCTTACTCGGAAAAGATATTAGAGAATCTTGAACCATTAGAAGTTGAAATTACCGTTATCGGTGAAAGAGAAATGAAAAATCTTGGTATGGGTGCTTTGCTTGGTGTTGGACAAGGTTCGCAAAATGAATCTAAACTTGTAGTAATGCAATATAATGGTTTGGATGATGATACTCCGCCTGTAGCTTTCGTTGGTAAAGGAGTTACTTTTGATAGTGGTGGGATTTCTCTTAAACCAGCAGCCAATATGGGAGATATGAAATATGATATGGCTGGCTCAGCCGCAGTAGTTGGAGCTATCATGGCTTTGGCTAGTCGTAACGCCCAAGTTAACTTGGTTGGGGTAGTTGGTCTTGTGGAAAATATGCCATCAGGTAATGCTCAACGACCAGGAGATGTGGTAACCACTATGTCCAAAAAAACAGTGGTGGTGGATAACACTGATGCAGAAGGTAGGTTAGTCTTGGCTGATGCAATTTGGTATACTCAAGAAAAATTTAAACCTCAATGTGTCATCGATCTTGCTACCCTTACTGGAGCTATCGTTGTTGCTCTGGGCAAAACTTATGCTGGATGCTTCGCTAATAATGATGAATTAGCTAATAAGCTAATAGAGGTTGGTAATAAAGTTAATGAAAAATTATGGCGTATGCCTCTGCATAAAGATTTTGATGAGATGATAAAGTCTAACATTGCTGATCTTGCCAATATTGGTAATGTCCCTGGAGCGGCTGGTAGTTGTACGGCAGCTCAATTTATAGGAAATTTTATTAAGGAAGGTATGGTTTGGGCTCATCTTGATATTGCTGGTGTTGCCTATAATAAAACAGGTAATCCTCTTGGTCCCAAAGGAGCAGTAGGTTATGGTGTAAGGCTTCTTAACCAATTTATCCAAGACAATTATGAAAAATAATCAAGCAAATCAAACAAATCGTATTTTTGTAGTTGGTAATGAAAAAGGTGGAGCGGGTAAAACTACGTGCTCCATGCATCTTATTACTGCCTTACTTTATAATGGTCATACGGTAGCTAGTATTGATACTGATTCACGTCAGGGTTCTTTAACAAATTATTTAAAGAATAGGGCTGATTACAATCTAAAAAATCCGGATAAAACGGTTGCCGTTCCTCAGCATGTTCATTTAACTGAAAGCCAAGAACAAGTCATTAACCTTAAAGAAGAGGACGAAAAAACTAGGTTTGAACAAATATTTGAACAGGCAAAAAAAGCAGATTATGTAGTAATCGATACACCAGGAAGCTACTCTTTTTTATCAAGACTAGCTCACTCTTATGCTGATACTATAATTACGCCAATTAATGACAGTTTCCTTGATTTTGATGTACTAGGTAAAGTTAATGCTAACAATTTGTCAATTATTACTCCGTCAATCTATAGCCAAATGGTTTGGGAACAAAAAATGCAGAAGGCTAACCGTAATGGCGAAACAATTAATTGGATTGTAATGCGTAATAGATTAAGCAACTTGGATGCAGTAAATAAAAGGAATGTTGCTACTTCTCTTGAACAATTAGCAAAAAGAATTAGCTTTAAAATTGCCCCAGGCTTTAGTGAAAGAGTAATTTTTCGGGAATTATTTTTACAAGGATTAACATTACTCGACTTAACAACAGCTAATCATGGAAAAACACTTAGTATATCTCACGTAGCTGCTCGACAAGAATTACGAGATTTCTTAAACTTTCTTGAAATTATTTGAGTGTATAATCAATATAACCATTAGTTCGATATCGAACTGAAGCAAAAAAGTCCAAGAGGATAATATGACAACACCATTGATATCAAAATTTATCGGTTGGAATTATTTGGCAAAGAAATCACTTGGAGCTAATGATGGTGGAGAATTAGGAGGAATATACAAAAATTCTGATGACCTTCTATCCATGATTAAAAGCGAAGGGGATTCTCGAAAAAATATATCAGAGTTTCTAGGCTCACAAATTTTTCAAGCAACAAATCCAAATCATGGAGCTAAAGTTTCTCTCACTGTACCTGATCATCTTACCGAAAAAGTACATCAGGAAGGAGGGCTTCAAAGTGATGGCTCTGAGGTATATGTACGGTCTGAATTTTTTAAGAATTATAGTGGTGACATGTATGTAGATATGGATAAACACATGTCTACAAAAACTAAACCAAGTGGTTGGCTTCGAAAAGATGGTGGAAGACCGATTTTCATGGGAACAAGAGAATTATTATCTAATACTTTAAGCAAAGCTTTTGAAGAGCTTCATTATAGTTCTTTTGATAAAATAGCTCCAACTAGCTTATTAATAGGTGACTTTGATATTCATACAGGTAACATAGGAGTTATAAGAGACCCCGAAGATTCTACCATTCTTCCCAAACTAGTTCGTATAGATTTTGCTGGAAGTCTTGACCAATTAGAGGATAACATCCATCCAAATTCTTGGTCTAGACATCTGCCCTTACTAGGTCCAACTAATCATTTTAGAGAATTCCCAAGTAGCCTAAAGTATAATGAGTTATTTGTAAAAGGTTTACTTGATACTGCCCAAGTTGATTTAAATGATACTATTGATAATAGCTTTGCTGAATTATCAAAATATTATAGTGATAAAGCACTAGCAAATTGGGCGAAAATGGCAATGCACCAGAAATTTAAGGACATAGCCCCAGAAAACATAAAGATTGCTGATGTTAAAGATGCTCTTAAAGAGACTATGCAAAAGAGACAACAATCATTAAAAGAATATGGGTTGCAAATTAAATTGGGTCTTTTAGTAACAAAAGGAAAAATTAACACACCAAAATTACGAGAATTAGTCCAAGAACATCCCGATTATTTTAACAATATAATCAACCAAACCAAAAAATTAAAATTAAGAAAAGAAAAGAAAATAGAGTATATTTTAGACTATAAAGCTCGAGAAGTATTATTAATTAAAGAAATAGCAAAAATATTACAAGAAGAAAAACAGCTACTGACCAAAAAAACAAGCGATCTCGAACCATCTATGCAAATATCTAGAAAAGCACTAGACGTTATGCTGACTCACGAAACAACAACTACTAATGTTCAATCCTCAACCTCCAAAGTGGATTCTATAACATTAGCCTTTAGACAAGAAATTATTGCCAAACAACAAGCACTATTACAACACGTCCTTGCTGAAGCAAATATTAAGACGGATAAAGGAGTTGCAATTGCAGGTCTTGCTACTAATTCTCAGGAGTTTAAAGAGTTTATAGAAAATAACAACGGATTAATACAAAAGGCTTGGGCTGCCCCCAGTGTAAAAGCAAATATAGCACAAGCCATGAATGATGAAGTACAAAGTTACGCTAAAGTCCTGCAGGCTAATCATTTTAAATCTTTAACTTGGAACGAACAAGAAACAGTAACAAACACAACCTCTACTAGGTCAAGGGTTATTAAAGTCAAAGATGAAGAATTATTTAAATTAATAGAAACTAATATAAAGACCTATAAGAAAGTAATATTAGAAGATGGTGTAACAGAGAGAGAGATTAGTAATTATCGAAATATTAATCTACCATTAACAATCAAGCCCTCTAGTACAGCTGTCCATCTTTCATTCCCGGTACAAAACGAGAAAGGTGAAAATATTGCAAGCTCGAAAGCACTTTATTTTACTGTTCACTATAACAAGCAAGGAAAACTAGTGGAAATAACCAACCCATTATCACTAAAGTTTGCTGGGGATGATAAAGATGCTATAGGATATATACAAAGAGGGAATAATATCTACACTATCCCTGTAACCAAAGGTCAATATGAAGCAATGGTACAAGAAGTAGCAAAAAATAAAGAATGTAATATCAATATGTCACAAGCTATTATTCCCCTTGAGGCAAGCGACTCTATAGGTGAATTAACGCAGATTCAGAGTAGCTTAAAACATCATGTGAACAACACTCCACCTGAAACAAACACAGTAGTATCAACAAAACAAAAGACATTATCCCGACACCAACAACGTAATAGAACTCATGGTTACATTTAATATTTCATTTTTGCTTTTAATAGTGAGCTGATTTTTAGTAGCAGAAGTAGAGAAGGAATTGTGATTATAATAATAAATGTAAAAAAGCTTTTCCATCCAAATTGTACGACAATATATCCTGAAAGAGCTGGAAAAATCGATCTTGAAAATCCCATCATAGAAGAAAAAAATGAATACTGAGTGGCACGAAATTTGCCTGTGCATATTGAAGCTATAAAAGCAATGTAAGCTGTCATAGCCATCCCGCAAGTTATACCTTCACAGACTGTGGTAATAAAGAATAATGGTAGATTTTTGCCATAAATCTCATGCACAATAAGTGAGGTATGTGCGATTGCATGAATTACGCCAAATATCAGCAAGCTATCTAAGATATTCTTTTTTTTCATCACTAAGCTGGCTATTAGTCCGCCAATTATTGTAGATATTATGCCAAAGAATTTCCCTGCACTGGCTATTTCAAATTCGTTATAACCAAGATGTATTAAGAAGGGGTTCATCATCATAGTAATAAAATCATCTGGTAATCTATATAAAATAAGGAAAACTATTATTAAAAAGAGTAAGGAAAAAGACCCTACAGGTCTTAAGATATTTTGTACAAAGTTTGAAATATTTATTTTATGATCTAGATAAGTTTTTGAGGCTAAGTCGTGTTCTAACCGCAAGATACTTGTAACCAAAATAGCAGAACAAACAAGTACAGAAATGGCAAAAATTTTATATATATTATTCCATCCTAAATAGCTTGACAGATAGATAGCTCCAGAACTTGAAATTAGCATACCAATGCGGTAGCCAAAAATATAAATTCCAGAAGCTGCTCCTTGAGATTCTTTTGCAATAATTTCGGTTCTGAAAGCCCCTAGGATACTATCTTTAGCTGAACTTAAAAATGATATTATCAAGCCTACTAGTGCAAACAATATTAGACTGTGGTGAGGATTCATGGTACTTAAAAGAAAAATACTAAATGCCAATAAAATCTGGATTAGACAAATCCAAGATAATCTATGACCAAGCAGTTTTCTTAATTGACCTAAATGTATAGTGTCAAAAATAGGAGCCCATAAAAAGTTAATAGAATAGGGCATTATGATAAAAGCAAACATACCAATAGATTGTAAGTCAATATTTTCCTTGGCCAACCAGTAGTTTAAAGTATTACCTGTAATCATTAAGGTAAACCCGCTAGTTAGTCCAAATAACCAAATAACGAATAATTTTAAAGGAGTTAACATAAAATTAATATTGGAAAAAAGTTAGAATACCGTAATAATTTTTTTATACAAGCTAGATTTCTCTACATCGCAGTACATCCCGACTTTTAAATTACTCTAAAGAAGTTTTTAGGTTGACTGAATTGATAAAAAATATTATTATTACTTTTTTAAACTTAAGCTAGTGAAAGTTTGAAGGTTGATTTATAGTCAATTCAGGAGGATTTGGTGCTAGGAGCGATGGAGCGACGCCTATATGTAATAGGCGAGCGACGAGTGACGACGTCACCAACTTCTCATCAATTGACTATATCACTTTCTAGGGTTTTGCAAGTAATACCAAGGATAGTTTTATATGAAAGTTGTAAGTTCGTTAAAATCTTTAAAGAAAAGAGATAAAGATTGTCAGGTTGTAAAAAGAAAAGGTAAAATCCTTGTAATAAACAAGAAAATCAAAAGATTTAAAGCTAAGCAAGGCTAAAATGTATATTTACAGGGAAATTTGCACAGCCAATAGTTAATATGTAGTCTGTCCGGCAAAACTCTATAAGTCTTATAGATAATAGGGTTTAATGGCAGAAAATAATAAAGAAATCCATAAGAAAATGTTAAAATATGCTAGTTAACCACTCTGCACTGCAAGTGCAGAGCTTAATATTACGGCATGAATGCCTCATGTATGTACTAACTTAAAAGTTAGAAACTATTTGTGTATGGCTCATTTAGAAAGTGTCACAACACAAAAAGAATATATCTGTGAAGTGTAAGATTTTGTTAAAAAATATCTTATCTTTTCTTGATAAGATATTTAAAATTTATGTTGAAACGACGCACTGCAAGTGCGGGGTTTTTCTCCCAAAGTGGGACAATAAATTGGTCTGGTCTAGAAGAATGGTTATCAAAAAATGTTTCTATTAAGAGATTTGGTAGAAATAGAAAATGTCATAGAGTGATGCTTGGTGTAACGATGCTACAAGCAATGTATAATTTTTCAGATTCATTAGCAGAGGAAGAACTAAAAGAAAACATGTATTGGCAATATTTCTGTGGGTGGGAATATATAGAAACAGATATAGCGATGTCGGAAACTAGCATAAGAAGATTTCGTAATTTATTAGGTGAATCTGGATATAACGAGATATTAGCAGAGTTGATAAGAGTTGGAATAAGAACTAACACAATTAAAAAAAAAGATTTGGAATTGATAATTGCTGATACAACGGTACAAATTAAGAATATCAAGCACCCACATGATGTTTATTTAATGGATAAAGCTAGGCTTAGTATTGTGAAGCTTTGCCAAAGTTTGGGTATAAGTTTAAACGAAACCTACGCTAGAACCTATAAGCGAGATATAATAAAGCTCTGGAAGTATAAAGAGCATAGCAAAGCCAAGAAGCGTTGGAAAATAATGAAGCATTTAAAAACGTTACTTGGTCGTTTGGTTAGAATATGTGAGCGTGAGATAAAAAATCAGAAATTAAACTTATCTATCAGAGATCAAGAAGTATTGAAAAAAGTAAAACAAATACATAGCCAATCTGTTTTAAAAAGAGAAGAGAAAAAGCAATACAAAGAACAGAATAAAATATTGTATAGTTTTCATGCCCCTGAGGTAGAGTGTATAGGGAAGGGAAAACGAAACAAGCCATATGAGTTTGGCAATAAAGTTGCGGTAGTAGTCAGTGGTCGTAGAAATTTTGTACTGTCAGCAAAATCGTTTCATAATAATCCTTATGATGGTCATACATTGCAGCAGAGTTTTGAAGCGGTAGAAAATGTAACTGGAATAAAGATAAAAAAATCGTTTGTTGATCTTGGTTATACTGGCAGCAATGTTAAAGAGAAGAGTAAGGTATATACCCCAAAAACTCGGAAAAAGTTATTGAAAGAAGACAAGTGTATGATCAGGAGACGCAGTGCTATAGAACTAATAATAGGGCATTTGAAACAATATGGCAGGATGGGCAGAAACTTCTTGAAGGGTGTGATAGGAGATGTGATCAATCCAATAATCTCTGCTATAGGTTTGAATTTACGATGTATTGCCAATCATTTACACATCATGCCTAACTCTACATAAAAAAATTATCATTAAAAAACTTGCTAAACGATTAAAAAAAATCGTTAACAATAAGCTCATGTAAAAATTTTACTAAAACAGAAATTTTTCAATAAAATTGAAAACAATTTTTAATTTTAGTGCAAATATTAGAATTTTTTTTGTAAAAATTTTATTCAATCATAGATTATGGGGGGCTTTAAATATTTTTGGCGGACAGACTATGTAGTAAGTATTAACTGCGAACGATGATATTAACGTTCAATATGTTGTGTTTTTCTCTTTTCATCTCCTATTCTTTGTACAAATTTGGCAGTTGTAGTAGGAGTTTTCTTTTGTGTTTTTTCCTTAACTTCTTTAGTCTTAAGTGTAATAGGTTTGCTGTCCACGTGTTCTGAAAGGCCATATTGCCCAACATTCTTGCCGGTTAATACATAAGTCACATAATCTATCATATGTTTTATAAAATTGCTAAGCCCTCCTATAGAATGAGCTTCTAGCTGAAACCATGTTTTCCCGTCTTTCGTTTTTCCAACTAAAAATTCCCTAAATCTTTCTCCAGCTTGCACTGATGCATCTGGCTCAGCTTTATTACCTCTATGATGTGAAGAGATTCGTTCTTTAACTAATCCTAAATCTTTTAAGGTATCATACATATCTCCATTGTCCTCAACCATTACATGAGCTCCTTTTAGAAAATCACCCGCATGCTGCAATACAACTTTTTCCATTATATCTATTATTACACCAGCTTTTTCAAGACTACCCTTTGGATCTGTAGATTTTTCAGGTGTTTTGATTATATTATGTATAAGTTTTTCTTTACTGTCTGCTGGATTTATGTTAAGACCCTTAACACGATCAACTAAAAGATTTTTTAAATCTTCAACATTTAATTCCGAATATCTAGTAAAAAATTCTTTTATAGTCATAAATATTCCATGTAAAAATATTAAATTGTGCTATTTAATAATATTTGGTTTTGTAGCTTGAATAGATCAGAGGAAGCAAACCTCGCCAATTTTAGCATATCATAAAATTGCTCTTCGGAAAAGGGGTTTTTTTCTGCTGTGCTTTGAATTTCTATTATATTTCCATTGCCTGAGAAAACAAAATTGGCATCTACTTCCGCGTTGCTATCCTCTAAATAATCAAGATCAACTATGGGCTGTCCTTTATATATACCGCATGAAATAGCGGCTACTTGGCTAATTAAAGGATTAGTTTTAAGTATTTTTCTAGCAATTAATGATCTAATCGCTAAATGAAGTGCAATATAGCTACCAGTAATTGCTGCTGTCCTAGTTCCACCATCAGCATTAATTACATCACAATCAATGATAATTTGCTTTTCTCCCAAGGCTTTTAGATCAATTGCCGTACGCATCGATCTGCCAATTAGTCTTTGAATCTCTTGTGTCCTACCAGACTGTTTTCCTTGCGTTGATTCACGCTTCATACGTTGGTGGGTTGAGCGAGGTAACATACCATACTCAGCAGTTATCCAACCTTGATTTTGCCCTCGTAGGAATGGCGGAACATTTGTTTCATATGTTGCACTACATATTACATGGGTATTGCCGAACTTAACAAGACACGAACCATCAGCGTTAAGCAGAACTGAAGGTTCAATTGAAATATTGCGTAATTGATTATTCTTTCTATTAAAAGCTCTCATGGATTATTATACCAATTGCAATAATTAACACGGTGTATTTATCCAGTCTCTATACATAATTGATTTTACTAAATCTACATTATGAGCAAGTTGATTCCAAGCGTAACAAGCCATAGTGACGATATCTTCATATACACCATAACATTGGTTGACAAGTAATGATTCTTGATCCATTCCCAAACTTGTTCCATTGCATTAAGTTCCGGTGCATAGGGCGGAAGCGGTATCAAAGTGATATTGCTTGGCACAGTTAGTTTTTTGGCTGTGTGCCAACCTGCATTATCCGTTAGTAAAGCTATATGTCGGTTGCCTTGAATACTGCGAGAAAGGTCTTCTAAGAATTTATTCATTGCCTGTGTGTTTGCATATGGTAAAATTAATGCAAAAGCTTCTCCTGTATCATGGCAAGCAGCTCCATAAATATATGTTGAAATGAATTGCTGTTGCCGAACTTTACGGGGTCTAGTGCCACGCTTAGCCCATATACGAGTTCAGCTACCTTGTTGCCCAACTCGAGTTTCATCCTGAGACCATATATCAACTTTACATCTATCGATATTTTTTGGTAATAATTCTGTTAACATATCTGGAAAGTTTTTTTATATGTATTTTGAGTCTCTTGATTTGACTTTGGATGCATTGAACGAGAAGTAATCCAGCTAAAACCAAGGCGGTGCATAGTATTGTAGACTGTTTTTAACGCACATTTAGCACCATATTCCTCAAGTAACATGATATGTAGTTCCTTTCCAGTTATATACCCACCAGTTTTACTTTCACTGAGCGTATTGATTTTATCAAAAAGAGCAGACTCTTGTATAGTGTTAATCTTCCTAGGGGCACCGCTTCTTTGTGATTCAAATAATCCTTCAAAACCATGATTCCTAAATCTTCTGAGCCATGATTGCACAGTTTTCCAGTGTGACTTCACTATTGCAGATATGGCTTTAAAAGATTTGCCTAATTGAAGGTGATACATCGCCAATAAACGTATACGATTTCGACCATGCGGCTCATGTTTCATCATTTTTATAAAATCATGACCTTCAAAACCTTGCGGTAATATTAACCTAGCTATTTGATTACCTTTTATCAGTTAAAAACCCATTTTATAACACTGCGTTAATTATTGCAATTGGTATTACTTAATTAAAATTGACTTGAAAATACAAAGATTTACACTATATGTTAAGAAAATAGATTTTTGCAAGAAAAAAGGCTGTAAATATGGAAAAACAACATGAGAAGAATAATGGTAACCAAGAAATTAAAGTTGACAATGATGCTCAGCTAGTAAATGAAACAGAGGAAGATACTACAGATACCCTAATTTTGCAAGATAGTTTGCAAGAGATTGCTAGTTTGAAAAATCAAATTGAAGTCTTACAGGATAAATTGCTAAGGACAATAGCTGAATCTGACAATACTAGGAAACGTTTAGAAAAATTAATTGAAGATGCAAAAGACTATGCCATTTTCTCTTTTGCTAAAGATCTGCTAAGTGTTAATGATAATCTCTCTAGAGCTTTGGAGCATAAGCCACAAAATACGGAAGGTGATCTAGCTAGTATTATTACCGGGGTAGAAATGACTAAAAGTGAATTGACTAGCATACTAAAAAAGCACGGTTTAGAATCAATAGAGCCATTATTAGGGGAAAAGTTTGATTACAATATACATCACGCAATTTCACAAGTAGTATCAGATGAATATGATCAAGATAGTATTATAGGTATTATGCAATCAGGCTACAAGATAAAAGATAGGTTAGTTAGACCTGCTATAGTGCAAGTATCGAAAAAAACATGAATAAAGAAAAGGCATAATCTTGGATAAAGTTATTTTTTGGGTTATTGTTATTGGGGCTGTTATAGTAACTTTGACTTTGATCTCTGATATATTGATGCCATTTCTTATAGCTGGGATAATATCATATATATTACATCCTATAATTGATAATCTCTCATTACGATATAAACTATCTAGAACTATAATAGTTTCGGTAATTTCTTTGCTGTTTTTCAGTATTTTTACTATAGTGGTTGTGGTAGTGTTGCCTATCATATATCAACAAATAACTCTACTTATTAGTAAGATTCCTGCTTATAAAGATTACTTACAAACTGAATTAATACCGGTTATTACGGCAAAAGTTTATTCAATAGATCCAAATATTGCCGATAAGATAAAAGATTCTATTAGTAATTTTGTTAATGGCATATTTTTGCTTATCACAGGTCTTGCTAATAATATTTGGCATGTGACAAAGATAACAATCAATTTATTTATGTTAATTTTATTAATACCGCTTATATTGTTTTATTTTTTACGGGATTGGCTAACAATGGCAAAGAATATAGACCTCTTGCTACCTTTAAAAGGTAAAAAGAAAATTCAAGAAATATTATCAGCAATTAATTGTTCCTTATCTGCTTATATAAGAGGGCAACTAAATGTTTGTTTGTTATTATCAGTTTACTATGGAATCTCTTTATCGATTCTTGGCGTAGATCTAGGTGTATTATTAGGGATATTATCTGGTTTCTCAATAATTATACCATTCGTTGGAGTTTTTATATCCTTTTCTCTTACCATGATTGTTAGTTATTTTACTTTTGGTATGGTCAATAAATTATTTTATATAATAATTATCTATTTGATTGGTCTAATAGTTGAGGGGTATATTTTATCACCGAAAATCATAGGTGATAAGATAGGATTACATCCTCTTTGGATAATATTTGCGGTTCTAGCACTGGGTAACCTATTTGGCTTTATTGGTATATTTTTTGCTGTGCCAATTGCTAGTATAATAAAAGTTTTGTTTTTAGCTGCTATCGACTTTTATAAATCCAGTAAGTTTTATAAGACTTAAACATTAATTATGCCAAACTCTCAGCAATATATATTACCATTATTTAGTAATAATCTATATGCTCTAGATAATTTTATTAATTCACTTTCTAATCAAGTTGCATACAATTCAATCAAAAACTGGTCTGTATCTTGGGGAAGTAAACCGTATGAGTTTACAGTTTTGATTTACGGACCACCATCCTCTGGTAAGACCTATCTTAGTAAAATATGGCAAAATTTGTCGAATGCATTTTTTATAAAAAAAGATTTAGATATACTTAGTGCAGAAGATATAATGCAGTATAATGCTTTTATTATGGAAGATATAGAATTTTGGGATGAAAGAAAAGTTCTCCATTGTTTTAATTTAATAAGTGAGTGTCGTAAATATTTGTTGATGACTACAGGAAGTTTAGCTAGTAATTTTGCGTTACAGGATTTATCCTCAAGAATTAATGCTGTTGTAAGATTAGAAATAAACCAGCCTGATGATGAATTAATGACCAAGTTAATCTTTAAGTATTTTTCTGATCAATCGCTTAAGGTATCTGACTGTGTAATTGAATATTTATTAATTAATTTGCCGAGGCAATTTGATCAAATGATAAAATTATTAGGGATAATAACGCATTTTGCATTAGTTCATAAACGAGCTATTACTGTTCCTCTTATAAAACAAGTTCTTAAATAGTATAGTCTTATCACGAATTCGCATGCCTTGGTGTGGGCTTAATATGTATAATTTTGATTATGTGGTAAAAATGTTATAAAAATTAGTTGATTTCTTTTATGTAAGCTATTAACGTATAATTTCAATAATTAGTTTTAGGAAAAATCAATGTCTATAGATGTTCTTGTTGTTGATGATGAAGCAGATATTAGAGATTTAGTCTCAGATATTTTAAAAGAGGAAGGATTTACTACCAAGACCGCTGCTAATAGTATTCAAACTTTTAAAATACTCCAGGAAAGAACCCCCTCGGCAATTATTCTAGATATTTGGCTCCAGGGTAGTGAACTTGATGGACTTGGGATTTTGGAAATAGTAAAAAAACGCTATCCACTAATGCCCGTGATAGTTATTAGTGGACATGGTACTATTGAAACTGCAGTAAATGCTATCAAAATGGGGGCATATGACTATCTAGAAAAGCCATTTAGTCATGATAAGTTAGTGATTTTATTAAAAAGAGCCTGTGAAGCAGCTAAGTTAAAGCGTGAAAATTTTGATCTGAAATCAAAGGTTATTGATAAAACTGAGCTTATAGGTAACTCTCACATTACAGCTAAGCTTAAGTCTGATATTGAAAAAGCTGCTTTAGCTACTAGTAGAGTATTGATTCAAGGTAAAATTGGTAGTGGTAAAGAACTAGCTGCTCGGTTAATTCATAAAAAATCAAAAAGGGCTAATGCTCCTTTCGTAATCTTTAGTCCAGTATGCATGAATCCTGACCGAGTCCATCAAGAATTATTTGAAGGAATAGAGAACCAAGGCGTTATACGTCCTTCGATATTAGAAATAGTAAATAATGGTACTTTATACATAGATGAAATTAGTGGTTTGCCAGTTTCGGTACAAGTAAAATTGCTTAAATTTGTGCAAGATCAAATGTTTCATAAGGGGGGAAGCAAAGCAATAAAATTAGATATAAGGATTATTGCTGCAACTTCTAAGGTTATACAAGAAGAAATAAGTAAAGGTGAACTATTGGAAGATTTATATCATCGCCTAAATGTTATTTCCTTAAAAGTACCATCTTTATATGATAGAAAAGATGACATGTCTGTATTAGTCAAATATTTTGTTAAGCAACTTGCTAAGTTTTCTGGTTTAAAAGCACGTGAATTTTCTGATGAAACTATTGCAGCTCTGCAAGTTTATAATTGGCCAAGTAATATAAGGCAATTACGCAATGTGATAGAATGGACTTTAATTATGAATCCACTATCTTCAAATAATAATGAAGTAATAAAACCATCTATGATACCACCAGAAATTCTAGTTAATAGTGCTAGTTCTGCAAAGCAGGAAGATAATGTTGATATGATGACCATGCCACTTCGAGAGGCAAGAGAGATTTTTGAAAGGCAATATTTAGCCGCTCAAATGTATAGGTTTAATAATAATATTTCTAAGACCTCATCCTTTGTAGGTATGGAACGTTCGGCTTTACATCGTAAATTGAAATTGCTCAATTTACATATTCCTAATAATAAATTTAACGAAGAGGAAATTTATGACAGTTACGAATAAGAAAACTCTAGCAAATTTTATAGCTAATAAGCATGCTGTAGTTGTTATTAAAGTGATGATGGGGGTAATAGCTCTCTTTGCTGGAGCTCAGATTATTATTCCTACCCAGCCAGTACCAGTATCTATGCAAACTGTGGTGGTTAGTATTATTGCTTTTACTTATAGCCCTCGACTTAGTTTTGCTACGATTTTAACTTATCTTACAGCCGGAATAGTAGGGCTGCCAATGTTTACAAAATTATCCAGTGGTTTATATTTTCTTCTTGGTACAACAGGTGGTTATCTTATAGGAATGTTATTGGCAGCTCCTGTTATGGGTATAATTAATAGTAGGTTGTCCGAAAAATTTACTAAGAGATTTTTAGCAGGGTTTTTTAGCTGTCTTATTGGTCACGTTATAATTTACTTTTTGGGAGTTAGCTGGTTGACAACAATTATAGGAATTAAACAAGCTATTTATAGTGGGTTTATAGTATTTATACCAACTGGTTTAGTGAAGATATTAATATTTTCTTCTTTATATCATTATATAACAGGTGTAAACAGAAAAAATGCTCTATAATATCTTTAAGCAGCCTCGGTGTCATTCGAGCTACGGCGGAAATGACGTTAAAGGAAGCAAGATTAACATCTCTTTTGTTGGCGAGTATTTTAAACTAAAATTCTTTATTCTAGCTTTACTTTTATTCCTTACCGGGTGTTCGGATTCTCCGAGAGATACAGATGGTTTATTATCTAATAGTCAAAGTCTTGTTATTAGGAATTATATAATAGAGCAGAATAAAAATAAGGTACGAGTAAATATTAAAAGTAAATTTGGTTCAAATTTAAGGGGATTAAAATTATTAGGTGTTAAACTGACAGATGAAGACCTTTCTAGTGTTGATTTAAGTTTCTGTGAAATATCACGTGTGGATTTCTCAGGAGTAAATTTTGAGAATGCAGTTCTAACAAAATCTGTAATTCAAGAAAGTGATCTCTCTAATACTAGATTAAAAAATATATCAGCTTATGGCTCAGATTTTCAAGCATCTATATTTGAAAATGCCAATTTGGAAAATAGTAATTTTATTCAATCAAATTTTGAGGACACTGATTTTATCAAAGCTAATTTAGAAAATGTTAATTTTGAAAATGCCAATCTTATTAAAGTTGTATTTGATGGTAGTATTATAAGTAAATCTAATTTTCAGAAAAGCAATTTAGAAAAAAGTAGTTTCAAAAATGCAGTTATATCAAACTCTATTTTTTATGGTACAGATTTGCGGCAAATATTAGCTAATTACGCTAGTATCACTAATTGTTATTGTGAATCTGTAGATCTAACAGGGGTAGATTTTACTGGAGCGATTATTAATAATTCAGATTTTACTCATGGTATTATTAATCAGGCTCAATTAAAAAATATAAAGCTTACTAACTCGTTATTCTCTTTTTCTTCTTTTCAGTCTGTGAATTTTACCAATGCAATTATTGAAAGTTGTAATTTTGAAAATACCAATTTTAATAATGCACAACTGCAGCAAGTGCAAATTCAAAAGAGTATTATGGATAATACTCACTTTAATAACACTAGCATAAAGGATATATCAATAAAGAATTGCAGTAGCATTTTGCTTAAGTTAAATAAAATTAACATTGTTAATAGCGATATTGAGAATAGTAATCTTACTGGTATATTACTGAATAATAGCTATGTCAAACAAGCAACTATTATTAATTCTGATTTGACTAATAGTGAGTTAATAAACTCTAATTTCTCTAGTACTCAATTTAATAAGGTGAATTTTACTAAAGTGCTTATGCAGAATACTGTTTTAAATAGTACCAAATTTGTTGATAGTAATTTTTATCAAATGGCTATCATAAATTCAGAGTTGTCAGAAGTGACCTTTGATAATTCATCAATTATAAATTCTCAACTAAATAATGTGAGATATAAAGATAGTAATTTTATTAATTCAGATTTTAATAGAAATATTGTATTAAATAGTCAAGACTTTGATAAGCTTAAGTCAACAAATATTATATATTCTGTAAAAGATTTAGAGCAGGTAAAAGACTTATCAAATATGAATTTACAAGATTTAAATTTACTATATCTTGTATTTAATCAAACTATTTTTTCAGGTTCTGTTCTTAAAAGGGTAGATTTATCTAATTCTAAGCTTCAGAGTTGTATATTACAAAATACTGACTTAACTATGGCAAATCTAAATAACACAGATTTTAGTAAATCATCGCTTATCGGTAGCAAATTAGAATCTGCCAAACTTTATAATACAAATTTTAATGATACTGATTTAACAAATGTTAATTTCATTAAAGCCTTTGTTAGTAAAATATCTTTAGTTAATGCAAAGCTGGATGGAACTAAAGGCCTTGATGGTCAGGGCAGTAAAAATATAGAATAATATAACCTGAATTCTCTTGATAACGAAATATACTTTTCTGCTCCTACGAATTGTTTTTTGAAAATATCATGGATTCGCATGCTCACCATTCATTTTCAAATCTAATTCCTCAAATCACTTGAGTATATGTATTTTATAGTGTATACAAAATTAAGTCTTAACTTTTATAAATTAATTAAATAGTCTCCCCGTCAAAAGTCTAGAAGGATAATATATAATATGCTTAGCAGATAAAAATATATAGAGAATCCATAAGAAAAAGCTATAATATTGGCAAAAAACTTAAGGATTATCTGATTAATGCCGATAGAAAATATAACAAAGTTGCAAAGACAAGGACAACTTTTTGATTACAAACTGATCGAAGAATTAAACCACAATAGTTAACCACTCTGCACTGCAAGTGCAGAGCTTAATATTACGGCATGAATGCCTCATGTATGTACTAACTTAAAAGTTAGAAACTATTTGTGTATGGCTCATTTAGAAAGTGTCACAACACAAAAAGAATATATCTGTGAAGTGTAAGATTTTGTTAAAAAATATCTTATCTTTTCTTGATAAGATATTTAAAATTTATGTTGAAACGACGCACTGCAAGTGCGGGGTTTTTCTCCCAAAGTGGGACACTCAATAACAACCAGCTGAAGCTGGTGGGTTGATATCTAGACTGGAAGTCGCTATTACTCTAAAGAGATATTACTAATGCCTGTGCTATCTCTCTGATCCTAATTCTTATAAGTTACCCTGCAATACTTTTGTAGCGATATTTAGTGATCCAAACAACATGAAAGCGATGGTAAAATACAGTGTGGCTAGTCTTGTTATAATCTGTCATATATGATATTTTAATATACATAAGAGCTTGCTCTTATGTATATTAAAATATCATATATTCAAGTTATAGTGAATTGAAATATTAGAACAAGGACTGAAGTCTTTCCCAGCTGAAGCTGGGGGTTTTAACCAAAAAGGTGACTATAAATTATATAAATTAAGATCATTAATAAATTGGTCTAGTTTAGAGGAATGGTTGTCAGCAAATGTTGATATTAAGAAATTTGGTAGGAATCGCAGATGTCACCGCCTGTTACTTGGGGTGACTATGCTGCAAGCGATGTATAACCTGTCAGATGCAGCGACTGAGGAAGAGTTAAGAGAGAACGTATATTGGCAGTATTTTTGTGGTTGGGAATATTTGCAGAAAGATGCTGAAATATCAGAAGCTAGTATCCGTCGGTTTCGTACTATATTAGGAGAAGATGGCTACAATGAGATATTAAAGGAGCTGATAAGAATCGGATGCAAAGCAGGTGTAGTAAAAAAAAAGACTTAGCATCGATAATAGTTGATACTACTGTACAAATTAAGAATATTAAGTATCCCCATGATGTGTACTTGATGGATAAGGCAAGAATAGAGCTAGTAAAGCTATGTCATGCCTTAGGCATCAAGTTAAATGAAACATATGCCAAGCAATATAAAAGAGATATATTAAAATTATGGAAATATAAGGATAATAGTAAAGCCAAGAAGCGTAAGAAAATAATGAGGCATTTAAAAGTATTACTGGGTCGTTTAGTTAGGATATGTCAGCGAGAAATAGCTAAAGCAAAGTTAAGTTTATCGGCAAGACAACAAGAAATACTGAATAAGATAAAAAAGATACAAGTACAATCTATATTGAGTAAAGCAGAAAAAGAACAATATAAAGAAGAGAATAAAATATTATATAGTTTTCATGCACCGGAGGTAGAGTGCATTGGTAAAGGGAAATTAAACAAGCCATACGAGTTTGGTAATAAGGTTTCGATAGCAGTAAGTGGTCGGGGTAACTTTGTATTAGGGACAAAATCTTTTCATGGCAATCCATATGATGGGCATACATTATCGGAGACTGTAGAGATTGTAAAAGAATTAACAGGAGTTGAAGTAGCAAGAACCTTTGTTGACTCAGGTTACAAGGGGAATAATTTTAAGGAGAAGGGCAAAGTGTATAGCCCATATTGCAAGAAGAAACTATCGTCAGATGATAAGGCAATGCTCAAGAGACGGAGTGCCATAGAACCGATAATAGGGCATCTTAAAAGTTATGGTAGAGTTGGCAGAAACTACCTGAAAGGGGTAATAGGAGATGTCATTAATCCGTTAATTTCCGCTGTAGGATTGAACTTACGGTGTATTGCGAATCATTTACTCAAAACAAATTTTTCTACATAGAAATTAGTCAGTAAAAAAATAATCAAATAATTACAAAATCGTTAATAAATCATCATGCAAAAATTCTCTAAAAATCATCTTTTTGTACTAAAAATTTAAATCAAAAAAATTAAACTCTCAAATTTTATACAAGAATTTTTGGCTAAGGTATTAAATTTTGAATTTTTCTTAATTTTTAGCACTTTTGACGGGGAGACTAAATATTCTTAGGTTATTATGAAAAATGTCATGATATTCTTACTTATATTAGTAGTATTTACTGCTTGTACTCCTAGAAAACAGGTGCAATATACTCAATTAACCTGAAGAGTTGGCAAAATGATTAAAAGTTATAGTCTGAAATTGGTCAGTTATAAGAGTAAGCAAATTACCTTTGTATTGATCAATATTAGCAAAAAATCTATCTATAGCTTCTGAGAATTGAGCAAAATTATGGTAAAATTTATTATTTGTTACAATTCTATGGAGTCAATCATTTAATTTGTGTAAGTTCATTTTTTATTTTCCAATAAATCATATTTAAAATCTCCACAAAGTATTTCAAATTGATTTAAAGCTAAAGACCAATCTTTAATAGGCATGGTCCATTTTTTGGCTGCATTTTGTAGGGATAAAAATATTATTTTTTGAATTGACTTATCATCTGGAAACACCCCCTTATTTTTGATAATTTTTCTAATTTGACGATTTACAGATTCTATAGTGTTAGTAGTATAAATTACCTTTCTGATCTCTTCAGGAAAGGCAAAAAACGGTATTATCCCAGACCAATTACGTTGCCAAATATCAGAAATTACCGGATATTTTTTATCCCATTTTACACCAAATTGCTGAAGTTTTAAACGTGCCATTTCGTCATTATTAGCTGTATAAATTTGTTTTAGATCTGATGTGACCTCTTTTAAATCTTTATATGACACATACTTTACTGAATTGCGAACCATATGTACAATACATAATTGTACTATAGTACTCGGGAATACACTGCTTATAGCTTCTGGAAAGCCCTTTAAACCATCCACACAAGCAACATAAATTTGTTCAATTCCTCGATTCTTTAACTCAGTAACTACTTGCATCCAAAATTTAGCACCTTCATTTTTGCCTATCCAAATGCCAAGTAACTCCTTTTTCCCTTCTATATTTACAGCAAGTGCTAAATATACTGCTTTATTTATTACTATGTGATTGTCTCTAGATTTTACATAGATACAGTCCAAGTATAATATTGGATACACCCTATCTAAACAACGATTTTGCCACCTAGTTACTTCTTCTATCACCCCATCTGTTATGGTGGATATCAAGTCACCAGATACATCAGTTTGATATATTTCTTCTAAATGCCCTCGGATCTCGCTGACTGTCATACCGCGACCATAAAGGGATATCACTTTCTCATCAAATCCATTAACAGGAGTTTCGCAGTTAGCAAAATTGCGAATCAGCTAAAAGGCATCTAATGTTGTTCTGAATTGATGTTTTTATAACTTCCCAAGTTTGTTGATATAAAGTAATTTTTTCATTTATCCTCCTTTTGTTCATATCGAGCCAAGCAAATACAGCAAGGCAAATATGATTTCTCTGAGCTCGACCCGTGCGTGCCTGACAGCGTTCAATACCACAAGTTTGTTTTAATTCTCGATGATAAACTTCTATAGACCACCGTGCCTTAACAATTTTCTCTATTTGTTCACGTGTTGGATTTTCTAAGTTAGTTGTTATGTAATCAATGCGACCATTTTTTGCCACAAACTTAAATACCGTAACCCAACCGTATCCACGTAGGTGAATTTTTAGTCCCTCATCAGGAATCTCTAAACTTTCTAAGCTAACATTATGATTAACTTTTCTATTTTTTCTTAGGTTACTAACCCATGTCCAACCTAAATTACGTATATGTTTCAAATTCTCCAAACCGCTATACCACGCATCCATTACTACTGCATCAGGATTGATCCCTCTTTCCTTAGCTAAAGTAAGCATATCACAAAAATGCTCATTCTTTGTTTTTCCATCAGTTTCTTTATCATATATTCTATAATCTACAGGGGTAGATTGATCAGTTTTAGCATTGTAATGCAGTAAGTTGACCATCCCTATACCAGGTATAACATCATGTACAGCTCCAGAATATTGATAATGTACAAGCTCAATTTTCTTACTGTATTGCTTTGACAATAACGTGTCATCTCCCACTAATAAACAAGAAGCTTCCCTATCAATATATTTTGACACTTCTCTGTAGATCCCGCTAGGGCGGAAATCCTTACTATTTAACCATCGACTTGCACTATCATGAGATAGGTTTATTGGACTTACTTCAGATAATGCTTTACCACTATATCTTACGCTACTTGCTTGTAAAAATGATTTATATAAGTCTTTGCTACATTTTGATCTTGCCATGCTTAACTAAAACTCTTTCTTGCTAGATTAACATATTTTTTGCTAAGTGCGAAACTCCTGCATTAAATCTCCTCAGCCCTTTTGGTATTAATTGAGGATTATACTCTCCTTCCCGATCTCTTGGTACTTCTACTGTCAGCTTACGACCATCCCCATCAATTACTGTCTTCTCATAGCTACCATTACGACGATTATTATCTACTTTTGGCATCTTGCTATGTTTTGAATATCCTAATTCATGATCCAACTCACTTGCTAATATTTTCTCAACTATTTGCTTCTTTAGCTGTTGAAATAAACCATCTCGACCAAATAACTCCGATGGATCTGCTTTTGATAATAATTCTTCTACTAGCTGATTACTGATGTCTAATGTATCTTTATCTGTATCTAATTTTTTAGCCATAATTCCTCCTTGCTTGCTTAAGTTACTTTTTTTACAGTAATCTCTTACTGCTTTCTTTGCAACTTACACAAACTATAGGACAGACTCATTAAAACAAACTTGTGGTATTGAACGCTGTCAGGCACGCACGGGTCGAGCTCAGAGAAATCATATTTGCCTTGCCGTATTTGCTTGGCTCGATATGAACAAAAGGAGGATAAATGAAAAAATTACTTTATATCAACAAACTTGGGAAGTTATAAAAACATCAATTCAGAACAACATTAGATGCCTTTTAGCTGATTCGCAATTTTGCTAACTGCGAAACTCCTGTTAGAAACTATTTGTATATGGCTCATTTAGAAAGTGTCACAACACAAAAAGAATATATCTGTGAAGTGTAAGATTTTGTTAAAAAATATCTGTATGATTCATTCTTATCTTTTCGGCTCTGTACAAATAAGTGTGTAAATTTTTCAAAGGTTATATAAAAATATAATATAACAAAAGGAGAAATTATAATGCACCAAAAACAAAATGAAGCAATGAATCAAGCGATAGATTTATTAATAAATAATGATACAGATATATCAACATTACTTAAAGAGGATGGTTTATTAAAACAATTAACCAAACGGCTTGTAGAGAAGGCATTGCAGTCAGAGATGAATAATCATTTAGGATATGATAAATATTGTCATACTGATAGTGATAATGTTCGTAATGGTAGGAATGTAAAGAATCTAGTAACAAATAATGGAGTTGTAGAGATTGAGGTTCCAAGGGATAGAAGTAGTACATTTGAACCTGCATTAATTCCGAAGCGTCAAAGACGTATTGAAGGATTTGATGATAAAATAATATCATTATACGCTAAAGGAATGAGCTTATCTGATATTAAGATTCAAATGCAAGAATTGTATGGAGCTGACGTTAGCGAAAGTTTGATAAGTCAAATTACTGATGATGTAATTGAGGATGTCAAGATATGGCAAAGCCGACCATTGGATCGAGTATATGCTATAGTATTTTTTGACTGTTTAGTAGTAAAAGTACGTCAAGATAAACGAATTATCAATAAGTCTGTATATGTAGCATTAGGTATTGATTTATCTGGAAGGAAGGATATTTTAGGATTGTGGATCAGTGAAAATGAAGGAGCGAAATTTTGGCTTGGTAATTTTACTGAGATGAAGAACAGAGGTATGCAAGACATGCTTATTGCTTGCAGTGATAATTTAACCGGTATGTCTGAGGCAATAGAAGCAGTTTTTCCGAAAACCGAACATCAATTATGTATTGTACATCAGATTAGAAATAGTTTAAAATATGTATCATATAAAGACCGAAAAGAATTAGCGGCTGATTTAAAGCCTATATATACTGCTAGCACAGAGGAAGAAGCACATCTTGCTTTAGAATCTTTTGAAGCTAAATGGAGTAAACAGTATCCACAAATTGCTAAATCTTGGTATGTTCATTGGGAAAATTTAATGGTTTTTCTAGGATACCCTGAGGCGATAAGGAAAGTAATATACACAACTAATAGTGTAGAATCTGTCAATAGCCAATTACGTAAGGTTACTAAGAATAAACGGGTTTTTCCAAATGATAATGCTGTTTTTAAGACCTTGTATTTGGCAATTGATTATATGACCAAGAAATGGGTTATGCCGATTCCAAACTGGAACGCAGCTATGGCTCACTTTTTGATAAAATTTGAAGGTAGAATTTAAGCCGAGTCTGTCCTATAGTTTGTGTAAGTTGCAAAGAAAGCAGTAAGAGATTACTGTAAAAAAAGTAACTTAAGCAAGCAAGGAGGAATTATGGCTAAAAAATTAGATACAGATAAAGATACATTAGACATCAGTAATCAGCTAGTAGAAGAATTATTATCAAAAGCAGATCCATCGGAGTTATTTGGTCGAGATGGTTTATTTCAACAGCTAAAGAAGCAAATAGTTGAGAAAATATTAGCAAGTGAGTTGGATCATGAATTAGGATATTCAAAACATAGCAAGATGCCAAAAGTAGATAATAATCGTCGTAATGGTAGCTATGAGAAGACAGTAATTGATGGGGATGGTCGTAAGCTGACAGTAGAAGTACCAAGAGATCGGGAAGGAGAGTATAATCCTCAATTAATACCAAAAGGGCTGAGGAGATTTAATGGATTTGATGAGAAAGTGATATCCCTTTATGGTCGCGGTATGACAGTCAGCGAGATCCGAGGGCATTTAGAAGAAATATATCAAACTGATGTATCTGGTGACTTGATATCCACCATAACAGATGGGGTGATAGAAGAAGTAACTAGGTGGCAAAATCGTTGTTTAGATAGGGTGTATCCAATATTATACTTGGACTGTATCTATGTAAAATCTAGAGACAATCACATAGTAATAAATAAAGCAGTATATTTAGCACTTGCTGTAAATATAGAAGGGAAAAAGGAGTTACTTGGCATTTGGATAGGCAAAAATGAAGGTGCTAAATTTTGGATGCAAGTAGTTACTGAGTTAAAGAATCGAGGAATTGAACAAATTTATGTTGCTTGTGTGGATGGTTTAAAGGGCTTTCCAGAAGCTATAAGCAGTGTATTCCCGAGTACTATAGTACAATTATGTATTGTACATATGGTTCGCAATTCAGTAAAGTATGTGTCATATAAAGATTTAAAAGAGGTCACATCAGATCTAAAACAAATTTATACAGCTAATAATGACGAAATGGCACGTTTAAAACTTCAGCAATTTGGTGTAAAATGGGATAAAAAATATCCGGTAATTTCTGATATTTGGCAACGTAATTGGTCTGGGATAATACCGTTTTTTGCCTTTCCTGAAGAGATCAGAAAGGTAATTTATACTACTAACACTATAGAATCTGTAAATCGTCAAATTAGAAAAATTATCAAAAATAAGGGGGTGTTTCCAGATGATAAGTCAATTCAAAAAATAATATTTTTATCCCTACAAAATGCAGCCAAAAAATGGACCATGCCTATTAAAGATTGGTCTTTAGCTTTAAATCAATTTGAAATACTTTGTGGAGATTTTAAATATGATTTATTGGAAAATAAAAAATGAACTTACACAAATTAAATGATTGACTCTTTAAGCCCTATGAAAAATTTACACACTTAATTAGAAAGGCTCATCTTTTCTTGATAAGATATTTAAAATTTATGTTGAAACGACGCACTGCAAGTGCGGGGTTTTTCTCCCAAAGTGGGACAATAAACTATATTCTAGCTTAAATAGTTCTTGCTTATCTACATCAAGCTTGCCGGGTACGATCTTTGGCTTTTTATATACAAAGCCTAATCTCCTTAATAGCTTTGTTACTCCTGCTATTGTATAGCTAACACCGTATTTTTCTTCTATGTAATTACTGATATCTTTGGCATAAACATAATTACATATTTCTAAATGCTCTATTAACTCCTTCTCTTCTAGCTCACTTAGCTTACTTGCACTACCACCATTAGCTGTCTCTAATTTATTAAATTTTTGATAATCTCTTACATGCTTTCTTATAGCTTCTTTACTTAACAGCAATGCTTCTGCTATTTCTCCATAGCTCCAACCTTTATCATACAGCAAAACTGCCTTAATTCGGTCACATACTCTCCTATCTCGTTCATTACCATGACGTGACTTCAGTCCCGTTCTTTGTTCAGATGTTAAAATATCTCCCATTATCATATTCTAGCTTCTTTCTTCTCTTCATTCAACTCTTCATTTACGAGCAGTATATAGCAAAAAGGACTCTCCTGTAATTTCTGCCAACTCATGTCCTTTAGTAACAAAAAATATATCTATTCTTAAAAATAAGAAGAAAGCTGTTAGAATACTATCAATAGATGGCGGTGGGGTTAAGGGTATTATACCAGCACGTATTGTTGCAGAGTTTGAAAATCGAAGTGGTAAACCTGCCAGTGAGTTATTCGACCTTATGGTAGGTACTTCTACAGGTGGACTTGTGGTGTTAGCTCTCGCTACACCTAATGAATCAGGACAGCCAAAATATAAAGCTTCTGACATTTTAGATCTATATATGCAAAAGTCTAAAGATATTTTTTACGCTTCCATGTTTAGAAAAATATATGCTGGTTTTGGTCTTTGGGGACCAAAATACGATTGGAGTCAATATGACAAGATATTAATAGGGCTTTTTGGTAATACTAGGATGAGCCAACTAATAAGCCCTACGGCTGTTACTTCCTATAATTTGGATACTAATTTACCACAGGTGTGGACTAGAAAGCAGGCACTTAAAGACCCTAATAATGATTTTTTGATAAGTAATATTGCAGCAGCTAGCAGTGCTGCCCCTATATTCTTTGCACCAAAGCTTCTAACTAATGCGTATAATAACAGCAGTTATCAAGTAGATGGGGGTATGTTTGCCAGTAATCCTGAGTTGACAGCTGCTAATTTAGCTTATGAACTAGATGATACACTAACTCAAAAAGATATCGTACTCATATCACTTGATACAGGATTGACAAAACTAGGCATAGAGTCGAAAGATTTATGTAAATCAGGGGTTATTGGTTGGATACTAAAAGCTAATTTGATTAGCGAAATGATGCAAGCTCAAGGTTTGTATAATGCTGAATTAGGGGAAATTTATGGTAATTCCTGCCGCCTACAATTTGAGCTTGATAAAAAGACAAGTGCTATGGATAATGCTTCTAAAGCCAATCTGCTTGAGTTATTAAAGTTAACTGAAGATTATATTAGTACTAACTCTGATCTTATCGACCAAATTATTAGTATATTACTAAATACATCACCAAACTATTAAATGGCAGAAAGAGAGTCTTTCTAATTAAGTGTGTAAATTTTTCATAGGGCTTAAATTCTACCTTCAAATTTTATCAAAAAGTGAGCCATAGCTGCGTTCCAGTTTGGAATCGGCATAACCCATTTCTTGGTCATATAATCAATTGCCAAATATAAGGTCTTAAAAACAGCATTATCATTTGGAAAAACCCGTTTATTCTTAGTAACCTTACGTAATTGGCTATTGACAGATTCTACACTATTAGTTGTGTATATTACTTTCCTTATCGCCTCAGGGTATCCTAGAAAAACCATTAAATTTTCCCAATGAACATACCAAGATTTAGCAATTTGTGGATACTGTTTACTCCATTTAGCTTCAAAAGATTCTAAAGCAAGATGTGCTTCTTCCTCCGTGCTAGCAGTATATATAGGCTTTAAATCAGACGCTAATTCTTTTCGGTCTTTATATGATACATATTTTAAACTATTTCTAATCTGATGTACAATACATAATTGATGTTCGGTTTTCGGAAAAACTGCTTCTATTGACTCAGACATACCGGTTAAATTATCACTGCAAGCAATAAGCATGTCTTGCATACCTCTGTTCTTCATCTCAGTAAAATTACCAAGCCAAAATTTCGCTCCTTCATTTTCACTGATCCACAATCCTAAAATATCCTTCCTTCCACATAAATCAATACCTAATGCTACATATACAGACTTATTGATAATTCGTTTATCTTGACGTACTTTTACTACTAAACAGTCAAAAAATACTATAGCATATACTCGATCCAATGGTCGGCTTTGCCATATCTTGACATCCTCAATTACATCATCAGTAATTTGACTTATTAAACTTTCGCTAACGTCAGCTCCATACAATTCTTGCATTTGAATCTTAATATCAGATAAGCTCATTCCTTTAGCGTATAACGATATTATTTTATCATCAAATCCTTCAATACGTCTTTGACGCTTCGGAATTAATGCAGGTTCAAATGTACTACTTCTATCCCTTGGAACCTCAATCTCTACAACTCCATTATTTGTTACTAGATTCTTTACATTCCTACCATTACGAACATTATCACTATCAGTATGACAATATTTATCATATCCTAAGTGATTATTCATCTCTGACTGCAATGCCTTCTCTACAAGCCGTTTGATTAATTGTTTTAGTTAACCACTCTGCACTGCAAGTGCAGAGCTTAATATTACGGCATGAATGCCTAATGTATGTACTAACTTAAAAGTTAGAAACTATTTGTATATGGCTCATTTAGAAAGTGTCACAACACAAAAAGAATATATCTGTGAAGTGTAAGATTTTGTTAAAAAATATCTGTATGATTCATTCTTATCTTTTCTTGATAAGATATTTAAAATTTATGTTGAAACGACGCACTGCAAGTGCGGGGTTTTTCTCCCAAAGTGGGACAATAAACCATCCTCTTTAAGTAATGTTGATATATCTGTATCATTATTTATTAATAAATCTATCGCTTGATTCATTGCTTCATTTTGTTTTTGGTGCATTATAATTTCTCCTTTTGTTATATTATATTTTTATATAACCTTTGAAAAATTTACACACTTATTTGTACAGAGCCCAGAAAGATGCCATTCCTAGCTAAAAGCGGGAATCCAAAAAATAGCCTGCAAAGGCTATTAGATATTATGGATTTCCGCCTACGAGGGAATAACATACTAGTGATCCATGCGGGAACGATATCGGTAGTGGTTAAACTGACGACCTTAATTCTTGAAGTCTAGCTAGTATAACACACTTTCTTCACAGCACTAATAACATCTTCTATAGTTGGCAGTGCTAATTTCTCTAGATTAATAGCATATGGTAGAGGAACATCCTTACCCGAGATAATCTCTATAGGAGCATCTAGATAATCAAATGCTTGGTTCATTACCATACTAGCTATAGTTGCACCAACACCTGCAAAAAACCAGCCTTCCTCTATAACAACCAACCGATTAGTTTTTTTAACCGACTCTAATATAGTTTCTATATCTAAGGGCTTGATAGTTCTTAGGTCGATTACCTCACAGTTAATACCACTATCATACAAGCTATTTGCTGCATCTAAAGCCAACTTAACTTGTAAGGAAAATGCTACTATGGTAACATCATCACCTTCAATAAGTTTCTTAGCCTGACCAAATGGAATTGGTTCTATTATTTCTGGGACTTCAAAACTATGACCATAGAGAATTTCATTTTCTAGAAAAACAACCGGGTTATCGTCACGAATAGCAGTCATTAGAAGCCCTTTGTGATCTTCTGCACTATAGGGAGCTACTACCTTAAGCCCCGGAATATGACTATAACAAGCTGTATAATTGTGACTATGTTGGGCAGCAACTCGACTTGCTGCCCCATTTGGTCCACGAAATACTATTGGACATTTAATAATTCCACCAGACATATAATGAGTTTTAGCTGCAGAGTTAACTATTTGATCCATTGCTTGCATAGCAAAATTAAATGTCATGAATTCAACAATGGGACGAAGCCCAGCAAATGCCGCTCCAATAGCCACACCAGTAAAACCATGTTCTGTTATTGGCGTATCAATTACCCTTTTTGAACCAAATTGCTCTAATAACCCTTGGGTTATCTTATACGCTCCTTGGTACTGAGCAACTTCTTCTCCCATAATAAAGATTCTATTATCTCTTAACATTTCTTCTTGCATTGCTGCACGTAAGGCTTCCCGTACTGTCGTTTGTAACATGTTTCTACTCATTCAACGTAAATATTCGTATATAGCTCTTCTTCATTCGGTAATGCCGATCTTTCTGAGAACTCAACTGCTTCTGCAATGACCTCTTTAACCTCTTTCTCAATTTCTTTTAATTGCTCTTCGCTAGCATATTTATTAGCCAAAATTATATTTTTCACTTGTGATAATGGGTCCTGTTCTTTATAGTTTTCTACTTCTTCCTTACTACGATATTTACCTGGATCAGACATTGAATGTCCTCTGTAACGATAAGCATCCATTTCTAATATTATTGGGCCACCATCATTTCTAACAAACTCCGCAGCCTGCCGAACATAATCATAAACTGACTCTAACGACATACCATTTAGTCTAAATCCCGTAATACCACATGACTCCCCTTTCTTGTAAAGGTCAGTCATAAAGGTAGAACGAGCTACTGAAGTACCCATTGAATATTGATTATTTTCAATAATATAAACTACAGGTAGGTGCCATAACGCCGCTAAATTAAAAGCTTCATATACTTGACCTTGATTAACTGCCCCATCTCCCAAGAAAGTAAAACATATATTATTAGTATTTCGATATTTCTCAGCAAAAGCTAGACCTGTACCTATAGGTACTTGAGCCCCTACAATACCATGTCCACCGTAAAATTTGTTTTCTACGTCAAACAGATGCATTGAACCACCCTTACCTTTCGAGCAACCAGTCTCTTTACCCATCAGTTCTGCTAATACGTATTTTGCTTCAGTCCCTGCTGAAATAATATGAGCATGATCCCTGTAACTGGTAATAGTACTATCACCAAGCTGTTTTACTAAATCCACACCAGTAATTATCGCTTCTTGTCCAATATATAAGTGACAAAACCCACCTATTAGACCCATACCATAAAACTGCCCACATTTTTCTTCGAATCTTCTAAGCAACAACATCTTCCTATAAGACTCAAGATACTGAGGACTATTTAATTTATATTTCCCAAAAACAATCATGTATACTCCTATAAAAGCTTGAAGAATTGGTTTTCCAATTTGGGAATACACTATAATACAAAAATCATCAAGGGTTAACTGCCAATTTATGTTTTAGATTTACTAATTTAATATGACAATTAACGCTACATTTAGGATTGGCTACTTTCTTTTTTGCAATACAATTTTCCTTAGGCTTTAAAGCAATATTATTCAAAAATTCTTTAGTCTCCTTATGCATATATTGTACTCTAACCTTTGCTGTACCTTGTTTTTTAAATCCTAAAATTTCAGCAGATTTTTCTGAAACATCTATAATACGGTTCTTTTTAAAAGGACCGCGATCATTAACCATAAGAATAAGAGATTTATTATTACTTAAGTTAGTCACTTTAACCAAACTAGGTAATGGCAAACTAGGATGGGCTGCACTTAGCATATGTTTATTATATGTATCACCATTTGCTGTTTTTTTCCCATGAAATTTATGCTTAGAACCATACCAAGACGCTACACCTACTTGGTTGCAATTAATATCTTCCTTAGGCTTATAAGTCTTACCTTTGATAGTATATTTTTTGCCTATCTTATAATGCCCCTTATAATGAACATTTTTAGGATCTTCCTGCGATAATTTACGATATAGACTAGGCTTAGTAGAGCAAGAGCTAAGCCCTATACAATAAACTAGCAACAAAAGAATATATCTAAGTTTCACTTTCATTTATATCATATTTAACCTGAATTTGATATGACAAGTTATATCGAATTGAGGTTATTTATTATCATTTTCTTCAGTTTCTTTTATTTTAACATGACAGACAACCCTTGCCACACCATTAATCTGGGAAGCAATAGAAGTAACTTTTTCTAATTCTTCCTCAGACCTTGCTATACCAAATATATATACTATATCATTCACTGTAACAATGGTATAATTTACCCATTTTATATCTCGGTTAACAAAAGTTCTAGCCTTGATCTGGCTAGTAATCATAGCATCTTTAGTATATTGCACTAAGTCAAAATGATCACTTTTTTTATCTATTATTAGTTCGTTAATAACTTCACGAACTCCTTGTTCACCCCACACAATTTCTACAGCTTTTAATGCATCTTCTTTTTTGTCTATGATGCCAGTCAGTAGTACCCTACCCTGATTTACCTCAACCTTAATCTTAGTATATAATTCCCTGAAATTATTTTTTATAAAAGAAGCTTTGATTTTTGTAGCTATTTTTACGTCATCAATTGTCTCCGCAATTGATTGATCTTTTGCAACTGCAAGAGTAGAGGTAGTTGCTGCAGTAAAAACAGCTGGCAGACAACCTGTAAGCATGAAAGATAAGATTATAATAATAAAGTTAATTCTATACATAACCATCCTTAAATCTACTAATTTAACCTCAAATATCGATGTAAGACATCGGTTTAATGACCTAAGATGTCATTCCCACGTAGTCACGCGAATTTGGGATAAGAATTAGACTTACTGCATAAGTCAATCTAGTTGGTGATTTTGTCGTCGAAACTCGCCTCCGCTCCTCACGTACGTCTGTGTACGCGAAGGTAGCCGGCTTCGTTTCTCCTAAAAATCCCTCAACTATCTTTGATTTATGCAGTAAGTCTAATTCTTATCCCGAATTGGAGTAGGTTAATTTAAAGTCAGTAATATTCGTGCCTTAAGATAACCCCAGGTTAAAATAAAGCCTCTAAATAGTTTATTATAATACAATTCATAATAAACACAACTGATTTCCATTGTTTTAAGTTAGATTTGGGGAGTATACCCATAATGATTTGAAGAATGGAAACAACAAACAAGAGGCGGGCGAACGCAAGTATTACCATTTAATACGTGAATCCATGATATTAAAAAAATAATTATTTAAAGCAGCAGAGTATTACGAAAAAACTCACAAGACTGATCAAACTACAGCTAAAGTAACATGATTCATTCCTGTAATCACATAATTCTTCCCACATACCATTCAGAAGCTACAGTTAAGCCCATGCTTTTAAGGAAATTACGTTTGGGTTCGTCATATGCACCACAAACGACAAGAAACTGAGTAGCATTTTTAGTTTTTGCGAGTTTCTTGATTTCCTTAATCAATTTCTGACCAATAGAATTCCAATCGTGTTTACTTTCCACACAAAAATCATCGATCATAAGGGTTAGTCCACCCGGGTTATAGACTTTTGGTGCTGACATTAATCTACCGATGATGAAACCTAATATTTTTTCTTTGTAAACTGCAGCTAGCATAATGTGATCGTCTAACCTCAATAACTCTTCGAACCATTGCTTTTGAGATTTCTCAGCTTCAGGACCGGCATATTTCCAAAACTGTGGCTGAACTTTTTCATAAGCACGACGCTTTTTATATGACAGAGCGACAAATGATGAGATGTCAGTAGTTTCAGCAAGCCGGATTAAAATATTTTCCTGAAACTTTACTGTATTCTTTATTTTGGTATTAATTTGTACCATTGATTACAATCGCTTTACTAAAAAATGTGTTTTGCGTCCAGCAAATACACCATCTCCTTCCATAATAAAATCATCGATATATTTAAATCCTGCCTTTTCATAAACATGTCTAGCCCTTGGATTTGTGACATCTGGATCGATAAAAAAAGTATCAACTTGGCTATCATAACTACTTCTAATAAAATCAATAAATACTTCTAAAGTCTTTGCCCCTAATCCTTTGCCAAAATAGGCTATATTACCAATGGTATAATCCATGCTATAGGTGTGACCATGCTTTGAAAGATAAGCTTTTTTGAGTAGTGCTATAGAATATTCCTGCTTTTCTTGTAGTGTCATGACCAAGCAATAAGGTTCGTTATAGATACACCCAATCCAATATGTGTATAGACCATCTGCGTAACTTGAAGGTTTTATACGACCGTTGATGAAATTTAAAATATCATCTTTATGTTCTTGGCTATTATCCCAAAATTCCTGAACATGGGGTTCTTTTAACCAGTTAAAAATAGTGTCTTTATGACTTAATACCAATTGCAATAATTAACGCAGTGTTATAAAATGGGTTTTTAACTGATAAAAGGTAATCAAATAGCTAGGTTAATATTACCGCAAGGTTTTGAAGGTCATGATTTTATAAAAATGATGAAACATGAGCCGCATGGTCGAAATCGTATACGTTTATTGGCGATGTATCACCTTCAATTAGGCAAATCTTTTAAAGCCATATTTGCAATAGTGAAGTCACAGTGGAAAACTATGCAATCATGGCTCAGAAGATTTAGGAATCATGGTTTTGAAGGATTATTTGAATCACAAAGAAGCGGTGCCCCTAGGAAGATTAACACTATACAAGAGTCTGCTCTTTTTGATAAAATCAATACGCTCAGTGAAAGTAAAACTGGTGGGTATATAACTGGAAAGGAGTTACATATCATGTTATTTGAGGAATATGGTGCTAAATGTGCTTTAAAAACAGTCTACAATACTATGCACCGCCTTGGTTTTAGCTGGATTACTTCTCGTTCAATGCATCCAAAGTCAAATCAAGAGACTCAAAATACATATAAAAAAACTTTCCAGATATGTTAACAGAATTATTAGCAAAAAATATCGATAGATGTAAAGTTGATATATGGTCTCAGGATGAAACTCGAGTTGGGCAACAAGGTAGCTTAACTCGTATATGGGCTAAGCGTGGCACTAGACCCCGTAAAGTTCGGCAACAGCAATTCATTAGAAGCTTTTGCATTAATTTTACCATATGCAAACACACAGGCAATGAATAAATTCTTAGAAGACCTTTCTCGCAGTATTCAAGGCAACCGACATATAGCTTTACTAACGGATAATGCAGGTTGGCACACAGCCAAAAAACTAACTGTGCCAAGCAATATCACTTTGATACCGCTTCCGCCCTATGCACCGGAACTTAATGCAATGGAACAAGTTTGGGAATGGATCAAGAATCATTACTTGTCTAACCAATGTTATGGTGTATATGAAGATATCGTCACTATGGCTTGTTACGCTTGGAATCAACTTGCTCATAATGTAGATTTAGTAAAATCAATTATGTATAGAGACTGGATAAATACACCGTGTTAATTAGTCTGTCCGGCAAAACTCTATAAGTCTTATAGATAATAGGGTTTAATGGCAGAAAATAATAAAGAAATCCATAAGAAAATGTTAAAATATGCTAGTTAACCACTCTGCACTGCAAGTGCAGAGCTTAATATTACGGCATGAATGCCTCATGTATGTACTAACTTAAAAGTTAGAAACTATTTGTGTATGGCTCATTTAGAAAGTGTCACAACACAAAAAAATATATCTGTGAAGTGTAAGATTTTGTTAAAAAATATCCTATCTTTTCTTGATAAGATATTTAAAATTTATGTTGAAACGACGCACTGCAAGTGCGGGGTTTTTCTCCCAAAGTGGGACAATAAATTGGTCTGGTCTAGAAGAATGGTTATCAAAAAATGTTTCTATTAAGAGATTTGGTAGAAATAGAAAATGTCATAGAGTGATGCTTGGTGTAACGATGCTACAAGCAATGTATAATTTTTCAGATTCATTAGCAGAGGAAGAACTAAAAGAAAACATGTATTGGCAATATTTCTGTGGGTGGGAATATATAGAAACAGATATAGCGATGTCGGAAACTAGCATAAGAAGATTTCGTAATTTATTAGGTGAATCTGGATATAACGAGATATTAGCAGAGTTGATAAGAGTTGGAATAAGAACTAACACAATTAAAAAAAAAGATTTGGAATTGATAATTGCTGATACAACGGTACAAATTAAGAATATCAAGCACCCACATGATGTTTATTTAATGGATAAAGCTAGGCTTAGTATTGTGAAGCTTTGCCAAAGTTTGGGTATAAGTTTAAACGAAACCTACGCTAGAACCTATAAGCGAGATATAATAAAGCTCTGGAAGTATAAAGAGCATAGCAAAGCCAAGAAGCGTTGGAAAATAATGAAGCATTTAAAAACGTTACTTGGTCGTTTGGTTAGAATATGTGAGCGTGAGATAAAAAATCAGAAATTAAACTTATCTATCAGAGATCAAGAAGTATTGAAAAAAGTAAAACAAATACATAGCCAATCTGTTTTAAAAAGAGAAGAGAAAAAGCAATACAAAGAACAGAATAAAATATTGTATAGTTTTCATGCCCCTGAGGTAGAGTGTATAGTGAAGGGAAAACGAAACAAGCCATATGAGTTTGGCAATAAAGTTGCGGTAGTAGTCAGTGGTCGTAGAAATTTTGTACTGTCAGCAAAATCGTTTCATAATAATCCTTATGATGGTCATACATTGCAGCAGAGTTTTGAAGCGGTAGAAAATGTAACTGGAATAAAGATAAAAAAATCGTTTGTTGATCTTGGTTATACTGGCAGCATGATGTGGTTATAGTTTTCCGGACAGTTAATAGGAGACAATATTAACAGAAAGGAAGTACAAAAATGACTAATAGCAAACCAAAGGTTTATCCGGCTGAATTTAAAGAGTCAGCAGTTAAATTAGCAATTGAGTCCAAGCGACCTGTGTCACAAACAGCTAAAGAGTTAGGTATTACTAGAAATACTCTATATACTTGGGTAGATAAATATTCCAAACCTAAAGAATCAATAATGCGAACAGATGAACATCTCTATGATGAATTAAAAAGATTAAAGAAAGATTTAGCTAGGGTAACGCAGGAGCGTGATCTATTAAAAAAGGCTGCCGCGTACTTTGCGAAAGAGTCCCAATAAAGTACGCATGGATAAAGAAGCATAAAGGTGATTTTTCAACTGCGATTATGTGCAAATTTATGAAAGTATCACGTAGTGGCTATTATGAATGGTTAACTACCCCTGAATGCAATAGGGACAAAGAAGATAATGCTTTAACCTGTAAGATTAAAACAATTTTTCAAGAAGGTAGAAGGAATTATGGATCTAGACCCATTAAAAAGGAACTATCTAGACACGGTATAATTGTTAGTCGGAAGCGGATTGCAAGGCTAATGAATGAAGCTGGTTTAGTATGTAAAAGCAAACATAAATTTAAAGCAACTACTGATTCTAGTCATAATAAGCAAGTTGCTCCTAATTTATTGGATAGAAAGTTCAAGGTCTATGCTGCTAATTGTTATTGGGTTGGGGACATCACATATGTTCCAACTGAAGAAGGTTGGCTGTACTTAGCAACCGTTATTGATCTATTTTCTAGGAAAATTATAGGGTGGTCAATGAATAGTAACATGAAAGCTGATTTAGTTAATAATGCTCTGCTAATGGCAATATGGCAACGTAAACCACCTAAAGGACTTATTTGGCATACTGATAGAGGTAGTCAATATTGTTCTGATAGCCATTCAAAACTTACAAAACAACATGGTATTATACAGAGTATGAGCGGTAAAGGAAATTGTTGGGATAATGCTGTTGCTGAAAGCTTTTTTCACACTATAAAAACAGAACTAATTTATCAATATAAATTTAAAACTAGGGAGGAAGCAAAATATGCCATATTTGAATATATAGAAGTATTTTATAATCGTATAAGGATGCATTCAACTAATGACTATCTATCACCTGTACAATACGAGAAAATGCAAAAATGTGCCTAAACAAACTGTCCGGAAAACTGTTGACAGATCAGCAATGTTCAAGAGAAGAGTAAGGTATATACCCCAAAAACTCGGAAAAAGTTATTGAAAGAAGACAAGTGTATGATCAGGAGACGCAGTGCTATAGAACCAATAATAGGGCATTTGAAACAATATGGCAGGATGGGCAGAAACTTCTTGAAGGGTGTGATAGGAGATGTGATCAATCCAATAATCTCTGCTATAGGTTTGAATTTACGATGTATTGCCAATCATTTACACATCATGCCTAACTCTACATAAAAAAATTATCATTAAAAAACTTGCTAAACGATTAAAAAAAATCGTTAACAATAAGCTCATGTAAAAATTTTACTAAAACAGAAATTTTTCAATAAAATTGAAAACAATTTTTAATTTTAGTGCAAATATTAGAATTTTTTTTGTAAAAATTTTATTCAATCATAGATTATGGGGGGCTTTAAATATTTTTGGCGGACGGACTAATTATTGCAATTGGTATAAGTTAGCTTTTTCAAAATGAATATTCATAACATATCCTGTAACAAGGTTTATCTTATTTTTTCTTGGCTATAACTTCATAATAATGATCAATTTTTCTATCCTCTGATGCCTTATAGCCAAGTTGTTCCATGAGAGGCAACATGCAAGAGAGGTCCTCCATTGCACAGTAACGAATTTTGATATTACTCATAAATCTCCTCCTCACAACTAACCTGAGGTTAACTTAGTTCACATATAGACCATAATTGACTTTGTCCGATTGGTGGACTGTGAAAAATAGCAGAACAATTTTTAAGATGTATAATTGGCCATCCTAAAAGTCTTTGGATAGCATAATAATACCAATTGCAATAATTAACACGGTGTATTTATCCAGTCTCTATACATAATTGATTTTACTAAATCTACATTATGAGCAAGTTGATTCCAAGCGTAACAAGCCATAGTGACGATATCTTCATATACACCATAACATTGGTTAGACAAGTAATGATTCTTGATCCATTCCCAAACTTGTTCCATTGCATTAAGTTCCGGTGCATAGGGCGGAAGCGGTATCAAAGTGATATTGCTTGGCACAGTTAGTTTTTTGGCTGTGTGCCAACCTGCATTATCCGTTAGTAAAGCTATATGTCGGTTGCCTTGAATACTGCGAGAAAGGTCTTCTAAGAATTTATTCATTGCCTGTGTGTTTGCATATGGTAAAATTAATGCAAAAGCTTCTCCTGTATCATGGCAAGCAGCTCCATAAATATATGTTGAAATTGAATTGCTGTTGCCGAACTTTACGGGGTCTAGTGCCACGCTTAGCCCATATACGAGTTAAGCTACCTTGTTGCCCAACTCGAGTTTCATCCTGAGACCATATATCAACTTTACATCTATCGATATTTTTTGGTAATAATTCTGTTAACATATCTGGAAAGTTTTTTTATATGTATTTTGAGTCTCTTGATTTGACTTTGGATGCATTGAACGAGAAGTAATCCAGCTAAAACCAAGGCGGTGCATAGTATTGTAGACTGTTTTTAACGCATATTTAGCACCATATTCCTCAAGTAACATGATATGTAGTTCCTTTCCAGTATATACCCACCAGTTTTACTTTCACTGAGCGTATTGATTTTATCAAAAAGAGCAGACTCTTGTATAGTGTTAATCTTCCTAGGGGCACCGCTTCTTTGTGATTCAAATAATCCTTCAAAACCATGATTCCTAAATCTTCTGAGCCATGATTGCACAGTTTTCCAGTGTGACTTCACTATTGCAGATATGGCTTTAAAAGATTTGCCTAATTGAAGGTGATACATCGCCAATAAACGGTTATTAATTCACAACGAACATGACAAAATATTGCCATAGTGGAATAACAAATTTGTGGCTGGTGTTTTCTAATCTCACTTGGCAATTCAGCACAAATCCTAGTGTAATATTTTTTCTTAAGTTTTCTTGGAACTGAGTTTAATTTCTCAGGTAAACTCAATCTTCTTAACCACTTAAGCTTATCTATTTCGTTACTGACATTTTTTAATTTAGCTCCGGCTATATCTTTCTTTAGACAGCTTAATGTTATTATTGCTAACCTACTTTCCTCACTATCCTCCTTGTTTTGCTCCTCATTATCACTGATTTCATCACTCTTAGGTAATAACTCATTTATTAACTTTATTGTGGCAATAGATAACTGCTTAGAAATGTCCAAGAAAAACTTTCGCTCAAATCTAGAACATGCCGTAGCAATATAACGATCTAACTGCCTTGGTTTAAATGGTTCTAATCTCTGATTGCCACAAAATTGATAGGCTTGCTCTAATATTTGCGGTAATGTTGGAACTTGTGGTAAGCTGTGTTCTATTAGCCAATCAATTAACTTTTTACTATCCTCTATATTAGCTTTTCGATAGTCTAATAATAACCGAATTTCTTGACGAAATCGTTTTGAACTTCTGTTATGCCAATCATAATTATCAAGATTCATATCACAGCAATCTAGTTGCATAGCCAGGCTATTAATCATCGTTTGCTGGATAACATCGCTAGGAGTTGGATATCGTCCTTCTACTTGAAAAAACTTGAGCATTACAGCAAATGCTAATCTATTTTCTTTAGTATTCTTACTACTAGCTAAAATAATTTCCTCACTATCTAACGTAAAAAAAACATCGCTACCAAGAATATTATTTTCGGATAAATTATTTTGCATTTATAGTCACCTTTTTGGTTAAAAGAAACTGGACTGATTTTTCAAGACAAATTTTTCACTAATTTTGTTTCCCATTTTACATAATTTTTAAGCTGCATTTTGTAAGTAATCAAGATACACGTTCATCGGTTTTTTATAACCAATACTTGAATGGAATCTTTGATTGTTATATTTATCCATGTATTTATCAATACCATCTTTAAGTTCTGCGATATTTTTAAAATCATTTATAAATATACAATTATATTTTAAAGTTCTAAAAAATCTTTCAATCACAATATTATCAATGCTTCTACCCTTACCGTTCATTGAGATTTGTATATTATTCTCTTTTAGAATTCCCGTATGCTCATGTCCAGTATATTGACTACCCTGATCACTATTGAATATTTGTGGTGCAGGGTATTTATTCAGTGCATCTTTTAATACATCGGTTACAAGTGATGCATCCATAGAATTAGATACTTTATAACTTAGTATTGCCTTACTATGCCAATCTATAATCGCCACAAGATACATAAATCCTCCGTTAGTTCTAATATAAGTAATGTCACCACTCCACACTTGATTAACATAAGGTACATGAATAGTTCTATTCGTTCCTGATTTGTGCCAGTACGGCTCAAGCAAATAGCTATAAATTTTATGTTGACCATCCTTCACAGAAGTAGATTGCTTTTTATGAGGATGAATAGCTTCTATACCCATTATTCCCATATATTTAAGCACCCTATCTCTGCCCACATTAAAGCCGTCTTCCAATAATTGTTTGTATATATAACGATAACCATACTCAGGGTTATCCGTATATATTTCATCTATTCTATTTAAAATATCAAGATTATATAAGCTCATTACTTTAGCTTTATAATATACTCCAGATCTGCTTATCTTTAATAGTTCACATTGCCTTGTCTTTGCTAACGTACTCAGCTTGGGGTCGACAAGACTTTTCTTATTTGATAAGTCCAAGCTGTTTAGCTTTCCCACCGCCCAGTCCCTCTCGACTGTAGCCTTACCTAATGCTTTTGCAAGTTCATCGTTTTGATTCTTAAGTTCACTAATCTGCCCTTTGTACTCACTAACAGCTTTTGCTGGCTCAAATGCCAATGACGCATTATCTAAAAATTGTCGTTTCCAGTTTTGCATAGTTTTAGCCGTTACTTCATATTTGACCGATAACTGACCTATTGTTGATTCTTCTTTTAACATCTCTAATACTATTTTAGTTTTTGCTTCTGCACTAAAATTTTTAATTTGTTTTTTACCCATTTGTTTCTCTTTAATTTTATTTATTATTCTATACTTATTGAGAAACAAAAATACCTGCTTCTTTGTCTAATTTTTTCAGTCCATTATAAAACCCCCAGCTTCAGCTGGGAAAGACTTCAGTCCTTGTTCTAATATTTCAATTCACTATAACTTGAATATATGATATTTTAATATACATAAGAGCAAGCTCTTATGTATATTAAAATATCATATATGACAGATTATAACAAGACTAGCCACACTGTATTTTACCATCGCTTTCATGTTGTTTGGATCACTAAATATCGCTACAAAAGTATTGCAGGGTAACTTATAAGAATTAGGATCAGAGAGACAGCACAGGCATTAGTAATATCTCTTTAGAGTAATAGCGACTTCCAGTCTAGATATCAACCCACCAGCTTCAGCTGGTTGTTATTGAGATATTTTCAATCCATACGTAAATTTATTTATGATCACCAAATTCAACTAATATGGGGTCAAACTCTTCTGAATTAAAATCATCCCTTAGGCATTTCATACGTTCTTCGTATTCTTGCAGTCTATGGTAATAGAAGAACAGGAGGAGAACACTGGAAACAATGCAGACAATGAAATAAAAGATGTAACTAAAGCTAAAAATGTTAGAATCAACCGCTTTAATTATGAAGTGGCAATTTTAGAGCTATTGCATGATTTACTAGATTGTAAGCAAATATGGATTAAGGGTGCGTATCGTTACCGTGATCCAGAAGAGGATTGACCCAAAGATTTTGACTATAATGCTGAATATTATTACAAAAAACTTGGATTACCAAAAGATGGTAACGAATTCATCCAATCATTGCGAGATACTTTAGATCAGCATTTACAGCAATTTAATAATAGTATCGGGGATAACCATAAGGTAAAAATCATTGTTCCGAAGAATAGCACTAATGGACATATTAAGTTAACACCATACGATGCTCAAATTGAACCTAGTAATCTGATAACATTACAAGTAATTAATAAACGTTGGGGAGCAATAAACTTAATTGATATCCTAAAAGAAACAGACTTGCGTATTGGTTTTACCAACCATTTTCAGACAGTTGCTGCTAGGGGCAACATCAGCCAATCTAAATTACTGAAACGCTTACTACTATCTTTATATGCTATTGGTAGTAATACTGGATTAAAACGTATTAGTAGTGCTCATGAAGATACAAATTATTCAGATTTACGTTATATTAAGAGGAGATATATCCAGGAGTTTCGCAGTTAGCAAAATTGCGAATCAGCTAAAAGGCATCTAATGTTGTTCTGAATTGATGTTTTTATAACTTCCCAAGTTTGTTGATATAAAGTAATTTTTTCATTTATCCTCCTTTTGTTCATATCGAGCCAAGCAAATACGGCAAGGCAAATATGATTTCTCTGAGCTCGACCCGTGCGTGCCTGACAGCGTTCAATACCACAAGTTTGTTTTAATTCTCGATGATAAACTTCTATAGACCACCGTGCCTTAACAATTTTCTCTATTTGTTCACGTGTTGGATTTTCTAAGTTAGTTGTTATGTAATCAATGCGACCATTTTTTGCCACAAACTTAAATACCGTAACCCAACCGTATCCACGTAGGTGAATTTTTAGTCCCTCATCAGGAATCTCTAAACTTTCTAAGCTAACATTATGATTAACTTTTCTATTTTTTCTTAGGTTACTAACCCATGTCCAACCTAAATTACGTATATGTTTCAAATTCTCCAAACCGCTATACCACGCATCCATTACTACTGCATCAGGATTGATCCCTCTTTCCTTAGCTAAAGTAAGCATATCACAAAAATGCTCATTCTTTGTTTTTCCATCAGTTTCTTTATCATATATTCTATAATCTACAGGGGTAGATTGATCAGTTTTAGCATTGTAATGCAGTAAGTTGACCATCCCTATACCAGGTATAACATCATGTACAGCTCCAGAATATTGATAATGTACAAGCTCAATTTTCTTACTGTATTGCTTTGACAATAACGTGTCATCTCCCACTAATAAACAAGAAGCTTCCCTATCAATATATTTTGACACTTCTCTGTAGATCCCGCTAGGGCGGAAATCCTTACTATTTAACCATCGACTTGCACTATCATGAGATAGGTTTATTGGACTTACTTCAGATAATGCTTTACCACTATATCTTACGCTACTTGCTTGTAAAAATGATTTATATAAGTCTTTGCTACATTTTGATCTTGCCATGCTTAACTAAAACTCTTTCTTGCTAGATTAACATATTTTTTGCTAAGTGCGAAACTCCTGATATCAATACAGCTAATGTTAGGGAAGCGATAGTTGAGGTTGTTAATGCAATTTTAGAAACAAGAGATTCAAGGATTTGGGGTTTTGCTACAACTGGTTGTGCTTGTGATTCAACTAAGGTAAGTAGCTGGGATCAAAATTTAATGACTGAGTGGCATACACGCTACAAAGGACGTGGAGTGATGATTTATTGGCATGTCGATCAAAATTCCACCTGTATCTATTCCCAACTAAAAACTTGTTCTTCTTCAGAAGTAAGTAGCATGATTAAAGGAGTTCTTGATCATTGTACTAAAATGGATATGCAAAAAACTAATACCAATTGCAATAATTAACACGGTGTATTTATCCAGTCTCTATACATAATTGATTTTACTAAGAGCCTTTCTAATTAAGTGTGTAAATTTTTCATAGGGCTTAAATTCTACCTTCAAATTTTATCAAAAAGTGAGCCATAGCTGCGTTCCAGTTTGGAATCGGCATAACCCATTTCTTGGTCATATAATCAATTGCCAAATACAAGGTCTTAAAAACGGCATTATCATTTGGAAAAACCCGTTTATTCTTAGTAACCTTACGTAATTGGCTATTGACAGATTCTACACTATTAGTTGTGTATATTACTTTCCTTATCGCCTCAGGGTATCCTAGAAAAACCATTAAATTTTCCCAATGAACATACCAAGATTTAGCAATTTGTGGATACTGTTTACTCCATTTAGCTTCAAAAGATTCTAAAGCAAGATGTGCTTCTTCCTCTGTGCTAGCAGTATATATAGGCTTTAAATCAGCCGCTAATTCTTTTCGGTCTTTATATGATACATATTTTAAACTATTTCTAATCTGATGTACAATACATAATTGATGTTCGGTTTTCGGAAAAACTGCTTCTATTGCCTCAGACATACCGGTTAAATTATCACTGCAAGCAATAAGCATGTCTTGCATACCTCTGTTCTTCATCTCAGTAAAATTACCAAGCCAAAATTTCGCTCCTTCATTTTCACTGATCCACAATCCTAAAATATCCTTCCTTCCAGATAAATCAATACCTAATGCTACATATACAGACTTATTGATAATTCGTTTATCTTGACGTACTTTTACTACTAAACAGTCAAAAAATACTATAGCATATACTCGATCCAATGGTCGGCTTTGCCATATCTTGACATCCTCAATTACATCATCAGTAATTTGACTTATCAAACTTTCGCTAACGTCAGCTCCATACAATTCTTGCATTTGAATCTTAATATCAGATAAGCTCATTCCTTTAGCGTATAATGATATTATTTTATCATCAAATCCTTCAATACGTCTTTGACGCTTCGGAATTAATGCAGGTTCAAATGTACTACTTCTATCCCTTGGAACCTCAATCTCTACAACTCCATTATTTGTTACTAGATTCTTTACATTCCTACCATTACGAACATTATCACTATCAGTATGACAATATTTATCATATCCTAAATGATTATTCATCTCTGACTGCAATGCCTTCTCTACAAGCCGTTTGGTTAATTGTTTTAGTTAACCACTCTGCACTGCAAGTGCAGAGCTTAATATTACGGCATGAATGCCTAATTTATGTACTAACTTAAAAGTTAGAAACTATTTGTGTATGGCTCATTTAGAAAGTGTCACAACACAAAAAGAATATATCTGTGAAGTGTAAGATTTTGTTAAAAAATATCTGTATGATTCATTCTTATCTTTTCTTGATAAGATATTTAAAATTTATGTTGAAACGACGCACTGCAAGTGCGGGGTTTTTCTCCCAAAGTGGGACAGTTAACCACTCTGCACTGCAAGTGCAGAGCTTAATATTACGGCATGAATGCCTCATGTATGTACTAACTTAAAAGTTAGAAACTATTTGTGTATGGCTCATTTAGAAAGTGTCACAACACAAAAAGAATATATCTGTGAAGTGTAAGATTTTGTTAAAAAATATCTTATCTTATCTTTTCTTGATAAGATATTTAAAATTTATGTTGAAACGACGCACTGCAAGTGCGGGGTTTTTCTCCCAAAGTGGGACAATAAACCATCCTCTTTAAGTAATGTTGATATATCTGTATCATTATCAGGAGTTTCGCACTTAGCAAAAAATATGTTAATCTAGCAAGAAAGAGTTTTAGTTAAGCATGGCAAGATCAAAATGTAGCAAAGACTTATATAAATCATTTTTACAAGCAAGTAGCGTAAGATATAGTGGTAAAGCATTATCTGAAGTAAGTCCAATAAACCTATCTCATGATAGTGCAAGTCGATGGTTAAATAGTAAGGATTTCCGCCCTAGCGGGATCTACAGAGAAGTGTCAAAATATATTGATAGGGAAGCTTCTTGTTTATTAGTGGGAGATGACACGTTATTGTCAAAGCAATACAGTAAGAAAATTGAGCTTGTACATTATCAATATTCTGGAGCTGTACATGATGTTATACCTGGTATAGGGATGGTCAACTTACTGCATTACAATGCTAAAACTGATCAATCTACCCCTGTAGATTATAGAATATATGATAAAGAAACTGATGGAAAAACAAAGAATGAGCATTTTTGTGATATGCTTACTTTAGCTAAGGAAAGAGGGATCAATCCTGATGCAGTAGTAATGGATGCGTGGTATAGCGGTTTGGAGAATTTGAAACATATACGTAATTTAGGTTGGACATGGGTTAGTAACCTAAGAAAAAATAGAAAAGTTAATCATAATGTTAGCTTAGAAAGTTTAGAGATTCCTGATGAGGGACTAAAAATTCACCTACGTGGATACGGTTGGGTTACGGTATTTAAGTTTGTAGCAAAAAATGGTCGCATTGATTACATAACAACTAACTTAGAAAATCCAACACGTGAACAAATAGAGAAAATTGTTAAGGCACGGTGGTCTATAGAAGTTTATCATCGAGAATTAAAACAAACTTGTGGTATTGAACGCTGTCAGGCACGCACGGGTCGAGCTCAGAGAAATCATATTTGCCTTGCCGTATTTGCTTGGCTCGATATGAACAAAAGGAGGATAAATGAAAAAATTACTTTATATCAACAAACTTGGGAAGTTATAAAAACATCAATTCAGAACAACATTAGATGCCTTTTAGCTGATTCGCAATTTTGCTAACTGCGAAACTCCTGATTATTTATTAATAAATCTATCGCTTGATTCATTGCTTCATTTTGTTTTTGGTGCATTATAATTTCTCCTTTTGTTATATTATATTTTTATATAACCTTTGAAAAATTTACACACTTATTTGTACAGAGCCGAAGTATAGTAATTTATGCGAATTTGGGATAACATCTAGGCTACCTCATGTCTTGTATACTACTCCCGCGAATTTGGGATAAGAATTAGTTAATTCTTATCCTGAATTCTTATGTTATTGTTACTGATTATGACACATATAACAACTATTGATTATAATCATAAATTATTTTTACAATTTACGATTAAATTGTTGTTGATTATTTAAATATTTGGTATATAGTTGATCTAGGCTCAATAACAACCAGCTGAAGCTGGTGGGTTGATATCTAGACTGGAAGTCGCTATTACTCTAAAGAGATATTACTAACGCCTGTGCATTATCTCTCTGATCCTAACTCTTAGGTTACCCTGCAGTATTTTATAGCGATATTTAGTGATTCAAACAACATTAAAGCGATGGTAAAATACAGTGTGGCTAGTCTTGTTAAAATATCATATGTTCAAGTTATAGTGAATTGAAATATTAGAACAAGGACTAAAGTCTTTCCCAGCTGAAGCTGGGGGTTTTAACCAAAAAGGTGACTATAAAAAAATAGCTTTAACTACCTTACCTGATCGCTCACTAGTGATTAAAGAAAAACTAGATAATATTATTAAAGAAATCCTATATGTAGGCAAATCAAAAATAGCAATGATTATCTTATTTGGCTCTTATGCTAGAGGAGATTGGGTAGAGGATATAGAGAAGGTAGGGGATATTAGTTATTATAAGTATCAAAGTGATTTTGACCTTTTGTTGATTTTAAAGAACGGAGAATATGCCGGCTATCCAGCTATAAACCTACAACATAAGATAGAGAATAGGCTAGGTAAAAAATTCTCATTAGATGAAAAACCACCAATTACTCTGATACTTGAACCTATTAAACTGGTAAATAGGCAACTGGAAAAGGGGCAGTATTTCTTTAGTGATATCAAGAAAGAGGGCATTCTTTTATATAATAGTGGTGAATTTATACTATCTGAAGCTAAGGAACTATCATGGAAGGAACGTAGACCAATAGCTGAGAAAGATTACAAATATTGGTTTAAAAAAGCTAAGGACTTTCTATTGCTTGCTCATTTGTGTTTGGATATAGAACAATTGAATAATGCAGCCTTTATGCTTCACCAAGCTACCGAGAGCTTTTATAATGCTATCCTGTTAGTTTTTACTGGTTACAAGGCAAAGTCACATGATATACTGGGACTTGGCGATAGGGCTAGAAGTCATCATTACGATCTCTATAAGATATTTCCACATGAGACTCCTGAGCAAGAAGAGTGCTTTACGTTACTGCGAAATGCTTATGTTGATGCAAGGTATGATCAAGATTATACAATTAGTAAAGAACAATTACTTTACCTTATTAACCGCGTAGAGGAATTAAAGATAGTGACTGAAAAGATATGTCTAGAAAGGATTAGTTAACCACTCTGCACTGCAAGTGCAGAGCTTAATATTACGGCATGAATGCCTCATGTATGTACTAACTTAAAAGTTAGAAACTATTTGTGTATGGTTCATTTAAAAAGTGTCACAACACAAAAAGAATATATCTGTGAAGTGTAAGATTTTGTTAAAAAAATATCTTATCTTTTCTTGATAAGATATTTAAAATTTATGTTGAAACGACGCACTGCAAGTGCGGGGTTTTTCTCCCAAAGTGGGACAATAAAATAGAAGTATACTCAAATGATTTGAAGAATTGGATTTGAAAATGAATGGTGAGCATGCGAATCCATGATATTTTCAAAAAACAATTCGTAGGAGCAGAAGAGTATACTTCTCGTAAATGAAGAGTTGGGTAGACAATAGTATAATTTCAAGAAGAGCTAGGCAGTAGCAAAGTCGAGCGGCGTAGCGTACATGAGTAACGGAGCAGCGGGTATCTTTAGACATGACGACGCCAATTCTTGAAGTTCACCGAGTATATAATCAAAAATTAAATTCTAATATGCGTATACCATCAATATTTAAGAAAATATTACTAATTATTCGCCAAAGTAGTCGTATAATTGTTAAATTAGTAATTATAGATCAATTAGTAAAATGGTATCTTATAGGTTATCTAAGAGGTAAAGCTGGTCTAACGCTAGAAATAACCAGCTTTTTAGATATGGTTTATATTTGGAATTATGGAATTAGTTTTGGAATACTTCGAAATTATTACCAGTATAGTAATATGCTTTTTATAGTTGTTAACTCTGCCCTTATAGCATATTTGTGGTATATCTTATTAAAATGTAAGACAATGCCAAGCTTTGTTGGTTGTAGTTTTTTCATTGGTGGTGCTATTGGTAATTTGATCGACCGTTTTGTTCATGGGGCGGTATTTGATTTTATTTATTTTCACTATAAAGATTTTGGTTTTCCGGTATTTAATCTAGCAGATAGTTTCATTTCATTAGGTGCAATATTCTTATTACATGATTATTATAAGACCAAGAAAATTGTTGCACAACAACAAGATGTTGAATATAATCACGCTCGATTGCAAACTGAAGCGGATAGGATTCGTGAGCTTGATTCTAAGAAAAATATAAATTTATAAAGAGGATTGATATGTACTCAAATGATTTGGAGGATGGGGAAAACAAACAAGGGATAAGCGAACGCAAACAGTACAATAAGGTACGTGAGTACGCGAATACCCAGCAAGTATTTGCAAAAACCAATTCTTTAAAGCAGAAGAGTATGCGTATAATTTTTTTGTTATTTACTACCTTAGTAACACTGTCTGCCTGCAATAAAAAAGTAAAAGAAACAATAGGTATAGTGACACCTGGCCCTGATGAATATAGGGTACAACGCAATAAAACCTTAGAAGTTCCCCCTCACTATGAATTGCCTTCTATCGAAGAAAAAGATACAAAGAGCCACAAAATTCATTCTCCAAAAAATCTCAATGATGGAGAGCAAGCTTTAATAGATGACATGGAAAAATAATGCTATTATTTTAATATTATATAATTTTTTCACTTAGTGGACAAAAATTTTGATATATACTCGATTAAAATCAACAATTGCCGGAGTCTAAAACAAGGTGAGTGATAATAATAAAAGTGTTGTGTTAAATTTTGGTCCACAACATCCAGCTACCCATGGGGTATTAAGATTAATTTTAGAAATGGATGGTGAGGTTATCAATAAAGCAGACCCGCATATTGGACTGCTGCATCGTGGTACTGAAAAATTAATTGAGCATAAAACATACCTACAAGCTATACCATATTTTGATCGGTTAGATTACGTATCGCCAATGTGCCAAGAACACGCTTTTGCCTTAGCAGTTGAAGGATTGCTTGGCTGCAACGTGCCAAGACGAGCAGGGTTTATTCGAGTGATGTTTTCTGAGCTTACTCGTATCCTGAATCACATACTGAATATAACAACACAAGCCCTAGATGTTGGTGCTACTACCCCCCTATTATGGTTATTTGAGGAACGCGAAAAAATTATGGAATTTTATGAGCGTGTCTCCGGCTCTAGAATGCATGCAAATTATTTTAGACCTGGTGGGGTTGCACAGGACTTACCAAATGGTATACTAGAAGATATAAATATTTTTGTTCAGCAATTCTCAAAAAAACTAGAAGACGTCGAGACTCTGTTAAATGACAATAGAATTTGGAAACAACGCTTAGTAGATATCGGAGTAGTAAGTCAAAAAGAAGCTATGGAGTGGGGGTTTTCTGGTCCAATGCTTAGAGGTTCAGGCATCGCATGGGATCTCAGAAAAACCAATCCGTATGATGTATATGATGAACTAGATTTTGATATACCAATTGGCAAAAATGGTGATTGTTATGATAGGTATTTGGTGCGTATTGAAGAAATGTACCAATCGCTTAAAATTATACAGCAATGTCTTGAAAAAATGCCAAAGGGTGCTATTAAAACCGATGATCCTAGAATTGCACCACCCTCAAGAGAAAAAATGAAAGAATCGATGGAAGCAATGATTAATCATTTTAAACTTTACACTGAAGGATATGATGTGCCAAAAGGCGAAATATATAAATTTGTTGAAGCACCAAAAGGCGAGTTTGGTGTGTATTTATATTCTGATGGAACAAACAGACCTTATAGATGCCGGATTAAAGCCCCTGGGTTTGCCCATCTCCAAGGTCTAGATTTCATGTCAAAAGGACATTTGATGGCAGATGTGGTAACTATTATTGCCAGTCTTGATATTGTTTTTGGAGAAATTGATCGATGAATGATGAACCACTAAATTTCAGTTTTAATGATGAGAACTTAAAAAAAGCCCAAAATATCATTAAGAAATATCCTGAAAACAAACAAAAGAGTGCTATTCTGCCATTACTTGACCTTGCACAACGCCAAATGAATGGTTGGTTACCAAGAGGCTGCATAGAGTATGTAGCAAATTTTCTAAATTTACCTTTCATCCGAGCATATGAAGTTGCAACATTTTATACCATGTTTAATCTAAAGCCAGTAGGACGATATCATATACAAATTTGTGGGACTACTCCTTGTTGGCTAAGGGGTAGCGATAAAATTGTAACTATTTGTAAAAAAAAACTTGGTATTAACTTTGGTGAACTAACAAGTGATAAAAAATTTAGCCTTACAGAAGTTGAATGTTTGGGAGCTTGTGTCAATGCACCAGTTGTACAAATTAATGATGATTTCTTTGAGGATTTGGACGAAGAAAGAATGGCTAAGTTAATTGATAGCCTTACTTAATAGACTTGCTGCATAAATCAAAGATAGTTGAGGGATTTTTAGGAGAAACGAAGCCGGCTACCTTCGCGTACAAAGACGTACGTGAGGAGTGGAGGCGAGTTTCGACGACAAAATCACCAACTAGATTGAGTTATGCAGCAAGTCTAATATTTACAAAACATAAAGGAGTTTATTATGACAAATAATTTTTTAACAGATCAATTTTCATACGGAATTATCATGGGTTATTATGGACCAATCTGGTCCAATGAAGCGCTTAACGATTATGCTGATTTTTTGTGTTCAGTATGGCGGAGTGTTAGGGAACGTGCGATGAAGTGCCACTTTGGCAAAATATACTAAAAAATGTTGCAATTTACAAAGTGCCGAATATAATTCGGTGATAGAATAGCACTAAAAAGCAAATAAATTATTTTTATAATAGAACGCATTTATAAGCTTGCAAAATTATTGCTAGTCCGTCCGCCAAAAATATTTAAAGCCCCCCATAATCTATGATTGAATAAAATTTTTACAAAAAAAATTCTAATATTTGCACTAAAATTAAAAATTGTTTTCAATTTTATTGAAAAATTTCTATTTTAGTAAAATTTTTACATGAGCTTATTGTTAACGATTTTTTTTAATCGTTTAGCAAGTTTTTTAATGATAATTTTTTTATGTAGAGTTAGGCATGATGTGTAAATGATTGGCAATACATCGTAAATTCAAACCTATAGCAGAGATTATTGGATTGATCACATCTCCTATCACACCCTTCAAGAAGTTTCTGCCCATCCTGCCATATTGTTTTAAATGCCCTATTATTGGTTCTATAGCACTGCGTCTCCTGATCATACACTTGTCTTCTTTCAATAACTTTTTCCGAGTTTTTGGGGTATATACCTTACTCTTCTCTTTAACATTGCTGCCAGTATAACCAAGATCAACAAACGATTTTTTTATCTTTATTCCAGTTACATTTTCTACCGCTTCAAAACTCTGCTGCAATGTATGACCATCATAAGGATTATTATGAAACGATTTTGCTGACAGTACAAAATTTCTACGACCACTGACTACTACCGCAACTTTATTGCCAAACTCATATGGCTTGTTTCGTTTTCCCTTCCCTATACACTCTACCTCAGGGGCATGAAAACTATACAATATTTTATTCTGTTCTTTGTATTGCTTTTTCTCTTCTCTTTTTAAAACAGATTGGCTATGTATTTGTTTTACTTTTTTCAATACTTCTTGATCTCTGATAGATAAGTTTAATTTCTGATTTTTTATCTCACGCTCACATATTCTAACCAAACGACCAAGTAACGTTTTTAAATGCTTCATTATTTTCCAACGCTTCTTGGCTTTGCTATGCTCTTTATACTTCCAGAGCTTTATTATATCTCGCTTATAGGTTCTAGCGTAGGTTTCGTTTAAACTTATACCCAAACTTTGGCAAAGCTTCACAATACTAAGCCTAGCTTTATCCATTAAATAAACATCATGTGGGTGCTGGATATTCTTAATTTGTACCGTTGTATCAGCAATTATCAATTTCAAATCTTTTTTTTTAATTGTGTTATTTCTTATTCCAACTCTTATCAACTCTGCTAATATCTCGTTATATCCAGATTCACCTAATAAATTACGAAATCTTCTTATGCTAGTTTCCGACATCGCTATATCTGTTTCTATATATTCCCACCCACAGAAATATTGCCAATACATGTTTTCTTTTAGTTCTTCCTCTGCTAATGAATCTGAAAAATTATACATTGCTTGTAGCATCGTTACACCAAGCATCACTCTATGACATTTTCTATTTCTACCAAATCTCTTAATAGAAACATTTTTTGATAACCATTCTTCTAGACCAGACCAATTTATTAATTCTCTTAATTTATATAGCTTATTATTTGAGTTTAATTCTTCTTTTAATTTATAACCAAAAAGTTTTCCTTGTTTTTGTGATTTGATAATATTTTCTATTGGCATATTGACTGAAATCCATAAGGTTTATTAGCATATTTTAACATTTTCTTATGGATTTCTTTATTATTTTCTGCCATTAAACCCTATTATCTATAAGACTTATAGAGTTTTGCCGGACAGACTATAAAATCTTTCCATAAAATAAAAAATACAAATTTGAGAATTTGTTCTGTAGAGCTGTGATAATCAAGGTTACCATATTATAATATTCTGTAAAAGAATCTTTTTATTGTAAGTATCTATTTTTTAATAAAAAATAGTAAATTTTTGCTTATTGGAGATTCTTTATAAATTACCCTAGTTCATTTTCCTATTAAACTTTCCATAAAAGGATATTATCTTCTAATCAAACTTTTATTAATTACATATTCTCCATATAAAATTACATTATCCCATCCGATAGGACTAATATGCCTTAATAAAGATAAATCTAATCCTTTTGCTTCTGAACCATATTCACTAAGAATACTAGTAATCTCCTTAGCTTGCCAATACACAATGCAAGCCATAATCAAGGTTAAACAGTTACAGCAATTTCGTTGGGCTGTTAAATCTCTAGCTGTAATCGTACCTCTGTTCCCATAACCAACATCCCTAGCAAGTTGATGCATCTCCTCCCCCTTTAGCAACCCTCTATGTCTTCTTTTCCTCTTATCGGGATCTATCATATTCTGTAAAGTGTTCTCGGTTTTTAGAATTCTACCTAAGTGTATATTGGCATTATAAAACTCGTTTTTATAATTTAGAGATAGTAATCTCTTTAAGGCTACTGATGCTGTAATATGCCCAAAAGCAATAGAAGCATAAAAATGTGCCATTCTATCCCATTGTCCAGTAATTGCCGATATCCTTATATTGCTTTCTTTATGGGTTAATAATGGAGTAAGTACACCATAATCCTTATTTTTATCAATCTTAAATATCCGATGATTTTGGATAGATTTGATTCTAGGATTAAACTTGAGTCCTGAAAATTCAAAAGCTGCAAATATGATAAAAGATGCTGCTCTTGTGTCAGTATAATGTTCTTCTATATTTAAATCACTCTCATTATTTACTATACCATCTAATACGTAAGCAGCCTCCCCTTCATTACATTCAATAGGTTGGCTATGTAAGGGGGCATAATTGTCAGCAACAAACGTATAAAAGGCAAGAGCAAAATCTCCAAATCTTAAACTATATCCTTGTTGTAAAACCTTTTCCTGAAATAAAACTAAGTGTGCGTCACTGCTAGAAGTTTTACCTTCCCCCCAATTCTTACTAATACCCAAACAAGATATAGCATTTACAATCCATGCTAAAACTATTCGTTGTGCGTCATCAGTAAGTTGCCAATCTGTTATATTTTTAATTTGCTGATAAGAAATCCCATTTACTAACTGTGACATAACATATGATCCTATATTACAGCCATGAGCCATAATAGTTATGATGATATTAGATATATCTTCTATAAGACGTTGTTTCTTCTTATTGGGTAACATAAAAACTTCACTAAACTGCAGCTCATTATCAACTTCTACTAATAGATCCGGTAATTTTATTTTTCGCATATGTGAGAAAATCCAGTTCTTTAATAATTTTAAATCTTCTTCTTGCTTTTTAGTTAACTTATCAGCTGAATCTGTAGATAATGACCATTTACCGTCTATTACTTTAGCGTACTTATTATGTTTAGCACTTTCTAAATACTGATCATATGCCATGTTCAATCTTTCAGTCAAATATGGGATAGCTTCTTTAGGGTTTTGTGGCAACTTGCTTTTGGCAAAAAAAGCCTCTCTTGTATGTACCCATTGCTCATCAGATATAAAAAAATCTTGGAATTTACAAAAACGCTTACTATTCTTAACTGAAATATTATTATTCTTTATCTCATTCTTTATATTAAAAAGTAAAGCACACTCCCAAGCATGCCTGTTTATTTGATTACCGTTGATAATATGCTTCCTCAATTTTCTTGGTATGAAATTAACAGGTGTATCTATATCTAATTTACGTTTATTATTAAGATTAAGTTCCTTTAAAACATTCGCTGCTTCTATTACATCAGATTGATGCTTACTTTCAGGCTGCAAATTTAAATTCGCTATAACATGTGGTGAAAATTGCCGGAAGTAGCTATATTTATTAGTTATACTATGAAATATCTGACTAGATTTACTTTTTAATATTATGTCTACTGGTTTGTCATGCTCAAATTCTTTAGAAAATTTCTTAAAAATTACATTACGTAAATCAATATCAGGAATAGTTGGGTCTTTTATGGTAACTTTGAGTTTTTCGTAACTCTTTAAAGCTTGCCTGACATCTTCTTCCTTTTGTTGAATTTGTTTATTAACTTTTGCTTTTGCTCTATTGGTAGATTGATTCAAAAGTTTAATATATGTTTCAATCAGAAAATCTGTAATATCTTGATAAATCTGATGCAAAAAACAGATTAATGCTGCCACACGATGCGTAGTTTCCAATGCTCGTATTCGATTTACTGAATATATCCTTATTTCTCTAGCAAATATCTTTTGGTAATTGTTATTTATGTCAGATAACTTTATGTTTAGTACATTGGTATCTTTTATTATGTATGGACCTACCCAACAATGCAAGAAAAAAATAATATATAACAGCAAAAAAATCGAATGCAGTCATGTATCCGGCTTATAGACAATAAATCAAGCAATTTATCCTATAGCCCTGATGGAATTCGCTGGCTTACAAACTTATACTTATTATTTTATCGACTTATAAATAGCCCTTAGCTAAATCAGTTTTTTTGTAAGCTAAGGTTCGTCTTATTTACCATCAATATTATCATTCTTCGCATATTCCGGATTGGAATTTGTTAAACTTCTATTACCTATAATGTCATTTCATCAATTATTTGGAGTAGTTTTTTAACTACAAACTTTACTCTCGGTATAATCATCACCTGAACTAAGTAATGCAAATACCACCCTTGCTAGCTTATTAGCTACCGCGACAACTGTTTTATTATGACCGTTTCTCTCAGATAAATTAAACATCCACTCAGTAAACTTGCTATAATCTTTTTTAGATTTTTGTTCTTCCGTGGTAAATCTTATCTTGCTATTCAGAATGGATCTTGCCCCTTGAATTAACAAAGTACGTAAATAGATATCACCTCTTTTACTAATAGCAAGCAACTTATTTTTGCCACCACTAGAGTGTTGCCTTGGCACTAATCCCAACCATGCTGATAATTGCCTACCATTTTCAAAACAACTAGCATTACCTATTGAGGCTATTAAGGCTGTGGCAGTTATTAAACCTATACCTGGTATCATCATTAGTTGTTGGTGATTACTATACTGGCTAGCTATGATTTTTAATCGTTGTTCTAGCTCTTTTATTTTTTTATCATTTTCTACAAATTCTTCTTTTAACTCACTAAATGTTTGGTAGCTTAGCTTACTTAAATCCCCTTCGTCTAAAATCTCAGTTAATTTTGTTATAATCTTATTGATTCCTTGCGGAATAGTAAAACCAAATTCATATAATAGCCCTCTAATCTCATTAGCAAGTGCAGTACGATTTTTTACCAATCACTGTCTTACCCTATGAGTTAACCACTCTGCACTGCAAGTGCAGAGCTTAATATTACGGCATGAATGCCTCATGTATGTACTAACTTAAAAGTTAGAAACTATTTGTGTATGGCTCATTTAGAAAGTGTCACAACACAAAAAGAATATATCTGTGAAGTGTAAGATTTTGTTAAAAAATATCTTATCTTATCTTGATAAGATATTTAAAATTTATGTTGAAACGACGCACTGCAAGTGCGGGGTTTTTCTCCCAAAGTGGGACAATAAATAAAATATCTTGTTGCTCTACAGTTTTAATGGGTACAAACCTCATACTAGGTCTTGCTACTGCCTCACATATTCCTTCTGCATCAGCTTGATCATTTTTATTGGTTTTGACATAAGGCTTAACAAACTGTGGTGCCATTAGTTTTACATTATGACCTAATTTTATTAATTCTCTTGCCCAATAGCTAGCTCCACCGCAAGCTTCCATGCCTACTAGACATTTTGGTACGTTAGCCATAAAAGTTAAAACCTGTTCTCTCATTAATTTCTTCTTTAATATTGTCTTGCCATTTTTATCTACACCGTGAATTTGAAAAATTCTTTTTGCAATATCTATACCAATTGTGGTAACTTCCATATGGACCTCCTTATTGTTGTTTAGGATTCATTTCCTATCCTAGAAGATTAGCATACGCTTCTCATTCTGTATATAGGGTAGGTCCATACCATTATTTTAACATTTTCTTATGGATTTCTTTATTATTTTCTGCCATTAAACCCTATTATCTATAAGACTTATAGAGTTTTGCCGGACAGACTAGTTAAACTTCTCTGTTCATGCGGATACTTTATCATTTATTTTTCTCCTTTAATGTTAAAATGAGCTTATATATTCTGCTACTTTAAAGAATTGGAGTTTATAGTTATTATGCAAATTCAGGATAAGAATTAACTAATTCTTATCCTGAATTGGGTTTATTATATAAATTTTTTAGATACTGGATTTTCCATGAGTCTCTTAGCTATCTCACTATCTGATATGGAATCGTTTTTTGTAGATCGCATATAGGTAGTTACTAATTCTACCATTTTATCACAAAACTCAGATTGTAGCATTTGAGAAGCTTCTAGCTTTTGTCTATTCATTAAATCTATAGCCTCAAGTTTTTTGCTTTCTAGAAACTTATCAATTTCTTCGTTTTGCTGCTTAATTATATTATTGGCAGTTTCTTTGCCATCTTTGATCATTTTTTCTCTTAAAACTTCAATCTGTTGTATTTGGGCTGTAGCATCTTCAAATAACAACGTCATATCTTCGTTAAGTTTTTGGGCTTCTAAAACTTGGTCTTTGATGACCATAATTTTGTCATCTAACGATTTTAAAATTATATTTTTTATTGGTCTATAGACTAAATACACAAAAATTAGGAAACAGACGGCTAGCCAAAATTTTTCGTCAAACAATTGCATTATTTTATCTTTTTGTAAGATTCTTTTAATAACTCTAAATCAACTTCTTGATTAGTAATTTTTTGAATTAACAATTTTGCTAAATCGATGCATGAGTCATTTTCATTAATCCAAAATAATTTATTAGTTGTTTCTATATCATGACGATTATTGGCAATTTGTGCTTTCAACTCATTATGGAGTTGAATTTTTTTTGATAGAAGAGATGCTTCCATTGCATCCCTAGCTTCTTTTTTAATATTTTCCACTATATTTGATATCTCTGCTAGTGTATTTGCATATTGCTTATGCAAGTCCTCAGCTTTTTCCCCAAGACTTTCTGCACTAGCAATATTGCTATCTATATAAGCTTGCCTATTCTCAAGAATCTTTTCAGTTAGCGGTGCAATGAACTTATGAACTAGAAGGTATAAGATACTAAAAACAACTACCAGCCAAAAGATTTGCGAACAATAAAAGGTAACATCAAATTGAGGCATAGTTACTTAGGAAAATATCAACAAAATTGCAATTACGAACGAGAATAAGCCCATAGCTTCGGTAAGTCCAGCTCCAATGAATGCCATTCTTTGTAATTGATCAGTAGCTGAAGGATTACGGGCAATTGAAGATAGCAATGCACTGAATATACTACCTACACCAATGGCCGCACCTGACATACCAATAGCCATTAATCCTACACCAATAAATTTTAGAGACGTTCCGTCCATATGTAAACTCCTAAATATAAAAAATTCTAGGTTCTTGCATATTACTGCATTTTTATCTATAAGACCATAAAAATGAAGTCATACGCAGAACCTAATGTGAATTTACAGCATCATTCAAGTATACACAAGAAAGAATTGTAAATATATAAGCTTGAAGTATTGCTATAAAAATTTCAAATCCAATAAGGATCACAATTAGTGGAATTGGCAAAAATTTAAAGAAAATCATTAATGAAACTATAAATCCTGCCATCACCTTTAGTAATATATGTCCTGCTACCATATTAGCAGCTAACCTTAAAGATAAACTTATAGGTCTTGCTAGATAGGCAAATAATTCTATCAAAATCATAAGCGGAGCTAGCCAAGATGGCGTACCTTTAGGCAAAAATATTGATAAAAAATGTATACCGTGATTAATAAAACCGATAATTGTAACCATAAAAAATATCATAATTGCTAAGGCAAATGTTACTATAATATGGCTAGTAACAGTGAACCCGTAAGGAAGCATGCCGAGCAAGTTACATAACAAAATAAACATAAACAAAGTAAAAATGAACGGTATAAACTTACGTCCCTTTTCTCCAACATTTTGATTGAGCATCACTGTAATTATATCATAAATTATTTCAGCACTAAGCTGTAATCTAGATGGTATAATTTTTTCGCCTTTTAAGGCTAAATAAAAATAGGAAAGACCTACAACTCCAGCAAGCAACATAAACAAACTAGAGTTAGTAAAACTAATATCGAAACCAAATAAATTAATTTCTACTAGTTTCTTTATTGCAAATTGATCTAAGGGACTATGGGACATTATTTCTTATTTAGTTTTTGCCAAATTATTTTAAAACCTGCAAGCATACCTATCAACAAAAATATTATAATACAAAATGGTTTAGAATTAAACAATTTATCTAATGTAAAACCAACAATAAACCCCAGCATCACACTAGAAAACAAATCTAACGCTATAGCCAACGCATCAATTTCTTTTTTTGGATTAAGTTTAGGGTGAAAATGATTATTTGTTTTAAGTTTCTTAATCCTTTTTTGTATCTTATCTAACTCTTTCTCTTTTTGTTCCAACATATACATTAATACAAAGAAGTCTATTTAAACCTCAATTTCGGATTAATGAAATTAACCCGAAATTGGAATGATTTTCATTTACTAATAATCTTATTCTTATACCAATAAAAATAAGATTATTAGCGATAATAGATTAAAATGCATTCGTAGAATCGCTTCAAGAATGCATTTTTCTGATATTCTAGCCAGTTTTGGATTAAAATTTTTAATCCAAAACTGAGGTTTTAAATAACCTTGGCACTATATAGCTATGTAACATTAGACCTTTGTTCGTAAGATTAATATGACCTTTATCACCTAATCCCTCATCCCACCTAAGTAAACCTAGCTTTTTATAGTATGTTGCCTTTTCCATATCTAAAACCTCAAATAATTGTTTACCAATTCTTTTCTGTATACTATCAATAGTTAAACCCTTTTCAAGACGTAGTCCCATCATCAACATTTCTGCAATTATTTCTTGCATAGAAAGTTTATTAATCTGCTGAATACCACATCCTAAACTGTCAACAGCTTGTAACCATTTTTCTGGTTTATGCCACATCATAATACTATATAGATTAGATGTAAAATTACTATCACACATGTTAACCCTGCTGTGGCTACCCGGACCTACACCTAAATAGTTGTCATATTGCCAATATGTTAAGTTATGTTTACATTCATGACCTAATATAGCATAATTTGATATTTCATATCTAAGATATCCTTGGGACTTTAAATAGCAGTTAGTCCACTCATAATGGTCAGCTGCTTGATCTGAGTTTGGTATAGTCAGATTTCCCTCGTTAAACAATTTATAAAATAACGTACCCTTTTCGATTACTAGTTGATACAGTGAGATATGACCTGAGGCAAGTTTCATGGCATTGGTAAGTTCATCTTGCCAACTTTCTAGAGTTTGGTTACTTCTTGCATAAATTAAGTCAAAAGATATTCTAGGGAAAAGATGGCGAGCTGTCTCAATAGCTTTGATTGCTTGCCCTACATCATGTTGTCGTCCTAAACTCTTTAAGTCATCTTCCACTAGAGACTGGACGCCAATTGACACACGGTTTATTCCAGCTGATCTAAAGTCCCTAAATTTTTCAGTCTCAAATGAAGTGGGATTTGCTTCTAAAGTAATTTCTGTCTGCTTATCTATTGTTGCTAGATTTGCTATTTTTTTAATTATTCCTTCAACAACAAATGGCTTCATTAAAGATGGAGTTCCACCTCCAAAGAAAATAGATTTTATATATTTATGACCTATAATATCCTTGAAATGATCAAGCTCTAGTTCATAACATTTCAACCATGTATCATGATCTACTTTATCTACAACATGAGAATTAAAATCACAATACGGACATTTTGACAAACAAAATGGCCAGTGTATATATATCGATAAAGGATTTTTCATGTTTATGCTTAGTTGAAAATTACTTCAGCTCATCTTTTACTATCACTACTTCCAAACCCTTTATTTAGGTATATTACCATACGTAAACAATAGTAGCATGTTAGCATCGATATGTTCCTTGAGAGGTGGATAGGTGATCAAATCATAAGATTGTACATCTACTTTAACCGGTAAGTTACTGTCATTACTTCACCATTCTTAATCAAATTAGCGGCAATAGCTATCTTAAGTACGGTATCTAGGGTAATGGTTGATAGTATCACCCCCTTATATTCTAGGTAGTCTTTAAATAACCTGAATTCGATGTAACAAGTTACATCGAATTCAGTGTTATATATAGAAACAATCAGGTTTGAAGCGGCTGCCCACCTGATTGTTAAAATATAACACTCCATTCAATATGTGATTTTAATTATTATCATCATTGGATTCAAAACAAAATAGCAGAAATTGGTAAATTATCTGAGGCCATTTCCATGTTCTTTGTCACCTAATTCAATTTGATGTACCATATTTCATAACTATTTTATTAAACGATCGACATATTCGATATTATGGTAGATATTCATCAAATAGACCTTGTAACCAGTTTCCTGATAGACTAACTTCAGAAATATCAGGCTTAGGTGGAACAAAGCTAGAATATAATGGACTGAAAAAATTAGACAAAGAAGCAGGTATTTTTGTTTCTCAATAAGTATAGAATAATAAATAAAATTAAAGAGAAACAAATGGGTAAAAAACAAATTAAAAATTTTAGTGCAGAAGCAAAAACTAAAATAGTATTAGAGATGTTAAAAGAAGAATCAACAATAGGTCAGTTATCGGTCAAATATGAAGTAACGGCTAAAACTATGCAAAACTGGAAACGACAATTTTTAGATAATGCGTCATTGGCATTTGAGCCAGCAAAAGCTGTTAGTGAGTACAAAGGGCAGATTAGTGAACTTAAGAATCAAAACGATGAACTTGCAAAAGCATTAGGTAAGGCTACAGTCGAGAGGGACTGGGCGGTGGGAAAGCTAAACAGCTTGGACTTATCAAATAAGAAAAGTCTTGTCGACCCCAAGCTGAGTACGTTAGCAAAGACAAGGCAATGTGAACTATTAAAGATAAGCAGATCTGGAGTATATTATAAAGCTAAAGTAATGAGCTTATATAATCTTGATATTTTAAATAGAATAGATGAAATATATACGGATAACCCTGAGTATGGTTATCGTTATATATACAAACAATTATTGGAAGACGGCTTTAATGTGGGCAGAGATAGGGTGCTTAAATATATGGGAATAATGGGTATAGAAGCTATTCATCCTCATAAAAAGCAATCTACTTCTGTGAAGGATGGTCAACATAAAATTTATAGCTATTTGCTTGAGCCGTACTGGCACAAATCAGGAACGAATAGAACTATTCATGTACCTTATGTTAATCAAGTGTGGAGTGGTGACATTACTTATATTAGAACTAACGGAGGATTTATGTATCTTGTGGCGATTATAGATTGGCATAGTAAGGCAATACTAAGTTATAAAGTATCTAATTCTATGGATGCATCACTTGTAACCGATGTATTAAAAGATGCACTGAATAAATACCCTGCACCACAAATATTCAATAGTGATCAGGGTAGTCAATATACTGGACATGAGCATACGGGAATTCTAAAAGAGAATAATATACAAATCTCAATGAACGGTAAGGGTAGAAGCATTGATAATATTGTGATTGAAAGATTTTTTAGAACTTTAAAATATAATTGTATATTTATAAATGATTTTAAAAATATCGCAGAACTTAAAGATGGTATTGATAAATACATGGATAAATATAACAATCAAAGATTCCATTCAAGTATTGGTTATAAAAAACCGATGAACGTGTATCTTGATTACTTACAAAATGCAGCTTAAAAATTATGTAAAATGGGAAACAAAATTAGTGAAAAATTTGTCTTGAAAAATCAGTCCAGTTTCTATATTCAAGTTATAGTGAATTGAAATATTAGAACAAGGACTGAAGTCTTTCCCAGCTGAAGCTGGGGGTTTTAACCAAAAAGGTGACTATAAAAAGTTATCATATATAACTTCTTTGGCTTGACGGTCAAAGGAGAAAATATATGACAACATACGAAAGTTTAAATCATTCTAAATGGGATTGCAAATATCATATTCAGGAGTTTCGCAGTTAGCAAAATTGCGAATCAGCTAAAAGGCATCTAATGTTGTTCTGAATTGATGTTTTTATAACTTCCCAAGTTTGTTGATATAAAGTAATTTTTTCATTTATCCTCCTTTTGTTCATATCGAGCCAAGCAAATACGGCAAGGCAAATATGATTTCTCTGAGCTCGACCCGTGCGTGCCTGACAGCGTTCAATACCACAAGTTTGTTTTAATTCTCGATGATAAACTTCTATAGACCACCGTGCCTTAACAATTTTCTCTATTTGTTCACGTGTTGGATTTTCTAAGTTAGTTGTTATGTAATCAATGCGACCATTTTTTGCCACAAACTTAAATACCGTAACCCAACCGTATCCACGTAGGTGAATTTTTAGTCCCTCATCAGGAATCTCTAAACTTTCTAAGCTAACATTATGATTAACTTTTCTATTTTTTCTTAGGTTACTAACCCATGTCCAACCTAAATTACGTATATGTTTCAAATTCTCCAAACCGCTATACCACGCATCCATTACTACTGCATCAGGATTGATCCCTCTTTCCTTAGCTAAAGTAAGCATATCACAAAAATGCTCATTCTTTGTTTTTCCATCAGTTTCTTTATCATATATTCTATAATCTACAGGGGTAGATTGATCAGTTTTAGCATTGTAATGCAGTAAGTTGACCATCCCTATACCAGGTATAACATCATGTACAGCTCCAGAATATTGATAATGTACAAGCTCAATTTTCTTACTGTATTGCTTTGACAATAACGTGTCATCTCCCACTAATAAACAAGAAGCTTCCCTATCAATATATTTTGACACTTCTCTGTAGATCCCGCTAGGGCGGAAATCCTTACTATTTAACCATCGACTTGCACTATCATGAGATAGGTTTATTGGACTTACTTCAGATAATGCTTTACCACTATATCTTACGCTACTTGCTTGTAAAAATGATTTATATAAGTCTTTGCTACATTTTGATCTTGCCATGCTTAACTAAAACTCTTTCTTGCTAGATTAACATATTTTTTGCTAAGTGCGAAACTCCTGATATTGTGTTTATTCCAAAGTGTCGTAAAAAAGAATTGTACGGGAAGGTTAGAAAATATCTTGGGAACGTATTCCATGAGTTAGCTTTTCAACGTGGGAGCAAGATCATAGAGGGGCATATGGTACAAGATCATGTGCATATGCTCATTAAGATTCCTCCTAAATATTCTGTAGCTGAAGTAATAGGCTATATCAAGGGGAAAAGTGCTATAGCCGTTGCTAGGCAGTTTGGTGGACGAAAACGTAATTTTAATGGAGAAAAGTTGTGGGCTAGAGGTTATGCGGTCTCAACTGTAGGATTTGAAGAGAATCAGATCAAACACTACATTAAGAATTAAGGGCTCTGTACAAATAAGTGTGTAAATTTTTCAAAGGTTATATAAAAATATAATATAACAAAAGGAGAAATTATAATGCACCAAAAACAAAATGAAGCAATGAATCAAGCGATAGATTTATTAGTTAACCACTCTGCACTGCAAGTGCAGAGCTTAATATTACGGCATGAATGCCTAATGTATGTACTAACTTAAAAGTTAGAAACTATTTGTGTATGGCTCATTTAGAAAGTGTCACAACACAAAAAGAATATATCTGTGAAGTGTAAGATTTTGTTAAAAAATATCTGTATGATTCATTCTTATCTTTTCTTGATAAGATATTTAAAATTTATGTTGAAACGACGCACTGCAAGTGCGGGGTTTTTCTCCCAAAGTGGGACAATAAATAATGATACAGATATATCAACATTACTTAAAGAGGATGGTTTATTAAAACAATTAACCAAACGGCTTGTAGAGAAGGCATTGCAGTCAGAGATGAATAATCATTTAGGATATGATAAATATTGTCATACTGATAGTGATAATGTTCGTAATGGTAGGAATGTAAAGAATCTAGTAACAAATAATGGAGTTGTAGAGATTGAGGTTCCAAGGGATAGAAGTAGTACATTTGAACCTGCATTAATTCCGAAGCGTCAAAGACGTATTGAAGGATTTGATGATAAAATAATATCATTATACGCTAAAGGAATGAGCTTATCTGATATTAAGATTCAAATGCAAGAATTGTATGGAGCTGACGTTAGCGAAAGTTTGATAAGTCAAATTACTGATGATGTAATTGAGGATGTCAAGATATGGCAAAGCCGACCATTGGATCGAGTATATGCTATAGTATTTTTTGACTGTTTAGTAGTAAAAGTACGTCAAGATAAACGAATTATCAATAAGTCTGTATATGTAGCATTAGGTATTGATTTATCTGGAAGGAAGGATATTTTAGGATTGTGGATCAGTGAAAATGAAGGAGCGAAATTTTGGCTTGGTAATTTTACTGAGATGAAGAACAGAGGTATGCAAGACATGCTTATTGCTTGCAGTGATAATTTAACCGGTATGTCTGAGGCAATAGAAGCAGTTTTTCCGAAAACCGAACATCAATTATGTATTGTACATCAGATTAGAAATAGTTTAAAATATGTATCATATAAAGACCGAAAAGAATTAGCGGCTGATTTAAAGCCTATATATACTGCTAGCACAGAGGAAGAAGCACATCTTGCTTTAGAATCTTTTGAAGCTAAATGGAGTAAACAGTATCCACAAATTGCTAAATCTTGGTATGTTCATTGGGAAAATTTAATGGTTTTTCTAGGATACCCTGAGGCGATAAGGAAAGTAATATACACAACTAATAGTGTAGAATCTGTCAATAGCCAATTACGTAAGGTTACTAAGAATAAACGGGTTTTTCCAAATGATAATGCCGTTTTTAAGACCTTGTATTTGGCAATTGATTATATGACCAAGAAATGGGTTATGCCGATTCCAAACTGGAACGCAGCTATGGCTCACTTTTTGATAAAATTTGAAGGTAGAATTTAAGCCCTATGAAAAATTTACACACTTAATTAGAAAGGCTCGAATTAAGAGCAACTTGATAGTTTAGGCTCTGACGAATCAGGAGAATTTTAATTAACAATGGCAGCCCTTTGGGCTGCTCATAACCGTCAAGCCCCTCGCTTTGCGAGGGCGTTCTGACTTTCTTGCAGCGTCACGGGCTGTACTAGTAGTGTTAGGTCTTTGGTATTGCTCTGCTAATGTATCGACTATAGTAATGGTTTTACTATCATTTAATAGATAAGTAGTAAGTAAATCTTGGGACATTAAAGTTTCTGTTAATTTTCGACTTTCTCCTTCTGCATAATTAGGATACACTCTACCAGGAAAATATCCTGGGGGACATTCCTCTTTTGTCTTATATTGGATAAATGGAGATGATTCGTTCAATCTGATATTATATCGTGCAGCTAAACCTTTTATATATTCTTTCCCTTCTGTCACACGAGCTAGATCCTCTCCTATAGGCAGAGAAACATCCAATGTATCTAAGTCAGTTTTTGCTTTATAAGCTTCAATCAACTTATCACGTACTGTAGGCGTAATTCCATCAATATTAGCCCATAATTCTCGTGCTCCTGTTAATATTGCTGTTTCTCCGTTCACTTTAATATTATATTTTAATAATATATTATGGTAATCTATTATCCGAGCCATTACGCCTATACGAGATGCCCCGGCAATCCAAGCAATGTCATATTCCTGATGTTCTGGAGTTTCGCGATCAATTAGACGTAGTACTTTAGCACCAGCTAAATATTCTTTCTCATACTTTTTCATCCAGTCTTGGGAAGATAGCTCATTACGTTCCTGACCAGGTTTACGACCAAAAGCATTCTGAGAAATATAGAAAAGGAAATCCATGATATCTTGTTCATCTAATTCTGTTCCTTTTCCAAGGTTTTTACGTAATATTTTAGCATTAAATTTGCTAGGATCACTTTGATCAGCTTTAGATTTCTTTATTGCAGGATATATCTGTTTAAAAGTTATTACAGGATCCTTTACTCCTAGACGATTAATATCCTGCCATAGCTTTTTTGGATGAAAATATCCTGCGATTTGAAGTTGCTTTAATAAGGCTTCTTGATGTTCTGATGCACTTCTTATACCTTGACCTGCTTTTTTATAACCTGTAAAACCCAATTTAGTTGCAGCTAATTCGAAATGAGATGGTTTTGTAGACTTTGTATATCCATCATAAGTAAAATAAGTAGTAGGAAACAAAACCCCGACAACAGCAGGTATTAGCCTGTAAAAAGTATGTTTTGCCATATTTACCCTTTTGGTTAGAATTTATATTAATTTCTTAAGTTAAAGTATCTCACTTGTCAAACGTATTTTTAGGGCAGTTTAAAAAACCCAACTTTAACCTATGTCTATAATTGTTAAAATTTTCTCTAGTTTCAGTATTAAAATCATGTTTTTAGCAAAATATTAATTTAACAATCAGATGCAGAGCCATCTCAAATCTGATTGTTTCGATAATTTCACCGAATTTGGGATAAGAATTGACAAATTCTTATCCTGAATTCGCGTAAGTTCTATTAAGTTAACCACTCTGCACTGCAAGTGCAGAGCTTAATATTACGGCATGAATGCCTCATGTATGTACTAACTTAAAAGTTAGAAACTATTTGTGTATGGCTCATTTAGAAAGTGTCACAACACAAAAAGAATATATCTGTGAAGTGTAAGATTTTGTTAAAAAATATCTTATCTTATCTTATCTTTTCTTGATAAGATATTTAAAATTTATGTTGAAACGACGCACTGCAAGTGCGGGGTTTTTCTCCCAAAGTGGGACAATAAAATGAACCTTGAACATACTAGACATAGATCACCAATAAATGCCTTTGTCCATATATTATCTACTCTTGTTGCTTACTCATTAAAGAAAAATAAACCTTCAACAAAATTTGATTTTAATCTACATGTTCACAATATCCTTATCCCGAATTGACGTTTATTATACCAATTGCAATAATTAACACGGTGTATTTATCCAGTCTCTATACATAATTGATTTTACTAAATCTACATTATGAGCAAGTTGATTCCAAGCGTAACAAGCCATAGTGACGATATCTTCATATACACCATAACATTGGTTAGACAAGTAATGATTCTTGATCCATTCCCAAACTTGTTCCATTGCATTAAGTTCCGGTGCATAGGGCGGAAGCGGTATCAAAGTGATATTGCTTGGCACAGTTAGTTTTTTGGCTGTGTGCCAACCTGCATTATCCGTTAGTAAAGCTATATGTCGGTTGCCTTGAATACTGCGAGAAAGGTCTTCTAAGAATTTATTCATTGCCTGTGTGTTTGCATATGGTAAAATTAATGCAAAAGCTTCTCCTGTATCATGGCAAGCAGCTCCATAAATATATGTTGAAATGAATTGCTGTTGCCGAACTTTACGGGGTCTAGTGCCACGCTTAGCCCATATACGAGTTAAGCTACCTTGTTGCCCAACTCGAGTTTCATCCTGAGACCATATATCAACTTTACATCTATCGATATTTTTTGGTAATAATTCTGTTAACATATCTGGAAAGTTTTTTTATATGTATTTTGAGTCTCTTGATTTGACTTTGGATGCATTGAACGAGAAGTAATCCAGCTAAAACCAAGGCGGTGCATAGTATTGTAGACTGTTTTTAACGCACATTTAGCACCATATTCCTCAAGTAACATGATATGTAACTCCTTTCCAGTTATATACCCACCAGTTTTACTTTCACTGAGCGTATTGATTTTATCAAAAAGAGCAGACTCTTGTATAGTGTTAATCTTCCTAGGGGCACCGCTTCTTTGTGATTCAAATAATCCTTCAAAACCATGATTCCTAAATCTTCTGAGCCATGATTGCACAGTTTTCCAGTGTGACTTCACTATTGCAGATATGGCTTTAAAAGATTTGCCTAATTGAAGGTGATACATCGCCAATAAACGTATACGATTTCGACCATGCAGCTCATGTTTCATCATTTTTATAAAATCATGACCTTCAAAACCTTGCGGTAATATTAACCTAGCTATTTGATTACCTTTTATCAGTTAAAAACCCATTTTATAACACTGCGTTAATTATTGCAATTGGTATTACTTCTGTTAGCCTTGTGTATTTAACAGATTATTTTAGTCATTGGGGATTGTATTTTATTACAATCCCAACAATTGTAGGTTGTGCATATGGATTATCATATTTTATTAAACTCGAGAAAGATGCTGGAAATCTTTCTGAAAAGAAAACTTATACCAATTGCAATAATTAACGCAGTGTTATAAAATGGTTTTTTAACTGATAAAAGGTAATCAAATAGCTAGGTTAATATTACCGTAAGGTTTTGAAGGTCATGATTTTATAAAAATGATGAAACATGAGCCGCATGGTCGAAATCGTATACGTTTATTGGCGATGTATCACCTTCAATTAGGCAAATCTTTTAAAGCCATATCTGAAATAGTGAAGTCACACTGGAAAACTGTGCAATCATGGCTCAGAAGATTTAGGAATCATGGTTTTGAAGGATTATTTGAATCACAAAGAAGCGGTGCCCCTAGGAAGATTAACACTATACAAGAGTCTGCTCTTTTTGATAAAATCAATACGCTCAGTGAAAGTAAAACTGGTGGGTATATAACTGGAAAGGAGTTACATATCATGTTACTTGAGGAATATGGTGCTAAATGTGCTTTAAAAACAGTCTACAATACTATGCACCGCCTTGGTTTTAGCTGGATTACTTCTCGTTCAATGCATCCAAAGTCAAATCAAGAGACTCAAAATACATATAAAAAAACTTTCCAGATATGTTAACAGAATTATTACCAAAAAATATCGATAGATGTAAAGTTGATATATGGTCTCAAGATGAAACTCGAGTTGGGCAACAAGGTAGTTTAACTCGTATATGGGCTAAGCGTGGCACTAGACCCCGTAAAGTTCGGCAACAGCAATTCATTTCAACATATATTTATGGAGCTGCTTGCCATGATACAGGAGAAGCTTTTGCATTAATTTTACCATATGCAAACACACAGGCAATGAATAAATTCTTAGAAGACCTTTCTCGCAGTATTCAAGGCAACCGACATATAGCTTTACTAACGGATAATGCAGGTTGGCACACAGCCAAAAAACTAACTGTGCCAAGCAATATCAGTTTGATACCGCTTCCGCCCTATGCACCGGAACTTAATGCAATGGAACAAGTTTGGGAATGGATCAAGAATCATTACTTGTCTAACCAATGTTATGGTGTATATGAAGATATCGTCACTATGGCTTGTTACGCTTGGAATCAACTTGCTCATAATGTAGATTTAGTAAAATCAATTATGTATAGAGACTGGATAAATACACCGTGTTAATTATTGCAATTGGTATTATGTAGACTCTGTAGCAAATATTGCTTAGATGATATAGTAGGTAAATATTGATAACATAGCTCTATTAGTTTTTTTTCTAAACCAATTGTTTCTAAGTATATAGCTAGACGTATAAATTCTTCTATAGTTTCCTCAATAATCTTCCTAGCTTTTTCAGGTGATTTAATTCCTATAGTTTGTAAGTTGTGAATTCGGTCGAAAATTTTAATAAATGCTACATCATATTTTTTTTGTTGATATAATAAATTTAAAATCTCTCTAGAGCTAATCTTGCCGTGAGGTTTAACCCTAGTTAAAGCTTCTACTTGACTAGCTATTACACTTCCAAAAATATATTCAATCATCTTTTCGGTCAGTTTTGTATCCTCGATAGTATCATGCAGTATACAGGTAACAATCATATCAGTTCTGAAATAGCTTGGAATTTCTGATGCTGCATATTCCGCTACCATATACGCTACTTCAATTGGATGCGAGTAATAGGGTTCGCCAGACTGTCTCATTTGACTGCCGTGATATTTTTTGGCGTAATAAATAGCTTTTTTAACTTCGTCAATATTTATTGGTCGGTTTACTTCCTCATTTATCTTACAGAGTTTGTTCAATAGCCTAGTAGCATACTGACAATATTCATACTTTGAGTTGTCCCAATAGTTAATATCTTCCATAAAAACCATAATATTTTAAATCGCTATACAAGTTAAACTAAAAATTAGAATATTACTAGGAATTTATTATATTTTTTTTTGAAAAAGATGAATATTTTTGCATTTTGTTATTGTTTATCTATTAGTGCTTCTGATAATTAGTATATAGTAGTATACTCAAATGACCTGAAAATGAATTTCAATGCAAGTTGCAAAAATATTATTGCCATTAGCTAAGCTTTTCCCGTTGGATTATTTAATTCCAAATGGATTAAAATTAGCTATAGGAGATTTAGTAGTTGTCCCATTTAGGAATAAAGAATTAACGGGTATAGTTTGGCAATTAGATACTGAAGTTTCAGAGGGAACTAGTAAAATCAAATCTATTAAACAAAAAGTGCCACTTGAATTTAGGTTTAATCAGGAAATATTAGATTTAATTAAATGGGCTGCTAATTATTATATGACTTCACTTGGTTCAGTTGCTAAGTTGACTTTGCCGATCGATATTGCCCAGCAACCTATAAAAATAAAGCATCAAGAATTAAACAAAGATTTTATTTTGCCAACTCTTTCAGTAGAGCAACAAGAAGCACTTTCTCTATTAAGTCAATCGGATAAACCATCAATTATTAAGGGAGTAACCGGATCAGGTAAAACAGAAATTTACTTTCATCTATTGGCTGATTATTTGAAGCAAGGTAACCAAATATTGATCATGTTACCAGAAATTGCTTTAAGTCAGCAAATTATAAATCGTTTTACAGTACGCTTTGGCTTTCAGCCAGTAATATGGAATTCTGCGATTACTAAAGCTCAGAAAAAGATGATTTTAAGAGGTTTGCTCAACAATGAAATTAAAGTTATAATTGGTGCTAGAAGTAGTCTATTTCTACCGTATAGTAATCTTGGATTAATTATTATTGATGAAGAGCATGATAGTTCTTATAAGCAAGATGATGGTATATTATATAATGCTCGCGATGTAGCGGTATTGCGGGGAAGCTTATCCAAAATAAAAGTAGTATTATGCTCGGCTACTCCGTCTATTGAAACAATTTATAACGTAAGTACCAATAAATATCAATTAATTGAATTGTCAAATCGTTACCAGGAGGCAACTTTGCCAGAAATTCAAATAATTGATATGAAAAAGGAGAAATTATCAAAAAATTCTTACTTATCTAAGGAATTAATAGCATTAATAGGTAAAAAGCTAGCAAGCAAAGAGCAGGTGTTATTATTTTTGAATCGTAGGGGTTATGCCCCTTTGATGTTATGTAAACTTTGCGGTTATCGTTTTACTTGTAATTCTTGCTCTGCTTGGTTAGTGGTACATAAATCTAGCAAAAAACTTGAATGTCACCATTGTGGTTATCAAAGTAGGATTCATATTTTTTGTCCTGATTGTCGGGAAGAAGACTCTTTAACTGTTTGTGGTCCTGGGATTGAAAGAATTGAAGAAGAAACTAGGCATCTTTTTCCCGATAGTAAAATTGCGGTAATTAGCAAAGATTATGCCCAAAAACCTGAAAAGATCCGCGAATTACTATATAAAATGGAGCATTCTGAGGTTGATATTCTAATTGGTACTCAGATGATTACTAAAGGTTATCACTTTCCTAACCTTACTTTAGTAGGTGTTGTTGATGCTGATCTTGGAGCTATTAGTAGTGGAGACTTGCGGTCAAGTGAACGCAATTATCAACTACTTCATCAAGTAGGAGGTAGGGCAGGAAGAGAAGATAAAAAAGGTCTAGTATTAATGCAAACTTATTATCCAGATAATGCTATATTTAGTTATATAAAAAATGGAGGAGATCAGTTTTTACAATATGAACTTAAAACAAGGCAAGCAGAGAATATGCCTCCTTTCACCAAAATGGCATCAATAATTTTGTCTGGAAAAAATGAGCATAAAGTGCTTGAAATATCCAAAACTCTAGTTGCAATTGCACCAAAAAGTTCAGCTAGAATACTCGGACCATCTAGTGCATTGATGTTTAAATTAGCAGGAAAGTTTCGTTACCGTATTCTAATCATAGTGGATAGGAAATTTAATTTACAAAAATTTTTACAAACATGGTTAAGTTTAATCAAAATCCCTGCTTTTTGTCATTTAAAAGTGGATATAGATCCTAAGAGTTTTTCTTGATATTACTCTCATGATTATTCAAGTAAAAGCTTTAGCTTAGTACTACATTGAGAGCCTTCGGTGCGAATGACGGATTCGGGGTCTAAAAATGTTGAATAGTCTTCTTGGCTATTTTTTTAGACCCCTGCTTTCGCAGGGGTGGCGATAATACTGAGCCTAATATTAACTTGTTACAGATACTTGAGGTTAAATAAGTTATAAATATTTTTGTTGGAGATATTTTAAAAATATTTCCGATTGAATGCGATCTTCACCCGTAGCGTCTTTAATTAATTCACTGGTATTTTTTAATGAGCCATAGCTTCTAATATTATTATCTAAGAATTGGTTTACACCATTGAATTTTCCTCTTGTTATTTCCTTTTTTATATTGTGATTAACTTCCTGTGCTTTTTTCATGACCATTGAAGCAATAATTGCTCCATTAGTATAGGATGGAAAATAACCAAAACTGCCCATTGGCCAATGTATATCTTGTAAGCATCCGTCTTTATCGTTCTGTGGAGTAATGCCTAAATATTCCTGCATCTTATTGTTCCAATAATGTGGTAGATCATTCAAAGATAGATCTCCGCTAATTAGCAATCTTTCTAGTTCAAACCTAACTATTACATGCATTGGATAAGTCACTTCATCTGCTTCTAGTCTAATAAAACCTAGTTTGACTCTTGTCATTAATTTGTAAAGATTTTCTGCAGAATATTCTAGTCCTTTGAATCCAAATTCATCCTTAAGTAGCTTTGATAGATATTGACAAAATTCTCCTGATCTACCTACTTGCATTTCCATAAATAAAGATTGACTTTCATGGACAGCCATACCTTTAGCCTTACCTACTGGTTGGTTTTTATATTTGCTGGGCAAGCCCTGTTTATATAAACCATGACCAGTTTCATGCATAATCCCCATAATCCCTGAAATAAAATTATGCTCATTATATCTATTAGTTAACCTAACATCATCAGGAGTACCCCTACAAAATGGATGGGTTGATTCATCTAACCTACCTTTAGTGAGGTTAAAACCCATTATTTCCATAAGCCTTTTAGCAATTAATTTTTGTTGAGCTTCACTAATACTATTAGTGATAGGTAGAACATTTTCTTTACTTTGTTTTTCTACTATTTGACTAATTAATTCTGGTATAGTTTTTTTTAGATTATTAAACACTACTTTAACTTCATCAAGTCTACGTTCAGGATCATATGTGTCAAGTAAAGCATCATATACAGAACAGTTTAGTGCATGGGCTTTAGATTTAGCCATTTTTTGTACGCAATCTAATACTGTTTGTAGGTAAGGTTTAAGTGATAGATAATCATTATTTTTTCTAGCATCTCGCCAAATTAACTCACATTTTGCACTAGCAGTAACATACATTTTCCATAAATCATCATCTATACATGTAGATTCTGTAATTCGTCTTTTTGTTTCTCTTAAATTAGCTAACTGCCAAACATCAAGAGTGTTCACGTTTTCAGAGACAGATTCTATTAGTTCAGCTAATTTTTTCGATTGTAACCTAGAGCGGGCTATGGAAGATAGTAGTGCTATTTCACTTGTTCTACTATCAATTGATCCATGCGGAATATTTACTGCGATATCCCAATAAAGTATGTTAATCACGTTATTAATTTGAAAAATTTGCTCTAACTCTTGCTCTAATAATGTATAATGTTTCATATAATTCCCCCTACTTTAAAAGTTGTTTTAATCCTAAACTGGCTAGAATATTCAGAAAAATGCATTCTTGAAGCGGCTGACACGAATGCATTTTAATCTATTATCGCTAATAATCTTATTTTTATTGATATAACAACAAGATTATTAGCAAATGAAATATTTAACAATATATTCCTGAACTTTTAAAAAAAATAGTACAATTAGTTAACCACTCTGCACTGCAAGTGCAGAGCTTAATATTACGGCATGAATGCCTCATGTATGTACTAACTTAAAAGTTAGAAACTATTTGTGTATGGCTCATTTAGAAAGTGTCACAACACAAAAAAATATATCTGTGAAGTGTAAGATTTTGTTAAAAAATATCCTATCTTTTCTTGATAAGATATTTAAAATTTATGTTGAAACGACGCACTGCAAGTGCGGGGTTTTTCTCCCAAAGTGGGACAATAAAAAATATTAGATGTGAATTTGCAAATTCATAGGTTTCTAGTTTATCTGCTGGGATTTATGTTTTGACCCCATTTTGACCTCTCTAAGGAGATAGAATATTTTGTAGCTAATAATCTGACAGATCAAGAGATTAGTCAATGGATAGAAATAATTTCTAGAGATGGTAATATAATTCACAATAACCCTAATTCTGAAGCAATTATAGGTAATTTTACTAATTGTTCACAAGAGATGAAGTTAGAGGGTGACAATAATTATTCACCAACCCAAGACACTATTGAAGCATGCTAGCAAATACACATTCATGGCTGTAGATATGTATTTTTTAATAAGAATAGTAAGATTCTTACTTGTAAGTTCTTTACTTATAACGTATACTAGACTTATAGGGTCTAAGCATAAATCCCCGTGGATAAACTGGATGTTTTTTGGGTTCTAGAGGGGAAGTGCTTTTTTTTGAAATAAGATGGAGCGTTTTGGATAACCTCAAAAAACAAAACTATTATAAGGGTAGTATTATGTATAAAAGTCTTCTTACTATAGCGTTAATATCATTTACTTTACCGGTAATTGCTATGCAGTCTAAAGATTTACCAACAAATCAGAATGGTTCGTATCTTAATATATCTGTTACTGAACAAATGGATGTAAAAGAAGATATACTTATATCTAGTATGCGAATAGAAAAAGAGGGAGTTGATCTAAAATATATACAGGATGAGATTAACCTAATGATGTCTAATACCAATTGCAATAATTAACACGGTGTATTTATCCAGTCTCTATACATAATTGATTTTACTAAATCTACATTATGAGCAAGTTGATTCCAAGCGTAACAAGCCATAGTGACGATATCTTCATATACACCATAACATTGGTTAGACAAGTAATGATTCTTGATCCATTCCCAAACTTGTTCCATTGCATTAAGTTCCGGTGCATAGGGCGGAAGCGGTATCAAAGTGATATTGCTTGGCACAGTTAGTTTTTTGGCTGTGTGCCAACCTGCATTATCCGTTAGTAAAGCTATATGTCGGTTGCCTTGAATACTGCGAGAAAGGTCTTCTAAGAATTTATTCATTGCCTGTGTGTTTGCATATGGTAAAATTAATGCAAAAGCTTCTCCTGTATCATGGCAAGCAGCTCCATAAATATATGTTGAAATGAATTGCTGTTGCCGAACTTTACGGGGTCTAGTGCCACGCTTAGCCCATATACGAGTTAAGCTACCTTGTTGCCCAACTCGAGTTTCATCCTGAGACCATATATCAACTTTACATCTATCGATATTTTTTGGTAATAATTCTGTTAACATATCTGGAAAGTTTTTTTATATGTATTTTGAGTCTCTTGATTTGACTTTGGATGCATTGAACGAGAAGTAATCCAGCTAAAACCAAGGCGGTGCATAGTATTGTAGACTGTTTTTAACGCACATTTAGCACCATATTCCTCAAGTAACATGATATATAGTTCCTTTCCAGTTATATACCCACCAGTTTTACTTTCACTGAGCGTATTGATTTTATCAAAAAGAGCAGACTCTTGTATAGTGTTAATCTTCCTAGGGGCACCGCTTCTTTGTGATTCAAATAATCCTTCAAAACCATGATTCCTAAATCTTCTGAGCTATGATTGCACAGTTTTCCAGTGTGACTTCACTATTGCAGATATGGCTTTAAAAGATTTGCCTAATTGAAGGTGATACATCGCCAATAAACGTATACGATTTCGACCATGCGGCTCATGTTTCATCATTTTTATAAAATCATGACCTTCAAAACCTTGCGGTAATATTAACCTAGCTATTTGATTACCTTTTATCAGTTAAAAACCCATTTTATAACACTGCGTTAATTATTGCAATTGGTATAAAGCAGTAAAAATGGCTAAAGAAGTTGAAGATATTACTGTATCAACAGAACAATATTATGTTTACCAATATAACCAAGACCAAAATATTGATAGTTAACCACTCTGCACTGCAAGTGCAGAGCTTAATATTACGGCATGAATGCCTCATGTATGTACTAACTTAAAAGTTAGAAACTATTTGTGTATGGCTCATTTAGAAAGTGTCACAACACAAAAAGAATATATCTGTGAAGTGTAAGATTTTGTTACAAAATATCTTATCTTATCTTATCTTATCTTATCTTATCTTATCTTATCTTTTCTTGATAAGATATTTAAAATTTATGTTGAAACGACGCACTGCAAGTGCGGGGTTTTTCTCCCAAAGTGGGACAATAAACGGGTTTTTCCAAATGATAATGCCGTTTTTAAGACCTTGTATTTGGCAATTGATTATATGACCAAGAAATGGGTTATGCCGATTCCAAACTGGAACGCAGCTATGGCTCACTTTTTGATAAAATTTGAAGGTAGAATTTAAGCCCTATGAAAAATTTACACACTTAATTAGAAAGGCTCCAGGAAAAGTTTTTATACAATATAAAAAAGCAAATAGTGGTAAGGAAAACTCCGTATTACTAGATTTCTTTATCGGAGCACATGCGTCTGTATTAAATATTCCTCTTCTTACAAGAGATGTGGCACGTTACAAAACATATTTTTCTAAACTCCATCTTATTCACCCTTAGGTCAAAAGATTTACATTCTTATTCTAATGTATACTTGTGACTGCTTGATTTCGAAATGACACTGGCTTGCTTTCATCGGCAACAAGCGGCTCAAATTAACTATTTTTATAGTATACATATTTAGCAAGAATAACTATAACAAATATAGGTTTATCCATTATAAATTCATTATGAAAAATACATATTATATTACCACCCCTATTTATTATGTTAATGATATACCTCACATAGGGCATGCTTATACAAGCGTTGTGTCTGACGTAATAGCAAGATTTATGCGTTTATCAGGTAAAGAGGTAATGTTTTTGACCGGTACTGATGAACATGGTCAAAAGGTAGAAAAATCTGCTATTGTCAAAAATGTTGAACCACAAATATTTACCGATACAGTATCTGAAACTTTTCGTACATTAATGCACTCAATGAACATTTCTAATGATGATTTTATTAGAACTACAGAAGCTAGGCATAAACAAGCAGTAAGTAGTCTATGGCAAAAATTGCTGGATAGTGGCAATATTTACCTTGATAGCTATAAAGGCTGGTACTCGACGCGTGATGAGGCTTTTTATGATGAATCAGAATTAACAGAAGATGGACTAGCTCCGACTAAAGCTCCTGTTGAATGGCTTGAAGAACCAAGTTACTTTTTTGCCCTATCAAAATGGCAAGATAAATTATTAGATTTTTACGATGCCAACCCTGATTTTATCAGACCAAGTACTAGACGTAATGAAGTTATTAGTTTTGTCAAATCCGGATTGCATGATTTATCCATATCACGTTCTAGTTTTAAGTGGGGAATTAAAGTACCAAATGATGAAAAGTACGTAATATATGTATGGCTTGATGCACTAACCAACTATATTTCGGCTTTAGGATATCCAAATGATACAAGCAAGTATAACAAATTTTGGCCGGCTGATGTTCATATAGTCGGTAAAGATATATTACGCTTTCATGCCGTATACTGGCCAGCATTTTTGATGGCAGCTGGCTTGCCGCTACCAAAATGTGTTATGGCACATGGGTGGTGGACTAATGAAGGACAAAAAATCTCTAAATCTATAGGGAATGTAATTGATCCATTGCAATTAATAAAAGAGTTTGGTTTAGATACAGTTAGGTATTATTTGATGAGAGAGGTAATATTTGGCTCAGATGGTAATTATTCTCGTAGTAGCTTAATCAATAGAGTGAATAGTGAGTTATCTAATAAAATTGGTAATTTATTGCAAAGAACTCTAGCCTTTGTTTATAATAACAATGAGGCAAAAATTCCGTCAATTGGCAAGGAATCTATCGATAGCATTTATGAGTCATTTTTGATGAAGCTATCTCACCAAATTATATCAGAAAATTCACTGTTCACTAAGACTTTTGCTATTAATTCTGTGTTAGAAAATATTATTACTTTAACTGAAGAAGCTAATATTTATATAGATCGAGAAGCCCCTTGGCAGTTAAAAAAAACTGATCCTATAAGGATGAATGAGGTGTTATATACGCTACTTGAGACACTAAGATATATTGCTGTAATGTTACAGCCATTTATTCCTGATTCGGCTAATAAAATGCTTGATCAGCTTGGTGTACCAAAAAGTCAGAGAATGTTTAAACATTTAACAAAGGAGTTTATTTTAATTCCAGGTAGTAACATTAGCCAGCCAAAAGCTATATTTCCAAGATTTCAGGATAATACTCGATGAGAATAGAAGTCTATTCTAGTTATTTCTTGTAGCATATATTGTAGTTCTTAAACTATGTATGGCCTTAAAACCTAGATAAACGGAAATACGCTCAATAATTATCTGTTGGTGAAATGATATTTCTAAGGCGATGCTCGAATTTTCCACTTGTACATGTAAAATATTTATTCTCTGTCCTTTCTCTTTAGGGCTAGATATTTTTAAGGGGCTAGTTTTGCTACTAAATTTTGGTCCAACAATCTTGCTCCAATTAATCATAATTTCTGCAAGCAATGGGTGCTGTTTACCAAAGATTCGTCTAATAATTATGTTGATGTCATGGCTAAGCGGTTTCATGGGCAAAATTAATTATTGTAACCATTACTACTAATATAGCAAAGCTAATTGATAATAAAGGAAAGTACAGAGAAATGATTGATAATACCATAAGTAATATATTGCATATTATAATTCTACTCACTACTTCCTTATGACTTTTACCATTTCTGACTGCTTTTTGAAAAAAATGCTTTAAGTGAGGTTGCCAAATTTTCTCCTTATTAACTAGTCTAATTAGTATGGTTAATCCTCCATCTGCTAGGTAATATAAGCTAGCAATAGATGAAGCAACAAACAAATGAACACTAGATGCTGAAATAAGTAGCAAACATAAACCTAATAAAAATCCTAAGCTTATACTACCTACGTCCCCTAGAAAGATTTTAGCAGGATGCCAGTTAAATATCAAAAAACCTATGGAACATGCTAATATAATGATGTTAAGCACAATTATAAAATTTATATTTATTATTATATCAGATTTTAGATAACAAAGTATCAATATAGTGATCGATAAATGAATAGATTCAGCACCACTAATACCATCTATTCCATCAAGAAAATTATAAATATTTAAAAAGACAATCAATCCTATTATAGATAGCATAAAATCAATATATAAAGGTAATTCGTGATGAAATAATACTACTGGAAATAAAAATAGGAAAATGGCTATTGTAGAACAAATTATGTGAAAAATTAGTCTTACAAATATCGGAATGGAAATAAGATCATCTAAAAATGAAATGCTGGAAATGATCAGCAGTAAAGGTACAATTTTAATTGAGTTTATCAGAGTTTTTGTTGAAAAATATTCATAGGCGATAAGAGCAATTATTACCACTATAACTATCGCAAGTCCACCTCCTCTTGGTGTGATTCTACTATGTACTCTACGTGGATCTGGTATATCCACCACTCCAAAAGATGGAAGACTAGAAATCAATAGCCAAGTAAGAAAGCTTGTTGCTATAAAAGATAATAAAAACAAAAAACTATAATTAATAAAGTTACTCATAACAGCATATTAGATTTAAAACTGAAATATTCATGGGCTGTAATAATTACGTGGTCATGAACCGATATGTTCATATTAGCACAAGTTTCTACTATTTTGTGTGTTAGTTCAATATCAGTATTTGAAGGCTTACTAACACCACTTGGATGATTATGGGTTTTGTCGCATCTATAAATCATACTACATCAAGATTGTTAAAACTAAGGTTTTGGACATTATGATGCCATTAACATAGCAAAATTCTCAAAAGTAGAAAGATTATCATTAGCTCCAATTATTTGTCTTTTTTGCATCATACGAATATTTTCTATACCGGTAATAGTCATTTCGAGTCTTTCTAATTAAGTGTGTAAATTTTTCATAGGGCTTAAATTCTACCTTCAAATTTTATCAAAAAGTGAGCCATAGCTGCGTTCCAGTTTGGAATCGGCATAACCCATTTCTTGGTCATATAATCAATTGCCAAATATAAGGTCTTAAAAACAGCATTATCATTTGGAAAAACCCGTTTATTCTTAGTAACCTTACGTAATTGGCTATTGACAGATTCTACACTATTAGTTGTGTATATTACTTTCCTTATCGCCTCAGGGTATCCTAGAAAAACCATTAAATTTTCCCAATGAACATACCAAGATTTAGCAATTTGTGGATACTGTTTACTCCATTTAGCTTCAAAAGATTCTAAAGCAAGATGTGCTTCTTCCTCCGTGCTAGCAGTATATATAGGCTTTAAATCAGACGCTAATTCTTTTCGGTCTTTATATGATACATATTTTAAACTATTTCTAATCTGATGTACAATACATAATTGATGTTCGGTTTTCGGAAAAACTGCTTCTATTGCCTCAGACATACCGGTTAAATTATCACTGCAAGCAATAAGCATGTCTTGCATACCTCTGTTCTTCATCTCAGTAAAATTACCAAGCCAAAATTTCGCTCCTTCATTTTCACTGATCCACAATCCTAAAATATCCTTCCTTCCAGATAAATCAATACCTAATGCTACATATACAGACTTATTGATAATTCGTTTATCTTGACGTACTTTTACTACTAAACAGTCAAAAAATACTATAGCATATACTCGATCCAATGGTCGGCTTTGCCATATCTTGACATCCTCAATTACATCATCAGTAATTTGACTTATCAAACTTTCGCTAACGTCAGCTCCATACAATTCTTGCATTTGAATCTTAATATCAGATAAGCTCATTCCTTTAGCGTATAATGATATTATTTTATCATCAAATCCTTCAATACGTCTTTGACGCTTCGGAATTAATGCAGGTTCAAATGTACTACTTCTATCCCTTGGAACCTCAATCTCTACAACTCCATTATTTGTTACTAGATTCTTTATATTCCTACCATTACGAACATTATCACTATCAGTATGACAATATTTATCATATCCTAAATGATTATTCATCTCTGACTGCAATGCCTTCTCTACAAGCCGTTTGGTTAATTGTTTTAATAAACCATCCTCTTTAAGTAATGTTGATATATCTGTATCATTATTTATTAATAAATCTATCGCTTGATTCATTGCTTCATTTTGTTTTTGGTGCATTATAATTTCTCCTTTTGTTATATTATATTTTTATATAACCTTTGAAAAATTTACACACTTATTTGTACAGAGCCGTCATTTCTGCAGAATGAAAACTCTTAAAACCAAGCATTGGCTTTGTACGTTTTTTGATAAACCTATGATCTTGTTCTACAAGATTATTCAGGTATTTGGTCTGAATAACCTTAATTTTATAATCTTTAGGAACTTTTGTATTCAAATCATTAAGAGCAGCCGTATTATACCAATTGCAATAATTAACGCAGTGTTATAAAATGGTTTTTTAACTGATAAAAGGTAATCAAATAGCTAGGTTAATATTACCGCAAGGTTTTGAAGGTCATGATTTTATAAAAATGATGAAACATGAGCCGCATGGTCGAAATCGTATACGTTTATTGGCGATGTATCACCTTCAATTAGGCAAATCTTTTAAAGCCATATCTGAAATAGTGAAGTCACACTGGAAAACTGTGCAATCATGGCTCAGAAGATTTAGGAATCATGGTTTTGAAGGATTATTTGAATCACAAAGAAGCGGTGCCCCTAGGAAGATTAACACTATACAAGAGTCTGCTCTTTTTGATAAAATCAATACGCTCAGTGAAAGTAAAACTGGTGGGTATATAACTGGAAAGGAGTTACATATCATGTTACTTGAGGAATATGGTGCTAAATGTGCTTTAAAAACAGTCTACAATACTATGCACCGCCTTGGTTTTAGCTGGATTACTTCTCGTTCAATGCATCCAAAGTCAAATCAAGAGACTCAAAATACATATACAGGAGTTTCGCACTTAGCAAAAAATATGTTAATCTAGCAAGAAAGAGTTTTAGTTAAGCATGGCAAGATCAAAATGTAGCAAAGACTTATATAAATCATTTTTACAAGCAAGTAGCGTAAGATATAGTGGTAAAGCATTATCTGAAGTAAGTCCAATAAACCTATCTCATGATAGTGCAAGTCGATGGTTAAATAGTAAGGATTTCCGCCCTAGCGGGATCTACAGAGAAGTGTCAAAATATATTGATAGGGAAGCTTCTTGTTTATTAGTGGGAGATGACACGTTATTGTCAAAGCAATACAGTAAGAAAATTGAGCTTGTACATTATCAATATTCTGGAGCTGTACATGATGTTATACCTGGTATAGGGATGGTCAACTTACTGCATTACAATGCTAAAACTGATCAATCTACCCCTGTAGATTATAGAATATATGATAAAGAAACTGATGGAAAAACAAAGAATGAGCATTTTTGTGATATGCTTACTTTAGCTAAGGAAAGAGGGATCAATCCTGATGCAGTAGTAATGGATGCGTGGTATAGCGGTTTGGAGAATTTGAAACATATACGTAATTTAGGTTGGACATGGGTTAGTAACCTAAGAAAAAATAGAAAAGTTAATCATAATGTTAGCTTAGAAAGTTTAGAGATTCCTGATGAGGGACTAAAAATTCACCTACGTGGATACGGTTGGGTTACGGTATTTAAGTTTGTGGCAAAAAATGGTCGCATTGATTACATAAGGTTCTGTCGCATATGTTGGACAATAGAAAAAAGATTGATATAATGATCTAAAAAAGATGTTAAGATGTTTCGTATTACTGCAAGATTATTATCATATTTCAAAGGATTTTGTTCTTCACCAGAAATAATAATGTTATTTGTCTATATGAAATGCCGATTTTCTTTAAGTTATCGAGATTTGGAAGAAATGATGAGTATAAGGGGAGCAAAAATTGATCACTCTACATTACAAAGATGGGTTATAAAATTTGTACCATTGATAGATCAGGTGGTTAGAAAAAGAAAGAAGCCAGTTGGTAGTAGTTGGAGAATGGATGAGACTTATATTAAATTAAACGGTAAATGGGTTTATTTATATAGAGCACTAGATAGTCTTGGTAATACTGTAGACTTTCTGCTACGTAAGCATAGAGACAAGCCTGCAGCACTTGCATTTTTTCGTAAAGCCTTTAGAGAGAATAATTTTCCTGAGAAAGTAGTAATTGATAAAAGCGGTAGTAATACGGCTGCTCTTAATGATTTGAATACAGAAGTTCCTAAAGATTATAAAATTAAGGTTATTCAGACCAAATACCTGAATAATCTTGTAGAACAAGATCATAGGTTTATCAAAAAACGTACAAAGCCAATGCTTGGTTTTAAGAGTTTTCATTCTGCAGAAATGACTATTACCGGTATAGAAAATATTCGTATGATGCAAAAAAGACAAATAATTGGAGCTAATGATAATCTTTCTACTTTTGAGAATTTTGCTATGTTAATGGCATCATAATGTCCAAAACCTTAGTTTTAACAATCTTGATGTAGTATGATTTATAGATGCGACAAAACCGTACTATAGTACTCGGGAATACACTGCTTATAGCTTCTGGAAAGCCCTTTAAACCATCCACACAAGCAACATAAATTTGTTCAATTCCTCGATTCTTTAACTCAGTAACTACTTGCATCCAAAATTTAGCACCTTCATTTTTGCCTATCCAAATGCCAAGTAACTCCTTTTTCCCTTCTATATTTACAGCAAGTGCTAAATATACTGCTTTATTTATTACTATGTGATTGTCTCTAGATTTTACATAGATACAGTCCAAGTATAATATTGGATACACCCTATCTAAACAACGATTTTGCCACGAAACTGGACTGATTTTTCAAGACAAATTTTTCACTAATTTTGTTTCCCATTTTACATAATTTTTAAGCTGCATTTTGTAAGTAATCAAGATACACGTTCATCGGTTTTTTATAACCAATACTTGAATGGAATCTTTGATTGTTATATTTATCCATGTATTTATCAATACCATCTTTAAGTTCTGCGATATTTTTAAAATCATTTATAAATATACAATTATATTTTAAAGTTCTAAAAAATCTTTCAATCACAATATTATCAATGCTTCTACCCTTACCGTTCATTGAGATTTGTATATTATTCTCTTTTAGAATTCCCGTATGCTCATGTCCAGTATATTGACTACCCTGATCACTATTGAATATTTGTGGTGCAGGGTATTTATTCAGTGCATCTTTTAATACATCGGTTACAAGTGATGCATCCATAGAATTAGATACTTTATAACTTAGTATTGCCTTACTATGCCAATCTATAATCGCCACAAGATACATAAATCCTCCGTTAGTTCTAATATAAGTAATGTCACCACTCCACACTTGATTAACATAAGGTACATGAATAGTTCTATTCGTTCCTGATTTGTGCCAGTACGGCTCAAGCAAATAGCTATAAATTTTATGTTGACCATCCTTCACAGAAGTAGATTGCTTTTTATGAGGATGAATAGCTTCTATACCCATTATTCCCATATATTTAAGCACCCTATCTCTGCCCACATTAAAGCCGTCTTCCAATAATTGTTTGTATATATAACGATAACCATACTCAGGGTTATCCGTATATATTTCATCTATTCTATTTAAAATATCAAGATTATATAAGCTCATTACTTTAGCTTTATAATATACTCCAGATCTGCTTATCTTTAATAGTTCACATTGCCTTGTCTTTGCTAACGTACTCAGCTTGGGGTCGACAAGACTTTTCTTATTTGATAAGTCCAAGCTGTTTAGCTTTCCCACCGCCCAGTCCCTCTCGACTGTAGCCTTACCTAATGCTTTTGCAAGTTCATCGTTTTGATTCTTAAGTTCACTAATCTGCCCTTTGTACTCACTAACAGCTTTTGCTGGCTCAAATGCCAATGACGCATTATCTAAAAATTGTCGTTTCCAGTTTTGCATAGTTTTAGCCGTTACTTCATATTTGACCGATAACTGACCTATTGTTGATTCTTCTTTTAACATCTCTAATACTATTTTAGTTTTTGCTTCTGCACTAAAATTTTTAATTTGTTTTTTACCCATTTGTTTCTCTTTAATTTTATTTATTATTCTATACTTATTGAGAAACAAAAATACCTGCTTCTTTGTCTAATTTTTTCAGTCCATTATACACCTAGTTACTTCTTCTATCACCCCATCTGTTATGGTGGATATCAAGTCACCAGATACATCAGTTTGATATATTTCTTCTAAATGCCCTCGGATCTCGCTGACTGTCATACCGCGACCATAAAGGGATATCACTTTCTCATCAAATCCATTAAATCTCCTCAGCCCTTTTGGTATTAATTGAGGATTATACTCTCCTTCCCGATCTCTTGGTACTTCTACTGTCAGCTTACGACCATCCCCATCAATTACTGTCTTCTCATAGCTACCATTACGACGATTATTATCTACTTTTGGCATCTTGCTATGTTTTGAATATCCTAATTCATGATCCAACTCACTTGCTAATATTTTCTCAACTATTTGCTTCTTTAGCTGTTGAAATAAACCATCTCGACCAAATAACTCCGATGGATCTGCTTTTGATAATAATTCTTCTACTAGCTGATTACTGATGTCTAATGTATCTTTATCTGTATCTAATTTTTTAGCCATAATTCCTCCTTGCTTGCTTAAGTTACTTTTTTTACAGTAATCTCTTACTGCTTTCTTTGCAACTTACACAAACTATAGGACAGACTCTGGATATGTTAATTTTCACTTAAATTATGTCTAGATATGCAATTCTTCCTGATTTAAGATAGAATCCCCCCTTACCCCCATTTTTTATTGTACCGGGGACAGTACCATATTAGCTATATTCTATAGCTAATTTTTTCCAGGAGTTTCGCAGTTAGCAAAATTGCGAATCAGCTAAAAGGCATCTAATGTTGTTCTGAATTGATGTTTTTATAACTTCCCAAGTTTGTTGATATAAAGTAATTTTTTCATTTATCCTCCTTTTGTTCATATCGAGCCAAGCAAATACAGCAAGGCAAATATGATTTCTCTGAGCTCGACCCGTGCGTGCCTGACAGCGTTCAATACCACAAGTTTGTTTTAATTCTCGATGATAAACTTCTATAGACCACCGTGCCTTAACAATTTTCTCTATTTGTTCACGTGTTGGATTTTCTAAGTTAGTTGTTATGTAATCAATGCGACCATTTTTTGCCACAAACTTAAATACCGTAACCCAACCGTATCCACGTAGGTGAATTTTTAGTCCCTCATCAGGAATCTCTAAACTTTCTAAGCTAACATTATCAGGAGTTTCGCACTTAGCAAAAAATATGTTAATCTAGCAAGAAAGAGTTTTAGTTAAGCATGGCAAGATCAAAATGTAGCAAAGACTTATATAAATCATTTTTACAAGCAAGTAGCGTAAGATATAGTGGTAAAGCATTATCTGAAGTAAGTCCAATAAACCTATCTCATGATAGTGCAAGTCGATGGTTAAATAGTAAGGATTTCCGCCCTAGCGGGATCTACAGAGAAGTGTCAAAATATATTGATAGGGAAGCTTCTTGTTTATTAGTGGGAGATGACACGTTATTGTCAAAGCAATACAGTAAGAAAATTGAGCTTGTACATTATCAATATTCTGGAGCTGTACATGATGTTATACCTGGTATAGGGATGGTCAACTTACTGCATTACAATGCTAAAACTGATCAATCTACCCCTGTAGATTATAGAATATATGATAAAGAAACTGATGGAAAAACAAAGAATGAGCATTTTTGTGATATGCTTACTTTAGCTAAGGAAAGAGGGATCAATCCTGATGCAGTAGTAATGGATGCGTGGTATAGCGGTTTGGAGAATTTGAAACATATACGTAATTTAGGTTGGACATGGGTTAGTAACCTAAGAAAAAATAGAAAAGTTAATCATAATGTTAGCTTAGAAAGTTTAGAGATTCCTGATGAGGGACTAAAAATTCACCTACGTGGATACGGTTGGGTTACGGTATTTAAGTTTGTGGCAAAAAATGGTCGCATTGATTACATAACAACTAACTTAGAAAATCCAACACGTGAACAAATAGAGAAAATTGTTAAGGCACGGTGGTCTATAGAAGTTTATCATCGAGAATTAAAACAAACTTGTGGTATTGAACGCTGTCAGGCACGCACGGGTCGAGCTCAGAGAAATCATATTTGCCTTGCTGTATTTGCTTGGCTCGATATGAACAAAAGGAGGATAAATGAAAAAATTACTTTATATCAACAAACTTGGGAAGTTATAAAAACATCAATTCAGGAGTCTTTCTAATTAAGTGTGTAAATTTTTCATAGGGCTTAAATTCTACCTTCAAATTTTATCAAAAAGTGAGCCATAGCTGCGTTCCAGTTTGGAATCGGCATAACCCATTTCTTGGTCATATAATCAATTGCCAAATATAAGGTCTTAAAAACAGCATTATCATTTGGAAAAACCCGTTTATTCTTAGTAACCTTACGTAATTGGCTATTGACAGATTCTACACTATTAGTTGTGTATATTACTTTCCTTATCGCCTCAGGGTATCCTAGAAAAACCATTAAATTTTCCCAATGAACATACCAAGATTTAGCAATTTGTGGATACTGTTTACTCCATTTAGCTTCAAAAGATTCTAAAGCAAGATGTGCTTCTTCCTCCGTGCTAGCAGTATATATAGGCTTTAAATCAGACGCTAATTCTTTTCGGTCTTTATATGATACATATTTTAAACTATTTCTAATCTGATGTACAATACATAATTGATGTTCGGTTTTCGGAAAAACTGCTTCTATTGCCTCAGACATACCGGTTAAATTATCACTGCAAGCAATAAGCATGTCTTGCATACCTCTGTTCTTCATCTCAGTAAAATTACCAAGCCAAAATTTCGCTCCTTCATTTTCACTGATCCACAATCCTAAAATATCCTTCCTTCCAGATAAATCAATACCTAATGCTACATATACAGACTTATTGATAATTCGTTTATCTTGACGTACTTTTACTACTAAACAGTCAAAAAATACTATAGCATATACTCGATCCAATGGTCGGCTTTGCCATATCTTGACATCCTCAATTACATCATCAGTAATTTGACTTATCAAACTTTCGCTAACGTCAGCTCCATACAATTCTTGCATTTGAATCTTAATATCAGATAAGCTCATTCCTTTAGCGTATAATGATATTATTTTATCATCAAATCCTTCAATACGTCTTTGACGCTTCGGAATTAATGCAGGTTCAAATGTACTACTTCTATCCCTTGGAACCTCAATCTCTACAACTCCATTATTTGTTACTAGATTCTTTACATTCCTACCATTACGAACATTATCACTATCAGTATGACAATATTTATCATATCCTAAATGATTATTCATCTCTGACTGCAATGCCTTCTCTACAAGCCGTTTGGTTAATTGTTTTAATAAACCATCCTCTTTAAGTAATGTTGATATATCTGTATCATTATTTATTAATAAATCTATCGCTTGATTCATTGCTTCATTTTGTTTTTGGTGCATTATAATTTCTCCTTTTGTTATATTATATTTTTATATAACCTTTGAAAAATTTACACACTTATTTGTACAGAGCCCAATTCAGAACAACATTAGATGCCTTTTAGCTGATTCGCAATTTTGCTAACTGCGAAACTCCTGATTATGATTAACTTTTCTATTTTTTCTTAGGTTACTAACCCATGTCCAACCTAAATTACGTATATGTTTCAAATTCTCCAAACCGCTATACCACGCATCCATTACTACTGCATCAGGATTGATCCCTCTTTCCTTAGCTAAAGTAAGCATATCACAAAAATGCTCATTCTTTGTTTTTCCATCAGTTTCTTTATCATATATTCTATAATCTACAGGGGTAGATTGATCAGTTTTAGCATTGTAATGCAGTAAGTTGACCATCCCTATACCAGGTATAACATCATGTACAGCTCCAGAATATTGATAATGTACAAGCTCAATTTTCTTACTGTCAGGAGTTTCGCACTTAGCAAAAAATATGTTAATCTAGCAAGAAAGAGTTTTAGTTAAGCATGGCAAGATCAAAATGTAGCAAAGACTTATATAAATCATTTTTACAAGCAAGTAGCGTAAGATATAGTGGTAAAGCATTATCTGAAGTAAGTCCAATAAACCTATCTCATGATAGTGCAAGTCGATGGTTAAATAGTAAGGATTTCCGCCCTAGCGGGATCTACAGAGAAGTGTCAAAATATATTGATAGGGAAGCTTCTTGTTTATTAGTGGGAGATGACACGTTATTGTCAAAGCAATACAGTAAGAAAATTGAGCTTGTACATTATCAATATTCTGGAGCTGTACATGATGTTATACCTGGTATAGGGATGGTCAACTTACTGCATTACAATGCTAAAACTGATCAATCTACCCCTGTAGATTATAGAATATATGATAAAGAAACTGATGGAAAAACAAAGAATGAGCATTTTTGTGATATGCTTACTTTAGCTAAGGAAAGAGGGATCAATCCTGATGCAGTAGTAATGGATGCGTGGTATAGCGGTTTGGAGAATTTGAAACATATACGTAATTTAGGTTGGACATGGGTTAGTAACCTAAGAAAAAATAGAAAAGTTAATCATAATGTTAGCTTAGAAAGTTTAGAGATTCCTGATGAGGGACTAAAAATTCACCTACGTGGATACGGTTGGGTTACGGTATTTAAGTTTGTGGCAAAAAATGGTCGCATTGATTACATAACAACTAACTTAGAAAATCCAACACGTGAACAAATAGAGAAAATTGTTAAGGCACGGTGGTCTATAGAAGTTTATCATCGAGAATTAAAACAAACTTGTGGTATTGAACGCTGTCAGGCACGCACGGGTCGAGCTCAGAGAAATCATATTTGCCTTGCCGTATTTGCTTGGCTCGATATGAACAAAAGGAGGATAAATGAAAAAATTACTTTATATCAACAAACTTGGGAAGTTATAAAAACATCAATTCAGAACAACATTAGATGCCTTTTAGCTGATTCGCAATTTTGCTAACTGCGAAACTCCTGTATGATTTATTGGAAAATAAAAAATGAACTTACACAAATTAAATGATTGACTCAGCAGTATATTTAGCACTTGCTGTAAATATAGAAGGGAAAAAGGAGTTACTTGGCATTTGGATAGGCAAAAATGAAGGTGCTAAATTTTGGATGCAAGTAGTTACTGAGTTAAAGAATCGAGGAATTGAACAAATTTATGTTGCTTGTGTGGATGGTTTAAAGGGCTTTCCAGAAGCTATAAGCAGTGTATTCCCGAGTACTATAGTACAATTATGTATTGTACATATGGTTCGCAATTCAGTAAAGTATGTGTCATATAAAGATTTAAAAGAGGTCACATCAGATCTAAAACAAATTTATACAGCTAATAATGACGAAATGGCACGTTTAAAACTTCAGCAATTTGGTGTAAAATGGGATAAAAAATATCCGGTAATTTCTGATATTTGGCAACGTAATTGGTCTGGGATAATACCGTTTTTTGCCTTTCCTGAAGAGATCAGAAAGGTAATTTATACTACTAACACTATAGAATCTGTAAATCGTCAAATTAGAAAAATTATCAAAAATAAGGGGGTGTTTCCAGATGGAGTCTGTCCTATAGTTTGTGTAAGTTGCAAAGAAAGCAGTAAGAGATTACTGTAAAAAAAGTAACTTAAGCAAGCAAGGAGGAATTATGGCTAAAAAATTAGATACAGATAAAGATACATTAGACATCAGTAATCAGCTAGTAGAAGAATTATTATCAAAAGCAGATCCATCGGAGTTATTTGGTCGAGATGGTTTATTTCAACAGCTAAAGAAGCAAATAGTTGAGAAAATATTAGCAAGTGAGTTGGATCATGAATTAGGATATTCAAAACATAGCAAGATGCCAAAAGTAGATAATAATCGTCGTAATGGTAGCTATGAGAAGACAGTAATTGATGGGGATGGTCGTAAGCTGACAGTAGAAGTACCAAGAGATCGGGAAGGAGAGTATAATCCTCAATTAATACCAAAAGGGCTGAGGAGATTTAATGGATTTGATGAGAAAGTGATATCCCTTTATGGTCGCGGTATGACAGTCAGCGAGATCCGAGGGCATTTAGAAGAAATATATCAAACTGATGTATCTGGTGACTTGATATCCACCATAACAGATGGGGTGATAGAAGAAGTAACTAGGTGGCAAAATCGTTGTTTAGATAGGGTGTATCCAATATTATACTTGGACTGTATCTATGTAAAATCTAGAGACAATCACATAGTAATAAATAAAGCAGTATATTTAGCACTTGCTGTAAATATAGAAGGGAAAAAGGAGTTACTTGGCATTTGGATAGGCAAAAATGAAGGTGCTAAATTTTGGATGCAAGTAGTTACTGAGTTAAAGAATCGAGGAATTGAACAAATTTATGTTGCTTGTGTGGATGGTTTAAAGGGCTTTCCAGAAGCTATAAGCAGTGTATTCCCGAGTACTATAGTACAATTATGTATTGTACATATGGTTCGCAATTCAGTAAAGTATGTGTCATATAAAGATTTAAAAGAGGTCACATCAGATCTAAAACAAATTTATACAGCTAATAATGACGAAATGGCACGTTTAAAACTTCAGCAATTTGGTGTAAAATGGGATAAAAAATATCCGGTAATTTCTGATATTTGGCAACGTAATTGGTCTGGGATAATACCGTTTTTTGCCTTTCCTGAAGAGATCAGAAAGGTAATTTATACTACTAACACTATAGAATCTGTAAATCGTCAAATTAGAAAAATTATCAAAAATAAGGGGGTGTTTCCAGATGATAAGTCAATTCAAAAAATAATATTTTTATCCCTACAAAATGCAGCCAAAAAATGGACCATGCCTATTAAAGATTGGTCTTTAGCTTTAAATCAATTTGAAATACTTTGTGGAGATTTTAAATATGATTTATTGGAAAATAAAAAATGAACTTACACAAATTAAATGATTGACTCATTTTATCAAAAAGTGAGCCATAGCTGCGTTCCAGTTTGGAATCGGCATAACCCATTTCTTGGTCATATAATCAATTGCCAAATATAAGGTCTTAAAAACAGCATTATCATTTGGAAAAACCCGTTTATTCTTAGTAACCTTACGTAATTGGCTATTGACAGATTCTACACTATTAGTTGTGTATATTACTTTCCTTATCGCCTCAGGGTATCCTAGAAAAACCATTAAATTTTCCCAATGAACATACCAAGATTTAGCAATTTGTGGATACTGTTTACTCCATTTAGCTTCAAAAGATTCTAAAGCAAGATGTGCTTCTTCCTCCGTGCTAGCAGTATATATAGGCTTTAAATCAGACGCTAATTCTTTTCGGTCTTTATATGATACATATTTTAAACTATTTCTAATCTGATGTACAATACATAATTGATGTTCGGTTTTCGGAAAAACTGCTTCTATTGCCTCAGACATACCGGTTAAATTATCACTGCAAGCAATAAGCATGTCTTGCATACCTCTGTTCTTCATCTCAGTAAAATTACCAAGCCAAAATTTCGCTCCTTCATTTTCACTGATCCACAATCCTAAAATATCCTTCCTTCCAGATAAATCAATACCTAATGCTACATATACAGACTTATTGATAATTCGTTTATCTTGACGTACTTTTACTACTAAACAGTCAAAAAATACTATAGCATATACTCGATCCAATGGTCGGCTTTGCCATATCTTGACATCCTCAATTACATCATCAGTAATTTGACTTATCAAACTTTCGCTAACGTCAGCTCCATACAATTCTTGCATTTGAATCTTAATATCAGATAAGCTCATTCCTTTAGCGTATAATGATATTATTTTATCATCAAATCCTTCAATACGTCTTTGACGCTTCGGAATTAATGCAGGTTCAAATGTACTACTTCTATCCCTTGGAACCTCAATCTCTACAACTCCATTATTTGTTACTAGATTCTTTACATTCCTACCATTACGAACATTATCACTATCAGTATGACAATATTTATCATATCCTAAATGATTATTCATCTCTGACTGCAATGCCTTCTCTACAAGCCGTTTGGTTAATTGTTTTAATAAACCATCCTCTTTAAGTAATGTTGATATATCTGTATCATTATTTATTAGTTAACCACTCTGCACTGCAAGTGCAGAGCTTAATATTACGGCATGAATGCCTAATGTATGTACTAACTTAAAAGTTAGAAACTATTTGTATATGGCTCATTTAGAAAGTGTCACAACACAAAAAGAATATATCTGTGAAGTGTAAGATTTTGTTAAAAAATATCTGTATGATTCATTCTTATCTTTTCTTGATAAGATATTTAAAATTTATGTTGAAACGACGCACTGCAAGTGCGGGGTTTTTCTCCCAAAGTGGGACAATAAATCTATCGCTTGATTCATTGCTTCATTTTGTTTTTGGTGCATTATAATTTCTCCTTTTGTTATATTATATTTTTATATAACCTTTGAAAAATTTACACACTTATTTGTACAGAGCCGGAAACTGAACAACCCTCAGCTCTAAGCTGAGGGGTTATAAAGTAGAGTCAATTTGAAATTGACCTACTTCAATTGGTTCTCCTTCTTGTTCTTCTATATATTTCTGAATTATTTCATCTGTTATGTTACCTGAACTAACTGCCATATATCCTCTAGCCCATAAGTGACGTCCCCAAAACTGCTTTTTTAAATGGGGAAATTCTTCAAACATGATTCTTGCACTACCACCTTTTAAATACTGTACCAACTTACTTAACGCTATTTGCGGTTTATAGGATACAAACATATGAATATGATCTGCTACCACTTTTCCTGATATTAGGTAAACCTCATGATCCATCGATATTTGCCTTAACACATCCCTTACTCTCTCAGCTACTTTGCCAGTTAATATTCTTTTACGATATTTTGGTATCCACACTAAATGCACTTTTAAATCGTGTTTACTATGGCTATTAGTCCTATAACTCCTCATCTTATTTCACTAATTCGTCGTTAATACGACTTCATTATATCTTCCCTTCGCCTAAAGGCGAGGGTTTTTTATAATCCCCGTTGGGGGACAATAAATTAATGGATTTGAAAGAAAAAATCTTACTTCGAAAGCGTAACTTAATTGAAACAGTTTTTGATTATCTAAAAACTCAATAACAACCAGCTGAAGCTGGTGGGTTGATATCTAGACTGGAAGTCGCTATTACTCTAAAGAGATATTACTAATGCCTGTGCTATCTCTCTGATCCTAATTCTTATAAGTTACCCTGCAATACTTTGTAGCGATATTTAGTGATCCAAACAACATGAAAGCGATGGTAAAATACAGTGTGGCTAGTCTTGTTATAATCTGTCATATATGATATTTTAATATACATAAGAGCAAGCTCTTCATGTATATTAAAATATCATATATTCAAGTTATAGTGAATTGAAATATTAGAACAAGGACTGAAGTCTTTCCCAGCTGAAGCTGGGGGTTTTAACCAAAAAGGTGACTATAAAAATGATGAAACATGAGCCGCATGGTCGAAATCGTATACGTTTATTGGCGATGTATCACCTTCAATTAGGCAAATCTTTTAAAGCCATATCTGAAATAGTGAAGTCACACTGGAAAACTGTGCAATCATGGCTCAGAAGATTTAGGAATCATGGTTTTGAAGGATTATTTGAATCACAAAGAAGCGGTGCCCCTAGGAAGATTAACACTATACAAGAGTCTGCTCTTTTTGATAAAATCAATACGCTCAGTGAAAGTAAAACTGGTGGATATATAACTGGAAAGGAGTTACATATCATGTTACTTGAGGAATATGGTGCTAAATGTGCTTTAAAAACAGTCTACAATACTATGCACCGCCTTGGTTTTAGCTGGATTACTTCTCGTTCAATGCATCCAAAGTCAAATCAAGAGACTCAAAATACATATAAAAAAACTTTCCAGATATGTTAACAGAATTATTACCAAAAAATATCGATAGATGTAAAGTTGATATATGGTCTCAGGATGAAACTCGAGTTGGGCAACAAGGTAGCTTAACTCGTATATGGGCTAAGCGTGGCACTAGACCCCGTAAAGTTCGGCAACAGCAATTCATTTCAACATATATTTATGGAGCTGCTTGCCATGATACAGGAGAAGCTTTTGCATTAATTTTACCATATGCAAACACACAGGCAATGAGTTAACCACTCTGCACTGCAAGTGCAGAGCTTAATATTACGGCATGAATGCCTCATGTATGTACTAACTTAAAAGTTAGAAACTATTTGTGTATGGCTCATTTAGAAAGTGTCACAACACAAAAAAATATATCTGTGAAGTGTAAGATTTTGTTAAAAAATATCCTATCTTTTCTTGATAAGATATTTAAAATTTATGTTGAAACGACGCACTGCAAGTGCGGGGTTTTTCTCCCAAAGTGGGACAATAAATTCTTAGAAGACCTTTCTCGCAGTATTCAAGGCAACCGACATATAGCTTTACTAACGGATAATGCAGGTTGGCACACAGCCAAAAAACTAACTGTGCCAAGCAATATCACTTTGATACCGCTTCCGCCCTATGCACCGGAACTTAATGCAATGGAACAAGTTTGGGAATGGATCAAGAATCATTACTTGTCTAACCAATGTTATGGTGTATATGAAGATATCGTCACTATGGCTTGTTACGCTTGGAATCAACTTGCTCATAATGTAGATTTAGTAAAATCAATTATGTATAGAGACTGGATAAATACACCGTGTTAATTATTGCAATTGGTATTAATAGTAAAAACCAACCTATTTTTATACAGAACTAGTTGAGCCGAATCATTCTTCAATAAAATCTTACTTTCTTCTAATCTGACTCTAGTCAAATGAAATTGACTTAGTTCAATAGTTTCATAGGAACTATTAGCGATATATTCCGGTAATGTTAAATTCATTAGCATTGCTTGTTTTTTAAGCCACTCAAATCCTCCTCCTATGTGATTAATTAACAACTCAAAAGGACCAATTTTCCAACTATAACCAAGCCTCATAGCTGTATCTATATCGTAAATATTATCAGTAACCGATGGAATTAAAGATGTTATATATAAGTAAAACTTCACTAGTATCTCATGAAAAAATTGTATACTTGCAGCAAAACTGCGTAACACTATCTAATTTTTTTGCTAGTATGAATTTATTGTATAAATTTGGGTTTCTACTATGCAAATATCACCGATTAATCAAAACTTACGCTATGTTTTATGATAAGTGGCTTTGTACTGAGATATTATTAAAATTCTTTACTATGAAAAAATGGCTTTCAGCCAAGGTTTTTAGTCATACTTGAGATAACATAGCGTAAGTTTTGTAATAAAAACTAGTTGAAAAAGTACCAATTATATTATAACATTTGAAATATTAATAATAATGATAATTAATCAAATGAAAAAACCAAAAGTAGCGACCTTAAGTGCTGAAGAACGAGAAGAACTAATACAACATGTCAAGGAAAGTTCATTAACGGGAGATGAACAGCAAACGATAGTAGAACTTGTGAAATTTTGTAATGAGCTAATAGACAAGCTAGCATCATCAAATATCAGTATAAATAAGCTTAAGGAAATGCTGATTGGTTTTAAGGCAGATAACAAAAAAAAGATAGTTCAGATTCATTAAAAGAACCGCCAAGTGAATCTGATAACGGGAATGGTGGTAATGAAGAAGAGTGCGATAAGCCCAAAAAGATAGATCGTAGTAATTGGCAAGGTAAATATGGGTTTGATGATTATAAGGATGCGAATACCAGCTATTTAACTCCTGAGAATTTTTGTAGTGGTGATAGCTGTCCTCACTGTTGTAATGGCAAACTATATAATAGTGAAGCTAGAAAATTGCTACAATTTACAGGTAATGCTCCAATTACAGTCAACAGATATGTAAAGAAAACGCTACGTTGTAATGCTTGTGATTATATAGTTATGAACAGTTAACCACTCTGCACTGCAAGTGCAGAGCTTAATATTACGGCATGAATGCCTCATGTATGTACTAACTTAAAAGTTAGAAACTATTTGTGTATGGCTCATTTAGAAAGTGTCACAACACAAAAAGAATATATCTGTGAAGTGTAAGATTTTGTTAAAAAATATCTTATCTTTTCTTGATAAGATATTTAAAATTTATGTTGAAACGACGCACTGCAAGTGCGGGGTTTTTCTCCCAAAGTGGGACAATAAACTAGTTTATTAAAGATGATTCATGAGAATAGTTGGTATGTTTAAAACAAAAACTCACTTAACGGAGCTAATAAAAGAAGTATATACTGCTCGTAAATGAAGAGTTGGTAGACGATAGTATAACTTCAAGAAGAGCTAGGCAGTAGCAAAGTCTAGCAGCGTAGCGTACATGAGTAACTAGGCAGCTTCGATCTTTGGTCGCGGAAACGCCAATTCTTGAAGTTCTACCTGAGTATATAGAGTCTATAATTTAACTCACCTTACACATGGCATTTAAAAGTCCAAGAGCAACAGTCCGACGTCATATATGGACGAAGTCCATGCCATCATTGCGAGGAAGGTCGTAGGTCGACGAAGCAATAAAAGTCACTAAGAATAGATTGTCGCGACCACTCAAGTGGTCTCGCAATGATGCCGGGCTATTTTCTCTGTGATATTATAATGTAAGAACTCTATTCCCTTTTGATATAGTTTGCTCTATAATTGCCAATTAAAAAATATATTAAAGGTTTTTGATGTCCGCTATTCGCAATATTGCCATTATCGCCCACGTTGATCATGGTAAAACCACTCTAGTTAATAATATGCTTAAGCAAAGTGGTACTTTTCGAGCAAACCAGGAAGTAGCAGAACGTGCTATGGATTCCAATGACCTGGAGCGTGAACGTGGTATAACCATTCTCGCCAAATGTACTTCTCTTATGTGGAAAGATATCCGCATTAATATAGTTGATACTCCTGGTCACGCTGATTTTGGTGGCGAGGTAGAACGCATTCTTACTATGGTAGATGGAGTCATATTACTGGTGGATTCTTCTGAAGGCACAATGCCTCAGACCAAATTTGTATTGTCTAAAGCCCTGAAACTTGGGTTAAAACCAATTGTTGTTATCAATAAAATTGACCGCCCTGATAGAAGGGTAAGTGAAGTAGTTGATGAAGTATTTGAATTATTTATGGCATTAGAGGCAAATGATGAACAACTAGATTTTCCCATTATCTACGCTTCAGGACGTAGCGGTTGGGCATCACGTCACTTAGAAGATGAACAAAAAGACCTTGCTCCACTTTTTGATTTGATAGTATCTCATGTGCCTGCTCCTATTGCTGATAGTGAATCTCCTTTTTCTATGCTTGTTACCACTAGAGAATATAACCCATATTTTGGTCGCGTGCTTACCGGTCGCATCCATAGCGGCACAATTAAGACTAACCAAAATGTTAAAGTACTTAATCGTGATAATATGGCAACTGAAAATGCTCGAATAAGTAAAATACTTTTATTCCGGGGATTGGAACGTGTGGCTGTCGATGTTGCATATGCTGGAGATATTATTGCTATTGCTGGGATTCAGGACGCTACTGTAGCTGATACGATATGTGCCCCTGAAATAATGGTAGCACTGCCATCCTTACCTATAGATACCCCAACATTATCTATGACTTTTGGAGTAAATGATTCTCCTCTTGCTGGACGAGAAGGCTCAAAACTTACCGCAAGAGTTCTAGGTGATAGATTAATGCGAGAGATCGAAAGTAACGTAGCAATACAGGTCAGCCAAACTGAAGAAAAAGATGCTTTTCAAGTTGCAGGGCGTGGTGAACTACAATTAGGCATATTAATTGAGACCATGCGGCGGGAAGGTTTCGAACTATCAATCAGCAGACCTCGAGTATTATTCAAAGAGGATGAACAGGGAAAAAGATTAGAACCAATTGAAGAAATCCAAGTTGATGTTGATGATGATTTTGTTGGAGTTGTTGTTAAATCCTTGGCAATACGTAAAGCAGAAATGACTGATATGCGTCCATCTGGTGGCGGTAAAACTAGAGTAACATTTTTAGGACCATCACGCGGTCTTATTGGTTATCACGGTCAATTCTTAACTGAAACTCGGGGTACGGGTATTATGAATCGTGTTTTCCATAGTTATGCTCCTTATAAAGGGGCTATTGAAGGAAGGCGTAATGGAGTGTTAATTTCTAATGGGGACGGGGAAGCTGTTGCCTATGCTCTATGGAATCTTGAAGATCGTGGGAAAATGTTTATAAACCCTAATGAACTAGTATATCAAGGAATGATTATAGGAGAACATAATAGGGATAACGATCTAGAGGTAAATCCTCTGAAAGCCAAGCAATTATCAAATGTTCGGGCTTCTGGTAAAGATGAAGCTATGCGTCTTATCCCGCCAACTCTTATGACATTAGAGCAATCTATCAGCTATATCCAAAGTGATGAAAGGGTAGAAGTTACTCCTAAATCAATTAGACTTCGTAAGGCAATGTTGAACCCTAATGACCGGAAAAAATCAGACCGACGTAACGAGGACTAATTGCTATAGTCAAATCTTTGCTAAAATAGCATGCTCTTTCGTCACTACTGGGAAAAATTGCTTGTTAAAAGGAAATAGTTCTACTTTTTTATTGCTGACAAACTCGATTTCAATGATATCACCTGCTTTAAAATTAAAAACATTTGTAATCTTTCCTATAGCCACCAAATTGGTATCTAGTACCAGTAAGCCTCTTAAGTCTTCAATATAAAATTCATCTTCACTTAATGAAGGGAAATCACGCCTATGACAAAAAAGCTTACATCCCTTTAACTCTTCAGCTAATGTCCTATTATTAATTTTGTTAAATCTACATATTATATCACCTTTAGAATTTTGACTAATGAGTTTAAGGATAATTTTTTTTCCTAATTCATCCACCAAATTCATTTTAATGATATTAGTATTTGGCATAGTAAAAGATTTGACGTAAACATTACCCTGCACTCCGTGTGCTGATGATACTACACCAACAAAAATTAAATCTTTTTTAATAGACACCACCTAATTCATTAAGAGAAACCATTTTTTCTTTTTTGGATAGTTTCCAGCTGCTTTCTCTAATTTTTCAAAATGAAATATGCCAAAGCTATATCCTATCATGACTGGAATTATAATGATCAGCAATCCATAATTACCTAAATATTATAATGGACTGAAAAAATTAGACAAAGAAGCAGGTATTTTTGTTTCTCAATAAGTATAGAATAATAAATAAAATTAAAGAGAAACAAATGGGTAAAAAACAAATTAAAAATTTTAGTGCAGAAGCAAAAACTAAAATAGTATTAGAGATGTTAAAAGAAGAATCAACAATAGGTCAGTTATCGGTCAAATATGAAGTAACGGCTAAAACTATGCAAAACTGGAAACGACAATTTTTAGATAATGCGTCATTGGCATTTGAGCCAGCAAAAGCTGTTAGTGAGTACAAAGGGCAGATTAGTGAACTTAAGAATCAAAACGATGAACTTGCAAAAGCATTAGGTAAGGCTACAGTCGAGAGGGACTGGGCGGTGGGAAAGCTAAACAGCTTGGACTTATCAAATAAGAAAAGTCTTGTCGACCCCAAGCTGAGTACGTTAGCAAAGACAAGGCAATGTGAACTATTAAAGATAAGCAGATCTGGAGTATATTATAAAGCTAAAGTAATGAGCTTATATAATCTTGATATTTTAAATAGAATAGATGAAATATATACGGATAACCCTGAGTATGGTTATCGTTATATATACAAACAATTATTGGAAGACGGCTTTAATGTGGGCAGAGATAGGGTGCTTAAATATATGGGAATAATGGGTATAGAAGCTATTCATCCTCATAAAAAGCAATCTACTTCTGTGAAGGATGGTCAACATAAAATTTATAGCTATTTGCTTGAGCCGTACTGGCACAAATCAGGAACGAATAGAACTATTCATGTACCTTATGTTAATCAAGTGTGGAGTGGTGACATTACTTATATTAGAACTAACGGAGGATTTATGTATCTTGTGGCGATTATAGATTGGCATAGTAAGGCAATACTAAGTTATAAAGTATCTAATTCTATGGATGCATCACTTGTAACCGATGTATTAAAAGATGCACTGAATAAATACCCTGCACCACAAATATTCAATAGTGATCAGGGTAGTCAATATACTGGACATGAGCATACGGGAATTCTAAAAGAGAATAATATACAAATCTCAATGAACGGTAAGGGTAGAAGCATTGATAATATTGTGATTGAAAGATTTTTTAGAACTTTAAAATATAATTGTATATTTATAAATGATTTTAAAAATATCGCAGAACTTAAAGATGGTATTGATAAATACATGGATAAATATAACAATCAAAGATTCCATTCAAGTATTGGTTATAAAAAACCGATGAACGTGTATCTTGATTACTTACAAAATGCAGCTTAAAAATTATGTAAAATGGGAAACAAAATTAGTGAAAAATTTGTCTTGAAAAATCAGTCCAGTTTCTATTTTGTTAAATAAATAAACCCAAAAGATGTGATAATATACATAATAGTATTAGATATAGCATATAAAAAACTAACATATGTGAAGCGTTTAAAAACAGGGAAATATGTAAATAAAATTGAATGGGCTGGTGTTAAACCAGGTATAATCAATATAATAAATGCTTGGAACAGAAAAATATCAAAAGGTGTTCTAGCATGACTCAATAAGTATAGGCAAACTAGAATAAGAACCCAAAAAATTACCATTCTAATTTTTAAAATCATTAGGGGGTACACGTAATAACCTAAATATATCAATGATAAATTCCCTAACATTTCTACTATTGAAACAAAGAAATTTTGATAGATAACTTGTTCAGCTGTATAACCAAAATTATTTCTAAGAATCTCTCCGCAATGAATAAATGTTAAGTTAACCACTCTGCACTGCAAGTGCAGAGCTTAATATTACGGCATGAATGCCTCATGTATGTACTAACTTAAAAGTTAGAAACTATTTGTGTATGGCTCATTTAGAAAGTGTCACAACACAAAAAGAATATATCTGTGAAGTGTAAGATTTTGTTAAAAAATATCTTATCTTATCTTATCTTTTCTTGATAAGATATTTAAAATTTATGTTGAAACGACGCACTGCAAGTGCGGGGTTTTTCTCCCAAAGTGGGACAATAAATATGTGGTACAAAAAGTAAAGGCTGAAAGTAATTGTGCTGCATGGGGATCATATTTCGGGAAAAAAAGCTCATTAAGAATTACAGCCATATGATGTGGTTATAGTTTTCCGGACAGTTAATAGGAGACAATATTAACAGAAAGGAAGTACAAAAATGACTAATAGCAAACCAAAGGTTTATCCGGCTGAATTTAAAGAGTCAGCAGTTAAATTAGCAATTGAGTCCAAGCGACCTGTGTCACAAACAGCTAAAGAGTTAGGTATTACTAGAAATACTCTATATACTTGGGTAGATAAATATTCCAAACCTAAAGAATCAATAATGCGAACAGATGAACATCTCTATGATGAATTAAAAAGATTAAAGAAAGATTTAGCTAGGGTAACGCAGGAGCGTGATCTATTAAAAAAGGCTGCCGCGTACTTTGCGAAAGAGTCCCAATAAAGTACGCATGGATAAAGAAGCATAAAGGTGATTTTTCAACTGCGATTATGTGCAAATTTATGAAAGTATCACGTAGTGGCTATTATGAATGGTTAACTACCCCTGAATGCAATAGGGACAAAGAAGATAATGCTTTAACCTGTAAGATTAAAACAATTTTTCAAGAAGGTAGAAGGAATTATGGATCTAGACCCATTAAAAAGGAACTATCTAGACACGGTATAATTGTTAGTCGGAAGCGGATTGCAAGGCTAATGAATGAAGCTGGTTTAGTATGTAAAAGCAAACATAAATTTAAAGCAACTACTGATTCTAGTCATAATAAGCAAGTTGCTCCTAATTTATTGGATAGAAAGTTCAAGGTCTATGCTGCTAATTGTTATTGGGTTGGGGACATCACATATGTTCCAACTGAAGAAGGTTGGCTGTACTTAGCAACCGTTATTGATCTATTTTCTAGGAAAATTATAGGGTGGTCAATGAATAGTAACATGAAAGCTGATTTAGTTAATAATGCTCTGCTAATGGCAATATGGCAACGTAAACCACCTAAAGGACTTATTTGGCATACTGATAGAGGTAGTCAATATTGTTCTGATAGCCATTCAAAACTTACAAAACAACATGGTATTATACAGAGTATGAGCGGTAAAGGAAATTGTTGGGATAATGCTGTTGCTGAAAGCTTTTTTCACACTATAAAAACAGAACTAATTTATCAATATAAATTTAAAACTAGGGAGGAAGCAAAATATGCCATATTTGAATATATAGAAGTATTTTATAATCGTATAAGGATGCATTCAACTAATGACTATCTATCACCTGTACAATACGAGAAAATGCAAAAATGTGCCTAAACAAACTGTCCGGAAAACTGTTGACAGATCAATATGTATATAGAGCATCAGATCAAAATAGTCTAGAAATGTACCGATTGAAAGTAATCCGACAGCCTCTTTTTGTTGGCTCTGTACAAATAAGTGTGTAAATTTTTCAAAGGTTATATAAAAATATAATATAACAAAAGGAGAAATTATAATGCACCAAAAACAAAATGAAGCAATGAATCAAGCGATAGATTTATTAGTTAACCACTCTGCACTGCAAGTGCAGAGCTTAATATTACGGCATGAATGCCTCATGTATGTACTAACTTAAAAGTTAGAAACTATTTGTGTATGGCTCATTTAGAAAGTGTCACAACACAAAAAGAATATATCTGTGAAGTGTAAGATTTTGTTAAAAAATATCTGTATGATTCATTCTTATCTTTTCTTGATAAGATATTTAAAATTTATGTTGAAACGACGCACTGCAAGTGCGGGGTTTTTCTCCCAAAGTGGGACAATAAATAATGATACAGATATATCAACATTACTTAAAGAGGATGGTTTATTAAAACAATTAACCAAACGGCTTGTAGAGAAGGCATTGCAGTCAGAGATGAATAATCATTTAGGATATGATAAATATTGTCATACTGATAGTGATAATGTTCGTAATGGTAGGAATGTAAAGAATCTAGTAACAAATAATGGAGTTGTAGAGATTGAGGTTCCAAGGGATAGAAGTAGTACATTTGAACCTGCATTAATTCCGAAGCGTCAAAGACGTATTGAAGGATTTGATGATAAAATAATATCATTATACGCTAAAGGAATGAGCTTATCTGATATTAAGATTCAAATGCAAGAATTGTATGGAGCTGACGTTAGCGAAAGTTTGATAAGTCAAATTACTGATGATGTAATTGAGGATGTCAAGATATGGCAAAGCCGACCATTGGATCGAGTATATGCTATAGTATTTTTTGACTGTTTAGTAGTAAAAGTACGTCAAGATAAACGAATTATCAATAAGTCTGTATATGTAGCATTAGGTATTGATTTATCTGGAAGGAAGGATATTTTAGGATTGTGGATCAGTGAAAATGAAGGAGCGAAATTTTGGCTTGGTAATTTTACTGAGATGAAGAACAGAGGTATGCAAGACATGCTTATTGCTTGCAGTGATAATTTAACCGGTATGTCTGAGGCAATAGAAGCAGTTTTTCCGAAAACCGAACATCAATTATGTATTGTACATCAGATTAGAAATAGTTTAAAATATGTATCATATAAAGACCGAAAAGAATTAGCGTCTGATTTAAAGCCTATATATACTGCTAGCACGGAGGAAGAAGCACATCTTGCTTTAGAATCTTTTGAAGCTAAATGGAGTAAACAGTATCCACAAATTGCTAAATCTTGGTATGTTCATTGGGAAAATTTAATGGTTTTTCTAGGATACCCTGAGGCGATAAGGAAAGTAATATACACAACTAATAGTGTAGAATCTGTCAATAGCCAATTACGTAAGGTTACTAAGAATAAACGGGTTTTTCCAAATGATCATGCTGTTTTTAAGACCTTATATTTGGCAATTGATTATATGACCAAGAAATGGGTTATGCCGATTCCAAACTGGAACGCAGCTATGGCTCACTTTTTGATAAAATTTGAAGGTAGAATTTAAGCCCTATGAAAAATTTACACACTTAATTAGAAAGGCTCTTTTTGTTCTCTAGTTAGACAAGTTTGAGATACCCCATCTGCTTGTATTAATCTATTCATATTGACCTATATCTTCCTTATTTAACCTTAGTTTTGGATTAAAATTAAAAATTTTAATCCAAAACTGGCTAGAATAATTTAAGTTCTTTAGAAAAATACATTCTTGAAGTGCTTCTACGAATACATTTTAATCTATTATCGTTCAGATATTAGTACACATTTGCAGCACTTTAATTACTAAACCCTTAATACCTTTATGTATTTGTGCTAAAGGAGAATTTAACATAAAAGCAGGAGTAGTAACCAATCTATTATCTTCGTCCACGACTATATCTTGAGCATTACAAGTTTCTCCTGTTGCTCCTAGCTTATGTATCAGATCATTTGATTCTCCAAGGGTAACCTTAATTTTTGTATGATTTCTTAAGACTATAGCAAGTAAAGCAGGAGCAATACATATAGCTCCAATTGGTTTTGATAAATTATAGAAGCCTACTATTATTTCCTGTAAGTCTTTTGGTACTGTAGCATTTTCATTTTTAAGTCCTATATCAGACAAATTTAGTGCAGCACCAAACCCACCCGGTAATATTAAAGCATCAAAGTCTTTAGCACGTATTTTATTTAATGGTTGAATTTTACCACGAGCAATGCGTGCTGATGCAACTAATATATTACGCTCCTCTAACATTTTTTCTTGAGTTAGATGGTTGATCACATGATGTTGATTTTTATTAGGAGCAAAAATTTTTACATTTACATTATGCTTATCAAGTTCCAATAGTGTAAAAACTGTTTCAAAGATTTCAGCCCCATCTAAATATCCACAACCTGAAATAATTACAGCAACATTTTTCATAATATTTCTATAGTTTTTTTCTGTTTCTTACTTTAAGATTTGTAGCAACTTTAGTTGATTTTGTTTTCTTACCATATGTTCTTGATGGTACTGTTGTCTTGACTATCAATTTATCAACCATAGTCTTATTATTTCTAGGTTGGTCAAAATGGGTATCTAATAGTTTTACCATTTGCATATTTCTAGACTCAGCAGATTTACCACCAGTAACAATAGCAACCAAAGATTTATTTTGTCTAGTTGCTGCAGTAATCAAGTTATAGCCGGCTGGAGTGGTATAACCAGTTTTCAACCCTTCAACTCCTTCATAAGTTTCATTTACTTTATTATGTCCTCGTACAATATTGCCTCTAAAAACAAAGTTGTTTCTAGAGAAGAAAGCATAATATTTAGGGAAATCTCGCTTAATAGCTATAGATAGTTTAGCAAGATCTCGGGCCGTAGTTTTCTGACAAGGATGATGCCATCCAGAAGCGTTTTTAAAATAAGTATCTTTCATACCAAGCTGTTTAGCACGAATATTCATCAAACGAGCAAAATTTTCTTCAGTACCTTTAATATTTTCAGCTACTACCATAGCTACATCGTTTGCTGATCTAATAATTAGCCCTAAAATAGCTTCTTTTACAGTAATAGTTTCTTTTTCTTTAAGCCCTAATTTGCAGGGCAACATTTTCTCTGCATTTTTTGAAACATATAATCTTTGATTCATTGATAACCTGCTAGATTCTACCGCTTCAAATAACAAATACAAGGTCATTAATTTTGTCAATGAAGCAGGGTATATTCTAGTAGTAGAATTTTTATCGTGCAATATCCTACCAGTATTGTAATCTACGACAAGACTTGTTTGAGTTGGCGAAGACACAAGTTTTTTTGCAGCATAAACAGGATTTAGGTTTGTACTGAATGTTATTACGCAAGTAAAAAATAGCAATAATCGTATTAACATAATTTTACGTTTTAGAAATCTTTTTATTAAGATAGAACAATATTATAACTCCTGGCAAGGCTAGAATTATTGTTAAGATAAAAAAATTATCCCAACCCAACATTTTTACTAGGCTACCACCATAAATGGTGACTGTGTTATTAAATAAAGTACTACTACTGCTGAGTAAAGCATATTGCGATGCAGAATATTGTTTATTACACAATATGCTAATATATCCAACAAGTGCAGTCATACCCATAGCAGAAGCAAAATTTTCTATAGTAATGGCAATAAACAGAGATTCAGAATTTACTGGTTGATGATTTAACCAAATAAATGCGAAATGCGTGATACTCTGTATAATTCCCGTTATAATCAGTCCTTTAAAATTTCCAAGTCGGTATACAACTATTCCGCCAGCAAAAGACCCAGCAACTGTAGCTAGTACACCATAAAATTTAGTAATCAGTGCTATCTGTCCCTTTGTATAACCAAGTTCCATATAAAATGGCATAGATACTACAGCAAGCATAGCATCACCTAATTTAAAGAATATTACTGCTAGTAAAATAGTAACAGCATATTTCCTAACAAAGAAGTCCTTAAAAGGGTTAATTACTATTTTTGTTAGTGATAATAAAGATAAAATATCAACATTTTCTCGTAATAATGTAGGTTCATTGACAGTAATTATAAAAATTGTTGCTACAATAAAAATTATACTCATAGCCACAAATGTAGCTGACCAATCACTTGTGGTTTCAGCAAAATATAAAGCCCCAGCTCCAGTAATCAGCATGCCAAGTCTATAGCCTAATACTGCCGTAGCACTTGCTATAGCTTGGGTTTCCTGATCAAATTTATCTATCCTAAGTGCATCAACACTAATATCAAATGTTGCTGACAAGAAACCAAGGCAAATAGTAACAAAATATAGTAAAGTTAATGATTCGTTAGGTAAAATTGTACTCATAGTGAATAGTACTAAAGATATTAGTATAGTACAAAGTATCAGCCAACTTTTTCTATGACCAAATTTCTTTAATAATGGTATATTAAAATAATCTACCAAAGGAGACCAAAAAACTTTTAGCGAATAGGATAGTCTTGCAACGGCAAAAGTGGTAATAATTGCAATATCAATATTAGAATCTTTAAGCCAAGCAACTAAGCTAGTGAATAATATAGCTAGTGGCATGCCACTAATTGCCCCAAGAACCAATATTTCGAATAGTCTATAATCTTTTAAAATTCTTAATAATAACATTTATTCTTCTTTAATTTATAGATTTCCTTCTGTTCTCTAAAGCCTTTCTTAGTTCAGTCTCGTCTGACGTTTTTATGGTATCTAATATAGTGCCTGAGGTTTTTATTGTAAGATTTATAGGTGTATTTTGATTACTAGAATTATTTAGATTAGGATTTAAGTCTGCTATATAGAAAGATAATATTGAAGATAATACCATATCCAAATTATATATATTTACAGCTAATGATGCAGCTCCGCTAGCATATTTTGTATTAAATACTAAGTCTTTCATTGTAACTATTCCATTTTTTAACTGAAGATTACCACGCAAATTATTCAATTCAGTTTGCCCTTGATACATAGATTTTGCTAAATCATCTTTTAAATACTTTAGACTATAGTCTTTATTATTAATTTTTTCTATCAATGAATCAACAGAGAAGTTACTAATCTTGGCATTTTTTACTACAAATTCTGATTGAGTGTTAAGCTCATACAATAATTCTTTTAAACTATTGCCATGAGTATCAAATGTTCCATTTATGCTCATTCCACCGTAATTGTCTAGTAATCCTCTTGGCAAAACATTAGATAATTGAGCTAAATCAATAGAATTAAGTGCATAAACAAAGTTCAGAGTATATGGATTTAATAAAATATTACCTTCTGCTTTTAATTTACCAGAAAGTAGATTTGCTTCAAGGTTATCGATCTTAAATAAAGCATTATTATTTGCTAAAGCAAGTTTAACATTTTGTAATACTAGATCATTCTGAATTATTTTTGATAATACACAATTTAATTTTAACTCTATTTTTTCTACGTCAAATTCATTCAATAAGTTATTTTGCAGATTAAGTAAAGATTTAGGGGTTAAAAAGTTAACATTAAGAGAACCATCATTTATTGTAATTGTTAGTTGTGGTTTAATGTTACTTGCTAACAAACTAGCACTAAGATTGATGTAATCACTATTGCCTCTTATATCAAGATTACTAATTCCAATATTACCTGGTGAGACATTTGCTAAGATATATGCTTTGCCAAATAAATTATTTCCTATCAGCAGATCATTTATAGTAATATCAAAATTACCTAAATAATCAGCTGTCCTAATGGGAATATATTTAGCTAAGTATGATTCATCTTTCATATTCTCTGACAAACTTTTAGCAAATTTGATCATTGGTGAGATTATCGGGTAATCGTCTCTATTTAAATCAATCGAAGAAAAGTCAATGGTCGCTATAAAATGCGGCATAGAACCAATAAATCTAGCTGTAATATTACCTGTAACTTTAGTGTTGTCAGTTTTTAACATAAGGTTTTGTAAATAGACATCTATTAAAGTTAGTTTTAAATCTGAAGATAAAATAAAAGCTGTAGGTTTTTTACTAGCTGCTTGTTTGTAACCTAAAGTATTCAACACAGAATTAAGGTCATTATATTGCAAGTAAATTGTGCCATCAAATATACTTCGTACTGAGTTTTGGGTTACATTACCTATCAATTGAAAACTGCCTCCAGATTTTATCATACTAGAGAAATCATTAACCACTAATACCCCTTTGTCTAAATTAAGCAAAATTTTGGTATTATTTAATACCTCATCGTTATTTAATATTATTTGATCAACTAAAATATCGGTTATAATTGATTTATTCTTAAAAAGAAACCTTAGCCCAAAGACTGAATTGCTAAATTGTTTAATATTATTGGATGAGGTAATCAGTGATCTTGCGTCTATCTTAGGAAAATATAATTTTATTGTACTAGTAACATCGTTACTTTTATTCAGATATATTGAGCCGTTACCTACTAGTGAATTAGACTCTATAGCTATATTTTCTAACTTAAGTAATTGTGGAGTAGGCAAAATATCAAATTTGATATTTATCTTTTCATTTTGATTAAATCTTCTAAATAAAGAATCTAAATCTGGCACTAGAATATGTAATATATCAGCTAAATTTTGTATTAAATATTCTGCTTTACCATTTATTAGTTTAGAGTCTATATAGGTTTCTAGCAAATGAAAATTATAATCATTATTAGAGATAGTAAGATCGAAATTTATTTGGTTGGCCTTTTTCTCAAAAAACCCAGATAATTTTCCTACATATCCTCCATCCCCTTTGAATGAAGTGCTATTAGCAATAGAGTTATTTTTAAATAAAGAGCAATTATTTAAAGTAAGAATAGGTTGGTTATTTTTATTTAGAATACTCAGATTTTTAACATTAAAATTTATATCCATTATATCATTGGTTATGAATGAACTAACTAGCCTATCATGGTTTATAATGTCAAAATCTTGTTCATCTGAATATATTGTGGCACTATATATGGTTACAGCACTAATTCTTGGTCTAAAAATTAATAATGACCATGGGACAAAGTAAATTTCTATATTTTCTAATTCTAACTTTCCTTCCTCTTTTATGTGATCAATAATCAAATAAGGTATGGGAAATTTAATTATTTTAATTTTTTTTAGATTCTGAGGAGAAATTTTTAATTCATTAACAAGACTATTACTGGCAGAAGTATAATCAACAAAGTTTACCTCAACTAATATAGTACATACTAACAACGAAATAGCAATAACAGTAAATATAATTACTTTTCTTATCATAAAATTATTATCTTCCAAGAACCAATATTACTAGGTATATATCAAAAACGTTAAAAATAAAAACTATATAATAAATATCTAACATGATGGGGGTAACAAACAAGGGGTAAGCGGACTAGGTGTACATTTTAACACTTTTGTAATAATTCCCTCCTCAAAACACTCGTTAAAGAGAGAAATTTTTTATACTCGTATTCCGGTAACTTTAGTGAAAAAACGGCATGCGACGGGAATACAGACTTTTTATTGCAATGATAAAAACCCTGAAATCCGAGAGATATATGGTGGGCGATGACAGACTCGAACTGCCGACCGTCCCGGTGTAAACGGGATGCTCTACCAACTGAGCTAACCGCCCCTTCTTTCAATTTAACGCAGATAATGCCCTATCTCCCCAAAAAAATCAAGTTATTTCTGTAAATTATTTAGATTCTATAGCTAATCTCAAGAAGGTCTGTCTAAGATACTCTAATAGATAGACCTTCTTGAGATTAGCTATAGATGAACTAGCATGCGGTACAAGTATACTGCTCGTAAATGAAGAGTTGGTAGACGATAGTATAACTTCAAGAAGAGCTAGGCAGTAGCAAAGTCGAGCAGCGTAGCGTACCATGAGTAACTAGGCAGCTTCGATCTTTGGTCGCGGGAACGCCAATTCTTGAAGTTCTACCTGAGTATACGTACATTCTCCGCAAGTATTTGTGATAGCTCTCCTTCAAAGCAGAAGAGTATATATTAATCTTCAAAATTACTATCTTTAATCTCTTTCCAAGCTTCGAGAATTTCTTTTAACACTTCTTTATTTGTTTCAATTTCGTGGTCATCAAAATCACTTAATGATTTTATTAAGTCCTCAAGATCTTTTAGTGTTAATTCAGATATATCCTCATCGGAATAATTTTTTTCTAAACTTATAGCAATTTCGTCAACATCATGCCAATGCATTATTTTTACCTAATTATTTCCATAGGCATTACTATTACCATCTAACCATTCCTCTACCAATTAAATAATATATTAGTGCAGGCTTAAATATAGTATATTATTAAAGGGGGTGAGATTATTATGCAAATATATCTGTAAAATTTAACTTAAAATACAATGAGGCTGTAAAATGCATCAATACTGGTGTAGAGATATAATTGATTTGTATAGATTTGTTTTTTTGTTTAAGATGATAGTCAATTAGATATTGAGGACTTTGGAGTATATATGGCAAAAACAGGTAAAAAAGAAAATAAGGTAAGGTTATTTAATATTAATGGTCATGTAGGTCAAAAGACTCAGCACAATATTATATTGGCTAATTCTTACTTAAACATACCAACTAGGGAGCTTAAAAATAACATTCAAAATGGCAAACTAAATAAAGATAATATAATAATTGAAATATTGCACGAAGTTAAACAAGGAGAAAAGCCTATACTTAATATTCAATATAATTCAAACATGGAAAAACCTATAGTTGATATAAATGATTTAGCAGCATTAAAAAAATCAGGTATTCAAACTTGTTTTACCTTTAGTAATTATAATGCATATAATCAAACTTTGCCATATTATAACTACTGGTCACCTGTTCTTACATAAGCCAATCACGTGTTTTTTACAAATGATAACGACCGAGATAATGCGATAGCTCATAGGCATGTAGAACAAAAAAGAACTTCTTACATTCCATATATCCCAGTTACAAATTTAGTAGAGTCGGAAATTCTAAAAAGACCTCCTAACATATTAGTGTCGGGGAAATTGCCTAGTTAACCACTCTGCACTGCAAGTGCAGAGCTTAATATTACGGCATGAATGCCTCATGTATGTACTAACTTAAAAGTTAGAAACTATTTGTGTATGGCTCATTTAGAAAGTGTCACAACACAAAAAAATATATCTGTGAAGTGTAAGATTTTGTTAAAAAATATCCTATCTTTTCTTGATAAGATATTTAAAATTTATGTTGAAACGACGCACTGCAAGTGCGGGGTTTTTCTCCCAAAGTGGGACAATAAATAATGATACAGATATATCAACATTACTTAAAGAGGATGGTTTATTAAAACAATTAACCAAACGGCTTGTAGAGAAGGCATTGCAGTCAGAGATGAATAATCATTTAGGATATGATAAATATTGTCATACTGATAGTGATAATGTTCGTAATGGTAGGAATGTAAAGAATCTAGTAACAAATAATGGAGTTGTAGAGATTGAGGTTCCAAGGGATAGAAGTAGTACATTTGAACCTGCATTAATTCCGAAGCGTCAAAGACGTATTGAAGGATTTGATGATAAAATAATATCATTATACGCTAAAGGAATGAGCTTATCTGATATTAAGATTCAAATGCAAGAATTGTATGGAGCTGACGTTAGCGAAAGTTTGATAAGTCAAATTACTGATGATGTAATTGAGGATGTCAAGATATAGCAAAGCCGACCATTGGATCGAGTATATGCTATAGTATTTTTTGACTGTTTAGTAGTAAAAGTACGTCAAGATAAACGAATTATCAATAAGTCTATATATGTAGCATTAGGTATTGATTTATCTGGAAGGAAGGATATTTTAGGATTGTGGATCAGTGAAAATGAAGGAGCGAAATTTTGGCTTGGTAATTTTACTGAGATGAAGAACAGAGGTATGCAAGACATGCTTATTGCTTGCAGTGATAATTTAACCGGTATGTCTGAGGCAATAGAAGCAGTTTTTCCGAAAACCGAACATCAATTATGTATTGTACATCAGATTAGAAATAGTTTAAAATATGTATCATATAAAGACCGAAAAGAATTAGCGGCTGATTTAAATCCTATATATACTGCTAGCACAGAGGAAGAAGCACATCTTGCTTTAGAATCTTTTGAAGCTAAATGGAGTAAACAGTATCCACAAATTGCTAAATCTTGGTATGTTCATTGGGAAAATTTAATGGTTTTTCTAGGATACCCTGAGGCGATAAGGAAAGTAATATACACAACTAATAGTGTAGAATCTGTCAATAGCCAATTACGTAAGGTTACTAAGAATAAACGGGTTTTTCCAAATGATAATGCCGTTTTTAAGACCTTGTATTTGGCAATTGATTATATGACCAAGAAATGGGTTATGCCGATTCCAAACTGGAACGCAGCTATGGCTCACTTTTTGATAAAATTTGAAGGTAGAATTTAAGCGCTATGAAAAATTTACACACTTAATTAGAAAGGCTCAATTAGTTAACCACTCTGCACTGCAAGTGCAGAGCTTAATATTACGGCATGAATGCCTCATGTATGTACTAACTTAAAAGTTAGAAACTATTTGTGTATGGCTCATTTAGAAAGTGTCACAACACAAAAAGAATATATCTGTGAAGTGTAAGATTTTGTTAAAAAATATCTTATCTTATCTTATCTTTTCTTGATAAGATATTTAAAATTTATGTTGAAACGACGCACTGCAAGTGCGGGGTTTTTCTCCCAAAGTGGGACAATAAATACCTATCCATCTCGTCCTACTGCATCTCCTCCTGCTATTAGGAACAATAGCCGTCCTAGAGCAGTTAGTCCTATCAGATAGTATTAGAGTTTTGGGGTCACTATATTAAAAGAATTTTCCATAAAATTCCATAATCTTTTCTTTAACCTGAATTGGATCAGTCATCATATTAACCCCTCCTCTGAATTCCGCTGAATTTGCTAAACCACTACTATACCAACCTATATGTTTTCTAGCTAACTGAACGCCAGTATCGTTTCCGTAATATTCTAGCATGGCATCATAATGATTTAGTATCACTTCTAACTGTTTTGCCATGGAAGGGGAGGGGAGTTCTTCTCCTGTTTCAAGATAATGGGCTATTTGAGAAATAAACCATGGTCTACCATATACTCCCCGACCAACCATTATGCCATCAGCACCTGATTTTTGTAAGCATTCCTTGGCTTTAGATAAGGAGGTAATATCTCCATTAGCGATAACTGGAATCTTTACCGCATCCTTAACTTGCCTTATAAACTCCCAATCTGCTTGACCAGAATAAAACTGACATCTTGTTCTACCATGGATGGTAATCATTTGTATACCAGCATCATAGGCTATTTTTGCTAAATTTGGTGCATTCTTAGTTTGATCATCCCAGCCAGTACGCATTTTTAAAGTTACTGGGATTTTTACCGCTTTGACCGTAGTCTCTAAAATTTTTGCCGCTAATTTCTCATTTCGCATTAAAGCTGAACCAGAATAGCCATTTACTACTTTTTTAGCTGGGCAACCAAAGTTTAAATCAACAATCTTGGCTCCCATATCCTCAATCGTTTTAGCTGATTTTGCTATTATATCAGGTTCACATCCAGCAATCTGTACACATGAACCAGTAGCGTCGTCTTGAATGATTGCACATCTTTGCAAAGATTGCATTGTTTCAATAATCATTGCCCTACTTGCTACCATTTCAGAGACTACCAAACCTGCACCAAATTTTCGTACTAATTTTCTAAATGGTAGGTCAGTGACCCCAGACATTGGAGCTAATATCACCGAATGAGGTAGTTGAATATTGCCTATTTTTATCATAAATATATTTTCATTACTTTAAGTAGCTTTTAATTATAGAATAATTATTATAAATTATAATAAGATACCACAAACTAATGCTATCACTAAGAAAAATTTTTAGTATTATCTGCAGGATATTGTTATATAATATTATTGAGCATTTTCAGCTAAGAAACTATATCATGAAAATCAATGTAGAGATTATTCGAGCTTGTCAAGATTGGAAAAATCAAAAATTTATCAATAAACTATTAGTGAAGAAGGTTGTTGGTGCTATACTGAGTAAATATAAAAATTTCAAGGGAGTTGCAGAGTTTGAGTTAGCAATATTACTGACTAATAATAATGAAATGTTAAATTTGAATAGCCAATTTCGTGGCAAAGCAAAAGCTACAAATGTACTATCATTTCCTGATATAGAATTAGACTTTCGGCATTTACTTGAATTTACTCCTAATGTACATTATATGTATTTGGGGGACATAGCTTTTGGCTATGAAATAATTCAAAGTGAAGCTATAAGTCAAAATAAAGCCTTTGGAGATCATTTGATCCATCTTTTGGTACATAGTATTTTGCATTTACTAGGCTTTGATCACCAAGATAACGAGGAAGCAGATATTATGGAAAATTTAGAAATAGAGATATTAAAGAGTTTTGCTATTGCTTCCCCATATTAGCTTTTGTTCACTTCTTTGAAAAAAGAAAACCTTGCATCTATTCATTCTAAAAGGGATATGCTGAAAAATTCTTCAAAAATTGTTACTCTTAAATCTTTTTTCTCTCGGCTGTTTTCTAAAGAGAAGCTAGAGGATAATTTTTATGATGCAATTAAAAAGCTAAAATCTAACAGTAAAAAAATGACGTTAGAAGAAAAAAAGATTTTTATGAATCTTCTGAAATTTGGTCATAAAACTGTAGAAGATGTAATGATCCCTAGATCTGATATTAAGGCAGTAAAATTAACTGCCAGTATAGATGAGTTAAGCCAAATGCTTAATACTAGAACATTAGTTTATGATGAAACTTTGGATAATATAGTAGGCTTTATTCATATAAAAGATTTATTCAAGATACTTATTACTAAGCAACTTATTACAAATCAAGAGTTGCAGCTAAAAAAAATAATTCGTAAACCTATCATTTCTGCTCCTTCAATGAAATTGATAGATTTACTAGCAAAAATGCGAAGAGATTGTGTACAGATCTCGATAGTTGTGGATGAATATGGTGGAACTGACGGTATTGTAACCATGGAAGATATTATGGAGGAGATAGTTGGCAGAATAGATGATGAGCATGATAAGAAATCGGATAATGATAGTTTTAGAATTATCAATAATAATACTATTTTATCAAATGCTCGAGTGAAAGTTGAGGATCTCGAATCAGCTCTAGGTGTGAAACTAAAACTTCAGAATGATGAATTTGATACAATTGGTGGTTTAGTCTTAGCAAAAGTAGGTAATGTCCCTTTGGTTGGTACTAAAATTGATATTGAGCAGCAGGTTGAACTTGAAGTAATTGATGCAAGCCCAAGATCACTTAAACAAGTTAAGCTGCAGTTAAAAAATGGTACAATATTACCTGATAATACCTTATGATTATTACAACTAATTTGGCCATGAGCTATGGTGCAAAAATATTATTTACTGATGTGAACTTGCATATTAAGAAAGGTAATAGGTATGGGCTTGTTGGAGCAAATGGTGCTGGTAAATCTACGTTCTTTAAGATTTTGCTTCAAGAGGAAGAGGCTAGTATCGGAGAATTTACCTGTGTCAAAAATGCACGTATAGGATGTTTAAAGCAGGATCAATTTCTTTATGAAAATACTTCAATTATTAATACCGTTATTGCCGGTAGAAGTGAATTATGGCAAGCACTGCAAGAAAAAGAAAAATTATTAGCAATTGATCAATGTGATGAGGAAATCGGTTATCGATTAGGTGAGTTGGAACAAATTATAGCTGACAATGATGGATATATATCAGAAATTTTTGCAGTTGAGTTACTGCTTGGTTTAGGAATACAAGAAAAATATCATTATCAACCTTTATCCGTTCTATCCGGCGGCTATAAACTTAGGGTGTTACTAGCACAAAGTTTATTTAATAATCCTGATATATTGTTACTTGATGAGCCGACAAATCATCTTGATATAGTCTCAATTTATTGGCTAGAAAATTACCTAAAACAGAAATTCAAAGGTGCTGTGGTATTTATTTCACACGATCTTGTTTTTCTTAATAATATTTCTACACATATTCTTGATATAGATTATGGTACTATCAAGATTTATACTGGTAATTATGATATTTTTGTTCGTGATAAACAGTTGGTTACCGAACAAAAACTTAAAGAATTCTCTCATTTAGAGAAAAAAATTGCTGTTATGCAGAGTTTTGTTGATCGGTTTAGAGCTTTGTCTAGTAGAGCTAGACAGGCTGCATCCCGAGAGAAACAAATAGAAAAAATGGAATTACCTGACATCCAAAGAAGTTCGCGTGTTAGTCCATATTTTAATTTTAAGCAAAAAAGACCATCTAGAAAATTAGCATTAAAAATTCAGGGTATTTCTAAAAGCTACGAGGATAAAAAAATATTAAATAATGTGAATTTTACTGTCTCGCGTGGAGAAAAAATTGTTATTATTGGTCCAAATGGTATTGGTAAATCTACTTTGCTTAAGATTCTTATTAATAAAATTTCTGCTGATTTAGGAAGTTATGAATGGCGATATGAAACTCAAATTTCCTATTTTGCTCAGGATCATCATGAATTACTAAATGAAAGTATGAGTGTTATTGATTGGTTATCCAACCAAATACCTACTGAGAATGATAATACTCTGCGTACTATATTAGGTCAATTATTATTCCGTAAAGATGAAGTAACTAAGAATATTTTAAATTTGAGTGAAGGAGAAGGAGCACGTTTATTACTAGCAAAAATTATATTGGAAGAAAGTAATATATTGGTATTAGATGAGCCAACTAATCACTTAGATATTGAATCTAAGGATATGTTAAAAAAAGCTCTAATTAACTACCAAGGAACTCTAATATTAGTAACTCATGATCGAGATTTTGCTAGCAACATAGCCACAAGGGTTATTGCTCTATCCCACCGAACTATCACTGATTTTAAAGGTAAATATCAGGAATATTTGCATAAGTATGGTAATGATTATTTGGATAGTAGTTGGGTGTTGGCAAATAAGAGAGTGAAATAGTATAGTAAACTCAGGTTACTTTAGCAATTGGAGATAATTATGATAGAAAATACTGAACTATTGAAAGAGTTTATGGTTAAATGTTTAGAAGAAAAAAAAGCAGAAGATATAGTAGTAATAGATATAAGACAAAAAACTACATTAGCTGAATATATTATTTTTGCAAGCGGGCGTTCAACTAAAAATGTTGGAGCAATTGCTGAATATTTAGCTTTAGAGTTAAAACATCAAGTTAATATCGATACTAATATTGAAGGACTTGGAACATCTGAATGGGTATTAATAGATGCTGGAAATGTATTAGTTAATATTTTCTATCCAGAAACTAGAGAGTATTTTAAGTTGGAAGAGATGTGGAGCAAAAAATAAATTAAAAATATTAGATTTTTTACTGAAAACTACTTAGTGTATTTAAAAAATAATGTATTAATACTTCTAGGGAAAAGGTGTAAATGGAAGAGCATATTCTTATCAATATTATAATTTTAATAGGAACAGCTGTATTTGTTGTAGCAATACTTAAACGCCTTAATCTAAGCCCAGTTTTGGGTTATTTAATTGCAGGAGCGGTAATTGGAGACCATGGATTCAAGATTGTAACATATGATCAAACAAAATTACTAGGAGAATTAGGAGTAGTTTTTTTACTTTTTGCTATAGGTTTAGAATTATCTTTTGAAAGATTAAAGGTAATGAGGCGGTATGTATTTGGTCTTGGCTCACTACAAGTGTTAACTACAGCTATAGTGATTGCTGCCGCTGTTGTACTAATCAGCGGTAATAGTAGTGCTGCAATTATTATAGGAGGTGGTCTTGCTTTATCCTCAACTGCCCTTGTTATGCAAGTTATTGAGGAAAGCCGTAGCCAATCAACTCAACTAGGTCGTATATCCCTAGCTATCTTGTTGTTACAAGATTTAGCAGTTGTGCCATTGCTAGTTATGGTACCACTATTTGCTAGCAATAGTAAAGATTCGTTAGCGATAGCTCTAGGAACAGCTTTGCTTAAGGCTATCATAGCACTACTTGCAATATTTGTTGCAGGTAGAGTATTACTAAGACCTTTATTTGGGTTAATTTCATCGGACAATGGCGATATAAACGAACTACCAATTTCCATGACTCTATTGGTAGTTCTCTCTGCAGCTTGGGCCACGGAATATTTTGGTTTATCACTTGCTTTAGGAGCTTTTGTTGCAGGTGTTTTGGTTGCAGAGACAGAATTTCGGTTGCAAGCTGAAGAAAGTATATACCCTTTCAAAAGCTTATTGCTAGGGCTATTTTTTATGAGCGTTGGAATGAATATTGACGCTCAAGAAATATACGCTCAAATATCAACTATACTAACTTGTTCTATTGCCTTGATTGTAGTAAAAACACTAATTATTGCCGCCTCTTGCATTTTATTTGGTTTTAATAAAGGAGTAGCCTTGCATGCAGGTTTATTATTATCACAAGGTGGAGAATTTGCTTTTATCTTATTCGGTCTTGGTAAAGAAACTCAGGTTATTAGAGAGAGTACGGCTAATGTTCTGTTATTAGTGGTGACATGTACTATGGCACTAACTCCATTACTGGCAATTTTAGGAAGAAAACTTGCTGAAAGACTTGATAAACAACTTGGCAAGACTCCAATACAAATTATAGAACTTGGAGCAAGAGATTTAACAAACCATATAATAATTGCTGGTTTTGGTAGTGTTGGTAGAATGGTAGCATTAGTATTGGAAGCTGAAGGAATCAATTATATAGCACTAGATGTTAATGACGAGATTGTAAAAGCAGAAACAGCTAATGGCTTTCCAGTTTTTAAAGGAGATGTATCACAGATTGATACGCTAAAAGCTGTGGGAGCAGAAAGGATTTTAACTCTAGTACTTACAATGAATAATAGTGTTACTATCAAAAAATCTCTTCGAACAATTTCAAGTCATTTTCCAGATCTTGAAGTTATTGTAAGATTAAAGAATCTAGAGAAGGCTAGAGAATTTTATGATGCTGGAGCAACAACAATCATACCAGAGAATTATGAGACGGGGTTACAGCTTGGTGGAACAATTTTAAAATTTATTGGTCTTAGTGAATATGAAATAAATCGTATCAAAGGGCAATTTAGATCAGGTAATTATGTAATAGCTAAACGAGATGATGCTTTGCGTGAATTAGAAGAGAATGATTAAGAATAACCATGGCAATCAAGTTACTAAAGCAACAGTCATATATTTTGATTATAATCTTGACCATTACACCTTTACTAACGATAGCTGATAATCAGAAATTGCCGATACCTAGATTTGCCTCAATAAAGGCTAATGAGGTAAATGCTAGAGTTGGTCCTTCGATAAAAACACCTATAGAATGGGTATTTGTTAAAAAAGGTGAACCCATAGAAATTATTGCAGAATATGAACAATGGAGGCAAATTCGTGATATAAAAGGAGAAGGAGGCTGGGTACATTCAAGTGTATTGTCCGGTAAAAGATCGGTGATTGTGGTAAGTCCTGAATTAGTAGCTCTGACTCAAGTAGCTAATGATCAACATAAAATTGTTGCAAGAGTAAGTAATTATGTCCGTTGCCTACTTAATAAATGCAAACCTGATTATTGTCAGGTGTGCTGCAAGAATTATACTGGATGGCTACCTAAAACAGTATTGTGGGGAGTATATAAGGATGAATAATATACACCATAGTATACTGCTCGTAAATGAAGAGTTGGTAGACGATAGTATAACTCAATGATAGGTAAGCCACTAGTTTGACTAGTGAGAGGTTCTGTCGCATATGTTGGACAATAGAAAAAAGATTGATATAATGATCTAAAAAAGATGTTAAGATGTTTCGTATTACTGCAAGATTATTATCATATTTCAAAGGATTTTGTTCTTCACCAGAAATAATAATGTTATTTGTCTATATGAAATGCCGATTTTCTTTAAGTTATCGAGATTTGGAAGAAATGATGAGTATACTGCTCGTAAATGAAGAGTTGAATGAAGAGAAGAAAGAAGCTAGAATATGATAATGGGAGATATTTTAACATCTGAACAAAGAACGGGACTGAAGTCACGTCATGGTAATGAACGAGATAGGAGAGTATGTGACCGAATTAAGGCAGTTTTGCTGTATGATAAAGGTTGGAGCTATGGAGAAATAGCAGAAGCATTGCTGTTAAGTAAAGAAGCTATAAGAAAGCATGTAAGAGATTATCAAAAATTTAGTTAACCACTCTGCACTGCAAGTGCAGAGCTTAATATTACGGCATGAATGCCTCATGTATGTACTAACTTAAAAGTTAGAAACTATTTGTGTATGGCTCATTTAGAAAGTGTCACAACACAAAAAGAATATATCTGTGAAGTGTAAGATTTTGTTAAAAAATATCTTATCTTATCTTATCTTTTCTTGATAAGATATTTAAAATTTATGTTGAAACGACGCACTGCAAGTGCGGGGTTTTTCTCCCAAAGTGGGACAATAAATCATCATGCAAAAATTCTCTAAAAATCATCTTTTTGTACCAAAAATTTAAATCAAAAAAATTAAACTCTCAAATTTTATACAAGAATTTTTGGCTAAGGTATTAAATTTTGAATTTTTCTTAATTTTTAGCACTTTTGACGGGGAGACTAGATAGTCTTGGTAATACTGTAGACTTTCTGCTACGTAAGCATAGAGACAAGCCTGCAGCACTTGCATTTTTTCGTAAAGCCTTTAGAGAGAATAATTTTCCTGAGAAAGTAGTAATTGATAAAAGCGGTAGTAATACGGCTGCTCTTAATGATTTGAATACAGAAGTTCCTAAAGATTATAAAATTAAGGTTATTCAGACCAAATACCTGAATAATCTTGTAGAACAAGATCATAGGTTTATCAAAAAACGTACAAAGCCAATGCTTGGTTTTAAGAGTTTTCATTCTGCAGAAATGACTATTACCGGTATAGAAGGCTCTGTACAAATAAGTGTGTAAATTTTTCAAAGGTTATATAAAAATATAATATAACAAAAGGAGAAATTATAATGCACCAAAAACAAAATGAAGCAATGAATCAAGCGATAGATTTATTAATAAATAATGATACAGATATATCAACATTACTTAAAGAGGATGGTTTATTAAAACAATTAACCAAACGGCTTGTAGAGAAGGCATTGCAGTCAGAGATGAATAATCATTTAGGATATGATAAATATTGTCATACTGATAGTGATAATGTTCGTAATGGTAGGAATGTAAAGAATCTAGTAACAAATAATGGAGTTGTAGAGATTGAGGTTCCAAGGGATAGAAGTAGTACATTTGAACCTGCATTAATTCCGAAGCGTCAAAGACGTATTGAAGGATTTGATGATAAAATAATATCATTATACGCTAAAGGAATGAGCTTATCTGATATTAAGATTCAAATGCAAGAATTGTATGGAGCTGACGTTAGCGAAAGTTTGATAAGTCAAATTACTGATGATGTAATTGAGGATGTCAAGATATGGCAAAGCCGACCATTGGATCGAGTATATGCTATAGTATTTTTTGACTGTTTAGTAGTAAAAGTACGTCAAGATAAACGAATTATCAATAAGTCTGTATATGTAGCATTAGGTATTGATTTATCTGGAAGGAAGGATATTTTAGGATTGTGGATCAGTGAAAATGAAGGAGCGAAATTTTGGCTTGGTAATTTTACTGAGATGAAGAACAGAGGTATGCAAGACATGCTTATTGCTTGCAGTGATAATTTAACCGGTATGTCTGAGGCAATAGAAGCAGTTTTTCCGAAAACCGAACATCAATTATGTATTGTACATCAGATTAGAAATAGTTTAAAATATGTATCATATAAAGACCGAAAAGAATTAGCGGCTGATTTAAAGCCTATATATACTGCTAGCACAGAGGAAGAAGCACATCTTGCTTTAGAATCTTTTGAAGCTAAATGGAGTAAACAGTATCCACAAATTGCTAAATCTTGGTATGTTCATTGGGAAAATTTAATGGTTTTTCTAGGATACCCTGAGGCGATAAGGAAAGTAATATACACAACTAATAGTGTAGAATCTGTCAATAGTCAATTACGTAAGGTTACTAAGAATAAACGGGTTTTTCCAAATGATAATGCCGTTTTTAAGACCTTGTATTTGGCAATTGATTATATGACCAAGAAATGGGTTATGCCGATTCCAAACTGGAACGCAGCTATGGCTCACTTTTTGATAAAATTTGAAGGTAGAATTTAAGCCCTATGAAAAATTTACACACTTAATTAGAAAGGCTCTAATTTTACCATGAATTCCCCATCAGATTCAAGTCTATTAATCTCTTGCAACGCCTTATCTTGACTGCTAATTGTCGGTGGTTCATTACCGGTAACTAATGAATCAGATTTTAAGGTTTCACCAACCCGAACTAGTTAACCACTCTGCACTGCAAGTGCAGAGCTTAATATTACGGCATGAATGCCTCATGTATGTACTAACTTAAAAGTTAGAAACTATTTGTGTATGGCTCATTTAGAAAGTGTCACAACACAAAAAGAATATATCTGTGAAGTGTAAGATTTTGTTAAAAAATATCTTATCTTATCTTTTCTTGATAAGATATTTAAAATTTATGTTGAAACGACGCACTGCAAGTGCGGGGTTTTTCTCCCAAAGTGGGACAATAAATCTACTAAAGCTGGCGAGTAGAGTCAATCATTTAATTTGTGTAAGTTCATTTTTTATTTTCCAATAAATCATATTTAAAATCTCCACAAAGTATTTCAAATTGATTTAAAGCTAAAGACCAATCTTTAATAGGCATGGTCCATTTTTTGGCTGCATTTTGTAGGGATAAAAATATTATTTTTTGAATTGACTTATCATCTGGAAACACCCCCTTATTTTTGATAATTTTTCTAATTTGACGATTTACAGATTCTATAGTGTTAGTAGTATAAATTACCTTTCTGATCTCTTCAGGAAAGGCAAAAAACGGTATTATCCCAGACCAATTACGTTGCCAAATATCAGAAATTACCGGATATTTTTTATCCCATTTTACACCAAATTGCTGAAGTTTTAAACGTGCCATTTCGTCATTATTAGCTGTATAAATTTGTTTTAGATCTGATGTGACCTCTTTTAAATCTTTATATGACACATACTTTACTGAATTGTGAACCATATGTACAATACATAATTGTACTATAGTACTCGGGAATACACTGCTTATAGCTTCTGGAAAGCCCTTTAAACCATCCACACAAGCAACATAAATTTGTTCAATTCCTCGATTCTTTAACTCAGTAACTACTTGCATCCAAAATTTAGCACCTTCATTTTTGCCTATCCAAATGCCAAGTAACTCCTTTTTCCCTTCTATATTTACAGCAAGTGCTAAATATACTGCTTTATATAATGGACTGAAAAAATTAGACAAAGAAGCAGGTATTTTTGTTTCTCAATAAGTATAGAATAATAAATAAAATTAAAGAGAAACAAATGGGTAAAAAACAAATTAAAAATTTTAGTGCAGAAGCAAAAACTAAAATAGTATTAGAGATGTTAAAAGAAGAATCAACAATAGGTCAGTTATCGGTCAAATATGAAGTAACGGCTAAAACTATGCAAAACTGGAAACGACAATTTTTAGATAATGCGTCATTGGCATTTGAGCCAGCAAAAGCTGTTAGTGAGTACAAAGGGCAGATTAGTGAACTTAAGAATCAAAACGATGAACTTGCAAAAGCATTAGGTAAGGCTACAGTCGAGAGGGACTGGGCGGTGGGAAAGCTAAACAGCTTGGACTTATCAAATAAGAAAAGTCTTGTCGACCCCAAGCTGAGTACGTTAGCAAAGACAAGGCAATGTGAACTATTAAAGATAAGCAGATCTGGAGTATATTATAAAGCTAAAGTAATGAGCTTATATAATCTTGATATTTTAAATAGAATAGATGAAATATATACGGATAACCCTGAGTATGGTTATCGTTATATATACAAACAATTATTGGAAGACGGCTTTAATGTGGGCAGAGATAGGGTGCTTAAATATATGGGAATAATGGGTATAGAAGCTATTCATCCTCATAAAAAGCAATCTACTTCTGTGAAGGATGGTCAACATAAAATTTATAGCTATTTGCTTGAGCCGTACTGGCACAAATCAGGAACGAATAGAACTATTCATGTACCTTATGTTAATCAAGTGTGGAGTGGTGACATTACTTATATTAGAACTAACGGAGGATTTATGTATCTTGTGGCGATTATAGATTGGCATAGTAAGGCAATACTAAGTTATAAAGTATCTAATTCTATGGATGCATCACTTGTAACCGATGTATTAAAAGATGCACTGAATAAATACCCTGCACCACAAATATTCAATAGTGATCAGGGTAGTCAATATACTGGACATGAGCATACGGGAATTCTAAAAGAGAATAATATACAAATCTCAATGAACGGTAAGGGTAGAAGCATTGATAATATTGTGATTGAAAGATTTTTTAGAACTTTAAAATATAATTGTATATTTATAAATGATTTTAAAAATATCGCAGAACTTAAAGATGGTATTGATAAATACATGGATAAATATAACAATCAAAGATTCCATTCAAGTATTGGTTATAAAAAACCGATGAACGTGTATCTTGATTACTTACAAAATGCAGCTTAAAAATTATGTAAAATGGGAAACAAAATTAGTGAAAAATTTGTCTTGAAAAATCGGCTCTGTACAAATAAGTGTGTAAATTTTTCAAAGGTTATATAAAAATATAATATAACAAAAGGAGAAATTATAATGCACCAAAAACAAAATGAAGCAATGAATCAAGCGATAGATTTATTAATAAATAATGATACAGATATATCAACATTACTTAAAGAGGATGGTTTATTAAAACAATTAACCAAACGGCTTGTAGAGAAGGCATTGCAGTCAGAGATGAATAATCATTTAGGATATGATAAATATTGTCATACTGATAGTGATAATGTTCGTAATGGTAGGAATGTAAAGAATCTAGTAACAAATAATGGAGTTGTAGAGATTGAGGTTCCAAGGGATAGAAGTAGTACATTTGAACCTGCATTAATTCCGAAGCGTCAAAGACGTATTGAAGGATTTGATGATAAAATAATATCATTATACGCTAAAGGAATGAGCTTATCTGATATTAAGATTCAAATGCAAGAATTGTATGGAGCTGACGTTAGCGAAAGTTTGATAAGTCAAATTACTGATGATGTAATTGAGGATGTCAAGATATGGCAAAGCCGACCATTGGATCGAGTATATGCTATAGTATTTTTTGACTGTTTAGTAGTAAAAGTACGTCAAGATAAACGAATTATCAATAAGTCTGTATATGTAGCATTAGGTATTGATTTATCTGGAAGGAAGGATATTTTAGGATTGTGGATCAGTGAAAATGAAGGAGCGAAATTTTGGCTTGGTAATTTTACTGAGATGAAGAACAGAGGTATGCAAGACATGCTTATTGCTTGCAGTGATAATTTAACCGGTATGTCTGAGGCAATAGAAGCAGTTTTTCCGAAAACCGAACATCAATTATGTATTGTACATCAGATTAGAAATAGTTTAAAATATGTATCATATAAAGACCGAAAAGAATTAGCGTCTGATTTAAAGCCCATATATACTGCTAGCACGGAGGAAGAAGCACATCTTGCTTTAGAATCTTTTGAAGCTAAATGGAGTAAACAGTATCCACAAATTGCTAAATCTTGGTATGTTCATTGGGAAAATTTAATGGTTTTTCTAGGATACCCTGAGGCGATAAGGAAAGTAATATACACAACTAATAGTGTAGAATCTGTCAATAGCCAATTACGTAAGGTTACTAAGAATAAACGGGTTTTTCCAAATGATAATGCTGTTTTTAAGACCTTATATTTGGCAATTGATTATATGACCAAGAAATGGGTTATGCCGATTCCAAACTGGAACGCAGCTATGGCTCACTTTTTGATAAAATTTGAAGGTAGAATTTAAGCCCTATGAAAAATTTACACACTTAATTAGAAAGGCTCGAAAAATCAGTCCAGTTTCTTATTTATTACTATGTGATTGTCTCTAGATTTTACATAGATACAGTCCAAGTATAATATTGGATACACCCTATCTAAACAACGATTTTGCCACCTAGTTACTTCTTCTATCACCCCATCTGTTATGGTGGATATCAAGTCACCAGATACATCAGTTTGATATATTTCTTCTAAATGCCCTCGGATCTCGCTGACTGTCATACCGCGACCATAAAGGGATATCACTTTCTCATCAAATCCATTAAATCTCCTCAGCCCTTTTGGTATTAATTGAGGATTATACTCTCCTTCCCGATCTCTTGGTACTTCTACTGTCAGCTTACGACCATCCCCATCAATTACTGTCTTCTCATAGCTACCATTACGACGATTATTATCTACTTTTGGCATCTTGCTATGTTTTGAATATCCTAATTCATGATCCAACTCACTTGCTAATATTTTCTCAACTATTTGCTTCTTTAGCTGTTGAAATAAACCATCTCGACCAAATAACTCCGATGGACTGCTTTTGATAATAATTCTTCTACTAGCTGATTACTGATGTCTAATGTATCTTTATCTGTATCTAATTTTTTAGCCATAATTCCTCCTTGCTTGCTTAAGTTACTTTTTTTACAGTAATCTCTTACTGCTTTCTTTGCAACTTACACAAACTATAGGACAGACTCGGCGAGTAACTTGATTCTTCAATTAAGTTAGCTAGTTCCTTAGTACCGAATTTAGACAAGGCTGCTTGCATTACTATCATCTTGCTGTCAAACTCATTACCATAATTATTTTTTAGCCAATCAATATTTGAGTGACTAGCTTGTTCAATGGCTTTTTGCTGCTGCTTCTGCAAATCCTGCGAGAAAGCATACAAATTCTCCAGTAACTTCTCGCCCTGCTTTTTAGATAAACCGCTTTGGTAAAACATCTCCTCATAGCGAGCTAGATATTCTTCATCTTCCTTACTTCTTTTATCAGTATATTTCTTATCCTCAGGCAAGCCTAAGCGACAATAAAATTTACGCCATTCCTCTTCTGAAGCTTCGGACTTTGGCACAACAACCCGCTGATTCAAGCTTTTTTCTGCTTCTAAATAGCTCTGTGCCAAAGAAGAAATATCTTTAAACTTGCTCAGTGATTCAGCTTTGCAGATCTCCTCCGGCAAACTAGCTAACCATGAATCATTGCTATTGCTGCTGCCAGTTTCATGGTTAATAATACTTGCTTCCTCACTCATATTTTACTCATTGATAATTTCATACGTAATTTTCTTAGAAACTTGACAAAAAACTTTATATAATATTCATTAACAATATAATTAGTATTATGGTTATGACTACTAGAGTCTTTAGCTATGTAGCGGATGACCAACGTAATCCTCTATTTTGGCAATACAATAAGCCCATATTCTTTGCCATTTAATTTTCATTAACTATCAGTAGTTGTCTCTTTAGCCAAATCATCACGTAGCTTTTTTATTTCTTCTATAGATAGTTTTGTTAATTTACTTATAGTCTCTATAGGATACCCTTCTTTCAACATCTCTTTTGCCATTGCTATTTTTTCTTCAGCCTTACCTTCAGCCTTACCTTCAGCCTTACCTTCAGCCTTACCTTCAGCCTTACCTTCTTCTCTACCTTGCTTATATTTACTTTCCAAATTTAGTTCTTCGGTCTGAGCTACCAACATAGCTTTTAGGTAAGCCTCATATTCTTTCTCACTCCAGTTAAATTGTTCGATAGTCCGATAGGCTGAGAGTATTGTTTTATCCTTGGTATGTTCTGGTGGCTCTTTGGCTTTATCAAATTTAGCCATCATATATAACCAATCATCTTCCATTGTCTCAAGCTCATTTGCTTCCTTAGTAAATTTATCCAGTTCAACAAATACGTAAGATAAACATTTGAGGTGGTTCTTGCCATTATCTACATTGATAATTTGATGACAACTAATACATTCCTCTTCTTCAGGTAATGCACAGAATCCTGAAGTAATTATTACCATAACTACAGGAGCTAAATCAGCATATCTCTTACCTCTTTTCAGTTGTGAAGAAAATGCTACGCAACCATAAAATTGCACCCTAGCTAAAAAAGCATCAGCATAGCCGTTTTGCATTTCAACAATGTATGTATTACCTGAGTTATCTTTTACTTTAACATCAACTATACTCCTCTTATTTTGTCCGAGATCAGGAACTTGTTCATTGGTAATATATTCGAGTTCCGTAATCTTTAAACTATCCGGCAATCTCATAATGCTGTTTAAGAAACTCATCAACCTTATACTGTCCTCGGCAAACAATTTTTTAAAGGCAACATCGTTCGTTGGATCTAAATATCTTGTCATAAACTTTACTATCTCATCCTTTTAAAAAATATTCTTGTTATATTAATCTATTATACCGCCTTCAATATTATCAACTCCCTCATCCTCTGAAGCTTGTGAACATATATACAACAACAAAGCTCGTTGCCCTTCTAGGAAGGCGGTGTAGTCACTTTCTTGCCGAATGAAGTTGCTACGATACACACCACTGACTTGGGCTAAATCTTCCAAGACTATTCTACCATCTTCTCCATTAAAAAGCTTGCAATAAATTGATTTTAATTGCTCTTTTGTGAGTATTGAGCGTTGGGATGAAGATTGAGAAATTGCTGAACAATTAATTGATAGTTTCATTTTGTTGCCCTTGTATTTGTTGATGCATCTGTTGTTGTAAATGCATCATTTTGCGTTGCTGTCTAAGCTGTAATACTTCCTGTTCACTCTTGAGAATTGAGCTTGGTGTACCCCGCAATTGACAAAATAGTTTAAAACACTCATCCCAGTTGATATTATCATAGATCTCACGTCAATTCGGGATAAGGATATTGTGAACATGTAGATTAAAATCAAATTTTGTTGAAGGTTTATTTTTCTTTAATGAGTAAGCAACAAGAGTAGATAATATATGGACAAAGGCATTTATTGGTGATCTATGTCTAGTATGTTCAAGGTTCATTTTATTTTTTAGATAATCAAAAACTGTTTCAATTAAGTTACGCTTTCGAAGTAAGATTTTTTCTTTCAAATCCATTAATTTATTTTCCATATTCTTCTTAATTCCATGAATCATTTTTAAGCCTCTTTCATATAAATTTAAGAACAAATTTTGCTTAATATAACCTTTATCAGCTGCTATAATTCCAGTTAATCTTTTTGTTAACTCCGGTACTGGAACCCTATCATCTACATTGCCTTTGGTCACTTTTAATGCCATAAACTCCCCTTTATTATTGATTATTACATGTAATTTAAAACCATAAAAATACCCCATAGAGGATTTACTATGTTTGGCTAATCCTTTAAAAACTTTATTGCTATAACGCCTTTTATTGTGACAAGCTTTAATCGTTGTAGAGTCAATAACAGGAGTTTCGCACTTAGCAAAAAATATGTTAATCTAGCAAGAAAGAGTTTTAGTTAAGCATGGCAAGATCAAAATGTAGCAAAGACTTATATAAATCATTTTTACAAGCAAGTAGCGTAAGATATAGTGGTAAAGCATTATCTGAAGTAAGTCCAATAAACCTATCTCATGATAGTGCAAGTCGATGGTTAAATAGTAAGGATTTCCGCCCTAGCGGGATCTACAGAGAAGTGTCAAAATATATTGATAGGGAAGCTTCTTGTTTATTAGTGGGAGATGACACGTTATTGTCAAAGCAATACAGTAAGAAAATTGAGCTTGTACATTATCAATATTCTGGAGCTGTACATGATGTTATACCTGGTATAGGGATGGTCAACTTACTGCATTACAATGCTAAAACTGATCAATCTACCCCTGTAGATTATAGAATATATGATAAAGAAACTGATGGAAAAACAAAGAATGAGCATTTTTGTGATATGCTTACTTTAGCTAAGGAAAGAGGGATCAATCCTGATGCAGTAGTAATGGATGCGTGGTATAGCGGTTTGGAGAATTTGAAACATATACGTAATTTAGGTTGGACATGGGTTAGTAACCTAAGAAAAAATAGAAAAGTTAATCATAATGTTAGCTTAGAAAGTTTAGAGATTCCTGATGAGGGACTAAAAATTCACCTACGTGGATACGGTTGGGTTACGGTATTTAAGTTTGTGGCAAAAAATGGTCGCATTGATTACATAACAACTAACTTAGAAAATCCAACACGTGAACAAATAGAGAAAATTGTTAAGGCACGGTGGTCTATAGAAGTTTATCATCGAGAATTAAAACAAACTTGTGGTATTGAACGCTGTCAGGCACGCACGGGTCGAGCTCAGAGAAATCATATTTGCCTTGCCGTATTTGCTTGGCTCGATATGAACAAAAGGAGGATAAATGAAAAAATTACTTTATATCAACAAACTTGGGAAGTTATAAAGTCTGTCCGGCAAAACTCTATAAGTCTTATAGATAATAGGGTTTAATGGCAGAAAATAATAAAGAAATCCATAAGAAAATGTTAAAATATGCTAATAAACCTTATGGATTTCAGTCAATATGCCAATAGAAAATATTATCAAATCACAAAAACAAGGAAAACTTTTTGGTTATAAATTAAAAGAAGAATTAAACTCAAATAATAAGCTATATAAATTAAGAGAATTAATAAATTGGTCTGGTCTAGAAGAATGGTTATCAAAAAATGTTTCTATTAAGAGATTTGGTAGAAATAGAAAATGTCATAGAGTGATGCTTGGTGTAACGATGCTACAAGCAATGTATAATTTTTCAGATTCATTAGCAGAGGAAGAACTAAAAGAAAACATGTATTGGCAATATTTCTGTGGGTGGGAATATATAGAAACAGATATAGCGATGTCGGAAACTAGCATAAGAAGATTTCGTAATTTATTAGGTGAATCTGGATATAACGAGATATTAGCAGAGTTGATAAGAGTTGGAATAAGAACTAACACAATTAAAAAAAAAGATTTGGAATTGATAATTGCTGATACAACGGTACAAATTAAGAATATCAAGCACCCACATGATGTTTATTTAATGGATAAAGCTAGGCTTAGTATTGTGAAGCTTTGCCAAAGTTTGGGTATAAGTTTAAACGAAACCTACGCTAGAACCTATAAGCGAGATATAATAAAGCTCTGGAAGTATAAAGAGCATAGCAAAGCCAAGAAGCGTTGGAAAATAATGAAGCATTTAAAAACGTTACTTGGTCGTTTGGTTAGAATATGTGAGCGTGAGATAAAAAATCAGAAATTAAACTTATCTATCAGAGATCAAGAAGTATTGAAAAAAGTAAAACAAATACATAGCCAATCTGTTTTAAAAAGAGAAGAGAAAAAGCAATACAAAGAACAGAATAAAATATTGTATAGTTTTCATGCCCCTGAGGTAGAGTGTATAGGGAAGGGAAAACGAAACAAGCCATATGAGTTTGGCAATAAAGTTGCGGTAGTAGTCAGTGGTCGTAGAAATTTTGTACTGTCAGCAAAATCGTTTCATAATAATCCTTATGATGGTCATACATTGCAGCAGAGTTTTGAAGCGGTAGAAAATGTAACTGGAATAAAGATAAAAAAATCGTTTGTTGATCTTGGTTATACTGGCAGCAATGTTAAAGAGAAGAGTAAGGTATATACCCCAAAAACTCGGAAAAAGTTATTGAAAGAAGACAAGTGTATGATCAGGAGACGCAGTGCTATAGAACCAATAATAGGGCATTTGAAACAATATGGCAGGATGGGCAGAAACTTCTTGAAGGGTGTGATAGGAGATGTGATCAATCCAATAATCTCTGCTATAGGTTTGAATTTACGATGTATTGCCAATCATTTACACATCATGCCTAACTCTACATAAAAAAATTAGAGTCTTTCTAATTAAGTGTGTAAATTTTTCATAGGGCTTAAATTCTACCTTCAAATTTTATCAAAAAGTGAGCCATAGCTGCGTTCCAGTTTGGAATCGGCATAACCCATTTCTTGGTCATATAATCAATTGCCAAATATAAGGTCTTAAAAACAGCATTATCATTTGGAAAAACCCGTTTATTCTTAGTAACCTTACGTAATTGGCTATTGACAGATTCTACACTATTAGTTGTGTATATTACTTTCCTTATCGCCTCAGGGTATCCTAGAAAAACCATTAAATTTTCCCAATGAACATACCAAGATTTAGCAATTTGTGGATACTGTTTACTCCATTTAGCTTCAAAAGATTCTAAAGCAAGATGTGCTTCTTCCTCCGTGCTAGCAGTATATATAGGCTTTAAATCAGACGCTAATTCTTTTCGGTCTTTATATGATACATATTTTAAACTATTTCTAATCTGATGTACAATACATAATTGATGTTCGGTTTTCGGAAAAACTGCTTCTATTGCCTCAGACATACCGGTTAAATTATCACTGCAAGCAATAAGCATGTCTTGCATACCTCTGTTCTTCATCTCAGTAAAATTACCAAGCCAAAATTTCGCTCCTTCATTTTCACTGATCCACAATCCTAAAATATCCTTCCTTCCAGATAAATCAATACCTAATGCTACATATACAGACTTATTGATAATTCGTTTATCTTGACGTACTTTTACTACTAAACAGTCAAAAAATACTATAGCATATACTCGATCCAATGGTCGGCTTTGCCATATCTTGACATCCTCAATTACATCATCAGTAATTTGACTTATCAAACTTTCGCTAACGTCAGCTCCATACAATTCTTGCATTTGAATCTTAATATCAGATAAGCTCATTCCTTTAGCGTATAATGATATTATTTTATCATCAAATCCTTCAATACGTCTTTGACGCTTCGGAATTAATGCAGGTTCAAATGTACTACTTCTATCCCTTGGAACCTCAATCTCTACAACTCCATTATTTGTTACTAGATTCTTTACATTCCTACCATTACGAACATTATCACTATCAGTATGACAATATTTATCATATCCTAAATGATTATTCATCTCTGACTGCAATGCCTTCTCTACAAGCCGTTTGGTTAATTGTTTTAATAAACCATCCTCTTTAAGTAATGTTGATATATCTGTATCATTATTTATTAATAAATCTATCGCTTGATTCATTGCTTCATTTTGTTTTTGGTGCATTATAATTTCTCCTTTTGTTATATTATATTTTTATATAACCTTTGAAAAATTTACACACTTATTTGTACAGAGCCAAAAATTATCATTAAAAAACTTGCTAAACGATTAAAAAAAATCGTTAACAATAAGCTCATGTAAAAATTTTACTAAAACAGAAATTTTTCAATAAAATTGAAAACAATTTTTAATTTTAGTGCAAATATTAGAATTTTTTTTGTAAAAATTTTATTCAATCATAGATTATGGGGGGCTTTAAATATTTTTGGCGGACGGACTATAAAAACATCAATTCAGAACAACATTAGATGCCTTTTAGCTGATTCGCAATTTTGCTAACTGCGAAACTCCTGAATAAAATAAAGGTTTTGTCGCATCTATAAATCATACTACATCAAGATTGTTAAAACTAAGGTTTTGGACATTATGATGCCATTAACATAGCAAAATTCTCAAAAGTAGAAAGATTATCATTAGCTCCAATTATTTGTCTTTTTTGCATCATACGAATATTTTCTATACGAGCCTTTCTAATTAACCTCAGTTTGATGCAAGATGAAGGTTGAGATTGTTTAATTTTCCAAAAGCTACAGAAATTTTATTGTCCCACTTTGGGAGAAAAACCCCGCACTTGCAGTGCGTCGTTTCAACATAAATTTTAAATATCTTATCAAGAAAAGATAAGAATGAATCATACAGATATTTTTTAACAAAATCTTACACTTCACAGATATATTCTTTTTGTGTTGTGACACTTTCTAAATGAGCCATATACAAATAGTTTCTAACTTTTAAGTTAGTACATACATTAGGCATTCATGCCGTAATATTAAGCTCTGCACTTGCAGTGCAGAGTGGTTAACTAGGTTTGAAAACATAGGCAAGTAGCCCAGCTAATACATTAGTTTGAAAATTCATAACAGATCTATGCCTTGTATGGTCTATATGAAAAAGGTTTTTCAATTGATCATTAATGGTTTCAATAATGTGCCTTTTATTTAAAAACTGCTTTTTAATAGGATCTATTATTCTTTCTTTCATATTACTTTTAATTTTTGTTATTAGTTCTAAACCTTGATTAGCAAGGGATTGAGTGAGTTTTTTACTGATATACCCACGATCACCAAAAAGCCAGCCTTGTAATTTATCTACTAAATTTTCCACCACTGCTCTATCATCGACATTTCCAGGAGTTAAAGAAAAACTCATAATCTCTCCGCAACTGTTAATGACAATATGTAGCTTACAGCCAAAGAACCACCCAGTGGAAGTCTTACCTCTTTTTGCTATGTCTTTGAATACTTTATGTCTATTAATTCTTAAATTATGGCAAGCAGGAAGTTTAGTAGAGTCGATATAATATTGACCAGTTTGTTTTCCTGTTAGGCTTTTTAGCAGTAACACCATGGGCATGAAGCTCATTGGCATTAACTGAACAAAACGACTATAGCTCACAAGTTTTGGAAATTCCTTTCTATAACTTTGGCATAGGCAGCATAAATAAAAATCTTTAAAGGTACGGTAGTGACTCAAGTGAAACATTACTATAATAGTAATAATCTCTGAGAGTCCTATACTGCAGCCCACTTTACGCTTACGGTTAGGATTTGGTAATATATATTTATTTCGCTCCGTATCAAAATGCTTGCAAAAATCATCAATTAAGCAGAAAATCTCCGTAAGAGGGATCATAATATATTCTCCAATTTTGTCATTATTATTAGAGAACTTTATAATCCCTCCCTTCTTAATTTTCAAATGTTCTTTCTTACGTCAAACTCAGGTTAATTAAGTGTGTAAATTTTTCATAGGGCTTAAATTCTACCTTCAAATTTTATCAAAAAGTGAGCCATAGCTGCGTTCCAGTTTGGAATCGGCATAACCCATTTCTTGGTCATATAATCAATTGCCAAATACAAGGTCTTAAAAACGGCATTATCATTTGGAAAAACCCGTTTATTCTTAGTAACCTTACGTAATTGGCTATTGACAGATTCTACACTATTAGTTGTGTATATTACTTTCCTTATCGCCTCAGGGTATCCTAGAAAAACCATTAAATTTTCCCAATGAACATACCAAGATTTAGCAATTTGTGGATACTGTTTACTCCATTTAGCTTCAAAAGATTCTAAAGCAAGATGTGCTTCTTCCTCTGTGCTAGCAGTATATATAGGCTTTAAATCAGCCGCTAATTCTTTTCGGTCTTTATATGATACATATTTTAAACTATTTCTAATCTGATGTACAATACATAATTGATGTTCGGTTTTCGGAAAAACTGCTTCTATTGCCTCAGACATACCGGTTAAATTATCACTGCAAGCAATAAGCATGTCTTGCATACCTCTGTTCTTCATCTCAGTAAAATTACCAAGCCAAAATTTCGCTCCTTCATTTTCACTGATCCACAATCCTAAAATATCCTTCCTTCCAGATAAATCAATACCTAATGCTACATATACAGACTTATTGATAATTCGTTTATCTTGACGTACTTTTACTACTAAACAGTCAAAAAATACTATAGCATATACTCGATCCAATGGTCGGCTTTGCCATATCTTGACATCCTCAATTACATCATCAGTAATTTGACTTATCAAACTTTCGCTAACGTCAGCTCCATACAATTCTTGCATTTGAATCTTAATATCAGATAAGCTCATTCCTTTAGCGTATAATGATATTATTTTATCATCAAATCCTTCAATACGTCTTTGACGCTTCGGAATTAATGCAGGTTCAAATGTACTACTTCTATCCCTTGGAACCTCAATCTCTACAACTCCATTATTTGTTACTAGATTCTTTACATTCCTACCATTACGAACATTATCACTATCAGTATGACAATATTTATCATATCCTAAATGATTATTCATCTCTGACTGCAATGCCTTCTCTACAAGCCGTTTGGTTAATTGTTTTAATAAACCATCCTCTTTAAGTAATGTTGATATATCTGTATCATTATTTATTAATAAATCTATCGCTTGATTCATTGCTTCATTTTGTTTTTGGTGCATTATCATTTCTCCTTTTGTTATATTATATTTTTATATAACCTTTGAAAAATTTACACACTTATTTGTACAGAGCCTTCTATACCGGTAATAGTCATTTCTGCAGAATGAAAACTCTTAAAACCAAGCATTGGCTTTGTACGTTTTTTGATAAACCTATGATCTTGTTCTACAAGATTATTCAGGTATTTGGTCTGAATAACCTTAATTTTATAATCTTTAGGAACTTCTGTATTCAAATCATTAAGAGCAGCCTTATTACTACCGCTTTTATCAATTACTACTTTCTCAGGAAAATTATTCTCTCTAAAGGCTTTACGAAAAAATGCAAGTGCTGCAGGCTTGTCTCTATGCTTACGTAGCAGAAAGTCTACAGTATTACCAAGACTATCTAGTGCTCTATATAAGTTAACCACTCTGCACTGCAAGTGCAGAGCTTAATATTACGGCATGAATGCCTAATGTATGTACTAACTTAAAAGTTAGAAACTATTTGTGTATGGCTCATTTAGAAAGTGTCACAACACAAAAAGAATATATCTGTGAAGTGTAAGATTTTGTTAAAAAATATCTTATCTTATCTTTTCTTGATAAGATATTTAAAATTTATGTTGAAACGACGCACTGCAAGTGCGGGGTTTTTCTCCCAAAGTGGGACAATAAAAGGCAGATTATTGAAACCATTAATGATCAATTGAAAAACCTTTTTCATATAGACCATACAAGGCATAGATCTGTTATGAATTTTCAAACTAATGTATTAGCTGGGCTACTTGCCTATGTTTTCAAACCTAATAAAATTTCTGTAGCTTTTGGAAAATTAAACAATCTCAACCTTCATCTTGCATCAAACTGAGGTTCTCTTTACATCCAACACCATCCGGTAAGGCTTCAAAGGCCACTGTTTTAGTATCGATATTTGATAGACAATAACGTTGTAGTGGTTTATTCGGATCAATTAATACCCAACCAGGCTTACAAGTACCTAGTGCCAAATCACCTATTTTTGTGTCAGGATCATCTTTTTCTGTGCTAGACCATGTTGCATTACCACTGTCATTAGTTGGGGTGGTAATTGCTTGACATTTAGGGGCAAGAACTGAAGTACAAAAACCTAATTCTTGTGGGGTTTGATCTCGGATTGCAGCAGTTTTGTCAAGAGAAATACCATCCTTATCGACAAGAATACCTTGCTCATTAAACTTAGCAGTATAATGCTGCCCATCAATGTTTATTGTAGGACCTAGTGACGGGGAAGGATCGATTCTATTATTACTATCTACAGACACTTTACATACTTCAACATTTGGCTTACGATTATTTTTATAACAATACATAGAGTTATCACATTTATAAATCGTAATACCCTTTGTCTTAAGATCGTCTATAGTCTCGGCAGAGTTACAACCAGTATGAGTATCCTGACAGATTTGCAGACCTAGGTATTGCATACTTTTTGTCTTAAATTTTGAGCAATCAACTGTATCTGATTCAAGTAGTCTTGCTAGTATACAGTTAGTATTATTTACTCCAGGAATACATTTGTCTATATCTTTTAATTGTAAACAACCATGCGTTGCACCTTGAATATATTTACCATTTATATATTCAAGACCCTTTAAATATACAGCATCTGTAGTAGGAATTCCTGTCTTAGCATCATAGGGGATCTTGTCGTCTTTATAATTACCATATATTGTTAAAGGATTCATAGATTTTTTGCCAGAAAATGGCATAGCAGTATATATAGTGGGGGGGGTATTAGAAATATATGCCATGAAGGAAGTAAAATTAAATCCTGCTAAATTTATTATTGCTTCTGTCTCGCCTGCTATTGACTGAGTAACCGATAATGGTGTAATAACAGTACTAGTTGAATCAACAGTATCCTCTTTATCGTCTAACACTCGTATTGACGCAATAAATTGAGGGGTATAATAGCTATTATTATTGCAAGTAACTCTAGGAAGTCCTCCACACAGATAGGTTAGGATTTGGTAACCATCTGTTACTCTGTTTTCACAACCAACCAAGTTATCTCCTTCCGCTACACAAATAGATTTTGGATCACGACGAAGATTAGGATTTAAGGTAGTATTCCTAGTAATTGAAGCAACAAAAGTCCTGTCACTGACATTATCTCTGAGCTTAAAGGTTTTTTTGAGTGGTAGTAAACTTGTAGTATCTTGACCTTGTATAGGAGGAAATGCAAGACTAACATCAATAAACTCACCAATATTTATGCCCCATATTTCTTGACAAGTAATCTTACCATTTGCTTCTTTGCTATTACAATCAGGTAAATCATCAACATAGTAACTACTTGGTGTAGAATGATTACCTACTTTTTGTGCGTAAACTATCCTAAAGCCATCTTTGCAACCATCCTCAATAGTACATTCAAAGGGAATTTTTGTGTTAACACAACGTTCTTTATCATTAGCTGAACATTTTTTTATTGCATCGCGTTGAATGGTAGCAATATGAATTCCTTTGGCTGAAGAAAATGGACCAAGATTATCTATTACTACACATTTATCGGTTTCTTGTGGATTTTCTTTATTTCTACAAAGAGGGACAAGATTGTCTAAACTAACACGTACGACATTATGAATAAAATTATTTCTTAATTTAGACACCACACATGGTGCATTTGAAGATTGAACAAATAAATTACCTTTCTTTTTACTGCATACAAGCTTTGTCGTAGGAGTAATAATGAACTGTTTTAATTTAGGGCAGTATGGTGGTGGAAAAGGACCTAATGGTAATTCAACGCAACCAAATTGGTAGTCATCAACAGAACGATTTAGTGCACCAAGTGCTTCTACTATTTGTTTTGCCACCTCATACATCCATTGTTGTTCAAAAATATATCCTATCCATTTAACTATTTCTTTTATAACATCAAGACCTGGTGTATTGTCAGAAGCAATCATGTCTAATAACTTACCTAATAGTACTGATATACTTATACTAGACTTAATGTCTATTAAAAATTTTAGAATTTTTGCAAAAGGGTGTAACTCATCTGTTTTATGAAGAGGTTGTCTTATTGGATTCCAGTCCATCGGATCTAAGTGAACTCCGGTAGCTAAGACGAGGTTTACCAAGCCAGGATCACTATATGCACATAGCTTTGGTCTATTAAACGGTTTTCCATCATCTCCAACGATCGGTTTTCCATCACTTCCAATAATCGGTTTATCATCTTCTGTAAAGCCAACATCATTCAAATGTTTTCCAGGTGTATAACCAGGGTCTGCTGGCGTTCCTTTACTATTCAAGGCTGTTGGTGCAACTGCAGGAACAGCAACCCTAGCACAAATTCTGAGTAAGGGTAGGGCATAAGCCCCAGGCCATATTATGCATTCACCATCCCAATTCAAAGTAGTGGATTGATTCCAGCATGCAACTGCATTACAACTTTGAGTTCTTATACGAATCTTTGGTGAAAAATAAGAGCTTTCTGGTGTACGTTCCGCACAGTGCTGAAGATAAAATCCAATAAATTTCTCAGGAGGATCAAATTGAACCAAGCAATTATCTGTATCGCGCCCATCCCGTCTATTCCATGGTGGGCATATAGGATTTGGCTTTATTGTTCGTTTTATACTTCCATTCCATGTTTCATTTATCTCACTATACCCGCAATTGCAAGGATCACTTAGACATTGTGCAACTCCATCCCAAAATGAAGAATAACTCTTGCTAGAGTAAATCAACAAAAAAAATGCTAGATAATATTTTTTTAGCACCAAACTCCTCTTACAACTAAATATGATTTAATGCTATATACAAAGGATTAATCCAATTATCAGGATGTCCTGGATATTGTTGTAATATTTCTTGATATATTTTTAATTCCTCGGTTCTACAGGATAGAATCTTGATAATGCCAATTAAACTTCCTATACTTAACTCCAAAGCAATAGATTGATTATTTTGATTTATTAAGAACATTCTAGAAGCAATTGTAAATTTCGATAATTTATTTATTTCTGATTCATTTAATCCTAAAATTTGTTCTAAATACTGTGATTTTATTTCTGATGGTAAAATTATTTTAGTGTCTATTAAATCCAACCAATTCTGTAGCACCTTTGTTTTTGTTGACTGTAGATAACTAAAATTAAAATTACTAACCATTATTCCATTATTACTCAGCAATCTATCAGAAATCATTTGTGATATGTTATCAAAATTTTCCGGTCTATACAAGGAATCTAGATTATCTATTGCTAATATTTTTGGACTCTTCCCTATAATAGTTAAGTGATAATTAAAAGCATATATTAATCCTGCACATAAACTATTATGCTTAGTCAAATTCATTGAAAAATCTTCTAGAAGTTTTCTATCTGTTGGATAAAAACGTTCAGTAAAAGACTTCCCAGAAAAAGGATACAAATTAAACCCGATTATGCCGCCTTCAGATAAAGGGAATTTATCACTATCAAATATACCATCATATAATCCTCCTTTTGTATAATCAGTCAACCTTAGTTTAATTAAGTCTCCACCTTCTATAGAAAAGTCCATTGTTTTTAAAATGGAGGAAAAATTACGTTCTTTATTATCTAAAGTCCAAATTTTATCAGCGAAGTTTTCTAGAAAAGCTAATTCTGCTTTGGTTAGAGGGTAAAAAGAATGATTGCAAATTATCTTAAGAAATTCGATAACGAAATTCCTTGACTCTAGAGTATCATCTAGTAGAAATGGATTTATTAGGTTCTTCTCCTTTTCAAACCACTGCCCTTCAATTGATTCAACAAAAATCTTTGAATTATTATTATTGGAAAGATATAATATTGTTGGCTTGTATTTAGTTGCTTCAGAAATTAAAAAATTTGTTAGTACAGTCTTACCAGTATTAGCTGTGCCAAAAATACAAGTATTTCCTCTATTATTACTTTTAGCATGAAAATTCATAAAGTAAGGAGTTCCTTTTTCTGTTCTAAGCAAAGTCACCGCTTTACCCCATATGTTATTTTGGTTTCCGGTCGGGAAATTATGTAATGAGGCCAAAGCGGCGGTATTTTCTATAATTGTGGGAGCGAGCCTCCTAACATAGGAAAAGTTCCCTGGGAGCTGTGCCCAAAATGTTTGCTCTAAGTTTATATCTTCCCGCACATGGACAATACCAATTTTAGCAAGTTCCTTAGATGCTTGGGCAATTGATTGATCCAATTTCTCCAAATCTGACCCTATAATAGCAATAGAAATTTGTTGTTTACAAAATTGGTTCGGGATTGAAGCATCAAGGTTCATTATCTTATCTATTCCTGTAATTTCAGCAAGTTTAGTATCCTTACTAACTTGTAAAATATATGCCTGTTGTTCAAATGTTTTAGATACTTCTTTTTTATCAACGAAGTAAAATATTTCTGTTGCTATTAATTCCACAGGTAATTGTAGGAATCCATCAAGTGCAGCTGATGATACTTCTTGATATTCCTTTATTGAAATAATGGAGGCAAACTTTTTATCATGCCTACTTATTACTTCAATCTTATCGTTACCAACTGCATATTGATTAGAGGCTAAAGCATTAGATAGATTTGCAATCGGTACTAAGCAATATTCTTCGTTGAGATGAATTATTCTACGATATAAAAACATCAAATCAGAGTAAGATTCTTCTCCTTCAAATCTTATTCCTAACTTTACTGCACCAAAATCTTGTAAATCCAAAAGTATTTTGTCAACAGTACTATTTAGCATTTTAAAAACACTATCTAAATAGTTATTTTGGTAATTGACAAGTTTATCGAAAGACAAAGAAGTTATTAAAGAGTTGATATCTTTAACTTTAATTTTAGCAGAATCATAAATTATTGAGATATATAAGGTATTAACAAATTTATCATCCCAGTAATTTTTTTGTTGCCATAAATTGTGAATATTAGCTGGTAACAATTTATTGTAAGGAGTTGGGTCATCTAAGTTTGTCTTACGTCGTACAGTATGTATCCAAAATGCAAAATTTTTATTATGAACATTTTTCTTAATCGCATTACGCACTACTTCTCGTAAATTGAATAACTTAGTGCTAATATTTTCTGCATTGATACCATTTATTTGGATAGTTTGGAGTAGTTCGCCATTCTTAGTTAACAAAGTATTCTCATTATAATGACAAGCAATTGGAATGAAATCCTCTGCAGAATTATTATATAAATCCTTATCAACTTTTCTTGAGTTGCTAGCTATTTTGAACACCAATGATACCTATCAAATACATGTTATTTAGACTCTTTAGTGGTATGAATTCGCTCCAACCCACCCATGTAACTCACCAAAACATCTGGAACTGTTATTGAACCATCTGCATTTTGGTAATTTTCTAGAATTGCGATTATTGTCCTACCAATTGGTAAACCAGAACCATTCAAAGTATGGGCAAGAGTGGTTTCGTTGCTATCAAATTCTTTATATCTAGCTTTCATCCTTCTAGCCTGAAAATCTCCACAATTAGAACAACTTGAAATCTCACGGTATAGATTTTGACCAGGCAACCATACTTCCAAATCATAGGTCTTTTTGGCAGTAAATCCCATATCTCCAGTACAAAGCAACATAACTCTATATGGTAGATCAAGTTTTTTTAGAATGGTTTCAGCTGCATTAGTTATATATTCATGTTCACGCTGAGATTCTTCTGCAGTAGTTATTGTAACCAACTCAACTTTACCAAACTGGTGCATACGTATCATACCTCTAGTATCTCTACCACTACTTCCAGATTCTGATCTGTAACAGGGTGTGTAAGCAACATAACGTATAGGCAATTCTTCCCTAGCTATTATGGTATCGGCCACCATATTAACAAGAGGTACTTCACCTGTTGGAATTAACCTGTAATTATTCACCGTTTCAAACGACTCTTCTGCAAATTTTGGCAATTGACCACTATTATACATAGCAGCTGGTCGCACCAAAGATGGAGGAGATAGTTCAGTAAAATCAAATTCTTGAGTATGTGTATCAATCATAAAATTAATCAATGCACGTTCTAGCTTTGCTAAATCTCCCTTTAGAGTCACAAACCTACTACCAGACATTTTAGCAGTACGTACAAAATCCATCATTCCTAAACTTTCACCAAGTTCAAAATGCTGCTTAGGTAAAGGAAGAGATAGTTTTGTTGTAATGTCTCCTACTGTTTTAAGCAGTTTATTCATACTGCCATCAGTGCCATATGGTACGTCGGGATCAGGAAGGTTTGGCAATACCTCCAACATATCGTTTAACTGGTGATTACTATTTAATTTTAAATTCAGTTCTTCCAGTTTCTCATTTATGTGATCCACATCACGCTTTATTTCTTCAAATTCTTTACTAAATTTGTTAGGCATGTTGCCTAGATCCCTAGATTTCTTCCTTCTTGCATGCTGAAATTGCTGAATAAGATTAGTTAGCTGGCGTTTGCTTTCATCTAGTTTAGTAATTTTATCGGACATTGGGGGAATTCCCCTTTTGATAAGTAGATCATCAAATTCCTGCTTATTCTCCCTAATCCACTTTATATCTAACATTTAACTTCCTCGATTTTCTACAAATTTACACATAATAATTGAAGTTTCATATAATAAAAGCATTGGTATTGCAAGGGCAAATTGGCTAAGTACATCCGGTGGAGTTAAAATACCAGCAATAATAAAAATAATTACTATAGACGATCTTCTTTTGTCCACTAAGTCTTTTGCTGTTAATATTTTTAATAAATTTAATATTAACATAATAATTGGTAATTGGAAAGCTATACCAAACGCAATAATTAACTGAATTACTAAGTTTAAATATTCACTAATTCTAGCTTCTAGAATTAGTGGAATAATAGCATTATTATCTTCAAAGCTTAGAAAAAATTGCCATGCACGCGGCATAACAAAATAAAATACAAAGATGCTCCCACACCAAAACAAAACAGGCGACATAAAAAGAATAAAAGCAGCATATTTCTTCTCACCTGAATATAACCCAGGTCTTATAAATAAAAAACATTCTATAGCGATAATTGGCATAATCATGACAAAAGAAACAAAAGCTGCAAGTTTTATATAAGTAAAGAATGCTTCAGTAAGACCAGTATAGATCACTTTTCTTATATCAGCATGATCTAATTCTGCAAGTGGCTCTAATAAAATGTTATATATATCGTTACTGAAACAATAACAAATAATAAAACCAATAATGAATGCAGCAAATACTCGTAAGAACCTAGCCTTTAGCTCTAAAAAATGCTCTTTAAAAGTATATGACTTCATAAATTAACCAAATGTACAAGTTTAAGTAGGTATATAACCTCAGTTTAATGTAAGACATCGGTTTAATAGCCTAGGATGTCATATATGGACGTTCCTGCTTTCGTGAGGAGGTATTACTAACGTGGATAGTCAAAATAGGTTGTTATGAACCTAAAAATTGAATAGAATGATAAAAAACTCATCAGAAGTATACTATATTCTAGAATAGAAAACCAAAAATTGCGTCGTCATTATCCAAGACTCTAGCGGTATACTCAAATGATCCTACGAGCAGTATACCATCTATAAAAAAGGTTTGTAACTAGAATGATTATAACAAAGCTTTAAGAAAAATGGGAGAAATAATCCTTAGTTTTGATGAAAATTATACTAGGTGTTTAGTCCTAGAAGTTTTGCTATTGTCTTTTCTTCAAAGCAAAATAGTATAATCCCTATAATGTGTCATAAGAGTAGTCTAAATCTCCTAGGGAAGGAAGAACTTCATCTAACAGTTCTAATTTACTCTCTGTTGGCTGATCAAAGTTAGTCTGTATTTGATTTTCTTTTTGTTCTTGTGCTGTAACTATCTCAGAAGCCTCATTTAAATACTCAATACCCTCTTTAACATGTATCCCCTGCATATCATTTTTCTTTGCGATATTCACATTATTTAGATCATCATCTATTAAAACAACCTTCTTATTCTCAGAAACACCAAAATACGTGAATTCGGGATAAGGATATTGTGAACATGTAGATTAAAATCAAATTTTGTTGAAGGTTTATTTTTCTTTAATGAGTAAGCAACAAGAGTAGATAATATATGGACAAAGGCATTTATTGGTGATCTATGTCTAGTATGTTCAAGGTTCATTTTATTTTTTAGATAATCAAAAACTGTTTCAATTAAGTTACGCTTTCGAAGTAAGATTTTTTCTTTCAAATCCATTAATTTATTTTCCATATTCTTCTTAATTCCATGAATCATTTTTAAGCCTCTTTCATATAAATTTAAGAACAAATTTTGCTTAATATAACCTTTATCAGCTGCTATAATTCCAGTTAATCTTTTTGTTAACTCCGGTACTGGAACCCTATCATCTACATTGCCTTTGGTCACTTTTAATGCCATAAACTCCCCTTTATTATTGATTATTACATGTAATTTAAAACCATAAAAATACCCCATAGAGGATTTACTATGTTTGGCTAATCCTTTAAAAACTTTATTGCTATAACGCCTTTTATTGTGACAAGCTTTAATCGTTGTAGAGTCAATAAAATAAATACCTGTTTCCTCAGCAAACAACAAATGAATCAACATATTTAGCGGTATGAATAATCGTGCCATTAATTCAACAAATCTATTATAACTCAAGGCTTTGGGAAAATCATCCTTATGCATGCACTCTATATAACTTTTATAGAAAAATTTAAAATGCTTAGCATAGGATGTATGAAACATAATTATTATTGTTAACATTTCACTTAGACTCATGCTACAACAGCGATTTCTTTGCTTATTTGATGGTAATAACTTTCTCTGTTCATACTCCAAATAAATTTTACAAAAATCATCTATAAAACTATATAATTCTGTGATATCTTTTCTCATGCCTGTAGTTTGTTTTTTTGTTTAAAAATATAAATACTGCAGGCACTCCTTTTTGACAATCCTTTTATCTATTACTATTTCATCTATATCTTATCCCGAACTGACGTAACTCGATTTGCTATAAAACCTGGAGTATCGTGACATTTAATAATAGTTTTCCCTAAATCTCGTGTTAGAAAATCTGATATCCTCTCTATAACCCCTGAGCTAACCTCTGAATCCACGACAAGTTCAAGTAATTCCATATATCTTGGAGGATTAAAAAAATGACTAATCTAGACCTGATGGTAGATTTTATAGAATCAGGCATTTGCTCTTTTAATTTCCTTAAAGGTAAGGTTGAAGTATTAGAAGCTAAAATAGCATCTTCTTTTAGGTAGGCTAGAATCTTCTCATATAGAAGATGTTTTATTGCAATTTTTTCAATAATAACTTCAATGATCAAATCACATTCTGTAATCAGCTTTAGATCATCTTCTAAATTACCAATGGTAATAAACGCTAATTTACTTGGATGCGATAAAGGAGCTGGTTGTTGTTTCTCTATATTTTCTAGAGCCTTTGTAAGGATTGCATTCCTGTCATTAGTGTCGTTGCTTACTACATCTAGTAAAACAACTTGGTGAGAGGAGTTAGCTATCAAGGAAGCTATTGCTAGCCCCATTACTCCAGAACCAATAACACATATTTTCTCTATTTTCTTCTCTATTTTATCTTCCATCTTATTCACCAAACCTTTGTAACGAGCATCGCAACTATTATATTATGAATTTCTTGTACACTAAGAGTTGAGGCATTTATTTTTACTATTCTATTTGGAAATTTAGCTGATATATATTGAAATCCGTCATAGACTTTTTGATGAAATTCAATATTTTTGCTTTCAAATTTGTTATTATTCCCTCGCACTAATGCCCTTGGTAAGGCAATATTTGGATCTATATCAATAAAAAATGTAATATCAGGCATCACATCAGATATTAAAGACTTATGAAGATCATAAACTAAATCAATCCCTATATCTTGCCCTTGATAACAAGCAGTAGAATCTACAAACCTATCACAAATAACTGATATCCCACAATCTAGTTTAGGAATAATCCTTTTATGAACATGTTCATAACGTGCTGCCATGATTTGCAGCAATTCTGACATAGGTAGCAAATCTTGATTAACTAAAATGTCACGCATCTTCTCCGCAGAAATAGTCCCCCCTACTTCACGTGTTAAATCTGCTGAAATATTTTGTGATAGTAAATACTGGTATAACATATTACTTTGGGTGGATTTACCGCACCCTTCTCCACCCTCAAACGTAATAAATTTACCCTTTTTAATTGCCATAGCTATCACTATTCATTTCATATAATCTTGAAATAGTTCTGTTAAATTCACCTTTGCGAAAACCATTCTGATATATTTTTATAGGTTCATCTTGTAATGTCATGAATAATACAACCTTATAAAAATAAGCATTATCAACAAAATTAATAAACCTAACAGCTAAGTCTGTGTTATCAGAACTTATTATACGAATATTTTCTACTATTATGATAGAAAATTTTTGGCAAATATTTACATAATCAACATAACCTAATTCTCTTACAAATAGCTCTTCAAAATCTGTCACTAATATTTTTTCACTAGCCATTTTAAAAGATATTTTACGTCCAAAAACTAGAATATACTTAGACACTAATCGGTTATTACTATTTAACTTGCTAATAATATTCTGTATCTCAAGCTTATTATCTTCATTAATGGGGTATATTATGCGTCTATTAGTCATGTGTATAATTTTATCTAATCGATAATCATGCTCACTATCCAAATGCATAACTTCAAACTTTTGATAAATCTCTTTAATTATTGGCAAAAAAGAATTTTTTTGTAAACCATCTTTATACAAATCTTTTGGCTCTATATTACTAGTAATGAAGATAAACACCTTATGTCTTATGAGTTCAAGGAGCAGCGGCCCTATTATCATAGCATCAGTTATGTCTTTAATTTCAAACTCATCTATGCATATTACTTCCGCCTGCTTTGCATAATTTGCAGCAATTCTTTTGATAATATTATTTTTAGATTGTGATTTATCTTGCAACTGATAAATATCTTTATGTACCGATTGCATAAAGTTTTGGTAATGTACCATTAATTTCTTAATTTGCAATATTTGGAAAAAATGTTGCATTAATACAGTTTTGCCATTACCTACATTACCATATAAATATATAGCTTTTTTTGCTAATAAACTGCTATTAAAGAATCTAAAAAACGACTTATCTTCAATTTGTTTAGCAAACTCTTTAATTCTGCTGAGTAAAAGCAACTGCTTTTCGTCAAATTTTAATTCAGGCAATATATTACATTCTCATTTTAGATTTAGTATAACCTGAACCTGAGTTCGATATAAGAATAATTATTCCCCCCTGCAAAAGTGATGTCATTCCTAACTAAAAGCAGGAATCCATGATACTTAATAGCCTTTCAGGCTATTTTTAGTCCCCGCCGTAGCAACACCGAGACTATTAAACTGATCTCCTATATCGAACTCAGGTGTATAGGTAAAATTAGAAAATAAACTAAAAATACTCTGAAATAAATAGTTAACCACTCTGCACTGCAAGTGCAGAGCTTAATATTACGGCATGAATGCCTCATGTATGTACTAACTTAAAAGTTAGAAACTATTTGTGTATGGCTCATTTAGAAAGTGTCACAACACAAAAAGAATATATCTGTGAAGTGTAAGATTTTGTTAAAAAATATCTTATCTTATCTTTTCTTTTCTTGATAAGATATTTAAAATTTATGTTGAAACGACGCACTGCAAGTGCGGGGTTTTTCTCCCAAAGTGGGACAATAAATATATAACAATTTACACCAAGGCAACCTCATTAAAATATTACTCTAGTTTTTTCTAGCAAGAGTTCTATAACAATATAAATTTTACTGGTACTTTTTTGTCTAGTCATTTACAGTTTACACAACGATTTATAGGATATGTGAATATAAAGGAAGTAACTGTCTATTTATACAACAACAAAATGCAAAAATATTCATCTTTTGTAAAAATAGATAAAAAATCCTTAGTAATAATTTATATTTTAGTTTAGTTTAACCTATAAATTGAATATAAAAATATTTAGGGTTTTTTATGGAAGAAGAAGAGATTAATTATTGGAACAACTCAAAGTATGCACCTTGTCAATATGCTACTAGGTTACTGGACAAATTACGTAAGATACGTGAATTCGGGATAAGGATATTGTGAACATGTAGATTAAAATCAAATTTTGTTGAAGGTTTATTTTTCTTTAATGAGTAAGCAACAAGAGTAGATAATATATGGACAAAGGCATTTATTGGTGATCTATGTCTAGTATGTTCAAGGTTCATTTTATTTTTTAGATAATCAAAAACTGTTTCAATTAAGTTACGCTTTCGAAGTAAAATTTTTTCTTTCAAATCCATTAATTTATTTTCCATATTCTTCTTAATTCCATGAATCATTTTTAAGCCTCTTTCATATAAATTTAAGAACAAATTTTGCTTAATATAACCTTTATCAGCTGCTATAATTCCAGTTAATCTTTTTGTTAACTCCGGTACTGGAACCCTATCATCTACATTGCCTTTGGTCACTTTTAATGCCATAAACTCCCCTTTATTATTGATTATTACATGTAATTTAAAACCATAAAAATACCCCATAGAGGATTTACTATGTTTGGCTAATCCTTTAAAAACTTTATTGATGTGGTTATAGTTTTCCGGACAGTTAATAGGAGACAATATTAACAGAAAGGAAGTACAAAAATGACTAATAGCAAACCAAAGGTTTATCCGGCTGAATTTAAAGAGTCAGCAGTTAAATTAGCAATTGAGTCCAAGCGACCTGTGTCACAAACAGCTAAAGAGTTAGGTATTACTAGAAATACTCTATATACTTGGGTAGATAAATATTCCAAACCTAAAGAATCAATAATGCGAACAGATGAACATCTCTATGATGAATTAAAAAGATTAAAGAAAGATTTAGCTAGGGTAACGCAGGAGCGTGATCTATTAAAAAAGGCTGCCGCGTACTTTGCGAAAGAGTCCCAATAAAGTACGCATGGATAAAGAAGCATAAAGGTGATTTTTCAACTGCGATTATGTGCAAATTTATGAAAGTATCACGTAGTGGCTATTATGAATGGTTAACTACCCCTGAATGCAATAGGGACAAAGAAGATAATGCTTTAACCTGTAAGATTAAAACAATTTTTCAAGAAGGTAGAAGGAATTATGGATCTAGACCCATTAAAAAGGAACTATCTAGACACGGTATAATTGTTAGTCGGAAGCGGATTGCAAGGCTAATGAATGAAGCTGGTTTAGTATGTAAAAGCAAACATAAATTTAAAGCAACTACTGATTCTAGTCATAATAAGCAAGTTGCTCCTAATTTATTGGATAGAAAGTTCAAGGTCTATGCTGCTAATTGTTATTGGGTTGGGGACATCACATATGTTCCAACTGAAGAAGGTTGGCTGTACTTAGCAACCGTTATTGATCTATTTTCTAGGAAAATTATAGGGTGGTCAATGAATAGTAACATGAAAGCTGATTTAGTTAATAATGCTCTGCTAATGGCAATATGGCAACGTAAACCACCTAAAGGACTTATTTGGCATACTGATAGAGGTAGTCAATATTGTTCTGATAGCCATTCAAAACTTACAAAACAACATGGTATTATACAGAGTATGAGCGGTAAAGGAAATTGTTGGGATAATGCTGTTGCTGAAAGCTTTTTTCACACTATAAAAACAGAACTAATTTATCAATATAAATTTAAAACTAGGGAGGAAGCAAAATATGCCATATTTGAATATATAGAAGTATTTTATAATCGTATAAGGATGCATTCAACTAATGACTATCTATCACCTGTACAATACGAGAAAATGCAAAAATGTGCCTAAACAAACTGTCCGGAAAACTGTTGACAGATCAAGTCGATGGTTAAATAGTAAGGATTTCCGCCCTAGCGGGATCTACAGAGAAGTGTCAAAATATATTGATAGGGAAGCTTCTTGTTTATTGTCCCACTTTGGGAGAAAAACCCCGCACTTGCAGTGCGTCGTTTCAACATAAATTTTAAATATCTTATCAAGAAAAGAAAAGATAAGATAAGATAAGATATTTTTTAACAAAATCTTACACTTCACAGATATATTCTTTTTGTGTTGTGACACTTTCTAAATGAGCCATACACAAATAGTTTCTAACTTTTAAGTTAGTACATACATGAGGCATTCATGCCGTAATATTAAGCTCTGCACTTGCAGTGCAGAGTGGTTAACTAGTGGGAGATGACACCAGGAGTTTCGCAGTTAGCAAAATTGCGAATCAGCTAAAAGGCATCTAATGTTGTTCTGAATTGATGTTTTTATAACTTCCCAAGTTTGTTGATATAAAGTAATTTTTTCATTTATCCTCCTTTTGTTCATATCGAGCCAAGCAAATACGGCAAGGCAAATATGATTTCTCTGAGCTCGACCCGTGCGTGCCTGACAGCGTTCAATACCACAAGTTTGTTTTAATTCTCGATGATAAACTTCTATAGACCACCGTGCCTTAACAATTTTCTCTATTTGTTCACGTGTTGGATTTTCTAAGTTAGTTGTTATGTAATCAATGCGACCATTTTTTGCCACAAACTTAAATACCGTAACCCAACCGTATCCACGTAGGTGAATTTTTAGTCCCTCATCAGGAATCTCTAAACTTTCTAAGCTAACATTATGATTAACTTTTCTATTTTTTCTTAGGTTACTAACCCATGTCCAACCTAAATTACGTATATGTTTCAAATTCTCCAAACCGCTATACCACGCATCCATTACTACTGCATCAGGATTGATCCCTCTTTCCTTAGCTAAAGTAAGCATATCACAAAAATGCTCATTCTTTGTTTTTCCATCAGTTTCTTTATCATATATTCTATAATCTACAGGGGTAGATTGATCAGTTTTAGCATTGTAATGCAGTAAGTTGACCATCCCTATACCAGGTATAACATCATGTACAGCTCCAGAATATTGATAATGTACAAGCTCAATTTTCTTACTGTATTGCTTTGACAATAACGTGTCATCTCCCACTAATAAACAAGAAGCTTCCCTATCAATATATTTTGACACTTCTCTGTAGATCCCGCTAGGGCGGAAATCCTTACTATTTAACCATCGACTTGCACTATCATGAGATAGGTTTATTGGACTTACTTCAGATAATGCTTTACCACTATATCTTACGCTACTTGCTTGTAAAAATGATTTATATAAGTCTTTGCTACATTTTGATCTTGCCATGCTTAACTAAAACTCTTTCTTGCTAGATTAACATATTTTTTGCTAAGTGCGAAACTCCTGGACACGTTATTGTCAAAGCAATACAGTAAGAAAATTGAGCTTGTACATTATCAATATTCTGGAGCTGTACATGATGTTATACCTGGTATAGGGATGGTCAACTTACTGCATTACAATGCTAAAACTGATCAATCTACCCCTGTAGATTATAGAATATATGATAAAGAAACTGATGGAAAAACAAAGAATGAGCATTTTTGTGATATGCTTACTTTAGCTAAGGAAAGAGGGATCAATCCTGATGCAGTAGTAATGGATGCGTGGTATAGCGGTTTGGAGAATTTGAAACATATACGTAATTTAGGTTGGACATGGGTTAGTAACCTAAGAAAAAATAGAAAAGTTAATCATAATGTTAGCTTAGAAAGTTTAGAGATTCCTGATGAGGGACTAAAAATTCACCTACGTGGATACGGTTGGGTTACGGTATTTAAGTTTGTGGCAAAAAATGGTCGCATTGATTACATAACAACTAACTTAGAAAATCCAACACGTGAACAAATAGAGAAAATTGTTAAGGCACGGTGGTCTATAGAAGTTTATCATCGAGAATTAAAACAAACTTGTGGTATTGAACGCTGTCAGGCACGCACGGGTCGAGCTCAGAGAAATCATATTTGCCTTGCCGTATTTGCTTGGCTCGATATGAACAAAAGGAGGATAAATGAAAAAATTACTTTATATCAATAAACTTGGGAAGTTATAAAAACATCAATTCAGAACAACATTAGATGCCTTTTAGCTGATTCGCAATTTTGCTAACTGCGAAACTCCTGTTTTAGTTAAGCATGGCAAGATCAAAATGTAGCAAAGACTTATATAAATCATTTTTACAAGCAAGTAGCGTAAGATATAGTGGTAAAGCATTATCTGAAGTAAGTCCAGTTAACCACTCTGCACTGCAAGTGCAGAGCTTAATATTACGGCATGAATGCCTCATGTATGTACTAACTTAAAAGTTAGAAACTATTTGTGTATGGCTCATTTAGAAAGTGTCACAACACAAAAAAATATATCTGTGAAGTGTAAGATTTTGTTAAAAAATATCCTATCTTTTCTTGATAAGATATTTAAAATTTATGTTGAAACGACGCACTGCAAGTGCGGGGTTTTTCTCCCAAAGTGGGACAATAAACCTATCTCATGATAGTGCAAGTCGATGGTTAAATAGTAAGGATTTCCGCCCTAGCGGGATCTACAGAGAAGTGTCAAAATATATTGATAGGGAAGCTTCTTGTTTATTAGTGGGAGATGACACGTTATTGTCAAAGCAATACAGTAAGAAAATTGAGCTTGTACATTATCAATATTCTGGAGCTGTACATGATGTTTGATGTGGTTATAGTTTTCCGGACAGTTAATAGGAGACAATATTAACAGAAAGGAAGTACAAAAATGACTAATAGCAAACCAAAGGTTTATCCGGCTGAATTTAAAGAGTCAGCAGTTAAATTAGCAATTGAGTCCAAGCGACCTGTGTCACAAACAGCTAAAGAGTTAGGTATTACTAGAAATACTCTATATACTTGGGTAGATAAATATTCCAAACCTAAAGAATCAATAATGCGAACAGATGAACATCTCTATGATGAATTAAAAAGATTAAAGAAAGATTTAGCTAGGGTAACGCAGGAGCGTGATCTATTAAAAAAGGCTGCCGCGTACTTTGCGAAAGAGTCCCAATAAAGTACGCATGGATAAAGAAGCATAAAGGTGATTTTTCAACTGCGATTATGTGCAAATTTATGAAAGTATCACGTAGTGGCTATTATGAATGGTTAACTACCCCTGAATGCAATAGGGACAAAGAAGATAATGCTTTAACCTGTAAGATTAAAACAATTTTTCAAGAAGGTAGAAGGAATTATGGATCTAGACCCATTAAAAAGGAACTATCTAGACACGGTATAATTGTTAGTCGGAAGCGGATTGCAAGGCTAATGAATGAAGCTGGTTTAGTATGTAAAAGCAAACATAAATTTAAAGCAACTACTGATTCTAGTCATAATAAGCAAGTTGCTCCTAATTTATTGGATAGAAAGTTCAAGGTCTATGCTGCTAATTGTTATTGGGTTGGGGACATCACATATGTTCCAACTGAAGAAGGTTGGCTGTACTTAGCAACCGTTATTGATCTATTTTCTAGGAAAATTATAGGGTGGTCAATGAATAGTAACATGAAAGCTGATTTAGTTAATAATGCTCTGCTAATGGCAATATGGCAACGTAAACCACCTAAAGGACTTATTTGGCATACTGATAGAGGTAGTCAATATTGTTCTGATAGCCATTCAAAACTTACAAAACAACATGGTATTATACAGAGTATGAGCGGTAAAGGAAATTGTTGGGATAATGCTGTTGCTGAAAGCTTTTTTCACACTATAAAAACAGAACTAATTTATCAATATAAATTTAAAACTAGGGAGGAAGCAAAATATGCCATATTTGAATATATAGAAGTATTTTATAATCGTATAAGGATGCATTCAACTAATGACTAGTATAATGGACTGAAAAAATTAGACAAAGAAGCAGGTATTTTTGTTTCTCAATAAGTATAGAATAGTTAACCACTCTGCACTGCAAGTGCAGAGCTTAATATTACGGCATGAATGCCTCATGTATGTACTAACTTAAAAGTTAGAAACTATTTGTGTATGGCTCATTTAGAAAGTGTCACAACACAAAAAGAATATATCTGTGAAGTGTAAGATTTTGTTAAAAAATATCTTATCTTATCTTTTCTTGATAAGATATTTAAAATTTATGTTGAAACGACGCACTGCAAGTGCGGGGTTTTTCTCCCAAAGTGGGACAATAAATAAAATTAAAGAGAAACAAATGGGTAAAAAACAAATTAAAAATTTTAGTGCAGAAGCAAAAACTAAAATAGTATTAGAGATGTTAAAAGAAGAATCAACAATAGGTCAGTTATCGGTCAAATATGAAGTAACGGCTAAAACTATGCAAAACTGGAAACGACAATTTTTAGATAATGCGTCATTGGCATTTGAGCCAGCAAAAGCTGTTAGTGAGTACAAAGGGCAGATTAGTGAACTTAAGAATCAAAACGATGAACTTGCAAAAGCATTAGGTAAGGCTACAGTCGAGAGGGACTGGGCGGTGGGAAAGCTAAACAGCTTGGACTTATCAAATAAGAAAAGTCTTGTCGACCCCAAGCTGAGTACGTTAGCAAAGACAAGGCAATGTGAACTATTAAAGATAAGCAGATCTGGAGTATATTATAAAGCTAAAGTAATGAGCTTATATAATCTTGATATTTTAAATAGAATAGATGAAATATATACGGATAACCCTGAGTATGGTTATCGTTATATATACAAACAATTATTGGAAGACGGCTTTAATGTGGGCAGAGATAGGGTGCTTAAATATATGGGAATAATGGGTATAGAAGCTATTCATCCTCATAAAAAGCAATCTACTTCTGTGAAGGATGGTCAACATAAAATTTATAGCTATTTGCTTGAGCCGTACTGGCACAAATCAGGAACGAATAGAACTATTCATGTACCTTATGTTAATCAAGTGTGGAGTGGTGACATTACTTATATTAGAACTAACGGAGGATTTATGTATCTTGTGGCGATTATAGATTGGCATAGTAAGGCAATACTAAGTTATAAAGTATCTAATTCTATGGATGCATCACTTGTAACCGATGTATTAAAAGATGCACTGAATAAATACCCTGCACCACAAATATTCAATAGTGATCAGGGTAGTCAATATACTGGACATGAGCATACGGGAATTCTAAAAGAGAATAATATACAAATCTCAATGAACGGTAAGGGTAGAAGCATTGATAATATTGTGATTGAAAGATTTTTTAGAACTTTAAAATATAATTGTATATTTATAAATGATTTTAAAAATATCGCAGAACTTAAAGATGGTATTGATAAATACATGGATAAATATAACAATCAAAGATTCCATTCAAGTATTGGTTATAAAAAACCGATGAACGTGTATCTTGATTACTTACAAAATGCAGCTTAAAAATTATGTAAAATGGGAAACAAAATTAGTGAAAAATTTGTCTTGAAAAATCAGTCCAGTTTCAATTGTACAGGATTAATTTACCAATCGAAAGTAAAAAATCGTCAAATAGAAATAAATTTCACAGGAGGTAATATTAGTAGCGATGGAGGTGTATTATTGCTAAGAGAAGCAGATAAAAGACTTGGTCTAACTAATGAACTGGCTAAGATTTTTCCTGATAAGCGAGATTCTGATAAAATTACTCATACTATTTTAACAATGCTCAAACAGCGTATTTATGGTATTGCTCTTGGTTATGAAGATTTAAATGATCACGATAATTTAAGAAAATGTCCAGCTTTGCAAACAAGTATAGACACACTGGACGATATGGCTAGTAGCTCTACTTTATGCCGTTTAGAAAATAAAGCAGATCGTGGATTTGCTCTTAAAGCTCATAAGGTGATGATTGACAAGTTTGTCGAATCTCATAAAACCGTGCCGAAACAATTAATACTTGATTTTGATGCCACTGATGATGAAATTTATGGCAATCAAGAGGGGAAGTTTTATCATGGATATTATCGTCATAATTGCTTTCGACCTTTATATGTTTTTTGTGGAAAAAAGCTGTTAGTAAGCTATCTTCGCAGCTCAAAGCTAGATCAAGCAAAGCATAGCTGGGCAATATTATCTCTATTAGTCAAGCGTTTTCGTCAATCGTGGCCTGAAGTAGAGATTATTTTTCGTGGTGATGGTGGATTTTGTCGTCATCAGATGCTGGATTGGTGTGATGAAAATAATGTAAAATATATAGTCGGAATAGCCCAAAATACTAGACTCAACAAGCTGCTTGAGCCATTGATGCAACAATCTAACGAAGCCTTCACAATTAGCAAAGAGAAGCAACGCTTTTTTAGTGAATTTAAATATAAAGCTGATAGTTGGAGTCGTCATCGTAAGATAGTTGGTAAAGCAGAAGTAACTAGCCTTGGTGAGAATCCAAGATATATAGTAACTAATTTAGCAGGTAAGCCAGAAGATTTATATGATAAAATTTACTGTGCACGTGGAGATATGGAAAATCGTATAAAAGAGCAACAGTTAGAGCTATTTGCCGATGGAATTGATGGCTGTTAAGTGTAATATTCTAGTAATTTGGCTAGCTTTATGTTATAATAACTAATGTGTAGGAACTGTAACAACTCTTAATAATTACTATTTATGGCTATTACTAAATTTTTAGATCCTAAAAATGATGTTGCCTTTCGCCGTATATTTGGTTCGGAGAAGAATAAAGACATTCTGATTCATTTTATTAATGATGTATTGGAGCTTAAAAGTGGTGATAGAATTAAGGAAGTAACATTTTTGCCCACTATCCAAATACCGGAGATTGCTGCTAAAAAGCAGAGTGTAGTTGATGTTTTATGTAAAGATGAAAATGGCGTACAGCTAATTATTGAGATGCAGGTATCTCCACAAGAAGGTTTTGAGAAGAGAGCTCAGTATTATGCGGCTAAAGCCTACTCAAGGCAGTTAAATAAAGGCAAGGAAGAAGGAGCTAGATATATAGATTTAAAGTCGGTAATATTTATTGCTATCAGTGATAATATTATTTTTAAAGACAAAGTGTTTTATAAGTCTGATCATATTATTTTGGATAAAGATAGCTATGCCCATGATTTAAAGGATTTTTCTTTTACTTTTATAGAGCTACCAAAGTTTAAAATCACAGATATAAATTTACTGACCAACATAATTGAGAAATGGTGTTTCTTTTTTAAGCATGCGGATAAAACTAGTGAAGCCGACTTACGTAAGATCATAGGATCGGATCAAGTAATCGAGAGAGCATACGATGAGCTAAACCAGTTTAATTGGACAGAAGAAGAGTTGCTGACATATGAGAAAGAGACTAAACGTATTATGGATAATAAGGCATCCGAGGATTACCTGATAAAAACTGCTAAAGCTGAAGGTATCCAAATAGGTAAATCTGAACGAAATATTGAAGTAGCTAAAAACCTTAAGAAAGCAGGAGTGTCTACTGAAATAATCTCTCAGTCTACTGGTTTAACCAAAGAAGAAATCAAGAAGCTTGAATAGCAGCAATTCCAGTCTAGATATCAACCCACCAGCTTCAGCTGGTTTTTATTGAGATCAATTTGAGTGTAAAATATAGAATATGTGCATAGTTATAAAGTGCAAATAAGCTTCATTGTTGATCAGTTTAACAAATTAAGTATTTTTTTCCTAATAATCTCTCGGTGGTCCTAACTTAACGAAATTAAATTTTTATAGTCACCTTATCATTTATCTTGTTTCAACAACTAACAAAAAGTATAATACTAACCAATACCACTAAATAGTCATTTAAGATTGAATAAATGATAAGATTATAAGGAAGCAAATGTCTAAAAGAAGTAATAAAGCCTTTAATGCCCAATCATTAAAGGAATTAGAATCTAGAGTTGTAAAACTTACAGAAAAAACTGAAAAAGATATACAGAATGAGATGAATAACTTTGACCAAATCAATGACCAATTTAATTCAAGGTTGGATAAATTATGGGGTAAAGATTTGCATTCTGATGATGAAGTAGACAAATTACTAGCACAAATACAATCTGAAGTTAAACTAGAGAAAAAAAGTATAGAATTAGGAAATCAGAAAGATCAAGCACTACGTGATAGACTAGACAGATTAAAAGCTGATAGTCCTATAAGACACAATACATCAGCAACAAGCTTATCATATATCTCTAATATTACTTCTAATGGAGTTATTAAAAAAACACCTGTAAGATTCTCCTTTGATGATACTCAATCAATTATGACAGCTAACCTTGATGCTCAAGCAGGTATAGCTGAAACATTTGCTGATCAGTTTGAGAATATACAAGATAAGAAATCGTTAACTAGCTTAGCTAATAAACTTAAAGAAATGAGTAATATAATTGCTGGTATCTCCTCTGTAGCTCAAGAATATGAAGTCAAAGTATCCAACATTATTACTAATGGCTTACAAAAAATTTACGGAGGAATAAAAGAAGTAGTATCACCTGCAATAGATATAATTAAAGAAATAGGTAATAGTTTTATAAATTCTATTAAGTCAATTTTTAAGGAATCTCCTGAAAAACAAATAACAGCAACTAAAGCAAATTTAAAGGGGTTATACAAAACATATGCTGAGCTAAAAGGCATAGATAATAAAGTGAAGGACAGATTTCTTAAGAATCACTATGAACAAATAGACCAGCTACACAGTCCTCAAGAATTATTAGCAGAAACTGCTAAAATCACTAAATCCATAGTAAATACTGGCAGACAAAAAATAAATAATCGCAAGCAACAACAAATTATCCATAAAATGCGGATAGGGTCTACTAAAACTGTAGATACCCCTAATTCACTTATACCATCTAGTACTCCTAATAATGCAAGGTCAGCATCAATACGTCAACGTTAATTTGATAGCAATTCCAAATATAAGCTAGAAGGTGTTCTGACGTAGACAATGGCATTCGGTTAAGAAATGATAGAATGGTGATAATATGAAGTAGTTGAGATTTAATCTTACATTTAGTAAACTCAATAACAACCAGCTGAAGCTGGTGGGTTGATATCTAGACTGGAAGTCGCTATTACTCTAAAGAGATATTACTAATGCCTGTGCTATCTCTCTGATCCTAATTCTTATAAGTTACCCTGCAATACTTTGTAGCGATATTTAGTGATCCAAACAACATGAAAGCGATGGTAAAATACAGTGTGGCTAGTCTTGTTATAATCTGTCATATATGATATTTTAATATACATAAGAGCAAGCTCTTCATGTATATTAAAATATCATATATTCAAGTTATAGTGAATTGAAATATTAGAACAAGGACTGAAGTCTTTCCCAGCTGAAGCTGGGGGTTTTAACCAAAAAGGTGACTATAAACAAATTATTAAATGGAGATTAAAATGAATTTAAATCAGAAAATAATAAGACCAAAAATAGGATTACTTGAACTAGCAAAAAGCTTAGGAAATGTATCTAGTGCATGTAAGACAATGGGGTATAGCAGAGATAGTTATTATAGATTCAAGGAATTATATGAGAATGGTGGCGATGAAGCCTTGTATGAAATAAGCCGTAAGAAACCCATATTGGCTAATAGAGTTGATCCTATTGTAGAGAAAGCGGTATTAGACATGGCAATAGAGTACCCCGCTTATGGTCAACTTCGTGTATCGAACGAATTAAAAAAAGATGGGATTTTAGTCTCTCCCGGCGGCATTAGATCTATCTGGCTTAGGAACGATCTCAATAATCTTAAGAAACGGCTAGTAGCTTTAGAAACTAAAATGGCTCAGGATGGCATTATACTTAAGGAAGCTCAATTACGTGTCTTGGAGAATCGTAAGAATCTTAAAGAGGCACATGGGGAAATAGAGACAGAACATCCAGGCTATCTTGGTTGTCAAGATGTTTACTATGTTGGCAACTTTAAAGGAATAGGTAAGGTTTATGGTCAAACTTTTATCGATAGCTATTCCAGGGTGACGGATGCCAAATTATACACAGACAAAACAGCTATAACCTCTGCTGATATGTTAAATGATAGAGTTCTACCTTGGTACGAAGAACAAGGTATTCCTATACTACGTATATTAACTGATCGTGGTACTGAATATAAAGGAAATATAGAACATCATGCCTTTGAATTGTTTTTAAGTATTGAAGGAATAGAACACACCGTTACAAAAGCATATTCCCCTCAAACTAACGGGATATGTGAGAGGTTTCATAAAACCATGAAAAATGAGTTTTATGATACTGCAATGCGTAAAAAGATTTACAATTCACTTTTTGAATTGCAAAAAGATCTTGATACCTGGTTACATTATTATAATAACGAACGCCCTCATTCCGGCAAGTATTGCTATGGTAAAACTCCAATGCAAACCTTTAAAGATAGTAAAAAATTAGCGTTTGAAAAAAATAATGATATCTTGTATCTTGAACACTTATCTGACAGTCAAAATTTATCTGACAATCTAGTCCGTCCGCCAAAAATATTTAAAGCCCCCCATAATCTATGATTGAATAAAATTTTTACAAAAAAAATTCTAATATTTGCACTAAAATTAAAAATTGTTTTCAATTTTATTGAAAAATTTCTGTTTTAGTAAAATTTTTACATGAGCTTATTGTTAACGATTTTTTTTAATCGTTTAGCAAGTTTTTTAATGATAATTTTTTTATGTAGAGTTAGGCATGATGTGTAAATGATTGGCAATACATCGTAAATTCAAACCTATAGCAGAGATTATTAGATTGATCACATCTCCTATCACACCCTTCAAGAACTTTCTGCCCATCCTGCCATATTGTTTCAAATGCCCTATTATTGGTTCTATAGCACTGCGTCTCCTGATCATACACTTGTCTTCTTTCAATAACTTTTTCCGAGTTTTTGGGGTATATACCTTACTCTTCTCTTTAACATTGCTGCCAGTATAACCAAGATCAACAAACGATTTTTTTATCTTTATTCCAGTTACATTTTCTACCGCTTCAAAACTCTGCTGCAATGTATGACCATCATAAGGATTATTATGAAACGATTTTGCTGACAGTACAAAATTTCTACGACCACTGACTACTACCGCAACTTTATTGTCCCACTTTGGGAGAAAAACCCCGCACTTGCAGTGCGTCGTTTCAACATAAATTTTAAATATCTTATCAAGAAAAGATAGGATATTTTTTAACAAAATCTTACACTTCACAGATATATTTTTTTGTGTTGTGACACTTTCTAAATGAGCCATACACAAATAGTTTCTAACTTTTAAGTTAGTACATACATGAGGCATTCATGCCGTAATATTAAGCTCTGCACTTGCAGTGCAGAGTGGTTAACTGCCAAACTCATATGGCTTGTTGCGTTTTCCCTTCCCTATACACTCTACCTCAGGGGCATGAAAACTATACAATATTTTATTGTCCCACTTTGGGAGAAAAACCCCGCACTTGCAGTGCGTCGTTTCAACATAAATTTTAAATATCTTATCAAGAAAAGATAAGATATTTTTTTAACAAAATCTTACACTTCACAGATATATTCTTTTTGTGTTGTGACACTTTTTAAATGAACCATACACAAATAGTTTCTAACTTTTAAGTTAGTACATACATGAGGCATTCAATGCCGTAATATTAAGCTCTGCACTTGCAGTGCAGAGTGGTTAACTCTGTTCTGTTCTTTGTATTGCTTTTTCTCTTCTCTTTTTAAAACAAATTGGCTATGTATTTGTTTTACTTTTTTCAATACTTCTTGATCTCTGATAGATAAGTTTAATTTCTGATTTTTTATCTCACGCTCACATATTCTAACCAAACGACCAAGTAACGTTTTTAAATGCTTCATTATTTTCCAACGCTTCTTGGCTTTGCTATGCTCTTTATACTTCCAGAGCTTTATTATATCTCGCTTATAGGTTCTAGCGTAGGTTTCGTTTAAACTTATACCCAAACTTTGGCAAAGCTTCACAATACTAAGCCTAGCTTTATCCATTAAATAAACATCATGTGGGTGCTTGATATTCTTAATTTGTACCGTTGTATCAGCAATTATCAATTCCAAATCTTTTTTTTTAATTGTGTTAGTTCTTATTCCAACTCTTATCAACTCTGCTAATATCTCGTTATATCCAGATTCACCTAATAAATTACGAAATCTTCTTATGCTAGTTTCCGACATCGCTATATCTGTTTCTATATATTCCCACCCACAGAAATATTGCCAATACATGTTTTCTTTTAGTTCTTCCTCTGCTAATGAATCTGAAAAATTATACATTGCTTGTAGCATCGTTACACCAAGCATCACTCTATGACATTTTCTATTTCTACCAAATCTCTTAATAGAAACATTTTTTGATAACCATTCTTCTAGACCAGACCAATTTATTAATTCTCTTAATTTATATAGCTTATTATTTGAGTTTAATTCTTCTTTTAATTTATAACCAAAAAGTTTTCCTTGTTTTTGTGATTTGATAATATTTTCTATTGGCATATTGACTGAAATCCATAAGGTTTATTAGCATATTTTAACATTTTCTTATGGATTTCTTTATTATTTTCTGCCATTAAACCCTATTATCTATAAGACTTATAGAGTTTTGCCGGACAGACAATCTAATAAGTTAATTTATGGGGTCTGTAAGATCAAATCTTGACTTCTACAAAAAGATAAGTCGTAATTTTATCTTATATTTCTGTTGTAACAAGCTCTATAAATCACACATAAAAAATAGGAGATGCTTCCCTTTCTTATTGTATCTGTATATTTAATAATTCCTTGATTTCCTTAATAGACATACCTGTCATCTTAGCAATTGACTCCACAGAATTGCCATTCTGTAACAGTATCTTTACCAATTCAGCTTTACCTTCAGCTTTACCTTCAGCTTTAGCAGTTTCTATTAGGTAATCTTCTGCTGCTTTATTATCCATGATACGTTTAGTTTCTTGCTCGTAAGTTAACAATTCTTTTTCCGTCCAGTTAAACTGGTTTAATTCTTCATAAGCTCTCTCTATTACTTGATCTGATCCTATGATCTTACGTAAGTCGGATTCACTTGTTTCATCTGCGTGCTTAAAGAAATAACACCACTTCTCGATTATGTTGGTCAGTAAATTTATATCTGTGATTTTAAACTTCGGTAGCTCAATAAAAGTAAAAGAAAAATCCTTTAAATCATGGGCATAGCTATCTTTATCCAAAATAATATGATCAGACTTATAGAATACTTTGTCTTTAAATATAATATTATCGCTAATAGCAATAAATATTATAGCCTTTAAATCTATATATCTAGCTCCTTCTTTCTTACCTTTATTTAACTGCCGTGAATAGGCTTTTGCTGCATAATATTGTGCTCGCTTCTCAAATCCTTCTTGCGGAGATACCTGCATCTCAATAATTAGCTGCACTCCATTTTCATCTTTACATAACACATCTACTATGCTTTGCTTCTTTGAAGCAATCTCTGGTTCTTGAATAGTAGGTAAAAATGTTACTTCTTTGATTCTATCATTACCTTTCAGCTCTAGCACATCATTAATGAAATGAATAAGAATATCTTTATTTTTCTCCGAGCCAAATATACGGCGAAAGGCAATATCATTTTTAGGATCGAGAAACTTAGTAATAGCCATAAATAGTAATTTATTGAAGAGGTGTTATAGTTTTACATGTTACTCATTATACCATAAAACTCACAAACTACTAAATATTAAATAATCTAGTTTATAGGTAAATTTTTTATTTGATAAATCACAAATTCTAATAATCCTAGTTTTGGTTTTATTGTCCCACTTTGGGAGAAAAACCCCGCACTTGCAGTGCGTCGTTTCAACATAAATTTTAAATATCTTATCAAGAAAAGAAAAGATAAGATAAGATATTTTTTAACAAAATCTTACACTTCACAGATATATTCTTTTTGTGTTGTGACACTTTCTAAATGAGCCATACACAAATAGTTTCTAACTTTTAAGTTAGTACATACATGAGGCATTCATGCCGTAATATTAAGCTCTGCACTTGCAGTGCAGAGTGGTTAACTATTTTTTGATTCAAATTCATTTGAACCTCCATTTAACAATTTATTTATTTTATCAAATGTAAGTTAAATCTCAATTACTTCAGTTAATATCAAATCATTCCTTTACACTTCCCATTCAGCAATTGCAAATATGACATTATAGATACATAGAGAAATTTTAGCATTGCGACCCACTCAACTTTAAGACGAATAATCTATTTTTTTGTTAAAGATTTGTATGTATTTTCTTGAATTCTATAAATATTTTTATAGTCACCTTTTTGGTTAAAACCCCCAGCTTCAGCTGGGAAAGACTTCAGTCCTTGTTCTAATATTTCAATTCACTATAACTTGAATATATGATATTTTAATATACATAAGAGCAAGCTCTTCATGTATATTAAAATATCATATATGACAGATTATAACAAGACTAGCCACACTGTATTTTACCATCGCTTTCATGTTGTTTGGATCACTAAATATCGCTACAAAAGTATTGCAGGGTAACTTATAAGAATTAGGATCAGAGAGATAGCACAGGCATTAGTAATATCTCTTTAGAGTAATAGCGACTTCCAGTCTAGATATCAACCCACCAGCTTCAGCTGGTTGTTATTGAGACAAACTTATCATAATTCACGTTATTGTAATCAATTTGGTAAAAACCAACGGTTAGCAATAAATAAGTCTATTGCTCTAGAAAAAGCTTTTGATAGGTCGAATCTATATTGGCGGGACTCTGTAATCTCGTTTGCCAGCTAATATCTCCCATAACATTTCCATTGATTCAAAGAAAAAAAGATCTACTAAACGGTTTTGTCGCATCTATAAATCATACTACATCAAGATTGTTAAAACTAAGGTTTTGGACATTATGATGCCATTAACATAGCAAAATTCTCAAAAGTAGAAAGATTATCATTAGCTCCAATTATTTGTCTTTTTTGCATCATACGAATATTTTCTATACCGGTAATAGTCATTTCTGCAGAATGAAAACTCTTAAAACCAAGCATTGGCTTTGTACGTTTTTTGATAAACCTATGATCTTGTTCTACAAGATTATTCAGGTATTTGGTCTGAATAACCTTAATTTTATAATCTTTAGGAACTTCTGTATTCAAATCATTAAGAGCAGCCGTATTACTACCGCTTTTATCAATTACTACTTTCTCAGGAAAATTATTCTCTCTAAAGGCTTTACGAAAAAATGCAAGTGCTGCAGGCTTGTCTCTATGCTTACGTAGCAGAAAGTCTACAGTATTACCAAGACTATCTAGTGCTCTATATAAATAAACCCATTTACCGTTTAATTTAATATAAGTCTCATCCATTCTCCAACTACTACCAACTGGCTTCTTTCTTTTTCTAACCACCTGATCTATCAATGGTACAAATTTTATAACCCATCTTTGTAATGTAGAGTGATCAATTTTTGCTCCCCTTATACTCATCATTTCTTCCAAATCTCGATAACTTAAAGAAAATCGGCATTTCATATAGACAAATAACATTATTATTTCTGGTGAAGAACAAAATCCTTTGAAATATGATAATAATCTTGCAGTAATACGAAACATCTTAACATCTTTTTTAGATCATTATATCAATCTTTTTTCTATTGTCCAACATATGCGACAGAACCCTATAGTACAATTATGTATTGTACATATGGTTCGCAATTCAGTAAAGTATGTGTCATATAAAGATTTAAAAGAGGTCACATCAGATCTAAAACAAATTTATACAGCTAATAATGACGAAATGGCACGTTTAAAACTTCAGCAATTTGGTGTAAAATGGGATAAAAAATATCCGGTAATTTCTGATATTTGGCAACGTAATTGGTCTGGGATAATACCGTTTTTTGCCTTTCCTGAAGAGATCAGAAAGGTAATTTATACTACTAACACTATAGAATCTGTAAATCGTCAAATTAGAAAAATTATCAAAAATAAGGGGGTGTTTCCAGATGATAAGTCAATTCAAAAAATAATATTTTTATCCCTACAAAATGCAGCCAAAAAATGGACCATGCCTATTAAAGATTGGTCTTTAGCTTTAAATCAATTTGAAATACTTTGTGGAGATTTTAAATATGATTTATTGGAAAATAAAAAATGAACTTACACAAATTAAATGATTGACTCCATATCCATGACCACTTATAAGCGATATTGCCATTTTATTTTTATAAATACCACCTTCATGCAATATCCAGGTTAACCACTCTGCACTGCAAGTGCAGAGCTTAATATTACGGCATGAATGCCTAATGTATGTACTAACTTAAAAGTTAGAAACTATTTGTATATGGCTCATTTAGAAAGTGTCACAACACAAAAAGAATATATCTGTGAAGTGTAAGATTTTGTTAAAAAATATCTGTATGATTCATTCTTATCTTTTCTTGATAAGATATTTAAAATTTATGTTGAAACGACGCACTGCAAGTGCGGGGTTTTTCTCCCAAAGTGGGACAATAAACCATCTCGACCAAATAACTCCGATGGATCTGCTTTTGATAATAATTCTTCTACTAGCTGATTACTGATGTCTAATGTATCTTTATCTGTATCTAATTTTTTAGCCATAATTCCTCCTTGCTTGCTTAAGTTACTTTTTTTACAGTAATCTCTTACTGCTTTCTTTGCAACTTACACAAACTATAGGACAGACTCAAGAAAAAATAGAAAACAGGAGTTTCGCAGTTAGCAAAATTGCGAATCAGCTAAAAGGCATCTAATGTTGTTCTGAATTGATGTTTTTATAACTTCCCAAGTTTGTTGATATAAAGTAATTTTTTCATTTATCCTCCTTTTGTTCATATCGAGCCAAGCAAATACGGCAAGGCAAATATGATTTCTCTGAGCTCGACCCGTGCGTGCCTGACAGCGTTCAATACCACAAGTTTGTTTTAATTCTCGATGATAAACTTCTATAGACCACCGTGCCTTAACAATTTTCTCTATTTGTTCACGTGTTGGATTTTCTAAGTTAGTTGTTATGTAATCAATGCGACCATTTTTTGCCACAAACTTAAATACCGTAACCCAACCGTATCCACGTAGGTGAATTTTTAGTCCCTCATCAGGAATCTCTAAACTTTCTAAGCTAACATTATGATTAACTTTTCTATTTTTTCTTAGGTTACTAACCCATGTCCAACCTAAATTACGTATATGTTTCAAATTCTCCAAACCGCTATACCACGCATCCATTACTACTGCATCAGGATTGATCCCTCTTTCCTTAGCTAAAGTAAGCATATCACAAAAATGCTCATTCTTTGTTTTTCCATCAGTTTCTTTATCATATATTCTATAATCTACAGGGGTAGATTGATCAGTTTTAGCATTGTAATACAGTAAGTTGACCATCCCTATACCAGGTATAACATCATGTACAGCTCCAGAATATTGATAATGTACAAGCTCAATTTTCTTACTGTATTGCTTTGACAATAACGTGTCATCTCCCACTAATAAACAAGAAGCTTCCCTATCAATATATTTTGACACTTCTCTGTAGATCCCGCTAGGGCGGAAATCCTTACTATTTAACCATCGACTTGCACTATCATGAGATAGGTTTATTGGACTTACTTCAGATAATGCTTTACCACTATATCTTACGCTACTTGCTTGTAAAAATGAAACTGGACTGATTTTTCAAGACAAATTTTTCACTAATTTTGTTTCCCATTTTACATAATTTTTAAGCTGCATTTTGTAAGTAATCAAGATACACGTTCATCGGTTTTTTATAACCAATACTTGAATGGAATCTTTGATTGTTATATTTATCCATGTATTTATCAATACCATCTTTAAGTTCTGCGATATTTTTAAAATCATTTATAAATATACAATTATATTTTAAAGTTCTAAAAAATCTTTCAATCACAATATTATCAATGCTTCTACCCTTACCGTTCATTGAGATTTGTATATTATTCTCTTTTAGAATTCCCGTATGCTCATGTCCAGTATATTGACTACCCTGATCACTATTGAATATTTGTGGTGCAGGGTATTTATTCAGTGCATCTTTTAATACATCGGTTACAAGTGATGCATCCATAGAATTAGATACTTTATAACTTAGTATTGCCTTACTATGCCAATCTATAATCGCCACAAGATACATAAATCCTCCGTTAGTTCTAATATAAGTAATGTCACCACTCCACACTTGATTAACATAAGGTACATGAATAGTTCTATTCGTTCCTGATTTGTGCCAGTACGGCTCAAGCAAATAGCTATAAATTTTATGTTGACCATCCTTCACAGAAGTAGATTGCTTTTTATGAGGATGAATAGCTTCTATACCCATTATTCCCATATATTTAAGCACCCTATCTCTGCCCACATTAAAGCCGTCTTCCAATAATTGTTTGTATATATAACGATAACCATACTCAGGGTTATCCGTATATATTTCATCTATTCTATTTAAAATATCAAGATTATATAAGCTCATTACTTTAGCTTTATAATATACTCCAGATCTGCTTATCTTTAATAGTTCACATTGCCTTGTCTTTGCTAACGTACTCAGCTTGGGGTCGACAAGACTTTTCTTATTTGATAAGTCCAAGCTGTTTAGCTTTCCCACCGCCCAGTCCCTCTCGACTGTAGCCTTACCTAATGCTTTTGCAAGTTCATCGTTTTGATTCTTAAGTTCACTAATCTGCCCTTTGTACTCACTAACAGCTTTTGCTGGCTCAAATGCCAATGACGCATTATCTAAAAATTGTCGTTTCCAGTTTTGCATAGTTTTAGCCGTTACTTCATATTTGACCGATAACTGACCTATTGTTGATTCTTCTTTTAACATCTCTAATACTATTTTAGTTTTTGCTTCTGCACTAAAATTTTTAATTTGTTTTTTACCCATTTGTTTCTCTTTAATTTTATTTATTATTCTATACTTATTGAGAAACAAAAATACCTGCTTCTTTGTCTAATTTTTTCAGTCCATTATAAATGATTTATATAAGTCTTTGCTACATTTTGATCTTGCCATGCTTAACTAAAACTCTTTCTTGCTAGATTAACATATTTTTTGCTAAGTGCGAAACTCCTGGAAAAGTTAATCATAATCAGGAGTTTCGCAGTTAGCAAAATTGCGAATCAGCTAAAAGGCATCTAATGTTGTTCTGAATTGATGTTTTTATAACTTCCCAAGTTTGTTGATATAAAGTAATTTTTTCATTTATCCTCCTTTTGTTCATATCGAGCCAAGCAAATACGGCAAGGCAAATATGATTTCTCTGAGCTCGACCCGTGCGTGCCTGACAGCGTTCAATACCACAAGTTTGTTTTAATTCTCGATGATAAACTTCTATAGACCACCGTGCCTTAACAATTTTCTCTATTTGTTCACGTGTTGGATTTTCTAAGTTAGTTGTTATGTAATCAATGCGACCATTTTTTGCCACAAACTTAAATACCGTAACCCAACCGTATCCACGTAGGTGAATTTTTAGTCCCTCATCAGGAATCTCTAAACTTTCTAAGCTAACATTATGATTAACTTTTCTATTTTTTCTTAGGTTACTAACCCATGTCCAACCTAAATTACGTATATGTTTCAAATTCTCCAAACCGCTATACCACGCATCCATTACTACTGCATCAGGATTGATCCCTCTTTCCTTAGCTAAAGTAAGCATATCACAAAAATGCTCATTCTTTGTTTTTCCATCAGTTTCTTTATCATATATTCTATAATCTACAGGGGTAGATTGATCAGTTTTAGCATTGTAATGCAGTAAGTTGACCATCCCTATACCAGGTATAACATCATGTACAGCTCCAGAATATTGATAATGTACAAGCTCAATTTTCTTACTGTATTGCTTTGACAATAACGTGTCATCTCCCACTAATAAACAAGAAGCTTCCCTATCAATATATTTTGACACTTCTCTGTAGATCCCGCTAGGGCGGAAATCCTTACTATTTAACCATCGACTTGCACTATCATGAGATAGGTTTATTGGACTTACTTCGTATACCTGCAGCAAAACTATAATGGACTGAAAAAATTAGACAAAGAAGCAGGTATTTTTGTTTCTCAATAAGTATAGAATAATAAATAAAATTAAAGAGAAACAAATGGGTAAAAAACAAATTAAAAATTTTAGTGCAGAAGCAAAAACTAAAATAGTATTAGAGATGTTAAAAGAAGAATCAACAATAGGTCAGTTATCGGTCAAATATGAAGTAACGGCTAAAACTATGCAAAACTGGAAACGACAATTTTTAGATAATGCGTCATTGGCATTTGAGCCAGCAAAAGCTGTTAGTGAGTACAAAGGGCAGATTAGTGAACTTAAGAATCAAAACGATGAACTTGCAAAAGCATTAGGTAAGGCTACAGTCGAGAGGGACTGGGCGGTGGGAAAGCTAAACAGCTTGGACTTATCAAATAAGAAAAGTCTTGTCGACCCCAAGCTGAGTACGTTAGCAAAGACAAGGCAATGTGAACTATTAAAGATAAGCAGATCTGGAGTATATTATAAAGCTAAAGTAATGAGCTTATATAATCTTGATATTTTAAATAGAATAGATGAAATATATACGGATAACCCTGAGTATGGTTATCGTTATATATACAAACAATTATTGGAAGACGGCTTTAATGTGGGCAGAGATAGGGTGCTTAAATATATGGGAATAATGGGTATAGAAGCTATTCATCCTCATAAAAAGCAATCTACTTCTGTGAAGGATGGTCAACATAAAATTTATAGCTATTTGCTTGAGCCGTACTGGCACAAATCAGGAACGAATAGAACTATTCATGTACCTTATGTTAATCAAGTGTGGAGTGGTGACATTACTTATATTAGAACTAACGGAGGATTTATGTATCTTGTGGCGATTATAGATTGGCATAGTAAGGCAATACTAAGTTATAAAGTATCTAATTCTATGGATGCATCACTTGTAACCGATGTATTAAAAGATGCACTGAATAAATACCCTGCACCACAAATATTCAATAGTGATCAGGGTAGTCAATATACTGGACATGAGCATACGGGAATTCTAAAAGAGAATAATATACAAATCTCAATGAACGGTAAGGGTAGAAGCATTGATAATATTGTGATTGAAAGATTTTTTAGAACTTTAAAATATAATTGTATATTTATAAATGATTTTAAAAATATCGCAGAACTTAAAGATGGTATTGATAAATACATGGATAAATATAACAATCAAAGATTCCATTCAAGTATTGGTTATAAAAAACCGATGAACGTGTATCTTGATTACTTACAAAATGCAGCTTAAAAATTATGTAAAATGGGAAACAAAATTAGTGAAAAATTTGTCTTGAAAAATCAGTCCAGTTTCGTGTATGGCTCATTTAGAAAGTGTCACAACACAAAAAGAATATATCTGTGAAGTGTAAGATTTTGTTAAAAAATATCTGTATGATTCATTCTTATCTTTTCTTGATAAGATATTTAAAATTTATGTTGAAACGACGCACTGCAAGTGCGGGGTTTTTCTCCCAAAGTGGGACAATAAAAACAGAACTGCCATTAAAATTTTGTCCTTTGACGGTCAAGGCTTTTGGCTATGCTCTAAACGCCTATCCAAAGGTAAATTTACCGCAAAACTTTTCCCATCTGATAATTCATCTTATCAAATTTGTTATAGAACCTTACACATTCTTATTCATAATGGTGATCCTAGTTCTGCCAAATTCTCTAATGATTGGCTTCCTGTCGTTTAAGCTGCTGTCTCGATTAATTCCGTATTATTCATATATCTTGCATAGGCAAAAGGCGTATAATTCGCAGGACGCTTCTTTGCTTTGCTACTCTGCTCTTGTAGCCAATTTAAATATTTAAAGGCATTGATCTCGTTCTCACTACAAGTCTTTACTATACTATACAGACCACTATGTATCTCAGCACTATTGATTGTTTTAAAGAATAATGAATTCTTCCTTTGTAAAATAATGGTACGCAGTGATCTCTCAGCCCAATTATTATCAAGATTGCTAACTGGGATTTTTAAAAATTGGGTCAAACCTTCTTTATTATTTATCCAATATTTCATAGCTTGTCCAAGCCTACTATTAGGCTCAACTTTCTTGTCGTTAAATAATTCGTCTATTTTGTTATATATGTTTTCTATATATTTACTGCTATGTTCCTGATGATACCCAAGTTTTTCTTCAGGACTCATCTCTTTACATTGATGTTCATTGTGGTAAATCCCTCGTGTTTGTTTGAGAAAATATCCGCATTCTTCAGGGTAATATAGTTCATTCTCTGTAAATTTTCTCTGACCATGTGACAAACAATTGATCATCACTATTATTGCCAGTAATTCTTGATCTGCTTCTGATAATACCGGGTTATTATTGTTACTTGCGTCAGTCATTAATTGGATAGAATCTGTTCTATTCTTACGATTCTTTAGTACGTTACCTATATTTTCTCCACCATGCCTATTACCGGTAAAATATAAAACTATCACCTCATTATTTACAGTCTTAGCACATATTGTAGTAGTATAACAGCTGCGTCCTTTCTTATTTTGAGTACGTAATTTCTTATTGGCTATAGTAATTTCTAAAATCCTAGCTCTAGTATCATCAAGGTTCAGTGAACTACATTCGGCAGCCATTTCCAATAATACCCCGTAAATTTCAGCTCCACCACCTTCTTGCCAAACATCTAAATATTGTTGCCAGAGCGAGCTATATGCCACAGGAACACCACTTAAACTTTGCAGCCTAGATAAACGGTAGAAAGGAGTACCATAGGTCTTTTGTAACACTATTGCACTTCTGCTACTATTTGTCCATTTGTTGATATTTTTATTGTTCATAACTATATAATCACAAGCATTACAACGTAGCGTTTTCTTTACATATCTGTTGACTGTAATTGGAGCATTACCTGTAAATTGTAGCAATTTTCTAGCTTCACTATTATATAGTTTGCCATTACAACAGTGAGGACAGCTATCACCACTACAAAAATTCTCAGGAGTTAAATAGCTGGTATTCGCATCCTTATAATCATCAAACCCATATTTACCTTGCCAATTACTACGATCTATCTTTTTGGGCTTATCGCACTCTTCTTCATTACCACCATTCCCGTTATCAGATTCACTTGGCGGTTCTTTTAATGAATCTGAACTATCTTTTTTTTGTTATCTGCCTTAAAACCAATCAGCATTTCCTTAAGCTTATTTATACTGATATTTGATGATGCTAGCTTGTCTATTAGCTCATTACAAAATTTCACAAGTTCTACTATCGTTTGCTGTTCATCTCCCGTTAATGAACTTTCCTTGACATGTTGTATTAGTTCTTCTCGTTCTTCAGCACTTAAGGTCGCTACTTTTGGTTTTTTCATTTGATTAATTATCATTATTATTAATATTTCAAATGTTATAATATAATTGGTACTTTTTCAACTAGTTTTTATTACAAAACTTACGCTATGTTATCTCAAGTATGACTAAAAACCTTGGCTGAAAGCCATTTTTTCATAGTAAAGAATTTTAATAATATCTCAGTACAAAGCCACTTATCATAAAACATAGCGTAAGTTTTGATTAATCGGTGATATTTGCATAGTAGAAACCCAAATTTATACAGTTAACCACTCTGCACTGCAAGTGCAGAGCTTAATATTACGGCATGAATGCCTAATGTATATACTAACTTAAAAGTTAGAAACTATTTGTGTATGGTTCATTTAAAAAGTGTCACAACACAAAAAGAATATATCTGTGAAGTGTAAGATTTTGTTAAAAAAATATCTTATCTTATCTTATCTTTTCTTGATAAGATATTTAAAATTTATGTTGAAACGACGCACTGCAAGTGCGGGGTTTTTCTCCCAAAGTGGGACAATAAATTCATACTAGCAAAAAAATTAGATAGTGTTACGCAGTTTTGCTGCAAGTATACCTTACTTCAGATAATGCTTTACCACTATATCTTACGCTACTTGCTTGTAAAAATGATTTATATAAGTCTTTGCTACATTTTGATCTTGCCATGCTTAACTAAAACTCTTTCTTGCTAGATTAACATATTTTTTGCTAAGTGCGAAACTCCTGATAATGTTAGCTTAGAAAGTTTAGAGATTCCTGATGAGGGACTAAAAATTCACCTACGTGGATACGGTTGGGTTACGGTATTTAAGTTTGTGGCAAAAAATGGTCGCATTGATTACATAACAACTAACTTAGAAAATCCAACACGTGAACAAATAGAGAAAATTGTTAAGGCACGGTGGTCTATAGAAGGAAACTGGACTGATTTTTCAAGACAAATTTTTCACTAATTTTGTTTCCCATTTTACATAATTTTTAAGCTGCATTTTGTAAGTAATCAAGATACACGTTCATCGGTTTTTTATAACCAATACTTGAATGGAATCTTTGATTGTTATATTTATCCATGTATTTATCAATACCATCTTTAAGTTCTGCGATATTTTTAAAATCATTTATAAATATACAATTATATTTTAAAGTTCTAAAAAATCTTTCAATCACAATATTATCAATGCTTCTACCCTTACCGTTCATTGAGATTTGTATATTATTCTCTTTTAGAATTCCCGTATGCTCATGTCCAGTATATTGACTACCCTGATCACTATTGAATATTTGTGGTGCAGGGTATTTATTCAGTGCATCTTTTAATACATCGGTTACAAGTGATGCATCCATAGAATTAGATACTTTATAACTTAGTATTGCCTTACTATGCCAATCTATAATCGCCACAAGATACATAAATCCTCCGTTAGTTCTAATATAAGTAATGTCACCACTCCACACTTGATTAACATAAGGTACATGAATAGTTCTATTCGTTCCTGATTTGTGCCAGTACGGCTCAAGCAAATAGCTATAAATTTTATGTTGACCATCCTTCACAGAAGTAGATTGCTTTTTATGAGGATGAATAGCTTCTATACCCATTATTCCCATATATTTAAGCACCCTATCTCTGCCCACATTAAAGCCGTCTTCCAATAATTGTTTGTATATATAACGATAACCATACTCAGGGTTATCCGTATATATTTCATCTATTCTATTTAAAATATCAAGATTATATAAGCTCATTACTTTAGCTTTATAATATACTCCAGATCTGCTTATCTTTAATAGTTCACATTGCCTTGTCTTTGCTAACGTACTCAGCTTGGGGTCGACAAGACTTTTCTTATTTGATAAGTCCAAGCTGTTTAGCTTTCCCACCGCCCAGTCCCTCTCGACTGTAGCCTTACCTAATGCTTTTGCAAGTTCATCGTTTTGATTCTTAAGTTCACTAATCTGCCCTTTGTACTCACTAACAGCTTTTGCTGGCTCAAATGCCAATGACGCATTATCTAAAAATTGTCGTTTCCAGTTTTGCATAGTTTTAGCCGTTACTTCATATTTGACCGATAACTGACCTATTGTTGATTCTTCTTTTAACATCTCTAATACTATTTTAGTTTTTGCTTCTGCACTAAAATTTTTAATTTGTTTTTTACCCATTTGTTTCTCTTTAATTTTATTTATTATTCTATACTTATTGAGAAACAAAAATACCTGCTTCTTTGTCTAATTTTTTCAGTCCATTATAAAGTTTATCATCGAGAATTAAAACAAACTTGTGGTATTGAACGCTGTCAGGCACGCACGGGTCGAGCTCAGAGAAATCATATTTGCCTTGCCGTATTTGCTTGGCTCGATATGAACAAAAGGAGGATAAATGAAAAAATTACTTTATATCAACAAACTTGGGAAGTTATAAAAACATCAATTCAGAACAACATTAGATGCCTTTTAGCTGATTCGCAATTTTGCTAACTGCGAAACTCCTGGAATCAACATATTTAGCGGTATGAATAATCGTGCCATTAATTCAACAAATCTATTATAACTCAAGGCTTTGGGAAAATCATCCTTATCCATGCACTCTATATAACTTTTATAGAAAAATTTAAAATTCTTAGCATAGGATGTATGAAACATAATTATTATTGTTAACATTTCACTTAGACTCATGCTACAACAGCGATTTCTTTGCTTATTTGATGGTAATAACTTTCTCTGTTCATACTCCAAATAAATTTTACAAAAATCATCTATAAAACTATATAATTCTGTGATATCTTTTCTCATGCCTGTAGTTTGTTTTTTTGTTTAAAAATATAAATACTGCAGGCACTCCTTTTTGACAATCCTTTTATCTATTACTATTTCATCTAAATCTTATCCCGAACTGACGTGTAAGATGAATGAGGAAGTAAATCGTCCAATAGATATTAACGAAGTCAAAAAAGCAATATATTACGCCAAGAAATATCATGGCAGCCAAATGCGCCAGTCAGGCGAGCCTTATTACTCCCATCCACTAGAGGTAGCATATATGATTTCTGATTATCTTTTCCGCACTGACATTATTGTTACCAGCATACTACATGATACCATCGAAGATACAGAACTTACCGAAAAGATGATTGCCTATATCTTTGGGAAGCAGGTTGCTAGTCAAGTAGAAGACTTAAGCAGGAACAAGCCTCACGGGAAGATTAGCTCGGCGGAAACATTAGATATATTACTTCAACAAGAAAAATATGATGTGGCATTGATTAAATTATTTGATCGAACTCATAATATACAAACTCTAGAAACTAAATCGTCTCCCCGTCAAAAGTGCTAAAAATTAAGAAAAATTCAAAATTTAATACCTTAGCCAAAAATTCTTGTATAAAATTTGAGAGTTTAATTTTTTTGATTTAAATTTTTGGTACAAAAAGATGATTTTTAGAGAATTTTTGCATGATGATTTATTAACGATTTTGTAATTATTTGATTATTTTTTTACTGACTAATTTCTATGTAGAAAAATTTGTTTTGAGTAAATGATTCGCAATACACCGTAAGTTCAATCCTACAGCGGAAATTAACGGATTAATGACATCTCCTATTACCCCTTTCAGGTAGTTTCTGCCAACTCTACCATAACTTTTAAGATGCCCTATTATCGGTTCTATGGCACTCCGTCTCTTGAGCATTGCCTTATCATCTGACGATAGTTTCTTCTTGCAATATGGGCTATACACTTTGCCCTTCTCCTTAAAATTATTCCCCTTGTAACCTTAGTCAACAAAGGTTCTTGCTACTTCAACTCCTGTTAATTCTTTTACAATCTCTACAGTCTCCGATAATGTATGCCCATCATATGGATTGCCATGAAAAGATTTTGTCCCTAATACAAAGTTACCCCGACCACTTACTGCTATCGAAACCTTATTACCAAACTCGTATGGCTTGTTTAATTTCCCTTTACCAATGCACTCTACCTCCGGTGCATGAAAACTATATAATATTTTATTCTCTTCTCTTCTTTATATTGTTCTTTTTCTGCTTTACTCAATATAGATTGTACTTGTATCTTTTTTATCTTATTCAGTATTTCTTGTTGTCTTGCCGATAAACTTAACTTTGCTTTAGCTATTTCTCGCTGACATATCCTAACTAAACGACCCAGTAATACTCAGGAGTTTCGCACTTAGCAAAAAATATGTTAATCTAGCAAGAAAGAGTTTTAGTTAAGCATGGCAAGATCAAAATGTAGCAAAGACTTATATAAATCATTTTTACAAGCAAGTAGCGTAAGATATAGTGGTAAAGCATTATCTGAAGTAAGTCCAATAAACCTATCTCATGATAGTGCAAGTCGATGGTTAAATAGTAAGGATTTCCGCCCTAGCGGGATCTACAGAGAAGTGTCAAAATATATTGATAGGGAAGCTTCTTGTTTATTAGTGGGAGATGACACGTTATTGTCAAAGCAATACAGTAAGAAAATTGAGCTTGTACATTATCAATATTCTGGAGCTGTACATGATGTTATACCTGGTATAGGGATGGTCAACTTACTGCATTACAATGCTAAAACTGATCAATCTACCCCTGTAGATTATAGAATATATGATAAAGAAACTGATGGAAAAACAAAGAATGAGCATTTTTGTGATATGCTTACTTTAGCTAAGGAAAGAGGGATCAATCCTGATGCAGTAGTAATGGATGCGTGGTATAGCGGTTTGGAGAATTTGAAACATATACGTAATTTAGGTTGGACATGGGTTAGTAACCTAAGAAAAAATAGAAAAGTTAATCATAATGTTAGCTTAGAAAGTTTAGAGATTCCTGATGAGGGACTAAAAATTCACCTACGTGGATACGGTTGGGTTACGGTATTTAAGTTTGTGGCAAAAAATGGTCGCATTGATTACATAACAACTAACTTAGAAAATCCAACACGTGAACAAATAGAGAAAATTGTTAAGGCACGGTGGTCTATAGAAGTTTATCATCGAGAATTAAAACAAACTTGTGGTATTGAACGCTGTCAGGCACGCACGGGTCGAGCTCAGAGAAATCATATTTGCCTTGCCGTATTTGCTTGGCTCGATATGAACAAAAGGAGGATAAATGAAAAAATTACTTTATATCAACAAACTTGGGAAGTTATAAAAACATCAATTCAGAACAACATTAGATGCCTTTTAGCTGATTCGCAATTTTGCTAACTGCGAAACTCCTGATACTTTTAAATGCCTCATTATTTTCTTACGCTTCTTGGCTTTACTATTATCCTTATATTTCCATAATTTTAATATATCTCTTTTATATTGCTTGGCATATGTTTCATTTAACTTGATGCCTAAGGCATGACATAGCTTTACTAGCTCTATTCTTGCCTTATCCATCAAGTACACATCATGGGGATACTTAATATTCTTAATTTGTACAGTAGTATCAACTATTATCGATGCTAAGTCTTTTTTTTTACTACACCTGCTTTGCATCCGATTCTTATCAGCTCCTTTAATATCTCATTGTAGCCATCTTCTCCTAATATAGTACGAAACCGACGGATACTAGCTTCTGATATTTCAGCATCTTTCTGCAAATATTCCCAACCACAAAAATACTGCCAATATACGTTCTCTCTTAACTCTTCCTCAGTCGCTGCATCTGACAGGTTATACATCGCTTGCAGCATAGTCACCCCAAGTAACAGGCGGTGACATCTGCGATTCCTACCAAATTTCTTAATATCAACATTTGCTGACAACCATTCCTCTAAACTAGACCAATTTATTAATGATCTTAATTTATATAATTTATTATTGTGGTTTAATTCTTCGGTCAGTTTGTAACCAAAAAGTTGTCCTTGTCTTTGCAACTTTGTTATATTTTCTATCGGCATTAATCAGATAATCCTTAAGTTTTTTGCCAATATTATAGCTTTTTCTTATGGATTCTCTATATATTTTTATCTGCTAAGCATATTATATATTATCCTTCTAGACTTTTGACGGGGAGACTTTCTAATATAAGCAATCAAGTTAAATTAGTTACTGATGAGTTCTTGACAGGGTAGTTGACTTTATATATATTACGGCTTACCTATATATACTCGATGAAAATCAAGAATTGCGTTGTCGTCTTCAGGGATCGTAGGTAGCCACGTACTAAATGTACTCTCCGCTCCTTGACCCTTCGATTCCTGCTACTATCATAATTTTGATCTTCGTCTATCAACTCTTCATTTACGAGTAGTATATCATAGTAAGCCTGATAAAGGGGGTGTAGCTCAGTTGGTTAGAGCGTCTGCCTGTCACGCAGAAGGTCGCGGGTTCGAACCCCGTCACTCCCGCCAAATAGGCATAGTAACATCCCTATCTCTCGAGGTTTTTCTATTGTCAAAAGCCTAGATTTCATAGTATTTCCTCCTATTAATTAAATCAACACTCGATATAGTATCTAACATTAAATCACTTGTCAATTTACAATTAATTTCTAGCATTTTTGTCGGAAAAAGCACATATAAAACACATATCAAAATAGTATTTTTAACAAATTTTTATTTAAATTTTTTTGAATCTTCATTAATATAAATTAGTGCTTGCAAATTACTTTTGTCAGCGGTAATTAATCATCGATTAAGCCAATCTGAGGTTAAATATTCAACTATCCTTTAAAATATTTTAGAAAAATTAGATTTAGCTTAACCATTTAATAACTAGAATTTATTTAATTAGGTACGTATGGCAAGCAATTCATTTAATTTTACTAAAGAGGCTATAGATAAAATTATCCCTCCTGAATTTACAAAAGATCATAAAGGCAAAATTATTCGTCCTGAAATTGTCCAACATGTTTATAGAGATACCAAAGAAAAGGGGTTAGTCTTAAACGTATCGTATTTAGGAACTAAAAGTTTTTTTCTAGCCAAGACAATTAAGGGTATCCGTTACAAAATTATACTAGGTTCTTTCCCTGATGTGTCAGTTATAGAAGCAAGATCAAAGATAGTAGATTTAAAAAATCAAATTGCTAAAGGTATAGACCTTCATGCAAAATCAACTAATAAACAATATAATGAATTAACCTTTAAAGAGCTATTTGACATATATATTGAAGACTATGCTAAGCATAAGATAGAGCGTTGGAAAGATGTCATTGCTGATATTGATAGGCAAGCAAAACATCTCTATGACAGAAAGATATCCACTATACAGAAAGATGATATCCAAAAGATTTTTAATGATCTCACCAAGGCTGGTAAAAAAGTAATGGCCAGTTAACCACTCTGCACTGCAAGTGCAGAGCTTAATATTACGGCATGAATGCCTAATGTATGTACTAACTTAAAAGTTAGAAACTATTTGTATATGGCTCATTTAGAAAGTGTCACAACACAAAAAGAATATATCTGTGAAGTGTAAGATTTTGTTAAAAAATATCTGTATGATTCATTCTTATCTTTTCTTGATAAGATATTTAAAATTTATGTTGAAACGACGCACTGCAAGTGCGGGGTTTTTCTCCCAAAGTGGGACAATAAATGTGCTACAAGATTTTCAGGCATATTTAAGAGAGGGATTGAATGGGGATTAGTAAAGTATAATCCGGCATTGGGTATTATAAAAGGTTCTGTCGCATATGTTGGACAATAGAAAAAAGATTGATATAATGATCTAAAAAAGATGTTAAGATGTTTCGTATTACTGCAAGATTATTAGGTTTTGTCGCATCTATAAATCATACTACATCAAGATTGTTAAAACTAAGGTTTTGGACATTATGATGCCATTAACATAGCAAAATTCTCAAAAGTAGAAAGATTATCATTAGCTCCAATTATTTGTCTTTTTTGCATCATACGAATATTTTCTATACCGGTAATAGTCATTTCTGCAGAATGAAAACTCTTAAAACCAAGCATTGGCTTTGTACGTTTTTTGATAAACCTATGATCTTGTTCTACAAGATTATTCAGGTATTTGGTCTGAATAACCTTAATTTTATAATCTTTAGGAACTTCTGTATTCAAATCATTAAGAGCAGCCGTATTACTACCGCTTTTATCAATTACTACTTTCTCAGGAAAATTATTCTCTCTAAAGGCTTTACGAAAAAATGCAAGTGCTGCAGGCTTGTCTCTATGCTTACGTAGCAGAAAGTCTACAGTATTACCAAGACTATCTAGTGCTCTATATAAATAAACCCATTTACCGTTTAATTTAATATAAGTCTCATCCATTCTCCAACTACTACCAACTGGCTTCTTTCTTTTTCTAACCACCTGATCTATCAATGGTACAAATTTTATAACCCATCTTTGTAATGTAGAGTGATCAATTTTTGCTCCCCTTATACTCATCATTTCTTCCAAATCTCGATAACTTAAAGAAAATCGGCATTTCATATAGACAAATAACATTATTATTTCTGGTGAAGAACAAAATCCTTTGAAATATGATAATAATCTTGCAGTAATACGAAACATCTTAACATCTTTTTTAGATCATTATATCAATCTTTTTTCTATTGTCCAACATATGCGACAGAACCGGATTTGATACTTTACTCTTATTCTTCATATTAGCCTCATGTAAGTTGTTTTAATTAATTTTATTGTCCCACTTTGGGAGAAAAACCCCGCACTTGCAGTGCGTCGTTTCAACATAAATTTTAAATATCTTATCAAGAAAAGATAGGATATTTTTTAACAAAATCTTACACTTCACAGATATATTTTTTTGTGTTGTGACACTTTCTAAATGAGCCATACACAAATAGTTTCTAACTTTTAAGTTAGTACATACATGAGGCATTCATGCCGTAATATTAAGCTCTGCACTTGCAGTGCAGAGTGGTTAACTCCTAACTATTTTTATAACTTACACAAACTTTCTGACACCCTCTTTCTAAATGGCTAATTTGGGTTTATTTTTTATAATCATATTAGCAATCATAAAAATTTTGCTCAGCTTATCTCAAAATATTACTAAAAATAAATTATTTTTTCTGAGCAAGAGATTGAATAAAAGATTTGCTAAGACCAGTTACAGCAGAAATAAAGGCAAAATCAGAGCCTTGAACTAACATTTTTTTTGCTATTTCAACTCTCTCTTCAGCTTTACCTTCAGCTTTACCTTCAGCTTTTTTAGCTTCACCAATCTGGATACCTTTAGCTTCACCAATCTGGATACCTTTAGCTTCACCAATCTGGATACCTTGAACTATACCCTTTTCTACACCCTCATCAATATATTTCTCAGCAATAGTTCTCATAATATTCTCCTCTTCTGTTGCAGTTAAATGACTAGCTATTAGCTTCTCTAGCTCTTGTTGCCTACCTTCTTCTATCTTAGCGTCACTATACCATAAAAATGATTTTATGTAAATATATCCTGTTGCCTTATCTATACTAATATATGGTTTAAAATTTGTTAAAAGTTCATCCCATAACTTCAATATATCTCGCTTCTGTATATTTTTCATCATAAATTGTAACATACCAAAATGTTGCTTCTGCTTTATCTCATCATCAGACATTGCTTGTAAATCTATTAGCTTATAATCCTCACACATTAGTTGCTTTGCAAGTTTGGGATCGCTAAATAATTCAAACAAATTCTTTGGCACATTAAATCTTCTAGTACCATGATAAAACACCATTGGTACTATCAACGGTATTTTATTCCTACCTTTTTTATGTCTTTCAGCTAATAGCAACATATATTTCCATAATTTGAGTGCCATCCAATATTTTGGTCTTATCTCCGCCTCAATCAACACATACACAAAGGCTTGCTCATTATCTTTAGTCTTAACAGAATAGACTAAATCACTAAGAGCTCTTTTTAGATCATCCTCAACAAATGATTCTTTCTCTATTGTTATTTTGGTTAAATCAACTATTTCCTTAACCTCTTCTGGTAAATAATGCTCCAAAAATTCTTGGGCTGCTATTTGATTGACCATTATCTTTTTAAACAATGCATCATGTTTTAGTTGTTTTGACATATTCTTAATTAGTTAATTAACCTCAGTTTGATGCAAGATGAAGGTTGAGATTGTTTAATTTTCCAAAAGCTACAGAAATTTTATTAGGTTTGAAAACATAGGCAAGTAGCCCAGCTAATACATTAGTTTGAAAATTCATAACAGATCTATGCCTTGTATGGTCTATATGAAAAAGGTTTTTCAATTGATCATTAATGGTTTCAATAATGTGCCTTTTATTTAAAAACTGCTTTTTAATAGGATCTATTATTCTTTCTTTCATATTACTTTTAATTTTTGTTATTAGTTCTAAACCTTGATTAGCAAGGGATTGAGTGAGTTTTTTACTGATATACCCACGATCACCAAAAAGCCAGCCTTGTAATTTATCTACTAAATTTTCCACCACTGCTCTATCATCGACATTTCCAGGAGTTAAAGAAAAACTCATAATCTCTCCGCAACTGTTAATGACAATATGTAGCTTACAGCCAAAGAACCACCCAGTGGAAGTCTTACCTCTTTTTGCTATGTCTTTGAATACTTTATGTCTATTAATTCTTAAATTATGGCAAGCAGGAAGTTTAGTAGAGTCGATATAATATTGACCAGTTTGTTTTCCTGTTAGGCTTTTTAGCAGTAACACCATGGGCATGAAGCTCATTGGCATTAACTGAACAAAACGACTATAGCTCACAAGTTTTGGAAATTCCTTTCTATAACTTTGGCATAGGCAGCATAAATAAAAATCTTTAAAGGTACGGTAGTGACTCAAGTGAAACATTACTATAATAGTAATAATCTCTGAGAGTCCTATACTGCAGCCCACTTTACGCTTACGGTTAGGATTTGGTAATATATATTTATTTCGCTCCGTATCAAAATGCTTGCAAAAATCATCAATTAAGCAGAAAATCTCCGTAAGAGGGATCATAATATATTCTCCAATTTTGTCATTATTATTAGAGAACTTTATAATCCCTCCCTTCTTAATTTTCAAATGTTCTTTCTTACGTCAAACTCAGGTTATAATAGTAATAATCTCTGAGAGTCCTATACTGCAGCCCACTTTACGCTTACGGTTAGGATTTGGTAATATATATTTATTTCGCTCCGTATCAAAATGCTTGCAAAAATCATCAATTAAGCAGAAAATCTCCGTAAGAGGGATCATAATATATTCTCCAATTTTGTCATTATTATTAGAGAACTTTATAATCCCTCCTTTCTTAATTTTCAAATGTTCTTTCTTACGTCAAACTCAGGTTAATTATTATTATTTTTAATATAACCTATATAGTACCTTTAACTAAGTTTTGTCGCATCTATAAATCATACTACATCAAGATTGTTAAAACTAAGGTTTTGGACATTATGATGCCATTAACATAGCAAAATTCTCAAAAGTAGAAAGATTATCATTAGCTCCAATTATTTGTCTTTTTTGCATCATACGAATATTTTCTATACCGGTAATAGTCATTTCTGCAGAATGAAAACTCTTAAAACCAAGCATTGGCTTTGTACGTTTTTTGATAAACCTATGATCTTGTTCTACAAGATTATTCAGGTATTTGGTCTGAATAACCTTAATTTTATAATCTTTAGGAACTTCTGTATTCAAATCATTAAGAGCAGCCGTATTACTACCGCTTTTATCAATTACTACTTTCTCAGGAAAATTATTCTCTCTAAAGGCTTTACGAAAAAATGCAAGTGCTGCAGGCTTGTCTCTATGCTTACGTAGCAGAAAGTCTACAGTATTACCAAGACTATCTAGTGCTCTATATAAATAAACCCATTTACCGTTTAATTTAATATAAGTCTCATCCATTCTCCAACTACTACCAACTGGCTTCTTTCTTTTTCTAACCACCTGATCTATCAATGGTACAAATTTTATAACCCATCTTTGTAATGTAGAGTGATCAATTTTTGCTCCCCTTATACTCATCATTTCTTCCAAATCTCGATAACTTAAAGAAAATCGGCATTTCATATAGACAAATAACATTATTATTTCTGGTGAAGAACAAAATCCTTTGAAATATGATAATAATCTGGTTCTGTCGCATATGTTGGACAATAGAAAAAAGATTGATATAATGATCTAAAAAAGATGTTAAGATGTTTCGTATTACTGCAAGATTATTATCATATTTCAAAGGATTTTGTTCTTCACCAGAAATAATAATGTTATTTGTCTATATGAAATGCCGATTTTCTTTAAGTTATCGAGATTTGGAAGAAATGATGAGTATAAGGGGAGCAAAAATTGATCACTCTACATTACAAAGATGGGTTATAAAATTTGTACCATTGATAGATCAGGTGGTTAGAAAAAGAAAGAAGCCAGTTGGTAGTAGTTGGAGAATGGATGAGACTTATATTAAATTAAACGGTAAATGGGTTTATTTATATAGAGCACTAGATAGTCTTGGTAATACTGTAGACTTTCTGCTACGTAAGCATAGAGACAAGCCTGCAGCACTTGCATTTTTTCGTAAAGCCTTTAGAGAGAATAATTTTCCTGAGAAAGTAGTAATTGATAAAAGCGGTAGTAATACGGCTGCTCTTAATGATTTGAATACAGAAGTTCCTAAAGATTATAAAATTAAGGTTATTCAGACCAAATACCTGAATAATCTTGTAGAACAAGATCATAGGTTTATCAAAAAACGTACAAAGCCAATGCTTGGTTTTAAGAGTTTTCATTCTGCAGAAATGACTATTACCGGTATAGAAAATATTCGTATGATGCAAAAAAGACAAATAATTGGAGCTAATGATAATCTTTCTACTTTTGAGAATTTTGCTATGTTAATGGCATCATAATGTCCAAAACCTTAGTTTTAACAATCTTGATGTAGTATGATTTATAGATGCGACAAAACCCGCCTAACTAACCAACTCTTAAAATTCATCAAGTATATATATTGGGAAATATTTATTTTGCTAGGCTTGGTGAATATAAAAAAATACTTAAAGAAAGAGCTGTTTTTAAAAGCTTCATAAACAATCAGTTAAAGGTAGTGACAGCGAAAGTCGAACTTAGGCAAATATTACAAAAGTAATATTTGCTATGTTAAGTCTTTAAAGGAGGTAATCCAGCCGCAGGTTCCCCTACGGCTACCTTGTTACGACTTCACCCCAGTCGCTAATTTTACCGTGGTTGGCTGCCTCTTACGTTAGCTCACCACCTTCAGGTAAAACCAACTCCCATGGCGTGACGGGCAGTGTGTACAAGACCCGAGAACGTATTCACCGCGGCATGCTGATCCGCGATTACTAGCGATTCCAACTTCATGCTCTCGAGTTGCAGAGAGCAATCCGAACTGAGATATCTTTTAGGGATTTGCTCCACGTCACCGTATTGCTTCCCTCTGTGGATACCATTGTAGCACGCGTGTAGCCCAACCCATAAGGGCCATGATGACTTGACATCGTCCACACCTTCCTCCGGCTTATCACCGGCAGTTTCCTTATAGTTCCCGGCATTACCCGCTGGCAAATAAGAATGAGGGTTGCGCTCGTTGCGGGACTTAACCCAACATCTCACGACACGAGCTGACGACAGCCATGCAACACCTGTGTGTGGTCCAGCCGAACTGAAGGGATGCATCTCTGCTTCCCGCGACCACCATGTCAAGGGTTGGTAAGGTTTTTCGCGTAACATCGAATTAAACCGCATGCTCCACCGCTTGTGCGAGCCCCCGTCAATTCCTTTGAGTTTTAATCTTGCGACCGTACTCCCCAGGCGGAGTGCTTAATGCGTTAGCTACGAAACCGAAAGAAATTCTCCCGATATCTAGCACTCATCGTTTACGGCGTGGACTACCAGGGTATCTAATCCTGTTTGCTCCCCACGCTTTCGTGCATCAGCGTCAGTTGTAGCCTAGATGACCGCCTTCGCCACCGGTGTTCCTCCTAATATCTAAGAATTTCACCTCTACACTAGGAATTCCATCATCCCCTACTACACTCTAGATTAGTAGTTTTGAAAGCAGTTCCGAGGTTAAGCCTCGGGCTTTCACTTCCAACTTACTAAACCGCCTACGCACTCTTTACGCCCAGTAATTCCGAACAACGCTAGCCCCCTCCGTCTTACCGCGGCTGCTGGCACGGAGTTAGCCGGGGCTTTCTTGGTCAGGTACCGTCATTATCTTCCCTGCTGAAAAGGGCTTTACAACCCTAAGGCCTTCGTCACCCACTCGGTATTGCTGGATCAGGCTTTCGCCCATTGTCCAATATTCCCCACTGCTGCCTCCCGTAGGAGTCTGGGCCGTGTCTCAGTCCCAGTGTGGCTGATCATCCTCTCAGACCAGCTACAGATCGTTGGCTTGGTAGGCTATTACCCTACCAACTACCTAATCTGACGCGGGCTCATCCATCAGCGATAAATCTTTCCTCCGAAGAGAATATACGGTATTAGCATTTATTTCTAAGTGTTATTCCGTACTGATGGGCAGATTCCCACGTGTTACTCACCCGTTTGCTACTAACTAATTCAGAGCAAGCCCTAAATTAATCCGTTCAACTTGCATGTGTTAAGCATACCGAAAGCGTTCGTTCTGAGCCAGGATCAAACTCTCAAGTTTGATTCTGTCTACTTTTTATTCAAAAAATTGACAGGTTTAATTTATCACTTTTAGTGATAAGTACATTTTGCTGTCACTACCTATATCTGATTATTTACTTTTAAAAACAGCTACGAACAATTAATGTTCGTCTTTTCGTAGGAGTAGTTATATGCAAAATCTACCATCCTGTCAACTGGTATTTTGAACTTTTTTTATAATTATATTTAGAGCCACTTTTAATCCTCAACCTAATTTGCTGCTATCCTGATGGCCGAATTTAGCCTCCAATAATAACAGAACGACCAAACGAGTTCCCATATGACCTCAATTATCATCTCTTTAAAAGTTAACCACTCTGCACTGCAAGTGCAGAGCTTAATATTACGGCATGAATGCCTAATTTATGTACTAACTTAAAAGTTAGAAACTATTTGTGTATGGCTCATTTAGAAAGTGTCACAACACAAAAAGAATATATCTGTGAAGTGTAAGATTTTGTTAAAAAATATCTGTATGATTCATTCTTATCTTTTCTTGATAAGATATTTAAAATTTATGTTGAAACGACGCACTGCAAGTGCGGGGTTTTTCTCCCAAAGTGGGACAATAAATACTTCTCTAGGTAATAATAATACCAAGAAGATAATTAATGCAGGTGTTAAATAAACTAACGTTCGTATCATTACTGGAAATCCAATACAAATACATCTTGCTTAAACTCTTTGTCATCACCAGCTTTATTAGTATTATAACATATAATTGTTCCAATAACCGCACAACCCAAAGATAACACTATCTTATATACATCCACTTGTACATTTAATGGTAATTTTAATATTACTATCCCAATTATCAAGCTTATCATAAAATACCAAAACCGTTCTTTAGAACTAACAGCATTATTTTTAAATCGCAATGCTAGTTCTCTGTCATCAAAAAAATTCATTTCAATCCCCCTAGAGTATTTATTTGGCAAAATAGTAAGATATTTTTCATTTTATCTACGACCCATGGCATACTCTACTAACAAATTCTTAATAGGCTGTATATTATCAATAGCTTTAAGCCCCAAACGTCTTAGATACCACAAGGGTTTTGAATGGTTTGAGAAAATACTATTTAAGCTTTCAGTAATCATATACATATGAAAATTATCATTTTGTCTTAATTTTTGATATCGTTCTAGCATTCCTGTACTTATACCACTACTAGCCACTAATTGAGTTAAAGTTTCAATATCCTTTATTCCTTGATTCAAAGCCTGACCAGCTAGAGGATGAATTGTATGGGCACTATCTGCCACAACTGCTATTTTATTATAAAAATATTTACTAGCTATACGAGCCTTTAAAGGAAAAGAGCTAATAGTACTATCTAAAGCAATAGACCCTAAAGAATACCCACAATTTTTACTTACTAAATACTCAAATTCTTCCTTTGGTAAGCTCATCAATAATGCAGCCTGCTCTTGCCTAGTAGTCCATATTATAGATGAGGTCTTTTGGTCTCTGAGAGGTAAAATGGCAAAAGGACCAGATGGCATAAAATGTTCAATAGCACAATTTTCGTGATCTTTCTCATGCTTAATATCAAACGTTAAGGCGATTTGGTTATAGGTTTTCTCTATTTTATTAAAAAAATAATATTGACGAACTTTAGAATTACGTCCATCACAAACAATCAATAAGTCACTATTCATAGTCTTATTGTCATCTAGATATATGGTTGAATGATCAGGTTTACTATCAACTTTTTTATAATCACACTGATCAATTATCTTAATCAAAGGGTTTTTTCTAACATTTGCTAGTAATATTTTTTTAAATTCACTATTTTTTACTATATAACCTAATGCATCATTTCCCTTAATATTTGACATACATAGCATCTCTGGTGCTTTATTATCAACAACATAGACGTCCAACATTTTGCTAGCTATCTTCTCAATCTCAAACCATACATTAAGGGCTCTTAGAAACTGCATAGAAGCAGGGGTTAAGGCGGTCGTTCTGATATGAGTACAAAAATTATCAGAATTTATCGATTGATACTCAAGGATGGTAGTCTTAATATCCTCTTTCGCAAATGATAATGCCGTAAGCATACCACTGAAACCACAACCCAATATTATTATTTGTTTTTCCATCACATCACATTATTAGATTGATTGATAAGATACTTTAAATATGCTCCACTTGCTATAAAACTTAAGAGAAAATAAATTATAGCAATATCTAAATAACAATTATTCATTTTAAATGACCCAAGAAAACAAATGAATAAGGTTATTATACTAGTTAAACTATTTAGCACTAAGAGTTTGACAAAAATATTTACATTTTTAAGTAATAAATAGATCATTAAACCAATAAACAAAATATTGATAATTAAATAAAAATTTATCATGATACAAAATTAATTTAAACTGATTAGTTGATTATTTATCCATTCTAACATAAAATCCCGGTATCGTTAAGAGTTTGACTATTTTTTTATTTATAAAAATTTTATTTTATGCACAACACTGATATTATAATAATTGGTGCAGGTCCAGTTGGTCTATTTGCTATTTTCCAAGCTGGGATGCTTGGTATGCGTTGCCATGTTGTTGACTCGCAGGAGATAATAGGAGGGCAATGTAGCATACTTTATCCAGAAAAACCGATATATGACATACCAGCCTACCCTAAAATTATGGCAGAAGAGTTGATAGCACAATTGGCATTGCAAGCACAACCGTTTAATCCGGTTTATCATCTAAATCAGCAAGTAGTGCAGTTGGAAAAAGAAGAGGGGCAATTCCAAATTACCACTTCTAAAGACACCATAATTACTGCTAAAGTTATTATTATAGCTGCTGGATGCGGTTCTTTTGGACCTAATAGACCTCCATTACCTAATATAGAAGCATTTGAGGAAAAATCAGTATTTTATTTTATCAATAACCGCAATAGTTTTGCCAACAAAGAAATTGTAATAGCTGGTGGAGGCGATTCGGCTGTAGACTGGGCAATATCACTATCTGAAATTGCTAAAAAAATATATTTAGTGCATAGGCGTGAGAGATTTCGGGCAGCGAATGAGAGTATAAGGCAACTCAAAGAACTAGCAGATAATGGCAAAATTGAGTTGGTAATTAATTATCAACTAGACCATTTAGTAGGAAAAGATGGTATCCTAGAAGCAATCGGAGTAAAGGATTTTGAAGGTAATATTCGCACCTTACCAGCAAATATATTATTGCCATTTTTTGGACTTAGCCAAGAACTTGGTCCGATAAAAAATTGGGGATTAAATCTCAAAACTAATCATATAATTGTAGAACCTTCATATTTTGAAACAAATATTTCAGGCATTTATGCAATTGGCGATATTGCTAGTTATCCGGCAAAATTAAAATTAATTCTTACTGGTTTTGCCGAAGCAGCTAGCAGCCTACATCACGCCTATGGCAGGGTATTTGAGGGTAAGGCCTTACACTTCGAATATTCAACTACCAAAGGAGTGCATAAATAGTGAAGGAATACGGCAATATCATCAATGGTAAATATGTTGCAGAACAAATATTATCTAAGTTAAGGGCAGAGATTAATTTAATCAAGGAGCAACATAAGTTAGTACCAACTCTTGCTATTATACTAGTGGGTGATAACCCAGCTAGTAGTATATATGTAAGAAATAAGATCAAAGCAGCAGGAGCAATTGGTATGAACGCTTTGCAAATAAATTTGCCCAGTGAAATTGATATTGACCATATGCTGCATGAAATCAGCATGCTCAACAATGATTCAAATATTTCTGGAATTATCGTACAACTTCCTCTACCTGAACATATCAATAAAAATTTAATCTTATCTGCCATCGATCCTAGCAAAGATGTCGATGGTTTCCATCCTATAAATGTTGGTTATCTACATAGTAACTCAGGCAATGGCTTTATACCTTGCACGGCTCTTGGTTGCATTGAATTACTTAAACACATTGAGAAAAATTTAGCTGGAAAAAATGCTGTAGTTATAGGGCGTTCTAATATTGTAGGTAAACCATTATCAGCTTTATTACTTAGAGAAGATTGTACTGTGACGATATGCCATTCAAGAACTCAAAATTTAAGTTCTATAACTTTCCGTGCTGACATAGTAATATCAGCTACCGGATCCCCTTTGACATTAACAGAAGAATATTTTAACCCTCAATCTATAGTGATTGACGTTGGTATTAGTAAACTTCCTAATAGCGACAAGATGGTAGGAGACGTTGATTTTACCAATGTTGTTGATAAAGTGAGATATATAACCCCAGTTCCAGGTGGTGTTGGACCAATGACTGTCGCTTATTTGCTAAAGAATACACTTAAAGCAGCAAAACAAAATATAACACATATTAGGTATAAAAGATGAGCTGGCTTTGTAAAGGTATTATTGCCATTTATTGGTTTCTAACCATAGCCTATGCTGAAGTAGAGTTCTTGCATAACTCTACTTCTACTGGTAATTTGGGCGTTGGGACTAGACTCGAATCCTCACGTACACTAGAGTACGCTACGATTCTGCGTTCCGATCCTCCTACAAATTCCCTAGTAGAAGCGAATTCTGCTAGAGTTCTAATATTAGAGAATAGATCTTTTGATAACAAAGCTATTGATCAACTTAAAATATATTTACGTGAAATAAAATCCATGGCTGTGGACTTTAGCCAAGAGGATTCAGCAGGGAATAAAGCTGAAGGTAAGTTATTAATAAATAAGCCTTCTAAGTTTCGATGTAATTATTACCCACCATTCCCTTTGGTAGTTATTGGTAATACTAATTATGTTTCCGTGTATGATTATGATATGAAACATGTAAGTCGTATTAAGGCAGAGGAGAATGTATTTAATTTTTTATTAGAAGATAGTATAGATTTTGATAAATATTTCAAAATTGAGTCAGTAATAGATCAAGATAATATGTTTAAAATTACTATTTATCATACTTTATTAGAGCGGCGTAGTCAGATTACCTTTGATAAAAAAACTAAACAAATAAAAAAGCTAGAAATACTTGAAGATGAAAATGTTATTACGATAATATTTAATCATATTGCAAAAGTACAAAAATTTGATGATGATTTATTTAAGCTTAAGAATCCAGACATATTCGGAACACCAAGTAGACTGACAAAAAACGATATAGAAAAAAAATACAATTTAGCCACTTAAATAACTTGCCTCTAGATGATAAAAGAACTATTTTATCATGTGCTAGTAGTGGGCATTGGTGCTGTTCAGGTGGTCAGGTTCGAAAGGAAGCAGCCAAAATAGTCTCTAGTGGGTCATTACTAGCATACTCTTCTGTTTTCAAGAATTGGATTTGAAATCATTTGAGTAGATCATATTTTTGTGAATATACCATAGTGACAAAAACAACTGACCAATATATTAATTTTGCTAGAAAATATCGCCCTACTAATTTCTCTGAGCTATACGGACAAGAAGTTTTAACAAAAATTTTAAGCTATACTATTCTAAAAAATCGTATATCTCAAGGTTATCTTCTTACTGGTATTAGGGGTGTTGGCAAAACTACTTCAGCACGTATTATCGCTAAAACTATTAATTGTACCAATCTGATAGTTGAAGGTGATAGTATTAAACCTTGTGAGAGTTGTCAGAATTGTAGCAGTTTTAATAACAATAACCATCCCGATATAATTGAAATTGATGCTGCTAGCAAGACAAGTGTTGATGATATCCGTAAAATAATAGAAAGTAGTGAATATAAGCCGCTAATCGCTAGGTACAGTATCTTCATAATTGATGAAGTTCATATGCTATCTAAAGGTGCATTCAACGCTCTACTTAAAATTCTTGAAGAACCACCAGCACATGTAATATTTATATTTGCTACTACTGAACCACAAAAAATTCCATTAACTGTAATTTCTAGATGTCAGCGATATGATTTAAGGAGGCTAACATTTGATGAGATTTTTCAATTGCTTCAGTCCATCGCTAAAAAAGAACAGTTAAACGTTGAGATAGAGGCTCTTAGAATAATTGCATCTAGATCTGATGGTTCAGCTAGAGATGCAGTTTCAGTACTAGACCAAGCAACAAGCTTGGCAGCAGGAGACTTGATCACTCCTGAAATCGTTTATCAAATACTTGGTTTGGTGGATACAGCTAGTATAGTTAAGTTTTTTGAATATATTATTCAAAAAGATGCTGCTAAATCTATTGATTTAGTAAACAATCTTTATATGTCTTCAGCAAATTTAGAAACTTTTGTAGCATTAGTTGCTGATTTTACTGCCTATCTTAGTAAAATAAAGATATTACCTAATTATCAAAATCCTATATATGTATCTTTTAATGATAATATTACAAATATTCTAACAAAAATTACTCTTCCTCAATTATCTATTATTTGGCAAATATATAGTAAAGGAATTATAGAGATGAAAACTTCACATAATCAATTGATAGAAGCTGAAATGCTGGTGATAAAATCTATTTACTCCCAGATGTTACCATCGCTAGAAGAATTAGTGGAATATAATGATGCGGAGCAACTAGAACAACCGGTATTACAACAATCAACTAAGAACTATCACATTACCGGTTTTCTTGAGTTTTTACATTTGCATAATGAGATGGAAGTTTATTACAGATTACTAAACCAAGTGGAGTTAAAATCTTTTGTTCTTCAAACTATAGAAATTGCTGGAAGCGATCTCAACACAAAAATAAAAGAACAAATTGCTAATTTATTATTTGCTTGGTCAGGAAAAACTTGGAATGTTATCATTACAAAACAGTTAAAAATAATCACTCTTAAAGAACAATTGCTAAATAAAGTAAAATCAAGTCAAGATTGGAAAATTTTAACACAACACTTTCCAAATGTTACAATTTCAGATATTTTGTTAGAAAATTAAAAGGTACATAGTATGACAAATTTTAATCAATTTTTAAAACAAGCTCAGTCAATGCAGAAAAAAATGCAAGCAATGCAGGAAAAAATGGCAAATGCTGAATATTTTGGAAAAGCAGGTGGTGGGTTAGTAAATATTACCGTTAGTGGCCGTGGAGAGGTTCGAAAGGTCTCTATTGATTCCTCTTTGCTTAAAGAAACAGAGAAGGAATTATTGGAAGATTTAATTGTTGCTGCTTTCAACGATACTAAAAGCAAGGTCGATGAAGATTCACAAAACTCTATGTCTGATGCTTTAGGTAATATTGGTTTGCCACCTGGACTAAAGATGCCATTTTAAATCCTCCCAACTTCCGCATAGAGGATTTGTTACATGGATCATGAGTAGGTCATTCCCGCATAGGCGGGAATCTATAATATCTCATAGCCTTTGCAGGCATGTCTATAGCAACTACCGATCGCGGCTTTTAAATTGCCCTGACTTACTCTTTAACAGTTTTTTCTTGCTTAGATAAAAGCTGTGCTTGCTCAATACTCTTGTCTAATTCTACTTGACTACAAATTCCAAGTAAAACTGGATCACGTGGGCGAATGTTTTTCATGTTCCAGTGACTACGATCACGGATAGCTTCTATGGTTGACTTAGTAGTACCAACGAGTTTTATAATTTGATTATCTAAAATTTCTGGACAATTTTTAAGTAACCAATATATCGCGTCTGGTTTATCCTGACGTCTAGCAATAGGAGTATATCTAGATTGTTGTTTTTTCTTTGTACTTACCAAATCATAGGCACTACTCACAAAAAGTCTTAAACTACTACTTGGATCTTTCGTGCAACGCATTATTTCTTCTTGAGTTAATTGTCCTCCAGCAATAGGATCTAACCCCATAATACCTTGAGACACTTCACCATCAGCAATACCTTTAATTTCAAGCTCATGAACCCCACAAAAATCAGCTATCTGCTTAAACGTTAAAGCAGTATTATCAATCAACCAAATAGCAGTTGCTTTAGGCAGTATAGGTAATTTTTGTTGTGAACTCATAGTAAAAAACTAATAATATAATATTGATATGTCTAGAAAAGATATAGTCTCTTCTAACTAATAAGTCAACAATAGACATCTTAGACTATTTCAATTTCTCGTTTAATTAGGTCAGGCAAGCCTAAAACCTAAAACCAATACCTACTGCAATCATTAACGGATTAAACCTTACTTTAGATGATATAGGTTGTTTTACTAAACTATTTTTATAATCAACTTTGGTCTTAAGAAAATACTGCCTTACATCTAAGTTAATCAATGTATCATCCTTAGCATATAAGTCAACCCCGATCTGTAATACAGCACCGTGACCATTTTTGACTGTATATCCTTTAGATTTACTGAACATATAAGCTCCATGATAACCAACGCCAACATAAGGTCTAATAGCACCAAAGGGAGCTATATGATATTGTCCCGTAACAGTCAGGGGTATCATATAAAGATCTTTTCTCTTACCAACATCTGCTGGATTACCACCATAATTATAAGCCACATTCTTTAAACTATTATTTTTAGGACGTAATACATTAAAACCTAAAGATAACTCTGCAGCAACATTACTAGCAAAGAATATTGATGTAGAAGCATCAAAACCGTAACCATTTTCAACAAAATTACCAATCGATACTGGGCTTGCGGCGGTAGCCTTAGGAAAGCCTTTTTGCTTTGCACTAGATTTTATCCCCCCCCCTCTTATTTTAAACACAAGATTACCTTCATTTTCATAATAATCGGCATCATAGTCATTATTAGTTAAATCAGAATTAGCAAAGCTAGAGATACTTACACAACTTACCAATAACAATATTCCAAATTTTTTCGTGACTTTTATCATAACTATAAACCTTTTCTTGCTTTAAATATATTGCTGTATTATATATATTCTTTCTTATTTGGAAATCAAATTGATAATAAGATTTTTAAATTTGTTTAACATTAGTGACACTATAACACTAAATATAGAAAACACTAATACAAAAAATAACGAATTAAGGTCTATACAATGAATAATAAATTAAACACTTATTTTGTTGGTATTGGTTGGTTTATATTAAGCTTGATAAGTAGTACAACTAATGACATAACAGCAAAATATCTTGGACTTAGGCTACATAGTTTTGAGGTGACTTGTTTTCGCTTTTTCTTTAGTGCTTTAATTCTTGTCCCTTTTATTTTATATTATGGGAAACAGACTCTTAAAACTAATCGTCCTTTTATACATATTGCAAGAGGGGTTTTATTGTTTTTTGCTATGACGTGTTGGATTTATGGTCTCAGTATTGCCCCCGTGACTACTGCTACAGTTATTAGTCTTGCTACACCTTTATTTACTCTAGTTCTAGCAGTTTTTTTCTTAAATGAGAATATTATTTGGCAAAGATGGGCAGCAACTTTATTTGGTTTTATTGGCATTGTTATTACCTTGAAACCTCATGCTAGCGATTTTAATCCACAGATATTAATTTTTGTATTAGCTGCTATAATTTTTGCAATGTTAGATATTATCAATAAGAAATTTGTAGTAAAAGAATCAATGATTAGTATGCTATTTTATTCTGCTTTAGTAACATCTTTAGTATCAATACCACCATCAATAATGTATTGGCAAACACCTACCAGTTCAGAATTTATTTTGCTATTTACCTTAGGAGCTGGGGGTAGTTTAATCTTATTTTTCTTATTAAAGGCTTTCTCTCTAGTTGATGCCACAGCTACAGCCCCTTATAGATATTTAGAGTTAATAATTTCAGCATCAGCTGGATATCTTGTGTTTAATGAAATCCCTGAAAACAGTACTTTATACGGAGCATTGATAATAATACCTGCAACATTGTTTATAATATATTCTGAGAAAGGAAATATAACACAAAATGATAAAGCTACTGCATGAAGAAGTACTAGCAATGCTTGTTTTCTTCAAATATTTTGTTGACATGATATTGAATGTACAATATCATGTACTAGTTATGTGTATATACTCAAATGATTTGGAAAATTGGATTTACAAATAAGGGACAAACAGAGCGTACACGAGTCCTTGATATTTTCAAAAAACAATCCTTCAAAGCGAGTATACTTATAAGGGAGATAAATTATGAACGTACAAACAATATCGGTAGCAAGGGCTAATTTATTTAGCCTTGTACAAGAAACAAACGAAACACATAAGCCAGTATATTTAAAAGGTAAGCATTATGACGCAGTACTATTATCTAGAGAAGACTACGAATCTTTGCAAGCGACATTAGAATTATATTCTATACCTGGATTAGTTAAGGAAATACTAAAAGCTCGGCAAGAACCTTTGGATGAGTGCTTAAATGAAGATGATATGAATTAATGTCATTGTACAATTTGAAATTTACTAAAAAATCATTTAAAGATTTCCAAAAGTTAAAGTCAGAAAAGCTTGATAATAAGGCTAGAAAATTATGGACTGAATTAAAAAATAATCCAAGACCTATCAGCAGTGAGAAACTCGTAGGCAACTTAAAAGGTTGCTATTCTCTAAGAATTAATATCAAACATAGACTGATATACGAAATCTTTGAAGATGAAAAGACTGTACTAATAATCAGCTTGAGTGGGCATTATGAGTAAGCCATCATATTATGTTGCTAACAAGCATTCTAACCCTTGACACCAATGAAATAGTTAACCACTCTGCACTGCAAGTGCAGAGCTTAATATTACGGCATGAATGCCTCATGTATGTACTAACTTAAAAGTTAGAAACTATTTGTGTATGGCTCATTTAGAAAGTGTCACAACACAAAAAGAATATATCTGTGAAGTGTAAGATTTTGTTAAAAAATATCTTATCTTATCTTTTCTTGATAAGATATTTAAAATTTATGTTGAAACGACGCACTGCAAGTGCGGGGTTTTTCTCCCAAAGTGGGACAATAAAAAATATGAATAAACGTAAGTTGGTTTTTGCAAGCGGTGTAGCAAATGCATTTGAGTGGTATGATTACGCATTATTTGGTTACTTTGCTCCTATAATAGGAGCAAAGTTCTTTCCTGGATCAAGTCCTAGCTCGTCTTTATTGCATGCTTTTTTGGTATTTGCTATCGGTTATTTAATGAGACCAATAGGTGGGGTATTTTTTGGGATACTGGGAGATCGTTTTGGTAGAAAAACTGCTTTAAGTACATCTATATTTTGTATGTCTCTGCCAACGGCACTAATTGGCATATTACCAACTTATGACAATATAGGTGTTACCGCAACTATATTAATGATTCTACTTCGGATGCTGCAAGGTTTATCAATGGGCGGAGTACTTACTGGCTCAATTGCATTTGCTATTGAACATACAGGTAAGGTACATCGTGGCTTTACTGGCAGTATACCAATGTCCAGTATTTGTATTGGTATATTATTTGGATCACTCATTTCGCAGCTTATACAAAGCCTTTTATCAGGACAACAATTTAATGATTGGGGGTGGAGAATACCATTTTTATTAGGAATTTTTATTTTATTTGCTGGACTTTATATAAAAAAATATACCAGTGAAACCCCTAGTTTTCAAAGTATAAAAGAAAATGGTGGGATTTTAAAATCTCCTCTGAAAAAAGTTATCTCTGTATATTTGATTGATATGTTAATATCAATCTTCATCAATTCTACAGGTTCAGTAATATTCTATCTACAAGCTACTTATCTAATGTCATTTTTGAGGATAAATCGTGGTTTTACCGATGACCAAGTTAGCAATTTAGCTAATTATTGTTATATAATCATGGCTATTGTTACTTTATGTTCTGGCTATTTATCTGATGTAATTGGTCGAAAGAAAATTTTTGTGATTAATTTACTGGTAATTATTTTAGTTATTCCTTTTTTGATGAATGTAATTGAAACTGGAGAATTTTATTTTATAATTATATCTCAAATCGTATTATCAATTTTAGCTGCTTGTTATATTGGTCCTGAACCTGCACTGCAAGCTGAATTTTATCCAACCAATATCAGAAATACTGCTTTATCATTGTCTTATAATACAGCAACCAGTATTTTTGGTGGTACAACACCTTTAATACTAGAATATCTTGTACAAAAAACTGGTACTATTACTTCATCTATTTATTATGTAATTGCTTGTGCTATTTCAAGCCTAATAGCTCTTTGTTTTTATAAGGATCGTTCAAGAGGGTAACAACTAATACGCGAATTTGGGATAAGAATTAGTCAATTCTTATCCCAAATTCGGTAAAATTATCGAAACAATCAGATTTGAGACGGCTCTGCATCTGATTGTTAAATTAATATTTTGCTAAAAACATGATTTTAGCTTTAGAAAGGTTTAAAATGCATTTGCAAAACCGCTTTAAGAATGCATTTTTCCTTATATTAAAGCCAATTAGGGATAAGAATTAACTAATTCTTATCCCTAAGTTGGGGTAACTAATCTAAAAATTTTTCTAGTATTTATAGCAAAATTATCTATAAACTACTTAGCGGCTTGATAAAAATAATATATACTAGCCATATTACAATTTTTGATAAACAATAAACTTTAATTTTATGACAGAAGTGATAGCTAAAGAACAATTAGAACAATATATAAATCAAATAGAAGGGCTTGAACAAGAAAAAGCTGAATTATCTGAAGCAATAAAAGATATATTTGATGCAGCCAGCTCTAGTGGCTTTGATACCAAGGCTATGAAGTCGGTGTTAAAACTAAAAAAACTTGATAGAAATAAGCTAGCTGAACAAGATGCAATCTTAGAATTGTATAGACAAGCTCTCGGTATATAAATTAAAGTATTCAATAATGCAATTATATCCATTAAGGCTTTTACCTGATAAAATCAACTTTGACTTTATCAGATTTAAAAAAGTAAGTTATACGATATCCATTATTTTATCTCTTGTAAGTATTATTTGGATAGGGATTTACAAATTTAATTTTGGTATTGATTTTGCTGGTGGGATTGTTATAGAAGTGCGGCTTGATCAAGACCCTGATTTAACCAAAATGCGTGAAGTGCTTAATAACCTTAAGATTGGTGAAGTAGTATTGCAAAATTTTGGTAATCAGCATGATTTGTCAATACGAGTTGGCAGCAATAGTGAAGATACTTTAATGCAAAATATTGAGCTTATCAAATCAACTTTAAAAAACCAATTTCCTTATAAATTTGAGTATCGTAAAGTAGATTTTGTCGGTCCACAAGTTGGTACTCAACTGATAAAATCAGGAATAACAGCACTAATTCTTTCGTTTCTTGCCATAATGGTTTACACTTGGGTTAGATTTGAGTGGTATTTTGGGCTTGGTATACTTGTAGCTTTGTTACATGACGCCATATTAAGCTTAGGTTTTATGAGTGTAATGAGGCTAGACTTCAATTTAAGCTCCATAGCTGCTATTCTTACCATAATAGGTTATTCTGTGAATGATTCAGTAGTTATCTATGATAGAATCAGAGAAAATTTACGCAAATCACATAAGAAAGTAATGCCACAAATTATTAATCTGAGTATTAATGAAACTCTGTCTAGGACTATTTTAACAGTTGTTACAACCTTACTCGCAAACCTAGCTTTGGTAATATTTGGTGGGGAAGCTATTTATAGTTTTAGTGTATTAGTGTTTTTTGGTATAATAGTTGGTACATATTCATCTATTTTTATATCTGCTCCTATATTGACCTACTTCAAAAACTTGAAGAATTGATAAATCAATTTTCAAGTTTTTGGATAAAAGTTGAGTGGCAGAATTGAAGTAGAGCCCTTCAATTCTGCTACAAAATAATAGACTTCCTGCATAAGTCAATCTAGTTGGTAATTTTGTCGTCGAAACTCGCCTGTGCTCCTCACGTACGCCTGTGTACGCGAAGGTAGCCGGCTTCGTTTCTCCTAAAAATTCCTCAACTATTTTTGACTTATGCAGGAAGTCTAATAGTTAACCACTCTGCACTGCAAGTGCAGAGCTTAATATTACGGCATGAATGCCTCATGTATGTACTAACTTAAAAGTTAGAAACTATTTGTGTATGGCTCATTTAGAAAGTGTCACAACACAAAAAGAATATATTTGTGAAGTGTAAGATTTTGTTAAAAAATATCCTATCTTTTCTTGATAAGATATTTAAAATTTATGTTGAAACGACGCACTGCAAGTGCGGGGTTTTTCTCCCAAAGTGGGACAATAAATATTAAAAAAAATTAGTTTAAAAAATGTTTATTAAAAATTTTGATAGTAAAGGTTTTCTATATCAATGTACTGATTTAGAAAAACTAACAGAGCTAATGAAAAACAGTAAAATATCTGCTTATATTGGTTTTGATTGTACAGCACAATCTTTACATGTAGGTAGTCTGATGCAAATTATGATACTGCGTTTATTGCAACAATATGGTCATAAACCAATAGTACTCCTAGGAGGGGCAACTAGTAAAATTGGCGATCCTACCGGTAAAGATGAGGCAAGGAAATCTTTAACAAAAGAAGAAATTGCCAAAAATGCTGAAGGTATAAAAAAATCATTATCAAAATTTATTAAATTTGGTACTGGGGAAAATGATGCAATATTAGTTGATAATTCAAATTGGCTAGAATCGTTAAATTACTTAGAATTTCTTCGCAATTTTGGTAATTTTTTTTCTGTGAATCGTATGTTATCTATGGACTCTGTAAAATTACGTTTAGAGAGAGAGCAACATATGAGTTTCTTGGAATTTAATTATATGTTACTACAAGCCTACGATTTTTATCATTTAAATAAACTATATGGTTGTTCTTTACAAATAGGTGGTAGCGACCAGTGGGGTAATATAGTAATGGGTGTTGATTTTACAAGGAAACTAACAGGTAATGAAGTCTTTGGTATGACTACGCCCTTACTAACAACTGCTTCTGGCAACAAAATGGGCAAGTCTGTTGGTGGAGCTGTGTGGCTAAATGAGGATATGTTAAGCCCGTACGATTATTATCAATATTGGCGGAATTGTGAAGATCAAGATGTGGTCAAGTTCGCAAAATTATATAGTGAGTTAGGAGAAGATGCCATGCAAGAGTTTATCTTACGTAGTGCATCTGATATTAATAGTGCCAAAAAGCAATTAGCCTTTAATTTAACTAAACTTTGTCATGGTAAAGAGGCAGCTATGACAGCTTTAGAAACAGCTACCAAGCTTTTTGAACAAGGAGAAATTGATTGCAATTTACCAACTATTTATCTAGAACAGGGGAGGTTAGCTCTAGGTATTCCAGCATATGAATTACTTTATGAAGCAGGTCTTGCTAAATCAAAATCCGAAGGACGTCGGTTGATTAGAGGGGCTGGAGCAAAAATCAATAATCAACTAATCCAAGATGAAAATATGGTTGTTGATTTAACTTTTATGCAGGACAACCAGGTTATTAAGATATCCGCAGGTAAGAAAAAACATGTATTGATCAGGTTGACATAATAGTGAACGAAAAAATATATCTCTTTGGCAAACTCGTTTATGTGCAAGGATTTAAAGAAGCCACGAAACCTTGACCCGCAGCGGACGATGATGTACGTAAGGAGCAGAGTACCAAGAGGTCTATTATTACAAACAAAAAGATTGTCCTAGATATACTTCCTTTACTTGATAGCTTGTGGCTATTTCTTGTGGAGTTCCTTCTAATAGGACTTTTCCTTCGTAAATAACATAGGCTCTGTCAACTATATTAAGAGTATCTCTAACATTGTGATCGGTAATTAGGATGCCGATATTGCGGTTACGTAAGTGAACAATTAAATTTTTAAGATCCTCAATTGCTAACGGATCAATGCCTGCAAGTGGTTCGTCAAGCATAATAAATTTGGGATCTAGTGCTATTGTTCTTGCGATTTCTAGCCTACGTCTTTCTCCGCCGGATAATCCTATTGCTGGCATGTCTTTTAGATGAAGAATAGAAAATTCTTTAAGCAAATCTAATGTTTTTTGTTCGATAATTTCTTGGTCATTTTCTAAAATCTCTAGCATTAATCTAATATTATCTCCTACAGATAGCCCACGAAAAATTGATGGTTCTTGAGGAAGATAGCTAAAGCCAAACCTAGCTCTTAAATAAATTGGTAAATGAGTAATATCATGATCATTATAAAATAATGCTCCACTATCTGGTTTGGTAAGTCCTATAATAATACTAAAACAGGTAGTTTTACCTGCACCGTTTGGACCAAAAAGACCAACTATTTCTCCTGTTTTTAATTGAAGAGATACGTCGTTTAGGATCACTCTCTTATTATAAGATTTTGAAATACTACTTACTTGTAATTTCTCTATTATTAAATGCGGCATACTTTAAAAATTTCTTACATAACTAATTTTTTGATTTGCTATAATCTATATTATTGAGTTCCGTATAATATACTAGTTTGTCAGTTTTTATAATACCATCCTTATTCTGTACTATTACATCACCAAGCAGTACTAGTTCTTTTCTTTCTACAAAATATTTTGCAGAAGTAGCAGTTAGTAACTCTTGACCATTACTCCTCTTAGCAATCAATCTTGACGGTATGGAGATGTAATCAATAGTTTTTTTATTATCAACTGTTTTATAAAAAATTTCTAAATTAGTTGTTTTTACCATCATATCATCAAACCACAAAATCACCTCTCCTGTAAAACAAGCTTGATTCTTAGTTTGATCAATTACTAAATTGTCAGAATGAATATATAATCTATCCATACTCGAATGCTTTGAGTACTGATTCCCATGGGCTACGGATGAACTCATGATTAGAAAAAACAATACATAGCAAATCATGCTAAAAATCCGATACATCAATAACCGTCGATACATTACCTTTGAAATTTATAATATCATTATCATGTGTAGCACTAAAATTATTAGAAGTAATTTTACAATTTTTATAAGATAATACCACTCCTGTGTTACTATATGTTTCTTTATTTAGTAGATTCAGTTGGGCTTCTTGTGCTTTTAATGTGCTTTCTCCTAAAAAAAACTGTACATCATTTTCTAATTTTAATATGTGACTACTCTCATTCAATATACCATTTTTTGCACTGATCACTAAGTCTTTGTTGTCATTTATTTTATATGTAGCATTAATTTCTTCCAGTTTATATTGATTACCTAAAGTCCTAACTGCTTGCACAGTCTGAATCTGGTAAGGATTTAAGTTTTTATTGAACCCCTTAAAAATTGAATTTGAAATTTTTATTTCATAATCTTTATCATTTGGATTAAAAGCACTATTGCTACTATTATCCTCCGTTGATTTTGAATTATTACTGATAGGATTTAAATTTATATAAATTAAACATAAGGTTAATATTATTCCTAAACAAGATAAGATCTTTGATAGACTAATTGAACGTCTATAAGATGAAATGATAGCACTACTACCTTTATCTATGAAGGGAATCTTAACCATAATATTGCCAACATTATCATGGACATTCATCAACTAATTCCTGCCCTAAGTAAATCATGGATATGAACAATACCAATCACCATATTATTTTCAGTTACTGGTATGCTAGTAATCGATTTACTATTCATTATACCTAAAGCCTCTCCCGCTAATTTTAAAGGAGAAATTTGTTTTGGGTTAGAAGTCATTACATCGCATGCATACTTCATATCTATTTTATCATTAATATGTCTACGCAAGTCTCCATCTGTTATAATACCAACCAAACTCAAATCTTTATTTACCACTATAGCACATCCAAGACTCTTTTGATTCATAACCAATATAGTATCGGTAAATGAGGTATCAGCATATACTAAAGGCAACTGATCTTTCACCCGCATTAAGCTCTCTACCTTTATAAAATTCGCTCCAATCTTTCCTCCAGGATGATACAGCCGAAAATCATCTTCAGAAAAGCCTCGTGCTTCATGTACAGAAGTGGTAAGTGCATCTCCAAGAGATAACATCATTACTGAAGAAGTTGTTGGAGCGGCAATATAAGATGCTTCATTGATTCTTGGTATTAATAATAGGAAATCACTATTGATTGCTATAGTAGAGTTGGCATTCATAGTCATGGCAATTATTTTTATAGAAAATCTCTTACAATATTTCATTATATCAAATAATTCTTTGGTCTCTCCTGAATTAGACAACATAAATACTACATCATTGTCAGTTACCATACCAAGATCACCGTGGCTAGCCTCAGCTGGGTGCAGATAAAAAGCAGCCGTACCGGTAGAAGCAAAACTTGCTGCTATTTTATGAGCTATATAACCACTCTTTCCTATACCGGTTAAAATAACCCTACCTTTACAGTTAATTATATAATCTACTATATTGTTAAAATCACTAGGAATATTATTAGATAATTCAACTAATGCAGCAGATTCTTTTAATATAACCCTTTTGGCGACATCACAATGGTATGGTATTTTCATATAGTGTCCGAATTGTTCAATGATGTTGTCGTAGCTAGAGGAATGACAGAATATTAGTTGAGCATATTACACATCAAGCCTGACGCCGAGTGATACATTATGACCTTTATATGCTAATGACTTAATATGATTTTTTATTTCTTTTGTGCTACCAAAATCTTTCCAACTGTAAGCTGCTTCAACTTTTACTCCTGGGGCTAACTTTGTAGCAGCTCCAAGAGTAAGCTGGTAGACTAGGTTATTTTTTTTACCACTAGAAACTGATACACCATTATTCTTAGTAATTTGGTTTTTTAGTTGACCAACTCCAGCACCAGCACCGACAAAAAATTCACAAATACTTATATCAACAATATCCACATAACCATTAAGCATTAAAGTAGCAATTTGAGGCTTAATTTTTGAGTCTGTACCGGCAAAAGAATGCTTAGATTGATGATTAGCAATCCAAGCAAGCATGAGATCAGCTCTAACATTATCTAGAATATAATACCCCAAACCTCCGCCAAGAAACATAGCGGTATTTTGCTTTAGTTTTTTATCATTTAACTTAATGTTAGCCATTTTATTCTCCCCAACCTCTGCTTTCAAATAAAATTGATTTTCAATAGCCAAAGAGGAAAAAGAGACTAAAAGTGAAATAGCTATAATCGTTACTAAGAGTAAATTTTTCATAGTTCTATTTTTTTAATTTATATTTTACTATAAATTAAACTAATCCGCTAGCTTATTTTCAAGATAACCCTACAAATAACAAAAGAAGAGGGTTACCAAAAAGCCTCTTCTTTTGTAGAACAAAAATAATAAATCTATAAATTATTTACTATTAGATATCAAATCTTAAGCCAGCCATTACATTATGACCTCTGTAAGCGGCTTTAGATATTTTGTCAGTATCCTTCTTATCTTTATTTTTAGAATTTGTTTCTCCATAATCTCTCCAACTATAGGTAAGCTCAACATTCACACCATCAGCCACATTAGCAGAAGCACCAACAGTCAACTGATAAGCAAAATTATTAGCGGGCTTCCTAGTTGCAGAGATTGTAGTTACTTTTTTATTGTCAGTGTATTCCGCAGTTAGCTTTTCTTTTACTTGAGCCATACCAATACCTGCTCCAGCAAAGAATTTAGCAAAACCTGCATCATACAAATCTACATAACCACTGAGCAACAATGACATCACTTGTCCTTTAGCTGTCATTTTATGACCTGCGTCAGTTGCAGTTTTAGACTTAGAATTAGTAAATTCTGGATTAACTAGAAAATCAAGTGTCAATTCTGCTCTAACATTATCCATGGCATAATAACCAGCACCAAGACCCAAAATCGCATTAGTTTTAGATTTTAATTTCAAGCTCTCTTTTTTATTTTCAGATTTCATTTTCGTATTATTCAACTTAGTCGCACCACCTTCAGCTTTAAGATAAAACTGCCCTACATCTGCAAAAGATGTAGCAGAAGTTAAAAGAGCCGTACTTGTAGCAGCGATTAAAAACAACTTTTTCATAATATTTCTCCTTAAATTAGATAGACAAGAATTCCCTTATTAGATTCTCAAATAATGCCCGTGAAACACAAATCTCTCCAAATCCCACTTAGGCTACCTAGTTCGGTATATATAGCATACTATTTCCCTTAGGACAAACTAAAAACTATTATGAGCATTAATCAATAGTGTTATAGAGATACTTTCTGGCAATAAAAACACAATAGACTGAATCTGTAGCTAACCCGAAAATGTTTGAGCCATCGTAATAGTCAGGAGTTTCGCAGTTAGCAAAATTGCGAATCAGCTAAAAGGCATCTAATGTTGTTCTGAATTGATGTTTTTATAACTTCCCAAGTTTGTTGATATAAAGTAATTTTTTCATTTATCCTCCTTTTGTTCATATCGAGCCAAGCAAATACGGCAAGGCAAATATGATTTCTCTGAGCTCGACCCGTGCGTGCCTGACAGCGTTCAATACCACAAGTTTGTTTTAATTCTCGATGATAAACTTCTATAGACCACCGTGCCTTAACAATTTTCTCTATTTGTTCACGTGTTGGATTTTCTAAGTTAGTTGTTATGTAATCAATGCGACCATTTTTTGCCACAAACTTAAATACCGTAACCCAACCGTATCCACGTAGGTGAATTTTTAGTCCCTCATCAGGAATCTCTAAACTTTCTAAGCTAACATTATGATTAACTTTTCTATTTTTTCTTAGGTTACTAACCCATGTCCAACCTAAATTACGTATATGTTTCAAATTCTCCAAACCGCTATACCACGCATCCATTACTACTGCATCAGGATTGATCCCTCTTTCCTTAGCTAAAGTAAGCATATCACAAAAATGCTCATTCTTTGTTTTTCCATCAGTTTCTTTATCATATATTCTATAATCTACAGGGGTAGATTGATCAGTTTTAGCATTGTAATGCAGTAAGTTGACCATCCCTATACCAGGTATAACATCATGTACAGCTCCAGAATATTGATAATGTACAAGCTCAATTTTCTTACTGTATTGCTTTGACAATAACGTGTCATCTCCCACTAATAAACAAGAAGCTTCCCTATCAATATATTTTGACACTTCTCTGTAGATCCCGCTAGGGCGGAAATCCTTACTATTTAACCATCGACTTGCACTATCATGAGATAGGTTTATTGGACTTACTTCAGATAATGCTTTACCACTATATCTTACGCTACTTGCTTGTAAAAATGATTTATATAAGTCTTTGCTACATTTTGATCTTGCCATGCTTAACTAAAACTCTTTCTTGCTAGATTAACATATTTTTTGCTAAGTGCGAAACTCCTGATAGTGATAGAATTTATGCCATTGCCCTGATATTACGCGAATTCAGGATAAGAATTAACTAATTCTTATCCCTCATTGGGGTATATTTAGGCATAACTGAAAGCATCTAGCAAATTCTCTACGCTATCTGTGCTTGCAAGCTTGTTGTTTTTATATTCTCCACATTTAAGACATTTATGGGTTAGAATTATGCCCTTTTTACTGTCGAGTTTATAGGAAACTGGCTGCATTAGTCCGTTACATCTAGAGGCTCTATCCCCAGGGTTAATATCCACATGCTTGCTGTAGAAACATGTTGAACAATGGTTAGTATAGCCATTTCCTTGTACCAATTCACTACATATATCACAAATAAAATCTTCTTTATTTCTATAAAACTTTTTTGTAACCATTTTTTAACTCAATGATAGGTAAGCCACTAGTTTGACTAGTGAGACCATCAAGGCTTGGCCTTTAGATTTAGTATAAAATAAAAAGTTATCATATATAACTTCTTTGGTTTGACGGTCAAAGGAGAAAATATATGACAACATACGAAAGTTTAAATCATTCTAAATGGGATTGCAAATATCATATTGTGTTTATTCCAAAGTGTCGTAAAAAAGAATTGTACGGGAAGGTTAGAAAATATCTTGGGAACGTATTCCATGAGTTAGCTTTTCAACGTGGGAGCAAGATCATAGAGGGGCATATGGTACAAGATCATGTGCATATGCTCATCAAGATTCCTCCTAAATATTCTGTAGCTGAAGTAATAGGCTATATCAAGGGGAAAAGTGCTATAGCCGTTGCTAGGCAGTTTGGTGGACGAAAACGTAATTTTAATGGAGAAAAGTTATGGGCTAGAGGTTATGCGGTCTCAACTGTAGGATTTGAAGAGAATCAGATCAAACACTACATTAAGAATCAAGAGCAACTTGATAGTTTAGGCTCTGACGAATCAGGAGAATTTTAATTAACAATGGCAGCCCTTTGGGCTGCTCATAACCGTCAAGCCCCTCGCTTTGCGAGGGCGTTCTGACTTTTTTTTGGCAATATACTGCTCGTAAATGAAGAGTTGGTAGACGATAGTATAACTTCAAGAAGAGCTAGGCAGTAGCAAAGTCGAGCGGCGTAGCGTACATTAGTACGTGAGCAGCGGAGATCTTTAGACACGACGACGCCAATTCTTGAAGTTCTACCTGAGTATATAACCTGAGTTTGACGTAAGAAAGAACATTTAAAAATTAAGAAGGGAGGGATTATAAAGTTCTCTAATAATAATGACAAAATTGGAGAATATATTATGATCCCTCTTACGGAGATTTTCTCCTTAATTGATGATTTTTGCAAGCATTTTGATACGGAGCGAAATAAATATATATTACCAAATCCTAACCGTAAGCGTAAAGTGGTCTGCAGTATAGGACTCTCAGAGATTATTACTATTATAGTAATGTTTCACTTGAGTCACTACCGTACCTTTAAAGATTTTTATTTATGCTGCCTATGCCAAAGTTATAGAAAGGAATTTCCAAAACTTGTGAGCTATAGTCGTTTTGTTCAGTTAATGCCAATGAGCTTCATGCCCATGGTGTTACTGCTAAAAAGCCTAACAGGAAAACAAACTGGTCAATATTATATCGACTCTACTAAACTTCCTGCTTGCCATAATTTAAGAATTAATAGACATAAAGTATTCAAAGACATAGCAAAAAGAGGTAAGACTTCCACTGGGTGGTTCTTTGGCTGTAAGCTACATATTGTCATTAACAGTTGCGGAGAGATTATGAGTTTTTCTTTAACTCCTGGAAATGTCGATGATAGAGCAGTGGTGGAAAATTTAGTAGATAAATTACAAGGCTGGCTTTTTGGTGATCGTGGGTATATCAGTAAAAAACTCACTCAATCCCTTGCTAATCAAGGTTTAGAATTAATAACAAAAATTAAAAGTAATATGAAAGAAAGAATAATAGATCCTATTAAAAAGCAGTTTTTAAGAGTCTGTCCTATAGTTTGTGTAAGTTGCAAAGAAAGCAGTAAGAGATTACTGTAAAAAAAGTAACTTAAGCAAGCAAGGAGGAATTATGGCTAAAAAATTAGATACAGATAAAGATATATTAGACATCAGTAATCAGCTAGTAGAAGAATTATTATCAAAAGCAGATCCATCGGAGTTATTTGGTCGAGATGGTTTATTTCAACAGCTAAAGAAGCAAATAGTTGAGAAAATATTAGCAAGTGAGTTGGATCATGAATTAGGATATTCAAAACATAGCAAGATGCCAAAAGTAGATAATAATCGTCGTAATGGTAGCTATGAGAAGACAGTAATTGATGGGGATGGTCGTAAGCTGACAGTAGAAGTACCAAGAGATCGGGAAGGAGAGTATAATCCTCAATTAATACCAAAAGGGCTGAGGAGATTTAATGGATTTGATGAGAAAGTGATATCCCTTTATGGTCGCGGTATGACAGTCAGCGAGATCCGAGGGCATTTAGAAGAAATATATCAAACTGATGTATCTGGTGACTTGATATCCACCATAACAGATGGGGTGATAGAAGAAGTAACTAGGTGGCAAAATCGTTGTTTAGATAGGGTGTATCCAATATTATACTTGGACTGTATCTATGTAAAATCTAGAGACAATCACATAGTAATAAATAAAGCAGTATATTTAGCACTTGCTGTAAATATAGAAGGGAAAAAGGAGTTACTTGGCATTTGGATAGGCAAAAATGAAGGTGCTAAATTTTGGATGCAAGTAGTTACTGAGTTAAAGAATCGAGGAATTGAACAAATTTATGTTGCTTGTGTGGATGGTTTAAAGGGCTTTCCAGAAGCTATAAGCAGTGTATTCCCGAGTACTATAGTACAATTATGTATTGTACATATGGTTCGCAATTCAGTAAAGTATGTGTCATATACAGGAGTTTCGCACTTAGCAAAAAATATGTTAATCTAGCAAGAAAGAGTTTTAGTTAAGCATGGCAAGATCAAAATGTAGCAAAGACTTATATAAATCATTTTTACAAGCAAGTAGCGTAAGATATAGTGGTAAAGCATTATCTGAAGTAAGTCCAATAAACCTATCTCATGATAGTGCAAGTCGATGGTTAAATAGTAAGGATTTCCGCCCTAGCGGGATCTACAGAGAAGTGTCAAAATATATTGATAGGGAAGCTTCTTGTTTATTAGTGGGAGATGACACGTTATTGTCAAAGCAATACAGTAAGAAAATTGAGCTTGTACATTATCAATATTCTGGAGCTGTACATGATGTTATACCTGGTATAGGGATGGTTAACTTACTGCATTACAATGCTAAAACTGATCAATCTACCCCTGTAGATTATAGAATATATGATAAAGAAACTGATGGAAAAACAAAGAATGAGCATTTTTGTGATATGCTTACTTTAGCTAAGGAAAGAGGGATCAATCCTGATGCAGTAGTAATGGATGCGTGGTATAGCGGTTTGGAGAATTTGAAACATATACGTAATTTAGGTTGGACATGGGTTAGTAACCTAAGAAAAAATAGAAAAGTTAATCATAATGTTAGCTTAGAAAGTTTAGAGATTCCTGATGAGGGACTAAAAATTCACCTACGTGGATACGGTTGGGTTACGGTATTTAAGTTTGTGGCAAAAAATGGTCGCATTGATTACATAACAACTAACTTAGAAAATCCAACACGTGAACAAATAGAGAAAATTGTTAAGGCACGGTGGTCTATAGAAGTTTATCATCGAGAATTAAAACAAACTTGTGGTATTGAACGCTGTCAGGCACGCACGGGTCGAGCTCAGAAAAATCATATTTGCCTTGCCGTATTTGCTTGGCTCGATATGAACAAAAGGAGGATAAATGAAAAAATTACTTTATATCAACAAACTTGGGAAGTTATAAAAACATCAATTCAGAACAACATTAGATGCCTTTTAGCTGATTCGCAATTTTGCTAACTGCGAAACTCCTGATATAAAGATTTAAAAGAGGTCACATCAGATCTAAAACAAATTTATACAGCTAATAATGACGAAATGGCACGTTTAAAACTTCAGCAATTTGGTGTAAAATGGGATAAAAAATATCCGGTAATTTCTGATATTTGCCAACGTAATTGGTCTGGGATAATACCGTTTTTTGCCTTTCCTGAAGAGATCAGAAAGGTAATTTATACTACTAACACTATAGAATCTGTAAATCGTCAAATTAGAAAAATTATCAAAAATAAGGGGGTGTTTCCAGATGATAAGTCAATTCAAAAAATAATATTTTTATCCCTACAAAATGCAGCCAAAAAATGGACCATGCCTATTAAAGATTGGTCTTTAGCTTTAAATCAATTTGAAATACTTTGTGGAGATTTTAAATATGATTTATTGGAAAATAAAAAATGAACTTACACAAATTAAATGATTGACTCAAATTAAATGATTGACTCTATCTTATCTTTTCTTGATAAGATATTTAAAATTTATGTTGAAACGACGCACTGCAAGTGCGGGGTTTTTCTCCCAAAGTGGGACAATAAAATATCTTGTTGCTCTACAGTTTTAATGGGTACAAACCTCATACTAGGTCTTGCTACTGCCTCACATATTCCTTCTGCATCAGCTTGATCATTTTTATTGGTTTTGACATAAGGCTTAACAAACTGTGGTGCCATTAGTTTTACATTATGACCTAATTTTATTAATTCTCTTGCCCAATAGCTAGCTCCACCGCAAGCTTCCATGCCTACTAGACATTTTGGTACGTTAGCCATAAAAGTTAAAACCTGTTCTCTCATTAATTTCTTCTTTAATATTGTCTTGCCATTTTTATCTACACCGTGAATTTGAAAAATTCTTTTTGCAATATCTATACCAATTGTGGTAACTTCCATATGGACCTCCTTATTGTTGTTTAGGATTCATTTCCTATCCTAGAAGATTAGCATACGCTTCTCATTCTGTATATAGGGTAGGTCCATACCATTATTTTAAGGCGTTCAGATAAATTTACTATAGCATCAGCAGAAGCTTTTTGGGGTGGTTTTTTTAAAAACTCTAGGTTTGAATAGCCATTTTGGGTTGTCAATAAATCATTCAATTTTTTAGGTATATCATCAGTGAGCCTTGAATGTATAACTTCAAAAATGTGCTTCCTAGCTTGTTTACGCTCAAAAGATATTAGTCGGTTTAAAGTATCACTTGCCGGTAACAATATATTATTAGTTTTTAAAAAAATAATAGCTTGAATTTTAAGCAAACTATGAGCTTCTAAGCGTAAAGCTTCTCCAAATATAAATTTTCTAAGCTTGGTTTGTGCTATGTCATCAAATAAACTAAGACCTAAATATTCAGTAATATCTTTACGATGTGCTGAAATTTTTACTATATTATTTTGATAGTCATATATTGCTTGGTAATTTATTGATAGTTGTACAGAAGCATAAATAACTATTTCTTCGATTAGCTCAAATGGGGTGAGTGAAACTGGACTGATTTTTCAAGACAAATTTTTCACTAATTTTGTTTCCCATTTTACATAATTTTTAAGCTGCATTTTGTAAGTAATCAAGATACACGTTCATCGGTTTTTTATAACCAATACTTGAATGGAATCTTTGATTGTTATATTTATCCATGTATTTATCAATACCATCTTTAAGTTCTGCGATATTTTTAAAATCATTTATAAATATACAATTATATTTTAAAGTTCTAAAAAATCTTTCAATCACAATATTATCAATGCTTCTACCCTTACCGTTCATTGAGATTTGTATATTATTCTCTTTTAGAATTCCCGTATGCTCATGTCCAGTATATTGACTACCCTGATCACTATTGAATATTTGTGGTGCAGGGTATTTATTCAGTGCATCTTTTAATACATCGGTTACAAGTGATGCATCCATAGAATTAGATACTTTATAACTTAGTATTGCCTTACTATGCCAATCTATAATCGCCACAAGATACATAAATCCTCCGTTAGTTCTAATATAAGTAATGTCACCACTCCACACTTGATTAACATAAGGTACATGAATAGTTCTATTCGTTCCTGATTTGTGCCAGTACGGCTCAAGCAAATAGCTATAAATTTTATGTTGACCATCCTTCACAGAAGTAGATTGCTTTTTATGAGGATGAATAGCTTCTATACCCATTATTCCCATATATTTAAGCACCCTATCTCTGCCCACATTAAAGCCGTCTTCCAATAATTGTTTGTATATATAACGATAACCATACTCAGGGTTATCCGTATATATTTCATCTATTCTATTTAAAATATCAAGATTATATAAGCTCATTACTTTAGCTTTATAATATACTCCAGATCTGCTTATCTTTAATAGTTCACATTGCCTTGTCTTTGCTAACGTACTCAGCTTGGGGTCGACAAGACTTTTCTTATTTGATAAGTCCAAGCTGTTTAGCTTTCCCACCGCCCAGTCCCTCTCGACTGTAGCCTTACCTAATGCTTTTGCAAGTTCATCGTTTTGATTCTTAAGTTCACTAATCTGCCCTTTGTACTCACTAACAGCTTTTGCTGGCTCAAATGCCAATGACGCATTATCTAAAAATTGTCGTTTCCAGTTTTGCATAGTTTTAGCCGTTACTTCATATTTGACCGATAACTGACCTATTGTTGATTCTTCTTTTAACATCTCTAATACTATTTTAGTTTTTGCTTCTGCACTAAAATTTTTAATTTGTTTTTTACCCATTTGTTTCTCTTTAATTTTATTTATTATTCTATACTTATTGAGAAACAAAAATACCTGCTTCTTTGTCTAATTTTTTCAGTCCATTATAAGTTTAGGAAAATAGTTGAGTAATTTGACAAAAATTAATTGATATGCATAGCCTAGTTTATTATGCTTACCACGACATTGTTGTATCTTGTTAAGGTCATCTTGTTGCAATGATCCAAATTCAATTAAATTATATTGTGAAAAACTATTTTCTCGTATCATTAAGTTAATCTGACCAAAAATTATTAAATTTAGCAGGTAATATTTCTGTATATCTTGTTGTATGCTTAATATTTTTATGACCTAAATATTGTTGAATACTACGAGTATCACGACTATCGTTGGCAAGTTTAAAACCAGTCGAATGTCTTAACATATGGGGGTGGATAGGCATATCTAAACCTGCTTTACTTCCAGCACGACTAAGTATTTTAGCAAAAGTTGATGGAATCATAGGGCTTTTTCGTTAGGAAACGAATACATATTGAGTATCTTGATATTCACGTTGTACTTTTCTTAATCCTCTTAATTCAGGTCCAAACAGTGGGTGTATACTGTCAATTCCATTCTTTCGCCTGTGTACTTGCAACAACCCAGTTTTTAGATCTACTTGTTGCCAACGTAATGCTACTAACTCGCTAACGCGAAATCCGTGTCTATATGCCATTAAAATCATATATGACTATCAAAGTTAACCACTCTGCACTGCAAGTGCAGAGCTTAATATTACGGCATGAATGCCTCATGTATGTACTAACTTAAAAGTTAGAAACTATTTGTGTATGGCTCATTTAGAAAGTGTCACAACACAAAAAGAATATATCTGTGAAGTGTAAGATTTTGTTAAAAAATATCTTATCTTATCTTTTCTTGATAAGATATTTAAAATTTATGTTGAAACGACGCACTGCAAGTGCGGGGTTTTTCTCCCAAAGTGGGACAGTTAACCACTCTGCACTGCAAGTGCAGAGCTTAATATTACGGCATGAATGCCTCATGTATGTACTAACTTAAAAGTTAGAAACTATTTGTGTATGGTTCATTTAAAAAGTGTCACAACACAAAAAGAATATATCTGTGAAGTGTAAGATTTTGTTAAAAAAATATCTTATCTTTTCTTGATAAGATATTTAAAATTTATGTTGAAACGACGCACTGCAAGTGCGGGGTTTTTCTCCCAAAGTGGGACAATAAAAATCTTTAAAGGTACGGTAGTGACTCAAGTGAAACATTACTATAATAGTAATAATCTCTGAGAGTCCTATACTGCAGCCCACTTTACGCTTACGGTTAGGATTTGGTAATATATATTTATTTCGCTCCGTATCAAAATGCTTGCAAAAATCATCAATTAAGCAGAAAATCTCCGTAAGAGGGATCATAATATATTCTCCAATTTTGTCATTATTATTAGAGAACTTTATAATCCCTCCCTTCTTAATTTTCAAATGTTCTTTCTTACGTCAAACTCAGGTTATCATATAGTTTGGGTAACGAAGTATAGATATAAAGTATTAATAGGAGATATTGGGAGACGCACCAAAGATCTAGTACAGGAGATATGTAAAGATAATGGAGTTGAAATAATAAGAGGCAAGGTTGCCGCTAATCACGTGCATATATATGTATCAATACCTCCATATCAAAGTGTTAGCAAGCTGGTACAATATTTGAAGGGTAAGAGTTCTAGAAAGATTCAGCAAGAATTTCCGGAATTAAAAAAGAGATATTGGGGTAAACATTTATGGGCTACAGGATATTTTGTAAGAACTACAGGTAATGTCACAGATCAGATGATCAAAGCCTACATAGAAAAGCAGAGCCTTTCTAATTAAGTGTGTAAATTTTTCATAGGGCTTAAATTCTACCTTCAAATTTTATCAAAAAGTGAGCCATAGCTGCGTTCCAGTTTGGAATCGGCATAACCCATTTCTTGGTCATATAATCAATTGCCAAATACAAGGTCTTAAAAACGGCATTATCATTTGGAAAAACCCGTTTATTCTTAGTAACCTTACGTAATTGGCTATTGACAGATTCTACACTATTAGTTGTGTATATTACTTTCCTTATCGCCTCAGGGTATCCTAGGAAAACCATTAAATTTTCCCAATGAACATACCAAGATTTAGCAATTTGTGGATACTGTTTACTCCATTTAGCTTCAAAAGATTCTAAAGCAAGATGTGCTTCTTCCTCTGTGCTAGCAGTATATATAGGCTTTAAATCAGCCGCTAATTCTTTTCGGTCTTTATATGATACATATTTTAAACTATTTCTAATCTGATGTACAATACATAATTGATGTTCGGTTTTCGGAAAAACTGCTTCTATTGCCTCAAACATACCGGTTAAATTATCACTGCAAGCAATAAGCATGTCTTGCATACCTCTGTTCTTCATCTCAGTAAAATTACCAAGCCAAAATTTCGCTCCTTCATTTTCACTGATCCACAATCCTAAAATATCCTTCCTTCCAGATAAATCAATACCTAATGCTACATATACAGACTTATTGATAATTCGTTTATCTTGACGTACTTTTACTACTAAACAGTCAAAAAATACTATAGCATATACTCGATCCAATGGTCGGCTTTGCCATATCTTGACATCCTCAATTACATCATCAGTAATTTGACTTATCAAACTTTCGCTAACGTCAGCTCCATACAATTCTTGCATTTGAATCTTAATATCAGATAAGCTCATTCCTTTAGCGTATAATGATATTATTTTATCATCAAATCCTTCAATACGTCTTTGACGCTTCGGAATTAATGCAGGTTCAAATGTACTACTTCTATCCCTTGGAACCTCAATCTCTACAACTCCATTATTTGTTACTAGATTCTTTACATTCCTACCATTACGAACATTATCACTATCAGTATGACAATATTTATCATATCCTAAATGATTATTCATCTCTGACTGCAATGCCTTCTCTACAAGCCGTTTGGTTAATTGTTTTAGTTAACCACTCTGCACTGCAAGTGCAGAGCTTAATATTACGGCATGAATGCCTCATGTATGTACTAACTTAAAAGTTAGAAACTATTTGTGTATGGCTCATTTAGAAAGTGTCACAACACAAAAAGAATATATCTGTGAAGTGTAAGATTTTGTTAAAAAATATCTTATCTTATCTTATCTTGTCTTGATAAGATATTTAAAATTTATGTTGAAACGACGCACTGCAAGTGCGGGGTTTTTCTCCCAAAGTGGGACAGTTAACCACTCTGCACTGCAAGTGCAGAGCTTAATATTACGGCATGAATGCCTAATGTATGTACTAACTTAAAAGTTAGAAACTATTTGTATATGGCTCATTTAGAAAGTGTCACAACACAAAAAGAATATATCTGTGAAGTGTAAGATTTTGTTAAAAAATATCTGTATGATTCATTCTTATCTTTTCTTGATAAGATATTTAAAATTTATGTTGAAACGACGCACTGCAAGTGCGGGGTTTTTCTCCCAAAGTGGGACAATAAATCTATCGCTTGATTCATTGCTTCATTTTGTTTTTGGTGCATTATAATTTCTCCTTTTGTTATATTATATTTTTATATAACCTTTGAAAAATTTACACACTTATTTGTACAGAGCCGAAAAGCATGAAGGTAAAGATGATGCTGTGGGAGACTTTCAAGTTGAAAATTAGCTGAGGCTAAAGGCATTTATGCCGTAATATTAAGCTCTGCACTTGCAGTGCAGAGTGGTTAACTCTATAATAAAAACAGAACTGCCATTAAAATTTTGTCCTTTGACGCTCAAGGCTTTTGGCTATGCTCTAAACGCCTATCCAAAGGTAAATTTACCGCAAAACTCTTCCCTTCTGATAATTTATCTTATCAAATTTGCCATAGAACCTTATACATTCTTATTCATAATGGCGATCCTAGTTCTGCCAAACTCTCTAATGATTGGCGTTCTGTCATTTAAGCTGCTGTCTTGATTAATTCCGTATTATTCATATATCTTGCATAGGCAAAAGGGGTATAATTCGCAGGATGCTTCTTTGCTTTGCTACTCTGCTCTTGTAGCCAATTTAAATATTTAAAGGCATTGATCTCGTTCTCACTACAAGTCTTTACTATACTATATAGACCACTATGTATCTCAGCACTATTGATTGTTTTAAAGAATAATGAATTCTTCCTTTGTAAAATAATGGTACGCAGTACTCTCTCAGCCCAATTATTATCAAGACTGCTAACTGGAATTTTTAAAAATTGGGTCAAACCTTCTTTATTATTTAACCAATATCTCATAGCTTGTCCAAGCCTACTATTAGGCTCAACTTTCTTGTCGTTAAATAATTCGTCTATTTTGTTATATATGTTTTCTATATATTCCCTGCTATGTTCTTGATGGTACTCCAGTTTTTCTTCAGGACTCATCTCTTTACATTGATGTTCATTGTGGTAAATTCCACGTGTTTGTTTGAGAAAATATCCACATTCTTCAGGATAATATTGCTCATTCTCTGTAAATTTCCTCTGTCCATGTGACAAACAATTGATCATCACTATTATTGCCAGTAATTCTTTATCTGCTTCTGATAATACCGGGTTATTATTGTTACTTGCGTCAGTCATTAATTGGATAGAATCTGTTCTATTCTTACGATTCTTTAGTACGTTACCGATATTCTCCCCACCATGCTTATTACCGGTAAAATCTCAATAACAACCAGCTGAAGCTGGTGGGTTGATATCTAGACTGGAAGTCGCTATTACTCTAAAGAGATATTACTAATGCCTGTGCTGTCTCTCTGATCCTAATTCTTATAAGTTACCCTGCAATACTTTTGTAGCGATATTTAGTGATCCAAACAACATGAAAGCGATGGTAAAATACAGTGTGGCTAGTCTTGTTATAATCTGTCATATATGATATTTTAATATACATAAGAGCTTGCTCTTATGTATATTAAAATATCATATATTCAAGTTATAGTGAATTGAAATATTAGAACAAGGACTGAAGTCTTTCCCAGCTGAAGCTGGGGGTTTTAACCAAAAAGGTGACTATAAAACTATCACCTCATTATTCGCAGTCTTAGCACATATTGTAGTAGTATAACAGCTGCGTCCTTTCTTATTTTGAGTACGTAATTTTTTATTGGCTATAGTAATTTCTAAAATCCTAGCTCTAGTATCATCAAGGTTCAGTGAACTACACTGAGCAGCCATTTCCAATAATACTCCGTAAATCTCAATTCCACCACCTTCCTGCCAAACATCTAAATATTGTTGCCAAAGCGAACTATATGCTATAGGAACTCCGCTTAAACTTTGTAGCCTAAATAAACGGTAGAAAGGAGTACCATAGGTCTTTTGTAACACTATTGCACTTCTGCTACTATTTGTCCATTTGTTGATATTTTTATTGTTCATGACTGTATAATCGCAAACATTACAACGTAGTGTTTTCTTTACATATCTGTTGACTGTAATTGGAGCATTACCTGTAAATTGTAGCAATTTTCTAGCTTCACTATTATATAGTTTGCCATTATAGCAGTGATGACAGCTATCACCACTACAAAAATTCTCAGGAGCTAAATAGCTGGTATTCGCATCCTTATAATCATCAAACCCATATCTACCTTGCCAATTACTACGATCTATCTTTTTGGGCTTACCGTACTCTTCTTCATTACCACCATTCCCGTTATCAGATTCACTTGGCGGTTCTTTTAATGAATCTGAACTATCTTTTTTTTGTTATCTGCCTTAAAACCAATCAGCATTTCCTTAAGCTTATTTATACTGACATTTGATGATGCTAGCTTGTCTATTAGTTCGTTACAAAATTTCACAAGTTCTATTATCGCTTGCTGATCATCTCCTGTTAGTGAATTTGCCTTAACATGTTGTATTAGTTCTTCTCGTTCTTCAGCACTTAAGGTCGCTACTTTTGGCTTTTACATTTCGATTAATTATCATTATTGTTAATATTTCAAATGTTATAATATGACTGGTGCTTTTTCAACTAGTTTTTTTACTAATCGGTGATATTTGCATAGTAGAAACCCAAATTTATAAACTCAATAACAACCAGCTGAAGCTGGTGGGTTGATATCTAGACTGGAAGTCGCTATTACTCTAAAGAGATATTACTAATGCCTGTGCTATCTCTCTGATCCTAATTCTTATAAGTTACCCTGCAATACTTTGTAGCGATATTTAGTGATCCAAACAACATGAAAGCGATGGTAAAATACAGTGTGGCTAGTCTTGTTATAATCTGTCATATATGATATTTTAATATACATGAAGAGCTTGCTCTTATGTATATTAAAATATCATATATTCAAGTTATAGTGAATTGAAATATTAGAACAAGGACTGAAGTCTTTCCCAGCTGAAGCTGGGGGTTTTAACCAAAAAGGTGACTATAAATTCATACTAGCAAAAAAATTTAATAGAGTTATGCTGTTTTGCTGCAAGTATACGTTATAATTCCTCACTTTAATCTTACTAGCATATTACAAACATTCGGTAAATGGTATAATTTACTGAATGTTTAAAAAGGAAAAATTTATCCATTTTTAACTCAAATTTCATACTTACAGTAAAAAGTTTCTTTTACAGAATATTATAATATGGTAACCTTGATTATCACAGCTCTACAGAACAAATTCTCAAATTTGTATTTTTTATTTTATGGAAAGATTTTATAAGAAATGAAAGAAATTACCTCTGCAGCCCTTTTATTACCTCACCTGTAGCCTTATACTAAATTTTTGCAGAAATGTTTACAGTTCCCTTTATTCTCTTATTTTATTTCTAAATAACTTATTATCTCTAATGCTATTAAAGTAAATGATATTAATTAATAATAACTGTTATTTCTTTGCAATCAATTAGCCTAATTTGGGGATCATTATTTCATGCTTTTTAACACATAAATGTTTATAATACCCTATAAAACCCCAGTTGCCAATTAATTTGGTATATCAAAAAGTTCTATAGGCAGCAAAGTTTTGATAGAAGGTTTGTTTTCTAGCAACTGATAATTGATTAGGCAGGATAGCATATGACTAAATGCATTTGTAACTGATCTATGTCTAGAATGCTCCAATTTATCAAGAAATTTAAGTTTGCCTATTACGGTTTCTATCAGAGTTCTTTTGAGCAACATAACCTTATCTGTAATAGGGAGTAATATATTTTTCATATTCTTTTTAACCCGAGTAATAAGTTGAATGCCTTTGTCATGCAAATCATCAAATAATTCTTTAGATATATAACCGCGATCGCCAAAAACTTTGCCATATATACCAGATATCATTCCTTTAAGCCCTTTCCTATCATCCTTATTACCACTGCTGAAAGATACCTTTATCAGATTACCTTCGGTATCTATGATTAAATGTAACTTTAGTCCATAAAACCACCCCTTAGTGGTTTTTCCTCTTGCCGCTATTCCTTTAAAAACCTTATGTGAACTTATACGATAATTCTTACATACGGCTATACCTGTAGCATCTACAAAAGACAGACCTGTGCATTCAGCAAGCAAATGATTCAGTAATATTGCTAAATAAGGCATACTTCTACCTATCAATTTAGTAAAATGTTCATAGCTAACAAGTTTAAAATCTTCTGTATAATTATGTAAGATTACTTGTTTGTAATAATGCTTAAAACAATCACAATATGAATCATAGTAACCAATTAATATGGTTACTACTTCGCTTATTGATAAATAATTACTTACACCAGGTTTAAATTTACTACTATTAATTGTAGGCAAATTATTTTCCAAATTCTTTATAAAATCGTCGACAAAACAGTAAATTGCGGTAAAATCTTTTTTCATAGGTTATTTTGTTATTGGTTGAAAAAGATAAAATAACCTATGTCCCTTTTAAAATCTACCTTTCATCTCTCCTATTTAATTGGCAACTGGGGTTATAAAGTACTTATTCTGGTTAAAATAAGCTATTTGACCATAAAGATTCAAGAAATTCTTGTACTGGCCAAATTGTTACACTTTGGGTTCCAAAAGTTTCTATTCTTTTTTTATCAACAGTACATATGACATTAAGTTTTGCTCTATAATCTTTCCCAAATAAAAGAAGTCCCCTTATATCTTTGGATGTTATATTTTGTCTAGTTTTAACTTCAAAAGCTTGATCCCTGAATATAAAGTCTACTTCATGCCCTTCTGAATCGCGGTAGTAAAATAACTCATCTCTAGTTTCACTCATGGTTTGGTATGCTTTGAGTTCAAGAAAAATATAATGCTCAAAAGTTTTCCCAGCATCAGATGTATGAAATCCACTGAAAGTATATTTAGATAAATAGTTGGCAACTCCAGTATCAAACAAATAAAATTTTGGTATTTGTGTTACAATTTGCCTGTTTTTACGTTTGGTATAAGGGTGCAAAAAATATCCTATATACATGTCTTCTAAAATCTCGAAGTAACTTTTTACTGTTGCTTTATTAACTCCGCAATCTCTAGCAATATTAGTAAAATTAATCATCTCAGTATGGCTTAAGGTAAGTACATCCAAAAATCTAATAAACGGTTCACGTTTTCGAATGTTTGCCTCTAATTGCACTTCATTAATTAAATAGTCATATACATAAGCAGATAGTGATTTTAAGGCAAATTCGGAACCATAATGTTCTGGTATTAACCCTCTATTAAAAATCCTATTCCAATTTAATTCTTTAAGTTCTGGGTAACAAAAAGGAAACATTTGATATCTCCATGCTCTCCCTCCAAGCAAATTAGCTCCAGATGATTTTAGTTTTCTTGAGCTAGAACCACAAAGTATAAAACTTATTCCTTTTATGTTTTCTATCATCCAATGAATTTCATTAAGTACTTGAGGTATTTTTTGTACTTCATCGATGACAAAAATCATACCATTCCTTTTGTCTTCTGGAATTGCAAGAATCTCTGAGCGAATATAGTGTGGATTCAATGAATATTTAGCAAAAACTTCGCTTTGTAAAAAATCAATAAAAATTGCATTTGGAAATCTTTGATGCAAAAATGTTGTTTTGCCAGTTTTTCTTGCCCCCCAAAGGAAAGCTGATTGGCCTTGAGGTAAACTTAGATTTAATAACCTTTTTACAGACATAATGCTATCTATATATGGAATATTTAGCTATTATAATACCTGTTTATAGATTATGTCAAGTAATAGATCCAATTGCTCAAGCTCAATTTGAACTAGTTCTTGCAAATAGTCTATCGGACTTAGTTGACCTTTTATAACCTGTTCAGATATCTTTTGGTAAACATCACGTATCGCTAGTAAATTCAAGCTTTCAAGCATAGTATCTAATTGTAAATAATTAGAGTTAATGTCATGTGTATTGTATAAAAAGAATGGTATATCTTGATAAAATGTTATTATTTTTTGTAACATAGTTTCAGAATGCACGTTCCAACATAAGTTGCATCTATGTAAATTATAAGGAGATTTTAGGGCTACTAAATCTTTATCATAGATAGCTTGCCAACCGTATGATTTTATAGTCACCTTTTTGGTTAAAACCCCCAGCTTCAGCTGGGAAAGACTTCAGTCCTTGTTCTAATATTTCAATTCACTATAACCTAAATATATGATATTTTACTATACATAAGAGTTCTTATGTATAGTAAAATATCATATATGACAGATTATAACAAGACTAGCCACACTGTATTTTACCATCGCTTTCATGTTGTTTGGATCACTAAATATCGCTACAAAGTACTGCAGGGTAACTTAAGAGTTAGGATCAGAGAGATAATTGCACAGGTGGCAGAAGAACTTGGTATTAAAATTATCAATGGGGTTCTATCTGCTGATCACGTACACATTATGGCTGAAATTCCACCTCATATATCTGTAAGTCAGTTTGTTAAAGTTGCTAAAGGTCGTTCTTCTAGAAAAATTCAACAAGAATTTCCTGAAATTAGAAAAACATATTGGGGATGTCATTTTTGGGGTAGGGGATTCTTTAGCTCGACTAGCGGTAATGTAACTGATGATATCATAAATAATTACATTAATAATCATTCAGATGCTCATCAGTCTAATAATATTAGTAATATCTCTTTCGAGTAATAGCGACTTCCAGTCTAGATATCAACCCACCAGCTTCAGCTGGTTGTTATTGAGTAGTTTTAATTTAATAGATTTTGGGGGTGCAGTATTTCTACATGAAAAACTGATATCAAGTATTTGTAGTGCATATATAGTGAATCCACCAGAACCTCTACCAAAAATTAAACTTAGTAAACGAGAAGTAGACCTTAAGCTCCAGAATAGTTTTTGTGATTCATTAATGTTATCAAATAATATTGTTTCAGAACAAAGTCAAGAATATAAGAAATTGGATGCATTATTACAGGATATTTTGATAGATTACACAGATATTGATCTTAATAAGCAAGAGTGTAAGAACTATATCTATGCTAGAATTGTTGAACGTGCTGTATATACTAATAATGATGCTCTATTCCAATTGTTACTCAAGAGCTTCGATGCTTTAAAATCAAGTAATTTGTTAACAGTTCAAACAAAACAAGAAGTTGCATTTGTACAAAGTACTTGGGCTTTTCAATACGCGCTAGCACATAGTAAAGGTTATTATTTAGAAGAAATTCTGAATATTGTAGAAGATAGGATGGATAAGCTTCGTCTATTTTTTTCTATCGATCAATTTGCTCCATCTTTTAAAATATCAGAGATGAGATTACTTATGATAAAATCACCAGACCAATTATTAGAAATGCAGCAAATACTCCTTGCCAATAGTGTTCAGAATATTTCTAGAGAGGAGATACCCTATCAGGATATAGATGTAGACGGCACGGTGTATTGCAGTCTGGATGGTTTATACAAAGAGACACAATGTAAATTTAACAATAAATCTATTATACCTATATTATTTTGTAATTGTGTAGATGTGTATCAATATGACGAATTCATAAAAGTTCATTTAAATATACAGGATACCATTAAGTATTTCAATGAATTTCAAGATCTTATCGAAGTAGAATTAACGGGGTTCTGCAAGTCTGTCGGGCTTTGTTCGGAAGGGTAGAAAATAATGGCACCGTCAATTTGTAGGATAAGCAGAGTACATTACTGCACTCCACTCGGCTCTGTACAAATAAGTGTGTAAAGTTTTCAAAGGTTATATAAAAATATAATATAACAAAAGGAGAAATTATAATGCACCAAAAACAAAATGAAGCAATGAATCAAGCGATAGATTTATTAGTTAACCACTCTGCACTGCAAGTGCAGAGCTTAATATTACGGCATGAATGCCTAATGTATGTACTAACTTAAAAGTTAGAAACTATTTGTATATGGCTCATTTAGAAAGTGTCACAACACAAAAAGAATATATCTGTGAAGTGTAAGATTTTGTTAAAAAATATCTGTATGATTCATTCTTATCTTTTCTTGATAAGATATTTAAAATTTATGTTGAAACGACGCACTGCAAGTGCGGGGTTTTTCTCCCAAAGTGGGACAATAAATAATGATACAGATATATCAACATTACTTAAAGAGGATGGTTTATTAAAACAATTAACCAAACGGCTTGTAGAGAAGGCATTGCAGTCAGAGATGAATAATCATTTAGGATATGATAAATATTGTCATACTGATAGTGATAGTGATAATGTTCGTAATGGTAGGAATGTAAAGAATCTAGTAACAAATAATGGAGTTGTAGAGATTGAGGTTCCAAGGGATAGAAGTAGTACATTTGAACCTGCATTAATTCCGAAGCGTCAAAGACGTATTGAAGGATTTGATGATAAAATAATATCATTATACGCTAAAGGAATGAGCTTATCTGATATTAAGATTCAAATGCAAGAATTGTATGGAGCTGACGTTAGCGAAAGTTTGATAAGTCAAATTACTGATGATGTAATTGAGGATGTCAAGATATGGCAAAGCCGACCATTGGATCGAGTATATGCTATAGTATTTTTTGACTGTTTAGTAGTAAAAGTACGTCAAGATAAACGAATTATCAATAAGTCTGTATATGTAGCATTAGGTATTGATTTATCTGGAAGGAAGGATATTTTAGGATTGTGGATCAGTGAAAATGAAGGAGCGAAATTTTGGCTTGGTAATTTTACTGAGATGAAGAACAGAGGTATGCAAGACATGCTTATTGCTTGCAGTGATAATTTAACCGGTATGTCTGAGGCAATAGAAGCAGTTTTTCCGAAAACCGAACATCAATTATGTATTGTACATCAGATTAGAAATAGTTTAAAATATGTATCATATAAAGACCGAAAAGAATTAGCGGCTGATTTAAAGCCTATATATACTGCTAGCACAGAGGAAGAAGCACATCTTGCTTTAGAATCTTTTGAAGCTAAATGGAGTAAACAGTATCCACAAATTGCTAAATCTTGGTATGTTCATTGGGAAAATTTAATGGTTTTTCTAGGATACCCTGAGGCGATAAGGAAAGTAATATACACAACTAATAGTGTAGAATCTGTCAATAGCCAATTACGTAGTCTGTCCGGCAAAACTCTATAAGTCTTATAGATAATAGGGTTTAATGGCAGAAAATAGTTAACCACTCTGCACTGCAAGTGCAGAGCTTAATATTACGGCATGAATGCCTCATGTATGTACTAACTTAAAAGTTAGAAACTATTTGTGTATGGCTCATTTAGAAAGTGTCACAACACAAAAAGAATATATCTGTGAAGTGTAAGATTTTGTTAAAAAATATCTGTATGATTCATTCTTATCTTTTCTTGATAAGATATTTAAAATTTATGTTGAAACGACGCACTGCAAGTGCGGGGTTTTTCTCCCAAAGTGGGACAATAAAGATAAAAAAATCGTTTGTTGATCTTGGTTATACTGGCAGCAATGTTAAAGAGAAGAGTAAGGTATATACCCCAAAAACTCGGAAAAAGTTATTGAAAGAAGACAAGTGTATGATCAGGAGACGCAGTGCTATAGAACCAATAATAGGGCATTTGAAACAATATGGCAGGATGGGCAGAAACTTCTTGAAGGGTGTGATAGGAGATGTGATCAATCCAATAATCTCTGCTATAGGTTTGAATTTACGATGTATTGCCAATCATTTACACATCATGCCTAACTCTACATAAAAAAATTATCATTAAAAAACTTGCTAAACGATTAAAAAAAATCGTTAACAATAAGCTCATGTAAAAATTTTACTAAAACAGAAATTTTTCAATAAAATTGAAAACAATTTTTAATTTTAGTGCAAATATTAGAATTTTTTTTGTAAAAATTTTATTCAATCATAGATTATGGGGGGCTTTAAATATTTTATTCAATCATAGATTATGGGGGGCTTTAAATATTTTTGGCGGACGGACTACGTAAGGTTACTAAGAGTTAACCACTCTGCACTGCAAGTGCAGAGCTTAATATTACGGCATGAATGCCTAATGTATGTACTAACTTAAAAGTTAGAAACTATTTGTATATGGCTCATTTAGAAAGTGTCACAACACAAAAAGAATATATCTGTGAAGTGTAAGATTTTGTTAAAAAATATCTGTATGATTCATTCTTATCTTTTCTTGATAAGATATTTAAAATTTATGTTGAAACGACGCACTGCAAGTGCGGGGTTTTTCTCCCAAAGTGGGACAATAAACGGGTTTTTCCAAATGATAATGCCGTTTTTAAGACCTTGTATTTGGCAATTGATTATATGACCAAGAAATGGGTTATGCCGATTCCAAACTGGAACGCAGCTATGGCTCACTTTTTGATAAAATTTGAAGGTAGAATTTAAGCCCTATGAAAAATTTACACACTGTATACCTGCAGCAAAACTGCATAACTTTATCTAATGTTTTTGCTAGTATGAATTTTTTATACATTTGGGTTTCATACTATGCAAATACCATCAATTACTATTGAGCAAGTAGCTCAGCAATTTAAAGCCTGGCGTCAAACTAAAACTAATAAGTTTGATCCTATACCAAACCATCTAAAGGAATTAGTTTACCAATTACTCCATCATTATTCTTACCAAGAGATAGCTAAACATCTTAATATTAGTTAACCACTCTGCACTGCAAGTGCAGAGCTTAATATTACGGCATGAATGCCTCATGTATGTACTAACTTAAAAGTTAGAAACTATTTGTGTATGGCTCATTTAGAAAGTGTCACAACACAAAAAGAATATATCTGTGAAGTGTAAGATTTTGTTAAAAAATATCTTATCTTATCTTATCTTATCTTTTCTTGATAAGATATTTAAAATTTATGTTGAAACGACGCACTGCAAGTGCGGGGTTTTTCTCCCAAAGTGGGACAATAAAGCAACAATCAGTTCAATTAAAAAAGCCCATGAGCCTACCCTCAAAACTTCTCCTGTCTCAACTTCAAATCAAGCTCTACAACAAAATATTAATTTTCTCCCATTTCAACTATTAAATTCTATAGATACCGATCCTGTAGCTGCCCCCAAACAAAATCACTATAGAAACTGGACTGATTTTTCAAGACAAATTTTTCACTAATTTTGTTTCCCATTTTACATAATTTTTAAGCTGCATTTTGTAAGTAATCAAGATACACGTTCATCGGTTTTTTATAACCAATACTTGAATGGAATCTTTGATTGTTATATTTATCCATGTATTTATCAATACCATCTTTAAGTTCTGCGATATTTTTAAAATCATTTATAAATATACAATTATATTTTAAAGTTCTAAAAAATCTTTCAATCACAATATTATCAATGCTTCTACCCTTACCGTTCATTGAGATTTGTATATTATTCTCTTTTAGAATTCCCGTATGCTCATGTCCAGTATATTGACTACCCTGATCACTATTGAATATTTGTGGTGCAGGGTATTTATTCAGTGCATCTTTTAATACATCGGTTACAAGTGATGCATCCATAGAATTAGATACTTTATAACTTAGTATTGCCTTACTATGCCAATCTATAATCGCCACAAGATACATAAATCCTCCGTTAGTTCTAATATAAGTAATGTCACCACTCCACACTTGATTAACATAAGGTACATGAATAGTTCTATTCGTTCCTGATTTGTGCCAGTACGGCTCAAGCAAATAGCTATAAATTTTATGTTGACCATCCTTCACAAAAGTAGATTGCTTTTTATGAGGATGAATAGCTTCTATACCCATTATTCCCATATATTTAAGCACCCTATCTCTGCCCACATTAAAGCCGTCTTCCAATAATTGTTTGTATATATAACGATAACCATACTCAGGGTTATCCGTATATATTTCATCTATTCTATTTAAAATATCAAGATTATATAAGCTCATTACTTTAGCTTTATAATATACTCCAGATCTGCTTATCTTTAATAGTTCACATTGCCTTGTCTTTGCTAACGTACTCAGCTTGGGGTCGACAAGACTTTTCTTATTTGATAAGTCCAAGCTGTTTAGCTTTCCCACCGCCCAGTCCCTCTCGACTGTAGCCTTACCTAATGCTTTTGCAAGTTCATCGTTTTGATTCTTAAGTTCACTAATCTGCCCTTTGTACTCACTAACAGCTTTTGCTGGCTCAAATGCCAATGACGCATTATCTAAAAATTGTCGTTTCCAGTTTTGCATAGTTTTAGCCGTTACTTCATATTTGACCGATAACTGACCTATTGTTGATTCTTCTTTTAACATCTCTAATACTATTTTAGTTTTTGCTTCTGCACTAAAATTTTTAATTTGTTTTTTACCCATTTGTTTCTCTTTAATTTTATTTATTATTCTATACTTATTGAGAAACAAAAATACCTGCTTCTTTGTCTAATTTTTTCAGTCCATTATAATACTTGTCACATTATTAAACCAAATGGTACCAAACTTATTATCCAAACACTAGAACCAAAAACCATAATTCAGACATTTTTATGCTGCAACTAACCCCGGCGTCAGTTATTTTTGTTGCCACTATTGCCATCGATTTTCGCAAGGGTATCGATGGCTTAATCGCTGTTTGTAGACAAAAACTTTCTTCTGACCCTCTTAATGGTTCCTTGTTTTTATTCTATAATAAAAACAGAACTGCCATTAAAATTTTGTCCTTTGACGGTCAAGGCTTTTGGCTATGCTCTAAACGCCTATCCAAAGGTAAATTTACCGCAAAACTTTTCCCATCTGATAATTCATCTTATCAAATTTGTTATAGAACCTTACACATTCTTATTCATAATGGTGATCCTAGTTCTGCCAAATTCTCTAATGATTGGCTTCCTGTCGTTTAAGCTGCTGTCTCGATTAATTCCGTATTATTCATATATCTTGCATAGGCAAAAGGCGTATAATTCGCAGGACGCTTCTTTGCTTTGCTACTCTGCTCTTGTAGCCAATTTAAATATTTAAAGGCATTGATCTCGTTCTCACTACAAGTCTTTACTATACTATACAGACCACTATGTATCTCAGCACTATTGATTGTTTTAAAGAATAATGAATTCTTCCTTTGTAAAATAATGGTACGCAGTGATCTCTCAGCCCAATTATTATCAAGATTGCTAACTGGGATTTTTAAAAATTGGGTCAAACCTTCTTTATTATTTATCCAATATTTCATAGCTTGTCCAAGCCTACTATTAGGCTCAACTTTCTTGTCGTTAAATAATTCGTCTATTTTGTTATATATGTTTTCTATATATTTACTGCTATGTTCCTGATGATACCCAAGTTTTTCTTCAGGACTCATCTCTTTACATTGATGTTCATTGTGGTAAATCCCTCGTGTTTGTTTGAGAAAATATCCGCATTCTTCAGGGTAATATAGTTCATTCTCTGTAACAGGAGTTTCGCAGTTAGCAAAATTGCGAATCAGCTAAAAGGCATCTTGATGTGGTTATAGTTTTCCGGACAGTTAATAGGAGACAATATTAACAGAAAGGAAGTACAAAAATGACTAATAGCAAACCAAAGGTTTATCCGGCTGAATTTAAAGAGTCAGCAGTTAAATTAGCAATTGAGTCCAAGCGACCTGTGTCACAAACAGCTAAAGAGTTAGGTATTACTAGAAATACTCTATATACTTGGGTAGATAAATATTCCAAACCTAAAGAATCAATAATGCGAACAGATGAACATCTCTATGATGAATTAAAAAGATTAAAGAAAGATTTAGCTAGGGTAACGCAGGAGCGTGATCTATTAAAAAAGGCTGCCGCGTACTTTGCGAAAGAGTCCCAATAAAGTACGCATGGATAAAGAAGCATAAAGGTGATTTTTCAACTGCGATTATGTGCAAATTTATGAAAGTATCACGTAGTGGCTATTATGAATGGTTAACTACCCCTGAATGCAATAGGGACAAAGAAGATAATGCTTTAACCTGTAAGATTAAAACAATTTTTCAAGAAGGTAGAAGGAATTATGGATCTAGACCCATTAAAAAGGAACTATCTAGACACGGTATAATTGTTAGTCGGAAGCGGATTGCAAGGCTAATGAATGAAGCTGGTTTAGTATGTAAAAGCAAACATAAATTTAAAGCAACTACTGATTCTAGTCATAATAAGCAAGTTGCTCCTAATTTATTGGATAGAAAGTTCAAGGTCTATGCTGCTAATTGTTATTGGGTTGGGGACATCACATATGTTCCAACTGAAGAAGGTTGGCTGTACTTAGCAACCGTTATTGATCTATTTTCTAGGAAAATTATAGGGTGGTCAATGAATAGTAACATGAAAGCTGATTTAGTTAATAATGCTCTGCTAATGGCAATATGGCAACGTAAACCACCTAAAGGACTTATTTGGCATACTGATAGAGGTAGTCAATATTGTTCTGATAGCCATTCAAAACTTACAAAACAACATGGTATTATACAGAGTATGAGCGGTAAAGGAAATTGTTGGGATAATGCTGTTGCTGAAAGCTTTTTTCACACTATAAAAACAGAACTAATTTATCAATATAAATTTAAAACTAGGGAGGAAGCAAAATATGCCATATTTGAATATATAGAAGTATTTTATAATCGTATAAGGATGCATTCAACTAATGACTATCTATCACCTGTACAATACGAGAAAATGCAAAAATGTGCCTAAACAAACTGTCCGGAAAACTGTTGACAGATCATCCCTCATCAGGAATCTCTAAACTTTCTAAGCTAACATTATGATTAACTTTTCTATTTTTTCTTAGGTTACTAACCCATGTCCAACCTAAATTACGTATATGTTTCAAATTCTCCAAACCGCTATACCACGCATCCATTACTACTGCATCAGGATTGATCCCTCTTTCCTTAGCTAAAGTAAGCATATCACAAAAATGCTCATTCTTTGTTTTTCCATCAGTTTCTTTATCATATATTCTATAATCTACAGGGGTAGATTGATCAGTTTTAGCATTGTAATGCAGTAAGTTGACCATCCCTATACCAGGTATAACATCATGTACAGCTCCAGAATATTGATAATGTACAAGCTCAATTTTCTTACTGTATTGCTTTGACAATAACGTGTCATCTCCCACTAATAAACAAGAAGCTTCCCTATCAATATATTTTGACACTTCTCTGTAGATCCCGCTAGGGCGGAAATCCTTACTATTTAACCATCGACTTGCACTATCATGAGATAGGTTTATTGGACTTACTTCAGATAATGCTTTACCACTATATCTTACGCTACTTGCTTGTAAAAATGATTTATATAAGTCTTTGCTACATTTTGATCTTGCCATGCTTAACTAAAACTCTTTCTTGCTAGATTAACATATTTTTTGCTAAGTGCGAAACTCCTGAGTTAGAAACTATTTGTGTATGGCTCATTTAGAAAGTGTCACAACACAAAAAGAATATATCTGTGAAGTGTAAGATTTTGTTAAAAAATATCTTATCTTATCTTTTCTTGATAAGATATTTAAAATTTATGTTGAAACGACGCACTGCAAGTGCGGGGTTTTTCTCCCAAAGTGGGACAATAAAATATCTGAAAACTAGAAAAAATTGCTTAATAATGTGTGACTAATTATGAACTCAAATCCAGCAAAATGCTATAAGTAAGCCGTTCACAGAATTTCAAAGTTCGTATAATACGCTATAGGTCTTTTTAGCAGCTATGTTGCTGATAGGCCTATAGGGTTAAATAATGACATCGATCAAAAAACTATCTCTTCCAATTTAAAAAATGGCATCTTAACAATCATATTACCTCGTATTGAAACACAAGAAGCTGATGTTAAGGAAATACCTATTAATTAGCCTCATGATAAATCGAATTGTACTAGGCATTGTTCGGAAGGGTAGGAATTGTCTTACTGTAGACAGAATTATCCCATTTTCACAGAAACACATCTACCAAATGAATTCCACTGATTAATAATATTTGCGATAGTTACTACTTATAGCTTAGATTTATGAGTAGCTTTAGAATTGGTAAGAGAGAGGATAAAATCTTCATCAAGACCGGTGATAGTAGAAATAAAAGCAGGGTCTGAACCTTTGGCTAGCATTTTTTTTGCTACTGCAATATTTTGTTCAGCTTTACCTTCAGCTTTACCTATTTGGATACCTCTAGTTTCGCCTATTTGGATGCCCCTAGTTTCGCCTATTTGGATGCCCCTAGTTTCACCTATTTGGATGCCCCTAGTTTCACCTATTTGGATGCCTTCAGCTTTAGCAGTTTCTATCAAGTAGGCTTCTGACGCTTTATTATCCATAATACGTTTAGTCTCTTGTTCATAAGTCAGCAATTCTTCTTCTGTCCAATTAAACTGGTTTAATTCTTCATATGCCCGCTCTATAACCTCGTCAGAACCTATTAGTTTACGTAAGTCTTCTTCACTTGTCTCATCTGCATGTTTGAAAAAATAACACCATTTCTCGATTATGTTAGTTAGTAAATTTATATCTGTGATTTTAAACTTTGGTAACTCTATAAAAGTAAAAGAAAAATCCTTTAAATCATGAGAATAGCTATCTTTATCCAAAATAATATGATCAGATTTATAGAACACCTTATCTTTAAAAATAATATTATCACTGATAGCAATAAATATTACCGACTTTAAATCTATATACCTAGCTCCCTCCTTCTTGCCTTTATTTAACTGCCTTGAATAGGCTTTAGCAGCATAATACTGTGCTCTCTTCTCAAAGCCTTCTTGTGGAGATACCTGCATTTCAATAATTAGCTGCACTCCATTTTCATCTTTACACAAAACATCAACTATACTCTGCTTCTTAGCAGCAATCTCTGGTTCTTGAATAGTAGGTAAAAATGTTACTTCTTTGATTTTATCACTGCCTTTAAGCTCCAATACATCATTAATAAAATGAATCAGAATGTCTTTATTCTTCTCCGAACCGAATATACGGCGAAAGGCAACATCATTCTTAGGGTCTAGAAATTTACTAATGGTCATAAATAGTAATGTATTGAACTCGTTAATTATTATAACATAAAGCTAGACAAACTACTAAATATTATGTTTAACACAAGCGTATCCTGTTTTAATAGTAATTCTGGTACAATCTTCTCTAAGAAAAACAGATGTACTATATTAGTATATACAAGTCTAATATTTCTTATTAATACTACTATATTACAATGGCTTTGCTCGGAAGGGTACAATCTTTCTTAATTTAGACATGCATTATCCCATTTTCACAGAAACACAGCTACCAAATGAATTCCACTGATTGATAATATTTGCGATAGTTACTCCTTCTAATTTTTGTAAGTCTGTGTTTTGAGTTAGTAATGATGAACCAATACATCTTTTAATACGAGAAATTTGCGATTCAACCAACGCTCTTTTGCCATAACCATATTTTTTATGAAATGCATAAACACTGCCTTTATCTTTAATATATTGCACTATTTTATCATGCCATGCTGTAGCATTCTGCTCATGAACCACAGCATGCTTCGGTGGTGGAATCACTGGTGTAATGCCTTGATCGTTTAGGCGTTGAGTACCAGCAATACTATAATACCCACCATCAGCAATTAGCTTCTTAATCTCTAGTCCCTCAGGTATTAGTTGATCCAAACCTTCAATATCCGAACTCTCATAATCTGTAATTTCAATCGCATGCACATTCATCTCAGGATCAATTGCAATGTGCATTTTCTTCCAAGGCTTATTGTTGCATGGCTTATTATATTTTGTTTCATACCAATGACTGGCTTTACCAAAACTAAGACCGGTACTATCAACTATTAAATCTATTGATTCTCCATTGTTAATTCTTTGGCATAATTTATTACACAATTGCTTCACCTTTATTGGTACAGCATAATCCCTTAAGCTATTGACAATGCATAAGTTACTGAATCAAAAAAATCTGTAAAATTATCAGCAGTTTTACGAATATAATTTTTTATCCTAAACCAATGATGTTCTATTGGATTGAGATCGGGACTATAGGTGGGTAAGTATAAAATACTAGCTCCCACGGATTTTATTAACTCTTCTATCTTTTTTCTTTTATGAAAGTTAATATTGTCCATTACTACTACTTGCCCTTGCTTTAATTCTTTTATCAAAAAATCTCTTACATAAGTTTCAAATAGCTCACTATTACAATTTCCTTCAAAGACTAAAGGGGCAATAATATCTTTATTACAAAGAGCAGCTATCATAGGTTTTGTCGCATCTATAAATCATACTACATCAAGATTGTTAAAACTAAGGTTTTGGACATTATGATGCCATTAACATAGCAAAATTCTCAAAAGTAGAAAGATTATCATTAGCTCCAATTATTTGTCTTTTTTGCATCATACGAATATTTTCTATACCGGTAATAGTCATTTCTGCAGAATGAAAATTCTTAAAACCAAGCATTGGCTTTGTACGTTTTTTGATAAACCTATGATCTTGTTCTACAAGATTATTCAGGTATTTGGTCTGAATAACCTTAATTTTATAATCTTTAGGAACTTCTGTATTCAAATCATTAAGAGCAGCCGTATTACTACCGCTTTTATCAATTACTACTTTCTCAGGAAAATTATTCTCTCTAAAGGCTTTACGAAAAAATGCAAGTGCTGCAGGCTTGTCTCTATGCTTACGTAGCAGAAAGTCTACAGTATTACCAAGACTATCTAGTGCTCTATATAAATAAACCCATTTACCGTTTAATTTAATATAAGTCTCATCCATTCTCCAACTACTACCAACTGGCTTCTTTCTTTTTCTAACCACCTGATCTATCAATGGTACAAATTTTATAACCCATCTTTGTAATGTAGAGTGATCAATTTTTGCTCCCCTTATACTCATCATTTCTTCCAAATCTCGATAACTTAAAGAAAATCGGCATTTCATATAGACAAATAACATTATTATTTCTGCTGAAGAACAAAATCCTTTGAAATATAATAATAATCTTGCAGTAATACGAAACATCTTAACATCTTTTTTAGATCATTATATCAATCTTTTTTCTATTGTCCAACATATGCGACAGAACCAATCTGACTTGATAATTTTGGTATTTTGGGTTAGAGCTTAAAAATATACTGGCAGATCTTTTTATAGTCACCTTTTTGGTTAAAACCCCCAGCTTCAGCTGGGAAAGACTTCAGTCCTTGTTCTAATATTTCAATTCACTATAACTTGAATATATGATATTTTAATATACATGAAGAGCTTGCTCTTATGTATATTAAAATATCATATATGACAGATTATAACAAGACTAGCCACACTGTATTTTACCATCGCTTTCATGTTGTTTGGATCACTAAATATCGCTACAAAGTATTGCAGGGTAACTTATAAGAATTAGGATCAGAGAGATAGCACAGGCATTAGTAATATCTCTTTAGAGTAATAGCGACTTCCAGTCTAGATATCAACCCACCAGCTTTAGCTGGTTGTTATTGAGTCTTGCTTGTTGATGAGTTGATAATATCCGATCATCAACGTCAGAACTTCTTGCTTTTACTTCTATAAAAACAAGTTGTTTTCCACGTAGGGCAATAATATCAATCTCACCAACATAATATCTTTTACGATGGTGAAGAATTTGATAAAATTTAATTTTATAAATAACAATAGCCACATACTCAGCTATTAAACCGAATGTAATCCTTTTCATAATAATGTTTGAAAGAACTTGAAGAATTTCGAGTACATTCACCGCATAATAGCATATATATCAAGTAGCACTAATGACTTTTACATATAAAATATAAAAAAATCACAGTATTTTTAATACTTTAAAGAATTAGTTGTTGATTCTTATTATGCCCCCCATTACACAAAGTCGATAATAAACTACCACATGAATTAGCATTTTGTGGTAGCGAGGGAGGGATTTGAACCCCCGACACGCGGATTATGATTCCGCTGCTCTAACCAACTGAGCTACCCCGCCATGATGGAAAGAGCTTCAGAAAAATCACATGCTAGACAACTCCAAACAGATTATGTAAAATTTTAACGTTTAGAGAATTGAGTACTTTTTCTAGCTTTATGCTTACCATATTTTTTCCGTTCTACAACCCTTGAGTCTCTTGTTAAGAAACCGGATTTGCGTAAAATACTATGAAATTCTAGTGCAATTTTGTCAAGCACTCTAGAAACACCGTGTAGTACAGCACCTAGTTGCCCTGATATTCCACCACCTCTAACAGTACATATTATATCATATTGCCCAGCAGTATTAGTTACAACAAATGGTCGCAAGAGAGATTTGGTATGAGCTTCACGAGTGAAATATTGCTCCATATTTTTTTTGTTGACAATTACCTTACCACTACCACTTTTTAACCAAACTCTAGCAATCGCACTTTTTCTTCTACCTGTACCATAGACTTTATTATCACTACTTCCTGCAGGCGTTTTAGGCTTAACTAACTTACTCTGAACTGTATCACTTTTGGTTTTTTCACTTTGAACCTTTAATATTGTCATAATTCACTATTTTTTATTCTTTGTATTTTTGCTTGCAAAATCATAAAACTCAGGTTGCTGAGCTTTATGCGGGTGTTCATTCTCTGCATAGACATATAGATTACCCATCTGCTTTGATCCCAAAACATTTCGCGTAATCATTCTTTTTACAGCAAGCTTAACGACACGTTCGGGATACTTACTAGACAGAATTTTTCCAGCTGTTGTATCCTTTATCCCACCTGGGAAACCAGTATGGCGATAATAAAACTTACCATCTTTAAGGTCTGATTTTTTACCTGTCAAGCAAATATGCTTGGAATTAATTATTATTACATAATCTCCACAATCTAAATGAGGAGTGAAGGAAGGCTTATGTTTGCCGCGTAAGATTTTAGCTACTTCACTAGCAAGTCTACCTAATACAAGGTCTTTAGCATCTATGACCCACCACTTTTTCTGAATTTGTGATGGTTTTGCAGAATAAGTTTTCACGTTATATATCTTTATTAATTAGAATTAATGTTATCATTGTCCTAGCCTAAGCTATACTAAATAGCATTATAACCACTATTTTGTCAAGATAAATGTAAATATATATTTTACATAGTTTCTTGACTAATCGACAAACATAATTTTTTTATCAGTAGCAAAATACATACTACCACAGCAGGTTTTTCCATGATATTCAATATTTTTAGTAATTTTAGCAATCTGTGGAGTAGTGCTTAAATTACCATTAACATCTGATTGGAAACTATATAATTCACCTTTAGTGGAAATAATATTTAAATTCCACTCTTCTGCCTCAGCTACCTTACCAATTATAGGAGTTAGGAATGATGAGGCTTTAACTTTTTTAATATCTTTCCCATCATTTAGATCTGCTACAAACTTGACTTTACCAAAATCAGTACTTATAGCAGCTATTTGTCCAGCATTATTTGTTATAAATAAACTATTACCCGCTAACAACATAGATTGCACATCATAAGCTTTGGTTTGCCAAAGAATATTACCCGTCATGATATCTAGCTTTACTATCTTACCAGCACTATTAGCTATATATATGTGAGAGTTATTGACAATAGGTTTGCATAATATAGATGCTGCCTCAAAATTTGGCAAGCCTATTTCTTGATGACTAGATAAATCGTTAGTCCATAGAACTTGACCGCTAGCTGCTTCTAGAGCAAGAATTTGTCCTGAATTATAGTTTACTATTACATGATTATTTTGTACTATTGGGCTAACATGGTAACTTGATGACAAAGTTTCTACTACACCTTCATGTTGCCAAACAAAATTTAAGTTATCAATATTAATCGCTAATATTTGATTAGTTACTGTTTGAACTACAATAGTATAATTATTAATTAATACCGGTTTTACTCTAGTAATATCAGGCAACTCTTTTCTGATTATTTCATGACCTGACCTACTATCTAATACTACCAAGAATCTTGAACCATAGGTAACATATAGTTTATCATTGTGGCATAAGATCCCTCCACCAACATAATAATCACTCTTGTTAGTGCTGATATTATATGACCACATAATAGATTTATCTTTCATAGAAAAAGCGGAAATATTACCTTTAGTATCAATGGTATAGGCAACAGCTTTATTAAAAACTGGCTCTGATATTATTTTATATTTTGCAATAGTATATTCCTTATTTTGCAGCTGTTCAGGGCTAAATATATTTATTTTTACAGCAGAATCTATTTGAATTGTTTCATTACTTTCTACAGATAATCTAGGAGTTAATTCTACAATATTTTTAATCTTTTTAGCTCCAAGACCACAAGAAGTTAGAAAAAAAGGTAGTAAGAAAATAATTAATCGTTGTTTTATCATAATTTAAGCCTTTGTTATTGTAAGCTCAATTCGATATAAGAATTGTTAATTCTTATATCGAATTGGCTTGTTATGTGCAGAACCGCTTCAAGCCTGATTGTTTCTATATATTCCGGAAGTTTGATATAACTTGTTACATCGAACTTCCGATTATTGTAAGTTTGAAAGTAAAGCTTTAGCCTGCTCTTTAACTACTTGAGTTGTACTTTCTAGTGATATTACCTTTTTCAAAGTATTTTCTGCTAAATCTTTTGAGTTGTTGTTAATATACCAAATTGCTTTGATAATATTTGCAGTACCAAAGAATGGTTTATTCTCATCATCAAAATAATTTAAATATTCCTCGATTTCATTAATGTTTGCATTAGATAAATTTGTTTCGTCTATCATTAAACTTAACCAAACTAGACGTGCATATGCACTTGTTAATTCGGCATAATTCTTGTTATCAATAATTTTCTTTAATAAAGTTCTAGCCTCTATAAAATCTCCTTGTTGTATTTTTATACTGACTTGTTCGATAGCAGCAAGCTCTCCTACTTTATTATTACTTGTTTCAATTAAATTATCCAACGACTTTATGGTTAGGTCTTTGTTGTCATTGATAAGCGACATAGACTTAACTAAAATATCACCTGTCTTTTGATTATTCTTTATTTTCTTACCATCAAGCCAATTGTTTATTAGCATAAATAATACGACTATTAGTGCGAGGATTATAGTTATAGGAAGAAGTTTTTTAAAGTAATAAAGTTTCTTTTCTTCATTTTTATCATTTAAGACTTCTTCTAAAATGTCAGTCATTATTATTTACCTTTTTGTTCATAAGAACCTAACGCTTACAAGCAAATTTGGTTCTTGCATCCTTAGCTCTTTTTATTGATGTAGCTGATCTACTCGGAAATTCTGTTTCAAGTTTATCAAGAATAGAGCATGCTTCTTGTATTTTCTTCAATTCCCCAAGAGATAATGCTAATTTTAACAATGAGTCAGAAGCTTTAGAACCTTTTGGTGATTGTTTGTAACCTTTTAGATAATTTATAGCCGCTTTATCAAACATATTACGTCTAAAAAAAGATTCTCCGTACCAAAAATACGCATTACTTACCAAAGGACTATTAGAGTAATTTTTTAAAAAATTTACAAATTTTTCTTCTGCATCGGTTAATTTATTATCTTTTAAAGAGGCAAGTGCTAAGTCATAAAGTTGCTTATCTTTTGCTATCCCCGAAATGGGTCTTGCAATATCATGCGACGCAACTTCCTTTTGTACTTCTTTAGTAGCTGGTATTTCAAAGACATCGCCAACTATAGAATCATCTGCTAAATTTTTTGCTGTACTGGTATCCTCAGAACTTATTACCTCTTGTTTTGTAGAGCCTAAAATTCTCTCTAATTTGGCAATAGTATATTCAATTATTTCAACTCTGCCAAGTAACTGCTGATTCTCTTTCTCCAAAATATCTAATCTTTCTGTGCAATCATTAGATGAATTAAATTTCAAATCTTTTCTAGTAATTTGATTTCCAGCAAATACTTGCGTAGAAATCAAAATAATCAATAAATGTATAGCAATTGCTTTCATGAATTAATATTTAATTTAATATATTGTAAAACCACCTGAGTATACTAGAAAAATTATAGTAATCCACTTAAACAACTTTTGGCATCTGTTGCAATATAAAGTTTTTCACTTTCTCAAATGCTGTGTTCTCAATCTGCCTAATTCTTTCCTTAGAGATTTTATATTCAATACTAAGAGTATCAAGAGTTTTTGGAGAATCTTTTAATTTACGCTCAGTGAGAATATGTAATTCACGATCATTTAATATCTTCATCGCTTGTGTTAGCAAATTATGTTTGTTAACAGAATCCTCTTGGCTAATTAATCTTAGCTCTTGACTTGGACGGGTTTCCGGTAAAAATTCAATTAGCTCGCTATCACTGTTATCATTTCCACTATTTACCAAATTATTCAATGATAAATCTGGACCAGATAACCTAGAATTCATTTCACTAACTTCATTCTTAGTCACTCCAAGTTCTTGAGCAATTTGAACAAAATCTTGATCTGTAACAGCTCTTGAATATAGGTTAGCAATTTTATGCTTAATTTTACCAAGGCTAAAAAATAACTTTTTTTGTGCTGCCGTAGTACCCATTTTAACCAAAGACCAAGATCTTAGGACATATTCATGGATTGAAGCTTTAATCCACCACAAAGCATAAGTAGACAAGCGAAAACCTAAATCAGGATTATATTTCTTTACTGCTTGCATAAGACCTAAATTCCCTTCTGACACAAGCTCATTTAGAGGTAGTCCATAATTTCTATATCTAACGGCAATTTTTGCTACCAATTTCAAGTGACTAGTTACTAGCTTATGAGCAGCTTCTAGATCATTCTGCTCAAGATAGGCTTTGGCAAGTAAAAACTCTTCTTCTTGTGAAAGTGACGGAACTTTATTGATCTTTTGCAAATATTGATAAAACCCTGATTCTGCAGAAATTACTGGCACACTGATTTTGTTAGTCATATAATACCTTTAAAATAGATTCCTTTACTTAGGGGATATACTAGAATGGGTACATAATATCATAAGTTTAAAATATTTTAAATAGACTTCTTGTAAAAAATTGAAATTTGACTTTTTTACAAAAAGAGAGCAACATAGTGTTACAAAAATCTAATAGAAATTTTGCCTTAGCCCTAGTTAGTTTAGTACTTAGCATGGTTTTTTTAAGCTTTGCATCAATACCAATTTACAATTTATTTTGTAAAGTCACTGGATATGGTGGTACTACCACAAAACAAGAACTTAATATATATTCTCCTAAAAAAGGAACTAGAGTGATAACTATAGAATTTGATTCTAATGTTGACAGTAAATTACCTTGGCGATTTATTCCTAAACAAAGAAGGGCTACAGTTATCCCAGGACAAAATACACTAATTTTTTATGAGTCTGAAAATCTAAGTAACGATGATATAATAGGAACTTCCATTTATAATGTTACACCTAATAAAGCTGGTAAATACTTTGTTAAAATACATTGTTTTTGTTTTGAAGAACAGTTATTAAAAGCAGGAGAAAAAATGTTGATGCCAGTGACATTTTTTATAGACTCTGATTTTGAGGAAGATAAAGAAATGAATGATGTGGATACAATAACCTTATCTTATAGTTTTTATAAGGTAAGAAACATTGAAAAAGATTCAATGAAATTCAAATAATAATTTAAGAAGTAGAAATTTAGTATATATTTATATAGCTAACCCGATTAGCATTACTTCGTCATTGTGAGCAGTAGCATTGCTACGACGAAGCAATCTATATCCAATCGTCTTCTTGGATTGCTTCGTCGCCACCAAAGTGGCTTCTTCGCAATGACAACAATTTACTATGGCTAAATACTAATCGGGTTAGCTATAGATGATTTTAGTTAACCACTCTGCACTGCAAGTGCAGAGCTTAATATTACGGCATGAATGCCTAATGTATGTACTAACTTAAAAGTTAGAAACTATTTGTGTATGGCTCATTTAGAAAGTGTCACAACACAAAAAGAATATATCTGTGAAGTGTAAGATTTTGTTAAAAAAATATCTGTATGATTCATTCTTATCTTTTCTTGATAAGATATTTAAAATTTATGTTGAAACGACGCACTGCAAGTGCGGGGTTTTTCTCCCAAAGTGGGACAATAAAAAAAGTTAATTATTTTATGACCATAACAATTCATTCCCAAGAAAACTTTAAGAAAATGCATATTGCAGGCAAACTTGCTGCAGAAACCTTAGATTTCATTACTAATTATGTAAAACCAGGAGTGAGTACGATCTATTTAAATGATCTTTGCCACGATTTTATTGTGTCCAATAATGCAATCCCTGCACCTTTGAACTATAACGGCTTCCCAAAGTCAATTTGTACTTCTGTTAATCATGTAGTATGCCATGGTATTCCAAATGATAAACTCCTTAAAAATGGCGATATAATAAATATTGACGTTACTGTAATTGTCGATGGATGGTATGGTGATACTAGTAGAATGTATTATGTTGGTGATGTAGGAATTAAAGCAAAACGCTTAGTGCAAGTTACTTATGATGCTATGATGATAGGAATTGAACTAGTAAAACCAGGAGTACATTTAGGAGATATCGGAAATGCTATACAAACTTATGTTGAAAAACATAATTATTCAGTTGTTAGAAATTATACTGGTCACGGGATAGGGCGTATATTTCATACAGAACCAACTATTCTACATTATGGCAAAGCTGGCACTGGCTTGGTCTTGGAGGAAGGTATGTTTTTTACTATTGAACCAATGGTAAATGCTGGACATCACTCCACTCATCTAAGTAAATTAGACGGTTGGACAGTTACAACAAGTGATAAATCATTATCAGCACAATTTGAACATAGTTTAGGCGTAACCAAAGATGGTTTTGACATTTTTACTTTATCACCAAAACATTTGACATATCCGCCTTATAAAACAGACTTATTGTAAAACTAAATATGAAAGATGATATACCCCATTATATTGGTCATAGACAACGCTTAAGACAACGTATTATTGTTTCTGCAGAAAATCTTGCAGATTATGAATTACTTGAAATGATATTATTTTCTGTAATACCTAGAAAAGATGTAAAACCATTAGCAAAGGAATTATTAACACAATTTGGTAGTCTCGCTAATTTAATAAATACAGATAAAGAAAAATTGCTTAATATTAAAGGAACTAATGATAATTTATATGTAAATTTTGTCATTATGCGTGAACTAACTAACAGAATGCTAAAACAAAAAGTAGTTAACCACTCTGCACTGCAAGTGCAGAGCTTAATATTACGGCATGAATGCCTCATGTATGTACTAACTTAAAAGTTAGAAACTATTTGTGTATGGCTCATTTAGAAAGTGTCACAACACAAAAAGAATATATCTGTGAAGTGTAAGATTTTGTTAAAAAATATCTGTATGATTCATTCTTATCTTTTCTTGATAAGATATTTAAAATTTATGTTGAAACGACGCACTGCAAGTGCGGGGTTTTTCTCCCAAACAGGAGTTTCGCACTTAGCAAAAAATATGTTAATCTAGCAAGAAAGAGTTTTAGTTAAGCATGGCAAGATCAAAATGTAGCAAAGACTTATATAAATCATTTTTACAAGCAAGTAGCGTAAGATATAGTGGTAAAGCATTATCTGAAGTAAGTCCAATAAACCTATCTCATGATAGTGCAAGTCGATGGTTAAATAGTAAGGATTTCCGCCCTAGCGGGATCTACAGAGAAGTGTCAAAATATATTGATAGGGAAGCTTCTTGTTTATTAGTGGGAGATGACACGTTATTGTCAAAGCAATACAGTAAGAAAATTGAGCTTGTACATTATCAATATTCTGGAGCTGTACATGATGTTATACCTGGTATAGGGATGGTCAACTTACTGCATTACAATGCTAAAACTGATCAATCTACCCCTGTAGATTATAGAATATATGATAAAGAAACTGATGGAAAAACAAAGAATGAGCATTTTTGTGATATGCTTACTTTAGCTAAGGAAAGAGGGATCAATCCTGATGCAGTAGTAATGGATGCGTGGTATAGCGGTTTGGAGAATTTGAAACATATACGTAATTTAGGTTGGACATGGGTTAGTAACCTAAGAAAAAATAGAAAAGTTAATCATAATGTTAGCTTAGAAAGTTTAGAGATTCCTGATGAGGGACTAAAAATTCACCTACGTGGATACGGTTGGGTTACGGTATTTAAGTTTGTGGCAAAAAATGGTCGCATTGATTACATAACAACTAACTTAGAAAATCCAACACGTGAACAAATAGAGAAAATTGTTAAGGCACGGTGGTCTATAGAAGTTTATCATCGAGAATTAAAACAAACTTGTGGTATTGAACGCTGTCAGGCACGCACGGGTCGAGCTCAGAGAAATCATATTTGCCTTGCTGTATTTGCTTGGCTCGATATGAACAAAAGGAGGATAAATGAAAAAATTACTTTATATCAACAAACTTGGGAAGTTATAAAAACATCAATTCAGAACAACATTAGATGCCTTTTAGCTGATTCGCAATTTTGCTAACTGCGAAACTCCTGCCAAAGTGGGACAATAAATCAAAATGTAATTAGTTCTTGGAACGTTCTAATAGACTATCTAAAAGCAACGATGGGTAGCATGAAAACAGAACAATTTCGTATCTTATTTTTAACTCAATAACAACCAGCTGAAGCTGGTGGGTTGATATCTAGACTGGAAGTCGCTATTACTCTAAAGAGATATTACTAATGCCTGTGCTATCTCTCTGATCCTAATTCTTATAAGTTACCTTGCAATACTTTTGTAGCGATATTTAGTGATCCAAACAACATGAAAGCGATGGTAAAATACAGTGTGGCTAGTCTTGTTATAATCTGTCATATATGATATTTTAATATACATAAGAGCAAGCTCTTCATGTATATTAAAATATCATATATTCAAGTTATAGTGAATTGAAATATTAGAACAAGGACTGAAGTCTTTCCCAGCTGAAGCTGGGGGTTTTAACCAAAAAGGTGACTATAAAAAGAATGTCCTAATTGCTGATGAAATTTTAAGTCAAGGCACTATAGAGGTTCTGTCGCATATGTTGGACAATAGAAAAAAGATTGATATAATGATCTAAAAAAGATGTTAAGATGTTTCGTATTACTGCAAGATTATTATCATATTTCAAAGGATTTTGTTCTTCACTAGAAATAATAATGTTATTTGTCTATATGAAATGCCGATTTTCTTTAAGTTATCGAGATTTGGAAGAAATGATGAGTATAAGGGGAGCAAAAATTGATCACTCTACATTACAAAGATGGGTTATAAAATTTGTACCATTGATAGATCAGGTGGTTAGAAAAAGAAAGAAGCCAGTTGGTAGTAGTTGGAGAATGGATGAGACTTATATTAAATTAAACGGTAAATGGGTTTATTTATATAGAGCACTAGATAGTCTTGGTAATACTGTAGACTTTCTGCTACGTAAGCATAGAGACAAGCCTGCAGCACTTGCATTTTTTCGTAAAGCCTTTAGAGAGAATAATTTTCCTGAGAAAGTAGTAATTGATAAAAGCGGTAGTAATACGGCTGCTCTTAATGATTTGAATACAGAAGTTCCTAAAGATTATAAAATTAAGGTTATTCAGACCAAATACCTGAATAATCTTGTAGAACAAGATCATAGGTTTATCAAAAAACGTACAAAGCCAATGCTTGGTTTTAAGAGTTTTCATTCTGCAGAAATGACTATTACCGGTATAGAAAATATTCGTATGATGCAAAAAAGACAAATAATTGGAGCTAATGATAATCTTTCTACTTTTGAGAATTTTGCTATGTTAATGGCATCATAATGTCCAAAACCTTAGTTTTAACAATCTTGATGTAGTATGATTTATAGATGCGACAAAACCCTATGCTGGTGTACCTGAGCATTCATTATTAATCCAAAACCAATAAGCATTGATACCATCATTGTACCGCCGTAAGATATAAAAGGTAAAGGCACACCTACCACTGGCAATAATCCCATTACCATAGCTATATTTATAAATACATGACTAAATAGGATTGATGTTATGCCTATTACCATCAGTTTACTAAATATAGCTCTACAATTCACAGCAATCATTAATGAAATTATTATAATTGCAGAATAAAGAATTAACAGAAACAAACTACCAACAAAACCAAATTCTTCAGCAAAAGTAGCAAAGATAAAATCAGTCTGATGCTCTGGTAAAAAATCTAGATGGCTTTGGCTACCTTTAGCTAGCCCCTTGCCCCACAACCCACCAGAACCAATAGCGATTTTTGATTGAATAATGTTATATCCAGCTCCAAGAGGATCTTTTTCAGGATCAAAAAAAACCATGATTCGTTTTCTTTGATAATCATGCATCACTTGCCACATAATTGGTATGCAAGTAAGGACTATAATACCAATTATCACAAAATTTCTCACTCTAAAACCAGCAGCAAAAAAAATAATACTAGCAATAATGACATTAATTACTCCAGTACCTAGATCCGGTTCTTTTATTATCAGTATAACTGGTACTATCACACCTATTATAGGCAATAATATCTTGTAAAATTTGGCAAAATCCTCAGTTTTTAGTTGATGAAAATACCTAGCTAACATTAACACTAATGCTAGTTTTGTTGGTTCAGAAGGCTGCACACGGATAACTCCTAAATCTATCCAACGCTTTGCTCCCATAGAAATAGATCCAAAAAGCTCAACACTAACTAATAAGATAATAATAGCAATGTAAAATATATATGAAAACTTAAATATATATTTTATATCAATGGTTGCAATAATAATCACAACTGGTAAAAACAGGAGAAAATGCATCATCTGCTTATACGCCCAAGGGTGAATATTACTATCTGAAGCGGAATATAGTACAACAAAACCAATGTTACAAATCACACTAATAAGAATAATTAAAGTAATCGGTAGTTTCTTTAGTTTTTCAAAATAATTTCTTTGAATTGACATTCTAGGTAGATATCCATAAAAATTAGTTGTAAAATGACATTATTGATTATGATTAAAAAACATGAAATTATTATTACATAACACACTTACTCACAAGAAAGAAGTTTTCGTACCGCTAGATAGTAATTTAATAAAAATGTATGTTTGCGGTCCAACTGTCTACGATCATCCCCATATTGGTAACGCTAGGTCCGTAGTAGTATACGATATTTTATACCGCTCACTAAGCAAAATATTTGGTCAAAATCATATAAAATATGTGCGTAATATTACCGATGTTGATGATAAGATAATAAATAGAGCCAAAGAACTCAAAATAACGATTTCTGACTTAACAGTTAGAATCACCGAAGAATTTCATGCTAATATGCAATATCTAGGTTGCAAAACGCCAAATATCGAGCCAAAAGCCACCATGCATATTGATGACATGATTGTGATTATTCAAAAATTACTTGATCTAAATCATGCTTACATTGCAGATAACCATGTTTATTTTGATATTTCTACTGCCCCAAATTATACAAAATTATCAAATCGTAATCTTGATGAAATGCTAGAGGGAGTGCGTATTGAAAATAATCCATCAAAAAAGCAACCATATGATTTTGTATTATGGAAACCAGCCAGTAAAGATGAAGAAATATTGGCAAATTTTGATAGTCCTTGGGGAAGAGGTAGACCAGGCTGGCATATAGAATGTTCAGCGATGAGCTATAAATATCTCGGAGAAAATTTTGACATTCATGGTGGAGGGGCAGACTTAATTTTTCCTCATCATACTAATGAGATAGCACAAAGTACATGTGCTTTCCCGAACTCTCACTTTGCTAAATATTGGGTGCATAATGGATTTCTAACCTGTAATGGTGAGAAAATGAGTAAATCGCTCAATAATTTTATTACGGTAAAAGACTTAATAGACCAAAAAATCCCTGGTAGCGTAGTTAGATTACTGTTACTGAGTAGTCACTACCGTAAACCATTAGATTACAACAATAAAGCTCTAGAAGATGCTACAAAAACAATGAATTATTGGTATAGAGCGATAGAGAATTTGGACATTAACAAACTTAACGTGCAGAACATTCCAGAAGAATTTTTATCTCTCTTATTCGATGATATGAATACACCTCTAGCCATTAAAGTAATAAACGATTATGCTAAACTGATCTTTGCAAGTAACAAAGAAGATGATAAGTACTTATATGCCTCTTACTTACTTTCATGCAGCAATTTTATAGGTCTAATGACCCAACCAGCGAGTAAGTGGTTTTACTGTGAAATAAATGATGAACCAATTCTCCAACATATTGAGCAACGTAGGCAAGCCAAATTACAAAAAAATTGGTTATTAGCCGACCAAATTCGTCAAAATTTATCAAAAGATGGTATAATTCTAGAAGACAAACTAGATGGATCAACTAGTTGGAGAAAAGTTTAATTAAGAATATTACGTTCAACATAACCCTTGCAAATATGTTGATCAAATATATAATAAGCTTTGCTTATTAATATTAAAGCAAAATTCACACGTAAGAGCCTAGTTGTTAGTCCAATTTCTTTGGTATCAACTCTTGCGGAGGAGTACCTATAATATGTAGGTACATAACTAACATTTTAAGGAGATTTAATAATGTCTAAACTAAAAGCTGTTAATGTCAGAGATTTACTTGATGCTGGGGTGCATTTTGGTCATAAAACCTCACGTTGGAATCCAAAAATGGCATCTTACATTTATGGTGTAAGAGATGATATTCACGTAATTGACTTACAACAAACTGCTGCTCTAATGCAGGTAGCTTTGGGTGTAATTTATGAAACTGTCAAGAAAAACGGTAAAATATTATTTGTCAGTACTAAAGTTCAAGCCAGTGATATAGTAGCTGAGTATGCAGAGAAATGTGGGCAATATTACGTTAACCACAGATGGCTTGGTGGTATGTTAACTAATTGGGGGACAATTTCTGGCTCAATAAAAAAGCTGGATAATCTTGAGAAAGTTTTGGGGAATGAAGAGGAATATTCCGGTTATACTAAGAAAGAAATACTGGAAATGACCCGTAAAAAGGATAAATTACTTAAATCCTTAGGGGGTATTAGACATATTGGGACAAGACCCAATTTGCTTGTGGTAATTGATACTAATAAGGAGCATTTAGCAATCCAAGAAGCAGTAAAGTTAGGTATTCCAATAATTGCTATTGTTGACACTAATTCCAATCCAGATAATATAGACCACCCTGTTCCCGGTAATGATGATGCAATAAGATCTATAAGACTCTATTGCACCTTGTTTGCTGATGCCGTACTTGCCGGTATAGAAGAGGCTTTAGCTGCATCTGGTGTTGATTTAGGAAGCATAGCTACTCATGAAGAAAAAGGTACAAATATAAAAGGTGTTACTAAGTTAAAATCAACCAAGAAATTTTCTAAAACTTTAAATCTAAATAATCAAGAAGCACTAGAGTCAGAGTTTGAGACAGCTTTAGAGCTTGCAGAAGTTGCTGTAACAACAAAATAACTAGTACTTATGGGGGTATTAACTTAATTAAGTAGCCTCGATTTTATTCCTGTTAGGGTTGATGCTATCTCTGATTCCCCTTCGATGTCATTCCTACTTCAGTGCGGAATCTAAAGAAACAGACAGGAATGGTGCTTTAGACATTTTATATCCCAGTCTAGGCTGGGGTGACATTGAAGGTGTAGGGATGCTAGGGGTCGCAGGAACACCAATTCTTGAAGTTCTACCTGAGTATACTACTCCTCAATCCAGTTAACCACTCTGCACTGCAAGTGCAGAGCTTAATATTACGGCATGAATGCCTCATGTATGTACTAACTTAAAAGTTAGAAACTATTTGTGTATGGTTCATTTAAAAAGTGTCACAACACAAAAAGAATATATCTGTGAAGTGTAAGATTTTGTTAAAAAAATATCTTATCTTATCTTTTCTTGATAAGATATTTAAAATTTATGTTGAAACGACGCACTGCAAGTGCGGGGTTTTTCTCCCAAAGTGGGACAATAAAAATAACTATAAACCTTAAATAAGGAGAGTAAAATGATAAATGCTGGACTTGTAAAACAATTAAGAGAGAAAACTGCTGCAGGAATGATGGACTGCAAGAAGGCCTTGCTTGAAGCAAAGGGAGATTTTGAAGCAGCTATTGATTGGTTAAGAAAAAAAGGATTATCAGCTGCAGCAAAAAAAGCAGATAGAATTGCTGCTGAAGGACTAACAGCAATAAGCATTAAAGATAATGTTGGGGCTATTATAGAAGTAAATTCGGAAACAGATTTTGTTGCAAGAAACGATAAGTTTCAGCAATTGGTTAGGAATATTGCTGAACTAGCTTTGACACAAGATAATTTACCATCACTAAAATTAGCAAAAACATCAACAGGTAGATCAGTTGAAGAAGAAATATTAGACAATATTGCTACAATTGGTGAAAATTTAAATCTACGTCGTATGGATGTTTTACGGGTATCAGAAGGTGTAGTTGCATCTTATGTACATAATACTGTTGCTGATGGTCTAGGTAAGATTTCTGTCATTGTTGGTTTACAATCAACTACTAAAGATAAAGCTAAGCTTCTAGAATTAGGACAGAAAATTGCTACCCATATAGCGGCAAGTAATCCTTATAGTCTTGATGCATCAAGTTTGGATCAAACATTAATTGAACGCGAAAGAAATATATTTTTTGAACAATCAAAAGCTTCCGGTAAACCAGACAATATCATTGAAAAAATGGTTGAAGGTAGAATACGTAAGTTCCTAGCAGAAGTTGTTCTGCTTGAACAAAACTTTTTATTTGATGATAAATTAACAGTTTCTGAAGTTATGGATAACGCTGCAAAAGAATTAGGAACTTCGATTAAAATTACACAATTTATAAGATATGAATTAGGTGCAGGCATAAAGCAAGAAGATAAAAATTTTGCGGACGAAGTTGCAGCTGTCATGCAAAGTTAGGAAAAACTGATTATATTTGAGAAAATAATGATTTGGTCAGCAAAAGACTTAACTAGTGCGTTGAATATTGAAGTACATCCTGATATTCAGGGGAGGCAGATTCAGTTTAATTCCAATTCCGTTACAAACGGTGATTTGTTCATTGCTCTGCAAGGTAATAATGATGGACATAATTATGCCTTACATGCTCTGCAGCGAGGGGCAAATGCAGTAATTATTAGTAAGGAAATAAAAGGATTAGCTGATAATAAAGTAATTATGGTCTCTGATACCTTAACTGCTCTACACCACATGGCTGAGTATAAACGTAAAAAATCTAAAGCAAGGTTTATTGGTGTTACCGGTAGTATTGGTAAAACGGGTACTAAGGAAGCAATCAAAACTATATTAAGTTATTTTGGACCTACTTTTGCTAGCAGAGGAAATTTTAACAACCACCTTGGCGTGCCTATAAATCTTGCTTCGATGCCTGATGATATAGAATATGCTCTTTTTGAAATGGGTATGAATCATTCAGGAGAAATAAGAGAGCTGACAAAAATGGTACGACCTAACATATCAGTAATCACCACAATAGCGGAAGCCCATCTTGAATTTTTTGAATCTATGCTTAGTTTGGTTGATACCAAATGTGAAATTTTTGAAGGAATGCCAAAAAATGGCATAGCTGTTGTAAATTCAGACCATCAATATTATGACAGAATTTTACAGAATCTTAAACAATTATCGATTAATAATATATATAGTTTTGGTAAATCTGAAGGCACAGATTCTAGATTAACATCATATGAGCATATTGGACAAGAAGTACGTCTACATTATTCTATCTGTAACACTAAAATAGATACTAAAATTCCTTTTGTACCGGAACATTATGCTAGAAATTATACTGCCGCTCTTCAGGTGGCAGCAATACTGAACTTAGATATTAATGCTGCAGCAACACAATTAAACAAAATATCATTAACTGAAGGACGTGGTAAACTAGTCAACGCTAAATATAATGGTCAGAACTATCAAATCATTTGTGATTATTATAATGCTAATCCAGTATCAGTAAAAGCTGCTTTATTATATCTAAAACAGCTTAGTGTACAGAAAAAAGTTGCTATACTAGGTGATATGCTAGAATTGGGAGAAAATTCCATAAAATTCCATAAAGACTTAATACTAGCAATTATTGACTCCGGTACTAAGAGGGTTTTTTTAGTAGGTAATCTTACCAAACATATATACGATTCTTTGCCAAATGACATAGAAAAAATGCATTTTGATAATGTTGATTTGTTGATAGAAAACTTAAATAAATTACTTAAAGGCGATGAATTACTCTTACTAAAAGGATCTAACAGTATCCAACTTAGTAAAATTATACAATTTTTTGAATTGCTACAATGATATACAACCTTCTTGCCCCCTATATACATAAATTACATATAGCAAATTTATTCCACTATGTTACTTTTCGTATTGGACTTGCCATATTATTTAGTTTGACCCTTTCTTTTTTAATAGGACCTAGATTAATTAGATTTTTACAAAATTTACAAAAATATGGTCAACCAATTCGTGACGACGGACCAGAAACGCACAAAACAAAAGTAGGAACACCAACTATGGGGGGAATAATGATTCTCTTCACCGTTTGTCTTTCCACTCTATTATTCTCTGACCTTACTAATAAATATATATGGATAGTGTTATTTGTCTTTGTTGCTTTTGGTGTACTTGGTTTTATGGATGATTATGCTAAAGTAACAAAAAACCACCATAAAGGCGTTAGCGGAAAGAATAAATTATTATTTCAGTTCACTATTTGTCTAATTGCCTGTTTACTATTAAGAGACTCCAATAGTCAGGGAAACAATCTGCTCACTATTCCATTTTTTAAAAATTTATTGATTGATTTAGGTTTGTTTTATATACCATTTAGCATGTTTGTGATAGTTGGTGCATCAAATGCGGTGAATCTAACAGATGGTCTTGATGGTCTTGCCATAGTGCCTATTGCTATTACTGCAGGTTCTTTTACCTTAATTATTTACTTGGTCGGTAATAGTTTCTATGCAAATTATCTACAAATTATGTATATACCAAATATTTCTGAATTAACTATCTTCTGTGCTTCAATTGTTGGTGCTAGCCTAGGATTCTTATGGTTTAATGCACAGCCAGCAGAAATTTTTATGGGAGATACTGGAAGCCTAAGTCTAGGTGGCGTTCTTGGTGTTATTAGCGTTATAACCAAACATGAAATTGTACTAGCAATTATTGGCGGATTATTTGTTATTGAAACTTTATCAGTAATTATTCAAGTATATTATTTTAAAGCTACTAATGGTAAAAGAATTTTCAAAATGGCCCCGCTGCACCATCATTTTGAGAAACATGGCTGGCCGGAATCAAAAGTTGTGATACGTTTTTGGATTATAGCCATAATATTTGCTCTAATTGGTTTATCCTCGCTAAAACTGCGGTAAAAAAGCTATAGTCAATTCAGGAGGATGGGTATAACCTCAGTTTTGGATTAGAGTCTTTAATTTCAATGCAAAACTGGCTAGAATATCAGAAAAATGCATTCGTACCAGTCGCTTCAAGAATGCATTTTTCATTATAAGAAGCCAATTCGATATAAGAATTACTAATTCTTATATCGAATGAGGTTACAAGACCAAAAACGATGTCATCCCCCACGGAGAATATTGTCTAGGTTTTTTACTAATCAAGAATAGGAGTTATGGATAAGAATTTTAAACAAACTAGTTTTTTATTTGGTAGTAATGCTGTTTTTATAGAAGAGCTATATCAGCTATATTTATCAGATCATAAAGCAGTTGATGAAAGCTGGCAAAATTATTTCCAAAATATTGGAAATAATAATAGTCCTCAGAACACAAAAACTATTGCTCATGTTATTACTTCACCTCAAGAAAAGCCTCTACCGTATGTTACGGAACTTTCTGCTGCAACCAACAAGCTCAGAGCAAAAGCAATGATTGCCAGCTATCGTAACTATGGACATTATTTAGTTAAGTTAGATCCCTTAAATCTTGAGGTTCTTAAGACTAAAAATGACTTGAGACTTAATATAGAAGATTTTGGTTTTACCAAAGATCAGTTGAATAATATTATAGAAATTGATGATGAATTTTTTGGAATAAAAGCATGTTCACTTAAGGAATTAGTTGATTTACTTGATCAAACTTATACTAAAGATATTGCCGTAGAACTTGCTCATGTGACCAATGAAGATGAGAAAACTTGGTTTTTTGAGCAGATAGAAAATAACCAGAGTCTATTAGAATTAGAACAAGACAAGAAGAATATATTACAAGACTTAGTAGAAATTGAAGGATTTGAACAATATCTACATACCAAATTTCCTGGAGCAAAACGCTTTTCAGTGGAAGGTGGAGAGGCAAGTGTAGTGGCTATAGATAAAGCTATAGATATGTCTATTATCCATGGAATAGAAGATGTAGTAATAGGTATGGCTCACCGAGGAAGACTTAGCACACTAGCTAAGGTAATGACTAAACCTTATAAAGCTATTTTATCTGGATTTATAACAGGTAGTATCTTGCCAACTGATTTAGGTATTTCAGGTGATGTGAAGTATCATATTGGCTATTCATCAGATCAGATAAGAGAGGGGGTTAAGGTACATCTTTCTATGGCAGATAATCCATCGCATTTAGAAGCGGTGAATCCGGTAGTAGCTGGTAAAGTACGAGCAAAACAGGATAGCATCCAAGATACTAATCGTAAGAAAGTAATGGGTATTTTGGTTCATGGTGATAGTGCTTTTTGTGGTCAGGGTGTAGTAGCTGAGAGTTTATTTATGTCGGATCTAAAGCCTTATAATGTTGGCGGGATTATTCACTTTGTCATTAATAATCAGCTTGGATTTACAGCGAATAGTTATGACACTAGACCAGGTAGATATTCTACTGAATTTGCTAAGATAATTAATAGTCCAATTCTACATGTAAATGGTGATGATATTGAATCAGTGATCAAGGCTACCAATATTGCAGTGAATTATCGGTATAAATTTGCTAGAGACATAGTCGTTGAGATCATTTGTTATCGTAAATATGGTCATAATGAAGGTGATGAACCTATGTACACTCAAGCTGTTATGTATAATGTAATAAAAAATAAGCAATCCCCGGCAACTATTTTTGCAAATAACCTAATAGCAGGCGGAATAATTGACCAAAATTATTTTCCTGCATTGAAAGAACAATTTAAACTGAAATTAGATCAAGAATATGAACAAGCCAAAAATTATCAACCGCAAGCTCAGTTTTTAGAAGGTTTATGGTCTAGTTATACTAGATCAAATGCTCAAATGCTCTCTACTGGTGTTAACAAAAATACCTTAAAAGAACTTGGTATAAAGCTTTGTCAGATACCAAAAGATTTTCCTTTAAATCCCAAACTTGCAAAATTATTTGAATTAAGAGAAAATACCTTAAAGCAAGATAGACCTATTGATTGGGCAACTGCAGAACAGTTAGCCTTTGCTAGTTTATTAAATTCAGGCACTAGAATACGTTTTACTGGTCAAGATTGTGGGCGTGGCACTTTCTCTCACCGTCATTCAGTGTTACATAGTCAGGTGGATGATAGAACTTATACACCATTAAATAATTTATCGCAAAGCCAAGCAAATTTTGAAATTGCTGACAGTAATTTATCTGAATATGCAGTTTTAGGTTTTGAGTATGGTTATTCATTAGTTAATCCAAAAGATTTAGTAATTTGGGAAGCTCAATTTGGCGATTTTTCTAACGGAGCTCAAATAATTTTCGACCAATTCATTTCCAGTAGCGAAAGCAAATGGCTCAGGATGAGCGGTATAGTAGTACTACTACCACATGGACTTGAAGGACAAGGTCCAGAGCATAGCTCTGCAAGACTCGAGAGGTTCTTGCAGCTTGCTGCTGAAAATAATATGCAAGTTACATATCCTACGACGCCATCTTCATTTTTTCATTTATTACGTCGTCCAATATACAGTAATATTCGTAAACCACTAATAGTAATGTCACCAAAATCTTTATTAAGACATAAAATGGTTGTATCACCTCTCTCCCAGCTTGATGAGAATACGAGCTTTATACCTGTACTAGACGAAATTAATGATGCTATAAATGCCAAGGAAGTGAAACGAATTATATTATGTAGTGGTAAAGTCTACTATGATTTATTAGAAAAAAGAGAAGAAAAGAATATTTTAGATATTGTGATTATTAGACTTGAACAGCTATATCCGTTTGAAACGGATTTTATCGTTAAAATATTAGGTAAATATAATAAAGCTAAAGAGTTTATTTGGTGTCAAGAAGAACCTAAAAATATGGGGGCATGGAATTTTGTTAAAGATCACTTAAATGATATCCTAAAAAATGCATCTATTAATAATCAATTTGTATATGTTGGTAGGAATGAGTCTGCCTCACCAGCAGTTGGCTCACCGATTATACATAATGAGCAACAGAAAAAATTGCTTGAAGAAGCCTTGATAATTAAGGGGTAGAGTTAAGTTGGGAACATCAGCACAATTATTTAATTATGCAAATCTAATGCACCTAAAGCCAAGATTAAACCAACGTAATTATTATTTTTAAACCTAGTAAGACAATTTTGTGGGTCTGAGATTTCTAATGTTACTACCTGCCAAGTTAGCATTATATAAGCACAGAGAATAGCTATATAGTTAGGTCGATGGGTTGCTATAATGTTAGAAAGTATGAATAATAATATGAAGATGGTATAGTAAATATATAAATGTAATTTATAATTTCTCTTTTCTAAAAAAAGTGGCATTGACTTGATCTTAATCTTCTTATCGTCCTTTATATCCATAAAGCCATAAATAATGTCATAACCAATAATCCAAAAACAGCAGGCAATATACATTATAATAGCTTCTAGTGATATTTTATCAATTACCGCACTATTACCAATTAAAACTCCATTAAATGTTAACCCTAGAAATATTTGTGGAAAGAAAGTAATTCTTTTCATTAGCGGATATAAAACGATCAAGATAAAGGAAAAGAACCCTAAGCAAATTGCTGTTTTATTTAATGACAATAAAATGGTCAGGGAAATAATTGATAATATAGTTAATAAAATCATCGCGTCACTTACATTCAATGATCCATTCGCCAAAGGTCTGTTTTTTGTTCGTAAAACATGTTTATCAAAATCTTTGTCCAAAATATCGTTAAGAATGCAACCAGCTCCCCTAGTAATGATACTTCCGATAAAAAATAATAATAATAATTTTAGCAAACTATATATTGTAATATTGGTAAGAAGAACCCCAAAGCAGGCTGAGAAAAATACCAACAGATAGCCAGTAGGATTGTACAGCCTCATTAAACTAAGACTTAGGAAAAATTTATTTGGCATCACTATTAATTATAATATATCTTGGTTAAAAAAATGAGCAATACCACAAAAATAATGATAATTGCTATTAGTGGAACATAAAAATCTGATATATTCACAAATATAACCGAATTTGGCATAACTCGTTATAGCTAACCCGATTAGTATACTGCTCGTAAATGAATAGTTGGTAGACGATAGTATAACTTCAAGAAGAGCTAGGAGTGTCAAAATCGAGCAGCGGAGCGTACATTAGTACGTGAGCAGCGGAGATCTTTAGACACGACAACGCCAATTCTTGAAGTTCACCGAGTATATTATACCAAACTCACAAACGTCTATTAGCGAGGAATCACTTTAGTGGCAACGAAGCAATCCACAAGAAATAATCAAAAATGGATTGCTTCGTAGACCTTTGGTCTCCTTGCAATGACGGCGTAATACTAAGTTAGCTATATATCGAATTCAGGTTAGTTAGCAACACTCCCTATATAATTAGGATATTATTATGATAGCATTTCCAAAAGATTATAGCTTTAGTGAAAGCGAAAGAAAATGGCAAAAATTTTGGCAAGAACAAAAAATTTATCTTTGGGATAAAAATGAAACAAGAGAAAATAGTTTTGTAGTAGATACTCCGCCACCAACAGTCTCAGGACAACTGCATATAGGACATGTTTATAGTTATACCCAGGCGGATTTTATTGTCCGTTTTAAACGGATGCTGGGTAAAAATATTTTTTATCCAATCGGTTTTGATGATAATGGTTTGCCTACCGAACGTTTAGTTGAAAAACAAAAACAGCTAAAAGCAGCTAGTATAGCAAGAGAGCAATTTATTGAAATATGTAAAGAAGTCGTTATTTCTGAAGAAGAAAAGTTTCGTTCATTATTTAATCAAATGGCTTTATCGGTTGATTGGACTTTAGAGTATCAAACAATTAATCCGTTATCACGAAAAATATCACAAATGTCATTTTTAGACTTAGTTGATAAAGGAGAAATTTACCGCAATAATCAACCAATATTGTGGGATACAGTTGATCAAACGGCTTTGGCTCAGGCTGATATCGAAGATCAAGAAAAAACCTCAATGATGAATGACATAGTTTTTCAGACTAATAAGGGTGAGAAGATTATTATTGCTACCACTAGACCAGAATTGTTAGCAGCGTGCGTTGCGGTATTTTATAACCCAAATGATGATAGATACAAACATTTGCAAGGGCAATTTGCCATAACACCGCTATTTGATGTTAAAGTACCTATTTTAGCAGATGATTTAGTGCAAATAGATAAAGGAACTGGGCTTGTTATGTGCTGTACTTTTGGTGACGTAACCGACATAACTTGGTGGAGAACGCATAATTTACCTATGAAGATTATTATAGATAAAAAAGGTACGATAGATTTCCCAGCCGAATTATCAAATTCATCTTCTTATAATCAGATAAATGGCTTAAAAATAAAAGATGCTAGAAGTAAAATTATTGAAATCTTAAAAGAGAAAAATTTATTAATTAAACAAGTAGAAATTACTCAAACAGTAAAATGTGCTGAACGTTCAGGGGCTCCACTAGAAATACTTACAACACCTCAATGGTTTGTTCGTACGATAAAACATAAAGACATTTTAATGCAACGAGCAAATGAGATTAATTGGCATCCCCAAAATATGAAAATTAGGCTTGAGAATTGGATAAATAGCCTATCATGGGATTGGTGTATAAGTCGTCAACGCTATTTTGGTGTGCCATTCCCTGTTTGGTATTCTAAAAGAATTGGCGAAGTAGGCAAAGCTATATTTCCAGATATAACCCAACTACCAGTAGACCCAACCCAAGATTTACCAATTGGCTATTCGCGGGAAGAGGTAGAGCCAGATTATGACGTTATGGATACTTGGGCGACTAGTGCCATCTCGCCGCAATTAAGTAGTCACGGTATATCTGAAAAGTTTAATATAGATGCTGAGCGTCACCATAAATTATTTCCAGCTGATTTACGACCGCAAGCTCATGAAATTATTAGGACATGGGCTTTTTACACAATACTTAAAGCCCAATTGCATGAAAATACCCTACCTTGGAAAAACATCATGATTAGTGGATGGTGTCTTGCATTTGATCGTAGCAAAATGTCAAAATCTAAAGGGAATATTATTGTACCACAAAAATTGCTAGAGCAATACGGTGCTGATGTAACGCGTTATTGGACTTCTAAATCTAGACTTGGAGCAGACACTGTTTACTCTGAAGACGTGCTGAAAAATGGTAAGAGGCTTGTTAATAAATTATGGAACGCTGCTAAATTTGCTGCTATTCACTTCGATAAATTAGACCCACTAGATAAAAATGCCCAGATTTCTGATATAGAAAGCAAAATTTGTCATAAGTTTGACCAATGGTTAATAGTAAAACTAGTTGAGTTAGTAAGCAAAATTGAATCAGATATGCAAAATTATGAGTATGCCAATGCTGTGGATTTGATAGAAAAGTTTTTTTGGTCAGTATTTTGTGATAATTACCTCGAGATAACTAAAACCCGAGCTTATAATATGGATGGTTCAGATAATAAAGACCAGTATAGTGCCATAATAACCTTATATCATTCTATAAAAATCTTGCTTAAATTATTAGCTCCTTTCCTTCCACATATAACAGAAGAAATTTGGCAAATTTTGTATAGTACAAAATCTATACATACAAGGGGCAACTGGTCTCAAATCAAAAATTTATCTTTTCCGGTAGATCAAACTGAGCCTGATAGACTTATTGAAATACTAGATTTGGTTAGGAAAGCTAAAGCAGAAAAGAATTTCTCAGTTAAAGCTGATATTGAGATACTAGAAATTATAGGAGAAAAACTTTCTGATGACCTAATAATAGATCTCAAAAACGTTACGTCTGCTCGCACCATAGAATTTGTTGAGCAATTTTCATCAACAAATCAAGTTCTAAAGAATGGTGACGTCGTAATTAATGTAACATATACTCAAATGCTTTGAAAAATTACTCAATAACAACCAGCTGAAGCTGGTGGGTTGATATCTAGACTGGAAGTCGCTATTACTCTAAAGAGATATTACTAATGCCTGTGCTATCTCTCTGATCCTAATTCTTATAAGTTACCCTGCAATACTTTGTAGCGATATTTAGTGATCCAAACAACATGAAAGCGATGGTAAAATACAGTGTGGCTAGTCTTGTTATAATCTGTCATATATGATATTTTAATATACATGAAGAGCTTGCTCTTATGTATATTAAAATGTATATTAAAATATCATATATTCAAGTTATAGTGAATTGAAATATTAGAACAAGGACTGAAGTCTTTCCCAGCTGAAGCTGGGGGTTTTAACCAAAAAGGTGACTATAAATCAATGTCTAAGTTTTTAGAGTTTAACATAAGTTAACCACTCTGCACTGCAAGTGCAGAGCTTAATATTACGGCATGAATGCCTCATGTATGTACTAACTTAAAAGTTAGAAACTATTTGTGGCTCATTTAGAAAGTGTCACAACACAAAAAGAATATATCTGTGAAGTGTAAGATTTTGTTAAAAAATATCTGTATGATTCATTCTTATCTTTTCTTGATAAGATATTTAAAATTTATGTTGAAACGACGCACTGCAAGTGCGGGGTTTTTCTCCCAAAGTGGGACAATAAAATTAGTATAGTTAGCTTTTAGTGAGATTAAACAAAATGACTACCGTTATCTAGTCCATCGGTTTTGTCGCATCTATAAATCATACTACATCAAGATTGTTAAAACTAAGATTTTGGACATTATGATGCCATTAACATAGCAAAATTCTCAAAAGTAGAAAGATTATCATTAGCTCCAATTATTTGTCTTTTTTGCATCATACGAATATTTTCTATACCGGTAATAGTCATTTCTGCAGAATGAAAACTCTTAAAACCAAGCATTGGCTTTGTACGTTTTTTGATAAACCTATGATCTTGTTCTACAAGATTATTCAGGTATTTGGTCTGAATAACCTTAATTTTATAATCTTTAGGGAGTCAATCATTTAATTTGTGTAAGTTCATTTTTTATTTTCCAATAAATCATATTTAAAATCTCCACAAAGTATTTCAAATTGATTTAAAGCTAAAGACCAATCTTTAATAGGCATGGTCCATTTTTTGGCTGCATTTTGTAGGGATAAAAATATTATTTTTTGAATTGACTTATCATCTGGAAACACCCCCTTATTTTTGATAATTTTTCTAATTTGACGATTTACAGATTCTATAGTGTTAGTAGTATAAATTACCTTTCTGATCTCTTCAGGAAAGGCAAAAAACGGTATTATCCCAGACCAATTACGTTGCCAAATATCAGAAATTACCGGATATTTTTTATCCCATTTTACACCAAATTGCTGAAGTTTTAAACGTGCCATTTCGTCATTATTAGCTGTATAAATTTGTTTTAGATCTGATGTGACCTCTTTTAAATCTTTATATGACACATACTTTACTGAATTGCGAACCATATGTACAATACATAATTGTACTATAGTACTCGGGAATACACTGCTTATAGCTTCTGGAAAGCCCTTTAAACCATCCACACAAGCAACATAAATTTGTTCAATTCCTCGATTCTTTAACTCAGTAACTACTTGCATCCAAAATTTAGCACCTTCATTTTTGCCTATCCAAATGCCAAGTAACTCCTTTTTCCCTTCTATATTTACAGCAAGTGCTAAATATACTGCTTTATTTATTACTATGTGATTGTCTCTAGATTTTACATAGATACAGTCCAAGTATAATATTGGATACACCCTATCTAAACAACGATTTTGCCACCTAGTTACTTCTTCTATCACCCCATCTGTTATGGTGGATATCAAGTCACCAGATACATCAGTTTGATATATTTCTTCTAAATGCCCTCGGATCTCGCTGACTGTCATACCGCGACCATAAAGGGATATCACTTTCTCATCAAATCCATTAAATCTCCTCAGCCCTTTTGGTATTAATTGAGGATTATACTCTCCTTCCCGATCTCTTGGTACTTCTACTGTCAGCTTACGACCATCCCCATCAATTACTGTCTTCTCATAGCTACCATTACGACGATTATTATCTACTTTTGGCATCTTGCTATGTTTTGAATATCCTAATTCATGATCCAACTCACTTGCTAATATTTTCTCAACTATTTGCTTCTTTAGCTGTTGAAATAAACCATCTCGACCAAATAACTCCGATGGATCTGCTTTTGATAATAATTCTTCTACTAGCTGATTACTGATGTCTAATGTATCTTTATCTGTATCTAATTTTTTAGCCATAATTCCTCCTTGCTTGCTTAAGTTATTTTTTTTACAGTAATCTCTTACTGCTTTCTTTGCAACTTACACAAACTATAGGACAGACTCTCTTTAGGAACTTCTGTATTCAAATCATTAAGAGCAGCCGTATTACTACCGCTTTTATCAATTACTACTTTCTCAGGAAAATTATTCTCTCTAAAGGCTTTACGAAAAAATGCAAGTGCTGCAGGCTTGTCTCTATGCTTACGTAGCAGAAAGTCTACAGTATTACCAAGACTATCTAGTGCTCTATATAAATAAACCCATTTACCGTTTAATTTAATATAAGTCTCATCCATTCTCCAACTACTACCAACTGGCTTCTTTCTTTTTCTAACCACCTGATCTATCAATGGTACAAATTTTATAACCCATCTTTGTAATGTAGAGTGATCAATTTTTGCTCCCCTTATACTCATCATTTCTTCCAAATCTCGATAACTTAAAGAAAATCGGCATTTCATATAGACAAATAACATTATTATTTCTGGTGAAGAACAAAATCCTTTGAAATATGATAATAATCTTGCAGTAATACGAAACATCTTAACATCTTTTTTAGATCATTATATCAATCTTTTTTCTATTGTCCAACATATGCGACAGAACCTTATTGATATGCTGGTTGTCACATATGCTGTAGCCAGCTTTTGCTATTTCCTTTGCTATAGTATACTTGCCAGTCCCTGGTTTACCTATTAGGTAGATAGTCCATCCGCCAAAACTCAAGAAAATATTATTTTAGGCACTAATTCCCAAAAACTGTACGATTTTAGAACAAATTACTACGATTTTGAGGGCTAATTTAAATTTTTTTGTCAAAAAACAGCCTATTTCTTAAAACGTACTAAATTTTCCCACTACTACTTTTTCTTATTTCCATAAGCTTTTGATACTAAAACCCTCATTTTCTTATGGATTTTGCTATTATTTTATGCCATAAAACCCTATTATCTATAGGGCTTGTAGAGTTTTAGCGGATGGACTGGTTCTGTCGCATATGTTGGACAATAGAAAAAAGATTGATATAATGATCTAAAAAAGATGTTAAGATGTTTCGTATTACTGCAAGATTATTATCATATTTCAAAGGATTTTGTTCTTCACCAGAAATAATAATGTTATTTGTCTATATGAAATGCCGATTTTCTTTAAGTTATCGAGATTTGGAAGAAATGATGAGTATAAGGGGAGCAAAAATTGATCACTCTACATTACAAAGATGGGTTATAAAATTTGTACCATTGATAGATCAGGTGGTTAGAAAAAGAAAGAAGCCAGTTGGTAGTAGTTGGAGAATGGATGAGACTTATATTAAATTAAACGGTAAATGGGTTTATTTATATAGAGCACTAGATAGTCTTGGTAATACTGTAGACTTTCTGCTACGTAAGCATAGAGACAAGCCTGCAGCACTTGCATTTTTTCGTAAAGCCTTTAGAGAGAATAATTTTCCTGAGAAAGTAGTAATTGATAAAAGCGGTAGTAATACGGCTGCTCTTAATGATTTGAATACAGAAGTTCCTAAAGATTATAAAATTAAGGTTATTCAGACCAAATACCTGAATAATCTTGTAGAACAAGATCATAGGTTTATCAAAAAACGTACAAAGCCAATGCTTGGTTTTAAGAGTTTTCATTCTGCAGAAATGACTATTACCGGTATAGAAAATATTCGTATGATGCAAAAAAGACAAATAATTGGAGCTAATGATAATCTTTCTACTTTTGAGAATTTTGCTATGTTAATGGCATCATAATGTCCAAAACCTTAGTTTTAACAATCTTGATGTAGTATGATTTATAGATGCGACAAAACCTGTGCTAAGGCGTATACAATACTACTATAAGTATACTCAATTAACCTGAAGAGTTGGCAAAATGATTAAAAGTTATAGTCTGAAATTGGTCAGTTATAAGAGTAAGCAAATTACCTTTGTATTGATCAATATTAGCAAAAAATCTATCTATAGCTTCTGAGAATTGAGCAAAATTAGGCTCTGTACAAATAAGTGTGTAAATTTTTCAAAGGTTATATAAAAATATAATATAACAAAAGGAGAAATTATAATGCACCAAAAACAAAATGAAGCAATGAATCAAGCGATAGATTTATTAGTTAACCACTCTGCACTGCAAGTGCAGAGCTTAATATTACGGCATGAATGCCTCATGTATGTACTAACTTAAAAGTTAGAAACTATTTGTGTATGGCTCATTTAGAAAGTGTCACAACACAAAAAGAATATATCTGTGAAGTGTAAGATTTTGTTAAAAAATATCTTATCTTATCTTATCTTTTCTTGATAAGATATTTAAAATTTATGTTGAAACGACGCACTGCAAGTGCGGGGTTTTTCTCCCAAAGTGGGACAATAAATAATGATACAGATATATCAACATTACTTAAACAGGAGTTTCGCACTTAGCAAAAAATATGTTAATCTAGCAAGAAAGAGTTTTAGTTAAGCATGGCAAGATCAAAATGTAGCAAAGACTTATATAAATCATTTTTACAAGCAAGTAGCGTAAGATATAGTGGTAAAGCATTATCTGAAGTAAGTCCAATAAACCTATCTCATGATAGTGCAAGTCGATGGTTAAATAGTAAGGATTTCCGCCCTAGCGGGATCTACAGAGAAGTGTCAAAATATATTGATAGGGAAGCTTCTTGTTTATTAGTGGGAGATGACACGTTATTGTCAAAGCAATACAGTAAGAAAATTGAGCTTGTACATTATCAATATTCTGGAGCTGTACATGATGTTATACCTGGTATAGGGATGGTCAACTTACTGCATTACAATGCTAAAACTGATCAATCTACCCCTGTAGATTATAGAATATATGATAAAGAAACTGATGGAAAAACAAAGAATGAGCATTTTTGTGATATGCTTACTTTAGCTAAGGAAAGAGGGATCAATCCTGATGCAGTAGTAATGGATGCGTGGTATAGCGGTTTGGAGAATTTGAAACATATACGTAATTTAGGTTGGACATGGGTTAGTAACCTAAGAAAAAATAGAAAAGTTAATCATAATGTTAGCTTAGAAAGTTTAGAGATTCCTGATGAGGGACTAAAAATTCACCTACGTGGATACGGTTGGGTTACGGTATTTAAGTTTGTGGCAAAAAATGGTCGCATTGATTACATAACAACTAACTTAGAAAATCCAACACGTGAACAAATAGAGAAAATTGTTAAGGCACGGTGGTCTATAGAAGTTTATCATCGAGAATTAAAACAAACTTGTGGTATTGAACGCTGTCAGGCACGCACGGGTCGAGCTCAGAGAAATCATATTTGCCTTGCTGTATTTGCTTGGCTCGATATGAACAAAAGGAGGATAAATGAAAAAATTACTTTATATCAACAAACTTGGGAAGTTATAAAAACATCAATTCAGAACAACATTAGATGCCTTTTAGCTGATTCGCAATTTTGCTAACTGCGAAACTCCTGTTAAAGAGGATGGTTTATTAAAACAATTAACCAAACGGCTTGTAGAGAAGGCATTGCAGTCAGAGATGAATAATCATTTAGGATATGATAAATATTGTCATACTGATAGTGATAATGTTCGTAATGGTAGGAATGTAAAGAATCTAGTAACAAATAATGGAGTTGTAGAGATTGAGGTTCCAAGGGATAGAAGTAGTACATTTGAACCTGCATTAATTCCGAAGCGTCAAAGACGTATTGAAGGATTTGATGATAAAATAATGATGTGGTTATAGTTTTCCGGACAGTTAATAGGAGACAATATTAACAGAAAGGAAGTACAAAAATGACTAATAGCAAACCAAAGGTTTATCCGGCTGAATTTAAAGAGTCAGCAGTTAAATTAGCAATTGAGTCCAAGCGACCTGTGTCACAAACAGCTAAAGAGTTAGGTATTACTAGAAATACTCTATATACTTGGGTAGATAAATATTCCAAACCTAAAGAATCAATAATGCGAACAGATGAACATCTCTATGATGAATTAAAAAGATTAAAGAAAGATTTAGCTAGGGTAACGCAGGAGCGTGATCTATTAAAAAAGGCTGCCGCGTACTTTGCGAAAGAGTCCCAATAAAGTACGCATGGATAAAGAAGCATAAAGGTGATTTTTCAACTGCGATTATGTGCAAATTTATGAAAGTATCACGTAGTGGCTATTATGAATGGTTAACTACCCCTGAATGCAATAGGGACAAAGAAGATAATGCTTTAACCTGTAAGATTAAAACAATTTTTCAAGAAGGTAGAAGGAATTATGGATCTAGACCCATTAAAAAGGAACTATCTAGACACGGTATAATTGTTAGTCGGAAGCGGATTGCAAGGCTAATGAATGAAGCTGGTTTAGTATGTAAAAGCAAACATAAATTTAAAGCAACTACTGATTCTAGTCATAATAAGCAAGTTGCTCCTAATTTATTGGATAGAAAGTTCAAGGTCTATGCTGCTAATTGTTATTGGGTTGGGGACATCACATATGTTCCAACTGAAGAAGGTTGGCTGTACTTAGCAACCGTTATTGATCTATTTTCTAGGAAAATTATAGGGTGGTCAATGAATAGTAACATGAAAGCTGATTTAGTTAATAATGCTCTGCTAATGGCAATATGGCAACGTAAACCACCTAAAGGACTTATTTGGCATACTGATAGAGGTAGTCAATATTGTTCTGATAGCCATTCAAAACTTACAAAACAACATGGTATTATACAGAGTATGAGCGGTAAAGGAAATTGTTGGGATAATGCTGTTGCTGAAAGCTTTTTTCACACTATAAAAACAGAACTAATTTATCAATATAAATTTAAAACTAGGGAGGAAGCAAAATATGCCATATTTGAATATATAGAAGTATTTTATAATCGTATAAGGATGCATTCAACTAATGACTATCTATCACCTGTACAATACCAGGAGTTTCGCAGTTAGCAAAATTGCGAATCAGCTAAAAGGCATCTAATGTTGTTCTGAATTGATGTTTTTATAACTTCCCAAGTTTGTTGATATAAAGTAATTTTTTCATTTATCCTCCTTTTGTTCATATCGAGCCAAGCAAATACAGCAAGGCAAATATGATTTCTCTGAGCTCGACCCGTGCGTGCCTGACAGCGTTCAATACCACAAGTTTGTTTTAATTCTCGATGATAAACTTCTATAGACCACCGTGCCTTAACAATTTTCTCTATTTGTTCACGTGTTGGATTTTCTAAGTTAGTTGTTATGTAATCAATGCGACCATTTTTTGCCACAAACTTAAATACCGTAACCCAACCGTATCCACGTAGGTGAATTTTTAGTCCCTCATCAGGAATCTCTAAACTTTCTAAGCTAACATTATGATTAACTTTTCTATTTTTTCTTAGGTTACTAACCCATGTCCAACCTAAATTACGTATATGTTTCAAATTCTCCAAACCGCTATACCACGCATCCATTACTACTGCATCAGGATTGATCCCTCTTTCCTTAGCTAAAGTAAGCATATCACAAAAATGCTCATTCTTTGTTTTTCCATCAGTTTCTTTATCATATATTCTATAATCTACAGGGGTAGATTGATCAGTTTTAGCATTGTAATGCAGTAAGTTGACCATCCCTATACCAGGTATAACATCATGTACAGCTCCAGAATATTGATAATGTACAAGCTCAATTTTCTTACTGTATTGCTTTGACAATAACGTGTCATCTCCCACTAATAAACAAGAAGCTTCCCTATCAATATATTTTGACACTTCTCTGTAGATCCCGCTAGGGCGGAAATCCTTACTATTTAACCATCGACTTGCACTATCATGAGATAGGTTTATTGGACTTACTTCAGATAATGCTTTACCACTATATCTTACGCTACTTGCTTGTAAAAATGATTTATATAAGTCTTTGCTACATTTTGATCTTGCCATGCTTAACTAAAACTCTTTCTTGCTAGATTAACATATTTTTTGCTAAGTGCGAAACTCCTGAATACGAGAAAATGCAAAAATGTGCCTAAACAAACTGTCCGGAAAACTGTTGACAGATCATAATATCATTATACGCTAAAGGAATGAGCTTATCTGATATTAAGATTCAAATGCAAGAATTGTATGGAGCTGACGTTAGCGAAAGTTTGATAAGTCAAATTACTGATGATGTAATTGAGGATGTCAAGATATGGCAAAGCCGACCATTGGATCGAGTATATGCTATAGTATTTTTTGACTGTTTAGTAGTAAAAGTACGTCAAGATAAACGAATTATCAATAAGTCTGTATATGTAGCATTAGGTATTGATGAAACTGGACTGATTTTTCAAGACAAATTTTTCACTAATTTTGTTTCCCATTTTACATAATTTTTAAGCTGCATTTTGTAAGTAATCAAGATACACGTTCATCGGTTTTTTATAACCAATACTTGAATGGAATCTTTGATTGTTATATTTATCCATGTATTTATCAATACCATCTTTAAGTTCTGCGATATTTTTAAAATCATTTATAAATATACAATTATATTTTAAAGTTCTAAAAAATCTTTCAATCACAATATTATCAATGCTTCTACCCTTACCGTTCATTGAGATTTGTATATTATTCTCTTTTAGAATTCCCGTATGCTCATGTCCAGTATATTGACTACCCTGATCACTATTGAATATTTGTGGTGCAGGGTATTTATTCAGTGCATCTTTTAATACATCGGTTACAAGTGATGCATCCATAGAATTAGATACTTTATAACTTAGTATTGCCTTACTATGCCAATCTATAATCGCCACAAGATACATAAATCCTCCGTTAGTTCTAATATAAGTAATGTCACCACTCCACACTTGATTAACATAAGGTACATGAATAGTTCTATTCGTTCCTGATTTGTGCCAGTACGGCTCAAGCAAATAGCTATAAATTTTATGTTGACCATCCTTCACAGAAGTAGATTGCTTTTTATGAGGATGAATAGCTTCTATACCCATTATTCCCATATATTTAAGCACCCTATCTCTGCCCACATTAAAGCCGTCTTCCAATAATTGTTTGTATATATAACGATAACCATACTCAGGGTTATCCGTATATATTTCATCTATTCTATTTAAAATATCAAGATTATATAAGCTCATTACTTTAGCTTTATAATATACTCCAGATCTGCTTATCTTTAATAGTTCACATTGCCTTGTCTTTGCTAACGTACTCAGCTTGGGGTCGACAAGACTTTTCTTATTTGATAAGTCCAAGCTGTTTAGCTTTCCCACCGCCCAGTCCCTCTCGACTGTAGCCTTACCTAATGCTTTTGCAAGTTCATCGTTTTGATTCTTAAGTTCACTAATCTGCCCTTTGTACTCACTAACAGCTTTTGCTGGCTCAAATGCCAATGACGCATTATCTAAAAATTGTCGTTTCCAGTTTTGCATAGTTTTAGCCGTTACTTCATATTTGACCGATAACTGACCTATTGTTGATTCTTCTTTTAACATCTCTAATACTATTTTAGTTTTTGCTTCTGCACTAAAATTTTTAATTTGTTTTTTACCCATTTGTTTCTCTTTAATTTTATTTATTATTCTATACTTATTGAGAAACAAAAATACCTGCTTCTTTGTCTAATTTTTTCAGTCCATTATAGATTTATCTGGAAGGAAGGATATTTTAGGATTGTGGATCAGTGAAAATGAAGGAGCGAAATTTTGGCTTGGTAATTTTACTGAGATGAAGAACAGAGGTATGCAAGACATGCTTATTGCTTGCAGTGATAATTTAACCGGTATGTCTGAGGCAATAGAAGCAGTTTTTCCGAAAACCGAACATCAATTATGTATTGTACATCAGATTAGAAATAGTTTAAAATATGTATCATATAAAGACCGAAAAGAATTAGCGGCTGATTTAAAGCCTATATATACTGCTAGCACAGAGGAAGAAGCACATCTTGCTTTAGAATCTTTTGAAGCTAAATGGAGTAAACAGTATCCACAAATTGCTAAATCTTGGTATGTTCATTGGGAAAATTTAATGGTTTTTCTAGGATACCCTGAGGCGATAAGGAAAGTAATATACACAACTAATAGTGTAGAATCTGTCAATAGCCAATTACGTAAGGTTACTAAGAGTTAACCACTCTGCACTGCAAGTGCAGAGCTTAATATTACGGCATGAATGCCTCATGTATGTACTAACTTAAAAGTTAGAAACTATTTGTGTATGGCTCATTTAGAAAGTGTCACAACACAAAAAGAATATATCTGTGAAGTGTAAGATTTTGTTAAAAAATATCTGTATGATTCATTCTTATCTTTTCTTGATAAGATATTTAAAATTTATGTTGAAACGACGCACTGCAAGTGCGGGGTTTTTCTCCCAAAGTGGGACAATAAAATGGTTATCAAAAAATGTTTTTAATCGTAATTTTGCATTAGCAAATTCTTGTGCTTCTCTTAAGTTAGTTCTAGCAACTGTACCTATAGTGGCAATTATCATCCCAAACCAAAAAAGATAGCGCCAATTAAATCCATAGTTAGTAATCAAAAAACCAAAACCTAATGCAACCATTGACCCCAAGGAGGCACAAACCGTAATCAACGTTACAACTGGATATTGTATTGGTGGTTTTGTTATTTCCATTAAATATAACTCTGCTCCCACCCTCTCACCTAAGGAAGATATACCTTGTACTGCACGACATATACTAATAATCCACGAAGCCGTAATTCCAATTTGTTCATAAGTTGGCAAGGTAGCCATAACAAAACACGAGGCTGCCATCATAAAGGTTGTAACAATGATAGTTATTTTTCGACCAATAGTGTCTCCTATCCACCCAAACAGCAATGCTCCAAATGGTCTAAAAACAAAAGTGATACTATATGCAATTGCAGTAAAAAAAGAGGCAGAATCTGGATCATTTTGGGGAAAAAACAGACTATTGAGTAAAACAGCCATATGTACATAAAGCATTAGGTCAAAATACTCTAAGAACGTGCCAATTGAGAGTAATCCAATAGCTTCTTTTTGTTGTTTAGTTAGATTGGTTTGAGTGAGTCAATCATTTAATTTGTGTAAGTTCATTTTTTATTTTCCAATAAATCATATTTAAAATCTCCACAAAGTATTTCAAATTGATTTAAAGCTAAAGACCAATCTTTAATAGGCATGGTCCATTTTTTGGCTGCATTTTGTAGGGATAAAAATATTATTTTTTGAATTGACTTATCATCTGGAAACACCCCCTTATTTTTGATAATTTTTCTAATTTGACGATTTACAGATTCTATAGTGTTAGTAGTATAAATTACCTTTCTGATCTCTTCAGGAAAGGCAAAAAACAGTATTATCCCAGACCAATTACGTTGCCAAATATCAGAAATTACCGGATATTTTTTATCCCATTTTACACCAAATTGCTGAAGTTTTAAACGTGCCATTTCGTCATTATTAGCTGTATAAATTTGTTTTAGATCTGATGTGACCTCTTTTAAATCTTTATATGACACATACTTTACTGAATTGCGAACCATATGTACAATACATAATTGTACTATAGTACTCGGGAATACACTGCTTATAGCTTCTGGAAAGCCCTTTAAACCATCCACACAAGCAACATAAATTTGTTCAATTCCTCGATTCTTTAACTCAGTAACTACTTGCATCCAAAATTTAGCACCTTCATTTTTGCCTATCCAAATGCCAAGTAACTCCTTTTTCCCTTCTATATTTACAGCAAGTGCTAAATATACTGCTTTATTTATTACTATGTGATTGTCTCTAGATTTTACATAGATACAGTCCAAGTATAATATTGGATACACCCTATCTAAACAACGATTTTGCCACCTAGTTACTTCTTCTATCACCCCATCTGTTATGGTGGATATCAAGTCACCAGATACATCAGTTTGATATATTTCTTCTAAATGCCCTCGGATCTCGCTGACTGTCATACCGCGACCATAAAGGGATATCACTTTCTCATCAAATCCATTAAATCTCCTCAGCCCTTTTGGTATTAATTGAGGATTATACTCTCCTTCCCGATCTCTTGGTACTTCTACTGTCAGCTTACGACCATCCCCATCAATTACTGTCTTCTCATAGCTACCATTACGACGATTATTATCTACTTTTGGCATCTTGCTATGTTTTGAATATCCTAATTCATGATCCAACTCACTTGCTAATATTTTCTCAACTATTTGCTTCTTTAGCTGTTGAAATAAACCATCTCGACCAAATAACTCCGATGGATCTGCTTTTGATAATAATTCTTCTACTAGCTGATTACTGATGTCTAATGTATCTTTATCTGTATCTAATTTTTTAGCCATAATTCCTCCTTGCTTGCTTAAGTTACTTTTTTTACAGTAATCTCTTACTGCTTTCTTTGCAACTTACACAAACTATAGGACAGACTCGTTTGAGTATATATAACTCTACCATCTGCTTGTACAAATTTGCTCATAGTTGTTTAAATCTTACTTATATATTATCTAGAATTATATATAACTGTTTTAAAAACCCCACATGTCAATTTGACATATGGGACTATAATTTTAGGGTTTGATACTACATAATTTCATAACACATATGGAGTTTCCAGCTAGTACGGTATCTGCTTCCGAGTCAGACGTATCAGGACAAGTTTCGTACGAAGCATTATGCTGGGAAGAAGATGCTCCCTGATATGAGTGAAATTGTTGACAATGCTATTCTAATTGTCTATCAGCCCAACTTGAAGCAGACACAGAAATTTCTTCATCCTTGTTAGGATATTTTGTGGTGATTGCCTTAATAGCATTAACCCATTGCCCTACCTCTGAAGAAACATCAGTATAGACTCGTGTAGCATCCTTCTTAAATATTCCTAAACTGCACTCTTAAACAGATCGAGACTTACCTTGTCTTCTTCTTTCCCGTTACCTTTATCCCCATCATCAAAATCATCAACCATTTTATATTTTGCCATGCTATTAGGTTGATTTATGTTGCCATATTTTAATTAAAATCAATTCTAAAATAATAGTCAACTTATTTTAGTTAACCACTCTGCACTGCAAGTGCAGAGCTTAATATTACGGCATGAATGCCTCATGTATGTACTAACTTAAAAGTTAGAAACTATTTGTGTATGGCTCATTTAGAAAGTGTCACAACACAAAAAAATATATCTGTGAAGTGTAAGATTTTGTTAAAAAATATCCTATCTTTTCTTGATAAGATATTTAAAATTTATGTTGAAACGACGCACTGCAAGTGCGGGGTTTTTCTCCCAAAGTGGGACAATAAAAAAATTAATTATTTTTCATAATATAAACAATATTTCGTATGCTATACAATTTTGATAATCAACATCTCTTTGATCTCAGGCTATATTTTTACCAAATATCCCTTTTCTCCCTTCTAATTCTAATTTGTTTATAGAACCGTGATATTGTTACAACCAAGATTTTTTTAATTTTCGATATTATAATTTTCTTGCTATCGTTCAACCAAATCTTCAATACTTATAAACACTATAATAATGGCATTACTCTTGCTAGCACTGTAATATGTGAAGCACCAGAACTTGGTAATATTACTTTTAGGCAGTTAACATCTTTAGTAGATCTTGCTCCTTTTGCTAGAGAAAGCGGTAGTTATAAAGGTAGAAGAAGTATTTTTGCCGGTAGAGGTAATCTTCGAAGAGTTCTTTATATGGCTGCAGTAGCTGTCTTACGATGTAATAAGCGTTTACGTAATTTTTATGACCACTTAATTGCTAAACATAAACCAGCAAAAGTTGCTCTTGTTGCTGTTATGCGTAAATTACTAGCTTTTATGCACTCTATTGTCAAAAATAATTCTTCTTGCAATGAAAATTTATGGTAAGTTATTATTTTCTTATTGACTTCCATTACGGATGCTCGTGTATTTTCAAATCCAATTCGTAGGATCATTCGAGTATATATTGATATTAGTAGAATAATTTGTTATATACACTATTTGGATTAACCAAAATTATTTAGGCTACTGGAATAATTTTATTAAAAACTTATTATTAATTGCGGTCGTGGCGAAATTGGTAGACGCGCAGCTTTGAGGGGGCTGTTCTTAACAGAGTGGAAGTTCAAGTCTTCTCGACCGCACCAGTTTTCTATATACTCTCAACTTAGTTGTCTTATAAAACCTAACATGTTAGAATACAAGTGACTCATCCTTCTTGGCTATTGAGGGTACTTTTAGAAAATTCAGTATATATACTCAAATCATTTGAGTATACTCGGTGAACTTCAAGAATTAAGGTCGTCGTATCTAAAAATCGAAGCTGCTCCGTTACTCATGTATGCTCTGCTGCTCGACTTTGCTACTGCCTAGCTCTTCTTGAAGTTGACCTTCATACTAACTCTTGAAATCATAGCAGTATACTCAAACGAGGAGTTATGCAAAATCAATCAAAAAATATGTTGTCGGTTCATCAAAACCAATTTGACGAAACATTTGAGCACATTAATAATCTTCTGAATAATGATGAATTTGGCAAAGCAATAGAGATTATGAGTAATCTTCACTATGCAGATCTTGCAGATGTTTTAGATAATATAAATCAGAAAACTTATAAAACAATTCTTCCTTTGTTACAGGATACACTAAAGCCTGAAACTTTAGTACAGCTTAGCGTGAACAGTAAACCACTTATAATGCAAATTTTAGGTGTACAGAAAAGTGTACAGTTAATTAATCAACTTGCTATAGAAGATGCTGTTGAAGTTATCGAGGATCTTGATGATCTAACAAAAGAAATGATCTTAAATAATCTCAAAGCAGAAAAAAGACAGCAAATTATAGAAGGCTGTACTTACCCAGAAGATACTGTTGGTAGGGTAATCGAAAGAAATTTTGTGTCATTTCAAGAAGATTGGACAGTAGCCACGGCTATAGATTTTATTAGACACAAACATATAACACAAGATTTTCATGCTGCTATTGTACTCGACAGTAAATACCGACCTATAGGTAGTATACTTCTAAGCACTTTACTGAAGCATAAAGGGGATAAGTTAGTAAAAGATCTTATGAATCCTGAATTTAAAATTACCGATGTATTCACTAATTTAAGTGAGTTAAGTTTTATTTTTAAACAATATGCTCTAACAATTGTACCAGTGGTGAATAAAAGCGGCAAGTTAATAGGTACCGTTTCAATAGATAGTATGCTTTACATCATTGAACAACAAACCGAAAAAGATATAATGTCACTCGGTGGCGTTCATACTCAAGATACATTTTACAATCTATTTTATACTGTGAGACACAGATTCCCTTGGTTATTTGTCAATTTAATTACTGCTTGTATGACATCGATAATTATTAACCAGTTTAGTATTACAATCTCAAAACTTATAACACTAGCAGCTATTATGCCTATTGTTGCTTCTATGGGAGGGAATGCCGGCACACAAGCCATGACAGTGACAGTTAGAGCACTTGCCAACAAAGATATTCACCATAATAATGTGCTGAGAGTGATTCTTAAAGAAATAGCTGTATGCGGATTTAACGGCTCTATATTGGCCTTAGTTGGGGCACTATTAAGCTTAGCAATGCTTTCTGATCCAAATCTTAGCTTGATTTTCTCCATAGCCGTTATCCTAACGTTTCTCATAGCTGGTCTTTTTGGCTCAGTAATACCAATTACTCTACATTATTTAAATATTGATCCCGCCACTGGCTCAGGTGTATTCTTAACCACCATAACTGATTCATTTGCATTTTTTACCTTTCTTACTTTAGCTTATACCTTTTTGGTGTAAACTTGCCTTGAGATTATCGAGTTTAAAGTGCTACAAGAAGTCTATTGAAGTATTAGTTACTCACACCTTACGCATAACCCCTATGGCAATTTAAAAATTGCAGAAAAGTACAAGACATCATTACGAGACCACGTAGTGGTCGTGGCAATCCACATTTATTGGATTGCCGCGTCGCCGCTTTGCGGCTCTTCGCAATGACATTTATGCATTTTAAAAAACAAACTTTTCTATCATTAGCTGTGACTTTTAAACTGCCCTGCTTGAATGCTTATATGATGATGCTTGACAGCCAGTAACAACAAATAGAGATATGTGTTAATAATATCAAAAAGAAACGTAAAGTGAAAATATTTTATAATATAGATAACTTTAATAGCTAATAATTATTGATTTACAACATCTATATCTATATCTTTACCTGATAGACAAGGTATCATTAGCTGAATTAAATTAAACTAACTCACTTAAAGGAAAAATTTATGCACAAAGGTGAATTCATTGATTATATAGCAAACCAACAAAACTGTACTAAAGTTGAAGCTGAAAAGATTATAAATACATTTACCAATGCAGTTACTTCTATTCTTGCTGAAGGTAAAGACGTAATACTGATTGGCTTTGGTAAGTTTTACTCTAGTAAAGTAGCAGCTAGAGCTGGCAAAAATCCTAGAACTGGTCAGCCTCTTAAAATTGAAGCTTACGTTCAACCTAAGTTCTCTGCTGGTGAAAAACTAAAATCTGCCTGCAATGGACGTAAAGAATCAAAACCAAAAACTGCAAAGTAAGTAATATACTCAAATGATTTGAAGAATTGGATTTGAAAATGAATGGTGAGCATGCAAACCCATGATATTTTTAAAAAACAATTCTTTAAATTATTTGATTATACTCTATTTTGAGCTAACCATGATCAAAATGAAACATCGCTTTAATTTTTTACTCATACTTATTAGATTTTATCAATTCTTTATTTCCCCCCTACTTGGTGATAATTGTCGTTTTAATCCATCATGTTCAGAATATGCTAGATCAGCAATAATAATGCATGGTAATATTAAAGGATTATGGTTATTTATTAAGAGAATAATTAGGTGTAATCCTTTCTGTCAAGGTGGATATGATCCTGTGCCTAATACTACCCAACCTGAAAATTAATTGGAAGAGTATATTCGAATGCTTTGAAGAATTGTTTTTTGAAAATATCAGGAACTCGCATACACATATACTAAATGTACACCTAGTTCGCTTTCCCCTCATTTTCGACTCTAATTTGTAGGATCATTCGAGTATAGAGAGTTACTCATAAAAACAAAATCTTCACGAAGCCTAATTTTTCAAATCATTTTTGCTCAGTCTTCAATCAAATGTAGTAATTTTTCTTTTGCTTCTGCTTTAGCACGTAGGCTTGCATAAGTGTCTTGCTTACTGTCATCTGTAATATGGTTCACAAATACAATAGTCCTATTATCTCTTTGAATCCAACCAACAAACCACCCTTGCTGGAGGTCTAACTTCTTAGTTCTATTTTTATTAAGTTGAGAACCGTTGCCTGTTTTCCCATAAAGTTTCCAGCCGTTTGGTAGTTCCTCCACAAAGAGTATATTTTTTGTCATTTCATGAGATTTAAGACTTATTGGTAATTTGTTATCAATAAGATTCTGTAAGAACACACTTTGCTCTTCAGGTGAGATTTCCAATGAACTTGATAGCCATGAATTCGTTAATCCATTGTTTTTACCTTTATCGCCTGAAACATTTTGATTCCCATAGTTAAATTTTATAACATAGTCTTTGAATTTACTCATCCCAAGCTTTTGCGTCAAAACTTGAGAATACCAAACACAACTATTTTGCATCCATGTTGTTGGATTGTGGGGCTGTTTCCACCTGTCAAGCCAATCTACATAACCTTCTTTAAATGGTAACTCAGGATGAGTCTCATCAACTAGCAATCCTTCTTCATATCCCATTAAACTAATGGCGATTTTGAACGTTGAGCAAGGTGCATAGCGTGATGCACAATCACCTTCTTTGTTTGATAATTTTATCATTTTCTTTAGCCAAAAAGCATTTGGTATCTGCCAGTGAGGATGTGTTAAACAATAACCCAATGCTTAAATATAAAATAAGTTTTTTCATTATACCTTCTAAAAATTTAAGTTTGTTTCTTCTTTTATTAAACCAATAAGCCTTATCGGAGCTTCTGTTGCCCCTCTTACCTTAAGCAAAGCTAAGATACAGCTTCCTGTTATAGGTAGATTTACCAAATTAGCAACATTTTCAACAATATATTTGCCATTGCCTAAAAACAATTTATGAACAGGAAATCCATCTACTGGCCTGTCTGGTGACAAAGTGTCAATACCAAGTCCGCACACACCTCGTTTTGTCAGTATCTCCGCTGCTTCAATTGATATAGAAGGAAAAACGTGATTATAGCTATACTTTTTTGGATTACCCCAAAACTTTTCCCATCCTGTTTTGATCATCACAAAACTTCCCTCATTAATCATCCCGTATTGTTCTTCAAAATGTTCAATGTCCGTTAGGCTTAGACTATAACGCTCATAACAAGAGCTTGATACATCAATAACAACACAAGGAGCAACCAGCTGCAATAATAGTATTTGGTCAATGGTAGTACTCCTGGAATACAGTGTGCTGGTGCATCCATATGTGTACCAATCCCTGCATGCATTTTGAACTGCTGCACACGAAATTCTTCATTCTGTCGGCAGTCAGAATAATCCAATTTAACATCAATATTAAACCCACAACCTCCACTCCACGAAGGAGTCTGCTCATCAAGAGTGTGTGAGATCAATAATTTTGTATGGAAAAATCATGGCTATCCCTCCTTCAAACTTACCAAAAAGAATCAGTTCGCAATATTCCTATTATAAAGAAAGTAATATAAACAACTATACATAAAACTATATATAAAGTGTAATTAAATACGTAACCTGTCTGCGATCTACTCACCAAAAAACCAAAGTAATTTACCGTTTTGGCAAAGCTATTTGGACCAAATCTATCTATCACTCTTTGATCCATCAAATTGCATAACTTACTTAAGTTAATTATTAATCTTACTATCGCAAAGTTATAAACCTCATCAAAATAATATTTATGTACCAACAGCTTTTCTATAAATCCTATTTTTATTTTTTCTTTGATTCTTCTATAAAAATAAAGCCCCAAAACAATACCTATTAGTCCCGAAACCATAGGTAATAATTTTATATAAAGAGGAGGATGAATTGCTAGTATTTGGTAAATATGAATGTTAAATATACTATCAAGGAAATAACCATTTGGTTTGTCAAAAAACAATATATAATAACCTATCATTCCTGCAAAAAAACTACCTGCCACTAAAATACTAAGTGGTCCATTCATGATATTGGGTGACTCATGGACATGATTGATGTCAATAGTTAGTCTAGTTTTTCCATGAAATACTAATAAGATAATTTTCATAGAATAAATGGCAGTCAGGACTGCAGCAAGAATTCCAAGAATAAACACGATAGTACCGATACCACCGCTACTATATGCTAGCTCTAAAATAGCATCTTTTGAATAAAATCCTGCTAAAGGATAAATACCTATGAGTGCCAGTGATCCAATTAAAAAATTACAATAAGTAATTGGCATCTTATCTTTCAAACCACCAATCTTAAAAATATTTTGCTCATGACAAGCGTGAATTACATTACCAGCTGATAAAAATAATAAAGCTTTAAAAAATGCATGAGTGACTAAATGAAAAATACCAGCATTATAAGCTGACACACCACAAGCAAGAAACATATAACCAAGTTGGCTACAAGTAGAATAGGCAATAATTTTTTTTATATCATCTTGAACTATGGCAATAGTTGCGGCAAATATACAGGTAATCCCACCAATAATAGCAATAAAGCTCAATACTCCTACACTATACTCAAATAAATAAGAACACCTAGCTACTAAAAAGACCCCTGCTGTTACCATGGTTGCAGCATGAATAAGTGCCGAGACAGGCGTTGGTCCTTCCATGGCATCGGGTAGCCATATATGCAAGCCAATTTGTGCCGACTTACCCATACACCCAAGAAATAATAGCAAACAGACTATGTCAATTATTGACGTGCTAAAACCCAATATACTTAGTTGCATATTAGACAATAATTGTGCTTTATCAAATACACTAGCAAAATCAACTGCCCCAAAATAAACAATAATGGTAATAATCCCCATTATAAAAGCAAAATCTCCTACCCTATTTACTATAAAGGCTTTAATTGCTGCTTTATTCGCTGATTCTTTTTGATACCAAAAGCCAATTAACAAATACGAACATAGACCAACACCTTCCCAACCAAAAAATAATTGGACAAAATTATCTGCTGATACCAAAGCTAGCATAAAGAAGGTGAATAATGATAGAAATTTAGGTAATCCATTATCGTCTGCCATATAGCCAAGAGAATAAATATGCACTACAGCTGAAATCCAAGTAACCACTATGAACATAATAGCAGTCAGCTGATCAACATAAATTGCCCAATTTATGTTCATCTCACCAACCACTAGCCATTTTGCTAAAATTAGATGAATAATGACTTTATGTACTGCTACGTTATAAAATATCAAGCTAGCTAATATTGCCGATAAACTTATTGCAATAGTGGCAATAAAAGCTGCTTGCTTCTTGCTAAAACACTGACAAAACAAACCATTGATCATGCCAGAAATCAATGGTAATATTACCGTGAATATTGCTGCTACACCTACCATATCAGTTCCCAAATTAACCCTTCATTTGATTCATATCACTCAGTTCTATCGAACCTTTATTTCTAAAATAAACTAGTAATATAGCAAGACCTATTGAGGTCTCGGCAGCTGCTATTGTTAAGATTATTATACTAAAAATTTGACCAGATATCTCATGTGCATAAGTAGAGAATGCTACAAAATTTATGTTTACAGCGAGCAGCATCAATTCGATTGACATCAGGATTGTTATGACATTCTTACGATGCATAAACAAACCGACCATTCCTATACTAAAAATCAGTGCTGACAAAATTAAATAATGCTTCAAAGTAATAGTACTAATCATATTGTATTTCTCCTACTCCTGCATTTAAACGTGGTTTGACCACTAATATGCTATTATCTTTGTTTTTAGCATGTTGCTTGGCAATATCCTGCCTCTTAACTCCACTACGATGCCTAATAGTTAGGGTAATACAAGATATCATTGCCATAAATAAAATAATACCCGAGATTTGAAAAGGTAAAATATAGTCAGTATATAGTACCTGTCCAATAGCATGAGTATTAGTGACACCTGATGTTACCTCAAATTGGCTGTTATCTAAAACTATATCTTTAGCCCCTAAGCAAATTATCAGGACAAGATCAGCAAACATAATAAGTGCTACAGCAATACTAATAAGCAAGTTTCTTTTGAATTGTGCAATAATATCGGTAAAACGAATATTCAGCATCATGATAACAAACAAAAATAATACCGCTACTGCCCCAACATATATCACCACCAACATCATTGCCAAAAATTCTGCTCCTAGCAAAACCATTAGCCCCGAACCGTTACAGAAAGTAAAGATCAGCCACAATACAGAATAAACAGGGTTTTTACTAATGACCACCAAACAACTACTTACAACCATTAGCCCGGCAAATAAATAAAAAAACATCTCCATAATTATCTATATTTATAATCATTATGTAGCTTAATTGCTAATTCTTGTTCCCACATATCACCATTCTTCAATAATTTTTCTTTGTTATAAAGCAATTCTTCATGACTAATAGTAGCAAATTCAAAATTAGGGCCTTCCACTATCGCATCAACTGGACATGCTTCTTGGCATAGACCACAATAAATGCATTTAGTCATATCAATATCATATCTAGTGGTACGCCTACTACCATCTACTCTTTCTTCTGCCTCAATAATAATAGCCTGAGCTGGACAAATTGCTTCGCACAACTTACAAGCAATACAACGTTCCTCACCGTTGGCGTAACGCCTTAATGCATGTTCGCCCTTAAATCTCGGGCTTATCCGCCCCTTCTCATAGGGATAATTTATAGTTACTTTAGGCTTAAAGAAATACCTCAAAGTTAAACTAAGCCCTGAGATTATTTCAAATAAAAAAAAAGACTTCAGGTAACTAATTATTTTCATTTTATTATACACCAAAAATTTGTAGCACTAAGCATGTTTACAATTTATTTTTTCTTCCTAGAGAAGGTTTTAGGTATACTATATACACTCTTCTGCTCCTACAAATTGTTTTTTGAAAATATCATGGATTTGCATGCTCACCATTCATTTTCAAATCCAATTCTTCAAAGCATTTGAGTGTACTTAAAAAGTTCTATCTTTTAATAAATCAGCTATTGCCTGATAAGATTTCAGAGCTTTTTCTGGATCACTGGCAATCATTTCTGCTCCAAGTTTCTCATTATTATTCATATTCCATAAACGACAATTATCCGGGCTAATTTCATCAGCCAACATTACCATAAATTCCTCACCATTAAACACTCTGCCAAATTCTAGTTTGCATTCAACAAGCCTTATACCAATACCTGTAAATAATCCACTTAAAAAATCGTATGTTCTTATGGCTTTATGTTTTACTTCATCAATTTCTTGTTTACTTAACCAACCAAAATTTAGTATTTGGTGTTCATTAATTATAGGATGTTTTAACTCACTACTTCTAACTCTAAAATCGATAATTGGATGATCAAATACGTATCCTTCTTCCATAGAGAATTCTTTTACAAACCTACCGCAAGCTACTGTAGAAACTAATATTTGAACGGGGAAAATATCTACAGATTGTATTAATTGCTCACGCATGTTAATTTTTTCAATTAGGTGGTTATCTATTCCTACCATATCAAGTCTGCTCATTATGAAGGACGAAATATTATTATTCAGCACCCCTTTACCCGAAATATCAAAAATCTCTCCGTTTTCTAAAGTAATTTTGTCAGTAAACGCCATAATAAAAGCAAAATCTTCTTGTGACTGATAAAGAGCTTTACTTGAGCCTTGATATAATTTTTGTTTCATTTGAAAAAGATTCTATAGTAGCGGCTTTCACTTTTGTACAAATTTAATATTTATTATATCAGAAGAATAGATTAAATAAATATTTAATACTAATCCAGCTAGCAGAGATTGCTATAAAAGCTATAATAAGTCCAAATATAGAGGTAATAAATCCAAGAACTATAGTTAATCCATCTCGGTTTAAAAGACCTAATGCCATTATTGTAATGCCCAGTGCAGGTACAGCGTTAGTTAGAGGTAAAGGTATTGATATAGCAATAGAGCAAATCAGCGATATTAAACCAATAAATTGTTCACAATATATAGAGGCTGCGAAACTAAATCTTGGTCGTATATATTTTTCTACAAATTTAATCTTTGGTACAATCTTGTCACTTATATTAATAAGTATATCATTGCTAATTTGATAGTTATTAATTTTGGATGGTAAAGAAACTTGTCTAAAGCCAAGCAACATCTGCATAGATAAAATCATCAAAGGAATACCTACTATAGTAGTAAAACCTGGAGGATACGGCAGCGGAATTGCAACTGGTATTGCAAAAAAAAGTATCGTTAATAGAAGACCGTTTTCATGAAAATCAACTAATAACTCACTAATTCTAGTCTTTTCTTTTTTTTCTTTTTGTCCTAATTTATAAAAAACACTAGATACTGTAGTTCTATCTAGTTGTTTATCTTTTGATGCAATGTTAAACATTTTTACTTAATTTTCTTGTAAATTATACTATATTTTAGATTATTAGAAAATAATTAATAATCAAAGAAATTAATTCCATCAATAATTTTCTTACGTTAGGTTATCTCAAAACTATGATTTTATAGTAATTGAGAAATGCACTACGGAATGTAGCACAATTGTAATGGATTTAGCAAAGAATATTTACTTTATTATCATTAGTTAACTTCAGTTTTGGATTAAAATTTTTAATTTTAATCCAAAACTGGCTAGAATATTCAGAAAAATGCATTCTTGAAACGGCTGACGCGAGTGCATTTTAACTTTTTTTATCATTCAAGTTGACCATTTTACAAAAAGAGTAAGACCTATGAATAATAATTTACTTGAATTAATATCAATTACACAAAGTTTTACAAAAGATGATCATAGTACGCAAAAGATACTAGATAATGTTACTCTAAAACTAAAACCTAATGAGATAGTTGCGATACTGGGAAAATCTGGATCTGGGAAATCAACATTACTAAGAATTATCGCAGGTTTTACAAAACCAGTTAAAGGTAAAGTAATACTAAATAAAAAACCTGCTTTTCGTGATCGTTGTGATATTAGTATGATTTTCCAAACATTTGCACTTTTTCCATGGTTGACTGTTTTTGAGAATGTTGAGCTAGGTTTAAAAAGTTTCAATATTTCTGAGTATGAACGTCGCAAACGTGCATTAGAGGCCATAGATATGATAGGACTTGATGGTTTTGAGTCAGCATATCCAAAAGAATTATCAGGTGGCATGAAGCAACGAGTAGGTTTTGCTAGAGCATTAGTTCTCAGACCAGAAATTTTACTTATGGATGAAGCTTTTTCCGCTCTTGATGTTCTAACTGCTAATACCTTAAAGAATGACTTTCTTGATCTGTGGAGTAGTGGAAAAACTCAAATGCAGTCGGTGGTATTGGTAACTCATTCGATTGAAGAAGCAGTAACTATGGCTGACAAAGTGTTAATACTTTCATCTAATCCTGGGCGTATTGTATCAGAATTAGCAATTACCCTCCCTCGTTTACGTGATGTTCAAAGTATGGAATTTCGTACTATGGTAGATAAAATTTATGCTCTCATGGTATCAGCCTATGAAAAACCACCTTTGCCTGTTAGTAGTTAACCACTCTGCACTGCAAGTGCAGAGCTTAATATTACGGCATGAATGCCTAATGTATGTACTAACTTAAAAGTTAGAAACTATTTGTGTATGGCTCATTTAGAAAGTGTCACAACACAAAAAGAATATATCTGTGAAGTGTAAGATTTTGTTAAAAAATATCTGTATGATTCATTCTTATCTTTTCTTGATAAGATATTTAAAATTTATGTTGAAACGACGCACTGCAAGTGCGGGGTTTTTCTCCCAAAGTGGGACAATAAACAGAAAGCTATTGTTGGCAACATCGATCAAAAAATTCATTTGTCGGTAAATGAACTGATCGGTAGCATTGAGGCACTTTCTGCATCGCCATACAAAGGTTCTGCAAATTTATCAGAATTATCTAAGATTTTTCATATTAACAATATGGGGGAAATTTTACATATTGTTGGAGCTTTGCAAATATTAAATTTTGCTAATGTTACTTCTGAGAGTATAAAATTAAATAAACATGGCAAGCTTTTTTTCACAAGTAGTTTAGAAGATAGAAAAAAAATGCTTGCTCAGCATTTACTTGACAATATTCCCCTTGCATCCTACATTTGTGAAATTTTACATCAACGTTTAGATCATAAAGCACCTCTTTCGCTTTTTAAGACACAGCTTGAGGATACATTATCTAGTGAAGATGCCACTATAACTTTAAAGTCTATAATAGGTTTAGGAAGATATGCAGAAATCTTCTCCTATGATGATAGTTAACCACTCTGCACTGCAAGTGCAGAGCTTAATATTACGGCATGAATGCCTCATGTATGTACTAACTTAAAAGTTAGAAACTATTTGTGTATGGTTCATTTAAAAAGTGTCACAACACAAAAAGAATATATCTGTGAAGTGTAAGATTTTGTTAAAAAAATATCTTATCTTATCTTTTCTTGATAAGATATTTAAAATTTATGTTGAAACGACGCACTGCAAGTGCGGGGTTTTTCTCCCAAAGTGGGACAATAGTTAACCACTCTGCACTGCAAGTGCAGAGCTTAATATTACGGCATGAATGCCTCATGTATGTACTAACTTAAAAGTTAGAAACTATTTGTGTATGGCTCATTTAGAAAGTGTCACAACACAAAAAAATATATCTGTGAAGTGTAAGATTTTGTTAAAAAATATCCTATCTTTTCTTGATAAGATATTTAAAATTTATGTTGAAACGACGCACTGCAAGTGCGGGGTTTTTCTCCCAAAGTGGGACAATAAAGGTTTTTAGCTTAGATAATCCAACAGCTTGAAAGTCGAATTTATGGTGCCGATAGAGGGAATTGAACCCCCGACCTACGCGTTACGAATGCGTCGCTCTGCCAGCTGAGCTATACCGGCAATAGGTTAGCCCTAGGTTCTTATAATACCATTTCCGAAAACTAATCATCATATCGTCGTACTTCATGATCTCCGCTCCTCACATACTAGTTGTACTCGAAGGTAGCCGACACTCGTACTCCGAGTAGCAATTTAGTTTTGGGAAATGGTATTATAACCTGAATTCGATGTAACTTGTTACATCGAATTCAGTATTATATATAGAAACAATCAGGTTTGAAGCGGCTGCCCACCTGATTGTTAAAATATAATACTCCATTCAATATGTGATTTTAATAATTAAAATCACATATTGAATGATGAAAAAAGTTAAAATGCACTCGCATCAGCCGCTTCAAGAGTGCATTTTTCCTTATAGTTAACCACTCTGCACTGCAAGTGCAGAGCTTAATATTACGGCATGAATGCCTAATTTATGTACTAACTTAAAAGTTAGAAACTATTTGTGTATGGCTCATTTAGAAAGTGTCACAACACAAAAAGAATATATCTGTGAAGTGTAAGATTTTGTTAAAAAATATCTGTATGATTCATTCTTATCTTTTCTTGATAAGATATTTAAAATTTATGTTGAAACGACGCACTGCAAGTGCGGGGTTTTTCTCCCAAAGTGGGACAATAAAGCAAGTATCGATATAAGAATTATTAATATCAAGGTTATAATATGTTTTTAAGATATAAGAACCTAGTCAATTTAACATTCTTGACCACTCAGGATCAGAAGCATCTTGAGGGGTGAGAATCTCTCTTTCATTATAACCAGTCAAATCAATGGAATATATACGATTTTTACCTGCTGTTTTGTTTCTAGGAGGCCAGCCTTTAGCAAACATAATTATCCTACCATTGGGTGACCAGCATGGACTTTCAACTAGATATCCACTAGTTATAATTCTTTCAGTATTCTCACCATAGGCAAAGGCTTTCATGACCCCAATTGTAAAACCTTCACCTTGAGATATTTTTGTAAACGCTATGTAATCTCCTCTAGGCGACCAACTTGGTGCAGCATAAACTCCTCCACCAAAACTTATACGTTCAATATTTGAACCATCAGAATTCATAATATATAATTGTCTTGTTCCACTTCGATCAGAATTAAAAACTATTTTACTGCCATCAGGTGAATAGCTAGGAGAGGTATTAATACCAACACCATGGGTCAACTGCTTAGTCGCCATATTATTCAGATCAATTTCAAAAATATGCGTAGCTCCCTTTCTTGCTATCGACATTATAGCTTTGTTTCCTTGGGGTGAGAATCTTGGAGCAAAGGACATACCAGGAAAATTACCAACCAATCTTTCCTTACCTGTTTTAAGATCACGAACATAAACATGTGGCTTCTGCTTGTGAATATAGGATAGATACATGATTTTATCTGCTTGTGGTGAAAATCTTGGAGTAAGAACCAAATTTTTCCCATCTGACAGATATTTATGATTAGCACCATCATGATCCATCATAGCTATTTTCTTTACTCGTTTTAGATAAGGTCCACTCTCTGACACATATACTATTTTTGTATCAAAATAACCTAAATCTCCAGTAATTTTCTCATAAATTTTATCAGCTATTTTATGTGCTACTCTACGCCATAAATGTGTTGGTATTTCAAAAACCTCACCTATAAGATCTTTTTCTAAGCTTGCATCCCATAATATAAAACTAACCTTTAGCTTACCAAAAGAGAGCTTTACAACTTCACCATTAATCAGAAGATTAGCATTAATGTGTCGCCAAGCAGCAAAAAGAGGCTTATGTTTTATCCCCACAATTTGTTCTATAAAAGAAGCAGTAGAAATTGGGTGGAACATGCCGGAAATCTTTAGATCATTAGATATTACACTAATTATATCAGCACCAATTACACTATTCGCACTATCATCTGCATCAAATTTATTAATGGCTATCGGTATTGGATCAACATGTCCTCGCTCTATAACTATAGTTTCTATGGCATAACTATTGAAGTTAGCAACTAACAACAGTATAACACAAAAATACCTGACCACTAATACCACCTAGATCTTTTTTTAACAATATTTAACATCAATTTGTATTTAAGTTGTTTTTGGCGACAGGAGCTAAATACAAATTGATGTTAATATATAGTTAACCACTCTGCACTGCAAGTGCAGAGCTTAATATTACGGCATGAATGCCTAATGTATGTACTAACTTAAAAGTTAGAAACTATTTGTGTATGGCTCATTTAGAAAGTGTCACAACACAAAAAGAATATATCTGTGAAGTGTAAGATTTTGTTAAAAAATATCTGTATGATTCATTCTTATCTTTTCTTGATAAGATATTTAAAATTTATGTTGAAACGACGCACTGCAAGTGCGGGGTTTTTCTCCCAAAGTGGGACAATAAATACATTGTATCTTGCGAAACGCTATTAGTTCTGGTGCCAATTTTAACAAAAATTCCATCCGACAAATTGTTTCAGGTGGATAAACATATTGATAACCTGACATTACTTTTTTTATTTTTATTTTATAACCTCATTATACCATATTAATTCTATTTTGAAAGATAATTAGTATAACAAAAAACCATAATTAAGGCAATAGAGAATAATAATGCAAGCAAATATCCATAAGGATTTTGATAGGGAAAGATTAGCAAAACATTTTGTCTATGAATCATATGATGAGGATAGTCAATTATTTTTCAATCGTGGTTCAGTAGGGTTTGTATTAATGGGCTGGCCACTCGTTGGTACGAGTGTACAAGCCCAAGGAGAAATTGCTGAGTTTTTGAAGAATGATGACAATCTTCCAGCAGGTAGTAGTTTACAAGTATTAATGATAGGTTCTGATCATATTGAGCATTTTTTAACTAATTGGCAATTACATAGAAAAGGGGAAATTTTTATTGAGCTAGCTAAAAAGAGAACAGGGTTTTTACAGAAAAAAGCCAAAGAGGAAGGAACCGTAAAAGACATAGTGTTACTAATCTCAGTTACTATCCCTACCCTAAGTCTAAATATTGATATTAATGAAATGGTAAAAAGAAAAGAATGTTTACAAGATACTTTTAAGTCAATTGGTTTAATAACTGAAAATGTTGATGCAAAAATGTTACTAGAGTCTATTCGGATAATATTTGGTGTATCTGCAGAAGAGCAAGCAGAATTGAATCCTTATGAGATATTAGCTGAGCAAATTTTACCAAGCAATTTTTCTTTATTTGAAGAGCAAGATTATATAAGCCTCAATGATAATCAAATATTCATTAGCTTAGAAGCCAGTAAAAGACCAAGAGAGTGGAGATTATCATCTATGGACTTATTTTTAGGTAATGAAATGAGACGGGGTGAATATATAAAATCAAATTTTTTAATTCATTTTGGTTTACAAATCTTACCTAAGCAAACGATAGCTAGAACAGCTGCGATTACTAAAAGAGAAGCATTAGAAAGAAATATTGCAGCTGGTATGCATAAGTTTTTTCCTGATATTCAATATGAAGCTGAAGATTTAGGCAGTGCAGTATCGTACTTACAAAGTGGTGATCGAGTAGTAAATATTCATTTAAATGTCATTATGTGGGATAAAAAGGAAAAAGCTAAACAATCGGCATCTCAGTTTTGCTCTCAGCTTCGACGTAGTGGTTGGTATTTTGTTCCTTGTAAATATGATCATTTAGCAGTAGTGCTAGCATCAATGCCGATGCAATTAGTGGAGGAAATGCCATTCTCTGTAACTAATAGGTTTAACAAGATATTTGGTTCAAGAATAGGAGGATTGGGTGTAGCCTTAAGCTCTCTTGGTCGAGGTAAAAAAACTATTTCATCAGAGAGTAAAGTGTTATTACCGATAGTTGGTGAATGGAAAGGTGATTTAACCTCTCCTGGTATGTTACTGACTGGCAGACGAGGTCAGATTATGTATTGGTCGCCTTTTGGCTCAGCTCTAGTGTCATCAACAGGATTAAATAACAGTGCCCCAAATGAAAATTTTAATCTATGTATAGCAGGAGTGCCAGGTTCAGGTAAATCAGTATTTATGCAAGAGTTAATGTTATCAATTTTAGGAGTTGGGGGTAAAGTATTTGTTCTTGATTATGGTAGATCATTTAAAAGAACATGCTTAATTCTAGCAGGTAATTACATAGAATTTGATACAAAAACCCCTATTTCTATCAATCCATTTTCACAAGTGCCAGAAGATGAAAGTGAAAAATCCATTGAAGCACGGGCAGATTTTCTAGCAAGTTTTCCATCAGTTTTAGCAACTATGGCAGCACCTCAATATGGAACTAATGATTTGCAACAGCCAATGTTATAAAAAGCCTTAATTGCAGTGTGGCAAGCAAAGGGTAGTAGCTCAGAAATCAGTGATATTGCTGACTGGCTGTTGCTACGAGAAGAATCATATGCTCATGAACTAGGTAATATGTTGTTTCCATTCACTAAAGATGGTCAATATGGTAAGTTTTTCAGTGGTAAGGCTAAACTGTCACTAAATTCCGACATAGTAGTAATTGAAACTGATCATTTACGTAGTAGTCCAGAATTACTGGTAGTAATAGTTCAGATAATGATTGTTCATATTAACCAAACAATGGTGAAAGGAGGTAGAGAACGCCCATTTTTGATTATGATTGATGAAGCATGGAAATTACTAGCTGGTAAACGTTCAGGAGAATTTATTGAAGAAGTAGGTAGAATAGCTAGGAAATATAATGGTTCAATTACCTTAGCTACCCAACAACTAACCGATTATTTTCGAGGAGAAGGCTCTGCTGCTGAAAAAGCATTTGAGAATTCATCACATAAAGTCATTTTAAAAGAGTCAATCATTTAATTTGTGTAAGTTCATTTTTTATTTTCCAATAAACCATCTCGACCAAATAACTCCGATGGATCTGCTTTTGATAATAATTCTTCTACTAGCTGATTACTGATGTCTAATGTATCTTTATCTGTATCTAATTTTTTAGCCATAATTCCTCCTTGCTTGCTTAAGTTACTTTTTTTACAGTAATCTCTTACTGCTTTCTTTGCAACTTACACAAACTATAGGACAGACTCTTTTAAAACAAAATCCTGAATCTTTTAAGGCAATGCGTGCTAATCCTAAGCTTGCAGGTTTTGTTAATGAGGATTGGAAACTCAATCAGGAGTTTCGCAGTTAGCAAAATTGCGAATCAGCTAAAAGGCATCTAATGTTGTTCTGAATTGATGTTTTTATAACTTCCCAAGTTTGTTGATATAAAGTAATTTTTTCATTTATCCTCCTTTTGTTCATATCGAGCCAAGCAAATACAGCAAGGCAAATATGATTTCTCTGAGCTCGACCCGTGCGTGCCTGACAGCGTTCAATACCACAAGTTTGTTTTAATTCTCGATGATAAACTTCTATAGACCACCGTGCCTTAACAATTTTCTCTATTTGTTCACGTGTTGGATTTTCTAAGTTAGTTGTTATGTAATCAATGCGACCATTTTTTGCCACAAACTTAAATACCGTAACCCAACCGTATCCACGTAGGTGAATTTTTAGTCCCTCATCAGGAATCTCTAAACTTTCTAAGCTAACATTATGATTAACTTTTCTATTTTTTCTTAGGTTACTAACCCATGTCCAACCTAAATTACGTATATGTTTCAAATTCTCCAAACCGCTATACCACGCATCCATTACTACTGCATCAGGATTGATCCCTCTTTCCTTAGCTAAAGTAAGCATATCACAAAAATGCTCATTCTTTGTTTTTCCATCAGTTTCTTTATCATATATTCTATAATCTACAGGGGTAGATTGATCAGTTTTAGCATTGTAATGCAGTAAGTTGACCATCCCTATACCAGGTATAACATCATGTACAGTGATGTGGTTATAGTTTTCCGGACAGTTAATAGGAGACAATATTAACAGAAAGGAAGTACAAAAATGACTAATAGCAAACCAAAGGTTTATCCGGCTGAATTTAAAGAGTCAGCAGTTAAATTAGCAATTGAGTCCAAGCGACCTGTGTCACAAACAGCTAAAGAGTTAGGTATTACTAGAAATACTCTATATACTTGGGTAGATAAATATTCCAAACCTAAAGAATCAATAATGCGAACAGATGAACATCTCTATGATGAATTAAAAAGATTAAAGAAAGATTTAGCTAGGGTAACGCAGGAGCGTGATCTATTAAAAAAGGCTGCCGCGTACTTTGCGAAAGAGTCCCAATAAAGTACGCATGGATAAAGAAGCATAAAGGTGATTTTTCAACTGCGATTATGTGCAAATTTATGAAAGTATCACGTAGTGGCTATTATGAATGGTTAACTACCCCTGAATGCAATAGGGACAAAGAAGATAATGCTTTAACCTGTAAGATTAAAACAATTTTTCAAGAAGGTAGAAGGAATTATGGATCTAGACCCATTAAAAAGGAACTATCTAGACACGGTATAATTGTTAGTCGGAAGCGGATTGCAAGGCTAATGAATGAAGCTGGTTTAGTATGTAAAAGCAAACATAAATTTAAAGCAACTACTGATTCTAGTCATAATAAGCAAGTTGCTCCTAATTTATTGGATAGAAAGTTCAAGGTCTATGCTGCTAATTGTTATTGGGTTGGGGACATCACATATGTTCCAACTGAAGAAGGTTGGCTGTACTTAGCAACCGTTATTGATCTATTTTCTAGGAAAATTATAGGGTGGTCAATGAATAGTAACATGAAAGCTGATTTAGTTAATAATGCTCTGCTAATGGCAATATGGCAACGTAAACCACCTAAAGGACTTATTTGGCATACTGATAGAGGTAGTCAATATTGTTCTGATAGCCATTCAAAACTTACAAAACAACATGGTATTATACAGAGTATGAGCGGTAAAGGAAATTGTTGGGATAATGCTGTTGCTGAAAGCTTTTTTCACACTATAAAAACAGAACTAATTTATCAATATAAATTTAAAACTAGGGAGGAAGCAAAATATGCCATATTTGAATATATAGAAGTATTTTATAATCGTATAAGGATGCATTCAACTAATGACTATCTATCACCTGTACAATACGAGAAAATGCAAAAATGTGCCTAAACAAACTGTCCGGAAAACTGTTGACAGATCACAGCTCCAGAATATTGATAATGTACAAGCTCAATTTTCTTACTGTATTGCTTTGACAATAACGTGTCATCTCCCACTAGTTAACCACTCTGCACTGCAAGTGCAGAGCTTAATATTACGGCATGAATGCCTCATGTATGTACTAACTTAAAAGTTAGAAACTATTTGTGTATGGCTCATTTAGAAAGTGTCACAACACAAAAAAATATATCTGTGAAGTGTAAGATTTTGTTAAAAAATATCCTATCTTTTCTTGATAAGATATTTAAAATTTATGTTGAAACGACGCACTGCAAGTGCGGGGTTTTTCTCCCAAAGTGGGACAGTTAACCACTCTGCACTGCAAGTGCAGAGCTTAATATTACGGCATGAATGCCTCATGTATGTACTAACTTAAAAGTTAGAAACTATTTGTATATGGCTCATTTAGAAAGTGTCACAACACAAAAAAATATATCTGTGAAGTGTAAGATTTTGTTAAAAAATATCCTATCTTTTCTTGATAAGATATTTAAAATTTATGTTGAAACGACGCACTGCAAGTGCGGGGTTTTTCTCCCAAAGTGGGACAATAAACAAGAAGCTTCCCTATCAATATATTTTGACACTTCTCTGTAGATCCCGCTAGGGCGGAAATCCTTACTATTTAACCATCGACTTGCACTATCATGAGATAGGTTTATTGGACTTACTTCAGATAATGCTTTACCACTATATCTTACGCTACTTGCTTGTAAAAATGATTTATATAAGTCTTTGCTACATTTTGATCTTGCCATGCTTAACTAAAACTCTTTCTTGCTAGATTAACATATTTTTTGCTAAGTGCGAAACTCCTGTCAATAACAACCAGCTGAAGCTGGTGGGTTGATATCTAGACTGGAAGTCGCTATTACTCTAAAGAGATATTACTAACGCCTGTGCATTATCTCTCTGATCCTAACTCTTAGGTTACCCTGCAGTATTTTATAGCGATATTTAGTGATTCAAACAACATTAAAGCGATGGTAAAATACAGTGTGGCTAGTCTTGTTAAAATATCATATGTTCAAGTTATAGTGAATTGAAATATTAGAACAAGGACTAAAGTCTTTCCCAGCTGAAGCTGGGGGTTTTAACCAAAAAGGTGACTATAAATTTACTGCAATCTATTCATTCAAATCCCCCCTATTATAGTGAAGCAGCCATTTATAGCCCTAATGTTACAGGAGTGATTGGTAGATTAATGATAGATCCATTTACCCTGCTGCTAACTTCAACTAATGCTAGAGATTATCAAGCAATAGAAGACAAAATGAGTAAAGGAATGAGTGTAAGTGAGGCAATTAATAACATACTTAATGAAAGAAGAGTAGTTTAAGTGAGTATACAGTAAAAATTGTACAGTAGGATGAAATAGATATTTTATAATTATGATAACTATTAGTACTGGAATTATTTGTAGACGTTGTTTAATAATTTTTATTATATGTTTTACAAGTACAAGTTATGGAGAGCTTAAGCAAGAAGTAAAAATTAAAGACTATGGAGTTAGGGGGCATATATTTCCAATCATTGAACAATCATTATTAGAAACAATTATTACAAAACTTAAAATTACTGAGCAAAGTGGTTTATTAGAAAAAATGCAAGAAGAATTTCAAGAAAGAGTAAAGCAGAAAATAATAAGACCGGTACCAGTTAAGAATTTAAGCAAAGCTAGCAAAAATACAAGCAGGCTATATGATCCAAGCTTTACACAAAGTACTGATATAAAAAATCAAGCTGGTAAAATAATAGTTAACCACTCTGCACTGCAAGTGCAGAGCTTAATATTACGGCATGAATGCCTCATGTATGTACTAACTTAAAAGTTAGAAACTATTTGTGTATGGCTCATTTAGAAAGTGTCACAACACAAAAAGAATATATCTGTGAAGTGTAAGATTTTGTTAAAAAATATCTTATCTTTTCTTGATAAGATATTTAAAATTTATGTTGAAACGACGCACTGCAAGTGCGGGGTTTTTCTCCCAAAGTGGGACAATAAACCCATTTACCGTTTAATTTAATATAAGTCTCATCCATTCTCCAACTACTACCAACTGGCTTCTTTCTTTTTCTAACCACCTGATCTATCAATGGTACAAATTTTATAACCCATCTTTGTAATGTAGAGTGATCAATTTTTGCTCCCCTTATACTCATCATTTCTTCCAAATCTCGATAACTTAAAGAAAATCGGCATTTCATATAGACAAATAACATTATTATTTCTGGTGAAGAACAAAATCCTTTGAAATATGATAATAATCTTGCAGTAATACGAAACATCTTAACATCTTTTTTAGATCATTATATCAATCTTTTTTCTATTGTCCAACATATGCGACAGAACCGTAGAAGTATCTCCAACAACCAATCCGCAGACTGAGCAAAAGAGACCGGGGTTTGTTGTTGGCTCAGCAGATATCACAAATGCACTAGCAGGGTTGAGAAAAGCAGTTACTTCTTCTCAAAAAGAAACAGAAGCACCTACACCGAATTTGGGGGTAAAAAAAACAGATACACATACTAGGTAACCGACAAAACAGTGCAATCCAGCTCAATAGTCTTCGATGTCATTCCTAGCTAAAAGTAGAAATTCAAAAAATAGTCTGCAAAAGTTATATAGTTATGATATACTAAACCTCAATTTCGGATTAATTTTATTGTCCCACTTTGGGAGAAAAACCCCGCACTTGCAGTGCGTCGTTTCAACATAAATTTTAAATATCTTATCAAGAAAAGATAAGATAAGATATTTTTTAACAAAATCTTACACTTCACAGATATATTTTTTTGTGTTGTGACACTTTCTAAATGAGCCATACACAAATAGTTTCTAACTTTTAAGTTAGTACATACATTAGGCATTCATGCCGTAATATTAAGCTCTGCACTTGCAGTGCAGAGTGGTTAACTAATCTAGAATTGGAATGACAACGAGAGTGCTTAATAAAAAAGTAAGTATTTTATACTAAAATTGAGGAAATTATGATATATTGCAAACAATCTAACCAAACATCTTATCCTTTTGTCTTACCGGAATTACCTTATGGTAAAAGTGATTTTGTTCCGCATTTTTCCCCTGAAACTTTTGACTACCACCATGGGAAACACCACCAAACATATGTAACTAACCTGAATAATCTTTTACAAGATAATCAGGAATTGCAGAAAAAAAGTTTGGAAGAATTAATAATTTCTACAAGCATAAAACCAACTGAAGCAGCCATATTTAATAATGCAGCACAAATATGGAATCATACTTTCTTTTGGCATTCTATTAAGCCTTCAGTTGGAGGGAAGCCTACTGGTAAGATATTGGAACAGATAAATAAAGATTTTGGTAGTTATGAGAATTTTGCTACTGAATTTAAGCAAGCAGCAGTAAGCCAATTTGGTAGCGGCTGGGCGTGGTTAGTCTCTAATAATGGAAAATTACAAATAGTAAAAACTAGTAATGGTGAAACTCCTATTACTAAATCTATGAAACCTCTGCTTACCTGTGATGTTTGGGAGCATGCATACTATATAGATTATCGTAATAAGCGTCTAGACTATGTCTCAGTTTATATAGAACATATGATTAATTGGCAATTTGCTGAAAGTCATCTTTGAAACTTAATTTTAGAAAAAATACAATCAATAATTAAGGTAATTAGTTATGAAAAGAAAGCATACTGATTAGAAAAATCATTAGAAAACGTAAAGGAATATCAAGACCTTTGTTCCTATGAAGATTCACAACACTACAGCGAACTAGAAAAGCATGAGGTTCTGTCGCATATGTTGGACAACAGAAAAAAGATTGATATAATGATCTAAAAAAGATGTTAAGATGTTTCGTATTACTGCAAGATTATTATCATATTTCAAAGGATTTTGTTCTTCACCAGAAATAATAATGTTATTTGTCTATATGAAATGCCGATTTTCTTTAAGTTATCGAGATTTGGAAGAAATGATGAGTATAAGGGGAGCAAAAATTGATTACTCTACATTACAAAGATGGGTTATAAAATTTGTACCATTGATAGATCAGGTGGTTAGAAAAAGAAAGAAGCCAGTTGGTAGTAGTTGGAGAATGGATGAGACTTATATTAAATTAAACGGTAAATGGGTTTATTTATATAGAGCACTAGATAGTCTTGGTAATACTGTAGACTTTCTGCTACGTAAGCATAGAGACAAGCCTGCAGCACTTGCATTTTTTCGTAAAGCCTTTAGAGAGAATAATTTTCCTGAGAAAGTAGTAATTGATAAAAGCGGTAGTAATACGGCTGCTCTTAATGATTTGAATACAGAAGTTCCTAAAGATTATAAAATTAAGGTTATTCAGACCAAATACCTGAATAATCTTGTAGAACAAGATCATAGGTTTATCAAAAAACGTACAAAGCCAATGCTTGGTTTTAAGAGTTTTCATTCTGCAGAAATGACTATTACCGGTATAGAAAATATTCGTATGATGCAAAAAAGACAAATAATTGGAGCTAATGATAATCTTTCTACTTTTGAGAATTTTGCTATGTTAATGGCATCATAATGTCCAAAACCTTAGTTTTAACAATCTTGATGTAGTATGATTTATAGATGCGACAAAACCGACTAACTAGTGTATACTACTGTGATTTAAAAAATTGGTATACGATAGAATCAAAATTAACAATAGTATACACTCTAATTTCTTTTAGATAAATGATAAATAACAAAAATTACTGCTAATGAAATCGCTAATGCAAACCAAGTTATGGCATATTCTAAATGATCATTTCTGACATTCAGCAAATTTTCAATCGACAAACTTTTAAGAATATCAGATCGATTGTTATTACCCTCCATAACTAAATAAAAATCTTCTAATTTTAAGCCAAGAACATCAGAGGCTTGAGTTAAATCCAAGGTAAACCAAACATTATTTTTAACATCATTATCCAGTACAAACAGCTTTGTTTTTTCACCGGGAAGAATTACACCTGTGATTTCCATAGAGTTATTTATTATATTATCAATATTTTTTTTATGCCTCCCAGCAAACCACCCTAGTACAACCAAGATTATCTTGTTATCATCAGTTTGAAATGGGGTAACTAAATAATAACCATCTTTTTCAGTGGACATTGATCTGCGTCCATAAAGATGTAAATTCTTACCCTCTAGAAAATAGCCGTTCGCCCTTATTTTAGCATATAATTTATTCCCACTAAGTGTTTTTATATTAATTGGCGGATTATTAAGATTATTTTTCATTGAACTTAAAAACAGTTCTTTTTCCTGTAATCTAGCAATTTGCCAAAACCCAAGTGATAAGAGAATTACAAATGCTAATATAGTAAGTAATAAAGGTAATAATTGAACTTGGCACTTACCGATTTTTAAAGTATTTTTTTTTAAAGTTTGTAACACTATAATTTCTTCATTATTTCTAGTAGTGATTTTAGAGTAGCTAGTTCTCTTTGTCTATTGAGTATATATAAAAAACTCCAAATTAAATAGCTCTAATGCTTCTGTTAATGATTTGGGGAATGACACTAAATTATATTGTTGATCAAAAGCATTGCCATATATTTTGTTGATATTATTTATTTTATCAGGAAATTTTAGACCTAGAAATATAGAGTTTAAAATAGTAAAGATTGCTAAATAAGGATCAGTTAGCGGATTTGCTATTCTATGCTCTAGTCTTTTAGGAGAGAGGTCAGGGATGCGCAGTGCAACAGTTCTATTATTATTACCAAAAGATACATTAGTTGGTGCCATAAAATTCTTATCCAAACGCAGGTAATCATTCTCATTTGGCATGAATATCAAGAAAGTGTCAAGCATATAATGACAGATACTTTGACCCATTAGATCAATATTAAGTATACAATTCTCCAAATTATTTGGAGATATAAAATTTACATGAAAATGCATACTACTACCATAATCATTTGCAAATGGTTTGGCAGAAAAATTTATATTACCTCGTAATTTTTCTGCAATAATTTGTATTTTAGACTTAGTGCTAATAATTTTTTCTATATACTCAATTATGTTAGTGGAAGGCGGCAAATCTACCTCAAATTGATTAGCTCCTTTTTCTTTCTTAACGGCTATTCCAAGTAGAGTCTGAAATTCGAGTGGATCAATATTTTTGCTTAAATAAAATTCTATTTCCACTCCGATGCAAGCTATTAGCGAGTAGTCTGTTCGAAATTTCTTAATGATTTTTTGTAAAGCATTGTTCTTTTGCAAATGATCTGATAGTGTATGGATAAATTTCTGTAGGGTGACCATATGGATGAGTTTATAAAAAATAAAGTTTATTATAAAATTTTTGATGGAAGCTTCAAGCAATCTAGTCATATTTATAGTAAAAAAAATAAGTTGGGTGATTCTAGGACCTTAGAAAGTGTCGAGAATAATCGGCTAACAGTAGTTAAACATTATGATGCCAAGAACATTGTTATCCTACAGCAAGTTCATGGTAACAAAGTTATTGATGCTGATAGTGATATTGAGACTGATCCCGAAGCTGATGGGGCAGTTACTACCAAAAAAAATCTAGTACTAACAGTACAAACTGCTGATTGCGTTCCTATTCTACTTAGTAGCGAAGATGGTAAGGTTATAGGGGCAGCTCATTGTGGTTGGCGTGGAGCTAAAGCTGGTATCACTAATAATTTGGTAAAACTAATGCATGAGAAAGGAGCAAAAAATATTAAAACTATTATTTGCCCTAGTATTCAACAATATTCTTATGAGGTAGACCAAGAATTTTACGATAATTTTATAAAGCAACAGGCTAAGAACTCAAAGTTTTTTAGTAGCTCTTTGAGAACAAAGCATTATATGTTTGATTTACCAGCTTATGTAGAACTTCAACTGCAAAAAGCTGGTATTAAAGATATAACAAGGATGCTAGAAGATACATATACTAATCCTGAGAAATATCCAAGTTATCGACGTTCCTACCATACTGGAGAATTATATAACCGTACCATATTATCCACCATTGTAATTAAAGGATAAATAACACTAGATGAGAATCAACTACATGGGAAACATATTTGTATTTATTTGTTAGATAGTATATAATATGTATACTTCTCCTACTTCAAGAGTAAGTTTGCACTGAGGTTAATTATGGATAAATACTATGAATAATAATAACTTAAAAACAATAGTTGAAACAAAAACATTAACTCATGCTTTGGCTTTTGCCAATTCTGTGGTAGAAAAACGTAACGTAATTGCTGAGCTTAGTCATGTTAAATTATCATCTAAGGATGGTAAGCTAGAGCTAATAACTACTAACATGGAAATATATTTAAGCCAAAAAGTAGCAGCTCAAGTAATAAGTGAAGGCGAAATAATGGTATCTACTAAAACATTAAATGACATAATAAGAAAGATATCTGATAATGATGTAACACTTAGTGTCTCAAATGAAACAGATCAACTTGAAATTCTAGGAAAGAATTGTGCTTTTAACCTACTAACCCTACATGCTAACCAGTTCCCTGCGTTAGATGATATTAATGTTGAAGCTACTTTAAAAATATCTTGTAGTGATTTTGTTAAAATGATCGACGGTACTTTGTTTTCGGTATCCGTTGATGAAACTCGTTATAATCTTAATGGTGTTTATTTCTACGTAAAAGATGAAGAATGTTGTATGGCTAGCACCGATGGGCATAGATTATCAGTGTCAGTAGTAAAAATAGTCAATAATGCTAGCGAATTTGGAGTTATTTTACCTAAAAAGACTCTCGAGGAAATTGTTAAGATATTGAAATACCCTAAGAATATTCAGCTGGAGACTGAAATTTTTCTAAGTGTTAATAGGATTAAATTTGTTTGTAATGATATTATAATGGTATCAAAACTAATTGATGGAACTTTTCCCGACTATCAAGCTTTTATCCCAGTAGAGAACAACTATAAACTTACTATTAATACCAAGTTGCTAGCTGATGCTATAGATAGAGTAGCGACAATAACTATAGACAAATTTCAAGCAATAAAATTGATTTTATCAAAAAACTTGCTTGAAATTACCGCTTCTGGAGAAACAAGAGGTGTGGCTAAAGAATGTATACCATGTTCTCTAGATGAAAGTAATTTATGCATTTTTGATCATGAAGATACTCTGTCTATAGGTTTTAATCCTAAATATCTTACTGATGCACTAAGTGCTGTGTTAAGTGCTACTAAAGCAAACCAAGTTGAGCTATACTTTTTAAATGCATCATCACCAATGTTATTGAAAACCCTTCAGAATCCTAAAGATGTTTTTGTGATTATGCCAGTTAAGGTTTAATATTTACCTGAATTCGATGTATAAATAACACGAAAAGGTTTTAGCAAAAACCGTCATTGCGAGGAGGTACAAAGTGCCGACGTGGCAATCTTGTGAAGAAGAGCTTAAATTACCTCGAGGTCGCCTAATAAAGGTAGATATTATTTCATGAGATTGGTCGCGTTGCCGCTTTTTCGCGACTCCTCGCTAATAGACGATCAGCAGCCATTTTAATAATGGTTATATAAAAAATGTAGGGTACTATGAACAAAAGGAATTTATATAAATGTCTAAATCTTATAATATTATCCACCATGAATTTGATGTAGTGGTAGTTGGAGCAGGTGGGGCTGGTCTTAGGGCTACTTTTGGTATGGCGAAAGAGGGCTTAAATACTGCTTGCATTAGTAAGGTTTTCCCAACTAGGAGTCATACTGTGGCTGCCCAAGGGGGCATTAGTGCTTCTCTTGGTAATATGGGGCAAGATGATTGGCGTTGGCATATGTACGATACAGTAAAAGGCTCGGATTGGTTGGGTGATCAAGACGCAATTGAGTATATGTGTAAACATGCAGCTGCAGCAGTGCTAGAGCTTGAGCATTATGGAGTACCTTTTTCTCGAACAGAAGAAGGCAAAATTTATCAACGTCCCTTTGGTGGCATGACAACAAATTATGGTAAGGGACAAGCAGCTCAAAGGACTTGTGCTGCAGCAGATCGTACTGGTCATGCAATATTACATACTTTATATCAACAGGCTTTAAAAAATAAAGCCCAATTTTTTATCGAATATTTTGCCCTTGATTTATTAATGAATAATGGAGAATGTGTAGGGGTAGTTGCTTGGAATCTTGATGACGGAACAATTCACTGTTTCCATGCTCACTTAGTGGTATTAGCTACTGGCGGGTATGGTAGAGCTTATTTTTCTGCAACAAGTGCTCATACTTGTACTGGTGATGGAGGTGGCATGGCGGCAAGAAGTTCTATTGCCTTGCAAGATATGGAATTTGTCCAATTCCACCCAACTGGTATATATGGAGCTGGTTGCTTAATTACCGAAGGTGCTAGAGGAGAAGGTGGGTATTTAGTAAATTCTAATGGAGAGCGATTTATGGAACGATATGCTCCCGCTGCTAAGGATCTTGCTTCAAGAGATGTAGTATCAAGAGCTATTACCATGGAAATCAGAGATGGTAGGGGGGTAGGGGAGCATAAAGATCATGTATTCTTACATTTAGATCATTTACCGCCGGAAATTCTTCACGAACGTTTACCCGGTATTTCAGAGACGGCTAAAATTTTTGCTGGTATTGATGTAACTCTTCAGCCAATACCTGTATTACCAACAGTGCATTATAATATGGGGGGAATACCAACAAATTACCATGGGCAAGTTATTGATAAAGATCAGGATGGTCATAACAAGATTATTCCTGGGTTAATGTCAATCGGTGAAGCTGCTTGCGTTTCAGTACATGGGGCCAATCGGTTAGGATCAAACTCTCTGCTTGATTTAGTAGTATTTGGTAGAGCCGCAGCACAAAAAGCTGCTGAAATTGTTAAAGTAGGGCAAAAGCATAAAAGATTGCCGAAGTCTATATTGGATAAAATAATTAGCAGATTTGATGGTATACGTCATGCTAAAGGGGGTCTACCAGTAGCTGACTTAAGACTTAAAATGCAAAAAATCATGCAAAATCATGCAGCGGTATTTAGAATTCAAGAGGTTCTAGATGAAGGAATAGAAATGATTGACCAAGCAAGAAAGGAATATGCAAATATTCAGGTTAATGATAGATCATTAATATGGAACAGCGACTTGGTTGAAGCATTAGAACTAGCTAATTTATTAGATCAAGCGGTAATTACTGTGCACTGTGCAGCGGCTAGAAAAGAGAGTAGGGGAGCTCATTCTAGGGAGGATTACCCAGAGCGTAATGATGAAGAATGGATGAAACATACACTCGCTTGGATTGATGAGAAAGGTAAGGTGAGGTTAGATTACAAACCTGTAACTCTTACAACTTTGACAGATGAAGTAGATAGCATTTCGCCAGCTAAACGAGTTTATTAAGAATATGCTAAATTCACTAAAATTATGCCAAGCTTTAAATGAAAACAGGAGTTTCGCAGTTAGCAAAATTGCGAATCGGCTCTGTACAAATAAGTGTGTAAATTTTTCAAAGGTTATATAAAAATATAATATAACAAAAGGAGAAATTATAATGCACCAAAAACAAAATGAAGCAATGAATCAAGCGATAGATTTATTAATAAATAATGATACAGATATATCAACATTACTTAAAGAGGATGGTTTATTAAAACAATTAACCAAACGGCTTGTAGAGAAGGCATTGCAGTCAGAGATGAATAATCATTTAGGATATGATAAATATTGTCATACTGATAGTGATAATGTTCGTAATGGTAGGAATGTAAAGAATCTAGTAACAAATAATGGAGTTGTAGAGATTGAGGTTCCAAGGGATAGAAGTAGTACATTTGAACCTGCATTAATTCCGAAGCGTCAAAGACGTATTGAAGGATTTGATGATAAAATAATATCATTATACGCTAAAGGAATGAGCTTATCTGATATTAAGATTCAAATGCAAGAATTGTATGGAGCTGACGTTAGCGAAAGTTTGATAAGTCAAATTACTGATGATGTAATTGAGGATGTCAAGATATGGCAAAGCCGACCATTGGATCGAGTATATGCTATAGTATTTTTTGACTGTTTAGTAGTAAAAGTACGTCAAGATAAACGAATTATCAATAAGTCTGTATATGTAGCATTAGGTATTGATTTATCTGGAAGGAAGGATATTTTAGGATTGTGGATCAGTGAAAATGAAGGAGCGAAATTTTGGCTTGGTAATTTTACTGAGATGAAGAACAGAGGTATGCAAGACATGCTTATTGCTTGCAGTGATAATTTAACCGGTATGTCTGAGGCAATAGAAGCAGTTTTTCCGAAAACCGAACATCAATTATGTATTGTACATCAGATTAGAAATAGTTTAAAATATGTATCATATAAAGACCGAAAAGAATTAGCGTCTGATTTAAAGCCTATATATACTGCTAGCACGGAGGAAGAAGCACATCTTGCTTTAGAATCTTTTGAAGCTAAATGGAGTAAACAGTATCCACAAATTGCTAAATCTTGGTATGTTCATTGGGAAAATTTAATGGTTTTTCTAGGATACCCTGAGGCGATAAGGAAAGTAATATACACAACTAATAGTGTAGAATCTGTCAATAGCCAATTACGTAAGGTTACTAAGAATAAACGGGTTTTTCCAAATGATAATGCTGTTTTTAAGACCTTATATTTGGCAATTGATTATATGACCAAGAAATGGGTTATGCCGATTCCAAACTGGAACGCAGCTATGGCTCACTTTTTGATAAAATTTGAAGGTAGAATTTAAGCCCTATGAAAAATTTACACACTTAATTAGAAAGACTCTGCGAATCAGCTAAAAGGCATCTAATGTTGTTCTGAATTGATGTTTTTATAACTTCCCAAGTTTGTTGATATAAAGTAATTTTTTCATTTATCCTCCTTTTGTTCATATCGAGCCAAGCAAATACAGCAAGGCAAATATGATTTCTCTGAGCTCGACCCGTGCGTGCCTGACAGCGTTCAATACCACAAGTTTGTTTTAATTCTCGATGATAAACTTCTATAGACCACCGTGCCTTAACAATTTTCTCTATTTGTTCACGTGTTGGATTTTCTAAGTTAGTTGTTATGTAATCAATGCGACCATTTTTTGCCACAAACTTAAATACCGTAACCCAACCGTATCCACGTAGGTGAATTTTTAGTCCCTCATCAGGAATCTCTAAACTTTCTAAGCTAACATTATGATTAACTTTTCTATTTTTTCTTAGGTTACTAACCCATGTCCAACCTAAATTACGTATATGTTTCAAATTCTCCAAACCGCTATACCACGCATCCATTACTACTGCATCAGGATTGATCCCTCTTTCCTTAGCTAAAGTAAGCATATCACAAAAATGCTCATTCTTTGTTTTTCCATCAGTTTCTTTATCATATATTCTATAATCTACAGGGGTAGATTGATCAGTTTTAGCATTGTAATGCAGTAAGTTGACCATCCCTATACCAGGTATAACATCATGTACAGCTCCAGAATATTGATAATGTACAAGCTCAATTTTCTTACTGTATTGCTTTGACAATAACGTGTCATCTCCCACTAATAAAGCAGAAAAATAATTAATCAAATGGTTTAACAATAACCATAACAACAGCCACTATCATCAACAGTGCTGGTACTTCATTAATGATACGATAAAATCTTTCAGAATGATTATTTTTGCCTTCAACAAAATTCTTCCTCCATCTAGCTAATAAACCATGAAAAATAGTGATACCTAGAACTGCTGTCATTTTTACGTAAAACCATGTTCCTAAAGCTACTAATCCATATATATAACTGTTAATTATACCTAAGGTATAAGTGCTGATCATAGCCGGATTCATAATGATTCTGAGTAACCTACTTTCCATTAACTGAAACATCTTGTCAGTTTCACTACCTACTACAACTTTAGTGTGGTAGACATATAATCTTGGTAGGTATAGTAAACCTATCATCCAAGAAATTGCTGATACAAGATGGAATGCTTTAAACCATAAATAATAACTAGCCATTAATTTTATCCCATTACTTAGTTTTTTAAATTACAAGGACACATAGTAAAATTATAAGGACATATTCTTTTATTAATTGAACTACATATCAAATTTTTTGTATCGAAACTATAATTAACTAAATTTGATACCATTTTAGTTATACTATTGATGAACAATTTATTTGTTCCAAGAGCAGGAGTCCTAATATATTCTATCTTGTACTTACCAGCAATCTTTCTATATTCAATGTCTAATTCTACCAGTGTTTCAACATGTTCTGATACAAATGCTATTGGGACTATTATAAGAGATTTATCTTCTTTTCCTGCTATCTCAATTTCATCCTCCGTATTAGGTTTAAGCCATTCCACTGGACCAACACGACTTTGATAAGTTATTTTATAATCTAAATTATCTATGCTAAGCTTAGATACCAAACTTTCTACGGTCTTTTCAATCTGCCACTGATATGGATCTCCTGCTTTTATTATTTTTACAGGCAGACCATGAGCTGAAAATAATATACGAAAATTTTTTTTGTTTTTCAATTTTTTAAATGATTGCTTTATTAATGATAAATGAGCTTCAATAAATTCGTCATCGATAGGGTAGCAACAAATAGTTTTAATATGTCTGGAATATTCACTTTTATTTTTATAAAGAGAAGACATAAAATCTTTAATCGAAGATCCAGTAGTGGTGCTAGAAAAATGTGGGTATAATGGTAACAATATTATTTCTGAAGGGTTATACTCATTTATTTTTCTTACTGCTTCTTCGGAATCAGGATAAGAATAACGCATTGCTATAAAAATCTTAAAATCCTCATTCAGAGTTTGTTTTAACTTCTCTGTAATAGCATCTTTTTGAGATTCTGTTTCTTGTAAAATAGGCGAATTATTACCTACTAGAGAATATATTTTCTGAGATTTTTTATTTCTAGTAATTGATATTATCTTAGCAAGAATAAACCTTAGGGGATTTGGCAAGTTAATAATTGCCTTATCATAAAATAAGTTAAATAGAAATTGTTTGACTGAGTTTAAGCTATTTGGTCCACCAAGGTTAAAAAGTACGATGGCTATTTTTTTTTGAGATATTTTAGTATTTAAATTCTCTAACATAATTAACTAAAAACTCAACATTTTCAACTGGTGTATTTGGCAAAACACCATGTCCAAGATTAAATATAAAATTTCTTTTTTTAAAATTTGCAATTATTTTACTTACCTTTTCTGCGATAATTTCTTTATTAGTAAGCAATATAAATGGGTCTAAATTACCTTGTACAACAATTTTCTCACTCCATAATTTCATGGCACTAGCTGGTACAAACTGATCTGCTCCAATAGCATCCACTCCAGTATTAACAATATATTTTTCATATAAAAGCCCAGAACCTCTTGGAAAACCTATAATTGGTAAATGTGGAAACTGTTTTTTTAAAGCTAATACTATTTTTTTTGTTGGTTGCACTACAAACTGATCATATTCTGCTTCTTCTAATATCCCTGCCCATGAATCAAATAATTGTACTAAGTCTACCCCAGCTTTTACTTGTTCCTTTAAATGAATAATAGTTTTTTCAGTAATAAAGTCTAGAAATTCTTGTGCTAAGTTATTATTTTCATAAATAAATTTTTTACTTGTTTCAAAACTTTGTTTGCCTCTTCCTTCAAGCATATAAGTCATTACCGTCCATGGACTACCGGCAAAACCTATCAATGCAGTATCAACTGGTAATTTTGCTTTAGTTTTATTGATTATTTCATAAATTACATTTAGTTTTCCATTTGAATTTCCTTCAAGATATTTAAAATCTTCTTTTGATTGAAATTTACGTAATATTGGTCCTATATTTTCTTCGAATTTTACATCCCAGCCAAGTGCATCAGGTAAAACTAAAATGTCAGAAAAAATTATAGCAGCATCAAATCCATACCTTCTTATTGGTTGTAAAGTCACCTCTACAGCCTTATCAACATTATAACATAAATCTAAGAAACCACTAACAGTTTTTCTTATTTTTTGATATTCAGACAAATATCTACCAGCTTGACGCATTAACCAAATAGGTACAAGATCATTTTTTTTCTTAAAAGTTTGTAAAAGCTGATTCATGAAATAACCCATAATAATATATATTTATATATAATATTTTTTTAGTTGATATAGACATTGTTAATATGTAGATTAATTATATATACACATAGTTATACACATTTTTTTATTGTCCCACTTTGGGAGAAAAACCCCGCACTTGCAGTGCGTCGTTTCAACATAAATTTTAAATATCTTATCAAGAAAAGATAAGAATGAATCATACAGATATTTTTTTAACAAAATCTTACACTTCACAGATATATTCTTTTTGTGTTGTGACACTTTCTAAATGAGCCATACATAAATAGTTTCTAACTTTTAAGTTAGTACATACATTAGGCATTCATGCCGTAATATTAAGCTCTGCACTTGCAGTGCAGAGTGGTTAACTGCTAAATTACCAGTGAAGTTTATTGATTATAATTATTACTCACATTATTCATAGGATTATTTTTTTAGTGGATAATTCATAGTGTTTTATGTGTGTAGAATGAGAAAACGTGAAAGATATTAGATATCTAGCATTTTACACACAAAATTATCCACAAAATTATTCTTTAAATTATATAGGTTATTAACCTCTATATACGGGATATATATGGGTAGTTATTGGTTACTTTTAATATAGAGATTAAAATATGAATAAAAATTATCCACAAAGACTAATAAACTATGAATAAGCTGATTATTCACTTAGTTTCAGACTCTTCAGTACAAACAGTTAAACATGCAGCTAATACTGCTTTGTTGTCCCACTTTGGGAGAAAAACCCCGCACTTGCAGTGCGTCGTTTCAACATAAATTTTAAATATCTTATCAAGAAAAGATAAGAATGAATCATACAGATATTTTTTTAACAAAATCTTACACTTCACAGATATATTCTTTTTGTGTTGTGACACTTTCTAAATGAGCCATACACAAATAGTTTCTAACTTTTAAGTTAGTACATACATTAGGCATTCATGCCGTAATATTAAGCTCTGCACTTGCAGTGCAGAGTGGTTAACTGTCCCACTTTGGGAGAAAAACCCCGCACTTGCAGTGCGTCGTTTCAACATAAATTTTAAATATCTTATCAAGAAAAGATAAGAATGAATCATACAGATATTTTTTTAACAAAATCTTACACTTCACAGATATATTCTTTTTGTGTTGTGACACTTTCTAAATGAGCCATACATAAATAGTTTCTAACTTTTAAGTTAGTACATACATTAGGCATTCATGCCGTAATATTAAGCTCTGCACTTGCAGTGCAGAGTGGTTAACTGCTAAATTACCAGTGAAGTTTATTGATTATAATTATTACTCACATTATTCATAGGATTATTTTTTTAGTGGATAATTCATAGTGTTTTATGTGTGTAGAATGAGAAAACGTGAAAGATATTAGATATCTAGCATTTTACACACAAAATTATCCACAAAATTATTCTTTAAATTATATAGGTTATTAACCTCTATATACGGGATATATATGGGTAGTTATTGGTTACTTTTAATATAGAGATTAAAATATGAATAAAAATTATCCACAAAGACTAATAAACTATGAATAAGCTGATTATTCACTTAGTTTCAGACTCTTCAGTACAAACAGTTAAACATGCAGCTAATACTGCTTTGTCACAATTTAGCAAAATTGAGTCAAAATTGTATCATTGGCCAATGTTAAGAAATGCAGAATCATTAAATGAGGTTTTGAAAAAAATCAAGATGAAACCAAGCATTGTATTATACACTATTTTAGATCACGAACTAAGAAGAAATTTAACTAAATTTTGTTATGATTTAAAAATTCCTTGTATCTCTGTTGTAGGTAGAATTGTAAAAGAAATTTCAGTTTTTTTAGGTGTAGAAACAGAAGAAAGTTTAGTTTATGATTATAAATTTGATGAAGGTTATTTTGATAAGATTCATGCTATTGATTATACTCTTAGACATGATGATGGTCAGATGACTAGTGAATTAGATGAAGCTGATATTATTCTGATTGGTCCTTCTAGGACATCAAAAACTCCAACTTCCGTATATCTAGCATATAATGGATTTAAAACAGCAAATGTACCTTATATTCATGGTTATCCGTTTTTAGACTTGTTAGGCAGCATTACAAAACAGCTTGTAATTGGTTTGATTATTAACCCAACTCGGCTAATTGAAATAAGAGAAACTAGAATGCATTTGTTACAGATGAGCGATAATACTAATTATACAGATTTTAAAACAGTCCAAGAAGAATGTATGCAAGTAAAACAAATTTGCGAGCAACAAGGGTGGCCAATAATTGATGTTTCAAGAAGATCTGTAGAAGAAACTGCTGCTGTAGCTATGAAGCTTTATTATGATCGTAAGAAATATGTTCTTAACAATTTAAATACTAACATTTTTAAGTAAACTTAAAGCAGTCATTTACAATAAGAATATTACTTAGTATGATTATAATTGTTAAAACACAGGGATGTTATCCCCACGTAGGTAGAGGAATCTAGAAAAATAGCAGGCTGTTGAGTATTATGCCTCATAGTTAAAAAAAACAGCTTCGTTGTTTACCTAGATCGCCACGGCATCTAAAGAGCCTTGCTATGACGATTATAGAAAAATGTAGGGTACTATGATTATGCTTACGCGGGGATGACATCGAAGGTGTTTTTTATTCGATATTTAATAATTCAAAAAATAAGAGATTATGGCAAGTAATATAACAGATGATTCTTTTAATAAAGAAGTTTTAGAGTCCACCACACCTGTATTAGTTGATTTTTGGGCTGAATGGTGCGGACCATGTAAAATGTTAACACCTATTATTGAAGAATTAAGTAAGGAATTAGTGGGCAAAATAAAAATCGTTAAAATGGACATAGATCAAAATCCCAATATACCTTCAAGTTTAGGCATTTGTAGTATACCTACAATGATTTTGTTTAAAGATGGGAAACAACTAGCTACTAAGACTGGAGTATTCCCCAAAAATATTATTGAAGAATGGATTAACTCTTCAGTAAAAATATAACTCATATTTTTAATATATGACGTCTAAACTAGTATTTATAGAGATATCTGATGGTTGTGTAGAAGGAATCAATAACCAACAAAGGGTAGAAAGTTTAAGACACTTTTTTATTAAAGGAGGTAAACTTTTTCCTTCGTCAATTCCTATCTTAAATAATATAAATCTTTCCTGTCAAAGAGGCGAAAAAATTGCCTTTATTGGTAGCAATGGTTCAGGTAAGAGTTCTTTGCTTAAAGTAATTGCTGGAATTTATCCATTAAAGTTTGGAAAAATTAAAGTTCACGGTAACTTTGCCGCCATTATTGAGATGGGAGTAGGTTTTGAATTAGAGCAAACTGGCAGAGAAAATATCAAAATGCTCATGATTTATAATAATATGTTAGGTAAGTATAGTAAAGAACTGGAACAAGAAATTATAGATTTTTCTGAGCTAGGGAATAAAATAGATTTACCGGTAAAAAATTATAGCTCTGGTATGTTATCAAGATTGGCTTTTTCTGTATCGGCTTTTCAAGATTCAGATATTCTTTTACTAGATGAAGTTTTTGCTGCTGGTGATAGTCATTTTATTGAGAAGTCGACCAATTTTATGAAAAACAAGTTACAAAATATACCTATTTTAATATTAGTAAGTCATCAAGAAAATATTATTAAGGAGAATTGTAATAGATGTGTATTATTAAAAGAAGGTAGTATTATCGCAGACGGTAATCCAAATGAAATACTAAAAATTTATAATAGTGGGAATTATTAATGATAAAGTATTTTTTTTCCAAGAAATACTGGTTGTCAGTGGTATTATTAACCCAAGCTTCTATATCTCATCAAAATAAAGATTCTTTTTTAGGTTCGTTATGGGGTTTAGTTCAGCCTTTTGTGCATATAATGATCATTTCATATTTTTTTGGATTTTTACTTAAGCTACCAAGAGAAGCAATGATTATGAATCTAGTCGGTGGTTTACCGTTATGGACATTTATTGTTAGCAGCTTAAATATATCATCAAATTCATTAATTAATCGCAGTGGTATTATAAAAAAGGTAGTAATTTCTAGAACTATCTTTCCTATATCGGATAGTTTAACACAAGTTTATACCCTAATTTATTCGTTTGTAGCTATGTATATAGCTTTTATCATTTTATATCCTGAAAGATTTAGTGTATATATACTTTTTGTACCAATACTTGTGTTACCGCTGATTATTTCTGTGATTAGTAGTTCTATCGCATTTGCATTTTTAACTCCTTATATACGTGATGTTCCACAGGTATTAAATTTGATTTTGAATGTTGCATATTGGACTATACCAATAGTGTACCCATATTCTATGGTACCAGAATCAAAGAGAATATTTTTTGAAATTAACCCCATTTTTCTTGTCATAAGACCAGTTCAATTCTTAGTAATAGAAGGAGTGTTGCCAGATGTATTTATGATTATAAAATCCTTTATTGTAGCCGTTATTGTTTCATTTTTCAGTTATCTTGGCTACAGATTTTTTTCTAAAAATGTCATATATTATATATAGCTAATCTAAAGAAGGTTTTAGCTATATGACACTTGCTTTTGGTTTAGATTTTATAGATCTGAATAGATTAGAAGGCTTAAAAAAATTAGATGAAATTTTTCTAAGTTTTCTGCGTAGCCATAGTTATTCTATTTATGAAATTATTTTATCATTAAGGGCTAATCCTGATCAAGTTGATCAAAAATATTACTCGGATTTTTTATTAGAAATTTCGCCTGTTTTTGATGATTTTCTAGCTAAGTTATTTGGTATTGAACAAGAAATAGCCAATCTGAGATTTAGTCATAAAGAATTTGATGTAATTTATGAATGTAAGAGAAAGTTCATCCAGCGTGTTGCGGTAAGAAAATATCCTCCTGAAAAACTAAAAGAGATTGATTTTGATAGTGTATCAATTTTTTTAGAAAAACTTTTAGGAGAGGAGTTTACCCAAGACAAGTTTGCTCGTCAAGTAATAAAATGGCAATTAGATGATGAAAAATATGCTTTTGAGTTAGATATAGCAGCAAAATATGCTGCCTTTATGGTTTATAATAGATCTCTTGCAGGAGTAGAGTTTCAAAGGAGATTTAATGAATCTGAAAGTATATTATTTTCTTTACCAAATAAAACAGATAAAGATAATTTAATAGATCTTAATAAGGTAGCTAAATATAAAAAACATGTAAGATTAGGGTTTGATTGTTTAAATCCTATATCTAATCTAGATACAGTCTTAAATGCTACTCACTATTGTATCTACTGTCATAAACAGGGAAAAGACTCGTGTTCTAAAGGGTTATACTCGAATGATTCTGCGAATATACTACCGACTACGCCATCAAAGTCGGGCTGTCCGCTGAAGCAGAAAATCTCTGAGATGAATTATGTAAAGTTCAAGGGGTTTAATTTAGCTGCTCTTGCTATTATTGTCATTGATAATCCAATGGTGGCTGCCACCGGTCATAGGATTTGTAATGATTGTTCTAATGCTTGCATTTATCAAAAGCAAGAACCTGTAGATATTCCTCTTGTTGAATCTAATATTTTGGAAACTACTTTGCTTCTACCTTACGGGGTGGAAATATATTTATTACTTACCAATTGGAATCCACTTAACATTTTTTCTCTGATGCCAAAGCCTTCAACTAATTACAAAGTTTTAGTAGTGGGTCAAGGACCAGCTGGGTTTAGTTTAAGCTATTATTTATTACGAGACGGACATACTGTAGTAGCTATAGATGGCTTAAAAATCACCCCATTACCTTTTGATATTAACAAGCCTATTAAATACTGGTCTGATTATAAAAAAAACTTATCAGAAAAAATACCTGAAGGTTTTGGAGGAGTAGCCGAGTATGGTATTACTGCAAGGTGGGATAAAAATAATTTAACTATATTACGTCTGATACTGGAGAGAAACAGTCATTTTAAGCTTTTTGGTGGTGTAAGTTTAGATAGTAATATAACTATGGAGCAGGTATTTCATTTAGGATTTGACCATGTTGCTTTGTGTGTTGGAGCTGGTAAGCCCAAAATTGCTCAAATGAAAAATTTTCTTGCAAAAGGTGTGAAAACAGCCTCCGACTTTCTAATGACATTACAATCAGGAGGAGCTTTTTTAGAACAATCTAACACTAATTTGCTTATTAGGATGCCTATTATTATCATTGGCGGAGGACTGACCTCTATTGATGCAGCAACTGAAAGTTTAAATTATTATAAGTTACAAGTAGAAAAATTTCTAAAAAAGTATGAATTGTCAGTTGAGGAGAATGGGAAAAATCATACAGAACAAAATTGGACAGATGAGGACAAATTAATAGCCGAAGAATTTATCTCGCATGCAAAATTATTTAGGCAAGTACAAGATACAGAAGCTGTAAAAAAAATCCTCGATGAACTAGGTGGAGTAACAATTTGTTACAGAGGAAAATTAAAGGATTCTCCTGCCTACAAGTTAAATCCTGAGGAAGTTATGTATGCTATGGCTGCAGGTGTAAATTTTGCTAAAGATATGATACCTTTAGGCATTGATGTTGATCAGTATACTTACGCTGAATCAATAGAATTTGATAATTTAGGTATAAGGAAAAAATTTAAGGTAAGGACTGTACTTATGGCAATAGGTACGCATAAAGATAATAGTTATTTGGAAAATCATTCGAGTATAACAGACTTCCTGCATAAGTCAAAAATAGTTGAGGAATTTTTAGGAGAAACGAAGCCGAGTACCGCAGCGTACACAGGCGTACGTGAGGAGTACAGGCGAGTTTCGGCAACAAAATTACCAACTAGATTGACTTATGCAGGAAGTATAACATATTTTGGTGATTGTAATCCTCAATACTCTGGAAGTGTGGTTAAAGCCTTAGCAAGTAGTAAAGAGGGGTACAAGTTTATTGGAAAAAAACTTACCAAAAATAGTCCAAATTTTCTTGGTAATTATGTAGATTTCTTTGCTAAACTAGATTATCTATTAATGAGTCGTATTGAAGAGGTTAAGATTCTATCTGATAAAATAGTAGAGCTGGTAATACATTCTCCTATCGCTGCTCAAAATTTTCAACCGGGGCAATTTTTCCGTTTACAAAATTATTCTAGTGATATTTCAAAAATTATCGAACCATTGGCTGTCACTGGAGCTTATGTTGATTCAGAAAAAGGGTTAATTCATTTGATAGTTTGGCAAAATGGTAAATCAAGTAAATTATGTAGATATTTATCGCAAAATGAATTAGTAGTACTAATGGGGCCTAGTGGTAAGCCAACTGAGATATTAAAGGATAGTAATGTAGTGCTTGTTGGTGGAGGAGTTGGAAATGCAGTTTTATGCTCAATAGCTAAGGCTCTTAAAAATAATAATTGTAAAATTATATATTTTGCTGGTTATAAAAATTTACAAGATAGGTTCTATCAAGAAAGAATAGAAGAAGCAGCCGATATAGTAGTTTGGTGTTGTGAAGAAGGTATTTTATCAAAAAATAGGGCGGAAGATATTAGTGTTAAGGGCGATTTGGTGTATGCTATAATGGGGCATTGTTACCTTTGGAAAAATTTGAGCATAGATAGGATAATAGCTGCGGGTAGTACAGAAATGATGGAAGCTATAAAAGATATAAAAGATGATTTTTTTGGTAACAAAACTCAATTAATAGTAAGTCTTAATTCTCCTATGCAGTGTATGATGAAAGGTATTTGCGGACAATGCATTCAGGAAGTCACAGACGAAAGGAAATATATTTTTACTTGTGCTTGCCAAGATCAAGATACAAAAATAGTTGACTTCACAGGGTGTAAAAGTCGTTTAGAACAAAATTCTCTCCAAGAAAAAAATTAAAATGACAAAAATATATAGATATATAGACTTACCAATTGCTCTAATATACTCAAATGATTTGAATATATTATTGGTATCAGATGGGGACTTTTTAACAGGTTTATATTTTGTAGGGCAAAAACATATGCCAATTTTAGATAGTAGTTATCATGAACAGCAAAATTGCAGTATATTCGATCAAACTTACCAAGAGCTAACAGAATACATAAATGGTACTAGAAAAGAATTTACCGTACCTTACCGTTTCATGGGGACTAATTTTCAGGAGAAAGTATGGTCTACCATCTCTGCCATCCCATATGCTAGAGTGATGAGTTACAAGGATATTGCAAATTTAATATTTGCTCCTAAATCTGTACGTGTAGTAGCAAACACTGTGGCACGCAACACTTTGTCAATTATAGTACCATGTCATAGGGCTATAGCTACTGATGGTAGACTAACTGGTTACGCTGGAGGACTTGAACTCAAGAAAAAACTTTTAGAATTAGAAGAAAGCTATAAGGATATGATTATACTTTGACCTTTATCGATAAAAATGATAAAATAGACCTAGAAAGGTGTTAATAACCAGCTTGAACAAATATACAAAATAGACTTACTGCATAAGTCAATCTAGTTGGTGATTTTGTCGTCGAAACTCGCCTCCGCTCCTCACGTACGTCTGTGTACGCTGCGGTGTTCGGCTTCGTTTCTCCTAAAAATCCCTCAACTATCTTTGATTTATGCAGCAAGTCTAATAATTATTTTAGATAAGTGATAATAATATGAAAATTTCAGCAAATGCTATTAGAGCTGGTAACATTATAGTGTATAATAATGATTTATGGGTTGTGAGCAAAACACCTGAACATACCAAACCTGGTAAAGGTGGGGCTTATGTGCAAGTAGAGATGAAAAATTTAAAAACTGGTACAAAACTTAATGAGCGTTTTAATTCATCCGATTATGTTGAAAAAGCACAGCTTGAGAATAAGGATTTACAATTCCTATATTTTGAAGGTGATGACCTCGTGTTAATGGATAATGAGACATTTGAGCAAATTTTAATTAATAAGGCAATTCTTAGCGAAAGATTGCCATTTCTTGAGGATAATATGGTACTCAAGGTACAGTTTTATGAAGAAAAAGCTTTAAATGCTGAATTACCGCAAACCGTTATTGCTGAAATTATGCAAACTGATCCTGTAATTAAAGGCTCTACGGTAACATCTTCTTATAAACCAGCGATTTTAACCAATGGAGTAAAGGTAATGGTACCGCCTTATTTAGTTACTGGGGAGAAAATAGTTATAAAAATTGAAGATATAAGCTTTGTTGAGAGAGCAAAGTAATATATACTTAGGTAGAACTTTAAGAGTTAAGGTCATTGTCTCTGAAGATTAAAGCTGCCTAGTTACTCATGTACGCACAGCTAGCTCGACTTTGCTATTGCCTCTTGAAGTTATACTATCGTCTATCATCAACTTTTGAAGTCATATATAGCTTATGCAGCCTATAACTAACTTACTTATTACTGCATCATGTAAAGCTGTTAAGTTTTTGAAGAGAGATTTTTTAGAGCTGGAAATGCTTCAAAGATCTAATAAGGGAAACTATGATTTCTGCAATAAATCTTACATTAAAACACAAGATTTATTACGTAATGAGTTGCAAAAATATACAAGTTCTTTATTTTTTTCAGAGGATAAGTTTGAATTAGATAACACTTCTGAGATGGTTTTATTAATAAATCCGCTTGATAGTTTGAGTAATTTAGAAAAAAGTATACCATTTTTTGCTGTATCTATAACGTGTTTAAAAAAGATTAATAAAATTTTAACCACGGTTTGTACTGTGATAAACTTTCCAGCTCTTGATGAGATTTATTATGTTGAGAAGGGAAAAGGGGTATGGGTAGGAAATAATACCACTAATAATAGTGGTAGATTAAGGGTTTCTGCTTGTTCTAGTTTTGATAATTTTCTAATTTCTACTGACGATTTTAACATAAACCCAGTTTTTTTGAAAAATGCTAGGGTTTTTGGTTCTCATTGTTATGGAATTCTATTACTTGCAGCTGGTAAGATTGATGCTGTTTATTTTTCATCATTAAATTACACTTTAAAAGCTAGTTTTGATTTAATTGTCCGAGAATCAGGTGGAGCAATAATAAATAATGACAAAACGTTTGTTGCTACTAATTATGAACTTTCCGAGAAATTTAAACATCTATTATTTGAAAAAACGTCATTGAGTAGTTAATTTTTGTTGCCAAATTTTTTTACTTTTATTTTTTTGTTGTATCATATACAATTTTGTTAGGGATAAGTTTTTTAGCATAGTACCCTACATTTTTTATATAACCACTATTAAAATGGTTGCTGATCGTCTATTAGCGAGGAGTCGCGAAAAAGCGGCGACATGGCAATCTAGGATACGCGAAGCGTTACTCTAAAAAACAGCTCCGCTGTTTACTTTGGATCGCCACGGCATCTAAAGAGTCTTGCTATGACGATTATAGAAAAATGTAGGGTACTATGGTTTTTTAGGATTAAATCTTGAAATCCCTAATATTATTCTAATAATTTAATGTTATGTTATGAAAAAGTTTAGTGTTAATTGTGATTTTGGTGGACAAATGGCACCGTTTACCATATATGTAGGGCAACCTGAGCCGGGGCATCATCCCTTGCATTTTCAGGATGACTGGTTATCAAAGCAACGTGGTGGGAAAATACCAGCTGAGGTCATGGATGCGATAACTAAACTGCAAGAACTGGCTAATAAGAATAATGTTCTGCTGGAAGAATTGTGTGTGTATGCTCTTGGTTCTGCACAAGAAGAGGATGATAAATCTGAAAAAAGTGAAGAATCGGAAAGTGATAATGACGACCAAGATAGTAATAATGATGTTAACGGTGAGACTGCTAGTTAACCTGAGTTCGATGTATATTGCTATGATTTCAAGAGTTGGGTAGACGATAGTATAATTTCAAGAAGAGCTAGGCAGTCTGTCCGGCAAAACTCTATAAGTCTTATAGATAATAGGGTTTAATGGCAGAAAATAATAAAGAAATCCATAAGAAAATGTTAAAATATGCTAATAAACCTTATGGATTTCAGTCAATATGCCAATAGAAAATATTATCAAATCACAAAAACAAGGAAAACTTTTTGGTTATAAATTAAAAGAAGAATTAAACTCAAATAATAAGCTATATAAATTAAGAGAATTAATAAATTGGTCTGGTCTAGAAGAATGTTTATCAAAAAATGTTTCTATTAAGAGATTTGGTAGAAATAGAAAATGTCATAGAGTGATGCTTGGTGTAACGATGCTACAAGCAATGTATAATTTTTCAGATTCATTAGCAGAGGAAGAACTAAAAGAAAACATGTATTGGCAATATTTCTGTGGGTGGGAATATATAGAAACGGATATAGCGATGTCGGAAACTAGCATAAGAAGATTTCGTAATTTATTGTCCCACTTTGGGAGAAAAACCCCGCACTTGCAGTGCGTCGTTTCAACATAAATTTTAAATATCTTATCAAGAAAAGATAAGATATTTTTTTAACAAAATCTTACACTTCACAGATATATTCTTTTTGTGTTGTGACACTTTTTAAATGAACCATACACAAATAGTTTCTAACTTTTAAGTTAGTACATACATGAGGCATTCATGCCGTAATATTAAGCTCTGCACTTGCAGTGCAGAGTGGTTAACTAGGTGAATCTGGATATAACGAGATATTAGCAGAGTTGATAAGAGTTGGAATAAGAACTAACACAATTAAAAAAAAAGATTTGGAATTGATAATTGCTGATACAACGGTACAAATTAAGAATATCAAGCACCCACATGATGTTTATTGTCCCACTTTGGGAGAAAAACCCCGCACTTGCAGTGCGTCGTTTCAACATAAATTTTAAATATCTTATCAAGAAAAGATAAGATATTTTTTAACAAAATCTTACACTTCACAGATATATTCTTTTTGTGTTGTGACACTTTCTAAATGAGCCATACACAAATAGTTTCTAACTTTTAAGTTAGTACATACATGAGGCATTCATGCCGTAATATTAAGCTCTGCACTTGCAGTGCAGAGTGGTTAACTTAATGGATAAAGCTAGGCTTAGTATTGTGAAGCTTTGCCAAAGTTTGGGTATAAGTTTAAACGAAACCTACGCTAGAACCTATAAGCGAGATATAATAAAGCTCTGGAAGTATAAAGAGCATAGCAAAGCCAAGAAGCGTTGGAAAATAATGAAGCATTTAAAAACGTTACTTGGTTGTTTGGTTAGAATATGTGAGCGTGAGATAAAAAATCAGAAATTAAACTTATCTATCAGAGATCAAGAAATATTGAAAAAAGTAAAACAAATACATAGCCAATCTGTTTTAAAAAGAGAAGAGAAAAAGCAATACAAAGAACAGAATAAAATATTGTATAGTTTTCATGCCCCTGAGGTAGAGTGTATAGGGAAGGGAAAACGAAACAAGCCATATGAGTTTGGCAATAAAGTTGCGGTAGTAGTCAGTGGTCGTAGAAATTTTGTACTGTCAGCAAAATCGTTTCATAATAATCCTTATGATGGTCATACATTGCAGCAGAGTTTTGAAGCGGTAGAAAATGTAACTGGAATAAAGATAAAAAAATCGTTTGTTGATCTTGGTTATACTGGCAGCAATGTTAAAGAGAAGAGTAAGGTATATACCCCAAAAACTCGGAAAAAGTTATTGAAAGAAGACAAGTGTATGATCAGGAGACGCAGTGCTATAGAACCAATAATAGGGCATTTGAAACAATATGGCAGGATGGGCAGAAACTTCTTGAAGGGTGTGATAGGAGATGTGATCAATCCAATAATCTCTGCTATAGGTTTGAATTTACGATGTATTGCCAATCATTTACACATCATGCCTAACTCTACATAAAAAAATTATCATTAAAAAGTCTCCCCGTCAAAAGTCTAGAAGGATAATATATAATATGCTTAGCAGATAAAAATATATAGAGAATCCATAAGAAAAAGCTATAATATTGGCAAAAAACTTAAGGATTATCTGATTAATGCCGATAGAAAATATAACAAAGTTGCAAAGACAAGGACAACTTTTTGGTTACAAACTGACCGAAGAATTAAACCACAATAATAAATTATATAAATTAAGATCATTAATAAATTGGTCTAGTTTAGAGGAATGGTTGTCAGCAAATGTTGATATTAAGAAATTTGGTAGGAATCGCAGATGTCACCGCCTGTTACTTGGGGTGACTATGCTGCAAGCGATGTATAACCTGTCAGATGCAGCGACTGAGGAAGAGTTAAGAGAGAACGTATATTGGCAGTATTTTTGTGGTTGGGAATATTTGCAGAAAGATGCTGAAATATCAGAAGCTAGTATCCGTCGGTTTCGTACTATATTAGGAGAAGATGGCTACAATGAGATATTAAAGGAGCTGATAAGAATCGGATGCAAAGCAGGTGTAGTAAAAAAAAAGACTTAGCATCGATAATAGTTGATACTACTGTACAAATTAAGAATATTAAGTATCCCCATGATGTGTACTTGATGGATAAGGCAAGAATAGAGCTAGTAAAGCTATGTCATGCCTTAGGCATCAAGTTAAATGAAACATATGCCAAGCAATATAAAAGAGATATATTAAAATTATGGAAATATAAGGATAATAGTAAAGCCAAGAAGCGTAAGAAAATAATGAGGCATTTAAAAGTATTACTGGGTCGTTTAGTTAGGATATGTCAGCGAGAAATAGCTAAAGCAAATTTAAGTTTATCGGCAAGACAACAAGAAATACTGAATAAGATAAAAAAGATACAAGTACAATCTATATTGAGTAAAGCAGAAAAAGAACAATATAAAGAAGAGAATAAAATATTATATAGTTTTCATGCACAGGAGGTAGAGTGCATTGGTAAAGGGAAATTAAACAAGCCATACGAGTTTGGTAATAAGGTTTCGATAGCAGTAAGTGGTCGGGGTAACTTTGTATTAGGGACAAAATCTTTTCATGGCAATCCATATGATGGGCATACATTATCGGAGACTGTAGAGATTGTAAAAGAATTAACAGGAGTTGAAGTAGCAAGAACCTTTGTTGACTCAGGTTACAAGGGGAATAATTTTAAGGAGAAGGGCAAAGTGTATAGCCCATATTGCAAGAAGAAACTATCGTCAGATGATAAGGCAATGCTCAAGAGACGGAGTGCCATAGAACCGATAATAGGGCATCTTAAAAGTTATGGTAGAGTTGGCAGAAACTACCTGAAAGGGGTAATAGGAGATGTCATTAATCCGTTAATTTCCGCTGTAGGATTGAACTTACGGTGTATTGCGAATCATTTACTCAAAACAAATTTTTCTACATAGAAATTAGTCAGTAAAAAAATAATCAAATAATTACAAAATCGTTAATAAATCATCATGCAAAAATTCTCTAAAAATCATCTTTTTGTACCAAAAATTTAAATCAAAAAAATTAAACTCTCAAATTTTATACAAGAATTTTTGGCTAAGGTATTAAATTTTGAATTTTTCTTAATTTTTAGCACTTTTGACGGGGAGACTAAAAAACTTGCTAAACGATTAAAAAAAATCGTTAACAATAAGCTCATGTAAAAATTTTACTAAAACAGAAATTTTTCAATAAAATTGAAAACAATTTTTAATTTTAGTGCAAATATTAGAATTTTTTTTGTAAAAATTTTATAGTCACCTTTTTGGTTAAAACCCCCAGCTTCAGCTGGGAAAGACTTCAGTCCTTGTTCTAATATTTCAATTCACTATAACTTGAATATATGATATTTTAATATACATGAAGAGCTTGCTCTTATGTATATTAAAATATCATATATGACAGATTATAACAAGACTAGCCACACTGTATTTTACCATCGCTTTCATGTTGTTTGGATCACTAAATATCGCTACAAAAGTATTGCAGGGTAACTTATAAGAATTAGGATCAGAGAGATAGCACAGGCATTAGTAATATCTCTTTAGAGTAATAGCGACTTCCAGTCTAGATATCAACCCACCAGCTTCAGCTGGTTGTTATTGAGTCAATCATAGATTATGGGGGGCTTTAAATATTTTTGGCGGAGACGGACTAGGCAGCAGCAAAGTCGAGCTGCTAGGTGTACATGAGTAACGGAGCAGCCATAACATTTTTTATGTCACTACTGTTAAGAGTCCTTACGAGGGGTCGCGAAAAAGCGGCGACGCGGTAATCCAGGATATGCAAAGCGTATTAGAAGAAACAGCTTCGCTGTTTATTTGGATCGCCACGACATCCAAAGATGCTTCGCGATGACGATTATAGAGAAATGTAGAGTACTATGGCTTACATCAAACTGAGGTTAGCTATTTATCATAATTGGCACACAATAATAATTTTGATCAGGTGGTTGTGTCTATATCAGAAGATATTACATTAATAAAATTCAGTAATGTATCTAAACAATTTGGCAAAAAGTTACCCCTTAATAATATTAATTTTACCGTTAAAAAAGGTGAGGTTACGACTTTAATTGGTCCAAATGGTGCTGGGAAAACAACAATAGCTAGATTAATCTTGGGATTAGACAGTGCCTCATCTGGTAATATAACAATTCACCCCTATCTAAAAATTGGCTATGTACCGCAGAGACTAGATTTTGCTTCAGACTTACCAATTACAGCTGAAAATTTTTTATATTTATTAGCCTCAAATGCTACTCGCAATGATTGGCAAGAATGGAATAATTTTATTGATTTTGATAATTATAAACATCATGATATTTCAGAACTTTCTAGTGGTCAATTTCAGAAGCTAATTCTAACTGCTACCTTACTCAACAATCCTGATCTAATTATTTTAGATGAACCAACTCAATCATTAGATGTTACTAGTCAGCAAGAATTTTATCGGATTATTAATCAAATAAAAAAACGTCTAAATATTACAATTTTTATGATATCACATGACTTATTTACTGTGATGAAAAACTCTGACCAAGTTATATGTTTGAATGGACATATATGTTGTAGTGGTAAGCCTAACGATTTAGCACAGAACCAAGACTTCCTAAACACCTTGTCATCAATTGGTTTTTATGTCCATCATCATGACCATAAACATTAGATATTTTTGGCAAACTCACTTGGGCATTGCCCGCAATGAAGGATTGGTAGAAATATACCTCATGACATATTATACCCACCATTAATTGACAACGTTTCCCCAGTAATAAAACCAGCTTGCTCATCTGCTAGATACTCTACGGCTCTAGCAATTTCTTCTGGTCTACCCAACCTTTTCATTGGCACAGCTGCTATTATTTGCTCTAGTACATTAGCTGGTATCTTTTCAACCATTGATGTTTTAATATACCCAGGAGCTATACAATTTACCGTTATATTTTTAGAAGCTGATTCCCTAGCTAACGCCTTAGTAAATCCTATAATTCCAGCTTTAGCAGCAGAATAATTAGTTTGCCCTATTTGTCCTGCCTGAGCATTAATTGAACTAATATTAATAATTCGTCCGTAATTTTGATTTCGCATTTGGTTAATTACTGCACGGCACATATTAAAGCATGAGCTAAGATTAACGTTAATCACTTCTTGCCACTCTTCTTCAGTCATTTTATGCATCATCGCATCCCTAGTAATACCAGCATTATTCACTAGGACACTTACTGGACGACCAAATTCATTTTCAAGTTCCTTTATTGACCTAAAACATTCAGCATAATTTGCTGTATTCCATTGCTTAGTTTTAATAGAATAATTTTCATTAAAATCTTTAGCAGCTTGGTAATCACTATAAAAATTTGCTACAATGGTAAAGCCTCTATCCCTTAATGCTATAGTAATAGCCTTGCCTATCCCCCTTGTTCCCCCTGTAACTACTGCTAACTTTGACATAATATCTATAACTCGTCTACAGCTTCAACAGATTCTACCTCGGGGATAAAATGTTTAAGCATTGATTCAATACCATTTTTTAAAGTAATAGCCGAACTAGGACAACCTTGGCAAGCTCCACGAAGTTCTAATTTTACCACTCCATTTTCAAATCCTCGATATATTATATCACCTCCATCCATGGCAACCGAAGGACGTACACGTGTTTCAATAATTTCTACAATCTGTTGTTCGATTTCAGACATCTCGTCAGAATTATTTATGGCAGATTGACCATTTTCCCCATCAAAAGCAGTAAAACCAGCAGTAAAATGATCCATAATAATCATCAAAATTTCAGGTTTTAAAACTAGCCAATCACTTTCTTCTTCTTTAGTAACGGTAATAAAATCACTACCAAAAAATACAGATTTTACGTTATTTATACTAAATAATTGAACTACTAACCTGCTTTTACCTTTTGCCTCATCAAGATTACTAAAATGAACCGGTCCATTAGGACTAACAGGTATGTTAGGGAAAAATTTTATCGCATTAGGATTAGGAGTAATTTCAGTTTGAATAAACATATACTTTTTCCTCGATAAAAAGAATGATCTTGATAAAAATGAATGGTACCCGCGGCCAGACTTGAACTGGCAAGGGTTTGCACCCCACGGATTTTAAGTCCGTTATGTCTACCATTCCATCACGCGGGCAAGGTCAGGTTATTTTAGACTCTATGAAGATTGCACAGACTAATAAAAAAAACGTTAAAAAGCAAGTATTTTTACTATAAAACCTCATTTCTTCTTGATTTTCATTGAGTATATAGCTAAACCGGAAAGGTTTCAGCCAAAAAACCGTCATTGCGAGGAGGCGATGAAATCGCCGACGTGGCAATCTAGGATACGCGAAACGTTACTCTAAAAAACAGCTTTGCTGTTTACCTAGATCGCCACGGCATTTAAAGAGCCTTGCTATGACGATTATAGAAAAATGTAGGGTACTATGCCTTTCGTTACAGAATATATCATATATTTATTGTCCCACTTTGGGAGAAAAACCCCGCACTTGCAGTGCGTCGTTTCAACATAAATTTTAAATATCTTATCAAGAAAAGATAAGATAAGATATTTTTTTAACAAAATCTTACACTTCACAGATATATTCTTTTTGTGTTGTGACACTTTTTAAATGAACCATACACAAATAGTTTCTAACTTTTAAGTTAGTATATACATTAGGCATTCATGCCGTAATATTAAGCTCTGCACTTGCAGTGCAGAGTGGTTAACTGTCCCACTTTGGGAGAAAAACCCCGCACTTGCAGTGCGTCGTTTCAACATAAATTTTAAATATCTTATCAAGAAAAGATAAGAATGAATCATACAGATATTTTTTAACAAAATCTTACACTTCACAGATATATTCTTTTTGTGTTGTGACACTTTCTAAATGAGCCATACACAAATAGTTTCTAACTTTTAAGTTAGTACATACATGAGGCATTCATGCCGTAATATTAAGCTCTGCACTTGCAGTGCAGAGTGGTTAACTAATCCATCAGATTACTATAACATAAAATAATGCTACCACTAAGAAGGCAATCGTTATAATGCAAAATATTTTAAGTAATATAATTAACCCTGTGCGGAGCTTAATACAACTAATATAATCTTCAATTACCACACGCATACCAAGCATTGAATGATAGAAAGCAGTAATAAGCAGTATTCCTAAAGGGACAATATTGTAAGGTCTTTGTAAAGTACTAACAAAATGAGTAAAACCCTCTCTAGTAGCATATTTAATAAAAAATATTAGCCAAATAGAACAAATTGCTAAAATAATAGCTGTTATTCTTTGATGCAACCAGTGACTCGAACCACTTTTTGCCGAACCAACCCCTTTAGCTTTTGCCAACTCTGTCCTTAAATTATTATTCATATAGAGGCCTTAAGTTAAATTATTATTTCACCTTACGTATAACACCCATGGTAATTTAAAAGTCATAGGGAAAACAACCTAGCGTCATTGCGAGGAGTGCGTAAGCACGACGAAGCAATCCATTTCTAATTACTTTATGGATTGCTTCAACCACTACGTGGTTTCGCAATGACGTCTTGTACTTTTCTGCAATTTTTAAATGCTATACGTAAGGTGAATCACTAATAGACACTTAGAAATTTATAAACAATAGATATCTTTCGAAACTCGCTTGTGCTGAGGAATTTGAAGGAGTCACGGAACGCAAAACCACAGCGTACTTAGGCGTACGTGAGGATTTGAGTACCGGAACGACGTACAAATTACCAGCAGAAGTAGAGTTTCGAAAGATATCTAATATTAACAACCTGTTCTGGTTAGCTATAACAACCAGAAAACTAACATCATCAATATCGAAGCTACTACCACAAACCAACCTGTGAAGTTAATAGCCCTTATTGAGAAACAATGCCCACTATCCCAAATTAAGTGACGCACCCCATTACATAAATGATAAAACCATGCAAAACTTATGAATATTAGAGGAATTCTAAGTAAATTACATTTAAAGCACTGTAAATATTCAGGATCAAATTTACTAAAAGCTAATAAAATAAAGCACCACGACAATATTGATAGTCCAAAAAATAAGCCTATCCCCGTTATACGATGCAAAATAGACAAAACGGAGCTTATCTGCTTTTTATATATCGTCAAATGAGGAGAAGTAGGTCTACTATTATAAATTTCCTGCTTTGTTTTTGTCATAAGTTTCTGTCATAAATTATCTATAGGTGTAATCTATATCCTAAAACAAATTCAGGATGAAGCCCCTATAACTCTAATAGCAACAGTATAAACGCTAGTTAGAAAATACTCAAGTTTTCATATTGTATTGTACAATAACCTGAGTTTGACGTAAGAAAGAACATTTGAAAATTAAGAAGGGAGGGATTATAAAGTTCTCTAATAATAATGACAAAATTGGAGAATATATTATGATCCCTCTTACGGAGATTTTCTGCTTAATTGATGATTTTTGCAAGCATTTTGATAAGGAGCGAAATAAATATATATTACCAAATCCTAACCGTAAGCGTAAAGTGGGCTGCAGTATAGGACTCTCAGAGATTATTACTATTATAGTAATGTTTCACTTGAGTCACTACCGTACCTTTAAAGATTTTTATTTATGCTGCCTATGCCAAAGTTATAGAAAGGAATTTCCAAAACTTGTGAGCTATAGTCGTTTTGTTCAGTTAATGCCAATGAGCTTCATGCCCATGGTGTTACTGCTAAAAAGCCTAACAGGAAAACAAACTGGTCAATATTATATCGACTCTACTAAACTTCCTGCTTGCCATAATTTAAGAATTAATAGACATAAAGTATTCAAAGACATAGCAAAAAGAGGTAAGACTTCCACTGGGTGGTTCTTTGGCTGTAAGCTACATATTGTCATTAACAGTTGCGGAGAGATTATGAGTTTTTCTTTAACTCCTGGAAATGTCGATGATAGAGCAGTGGTGGAAAATTTAGTAGATAAATTACAAGGCTGGCTTTTTGGTGATCGTGGGTATATCAGTAAAAAACTCACTCAATCCCTTGCTAATCAAGGTTTAGAACTAATAACAAAAATTAAAAGTAATATGAAAGAAAGAATAATAGATCCTATTAAAAAGCAGTTTTTAAATAAAAGGCACATTATTGAAACCATTAATGATCAATTGAAAAACCTTTTTCATATAGACCATACAAGGCATAGATCTGTTATGAATTTTCAAACTAATGTATTAGCTGGGCTACTTGCCTATGTTTTCAAACCTAATAAAATTTCTGTAGCTTTTGGAAAATTAAACAATCTCAACCTTCATCTTGCATCAAACTGAGGTTACAATAATGAAGTTAATTTTATGAGAACGATGAGCATTAGTTTAAACGAGACCTTATATGATAAATTAAAATATATGATTCCTTCTAAAAAAATTAGTAACTTTGTAAGCAATGCTATTGCTAAAGAATTAGAAAAAAAGGAACTGGAACTTACTTTGGCATATAAAGATGCAGAGCAAGATAATGAACGTCAAAATTTGCTAAAAGAGTGGGATGCAATAGATGACATTAATAAAAAATAAAGAAATAATACGAGGCAATATTTATTGTCCCACTTTGGGAGAAAAACCCCGCACTTGCAGTGCGTCGTTTTTCTCCCAAAGTGGGACACTCAATAGTCTCCCCGTCAAAAGTCTAGAAGGATAATATATAATATGCTTAGCAGATAAAAATATATAGAGAATCCATAAGAAAAAGCTATAATATTGGCAAAAAACTTAAGGATTATCTGATTAATGCCGATAGAAAATATAACAAAGTTGCAAAGACAAGGACAACTTTTTGGTTACAAACTGACCGAAGAATTAAACCACAATAATAAATTATATAAATTAAGATCATTAATAAATTGGTCTAGTTTAGAGGAATGGTTGTCAGCAAATGTTGATATTAAGAAATTTGGTAGGAATCGCAGATGTCACCGCCTGTTACTTGGGGTGACTATGCTGCAAGCGATGTATAACCTGTCAGATGCAGCGACTGAGGAAGAGTTAAGAGAGAACGTATATTGGCAGTATTTTTGTGGTTGGGAATATTTGCAGAAAGATGCTGAAATATCAGAAGCTAGTATCCGTCGGTTTCGTACTATATTAGGAGAAGATGGCTACAATGAGATATTAAAGGAGCTGATAAGAATCGGATGCAAAGCAGGTGTAGTAAAAAAAAAGACTTAGCATCGATAATAGTTGATACTACTGTACAAATTAAGAATATTAAGTATCCCCATGATGTGTACTTGATGGATAAGGCAAGAATAGAGCTAGTAAAGCTATGTCATGCCTTAGGCATCAAGTTAAATGAAACATATGCCAAGCAATATAAAAGAGATATATTAAAATTATGGAAATATAAGGATAATAGTAAAGCCAAGAAGCGTAAGAAAATAATGAGGCATTTAAAAGTATTACTGGGTCGTTTAGTTAGGATATGTCAGCGAGAAATAGCTAAAGCAAAGTTAAGTTTATCGGCAAGACAACAAGAAATACTGAATAAGATAAAAAAGATACAAGTACAATCTATATTGAGTAAAGCAGAAAAAGAACAATATAAAGAAGAGAATAAAATATTATATAGTTTTCATGCACCGGAGGTAGAGTGCATTGGTAAAGGGAAATTAAACAAGCCATACGAGTTTGGTAATAAGGTTTCGATAGCAGTAAGTGGTCGGGGTAACTTTGTATTAGGGACAAAATCTTTTCATGGCAATCCATATGATGGGCATACATTATCGGAGACTGTAGAGATTGTAAAAGAATTAACAGGAGTTGAAGTAGCAAGAACCTTTGTTGACTCAGGTTACAAGGGGAATAATTTTAAGGAGAAGGGCAAAGTGTATAGCTCATATTGCAAGAAGAAACTATCGTCAGATGATAAGGCAATGCTCAAGAGACGGAGTGCCATAGAACCGATAATAGGGCATCTTAAAAGTTATGGTAGAGTTGGCAGAAACTACCTGAAAGGGGTAATAGGAGATGTCATTAATCCGTTAATTTCCGCTGTAGGATTGAACTTACGGTGTATTGCGAATCATTTACTCAAAACAAATTTTTCTACATAGAAATTAGTCAGTAAAAAAATAATCAAATAATTACAAAATCGTTAATAAATCATCATGCAAAAATTCTCTAAAAATCATCTTTTTGTACCAAAAATTTAAATCAAAAAAATTAAACTCTCAAATTTTATACAAGAATTTTTGGCTAAGGTATTAAATTTTGAATTTTTCTTAATTTTTAGCACTTTTGACGGGGACAGGAGTTTCGCAGTTAGCAAAATTGCGAATCAGCTAAAAGGCATCTAATGTTGTTCTGAATTGATGTTTTTATAACTTCCCAAGTTTGTTGATATAAAGTAATTTTTTCATTTATCCTCCTTTTGTTCATATCGAGCCAAGCAAATACAGCAAGGCAAATATGATTTCTCTGAGCTCGACCCGTGCGTGCCTGACAGCGTTCAATACCACAAGTTTGTTTTAATTCTCGATGATAAACTTCTATAGACCACCGTGCCTTAACAATTTTCTCTATTTGTTCACGTGTTGGATTTTCTAAGTTAGTTGTTATGTAATCAATGCGACCATTTTTTGCCACAAACTTAAATACCGTAACCCAACCGTATCCACGTAGGTGAATTTTTAGTCCCTCATCAGGAATCTCTAAACTTTCTAAGCTAACATTATGATTAACTTTTCTATTTTTTCTTAGGTTACTAACCCATGTCCAACCTAAATTACGTATATGTTTCAAATTCTCCAAACCGCTATACCACGCATCCATTACTACTGCATCAGGATTGATCCCTCTTTCCTTAGCTAAAGTAAGCATATCACAAAAATGCTCATTCTTTGTTTTTCCATCAGTTTCTTTATCATATATTCTATAATCTACAGGGGTAGATTGATCAGTTTTAGCATTGTAATGCAGTAAGTTGACCATCCCTATACCAGGTATAACATCATGTACAGCTCCAGAATATTGATAATGTACAAGCTCAATTTTCTTACTGTATTGCTTTGACAATAACGTGTCATCTCCCACTAATAAACAAGAAGCTTCCCTATCAATATATTTTGACACTTCTCTGTAGATCCCGCTAGGGCGGAAATCCTTACTATTTAACCATCGACTTGCACTATCATGAGATAGGTTTATTGGACTTACTTCAGATAATGCTTTACCACTATATCTTACGCTACTTGCTTGTAAAAATGATTTATATAAGTCTTTGCTACATTTTGATCTTGCCATGCTTAACTAAAACTCTTTCTTGCTAGATTAACATATTTTTTGCTAAGTGCGAAACTCCTGGGGGAGACTCAATAACAACCAGCTGAAGCTGGTGGGTTAATATCTAGACTGGAAGTCGCTATTACTCTAAAGAGATATTACTAATGCCTGTGCTATCTCTCTGATCCTAATTCTTATAAGTTACCCTGCAATACTTTTGTAGCGATATTTAGTGATCCAAACAACATGAAAGCGATGGTAAAATACAGTGTGGCTAGTCTTGTTATAATCTGTCATATATGATATTTTAATATACATGAAGAGCTTGCTCTTATGTATATTAAAATATCATATATTCAAGTTATAGTGAATTGAAATATTAGAACAAGGACTGAAGTCTTTCCCAGCTGAAGCTGGGGGTTTTAACCAAAAAGGTGACTATAAAACTGAGATTATTAATATTGAAAAAGCTATTAAGGTTACTTTAAGTTTGACTTAAGTAACCTAGGTTTGATATAACAAGTTATCAGTATCATCTCTGCTCGGGTTGATGACATAGGGACTATTACTCCTTATACTTCATCTCCATAGAGTAAGGCACAACCTTTGAAAATATTTTACCAATTATTGGTACTTTAGTAATAACGTTACTTGCAAAAAAGAAAGAAGGTATTACATTACCTTTAAGCTTCATTTGATGTTTATTAGTATCAATTGTACCTTGCATTGTAAAATCAAAAAATGGTCCGGTAGCTGATGTATCAGCAATATTTATGGTATTACCTATATAACTAAATCTACCTGTCATGTTCCTAAACATGATATCCTTATTATTTAATATAAAACTCATAAAACCTGGGAAAGAAACAACCGATACCATTCTAGTAAGAAAAGGCACATCGGTAGTAACAAAGTGCTTGATATCAAATGTTCCATCTACGATTGGTATCACTTCTCCCTTTCTAGCATCATATCTTTTTGTATCAAGTGTCAGATTTATAATACCAGATTTCATTTTATTATACATACCAATACCTCTAAATAAAGCTCCAGCATTATCACAGGTAACTATCCATTGTTCTAGATCTTTTTTATCTGTAAGTAGCATTTTAAAAGATTTAGTACCAATTTTTGAATTTAAAGAACCAAAAAAACATTTGATTTTATTACAATCAATTTGTAAATTAAGCTTATCAAGCATTATATTATTTTTTAACCTTACCCTATCTACATCAACTGTTAAATGAATATTTTTTGGATCTCCTTCTTTCTCTAAGAATTGCATCATATTAGATTCAGACAAATCTAGTTGTTTCCCATGAATCTGAGCATTCAAGCTATCTTTACCTAAAAGCAATTTTCCTACTAGATCAGTCGTATCATACTTCATTACAGGTAAAGTAACATCATACTTATCTTCTGCTACTTTAACCTTACCAACTATTTTTAAGTTATTTTCTCCCGAAAGATTAAAATCAATATCACCATTTAGGTTATTATATAACTTGCCAGTTAAAGTAAAGTTAGCTTCACTACCAAGTTTTTTATGTATAGATATTTTATCAATATAAAATTCTAAGTTTTTGAGGTTAGTATTGGCTTTAATTAAGCTTTTCCCATCTTTTTGCTCTTTATATTCAAAATCTAGGACACTACTACCTGAGATTAACTTTAATATACCAACCTTTTGGTTATTACCCATAATGGTAGTTTTTACTTTTAATAGATTCTGATAATCATCTTGGTTATTATCAGTGACATTAACATCGATAAGTAAATTACTGTCATAGCCATTAATTTTACCTATACCGATCAAATTTACCTTATCGCCATTAAATTTTCCAGTTATTTTGGCATTTTTTAATATAATATTGTCACTAAATGCTTTTCCATTTACTCCCGTTATTATTGTAGAAATGTCATAAGTATTTTTGATAACTGGGCTAATTGGTATTATTATGCCAATTTTTGAGTTAGCGATTCCAGTAATATTTTTAAGATCGATCCCTTGTTTTTTTATCTTGTTATAATCCTCATTTGATATGAAATCAATTAAATCGTTAACTCTCCCCTTAGCATCAGCATTAACAATAAAATTTGATTTATCCATCCCTTGCCAATCAAAAGTTATTACCCCACCTGAAATAAGACTATTACTACTATATGCTTGATTTAATATGAACTTAACAGATAGCCCAGATATAATAACATCAGTATCAATTTTTCGTAAAGGGGGATAGTCTTTATCATATTGATATTCAAGATCTACAACATGCAGCTTAGCCTTCAATGCAGTTTCTAAGGAAATATTCTTTTCTAAAGAATTTTTATCAAAATTAAAATCAAATTCTCCATTTCTAATATAACCACCTTTCATATATTCCTGTAGAAATAAAATTACTTGATTATCAGGAATAATTTTCTCAGCAATTTGATAAATCATTATAGGAATATTCTGAACATTACCACTTGCTTGAATTATGCTACCATCCAATACACTATTGAATAATAGATAGGCTTTATCACCAAACTCTAGTTTGCAATTGATCGATTTCTTAGAAGCTCTAGAAATTTTACTGTTATAGGAACAAAACCCTTCACCATCAGGTAATTTCTTGCCATAACTATCAAGCAAAGAGACATTTTTTATAGACCCCAAATTTAACTGTGTTGCAATCTTATTTTTAAAAAAATCTACAATGGAACTAGCAGATATTTTGGCATTTATTACTAGTTGATCATCTTTAGAGATTAAGGAAAAACTATCTATATCAATAGTACTAAGAATTAAAGGCTTGGTTGTTATATCATCAATAATAAAACTGATTTTGAAATTAGTAATTTCGCCTTGGGCGTTATTTGCTAAATCCATAAAGATTTTATCGATTGATAGAATATTATTTCTTACTTGTAAGTTACCTATCCGTATTTTCATAGCTTTTTTATCAAGGATAAATTCTATTATCTTCTTAATTGGCTTATCTAAATATCCTTTACTACTACTTAATATTAATAAAGTTAATATTAATAAAGTTAAAATTACTACAATTGTGCAAACTATTATGCTTAGGTTAATAAAAAATCTTTTAATGAGCATCATCTTGTTATTTAGTACTTGATCAGTTAATATATACTTTGCAGCAATATAGCACAACAAACTTGTTGCACTAAGTATATACTGAAAAAAATTTGAAAATTATTTATGAATATTAGACTTCATTTTATAGGTACTGGTTACGTTGGATTAGTATCTGGCGTAATGATGAGTTACTTAGGACACGACGTTACTTGCTTAGATACCGATATTTCTAAAATCGATCAGCTTAAAAAAAATATTTTACCAATTTATGAACCAAAATTAGCTCAGTACCTACCGCCATTAGTAAAGTCTAGTAAGTTGAAGTTTACAGCCAACTACTCGGCTGAATTAAGAAATGCCCAAGCGGTATTTATTACAGTAGGAACACCACCACTACCTTCAGGGGAGGCAGATTTACAATATATTTTTACTGCTATCGATAATTTATGTGAATGGATCAACGATGATTGTTTGATTGTTATTAAATCAACTGTACCTCCAACAACATGTAACCAAATTATTGATTATTTAAAAAAAAGGAATCTTAAATTTCCTGTTGCCTCAAATCCTGAATTTCTTAGAGAAGGTACTGCTGTAGATGACTTTTTAAATCCTGATAGAATATTAATTGGTACAAATAATAAATACGCAGAAGATTTATTAAAAAAGATATACATGCCTTTGACTACAAAGAATATATCTCTTATATGTACTGATTTGGTTACGGCAGAACTTACCAAATATGCCTCAAACGCTTTCTTAGCAACAAAGATTGCTTTTATTAATGAAATGGCAAATTTATGTGAGAGAACTGGGGCAAATATCAAAGAACTATCGATTGCTATAGGACTCGACAAGAGAATAGGTAAAGAATGTTTAAATGCTGGTCCTGGATTTGGTGGCTCATGTTTTCCTAAGGATCTCTTAGCACTTTCACAAATAGCGGGGCATTATCAATGTAACTTACAAATAGTTAATTCTGTTATAAGTAGTAATGATCAAAGAGCCTATGATATGGCGGATAGGATTGATTATATCATAAATGATAATTTGACTAATAAAAATATTACCGTATTGGGTCTTACTTTTAAGGCTGGTACAGATGATATTAGAAGCAGCCCTTCTATTAAAATCATCAAAATTCTAGTTGATAAAGGAGCTAATATTATAGCCTTCGATCCAATAGGTATGGATAATGCTAAAAAAGAGCTAAAAAAAATATTTTTTGCCGATTCAGCACTTAGTGCTTGCCAAAATAGTGATATAATTGTAGTGGCAACTGAATGGTTGGAGTTTAAAGATTTAGATTGGTCACTTATTCGCCATCAAGTTAAATCTCCTATAATTATTGATTTCAGGCATATTCTTGACGGAGATATGCTAAAATCTCTTGGGTTTAAATATTATCTTATTGGTACACAATATGAAGTTTGATTTTATTCACTTAAGAGTACAAAGCTCATATTCATTTCTTGAGAGTGCCTTAACAATTGATCGTATAGTAGAGCTGGCACAATTACACAAAATGCCAGCGATTTGTTTAGCAGATAAGGGTAACTTATTTGGCTCACTAGAGTTTGCTCTAGCTAGCTGCAGGGCAGGAGTACAACCTATAAATGGGGCAATTGTAAACGTTGCTTTTACTAAAGATAATTTTGGTGAAATGGTGCTGATTGCTAAAGATGAGGTAGGTTACAAAAATTTACTAAAAGCAGTTAGTGCTAGTTTCACTGAAAATGATCGCAAAATTTGTAATCATATTACTTTTGATGATTTAGTTAAGTACCATGAAGGGCTTATTATCTTATCCGCTTATACTGATGGGATAATTGGTAAAAGCCTGATTGATGGAAACGAAGAATTAGCCATTTTTTGGACCACTAAGCTACAAAGCATTTTTGGTGATCGTTTCTATTTTGAGATTATGCGGCATAATTTAGCAATAGAACAATCTATAGAAGCAAATTATATAAAAATAGCCGATGACCTTGGTATTCCACTAATTGCTACCAACAAAGTATTGTTTAGCGATGTTAACATGCATGATGCACATGATGTATTATTATGTATATCTGCTGGTGTTAGTAAAGAAGAGGAGAATCGTAAAAAGGTTAGTACTGGTTGTTATTTTAAATCACCAAAAGAAATGCTAGAACTTTTTAGTGATTTACCTGATGCTGTACAAAATACCGTCCATTTAGCCCAAAGATGCCATTTTATGGCACATGCTAATCCACCAATGTTACCAAATTTCTCTAGTCTAGATATTAATGAAATAGATCTAATTAAGCAAAACTCCACAGCAGGATTACTATCAAGACTTGATACAAAATTTAAATGGGAAAATATTGCCATAGATAAACAGCAAGATATTAAACAACAATATTTAACTCGTCTTAATTACGAACTAGATATTATTTGTCGGATGGATTTTGCTGGCTATTTTCTTATAGTCTCTGACTTCATAAAATGGAGTAAAGAGCAAGGTATTATGGTAGGACCTGGTAGAGGCTCTGGGGCGGGTTCAATAGTTGCTTGGAGTCTTCTTATCACTGATCTCGATCCTATTAAATTTGGTCTACTATTTGAGCGTTTTTTAAACCCTGAACGTATATCAATGCCAGATTTTGATATTGATTTTTGTCAAGAACGGCGAGAAGAAGTTATTAATTATGTACGTTCTAAATACGGGGATAATAAAGTTGGTCAAATCATCACTTTTGGTAAGATGCAGGCAAAAGCTGTTATCAAAGATGTATCACGAGTTCTTGGCTTGCCTTATAAATATGCCGAATATCTAACTGAGCTTGTGCCATTTAATGCTGTTACTCCCGTTACATTAAATCAGGCTATAAAGGAAGTAAAGGAGTTGAACAACGCCGCCCATGGCAGTGGTCTATATAATTTAGATGGTCAAGAGGAGCTAATAAAACAAGTATTGGATACATCCTTAGTGCTTGAGGGACTTAACAGGCATGCTTCTACACATGCAGCGGGAATCGTTATAGCTGGCAAAGATTTAGTAGAAATATTACCAGTTTATAAAGACCTAAATTCGGATATGTTGGTAGTACAATATTCCATGAAATATGCTGAGATTGCTGGTTTAATTAAATTTGATTTTTTAGGTCTGCAAACTCTGACTGTTATTACTAAATGTCTAGAATTATTAAAACAACAAGGCGTAAATATTGATTTTAGTAATATGCTATTTGATGATCAAAAAACTTATGAACTGCTGTGTAGTGGCAGAGCTACCGGTGTTTTCCAGTTTGAAAGTAGTGGAATGCAGGATGCTTTAAGACGTCTTAAGCCTGACTCCATCCAAGATATAATAGCGTTAGGAGCATTATACCGCCCTGGTCCTATGGATAATATCCCAACTTATATTGCTTGTAAGCACGGTTTGCAGCTACCAGATTACTTGCATGAGATGCTTAAACCAATCTTAGAAGAGACTTATGGAGTTGTTATATATCAGGAACAGGTCTTAGAAATTGCCAAAGTAATTGCCGGCTATAGCTTAGGTGGAGCAGATTTACTTCGTAAAGCCATGGGCAAAAAAATAAAATCTGAAATGGCAGAACAAGAAGAAATTTTTGTTAAAGGGGCAATGGCTAACAACGTCTCACGTCAGCAAGCCCAATCTATTTTTGCAACGGTGGCTAAATTTGCCAGCTATGGTTTTAATAAAGCACACGCATCAGCCTATGGGGTAATATCTTATCAAACAGCTTATCTAAAAGCCAATTTCCCAGCTGAATTTTTAGTAGCTTGTTTAAATCTTGAATTAAATAATCATGATAAAATCAATCTATTCATGCAAGAAGCTAGAAATAACAACATTACTATTATTCCTCCTAATATCAATCTTTCCACTGGTTATTTTAGTACTACTCATGAAGAAGGAAAGACATTTATTATCTATGCCCTAGGTGCTATCAAAAGTGTCACAGCTACTTTTGGCAAAATATTAGCAGAAGAAAGAGTTAAAAATGGTAAGTTTAAAAATATTATAGATTTTATTGAGAGGCTATCGCTTAAATCTATTAATCGAAAATTATTAGAGAATCTTATTAAAGCCGGGTATTTTGATACGTTACATTCTAATCGTAATCAGTTACTGTTAAGTATCGCTAAACTTTTAGCTTACGCCTCTTCCTATCATGCAGAAAAAGTTTCTGATCAATTTAGCCTGATTAAGGTAAATTCTGCAAGTCAACAAGTGTTAATTGAAGCAGAACCACTTGATAATAATACTGTCTCTTCTTATGAATTTGAAGTATTAGGACTATTCATTACGCTACATCCATTATCAAGATATCAAGATTTGCTAGCTAGGCTTAATATTGCAACATCACTTGACTTGCAAAATGATAGTGGTGCTACTTCTAGTAGGCAGATAAGGATAGCTGGGGTAATACAAAAAAAAGATTCACGTATGTCATCTCGTGGAAGGTTTATAACCTTACAACTATCTGATCAGTTTGGTATTTTCGAATTAACTATTTATAGTGAAGAAATACTTAAAAATTTTGTTCACTTACTTGACATTCAATGTCTAGTTGTGGCAAACTGTGATTTGTTTAAGGATGCTGGAGGAACAAGGTTAATCGCTAAAAGCTTCACAACTATTGACGATATAATGAATGAAGAACGACTAGAGATAAAACTCTATCCACAAAATCATTATGAACTATGTCAAATCGTTGATTTGCTTAAAAACCGTATTAGCCCTGAACGTAGTAATACAAGAATAATTTTACTGCTTAAAGTGAGTATACAAGATGAATTTCAAGAGTTGGCTAGGTGTACAAGTGGTGAGCGGACTAGGCGTAGTCAAATCGTTGTTCCTACGCGAAGTTCCATCGTGCCACAACGCCAACACTTGAAAGGCAAAGGGTATATAAATAATAACTTTACTGCTCGAGTCCATTTACCAGAAATTTTATGTCTAGAAACTGAAGATTTTGAATTTTTAAATCGGTTTATGTTAGGTTCTAGTTAACCTGAATTCGATGTAACAAGTTACATCGAATTCAGTATTATATATAGAAACAATCAGGTTTGAAGCGGCTGCCCACCTGATTGTTAAAATATAATACTCCATTCAATATGTGATTTTAATAATTAAAATCACATATTGAATGATGAAAAAAGTTAAAAAATCGTCTATTAGTGAAGTGCTATTGTAAGGCTTAAACCGTCATTGCGAGAAGCCGCTGCAAGAAGGGGCAACGTGGCAATCTTGTGAAGTAGTACTCAAATCACCTAGAGGTCGCCTAACAAAGACAGATATTACTTCATGAGATCGCCACGTCGGCGATTTCATCGTCTCCCTCGCTAATAGGCGGTTCTTTGGCTAAAACCTTTCCAGTTTAGCTATAGCTTCGATTAATCCTTTAAATAAATTTAAATCTAAATCATTAGGGTTTAAATATTCAGGATGCCATTCTACTCCTATAACAAATTTGTGATTTATTGTCCCACTTTGGGAGAAAAACCCCGCACTTGCAGTGCGTCGTTTCAACATAAATTTTAAATATCTTATCAAGAAAAGATAGGATATTTTTTAACAAAATCTTACACTTCACAGATATATTTTTTTGTGTTGTGACACTTTCTAAATGAGCCATACACAAATAGTTTCTAACTTTTAAGTTAGTACATACATGAGGCATTCATGCCGTAATATTAAGCTCTGCACTTGCAGTGCAGAGTGGTTAACTGTATAAATTTGGGTTTCTACTATGCAAATATCACCGATTAATCAAAACTTACGCTATGTTTTATGATAAGTGGCTTTGTACTGAGATATTATTAAAATTCTTTACTATGAAAAAATGCCTTTCAGCCAAGGTTTTTAGTCATACTTGAGATAACATAGCGTAAGTTTTGTAATAAAAACTAGTTGAAAAAGTACCAATTATATTATAACATTTGAAATATTAATAATAATGATAATTAATCAAATGAAAAAACCAAAAGTAGCGACCTTAAGTGCTGAAGAACGAGAAGAACTAATACAACATGTCAAGGAAAGTTCATTAACGGGAGATGAACAGCAAACGATAGTAGAACTTGTGAAATTTTGTAATGAGCTAATAGACAAGCTAGCATCATCAAATATCAGTATAAATAAGCTTAAGGAAATGCTGATTGGTTTTAAGGCAGATAACAAAAAAAAGATAGTTCAGATTCATTAAAAGAACCGCCAAGTGAATCTGATAACGGGAATGGTGGTAATGAAGAAGAGTGCGATAAGCCCAAAAAGATAGATCGTAGTAATTGGCAAGGTAAATATGGGTTTGATGATTATAAGGATGCGAATACCAGCTATTTAACTCCTGAGAATTTTTGTAGTGGTGATAGCTGTCCTCACTGTTGTAATGGCAAACTATATAATAGTGAAGCTAGAAAATTGCTACAATTTACAGGTAATGCTCCAATTACAGTCAACAGATATGTAAAGAAAACGCTACGTTGTAATGCTTGTGATTATATAGTTATGAACAATAAAAATATCAACAAATGGACAAATAGTAGCAGAAGTGCAATAGTGTTACAAAAGACCTATGGTACTCCTTTCTACCGTTTATCTAGGCTGCAAAGTTTAAGTGGTGTTCCTGTGGCATATAGCTCGCTCTGGCAACAATATTTAGATGTTTGGCAAGAAGGTGGTGGAGCTGAAATTTACGGGGTATTATTGGAAATGGCTGCCGAATGTAGTTCACTGAACCTTGATGATACTAGAGCTAGGATTTTAGAAATTACTATAGCCAATAAGAAATTACGTACTCAAAATAAGAAAGGACGCAGCTGTTATACTACTACAATATGTGCTAAGACTGCAAATAATGAGGTGATAGTTTTATATTTTACCGGTAATAGGCATGGTGGAGAAAATATAGGTAACGTACTAAAGAATCGTAAGAATAGAACAGATTCTATCCAATTAATGACTGACGCAAGTAACAATAATAACCCGGTATTATCAGAAGCAGATCAAGAATTACTGGCAATAATAGTGATGATCAATTGTTTGTCACATGGTCAGAGAAAATTTACAGAGAATGAACTATATTACCCTGAAGAATGCGGATATTTTCTCAAACAAACACGAGGGATTTACCACAATGAACATCAATGTAAAGAGATGAGTCCTGAAGAAAAACTTGGGTATCATCAGGAACATAGCAGTAAATATATAGAAAACATATATAACAAAATAGACGAATTATTTAACGACAAGAAAGTTGAGCCTAATAGTAGGCTTGGACAAGCTATGAAATATTGGATAAATAATAAAGAAGGTTTGACCCAATTTGAGTCAATCATTTAATTTGTGTAAGTTCATTTTTTATTTTCCAATAAATCATATTTAAAATCTCCACAAAGTATTTCAAATTGATTTAAAGCTAAAGACCAATCTTTAATAGGCATGGTCCATTTTTTGGCTGCATTTTGTAGGGATAAAAATATTATTTTTTGAATTGACTTATCATCTGGAAACACCCCCTTATTTTTGATAATTTTTCTAATTTGACGATTTACAGATTCTATAGTGTTAGTAGTATAAATTACCTTTCTGATCTCTTCAGGAAAGGCAAAAAACGGTATTATCCCAGACCAATTACGTTGCCAAATATCAGAAATTATAATGGACTGAAAAAATTAGACAAAGAAGCAGGTATTTTTGTTTCTCAATAAGTATAGAATAATAAATAAAATTAAAGAGAAACAAATGGGTAAAAAACAAATTAAAAATTTTAGTGCAGAAGCAAAAACTAAAATAGTATTAGAGATGTTAAAAGAAGAATCAACAATAGGTCAGTTATCGGTCAAATATGAAGTAACGGCTAAAACTATGCAAAACTGGAAACGACAATTTTTAGATAATGCGTCATTGGCATTTGAGCCAGCAAAAGCTGTTAGTGAGTACAAAGGGCAGATTAGTGAACTTAAGAATCAAAACGATGAACTTGCAAAAGCATTAGGTAAGGCTACAGTCGAGAGGGACTGGGCGGTGGGAAAGCTAAACAGCTTGGACTTATCAAATAAGAAAAGTCTTGTCGACCCCAAGCTGAGTACGTTAGCAAAGACAAGGCAATGTGAACTATTAAAGATAAGCAGATCTGGAGTATATTATAAAGCTAAAGTAATGAGCTTATATAATCTTGATATTTTAAATAGAATAGATGAAATATATACGGATAACCCTGAGTATGGTTATCGTTATATATACAAACAATTATTGGAAGACGGCTTTAATGTGGGCAGAGATAGGGTGCTTAAATATATGGGAATAATGGGTATAGAAGCTATTCATCCTCATAAAAAGCAATCTACTTCTGTGAAGGATGGTCAACATAAAATTTATAGCTATTTGCTTGAGCCGTACTGGCACAAATCAGGAACGAATAGAACTATTCATGTACCTTATGTTAATCAAGTGTGGAGTGGTGACATTACTTATATTAGAACTAACGGAGGATTTATGTATCTTGTGGCGATTATAGATTGGCATAGTAAGGCAATACTAAGTTATAAAGTATCTAATTCTATGGATGCATCACTTGTAACCGATGTATTAAAAGATGCACTGAATAAATACCCTGCACCACAAATATTCAATAGTGATCAGGGTAGTCAATATACTGGACATGAGCATACGGGAATTCTAAAAGAGAATAATATACAAATCTCAATGAACGGTAAGGGTAGAAGCATTGATAATATTGTGATTGAAAGATTTTTTAGAACTTTAAAATATAATTGTATATTTATAAATGATTTTAAAAATATCGCAGAACTTAAAGATGGTATTGATAAATACATGGATAAATATAACAATCAAAGATTCCATTCAAGTATTGGTTATAAAAAACCGATGAACGTGTATCTTGATTACTTACAAAATGCAGCTTAAAAATTATGTAAAATGGGAAACAAAATTAGTGAAAAATTTGTCTTGAAAAATCAGTCCAGTTTCGATATATGAATAATACGGAATTAATCGAGACAGCAGCTTAAACGACAGGAAGCCAATCATTAGAGAATTTGGCAGAACTAGGATCACCATTATGAATAAGAATGTGTAAGGTTCTATAACAAATTTGATAAGATGAATTATCAGATGGGAAAAGTTTTGCGGTAAATTTACCTTTGGATAGGCGTTTAGAGCATAGCCAAAAGCCTTGACCGTCAAAGGACAAAATTTTAATGGCAGTTCTGTTTTTATTGTCCCACTTTGGGAGAAAAACCCCGCACTTGCAGTGCGTCGTTTCAACATAAATTTTAAATATCTTATCAAGAAAAGATAAGAATGAATCATACAGATATTTTTTAACAAAATCTTACACTTCACAGATATATTCTTTTTGTGTTGTGACACTTTCTAAATGAGCCATACACAAATAGTTTCTAACTTTTAAGTTAGTACATACATGAGGCATTCATGCCGTAATATTAAGCTCTGCACTTGCAGTGCAGAGTGGTTAACTATAGAATAAAAACAAGGAACCATTAAGAGGGTCAGAAGAAAGTTTTTGTCTACAAACAGCGATTAAGCCATCGATACCCTTGCGAAAATCGATGGCAATAGTGGCAACAAAAATAACTGACGCCGGGGTTAGTTGCAGCATAAAAATGTCTGAATTATGGTTTTTGGTTCTAGTGTTTGGATAATAAGTTTGGTACCATTTGGTTTAATAATGTGACAAGTATAGTGATTTTGTTTGGGGGCAGCTACAGGATCGGTATCTATAGAATTTAATAGTTGAAATGGGAGAAAATTAATATTTTGTTGTAGAGCTTGATTTGAAGTTGAGACAGGAGAAGTTTTGAGGGTAGGCTCATGGGCTTTTTTAATTGAACTGATTGTTGCTTTATTGTCCCACTTTGGGAGAAAAACCCCGCACTTGCAGTGCGTCGTTTCAACATAAATTTTAAATATCTTATCAAGAAAGAGTCAATCATTTAATTTGTGTAAGTTCATTTTTTATTTTCCAATAAATCATATTTAAAATCTCCACAAAGTATTTCAAATTGATTTAAAGCTAAAGACCAATCTTTAATAGGCATGGTCCATTTTTTGGCTGCATTTTGTAGGGATAAAAATATTATTTTTTGAATTGACTTATCATCTGGAAACACCCCCTTATTTTTGATAATTTTTCTAATTTGACGATTTACAGATTCTATAGTGTTAGTAGTATAAATTACCTTTCTGATCTCTTCAGGAAAGGCAAAAAACGGTATTATCCCAGACCAATTACGTTGCCAAATATCAGAAATTACCGGATATTTTTTATCCCATTTTACACCAAATTGCTGAAGTTTTAAACGTGCCATTTCGTCATTATTAGCTGTATAAATTTGTTTTAGATCTGATGTGACCTCTTTTAAATCTTTATATGACACATACTTTACTGAATTGCGAACCATATGTACAATACATAATTGTACTATAGTACTCGGGAATACACTGCTTATAGCTTCTGGAAAGCCCTTTAAACCATCCACACAAGCAACATAAATTTGTTCAATTCCTCGATTCTTTAACTCAGTAACTACTTGCATCCAAAATTTAGCACCTTCATTTTTGCCTATCCAAATGCCAAGTAACTCCTTTTTCCCTTCTATATTTACAGCAAGTGCTAAATATACTGCTTTATTTATTGTCCCACTTTGGGAGAAAAACCCCGCACTTGCAGTGCGTCGTTTCAACATAAATTTTAAATATCTTATCAAGAAAAGATAAGATATTTTTTAACAAAATCTTACACTTCACAGATATATTCTTTTTGTGTTGTGACACTTTCTAAATGAGCCATACACAAATAGTTTCTAACTTTTAAGTTAGTATATACATGAGGCATTCATGCCGTAATATTAAGCTCTGCACTTGCAGTGCAGAGTGGTTAACTACTATGTGATTGTCTCTAGATTTTACATAGATACAGTCCAAGTATAATATTGGATACACCCTATCTAAACAACGATTTTGCCACCTAGTTACTTCTTCTATCACCCCATCTGTTATGGTGGATATCAAGTCACCAGATACATCAGTTTGATATATTTCTTCTAAATGCCCTCGGATCTCGCTGACTGTCATACCGCGACCATAAAGGGATATCACTTTCTCATCAAATCCATTAAATCTCCTCAGCCCTTTTGGTATTAATTGAGGATTATACTCTCCTTCCCGATCTCTTGGTACTTCTACTGTCAGCTTACGACCATCCCCATCAATTACTGTCTTCTCATAGCTACCATTACGACGATTATTATCTACTTTTGGCATCTTGCTATGTTTTGAATATCCTAATTCATGATCCAACTCACTTGCTAATATTTTCTCAACTATTTGCTTCTTTAGCTGTTGAAATAAACCATCTCGACCAAATAACTCCGATGGATCTGCTTTTGATAATAATTCTTCTACTAGCTGATTACTGATGTCTAATGTATCTTTATCTGTATCTAATTTTTTAGCCATAATTCCTCCTTGCTTGCTTAAGTTAACCTCAGTTTGATGTAAGAGGAAGGTTGAGATTGTTTAATTTTCCAAAAGCTACAGAAATTTTATTAGGCTTAAAAACATAGGCAAGCAGTCCAGCTAATACGTTAGTTTGAAAATTCATAACAGATCTGTGCCTTGTATGGTCTATATGACAAAGGTTTTTTAGTTGATCGTTAATGGTTTCAATAATATACCTTTTATTTAAAAACCGCTTTTTAATAGGATCTATTATTTTTTCTTTCATATTACTTTTAATTTTTGTTATTAGTTCTAAACCTTGATTAGCAAGGGATTGAGTGAGTTTTTTACTGATATACCCACGATCACCAAAAAGCCAGCCTTGTAATTTATCTACTAAATTTTCCACCACTGCTCTATCATCAACATTTCCTGGAGTTAAAGAAAAACTCATAATCTCTCCGCAACTGTTAATGACAATATGTAGCTTACAACCAAAGAACCACCCAGTGGAAGTCTTACCTCTTTTTGCTATGTCTTTGAATACTTTATGTCTATTAATTCTTAAATTATGGCAAGCAGGAAGTTTAGTAGAGTCGATATAATATTGACCAGTTTGTTTTCCTGATAGGCTTTTTAGCAGTAACACCATGGGCATGAAGCTCATTGGCATTAACTGAATAAAACGACTATAGCTCACAAGTTTTGGAAATTCCTTTCTATAACTTTGACATAGGCAGCATAAATAAAAATCTTTAAAGGTACGGTAGTGACTCAAGTGAAACATTACTATAATAGTAATAATCTCTGAGAGTCCTATACTGCAAACTACTTTACGCTTACGGTTAGGATTTGGTAATATATATTTATTTTGCTCCGTATCAAAATGCTTGCAAAAATCATCAATTAAGCAGAAAATCTCCGTAAGAGGGATCATAATATATTCTCCAATTTTGTTGTTATTATTCGAGAACTTTATAATCCCTCCCTTCTTACTTTTCAAATATTCTTTCTCCTAACACACTAGTTTAAAAGAAGGTTTTATTTTTACCATAGCTCACCACCAACAGTTTGTTTATGTTATTACATAATGCTTAGCATTTTGTTTGGTGCTTACGTCAAACTCAGGTTAAGTTACTTTTTTTACAGTAATCTCTTACTGCTTTCTTTGCAACTTACACAAACTATAGGACAGACTCATATTTTTTAACAAAATCTTACACTTCACAGATATATTCTTTTTGTGTTGTGACACTTTCTAAATGAGCCATACACAAATAGTTTCTAACTTTTAAGTTAGTACATACATTAGGCATTCATGCCGTAATATTAAGCTCTGCACTTGCAGTGCAGAGTGGTTAACTTATGCTGCCTATGCCAAAGTTATAGAAAGGAATTTCCAAAACTTGTGAGCTATAGTCGTTTTGTTCAGTGATCTGTCAACAGTTTTCCGGACAGTTTGTTTAGGCACATTTTTGCATTTTCTCGTATTGTACAGGTGATAGATAGTCATTAGTTGAATGCATCCTTATACGATTATAAAATACTTCTATATATTCAAATATGGCATATTTTGCTTCCTCCCTAGTTTTAAATTTATATTGATAAATTAGTTCTGTTTTTATAGTGTGAAAAAAGCTTTCAGCAACAGCATTATCCCAACAATTTCCTTTACCGCTCATACTCTGTATAATACCATGTTGTTTTGTAAGTTTTGAATGGCTATCAGAACAATATTGACTACCTCTATCAGTATGCCAAATAAGTCCTTTAGGTGGTTTACGTTGCCATATTGCCATTAGCAGAGCATTATTAACTAAATCAGCTTTCATGTTACTATTCATTGACCACCCTATAATTTTCCTAGAAAATAGATCAATAACGGTTGCTAAGTACAGCCAACCTTCTTCAGTTGGAACATATGTGATGTCCCCAACCCAATAACAATTAGCAGCATAGACCTTGAACTTTCTATCCAATAAATTAGGAGCAACTTGCTTATTATGACTAGAATCAGTAGTTGCTTTAAATTTATGTTTGCTTTTACATACTAAACCAGCTTCATTCATTAGCCTTGCAATCCGCTTCCGACTAACAATTATACCGTGTCTAGATAGTTCCTTTTTAATGGGTCTAGATCCATAATTCCTTCTACCTTCTTGAAAAATTGTTTTAATCTTACAGGTTAAAGCATTATCTTCTTTGTCCCTATTGCATTCAGGGGTAGTTAACCATTCATAATAGCCACTACGTGATACTTTCATAAATTTGCACATAATCGCAGTTGAAAAATCACCTTTATGCTTCTTTATCCATGCGTACTTTATTGGGACTCTTTCGCAAAGTACGCGGCAGCCTTTTTTAATAGATCACGCTCCTGCGTTACCCTAGCTAAATCTTTCTTTAATCTTTTTAATTCATCATAGAGATGTTCATCTGTTCGCATTATTGATTCTTTAGGTTTGGAATATTTATCTACCCAAGTATATAGAGTATTTCTAGTAATACCTAACTCTTTAGCTGTTTGTGACACAGGTCGCTTGGACTCAATTGCTAATTTAACTGCTGACTCTTTAAATTCAGCCGGATAAACCTTTGGTTTGCTATTAGTCATTTTTGTACTTCCTTTCTGTTAATATTGTCTCCTATTAACTGTCCGGAAAACTATAACCACATCAGTAATGCAGTAAGTTGACCATCCCTATACCAGGTATAACATCATGTACAGCTCCAGAATATTGATAATGTACAAGCTCAATTTTCTTACTGTATTGCTTTGACAATAACGTGTCATCTCCCACTAATAAACAAGAAGCTTCCCTATCAATATATTTTGACACTTCTCTGTAGATCCCGCTAGGGCGGAAATCCTTACTATTTAACCATCGACTTGCACTATCATGAGATAGGTTTATTGGACTTACTTCAGATAATGCTTTACCACTATATCTTACGCTACTTGCTTGTAAAAATGATTTATATAAGTCTTTGCTACATTTTGATCTTGCCATGCTTAACTAAAACTCTTTCTTGCTAGATTAACATATTTTTTGCTAAGTGCGAAACTCCTGGTTAAGTTACATCGAATTCAGGTTAGCGGTAGATATAGCGGATATAGACATACAGGTCATGGTCGAAATTTTGTTAGACCTATGTTGTTTGTAGCTGCTATGGCTGCTAGAAATTCTAACTCTGAACTGAAGGTATTTTATGAAAAATTGATCAATAGAGGAAAAAAGAAAATGGTGGCGATGGTAGCATTAATGCGTAAAATCATTGTGATTGCAAACGCTAAGTTACGTTGAAGAATTTTGTGTGTATTACCTGCCCATTAACTTAGCAATAGTTTTATTAGCTTCTTCTAGCTCCTGTTTAGTATTTACTCCAAGCACTATGTCGTGGTCTGAAGATAACAAATATGATACTTTTTCTCCGCTATCCTTAGCTATTTTTACAAGGGCGGTCAAATACAACTCTTTTGATCTATCAACCTTACCTAAAAAAATACTAGGTAGATATTTTTTTAATATACCAGCTTCAAAAGCCATAATACCAGAATTACAAATTGTTATAGCTTGTTCTTCACTCGTTGCCTCTTTAAATTCCACAATTTTTAAGAAATATCCTAGTTCATCAGTAACTATTCGTCCATATTGCCCCGGGTTATCACGTCTAAAGCATAACGTTGTAATGGCTGAATTGGTAGAAACTAGGTGGTCTAGTAAATCATTAATAATATTTGCGGTGATTAAAGGATTATCTCCGTAAAGCACTGCTACAATTTTATTGTCATCAACTAAGTCTAAAGCAGTATATACTGCATGAGCAGTACCAAGAGGTTTTGGCTGTAATATAAATTTACAAATATCTTTATAACAAACAATATGTTCTTCTAATTGCCATGAGTGAACTAAAATAACTTCATTGCTCACTTGCCGAGCATTGGTTATCACCCTATCAAGCATCGATCTACCACCAACTTTATGCATTACTTTTGGTAAGGTAGAATCCATTCTTCGACCATTACCTGCAGCTAAAACAATAACTTGGCAGTCCATATTAAGCATCTTTCATAGTTTCATAAATTGCGTTAGATAATTCATAATTACCAAAAACTTTTTGCACATCATCACTTTCTTCTAAAATATCCACTAATTTTAATAGCTTCTCTGCTTTATCATTATCTTCTATAATTATGGTATTTTTAGGCACCCAACCTATGTAAGATTCTTCAGGATGTCCATATTTATTGGTCAGAAAATCAACAGCTTGCATAAAATTCTCAATATCCGTGTAGATTAAATATGTATCTTCTTCAGAAATCATATCTTTTGCTCCAGCCTCTAGGCTACTGTCAAACATAGCTTCTGTTGTTGCTAAATTTGCCGGATATTGTATTACTCCAAGATGATCAAACATATAACTACTGCTTCCAGTTTCACCTAAATTACCACCAAATTTGCTAAAAGCTGCTCTAATTTCAGCAGCCGTACGATTTTTATTATCAGTTAAAGCCTCTATTATTATCGCAATCCCACCAAGAGCAAAGCCTTCATATCTAATTTCTGTATAATTTTCATTATTACTAGAATCACTCGCTGCACTTATTGCCTTATCTATTCGCTCCTTTGGCAAATTTTGACTACGAGCTGCCGCTATACTACTTCGCAATCGTGGATTATTGCTTATATCAGCCCCTAGTTTAGCAGCAGTAATAATTTCTCTAACTAACTTAGTAAAAATTTTTGCCCTTTTTTTATCTTGTGCACCTTTTCGATGCTGAATATTTTTAAATTTTGAATGACCAGCCATATTGTAATCTTAAATCATTTTGAACCGAATCGTATCAGAAGGCAGCTTAAAGTCAATGATAAATTCTTCAAGCTTTTCCAACATTAGAGTCATTTTTTACTTTAATAAAACTGCATATCATTTTATATTAGCTAAGTATAACACATAGAATCAAACCCACTAATACCAAATATGAAAAAATTTGTAATTTTATGTCTTTTATTTGCTCATGATTGCCTAGCATCAGAACCTCAGGCGTGGCAAATGTTGCTACAAACTCCAGCAAGCCCTCTTATGGAGGAGCTACAAGGGTTTCATAATTTCCTGCTACTCATATCAGGAGGGATAGTTGTCTTTATTTTCGTTTTACTAATGTATGTTTGTATTAGATTTAATGCCAAAGCCAATCCCATTCCAGCAAAATTCTCTCATAATATATTGATTGAAGTTATTTGGACGATAATTCCTATAATAATTTTGGTTATTATTGCTGTACCATCGTTCCGTATTTTACGGTTTGCCGAAAAAATCCCTGAGATAGACATGACGGTTAAAGTTGTAGGATATCAATGGTATTGGCACTATATCTACCCTGATCATGAGAATATTGAATTTGATAGTTATTTAATTACTGATGAAAACTTAAAACCTGGTCAAAAAAGATTATTAGAAGTTGATAACCGTATTATCATACCAGAAAATACTACGGTAAAATTTCTAATTACCGCAGGAGACGTCATACATAGTTTTGCAGTACCAGCACTGGGCATAAAGATGGATGCCGTTCCTGGAAGAATCAATGAAACTTGGACTAAAATTAGCAAAAAAGGCGTGTATTATGGTCAGTGTTCAGAGCTTTGTGGTATTAACCATGCTTTTATGCCGATTGCCATTGAAGTGGTAAGCAAGGAAGAATTTCAAAACTGGTTGATTATGGCAAAGTCAAAATTCTCTATGAATATGAAGACTAACAAAAAATTAGCCTTCAAATAAATTAAATAAAAGAGTTACTATGGTACATTTCAACAAGCATTATCCCCATCTTTACGCAAAACAGGTTAAAGAAAGGTTCTGTCGCATATGTTGGACAATAGAAAAAAGATTGATATAATGATCTAAAAAAGATGTTAAGATGTTTCGTATTACTGCAAGATTATTATCATATTTCAAAGGATTTTGTTCTTCACCAGAAATAATAATGTTATTTGTCTATATGAAATGCCGATTTTCTTTAAGTTATCGAGATTTGGAAGAAATGATGAGTATAAGGGGAGCAAAAATTGATCACTCTACATTACAAAGATGGGTTATAAAATTTGTACCATTGATAGATCAGGTGGTTAGAAAAAGAAAGAAGCCAGTTGGTAGTAGTTGGAGAATGGATGAGACTTATATTAAATTAAACGGTAAATGGGTTTATTGTCCCACTTTGGGAGAAAAACCCCGCACTTGCAGTGCGTCGTTTCAACATAAATTTTAAATATCTTATCAAGAAAAGATAAGAATGAATCATACAGATATTTTTTAACAAAATCTTACACTTCACAGATATATTCTTTTTGTGTTGTGACACTTTCTAAATGAGCCATACACAAATAGTTTCTAACTTTTAAGTTAGTACATACATTAGGCATTCATGCCGTAATATTAAGCTCTGCACTTGCAGTGCAGAGTGGTTAACTTATATAGAGCACTAGATAGTCTTGGTAATACTGTAGACTTTCTGCTACGTAAGCATAGAGACAAGCCTGCAGCACTTGCATTTTTTCGTAAAGCCTTTAGAGAGAATAATTTTCCTGAGAAAGTAGTAATTGATAAAAGCGGTAGTAATACGGCTGCTCTTAATGATTTGAATACAGAAGTTCCTAAAGATTATAAAATTAAGGTTATTCAGACCAAATACCTGAATAATCTTGTAGAACAAGATCATAGGTTTATCAAAAAACGTACAAAGCCAATGCTTGGTTTTAAGAGTTTTCATTCTGCAGAAATGACTATTACCGGTATAGAAAATATTCGTATGATGCAAAAAAGACAAATAATTGGAGCTAATGATAATCTTTCTACTTTTGAGAATTTTGCTATGTTAATGGCATCATAATGTCCAAAACCTTAGTTTTAACAATCTTGATGTAGTATGATTTATAGATGCGACAAAACCCATATAACCTAGCGGATTAACTCTTGTACCTCTTGCATATAATAGCTTGCCGCATGGCAAAACTACATCCTGATCTAAAACATAACTCGGATCGAAATTATGACTAACGGTCTTAGTTGCCTTACCTATGCCAGCAATAGCAACTGGTTCTTCTATCTTCTTTCTAGCTAAATCTTGCATCTCTTGCTGATACTCAGCAAAATTCAGATTCTGTAATTTACGCTGCATCATGCTGACAAAATCTTCTTCTATAATGGACTGAAAAAATTAGACAAAGAAGCAGGTATTTTTGTTTCTCAATAAGTATAGAATAATAAATAAAATTAAAGAGAAACAAATGGGTAAAAAACAAATTAAAAATTTTAGTGCAGAAGCAAAAACTAAAATAGTATTAGAGATGTTAAAAGAAGAATCAACAATAGGTCAGTTATCGGTCAAATATGAAGTAACGGCTAAAACTATGCAAAACTGGAAACGACAATTTTTAGATAATGCGTCATTGGCATTTGAGCCAGCAAAAGCTGTTAGTGAGTACAAAGGGCAGATTAGTGAACTTAAGAATCAAAACGATGAACTTGCAAAAGCATTAGGTAAGGCTACAGTCGAGAGGGACTGGGCGGTGGGAAAGCTAAACAGCTTGGACTTATCAAATAAGAAAAGTCTTGTCGACCCCAAGCTGAGTACGTTAGCAAAGACAAGGCAATGTGAACTATTAAAGATAAGCAGATCTGGAGTATATTATAAAGCTAAAGTAATGAGCTTATATAATCTTGATATTTTAAATAGAATAGATGAAATATATACGGATAACCCTGAGTATGGTTATCGTTATATATACAAACAATTATTGGAAGACGGCTTTAATGTGGGCAGAGATAGGGTGCTTAAATATATGGGAATAATGGGTATAGAAGCTATTCATCCTCATAAAAAGCAATCTACTTCTGTGAAGGATGGTCAACATAAAATTTATAGCTATTTGCTTGAGCCGTACTGGCACAAATCAGGAACGAATAGAACTATTCATGTACCTTATGTTAATCAAGTGTGGAGTGGTGACATTACTTATATTAGAACTAACGGAGGATTTATGTATCTTGTGGCGATTATAGATTGGCATAGTAAGGCAATACTAAGTTATAAAGTATCTAATTCTATGGATGCATCACTTGTAACCGATGTATTAAAAGATGCACTGAATAAATACCCTGCACCACAAATATTCAATAGTGATCAGGGTAGTCAATATACTGGACATGAGCATACGGGAATTCTAAAAGAGAATAATATACAAATCTCAATGAACGGTAAGGGTAGAAGCATTGATAATATTGTGATTGAAAGATTTTTTAGAACTTTAAAATATAATTGTATATTTATAAATGATTTTAAAAATATCGCAGAACTTAAAGATGGTATTGATAAATACATGGATAAATATAACAATCAAAGATTCCATTCAAGTATTGGTTATAAAAAACCGATGAACGTGTATCTTGATTACTTACAAAATGCAGCTTAAAAATTATGTAAAATGGGAAACAAAATTAGTGAAAAATTTGTCTTGAAAAATCAGTCCAGTTTCTTCCTTAATCTCAAAAGTTGCCGATTGCTTACCAAAATCCTTGGCAATGGCAGTATTAATACTGCTACACAAGAAAAATACTACCAACAATAAAACTTCAGTTTGCATTAATTATCACCATAATGACTCCACATCCGTAAGACTTTTATTCTCCTACCTACTTCATCCACTTCATAAAATAATCTATGCTTTAAGTTAATACGCCTTGAGTAAGACTTAGCATATATTCCTCTTAGCTTTTTATATGGAGGTGGGTTTGCAAATGGATCATTTTTTATAATGTCTAATAATTTATAAACTTGTTTCTTTAAATTTGATCGATCAATTTTCTTAAAATCATTAGCTGCATCCTTGGTGAAATATAAATCATACATATACTGCCCTATTCCTCTAGCTTACTACTACAATCCTTGAAATCAGTCTCTAGCCCTTTAATAATTGACTCACTTAGTTCTTTATTAGATGCCACAAATAACGTCTCTTGAATATCCTCCCAATCTTTAAATGAAATTAATACCGCACTATTTCTTTTACCTTTGATAATTGTTGGCTCATGGCTTAGTCCAACTTGATCTATTAATTGATATAGATTTTTCCTTGCCTCACTAGCTATTAAGTACGACATAATATCTTTTCTCCTTATTTAATTTTATACATTATATAGTCCGTCCGCCAAAAATATTTAAAGCCCCCCATAATCTATGATTGAATAAAATTTTTACAAAAAAAATTCTAATATTTGCACTAAAATTAAAAATTGTTTTCAATTTTATTGTCCCACTTTGGGAGAAAAACCCCGCACTTGCAGTGCGTCGTTTCAACATAAATTTTAAATATCTTATCAAGAAAAGAAAAGATAAGATATTTTTTAACAAAATCTTACACTTCACAGATATATTCTTTTTGTGTTGTGACACTTTCTAAATGAGCCATACACAAATAGTTTCTAACTTTTAAGTTAGTACATACATGAGGCATTCATGCCGTAATATTAAGCTCTGCACTTGCAGTGCAGAGTGGTTAACTGAAAAATTTCTGTTTTAGTAAAATTTTTACATGAGCTTATTGTTAACGATTTTTTTTAATCGTTTAGCAAGTTTTTTAATAATAATTTTTTGTCCCACTTTGGGAGAAAAACCCCGCACTTGCAGTGCGTCGTTTCAACATAAATTTTAAATATCTTATCAAGAAAAGAAAAGATAAGATATTTTTTAACAAAATCTTACACTTCACAGATATATTCTTTTTGTGTTGTGACACTTTCTAAATGAGCCATACACAAATAGTTTCTAACTTTTAAGTTAGTACATACATGAGGCATTCATGCCGTAATATTAAGCTCTGCACTTGCAGTGCAGAGTGGTTAACTGAAAAATTTCTGTTTTAGTAAAATTTTTACATGAGCTTATTGTTAACGATTTTTTTTAATCGTTTAGCAAGTTTTTTAATGATAATTTTTTTATGTAGAGTTAGGCATGATGTGTAAATGATTGGCAATACATCGTAAATTCAAACCTATAGCAGAGATTATTGGATTGATCACATCGGTTTTGTCGCATCTATAAATCATACTACATCAAGATTGTTAAAACTAAGGTTTTGGACATTATGATGCCATTAACATAGCAAAATTCTCAAAAGTAGAAAGATTATCATTAGCTCCAATTATTTGTCTTTTTTGCATCATACGAATATTTTCTATACCGGTAATAGTCATTTCTGCAGAATGAAAACTCTTAAAACCAAGCATTGGCTTTGTACGTTTTTTGATAAACCTATGATCTTGTTCTACAAGATTATTCAGGTATTTGGTCTGAATAACCTTAATTTTATAATCTTTAGGAACTTCTGTATTCAAATCATTAAGAGCAGCCGTATTATTACCGCTTTTATCAATTACTACTTTCTCAGGAAAATTATTCTCTCTAAAGGCTTTACGAAAAAATGCAAGTGCTGCAGGCTTGTCTCTATGCTTACGTAGCAGAAAGTCTACAGTATTACCAAGACTATCTAGTGCTCTATATAAATAAACCCATTTACCGTTTAATTTAATATAAGTCTCATCCATTCTCCAACTACTACCAACTGGCTTCTTTCTTTTTCTAACCACCTGATCTATCAATGGTACAAATTTTATAACCCATCTTTGTAATGTAGAGTGATCAATTTTTGCTCCCCTTATACTCATCATTTCTTCCAAATCTCGATAACTTAAAGAAAATCGGCATTTCATATAGACAAATAACATTATTATTTCTGGTGAAGAACAAAATCCTTTGAAATATGATAATAATCTTGCAGTAATACGAAACATCTTAACATCTTTTTTAGATCATTATATCAATCTTTTTTCTATTGTCCAACATATGCGACAGAACCCTTTCTCCATAATACCGTCCATATGTTGAAAAGAGCTAGCTCCTGCCGCGTAAGACTCATTCCAGTCGGTCTTAAAAACACCCTGCTGATATAACTGTTGGTTGCCAACCGAATAATTATCGAACGACTTGTTGCCTGTCACCGATTCATTAGCCGCTTGTGATGCAGCGGATTGGCTAGCCCCTGTGATAGTGCCAGCTAAATGGATGAAGCCACCTACCCCGCCTTGCATCAGACTAAAAGCAAGAAATGGTATTGCCATCTGCAAACCTGATGCAACTGCTACAATCTTGTCCGTATAGTTGCCTATTTGACTGATAGTACTGAAACTAACTACTCGATCAGCAATACCAAGTAAAGTAGTGCTGCTATAGATATCGATGAACATGTTAAGTACAGCATTTAACGGAGCCCATAACTGAAATGATGCTACGAGCGTTAAATAACCTAAATATCTGCTCCAACCGCCACTCATGATCAACATTGGTACCATGAAGATGAATGAGCTATATACCAGTCCTTTCAATACACTCATCAATATTGGTAAGTAAGTATATGCTAAATCTCCAGCAATTCGCCAGTTTGATTCTTGAGTAGCCGAAGCTCGAACGTAACCATAATCACTAGAGTAGTTTCTGATGGCATTGATCATCATTTGCTGGCGTATTAACTTCTCATTGATGTGGTTATAGTTTTCCGGACAGTTAATAGGAGACAATATTAACAGAAAGGAAGTACAAAAATGACTAATAGCAAACCAAAGGTTTATCCGGCTGAATTTAAAGAGTCAGCAGTTAAATTAGCAATTGAGTCCAAGCGACCTGTGTCACAAACAGCTAAAGAGTTAGGTATTACTAGAAATACTCTATATACTTGGGTAGATAAATATTCCAAACCTAAAGAATCAATAATGCGAACAGATGAACATCTCTATGATGAATTAAAAAGATTAAAGAAAGATTTAGCTAGGGTAACGCAGGAGCGTGATCTATTAAAAAAGGCTGCCGCGTACTTTGCGAAAGAGTCCCAATAAAGTACGCATGGATAAAGAAGCATAAAGGTGATTTTTCAACTGCGATTATGTGCAAATTTATGAAAGTATCACGTAGTGGCTATTATGAATGGTTAACTACCCCTGAATGCAATAGGGACAAAGAAGATAATGCTTTAACCTGTAAGATTAAAACAATTTTTCAAGAAGGTAGAAGGAATTATGGATCTAGACCCATTAAAAAGGAACTATCTAGACACGGTATAATTGTTAGTCGGAAGCGGATTGCAAGGCTAATGAATGAAGCTGGTTTAGTATGTAAAAGCAAACATAAATTTAAAGCAACTACTGATTCTAGTCATAATAAGCAAGTTGCTCCTAATTTATTGGATAGAAAGTTCAAGGTCTATGCTGCTAATTGTTATTGGGTTGGGGACATCACATATGTTCCAACTGAAGAAGGTTGGCTGTACTTAGCAACCGTTATTGATCTATTTTCTAGGAAAATTATAGGGTGGTCAATGAATAGTAACATGAAAGCTGATTTAGTTAATAATGCTCTGCTAATGGCAATATGGCAACGTAAACCACCTAAAGGACTTATTTGGCATACTGATAGAGGTAGTCAATATTGTTCTGATAGCCATTCAAAACTTACAAAACAACATGGTATTATACAGAGTATGAGCGGTAAAGGAAATTGTTGGGATAATGCTGTTGCTGAAAGCTTTTTTCACACTATAAAAACAGAACTAATTTATCAATATAAATTTAAAACTAGGGAGGAAGCAAAATATGCCATATTTGAATATATAGAAGTATTTTATAATCGTATAAGGATGCATTCAACTAATGACTATCTATCACCTGTACAATACGAGAAAATGCAAAAATGTGCCTAAACAAACTGTCCGGAAAACTGTTGACAGATCACACCTCCAATATTAACTCCTGCATAGTTTTTAAAGGATAACTCAATATTCTTTTTAAAATTTGAGGTTAGTCGCTGGAATGTTCTTTGAACGTAATTAGTTTGTCCTGCCTGTGCAATATCAGTATCTTTTACCTTTTTCTCAAGTGCTTCAATTTCCAATTTAAATGCTGGGTCTAGCACTTCTTTGGCTGCTCTATCACAAGACATTAAGCTTTTAGTTTTACCAATACGTACACTAGTATGCCGTAAAGTAGCAGCATTATCTTTGACCAAACTCCATATATCATCCGTTTTAAGCAATTCTTCGGGTGTGTAATGATAGCCAATCATCGCATCTAACATTACACATCGATCAATAAAGTTACTCATATTTTCCATGAACTCCAGGAGACCTGATACGCCAATTACGTGATTCTTGTATAAGCCTTGCACCAAATACCATACCGTAATCCCGGTAATTAGTGTTACTAACCATGGTAAATGCCTGTTCAAAACCTAAGGTTAGTAAATCACCAAAAGTTTCTAATATGCCGACAGGTAGGGCAAAGCCAATCGGCAGATTGTCAACTTTTTCTTGTTTCTTGGACACGTTATCATAAATCATCATATCGGCTTTAGGAAGTAACATAAAATATATCATAGCTATCATCGCTATAACCTTACCAAGATGGGCTTTGTATCCATTTGCACCTGCATAAGACATCTTAAGTGCATAATAACCAACAGTACCCATGGTTACTACTAGAATTAATGATTCACCAAAACTGCTGCTCATTAGCATCGCTATGGCGTTTAAGCAATAAAACATAGCATCTATATGCCCATAGGTATGTACTGTTAAATCCATATCGTTATTCTCTTTTTATCTCTCGCTATTAAGCAACTAATCACTGATTAAATTCATAATTAATTTTATAGTCACCTTTTTGGTTAAAACCCCCAGCTTCAGCTGGGAAAGACTTCAGTCCTTGTTCTAATATTTCAATTCACTATAACTTGAATATATGATATTTTAATATACATGAAGAGCTTGCTCTTATGTATATTAAAATATCATATATGACAGATTATAACAAGACTAGCCACACTGTATTTTACCATCGCTTTCATGTTGTTTGGATCACTAAATATCGCTACAAAGTATTGCAGGGTAACTTATAAGAATTAGGATCAGAGAGATAGCACAGGCATTAGTAATATCTCTTTAGAGTAATAGCGACTTCCAGTCTAGATATCAACCCACCAGCTTCAGCTGGTTGTTATTGAGTATTATTTCTTTTTGCACCGGATGACTCTCAGCAATCATTAATGCGAGCGTTGTCATACTAGTTTCATTCATGTTTTTCAGTCCAATTTTTGCCTTACTTAAGTAAAGAAGGAACAATAAGCTACCTATTCTCTTATTGCCGTCGCTAAATGGATGATCTTTAATTAAAAAATATAAAAGATGTGCTGCTTTTTCTTGCACTGATGGATATAATGACTCTCCACCAAATGTTTGCTCAATGTTACCAAGTATCGCTTTAAGCATATTCCCCCTTTCTATTCCAAATAAATTACCAGCTTCATGCTGCAATTCTTCTTTTAAGACAGATATTGAGTCAATTGCCTCTTGATAATCAAGTAATACGATAGAAACAAGTTGTAGATTTACTGGCATATTAAAATTATCTTCATCATATCTTATGAGCATATCCCATGTTTTAGTATATGATTTGATTAGTCTAAGTAATTCCTTACCAGTATCAGTCGCTAGGTTTTGATTGATTAACGTAGTAGATAACAATTCAATAGTTTGTTTTAACTTAGCTAGATGCTTGCTTGTTACTTTATCATGATTGATGTTATATCCTTGGACTAGATAATCTTTTAATATTTTTGATGCCCATTTTCTAAACTCTACTCCTCTTTTAGAATTTACCCTGTATCCGACTGATAAAATGGCATCTAAATTGTAATATTCTATTGTTCTTTTTATTGTCCCACTTTGGGAGAAAAACCCCGCACTTGCAGTGCGTCGTTTCAACATAAATTTTAAATATCTTATCAAGAAAAGATAAGAATGAATCATACAGATATTTTTTAACAAAATCTTACACTTCACAGATATATTCTTTTTGTGTTGTGACACTTTCTAAATGAGCCATACACACAGGAGTTTCGCACTTAGCAAAAAATATGTTAATCTAGCAAGAAAGAGTTTTAGTTAAGCATGGCAAGATCAAAATGTAGCAAAGACTTATATAAATCATTTTTACAAGCAAGTAGCGTAAGATATAGTGGTAAAGCATTATCTGAAGTAAGTCCAATAAACCTATCTCATGATAGTGCAAGTCGATGGTTAAATAGTAAGGATTTCCGCCCTAGCGGGATCTACAGAGAAGTGTCAAAATATATTGATAGGGAAGCTTCTTGTTTATTAGTGGGAGATGACACGTTATTGTCAAAGCAATACAGTAAGAAAATTGAGCTTGTACATTATCAATATTCTGGAGCTGTACATGATGTTATACCTGGTATAGGGATGGTCAACTTACTGCATTACAATGCTAAAACTGATCAATCTACCCCTGTAGATTATAGAATATATGATAAAGAAACTGATGGAAAAACAAAGAATGAGCATTTTTGTGATATGCTTACTTTAGCTAAGGAAAGAGGGATCAATCCTGATGCAGTAGTAATGGATGCGTGGTATAGCGGTTTGGAGAATTTGAAACATATACGTAATTTAGGTTGGACATGGGTTAGTAACCTAAGAAAAAATAGAAAAGTTAATCATAATGTTAGCTTAGAAAGTTTAGAGATTCCTGATGAGGGACTAAAAATTCACCTACGTGGATACGGTTGGGTTACGGTATTTAAGTTTGTGGCAAAAAATGGTCGCATTGATTACATAACAACTAACTTAGAAAATCCAACACGTGAACAAATAGAGAAAATTGTTAAGGCACGGTGGTCTATAGAAGTTTATCATCGAGAATTAAAACAAACTTGTGGTATTGAACGCTGTCAGGCACGCACGGGTCGAGCTCAGAGAAATCATATTTGCCTTGCTGTATTTGCTTGGCTCGATATGAACAAAAGGAGGATAAATGAAAAAATTACTTTATATCAACAAACTTGGGAAGTTATAAAAACATCAATTCAGAACAACATTAGATGCCTTTTAGCTGATTCGCAATTTTGCTAACTGCGAAACTCCTGACACAAATAGTTTCTAACTTTTAAGTTAGTACATACATTAGGCATTCATGCCGTAATATTAAGCTCTGCACTTGCAGTGCAGAGTGGTTAACTGCTCGTTCTCCCTCATTTTGAACTGTGGCAAACTTTGCCACAGTTGCACTACTTGCTAACTCTCCTTCTTTAAAAATATTTTTAAGATGTTTGGCAATTACTGATTTATCACGCTCAAATATTTGAGACATTTGATTTAATGATAGCCATACAGTCTCGTCATGTAATTTTACATCTACTTTTATTTCACCATTTTCAGTTTGGTAAATAACTAACTGATTATCTTGTATTTCATTCATAATATTATTGTCTTATATTTAATTTATACATTTTTACCCTTGAGTGTTATATTCTAAAAATCTACCAAATCCTGCTTTGAATGATCGTTGCTGTAATACTAGTCTTTCCGGTTTTGTCGCATCTATAAATCATACTACATCAAGATTGTTAAAACTAAGGTTTTGGACATTATGATGCCATTAACATAGCAAAATTCTCAAAAGTAGAAAGATTATCATTAGCTCCAATTATTTGTCTTTTTTGCATCATACGAATATTTTCTATACCGGTAATAGTCATTTCTGCAGAATGAAAACTCTTAAAACCAAGCATTGGCTTTGTACGTTTTTTGATAAACCTATGATCTTGTTCTACAAGATTATTCAGGTATTTGGTCTGAATAACCTTAATTTTATAATCTTTAGGAACTTCTGCAGGAGTTTCGCACTTAGCAAAAAATATGTTAATCTAGCAAGAAAGAGTTTTAGTTAAGCATGGCAAGATCAAAATGTAGCAAAGACTTATATAAATCATTTTTACAAGCAAGTAGCGTAAGATATAGTGGTAAAGCATTATCTGAAGTAAGTCCAATAAACCTATCTCATGATAGTGCAAGTCGATGGTTAAATAGTAAGGATTTCCGCCCTAGCGGGATCTACAGAGAAGTGTCAAAATATATTGATAGGGAAGCTTCTTGTTTATTAGTGGGAGATGACACGTTATTGTCAAAGCAATACAGTAAGAAAATTGAGCTTGTACATTATCAATATTCTGGAGCTGTACATGATGTTATACCTGGTATAGGGATGGTCAACTTACTGCATTACAATGCTAAAACTGATCAATCTACCCCTGTAGATTATAGAATATATGATAAAGAAACTGATGGAAAAACAAAGAATGAGCATTTTTGTGATATGCTTACTTTAGCTAAGGAAAGAGGGATCAATCCTGATGCAGTAGTAATGGATGCGTGGTATAGCGGTTTGGAGAATTTGAAACATATACGTAATTTAGGTTGGACATGGGTTAGTAACCTAAGAAAAAATAGAAAAGTTAATCATAATGTTAGCTTAGAAAGTTTAGAGATTCCTGATGAGGGACTAAAAATTCACCTACGTGGATACGGTTGGGTTACGGTATTTAAGTTTGTGGCAAAAAATGGTCGCATTGATTACATAACAACTAACTTAGAAAATCCAACACGTGAACAAATAGAGAAAATTGTTAAGGCACGGTGGTCTATAGAAGTTTATCATCGAGAATTAAAACAAACTTGTGGTATTGAACGCTGTCAGGCACGCACGGGTCGAGCTCAGAGAAATCATATTTGCCTTGCTGTATTTGCTTGGCTCGATATGAACAAAAGGAGGATAAATGAAAAAATTACTTTATATCAACAAACTTGGGAAGTTATAAAAACATCAATTCAGAACAACATTAGATGCCTTTTAGCTGATTCGCAATTTTGCTAACTGCGAAACTCCTGTTCTGTATTCAAATCATTAAGAGCAGCCGTATTACTACCGCTTTTATCAATTACTACTTTCTCAGGAAAATTATTCTCTCTAAAGGCTTTACGAAAAAATGCAAGTGCTGCAGGCTTGTCTCTATGCTTACGTAGCAGAAAGTCTACAGTATTACCAAGACTATCTAGTGCTCTATATAAATAAACCCATTTACCGTTTAATTTAATATAAGTCTCATCCATTCTCCAACTACTACCAACTGGCTTCTTTCTTTTTCTAACCACCTGATCTATCAATGGTACAAATTTTATAACCCATCTTTGTAATGTAGAGTGATCAATTTTTGCTCCCCTTATACTCATCATTTCTTCCAAATCTCGATAACTTAAAGAAAATCGGCATTTCATATAGACAAATAACATTATTATTTCTGGTGAAGAACAAAATCCTTTGAAATATGATAATAATCTTGCAGTAATACGAAACATCGTATACCTGCAGCAAAACTGCATAACTTTATCTAATGTTTTTGCTAGTATGAATTTTTTATACATTTGGGTTTCATACTATGCAAATACCATCAATTACTATTGAGCAAGTAGCTCAGCAATTTAAAGCCTGGCGTCAAACTAAAACTAATAAGTTTGATCCTATACCAAACCATCTAAAGGAATTAGTTTACCAATTACTCCATCATTATTCTTACCAAGAGATAGCTAAACATCTTAATATTAATAAAGCAACAATCAGTTCAATTAAAAAAGCCCATGAGCCTACCCTCAAAACTTCTCCTGTCTCAACTTCAAATCAAGCTCTACAACAAAATATTAATTTTCTCCCATTTCAACTATTAAATTCTATAGATACCGATCCTGTAGCTGCCCCCAAACAAAATCACTATACTTGTCACATTATTAAACCAAATGGTACCAAACTTATTATCCAAACACTAGAACCAAAAACCATAATTCAGACATTTTTATGCTGCAACTAACCCCGGCGTCAGTTATTTTTGTTGCCACTATTGCCATCGATTTTCGCAAGGGTATCGATGGCTTAATCGCTGTTTGTAGACAAAAACTTTCTTCTGACCCTCTTAATGGTTCCTTGTTTTTATTGTCCCACTTTGGGAGAAAAACCCCGCACTTGCAGTGCGTCGTTTCAACATAAATTTTAAATATCTTATCAAGAAAAGATAAGAATGAATCATACAGATATTTTTTAACAAAATCTTACACTTCACAGATATATTCTTTTTGTGTTGTGACACTTTCTAAATGAGCCATACACAAATAGTTTCTAACTTTTAAGTTAGTACATACATTAGGCATTCATGCCGTAATATTAAGCTCTGCACTTGCAGTGCAGAGTGGTTAACTGTCCCACTTTGGGAGAAAAACCCCGCACTTGCAGTGCGTCGTTTCAACATAAATTTTAAATATCTTATCAAGAAAAGATAAGAATGAATCATACAGATATTTTTTAACAAAATCTTACACTTCACAGATATATTCTTTTTGTGTTGTGACACTTTCTAAATGAGCCATATACAAATAGTTTCTAACTTTTAAGTTAGTACATACATTAGGCATTCATGCCGTAATATTAAGCTCTGCACTTGCAGTGCAGAGTGGTTAACTACAAAACTTACGCTATGTTATCTCAAGTATGACTAAAAACCTTGGCTGAAAGCCATTTTTTCATAGTAAAGAATTTTAATAATATCTCAGTACAAAGCCACTTATCATAAAACATAGCGTAAGTTTTGATTAATCGGTGATATTTGCATAGTAGAAACCCAAATTTATACAATAAATTCATACTAGCAAAAAAATTAGATAGTGTTACGCAGTTTTGCTGCAAGTATACGAAACATCTTAACATCTTTTTTAGATCATTATATCAATCTTTTTTCTATTGTCCAACATATGCGACAGAACCAGAAATGGGTTATGCCGATTCCAAACTGGAACGCAGCTATGGCTCACTTTTTGATAAAATTTGAAGGTAGAATTTAAGCCCTATGAAAAATTTACACACTTAATTGTATACTTGCAGCAAAACTGCGTAACACTATCTAATTTTTTTGCTAGTATGAATTTATTGTATAAATTTGGGTTTCTACTATGCAAATATCACCGATTAATCAAAACTTACGCTATGTTTTATGATAAGTGGCTTTGTACTGAGATATTATTAAAATTCTTTACTATGAAAAAATGGCTTTCAGCCAAGGTTTTTAGTCATACTTGAGATAACATAGCGTAAGTTTTGTAATAAAAACTAGTTGAAAAAGTACCAATTATATTATAACATTTGAAATATTAATAATAATGATAATTAATCAAATGAAAAAACCAAAAGTAGCGACCTTAAGTGCTGAAGAACGAGAAGAACTAATACAACATGTCAAGGACAGTTCATTAACGGGAGATGAACAGCAAACGATAGTAGAACTTGTGAAATTTTGTAATGAGCTAATAGACAAGCTAGCATCATCAAATATCAGTATAAATAAGCTTAAGGAAATGCTGATTGGTTTTAAGGCAGATAACAAAAAAAAGATAGTTCAGATTCATTAAAAGAACCGCCAAGTGAATCTGATAAGGGGAATGGTGGTAATGAAGAAGAGTGCGATAAGCCCAAAAAGATAGATCGTAGTAATTGGCAAGGTAAATATGGGTTTGATGATTATAAGGATGCGAATACCAGCTATTTAACTCCTGAGAATTTTTGTAGTGGTGATAGCTGTCCTCACTGTTGTAATGGCAAACTATATAATAGTGAAGCTAGAAAATTGCTACAATTTACAGGTAATGCTCCAATTACAGTCAACAGATATGTAAAGAAAACGCTACGTTGTAATGCTTGTGATTATATAGTTATGAACAATAAAAATATCAACAAATGGACAAATAGTAGCAGAAGTGCAATAGTGTTACAAAAGACCTATGGTACTCCTTTCTACCGTTTATCTAGGCTGCAAAGTTTAAGTGGTGTTCCTGTGGCATATAGCTCGCTCTGGCAACAATATTTAGATGTTTGGCAAGAAGGTGGTGGAGCTGAAATTTACGGGGTATTATTGGAAATGGCTGCCGAATGTAGTTCACTGAACCTTGATGATACTAGAGCTAGGATTTTAGAAATTACTATAGCCAATAAGAAATTACGTACTCAAAATAAGAAAGGACGCAGCTGTTATACTACTACAATATGTGCTAAGACTGCAAATAATGAGGTGATAGTTTTATATTTTACCGGTAATAGGCATGGTGGAGAAAATATAGGTAACGTACTAAAGAATCGTAAGAATAGAACAGATTCTATCCAATTAATGACTGACGCAAGTAACAATAATAACCCGGTATTATCAGAAGCAGATCAAGAATTACTGGCAATAATAGTGATGATCAATTGTTTGTCACATGGTCAGAGAAAATTTACAGAGAATGAACTATATTACCCTGAAGAATGCGGATATTTTCTCAAACAAACACGAGGGATTTACCACAATGAACATCAATGTAAAGAGATGAGTCCTGAAGAAAAACTTGGGTATCATCAGGAACATAGCAGTAAATATATAGAAAACATATATAACAAAATAGACGAATTATTTAACGACAAGAAAGTTGAGCCTAATAGTAGGCTTGGACAAGCTATGAAATATTGGATAAATAATAAAGAAGGTTTGACCCAATTTTTAAAAATCCCAGTTAGCAATCTTGATAATAATTGGGCTGAGAGATCACTGCGTACCATTATTTTACAAAGGAAGAATTCATTATTCTTTAAAACAATCAATAGTGCTGAGATACATAGTGGTTTGTATAGTATAGTAAAGACTTGTAGTGAGAACGAGATCAATGCCTTTAAATATTTAAATTGGCTACAAGAGCAGAGTAGCAAAGCAAAGAAGCGTCCTGCGAATTATACGCCTTTTGCCTATGCAAGATATATGAATAATACGGAATTAATCGAGACAGCAGCTTAAACGACAGGAAGCCAATCATTAGAGAATTTGGCAGAACTAGGATCACCATTATGAATAAGAATGTGTAAGGTTCTATAACAAATTTGATAAGATGAATTATCAGATGGGAAAAGTTTTGCGGTAAATTTACCTTTGGATAGGCGTTTAGAGCATAGCCAAAAGCCTTGACCGTCAAAGGACAAAATTTTAATGGCAGTTCTGTTTTTATTATAGAATAAAAACAAGGAACCATTAAGAGGGTCAGAAGAAAGTTTTTGTCTACAAACAGCGATTAAGCCATCGATACCCTTGCGAAAATCGATGGCAATAGTGGCAACAAAAATAACTGACGCCGGGGTTAGTTGCAGCATAAAAATGTCTGAATTATGGTTTTTGGTTCTAGTGTTTGGATAATAAGTTTGGTACCATTTGGTTTAATAATGTGACAAATATAGTGATTTTGTTTGGGGGCAGCTACAGGATCGGTATCTATAGAATTTAATAGTTGAAATGGGAGAAAATTAATATTTTGTTGTAGAGCTTGATTTGAAGTTGAGACAGGAGAAGTTTTGAGGGTAGGCTCATGGGCTTTTTTAATTGAACTGATTGTTGCTTTATTAATATTAAGATGTTTAGCTATCTCTTGGTAAGAATAATGATGGAGTAATTGGTAAACTAATTCCTTTAGATGGTTTGGTATAGGATCAAACTTATTAGTTTTAGTTTGACGCCAGGCTTTAAATTGCTGAGCTACTTGCTCAATAGTAATTGATGGTATTTGCATAGTATGAAACCCAAATGTATAAAAAATTCATACTAGCAAAAACATTAGATAAAGTTATGCAGTTTTGCTGCAGGTATACACTTAATTAGAAAGGCTCTTGAAAACAATTTTTAATTTTAGTGCAAATATTAGAATTTTTTTTGTAAAAATTTTATTGTCCCACTTTGGGAGAAAAACCCCGCACTTGCAGTGCGTCGTTTCAACATAAATTTTAAATATCTTATCAAGAAAAGATAAGAATGAATCATACAGATATTTTTTAACAAAATCTTACACTTCACAGATATATTCTTTTTGTGTTGTGACACTTTCTAAATGAGCCATATACAAATAGTTTCTAACTTTTAAGTTAGTACATACATTAGGCATTCATGCCGTAATATTAAGCTCTGCACTTGCAGTGCAGAGTGGTTAACTCAATCATAGATTATGGGGGGCTTTAAATATTTTTGGCGGACGGACTATGTAAAACAGTCCTGATCTAAACAACGGATTAAGACCATCTCTAGAGCAACGCATATGTTGGTGACCTTGCACAACGATTAATTAAACTTTCTACCGTAGACTCAGCTAAATTACTAGTAAATACAATAGACCTATTTCGAAAGTAACCGTCTAGTAAAGGCGGTCTAGAATTATTATTTATTCTAGTATAATATTCCAAGGGAGGAGGTCTACAATTTTATTGGCTTTATAATCCTGAATTGTTGCAAGTACTTTTTGCAAATATTTCCAAGGATTGACATTATTTAATTTAGCAGTTTCGATAATGGAATAGATAATAGCAGCAGTATGACCACCATTGTCTGATCCAGCAAAAAGCCAATTTTTTCGCCCTATGGCAATTGATCTCATTGCACGCTCTGCAGCGTTATTGTCAATTTCTATTTTACCATTATCCAAAAATTTCATCAGTGCGTTCTGATTGTTCAAAGCATAAGAAATAGCTTTTGCCGTACTGCTTTTTTTAGGCAGTTGATCATATGCTTTCCTAAAACCTGTAAACAATTTTTCCACCAGTACTTTAGATTTTTTCGTGCGTTCCTCTAGCCTCTTATCAGGTTCTAATCCTCTTATGTTAGCTTCGATGCCATAAATTTCACCAATCTGCTCCAATATGGCGATAGCAATATTGGCTTTATCATTTGCTATTGTTACTTCGTAAAACTTACGGCGTACATGAGCCCAACATGCTGCTTCCTCTATCTTAGTAGCTGATTTTTCATCATCGATATATAATTGGTTATAACCAGCATAAGCGTCAGCATGCAGCACTCCTGTAAAATCTTTGAGATGCTCAAGCGGTCTTGTCCCTTTCCGATCAGGGCTATAAAAATAGCAAACTGCAACTGGAGACTTATCCCCATGAGGTCTACCATCTGATACATAAGTCCATATTCTACCAGTCTTGGTTTTACCAATCCCAGGAGCTAGAACCCTCACAGGTGTATCATCACCATGTATCTGCTTACTCGAAAAGATACATTGTTGAATTGCTTTGGCTATTGGCTCTAGCAATCTAGCACATTGACCAGCCCAGCTTGCCATTGTTGTCCTCGAAATCTCTACTCCTTCTCTCTCGTAAATTTGCGATTGACGATATAGCGGCAGATGATTGCAATATTTCTGAATTAATATATGTGCCAGTAAACCAGCCCCCGGCTTACCTTTATCAATGGCTTTTGATGGAGGATAAGCCTGTACTATCTGCTCACAATTAATACAAGCACAGCGTAGTCTTATATGTCGTATTACCTTAAATGATGCAGGAACATATTCTAATGTTTCTGCAATATCATCACTTATCTTACGAAACTCTACTCCACCACATGCGTGACACTGGTCAATAGGCTTTAATACCACATCTTCTCTTGGTAAATGATCCGGTAATTTCTGACGCTTTGGCTTCTGTTTACTATCATTTGAAGTGACTATACTCTTATCGGAATTAGCATTATTTGGCTCAGTTTTAAATCCTAAAATTAGCTCGTTTTCTTCTATTTTAAGCTCAAGTTCCTCTATTTGCTTATCTAGTTTCTCTGATGATTTGCCATAACGCTTGGCTTTTAGTAATGCCAGCTGTTCTTTTAATGATTGATTCTCACTGGTTAATGACTGGTTTTCTATAGTTAGTGACTGGTTTTCTATAGTTAGTGACTGTATATTATTGTTTAATGCCGCAAGCATTCTATGCAACACTGCTATGTCAGTAGGTAAGTTATTTAAATTTAAAATCATAACTGTTATAAATAATACACACTATCACGCTAAATCTTCATCCAGCATATTGAGGTCTATTAAACCACTTCGGATTACGCCAGTCAATAGCTTCTATCAACATTGCTAACTAGGCTTTAGTAATTCCAATAGATTGTTTCTCATTAACCTTAGGCCATACAAATTTTCCGCCATCAAGACATTTATAATATAAACAAAAACCTTGACCATCCCACCACAATATTTTTATCCGATCAGCCTTTTTACCCCTAAATACAAATAAGATACTCTTATCATATTGATCAAGTAATATTGATTGGGTCAGTATTGATAAACCATTAATGCCCTTACGCATGTCAGTATAACCGGTACAAAGATAGATTTTGCTATCATGTCCTATATCTAGCATGATCTATCCAATATTTTGACTATCTCCAACAACTTGCTACTACTAACACTACCTTCAATTGATAAAGAAAAATCATTAAATTTTAATTCTGCTTTTTTTAATATTGTGCATTTTGTTTCTTGTACCGTTGTTTTCTGTATTGATAATTCTATAAATTTGTTGCCTGAATTATTTGCCTTTGCCTCTTCCCTTCTTTTCCTCCTTTCCTTACTACGCCATCCATATAATGTCTCTTTCGAAATTCCATAAGACTGAGCAACTTGTGATATAACACACCTAGACACATATGACTCTGAAATTATTTGCTTCCTTTGTTCAGCTGTAATATCTCTCCTACTCTTATTCATACTATTATTCCCTTGTAGTTTCTACTACAGAATAATACTTATATCTTCTTGCTTTTATAGACCACCTTCACTAGACGGTTACTTTAGAAAGGTTTAAAATGCATTTGCAAAACCGCTTTAAGAATGCATTTTTCCTTATATTAAAGCCAATTCGGGATAAGAATTAGTTAATTCTTATCCCGAATTGGGGTAGATTGTAAATTTTGCCATTAGGGCTGTAAAAATCTTTAAAGCTTTTGATTTAAGACGTTGATCTTTTAAAACTAAACTTTCAAATTCTGATTCAAAAAATAACTTATTACTTCCTTCTCCTAGTCCTAAACTATCCAATTGCTTACCTCAAATCTTAAAAAATAAAATTTAATATTATCTTATTTTTTTTAATCCTTGCAATTAAAACTTAAGGCTAACTGTTAGATTTGCTTTCGGCTCGGATGTTTCGCTGTCTACGCTTTACTACTGTCGTTACCTTCAGCTGCACAAGACTCGCTATATGGTGGAGCTAGCTACTCCTTCCATAATAGAATTTTCACCCGTAAGATTAATGCACCTTATCTTGACGTACACACAATCAGTTGGACAGAGCCTAGAGCCTTAATAATTCACATTTTTCCAGTCGGAACGTTTAGTTTCTCCGGTTTTATAAAAAGAAGTTACTTCTTTTATAAAATGTTCAAAATCCGGATTTTCTTTAACGAGCCTATTAGCCATATCCCAATCAATCTCTAATCTTTCTTTAGCAGCAATTAGTATTCGACCTTTTTCTGATTCGTTTATGTTTAGTTAACCACTCTGCACTGCAAGTGCAGAGCTTAATATTACGGCATGAATGCCTCATGTATGTACTAACTTAAAAGTTAGAAACTATTTGTGTATGGCTCATTTAGAAAGTGTCACAACACAAAAAGAATATATCTGTGAAGTGTAAGATTTTGTTAAAAAATATCTGTATGATTCATTCTTATCTTTTCTTGATAAGATATTTAAAATTTATGTTGAAACGACGCACTGCAAGTGCGGGGTTTTTCTCCCAAAGTGGGACAATAAAATAAATCCTATACCGTGCCTAGCAGAAAGAATTTCCAGTTCACGAGAAGTGTTACTATCCTTGCTTTCTACTAGAGAGAAAGCTACTAAATATCCATAGTGAGCCCATGACGAATTTGATAATGCTTGAAAAAAAGATTCTCGTACATTGGAGTGATTAATTGTTACTTTCACCTCAAAAGACCAAAGTTTAGCTTTTATATCCGCATATTGTTTGACGCAATCTTTGATCGGCTCTGCCCAACCTTTCGTCATAGCCTCCATTCCCACTAGGTTGGGATATAACCATTTATTGTCCCACTTTGGGAGAAAAACCCCGCACTTGCAGTGCGTCGTTTCAACATAAATTTTAAATATCTTATCAAGAAAAGATAGGATATTTTTTAACAAAATCTTACACTTCACAGATATATTTTTTTGTGTTGTGACACTTTCTAAATGAGCCATACACAAATAGTTTCTAACTTTTAAGTTAGTACATACATGAGGCATTCATGCCGTAATATTAAGCTCTGCACTTGCAGTGCAGAGTGGTTAACTAGCATTAGTACCACTACGATTTGAAGAACGTTTATCATTAATAGTCATGTTATAAATACTAAGCTCATCCCAAAGAAATTCTGAAAGCTTTAGATACACCTCTTTTTCTTTTATGTTTGACCATTTTTCAGCTTCTTCTATCTCCGCTTGATCAGTTTTTTTAGTAAAATAATATTTGCGCGGACACTCTTGTGTTATTTTAATACCAGGCTCTTGTTTTTGTATGGCTTCATTACGTTCTTTAGTCATTTCTCCACTAAAGAGTACTATAATAATTTGAGCTATTTTTGCTGGATCAGTTACATTGAGTATTGATTTGCATTTACTGTTCTCCGCTTTTCTCTTGACTTCCTCAGGATAAGTTTTTACTAGCCATGCAGCTATTTCTCTAGAAGTAAATTTCCGACCTTCATTGGCTTTAAGGAAACCAATAATTGCTCTGTTACGGTTAAATTGCATAGATACTACTATTTTATAAACTACTAATAAATAATAATCAGAATAGTAAAGAATTTAAATATAACTAATATATAATTCCAAGTTATTATCTTTAAATTTAAATGTAGTTGTAATATTACAACTTATTCATTTTTCACAAATACCCAATCTTTATCGGAAGACTCAGTTTCACTATAATAATAGTTTTGTTTAGAGAACTGTTTTAATTTTTCAGGTACGTTTATAAGATTTTCTGCAATAAAGTTAAGCATGCTTCCCCTAGCTTTTTTGGAGTTTATAGCTATTATTTGTAATTTGTTATTTCTTTTTTCTTTAAAATATATATTAATTATTGGATATTTAAGATCATTTTGATTTATGGCGGAGGAATATTCATTAGAGGCTAGGTTGATTAGATATTTATTTTGGTGAGTTGCTAATATTTGATTTAGATAATTGGTAATATTAATTTGCCAAAAACTGGATAATTTTTCTAAATTTGGCAATTTTGTTGACATTTCTAGCCTATAGGGTTTTATTTTATCTAAAACTCTTAGTGGTCCATATAAACCTGATATAATTAACGTGTGTCCTTGCAAGAAATCCCATTGCTCTTTAGAGAAACTGCGTCTATCAATATTATCATAAACATCCCCATCATAGGCAAATATCGCTTGCTTTTGAGGATGGTTATCGAAATCTTGAAATCTATGATAATTAAGCTCAGCCAGTTTATCACTAATCCCCATTAATTGCCTGATCTGATTTTGTGATAGGCTTTTACATATCTGTAAGAGATACTGCATTTTAGTAAGGAAATGCGGTTGCGTACATGGTAAATCCGGTATTTCCGAGATAAAATCTTGAGTCTTAGCTGGTGAAATTATACTTAGCATATCTGTAGTCTAGACAAGAAATTTACAATTTAACTGATTCAATTAATTTTCTAACTCCATCTACTGATTTATTAAATAGAGCTTGTTCTTCATCATTTAATTTTATTTCCACTATTTTTTCTACACCATTTTTACCAATAATAACTGGCACTCCGACATACATATCTTTTACTCCATATTCTCCTTGAAGATAAGCAGCACAACTTAATATTTTACGTTTATCTTTTAGATAACTCTCTAACATTTCAATAGCAGAAGTTGCCGGAGCGTAATAGGCAGAACCATTTTTAAGTAGTGAAACAATTTCTCCACCACCATTTTTTGTGCGATCTATTATCGCATTAATACGTTCTTTCGTCGACCACCCCATTTCTAGTAAATCTAAAACTGGTATGCCGTTAATTGTCGAATATCTAACCAAAGGAACCATTGAGTCACCATGACCTCCAAGTACAAAACTACTAACATTTTCTACGGAAACATTAAATTCATTGGCTAAGAAAAAATTAAATCTTGATGAGTCAAGTACCCCAGCCATACCAACTACCATATTGCTAGCTAGTCCACTTTCCTTTAACATTACGTAAACCATAGCGTCAAGTGGATTGGTTACAACAATGACAAAAGCGTTCGGTGCATATTGCTTAATGTTGCTAGCCACAGTTTTTATAACAGTAGTATTAACATTAATTAAATCATCCCGACTCATTCCAGGTGAACGTGGTACTCCAGCTGTAACAATTATAGCATCTGAACCTTCTATGTCTTTATAATTGTTAGTACCTTTAGCAATTATATCTGATCCAGTAATTGCTCCAGCTTGTGATATATCTAAAGTCTTACCCTGCGAAGGACCTTCAGATAAATCAAACATAACTATATCAGCAAGTTCTCTAAGACTGATCAAATGTGCAAGTGTTCCGCCAATCTTTCCCCCACCAATTAAAGCAATTTTTGTTCTTTTAGCCATACTTCCTTCTGAAAAGCATTTTATGAATTCATTGAATCAAAAAATTCTGTATTAGTTTTAGTGTTTTTAAGTTTATCAATTAAAAATTCTGCTGCATCGATAGTTCCCATTGGGTTAATGATTCTACGAAGAACCCACATTTTGGTTAAAATGGCTTTATCAACCAATAGCTCCTCTTTACGTGTACCAGATTTAGTAATATCAATCGCAGGGTAAACGCGCTTATCAGCTATTTTGCGATCGAGGACTATTTCAGAATTACCAGTACCTTTAAATTCTTCAAAGATTACCTCGTCCATACGAGAACCGGTTTCAATTAAAGCAGTTCCTATTATAGTCAATGAACCACCACTCTCAATATTTCTTGCCGCTCCAAAGAATCTTTTTGGACGTTGCAGAGCATTTGCATCAACTCCCCCAGTAAGAACCTTACCAGACGAGGGTACAACAGTGTTATAAGCTCTTGCAAGTCTTGTTATTGCGTCAACCAATATTACTACATCTCTTTTATGCTCGACCAACCTTTTAGCTTTCTCAATAACCATTTCAGCAAGCTGAACGTGTCTAATAGCGGGTTCATCAAAAGTTGAGCTAACTACTTCACCACGTACTGAACGTTGCATATCGGTAACTTCTTCTGGGCGTTCATCAATTAACAAAACAATTAAAAATACTTCGGGGTTATTGGTGGTAATAGCATGAGCTATATTTTGCAATAGAACAGTTTTTCCGGTTCTTGGTGGAGCAACAATCAACGCACGTTGTCCTTTACCCATAGGAGCAACCAATTCAATTATTCTTGTACTAAAATCCTTACTATTATCTTCTAGCTCTAGGGATAATTTTTCTTCAGGATAAAGTGGTGTTAAATTATCGAAATGTACTCTATGATATGCCTTAGAAGGGTCTTCAAAATTAACTTTGTTTACTTTTAACAAGGCAAAATAACGTTCTCCTGGTTTTGGAGCTCTAATTTGCCCTTCTACCGTGTCCCCTGTACGTAGTCCAAAACGACGAATCTGACTTGGGGAAATATAAATATCATCAGGACCGGCTAAGTAATTTACTTCTAGAGATCTAAGGAAGCCAAACCCATCAGGTAAAATTTCAAGTACGCCTTCTCCTGAAATCAAATCACCCTGCTCAACAGATTTCTTGAGTATAGCAAAGACTAGCTCTTGTTTTAGCAAAGCACTAGAATTTTCAATATTAAGATTTTCTGCTTGTATTTGTAATTCTTCAGGTGACTTACGTTTTAATTGTTTAAGATTGATGATAACAATACCATCTTTATTAGGATTATCATACTTAGTATTATTATTATAATAAATATCAGGTGATTCCTTATTGTTAGTAACTGTATTTTGGGTCATACCTATTTTTTTTAGATTAGTTAAGATCAAACTTTTCTAGAAACTTTATTCTTTCTAAGTCATTTTGTTGTTAGAATTAATCGAAGGAATTCTCATGTACACCAGTACTACTTACGATTTTTTGATTAATTTTTTTAGTAAAAATTCCTTTCATAGCTAGTTTTGAAATAGGTCTATTGCTTTAAAAACTGGGAAAATCACGAAACCTACGAAAGTCAAGTTACTTAAAGATTAAGGTTAGACTGCTACTCGAATGATTAGACTTCTTGCATAATTCTACTTTTGTTGGTAATTTATTGTCCCACTTTGGGAGAAAAACCCCGCACTTGCAGTGCGTCGTTTCAACATAAATTTTAAATATCTTATCAAGAAAAGATAAGATATTTTTTAACAAAATCTTACACTTCACAGATATATTCTTTTTGTGTTGTGACACTTTCTAAATGAGCCATACACAAATAGTTTCTAACTTTTAAGTTAGTACATACATGAGGCATTCATGCCGTAATATTAAGCTCTGCACTTGCAGTGCAGAGTGGTTAACTCATCGTGCCTAGGCTCGAATTCGTAACGGAATTTGAGTGTGCTGCAAGTCGAGATTTCGTGGCTTCCTTAAATCCTTGCACATAAGTGAACTCTGCAAGAAATTTATTGAAATTAGCATCACAAAATTTTGACAGCTCAGCTAGACTATGTGGACCTAGAGAGCATTCGTATTTCCGAGTAACTAGTCCGTCCGCCAAAAATATTTAAAGCCCCCCATAATCTATGATTGAATAAAATTTTTACAAAAAAAATTCTAATATTTGCACTAAAATTAAAAATTGTTTTCAATTTTATTGAAAAATTTCTGTTTTAGTAAAATTTTTACATGAGCTTGTTGTTAACGATTTTTTTTAATCGTTTAGCAAGTTTTTTAATGATAATTTTTTTATGTAGAGTTAGGCATGATGTGTAAATGATTGGCAATACATCGTAAATTCAAACCTATAGCAGAGATTATTGGATTGATCACATCTCCTATCACACCCTTCAAGAAGTTTCTGCCCATCCTGCCATATTGTTTCAAATGCCCTATTATTGGTTCTATAGCACTGCGTCTCCTGATCATACACTTGTCTTCTTTCAATAACTTTTTCCGAGTTTTTGGGGTATATACCTTACTCTTCTCTTTAACATTGCTGCCAGTATAACCAAGATCAACAAACGATTTTTTTATCTTTATTGTCCCACTTTGGGAGAAAAACCCCGCACTTGCAGTGCGTCGTTTCAACATAAATTTTAAATATCTTATCAAGAAAAGATAAGATAAGATATTTTTTTAACAAAATCTTACACTTCACAGATATATTCTTTTTGTGTTGTGACACTTTTTAAATGAACCATACACAAATAGTTTCTAACTTTTAAGTTAGTACATACATGAGGCATTCATGCCGTAATATTAAGCTCTGCACTTGCAGTGCAGAGTGGTTAACTGTCCCACTTTGGGAGAAAAACCCCGCACTTGCAGTGCGTCGTTTCAACATAAATTTTAAATATCTTATCAAGAAAAGAAAAGATAAGATAAGATATTTTTTAACAAAATCTTACACTTCACAGATATATTTTTTTGTGTTGTGACACTTTCTAAATGAGCCATACACAAATAGTTTCTAACTTTTAAGTTAGTACATACATGAGGCATTCATGCCGTAATATTAAGCTCTGCACTTGCAGTGCAGAGTGGTTAACTATTTTCTGCCATTAAACCCTATTATCTATAAGACTTATAGAGTTTTGCCGGACAGACTAACTAACTTAATTTGGGAATTGATATTAATACTAACTTAATTATTTATATTTATCAAATTATTTTGCGGTTGTCAAACAAATTACACATGGTAGGATAATTTAAAAGTATAACCAATAGTTGATGCACATGTGTATATACTCGGTCAACTTCAAGAATTAAGGTCGTCGTGTCTAAAGCACCATAGTACCCTACATTTTTCTATAATCGTCATAGCAAGGCATCTTTAGATGCCGTGGCGATCTAGGTAAACAGCGAAGCTGTTTTTTTAGAGTAACGCTTCGCGTATCTTAGATTGCCGCGTCGCCGCTTTCAGTGACTCCTCGCTAATAGACGATCAACAACTATTTTAATAGTGGTTATATAAAAAATGTAGGGTACTATGAGTACCCACGCAACAAAGTCAGTCAATTTACCATAACCTTCCTTTATTGTCCCACTTTGGGAGAAAAACCCCGCACTTGCAGTGCGTCGTTTCAACATAAATTTTAAATATCTTATCAAGAAAAGATAAGAATGAATCATACAGATATTTTTTAACAAAATCTTACACTTCACAGATATATTCTTTTTGTGTTGTGACACTTTCTAAATGAGCCATACACAAATAGTTTCTAACTTTTAAGTAGTACATACATGAGGCATTCATGCCGTAATATTAAGCTCTGCACTTGCAGTGCAGAGTGGTTAACTAAAAATATTAAGTTGCTCAGTACCAAAATGTCTTGCATCTGCTTGTAAACTTTCCATAGTTTTGTTAATTACTGTACTGGCATAATCTGATTTAGGAATTGCTTGACCTTTTAACTCTAATATTACTTTTTTAACCGCTTCAATAGCGATCTTATCCTTATCCTTGTTACTTTTAATATCATTTAATACAAATCCCTTTAAACTAGCTTCTAAGTTTGCAAATTGCCTATCTGCTTTTGCCTTGTCATTGTCGTTCATAAGGCTTTTAGAACGTTCTATATTTAAACTAAAATTATCAAGAAGTTCTTCTGTCTTTTTATCAGATAAATTACAGTAAAAACTTTCTACTGCTAATCCAGTCATTGCACTCATAAATGATTCGTTAGTACCAATGAGTAATCCGTTATCTATGGATTCTTTTGATAATTGTGGAATTGGTTGTTTTAGAAATTTAAGTTTATATGTGTATGCCCTTCCTATTAATTTATAGTCACCTTTTTGGTTAAAACCCCCAGCTTCAGCTGGGAAAGACTTCAGTCCTTGTTCTAATATTTCAATTCACTATAACTTGAATATATGATATTTTAATATACATAAGAGCAAGCTCTTATGTATATTAAAATATCATATATGACAGATTATAACAAGACTAGCCACACTGTATTTTACCATCGCTTTCATGTTGTTTGGATCACTAAATATCGCTACAAAAGTATTGCAGGGTAACTTATAAGAATTAGGATCAGAGAGACAGCACAGGCATTAGTAATATCTCTTTAGAGTAATAGCGACTTCCAGTCTAGATATCAACCCACCAGCTTCAGCTGGTTGTTATTGAGTGTCCCACTTTGGGAGAAAAACCCCGCATTTGCAGTGCGTCGTTTCAACATAAATTTTAAATATCTTATCAAGAAAAGATAGGATATTTTTTAACAAAATCTTACACTTCACAGATATATTTTTTTGTGTTGTGACACTTTCTAAATGAGCCATACACAAATAGTTTCTAACTTTTAAGTTAGTACATACATGAGGCATTCATGCCGTAATATTAAGCTCTGCACTTGCAGTGCAGAGTGGTTAACTTATATTTTCAATCTCGTTTTTAGTGTTAACTCTAATAATATCATCTTTTTTGTCTGCTAAATTGCTATCACTTTCGTACCCGGAATCAACAGATCTTACCGATATAGTATCATCTATTCAGAATGAATAGAATCCTTATCACTCTCAAAATTAGATATATTTAAATTACTGGATTCTATAGTTGCTCTATCGTCTGACATAAAAACCTTTCATTATACGCGAATTTGGGATAAGAATTTGTCAATTCTTATCCCAAATTCGGTGAAGTTATAGAAACAATCAGATTTGAGACGGTTCTGCATCTGATTGTTAAATTAATATTTTGCTAAAAACATGATTTTAAAAGATTAAAATCATGTTTTTAGCTTTAGAAAGGTTTAAAATGCATTCGCGTTAGCCGCTTTAAGAATGCATTTTTCCTTATATTAAAGCCAATTCAGGATAAGAATTAGTTAATTCTTATCCTGAATTGGGGTATTATATTAATCATAAAATTAGAAGACATATAATTCCTATTACATAAAGAATCTCTATTGAATTGATGATTCTTGCAAGCATTTTGATGTAGAACAAATGTACTTAACGCATTTCAGAGTTGGTGTTGTTGTATTTTTGTGCAAAACCCTGCTAATATTTATTGTCCCACTTTGGGAGAAAAACCCCGCACTTGCAGTGCGTCGTTTCAACATAAATTTTAAATATCTTATCAAGAAAAGATAAGATATTTTTTTAACAAAATCTTACACTTCACAGATATATTCTTTTTGTGTTGTGACACTTTTTAAATGAACCATACACAAATAGTTTCTAACTTTTAAGTTAGTACATACATGAGGCATTCATGCCGTAATATTAAGCTCTGCACTTGCAGTGCAGAGTGGTTAACTCTTCACAATTGTTTGCCTTCAGCTATAATATCATATGTAGATATTCTAAGAGTTAATTATGTTACAAATTAGCGATAAAATTTTTTCTAATCTTAGTGGGCAGGAAAAATATGATATAATAAGCAGTAAGCAACGTGGAGATTGGGATAATACAAAAGATTTTATTATTAAAGGTAGAGAATGGATAATTGATGAAGTAAAAAAATCAGGTCTGCGAGGGCGGGGTGGTGCTGGATTTTCGACTGGCACCAAATGGTCGTTCATGCCTAAAGATCACCCGAAACCTAGCTATCTAGTGGTTAATGCTGATGAATCAGAACCTGGTACGTGCAAGGATCGTGATATTTTAAGGTATGAGCCACATAAATTAATTGAAGGTTGTTTGCTCGCTAGTTTTGCTATTAGCGCACGTATTTGCTATATATATATTCGTGGTGAATTTTATAACGAATCATCCAATGTACAGCGTGCTATAGATGAGGCTTATGATGCTGGTTTTATAGGTAATAATGCTTGCGGTACTGGCTACAATCTTGACATTTATTTGCATAGAGGTGCTGGGGCGTATATTTGCGGTGAAGAAACAGCTCTACTCGAGAGTTTAGAGGGTAACAAGGGATTTCCTAGACTAAAACCACCATTCCCAGCTAATTTTGGCTTATATGGTTGTCCAACAACTATTAATAATGTTGAATCAATTGCAGTTGTGCCTACTATACTCCGGCGTGGAGCTGATTGGTTTGCTGGAATCGGTAAGCCTAATAATACCGGAACAAAGATTTTCTGTATTTCTGGTCATGTAAATAAGCCATGTAATGTTGAAGAAGCCATGGGCGTACCTTTAAAGGAGTTGATTGAGAGATATGCCGGGGGTGTACGGGGTGGATGGAGTAATCTGAAAGCTATTATCCCAGGTGGTTCATCAGTACCGTTGCTACCAAGGTCATTATGTCAGGATGTTGCAATGGATTTTGATAGTTTAAGGTCAGCTGGTTCAGCACTCGGGACTGGTGGAGTCATTGTTATGGATAATTCTACGGATATTATTTACGCTATTGCTAGGCTTAGTAAATTCTACATGCATGAGTCTTGCGGTCAGTGTAGCCCCTGTCGAGAAGGTACAGGCTGGATGTGGCGAGTTATGATGCGACTGGTACGCGGTCAGGCAAAAATAGATGAAATAGATCAATTATTGGACGTTACAAAAATGATCGAAGGTCGTACTATTTGTGCCCTTGGAGATGCTGCTGCTTGGCCTATTCAAGGGTTAATTCGTCATTTCCGTCATGAGATTGAAGAAAGGCTAGCCAAGCAAGGGGTTTAGTTTAGATTGCTCTGTTACTGTTAGCAAATTAGTATCATATAAATGAAGAAAATAATAGCTCTGAACATAAGTAGAAAATCTCAATTTATTATTGCATTTGCTATAATGGGGTTATTATTGCTTATATCATATCGTAGTCGTTCATCTTGTATTACTTACATGTTACCATCAGAATATTTAAATAATGGAAATTTAGCATATTTCCAATTTAATAATTATAGTTAACCACTCTGCACTGCAAGTGCAGAGCTTAATATTACGGCATGAATGCCTCATGTATGTACTAACTTAAAAGTTAGAAACTATTTGTGTATGGTTCATTTAAAAAGTGTCACAACACAAAAAGAATATATCTGTGAAGTGTAAGATTTTGTTAAAAAAATATCTTATCTTATCTTATCTTTTCTTGATAAGATATTTAAAATTTATGTTGAAACGACGCACTGCAAGTGCGGGGTTTTTCTCCCAAAGTGGGACAATAAACTACAAGAATTACTTCCTAAAAATATTAGATATATCGAACAATATAATATAATTGCCAGTGGACAATTTAGTGTTAACCAATTTAAAAATGCTATTGGGTGTAAAACAGATATTATTGATGTTGATTTAAGGAGTGAGTATCATGGATTCAATGATCTAAACCGGTTCTGTCGCATATGTTGGACAATAGAAAAAAGATTGATATAATGATCTAAAAAAGATGTTAAGATGTTTCGTATTACTGCAAGATTATTATCATATTTCAAAGGATTTTGTTCTTCACCAGAAATAATAATGTTATTTGTCTATATGAAATGCCGATTTTCTTTAAGTTATCGAGATTTGGAAGAAATGATGAGTATAAGGGGAGCAAAAATTGATCACTCTACATTACAAAGATGGGTTATAAAATTTGTACCATTGATAGATCAGGTGGTTAGAAAAAGAAAGAAGCCAGTTGGTAGTAGTTGGAGAATGGATGAGACTTATATTAAATTAAACGGTAAATGGGTTTATTTATATAGAGCACTAGATAGTCTTGGTAATACTGTAGACTTTCTGCTACGTAAGCATAGAGACAAGCCTGCAGCACTTGCATTTTTTCGTAAAGCCTTTAGAGAGAATAATTTTCCTGAGAAAGTAGTAATTGATAAAAGCGGTAGTAATACGGCTGCTCTTAATGATTTGAATACAGAAGTTCCTAAAGATTATAAAATTAAGGTTATTCAGACCAAATACCTGAATAATCTTGTAGAACAAGATCATAGGTTTATCAAAAAACGTACAAAGCCAATGCTTGGTTTTAAGAGTTTTCATTCTGCAGAAATGACTATTACCGGTATAGAAAATATTCGTATGATGCAAAAAAGACAAATAATTGGAGCTAATGATAATCTTTCGAGCCTTTCTAATTAAGTGTGTAAATTTTTCATAGGGCTTAAATTCTACCTTCAAATTTTATCAAAAAGTGAGCCATAGCTGCGTTCCAGTTTGGAATCGGCATAACCCATTTCTTGGTCATATAATCAATTGCCAAATACAAGGTCTTAAAAACGGCATTATCATTTGGAAAAACCCGTTTATTCTTAGTAACCTTACGTAATTGGCTATTGACAGATTCTACACTATTAGTTGTGTATATTACTTTCCTTATCGCCTCAGGGTATCCTAGAAAAACCATTAAATTTTCCCAATGAACATACCAAGATTTAGCAATTTGTGGATACTGTTTACTCCATTTAGCTTCAAAAGATTCTAAAGCAAGATGTGCTTCTTCCTCTGTGCTAGCAGTATATATAGGCTTTAAATCAGCCGCTAATTCTTTTCGGTCTTTATATGATACATATTTTAAACTATTTCTAATCTGATGTACAATACATAATTGATGTTCAGTTTTCGGAAAAACTGCTTCTATTGCCTCAGACATACCGGTTAAATTATCACTGCAAGCAATAAGCATGTCTTGCATACCTCTGTTCTTCATCTCAGTAAAATTACCAAGCCAAAATTTCGCTCCTTCATTTTCACTGATCCACAATCCTAAAATATCCTTCCTTCCAGATAAATCAATACCTAATGCTACATATACAGACTTATTGATAATTCGTTTATCTTGACGTACTTTTACTACTAAACAGTCAAAAAATACTATAGCATATACTCGATCCAATGGTCGGCTTTGCCATATCTTGACATCTTCAATTACATCATCAGTAATTTGACTTATCAAACTTTCGCTAACGTCAGCTCCATACAATTCTTGCATTTGAATCTTAATATCAGATAAGCTCATTCCTTTAGCGTATAATGATATTATTTTATCATCAAATCCTTCAATACGTCTTTGACGCTTCGGAATTAATGCAGGTTCAAATGTACTACTTCTATCCCTTGGAACCTCAATCTCTACAACTCCATTATTTGTTACTAGATTCTTTACATTCCTACCATTACGAACATTATCACTATCAGTATGACAATATTTATCATATCCTAAATGATTATTCATCTCTGACTGCAATGCCTTCTCTACAAGCCGTTTGGTTAATTGTTTTAATAAACCATCCTCTTTAAGTAATGTTGATATATCTGTATCATTATTTATTGTCCCACTTTGGGAGAAAAACCCCGCACTTGCAGTGCGTCGTTTCAACATAAATTTTAAATATCTTATCAAGAAAAGATAAGATATTTTTTTAACAAAATCTTACACTTCACAGATATATTCTTTTTGTGTTGTGACACTTTTTAAATGAACCATACACAAATAGTTTCTAACTTTTAAGTTAGTACATACATGAGGCATTCATGCCGTAATATTAAGCTCTGCACTTGCAGTGCAGAGTGGTTAACTAATAAATCTATCGCTTGATTCATTGCTTCATTTTGTTTTTGGTGCATTATAATTTCTCCTTTTGTTATATTATATTTTTATATAACCTTTGAAAAATTTACACACTTATTTGTACAGAGCCTCTTTCTACTTTTGAGAATTTTGCTATGTTAATGGCATCATAATGTCCAAAACCTTAGTTTTAACAATCTTGATGTAGTATGATTTATAGATGCGACAAAACCGTACCATTTTGTTTGTGATCACTAGCATTACTGGAGAAATAAAATAGTAGGGTGAAAATAGTAATTAGAAGTTTCATATCAACAATCCTTTAATTTTGATAATAGATTATTTTTTAGTCCAGTTCTAGATGAATTATAACTCTTCTCTTCTAAACCATATTTATAGAACATTTTTACAATAACAAATATATTAATGTTATTAATAATAAGAAATCCTAACATGAACTTCAATATCTATATTAATGATCAGCTATATCAGAAATTAGAATACCTAGTACTAAACCGCCATACGTTTTTTCGTAGGTTTTACATAATTTTTTGGGGTAACTACTGGCTGAGCTGTACCATCTATAACATCTTTGGAAATATGTACATGCATTTTTTTCAGATTGGTAACATTATACATACTGTCAAGTAGAAGTGTTTCGATTATAGAACGGAGTCCCCTAGCTCCGGTTTTTCGTGCCAGCGCTTTCTCGGCTATTCCTTCTAAAGCATCATTATCAATTGATAGTTCAACATCGTCTAACTCAAATAATTTATGATATTGCTTGATAACAGCATTTTTGGGTTGAGTTAAAATTGCCACCAAAGATGCTTTGTCTAGGTCATCTAAAGTTGCTACTACTGGAAGCCTACCGATGAATTCTGGAATTAACCCAAACTTTACTAGATCTTCAATTTCTAATGATTTGAGTATTTCGCTGTGGTTTTTTTCTTGTTTTGATTGGACATTTGCTGCAAAACCAATTGAACTTTGAGCAGTACGGGCATTAATGATATTATCTATCCCCATGAAAGCTCCACCGCATATGAACAAAATATTGGAAGTATCTACTTGAACAAAATCTTGCTGTGGGTGTTTTCTGCCACCTTGGGGGGGAACAGAAGCAATAGTTCCTTCCATGATTTTAAGTAACGCTTGTTGGACTCCTTCTCCCGATACATCTCTTGTTATGGAAGGATTTTCAGATTTTCTAGCGATTTTATCTACTTCATCTATATAAACAATGCCTCGTTGGGCTTTGGCTATATTAAAGTCTGCTGCTTGTAATAATCTTAGCAAGATATTTTCAACATCTTCACCAACATAGCCAGCTTCGGTTAAAGAAGTGGCGTCTGCCATAGTGAAAGGTACATCAAGAATCTTTGCTAAGGTTTGTGCCAAAAGGGTTTTACCAGAGCCAGTAGAACCAATAATTAGGATATTTGATTTATTTAATTCGACATCATTATTACCTGACTCGATATATTCTAATCGTTTATAGTGATTATATACCGCAACTGATAAAACTTTTTTTGCTTGATCTTGACCAATTACGTAATCATTAAGAGTAGAAAAAATTCTGTGTGGTGTTGGAATTAAAGAGGCAACTTGTTTAAGAGTTACTTTAGTCTCTTCTTTTATAATATCACGGCACAGTTCAATACATTCATTACAAATAAATACTGTTGGTCCAGCAATTAATTTTATTACTTCATATTGATTTTTACCACAAAAAGAACAGTTTAATTCTTTTTTTCCAACTTCCCCTGACATGATTCCGCTTTATTTAATTTATGAGTTTAATATAGCTTATATACATCTAATATAGATAAGTTATTTAGGTAAGTCTAATATATTTTCAAGACACGCGAACTTAGGATAAGAATTTGTCAATTCTTATATACTCAAATTCGGTGAAATTATAATTGCTTCGCTTACGCTCGCAATGACGTATTTTTTAATAATTCTAAAAAACTTGATTATCGAGTATTAGGCATTTTCTTTTCAAATATTCTCTTTTAGCCAAATTAGAAACTTTTTAAACCAACTAGTATCGTTATTATCATTAATATCAAAATTATTTTTTTGTATTTTTAAAGATTGATTTTTTACCATACCTATAGAAGTGGAGTATATATGGGGATTATAATCTTCAGCAAAACCTAGTAAGACCTCTGGTTTACCAATTCGTACTTGTTTTTCAAAAATTTTGCTTGCCAGTTCTTTTACTCCTCGAAGCATTGCCCCACCGCCGGTAATAACAATGCGATAAGCGATCATATTGCCTGCAACAACTTTGTCATATTCTGCTTGAACCATCAATAATATTTCTTCTACTCTTGGATTAATGACAGATGCAAGATATTTTGAAGTAATTGTTGGTCTGCCGCTATCAGGAATCTCCATTTCAGAATCTTCTAAAATAATAACACTATCTTTATCAAAAGAAGATGGCATAGCATTACCATGAAGAATTTTAAGTTTTTCTGCAACATCAAGGCTTACTGAAAAGACTTTTGCTATGTCAGATGTAATATGAAAGCTACCTATATCTATGTAGCTTGTATATAGTAATTTACCTGAGACGAATACACCAAATGAGGTAGTTCTAGCACCCATATCAATTATAATAGAACCAAGAGCTTTTTCATCTTCTGAAAGACAAGCAATTCCCGAAGCGTAAATTGCTAATATAATATTATTTATTTCAACATGACATTTTGCAAAACAATTGGTAATATTCATCAGCATATTAGAATTTGCTGTAATAATATGTAATTCACACCCTAATTCTTTGCCAAACATCCCAACTGGGTCTTCAATAGCATTATTATCGTCAAGAATAAATTCTATAGGAAAATAATGAATAATTTCTTGGTCTTTAAGCTTGAACTCCAATAAGGCTTTTTTGATAAGTTTTTTGATATCTTGCTGTGAAATTGGCTGATTAGAAAGTTTTATTTTATTATTTATGTAATAAGACTTAGTGCCATAGCCTGTTAGTGATATAGTTATTTTTTTTATGTTTTTACCGCAATCTTTTTCTAATGCATAAATCGCCCCGACTATGCTATTTTCTGCCTCTTTTAAATCTAATATGACTCCTGATTTAATGCCTTTTGAGTAATACAGATTTTGGCTTATTATTTTTGCTTCCTCTCTTTTGTCAATATATGCCGCAATGCAAGCTATTTTACTACTACCAAGGTCAAGAGTAACAAAGTTAGACAATTTGGCTTTCATAACTTTTAATATTTTTCCATGTAAACTTTACTCGAATCTCGTAAATCTACAATTTTATAGTTCTGATTAAATAATATATTTTCCATATCCAATCCTGCAAGATAATCTAAAGCATGTTCAAACCTTAAGTCCGGCATTTTAACAGTTATACCTTGCTCTAGATTTAAATCCCAACGTCTTCCTCCATAACGTACAGAAGAGATAATTTTTTTAGCTAATTCAGGGTGTTTAGCTAAATCCTGAATTAATTTGCTAGTATAAATATTAGCATCTGATCCCACAACATGCAAAAGATTAGAGAAACTACCTATATTATTGGTAATTTTATATCCTTCTTGATCAATAAGAAAAACTTGCCCGTTAATCTGCCAAATAGCAATAGGCACTCTCTCAATTAATCTTATGTAAATAGTGTTAGGTAATCTTCTCTCGATAATTGCAACATTTTTAATCCAAGGATTGCGTTCCAAATTATTCTTTATTGCCTCCATATCTAGAGAAAGAATAGGTGTACCCTTATCAGCATTTAAAGTAGCCAATATATCTTCTGCCTTAGTATTATATTGTCCTTCTATTAAAACATTTTCAAGTTTAAATCCAATATCAGAAGTAAATTCGTAAGTATTTTGGATAATTTCTTGTCTTATAGGAGCAAAATAGCTAGTAAAGAAAAATGCAGATAGCAAAACCACTAGGGCAATTTTAATAAAAAATACCACTCTAATATACAACACTGCTAACTTTCGTCGCAGCGGTATATTGGCTTTTTTCTTCTTACTAGACGCTTTATTCCTCTTCATGTGTCAATACATGCTGTTTCTAAAATTCTTTCAACTAGTGTACGGAAATCCATCCCCTGTAAGGCAGCTATTTCTGGTATAATCGATAAGGAAGTCATACCAGGATGGGTGTTAACTTCTAGAGTAAAAAATTCATTCTTGCTTTCATCAAAAATAAACTCCGCTCTAACTACACCTCTACAATTCATGGTTTGATATATTTTTTCCGACTCTTCTAATAATTTATTATACATATTCTGTGGTAGTGGAGCTGGACATAAATGCTCAGCAAATCCATCTGTGTATTTAGTCTTATAATCATAAAAACGCTGTTTCAGGAGTTTTATTTCCAATACCCCTAAAGCTTTGCCGTTTAAAACGGCTACCTGCATTTCTCTCCCCTTAATATATTCTTCAATCATTACCTGATCACCATAAGGAAAATCATAATCAGCAAAGTTAAAATCATCTTCAACAAATATTACTTCAATGCCTATGCTTGATCCTTGGGTAAGAGGTTTTATCACATATGGTCTTGGCATAGGGTCGTTGCTAATATTGTCAGATTTATTAATGACAATACTCTTGGCTATCTTAATATCATTAGCAACAAACCATGCTTTTGCATGTGTTTTACTAAATGCTAAAGAAGAAGCAAGAACACCACTATGAGTATAAGGAATCCGTAGGATATTGAGTAATCCAGGCAAACAACCATCTTCACCATAAGTGCCATGCAAACAATTATAAATTATATCAGGCTTTATCTGCAACAATACTGAAGCAATATCTACTCCCATATCTATGAAAGTAACTTTATACCCACTATCTACCAAAGCTTGGTTAACTCCCGAAGACGATACTAAAGAAACTTCTCGCTCAGCCGACATACCGCCACCTACTACTGCCACATGTTTTTTTCCTTTATCGCTTAATATTGTAACCTTAGAATTGGCAATAAAGCTTGTTTGATATTTATGCATATTTCCCTATTCGTTTAATCTCCCATTTTAGACTAATTCCACTATCTTCAAATACCTTTTTTTTAACAAGATCACCCAAATCTTCCAAATCACGAGCAGAGCTATTACCATGGTTTATCATAAAATTACAATGTAGTTGTGACATAGAAGCCCCGCCAATTCTGTATCCCCTCATACCAGCTTTGTCAATTAATTGCCATGCTTTATGATTCTCTGGATTAGCAAATGTACTGCCGCTCGTCCGTTCTTTAATCGGCTGGGTTGCTAGTCTATTTTTATTTATTTCATTCATTTTTTCTAAGATCATATGACTATCTCCTATAGCTGTCTTAAAGATCGCCTTGGTTATAATCAACTCTTGTGGTAAATTATTACCACGATATTTAAAACCTATCTTCTCATTAGGGATTAGGATAAAATTCCCTCTAGAATCTATTGCTTCAATTGCTATTATGATATCTTTAAACTCCGAACCATACGCCCCAGCGTTCATAACCACTCCACCACCTATAGTACCCGGTATACCGCTGAGAAACTCAAAGCCAGTAATTGAATGTACCTGACAAAATTTAGCAAGGTTAAAATTAAGGCAACTACTCCCTACCGATATTTGATTATTCGGCATTAATTCTATATTAGTAAAATTTTGACCAAGTTTTATTACAACTCCCTCTATACCACCATCTCTAATAATAATATTTGATCCAGCCCCTAAAACAGTTATTGGTCTCTGTTGTTGGTTTTGTGCTACAAAATCTGCTAAAGTCATTGACTCTAATGGTTTAAAAAATATCTCCGCAGGTCCACCAACTTTAAACCAAGTTAGATGACTTAGATTGTAATTATTCCTATATTCACCAAGTAATGCCATAATTATAAAATATCTACTTAATAGACTTACTGCATAAGTCAATCTAGTTGGTGATTTTGTCGTCGAAACTCGCCTCCGCTCCTCACGTACGTCTGTGTACGCGAAGGTAGCCGGCTTCGTTTCTCCTAAAAATCCCTCAACTATCTTTGATTTATGCAGTAAGTCTAATAAATCTGTTAAAATAACGTCATCGCGAAAAGCTACTTTAGTAGCGACGAAGCAATCCAAAAAATGACCAAAATGGATTGCTTCGCTGGCTTACGCCTTCTCGCAATGACGTTCTCGCGTAAATTGCTGATGCAAATCATTGGCCCAAGCAGAAATGCTCCCAGCACCCATCATAATTATTATATCATTTGGCATAGCCTCCTTGGCAATAATGCCAGCTATATCCTCGTGATTCTCAATAAATGATACCATTGCATGGGATTTAGTATTTTTGATTTTGTTTACTAAGTTTCTTCCCGTTATACCATCTATTGGCTGTTCACCGGCAGCATATATATCTGTAATATACAACTGGTCAGCGTCAGAAAAACAAGTTACAAAATCATCAAATAAATATTTAACTCTTGAATATCTATGTGGTTGAAAGATCGCTATAACCTTACTATTTCGCTTATTAGCAATATTTTTTGCCGTAGCAAGTGTAGCTTTTACTTCCTCCGGATGGTGAGCATAGTCATCAATTATCGTAGCATTGTTATATTCTGCCACTTTAGTGAATCGGCGTTTTATCCCTTTAAAGCTATTAAATCCATTTTTAATAATTTTGATACCAAAATCAAGCTCCACAGCTATCGCGATAGCAGCAAGAGCATTAAGGATATTATGTCTTCCTGGGGTAGGTAAAGTAATTCTCTCGATAGTTGTTACGCCATTTACATTAGGTAAACTAATTCGCACATCAAAAGTTGACGATTCAATATCAGAATCTAAATTAAAGGCTTGTATGTTAGCATCATCCGAGTCTATTCCATAAGTTATGATTCTACGCTCAACTATGTCATTTACTAGTTTTCTAACAGCTTGATGATCAATACAAACAACTGCAAAACCATAAAATGGTAAATTAGTTATAAAACTTCTAAAAGCTTGAATTAAACTATCAAAATCATGGTAAAAATCTAGATGTTCAGGATCGATATTAGTTATTACCGCAACGGTTGCTGGTATGTGAATGAAAGTTGCGTCAGACTCATCGGCTTCGGCTATCAGATAATTCCCAGACCCAAGATAGGCATTAGTAGATTTACTATTAACAATACCACCATTAATTAAAGTTGGACAAAGCCCGGCAGCTTCAAATAAACAAGCAACTAGTGATGTTGTAGTAGTCTTTCCATGCGAACCAGAGATTGCTACAGAGCATTTTAGCCTCATTAATTCAGCCAGCATCTCAGCACGCCTAATTATTGGTATCTTTCTATGTAAGGCTTCCTGAATTTCAGAATTATCTTTATTTATAGCTGATGATACCACTACATATGAAACATTAGTGACATTTTGTCCTTGATGACCTAGGAAAACCTTAATACCATTATTTTCTAGTCTTTTGGTATTATAATTTTCTGCTATATCAGACCCTTGCACTTTATATCCGAGATTATGTAGTATTTCGGCAATGCCACTCATACCGATTCCTCCGATACCTATAAAATGTATCGTATCAAGAGTTCCGTTTATTTTTTTTATTTCTAATAAAAACATTTTAATAATAGTTATAGTTGTTTATCTCTTGCATAATCAGTTTTTAACCAAAGGTCAAGCTTTTAAGAAAAAATTTCGATTGATTTGAGTATATATTCCAAAATCTTGCAATTCATTGAGTATACTCACTAACAATAATCACAGGTCTCTGTGACCAAACCCATTAACTGATCTATTTCAGGTTTTATTTGCGATTCCCAAGTTTTAGCAAATGTGCAATCCATAGGATCAATAAGCAATACTTTTGTTCTTGCTGTAAATTCGTGATCTGCTACAATAATTTCATAAGTCGCTCTCATTTTATTGTCCCACTTTGGGAGAAAAACCCCGCACTTGCAGTGCGTCGTTTCAACATAAATTTTAAATATCTTATCAAGAAAAGATAAGATAAGATATTTTTTTAACAAAATCTTACACTTCACAGATATATTCTTTTTGTGTTGTGACACTTTTTAAATGAACCATACACAAATAGTTTCTAACTTTTAAGTTAGTATATACATTAGGCATTCATGCCGTAATATTAAGCTCTGCACTTGCAGTGCAGAGTGGTTAACTAGAATAATGATTGTACTCATCTACAGTCATTTTTGACTCCCAACTTTTACTATTACTACATTTAGCCATTATTTGTGATCTAATAAAAGAATTAACACAAATAAATATTATATCAGGAAATTGTACGGTTCTGATACTGTCTTAGGAGTCAAGCACTAAATTTGGATTAAATGAGGTTTTATTTTTTACAACTCCAAAGATTATGTGTAATAGCTTTCTCATGATAGCAACAATGATAACTTTAGCAGGTTTACCCTTACTAGATAATTTTTGAGTAAATTCCTTGAATAGTGGGTTATGCTTTTTAGCAACTATAGCAGGAAAGTATAAGGCTTTACGCAAGTTAGAAGAACCAATTTTTGAGATAGAAGTTTTTCCTCTGACAGATGTGCCAGAAGTTTTATGTTTTGGAGTAAGTCCTGCATAAGCAGCTAATTGTCTAGCATTACTGAAAGATTCTAAGTCAGGAGCTTCTGCAAGAATAGCTACAGCTGTAGTCTTACCTATGCCTGGAATAGTTTGCATGTTATCTGCCTTCTGTTTTAGAGATGTGTTATTAGTCAATATCTTGTCTATCTCAAGTTCAATATTTTCAATCTCTTTCTTAATATGCTTAGCAAGTTTAGCATAACCAGGAGTTTCGCAGTTAGCAAAATTGCGAATCAGCTAAAAGGCATCTAATGTTGTTCTGAATTGATGTTTTTATAACTTCCCAAGTTTGTTGATATAAAGTAATTTTTTCATTTATCCTCCTTTTGTTCATATCGAGCCAAGCAAATACAGCAAGGCAAATATGATTTCTCTGAGCTCGACCCGTGCGTGCCTGACAGCGTTCAATACCACAAGTTTGTTTTAATTCTCGATGATAAACTTCTATAGACCACCGTGCCTTAACAATTTTCTCTATTTGTTCACGTGTTGGATTTTCTAAGTTAGTTGTTATGTAATCAATGCGACCATTTTTTGCCACAAACTTAAATACCGTAACCCAACCGTATCCACGTAGGTGAATTTTTAGTCCCTCATCAGGAATCTCTAAACTTTCTAAGCTAACATTATGATTTATAATGGACTGAAAAAATTAGACAAAGAAGCAGGTATTTTTGTTTCTCAATAAGTATAGAATAATAAATAAAATTAAAGAGAAACAAATGGGTAAAAAACAAATTAAAAATTTTAGTGCAGAAGCAAAAACTAAAATAGTATTAGAGATGTTAAAAGAAGAATCAACAATAGGTCAGTTATCGGTCAAATATGAAGTAACGGCTAAAACTATGCAAAACTGGAAACGACAATTTTTAGATAATGCGTCATTGGCATTTGAGCCAGCAAAAGCTGTTAGTGAGTACAAAGGGCAGATTAGTGAACTTAAGAATCAAAACGATGAACTTGCAAAAGCATTAGGTAAGGCTACAGTCGAGAGGGACTGGGCGGTGGGAAAGCTAAACAGCTTGGACTTATCAAATAAGAAAAGTCTTGTCGACCCCAAGCTGAGTACGTTAGCAAAGACAAGGCAATGTGAACTATTAAAGATAAGCAGATCTGGAGTATATTATAAAGCTAAAGTAATGAGCTTATATAATCTTGATATTTTAAATAGAATAGATGAAATATATACGGATAACCCTGAGTATGGTTATCGTTATATATACAAACAATTATTGGAAGACGGCTTTAATGTGGGCAGAGATAGGGTGCTTAAATATATGGGAATAATGGGTATAGAAGCTATTCATCCTCATAAAAAGCAATCTACTTCTGTGAAGGATGGTCAACATAAAATTTATAGCTATTTGCTTGAGCCGTACTGGCACAAATCAGGAACGAATAGAACTATTCATGTACCTTATGTTAATCAAGTGTGGAGTGGTGACATTACTTATATTAGAACTAACGGAGGATTTATGTATCTTGTGGCGATTATAGATTGGCATAGTAAGGCAATACTAAGTTATAAAGTATCTAATTCTATGGATGCATCACTTGTAACCGATGTATTAAAAGATGCACTGAATAAATACCCTGCACCACAAATATTCAATAGTGATGTGGTTATAGTTTTCCGGACAGTTAATAGGAGACAATATTAACAGAAAGGAAGTACAAAAATGACTAATAGCAAACCAAAGGTTTATCCGGCTGAATTTAAAGAGTCAGCAGTTAAATTAGCAATTGAGTCCAAGCGACCTGTGTCACAAACAGCTAAAGAGTTAGGTATTACTAGAAATACTCTATATACTTGGGTAGATAAATATTCCAAACCTAAAGAATCAATAATGCGAACAGATGAACATCTCTATGATGAATTAAAAAGATTAAAGAAAGATTTAGCTAGGGTAACGCAGGAGCGTGATCTATTAAAAAAGGCTGCCGCGTACTTTGCGAAAGAGTCCCAATAAAGTACGCATGGATAAAGAAGCATAAAGGTGATTTTTCAACTGCGATTATGTGCAAATTTATGAAAGTATCACGTAGTGGCTATTATGAATGGTTAACTACCCCTGAATGCAATAGGGACAAAGAAGATAATGCTTTAACCTGTAAGATTAAAACAATTTTTCAAGAAGGTAGAAGGAATTATGGATCTAGACCCATTAAAAAGGAACTATCTAGACACGGTATAATTGTTAGTCGGAAGCGGATTGCAAGGCTAATGAATGAAGCTGGTTTAGTATGTAAAAGCAAACATAAATTTAAAGCAACTACTGATTCTAGTCATAATAAGCAAGTTGCTCCTAATTTATTGGATAGAAAGTTCAAGGTCTATGCTGCTAATTGTTATTGGGTTGGGGACATCACATATGTTCCAACTGAAGAAGGTTGGCTGTACTTAGCAACCGTTATTGATCTATTTTCTAGGAAAATTATAGGGTGGTCAATGAATAGTAACATGAAAGCTGATTTAGTTAATAATGCTCTGCTAATGGCAATATGGCAACGTAAACCACCTAAAGGACTTATTTGGCATACTGATAGAGGTAGTCAATATTGTTCTGATAGCCATTCAAAACTTACAAAACAACATGGTATTATACAGAGTATGAGCGGTAAAGGAAATTGTTGGGATAATGCTGTTGCTGAAAGCTTTTTTCACACTATAAAAACAGAACTAATTTATCAATATAAATTTAAAACTAGGGAGGAAGCAAAATATGCCATATTTGAATATATAGAAGTATTTTATAATCGTATAAGGATGCATTCAACTAATGACTATCTATCACCTGTACAATACGAGAAAATGCAAAAATGTGCCTAAACAAACTGTCCGGAAAACTGTTGACAGATCATAGTGATCAGGGTAGTCAATATACTGGACATGAGCATACGGGAATTCTAAAAGAGAATAATATACAAATCTCAATGAACGGTAAGGGTAGAAGCATTGATAATATTGTGATTGAAAGATTTTTTAGAACTTTAAAATATAATTGTATATTTATAAATGATTTTAAAAATATCGCAGAACTTAAAGATGGTATTGATAAATACATGGATAAATATAACAATCAAAGATTCCATTCAAGTATTGGTTATAAAAAACCGATGAACGTGTATCTTGATTACTTACAAAATGCAGCTTAAAAATTATGTAAAATGGGAAACAAAATTAGTGAAAAATTTGTCTTGAAAAATCAGTCCAGTTTCATTAACTTTTCTATTTTTTCTTAGGTTACTAACCCATGTCCAACCTAAATTACGTATATGTTTCAAATTCTCCAAACCGCTATACCACGCATCCATTACTACTGCATCAGGATTGATCCCTCTTTCCTTAGCTAAAGTAAGCATATCACAAAAATGCTCATTCTTTGTTTTTCCATCAGTTTCTTTATCATATATTCTATAATCTACAGGGGTAGATTGATCAGTTTTAGCATTGTAATGCAGTAAGTTGACCATCCCTATACCAGGTATAACATCATGTACAGCTCCAGAATATTGATAATGTACAAGCTCAATTTTCTTACTGTATTGCTTTGACAATAACGTGTCATCTCCCACTAATAAACAAGAAGCTTCCCTATCAATATATTTTGACACTTCTCTGTAGATCCCGCTAGGGCGGAAATCCTTACTATTTAACCATCGACTTGCACTATCATGAGATAGGTTTATTGGACTTACTTCAGATAATGCTTTACCACTATATCTTACGCTACTTGCTTGTAAAAATGATTTATATAAGTCTTTGCTACATTTTGATCTTGCCATGCTTAACTAAAACTCTTTCTTGCTAGATTAACATATTTTTTGCTAAGTGCGAAACTCCTGATAACTAGTGCATATTGATTTTGGTAAGTGCTGTTTGTGTTCAAGGTAGTTTTGAGTTTGTGCGTGTTGCTTCTTGAGATTTTGCATACAACGATATAGATCCTGTAGATATTGCAATGCTTTATCTGTAGGAATATACGGTGTCAGATCATTCTTAATTGCGAATTCTGCAATGATCATACTGTCTACTTTATCAGTCTTATGGCGTGATAACTTGCTTTTTGCAAAGGCATTGATGCATGAAGGGTTTACTACACTTACCTCATGACCATTATTATATAAAAAATCAGCAAATGATTTACCATAACTACCAGTAGCTTCCATACATGCAGCTACCTTAGTAACATCATGTTTTTCAAGCCACCTAACAAACATCTTAAAACCTTGTTGATTATTATCTATTTTTGTTTGATAATATTTTTTATCAACGAGTAGTGCTATTGATAAATCTAACTTTGAGACGTCAACTCCTAGGATTGGTTTGGACATTTACTCCTCCTTGATAAACCGTTGATTTGAAGTACTAGAAGGCTTTAGCTAACCATGTTTATACAGAATAAGCATAAGCTTTTCTTAAGATACTGTTCAGCTTTAGGAGATATGAAAGAGGGCTCTTATCAGAACCGCAGACTTAGTATCTAGTCGCATCTACAGAGTCACCTCTTTCTGCCTTCAGAAGTAAGCTAACTCCTCTGAAGACGTTTTTGCAAGTACTAAATTTGACCTGCAGTTACAAGATACATGTCGCATATGTTGGACAATAGAAAAAAGATTGATATAATGATCTAAAAAAGATGTTAAGATGTTTCGTATTACTGCAAGATTATTATCATATTTCAAAGGATTTTGTTCTTCACCAGAAATAATAATGTTATTTGTCTATATGAAATGCCGATTTTCTTTAAGTTATCGAGATTTGGAAGAAATGATGAGTATAAGGGGAGCAAAAATTGATCACTCTACATTACAAAGATGGGTTATAAAATTTGTACCATTGATAGATCAGGTGGTTAGAAAAAGAAAGAAGCCAGTTGGTAGTAGTTGGAGAATGGATGAGACTTATATTAAATTAAACGGTAAATGGGTTTATTTATATAGAGCACTAGATAGTCTTGGTAATACTGTAGACTTTCTGCTACGTAAGCATAGAGACAAGCCTGCAGCACTTGCATTTTTTCGTAAAGCCTTTAGAGAGAATAATTTTCCTGAGAAAGTAGTAATTGATAAAAGCGGTAGTAATACGGCTGCTCTTAATGATTTGAATACAGAAGTTCCTAAAGATTATAAAATTAAGGTTATTCAGACCAAATACCTGAATAATCTTGTAGAACAAGATCATAGGTTTATCAAAAAACGTACAAAGCCAATGCTTAGTTTTAAGAGTTTTCATTCTGCAGAAATGACTATTACCGGTATAGAAAATATTCGTATGATGCAAAAAAGACAAATAATTGGAGCTAATGATAATCTTTCTACTTTTGAGAATTTTGCTATGTTAATGGCATCATAATGTCCAAAACCTTAGTTTTAACAATCTTGATGTAGTATGATTTATAGATGCGACAAAACCATTTAATATAAGTCTCATCCATTCTCCAACTACTACCAACTGGCTTCTTTCTTTTTCTAACCACCTGATCTATCAATGGTACAAATTTTATAACCCATCTTTGTAATGTAGAGTGATCAATTTTTGCTCCCCTTATACTCATCATTTCTTCCAAATCTCGATAACTTAAAGAAAATCGGCATTTCATATAGACAAATAACATTATTATTTCTGGTGAAGAACAAAATCCTTTGAAATATGATAATAATCTTGCAGTAATACGAAACATCTTAACATCTTTTTTAGATCATTATATCAATCTTTTTTCTATTGTCCAACATATGCGACAGAACCAGAGCAAAATCCTTTAAAATACTTCAAAAGTTTTGGCGATATTTAGAATACCATAATGCTATTTTTTAGCTCCATATACCACATATCATCATACTTGGCAATAGATGCGACAGAACCAATTCTAAATACGCATTATTAATTGGTGTATCATATTCATCTATTAATATGTATACTTTTTGTTTAAAATGTTTATACAATATTTGACTTAAAAACTTCAGGCTATTTTTTAAATAGCTTATATTAATATCACCACTTAGATAATTTTTTAACTTTACTTTTTGCGGAATACTGAAAAATTTATTATCTTCTTGAATATATTGTTCTAAATAATTAAATCTTTCGTATAATTCTATTATTTGATCTATAATGCTACTAACAATTTCCTTATAATTACTCCCCTTCACTTCTTTAAAATTTATATATATTACTGGAAATTGGCCTTGACGCTTTATTGTCCCACTTTGGGAGAAAAACCCCGCACTTGCAGTGCGTCGTTTCAACATAAATTTTAAATATCTTATCAAGAAAAGATAAGATAAGATATTTTTTTAACAAAATCTTACACTTCACAGATATATTCTTTTTGTGTTGTGACACTTTTTAAATGAACCATACACAAATAGTTTCTAACTTTTAAGTTAGTATATACATTAGGCATTCATGCCGTAATATTAAGCTCTGCACTTGCAGTGCAGAGTGGTTAACTTTATTGACTCTACAACGATTAAAGCTTGTCACAATAAAAGGCGTTATAGCAATAAAGTTTTTAAAGGATTAGCCAAACATAGTAAATCCTCTATGGGGTATTTTTATGGTTTTAAATTACATGTAATAATCAATAATAAAGGGGAGTTTATGGCATTAAAAGTGACCAAAGGCAATGTAGATGATAGGGTTCCAGTACCGGAGTTAACAAAAAGATTAACTGGAATTATAGCAGCTGATAAAGGTTATATTAAGCAAAATTTGTTCTTAAATTTATATGAAAGAGGCTTAAAAATGATTCATGGAATTAAGAAGAATATGGAAAATAAATTAATGGATTTGAAAGAAAAAATCTTACTTCGAAAGCGTAACTTAATTGAAACAGTTTTTGATTATCTAAAAAATAAAATGAACCTTGAACATACTAGACATAGATCACCAATAAATGCCTTTGTCCATATATTATCTACTCTTGTTGCTTACTCATTAAAGAAAAATAAACCTTCAACAAAATTTGATTTTAATCTACATGTGAAGTAGTTGAGATTTAATCTTACATTTAGTAAAATAAACAAATTATTAAATGGAGATTAAAATGAATTTAAATCAGAAAATAATAAGACCAAAAATAGGATTACTTGAACTAGCAAAAAGCTTAGGAAATGTATCTAGTGCATGTAAGACAATGGGGTATAGCAGAGATAGTTATTATAGATTCAAGGAATTATATGAGAATGGTGGCGATGAAGCCTTGTATGAAATAAGCCGTAAGAAACCCATATTGGCTAATAGAGTTGATCCTATTGTAGAGAAAGCGGTATTAGACATGGCAATAGAGTACCCCGCTTATGGTCAACTTCGTGTATCGAACGAATTAAAAAAAGATGGGATTTTAGTATCTCCCGGCGGCATTAGATCTATCTGGCTTAGGAACGATCTCAATAATCTTAAGAAACGGCTAGTAGCTTTAGAAACTAAAATGGCTCAGGATGGCATTATACTTAAGGAAGCTCAATTACGTGTCTTGGAGAATCGTAAGAATCTTAAAGAGGCACATGGGGAAATAGAGACAGAAAATCCAGGCTATCTTGGTTGTCAAGATGTTTACAGGAGTTTCGCACTTAGCAAAAAATATGTTAATCTAGCAAGAAAGAGTTTTAGTTCAGCATGGCAAGATCAAAATGTAGCAAAGACTTATATAAATCATTTTTACAAGCAAGTAGCGTAAGATATAGTGGTAAAGCATTATCTGAAGTAAGTCCAATAAACCTATCTCATGATAGTGCAAGTCGATGGTTAAATAGTAAGGATTTCCGCCCTAGCGGGATCTACAGAGAAGTGTCAAAATATATTGATAGGGAAGCTTCTTGTTTATTGTCCCACTTTGGGAGAAAAACCCCGCACTTGCAGTGCGTCGTTTCAACATAAATTTTAAATATCTTATCAAGAAAAGATAGGATATTTTTTAACAAAATCTTACACTTCACAGATATATTTTTTTGAGTCTGTCCTATAGTTTGTGTAAGTTGCAAAGAAAGCAGTAAGAGATTACTGTAAAAAAAGTAACTTAAGCAAGCAAGGAGGAATTATGGCTAAAAAATTAGATACAGATAAAGATACATTAGACATCAGTAATCAGCTAGTAGAAGAATTATTATCAAAAGCAGATCCATCGGAGTTATTTGGTCGAGATGGTTTATTTCAACAGCTAAAGAAGCAAATAGTTGAGAAAATATTAGCAAGTGAGTTGGATCATGAATTAGGATATTCAAAACATAGCAAGATGCCAAAAGTAGATAATAATCGTCGTAATGGTAGCTATGAGAAGACAGTAATTGATGGGGATGGTCGTAAGCTGACAGTAGAAGTACCAAGAGATCGGGAAGGAGAGTATAATCCTCAATTAATACCAAAAGGGCTGAGGAGATTTAATGGATTTGATGAGAAAGTGATATCCCTTTATGGTCGCGGTATGACAGTCAGCGAGATCCGAGGGCATTTAGAAGAAATATATCAAACTGATGTATCTGGTGACTTGATATCCACCATAACAGATGGGGTGATAGAAGAAGTAACTAGGTGGCAAAATCGTTGTTTAGATAGGGTGTATCCAATATTATACTTGGACTGTATCTATGTAAAATCTAGAGACAATCACATAGTAATAAATAAAGCAGTATATTTAGCACTTGCTGTAAATATAGAAGGGAAAAAGGAGTTACTTGGCATTTGGATAGGCAAAAATGAAGGTGCTAAATTTTGGATGCAAGTAGTTACTGAGTTAAAGAATCGAGGAATTGAACAAATTTATGTTGCTTGTGTGGATGGTTTAAAGGGCTTTCCAGAAGCTATAAGCAGTGTATTCCCGAGTACTATAGTACAATTATGTATTGTACATATGGTTCGCAATTCAGTAAAGTATGTGTCATATAAAGATTTAAAAGAGGTCACATCAGATCTAAAACAAATTTATACAGCTAATAATGACGAAATGGCACGTTTAAAACTTCAGCAATTTGGTGTAAAATGGGATAAAAAATATCCGGTAATTTCTGATATTTGGCAACGTAATTGGTCTGGGATAATACCGTTTTTTGCCTTTCCTGAAGAGATCAGAAAGGTAATTTATACTACTAACACTATAGAATCTGTAAATCGTCAAATTAGAAAAATTATCAAAAATAAGGGGGTGTTTCCAGATGATAAGTCAATTCAAAAAATAATATTTTTATCCCTACAAAATGCAGCCAAAAAATGGACCATGCCTATTAAAGATTGGTCTTTAGCTTTAAATCAATTTGAAATACTTTGTGGAGATTTTAAATATGATTTATTGGAAAATAAAAAATGAACTTACACAAATTAAATGATTGACTCATTTTTTTGTGTTGTGACACTTTCTAAATGAGCCATACACAAATAGTTTCTAACTTTTAAGTTAGTACATACATGAGGCATTCATGCCGTAATATTAAGCTCTGCACTTGCAGTGCAGAGTGGTTAACTTATTACTATGTGATTGTCTCTAGATTTTACATAGATACAGTCCAAGTATAATATTGGATACACCCTATCTAAACAACGATTTTGCCACCTAGTTACTTCTTCTATCACCCCATCTGTTATGGTGGATATCAAGTCACCAGATACATCAGTTTGATATATTTCTTCTAAATGCCCTCGGATCTCGCTGACTGTCATACCGCGACCATAAAGGGATATCACTTTCTCATCAAATCCATTAAATCTCCTCAGCCCTTTTGGTATTAATTGAGGATTATACTCTCCTTCCCGATCTCTTGGTACTTCTACTGTCAGCTTACGACCATCCCCATCAATTACTGTCTTCTCATAGCTACCATTACGACGATTATTATCTACTTTTGGCATCTTGCTATGTTTTGAATATCCTAATTCATGATCCAACTCACTTGCTAATATTTTCTCAACTATTTGCTTCTTTAGCTGTTGAAATAAACCATCTCGACCAAATAACTCCGATGGATCTGCTTTTGATAATAATTCTTCTACTAGCTGATTACTGATGTCTAATGTATCTTTATCTGTATCTAATTTTTTAGCCATAATTCCTCCTTGCTTGCTTAAGTTACTTTTTTTACAGTAATCTCTTACTGCTTTCTTTGCAACTTACACAAACTATAGGACAGACTCTCTTACACTTCACAGATATATTTTTTTGTGTTGTGACACTTGCTAAATGAGCCATACACAAATAGTTTCTAACTTTTAAGTTAGTACATACATGAGGCATTCATGCCGTAATATTAAGCTCTGCACTTGCAGTGCAGAGTGGTTAACTAATAAATCTATCGCTTGATTCATTGCTTCATTTTGTTTTTGGTGCATTATAATTTCTCCTTTTGTTATATTATATTTTTATATAACCTTTGAAAAATTTACACACTTATTTGTACAGAGCCCACCTTTTTGGTTAAAACCCCCAGCTTCAGCTGGGAAAGACTTCAGTCCTTGTTCTAATATTTCAATTCACTATAACTTGAATATATGATATTTTAATATACATGAAGAGCTTGCTCTTATGTATATTAAAATATCATATATGACAGATTATAACAAGACTAGCCACACTGTATTTTACCATCGCTTTCATGTTGTTTGGATCACTAAATATCGCTACAAAAGTATTGCAGGGTAACTTATAAGAATTAGGATCAGAGAGATAGCACAGGCATTAGTAATATCTCTTTAGAGTAATAGCGACTTCCAGTCTAGATATCAACCCACCAGCTTCAGCTGGTTGTTATTGAGATAGAGCACTAGATAGTCTTGGTAATACTGTAGACTTTCTGCTACGTAAGCATAGAGACAAGCCTGCAGCACTTGCATTTTTTCGTAAAGCCTTTAGAGAGAATAATTTTCCTGAGAAAGTAGTAATTGATAAAAGCGGTAGTAATACGGCTGCTCTTAATGATTTGAATACAGAAGTTCCTAAAGATTATAAAATTAAGGTTATTCAGACCAAATACCTGAATAATCTTGTAGAACAAGATCATAGGTTTATCAAAAAACGTACAAAGCCAATGCTTGGTTTTAAGAGTTTTCATTCTGCAGAAATGACTATTACCGGTATAGAAAATATTCGTATGATGCAAAAAAGACAAATAATTGGAGCTAATGATAATCTTTCTACTTTTGAGAATTTTGCTATGTTAATGGCATCATAATGTCCAAAACCTTAGTTTTAACAATCTTGATGTAGTATGATTTATAGATGCGACAAAACCCAAAATAGTACCAAAATCATCTATGTTATCCTTACACAAATTATTTAGAGAATCTATGATCTTCGAAGTACCAAGTGGTCATATTAGCTATTTGATTAATAACAATTGAGATATCTTATGTAAGGAGTATACTCGATGAGTAAAAAGGCAGTTTATATAACTCATGCAAAAAGAACAGCAGTAGGATCTCTGCTAGGAAGCTTAGGATCAATTCCAGCAACTAAACTTGCAGCTATCATTATAGAATCAATTTTAAAAGATAGTAAACTAGATACAGCTATTATTAATGAAGTAATAATGGGACAGGTAATCACCTGGTGGCGTAGGGCAAAATCCTGCTAGGCAGGTTCTAATCCAAGCTGGATTACCTAAAGAAGTTACAGGCTTCACAGTTAATAAAGTATGTGGATCTGGGTTAAAAACGGTATGTTTAGCAGCAAGTAGTATTATTGCAGGTGATAATGATATTGTGATAGCTGGTGGGCAAGAAAATATGTCTTTGGGTTTACATGGATCGTATATTCGTGCTGGTCATAAGTTAGGTAGCACACAAATGGTAGATTTGATGCAGTATGACGGTTTGACCGATGTATTTTCTAATAATTTAATGGGAATTACCGCCGAAAATATATCTAAAAGATTTAATATTACTAGAGAAATGCAAGATGAGTTTGCACTAAAATCACACCAAAAAGCACGTAAAGCACAAGCAGAAGCTCGTTTTAAAGACGAGATCTTACCAGTAGAAGTTAAGATGCAAAAAGCTACATTAATATTTGATCAAGATGCGGGAATTAGAGCTGATATTAAATTAGAAGTTTTAGCTAAACTACGTCCAGCTTTTGACAAAGAAGGTACTGTAACAGCTGGTAATGCTTCTTCTATTCATGATGGAGCAGCTTGTTTAATGGTAGTATCTGAAGAAGCATTAAAGAGATATAATCTAAAACCTCTTGTTAGAATTGTATCATATGCTGAAGTAGGGGTAGAACCAAATATTATGGGAACAGGTCCAGTACCAGCATCGAAGAAGGCTTTGGACAAAGCTGGTTGGAAAGTAGAAGATTTGGACATAATAGAAGCTAATGAAGCTTTTGCCGCTCAAGCTATTTATGTAAATCAACAGATGAATTGGGATATTAATAAAGTCAATATGAACGGAGGGGCTATTGCTCTTGGTCATCCAATAGGAGCAAGTGGGGCAAGAATCTTGGTAACATTAATTCATCAAATGCAAAAAATTAATGCGAAAAAAGGGCTAGCAACACTTTGTATAGGTGGGGGGATGGGGATAGCTATGTGTATTGAAAAGGTAAATTAATAATGCAAAAATTTTCATTTGACTTAAAGTTTCAACATAAAAAAGCAAGAGCTGGTGTTATTACTACTAGGCACGGTCAGATACGTACCCCAGCTTTTATGCCAGTCGGTACGAAAGGTACGGTAAAAGGCATGTTACCCGAAGCAGTGGAGTCTACCGGAGCTGATATAGTACTTGGTAATACTTATCACTTAATGCTGCAGCCAACTGCTGAAAGAATTGCTAAGCTTGGCGGCTTGCGTAAATTTATGAACTGGTCAAAGCCTGTACTTACTGACTCAGGTGGTTTTCAGGTCATGTCCCTATCGAAATTATGTAAAATTACCGAAGAAGGTGTAATTTTTAACTCTCATATTGATGGTAGTAAGCATATGTTAACTCCCGAACGTGCAACTGAGATACAATATCTTCTTGATAGCACTATTACTATGGCGTTTGATGAATGTACCCCATATCCTGCAACATTTGAGCAAGCAAAATCATCTATGGAATTGACATCTAGATGGGGAGAGAGGTCAAGAAAATCCTTCGTTCAAAGAGAAGGTTATGGTCAATTTGGTATTGTACAGGGGAGTATATATCAGGAGTTACGTGTTCAGTCAGCACAAAATTTGGTAGAATTAGATTTTGAAGGGTATGCTATCGGAGGTCTAGCAGTAGGTGAGGGGCAAGAACTAATGTTCAATGTGTTAGACTATGCTCCGGATTTGTTACCTAAATATAAGCCAAGATATCTTATGGGGGTTGGTAAACCAGATGATATTATTGGTGCGGTTGCAAGGGGAGTAGATATGTTTGATTGCGTTATTCCAACCCGCTCGGGTCGGAATGGTCAAGCTTTTACCAAATATGGTATAGTAAATATTCGCAATAGTAAATATAGTAGCGATCATGAACCGCTAGAATATGATTGTCCATGCCCAGCATGTAAAAATTATAATAAAGCTTACTTACATCATTTGGTAAAGGTAAAAGAGATTCTAGGGGCGGTACTTATGACGTGGCATAATTTGGTGTATTTCCAAGAATTAATGTCAAGAATAAGACAATATATTCAACAAGGGAAAGACTTTGATTTTATCAATTAGTTCTGAGGGATAATTTTGTTAAAACGGTATAGCTAACCCGGATAAGTTCTTGATATACTGCTCGTAAATGAAGAGTTGGTAGACCGAAGATCAAAATCAACAAGTGCTAGAAGTGTCCAAGCCGAGGAGCACAGCGTACATTAGTACGTGAGTACCGCAGGTCTTGGACAACGACAACGCAATTGTTGATTTTCATCTAGTATATTGTTATAAGCTCCTAAATGTCTATTAGCGAGTAGCTATCTAGTCTGTCCGGCAAAACTCTATAAGTCTTATAGATAATAGGGTTTAATGGCAGAAAATAATAAAGAAATCCATAAGAAAATGTTAAAATATGCTAATAAACCGGTTTTGTCGCATCTATAAATCATACTACATCAAGATTGTTAAAACTAAGGTTTTGGACATTATGATGCCATTAACATAGCAAAATTCTCAAAAGTAGAAAGATTATCATTAGCTCCAATTATTTGTCTTTTTTGCATCATACGAATATTTTCTATACCGGTAATAGTCATTTCTGCAGAATGAAAACTCTTAAAACCAAGCATTGGCTTTGTACGTTTTTTGATAAACCTATGATCTTGTTCTACAAGATTATTCAGGTATTTGGTCTGAATAACCTTAATTTTATAATCTTTAGGAACTTCTGTATTCAAATCATTAAGAGCAGCCGTATTACTACCGCTTTTATCAATTACTACTTTCTCAGGAAAATTATTCTCTCTAAAGGCTTTACGAAAAAATGCAAGTGCTGCAGGCTTGTCTCTATGCTTACGTAGCAGAAAGTCTACAGTATTACCAAGACTATCTAGTGCTCTATATAAATAAACCCATTTACCGTTTAATTTAATATAAGTCTCATCCATTCTCCAACTACTACCAACTGGCTTCTTTCTTTTTCTAACCACCTGATCTATCAATGGTACAAATTTTATAACCCATCTTTGTAATGTAGAGTGATCAATTTTTGCTCCCCTTATACTCATCATTTCTTCCAAATCTCGATAACTTAAAGAAAATCGGCATTTCATATAGACAAATAACATTATTATTTCTGGTGAAGAACAAAATCCTTTGAAATATGATAATAATCTTGCAGTAATACGAAACATCTTAACATCTTTTTTAGATCATTATATCAATCTTTTTTCTATTGTCCAACATATGCGACAGAACCCATATTTGTTGGCAAGTCGGTAATTATGTAGAAAATGGAGAAGTAATACCTTTAGCTATGTATGGGGCTCTGTACAAATAAGTGTGTAAATTTTTCAAAGGTTATATAAAAATATAATATAACAAAAGGAGAAATTATAATGCACCAAAAACAAAATGAAGCAATGAATCAAGCGATAGATTTATAGTCACCTTTTTGGTTAAAACCCCCAGCTTCAGCTGGGAAAGACTTCAGTCCTTGTTCTAATATTTCAATTCACTATAACTTGAATATATGATATTTTAATATACATAAGAGCAAGCTCTTATGTATATTAAAATATCATATATGACAGATTATAACAAGACTAGCCACACTGTATTTTACCATCGCTTTCATGTTGTTTGGATCACTAAATATCGCTACAAAAGTATTGCAGGGTAACTTATAAGAATTAGGATCAGAGAGACAGCACAGGCATTAGTAATATCTCTTTAGACTAATAGCGACTTCCAGTCTAGATATCAACCCACCAGCTTCAGCTGGTTGTTATTGAGTAATAAATAATGATACAGATATATCAACATTACTTAAAGAGGATGGTTTATTGTCCCACTTTGGGAGAAAAACCCCGCACTTGCAGTGCGTCGTTTCAACATAAATTTTAAATATCTTATCAAGAAAAGATAAGATATTTTTTAACAAAATCTTACACTTCACAGATATATTCTTTTTGTGTTGTGACACTTTCTAAATGAGCCATACACAAATAGTTTCTAACTTTTAAGTTAGTACATACATGAGGCATTCATGCCGTAATATTAAGCTCTGCACTTGCAGTGCAGAGTGGTTAACTTATATAGAGCACTAGATAGTCTTGGTAATACTGTAGACTTTCTGCTACGTAAGCATAGAGACAAGCCTGCAGCACTTGCATTTTTTCGTAAAGCCTTTAGAGAGAATAATTTTCCTGAGAAAGTAGTAATTGATAAAAGCGGTAGTAATACGGCTGCTCTTAATGATTTGAATACAGAAGTTCCTAAAGATTATAAAATTAAGGTTATTCAGACCAAATACCTGAATAATCTTGTAGAACAAGATCATAGGTTTATCAAAAAACGTACAAAGCCAATGCTTGGTTTTAAGAGTTTTCATTCTGCAGAAATGACTATTACCGGTATAGAAAATATTCGTATGATGCAAAAAAGACAAATAATTGGAGCTAATGATAATCTTTCTACTTTTGAGAATTTTGCTATGTTAATGGCATCATAATGTCCAAAACCTTAGTTTTAACAATCTTGATGTAGTATGATTTATAGATGCGACAAAACCCTTTCTAACCACCTGATCTATCAATGGTACAAATTTTATAACCCATCTTTGTAATGTAGAGTGATCAATTTTTGCTCCCCTTATACTCATCATTTCTTCCAAATCTCGATAACTTAAAGAAAATCGGCATTTCATATAGACAAATAACATTATTATTTCTGGTGAAGAACAAAATCCTTTGAAATATGATAATAATCTTGCAGTAATACGAAACATCTTAACATCTTTTTTAGATCATTATATCAATCTTTTTTCTATTGTCCAACATATGCGACAGAACCAGAGCAAAATCCTTTAAAATACTTCAAAAGTTTTGGCGATATTTGGAATACCATAATGCTATTTTTTAGCTCCATATACCACATATCATCATACTTGGCAATAGATGCGACAGAACCGATTTTGACTCGTCAAGAGCAACATGCCTGGGGAACTAAAATAATTGACAAACTTAGTCGTGATTTAATATCTGCTTTTCCTGAAATGAAAGGATTTAGCACTAGAAACCTTAAATATATGCGACAATTTGCTAAAGAATATCCTGAACCTACATTTGTGCAAGAGGTACTTGCACAATTAACATGGTATCATAATATTACTTTACTAGATAAGATAATAGATAAAGAGATTCGTCTTTTTTATATTAAGCACTCTATTATACCAATTGCAATAATTAACACGGTGTATTTATCCAGTCTCTATACATAATTGATTTTACTAAATCTACATTATGAGCAAGTTGATTCCAAGCGTAACAAGCCATAGTGACGATATCTTCATATACACCATAACATTGGTTAGACAAGTAATGATTCTTGATCCATTCCCAAACTTGTTCCATTGCATTAAGTTCCGGTGCATAGGGCGGAAGCGGTATCAAAGTGATATTGCTTGGCACAGTTAGTTTTTTGGCTGTGTGCCAACCTGCATTATCCGTTAGTAAAGCTATATGTCGGTTGCCTTGAATACTGCGAGAAAGGTCTTCTAAGAATTTATTCATTGCCTGTGTGTTTGCATATGGTAAAATTAATGCAAAAGCTTCTCCTGTATCATGGCAAGCAGCTCCATAAATATATGTTGAAATGAATTGCTGTTGCCGAACTTTACGGGGTCTAGTGCCACGCTTAGCCCATATACGAGTTAAGCTACCTTGTTGCCCAACTCGAGTTTCATCCTGAGACCATATATCAACTTTACATCTATCGATATTTTTTGGTAATAATTCTGTTAACATATCTGGAAAGTTTTTTTATATGTATTTTGAGTCTCTTGATTTGACTTTGGATGCATTGAACGAGAAGTAATCCAGCTAAAACCAAGGCGGTGCATAGTATTGTAGACTGTTTTTAACGCACATTTAGCACCATATTCCTCAAGTAACATGATATGTAACTCCTTTCCAGTTATATACCCACCAGTTTTACTTTCACTGAGCGTATTGATTTTATCAAAAAGAGCAGACTCTTGTATAGTGTTAATCTTCCTAGGGGCACCGCTTCTTTGTGATTCAAATAATCCTTCAAAACCATGATTCCTAAATCTTCTGAGCCATGATTGCACAGTTTTCCAGTGTGACTTCACTATTGCAGATATGGCTTTAAAAGATTTGCCTAATTGAAGGTGATACATCGCCAATAAACGTATACGATTTCGACCATGCGGCTCATGTTTCATCATTTTTATAAAATCATGACCTTCAAAACCTTGCGGTAATATTAACCTAGCTATTTGATTACCTTTTATCAGTTAAAAACCCATTTTATAACACTGCGTTAATTATTGCAATTGGTATTACATATGGTTGGTCAAGAAATGTAATGGTTATGCAAATTGAATTAGCTCTACATAAACGTCAGAGTCAAGCTATAACAAATTTTAAAAATAAATTACCATCTCCGCAGTCAGATTTAGCCCATCATACTCTAAAAGATCCATATATTTTTGACTTCCTTAGCATAGGCAATGAAGCACATGAAAGAGAAGTTACGTCAGTTCGGGATAAGATATAGATGAAATAGTAATAGATAAAAGGATTGTCAAAAAGGAGTGCCTGCAGTATTTATATTTTTAAACAAAAAAACAAACTACAGGCATGAGAAAAGATATCACAGAATTATATAGTTTTATAGATGATTTTTGTAAAATTTATTGTCCCACTTTGGGAGAAAAACCCCGCACTTGCAGTGCGTCGTTTCAACATAAATTTTAAATATCTTATCAAGAAAAGATAAGAATGAATCATACAGATATTTTTTAACAAAATCTTACACTTCACAGATATATTCTTTTTGTGTTGTGACACTTTCTAAATGAGCCATACACAAATAGTTTCTAACTTTTAAGTTAGTACATACATGAGGCATTCATGCCGTAATATTAAGCTCTGCACTTGCAGTGCAGAGTGGTTAACTTGGAGTATGAACAGAGAAAGTTATTACCATCAAATAAGCAAAGAAATCGCTGTTGTAGCATGAGTCTAAGTCAGGAGTTTCGCACTTAGCAAAAAATATGTTAATCTAGCAAGAAAGAGTTTTAGTTAAGCATGGCAAGATCAAAATGTAGCAAAGACTTATATAAATCATTTTTACAAGCAAGTAGCGTAAGATATAGTGGTAAAGCATTATCTGAAGTAAGTCCAATAAACCTATCTCATGATAGTGCAAGTCGATGGTTAAATAGTAAGGATTTCCGCCCTAGCGGGATCTACAGAGAAGTGTCAAAATATATTGATAGGGAAGCTTCTTGTTTATTAGTGGGAGATGACACGTTATTGTCAAAGCAATACAGTAAGAAAATTGAGCTTGTACATTATCAATATTCTGGAGCTGTACATGATGTTATACCTGGTATAGGGATGGTCAACTTACTGCATTACAATGCTAAAACTGATCAATCTACCCCTGTAGATTATAGAATATATGATAAAGAAACTGATGGAAAAACAAAGAATGAGCATTTTTGTGATATGCTTACTTTAGCTAAGGAAAGAGGGATCAATCCTGATGCAGTAGTAATGGATGCGTGGTATAGCGGTTTGGAGAATTTGAAACATATACGTAATTTAGGTTGGACATGGGTTAGTAACCTAAGAAAAAATAGAAAAGTTAATCATAATGTTAGCTTAGAAAGTTTAGAGATTCCTGATGAGGGACTAAAAATTCACCTACGTGGATACGGTTGGGTTACGGTATTTAAGTTTGTGGCAAAAAATGGTCGCATTGATTACATAACAACTAACTTAGAAAATCCAACACGTGAACAAATAGAAAAAATTGTTAAGGCACGGTGGTCTATAGAAGTTTATCATCGAGAATTAAAACAAACTTGTGGTATTGAACGCTGTCAGGCACGCACGGGTCGAGCTCAGAGAAATCATATTTGCCTTGCTGTATTTGCTTGGCTCGATATGAACAAAAGGAGGATAAATGAAAAAATTACTTTATATCAACAAACTTGGGAAGTTATAAAAACATCAATTCAGAACAACATTAGATGCCTTTTAGCTGATTCGCAATTTTGCTAACTGCGAAACTCCTGTAAGTGAAATGTTAACAATAATAATTATGTTTCATACATCCTATGCTAAGAATTTTAAATTTTTCTATAAAAGTTACATAGAGTGCATGCATAAGGATGATTTTCCCAAAGCCTTGAGTTATAATAGATTTGTTGAATTAATGGCACGATTATTCATACCGCTAAATATGTTGATTCATTTGTTGTTTGGTGAGGAAACAGGTATTTATTTTATTGACTCCACAACGATTAAAGCTTGTCACAATAAAAGGCGTTATAGCAATAAAGTTTTTAAAGGATTAGCCAAACATAGTAAATCCTCTATGGGGTATTTTTATGGTTTTAAATTACATGTAATAATCAATAATAAAGGGGAGTTTATGCCATTAAAAGTGACCAAAGGCAATGTAGATGATAGGGTTCCAGTAGCGGAGTTAACAAAAAGATTAACTGGAATTATAGCAGCTGATAAAGGTTATATTAAGCAAAATTTGTTCTTAAATTTATATGAAAGAGGCTTAAAAATGATTCATGGAATTAAGAAGAATATGGAAAATAAATTAATGGATTTGAAAGAAAAAATCTTACTTCGAAAGCGTAACTTAATTGAAACAGTTTTTGATTATCTAAAAAATAAAATGAACCTTGAACATACTAGACATATATCACCAATAAATGCCTTTGTCCATATATTATCTACTCTTGTTGCTTACTCATTAAAGAAAACTCAATAACAACCAGCTGAAGCTGGTGGGTTGATATCTAGACTGGAAGTCGCTATTACTCTAAAGAGATATTACTAATGCCTGTGCTATCTCTCTGATCCTAATTCTTATAAGTTACCTTGCAATACTTTTGTAGCGATATTTAGTGATCCAAACAACATGAAAGCGATGGTAAAATACAGTGTGGCTAGTCTTGTTATAATCTGTCATATATGATATTTTAATATACATAAGAGCAAGCTCTTCATGTATATTAACCTCAGTTTGATGTAAGAGGAAGGTTGAGATTGTTTAATTTTCCAAAAGCTACAGAAATTTTATTAGGCTTAAAAACATAGGCAAGCAGTCCAGCTAATACGTTAGTTTGAAAATTCATAACAGATCTGTGCCTTGTATGGTCTATATGACAAAGGTTTTTTAGTTGATCGTTAATGGTTTCAATAATATACCTTTTATTTAAAAACCGCTTTTTAATAGGATCTATTGAGTCAATCATTTAATTTGTGTAAGTTCATTTTTTATTTTCCAATAAATCATATTTAAAATCTCCACAAAGTATTTCAAATTGATTTAAAGCTAAAGACCAATCTTTAATAGGCATGGTCCATTTTTTGGCTGCATTTTGTAGGGATAAAAATATTATTTTTTGAATTGACTTATCATCTGGAAACACCCCCTTATTTTTGATAATTTTTCTAATTTGACGATTTACAGATTCTATAGTGTTAGTAGTATAAATTACCTTTCTGATCTCTTCAGGAAAGGCAAAAAACGGTATTATCCCAGACCAATTACGTTGCCAAATATCAGAAATTACCGGATATTTTTTATCCCATTTTACACCAAATTGCTGAAGTTTTAAACGTGCCATTTCGTCATTATTAGCTGTATAAATTTGTTTTAGATCTGATGTGACCTCTTTTAAATCTTTATATGACACATACTTTACTGAATTGCGAACCATATGTACAATACATAATTGTACTATAGTACTCGGGAATACACTGCTTATAGCTTCTGGAAAGCCCTTTAAACCATCCACACAAGCAACATAAATTTGTTCAATTCCTCGATTCTTTAACTCAGTAACTACTTGCATCCAAAATTTAGCACCTTCATTTTTGCCTATCCAAATGCCAAGTAACTCCTTTTTCCCTTCTATATTTACAGCAAGTGCTAAATATACTGCTTTATTTATTACTATGTGATTGTCTCTAGATTTTACATAGATACAGTCCAAGTATAATATTGGATACACCCTATCTAAACAACGATTTTGCCACCTAGTTACTTCTTCTATCACCCCATCTGTTATGGTGGATATCAAGTCACCAGATACATCAGTTTGATATATTTCTTCTAAATGCCCTCGGATCTCGCTGACTGTCATACCGCGACCATAAAGGGATATCACTTTCTCATCAAATCCATTAAATCTCCTCAGCCCTTTTGGTATTAATTGAGGATTATACTCTCCTTCCCGATCTCTTGGTACTTCTACTGTCAGCTTACGACCATCCCCATCAATTACTGTCTTCTCATAGCTACCATTACGACGATTATTATCTACTTTTGGCATCTTGCTATGTTTTGAATATCCTAATTCATGATCCAACTCACTTGCTAATATTTTCTCAACTATTTGCTTCTTTAGCTGTTGAAATAAACCATCTCGACCAAATAACTCCGATGGATCTGCTTTTGATAATAATTCTTCTACTAGCTGATTACTGATGTCTAATGTATCTTTATCTGTATCTAATTTTTTAGCCATAATTCCTCCTTGCTTGCTTAAGTTACTTTTTTTACAGTAATCTCTTACTGCTTTCTTTGCAACTTACACAAACTATAGGACAGACTCGATCTATTATTTTTTCTTTCATATTACTTTTAATTTTTGTTATTAGTTCTAAACCTTGATTAGCAAGGGATTGAGTGAGTTTTTTACTGATATACCCACGATCACCAAAAAGCCAGCCTTGTAATTTATCTACTAAATTTTCCACCACTGCTCTATCATCAACATTTCCTGGAGTTAAAGAAAAACTCATAATCTCTCCGCAACTGTTAATGACAATATGTAGCTTACAACCAAAGAACCACCCAGTGGAAGTCTTACCTCTTTTTGCTATGTCTTTGAATACTTTATGTCTATTAATTCTTAAATTATGGCAAGCAGGAAGTTTAGTAGAGTCGATATAATATTGACCAGTTTGTTTTCCTGATAGGCTTTTTAGCAGTAACACCATGGGCATGAAGCTCATTGGCATTAACTGAATAAAACGACTATAGCTCACAAGTTTTGGAAATTCCTTTCTATAACTTTGACATAGGCAGCATAAATAAAAATCTTTAAAGGTACGGTAGTGACTCAAGTGAAACATTACTATAATAGTAATAATCTCTGAGAGTCCTATACTGCAAACTACTTTACGCTTACGGTTAGGATTTGGTAATATATATTTATTTTGCTCCGTATCAAAATGCTTGCAAAAATCATCAATTAAGCAGAAAATCTCCGTAAGAGGGATCATAATATATTCTCCAATTTTGTTGTTATTATTCGAGAACTTTATAATCCCTCCCTTCTTACTTTTCAAATATTCTTTCTCCTAACACACTAGTTTAAAAGAAGGTTTTATTTTTACCATAGCTCACCACCAACAGTTTGTTTATGTTATTACATAATGCTTAGCATTTTGTTTGGTGCTTACGTCAAACTCAGGTTATATTAAAATATCATATATTCAAGTTATAGTGAATTGAAATATTAGAACAAGGACTGAAGTCTTTCCCAGCTGAAGCTGGGGGTTTTAACCAAAAAGGTGACTATGAAGATTATTATATTGATCTGTTATTCTATCATTTGCATCTTAGAGCCTTTATAATTATTGAGCTCAAGGCAGGTAAATTTTCTCCTCGTGATGTAGGACAATTAAATTTTTACTTATCAGCTGTTGATGAACAATTAAAACATTCAACTGATAATCCATCTATAGGCTTAATTCTTTGTAAGGATAAAGGAGAACAAATCAAAGCCGAATATGCACTACGGGACATGACTAAGCCAATTGGTCTTGCTGAATATAAGTTGACTGAAAGCTTGCCAGAAAATATAAAAACTGCCCTAGCAACCATTGAAGAGCTGGAAGTTGGATTGTCTGAGTATTTTGATTATGAGACTCTTGAGCGGACAACTGCTAAATTACAATCATTACCTAACTTACTAGCCCAAGAAAGAAAATCATTGCACAAACTTGCTGAGCTATATCCTGATCTAGCAAGTCAGTTTGTAGGAAAACATTATGATACCCATGCAACAGAATATCAACGAGAGAAAACAGCAGATGCAAGTAGTACAGCATTAGAAGAGTTGGAGAACATTGTGAGAATATGTGGTGGTTATGAGAAATTAGGTTTAACTCCAGTACAGCCACAATTACCTGAATTAGGCAAAACACGACAACACTCTACCATAATAATCAAAAAAGTAACCAAGTAATGACCAAGTTATAGCTAACCCGTTTAGGTTCGAGGAGTACAACTGTCAAAAGTGACTCCTCGCAATAACAAAATAGTTATCTGTAACGCCAAGGTGGAACACACAAAGAAACAGTTTGGTTTTTTACAGTAATAACTGTGTTTTGCGATACATGATAGTCGTCTACTCTAATTAAAGCTATGGCATTATTCTTATAGCTTGAACATATCACTCCAATCTTTGTATTATTTGCCATAATTTCATCATCTTTTGATATATCTAAACTGTCTGTAGTAGCAGATATACTCTCCTTCCCCTTGGAATTGGAACGTAAAACAAAGGGTGAGTGAGCGGAGCGTACATCTAGTACGTGAGCACGCGAATCCCCCACAGTTTTACGGAGCCAATTCGAAGGGGAAGGAGAGTATAATTTAAATATTTTTTTCCTTACTACTCCTTGGTATTTTGTTCTTGAAATAACTTCCTGTCCAATATAGCAACCCTTAGTGTAACTTACAGCGTTTAATTCCTCACAGCCATATTCGACCGGAATGGATCTGTTGAAAATTAGATCCTCATACCCATCAACTATGGCAAAATTATATTTATCTTGCAGGTATAGCCCTGCTGTTCCTGTAGTTATTGGTACATCTTTACTAACAATGGAACGAAAACCGAGTTGATCATAACGAGGGTCTTTGTATCCATTAAATTCCAGCTGTTGTTTTGAGTAAATAACCTGATAGATGTTAGTTAAGTCATTCACTTCAATTTTAGCACGTAATTTATAGTGCACTAAGTGATTTTTAAATAAATCAGACTGATTAACATTTATATCAATAAAAAACCTTGTTGATGATAGTTTTAATACAAAGAAATCAAATAAATACCTTCCTTGATTATTTAGAGCATAACTATAACAATAATTATTATTTTTTATATCATTAGTTGTCAAATTATGCAAAAAATTCATCGCATCATCACCCACAACTTCAATAATTGCTCTATTTGTTAATATTTCATGCATAATTACCAACTATGATATTTTAATTGACTTTATAAGTTTTATAATACTATATTATACTGATGCAATAGTTGTTTGCTATAAATTATTTATTATATGAGATGTGCTTCCTACTGTACGACTTCTGAATATAAGATGAATGACTTAGTAATAAATCTCAATAAGATTGGTCTTGAACCTAAACACTTTGATGATGTACTATATATTCAAAAAGAACAAGTAAAAAACTTAGACCCTATAGATGTTTTCTTTTTCCCATTTGGCTGTGTTACTATATGGGGAGCTGAAGAAAGCCAAGAGAAAATGATTCTAGACGATATAGTAGCTCTGCAAGCTAATCAAACTGACGAGATAATGTCTGACTTTATCTATTTTGATTATGATAAAACTACAGGTAAAACCTTTATAGATGAAGAAAAAAACCAAATCATTCTAGCAGATAAATCAACTTTTATAAAATTATCTATATCGCATGCTTTAGCTCAGTCAGTTAAGCTTAGTGTACTAGAAAAATCAGTAAGTAATTTAATTGTAAAAACAACGCCAATTCAACAAGAACTAGCCAGCACTGGCAGTGTATCACTTTCAAAAAAGGAAATATCTCAACAAATTGGCATATTATTTAACGAACGATATTCCATTAATTTACACAGCGATATACTAGATACTCCTGAATTTTTTTGGCGTCGTCCTAGTTATGAACCTTTATACTTAATGACTGCAGAGTTTCAAGATATTCAAATTCGTCAGAATATTCTTAACCATCGCCTGAACATGATCCATGAACTCTACAATATTTTGTCAAATGACTTAAACTATAAACACTCAACTAGACTTGAATGGATCATTATAATATTAATTACCATAGAAGTAGTACTATCCCTTATTCATGATAAACTCTTTTTCAAAATAATTGGTTATCTTCTGAATAAAATTTAATTGACTCTACTTACATTAGACCTATGACTTTACATATGGATTCTCAGTTTTAGTATAAGTAAATCTTATTGGCACACCGGGTAAATTAAAAGCTTCCCGCAAGTTGTTTACAAGGTATCTAGTATAACTATCCGTGATTTTCTCAGGATTATTAGAGAATAATTTAAAAGTTGGTGGGCGAGTTTTTGTTTGGGTCATATATTTAATTCTAACACGTCTACCACCTTTTTGTAAGGGCAGCGGATGTTGCTCGAGTGCAAAACCTAACCAATTATTCAGTTTACTAGTAGCAATTTTTTTATTCCATAAAGTATAAACTTTTATAGCCTCATCTAATACCATATTAATATTCTGCTTTTTTAAGGCTGATATGAATATTATCGATACTCCCTTAACTTGTGGTAGATTGGTTTCCATCTTATAAAAAAATTCTTCCTTAAATTTATCTCTATTTTTCCCTTCAATTAAATCCCACTTATTAACTACTATAAGCAGGCTTCTGCCTTGCTCTATAACATAACTAGCAATATTTAGATCTTGTTGCTCCAAATTCATTTGTGCATCAACCATCAGAATAACAGTATTAGCAAATTTAATACTATTAATAGTATCAGAAGCTGATAATTTTTCTAAGGACTTGTTAATAGCTCCCTTTTTTCTTAGACCAGCCGTATCAATTAATTTAAATTTATTATCATTATATAGCCAATCAATTTCTATAGATTCCCTTGTTATACCGGCTTCAGGTCCTGTTAACAATCTTTCATTATTAATAATACTATTAATAAAAGTAGATTTTCCTGCATTTGGTCTACCACTCACCACTATTTGTATATAGTTAGCCTTTATTGGGTCGATTAATTCTTCCTCTAGTTCCTCATCTCCTAATTTTTCAGTTATTGCATCGTGTAAATCTGCCATACCAACACCATGTTCTGCAGAAATTGGCACTACATTATCAAAACCAAGCTTGTAGTATTCTTTAGCAAAATCAAACCGTCCTTCACATTTATTGACAATCAACACAGATTTTTTATCATATTTTCTGATAAAATTAGCAAAAAACTTATCTTCCGGTAATACACCATTTTTGCCATCCACCATAAGGCATAGTAAATCTGCTTCTAGAATGGCTTCTACAGTCTGCTGCATCATTCTATATTCTAATTTCGCACCTTCCACTTCTTCTAAACCAGGAGTATCAATTACCGTAAAATCGAATGGTCCAATTTGAGCATCAGCATATTTTCGATCACGTGTTACCCCCGGGAGATCATGTACGATAGCCTTTTTTCTGATAGCCAAACGATTAAAGAGCGTAGACTTCCCTACATTGGGTCTACCAATAATCGCCACAATTTTTTTATGCATCACCTTTATATTATCATAATAATTCATTAGCACTAATACTCAAATACGCAAATTCAGGATAAGAATTTATCAATTCTTATCCCAAATTGGGGTAAATCATTTGAATATTGCAGTATTTGAGTATATTATTAACACTTAATTATATAAAATTAAAGCATAAACAGACTTCTAAAGGACAAATATTATGCATAATGGCAGTTCTAATAATCTTTATTGTCCCACTTTGGGAGAAAAACCCCGCACTTGCAGTGCGTCGTTTCAACATAAATTTTAAATATCTTATCAAGAAAAGATAAGATATTTTTTAACAAAATCTTACACTTCACAGATATATTCTTTTTGTGTTGTGACACTTTCTAAATGAGCCATACACAAATAGTTTCTAACTTTTAAGTTAGTACATACATGAGGCATTCATGCCGTAATATTAAGCTCTGCACTTGCAGTGCAGAGTGGTTAACTATGCACTAGAAGGCTTTAAAACTATGCTTATTCCAATGCGAGCAAATATAGAAATTTTAGAGCAGTGGTTTAAAAATAGTAATAATCCTGTAAAAGATAGCGGCTATACTCACGTTATGTTAGCATATTTGACACTTGCTGAAAGGATGACTAGAACATACAAGAAGCCAGAATTTAACATTAATGAATGTATTATTGATGGTACGTCTTATGTTGTTAAAGAAAAAACAGTTGCTACTAAAACATTTTGTCAATTAAAGCATTTTAGCAAAATTGGTATTAAGCAAGAAATGCCAAAGTTATTAATAATTGCTCCAATGTCAGGACACCATGCTACCTTACTTAGGGACACTGTAACTGAAATGCTCCCCTATGCAGATGTATATATTACAGATTGGCTTGATGCAAGCACTATACCTAATCAACTTGGTAAATTTAACTTAGATGATTTTATAGACTACTTAATTGAGTTTATGACGTTTCTAGGACCAAATCTGCACACTATGGCAGTATGCCAACCAACAGTCCCCCTTCTAGCTGCCATTAGTATAATGTCTGCAAATAATGATGTAAATGTGCCGCGGTCAATGATTCTGATAGGTGGACCTATTGATGCAAGGCTTAATCCTACAGATGTTGACTTGTTTGCAATCCATAAAAGCATGCAATGGTTTTGCCAAATGATGATTACATCCGTCCCCTTTAACTATCCTGGTTACGGAAGAAATGTCTATCTAGGGTTTTTACAACTTATGGGTTTTATCAGTTTAAATATTCCTCGGCATATTAATTCGCATTTGGATTTACTACAAAATTTGCTAGATGGCAACCTTGAAAAAGCTAATCATACCATAAAATTTTATGATGAATATTTAGCCACTATGGATATAACATCAGAATTCTATCTCCAAACAATACAAGAAGTATTTAAAGATTTTGCTCTTGCCAAAGATGAATTTGTCTCAAAAAATCGTAAAGTTCATTTAAAAAATATAACAAATTGTGCTTTACTAGGTATCGAAGGCGAGAATGACGATATAGCTGGGGTTGGACAAAGTAAAGCTGCATTAGATTTGTGTTCCGGTATTCCTATGACAATGAAAAAATATCATTTACAAAAGGGAGTTGGGCATTACGGCTTATTTAGTGGTAGCAAATTCAAACAGTTTATCGTACCGATAATTAAGGATTTTATATATAGTTGCCAAAAATGACATGGTAATTTAAAAATCACAGGTTAGCTATAAATTATTCAGATCAGGATCACTATTAAAGTTTTGTTCAGAAAATTTAGTATTGTCAGTATCTTTAGTAGGAGAAATTCTACCAACCATTTCATCTAGGGATACTTGGAAATAATCGGCTAGGGCTACTATAATTTGACTATTTAAATTTTTTTGTTCTCGGCTTCCGTTAATAAAATTATGAATTGAATAATTAAATCCAATTTCTTTTCCTAAAATATAAAAATTTATATCTTGCTTAACAACTTTATCTTTTAAGAATTTTTTTAAGTTATTATTAATATCATCTAGTGATAAATCCTTAAATCTTCCTTTTACTTGTAATAATGGAATATATTCACTTCTGCCAACAACTTCATCTATAGAACAGTCAAAGTAGTTAGCTATTTTCAGTATAGTATGCATTTGGGGATTAGACCTTAATCCATTCATAATACTAGTAATATTATTATAAGGAATCCCACTACCCTCAGAGAAATCTCTTCTTTTCAATTTGAGTATTTCAAATTTTAATCCTAAAAATTTTTGTATTTCTTTAACAAGAGTCATATCTAAGAATTCATGGATTAAGTAAAAATAAAAAATATATCAACTGTTGACACATTTTTCTTGACAACCCCAAATAACTATAATAAACTCCCAAAAATAGGATGAGACCAAAAAAAAGAGGTCAGTAACTACTGACTATTTTTTTAAAACCAAAATACACATTTTGGTTTAGCTATCCGATTAGTATTTAGCCATATAAATTGGCGTCATTGCGAGAAGCTACTTTAGTAGCGACGAAGCAATCCAATTTAATTTTTCTAGATTGCCACGACCACTACGTGGTCTCGCAATGACGGAGTAATGCTAATCGGGTTAGCTATAAATCTCAAACTAAAAAAGCCAATATAATACTTCAGCTCTATCCTTAAATAAAGCTCAAGTATTATATTGAATATTACAGTCAACTGGTAAGTACCGAAAAGTTTCACAGGCTCAAAAGTACTTACTAGTAGAATTAATCAAATAGCATCAAATACTATTTAAATAACAACCCTTTTATTGAGGTATACTATGATTATATACAAATTTCTTAGCCAAATCAACCCCCTTTATTTTCACAGTCCTATAGCAGCAATCAATCAGCCAACCTTATCTAGCGAAAGGCTATAGCGAACAAGCACAATCCTAGGCAACAAAGGAAGTAACATATGAATTACCAAATATTGACCTTGGCTATTTTAGCATTCAGCATAATCATCGGACAGATACTCTTAATCCTCCTCTCGATCAAATGGCTTAATAACATCAGATTAACCTATAGCGAGATCGAGCTTATTTGCAAGGATTTCTCTAACGTCTACATCAAAGCACAAAATGAAATAGCAGCTCTACATCAAAAGACCACAGAGCTAGCTAATAGTACAGTTAAGAAAGAACATCACATATTGTATGCTACCTTTCAGTTAGAAGATATAAATCTGCATCTTAAAATACTACTTGATGAGTTTAAAGTATTTGCTAGGTCTAATACTATGTCATAAACCAAGAAACAAAAATAATCCTGCCCCCTGCCCCTACATTTCGGTGCGGAATCCATAACATCTAACAGCCTTTTAAACTATTTTCTTACTAAGATTTTTGCTCTATCGGTGATAATTTCATCAACTAGTCCAAATGATTTAGCTACTTCGGGATCCATGAAATTATCACGTTCCATACTTTTTTCAATAGAATCTAGTTCTTGCCCTGTATGTTTGACATACAAGTTATTGAGCATTCTTTTTAATTTCATGGTTTCTTTAGCATGAATTTCTATATCTGTAGCTTGCCCTTGGTAACCACCTGACAGTTGATGGATCATTATACGACTATGTGGCAAGGAATAACGCATACCTTTCTCACCAGCCGTAAGCAACAAAGACCCTGCAGAGCAAGCCTGTCCTATACAAAGCGTAGAAATCTTAGGCTTAATATATTGCATAGTATCGTAAATTGCCAAACCAGAAGTCACAACACCACCAGGAGAATTAATATACATGAAAATATCTTTTTCTGGATTTTCTGCCTCTAAGAATAGTAATTGTGCAACCACTACATTTGCCATATAATCTTCAATTTGACCACAAACAAAAACGATACGTTCTTTTAACAACCTAGAATATATATCATAGGCTCTTTCCCCTCTAGGGGTTTGTTCAACTACTATAGGCACGTACGTCATTAAATTTTCTCCTAAATTTATTGTAACCTGATTATTGTAACCTGATTATTGTAACCTGAGTTCGATATAACTTGTTATCAATATAGTCCCTGTTAGGGTTGACATTCGAAAATGCTTAGAATAATAATTATTTTTATGTCGAATTCAAGTTAAATAAGTAATTACTCACTAGCACTCGTTTGTTTCGTCATAGAAGATTCCTTAGACAATTTCTTATTGCTCACTGATTTTAGCTGATCAAAAATGCTTAAAGCTTGAGTTATAAAACTTCCTGGTTCAGAAAGATTTGCCGGAAGAATTACTGTATTGCTATCTTTGGCTAACTCACCAAAAGCATTTATATAGAAACTGGACTGATTTTTCAAGACAAATTTTTCACTAATTTTGTTTCCCATTTTACATAATTTTTAAGCTGCATTTTGTAAGTAATCAAGATACACGTTCATCGGTTTTTTATAACCAATACTTGAATGGAATCTTTGATTGTTATATTTATCCATGTATTTATCAAGGTTCTGTCGCATATGTTGGACAATAGAAAAAAGATTGATATAATGATCTAAAAAAGATGTTAAGATGTTTCGTATTACTGCAAGATTATTATCATATTTCAAAGGATTTTGTTCTTCACCAGAAATAATAATGTTATTTGTCTATATGAAATGCCGATTTTCTTTAAGTTATCGAGATTTGGAAGAAATGATGAGTATAAGGGGAGCAAAAATTGATCACTCTACATTACAAAGATGGGTTATAAAATTTGTACCATTGATAGATCAGGTGGTTAGAAAAAGAAAGAAGCCAGTTGGTAGTAGTTGGAGAATGGATGAGACTTATATTAAATTAAACGGTAAATGGGTTTATTTATATAGAGCACTAGATAGTCTTGGTAATACTGTAGACTTTCTGCTACGTAAGCATAGAGACAAGCCTGCAGCACTTGCATTTTTTCGTAAAGCCTTTAGAGAGAATAATTTTCCTGAGAAAGTAGTAATTGATAAAAGCGGTAGTAATACGGCTGCTCTTAATGATTTGAATACAGAAGTTCCTAAAGATTATAAAATTAAGGTTATTCAGACCAAATACCTGAATAATCTTGTAGAACAAGATCATAGGTTTATCAAAAAACGTACAAAGCCAATGCTTGGTTTTAAGAGTTTTCATTCTGCAGAAATGACTATTACCGGTATAGAAAATATTCGTATGATGCAAAAAAGACAAATAATTGGAGCTAATGATAATCTTTCTACTTTTGAGAATTTTGCTATGTTAATGGCATCATAATGTCCAAAACCTTAGTTTTAACAATCTTGATGTAGTATGATTTATAGATGCGACAAAACCAAGATTGGTCTTTAGCTTTAAATCAATTTGAAATACTTTGTGGAGATTTTAAATATGATTTATTGGAAAATAAAAAATGAACTTACACAAATTAAATGATTGACTCAGTTAACCACTCTGCACTGCAAGTGCAGAGCTTAATATTACGGCATGAATGCCTAATGTATGTACTAACTTAAAAGTTAGAAACTATTTGTATATGGCTCATTTAGAAAGTGTCACAACACAAAAAGAATATATCTGTGAAGTGTAAGATTTTGTTAAAAAATATCTGTATGATTCATTCTTATCTTTTCTTGATAAGATATTTAAAATTTATGTTGAAACGACGCACTGCAAGTGCGGGGTTTTTCTCCCAAAGTGGGACAATAAATCAAGCAATTTATCCTATAGCCCTGATGGAATTCGCTGGCTTACAAACTTATACTTATTATTTTATCGACTTATAAATAGCCCTTAGCTAAATCAGTTTTTTTGTAAGCTAAGGTTCGTCTTATTTACCATCAATATTATCATTCTTCGCATATTCCGGATTGGAATTTGTTAAACTTCTATTACCTATAATGTCATTTCATCAATTATTTGGAGTAGTTTTTTAACTACAAACTTTACTCTCGGTATAATCATCACCTGAACTAAGTAATGCAAATACCACCCTTGCTAGCTTATTAGCTACCGCGACAACTGTTTTATTATGACCGTTTCTCTCAGATAAATTAAACATCCACTCAGTAAACTTGCTATAATCTTTTTTAGATTTTTGTTCTTCCGTGGTAAATCTTATCTTGCTATTCAGAATGGATCTTGCCCCTTGAATTAACAAAGTACGTAAATAGATATCACCTCTTTTACTAATACCAAGCAACTTATTTTTGCCACCACTAGAGTGTTGCCTTGGCACTAATCCCAACCATGCTGATAATTGCCTACCATTTTCAAAACAACTAGCATTACCTATTGAGGCTATTAAGGCTGTGGCAGTTATTAAACCTATACCTGGTATCATCATTAGTTGTTGGTGATTACTATACTGGCTAGCTATGATTTTTAATCGTTGTTCTAGCTCTTTTATTTTTTTATCATTTTCTACAAATTCTTCTTTTAACTCACTAAATGTTTGGTAGCTTAGCTGACTTAAATCCCCTTCGTCTAAAATCTCAGTTAATTTTGTTATAATCTTATTGATTCCTTGCGGAATAGTAAAACCAAATTCATATAATAGCCCTCTAATCTCATTAGCAAGTGCAGTACGATTTTTTACCAATCTCTGTCTTACCCTATGAGTTAACCACTCTGCACTGCAAGTGCAGAGCTTAATATTACGGCATGAATGCCTCATGTATGTACTAACTTAAAAGTTAGAAACTATTTGTGTATGGCTCATTTAGAAAGTGTCACAACACAAAAAAATATATCTGTGAAGTGTAAGATTTTGTTAAAAAATATCCTATCTTTTCTTGATAAGATATTTAAAATTTATGTTGAAACGACGCACTGCAAGTGCGGGGTTTTTCTCCCAAAGTGGGACAATAAAGGATTATGATTTTGATTCTATCGTCTATCAACTCTTCATTTACGAGCAGTATAACAGAAGCTTAATTTAATATAGATAGAGAATTATGATACCTAGCAAGATAGAATTAACTGGTAAAGTCTATATTAAATATGTTGATCCTATACCAGTCCCAAATGTTGGGGATGTTAAGCTTTTATTGTCCCACTTTGGGAGAAAAACCCCGCACTTGCAGTGCGTCGTTTCAACATAAATTTTAAATATCTTATCAAGAAAAGATAGGATATTTTTTAACAAAATCTTACACTTCACAGATATATTTTTTTGTGTTGTGACACTTTCTAAATGAGCCATACACAAATAGTTTCTAACTTTTAAGTTAGTACATACATTAGGCATTCATGCCGTAATATTAAGCTCTGCACTTGCAGTGCAGAGTGGTTAACTAAATGATGATGCATTGAGTCTTAACAAAGGAGATTATGATAACTTAAAGTCAAGTGGTTATATTAAAGCAAAAATTTTTGATGGAGTTGTTTGGCAAAATATTAATATAAGTGAGTTATGTCTTGAAAAAGAACATAAATTTACTAAAAAACAAAAATCTATCGACTCAGCCTTACTGTGCCGAAGTATAATTGAAAAACATCGGGGAGTCACGTTGCACCGAACTTATAGAGGACATTTTATACCAATTGCAATAATTAACGCAGTGTTATAAAATGGGTTTTTAACTGATAAAAGGTAATCAAATAGCTAGGTTAATATTACCGCAAGGTTTTGAAGGTCATGATTTTATAAAAATGATGAAACATGAGCCGCATGGTCGAAATCGTATACGTTTATTGGCGATGTATCACCTTCAATTAGGCAAATCTTTTAAAGCCATATCTGCAATAGTGAAGTCACACTGGAAAACTGTGCAATCATGGCTCAGAAGATTTAGGAATCATGGTTTTGAAGGATTATTTGAATCACAAAGAAGCGGTGCCCCTAGGAAGATTAACACTATACAAGAGTCTGCTCTTTTTGATAAAATCAATACGCTCAGTGAAAGTAAAACTGGTGGGTATATAACTGGAAAGGAACTACATATCATGTTACTTGAGGAATATGGTGCTAAATGTGCGTTAAAAACAGTCTACAATACTATGCACCGCCTTGGTTTTAGCTGGATTACTTCTCGTTCAATGCATCCAAAGTCAAATCAAGAGACTCAAAATACATATAAAAAAACTTTCCAGATATGTTAACAGAATTATTACCAAAAAATATCGATAGATGTAAAGTTGATATATGGTCTCAGGATGAAACTCGAGTTGGGCAACAAGGTAGCTTAACTCGTATATGGGCTAAGCGTGGCACTAGACCCCGTAAAGTTCGGCAACAGCAATTCATTTCAACATATATTTATGGAGCTGCTTGCCATGATACAGGAGAAGCTTTTGCATTAATTTTACCATATGCAAACACACAGGCAATGACTCAATAACAACCAGCTGAAGCTGGTGGGTTGATATCTAGACTGGAAGTCGCTATTACTCTAAAGAGATATTACTAATGCCTGTGCTATCTCTCTGATCCTAATTCTTATAAGTTACCCTGCAATACTTTTGTAGCGATATTTAGTGATCCAAACAACATGAAAGCGATGGTAAAATACAGTGTGGCTAGTCTTGTTATAATCTGTCATATATGATATTTTAATATACATGAAGAGCTTGCTCTTATGTATATTAAAATATCATATATTCAAGTTATAGTGAATTGAAATATTAGAACAAGGACTGAAGTCTTTCCCAGCTGAAGCTGGGGGTTTTAACCAAAAAGGTGACTATAAATTCTTAGAAGACCTTTCTCGCAGTATTCAAGGCAACCGACATATAGCTTTACTAACGGATAATGCAGGTTGGCACACAGCCAAAAAACTAACTGTGCCAAGCAATATCACTGTGATACCGCTTCCGCCCTATGCACCGGAACTTAATGCAATGGAACAAGTTTGGGAATGGATCAAGAATCATTACTTGTCTAACCAATGTTATGGTGTATATGAAGATATCGTCACTATGGCTTGTTACGCTTGGAATCAACTTGCTCATAATGTAGATTTAGTAAAATCAATTATGTATAGAGACTGGATAAATACACCGTGTTAATTATTGCAATTGGTATTACTACTCAAGAATAGACTTTGTAAACAGAGGACTAATAAATGGAAACAGATGACAAAAAACCAAGGGACTCTAGAAAATTGGCAGACCAAATTAAAGATGCATTAGTAGGCATCACTGATAATGAACTTGGATCTGATGAGGCGATGGAAATTTTCAATGAGTTAAGTAAAAACGATGCTTTCGAACAGGAAATAGAACAAATATTGGCTTGTCTTAACGAGCAAACAATGGATCTAACAAAATTACAGACACAGATCATCCTATTAATAAAAAAATATTTAGGTAAAATTCCACACAAGAAATTAGGAAAATTAGGTGTTAAAATTGATGAGAAGCTTGTTAGTAAGAATGTTGCTGAAGTAAGTAGTTACTTAATGCAACAACATTCACAATTGGTAAAAGAAGCTAACCGAGGTTTGATAAAATCAAAAGATAAGCTACAAGGCATAAGTAATCAATCTAGATTGGAAGCAAAACGTTTAGTGAAAAATTTTGCTTTATACCAAGTTTATAAGTTCATGAACCCTAAAAGAATAGCTGGAGAAACAAAGGAAGAAAATTTTGCTTATAATATGATTAGAGGGGGGATAGATCTAGCAAAAAAATATGAGGGTGGATCGAAAAATGATCTTAAATCTTATTCTCCAGAATTTATCAAAAAATTAGATAAGGCTCATCAGAATTTTAAAGGTAGTGGCAGGACAATTTATTGATTAATGCGAGTTACCCATTATGGATTGTTTTATGCTCCAATTGAAGTAGGATTATTTGTATAACCCCAGTTGTCAATTAAATAGGAGTGATGAAGTAGAACCACTATGAAAGCAACATTATATATCTTAAGTTCATTTGGACTTGGAGCAATGAAAGCTAGTATAGTAAAATCTCTTAATAGTAGTATACCTATTTCTATAGTTGTATTTTTACAATTCTTTCTTTGTGCTATCTTTTTTTTACCAAAAGTTATTAGGTCTCGTGGTCAATTAATAGTATCACAGCGATATTGTGCATTAATTACAAGGGGATTATTGGGGCAATAATAATAATCTTAAGTGGAGTATATATATCTAGGAGACAAAAATCGTAAGCAAAAAGTAGAGTAAGATGAATATATCTATTAGTTTATGCTTTTGCAGGGATAACATTGGTGAATTTTAGATATCCTCAAGACTACTAACGTCTAACAAGTAGTAAATGAAGCTTTACAAATTGGCAACATTTGTAGTATAAGAGCCTAGGATTAAATTATTTAAAGAATTATAAAAATGAATATTCATGAATACCAAGCAAAGATGATTTTGAGGCAATATGGTATACCTACTTCTACAGGAGTTGTAATATTGCAAAAAGAAGATATCGACAGGCTAATTGATGGTTTAGAAGCAGAAATATATGTGGTTAAAGCCCAAATCCACGCAGGTGGTAGGGGAAAAGCTGGGGGTGTAAAAGTTGTAAGAACTAAAGAAGAGGCAAAGAAAGCAGCACACGCAATGTTTGGCATTAACTTAGTAACTCATCAGACGTCAGCTATTGGGCAAAAGGTTCGCTATCTCTATGTTGAATCTGGGTGTGATATTTTAAAAGAATATTATTTTAGTGTCGTTTTTGATCGTAGTAATAGCAAGGTAACTTTTATAGCTTCTACTGAAGGTGGGGTAGATATAGAAGAAGTTGCTCATAATACTCCAGAGAAAATTATTAAAGTATCAGTTGATCCTGCAACAGGCATACAGCCATTTCATTGTCGTAGAATGGCATACAAGCTTGGTTTTAAGAATGAGCAGGCAAAACAAATGATGAAAATTGTTGAATCAACTTATCGAGCTTTTATAGCAACTGATGCTAACCAAATTGAAATTAATCCATTAATAACAAAAGCTGATGGTAGTTTATTGGCACTTGATGCCAAGATTAACTTTGATGATAATGGATTATTTAAACATCCTGATATTTTAAATATGCGGGATGATGATGAAGAAGATGCTCTTGAAATAAAAGCAGCTAGCCTTGGTCTTAGTTATGTTAAGATGGATGGTACTATTGGTTGTATGGTGAATGGGGCTGGGCTAGCTATGGCTACAATGGATATTATCAAGCTTTATGGTGCTGAACCGGCAAACTTTTTAGATGTTGGTGGTGGGGCTGATCGTGAGAAAGTAACGGAAGCACTAAAAATAATTTTATCAGATTCACATGTACAAGGGGTTTTGGTTAATATTTTTGGTGGTATAATGCGTTGTGATATAATAGCCGAAGGCATTATTGCTGCAGTGAAAGAGATTGGCATTACAGTTCCACTGGTTGTACGTTTAGCTGGAACCAATTTTGAATTAGGTAAAAATATTTTAGCAAATTCTGGTTTAAAAATAATTGCTGCAAATGATTTAGGTGATGCTGCTGTTAAGATCGTTGATGCAGTAAAATAATTCATATAAAAATACGGAAAATGCATATATGTCAATATTAGTTGATAAAAATACAAAAGTAATTTGCCAAGGTTTTACTGGCTCTCAAGGGACTTTTCATTCTGAGCAGGCAATCAGTTATGGTACTAAAATGGTAGGAGGGGTAACTCCTGGAAAAGGTGGAAATACTCATCTAGATATACCTGTATATAATACAGTACATGAGGCAGTTGCAAAAACTAAGGCTACTGCCAGCGTTATTTATGTTCCACCGCCTTTTGCTGCTGATTCAATTTTGGAAGCTATAGATGCAGGAATTAGTTTGGTAGTGTGTATTACAGAGGGAATACCGATACTTGATATGATAAAGGTCAAAAGGGCATTAATCGGATCAAAAACTAGATTAATTGGGCCAAATTGTCCTGGCATTATTACTCCTGATGAATGCAAAATCGGCATAATGCCTGGTTATATTCATAAGAGAGGTAGGGTAGGAATTATATCCCGGTCCGGTACTTTGACTTATGAAGCAGTAGCACAGACTACAGCTGTTGGTCTTGGTCAATCTACCTGTATTGGTATTGGCGGAGATCCAGTTAATGGCACCGATTTTGTTGATTGTATTGAAATGTTTTTACAAGATGATGAAACAGAATCGATTATTATGATTGGTGAAATAGGAGGGGATGCTGAGGAAAAGGCTGCTGAATTAATAAAAAGCTCAAAGATTAAAAAACCAATAGTTACTTTCATTGCTGGTGTTACTGCCCCTGAAGGTAAAAGAATGGGACATGCTGGTGCAATTATTTCTAATGGACAGGGTTCAGCTGAAGATAAGTTGGAGGCATTGCAAAGTGCAGGTGTTACTATCACTAGATCGCCAGCTGATATTGGTAAAACTATGTTTGAACTATTAAAGAAGCTCTAAACCTTAGAGGTAATAACTGCAAAAGCTACAGAAATTGGGTAATCGTCTGAAATGGACAAGTGAATTTTGATTTGTCCAAATTTGTTTGCATTTTCAGGATGACAAATTTGGACAAAGGGCTTCCCTAAGGCATCATTTAGTATAGAGATGTCTTTAAATCGTAAACCCCGCCCAATTCCGATACCAAGGGCTTTGCTAACTGCCTCTTTCGCAGCAAACCTTTTTGCCAAAAAACAACCATATTGGTCTTTGCTTAGAGAAGTTAGCTTTTGTATTTCCGTTTTAGAAAGAATTATGTTTACAAAACGCTGGTCATATAGGTTTAATATCCTTTCTATTCTTGGAATTTGTACTATATCTGTACCAACACCAATAATCATTTTTGTTCATCATCACTAGCATTATCATCAAATATTTGATCATCTAAATCAGAGTAGTCTTCAGTAACACAAAGATCTGAGGCGTTTGGTAAATAATCAAACTCTTCCACAGCAGTATCAAGGGAAGCATCAGTATTTTCTTCATCAATAGGATCGATTCTGCTTTTTGTTCGAAGACGTTTTAATAATTGTGCCTTTAGGGCTGGAATCGTTATATGGCCAGCAGCTATTTCACGTAATGCCAGTACAGTTGCCTTATCGCCTTTCACGTTATTAATAGTCATTTTACTACCAGCATTTATATCATTTGCTCTTTGAGCAGCTAAAGCTACAAGCTTAAACCTATCATGAATTTTTCCAACACAATCTTCAATCGTTATCCTAGCCATAATACTCTCTTTTTAATTTTATAAGATATATATACAATAACGGATCAGTATAAAGTATAATTAGTAGATTTCAAGAATAGAATTTTCATTGCCTCTCTAGGGTAGTTTAAAAATCATAGATACAGGTGGAAAGATGTAAAGACACTAAAAAGAACAGGGGGAAATATTAGACTTGCTGCATAAATCAAAGATAGTTGAGGGGTTTTTAGGAAAAACGAAGCCGGCTACCTTCACGTACACAGACGTACGTGAGGAGTGGAGGCGAGTTTCGACGACAAAATCACCAACTATCTTTGATTTATGCAGTAAGTCTATTATGTTTTTTTGAGCATTTCTTTATATAGATATAAGGTTTTACTAAGCATTAAATCAAGGGAAAAATTATCGATGACTGCTTTTCTTGCTGCTTGTTGTATTTTGTTACCTTCATTGGTTTTGAGTATAGATAAGCAATGTTCGATTTTTTCTGCTAAATCAACAGCATCGTTTGGTTTGACATGAAATCCAGTTTTTTTATCTAATATTGTTTCAATAGCTCCACCTATATTTGTAGCAATTACTAGCTTTTCCATTGATTGTCCTTCAGTTATAGTGCGACCAAATGCTTCTGGCTCAATTGAAGTAGATATTACTATATCTGAAACACCGTAAAGGCTAAGCATATCAGCTTCATTACCAAAAATTTGAATTTTACTTTGTAGCTTCAATAAGTTTATAAGAGATTTTACTCGATTGGTAAAATTGGGATGTTTGGATAAATCTCCAACCATTAGACAGTAGAAATCTAGATGTTTTAATTTGCCAAGTGCTTCAACAAGGGTAAGATGCCCCTTCCAACTGGTCATTCTTGATGGTAACAATATTATAGGAGTATTGTTAGATATACCGTATTTCTTTTTATGTTTTAGTAACTTTTCTTCGGTTCCATTTTTTGGATCAAAATAACTATAATCTACCCCTCGATATATTACAACAATTTGATCTTCTAGGATTTGATAATTAATTAATATATGGTGTTTTACAAAATTAGACACAGCTATGATCTTTTCGCCTTTGACCATGACGCTATTATAAAAATGTTTGAAAGGATTTGAGATGTTGTAAATTCCGTGGAATGTTGTTAAGAATTTAGCGCCCGTAGCCTTTGCCGCCATATAACAACTCCAAGCTGGAGCTCTAGATCTTGCATGCACTATATCTACATTATATTCCTTAATTATTTCTGACAGCATTCTTGCGTTTTTCCATATTGTCAAAGGATTTTTAGTAGCACTATTCATAGAAATATGTGGCACTCCTGCTGCCACTAATTCTTCAACCAATGAACCACCAGATGAGACTACAATAACATTATAATCAACTTTTTTTAACATTTTAGCCACTTCAATTGTTCCTCGCTCTACTCCACCAGAGAATAAAGCTGGAACTACTTGCAAAATGGTGGGTTTATGATATCGTTTGGGTGAATCTGATGAAATCATTAATCTTTTACATAATTAATTTAAATGCATAAAATATATAATACAGAAAAGAAAAGATTTATCACTTACAATCATCACAAAAGTAGCAAAAAAAATATGCCATCGGTAATTTTTTTGCATGGCTTGATGTCGGGTATGAATGGTAAAAAGGCTATATTTCTTGAGAATTACTGTAAAAAACGTGATTATAATTTTATCACATTTGATAATTTTGGTCATGGAGAATCATCAGGTAGATTTCTAGATGAAACGATTGGATCTTGGCTTACAGGGGTTGAATTAGTTTTAAATAAACTTGTAGTGCAACCAGCTATTATCATAGGCTCAAGTATGGGTGGTTGGTTAGCCCTTCTTGCTGCTATAAAATTTCCTAATAAAGTTTGTGGTCTTGTTTGTATTGCTCCTGCCCTAGATTTTACAGAAACTATTTGGCAAAACTTAACTGAAATGCAAAAAACACAAATGCAACAACAAAAATACCTTGAGATTAGTGGGCGTAATTGCAACGATAAATATCCAATAAGTTATCAATTAATACTCGAAGCTAGAAATCACTTGTTACTAAATTCAAATAGTATTAATCTTAAGGGAGCTATACATTTAATTCACGGGATGCTAGATGAGGACGTACCTTATACCATCTCAAATAACCTTGCAGAAAAAATTACTAGTGATATGGTAGTGATAAAATTGATAAAAGATGGAGTTCATACTCTTGTACGAGAATCAGAATTAGCTATAATAGCTAATTCTTTGGAAGAAATAATAAACTTATCATTAAAACGATGAATAAACATATATTTGCTAAAATAATGGTATGGACCTACCCTATATACAGAATGAGAAGCGTATGCTAATCTTCTAGGATAGGAAATGAATCCTAAACAACAATAAGGAGGTCCATATGGAAGTTACCACAATTGGTATAGATATTGCAAAAAGAATTTTTCAAATTCACGGTGTAGATAAAAATGGCAAGACAATATTAAAGAAGAAATTAATGAGAGAACAGGTTTTAACTTTTATGGCTAACGTACCAAAATGTCTAGTAGGCATGGAAGCTTGCGGTGGAGCTAGCTATTGGGCAAGAGAATTAATAAAATTAGGTCATAATGTAAAACTAATGGCACCACAGTTTGTTAAGCCTTATGTCAAAACCAATAAAAATGATCAAGCTGATGCAGAAGGAATATGTGAGGCAGTAGCAAGGGTTTTGTCGCATCTATAAATCATACTACATCAAGATTGTTAAAACTAAGGTTTTGGACATTATGATGCCATTAACATAGCAAAATTCTCAAAAGTAGAAAGATTATCATTAGCTCCAATTATTTGTCTTTTTTGCATCATACGAATATTTTCTATACCGGTAATAGTCATTTCTGCAGAATGAAAACTCTTAAAACCAAGCATTGGCTTTGTACGTTTTTTGATAAACCTATGATCTTGTTCTACAAGATTATTCAGGTATTTGGTCTGAATAACCTTAATTTTATAATCTTTAGGAACTTCTGTATTCAAATCATTAAGAGCAGCCGTATTACTACCGCTTTTATCAATTACTACTTTCTCAGGAAAATTATTCTCTCTAAAGGCTTTACGAAAAAATGCAAGTGCTGCAGGCTTGTCTCTATGCTTACGTAGCAGAAAGTCTACAGTATTACCAAGACTATCTAGTGCTCTATATAAATAAACCCATTTACCGTTTAATTTAATATAAGTCTCATCCATTCTCCAACTACTACCAACTGGCTTCTTTCTTTTTCTAACCACCTGATCTATCAATGGTACAAATTTTATAACCCATCTTTGTAATGTAGAGTGATCAATTTTTGCTCCCCTTATACTCATCATTTCTTCCAAATCTCGATAACTTAAAGAAAATCGGCATTTCATATAGACAAATAACATTATTATTTCTGGTGAAGAACAAAATCCTTTGAAATATGATAATAATCTTGCAGTAATACGAAACATCTTAACATCTTTTTTAGATCATTATATCAATCTTTTTTCTATTGTCCAACATATGCGACAGAACCCTTTTAAATTGCCATGGGGGTTATGTGTAAGGTAAGTTAACTATAAAATTATCAAAACAATCAGATGCAGAGCTGTCTCAAATCTGATTGTTTCGATAATTTCACTGAATTTGGGATAAGAATTGACAAATTCTTATCCCAAATTCGCGTTACTTGGATATTATTTTGATAAAATTATTTGCTCTTATAGAGATAAAGTGAGAACATAGATGTGTAATAAAGAATAATAAATTAATAATTATAAAAAAGTTAATGGGAGAAATATCATGAGGGTACTGTTAGTAGAAGATAATAGTGATATAGCTAGTTCTATTGAATTAACGTTAGCTTCAGAAGGAATTATTTGTGAGGTGGTGGAGTTTGGTACAGAAGGAATAGAAATAGCTGAAATTTATAATTATGATTTAATTATGTATGGACCTACCCAACAATGCAAGAAAAAAATAATATATAACAGCAAAAAAATCGAATGCAGTCATGTATCCGGCTTATAGACAATAAATCGAGTCTGTCCTATAGTTTGTGTAAGTTGCAAAGAAAGCAGTAAGAGATTACTGTAAAAAAAGTAACTTAAGCAAGCAAGGAGGAATTATGGCTAAAAAATTAGATACAGATAAAGATACATTAGACATCAGTAATCAGCTAGTAGAAGAATTATTATCAAAAGCAGATCCATCGGAGTTATTTGGTCGAGATGGTTTATTTCAACAGCTAAAGAAGCAAATAGTTGAGAAAATATTAGCAAGTGAGTTGGATCATGAATTAGGATATTCAAAACATAGCAAGATGCCAAAAGTAGATAATAATCGTCGTAATGGTAGCTATGAGAAGACAGTAATTGATGGGGATGGTCGTAAGCTGACAGTAGAAGTACCAAGAGATCGGGAAGGAGAGTATAATCCTCAATTAATACCAAAAGGGCTGAGGAGATTTAATGGATTTGATGAGAAAGTGATATCCCTTTATGGTCGCGGTATGACAGTCAGCGAGATCCGAGGGCATTTAGAAGAAATATATCAAACTGATGTATCTGGTGACTTGATATCCACCATAACAGATGGGGTGATAGAAGAAGTAACTAGGTGGCAAAATCGTTGTTTAGATAGGGTGTATCCAATATTATACTTGGACTGTATCTATGTAAAATCTAGAGACAATCACATAGTAATAAATAAAGCAGTATATTTAGCACTTGCTGTAAATATAGAAGGGAAAAAGGAGTTACTTGGCATTTGGATAGGCAAAAATGAAGGTGCTAAATTTTGGATGCAAGTAGTTACTGAGTTAAAGAATCGAGGAATTGAACAAATTTATGTTGCTTGTGTGGATGGTTTAAAGGGCTTTCCAGAAGCTATAAGCAGTGTATTCCCGAGTACTATAGTACAATTATGTATTGTACATATGGTTCGCAATTCAGTAAAGTATGTGTCATATAAAGATTTAAAAGAGGTCACATCAGATCTAAAACAAATTTATACAGCTAATAATGACGAAATGGCACGTTTAAAACTTCAGCAATTTGGTGTAAAATGGGATAAAAAATATCCGGTAATTTCTGATATTTGGCAACGTAATTGGTCTGGGATAATACCGTTTTTTGCCTTTCCTGAAGAGATCAGAAAGGTAATTTATACTACTAACACTATAGAATCTGTAAATCGTCAAATTAGAAAAATTATCAAAAATAAGGGGGTGTTTCCAGATGATAAGTCAATTCAAAAAATAATATTTTTATCCCTACAAAATGCAGCCAAAAAATGGACCATGCCTATTAAAGATTGGGGTTCTGTCGCATATGTTGGACAATAGAAAAAAGATTGATATAATGATCTAAAAAAGATGTTAAGATGTTTCGTATTACTGCAAGATTATTATCATATTTCAAAGGATTTTGTTCTTCACCAGAAATAATAATGTTATTTGTCTATATGAAATGCCGATTTTCTTTAAGTTATCGAGATTTGGAAGAAATGATGAGTATAAGGGGAGCAAAAATTGATCACTCTACATTACAAAGATGGGTTATAAAATTTGTACCATTGATAGATCAGGTGGTTAGAAAAAGAAAGAAGCCAGTTGGTAGTAGTTGGAGAATGGATGAGACTTATATTAAATTAAACGGTAAATGGGTTTATTGTCCCACTTTGGGAGAAAAACCCCGCACTTGCAGTGCGTCGTTTCAACATAAATTTTAAATATCTTATCAAGAAAAGATAAGAATGAATCATACAGATATTTTTTAACAAAATCTTACACTTCACAGATATATTCTTTTTGTGTTGTGACACTTTCTAAATGAGCCATACACAAATAGTTTCTAACTTTTAAGTTAGTACATACATGAGGCATTCATGCCGTAATATTAAGCTCTGCACTTGCAGTGCAGAGTGGTTAACTTATATAGAGCACTAGATAGTCTTGGTAATACTGTAGACTTTCTGCTACGTAAGCATAGAGACAAGCCTGCAGCACTTGCATTTTTTCGTAAAGCCTTTAGAGAGAATAATTTTCCTGAGAAAGTAGTAATTGATAAAAGCGGTAGTAATACGGCTGCTCTTAATGATTTGAATACAGAAGTTCCTAAAGATTATAAAATTAAGGTTATTCAGACCAAATACCTGAATAATCTTGTAGAACAAGATCATAGGTTTATCAAAAAACGTACAAAGCCAATGCTTGGTTTTAAGAGTTTTCATTCTGCAGAAATGACTATTACCGGTATAGAAAATATTCGTATGATGCAAAAAAGACAAATAATTGGAGCTAATGATAATCTTTCTACTTTTGAGAATTTTGCTATGTTAATGGCATCATAATGTCCAAAACCTTAGTTTTAACAATCTTGATGTAGTATGATTTATAGATGCGACAAAACCAAACATAGTATGTGTAATTATATATGACCATTATGTCTGATAATTGGATAAGAAAAATGTGTATAGAACACGATATGATTGCACCTTTTACTGATACGCAGGTTAGATTGAATAATTCAGAGAGAATTATTTCTTATGGTTTATCTTCATACGGTTATGATGCAAGAGTCTCGAAGGAATTTAAAATATTTACTAATATTAATTCGGCAATAGTTGATCCAAAAAATTTTGATGAATATAGTTTAGTAGACAGAGAGGTTGATGTTTGTATTATCCCGCCAAACAGTTTTGCCTTAGCAAGAACAATTGAGTATTTTAAAATTCCAAGAGATGTGCTAGTTATCTGTGTTGGTAAATCAACCTATGCAAGATGTGGTATAATTGTTAACGTAACGCCGTTAGAACCGGAATGGGAAGGGCATGTAACATTAGAGTTTTCCAATACTACCCCACTGCCAGCAAGAATTTATGCTAATGAAGGAGCATGTCAATTTTTGTTTTTAAAAGGTGAACAAACTTGTAATATATCTTATGCCGATCGTTATGGGAAATATATGAAACAAAAAGGTGTTACCCTTCCAATAACTTAAAATTTAAAATGTAAAGGACTATATTATTATGAAAGATACTAACCAAAAAGAAATGCCTCATATCGCTGTTAATGCACAATACATAAAGGATTTATCTTTTGAAAATCCAGACGCTCCGAGATCTTTAGTATCTTTGGAACGTAATCCACAAATTGACTTATTCCTAGACCTCAATATTTCTAATTTACCTGAAGAGAATTTTTATGAGGTAGAATTAAGTATAGAAGCTAAAGCAATGAGTGAAAATCATAGACTATTTATAGTGGACTTAAAATATGCAGGGGTTTTTAATTTAATTAATATAGAGGAAGATCAACACCAAATAATACTAGCAATTCATTGTCCAGCAATGATTTTCCCATTTGCTAGAAAAATTATTGCTGATGTCACTCAGGATGGTGGTTTCCAACCATTGATGATTGACCCGATTGATTTTGGTGCTTTATATCATAAAAAAATGCAAGAAAATGATAATTAACCATTCACCTTACATATAGCATTTAAAAATTGTAGAAAAGTACAAGACGTCTATTAGTAAGACCACATGAGTGTCGTGGAGTCTGTCCTATAGTTTGTGTAAGTTGCAAAGAAAGCAGTAAGAGATTACTGTAAAAAAAGTAACTTAAGCAAGCAAGGAGGAATTATGGCTAAAAAATTAGATACAGATAAAGATACATTAGACATCAGTAATCAGCTAGTAGAAGAATTATTATCAAAAGCAGATCCATCGGAGTTATTTGGTCGAGATGGTTTATTTCAACAGCTAAAGAAGCAAATAGTTGAGAAAATATTAGCAAGTGAGTTGGATCATGAATTAGGATATTCAAAACATAGCAAGATGCCAAAAGTAGATAATAATCGTCGTAATGGTAGCTATGAGAAGACAGTAATTGATGGGGATGGTCGTAAGCTGACAGTAGAAGTACCAAGAGATCGGGAAGGAGAGTATAATCCTCAATTAATACCAAAAGGGCTGAGGAGATTTAATGGATTTGATGAGAAAGTGATATCCCTTTATGGTCGCGGTATGACAGTCAGCGAGATCCGAGGGCATTTAGAAGAAATATATCAAACTGATGTATCTGGTGACTTGATATCCACCATAACAGATGGGGTGATAGAAGAAGTAACTAGGTGGCAAAATCGTTGTTTAGATAGGGTGTATCCAATATTATACTTGGACTGTATCTATGTAAAATCTAGAGACAATCACATAGTAATAAATAAAGCAGTATATTTAGCACTTGCTGTAAATATAGAAGGGAAAAAGGAGTTACTTGGCATTTGGATAGGCAAAAATGAAGGTGCTAAATTTTGGATGCAAGTAGTTACTGAGTTAAAGAATCGAGGAATTGAACAAATTTATGTGGTTCTGTCGCATATGTTGGACAATAGAAAAAAGATTGATATAATGATCTAAAAAAGATGTTAAGATGTTTCGTATTACTGCAAGATTATTATCATATTTCAAAGGATTTTGTTCTTCACCAGAAATAATAATGTTATTTGTCTATATGAAATGCCGATTTTCTTTAAGTTATCGAGATTTGGAAGAAATGATGAGTATAAGGGGAGCAAAAATTGATCACTCTACATTACAAAGATGGGTTATAAAATTTGTACCATTGATAGATCAGGTGGTTAGAAAAAGAAAGAAGCCAGTTGGTAGTAGTTGGAGAATGGATGAGACTTATATTAAATTAAACGGTAAATGGGTTTATTTATATAGAGCACTAGATAGTCTTGGTAATACTGTAGACTTTCTGCTACGTAAGCATAGAGACAAGCCTGCAGCACTTGCATTTTTTCGTAAAGCCTTTAGAGAGAATAATTTTCCTGAGAAAGTAGTAATTGATAAAAGCGGTAGTAATACGGCTGCTCTTAATGATTTGAATACAGAAGTTCCTAAAGATTATAAAATTAAGGTTATTCAGACCAAATACCTGAATAATCTTGTAGAACAAGATCATAGGTTTATCAAAAAACGTACAAAGCCAATGCTTGGTTTTAAGAGTTTTCATTCTGCAGAAATGACTATTACCGGTATAGAAAATATTCGTATGATGCAAAAAAGACAAATAATTGGAGCTAATGATAATCTTTCTACTTTTGAGAATTTTGCTATGTTAATGGCATCATAATGTCCAAAACCTTAGTTTTAACAATCTTGATGTAGTATGATTTATAGATGCGACAAAACCCAAATATGTCCATCATCTTTTAGCACTCTATAACACTCATTGATGACTTTTTTTTGCCAATTATAATATTCATTAATATCTGATTTTTTTTCGTATTCCTTACCTATATTATATGGTGGGGATGTTATTATTAAGTTTATACTATTATCTGGAATTTGTTTTAATAACTTCATGCAATCACCTTCAAATAGAGTTGCTTGATTATTCAAATCAAAACTATTTTTCAAGATATTATGTTTTTGATAAGACAACTTATTTACAACTTCACTAAAGCTATGAGTCTTTTCCTGTATTTCAGATATTCTAATTGCTTCTTGTGCCATATTCTAGAAAATTAAAGTTTTATAAGTTAGTTTAGTATTAGATAAATCACTTAGAAATTCAACAAATCTTTCGTATTTATATGAGAATTCATTAGCTTAATAACTTTTAGTTTAAACATGAACCGGGAAATTATCTACTAATTTTTTAACTTGTTGAAAAGTTTTTTGCTCACAATCACTATTATCTTGCATAGCTTTCAACCCATCTAATACGTTGCAAATCATCTCGCCAACTTCTATAAACTCCTTTTCTTTAAATCCTCTAGTGGTGCATGCTGGAGTACCGAGCCTAATACCAGAAGTGATGAACGGTGAAGTTGTATCAAAAGGTATAGAATTTTTATTACAGGTTATCCCTGCTCTTTCAAGTGAATCTGCGGCCATCTTACCAGTTATACCATATTTTCGTAGGTCCACTAATACTATATGATTATCAGTACCATTAGTTAAAATATCATAACCTCTTGCCATCAAACTGTTAGCAAGAGCTTTTGCATTACTCATAACCTGTTTTATATAAAGATGATAATCTGGTGTTAAGGCTTCCAAAAAGCCTACTGCTTTTGCTGCAACAATATGCATTAACGGTCCACCTTGCAGCCCAGGAAATAAAGCAGAATTTATCTTTTTACCCAATTCCTCATCGTTTGAAAGAATAATACCACCACGTGGACCACGCAGAGTTTTATGAGTAGTAGAAGTCACGACATGAGCATAAGGCAAAGGACTTGGATGCTCACCTACAGCAACTAATCCAGCAATATGAGCAATATCTGCTAGTAAATACGCCCCTACTCTATCAGCAATCTCCCTAAATTTAGCAAAATCTAATTGGCGTGAATAAGCAGAATAGCCAGCTATAATCAATTTAGGTTTATGCTGCATTGCTAATTGCTCTATTTGCTGATAATCAATTAAATAAGTTTCTTTATTTACCGAATAGAACACAGAGTTAAACCATTTGCCAGACAAGTTAGGCGGAGCACCATGAGTCAAATGCCCTCCAGTATCTAGTGACATACCAAGTATAGTATCATGTGGCTTTAACAGAGCTAACAATACTACCTGATTGGCCTGAGAGCCGGAATGAGGCTGAACGTTAGCATAGTTACAATTAAATAGTTTTTTTACTCGTTCTATCGCTAAAAGCTCAGCTTTATCAGCCTCTTCACAACCATTATAATAGCGTTTTCCTGGATATCCTTCAGCGTATTTATTGGTCAGAATTGAGCCTTGCGCTTCCAATACTGCCGGGCTTACAAAATTCTCAGAGGCAATCAATTCGATAAAATCGTGCTGACGCCTTTTTTCACCATTGATAATTTGGTGTATATCTTTATCTGTTTCAGATAATTTATTAGGACAAATAGTCATTGAGCTAACCTATAAGAAGTAACTAATTTTTATTCCGAATTGGCTTTAATATAAGGGAAATACATTCTTGAAGCGGTTTTGCGAGTGCATTTTATAAAATTATAGATATATATGTCTATTAGCGAGCGAACGTACGTGAGCGTGTCAATCCATGAAGCTTGTCATATAGATTGCTTCGTCGACCTACGGTCTTCTCGCTAATAGACGGTGTTTAGGCTAAAACCTTTTCGGTTTAGCTATAACTTAATTTATTTTAACGCTTTCAAGCCTTCTTCAAGACCTTTCGTAGAAAGTGGAAAATTTACTTGTTGACCAGCTGAATTCATTATCCCCACGCTAGGATTAGCATCTTTTGATAAAATATCTTTAAGATCTTTATCTGATATTTCAGCAACAGCCTGACAAGAATCTTTTGTACAAGTAACGTACTTACCTGGAGCAACTAATTTTTGGGAACTAATAATTGACGTACCTGGAGCAACAGAAACATCAGCAGGAACTACTTGTATCATTTTTAAACTTCTTGCCTTACCACTACCCAAATAACCTATTTGATACACAGCTAACACTTGTTGTTTACCATCTTTATTAGTAGAGTTAATTGCTTGACTTAAAAAACAGACCTGTTTTTTTTCAGCATCTGTGGTGCAGTTAACTACCCAATCTGAAAATTTTTGCCCCTCTTTAACCGCAGCATCAACTCTACTAGGATTACCCAAAAATAGTCCCAAACCTATTACAGCAAGACCAGCTGTAACAAACAATGATTTTTTAATACAATTTGTCATAATTCTACTTATTTAATTAATTATTTAATATTATTAGTGGACAATGACAGATGGTTTTGTCGCATCTATAAATTATACTACATCAAGATTGTTAAAACTAAGGTTTTGGACATTATGATGCCATTAACATAGCAAAATTCTCAAAAGTAGAAAGATTATCATTAGCTCCAATTATTTGTCTTTTTTGCATCATACGAATATTTTCTATACCGGTAATAGTCATTTCTGCAGAATGAAAACTCTTAAAACCAAGCATTGGCTTTGTACGTTTTTTGATAAACCTATGATCTTGTTCTACAAGATTATTCAGGTATTTGGTCTGAATAACCTTAATTTTATAATCTTTAGGAACTTCTGTATTCAAATCATTAAGAGCAGCCGTATTACTACCGCTTTTATCAATTACTACTTTCTCAGGAAAATTATTCTCTCTAAAGGCTTTACGAAAAAATGCAAGTGCTGCAGGCTTGTCTCTATGCTTACGTAGCAGAAAGTCTACAGTATTACCAAGACTATCTAGTGCTCTATATAAATAAACCCATTTACCGTTTAATTTAATATAAGTCTCATCCATTCTCCAACTACTACCAACTGGCTTCTTTCTTTTTCTAACCACCTGATCTATCAATGGTACAAATTTTATAACCCATCTTTGTAATGTAGAGTGATCAATTTTTGCTCCCCTTATACTCATCATTTCTTCCAAATCTCGATAACTTAAAGAAAATCGGCATTTCATATAGACAAATAACATTATTATTTCTGGTGAAGAACAAAATCCTTTGAAATATGATAATAATCTTGCAGTAATACGAAACATCTTAACATCTTTTTTAGATCATTATATCAATCTTTTTTCTATTGTCCAACATATGCGACAGAACCCTTAGTCCTTAATATTTCTTCGCCTACTAGAATTTAAGGACTAGAGGATATCTAAATTTAATATATTTGTCAATCTGTTAAAATCATTTTCATAACTCAAATATTTTTAGGTTAGCTATAGCCCCTTGTATTATTATTAACTTTAATTATATAAAATGCTTAGTGGGGTTAAATATTATGATATATTCTAACCTTAATACGATGTAACAAGTTAGGTTCTGTCGCATATGTTGGACAATAGAAAAAAGATTGATATAATGATCTAAAAAAGATGTTAAGATGTTTCGTATTACTGCAAGATTATTATCATATTTCAAAGGATTTTGTTCTTCACCAGAAATAATAATGTTATTTGTCTATATGAAATGCCGATTTTCTTTAAGTTATCGAGATTTGGAAGAAATGATGAGTATAAGGGGAGCAAAAATTGATCACTCTACATTACAAAGATGGGTTATAAAATTTGTACCATTGATAGATCAGGTGGTTAGAAAAAGAAAGAAGCCAGTTGGTAGTAGTTGGAGAATGGATGAGACTTATATTAAATTAAACGGTAAATGGGTTTATTTATATAGAGCACTAGATAGTCTTGGTAATACTGTAGACTTTCTGCTACGTAAGCATAGAGACAAGCCTGCAGCACTTGCATTTTTTCGTAAAGCCTTTAGAGAGAATAATTTTCCTGAGAAAGTAGTAATTGATAAAAGCGGTAGTAATACGGCTGCTCTTAATGATTTGAATACAGAAGTTCCTAAAGATTATAAAATTAAGGTTATTCAGACCAAATACCTGAATAATCTTGTAGAACAAGATCATAGGTTTATCAAAAAACGTACAAAGCCAATGCTTGGTTTTAAGAGTTTTCATTCTGCAGAAATGACTATTACCGGTATAGAAAATATTCGTATGATGCAAAAAAGACAAATAATTGGAGCTAATGATAATCTTTCTACTTTTGAGAATTTTGCTATGTTAATGGCATCATAATGTCCAAAACCTTAGTTTTAACAATCTTGATGTAGTATGATTTATAGATGCGACAAAACCCTATAAATACTTAAAGCAGCTTCCTTAATTGTGACGACCTGATTTTGAAATGACACTGGCTTGCTTTCATCGGCAACAAGCGGCTTAAATTAACTAACTTTAAAAATACAGTCTAGCTTGATTTAATTGACTCTCAAAATTTCTTGGCTCACATTAATTGATTCTATATTTTCATCGGCTCACTTTATTTAGCTCTATCAAGTTGAGATTAGGTAAAAAAGTTAGAGGTTATATTCTTTTATGAGCATATTTGCCGGGGGCAAGTTCGATGGATTTTAACCTATCATAATCTATCGATTTTATTAACTCACCACTATTATCTTCTAACCAAGTAAGCCAGTAAGACCACCATGATCCTTGATGCTCGTCAGCATTAATAAACCATGATTCACTAGTCAAGGTTAAGTCTTTATTAGTTTTATAATTATATTTAGACATTGCAGGAGGATTAACCACCCCTGCAACATGTCCAGAACTTGTAAGACAAAAGGTTTTGTTACCTTTTAATAGTTTTAATCCTTCATACACCGATCGCCACGGAGCTATATGATCGTCATTTGCAGCAAGGAAAAAAGAATTACAGTCAATCTTGCTCAAATCAATTGGCGTACCAAATAATGATAAGTTACTCGGTTCTTTTAATAAATTATTTAGATACATATTACGTAAGTAGTAGCTATACATATTAGTTGGTAAATTCGTTGGATCAGCATTCCAATATAATAAGTCAAATGGCATTGGAGTTTGACCAAGCAGATAGTTATTAACAAAAAACGACCATACTAAATCATTAGCTCTTAGCAAACTAAAGCTATTCGACAAATAACGACCATCAAAATATCCTTTAGAATTCATTTCTTGTTCGATCATGGCAATCGATGACTCATTGACAAAAATACTTACTTCCCCAGGATTTTTAAAGTCTAAAAGGGTAGTAGTTAACCACTCTGCACTGCAAGTGCAGAGCTTAATATTACGGCATGAATGCCTCATGTATGTACTAACTTAAAAGTTAGAAACTATTTGTGTATGGTTCATTTAAAAAGTGTCACAACACAAAAAGAATATATCTGTGAAGTGTAAGATTTTGTTAAAAAAATATCTTATCTTATCTTTTCTTGATAAGATATTTAAAATTTATGTTGAAACGACGCACTGCAAGTGCGGGGTTTTTCTCCCAAAGTGGGACAATAAAGCTGACACTATTAATATAATTTAAATTATTTGCCTTCAGATAAGCAACAGCAGTTGCAAGAAAAGTTCCACCAATACAATAACCAATAGCATTAATATGGTTATATCCAAACCGCATTATATATTCACAAGCTTCTAAAACTCCTTCTTTTACATAGTCCTCAAAACTTTTATCAGCTAGAGTTTCATCGGGATTAACCCAAGAGACCATATATACTTGAAAATTATGTTCGACAAGAAATGCTACCATTGAATTATGTTCAGATAGATCAAGTATATAGTATTTATTAATACAGGGTGGAATTATAAGTAATGGTATCGCCCGTGTTTTTTGCTTAGGTTCATAACATATTAACTGTATTAATTGATTCTGAAAAACAATTTTTCCTTTAGTAGTAGCTATATTTTTGCCAAGTAAAAAAGCATTATTATCGGTAGTTTTTATATTTAATATATCACTAGAATTTCTTATATCTGCAAGAAAGTTTTCTAAGCCTTGAACAAGATTCTGACCACCTGTTTCCAAAATTTTACTAAGAACTATCGGGTTACCAAAAGCAAAATTTGACGGAGAGAAGGCATTAATAAATTGATGCGTCATAAATGCCAAATGTTGTTTAAGGTCAGGTGCTAGTTCATATTGTTCGATATTATCCTGTAACCATTCTGAAGACATTAAATAGAACTGCTTAACAAAATCAAAATACGCATTATCCTGCCAAGCTAAATCCTTAAACCTTCTATCTTTACTATTTGGTGAAAAAAGAGGAGTGGTTGATTTCCCTACAAATTTCTCTACTGAATTTATGACAAGATTCTGAAATTTCTCAACATACTGAATATTTAGTTGCCAAAATTTTTCAGGATTTTTTATAAATTGTTCACTTAAGCTTGATAATATAACTCTATTTTTATCCATATCAATAAGAGATGCAGGGATCATGTTCCCCCTGCCCTGCATAAGACAAAGTATTATCTCTTGGTATTTATTACTAACTTTTTTTATATTTTTGATTATTTCATCACTAGAAATATTATCCACTATATCCAATTCCAATTCTTCAAGTCATTTGAGTATACTCAGGTAGAACTTCAAGAATTGGCGTTCCCGCGACCAAAGATCGAAACTGCCTAGTTACTCATGTACGCTACGCCGCTCAACTTTGCTACTGCCTAGCTCTTCTTGAAGTTATACTATCGTCTACCAACTCTTCATTTACAAGCAGTATATATACTATAAATTTCTAACACTAAGTGTTTTAAGAAAAAATTATTTCAAGTTTTTGCGGATATACCAAGCATATCCCAAATTTTGTCAATCTTTTTAACAACTTCACTAGTCATTTCTATTTTCTTACCCCAAACTCTATTAGTTTCTGGGACTATTTTATTAGTTGCATCTATTCCCATTTTACTACCAAGGCTAGACACAGGTGAGGCAAAATCAAGATAATCTATTGGTGAATTATCGATAAAAGTAGTATCCCTAGAAGGATCTACCCTAGTAGATATTGCCCAAACCACTTCCTTCCAGTCACGAATATCTATATCATCATCTACCACAATAATAAATTTTGTATACATGAATTGTCTTAAAAATGACCAAATCCCCATCATTATTCTTTTTGCATGACCTGCATAAGCCTTACGAATAGATACCACAGCAACTCTGTAAGAACAACTTTCAGGTGGTAACCAAAAATCAACGATCTCTGGAAATTGCTGTTGAATTATCGGAATAAACATTGCATTTAATGCTTCACCAAGTATAGATGGCTCATCTGGGGCTTTACCAGTATAAGTACTTAAATATATAGGTTGTCTTTTCATGGTAATAGTCTTAACATTAAATACTGGAAAATATTCAACGTCATTATAGTAACCTGTATGATCGCCAAATGGTCCTTCTGGTAGATACTCATCAAAACTTACATGCCCTTCAATAACAATTTCACTATGAGCTGGCACTTTCATATCTATACTGACGCAATTTACCAGTTCAATTGACTTACCTCTTAATAATCCAGCAAAATTATACTCAGACATATTATCGGGTAGCGGCATAACAGCAGCCATAGTCACGGCAGGACTTGCCCCAATAACCACTGCAGCAGGGAAAGGATCAATCTTTGCTGATTGCCAACGCTTATGTTGCTGAGCTCCACCTCGCATTTTAAGCCAGCGCATAATAAGTTTGTTACGCTCTACTACTTGCATTCGGTATATACCAAGGTTAAAATTATCTATTTTTTCTAAGCTAGGTCCTTTTGTAACAACTATTGACCAAGTAAGTAGTGGTGAAATATCAAGAGGCCAGCAGGTTTGTATCGGCAATATATTAACATCAGGATCATTAATTATCACTTCTTGACAAGGAGCTTTTGACAAAATCTTGGGTGACATAGCCAATATTCTTTTGCCGAGTGGCCACATAGCAAAGGTTTCTTTAAAGGAAGAAGGTAGTTCTGGTGCTTTAAGAAAAGCTAGCAATTCACCAAATTTCCTCAACTCTTCTGTATTTTTTAAACCAAGTCCTAAGGCAATCCGCTGCGTGCTGGCATATAAATTAGTTAAAACTGGCATATCAGACTTAGTCCCATCATCTCTAATAACATTTTCAAACAAAAGAGCAGGACCATCTTTTATTAAAACTCTTCTACTGATTTCTGTTATTTCAAGGTTAGATGATACAGGATAAGATATACGATTTAGGAGACCATTTTGCTCTAAAATTTTTAGGAATTGTGGTAAATCTTGAAAACTCATATAATTTTACGAAAATATAAATACAGGCTTAAAATAATAGCGATAATAATGTTAGCATAACAAGCAAAGATAAAATTTGAATCTTTAGAAGCAAGATTTTGTAATACAAAGTGTAAATATGTGATAATTATTGCAGAAAGTGCTGTAATTAGAATCTGCCTCAGACTAGATTTTTTATTATAAGGCTGTCTTAAAAAAACCGACAATGTTAGAAAAACAAGTACAAAATTATATATTGGCCAAATCAATCTTTGGTGTCCCTCAGCAACTAATTTAATCTGTCTCTGCTTTGATAGATTATTGTTGGGTTTTAATAATTCATGAATATAATATTCATTGATTTCTCGACTATACTCTTCCTTTACCAATCTTTTAGCATCATTACTGACTAATTCTACTGTTAGAACATCAAATGATAAATTAGTTAAATTACCATTATAGTCATATTCCTGCCTCGCTCCATCTTTTAGTTGGAAAAACGAAGAGTTATTATATATTTTAAATATCCCCAATCTAGAAAATAAAATTGCATGATTATCATGTTTACGATTATCAAAAAGGATTAAATCTTTCATAGTACCATCAGCCAATTTTTTATCAAAATAAACTGTGATATCTTTAGAAATTGTATTAAATGTCTTCTCATCTAGTAGAGTGGATGCATAATTATTTTTCATGAAATTAAGATCTGATTTAAGCTTTGCATAAGATAATGGCAATAAACTAATCGAAATATAATAAGCAAATAACGTAACTGTCAAAGCTACAATCAATGCTGGACTAGCTAGTTGTATATTACTTAATCCCAAATTTTGCAGAATAATTATCTGACGCCTCTCACTTAAAGCATTATAAGTATAAATAATAGTGATAATAGTTGCAAAAGGTAGCAAAATAAATAGCAAAGATGGAATAACTAAAATAATTAAATTTAAGAAATCCTGAGCTTTTATTCCTTTATCAATTAAATACAAAAACTTTAATATCTGAGTAATCCATACAAGGCTAGTGATCGAGAAAATAATTATCACCAAGGATGGTACAATATTTCTTATTATATAACGTTTATATATTAACATTCTGTAATCATTTATAGTCTTTCAAAGATGTATACTCGAATGAGTTATCACAGTACTATTATCTACCAAATCCATGTAGTATACTATAAAATTTCTATCCACTAAGTTAAAAAATACAATTATACCTTCTGCTTTAAAAAATTATTGTTTTATAACCCATTAAGGTTCTATATAACTCATTCGTTGCCACCTAAAATGCCTCCTCGCTAATAGCGGAGTAATGCTAGTCAGGGTAACTATTAAAATATCACTATGTTATTTTTATCAGCTAGCCATGGTAGCTTTGCAACTAAACCTTGACTTCTATATAAAAAAGCTATTTTATCAATTTAAATAGTTTATATTAACTATCTTGTTAAACTATAATGGACTGAAAAAATTAGACAAAGAAGCAGGTATTTTTGTTTCTCAATAAGTATAGAATAATAAATAAAATTAAAGAGAAACAAATGGGTAAAAAACAAATTAAAAATTTTAGTGCAGAAGCAAAAACTAAAATAGTATTAGAGATGTTAAAAGAAGAATCAACAATAGGTCAGTTATCGGTCAAATATGAAGTAACGGCTAAAACTATGCAAAACTGGAAACGACAATTTTTAGATAATGCGTCATTGGCATTTGAGCCAGCAAAAGCTGTTAGTGAGTACAAAGGGCAGATTAGTGAACTTAAGAATCAAAACGATGAACTTGCAAAAGCATTAGGTAAGGCTACAGTCGAGAGGGACTGGGCGGTGGGAAAGCTAAACAGCTTGGACTTATCAAATAAGAAAAGTCTTGTCGACCCCAAGCTGAGTACGTTAGCAAAGACAAGGCAATGTGAACTATTAAAGATAAGCAGATCTGGAGTATATTATAAAGCTAAAGTAATGAGCTTATATAATCTTGATATTTTAAATAGAATAGATGAAATATATACGGATAACCCTGAGTATGGTTATCGTTATATATACAAACAATTATTGGAAGACGGCTTTAATGTGGGCAGAGATAGGGTGCTTAAATATATGGGAATAATGGGTATAGAAGCTATTCATCCTCATAAAAAGCAATCTACTTCTGTGAAGGATGGTCAACATAAAATTTATAGCTATTTGCTTGAGCCGTACTGGCACAAATCAGGAACGAATAGAACTATTCATGTACCTTATGTTAATCAAGTGTGGAGTGGTGACATTACTTATATTAGAACTAACGGAGGATTTATGGGTTCTGTCGCATATGTTGGACAATAGAAAAAAGATTGATATAATGATCTAAAAAAGATGTTAAGATGTTTCGTATTACTGCAAGATTATTATCATATTTCAAAGGATTTTGTTCTTCACCAGAAATAATAATGTTATTTGTCTATATGAAATGCCGATTTTCTTTAAGTTATCGAGATTTGGAAGAAATGATGAGTATAAGGGGAGCAAAAATTGATCACTCTACATTACAAAGATGGGTTATAAAATTTGTACCATTGATAGATCAGGTGGTTAGAAAAAGAAAGAAGCCAGTTGGTAGTAGTTGGAGAATGGATGAGACTTATATTAAATTAAACGGTAAATGGGTTTATTTATATAGAGCACTAGATAGTCTTGGTAATACTGTAGACTTTCTGCTACGTAAGCATAGAGACAAGCCTGCAGCACTTGCATTTTTTCGTAAAGCCTTTAGAGAGAATAATTTTCCTGAGAAAGTAGTAATTGATAAAAGCGGTAGTAATACGGCTGCTCTTAATGATTTGAATACAGAAGTTCCTAAAGATTATAAAATTAAGGTTATTCAGACCAAATACCTGAATAATCTTGTAGAACAAGATCATAGGTTTATCAAAAAACGTACAAAGCCAATGCTTGGTTTTAAGAGTTTTCATTCTGCAGAAATGACTATTACCGGTATAGAAAATATTCGTATGATGCAAAAAAGACAAATAATTGGAGCTAATGATAATCTTTCTACTTTTGAGAATTTTGCTATGTTAATGGCATCATAATGTCCAAAACCTTAGTTTTAACAATCTTGATGTAGTATGATTTATAGATGCGACAAAACCTGGTTACCTCCTATTTACAGGGATAACAACTCTTTTAAGCGACTTCGTGTCGCACGGACCAGTGTTAAGGTAGCTGCGATGAGCCGCCACATTTAATGCAAAGTTCTAACTTTTTAAGTTCCTAAAAGAATATTGTTGACACTTTTTGATATTTATATTAAAAGATATAGCTCATAATATTTAATTATAGGTAGTATTGTTCGTAAATAGTACCGACATTAGGTAGTCTCGGTACATTGCTAACCAAAACTGCAAAAAACCTAGAAGGTTTTATAGCACAATTATTCTAACTATGAAAGAGGTCACTCTAAGTATCTATTTTTAATAACTCTCTAATTTTAGTAATAGATAATTTTGTCATTCTAGAGACTTCTTCAATAGAACTACCATTTTTTATCATCGTTTTTACTAATCTAGCTTCACCTCTAGTTTCACCTATTTGGATACCTTCAGATTTACCTTCGGCTTTAGCAGTTTTTATCAGGTAATCCTCAGATGCCTTATTATCCATAATACGTTTAGTCTCTTGCTCATAAGTCAGCAATTCTTCTTCCGTCCAATTAAACTGATTTAATTCTTCATAAGCTCTTTCTATCACTTGATCAGAACCTATGATCTTACGTAAATCTGATTCTCTAGTTTCATCAGCATGCTTAAAAAAATAGCACCATTTCTCAATAATATTAGTCAGTAAATTTATATCAGTGATTTTAAACTTTGGTAGCTCTATAAAAGTAAAGGAAAAATCCTTTAAATCATGGGCATAGCTATCTTTATCCAAAATAATATGATCAGACTTATATAACACTTTATCTTTAAAAATAATATTATCACTTATAGCAATAAATATTACCGACTTTAAATCTATATATCTAGCCCCTTCTTCCTTACCTTTATTTAACTGCCGTGAATAGGCTTTAGCCGCATAATACTGTGCTCTCTTCTCAAAGCCTTCTTGTGGAGATACTTGCATCTCGATAATAAGCTGCACTCCATTTTCATCTTTGCATAATACATCTACTATGCTTTGCTTCTTTGAAGCAATCTCTGGTTCTTGAATAGTAGGTAAAAATGTTACTTCTTTGATTCTATCACTACCTTTAAGTTCCAGCACATCATTAATGAAATGAATAAGAATATCTTTATTCTTCTCAGAACCAAATATACGGCGAAAGGCAATATCATTTTTAGGATCGAGAAACTTAGTAATAGACATAAATTTGAGCATTATAATTAGTTTTACATGTTACTCATTATAACATAAAACTCACAAACTACTATATATTAAACGATCTAGTTGATACTCTAGCATAACCAAATAATCTCATTTTATCTGTTCAAATACGTTCATTAAATCAATTTACGTCAGTTCGGGATAAGATATAGATGAAATAGGGTTCTGTCGCATATGTTGGACAATAGAAAAAAGATTGATATAATGATCTAAAAAAGATGTTAAGATGTTTCGTATTACTGCAAGATTATTATCATATTTCAAAGGATTTTGTTCTTCACCAGAAATAATAATGTTATTTGTCTATATGAAATGCCGATTTTCTTTAAGTTATCGAGATTTGGAAGAAATGATGAGTATAAGGGGAGCAAAAATTGATCACTCTACATTACAAAGATGGGTTATAAAATTTGTACCATTGATAGATCAGGTGGTTAGAAAAAGAAAGAAGCCAGTTGGTAGTAGTTGGAGAATGGATGAGACTTATATTAAATTAAACGGTAAATGGGTTTATTTATAGTCACCTTTTTGGTTAAAACCCCCAGCTTCAGCTGGGAAAGACTTCAGTCCTTGTTCTAATATTTCAATTCACTATAACTTGAATATATGATATTTTAATATACATAAGAGCAAGCTCTTCATGTATATTAAAATATCATATATGACAGATTATAACAAGACTAGCCACACTGTATTTTACCATCGCTTTCATGTTGTTTGGATCACTAAATATCGCTACAAAAGTATTGCAGGGTAACTTATAAGAATTAGGATCAGAGAGATAGCACAGGCATTAGTAATATCTCTTTAGAGTAATAGCGACTTCCAGTCTAGATATCAACCCACCAGCTTCAGCTGGTTGTTATTGAGATAGAGCACTAGATAGTCTTGGTAATACTGTAGACTTTCTGCTACGTAAGCATAGAGACAAGCCTGCAGCACTTGCATTTTTTCGTAAAGCCTTTAGAGAGAATAATTTTCCTGAGAAAGTAGTAATTGATAAAAGCGGTAGTAATACGGCTGCTCTTAATGATTTGAATACAGAAGTTCCTAAAGATTATAAAATTAAGGTTATTCAGACCAAATACCTGAATAATCTTGTAGAACAAGATCATAGGTTTATCAAAAAACGTACAAAGCCAATGCTTGGTTTTAAGAGTTTTCATTCTGCAGAAATGATTATTACCGGTATAGAAAATATTCGTATGATGCAAAAAAGACAAATAATTGGAGCTAATGATAATCTTTCTACTTTTGAGAATTTTGCTATGTTAATGGCATCATAATGTCCAAAACCTTAGTTTTAACAATCTTGATGTAGTATGATTTATAGATGCGACAAAACCATTTAAAAGTCATAGGAAAAACAGCCTGGCATCTATTAGCAAAGAGCCGCTTTGCGACGACGAAGCAATTGTAAGTAAAAAGTATGATATAATAGATATTAAAGTCAATATAAATAATGATTTATATTGACTTATAAGGGGGTGTTACAGCGATAGTCTAATGAATGTGGATTGCCACGACACGAGTCAATCATTTAATTTGTGTAAGTTCATTTTTTATTGTCCCACTTTGGGAGAAAAACCCCGCACTTGCAGTGCGTCGTTTCAACATAAATTTTAAATATCTTATCAAGAAAAGATAAGATATTTTTTTAACAAAATCTTACACTTCACAGATATATTCTTTTTGTGTTGTGACACTTTTTAAATGAACCATACACAAATAGTTTCTAACTTTTAAGTTAGTACATACATGAGGCATTCATGCCGTAATATTAAGCTCTGCACTTGCAGTGCAGAGTGGTTAACTTTCCAATAAATCATATTTAAAATCTCCACAAAGTATTTCAAATTGATTTAAAGCTAAAGACCAATCTTTAATAGGCATGGTCCATTTTTTGGCTGCATTTTGTAGGGATAAAAATATTATTTTTTGAATTGACTTATCATCTGGAAACACCCCCTTATTTTTGATAATTTTTCTAATTTGACGATTTACAGATTCTATAGTGTTAGTAGTATAAATTACCTTTCTGATCTCTTCAGGAAAGGCAAAAAACGGTATTATCCCAGACCAATTACGTTGCCAAATATCAGAAATTACCGGATATTTTTTATCCCATTTTACACCAAATTGCTGAAGTTTTAAACGTGCCATTTCGTCATTATTAGCTGTATAAATTTGTTTTAGATCTGATGTGACCTCTTTTAAATCTTTATATGACACATACTTTACTGAATTGCGAACCATATGTACAATACATAATTGGGTTTTGTCGCATCTATAAATCATACTACATCAAGATTGTTAAAACTAAGGTTTTGGACATTATGATGCCATTAACATAGCAAAATTCTCAAAAGTAGAAAGATTATCATTAGCTCCAATTATTTGTCTTTTTTGCATCATACGAATATTTTCTATACCGGTAATAGTCATTTCTGCAGAATGAAAACTCTTAAAACCAAGCATTGGCTTTGTACGTTTTTTGATAAACCTATGATCTTGTTCTACAAGATTATTCAGGTATTTGGTCTGAATAACCTTAATTTTATAATCTTTAGGAACTTCTGTATTCAAATCATTAAGAGCAGCCGTATTACTACCGCTTTTATCAATTACTACTTTCTCAGGAAAATTATTCTCTCTAAAGGCTTTACGAAAAAATGCAAGTGCTGCAGGCTTGTCTCTATGCTTACGTAGCAGAAAGTCTACAGTATTACCAAGACTATCTAGTGCTCTATATAAATAAACCCATTTACCGTTTAATTTAATATAAGTCTCATCCATTCTCCAACTACTACCAACTGGCTTCTTTCTTTTTCTAACCACCTGATCTATCAATGGTACAAATTTTATAACCCATCTTTGTAATGTAGAGTGATCAATTTTTGCTCCCCTTATACTCATCATTTCTTCCAAATCTCGATAACTTAAAGAAAATCGGCATTTCATATAGACAAATAACATTATTATTTCTGGTGAAGAACAAAATCCTTTGAAATATGATAATAATCTTGCAGTAATACGAAACATCTTAACATCTTTTTTAGATCATTATATCAATCTTTTTTCTATTGTCCAACATATGCGACAGAACCTTTTTTGACTGTTTAGTAGTAAAAGTACGTCAAGATAAACGAATTATCAATAAGTCTGTATATGTAGCATTAGGTATTGATTTATCTGGAAGGAAGGATATTTTAGGATTGTGGATCAGTGAAAATGAAGGAGCGAAATTTTGGCTTGGTAATTTTACTGAGATGAAGAACAGAGGTATGCAAGACATGCTTATTGCTTGCAGTGATAATTTAACCGGTATGTCTGAGGCAATAGAAGCAGTTTTTCCGAAAACCGAACATCAATTATGTATTGTACATCAGATTAGAAATAGTTTAAAATATGTATCATATAAAGACCGAAAAGAATTAGCGGCTGATTTAAAGCCTATATATACTGCTAGCACAGAGGAAGAAGCACATCTTGCTTTAGAATCTTTTGAAGCTAAATGGAGTAAACAGTATCCACAAATTGCTAAATCTTGGTATGTTCATTGGGAAAATTTAATGGTTTTTCTAGGATACCCTGAGGCGATAAGGAAAGTAATATACACAACTAATAGTGCAGAATCTGTCAATAGCCAATTACGTAAGGTTACTAAGAGTTAACCACTCTGCACTGCAAGTGCAGAGCTTAATATTACGGCATGAATGCCTCATGTATGTACTAACTTAAAAGTTAGAAACTATTTGTGTATGGCTCATTTAGAAAGTGTCACAACACAAAAAGAATATATCTGTGAAGTGTAAGATTTTGTTAAAAAATATCTTATCTTATCTTTTCTTGATAAGATATTTAAAATTTATGTTGAAACGATGCACTGCAAGTGCGGGGTTTTTCTCCCAAAGTGGGACAATAAACGGGTTTTTCCAAATGATAATGCCGTTTTTAAGACCTTGTATTTGGCAATTGATTATATGACCAAGAAATGGGTTATGCCGATTCCAAACTGGAACGCAGCTATGGCTCACTTTTTGATAAAATTTGAAGGTAGAATTTAAGCCCTATGAAAAATTTACACACTTAATTAGAAAGGCTCTAGGTTTATCAAAAAACGTACAAAGCCAATGCTTGGTTTTAAGAGTTTTCATTCTGCAGAAATGACTATTACCGGTATAGAAAATATTCGTATGATGCAAAAAAGACAAATAATTGGAGCTAATGATAATCTTTCTACTTTTGAGAATTTTGCTATGTTAATGGCATCATAATGTCCAAAACCTTAGTTTTAACAATCTTGATGTAGTATGATTTATAGATGCGACAAAACCCTATTCTTGCCTTATCCATCAAGTACACATCATGGGGATACTTAATATTCTTAATTTGTACAGTAGTATCAACTATTATCGATGCTAAGTCTTTTTTTTTACTACACCTGCTTTGCATCCGATTCTTATCAGCTCCTTTAATATCTCATTGTAGCCATCTTCTCCTAATATAGTACGAAACCGACGGATACTAGCTTCTGATATTTCAGCATCTTTCTGCAAATATTCCCAACCACAAAAATACTGCCAATATACGTTCTCTCTTAACTCTTCCTCAGTCGCTGCATCTGACAGGTTATACATCGCTTGCAGCATAGTCACCCCAAGTAACAGGCGGTGACATCTGCGATTCCTACCAAATTTCTTAATATCAACATTTGCTGACAACCATTCCTCTAAACTAGAGCAATTTATTAATGATCTTAATTTATATAATTTATAGTCACCTTTTTGGTTAAAACCCCCAGCTTCAGCTGGGAAAGACTTCAGTCCTTGTTCTAATATTTCAATTCACTATAACTTGAATATATGATATTTTAATATACATGAAGAGCTTGCTCTTATGTATATTAAAATATCATATATGACAGATTATAACAAGACTAGCCACACTGTATTTTACCATCGCTTTCATGTTGTTTGGATCACTAAATATCGCTACAAAAGTATTGCAGGGTAACTTATAAGAATTAGGATCAGAGAGATAGCACAGGCATTAGTAATATCTCTTTAGAGTAATAGCGACTTCCAGTCTAGATATCAACCCACCAGCTTCAGCTGGTTGTTATTGAGTATTGTGGTTTAATTCTTCGGTCAGTTTGTAACCAAAAAGTTGTCCTTGTCTTTGCAACTTTGTTATATTTTCTATCGGCATTAATCAGATAATCCTTAAGTTTTTTGCCAATATTATAGCTTTTTCTTATGGATTCTCTATATATTTTTATCTGCTAAGCATATTATATATTATCCTTCTAGACTTTTGACGGGGAGACTACATAATGCGTAGCATTTTGTTTGCTGCTTACATAAAACTGAAATTAAAGTAAATTAGGGAAAACCATGACTCCCTGCATTCCGAGGTCTAAAAACAGGAGCTGGCTTTTTGGATTCTTGATTAATTTCAACAATTCTATCCTTTAGGAATTTTTGTAAATTTACATCATCTTTAACATTAACATGTTCTCCTTTCCATTGGTATTCCATTTGAGGAGTTCCATTTATACTTGTTCTTCTCTCTTCTGTTCTCAATTCAACCTGAGCTACATTTGCTTCTCTCTCTCCTCCTCCAAAACCAATTTCTTTAACTCTTTCTCCCCTTCCGTCCGCTTCAACCTTTGCTAATTCCTGTAATAGTTCTATCTTTTCTTGAGGAGTTGATAATTTTTTTAATTCTTTATTGATATATTGTTTCTGCTTTTCAAGTTCACTTTTTTGCAAATTTTTATATATCTCTTCTGCTTGTGCAATGATCTTAACATTGGTTTTTCGAGATGGAATTACCTGTGTTGTAAAGTTCTTCCTAAGGGATTGTGCTAGCTCTTTTGCACTTTCCTCAACAGGCTTTGACTCAACTAATTTGCTAGCTGTACAAACATTATCAACTACTTTTGGTGTTAGAACGGGGGCGTTTTTAAGAGTGGGGTTAGGTTCATCTAGAATATTGCCCCTTGGATTTACTTTCACATTTGTTTTTTCTGGTGTTAGAATAGGTGTGGTATCTAGGGCATCAAGAGGCTTATCTAGAATATTAACCCTTACATTTACTCTCTCCTCTTGGGTTGTGTCAGTAAGAGAAACCACAGCTTCTTTTGTTCTACCCAACTCTTCAGTCTTCTGATGAGAAGTCATAATACGATCCACAGATGGTGTATCGATAGATTGTGAAATATCCACGCCATGTCCCTTGTTTTTGGCTACTGCTTGCATCATTGCTTTATATTTTTTTTGTGTTACTGGCAAGGTATAGAACTGTCCTTTATGTTTTATATACCCAACTGCATCAGGGTCAGTTCCATTAAACTCAACTGGACTTGGTGAGCTGACCTCGATTAGCTTACCATCATCATCATAGTGAGCAGTAAAATATACAGCCTTACTTGCAGCAATATTCCTGCCATGCTGATCCTTTACCGCTAGCGATAAATGCATTGGACCGCCATCCTGGAGTTCTATCGGAAAATCTATCGTCCTATAACTTTTAATTTCTACTGTAGTACCATCACTTTTTTGCACTGTTTGAGGAGGATTTATTTGATGTGTTGCTTCTGTTAATGTAGCAATCTCGTTACCACTTGCATCTCGTACTATCTGCGTTTTAGTAGTAATACCATTGCCACTTTCTCCAACTCCATCCTTCCATTCCATGGGACTAAATCTATCTGCAAACTGGATATGAACCTTTTTGTAACCGGTAATTTCTACTTGTTCTAAAGCTCTTTTTAACTCAGATCCTTTAAGAACTTCACTGATTTTCTCTTTGTTTTCTTCATTTTCACAGTACACACGAAATTTAGTTATATCTTCAATTTCTTCCAGTTTCGCTATATTATTATTTACTAGAGCTGCAACTATTAGCTTCATCTGCTTGTTTAAGATTTGCTCTCTAATTGCTTTGGTTATAGGGTCAACATCTCGATCAGCAGCAGAAAAAGAAGAGGTACGGATAGTGTCAAAAGAATAGTCTGCTAATTCTCTAAGATTTTCCTTAGCGGAATCTTGTAACACAAAGACGTCCTGAGCAAGTTCTTCTTGAGCAGGTTGTTCTCCTTTAGCAAAAGCAATGATTGTCTGCAACTTATCTTCATATCCTTGCCAACTATCAGGCATTTCCCGGTTCTGTATGGATTGTGCCAATTTGTCAGCTAGTTTCTCAAACACTATAGCTTTCTTCAATGTTAACTCATCTTGTTCAGTATTTTCCCCTATTTTTTCACATTCATCAGCATTAGTCTTGATTGTTGCAGCCAAGCCGTCTAATACATCATTTATTACAGCAACCTTGCTTTCTTGTGAAATCGAATGAACTCGCAAAACTCCATTTGGAAATTCAAGTAGATAGTCAAATAGAGAATTAATGACCTGATTTCCAACTGGACTATCTTCTCCATCACTGGCTACTTTCTTTCCAGCTTCATCTATTTCAATCATCAAGTCTGTATAATAATCAAAAGATTCTCTAGGATTTTCTCCGTCACTCATTTTTACCACCCTATATCTTAAATTCTAATTATATTAATGCTAGATAATATTCTTCTTTAAAGCAACTAATTTGTTTTATTTTTAAGGCAACTTACTTAAAAAGTAGAGTCCATCATTTTAATTATATCATAAATAATATTAGCACTAAGCATATACGCAATTATATCTTGACATTTTCTTTGCCTAGAGGCAAACTAAGCTTTAACAGGCAACAGTAATGGTAATTATGATCTTGATATTTATTTTAATGTTTTATGTTTTTACAATTAATAGGTACAGAGATAGCCAAAAGAGCTATAATTTCATCATACCATTATTTTATATTAATTTTTTAATAGCTAGTATCTATTTTTACTTACATGCTACTGACCACTTAAATATCTCTTTTTAATCTGTTATGAACCCAGTTTCAAGCCAACCTACAATTATATATATTGCTATTGCTATTTTATGTATAGTAATAAATGTCGTAGCCTTTATTTTCCAATTTTTTTATTATGAACTACCCTGCCCTTTATGTTTATTACAAAGATTCGGTTTTATTGCTATCGGACTTGGAGCACTACTTAGCATAATATATAATCCTTCTTGGAAATATGATATGATTATATTCATCTCTAGTGTTTATACGTTGATGGTAGGGCTTAGGCAGGTTTTGCTGCATATTTTACCCCATGATTTAGGATATGATAATACTTTCCTTGGGTTACATTTTTATACATGGTCAGCAATAATTTCTTTTTCTTTAATCCTATTAATGTCTATAATTCCTATAATTAGCCTTATTCTAAGTAAATTTAGTATACTACAATTTTATCCTAGTTTTGTACCTACATTAATTGAGATTAGTTTGATAATTATCACTCTTGTTAATGTGTTTGCAACTTATTTTGAATGTGGGTTTGACATGTGTCCTAGCGATCCTACAACTTACTTAGAATGGAAAAATTTACAGCAATTATTTGGTAGTAGTTAAGTAATTTTAATTTATTAGATATACGTTTAAAAAAGATAACTATTCAAGCAGTTTAATTATATTATTATAACAGAACATCATGAAAATTTTTAATAATAACCAATAAATGGAGGATAAAATGCCAAAAAGTTTTGTAGAACAATTAAAAAAAGGGGCAGCAAAATTAGCAGATAAGGCAGAGAAAAAAGTGGAGCAATTTGTTGATGCTGTACCAAATGATGATGAGATAATAGGAAAACTCCGAGATGGATTAAAAAAAGTTAACTCTAAAGTTGCTCAAGTAAGCCCAGAAAGTGCAAAAATCTTGCGGAAGATAGAAGGAAAAATAGGGGTTAAGCCAAATCCACAAAATCTTGCTGAAATAGTTGATGACTTAAATAATATCAAAGATAATTTTATGAAAGATATGAAAACCCCAAAAGTTATCACTCAATTCGGTGATTTTTTAAAATCTACTATTGCTTTAATAGGATCTATTGGTAAATCTGCAACAGAACGTGGAAAAGCATATGATAACTTTACAAAATCAGCAGAAGCTCTAGGTAAAGCGATTAGCAAAACATTCGAGGGGTCAAGAACACGTTGAGGATAAAATAATATTACCAAGGCAGATATTGATTCCCTGCGTGGGTTCATTAGTCTGTCCGGCAAAACTCTATAAGTCTTATAGATAATAGGGTTTAATGGCAGAAAATAATAAAGAAATCCATAAGAAAATGTTAAAATATGCTAATAAACCTTATGGATTTCAGTCAATATGCCAATAGAAAATATTATCAAATCACAAAAACAAGGAAAACTTTTTGGTTATAAATTAAAAGAAGAATTAAACTCAAATAATAAGCTATCTCAATAACAACCAGCTGAAGCTGGTGGGTTGATATCTAGACTGGAAGTCGCTATTACTCTAAAGAGATATTACTAACGCCTGTGCATTATCTCTCTGATCCTAACTCTTAGGTTACCCTGCAGTATTTTATAGCGATATTTAGTGATTCAAACAACATTAAAGCGATGGTAAAATACAGTGTGGCTAGTCTTGTTAAAATATCATATGTTCAAGTTATAGTGAATTGAAATATTAGAACAAGGACTAAAGTCTTTCCCAGCTGAAGCTGGGGGTTTTAACCAAAAAGGTGACTATAAAGTTGCGGTAGTAGTCAGTGGTCGTAGAAATTTTGTACTGTCAGCAAAATCGTTTCATAATAATCCTTATGATGGTCATACATTGCAGCAGAGTTTTGAAGCGGTAGAAAATGTAACTGGAATAAAGATAAAAAAATCGTTTGTTGATCTTGGTTATACTGGCAGCAATGTTAAAGAGAAGAGTAAGGTATATACCCCAAAAACTCGGAAAAAGTTATTGAAAGAAGACAAGTGTATGATCAGGAGACGCAGTGCTATAGAACCAATAATAGGGCATTTGAAACAATATGGCAGGATGGGCAGAAACTTCTTGAAGGGTGTGATAGGAGATGTGATCAATCCAATAATCTCTGCTATAGGTTTGAATTTACGATGTATTGCCAATCATTTACACATCATGCCTAACTCTACATAAAAAAATTATCATTAAAAAACTTGCTAAACGATTAAAAAAAATCGTTAACAATAAGCTCATGTAAAAATTTTACTAAAACAGAAATTTTTCAGTTAACCACTCTGCACTGCAAGTGCAGAGCTTAATATTACGGCATGAATGCCTCATGTATGTACTAACTTAAAAGTTAGAAACTATTTGTGTATGGCTCATTTAGAAAGTGTCACAACACAAAAAAATATATCTGTGAAGTGTAAGATTTTGTTAAAAAATATCCTATCTTTTCTTGATAAGATATTTAAAATTTATGTTGAAACGACGCACTGCAAGTGCGGGGTTTTTCTCCCAAAGTGGGACAATAAAATTGAAAACAATTTTTAATTTTAGTGCAAATATTAGAATTTTTTTTGTAAAAATTTTATTCAATCATAGATTATGGGGGGCTTTAAATATTTTTGGCGGACGGACTCATTAGTGTCCGGAACTATCTTTATAGTTATAGTCAATTGATGAGAAGTTGGTGACGTCGTCACTCATCGCTCGCCTATTACAATAGGCGTCGCTCCATCGCTCCTAGCACCAAATCCTCCTGAATTGACTATAACCAAAGAAGATTTTTGCTATAATAAGAGAAGGGCTGTCACCCCTGCTTCAGTGCGGGGTCTAAATAGTAACTAACAACTGTAGTAGCCTGAATTCAACGTAACAAGTTACATCAAATTCAGGTTATTAGGTCATACTAGATTAGTTTTTAGTCTCATTTGTTATTTGTGACTTCGGTAACATTATTTTGATATCAGCTTTACTTTCAAGATCAGCAACATACTTTAATATAGCATCTCTACTAAGTTGATTGGTTATACTAGGAGTAGCTTCTTCCTTAGAAGGTATTTGTGCAGGTCTTTTATCAAGTACAGTAATTATATGCCAACCAAATTGGGTTTTAACTGGAGAAGAGATTTCATTTACTTTCATTGATAATGCTTTATCTTCAAATTCAGGCACTAGCTGTCCAGAAGTAATATAGCCTATTGCTCCACCATTTGCTCTAGACCCTTCATCTTTTGAGAAATCCTTAGCAAGCTTAGCAAATTTTTCTCCTTTACTAAGTCTATTTTGTACATTTATTGCTTCTTTTTCAGTTGCAACCAAAATATGACTTACTTTTACTTCCTCTTTTCCTTTTAGGCTAGCAACTAATTTATCATATTCAGCATTAATCATTTTCTCATCAACATGAGATTTTACATAACGCTCCATCAATTCTTGCTGAACCAATTGGTTTTTTACTATATTCAACTTAGATTGGAATTCTTTTGAAGATTCAATATTAGAATTCTTGGCTTCTTGCTCAAGCAATTTTGCATCGATATAGCCCTTTACTAACATTTCCTGTATATTCACGTCAAAATCAGTAAACTTTTTTCCTTTAGCACTTGGTTGGGTATCTAAAGAAGACTGGAATTGTTGCATAACCTGCGATTCTTTTACTTCACCACCTTTATAAGTAGCAACAATTTTATCTTCATCAGCAAAAGCACTACTCGCAAGTAAACTAGCAGCTAAAAAAATTATAGTTGTTCTTTTCATTTGTTATCCATTATTATATATTGTTTATGACAGCTGGATTTTATAAGGATAACCCTTCTACGTCAACAGCTATTTACAATTTGTTTGATAAATATCATATTTTACAGGATATTTACTAACCTCAATTCGATATAAGAATTGTTAATTCTTATATCGAATTGGCTTGTTATAAGGAAAAATGCATTCTTGAAGCGATTCTACGAATGCATTTTAAACCTTTCTAAAGCTAAAAACATGATTTTAATCTTTTAAAATCATGTTTTTAGCAAAATATTAATTTAACAATCAGATGCAGAGCCGTCTCAAATCTGATTGTTTCGATAATTTCACCGAATTTGGGATAAGAATTGACAAATTCTTATCCCAAATTCGCGTTATTTAAATCTAGGATATAAATGCTTTCTTTACTTAAAAAATTATTCGGCACAGCAAATGATAGAAGTATAAAAAAACTATCTTTAGAAATTGAAAAAATTAATTTGCTCGAGCCTTCAATACAAAAACTTTCTGATGATGATTTAAGAAATAAAACAGAGCAATTTAGGCAAAGATTAAAAGATGGTGAGTCATTAGATGACTTAACTTATGAAGCTTTTGCTGTTGTACGGGAAGCTTCAAAAAGAGTCTATGGGATGAGGCATTTTGATGTTCAGCTAATTGGTGGATTGATATTGCACCGTGGTATGATTACTGAAATGCGTACAGGAGAAGGAAAAACTTTAGTTGCCACATTACCTGCATATTTGAATGCTCTTACTGGTGAAGGGGTACATGTTGTTACGGTAAATGATTATTTAGTAAAACGTGATTCTGAGTGGATGGGAAGAATTCATAATTTCCTAGGGTTATCTGTTGGTTGTATAGTTGCTAATATCAGTGATGATGATAGACGTAACGCTTATAGAGCAGATATTACTTATGCAACTAATAACGAGCTTGGATTTGATTTCCTCAGAGATAACATGAAATATAGTGAAGATTCTAAGGTACTTCGCCCTTTTAAATTCGCTATTATTGATGAAGTTGACTCAATTTTAATTGATGAAGCAAGAACTCCGCTAATTATATCAGGTCCAGTAGACGATCGCTCGGATTTATACAGCACAATTGATAAATTAGTTCGTCAGTTTAAAGATGAAGATTACGAAAAAGATGAGAAATTACGGACAGTTAATCTTACTGAGAATGGTATAACTCATGTAGAATCAATGCTTGTAGCTAATAGTCTTATTGAAAAAGATTCAAGCCTTTACGATTTTGAGAATTTAACTTTAGTTCATTATATCAATCAATCATTAAGGGCTCATATCCTCTTCAATCGTGATGTTGATTATTTAGTACGCGATGGAAAAGTTATGATTATTGATGAATTTACTGGACGCGTTATGGAAGGTAGACGGTATTCTGAAGGGTTACACCAGTCACTAGAGGCAAAAGAACATGTACAAATTCAAAATGAGAATCAAACCTTAGCTTCTATTACTTTCCAAAACTATTTTAGGAATTATCCCAAATTATCAGGTATGACTGGTACAGCAATGACCGAAGCTGCAGAGCTAAAAGACATATACAATCTTGATGTTCTTGCTGTTCCTACCCATAATCCAATTACTAGAGTTGATTATGATGACGAGATTTATGGCAATAAACAAGATAAATATGAAGCTATCCTAAAATTAATAAAAGAATGTCATGATCGTGGTCAACCTGTTTTGGTTGGAACGGTTAGTATAGAGAAGTCTGAAGAAATTTCTAACTTACTTACCAAAAATAAAATAACTCATAATGTTTTAAATGCAAAATTTCATCAGCAGGAAGCATTTATTATAGCTCAAGCTGGACGATTTAAGGCTGTGACTATTGCCACAAATATGGCAGGTCGTGGTACAGATATTATGCTTGGCGGTAACCCGGAAATGCTAATAGAACAACTATCTCTAAAGAACCTAGCAAAAGAGCAATATGAATTAGAAATAGTAAAAATAAAAGAGCAGATAGCTGAAGAGAAGCAGCGTGTAATAGAGGCTGGAGGATTATTTGTTATAGGTACTGAAAGGCATGAGAGTCGTAGGATAGATAACCAGTTACGAGGAAGAGCTGGTAGACAAGGTGATCCAGGCAATACAAAATTTTTCTTGTCTTTAGAAGATGATCTGATGCGTATTTTTGCCTCAGACCGTATCTCCGGAGTTTTAAGAACGTTAGGTTTAAAAGATGGTGAAGCAATCCATCACCCTATGATTAGTCGTTCACTTGAAAAAGCTCAACAGAAAGTTGAAGGACATAATTACGAAATACGTAAAAATTTATTACGTTTTGATGATGTTATGAATGATCAACGTAAGATAGTTTATGAACAGCGCAGTGACATCATTAAGTCAAAAGATGCCCATGATTTTTTAACTAACATGACAAAAGAACTAGTAGAAAAAGTAGTATTAACTTTTATTCCACCTAGTTCTTATAGAGAAGACTGGGATATAAATGCTCTAACAGGAGAGTTGCAGCGTATTTTTGCTATAAAACTACAGCATGAATCTATAACAAAAGCTGATGTTACCGAAGTACAGGTGGTATCTAACGTGGTACAAATGGTAAATGATTTGTACCAAGCAAAAGAGGAAGCATATAGCGTTAACTTGATGAATGACGCAATTAAGTATATTTTACTAACAACTTTAGATCAAGTATGGAAAGATCACCTACATAATTTAGATCATTTACGACAAGGTATATCACTAAGGGCTTATGCCCAAAAAGATCCTCTTAACGAGTATAAAAGAGAAGCTTTCAATTTATTTGAACAAATGCTCGATAATTTGAAGGAATTATTTATCCAAAGAGTTTGTCATCTCCATATGGATACTAGCCATATTAAAAAAGAGTCAATGTCTTTAGAAAATAAAAAACTTCAAAAGACAATGCGAGAAACTAGGGAGGACCCAGCTTTTAATAAATATAATGCTGGTGTTAGTATTGAAACTCAACTTAAAACCATCAAAACTCAAGTCAATCCACAGGATAGAGTACAATCAGACCCATCAAGTTGGGGAAAAGTGGCTAGAAATGAGTTATGTCCCTGTGGTTCTAGCAAGAAATATAAATATTGTCACGGAAGTAATGAATAAGCAGTGCAATTTAATGATAGACAGTCAACTTGTGAGTTGCTTAGTAGCCACCCAGTTTCCACAATTTAGAGATTTGCCTGTTCAGCCCGTCGAACTCAGTGGTTGGGACAACAGAACATTTCGCTTGGGTAAGCACATGCTTGTACGCATGCCTAGTAGCGAGAGGTATGCAATACAGGTAGAAAAAGAGCAAAAGTGGTTGCCTAGATTGGCATCTTTGCTGCCACTTCCAATTCCACTGCCTGTAGCAATGGGAGAAGCTGGTGAGGGCTATCCATGGCGATGGTCCATTTACCGCTGGATTGAGGGCGAAACTGCTACATCTGCACACATAGCCGACCTAGGTGACTTCGCAACCAATCTCGCACAATTTCTTATCGCTCTGCAAAGCATTGATCCCACGGACGGACCTCTACCAGGCTTACATAACTTCTATCGTGGTGGACCTCTAACGATCTACGACACTGAGACACGACAAGCAATCTCTGCATTAAGTAACAAGATCGATATCAGCACTGCTACTAAAATTTGGGAAGAAGCTCTGACTAGTACTTGGCAAGCTTCGCCAATATGGATTCATGGTGACATCAGCACCGGCAACCTGCTAGTACAAGAAGGAAAGTTGAGTGCTGTCATTGATTTTGGAGGGCTAGGGATCGGCGACCCAGCCTGTGATTTGGCGATTACTTGGACGTTATTTCAAGGAAGAAGTCGGGAAATCTTTCGGACAATGCTTCCATTAGACGCCGGCACTTGGACTCGCGGTCGTGCATGGACATTATGGAAGGCCTTAATTATCGCAGCAGACCTCCCGGGTACAAATACTGCAGAAGTCACACAATCATGGCGTGTTATTGATGAAGTACTTACAGATTACAGGTATAACTAAACAATGTTATGAATAGCAAAAATTAGGACATAGAAGTAATTTCTATATTAGTCCTCTTATGTAACCTAAAATAAATGATCATGATGATAAAAATAACCTTTATCAATAGAATATATGTAATTACAAGATTTTGGAGATAATGAGTTTTGTAGATTAACAGTAATAAAAAGATATGCATTTGAGAAAATAGCTGGGTTCTATGAAGAAAGTAATAAAAATAGGTACTAGAAGAAGTCCTTTGGCTTTAATACAGACAAATTTAGTAGTAGACCAAATTAAAATTCATTATCCAAACATAATTTATGAAATAGTTCCAATAATTACCTCTGGTGATTTGATTAAGGATAAAAATCTGTATGATATAGGTGGCAAAGCTTTATTTTTAAAAGAAATAGAAAATGCTCTTATAAATGGCGAAATTGACTTAGCTGTACATTCCTTAAAAGACGTACCTTGCAAACTACCGTCAGAATTGATGATATGTGCTGTACTTGAGAGAGAAGATGCACGAGATGTATTTGTCTGCTTAGATTATAAATCAATAGAAGAACTGCCTTTTGCTAGTAAGGTAGGTACATCTTCAGTTCGTAGAAAAATCCTAATACAAAGAAAAAGACCTGATTTAAAAATTGTTACTTTTAGAGGAAATGTTGATTCAAGAATAAAAAAATTAATGCAAGGTGATGTTGATGCAACCATTTTAGCTTATAGTGGTTTAAAAAGATTAGGACTATTTAATACACAATATTGCCACTTAATAGAGACAAAAGAGATGTTACCATCTGTAGGTCAGGGAGTTATAGCGATAGAGATAAGAAAAAATGATAATAAAATGCAGGAAATATGTAATAAAATTAACCATCTTGAAACATGGGAGCTAATGCAAGCTGGAAGGGCATTTTTGGAATATTTAGATGCAGATTGTAAAATTCCTATAGCTGCTTATTCAACGTATATAGGTAATGATATTCATACAGAGTTTATGCTTTCTGATTTTGACGGGAGTAAAATAGTTTTTCATAGCGACATTTCTAAACCAAAAGATTGTAAAAATTTTGGCATACAGGCTGCAAAAACTTTGATGTTAGCTAGTCTGTCCGGCAAAACTCTATAAGTCTTATAGATAATAGGGTTTAATGGCAGAAAATAATAAAGAAATCCATAAGAAAATGTTAAAATATGCTAGTTAACCACTCTGCACTGCAAGTGCAGAGCTTAATATTACGGCATGAATGCCTCATGTATGTACTAACTTAAAAGTTAGAAACTATTTGTGTATGGCTCATTTAGAAAGTGTCACAACACAAAAAGAATATATCTGTGAAGTGTAAGATTTTGTTAAAAAATATCTGTATGATTCATTCTTATCTTTTCTTGATAAGATATTTAAAATTTATGTTGAAACGACGCACTGCAAGTGCGGGGTTTTTCTCCCAAAGTGGGACAATAAAATATTGTATAGTTTTCATGCCCCTGAGGTAGAGTGTATAGTGAAGGGAAAACGAAACAAGCCATATGAGTTTGGCAATAAAGTTGCGGTAGTAGTCAGTGGTCGTAGAAATTTTGTACTGTCAGCAAAATCGTTTCATAATAATCCTTATGATGGTCATACATTGCAGCAGAGTTTTGAAGCGGTAGAAAATGTAACTGGAATAAAGATAAAAAAATCGTTTGTTGATCTTGGTTATACTGGCAGCAATGTTAAAGAGAAGAGTAAGGTATATACCCCAAAAACTCGGAAAAAGTTATTGAAAGAAGACAAGTGTATGATCAGGAGACGCAGTGCTATAGAACCAATAATAGGGCATTTGAAACAATATGGCAGGATGGGCAGAAACTTCTTGAAGGGTGTGATAGGAGATGTGATCAATCCAATAATCTCTGCTATAGGTTTGAATTTACGATGTATTGCCAATCATTTACACATCATGCCTAACTCTACATAAAAAAATTATCATTAAAAAACTTACTAAACGATTAAAAAAAATCGTTAACAATAAGCTCATGTAAAAATTTTACTAAAACAGAAATTTTTCAATAAAATTGAAAACAATTTTTAATTTTAGTGCAAATATTAGAATTTTTTTTGTAAAAATTTTATTGTCCCACTTTGGGAGAAAAACCCCGCACTTGCAGTGCGTCGTTTCAACATAAATTTTAAATATCTTATCAAGAAAAGATAAGAATGAATCATACAGATATTTTTTAACAAAATCTTACACTTCACAGATATATTCTTTTTGTGTTGTGACACTTTCTAAATGAGCCATACACAAATAGTTTCTAACTTTTAAGTTAGTACATACATGAGGCATTCATGCCGTAATATTAAGCTCTGCACTTGCAGTGCAGAGTGGTTAACTCAATCATAGATTATGGGGGGCTTTAAATATTTTTGGCGGACGGACTAGCTATAGTGAATTGAGGAAAATTTGGTAACGTCGTCTTCGATCCTTCGCCTATTAACATTATAGTGTCGCTCCATCGCTCCTGCTACTCAATTCTCTTCAATTCACTATAGGCAAAACCTTCTTGGGTTCACTTAGAATTATTCTTAATAGCATTTCATTATTAATTCGAACTGGTTATCATTAGAAGGAATAATTTTTGTACTAGTATTGTAAATAATTGGATCATTAATTTCCTCGTGACCAAACCTATTAGTCTTAAATACTGGAATTTTTAAGGTTGCTGCAAAATCAGTAAGAACAGTAATGATACTCTTACCATCACCTCCACAAGTCCCAAATATTATAGCATTTACATGATCTAGCAGCCTTGCTTGTTTTAAATGATATAAAATGCGATCTAGCTGATATGGTTTTATGTCAACATCTTCCAAAAAAAGAATCTTATCTGCTGTTTTTATTTGCCATGATGCACCTATAGATGTTTGTACAATGGTTAGATTACCGCCAGTAAGATTACCTGTAACAATTTTGCTAGATTTTGCAGCATGGTTGATTGCTGATAACCCTTTAATTTTAGCTAGAGTTTCTTTACCAGAAATTATTTTTGCTATTTTTATAAAATTCTGATGATCTCTTGTTGGATTAAATATTTCAATGATTCCGTTACCATGAATTGTCTTCCATCCCCATTCTTGAGAAAAGAAAATATGTAAAGCAGTCATATCACTAAACCCTATAAAAAACTTTTCCTTTATAGGTTTTTTCATGCGTTGTAAGTCAGGAATCAATTTTGCTGAACCATATCCCCCGCGAAGTGTCCATATTACGTCATTTGATTGATCCAGTAACGCGTTTTCTAAACACGATAACCTTGTTTTATCGTCGGTAGAATGGAATAAGCTTTTTCCTCCAAAGCAACTATTTGGAATATCTAGTTTCAATGAAGTAATATTTTTTAAATTAGATAATAATTCACTGCTTACCCCTGAGGCAGGAGCAACAACAGTAATTTTTGTATCTTTCAATAAGCTAATAAATTCCTTATTATTTTTGTTAAAGTCTAGATTCGAAAATGCTGATAATAACATAAAAACAACTGGTAGGAGGATTATACAAATATTACTTCTCATCGAGCATAGCCTATTTATGATATGGATGGTTTTCTATTATAGTCTGAATTTTATCATTGATTAATTAATTTGATTATACACGATAAAAGTTATGCACTAAGTAAAAATTAGTCAATGGCATTAATATTTTTTCTATTTACAATTAAGATATTAATAAGATTTAATCTATACTTTAAGCAATTAAGCAATATATTTGCTTGTTAATAAGATGTAAAATTAAGTTGAACATGGATTTTACAAAATGATCATTCATTTTTTATTCACAAACTTATCCACAATGCTTTTATATTACATAGTTATATGCAGCAATTCCAAAAGTTGCCTAATTCCTCACATTTTCAATTATATCTGTTATTGAACCACATTCTCTTCAATATATCATCTTTTCTTACAAAATGGTGATAAAAGGCAGCTAAAGTATGCAGAGCAATTAAAATACAGAGAATAAATGCTGAAAATTCATGCATTTTGTAAAATATTTTGGCAAATGATGCATTCTGAATGAATGAAGTGATAGTAAACAGTCCATATATGTCAATGTTACGACCTGATAGAATGGTCATTAATACACCACTGATTGGCATTATAAACATTAAAAGATAGAGTATATTGATATTTAAGGTAGCAACATTTTTTTGCCATCTTGGTAAATCACTTGGTAAGATTACTCTGATATTAATTAAACGCCATAGCAATCTTATGGATACTAGTAATAATACCATCACGCCTGTAGCCTTGTGATAGGCGTAAATTTGCTGTTTTATAACAGGATATTCTATGTTTTGCATAGAAAAACCAACTATAATCATTGACACTATCATAACTCCAACTATCCAATGTAGAAGTTTTGTAACTAAACCATAGGAATTTTCAGTGTTTTTAATAGTCATATTCAAACCTACAACATAGCTAAATAATTTTAAGTATATTCAAGTTTCTATCTTAATGTTAATATTTTTTTAGTTAGCAACTGTAAAATTATTATTCACTAAAGCTAATTTTAGTACTTGATCTATATTTGACACTGATAAAATTTCCAAGCTATTCTTTATATTCGGTGGAATATCTTTTAAGTCCTTGATATTCTCTTCAGGTATTAATACTGTTTGTATACCACCTCGGCTAGCAGCCAATAATTTTTCTTTTAGTCCTCCAATTGGTAACACTGTACCCCTTAGGGTAATTTCTCCAGTCATTGCCACAGTTCTTTTGACTGGTATTTTGGTCATAAGTGAAACAATAGTGGTAAATATTGCACATCCAGCAGATGGTCCATCTTTTGGAATTGCACCAGCCGGTACATGCAAATGGATATCAAGGTCTTTGTAATCTTCGTACTTCAGTCCAAAATTATTAGCTCTAGAGCGGAAACAACTATAAGCTGCTTGAGCGGATTCTTTCATTACATCCCCAAGCTTGCCTGTAGTTTTAATATCTCCCTTTCCAGGGAATGACAATGCTTCAATGGTTAATAGTTCTCCGCCAACTTCTGTATAAGCAAGCCCTGTGGTACTGCCTATTTGGTCTTCTTTCTCAGCTAAACCAAAATTATGTTTTCTAGCACCTAAATATTCTTCAAGATTTTCAGATGATATTGATATGCTTTTTACTTCTTTGTTACTCAGAATCCTTTGCAATACTTTTCTTGTAACAGAGCTAATTTCTCTTTCAAGCGATCTTACCCCTGATTCTTTGGTATAATATCTGATTAACTCTAAGATTGCTCCATCATCAATAATTAGCTCATTTTTCTTCATTTGATGTAGTTTCAATTGCTTTGGTATTAAATAGTTTTTAGCAATTTGTGATTTTTCTTCTTCAACATAACCAGAAACATTAATGATCTCCATACGATCTAGTAAAGCTCTTGGCAAATTATAAGAATTGGCTGTTGCAATAAACATTACTTCTGATAAATCATATTCTACTTCTAAATAATGATCAACGAAATGGCTGTTTTGTTCAGGATCCAAAACTTCAAGTAAAGCAGATGCTGGATCGCCTCGGAAATCAGAACCCATTTTATCAATTTCATCTAATAACATAACAGGGTTATTAGTTTTAACTTTTTTAATTAAGTTTATGATTTTTCCTGGCATAGAACCAAGATATGTTTTTCTATGACCTCTAATTTCCGATTCATCTCTAATGCCGCCAAGAGCAAATTTAGTATATTTCCTACCCATTGCTTCAGCAATTGACTTGACCAGTGATGTTTTCCCCACTCCTGGAGGACCAATTAAGCATAGTATAGGTCCTTTAATTTTTTTAGAGCGTTGTAATACTGCTAAATATTCAATGATGCGATCCTTGACTTTCTCAAGACCAAAATGATCCCGATCCAAAATTTCTCTAGTTTTATTTATATCAGTTTTACTATTATCAAATTTTCCCCATGGCATAGCTAATATTGTATCAAGATAGTTACGAACAACTGAGGATTCACCTGACATTTGATTCATAAGCTTTAGCTTTTTCAGTTCTGATTCGGCTTTTTCTTTTGCTTCTTTTGAAAGTTTTAAGGTCTTAATCTTTTTTTCTATATCAGAAAAGTCAGATTTATCCTGCTCGAGTTCTTTTTGTATAGCTTTCATTTGTTCGTGCAAGTAATAATCACGCTGAGTTTTTTCAATTTGTTTTTTTACTCGTAGTTGTAAAGCTTGTTCTGCTTCCATTTGAGCCATACTAGATGTCAATGTATCTATTATAGTTTTAATTCGTGTTTGAGGTTTTGTTTCTTCTAATAAGGTTTGTTTTATTAGTAATGGTGCAGTCAGATAAGAGGCTAGCACATTAGTAATATAACTAAAATTTGTCGGATCTTTGGTTATTTCATCAGCTATTGTCTCTATTATTTCTGGATTAATTTTTTTATGATTCTTGGTATATTTCATAAATAACTCAATGACAATTGACGTAGAAACTTTTAAATCTTCCACATCAATTACCTCTTCATCTTGTAGTATGCTATATTCAGCTTCAAACATTTCTTTATTAGTTATGTTATGAAGTTTAACCTTCTGCATTGCTTCAACAAGAATTTTTGCATTATTTTGTAATCTTACTGTTTGTATAATTTTAGCAATTACTCCTGTAGAATGAAGATCTTGAATATCTAGAGTGTCTTGATCTTGTTGTTTTTGTAACACCAATAATATATATCTATTAGTATCTGTAGATTTAGTATTCAGTAAGGCTTTTAGAGATTTTGTCCTACCGACAAATATGGGAGCAACCATGCCGGGAAATATCACCATGTCTTTTAATGCGAGTAGGGGTAATTTTTCTTTATTTGTCATACTAAAAGCTTGAAAAATTTATATACTAAAGGGATTGTTAACTATATAATGTTGCCGTGCTGGGATTTCAAGCTACATTTATTTTGTATATGCATTTATCACCTCAATCTCCAAATATAATATCAATAGCAAGTAATAGGGTAAAACAATATCTTCATTTGACTCCAATAGTCCAGTCTGAAACTTTAAATGAAATGCTGGGGCATAAAATTTTCTTTAAAATAGAATCGTTGCAAAAAACTGGAGCATTCAAGGTTAGAGGGGTATTAAACCATTTATTAGAGTTACAAGAACGAAATCGTTTACTAGATAAAATTGTTGCATATAGTACAGGTAATCATGGAATTGGTCTTGCTTGGGTAGCAAAAATTCTTAATCTAAATGCAAGAATTTATTTGCCCAAAGATACTTCTCCAATTAAGCAACAAGCAGCAAGATATTACGGAGCAGAGGTTATACTGACCGATACTAGGCAAGTGGCAGAAGATAGGGCAAAAGGTGATATAGAAAATGGTTTCTACTATTTGCATCCTTCTGATAGCGATTCGAGTATAGCTGGGGCTGGTACTATGTGTTATGAAGCCTTGCAACAGCTAGGGTTTAGCCCAGATGCTATTTTTGCTTCTTGTGGAGGAGGTGGATTACTTTCTGGATCATATTTAGCAAAAAAATTACTGTCTCCATCCAGCTTGCTTATAGGTTCAGAGCCGGTTAATGCGAATGATGCTTTTTTATCTATTAAACAAGGTTCAATATATAGATTTACTGATTCACCAAATACTGTAGCCGATGGTTTACGTACTTTAGCAGTTTCACCACGTACATTTAATTATCTAAATAAACTTGATGATTTCTTTCTTGCTGATGAATATTCTATATATTACTGGACCGCTTGGTTAACGCATTTACTAAAAATTGCTTGTGAGCCATCATGTGCTTTAAATATGGTTGGAGTAGTTGATTGGTTAAAGAGACAATCAAAACCTAAGAGAGTTTTAGTACTTATATCGGGTGGAAACATTGATCCTGCTCTTTATCAGGAGCTTTGGAAGGGGAATTATCTATCTAATTTACCAAGCCCATTAATGTAACCTACCTCTATTCGGGATAAGAATTAACTAGTCGCTCCGCCAAAACTCTACAAGCCTTATAGACAAAGGGGTTTTAAGGCAAAAAGTAATAGTAAAATCCATAAGAAAATGAAGGGTTTTATATCAAAAGCTTATGGAAATACAAAAAAATGGTAACGAGCAAATTGAGTATGTTTTGGGAAATAGGGTGTTTTTGATACAAAAACTTGAAATTAGCTCTCGAAATCATAATAATTTAGTCTAAAATCATACAATTTTTGGAAATTAGTGCCACAAGTAGTATTTTTTTGAGTTTTGGCGGACGGACTAACTAATTCCTATCCTGAATTCGGTGAAATTTAGGACATTTTTACTTAGTCCGTCCGCCAAAAATATTTAAAGCCCCCCATAATCTATGATTGACTCAATAACAACCAGCTGAAGCTGGTGGGTTGATATCTAGACTGGAAGTCGCTATTACTCTAAAGAGATATTACTAATGCCTGTGCTATCTCTCTGATCCTAATTCTTATAAGTTACCCTGCAATACTTTGTAGCGATATTTAGTGATCCAAACAACATGAAAGCGATGGTAAAATACAGTGTGGCTAGTCTTGTTATAATCTGTCATATATGATATTTTAATATACATGAAGAGCTTGCTCTTATGTATATTAAAATATCATATATTCAAGTTATAGTGAATTGAAATATTAGAACAAGGACTGAAGTCTTTCCCAGCTGAAGCTGGGGGTTTTAACCAAAAAGGTGACTATAAAATTTTTACAAAAAAAATTCTAATATTTGCACTAAAATTAAAAATTGTTTTCAATTTTATTGAAAAATTTCTGTTTTAGTAAAATTTTTACATGAGCTTATTGTTAACGATTTTTTTTAATCGTTTAGCAAGTTTTTTAATGATAATTTTTTTATGTAGAGTTAGGCATGATGTGTAAATGATTGGCAATACATCGTAAATTCAAACCTATAGCAGAGATTATTGGATTGATCACATCTCCTATCACACCCTTCAAGAAGTTTCTGCCCATCCTGCCATATTGTTTCAAATGCCCTATTATTGGTTCTATAGCACTGCGTCTCCTGATCATACACTTGTCTTCTTTCAATAACTTTTTCCGAGTTTTTGGGGTATATACCTTACTCTTCTCTTTAACATTGCTGCCAGTATAACCAAGATCAACAAACGATTTTTTTATCTTTATTCCAGTTACATTTTCTACCGCTTCAAAACTCTGCTGCAATGTATGACCATCATAAGGATTATTATGAAACGATTTTGCTGACAGTACAAAATTTCTACGACCACTGACTACTACCGCAACTTTATTGCCAAACTCATATGGCTTGTTTCGTTTTCCCTTCCCTATACACTCTACCTCAGGGGCATGAAAACTATACAATATTTTATTCTGTTCTTTGTATTGCTTTTTCTCTTCTCTTTTTAAAACAGATTGGCTATGTATTTGTTTTACTTTTTTCAATACTTCTTGATCTCTGATAGATAAGTTTAATTTCTGATTTTTTATCTCACGCTCACATATTCTAACCAAACGACCAAGTAACGTTTTTAAATGCTTCATTATTTTCCAACGCTTCTTGGCTTTGCTATGCTCTTTATACTTCCAGAGCTTTATTATATCTCGCTTATAGGTTCTAGCGTAGGTTTCGTTTAAACTTATACCCAAACTTTGGCAAAGCTTCACAATACTAAGCCTAGCTTTATCCATTAAGTTAACCACTCTGCACTGCAAGTGCAGAGCTTAATATTACGGCATGAATGCCTCATGTATGTACTAACTTAAAAGTTAGAAACTATTTGTGTATGGCTCATTTAGAAAGTGTCACAACACAAAAAGAATATATCTGTGAAGTGTAAGATTTTGTTAAAAAATATCTGTATGATTCATTCTTATCTTTTCTTGATAAGATATTTAAAATTTATGTTGAAACGACGCACTGCAAGTGCGGGGTTTTTCTCCCAAAGTGGGACAATAAACATCATGTGGGTGCTTGATATTCTTAATTTGTACCGTTGTATCAGCAATTATCAATTCCAAATCTTTTTTTTTAATTGTGTTAGTTCTTATTCCAACTCTTATCAACTCTGCTAATATCTCGTTATATCCAGATTCACCTAATAAATTACGAAATCTTCTTATGCTAGTTTCCGACATCGCTATATCTGTTTCTATATATTCCCACCCACAGAAATATTGCCAATACATGTTTTCTTTTAGTTCTTCCTCTGCTAATGAATCTGAAAAATTATACATTGCTTGTAGCATCGTTACACCAAGCATCACTCTATGACATTTTCTATTTCTACCAAATCTCTTAATAGAAACATTTTTTGATAACCATTCTTCTAGACCAGACCAATTTATTAATTCTCTTAATTTATATAGCTTATTATTTGAGTTTAATTCTTCTTTTAATTTATAACCAAAAAGTTTTCCTTGTTTTTGTGATTTGATAATATTTTCTATTGGCATATTGACTGAAATCCATAAGGTTTATTAGCATATTTTAACATTTTCTTATGGATTTCTTTATTGTCCCACTTTGGGAGAAAAACCCCGCACTTGCAGTGCGTCGTTTCAACATAAATTTTAAATATCTTATCAAGAAAAGATAGGATATTTTTTAACAAAATCTTACACTTCACAGATATATTTTTTTGTGTTGTGACACTTTCTAAATGAGCCATACACAAATAGTTTCTAACTTTTAAGTTAGTACATACATGAGGCATTCATGCCGTAATATTAAGCTCTGCACTTGCAGTGCAGAGTGGTTAACTATTTTCTGCCATTAAACCCTATTATCTATAAGACTTATAGAGTTTTGCCGGACAGACTACTTAATTGCAGTCCTCGTTAATGGTTGGATTTTCACCCGTTAAAGCACAGCTAGAGGCATTATAGCGAGCTGCTACATCAATAGGGGGATTGTCGTTTGTGCGAGAATCATTAATTGTTAGGTGGCTATCTAGCACTGCTGTTAGATAGTTTTCAAGCTCTTCAGGGTTAGATAAAGCTTCCCCTAGGTCTCGTGAAATTTCCTTTAAAACTTCATTTTCAGACTTTTCTGATAGTGTAGCTACGTGTTTTAAGTGCATTTGATTCATTTTATCCCAATTCTGATAGCTAACAGCACTAGACATTTCCTCCTGTTGTTGAGAAGAGTTTTCTTGTGTTTTATTGTCCCACTTTGGGAGAAAAACCCCGCACTTGCAGTGCGTCGTTTCAACATAAATTTTAAATATCTTATCAAGAAAAGATAAGATAAGATATTTTTTAACAAAATCTTACACTTCACAGATATATTCTTTTTGTGTTGTGACACTTTCTAAATGAGCCATACACAAATAGTTTCTAACTTTTAAGTTAGTACATACATGAGGCATTCATGCCGTAATATTAAGCTCTGCACTTGCAGTGCAGAGTGGTTAACTAAGAAAATCTAGGACTCCAGCCCCAACTTTTAGGACTCCAGCCCCAACTTTTAGGACTCCACCACCAACTTTATCGTCGGCTATTTGCTTCTCTAATACTGCTGCTTGAGACATATCTAGTTGCATTCTCTTTAGAAAACCTCCAAGAGCTTTGTCGTTGAATGTAGCCATTAATAATATTCCGTTTGGAACTTTACTGAGAACTTCATCTTCAAAAATCCCTAATCTCTGAGCTGCATCTTGTAAGAGTTCTTTATTACGTCCCGTAATTCTATCTTTACTCATTAGACCTCTTTTGAAACTCTACTTCTGCTGATGATTTGTACGTCGATGCGGTACTCGAATCCTCACGTACATTCGAGTACGCTGCGGTTCTGCGTTCCGCGTCTCCTTCAAATCCCTCAGCATAAGCGAGTTTCGAAAGAGGTCTATTTTAATTTCTCCTTAAATAATTATTACTTTTTTTAAGTTATTATACTTAATGCAAAAAGTCTATTTAACATCAAAGTCAAAATATTTATCTTTATAAGGTTCGTCTTGCAAGGTATAATGCCACCACTCAACCGAATATTCCTTAAAATTATGTTTTCTCATTTTCTTACGTAGATAATTACGATTTTGTAAGTAAAGTTCATCAATTAGTTTACTATCATGGGAGGATACTATATCCATAATATCTACAGAGCTATACATGTCAACCGTATTATCATCAAAATAAGGAATTAGACGACCATCTTTTAGAGGTCTTTTTATCATTTTAGGGTTTGGATTTAATTGTTTTCCAAGTTCGATAATAGTTAAATCTACAGTACTTCCACGACTATGAGGTGATCGTTTAGCAACATAACCTAATTGAAAAATTTCAGCCTTATTAATGTATGGATAATAAGAGTCTTTCATTTTTTGATCAGCAACATCTTCTCCCCATCTAACGAAATGTTGTACAGCTTTATTAGGTCTATAAGCATCATAAATTACCAAAGAGTAGTTATCATTTTTTATATCTTGCTGAAGATTTTTTAAGGCAGTAGCCGCTTCTTTAGTTAGTATAGCTCTATTAGCTTTATAGCCATCGATCTGCTTTCCTACAAAATTTCTAGTATCATAATACATCATCTGTTGAATTATAGTAGGATCTATTTGATCCAAATACACAAAACCTTCCGGTAAATTGACTGTTTCATTCAACATAATATATCTCTCAATTAAACTAATATTCAATATTTAGTAACAAAATTATTGTTAATAAAAAATAATAATTTATTATACTTTTTTCTACAATACAATATCTTAATTTCTTGAATTGTCCTTGTGATAATATAGCTAACCCGACTAACATTTATCCATTTGTTTCAACGAAAAGGATGTCATTCCCATGAAGGCGGGAATCTATAATATTTCAGGGTTTTTTGAACACTATTTTAGATCACCGCCTACGCGGGGATGACAACATTGCCCTAGATCAACTGTGGATAAATACTAATCGAGTTAGCTATATTGTATGTTATTTTAAGATTTTATAAAGAAACTTACAGAAAAAATTTAGCAGATAATTATGAATGAAATTCTAGAAGTACCAAATGGTGAAAGTAAAGTCCTACTGCACTCTTGCTGTGCTCCATGTTCAGGAGAACTTATGGAAAAAATGTTAATGTCTGGCATTGACTTAACTATTTTTTTCTATAACCCTAATATTCATCCTAAAAAAGAGTATGAAATTCGTAAAAATGAAAATATTCGTTTTGCTGAAAAAATGGGTATTAATTTTATTGACGCAGATTATGACGTACAAAATTGGTTTGCAAGAAGCAAAGGTATGGAATGTGAGCCAGAAAGAGGTAAACGTTGCTCTATGTGCTTTGATATGCGTTTTGAACGTACAGCACTTTATGCCTATGAGAATGCTTTTAAAGTTATCACCAGTTCTCTTGGTATTTCCCGATGGAAAGATATGAATCAAATTAATGAATCAGGGATCAAGGCTGCTTCTAATTACGATGGAATAACTTACTGGACTTATAATTGGCGTAAAAATGGAGGTAGCAGTAGAATGTACGAAATAGCTAAACGTGAGAATTTTTATAAGCAAGAATATTGTGGCTGTATCTACTCACTTAGGGATACCAATAATTGGCGTAAGTTAAATAACCGCAGTGAAATTGAAATTGGAGAAGAATATTATAAGGGATAAGGATTTTTTTTACACATGAATTGTAATAATTATCTTGATTATCAATAATAGTAAAGGTACTTTGGATAGGGAAAATGATTTATTAAATTTTAAGTCTTTAAGTATTAGTGGTCAATTATTTTTAGTGTATAGTGTTATTTATGAGTAATTTCAGAGTTATATTGGTAGTTTTTTGCCTGTTTTTTACTAGTAATTGTGTTTTTGCTTCGCAAAGAACCGTGAAAATTGGGTCTGGTTCTATTTTGAAGGGTTATTACTCTATCGGATTGGATTTGTGTAAAACCTTTACTTTAGCTGATAAAAGTGTGAATTGTGAAGTAGTACCTACCAGTGGAGGGATTGAAAATTTAGCTTTGTTAAAAGAAGGTAAGATAGATTTAGCTTTAGTGCAATCTAATGTAGCACTTGAGGCTTTTGAAGGTACTGGATATTACTCTAATACAGAAAAAATGCAAGAAATGCGTCAGGTACTTAATCTATATGATGAGTTTTTTACTGTTGTTGTAAAAAATCAGCATGAGATAAAGACTTTTTCAGATATTGAGGGTAAGAGAATATCAAATGGCTTGCCATTCTCTAGTAATACTATTACCTATAATGCTATAAGGAAGTTATATAATTTTACTAAAGAACCAATAGATGGTGATGAAATTAATTATGAAGAGTCAATAAAAGAATTTTGCAGTGGTAAAATTGATGTGATAATGATGACGGTAGGTCATCCTAATGCCTTGATGGGATTTACTGCTAATAGCTGTAAAGTTGATTTTGTGCCTATTAAAGATAATAAAATTGCACAATTAATCGCCACTAATAAAGCTTTTCATAAGGCATTACTGGATAAAAGATTATATCCTGGGATCACTCTCGATCAGAATACAGTAGCAGTAACAGCAATTTTAGTTACTAATAGTAATATGGATTCTAAACTATTGGATAAATTTATCGGAATGTTTCACAAAAACGTAAAACATTTTAAACATTCTAATTATATGTTATATAATATAGATATTGAGCATTTTGCTGATACTAATAATTTTGTTTTGCCAAAACATTCAGTAGTAAGAAATAGATAATAATATAAATGCACCGGAGTAGTGTTAATTGTGTTTAAAAATATAATAATACCGATAGATTTGTCGGATAAACAATCAGTTAAGGTGATATTACCAAAGGCTTTAAGTTTTGCTACTATCTTTAGTGCCAAATTACATTTTCTTTATATCATTTCAGATTTCGGTATGAAAATGGTTGAGGATTATTTGCCTAAAAGTTGGGCAAAAGATCAAAAAGAAAAATATCGGGTACAAGTAACAGAATTAATTAGACAATATGTGCCGGAGGAGATCGAAGTTGAATTGCATATTGGTCGAGGGGCAGTATATGATGAAATAATACAATATGCCAATGAAGTGAAAGCTGACTTAATCATTATTTCAGCAGTAAGGCCACAACTCAGAGATTATATGTTAGGTCCTAATGCTTCCAAGATTGTGCGGTACTCGGGTGTGTCTGTTTTGGTTGTCAGAGAATAAAACATTGGCTAGATATGAAAGAAGAATTTTTAGGAAAAACTATAAATTGATGACTACTGGAGGTTATCTTGATAAAATTTCTTGAAGACTTAATTAGTTTTCAATCAGTAACTCCTGAGAGTAGCGGTTGTATTGAATATATTAATGATTTATTAGAAAAAAATGGTTTTAAGACTGAAATCAAAATATTTGGAGAGGATAATTATAAAGTAACCAATCTTTATGCTGTTTATGGTAATGCAAGACCTAATATTTGTTTTGCTGGACATGTTGATGTCGTGCCAACAGGTGATAAGGCATTATGGCTTAACGACCCTTTTATAGCAACTACCGTAGGTGATAAAATTTATGGTAGGGGAGTTGTTGACATGAAGGGATCGATAGCATGTTTCCTAGCTGCTAGCTTAGATTTTATTAAGTTAAATCCAACTCCGCATGGTTCAATTAGTTTTCTAATTACTAGCGATGAGGAAGGAAACGCCAAATATGGCACTGTGGAAATGTTAAAATATTTGCATAAGGGTGGTAATAATTTGATCGATCTTGCTATTGTAGGTGAACCAACAAATGAGCATCAAATAGGCGATACCATAAAAATTGGTCGGCGAGGAAGTATTAACTTTAACTTAGTTCTATATGGTACAATGGGGCATGTGGCATATCCATTACAAGCCAGTAATCCGATTACTCCTTTAGTTCAGATACTCAATGAGTTGGTTAATTATCGACTGGATGAAGGAAGTGAATTTTTTCAACAGTCGAATCTAGAAGTTACGTCTATTGATGTAGGTAATGATGTTACTAATGTAATTCCTTCAAAAATTATAACAAAGTTTAATATTCGTTTTAATGATCTTCATTCATCATCGAGCATAACAGATTTGATAGATCAGATAATTAATAAATATTGTGCGAAATATAACTTTAAATATGAATTAAGTAGTGTAACTTCAGCTAATTGTTTTATCCAAGAACCAGTAGGGTTAATTGCCGATTTTGTTCGGGTAGTATCTAATACAACAGGAGTATATACAAAATTATCTACTAGTGGTGGTACTTCTGATGCGAGGTTTATCCAAAATTATTGTCCTGTTGTGGAATTTGGTTTACAATCTAATACAGCTCATAAAATTAATGAATACACAGAAATTAACGATTTACAAAGTCTGTATCATGTGTATTATAATTCTCTGATAAAATTCCTAACTGAACCTATTTAATTCAAGTTGTTAAAACAATCTATGTTAAGGTTAGGGATACAGCTATGCGGGTGTGACGAAATTGGGAGACGTACTAGATTTAGGTTCTAGCGCCGCAAGGCTTGGGGGTTCAAGTCCCTCCATCCGCACCACAAAATAATAATACAAAAACTGAAGAGCTTGATTTAATTTAGTAGCTCTTCAAGTTTTCGTAAGGTTTTAATATTGCTAATGAGTTTTTTAGTATGCAAGTCACAGAACTTAAAAATGAAGGTCTAGATTTTGAAGTTAAAGTAGTCCTTCCTTCTTCTAAAATTACCAATGAAGTACAAAAAGAATTAGCTAGTTTAGCAAAAAAAGTTAAGCTTGATGGATTTCGTGTTGGTAAAGTGCCAATCAGCATTGTTAATAAAAAATATAAGCAATCTGTTAGGTCTGATGTGGTAAACCATGAAATTAATCATGCAGTACAGCATGTTATTAAAGATCATAAACTAAAAACAGTAGGTGATCCGCAGTTAGAAAATTTACGTAATGAAGAGAATGAGGATATAGAATTTACTCTAAAATTTGAATTATTACCTGATATTGAATTGCCAGATTTTAAAAAAATGAAAATTACTCATCCAAAGTTAGTAATTAAAGAAGATGATGTTAATAAGCAAATAGATAAGCTTGCATCTATATCAAAAATTTATAATAAAGAAAGTAAAGGGAAAGTAAAAAAAGGGCAGGAAATTACTATTGATGCGATTGGTTATGTCAATAATGAGGCTTTTGAAGGTGGTAAGGTTACAGATTATAAGCTAGTAATTGGTAGTGGAGCTTTTATTGAGGGGTTTGAAGATCAGCTTATTGGAACTAAGACTGGAGATGAGGTAGAAGTCAACGTTAAATTTCCTGAAGATTACCATATGGAGCAAGTCGCAGGTCAACCGGCTAAGTTTATTGTACAAGTAAAGACAGTACATTCTGCTGATGAGGTAGTTATTGATGATGAGTTTGCTAAGAAATTTAATTGTGAAACACTAGAAGAGTTACGTGATAATATTTCTAAAAGCATAGAAAATGAATATAGTGAGCCTATACGCACTTTAATGAAAATGAGCTTATTTGATCAATTAGAAAAGCTATTAATGTTTAATGTTCCTAAATCTTTAATAGACCAAGAGCTAAGTATTCTGAAATCTCAAATGGAGGGCAATAGTGACTCAAATTCGATATTTAAGGATAAATCAGAAGCAGAAATTAGTGAGTATTATAATAAGATAGTCTTACGTCGTGTTAGAATAGGTTTAATGTTATCCGAATATATGAAAATTAAGAATTTACATATCGAGCAGAAAGATCTTATAAGTGCTATTATGGCTCAAGCAAAGAAGTTTCCAGGTCAAGAAACAGCAATATTTGATTTTTATAAAAAAAATCCTAATGCTCTTGAACGCTTAAAAGGTCCGTTATTAGAAGAAAAAACAGTACAACATATTTTTGACAATGAAGTGATCTTAGAGGAAAAAAATTATACGAAAGAAAAGCTTGAAGAATTTTTAGTACAAGAAGAAGATCGTGTGGTATAGAGTCAAGTAGCAGGGCATTATCAGTAAGATATATTTGGAGGGTTTTATGCAAAATACTAATTTGATAATCGCTGTAGTAGGTTTATTTCTAGTGTTTGTCACATTCTTTATTTATAAAAAGAGCAAGAAAACATCGGTTAGAACGCTTGTTGATGATCCTAATAATGCAGAACCATTTAATAAAGAAAATAATAAAAAGAACCTCTCACTCAATGATAGAGTCGAGCTATCTTGGAAGTTTTTATATGAAATTACAGAATTAATTATTAGTAAATTCTCTAAAAAGGATGTAGAGTTAGTAAATAAACTTGGTCATATCCTGCTAGATAATGGAATGAGATATGAGCATGTAGTAGATCTTGGTATCAAACAACAGGCTATATCAAGGGTTGCAAGCATTGAACAACAAGCATATTCCCAATCTCAGAAAACTTTGGGTAAATAAGTATACTCAAATCTTCATATACTCAAATGATTTAAAAAATTGGTTTCGATAGTTGAGAGCTATTAAGTCTGTCCGGCAAAACTCTATAAGTCTTATAGATAATAGGGTTTAATGGCAGAAAATAATAAAGAAATCCATAAGAAAATGTTAAAATATGCTAATAAACCTTATGGATTTCAGTCAATATGCCAATAGAAAATATTATCAAATCACAAAAACAAGGAAAACTTTTTGGTTATAAATTAAAAGAAGAATTAAACTCAAATAATAAGCTATATAAATTAAGAGAATTAGTTAACCACTCTGCACTGCAAGTGCAGAGCTTAATATTACGGCATGAATGCCTCATGTATGTACTAACTTAAAAGTTAGAAACTATTTGTGTATGGCTCATTTAGAAAGTGTCACAACACAAAAAGAATATATCTGTGAAGTGTAAGATTTTGTTAAAAAATATCTGTATGATTCATTCTTATCTTTTCTTGATAAGATATTTAAAATTTATGTTGAAACGACGCACTGCAAGTGCGGGGTTTTTCTCCCAAAGTGGGACAATAAATTGGTCTGGTCTAGAAGAATGGTTATCAAAAAATGTTTCTATTAAGAGATTTGGTAGAAATAGAAAATGTCATAGAGTGATGCTTGGTGTAACGATGCTACAAGCAATGTATAATTTTTCAGATTCATTAGCAGAGGAAGAACTAAAAGAAAACATGTATTGGCAATATTTCTGTGGGTGGGAATATATAGAAACAGATATAGCGATGTCGGAAACTAGCATAAGAAGATTTCGTAATTTATTGTCCCACTTTGGGAGAAAAACCCCGCACTTGCAGTGCGTCGTTTCAACATAAATTTTAAATATCTTATCAAGAAAAGATAAGAATGAATCATACAGATATTTTTTAACAAAATCTTACACTTCACAGATATATTCTTTTTGTGTTGTGACACTTTCTAAATGAGCCATACACAAATAGTTTCTAACTTTTAAGTTAGTACATACATGAGGCATTCATGCCGTAATATTAAGCTCTGCACTTGCAGTGCAGAGTGGTTAACTAGGTGAATCTGGATATAACGAGATATTAGCAGAGTTGATAAGAGTTGGAATAAGAACTAACACAATTAAAAAAAAGATTTGGAATTGATAATTGCTGATACAACGGTACAAATTAAGAATATCAAGCACCCACATGATGTTTATTTAATGGATAAAGCTAGGCTTAGTATTGTGAAGCTTTGCCAAAGTTTGGGTATAAGTTTAAACGAAACCTACGCTAGAACCTATAAGCGAGATATAATAAAGCTCTGGAAGTATAAAGAGCATAGCAAAGCCAAGAAGCGTTGGAAAATAATGAAGCATTTAAAAACGTTACTTGGTCGTTTGGTTAGAATATGTGAGCGTGAGATAAAAAATCAGAAATTAAACTTATCTATCAGAGATCAAGAAGTATTGAAAAAAGTAAAACAAATACATAGCCAATCTGTTTTAAAAAGAGAAGAGAAAAAGCAATACAAAGAACAGACTCAATAACAACCAGCTGCAGCTGGTGGGTTGATATCTAGACTGGAAGTCGCTATTACTCTAAAGAGATATTACTAATGCCTGTGCTATCTCTCTGATCCTAATTCTTATAAGTTACCCTGCAATACTTTTGTAGCGATATTTAGTGATCCAAACAACATGAAAGCGATGGTAAAATACAGTGTGGCTAGTCTTGTTATAATCTGTCATATATGATATTTTAATATACATGAAGAGCTTGCTCTTATGTATATTAAAATATCATATATTCAAGTTATAGTGAATTGAAATATTAGAACAAGGACTGAAGTCTTTCCCAGCTGAAGCTGGGGGTTTTAACCAAAAAGGTGACTATAAAATATTGTATAGTTTTCATGCCCCTGAGGTAAAGTGTATAGGGAAGGGAAAACGAAACAAGCCATATGAGTTTGGCAATAAAGTTGCGGTAGTAGTCAGTGGTCGTAGAAATTTTGTACTGTCAGCAAAATCGTTTCATAATAATCCTTATGATGGTCATACATTGCAGCAGAGTTTTGAAGCGGTAGAAAATGTAACTGGAATAAAGATAAAAAAATCGTTTGTTGATCTTGGTTATACTGGCAGCAATGTTAAAGAGAAGAGTAAGGTATATACCCCAAAAACTCGGAAAAAGTTATTGAAAGAAGACAAGTGTATGATCAGGAGACGCAGTGCTATAGAACCAATAATAGGGCATTTGAAACAATATGGCAGGATGGGCAGAAACTTCTTGAAGGGTGTGATAGGAGATGTGATCAATCCAATAATCTCTGCTATAGGTTTGAATTTACGATGTATTGCCAATCATTTACACATCATGCCTAACTCTACATAAAAAAATTATCATTAAAAAACTTGCTAAACGATTAAAAAAAATCGTTAACAATAAGCTCATGTAAAAATTTTACTAAAACAGAAATTTTTCAATAAAATTGAAAACAATTTTTAATTTTAGTGCAAATATTAGAATTTTTTTTGTAAAAATTTTATTCAATCATAGATTATGGGGGGCTTTAAATATTTTTGGCGGACGGACTATTAACCATAGTACCCTACATTTTTTATATAACCACTAGACCTCCTTCGAAACTCGCTTATGCTGAGGGATTTGAAGGAGACGCTTCACCTCGAACCGCAGCGTACTCTAATTCCGTTACGGATTCCAGTACCGCATCATTGTCCAAATCACCAGCAGAAGTAGAGTTTCGAAAGAGGTCTACTATTAAAGATCGTCTATTAGTGAGGAGTCGCTGGAAGCGGCGACACGGCAATCCAGGATACGCGAAGCGTTACTCTAAAAAAACAGCTTCGCTGTTTACCTAGATCGCCACGACATCTAAAGAGCCTTGCTATGACGATTATAGAAAAATGTAGGGTACTATTGTTTAAGCCTTACAACAGCACTTCGCTAATAGACGGTTTTTTAACTTTCAATAGTTGTGCTTTAGACACGACGACCTTAATTCTTGAAGTTTATAATGGACTGAAAAAATTAGACAAAGAAGCAGGTATTTTTGTTTCTCAATAAGTATAGAATAATAAATAAAATTAAAGAGAAACAAATGGGTAAAAAACAAATTAAAAATTTTAGTGCAGAAGCAAAAACTAAAATAGTATTAGAGATGTTAAAAGAAGAATCAACAATAGGTCAGTTATCGGTCAAATATGAAGTAACGGCTAAAACTATGCAAAACTGGAAACGACAATTTTTAGATAATGCGTCATTGGCATTTGAGCCAGCAAAAGCTGTTAGTGAGTACAAAGGGCAGATTAGTGAACTTAAGAATCAAAACGATGAACTTGCAAAAGCATTAGGTAAGGCTACAGTCGAGAGGGACTGGGCGGTGGGAAAGCTAAACAGCTTGGACTTATCAAATAAGAAAAGTCTTGTCGACCCCAAGCTGAGTACGTTAGCAAAGACAAGGCAATGTGAACTATTAAAGATAAGCAGATCTGGAGTATATTATAAAGCTAAAGTAATGAGCTTATATAATCTTGATATTTTAAATAGAATAGATGAAATATATACGGATAACCCTGAGTATGGTTATCGTTATATATACAAACAATTATTGGAAGACGGCTTTAATGTGGGCAGAGATAGGGTGCTTAAATATATGGGAATAATGGGTATAGAAGCTATTCATCCTCATAAAAAGCAATCTACTTTTGTGAAGGATGGTCAACATAAAATTTATAGCTATTTGCTTGAGCCGTACTGGCACAAATCAGGAACGAATAGAACTATTCATGTACCTTATGTTAATCAAGTGTGGAGTGGTGACATTACTTATATTAGAACTAACGGAGGATTTATGTATCTTGTGGCGATTATAGATTGGCATAGTAAGGCAATACTAAGTTATAAAGTATCTAATTCTATGGATGCATCACTTGTAACCGATGTATTAAAAGATGCACTGAATAAATACCCTGCACCACAAATATTCAATAGTGATCAGGGTAGTCAATATACTGGACATGAGCATACGGGAATTCTAAAAGAGAATAATATACAAATCTCAATGAACGGTAAGGGTAGAAGCATTGATAATATTGTGATTGAAAGATTTTTTAGAACTTTAAAATATAATTGTATATTTATAAATGATTTTAAAAATATCGCAGAACTTAAAGATGGTATTGATAAATACATGGATAAATATAACAATCAAAGATTCCATTCAAGTATTGGTTATAAAAAACCGATGAACGTGTATCTTGATTACTTACAAAATGCAGCTTAAAAATTATGTAAAATGGGAAACAAAATTAGTGAAAAATTTGTCTTGAAAAATCAGTCCAGTTTCGTTCTACCTGAGTATATTAGAATGCTTTATTATTTCTAGCAGGACCAGCATAAGGTTTCCTATCATTATTATTACGAGGAAAATAACTTTTTTTGCCATTATGACCATTAAATGGTTTCCTGCGATTCTTACTTTCCCTCATATCTGCTCTTGAAGTAGTTTCACCTTGATTTATTAGGCGGTCAATAGCTTTCCATCTGATATTATCTTCTGGCGAAATGAATGATAATGCACAACCTGAGAGACCAGCTCTACCAGTTCTACCTATTCTATGCAAATAATCTTCAGGAGCCATTGGTAAGTCATAATTGATAACATGCTGTGTATGAGGTATATCTAAGCCACGAGCTGCAACATCTGTTGCCACCATGATCCTATGACGAGAAGAGCGAAATGATGAAATTACACGATCACGTCTACCTTGTGTTAAATCACCATGTATAGCTTCAGCTTTGTGATCTTCAAATTTCAACATTTTTGCAAGCTGATCAGCACCACGCTTAGTTTTTACAAAAATAATTATAGAACCATCACGTTCATTTAATTGCTTTATAAGCTCAGGAAATTTCTCTTTATCAGAAACACGCAAAGTTTCTTGTTTTATTTGAGATGCAGCCTTAGTAGTTGATCCAACAGTAATACGATGAGGATTAACCACGTATTTTTGCGATAATGCAATAATATGTTTTGGCATAGTAGCTGAAAACATTAAAACCTGGCGTTTTGCAGGTATATATTTATTTATCTCTTCTAATTGTTCTTTCATACCCATATCAAGCATTCTGTCCATTTCATCAAGTACTACCAGTTGGATAGTATTTAATTTTAAAGTACCACGAAGTAAATGATCTATGATACGACCTGGTGTGCCAATTATAACTTTAGGATTTACTTTTAGTTGTGTAAATTGTTTATGCATTGGTTCACCGCCTATCAAAACCGCACTAGGAAGTTTTATTTGAGTAGTTACCTTAGTTAAAGTATCACGCACTTGAGTAGCTAATTCCCGAGTTGGAACAAGTACCAAAGACATTGATTTAGTCTGTATAAAAGAATTGATTATTGGTAGCAAATAGGCAAGGGTCTTACCCGAACCAGTTTGACTAGAAGCTAGAACATCATTACCTTGCATAGCAACCGGTATGGCCTTTCTTTGAATTTCCGTTGGAGAGGTTATGTTCATGCGTTCAAGTGATATAATCACTTCATTTGGTAAATTAAAACTTTTCATTATATAAGTCCAATATTATTTATCTTAAATTAAAAATGCTCAAATGCTTTACCCCAATTCGGGATTTTAACGGTCTATTAGCAAGAAACCGCTGCAAGCAGCGACACGCAAATTCGGGATAAGAATTGACAAATTCTTATCCCAAATTGGGGTGCGATGTGGCAATCTTGTGAAGGAGACCTTATACTTTATGAAGATTGCCACAGTGCCTAACGGCACTTCGCTAATAGACGATTTTTTAATAAGAATTAGTTAATTCTTATCCAAAATTGAGACACCCTAGGCTATTAAACCAATGTCTTACATCGAATTCAGGTTAGTCAAAGCATTTGAGTAAACATATATTCTATACTTTAAAAGAATAAGTGTATGATTAAGTTCTTACGTTATAATGTGAGTTGTCAATTAATTGTGTAGTAAAAAACTATTATATTACGATGTAACAAAATACAGTCACATGACCCAACAAAATTATAACTTTAACTTACAGTGAAACACTGAATTACAAAAAATAATCCATGAAGTGTATAAAAAGATGATACTACCCAAAATTCACTAGTTTAATAACCACTCATAAATTTTGAGTAGTTGCTTGTAGTTTTAAATAAATATTATTTTATTTGTAGATTAACAGCAGAAATTTTCCCCTTATTATCTTCTAGATCAAAGCCAACACTTTGACCTTCATTAAGATTACGGATACCGGCACGCTCTACAGCCGAGATGTGAACAAAAACGTCACTCCCCCCATCGTCTAGCTGGATGAAACCGAAACCTTTGGTTGTATTAAACCATTTAACCTTACCTACTTTAGTAGCCATAAAAACCTTTTAGTATAGAGTTACTTATTTGAACTTAATTCACAACTCTTCCGTAGAAATTAAACCAAATAAATTGACAGATACAAGGTTTTCATGCTATTAAAGAGTTAATTATTAAACTCAAGCAAGCATGTTACTCTTTTTCTTAATAATTGTCAACAAGGGATAAGACAATTATGTGTAGATTCTATATTTTTCTTTGAAACATAGATATTTTAGCACAATTTATTGTCCCACTTTGGGAGAAAAACCCCGCACTTGCAGTGCGTCGTTTCAACATAAATTTTAAATATCTTATCAAGAAAAGATAAGAATGAATCATACAGATATTTTTTAACAAAATCTTACACTTCACAGATATATTCTTTTTGTGTTGTGACACTTTCTAAATGAGCCATACACAAATAGTTTCTAACTTTTAAGTTAGTACATACATGAGGCATTCATGCCGTAATATTAAGCTCTGCACTTGCAGTGCAGAGTGGTTAACTCACTGATTTATCAATTCTATAAGTAGAATTTGAAAAATAAAAATTGTAAAATTGCTAGATGTATAGCATAGATATATAAAGCATTATGGCTTATAATCCGTAAATTTATAGTAATTTTTTGCTCAAAATTTCTTGCAACCATAAATATATATTGCAAAACTCCAAATATAACTACTATAAGTACATAGATATACGACAAGGGAAAAACAGCAATGGTATGCAGTACAGTCAAAATCATAGATATTGCAAGGGCAAGCCTAAGATTACCTAGATCATGTTTAGCTATATAGCCAAGTAACATGATAGCTAAACCTATGGTACCATAATCAACCAAAAACCAAGTGCAGAACCAAAGAGCCCCAAGGAAGACAACGTGACAATAACCCTTATAGAAAAAATTATTTAGGCTATTTTGAAAACAATAAAGATAGCATTGACCTAGAAAAATAGTAATAAGTATGTTAGTTGTGGTGAACTGCTTAAATAATATGGTAGTAAAAATATGTAGTAGAACCCCGACTACAAGGATTTTAATTTTTGGTTTTTTATGAAAATTATAGCCAACAAAAAAGCAGAAAATCGGCATACTAATACGACCGATAACCCGCATTATTTCATATTCAGGGAAAAAGTATAACCCTAAATGATCTATCACCATGGTTATTATGGCTATAGTTTTCAAAAAATCTTGATAATTAGATTCAGTTTTCATCATTAATAAATTAACCTCAAATATCGATATAACGAGTTAGTAGATTGAGCATAATTCTTGTATAGTTATCCACGTTTGCAAAGCCCCCCCCGCTTTCGTAGGAATGACACCGAAGCGATTTAACCTATGTCTTACATAAAACTAAGGTTAAATTATTTTGGATAAAGTTTAAAATAATAAACCATTAGAAAAAACGTCATTGCTCCAGCTAAAATTGTGGCTGCAAGCATAAAAGTTTTTACTAATAATAATTCGGAATAATAATATTCAGAACAATAGTGCTTAATCACCCAAATTACTAGTACCATTATTACGCAGCTAAATAAAATCTTGCCACAAAAAGAGTATAATTTTGAATCAATGAAAGAATGACCATATTTCTTTGTATATATATATAACAACCAAACATTATACCAAGCGGTAATAGAGCAGCCAAGAGCGATACCAAGATGACCAAATGGTTTCATCAGAACGATATTTAATATAGTATTCACAGTAAGAGAATATAATATTATTTTTAAAGGAGTTTTCGTATCACTATTAGCATAAAATATAGGCATCAAAATTTTGGCAAGTATAAAAGCTGGTAAACCAAGGGCAAAACCGGAAATAGCTTCAGCAGTTTTAATTGTATCAGCATAAGTAAAAGCTCCACGCTCATATATTACATGAATGATTGATTCTGATAAAGCGATAATACCGAACGCAGCTGGCAAAGATAATAAAAATCCAACTTTAATAGCATTATTTTGAATCCTTGCCGCTTTTTCTAAATCATTCATTTGGTATGTTTTTGATAATTCTGGTAATAATATCGTACCAAAAGTTACCCCTATTATAGATAAAGGAAATTGGTATATTCTATCTGCATAGGATAATATTGAAATTGTCCCTTCGATGAAGCTAGCTATTGATTGCGAGATAAATAAGTTAAGTTGCTGAAACCCAGAGCTAATAGTCGCTGGACCCATACCAAACAAAAACTTTTTTACATCTTTATTACATGGGTCAAAAACTAGTGGGAATGATAAACCAACCCTAATTACACAAAAAAACATAAAGATAATTTGTAATAACCCAGCAATCAACAAAGATAAACTAATCGATATAGGAGTAGATATATGTTCTTGTAATATTACTGTTGTAATTATAACAGTAATACTTAAAATGATCGGAGAAAAAGCAAAAGCTGCAAATCTTTTTACTGAATTTAAAATTCCCCCTAGTAAAGCACTTACCGAGATAAAAATTAAATATGGCATGGTAATGCGACACAAAATAACTGTCAAATTAAACTTGTCTATATCTTCATGAAAACCAGGAGCAATGATGAACATTAATGATGGCATGAAAACCTGCATTAACACTACTACACTTACTAAAGTAATAAGTAAAATAGTAAAGATAATTCCAGTGAAATGGCGTGCTGCTTCTCGAGATTCTATGAGTTTTGTATTAAAAATAGGTACAAAAACGACTGAAAGCGCCCCTTCCCCAAAAATACGCCTAAATAGGTTGGGTAATTTAAAAGCAACATTAACACTATCAGCAATATTACCAGCACCAAATAATGAAGCAATGAATAATTCGCGAGCCAAACCAAATATACGGGAGATTAAAGTAAAGACAGCTACTATAATTCCAGAACGAAATAATGTATATCCTTTGTCTTTCATTTAAGTCGCCTCGATATCATGTAAGCACTGTTCTTCACCTTATCGTTTTCGGTCATAAAGCAAATGCCAATTATTGATTTTCTATCTTAGTAGATACCCTTAATATACCTTCATTAATCAACTCCTTAGCTTTTTGAGCATTTTCCCAGCCAGTTACCTTCACCCACTTACCTTTCTCTAGATTTTTATAATGTTCAAAAAAATGTACTATACGTTGTTTCAACATCGGACAAAGATCATCTAAATCTTTTATTGAATCAAAAGTAATATCTAGCTTAGAGCTAGGTACAGCGATAATTTTTTCATCCAATCCAGATTCATCTTCCATCATTAAAACACCAATAGGGCGTGACCTAATCACAGAGCTAGGTATGACAGGATAATGTGATACAACCAATACATCTACCGGGTCTCCATCCTCTGATAAGGTGTGCGGAATAAACCCATAATTACATGGGTAAAACATAGCGGTTTGCATAAACCTATCAACAAATATTGCTCCTGATTCCTTATCCATCTCATATTTTATAGGACTATCTTGCATTGGAATCTCGATAATCACATTTATCTCTTCATGACCAACTTTGGTCTTAATTTTTTCAACTAACATCACTTTACCCAATTAGTTAACCACTCTGCACTGCAAGTGCAGAGCTTAATATTACGGCATGAATGCCTCATGTATGTACTAACTTAAAAGTTAGAAACTATTTGTGTATGGCTCATTTAGAAAGTGTCACAACACAAAAAGAATATATCTGTGAAGTGTAAGATTTTGTTAAAAAATATCTGTATGATTCATTCTTATCTTTTCTTGATAAGATATTTAAAATTTATGTTGAAACGACGCACTGCAAGTGCGGGGTTTTTCTCCCAAAGTGGGACAATAAATAATTCATTTTGCATTTTTGCAAGCAAATATCTACATAGTGACTAATCAATGGCTTTAAAAGGTTTTCATCGCTTATCTTACCATTTTCATTAGATGCCACTAATACTCCAGCAGCAAATTTTTCAAATATTTTTTCTTCAATCTGTTGTATAGAGTTGTGTCCATCTAATAGTTCAATAATATGTTTTTCATGTAATTGCAATGGAACAACAGCATTAACTCGATTTGTCACAAACAAATTAGTTGAGTCTAATTTTTGGGCTTGGTATCTTGCTAAATCGCTTACTTTTGGTTTGGACGAGATTTCATATATTGATTGAGGTCTTGTTGCAAATATTTGTACGTACCCTTGTAACACCAGTTTTATAATTACAGAATCTAATTCTTCTCTAATATCTTTAAGCTGTAATTTTTCTAATTTTTTCATAGCTAATTTACAAATTTGATCCAAAGTCAAAGGATTACCAATATTATCAGCATAAACATAGAAAACTGCCTTTATTATAGGAGAGGACGTCGAAATATTAGGGGATTCTGAATTATTATAATGAAATCCCAAACTTTCTACTGTATTATTCATATCCACTTCGTTTTCAGACATGACTGGTATAATATTAAAAGTAGTATAAAAATCACTTAACTTACTTGGTTCAATTGTCCTATTTATAGTGACATTATTGTGGCATAATAAAGTAGTCCTAAATTTACGATTAGTGATAAAATCCATATATTGTTCGGTTCTAACAATATCATTTATCGCTTGTAATTGCTCTGCAGCCTTGGCAGGTAAATTACCGACAAACATCGCAGAGAGTGTAGAATCCCCAAGGTAATTTAAATTATGTTTTCTAGCTGTACTTATAAATTCATTGAAATAAAAAGCTGTATTTTCTTCTCCAAGATATTCATGTAGTAAATATGAATCATTTGTAGTTTTAAGAAGTTTAGTTTCGTGTTGTAAGAATTTAGAATAAGAATTATCTGAACCTTCTAAAGAATCAGTAACAAAATCTAATAATAATTTAGCTTGTTGTATTTTACTATGGTTGTCAGTAAAGGTTCTACTGTGAAACATCATCATATCTCTGATAGTTTTTTGCATATTCCAGCCTGGTAGAGTATTATAACTAATAAAGACAATACCGTTAGGGTTTAATAATTTATTGCAAATTTCAAAAATCTTGTCCTTAACTATAGTAGACACCCACGAGATTACTCCATGGCAAATTATATAATCAAACTTACCAACTGACTCATCAAGATTTAGTATAGATAAGTGTTTTAGTTCAATATTTTTAAGACCTAAACTCTTAATTGTTTCCATGCCATTAACAATTTGGACCTTTGACAAATCAATTCCTAAAGAATAAGATTTTGGGTAACTTTCAGCAAAATCAATCATATTGCCACCTTCAGCACAACCAATATCAAATATCCTAGCAGTATCTATAGCAGGAGGTTTCATGTTAAATAATAGGCCAATAGTTCTTAAATGTTCCGGTCTTGTATAAATAAAAGGAAAACTTTCATAAGGGAAATCATCATAATTAATATTATTTATTTGCTTTTCTAGTAAAGTGTTATTAGGATTATTTTTTTGCCCCATATATTTGCTCCATGATAAAAGTAATAATTACTAGTGGATTTAGTTATGTATGAACCTACCCAACAATGCAAGAAAAAAATAATATATAACAGCAAAAAAATCGAATGCAGTCATGTATCCGGCTTATAGACAATAAATCAAGCAATTTATCCTATAGCCCTGATGGAATTCGCTGGCTTACAAACTTATACTTATTATTTTATCGACTTATAAATAGCCCTTAGCTAAATCAGTTTTTTTGTAAGCTAAGGTTCGTCTTATTTACCATCAATATTATCATTCTTCGCATATTCCGGATTGGAATTTGTTAAACTTCTATTACCTATAATGTCATTTCATCAATTATTTGGAGTAGTTTTTTAACTACAAACTTTACTCTCGGTATAATCATCACCTGAACTAAGTAATGCAAATACCACCCTTGCTAGCTTATTAGCTACCGCGACAACTGTTTTATTATGACCGTTTCTCTCAGATAAATTAAACATCCACTCAGTAAACTTGCTATAATCTTTTTTAGATTTTTGTTCTTCCGTGGTAAATCTTATCTTGCTATTCAGAATGGATCTTGCCCCTTGAATTAACAAAGTACGTAAATAGATATCACCTCTTTTACTAATACCAAGCAACTTATTTTTGCCACCACTAGAGTGTTGCCTTGGCACTAATCCCAGCCATGCTGATAATTGCCTACCATTTTCAAAACAACTAGCATTACCTATTGAGGCTATTAAGGCTGTGGCAGTTATTAAACCTATACCTGGTATCATCATTAGTTGTTGGTGATTACTATACTGGCTAGCTATGATTTTTAATCGTTGTTCTAGCTCTTTTATTTTTTTATCATTTTCTACAAATTCTTCTTTTAACTCACTAAATGTTTGGTAGCTTAGCTGACTTAAATCGCCTTCGTCTAAAATCTCAGTTAATTTTGTTATAATCTTATTGATTCCTTGCGGAATAGTAAAACCAAATTCATATAATAGCCCTCTAATCTCATTAGCAAGTGCAGTACGATTTTTTACCAATCTCTGTCTTACCCTATGAGTTAACCACTCTGCACTGCAAGTGCAGAGCTTAATATTACGGCATGAATGCCTAATGTATGTACTAACTTAAAAGTTAGAAACTATTTGTATATGGCTCATTTAGAAAGTGTCACAACACAAAAAGAATATATCTGTGAAGTGTAAGATTTTGTTAAAAAATATCTGTATGATTCATTCTTATCTTTTCTTGATAAGATATTTAAAATTTATGTTGAAACGACGCACTGCAAGTGCGGGGTTTTTCTCCCAAAGTGGGACAATAAATAAAATATCTTGTTGCTCTATAGTTTTAATGGGTACAAACCTCATACTAGGTCTTGCTACTGCCTCACATATTCCTTCTGCATCAGCTTGATCATTTTTATTGGTTTTGACATAAGGCTTAACAAACTGTGGTGCCATTAGTTTTACATTATGACCTAATTTTATTGTCCCACTTTGGGAGAAAAACCCCGCACTTGCAGTGCGTCGTTTCAACATAAATTTTAAATATCTTATCAAGAAAAGATAAGAATGAATCATACAGATATTTTTTTAACAAAATCTTACACTTCACAGATATATTCTTTTTGTGTTGTGACACTTTCTAAATGAGCCATACACAAATAGTTTCTAACTTTTAAGTTAGTACATACATTAGGCATTCATGCCGTAATATTAAGCTCTGCACTTGCAGTGCAGAGTGGTTAACTAATTCTCTTGCCCAATAGCTAGCTCCACCGCAAGCTTCCATGCCTACTAGACATTTTGGTACGTTAGCCATAAAAGTTAAAACCTGTTCTCTCATTAATTTCTTCTTTAATATTGTCTTGCCATTTTTATCTACACCGTGAATTTGAAAAATTCTTTTTGCAATATCTATACCAATTGTGGTAACTTCCATATGGACCTCCTTATTGTTGTTTAGGATTCATTTCCTATCCTAGAAGATTAGCATACGCTTCTCATTCTGTATATAGGGTAGGTCCATACCATTATTTTAAGCAAGGATTTTCTACATTTCTATAGGATACCTAATTAAAAGTATCTACGATTAAAATTAAATTTCTTTTGATGTTATTTCTTCTTGATCTTTTTACAGTATTTCCTTATATTCATGAGTTGTTTTTATATAAGTGAGCCTTTTAAAAGCGGGTGTAGCTCAGGGGTAGAGCGCTACCTTGCCAAGGTCGAAGTCGAGGGTTCGAATCCCTTCACCCGCTCCAATATAAAAATGGTTCTAAGATAATACATATTCTCTCTACGGAGACGACCTAAATATGTCTGGAATAGAGTTAAATAAAATTGCCGCTTCTATTTTGTTAGCCAGTTTAATTGCAATGATGGTAGGGTTTATAACAAATATTTTGTATAAGCCTGTTTTACATCCTGAATCTCGAGGTTATAGTGTAGAAGTAACAGAAGATTCTCATAGTAACCTTGACTCTAAAGCTACTGTAGAAACACCAGTGAATATAGAAGAATTGATGAAAACTGCTAATGCTGAAGCAGGAAGGGAGATAGCAAAAAAATGCCTAATGTGCCATTCTCTTGATAAGAATAAAGCTAATAAGGTTGGACCACATCTATGGAATATTGTTGGGGCAGAAAAAGCTAAAGCAGAGAATTATAAATATTCAAGTGCTTTATCCAGCAAAGGGGGAATTTGGGATGAAGAAAGTTTATTCCATTTTTTGCATAAACCTAGTCAATATATACCTGGTACAAAGATGACTTTTGCTGGTTTAAATAAACCTCAAGATATAGCTAATGTTATAATGTTTTTAAAGACATTTGTTCATGACTAAATTCTCCCTTGATACCTCAATTTCGGATTAATTTCATTAATCCGAAATTGGAATGAGAATGTAAACAATCAGGCTTAAAGCGGTTTGACGCCTGATTGTTAAATATTTCATTTGCTAATAATCTTATTTTTATACCAATAAAAATAAGATTATTAGCGATAATAGATTAAAATGCATTCGTAGAAGTGCTTCAAGAATGTATTTTTCTGATATTATAGCCAGTTTTGGATTAAAATTAAAAATTTTAATCCAAAATTGAGGTTTGATGTACGCGAATTCGAGATAAGAATTTGTCAATTCTTATCCCAAATTCGGTGAAATCATTTATCTATAGAAGGTATCCTATGATCCTATCTGAAATTTCAATAGTAGAATGGTGGCTGATCGCTGGCGTTATTTGTATAATTATAGAATTTGCTAACATTCCAAATGTTGGTTTTTTATTTTTGGGTCTAGGTGGAGTATCTACTGCAATAATATTAAACAATTACCCGGGTCTTTTAAAATACCAGTATACGTCAATTCGGGATAAGGATATTGTGAACATGTAGATTAAAATCAAATTTTGTTGAAGGTTTATTTTTCTTTAATGAGTAAGCAACAAGAGTAGATAATATATGGACAAAGGCATTTATTGGTGATCTATGTCTAGTATGTTCAAGGTTCATTTTATTTTTTAGATAATCAAAAACTGTTTCAATTAAGTTACGTTTTCGAAGTAAGATTTTTTCTTTCAAATCCATTAATTTATTTTCCATATTCTTCTTAATTCCATGAATCATTTTTAAGCCTCTTTCATATAAATTTAAGAACAAATTTTGCTTAATATAACCTTTATCAGCTGCTATAATTCCAGTTAATCTTTTTGTTAACTCCGGTACTGGAACCCTATCATCTACATTGCCTTTGGTCACTTTTAATGCCATAAACGGTTCTGTCGCATATGTTGGACAATAGAAAAAAGATTGATATAATGATCTAAAAAAGATGTTAAGATGTTTCGTATTACTGCAAGATTATTATCATATTTCAAAGGATTTTGTTCTTCACCAGAAATAATAATGTTATTTGTCTATATGAAATGCCGATTTTCTTTAAGTTATCGAGATTTGGAAGAAATGATGAGTATAAGGGGAGCAAAAATTGATCACTCTACATTACAAAGATGGGTTATAAAATTTGTACCATTGATAGATCAGGTGGTTAGAAAAAGAAAGAAGCCAGTTGGTAGTAGTTGGAGAATGGATGAGACTTATATTAAATTAAACGGTAAATGGGTTTATTTATATAGAGCACTAGATAGTCTTGGTAATACTGTAGACTTTCTGCTACGTAAGCATAGAGACAAGCCTGCAGCACTTGCATTTTTTCGTAAAGCCTTTAGAGAGAATAATTTTCCTGAGAAAGTAGTAATTGATAAAAGCGGTAGTAATACGGCTGCTCTTAATGATTTGAATACAGAAGTTCCTAAAGATTATAAAATTAAGGTTATTCAGACCAAATACCTGAATAATCTTGTAGAACAAGATCATAGGTTTATCAAAAAACGTACAAAGCCAATGCTTGGTTTTAAGAGTTTTCATTCTGCAGAAATGACTATTACCGGTATAGAAAATATTCGTATGATGCAAAAAAGACAAATAATTGGAGCTAATGATAATCTTTCTACTTTTGAGAATTTTGCTATGTTAATGGCATCATAATGTCCAAAACCTTAGATTTTAACAATCTTGATGTAGTATGATTTATAGATGCGACAAAACCAATTCAAGTAATTGATGTTTATTAAGTGTAAAATCACTGGCAATCCAAGATTTCTTTAATTTATCTATCACTGTGCCAATAGCTTTACCATGAATATTTATTTTCTGTAAGTCATGCCCATTTATTGGAAATATTGGTCGGGGTTTAGATTGGTATGCATCTAGAAATTTATTTGCTATATCTCTATTTAATTTACCTAATGATACTAGAGTAATGATATATTGCAGATAATCATCAGGATAATTAGCCGTTTCCCACCAAATTTCTCGTAATGTAAATTCGTTGATTTCTTTATTAACAAATCTAAGTATAGTAATGATTTTGAGGGCGATGTGCCGAGAAAATTTTAAATTTAATAAATCACTTAGTGGTAAGTTCTTTATGTGGTAAAATAAAAGTGAATACCTAGTGTAAGGCTCTAAAGAACCGAAATTAATTGCTTCCATCAAAGATTTTTTATCAAATTTACTAACTGGTAATATTATTTGCAATATGCCATTATCAAACATTTGCTGCAAAATATTAGGACTATTATCTGAGATAATCAACTTGTCCATCTCCCATTTTATCCGTTCTTTTGATAATAATTTAAGATTTTCTCGCAATTTAATACAGGCATCTAGCCCATTACGATCTAACTGTCTTGCATAATAACAGGAAAAACGGAAGAATCGTAAAATACGTAAAAAATCTTCTTCAATTCGTTCAAATGGCTGTCCGATAAATATTACCTTAGATTCTCGTAAATCATCTATTCCACCAAAATAATCATAAATTTTATGCTCAAATGGACAATAGCTTAGTGCATTAATAGTAAAATCTCTTCTAGTAGCATCCTCCATAAAATCATCAGTAAAAATAACTTCTGTGTGCCGACCATCACATTTTATATCTTTTCTAAGTGTAGTAATCTCAAATTTCTCATTATTTAATAAAGCCGTAACTGTGCCATATTTTATACCAGTTGGGATAACATTAATATTGGCTGTTGATAAAATATCTGTTACTTGCTCTGGTAATAAATTGGTTGCTATATCAATGTCGTAGTTAACAACACCAAGAATAGCATCCCGAACAGCTCCGCCGACAATCCTTGCTACTCCGCCACCTAATTTAATTATTGACAAAATTTCTTTGTAATAGCGTGATTGGATAGATAATTCTTTTTTTACAATGTACATTATAAAAACACCTTATTTTATGTCATTAGACTTGCTGCATAAATCAAAGATAGTTGAGGGATTTTTAGGAGAAACGAAGCCGGCTACCTTCGCGTACACAGACGTACGTGAGGAGCGGAGGCGAGTTTCGACGACAAAATCACCAACTAGATTGACTTATGCAGTAAGTCTATTATTTACAAGTATATTCTTGATTTCATTCAGTGTTAGCTTTTGTTTCTTTAATCGTTGAATTTCTATACATTGTTCAATCATTTCAGATGAGTAAAGCTGATAGCGTGATTTAGTAACATCGGCAATTTCAAGCAAGCCTTCCCTAGTCCAAAAACGAATTGTTGACACAGTTTCACTGACAGCTTTTGCAAGCTTACCAATTCTTAATAATTTCTCTGATAATACTACATCTGAAGAGTTTACAGAGTTTGCTGCTTTAAGATAAATATCAAGAGAACGATTGACTGCATTAAATATAATCTTTTCATAGGCTTCTTTTGAACCACCAAGTTGTGCAGTTTCTAGAGATGTTACATAAGGTAACCTCTCTTGTAGTCTAATAATAGCCGGTGGATAGCCTGCCATTATTAGAATTAAATTCATCAATAATCGTGCAGTTCGATCATTCCCGTCTGAGAAAGGATGGATAGTTATTAGTCGATAATGTGCTTCTCCTGCAAGATGCATATCTTTAGATGAGTTTAGCCATACAATGAAATCTGCCATCAAGTTTGGTACTTTTACTGGATTTGGCATTATTACCCTTGAACCTGAAATACGTACTGCTACTTGCCTATAATATCCAGCATTATGATCATCGATACCCTTTAGGATGAGAGCATGAATTGATAAAATATCGTTCTCAGTAATTTCACAAATTTTCTTTTGCTGTATTTCATGGATTAAGTCCAAAGCTTGTGCATGATTTTTTGCCTCAAGATGTTCTACTAACGATTTTCCACCAACTGTTAAGCCTTTTTCAATTACCACAGCAGTTTCCAAACGCGAGAGAGTATTACCCTCAATAGCATTACTGGTATAAGTCAACTCTACCTTAAACCACTGCTCTAAGTTTCTAACCAACTTTGGAGTTAATGGTCTGATTCTATCCAGTTGCTTTTTTTTGTTGTCTAGTAGGTCATATTTCATATAGTAAAATATAAAGTATCACTTAATGCTTTTCAACAATTATTTTATTATCTATATTTAATAATTAATTCCGTACTAAACTATTAGCAAATGCAGCCGGATCAAACGGTTTTAGATCGTCTACCTTCTCCCCTACCCCTAAAAAACATACTGGTAAGGCGAATTTTTGTACGACTCCTACCACTACACCAGCTTTTGCCGTACCGTCTAATTTAGTGACTATCAGACTTGTTATGTTAGCAATAGCGGCAAATTGTTCAACTTGGTTATATACATTCTGTCCAGTGGTCGCATCAATTACTAATATACTATGGTGAGGAGCTGTATCATCAATCTTCTTAATAACCCTAACAATTTTGGCAAGTTCTTCCATTAAATTCTTCTTGTTATGCAACCTTCCAGCTGTATCAATAAATAATACATCAACATCATTTTTTATTGAAGACTGCATAGCAAGATAAGCAACACTAGCAGGCTCAGCTGATTCTTCACCAGTAATAAACATTGAACCACTTTTATCAGCCCAACTAGATAATTGACTAACAGCAGCAGCCCTAAATGTATCACAAGCAGCAATTGCTACTTTTTTCCCCTGTCTACGATAAATGCTGGATAGCTTGCCTATTGTCGTAGTTTTTCCTGCACCATTAACACCGCAAACTAGGATAACATTAAGCTTTTGATCATACAATTCAAAAGGCTTGCTAGTTTTTACCAATAATTGCCCGATAATGTCAGCTAGCTGTTCTTTGATTACCAAACCACTTACTTCTTTATCAAATTTGATAGCTCTTAGTTTATCAACCAGCTCTATTGCCACAGAGGCTGTGATATCTGCAGATATTAACAACTCCTCTAATTCATTTAAAGTTTGCTCATCTAGTTTTTTTTTATAAAATATCTGGTCAATGCCCGAAGATATTTTATTTGAACTATTAACTAATACCTGCTTTAATTTAGTAAATATAGATGTCATTTTACCGCCGCTCTTTTAAGTCGATCATTGATTGCAACGCCAATACCAACCTCTGGGATAGAGGCAACGGCAATTGCTAATCCATTTAATTCTGCATAATTATCCAATATTCTAAGACTGGCAAATAAGTTGCTAGCTGTTTCAATTAAATCACCAGTTAAACTTAAATTAAGCGAAAAATTACCCTCTAGCTTACTATCGGCAAAATTAAGCCCTACCTCATTAGCTTCTAAACTCTCTGCATTCAATCTTACTTTAACTCTTGGCGAGTAATGTTTATTCATCATCCCCGGAGCTTTAATTTGCATCAAGCTGGATGTTTTATCTAGTTTCTTACCAATTACCTTCTCTAACGCTTCCAGCGTAATAAAACCATCTCGCAAAATAGTTAAGTTATTAGTAGTACTATCTACTATGGTTGATTCTATACCATATTGACACTTACAATCATTTAAATTATCCTCTAAAATAAAAATATCTTTGTCATTTGCAAAATGTTCCTGTACATGCTGTAAAGTCGTGCTACTAATATAACCTGATGGGTTAGCACTAGGGGCTGCTATCGGAGTAGCTGACTTTCTTATTAGCTCCAAAGCAATATTATGTGACGGTATACGAAGGGCAACCGTTGTCAGTCCAGATAATACTGATTCCGCTATATTTGCCCCACTTTTTAATGGTACAACAATCGATAAAGGTCCTGGCCAAAACACCTCACTTAACTTAATGGCATCTGCATTAAATTCTCCGATAGTTTTAGCTTGGCTCATGGTTGCCACATGAACAATTAGAGGATTTATGCTTGGACGCTTTTTTATCTTAAAAATCTTCTGACAAGCTTGCTCATTACTAGCATCTGCCCCAAGCCCATATACTGTTTCTGTGGGGAATGCTACTACATTGCCAGATTTTATAAATTTGGCAGCCTGCTTTAATGTATCAGTCATAAAGCACTAAATTTTGCTAATTTATCAAATAATTGGGTAACCATTCTGAGCAACAATAAACGATTATTGGCAATGTTACGATCTTGATCTTTGACCATGACATTATCAAAAAACTCATTGACAGGTTTTAATATTTCTAGTAACAGGCTAAGAGTTTTAGTAAAATCTTTTTCTACAATATAGTGATCTATTTGTTTAGAAACGTTTTCTAATGATAAAAATAATTGTTGCTCATATTGTGAAATAAAAGCCTTTTGATCAACTTCTCCTTCTATATTACTACCTTCTAGTATATTATTTGCTCTTTTGTAAATAGTTAATAAATTTTTACCATCCACTCCAGCAAGAAACTTTTGTAAAGCACCGAGCTTTATTTCACTAATCACTAAATCTCTTTCAATATCAAAATCAAGCACCGCATTAATTAACGATATGTCATAGTGATTTTTAAAATAATATTTGGCTCGTTCTTCTAAGAACTCTAGAATTATCTGACTAGTTTTATTTAGCCCACTATCATCCCCTCCTCCCTTTACGTCTTCAAACATAGTTTGATATAAGTGAACTACATACGCAACTAATTCCTTAATATCAATATTTAATTTATTAGCTAAAATTATCCTAATAATACCTAATGCTTGCCGTCTGAGTGAGTAAGGGTCTCTTGAACCATTTGGTTCTTCTCCTATTAATATCAAACCTACTAAACTATCCAGTTTATCAGCAATCGCCAATATTGCACTATTTCCCATTGGCAAATTATCTGATGGTCCTTGTGGTTTATAATGATCTCTTATTGCCAAGGCAATCTGATCATTTAACCCTTCGGCTTTGGCGTAATAATATCCCATAATACCTTGCAGTTCAGGGAATTCTCCCACCATTTCAGTTGTTAGGTCACTTTTACAAAGTTTAGCTGCTACTTGCAAATCCTGATTTCCTGGCATTAGATAATTACAAATATCATCAATTCTCTCTGTTTTTTGTTTGATACTGCCAAGCTTTGCATGGAAAGTTATCTGCTCAAGCTTTGGCAACTTTGATTCTAAACTATTAGATAAATCCTGCTGATAAAAATATAACGCATCAGAGAGTCTAGCAGCTAGTACTTTTTCGTTACCACTTATTATAACATTTTGATCATGTCGCATATTACTAACAAAGAGAAAATAAGGGGCAAAATTACCAGCTTGGTCAAAAGTACTAAAATACTTCTGGTGGCTACGCATTGAGCTAACTAGTACTTCACTAGGTAACTGCAAAAATATCTCAGGTATTTTACCCGCCATAACAACTGGCAACTCTACTAGTCCTGTTACTTCTTCTAATAATTTCTCATCATCTTTGATAACTAGGTTAAGTGAATTGGCTATTTTTGATAGCTGACTTTTTATTATCTCCTTACGTTCTGCTTGGTCAATAATGACATTACTCTCCCGCAGCTTATTCTGGTATTGAGAAAAACTGTCTATAGTAATCGGTTCAGGACTAAGAAATCTGTGCCCAAAAGTAATATTATTTGCCGCCAAATGTCCATATTTAATGGCTAGTATTTCTCCATCAAATATACATAAAATATTCCTAAGCGGTCTAATCCAACTTATATCATAATTCCCCCAATACATAGATTTTGACCAAATATACTTACTAATTGCTTTAGGAATCATATCTTCCAATAGCACTCGTATATCGGTTTCTTTAGTATTTTTTACTATTATATAATATAATTGCCCTTGCACTAATAGCGTAGATAATTTATTTTGCTCAATATTATTTGATCGACAAAACCCTTCTACAGCCTGCTGCATTGCCGAAACTTTCGGTCCTCTTATGGTAATTTCTTTTGGCGGTATAGATTTTGGTAAATTTGTAATATGTACAGCAATTCTCCTAGATCCAACATATAGCTGAACATCAGCAACTAGCTCGCTTTCCTGCAAGATTGTCGTAAATATGGCTTTATAGCTTTCCGCTGCATTTTTCTGCATCAAAGCCGGTATCTCTTCGCTAAAAAGTTCTAATAATAACTCTCTCATATTAACTCTTCTTTATCTTCTAGTTACACGAATTTGGGATAAGAATTTGTCAATTCTCATCCCAAATTCGGTAAAATTATCGAAACAATTAGATTTGAGACGGCTCTGCATCTGATTGTTAAATTAATATTTTGCTAAAAACATGATTTTAAAAAATTAAAATACGTCAATTTGGGATAAGGATATTGTGAACATGTAGATTAAAATCAAATTTTGTTGAAGGTTTATTTTTCTTTAATGAGTAAGCAACAAGAGTAGATAATATATGGACAAAGGCATTTATTGGTGATCTATGTCTAGTATGTTCAAGGTTCATTTTATTTTTTAGATAATCAAAAACTGTTTCAATTAAGTTACGCTTTCGAAGTAAGATTTTTTCTTTCAAATCCATTAATTTATTTTCCATATTCTTCTTAATTCCATGAATCATTTTTAAGCCTCTTTCATATAAATTTAAGAACAAATTTTGCTTAATATAACCTTTATCAGCTGCTATAATTCCAGTTAATCTTTTTGTTAACTCCGGTACTGGAACCCTATCATCTACATTGCCTTTGGTCACTTTTAATGCCATAAACTCCCCTTTATTATTGATTATTACATGTAATTTAAAACCATAAAAATACCCCATAGAGGATTTACTATGTTTGGCTAATCCTTTAAAAACTTTATTGCTATAACGCCTTTTATTGTGACAAGCTTTAATCGTTGTAGAGTCAATAAACTCAATAACAACCAGCTGAAGCTGGTGGGTTGATATCTAGACTGGAAGTCGCTATTACTCTAAAGAGATATTACTAATGCCTGTGCTATCTCTCTGATCCTAATTCTTATAAGTTACCCTGCAATACTTTGTAGCGATATTTAGTGATCCAAACAACATGAAAGCGATGGTAAAATACAGTGTGGCTAGTCTTGTTATAATCTGTCATATATGATATTTTAATATACATGAAGAGCTTGCTCTTATGTATATTAAAATATCATATATTCAAGTTATAGTGAATTGAAATATTAGAACAAGGACTGAAGTCTTTCCCAGCTGAAGCTGGGGGTTTTAACCAAAAAGGTGACTATAAATACCTGTTTCCTCATCAAACAACAAATGAATCAACATATTTAGCGGTATGAATAATCGTGCCATTAATTCAACAAATCTATTATAACTCAAGGCTTTGGGAAAATCATCCTTATGCATGCACTCTATATAACTTTTATAGAAAAATTTAAAATTCTTAGCATAGGATGTATGAAACATAATTATTATTGTTAACATTTCACTTAGACTCATGCTACAACAGCGATTTCTTTGCTTATTTGATGGTAATAACTTTCTCTGTTCATACTCCAAGTTAACCACTCTGCACTGCAAGTGCAGAGCTTAATATTACGGCATGAATGCCTAATGTATGTACTAACTTAAAAGTTAGAAACTATTTGTATATGGCTCATTTAGAAAGTGTCACAACACAAAAAGAATATATCTGTGAAGTGTAAGATTTTGTTAAAAAATATCTGTATGATTCATTCTTATCTTTTCTTGATAAGATATTTAAAATTTATGTTGAAACGACGCACTGCAAGTGCGGGGTTTTTCTCCCAAAGTGGGACAATAAATTTTACAAAAATCATCTATAAAACTATATAATTCTGTGATATCTTTTTTCATGCCTGTAGTTTGTTTTTTTGTTTAAAAATATAAATACTGCAGGCACTCCTTTTTGACAATCCTTTTATCTATTACTATTTCATCTATATCTTATCCCGAACTGACGTAAAATCATGTTTTTAGCTTTAGAAAGGTTTAAAATGCATTCGCAAAACCGCTTTAAGAATGCATTTTTCCTTATATTAAAGCCAATTCGGGATAAGAATTAACTAATTCTTATCCCGAATTGAGGTTAATTCTAACCATTTATTACAGCACATTTTTGCCAAATTACGTATCCTGAGTATGTAAGATGCTCTCTCTGTTACACTAATTACCCCCCGGGCATTTAACAGATTAAAAAGATGGCTAGCTTGAATACAATAATCATAAGCTGGCAACGGTAAATCTGCAGCGATTAATTCATTACATTGTTTCTCACTATCAATAAAATACTGAGATAATATGGCTATGTCAGCTAATTCTAAATTAAATTTCGAAAATTGTTTTTCAGCGGCAAAATCTACTTCACCATAGGTTAAAGCCTTTTCTCCAACTTGACCATTCCAATCAAGATTTCTTACCTCATTGATTCCTTGTATATAAAGTGCCAGACGTTCTAAACCATAGGTAATCTCACCAGCCACTGGACGACAATCAATACCACCTATTTGTTGCATATAAGTAAATTGTGATACTTCCATACCGTTACACCATATTTCCCAACCAAGCCCAGTAGCACCGAGACTAGGAGACTCCCAATCATCTTTAACAAACCTAATATCATGTTTTTGCAAATCTATACCAAGACATTCAAGACTCTTTAAATATAGCTCTTGTATATCATCAGGAGAGGGTTTTAGTATAACCTGAAATTGATAATAATGCTGCATTCTATTAGGATGCAAAGCGTATCTACTATCATGAGGACGCCGAGAAGGTTGAACGTAAGCTACAAACCAAGGTTTCTTACCAAGAGTTCTTAGTACAGTAGCAGGGTGAAAAGTACCAGCTCCAACATGAGCGTCATATGGCTGCAAAATTGCACAGCCATAATCTTGCCAGTAATTTTGCAAGGTCAAAATAATTTGTTGAAATGATAATTTTTGCATATTACGTCAATTCGGGATAAGGATATTGTGAACATGTAGATTAAAATCAAATTTTGTTGAAGGTTTATTTTTCTTTAATGAGTAAGCAACAAGAGTAGATAATATATGGACAAAGGCATTTATTGGTGATCTATGTCTAGTATGTTCAAGGTTCATTTTAGAGCCTTTCTAATTAAGTGTGTAAATTTTTCATAGGGCTTAAATTCTACCTTCAAATTTTATCAAAAAGTGAGCCATAGCTGCGTTCCAGTTTGGAATCGGCATAACCCATTTCTTGGTCATATAATCAATTGCCAAATACAAGGTCTTAAAAACGGCATTATCATTTGGAAAAACCCGTTTATTCTTAGTAACCTTACGTAATTGGCTATTGACAGATTCTACACTATTAGTTGTGTATATTACTTTCCTTATCGCCTCAGGGTATCCTAGAAAAACCATTAAATTTTCCCAATGAACATACCAAGATTTAGCAATTTGTGGATACTGTTTACTCCATTTAGCTTCAAAAGATTCTAAAGCAAGATGTGCTTCTTCCTCTGTGCTAGCAGTATATATAGGCTTTAAATCAGCCGCTAATTCTTTTCGGTCTTTATATGATACATATTTTAAACTATTTCTAATCTGATGTACAATACATAATTGATGTTCGGTTTTCGGAAAAACTGCTTCTATTGCCTCAGACATACCGGTTAAATTATCACTGCAAGCAATAAGCATGTCTTGCATACCTCTGTTCTTCATCTCAGTAAAATTACTAAGCCAAAATTTCGCTCCTTCATTTTCACTGATCCACAATCCTAAAATATCCTTCCTTCCAGATAAATCAATACCTAATGCTACATATACAGACTTATTGATAATTCGTTTATCTTGACGTACTTTTACTACTAAACAGTCAAAAAATACTATAGCATATACTCGATCCAATGGTCGGCTTTGCCATATCTTGACATCCTCAATTACATCATCAGTAATTTGACTTAACAAACTTTCGCTAACGTCAGCTCCATACAATTCTTGCATTTGAATCTTAATATCAGATAAGCTCATTCCTTTAGCGTATAATGATATTATTTTATCATCAAATCCTTCAATACGTCTTTGACGCTTCGGAATTAATGCAGGTTCAAATGTACTACTTCTATCCCTTGGAACCTCAATCTCTACAACTCCATTATTTGTTACTAGATTCTTTACATTCCTACCATTACGAACATTATCACTATCAGTATGACAATATTTATCATATCCTAAATGATTATTCATCTCTGACTGCAATGCCTTCTCTACAAGCCGTTTGGTTAATTGTTTTAATAAACCATCCTCTTTAAGTAATGTTGATATATCTGTATCATTATTTATTAATAAATCTATCGCTTGATTCATTGCTTCATTTTGTTTTTGGTGCATTATAATTTCTCCTTTTGTTATATTATATTTTTATATAACCTTTGAAAAATTTACACACTTATTTGTACAGAGCCTCATTTTATTTTTTAGATAATCAAAAACTGTTTCAATTAAGTTACGCTTTCGAAGTAAGATTTTTTCTTTCAAATCCATTAATTTATTTTCCATATTCTTCTTAATTCCATGAATCATTTTTAAGCCTCTTTCATATAAATTTAAGAACAAATTTTGCTTAATATAACCTTTATCAGCTGCTATAATTCCAGTTAATCTTTTTGTTAACTCCGGTACTGGAACCCTATCATCTACATTGCCTTTGGTCACTTTTAATGCCATAAACTCCCCTTTATTATTGATTATTACATGTAATTTAAAACCATAAAAATACCCCATAGAGGATTTACTATGTTTGGCTAATCCTTTAAAAACTTTATTGCTATAACGCCTTTTATTGTGACAAGCTTTAATCGTTGTAGAGTCAATAAAATAAATACCTGTTTCCTCACCAAACAACAAATGAATCAACATATTTAGCGGTATGAATAATCGTGCCATTAATTCAACAAATCTATTATAACTCAAGGCTTTGGGAAAATCATCCTTATGCATGCACTCTATATAACTTTTATAGAAAAATTTAAAATTCTTAGCATAGGATGTATGAAACATAATTATTATTGTTAACATTTCACTTAGACTCATGCTACAACAGCGATTTCTTTGCTTATTTGATGGTAATAACTTTCTCTGTTCATACTCCAAATAAATTTTACAAAAATCATCTATAAAACTATATAATTCTGTGATATCTTTTCTCATGCCTGTAGTTTGTTTTTTTGTTTAAAAATATAAATACTGCAGGCACTCCTTTTTGACAATCCTTTTATCTATTACTATTTCATCTATATCTTATCCTGAACTGACGTATATTGATAAATTTGTTTATTTTTTAGTCTGTCCGGCAAAACTCTATAAGTCTTATAGATAATAGGGTTTAATGGCAGAAAATAATAAAGAAATCCATAAGAAAATGTTAAAATATGCTAGTTAACCACTCTGCACTGCAAGTGCAGAGCTTAATATTACGGCATGAATGCCTCATGTATGTACTAACTTAAAAGTTAGAAACTATTTGTGTATGGCTCATTTAGAAAGTGTCACAACACAAAAAGAATATATCTGTGAAGTGTAAGATTTTGTTAAAAAATATCTTATCTTATCTTATCTTTTCTTGATAAGATATTTAAAATTTATGTTGAAACGACGCACTGCAAGTGCGGGGTTTTTCTCCCAAAGTGGGACAATAAACCTTATGGATTTCAGTCAATATGCCAATAGAAAATATTATCAAATCACAAAAACAAGGAAAACTTTTTGGTTATAAATTAAAAGAAGAATTAAACTCAAATAATAAGCTATATAAATTAAGAGAATTAATAAATTGGTCTGGTCTAGAAGAATGGTTATCAAAAAATGTTTCTATTAAGAGATTTGGTAGAAATAGAAAATGTCATAGAGTGATGCTTGGTGTAACGATGCTACAAGCAATGTATAATTTTTCAGATTCATTAGCAGAGGAAGAACTAAAAGAAAACATGTATTGGCAATATTTCTGTGGGTGGGAATATATAGAAACAGATATAGCGATGTCGGAAACTAGCATAAGAAGATTTCGTAATTTATTAGGTGAATCTGGATATAACGAGATATTAGCAGAGTTGATAAGAGTTGGAATAAGAACTAACACAATTAAAAAAAAAGATTTGGAATTGATAATTGCTGATACAACGGTACAAATTAAGAATATCAAGCACCCACATGATGTTTATTTAATGGATAAAGCTAGGCTTAGTATTGTGAAGCTTTGCCAAAGTTTGGGTATAAGTTTAAACGAAACCTACGCTAGAACCTATAAGCGAGATATAATAAAGCTCTGGAAGTATAAAGAGCATAGCAAAGCCAAGAAGCGTTGGAAAATAATGAAGCATTTAAAAACGTTACTTGGTCGTTTGGTTAGAATATGTGAGCGTGAGATAAAAAATCAGAAATTAAACTTATCTATCAGAGATCAAGAAGTATTGAAAAAAGTAAAACAAATACATAGCCAATCTGTTTTAAAAAGAGAAGAGAAAAAGCAATACAAAGAACAGAATAAAATATTGTATAGTTTTCATGCCCCTGAGGTAGAGTGTATAGGGAAGGGAAAACGAAACAAGCCATATGAGTTTGGCAATAAAGTTGCGGTAGTAGTCAGTGGTCGTAGAAATTTTGTACTGTCAGCAAAATCGTTTCATAATAATCCTTATGATGGTCATACATTGCAGCAGAGTTTTGAAGCGGTAGAAAATGTAACTGGAATAAAGATAAAAAAATCGTTTGTTGATCTTGGTTATACTGGCAGCAATGTTAAAGAGAAGAGTAAGGTATATACCCCAAAAACTCGGAAAAAGTTATTGAAAGAAGACAAGTGTATGATCAGGAGACGCAGTGCTATAGAACCAATAATAGGGCATTTGAAACAATATGGCAGGATGGGCAGAAACTTCTTGAAGGGTGTGATAGGAGATGTGATCAATCCAATAATCTCTGCTATAGGTTTGAATTTACGATGTATTGCCAATCATTTACACATCATGCCTAACTCTACATAAAAAAATTATCATTAAAAAACTTGCTAAACGATTAAAAAAAATCGTTAACAATAAGCTCATGTAAAAATTTTACTAAAACAGAAATTTTTGAGTCTGTCCTATAGTTTGTGTAAGTTGCAAAGAAAGCAGTAAGAGATTACTGTAAAAAAAGTAACTTAAGCAAGCAAGGAGGAATTATGGCTAAAAAATTAGATACAGATAAAGATACATTAGACATCAGTAATCAGCTAGTAGAAGAATTATTATCAAAAGCAGATCCATCGGAGTTATTTGGTCGAGATGGTTTATTTCAACAGCTAAAGAAGCAAATAGTTGAGAAAATATTAGCAAGTGAGTTGGATCATGAATTAGGATATTCAAAACATAGCAAGATGCCAAAAGTAGATAATAATCGTCGTAATGGTAGCTATGAGAAGACAGTAATTGATGGGGATGGTCGTAAGCTGACAGTAGAAGTACCAAGAGATCGGGAAGGAGAGTATAATCCTCAATTAATACCAAAAGGGCTGAGGAGATTTAATGGATTTGATGAGAAAGTGATATCCCTTTATGGTCGCGGTATGACAGTCAGCGAGATCCGAGGGCATTTAGAAGAAATATATCAAACTGATGTATCTGGTGACTTGATATCCACCATAACAGATGGGGTGATAGAAGAAGTAACTAGGTGGCAAAATCGTTGTTTAGATAGGGTGTATCCAATATTATACTTGGACTGTATCTATGTAAAATCTAGAGACAATCACATAGTAGTTAACCACTCTGCACTGCAAGTGCAGAGCTTAATATTACGGCATGAATGCCTCATGTATGTACTAACTTAAAAGTTAGAAACTATTTGTGTATGGCTCATTTAGAAAGTGTCACAACACAAAAAGAATATATCTGTGAAGTGTAAGATTTTGTTAAAAAATATCTGTATGATTCATTCTTATCTTTTCTTGATAAGATATTTAAAATTTATGTTGAAACGACGCACTGCAAGTGCGGGGTTTTTCTCCCAAAGTGGGACAATAAATAAAGCAGTATATTTAGCACTTGCTGTAAATATAGAAGGGAAAAAGGAGTTACTTGGCATTTGGATAGGCAAAAATGAAGGTGCTAAATTTTGGATGCAAGTAGTTACTGAGTTAAAGAATCGAGGAATTGAACAAATTTATGTTGCTTGTGTGGATGGTTTAAAGGGCTTTCCAGAAGCTATAAGCAGTGTATTCCCGAGTACTATAGTACAATTATGTATTGTACATATGGTTCGCAATTCAGTAAAGTATGTGTCATATAAAGATTTAAAAGAGGTCACATCAGATCTAAAACAAATTTATACAGCTAATAATGACGAAATGGCACGTTTAAAACTTCAGCAATTTGGTGTAAAATGGGATAAAAAATATCCGGTAATTTCTGATATTTGGCAACGTAATTGGTCTGGGATAATACCGTTTTTTGCCTTTCCTGAAGAGATCAGAAAGGTAATTTATACTACTAACACTATAGAATCTGTAAATCGTCAAATTAGAAAAATTATCAAAAATAAGGGGGTGTTTCCAGATGATAAGTCAATTCAAAAAATAATATTTTTATCCCTACAAAATGCAGCCAAAAAATGGACCATGCCTATTAAAGATTGGTCTTTAGCTTTAAATCAATTTGAAATACTTTGTGGAGATTTTAAATATGATTTATTGGAAAATAAAAAATGAACTTACACAAATTAAATGATTGACTCAAATTTTTCAATAAAATTGAAAACAATTTTTAATTTTAGTGCAAATATTAGAATTTTTTTTGTGTATACCTGCAGCAAAACTGCATAACTTTATCTAATGTTTTTGCTAGTATGAATTTTTTATACATTTGGGTTTCATACTATGCAAATACCATCAATTACTATTGAGCAAGTAGCTCAGCAATTTAAAGCCTGGCGTCAAACTAAAACTAATAAGTTTGATCCTATACCAAACCATCTAAAGGAATTAGTTTACCAATTACTCCATCATTATTCTTACCAAGAGATAGCTAAACATCTTAATATTAATAAAGCAACAATCAGTTCAATTAAAAAAGCCCATGAGCCTACCCTCAAAACTTCTCCTGTCTCAACTTCAAATCAAGCTCTACAACAAAATATTAATTTTCTCCCATTTCAACTATTAAATTCTATAGATACCGATCCTGTAGCTGCCCCCAAACAAAATCACTATACTTGTCACATTATTAAACCAAATGGTACCAAACTTATTATCCAAACACTAGAACCAAAAACCATAATTCAGACATTTTTATGCTGCAACTAACCCCGGCGTCAGTTATTTTTGTTGCCACTATTGCCATCGATTTTCGCAAGGGTATCGATGGCTTAATCGCTGTTTGTAGACAAAAACTTTCTTCTGACCCTCTTAATGGTTCCTTGTTTTTATTCTATAATAAAAACAGAACTGCCATTAAAATTTTGTCCTTTGACGGTCAAGGCTTTTGGCTATGCTCTAAACGCCTATCCAAAGGTAAATTTACCGCAAAACTTTTCCCATCTGATAATTCATCTTATCAAATTTGTTATAGAACCTTACACATTCTTATTCATAATGGTGATCCTAGTTCTGCCAAATTCTCTAATGATTGGCTTCCTGTCGTTTAAGCTGCTGTCTCGATTAATTCCGTATTATTCATATATCTTGCATAGGCAAAAGGCGTATAATTCGCAGGACGCTTCTTTGCTTTGCTACTCTGCTCTTGTAGCCAATTTAAATATTTAAAGGCATTGATCTCGTTCTCACTACAAGTCTTTACTATACTATACAGACCACTATGTATCTCAGCACTATTGATTGTTTTAAAGAATAATGAATTCTTCCTTTGTAAAATAATGGTACGCAGTGATCTCTCAGCCCAATTATTATCAAGATTGCTAACTGGGATTTTTAAAAATTGGGTCAAACCTTCTTTATTATTTATCCAATATTTCATAGCTTGTCCAAGCCTACTATTAGGCTCAACTTTCTTGTCGTTAAATAATTCGTCTATTTTGTTATATATGTTTTCTATATATTTACTGCTATGTTCCTGATGATACCCAAGTTTTTCTTCAGGACTCATCTCTTTACATTGATGTTCATTGTGGTAAATCCCTCGTGTTTGTTTGAGAAAATATCCGCATTCTTCAGGGTAATATAGTTCATTCTCTGTAAATTTTCTCTGACCATGTGACAAACAATTGATCATCACTATTATTGCCAGTAATTCTTGATCTGCTTCTGATAATACCGGGTTATTATTGTTACTTGCGTCAGTCATTAATTGGATAGAATCTGTTCTATTCTTACGATTCTTTAGTACGTTACCTATATTTTCTCCACCATGCCTATTACCGGTAAAATATAAAACTATCACCTCATTATTTGCAGTCTTAGCACATATTGTAGTAGTATAACAGCTGCGTCCTTTCTTATTTTGAGTACGTAATTTCTAAAATCCTAGCTCTAGTATCATCAAGGTTCAGTGAACTACATTCGGCAGCCATTTCCAATAATACCCCGTAAATTTCAGCTCCACCACCTTCTTGCCAAACATCTAAATATTGTTGCCAGAGCGAGCTATATGCCACAGGAACACCACTTAAACTTTGCAGCCTAGATAAACGGTAGAAAGGAGTACCATAGGTCTTTTGTAACACTATTGCACTTCTGCTACTATTTGTCCATTTGTTGATATTTTTATTGTTCATAACTATATAATCACAAGCATTACAACGTAGCGTTTTCTTTACATATCTGTTGACTGTAATTGGAGCATTACCTGTAAATTGTAGCAATTTTCTAGCTTCACTATTATATAGTTTGCCATTACAACAGTGAGGACAGCTATCACCACTACAAAAATTCTCAGGAGTTAAATAGCTGGTATTCGCATCCTTATAATCATCAAACCCATATTTACCTTGCCAATTACTACGATCTATCTTTTTGGGCTTATCGCACTCTTCTTCATTACCACCATTCCCGTTATCAGATTCACTTGGCGGTTCTTTTAATGAATCTGAACTATCTTTTTTTTGTTATCTGCCTTAAAACCAATCAGCATTTCCTTAAGCTTATTTATACTGATATTTGATGATGCTAGCTTGTCTATTAGCTCATTACAAAATTTCACAAGTTCTACTATCGTTTGCTGTTCATCTCCCGTTAATGAACTTTCCTTGACATGTTGTATTAGTTCTTCTCGTTCTTCAGCACTTAAGGTCGCTACTTTTGGTTTTTTCATTTGATTAATTATCATTATTATTAATATTTCAAATGTTATAATATAATTGGTACTTTTTCAACTAGTTTTTATTACAAAACTTACGCTATGTTATCTCAAGTATGACTAAAAACCTTGGCTGAAAGCCATTTTTTCATAGTAAAGAATTTTAATAATATCTCAGTACAAAGCCACTTATCATAAAACATAGCGTAAGTTTTGATTAATCGGTGATATTTGCATAGTAGAAACCCAAATTTATACAATAAATTCATACTAGCAAAAAAATTAGATAGTGTTACGCAGTTTTGCTGCAAGTATACAAAACTCGGAAAAAGTTATTGAAAGAAGACAAGTGTATGATCAGGAGACGCAGTGCTATAGAACCAATAATAGGGCATTTGAAACAATATGGCAGGATGGGCAGAAACTTCTTGAAGGGTGTGATAGGAGATGTGATCAATCCAATAATCTCTGCTATAGGTTTGAATTTACGATGTATTGCCAATCATTTACACATCATGCCTAACTCTACATAAAAAAATTATCATTAAAAAACTTGCTAAACGATTAAAAAAAATCGTTAACAATAAGCTCATGTAAAAATTTTACTAAAACAGAAATTTTTCAATAAAATTGAAAACAATTTTTAATTTTAGTGCAAATATTAGAATTTTTTTTGTAAAAATTTTATTCAATCATAGATTATGGGGGGCTTTAAATATTTTTGGCGGACGGACTTTTTAGACTCCGCTACCTTTGCAGGAATGACATCGTTTTTAGTTCTATAGGTATCATGACTTACGTTGGCTTTTTGATTCACGTTAGCAAAGCCTATACTGGAATAACACCGAGGTTGCTTAAGTTATACTAATTCCCGGAATTAATTTCTTTTGGTAATTTGTACAGTTGATAGAAATGGTTAAATCTTACTCCATGTTCCTACTGAACTCTGTTTATAACAGTCAATCATCGGTGTCGCAATAGTTAGTTCATTTATTGCTTTAACTATTAGACTTAAATTATCCAAACCATCATATATTATAATTATTCTTTGAAAATGTGCAACATAGTGTTTGTTATTAAGAATTTCTTGTATATCAAATGGGGCAATGATTATTAGAATCGTAGCTTGATTAGGATTCTCTAACTGATGAGTAATATAGACTGGTTGTTTTTCTGGTAATGGATCAAGCTTACTACCATGCGGAATAAACTGTTTTCTAGAATAAGTCCATATCATCTTGTTTAGTGATTCTTGGACTTCAATATCTGGAGCTAAAACGACAATTCTTAAATTGCTATGATAAGATTTTTCTACTAAAAGACAGGTTGTTTTATATAGCGATCCTTCGGTAGTATGATAAAGACTAAATTGTTGCATGATAATTCTCTTAATATTTAAAATTTATAGCTAACACGAAAAGCTTTAAGGCATAGTAATACCAATTCCTGAAATTAATTTATTCTAACCTCAGTTTGATGCAAGATGAAGGTTGAGATTGTTTAATTTTCCAAAAGCTACAGAAATTTTATTAGGTTTGAAAACATAGGCAAGTAGCCCAGCTAATACATTAGTTTGAAAATTCATAACAGATCTATGCCTTGTATGGTCTATATGAAAAAGGTTTTTCAATTGATCATTAATGGTTTCAATAATGTGCCTTTTATTTAAAAACTGCTTTTTAATAGGATCTATTATTCTTTCTTTCATATTACTTTTAATTTTTGTTATTAGTTCTAAACCTTGATTAGCAAGGGATTGAGTGAGTTTTTTACTGATATACCCACGATCACCAAAAAGCCAGCCTTGTAATTTATCTACTAAATTTTCCACCACTGCTCTATCATCGACATTTCCAGGAGTTAAAGAAAAACTCATAATCTCTCCGCAACTGTTAATGACAATATGTAGCTTACAGCCAAAGAACCACCCAGTGGAAGTCTTACCTCTTTTTGCTATGTCTTTGAATACTTTATGTCTATTAATTCTTAAATTATGGCAAGCAGGAAGTTTAGTAGAGTCGATATAATATTGACCAGTTTGTTTTCCTGTTAGGCTTTTTAGCAGTAACACCATGGGCATGAAGCTCATTGGCATTAACTGAACAAAACGACTATAGCTCACAAGTTTTGGAAATTCCTTTCTATAACTTTGGCATAGGCAGCATAAATAAAAATCTTTAAAGGTACGGTAGTGACTCAAGTGAAACATTACTATAATAGTAATAATCTCTGAGAGTCCTATACTGCAGCCCACTTTACGCTTACGGTTAGGATTTGGTAATATGAAACTGGACTGATTTTTCAAGACAAATTTTTCACTAATTTTGTTTCCCATTTTACATAATTTTTAAGCTGCATTTTGTAAGTAATCAAGATACACGTTCATCGGTTTTTTATAACCAATACTTGAATGGAATCTTTGATTGTTATATTTATCCATGTATTTATCAATACCATCTTTAAGTTCTGCGATATTTTTAAAATCATTTATAAATATACAATTATATTTTAAAGTTCTAAAAAATCTTTCAATCACAATATTATCAATGCTTCTACCCTTACCGTTCATTGAGATTTGTATATTATTCTCTTTTAGAATTCCCGTATGCTCATGTCCAGTATATTGACTACCCTGATCACTATTGAATATTTGTGGTGCAGGGTATTTATTGTCCCACTTTGGGAGAAAAACCCCGCACTTGCAGTGCGTCGTTTCAACATAAATTTTAAATATCTTATCAAGAAAAGATAAGAATGAATCATACAGATATTTTTTAACAAAATCTTACACTTCACAGATATATTCTTTTTGTGTTGTGACACTTTCTAAATGAGCCATACACAAATAGTTTCTAACTTTTAAGTTAGTACATACATTAGGCATTCATGCCGTAATATTAAGCTCTGCACTTGCAGTGCAGAGTGGTTAACTCAGTGCATCTTTTAATACATCGGTTACAAGTGATGCATCCATAGAATTAGATACTTTATAACTTAGTATTGCCTTACTATGCCAATCTATAATCGCCACAAGATACATAAATCCTCCGTTAGTTCTAATATAAGTAATGTCACCACTCCACACTTGATTAACATAAGGTACATGAATAGTTCTATTCGTTCCTGATTTGTGCCAGTACGGCTCAAGCAAATAGCTATAAATTTTATGTTGACCATCCTTCACAGAAGTAGATTGCTTTTTATGAGGATGAATAGCTTCTATACCCATTATTCCCATATATTTAAGCACCCTATCTCTGCCCACATTAAAGCCGTCTTCCAATAATTGTTTGTATATATAACGATAACCATACTCAGGGTTATCCGTATATATTTCATCTATTCTATTTAAAATATCAAGATTATATAAGCTCATTACTTTAGCTTTATAATATACTCCAGATCTGCTTATCTTTAATAGTTCACATTGCCTTGTCTTTGCTAACGTACTCAGCTTGGGGTCGACAAGACTTTTCTTATTTGATAAGTCCAAGCTGTTTAGCTTTCCCACCGCCCAGTCCCTCTCGACTGTAGCCTTACCTAATGCTTTTGCAAGTTCATCGTTTTGATTCTTAAGTTCACTAATCTGCCCTTTGTACTCACTAACAGCTTTTGCTGGCTCAAATGCCAATGACGCATTATCTAAAAATTGTCGTTTCCAGTTTTGCATAGTTTTAGCCGTTACTTCATATTTGACCGATAACTGACCTATTGTTGATTCTTCTTTTAACATCTCTAATACTATTTTAGTTTTTGCTTCTGCACTAAAATTTTTAATTTGTTTTTTACCCATTTGTTTCTCTTTAATTTTATTTATTATTCTATACTTATTGAGAAACAAAAATACCTGCTTCTTTGTCTAATTTTTTCAGTCCATTATATATATATTTATTGTCCCACTTTGGGAGAAAAACCCCGCACTTGCAGTGCGTCGTTTCAACATAAATTTTAAATATCTTATCAAGAAAAGATAAGAATGAATCATACAGATATTTTTTAACAAAATCTTACACTTCACAGATATATTCTTTTTGTGTTGTGACACTTTCTAAATGAGCCATACACAAATAGTTTCTAACTTTTAAGTTAGTACATAAATTAGGCATTCATGCCGTAATATTAAGCTCTGCACTTGCAGTGCAGAGTGGTTAACTTCGCTCCGTATCAAAATGCTTGCAAAAATCATCAATTAAGCAGAAAATCTCCGTAAGAGGGATCATAATATATTCTCCAATTTTGTCATTATTATTAGAGAACTTTATAATCCCTCCCTTCTTAATTTTCAAATGTTCTTTCTTACGTCAAACTCAGGTTATTCTAAGGAATTTGAAAGAGATACGGAGCACAAAACTGCAACCTACAAAGACGTACGTGAGGATTTGAGCACCGGTATCACGTACAAATTACCAAAAGAAATTAATTTCGGGAATTGGTATAATAGGCGAATTCGGGATAAGAATTAACTAATTTTTATCCCGAATGGGGGGAGGTTATTAGAATCCCTCTATCTCTACCCTCCAAATCCTTATAAACTTGCTTAACCGTATAAGCATAACTAATAAAAATTTCTGTAACAGCTGTCAATTGATTAAAACCAATCTCTAAGAATAATTTACCATTTTGTTTTAAAAATCCCTTGGCTTCTTTAGCGATTATGTAATATGAAGCTAATCCATTATCTTCAGCAAATAAGGCTAAGTGGGGTTCATATTTCAGGGTCTCAGGAGACATATACACAGTATCATCAAAAGAAATATATGGTGGATTACTTACGATGATATCAAATTCTTGCTTTTCTAGATTATCAAACCAGTTGCTATTAATTATTTTCAATCTATCAATAACTTTATGTTTTATGGCATTTTGACGAGCAATAATAATAGCTTCGTTACTTATATCAGTCGCAGTTACATTGATATTATCATTTATTAGCATTTCCAATAATAAGCTTACAGCAATACAGCCACTACCAGTACCAAGTTCCAATATTGCTAGCTCTGCATTTATTTTTATATCGCTTAAAATTGCATCTACAATAATCTCAGTATCTTGCCGAGGAATAAGTACTTTATCATTTATAATAAACTGGTAACTATAAAATTCTTTATATCCTACAATATAGGCTATTGGCTCTAGTAATGTACGCCTATTAACCAAATCCTCAAAAATAATTTGCTCTTGTTGTGTCAATTCTTCTTCTGACCTTGCTAATAAATATTCAATAGGTTTATCAGTCGCATGTTGAATCAATATGCGTGATTCTAAGCTGGCTGATTTAATACCTACTGTTTGTAATTTGCTAGCAGCATAAATTAAGGATTCTTTTATATTCATGCAATTATTTCTACAATATCCTGTGGCAAAGGTGATTCAAATTCTAATAATTTATCACTTACCGGGTGGGAAAAACTTATATACCAAGAATGTAATGCTTGCCTCTTGAAATCCATTAATTTTTGTGGTACTATGCTAAAATTAGAGTTAACTTTCCTGCTATTTTTGCCATAAGTTTGGTCTCCTACTACCGAATGTTTTAAATGACTCAACTGCACTCTGATTTGATGAGTTCGCCCAGTAGTAAGTCGACATTCTACCATACTTATAATACCATCAAAAAATATTTCCTCTGTTTTATAATGAGTAACCGCCTCTTTGCCACCAAATTTTAGAATAGTCATTTTTTGCCGTGTAATACGGTCTCTACCAATATTATTTCTTATAACTCCCTCTTGCGGATTGATAATACCCCAAACGAGTGCTTTATATTTGCGTATAAGATTACGGCTTTCTATTTGTTTTGCAAGCTGTACATGGGCAAAATTATTCTTTGCTACCACCATAAGACCTGATGTATCTTTATCCAAACGATGAACTATGCCAGGTCTTTCTAACCCTCCTATGCTAGATAAAGATTTTGCATGGTGTAATAAGGCATTTACCAAAGTATCCTGGTGGTTACCACTACCAGGATGGACTGTCATACCAGCTGCTTTATTGATCACCATTAAATCTTCATCTTCATAAAAAATATCAAGTTTAATATCAGCTTCCTGCATTGTTAATGGATCAGGGGCTTTAAAAAATACTGAAATAAGGTCATTCTCCTTGACCTTAAAGTTAGAATCAGAAATAATCAAACCATTAACTTGTACTTGGAAGTCATTTATACTTTTCTGGACTTGGCTTCTAGATGTTTTACTGATAAGGCTTACCAAAGCCTTATCAAGTCTAAACCCATCTAGATTGTTAGGTACGTTATATTCTTCCATCTACTACGAAATATTTTTTAAAATAATAAAATGACTCATTTAACAAAAAAAATCAATCAACTAAAATGGTTGCAAACAATTGGTATAGATTATTATTTGTCAGAATCAACTATTAATCAGCAAAAAATACAGATTAATTCTAATATTAAAGCTAAGCCGATTAGTATTCCACCAGCTCTACCTAGCTCCAACACTCTTAGTCATTCCCGCAATTCTTCATGCCCTATATGGATTGCTTCGTCGGCTACGCCTCCTCGCAATGACGAAAGTACTTTTACCCACACGTCATTGCGAGAAGCCACTTTAGTGGCAGCGAAGCAATCCATCTCTAATTATTCCAGCGATCCTAGTCATTCCCACGTAGGTAAGAAGCCAGAGCATGTACAAAAACAGGATGACATCATTTCCTTGTCTAGAACTTTAGCTGACTCAGCTCGCAATTTAGAAGAATTAAAAAAACTACTAATGGATTTTGATGGTTGTGGTTTAAAGAAATTAGCTAATAAAACCGTATTTGCTGATGGCAATCCACAAAGTTCTATAATGTTTATTGGGGAAGCACCGGGTAGTAGCGAAGATGCACAAGGGATACCATTTTGCGGTGAAAGTGGTAAGTTACTCGATAATGTCTTAGCCTCTATCAATATTTCAAGAGAACATAACGCTTATATTACTAACACTGTATTTTGGCGACCACCAGCCAACCGCCAACCAACGCAAGAAGAAATAGATATTTGCCGACCTTTTGTTGAAAAACATATTGCTTTAATAAACCCAAAACTAATTGTTTTAGTGGGAAATGTCGCGGCAACCAGCTTACTTGGCAAAAATGCTGGTATAAGTAAAATCAGACTAGAATATTATTTATATACCAATCAGTATCTTAGCAAGCCAATTCAAACCACTTCTATCTTCCATCCTGCCTATTTGCTTAGACAACCAATGCAGAAAAAAACCACTTGGTATGATTTACTAAAAATCCATGAATATATCAATACAAGTGGGATATAGGGTGTTGTCAAACTAAACACTCCTAGTTGCTTGTTTCACTCCTTTTCCTACAATGCTATCTTTTATTACTACACCTAGATTAACAACACTTTTAGCAAGTTCTCCAGTAGCTATCGCATTGTTTAAAGTACTTTTAGCTAGAGTAACAACCGCATTACATGCAGCTTCCATCACCTTGCCTACTGCATTTAAAAATGGATTATTTCTAACTGCATCAGCTGAACCTTCAAATATTTTTCCAACTTTCATTAATTGATCTTTGGCAAATTTTTCTAGGCGTCCAATTGGACTCTTTTCATAATTTTCTCTACTCTGTTCATCAGCAAAAGCTTTGATAGGAGAGGCATGCACAGTATCAGTATAATCTGTCACCCCTTGTCTTACTTTATCAAAACCCTTCTTAAAAGCTTGAAAAGCTTCTTGTGCTTGTTCACCTTTCAATTTCTCCAATCCTTTTAATTGTGCAATTTTCTGCAAATTTTCTTCTGCATTTTGTAAATAATTTGCAATTTCACTTAATGCTATGTTTAAATCTTCAAATGGGCCAACACCGCTTCTTGTTCCCACGCCTTGGTCATGAGTCGGGGTTATACTTACCCCCGTAGCTTCTTCCTTATGAGACGGTAGAGAATCCACTTTTGTATTATTATCGTCACTTTCACTCATAATATCCTCTATTTTAATTATACTATTCACCTAGAAGCTATCATAAAAGTAACTGCACCGCAACCACTAAAAATCTAAATCAGCATAACAAGGTGGCGGAGTGAAACCTGGTATTTGGTCATGTAATAAGGAGCGGAAGCCAGGTCTAGATTTGATGATTGCATACCAATGACGAATAGACAGCCATTTGTCCCAATTAATTTCGCCGAAATAATCTAGAACTGATATATGACAGGCAGCAGCTATATCTGCACAACTTAAGGAATTTGAGGCAATAAAGCTACGCTTTTCAAATAAATTTGACATATAGTTTAAATGGTGTGATAGATTATTTTTTGCTGCTCTAAGAAAATCGGTTCTAGGACCACCTAATTGGCAGGATGACCTTACTATTTTTTCATCGATAATAATTTTTGTTACTTCACGGTAAAATTTTTCATTAAACCAACAGAGCAACCTACGAATTTCACATTTAATATCAATATCTTCATCGATAAAATTAAAATTTGGATATTTTTCATGTAAATACTCAGTGATGGGATAAATTCCTGCTATAATTAGAGTGGACACCTCTTGTAAGACAGGTGTCGTCCCCGCCTGATTTAAAGATAAAAATTCCTTATCTCGAAGCCAATAATCCTCCTTAACCATAGTAAACTGCACATCTAGCTCTTTTAAATACAGCCGAACTTGACGTGATAATGGACAAATAGGATAATGGTATAATTTTCTCATATTCCTTATTTAAACATTAAATCTAAAATGCACCACATCCCCATCCTGCATTTTATACTCCTTGCCCTCTAAACGCATTTTACCCATTTCTTTGGCTTTTACTTCCCCATTACACTTTATATAATCCTGATAGCTAATAACTTCAGCCCGGATAAAACCTTTCTCAAAATCAGTATGAATAATACCGGCTGCTTGAGGAGCTAGCGTACCGTTACGAAAAGTCCAGCCATGTGTTTCTTTGGGACCAACAGTAAAAAAGCTTTTTAGATCTAATAAATTATACATTTCTTTTATAATTTTGCTCAGACCTGTCTCCACAAGCCCTATACTATTTAAGAACTCAATTTTTTCTTCTTTACTTTCCAAAACCGCAATATCTGCTTCAATTTTTGATGAGATGAGAACATGTTTTGCACCTTCTTTTTCAGCTTTTTTTGCTACAAGATCAGTAAATTTATTGCCAGTAATTGCATCATTTTCCAAAACATTACAAGCATATAAAACCGGCTTAGAAGTCAATAATTGCAATTGATCTAAAGCCTCTTTACTATAAGTCTTGAGCATGCTACGGACTGGTTTACCTATTGCGAGAGTTGCTTGAATCTCTTTTAATAATTCTACTTGCTCTTTTAAAGCTTTATCGCCTGTTTTCAAACGTTTCTCAGAATTTGTTAAGCGTTTTTCTACCGATTCAAGATCTGCTAAAATTAATTCTGTTTCTATTATCTCAGCATCATATATTGGATCGATCTTATTATGCACATGAGTAATATCTATATCTTCAAAACAACGTAGTACGTGCAAAATAGCATCAACCTCTCGTATGTGAGATAAAAACTTATTACCAAGTCCTTCGCCTTTACTTGCCCCTTTTACCAAACCGGCAATATCGACAACTTCTATATAAGTAGGAATAATTTTAGTAGAATTAGCAATAGCTGCCAACTCATTTAGCCTATCATCCGGTACTGATATTATAGCAGAATTTGGTTCTATAGTGCAGAAAGGATAATTAGCCGCTTCTGCTGCAATACTAGAAGTTAAAGCATTAAATAAAGTTGATTTTCCTACATTTGGTAAACCAACAATACCACATCTTAGTGTCATAAATCTTTCCTTAAATAATATGCTTCCGAATCTTTATCATAGCCACTTCTTACAAGCTCTAATTTAAAACCTAATTTTTCATAAAATGGTTTGACCTGCCAATCAGCAGTATTTAAAGTCATAAATTTACAATTACGCTCTCGTGCTAGATTTTCTGCCTTGGACATTAGAAAAGTACCATAATTCTGACCTCGAAAATCTTCAGAAACCCATAACGTATCAACGTGTAAACAACCATACATAAGTACACCTTTTACACCAGCAACAAAGTTTTTATCCTTATCAAAACATGAGAAGGAAAATGATTGGACAGCATCAAGACCCTTCTTGTTTTTAGCAATTTCATCTAACCCATTCTGCATTGTCTTTGAATATTATGCATCCATGTCATCTGCATAGACACAAGTTAATTGTTGTTTCATATTTAAACGATGCTTCTTTTAAACTCTTCCATTTCACCTGAAAGCAATAAACGGAAATTATTAATTATTACCTCAATGGAATTAACAATAATTTTATACTCTTCTTTAGAAAAAGCAGATAAGACGTAATCAGATACATCATCTTTAGCAACCGGTCTTCCTACCCCAATTCTGATACGGTGATAATCATTTCCTATACACTGATCCAATGATTTTAGACCATTATGTCCACCACTACCACCAGCCAATTTATATTTTATTCTACCAGTTTCTAAATCTATATCATCATGTAAAACGAAAATATTTAGTGGTTTGATATTATAGTAAGAACATATTGCTTGTACTGCCTTTCCAGAAAGGTTCATATAAGTTAGAGGCTTTGCTAATAGTAACTTATGTCCGTCTATTGTCCCTTGTGCAAGTTCTGCATGAAATTTAACTTTGGTATTCCAAGAAATTTTATAATATTCTGATAAATAATCAACAGCCATGAAGCCAACATTATGGCGAGTATTTTGATACTCCTTGCCGGTATTTCCTAAACCTACAACAAGTATATATCCTTTGTCTTCAGATTTAAGCATATTATAATATCATTAGAGAGCGATTTGCACTTATATTTAACCTCATGTAAGACATCGGTTATAAATAGCCTAGGGTGTCCCTGCACCGATGCCATACCTACGAAGCATGGATGACATCGATACAGGGGTTGCATGGACTTCATCCTATATGATAACACCGACTTAAATTTAAGCAGTATAGTCAATTCAGGATGGTATCGTTTTTCGTTATACTGCTCGTAAATGAAGAATTGGTAGACGAAGGTCAACTTCAAGAAGAGCTAGGAGTGTCAAAGTCGAGCAGCGGAGCGTACATTAGTACGTGAGCAGCGGAGATCTTTAGACACGACGACGCCAATTCTTGAAGTTCACCGAGTATACCTTATAGCTTCAACAACAACTACTTTGTCGGCTTCACTTCTTCAGTTACAGCTTCTTCATCTTCTGACTTACTACCCTTACGACCGATTATAGTAGCCATAATAAAATCATTGTTACTAGCTAGCTGGACTCCTTCAGGAAGTTTAATGCTTTTTGCTTTTAAAGACTGACCGATATGCATGTTGGTAACATCAATATTAATATTTTTAGGTATATTATTGACATCACATAAAAGAGTTATAGTTCTTTTTATTATATTGAAGAATCCCCCTCTTTTAACTCCCAAAGCTCTTTCTTTACCTTCATAGACTATTGGTACTTCCATTCTTTGGGTTTTTTCCTCTAAATGGACAAAGTCAACATGCCTAACTATGTCAGTGATAGGATGCAATTCTACAGCCTTTGGTAACACTTTATGCGTTTTACTACCCACTTTAATTTGAATAACTGTAGAGATAAAACCGGGTTTTCTATAATGCTTAGTTATCTCTTTTTCTTCGATAGAAACGGCTAAGGCTTCTTTACCTGCTCCATAAACTATGGCTGGAACCATACCTTTCCTACGTAGTTCTCTTGCGACTCCCGTACCAAATTTCTCCCGCATTTCTGCTGCAAGTTCTAATAGTTCACTCATCTTTTTCTCCTAAGAGCTTTTAAAGCATAGATGATAGTACTAAATGTTAAAAAATTCAAGTATTAATTTGACAAGCAACTTTAAAGCTGCTTACATTAATGCCACAGGGTAATTTCAAAATTGTAATCAATGCTAAAAAAATATCATTGCCTAACTAAAAACGGGTACGATATCTTTTTTGCTTACCCTACTATTTAGTCTCCCCGTCAAAAGTCTAGAAGAATAATATATAATATGCTTAGCAGATAAAAATATATAGAGAATCCATAAGAAAAAGCTATAATATTGGCAAAAAACTTAAGGATTATCTGATTAATGCCGATAGAAAATATAACAAAGTTGCAAAGACAAGGACAACTTTTTGGTTACAAACTGACCGAAGAATTAAACCACAATAATAAATTATATAAATTAAGATCATTAATAAATTGGTCTAGTTTAGAGGAATGGTTGTCAGCAAATGTTGATATTAAGAAATTTGGTAGGAATCGCAGATGTCACCGCCTGATACTTGGGGTGACTATGCTGCAAGCGATGTATAACCTGTCAGATGCAGCGACTGAGGAAGAGTTAAGAGAGAACGTATATTGGCAGTATTTTTGTGGTTGGGAATATTTGCAGAAAGATGCTGAAATATCAGAAGCTAGTATCCGTCGGTTTCGTACTATATTAGGAGAAGATGGCTACAATGAGATATTAAAGGAGCTGATAAGAATCGGATGCAAAGCAGGTGTAGTAAAAAAAAAGACTTAGCATCGATAATAGTTGATACTACTGTACAAATTAAGAATATTAAGTATCCCCATGATGTGTACTTGATGGATAAGGCAAGAATAGAGCTAGTAAAGCTATGTCATGCCTTAGGCATCAAGTTAAATGAAACATATGCCAAGCAATATAAAAGAGATATATTAAAATTATGGAAATATAAGGATAATAGTAAAGCCAAGAAGCGTAAGAAAATAATGAGGCATTTAAAAGTATTACTGGGTCGTTTAGTTAGGATATGTCAGCGAGAAATAGCTAAAGCAAAGTTAAATTTATCGGCAAGACAACAAGAAATACTGAATAAGATAAAAAAGATACAAGTACAATCTATATTGAGTAAAGCAGAAAAAGAACAATATAAAGAAGAGAATAAAATATTATATAGTTTTCATGCACCGGAGGTAGAGTGCATTGGTAAAGGGAAATTAAACAAGCCATACGAGTTTGGTAATAAGGTTTCGATAGCAGTAAGTGGTCGGGGTAACTTTGTATTAGGGACAAAATCTTTTCATGGCAATCCATATGATGGGCATACATTATCGGAGACTGTAGAGATTGTAAAAGAATTAACAGGAGTTGAAGTAGCAAGAACCTTTGTTGACTCAGGTTACAAGGGGAATAATTTTAAGGAGAAGGGCAAAGTGTATAGCCCATATTGCAAGAAGAAACTATCGTCAGATGATAAGGCAATGCTCAAGAGACGGAGTGCCATAGAACCGATAATAGGGCATCTTAAAAGTTATGGTAGAGTTGGCAGAAACTACCTGAAAGGGGTAATAGGAGATGTCATTAATCCGTTAATTTCCGCTGTAGGATTGAACTTACGGTGTATTGCGAATCATTTACTCAAAACAAATTTTTCTACATAGAAATTAGTCAGTAAAAAAATAATCAAATAATTACAAAATCGTTAGTTAACCACTCTGCACTGCAAGTGCAGAGCTTAATATTACGGCATGAATGCCTAATGTATGTACTAACTTAAAAGTTAGAAACTATTTGTGTATGGCTCATTTAGAAAGTGTCACAACACAAAAAGAATATATCTGTGAAGTGTAAGATTTTGTTAAAAAATATCTTATCTTTTCTTGATAAGATATTTAAAATTTATGTTGAAACGACGCACTGCAAGTGCGGGGTTTTTCTCCCAAAGTGGGACAATAAATCATCATGCAAAAATTCTCTAACAATCATCTTTTTGTACCAAAAATTTAAATCAAAAAAATTAAACTCTCAAATTTTATACAAGAATTTTTGGCTAAGGTATTAAATTTTGAATTTTTCTTAATTTTTAGCACTTTTGACGGGGAGACTATTTACTAGAGTTAATAAGGAGGTATTGGTTTTGTCGCATCTATAAATCATACTACATCAAGATTGTTAAAACTAAGGTTTTGGATATTATGATGCCATTAATATAGCAAAATTCTCAAAAGTAGAAAGATTATCATTAGCTCCAATTATTTGTCTTTTTTGCATCATACGAATATTTTCTATACCGGTAATAGTCATTTCTGCAGAATGAAAACTCTTAAAACCAAGCATTGGCTTTGTACGTTTTTTGATAAACCTATGATCTTGTTCTACAAGATTATTCAGGTATTTGGTCTGAATAACCTTAATTTTATAATCTTTAGGAACTTCTGTATTCAAATCATTAAGAGCAGCCGTATTACTACCGCTTTTATCAATTACTACTTTCTCAGGAAAATTATTCTCTCTAAAGGCTTTACGAAAAAATGCAAGTGCTGCAGGCTTGTCTCTATGCTTACGTAGCAGAAAGTCTACAGTATTACCAAGACTATCTAGTGCTCTATATAAGTTAACCACTCTGCACTGCAAGTGCAGAGCTTAATATTACGGCATGAATGCCTAATGTATGTACTAACTTAAAAGTTAGAAACTATTTGTATATGGCTCATTTAGAAAGTGTCACAACACAAAAAGAATATATCTGTGAAGTGTAAGATTTTGTTAAAAAATATCTGTATGATTCATTCTTATCTTTTCTTGATAAGATATTTAAAATTTATGTTGAAACGACGCACTGCAAGTGCGGGGTTTTTCTCCCAAAGTGGGACAATAAACCCATTTACCGTTTAATTTAATATAAGTCTCATCCATTCTCCAACTACTACCAACTGGCTTCTTTCTTTTTCGAACCACCTGATCTATCAATGGTACAAATTTTATAACCCATCTTTGTAATGTAGAGTGATCAATTTTTGCTCCCCTTATACTCATCATTTCTTCCAAATCTCGATAACTTAAAGAAAATCGGCATTTCATATAGACAAATAACATTATTATTTCTGGTGAAGAACAAAATCCTTTGAAATATGATAATAATCTTGCAGTAATACGAAACATTTTAACATCTTTTTTAGATCATTATATCAATCTTTTTTCTATTGTCCAACATATGCGACAGAACCAGAGCAAAATCCTTTAAAATACTTCAAAAGTTTTGGCGATATTTGGAATACCATAATGCTATTTTTTAGCTCCATATACCACATATCATCATACTTGGCAATAGATGCGACATGTATCTTGTAACTGCAGGTCAAATTTAGTACTTGCAAAAACGTCTTCAGAGGAGTTAGCTTACTTCTGAAGGCAGAAAGAGGTGACTCTGTAGATGCGACTAGATACTAAGTCTGCGGTTCTGATAAGAGCCCTCTTTCATATCTCCTAAAGCTGAACAGTATCTTAAGAAAAGCTTATGCTTATTCTGTATAAACATGGTTAGCTAAAGCCTTCTAGTACTTCAAATCAACGGTTTATCAAGGAGGAGTAAATGTCCAAACCAATCCTAGGAGTTGACGTCTCAAAGTTAGATTTATCAATAGCACTACTCGTTGATAAAAAATATTATCAAACAAAAATAGATAATAATCAACAAGGTTTTAAGATGTTTGTTAGGTGGCTTGAAAAACATGATGTTACTAAGGTAGCTGCATGTATGGAAGCTACTGGTAGTTATGGTAAATCATTTGCTGATTTTTTATATAATAATGGTCATGAGGTAAGTGTAGTAAACCCTTCATGCATCAATGCCTTTGCAAAAAGCAAGTTATCACGCCATAAGACTGATAAAGTAGACAGTATGATCATTGCAGAATTCGCAATTAAGAATGATCTGACACCGTATATTCCTACAGATAAAGCATTGCAATATCTACAGGATCTATATCGTTGTATGCAAAATCTCAAGAAGCAACACGCACAAACTCAAAACTACCTTGAACACAAACAGCACTTACCAAAATCAATATGCACTAGTTATGCTAAACTTGCTAAGCATATTAAGAAAGAGATTGAAAATATTGAACTTGAGATAGACAAGATATTGACTAATAACACATCTCTAAAACAGAAGGCAGATAACATGCAAACTATTCCAGGCATAGGTAAGGCTACAGCTGTAGCTATTCTTGCAGAAGCTCCTGACTTAGAATCTTTCAGTAATGCTAGACAATTAGCTGCTTATGCAGGACTTACTCCAAAACATAAAACTTCTGGCACATCTGTCAGAGGAAAAACTTCTATCTCAAAAATTGGTTCTTCTAACTTGCGTAAAGCCTTATACTTTCCTGCTATAGTTGCTAAAAAGCATAACCCACTATTCAAGGAATTTACTCAAAAATTATCTAGTAAGGGTAAACCTGCTAAAGTTATCATTGTTGCTATCATGAGAAAGCTATTACACATAATCTTTGGAGTTGTAAAAAATAAAACCTCATTTAATCCAAATTTAGTGCTTGACTCCTAAGACAGTATCAGAACCTTTCTTAATTTCTTAGTTTGTTGATTTCAGCAATAGATAAACCGGTAGCAATAGATATAGTATTAATATCTATATTCTGAGCTAATAAGTTCTTAGCAACTAATGTCATGGTTTCAGCTTTTCCCTCAGCTTTTCCCTCAGCTTTTCCTCTAGCTTCAGCGGATTCAATCATGAAATCTTCGACAGCTTTGTTATCCATGATGCGTTTAATTTCCTGCTCATAAGCAAGGAGTTCTGCTTCATTCCAGTTAAACTGATTTAATGCTTCATAAGCACGCCCTACTACAAGATCACTACCTATAATTTTCTGCAGGTCAGCTTCACTTGTGTTAGCAGCATATTTAAAAAAATAGCACCATTTTTCGGTAATAGTTTTTAAGTCTTCAATTTTATCTATATTAAATTTTGGTAGTTCAATAAAGCTAAAAGAGAAATCCTTTAAGTCATGTTCAAAAGTAATTTTATCTAGGATAACATGATGAGAGATATAATCAGCTTTATCAGGGAAGATAATATAATCACTAATAGCAATAAAGATGATTTCCTTAAGGTTAGCATAGAGACCATCTTGTTTTTGTCCTTGGTATAGTTGTCGTGAATAAGCTTTAGCGGCATAATATTGAGCTCTTTTCTCAAAGCCTTTAGAAGGGGAGACTTGCATTTCTACGATGATTTGCGTACCATTTTGAGCTTTACAAAGGACATCGACGAGAGATTGTTTTTTATAAGCAATATCAGGATCTTGGACAGGACTTAAGAAAGTCACATCTTGTATTTGGTCATCATCTTTAAATTCCATGATATCATTGATAAAGTGAATAAGAATATCTTTGTTTTTTTCAGAACCAAAGATTTTCTTGAAGGCGACATCATTTTTAGGATCTAGGAACTTTGAAACTGCCATGATTAGTTACCAATACTTGTATGTGCATTGTATTATAATACAAAATATAAAAAAGTAAGTTATAAAAATGGCACCGTCAAGTTAAATAAAGGTTCTGTCGCATTTATACACCATCTTCATGATTTTTACTAAAACTAAGATTTTAGATATTATGCTGCCATTAGCATTTTAAAATTCTCGAAAGTAGATACAAGATTACTAGCTCCCACTATTTGTCCTTTTTGAATCATACGAATATTTTCTATACCAGCGATAGTAATCTTAGCACTACGAAAACTCTTAAAACCTAGCATTGGCTTAGTTCGTTTTTTAATAAATCTATGATCTTGCTCTATCAGATTGTTGAGATATTTATTTTGGAGTATTTTTATCTTTTGTGCCTGAGGTAAGTTTTTATGGTTCTGTCGCATATGTTGGACAATAGAAAAAAGATTGATATAATGATCTAAAAAAGATGTTAAGATGTTTCGTATTACTGCAAGATTATTATCATATTTCAAAGGATTTTGTTTTTCACCAGAAATAATAATGTTATTTGTCTATATGAAATGCCGATTTTCTTTAAGTTATCGAGATTTGGAAGAAATGATGAGTATAAGGGGAGCAAAAATTGATCACTCTACATTACAAAGATGGGTTATAAAATTTGTACCATTGATAGATCAGGTGGTTAGAAAAAGAAAGAAGCCAGTTGGTAGTAGTTGGAGAATGGATGAGACTTATATTAAATTAAACGGTAAATGGGTTTATTTATATAGAGCACTAGATAGTCTTGGTAATACTGTAGACTTTCTGCTACGTAAGCATAGAGACAAGCCTGCAGCACTTGCATTTTTTCGTAAAGCCTTTAGAGAGAATAATTTTCCTGAGAAAGTAGTAATTGATAAAAGCGGTAGTAATACGGCTGCTCTTAATGATTTGAATACAGAAGTTCCTAAAGATTATAAAATTAAGGTTATTCAGACCAAATACCTGAATAATCTTGTAGAACAAGATCATAGGTTTATCAAAAAACGTACAAAGCCAATGCTTGGTTTTAAGAGTTTTCATTCTGCAGAAATGACTATTACCGGTATAGAAAATATTCGTATGATGCAAAAAAGACAAATAATTGGAGCTAATGATAATCTTTCTACTTTTGAGAATTTTGCTATGTTAATGGCATCATAATGTCCAAAACCTTAGTTTTAACAATCTTGATGTAGTATGATTTATAGATGCGACAAAACCAAAAGGAGTGCCTGCAGTATTTATATTTTTAAACAAAAAAACAAACTACAGGCATGAAAAAAGATATCACAGAATTATATAGTTTTATAGATGATTTTTGTAAAATTTATTTGGAGTATGAACAGAGAAAGTTATTACCATCAAATAAGCAAAGAAATCGCTGTTGTAGTATGAGTCTAAGTGAAATGTTAACAATAATAATTATGTTTCATACATCCTATGCTAAGAATTTTAAATTTTTCTATAAAAGTTATATAGAGTGCATGCATAAGGATGATTTTCCCAAAGCCTTGAGTTATAATAGATTTGTTGAATTAATGGCACGATTATTCATACCGCTAAATATGTTGATTCATTTGTTGTTTGGTGAGGAAACAGGTATTTATTTTATTGACTCTACAACGATTAAAGCTTGTCACAATAAAAGGCGTTATAGCAATAAAGTTTTTAAAGGATTAGCCAAACATAGTAAATCCTCTATGGGGTATTTTTATGGTTTTAAATTACATGTAATAATCAATAATAAAGGGGAGTTTATGGCATTAAAAGTGACCAAAGGCAATGTAGATGATAGGGTTCCAGTACCGGAGTTAACAAAAAGATTAACTGGAATTATAGCAGCTGATAAAGGTTATATTAAGCAAAATTTGTTCTTAAATTTATATGAAAGAGGCTTAAAAATGATTCATGGAATTAAGAAGAATATGGAAAATAAATTAATGGATTTGAAAGAAAAAATCTTACTTCGAAAGCGTAACTTAATTGAAACAGTTTTTGATTATCTAAAAAATAAAATGAACCTTGAACATACTAGACATAGATCACCAATAAATGCCTTTGTCCATATATTATCTACTCTTGTTGCTTACTCATTAAAGAAAAGTTAACCACTCTGCACTGCAAGTGCAGAGCTTAATATTACGGCATGAATGCCTCATGTATGTACTAACTTAAAAGTTAGAAACTATTTGTGTATGGCTCATTTAGAAAGTGTCACAACACAAAAAAATATATCTGTGAAGTGTAAGATTTTGTTAAAAAATATCCTATCTTTTCTTGATAAGATATTTAAAATTTATGTTGAAACGACGCACTGCAAGTGCGGGGTTTTTCTCCCAAAGTGGGACAGTTAACCACTCTGCACTGCAAGTGCAGAGCTTAATATTACGGCATGAATGCCTCATGTATGTACTAACTTAAAAGTTAGAAACTATTTGTGTATGGCTCATTTAGAAAGTGTCACAACACAAAAAGAATATATCTGTGAAGTGTAAGATTTTGTTAAAAAATATCTTATCTTTTCTTGATAAGATATTTAAAATTTATGTTGAAACGACGCACTGCAAGTGCGGGGTTTTTCTCCCAAAGTGGGACAGTTAACCACTCTGCACTGCAAGTGCAGAGCTTAATATTACGGCATGAATGCCTCATGTATGTACTAACTTAAAAGTTAGAAACTATTTGTGTATGGCTCATTTAGAAAGTGTCACAACACAAAAAGAATATATCTGTGAAGTGTAAGATTTTGTTAAAAAATATCTTATCTTTTCTTGATAAGATATTTAAAATTTATGTTGAAACGACGCACTGCAAGTGCGGGGTTTTTCTCCCAAAGTGGGACAATAAACCTTCAACAAAATTTGATTTTAATCTACATGTTCACAATATCCTTATCCCGAATTCACGTATCATAGGTCTTGCATTTGGTGGATAATCCATGAAAGAAGGCTTAAGCAATCCACCAGCATTATTAGAAGGTAGTCCATCAAATTGGTCAGCAATAATAGTGATGTTATTATATCCCCTTTCAATTAGATCATAAGCACTCCATAACCCCATAACACCAGCTCCGATAATAGTAATGGGAGTATCGGGTTTTAAATCAGTAGCATATTCTGATTTTTGCAATAATTCATTAACATAAGCAATAGCTCCTGGTGCTAGTGTCCAACCACTACCACTATGACCATAATTATGGACAATAACTTTATCACCTAGCTTAGTAACAGTCATATTTGGTATACCATGCCTCGTAGGGCGATAACATATAATTTTTTGACCAAGATTAACAGCTTCTAGTTTTAGTGGGGCAATTTTTCGTATTTCAGGTTGAGGTTGTTGTTGAGCGTACACCGTTGGTAACATAAATATTAGAACCATAGCAAAAGATTTAACAGAATTAACCAATAGAGTAGGAGGTAGTAACTTTAATAAGGTGACAAACATATTTAACTCATTAATTAAAATTTTTATTAGCAATATATGACCATTTCCTTTCAAACAGTAGTTGAATATATAAGATGTGTTTTAGTAAATAAAGACATAAAATTTTTAGAAGTGCCACTTGCTACTGTTTCTAGGTTTGTTTCCTTTATTTCAGCTATTTTTTCTGCTACATATTTAACAAAAGCTGGCTCATTTTGCTTTCCACGCATTGGAACGGGGGCTAAGTAAGGAGAATCTGTTTCAATTAATAATCTATCTAGTGGAATATAACGTACTATATCCTGTAAACTAGCTGCATTTTTAAAGGTTACAATTCCAGCAACCGATATATACATACCAAGATCAAGCATTTTTTTTGCCAAATGTTTTGAGGAGGTAAAGCAATGAATAAGACCGGTAAATGGTGCATTTTGCATTTCACTGCTTAAAATATCAATAGTGTCTTCTTCTGCTTCTCTTGTATGTACTATAATTGGTAATCCGGTACTTTGAGATGCTTGTATATGCTGCTCAAAAGAGCTAATCTGTTTATTTTTGTCAGATGTTTGGTAATAATAATCAAGACCAGTTTCACCAATACCAATAATTTTGCGGTGATTAGAATAATCCTCAATAGTTTTACACATAGTGATTTCTTTAACTTCATTAGGATGTACGCCGCATGAAGCAAAGATGTTGCTGTATTTTTCGACTATTTCTAAAATGCCTGGTAGTTCCTCAAGGGTAGTACAGATAGTCTGCATGTACTGAACAGCATTATCCTTAGCCCGAGCTATTATTGTTGATAGATATTCTTTCAACATGTTTAAATGGCAATGAGAATCAATTAATATCATGAGCGTGTCCAATTTTTTGAGACTATTATATTAGCAATTTTTTCTACTTCATTAAGTGGGACATAATTATACTGTTCAAGCTGAGTTACAGATTCGTCTAATATTTTCGCTATTCCTAATTCTACCAAATTTTGTGTAAATGATAGATGTTTAGGTAATTTAAAATTACTAGGACAGAATATATAAAGCGGTTTACCAGTAGAAGCTGCCTCACTACACATTGAAATCGAATCAGCAGTGGAAATTATGTAATCTGCCTGTGATAACATACCAAAATAATGGTTAGGTTTAGTGTTTTCCTCTGTTGGATCATAAATAATGGCAGAGGAAGATACATTGTTTTTAATAATTTCTTTTGCTGAATTGGGGGTGCGTCTACTAAAGCTAATAAACAAGTTATATTCTTTGCCTTTTTGTATAAGATTAGATAATATTGTTGCAATTTGGCGAGCATTATCATCGGTAAAAGTATAATTTTTACTATTACCACCGATAATTACTGAGATAAATTTCCCAAGTTTTGGATGATTTTTACGTAATTCAATGCCACCATCCTGTATTTTTTCTTGAACATTGTTTAAAGCCCCAGTAATTCTCAATATACTCGAATCACTGGAGTGCATATTTAGTTCTTCCTTACTAACTTTATCATGGTGTGGTAAAATAATTAGATCAAATTGTTTAAACGGCAGGTTAGGGTGCATAATTTGAACAATTTTTATTCTACCATTAGACTTATGTTTTAAATAACTCGCTAAAGAAGCAGTTCTTCTTCCGGCAGAAATTATTAAGTCTGGGAATCCTTGCCTGTCTGTAATAATTTTCCACGATTGTAATAGTTCCTTTTTTACATGGATAGGGCTGAATCGGAGTAAGAAATTTGGTAAATTACCCCAAAAATTATATTCAATAGGTTTTAATTCATAACCAAGCTTGATATTTTCTGCTAGAGCTATGGCTTGATTGGCATTACCGACGCTACTGTCAGTCAGCACCCAAATTTTAGGTTTAGTAGTATCTATCATATTCTTTTCTATTTAGGCTACTTTATTAATAACTAGTTCACTACCAGTTGATTTGATGTTTACCGTATCACCGCTCATGATACTACTCGAAAGAATCATTTTGGCAAAATGATTCTGTAGTTCTCGTTGAATAACCCTCTTTAATGGTCTAGCACCAAACATTGAATCATAGCCTTTATCAGCAAGGTAATTTATAGATGATTCATCAAATTGCAATGTAATATTTTGTTGCAAAAGAATTTTTTTCAGATTATCCAGTTGTATTTTGACAATATCATGGATGTTGGCACGAGTTAGTTTATGGAATAAAATAATCTCATCTAGCCTATTTAAGAATTCTGGTTTAAATACGGCTCGTACATATTCCATTACTTGTTCTTTGATTTTATGTTGGTCATCTTCTTCTCGTTGATTAATAAGTATTTCAGCTCCAAGATTAGAAGTAAGAACAATAATGGTATTTTTAAAATCAACGACTATCCCTTGACTATCGGTTAGTCGTCCTTCATCTAAAATCTGCAGCATGATGTTAAAAATATCTGAATGAGCCTTCTCCACTTCATCAAATAAAATGACTTGATAAGGTCTCCTACGTACTGCTTCGGTTAAGATACCTCCCTGCTCATAACCAACATACCCTGGAGGAGCTCCAATCAAACGTGATATAGAGTGTTTTTCCATATATTCAGACATGTCAATTCTGAGTATGGCATTACGATCATCAAATAAAAAAAGTGCCAAAGCCTTGGTTAGTTCGGTTTTACCAACACCAGTGGGACCTAAGAATAAAAATGACCCAAGTGGTCTGTTAATATCTTGCAAACCAGCACGAGAACGACGTACAGCATCACTGACTCCTTTTATAGCTTCATCTTGACCAATCACCGATTGACGCAGTTTATCTTCCATCGCTAGTAGCTTTTCACGCTCGCTTGATAGCATTGTATCAATCGGTATACCAGTAATTCTAGATATGATTATAGCTATATCGTTTTCCGATACGACTTCTTTTGATAGTTTGTTATCTCCACCTTCCATTGCTTGTTGTAGTTTCTTAGTTAAATCAGGAATAATACCATATTTCAGCTCACTAGCTCGGGCAAGATCGCTACTTCTTTCTGCTCTTTCAAGTTCTGCTTTAGCTTTTTCTAGCTCTTCTTTTAATTTTTGTTCAATATGTATTTTGGATTTTTCAGCTTGCCAGCTAGCACTCATATCATAAGAAAGAGATTCAAGTTTTTCTAATTCATCGGTTAAGAGGATAATTTTCTTTTTTGAATGTTCATCATTTTCTTTTTTTAGAGCTGCTAATTCAATCTTTATTTGAATAATACGGCGATCAAGTTCATCCAATTCTTCCGGTTTACTAGATAATTCTATTTTTAACCGACTACATGCTTCATCAATTAAGTCAATGGCTTTATCTGGTAAATAACGATCAGTAATATATCTGTTAGATAAAGTACTGGCAGCAACTATAGCACTATCAGCAATTCTTACACCATGATGTAATTCATATTTGTCCTTAATGCCACGTAGAATTGAAATAGTATCTTCTACTGTTGGCTGGCTAACGTAAACTGGTTGAAATCTTCTAGCAAGAGCTGCATCTTTTTCAATATATTTACGATATTCATCTAAAGTGGTAGCACCAATACAATGGAGTTCTCCTCTAGCAAGCATGGGTTTTAGTAAGTTTGATGCATCCATAGCTCCGTCTGTCTTACCAGTTCCTACTAAAAGATGTAGCTCATCAATAAATAAAATAATTTCCCCACTAGAGTTTTTAATCTCATTTAATACAGCTTTTAGTCGTTCTTCAAATTCTCCACGATATTTAGCCCCAGCAATTAAAGCTCCCATATCAAGTTCAATGATACGACAATTTGCTAAAGTTTCAGGAATATCTTGGCTAAATATTCTTTGGGTTAACCCTTCTATTATGGCTGTTTTACCAACTCCTGGCTCTCCTATCAGCACGGGGTTATTTTTCATTCTTCTCGACAAAACTTGCACTGTTCTTCTAATTTCCTCATCTCTGCCAATTATTGGATCAAGTTTACCAAGTTCTGCCAGCTCGGTTACATCTCTACCGTATTTTTTTAGGGCATCGTAACTACTTTCAGAAGATTCGCTATCTGCTTTTTTACCTTTTCTTAACTGTAAAATTGCTACATTTATTTTCTTATTAGTTATTGAATTATCCGATAAAATTTTACCAGCAGAGGTTTTGTCATATGATAAGCCTTCAAAAATTCGCTCAATAGTCACAAAACTATCAGCATTATTCTTGGCAAGCTCTGATGCTTTATCAAGTAATTTTAGTGCTTCCGATGATAGGTAAAGCTGTCCTCCTCCCTCAATTTGTACTTTTGGGATTTTGTTTAATTCTATAGTTAAAGTTCTATTTAAATCGTCTAAGCTACTACCCAAAATATTAATGAGATTAGTAATAACACCACTATCATCGTTTAATAAGCTTGCCAATATATGTAATGGCAATATTTGCTGATGATCATTCTTTGCTGCTAAGCTTTGGGCATTAGAGATAACAGATTTTGCATGTGTAGTAAATTTATTCATGTCCATTTCAATAACCTTATAAATTTTAAATTAATCTCAAATATCGATGTAAGAATAATTATTATTCTTTTTGAAGTTGACCTTCGTCTACCAACTCTTCATTTACGAGCAGTATATGGTTTTGTCGCATCTATAAATCATACTACATCAAGATTGTTAAAACTAAGGTTTTGGACATTATGATGCCATTAACATAGCAAAATTCTCAAAAGTAGAAAGATTATCATTAGCTCCAATTATTTGTCTTTTTTGCATCATACGAATATTTTCTATACCGGTAATAGTCATTTCTGCAGAATGAAAACTCTTAAAACCAAGCATTGGCTTTGTACGTTTTTTGATAAACCTATGATCTTGTTCTACAAGATTATTCAGGTATTTGGTCTGAATAACCTTAATTTTATAATCTTTAGGAACTTCTGTATTCAAATCATTAAGAGCAGCCGTATTACTACCGCTTTTATCAATTACTACTTTCTCAGGCAAATTATTCTCTCTAAAGGCTTTACGAAAAAATGCAAGTGCTGCAGGCTTGTCTCTATGCTTACGTAGCAGAAAATCTACAGTATTACCAAGACTATCTAGTGCTCTATATAAATAAACCCATTTACCGTTTAATTTAATATAAGTCTCATCCATTCTCCAACTACTACCAACTGGCTTCTTTCTTTTTCTAACCACCTGATCTATCAATGGTACAAATTTTATAATCCATCTTTGTAATGTAGAGTGATCAATTTTTGCTCCCCTTATACTCATCATTTCTTCCAAATCTCGATAACTTAAAGAAAATCGGCATTTCATATAGACAAATAACATTATTATTTCTGGTGAAGAACAAAATCCTTTGAAATATGATAATAATCTTGCAGTAATACGAAACATCTTAACATCTTTTTTAGATCATTATATCAATCTTTTTTCTATTGTCCAACATATGCAACAGAACCCCAATAAATTCCTTTGTCCATATATTATCTACTCTTGTTGCTTACTCATTAAAGAAAAATAAACCTTCAACAAAATTTGATTTTAATCTACATGTTCACAATATCCTTATCCCAAATTGACGTAACATACGAAAGTTTAAATCATTCTAAATGGGATTGCAAATATCATATTGTGTTTATTCCAAAGTGTCGTAAAAAAGAATTGTACGGGAAGGTTAGAAAATATCTTGGGAACGTATTCCATGAGTTAGCTTTTCAACGTGGGAGCAAGATCATAGAGGGGCATATGGTACAAGATCATGTGCATATGCTCATTAAGATTCCTCCTAAATATTCTGTAGCTGAAGTAATACCAATTGCAATAATTAACACGGTGTATTTATCCAGTCTCTATACATAATTGATTTTACTAAATCTACATTATGAGCAAGTTGATTCCAAGCGTAACAAGCCATAGTGACGATATCTTCATATACACCATAACATTGGTTAGACAAGTAATGATTCTTGATCCATTCCCAAACTTGTTCCATTGCATTAAGTTCCGGTGCATAGGGCGGAAGCGGTATCAAAGTGATATTGCTTGGCACAGTTAGTTTTTTGGCTGTGTGCCAACCTGCATTATCCGTTAGTAAAGCTATATGTCGGTTGCCTTGAATACTGCGAGAAAGGTCTTCTAAGAATTTATTCATTGCCTGTGTGTTTGCATATGGTAAAATTAATGCAAAAGCTTCTCCTGTATCATGGCAAGCAGCTCCATAAATATATGTTGAAATGAATTGCTGTTGCCGAACTTTACGGGGTCTAGTGCCACGCTTAGCCCATATACGAGTTAAGCTACCTTGTTGCCCAACTCGAGTTTCATCTTGAGACCATATATCAACTTTACATCTATCGATATTTTTTGGTAATAATTCTGTTAACATATCTGGAAAGTTTTTTTATATGTATTTTGAGTCTCTTGATTTGACTTTGGATGCATTGAACGAGAAGTAATCCAGCTAAAACCAAGGCGGTGCATAGTATTGTAGACTGTTTTTAAAGCACATTTAGCACCATATTCCTCAAGTAACATGATATGTAACTCCTTTCCAGTTATATACCCACCAGTTTTACTTTCACTGAGCGTATTGATTTTATCAAAAAGAGCAGACTCTTGTATAGTGTTAATCTTCCTAGGGGCACCGCTTCTTTGTGATTCAAATAATCCTTCAAAACCATGATTCCTAAATCTTCTGAGCCATGATTGCACAGTTTTCCAGTGTGACTTCACTATTTCAGATATGGCTTTAAAAGATTTGCCTAATTGAAGGTGATACATCGCCAATAAACGTATACGATTTCGACCATGCGGCTCATGTTTCATCATTTTTATAAAATCATGACCTTCAAAACCTTGCGGTAATATTAACCTAGCTATTTGATTACCTTTTATCAGTTAAAAAACCATTTTATAACACTGCGTTAATTATTGCAATTGGTATAATAGGCTATATCAAGGGGAAAAGTGCTATAGCCGTTGCTAGGCAGTTTGGTGGACGAAAACGTAATTTTAATGGAGAAAAGTTGTGGGCTAGAGGTTATGCGGTCTCAACTGTAGGATTTGAAGAGAATCAGATCAAACACTACATTAAGAATCAAGAGCAACTTGATAGTTTAGGCTCTGACGAATCAGGAGAATTTTAATTAACAATGGCAGCCCTTTGGGCTGCTCATAACCGTCAAGCCCCTCGCTTTGCGAGGGCGTTCTGACTAAGAACTATAGCTAACCCGTTAAGGTTTTAGATAGCCTTTACGTCATTGCAAGGAGTCACTTCAGTGGTGACGAAGCAATCTAGGAAGGTGTGATTAGCAATGGATTACCACTACACTCACGTGGTCTTGCAATGATGCTTGAGATATCAATAACTTATTATGGTTAGCTATATAAGTCTAAAAAACGTCTATTGCCAAGAGGTGGGGGGCTATTAAAACTAAATAATTTAAAGGTAGAAAATGGTATATTTGATTGACAATATTGATATTAATAATTTATTAAAGGCACGTAGCAAGTTTGAGGATTTTCGTCTTAATTTGGATACTGAACAAAATAAAGCCGGGGCTATTCAAGCATTTGAATATTGTTATGAGTTAGCTTGGAAAACAATGAAGCGATTGTTAGAGGTTCAAGGTAAAAATGTTTACACCCCACGTGAAGTATTTCGTGAATCAGCTGCTGCCGGGTTAATTTCAGATCCTGCTGCTTGGTTTGATTGTATCAAGATTAGAAATCTTACAGTACATACTTATGACGTCAAGAATGTAGAGCAAGTTATTGCAACTTTTGATGATTTTTTTGGCATGTTACATGATTTTTTTAGAAATTTGCAGAGATTGAAATGATCAATCTTGAGCAGAAAGACTTTTTGTTATTAAAATCTATCCTAAAGAAATATCCGTATACATTTCAAGCATACGGTTCTCGTGTTAAAGGTAGTCACAGGAAATTTTCTGATCTTGACCTCTGTGTTATGGAACTAATAAGTGATGAAGAATTACTTAACTTGCAAGAGGAATTAGAAGAATCTAATTTGCCAATTAAAGTAGATGTTAAAAGATGGCTTGTTGATATGAATGAGGATTTTAGGTCGTTGATAGAAAAAGATTTGATACATTTATAACCTCAGTTTTGGATTAAAATTAAAAATTTTAATCCAAAACTGGCTAGAATATCAGAAAAATGCATTCTTGAAGCGGCTAGTACGAATGCATTTTAATCTATTATCGCTAATAATCTTATTTTTATTGGTATAAAAATAAGATTATTAGCAAATAAAATATTTAACAATCAGGCGTCAAACCGCTTTAAGCCTGATTGTTTACATTCTCATTCCAATTTCGGATTAATAAAATTAATCCGAAATTGAGGTTTATAGGAGCAATTATGAATTTTCATGATATACGTATGCCAAAATTTATTGAAACTTTTGCTGTTGGCAGACCAGAATTTGCTACTTCTTGTGCTATGACATTATCGGGCAGAGAAGTAAGAAATTTAGATAGAGAATATGCTAAACAAAAATATTTGATTAAAAATTGTCGTCTGAGTAGTCTCGAATTTGAACAGTTTAGTTCTTTCTTTAGAGCAAGAAGAGGAGGGAATTTTGCCTTCCGCTTTAGAGATAATGTCGATTATCAAGTATCAAGGCAAATTATTGGTAAAGGTGATGGGGAATTAACTCAATTCCAACTGGTTAAACTATATGAAGACCCAATTTTGCCCTATGCTAGGACAATTAGTAAACTGGTATTTGGTAGTGGAGAATTCTATGTTAATAATATTAATACAGAGGTTGAAGTTGACTATAATACCGGATTAATAACCCTACCAAGACCATTAGATAAGGGGCAAATTTTAATAGGTAATTTCACTTTTGATGTAGCTGTGCGATTTGCTAGTGATAGTTTTGAATATTTTTATTGTCCCACTTTGGGAGAAAAACCCCGCACTTGCAGTGCGTCGTTTCAACATAAATTTTAAATATCTTATCAAGAAAAGATAAGAATGAATCATACAGATATTTTTTAACAAAATCTTACACTTCACAGATATATTCTTTTTGTGTTGTGACACTTTCTAAATGAGCCACAAATAGTTTCTAACTTTTAAGTTAGTACATACATGAGGCATTCATGCCGTAATATTAAGCTCTGCACTTGCAGTGCAGAGTGGTTAACTCTTCTGACGGGTCAATAGAATTATCTCCCATAGAATTATTGGAGGTTATATGACAATAGCAGAAAATATTGATAATCCCATAGCTGAATTACAAGGGTTTACTTATTGTTTCCATATCACGTTACAGGATGGTTTTGAGTTGTATCTTACCGAGTCTGATAGATATTTATCAATTGATACTGTAATATTTGTTCCGAATTCTGGAGTAACTTTAAAGGAAGGAGGATTTAATGATTCTGCCCAAAATTACATTATCTTAGAAGGAGTTTTTGAGAATGGGGGAGTAAAGCAACATTATGATTTAACACAGGCTATAGTCAAGATATATGTTTGTTTTGCTAATTCTTGTAGGCATTTTGTTACTTATCGTTGCATCACTTATACTAAAAGAGATTTAGATTTTACTTTACGTTTAGAGCCAAATATAGATGTATATAAGAAACTGGACTGATTTTTCAAGACAAATTTTTCACTAATTTTGTTTCCCATTTTACATAATTTTTAAGCTGCATTTTGTAAGTAATCAAGATACACGTTCATCGGTTTTTTATAACCAATACTTGAATGGAATCTTTGATTGTTATATTTATCCATGTATTTATCAATACCATCTTTAAGTTCTGCGATATTTTTAAAATCATTTATAAATATACAATTATATTTTAAAGTTCTAAAAAATCTTTCAATCACAATATTATCAATGCTTCTACCCTTACCGTTCATTGAGATTTGTATATTATTCTCTTTTAGAATTCCCGTATGCTCATGTCCAGTATATTGACTACCCTGATCACTATTGAATATTTGTGGTGCAGGGTATTTATTCAGTGCATCTTTTAATACATCGGTTACAAGTGATGCATCCATAGAATTAGATACTTTATAACTTAGTATTGCCTTACTATGCCAATCTATAATCGCCACAAGATACATAAATCCTCCGTTAGTTCTAATATAAGTAATGTCACCACTCCACACTTGATTAACATAAGGTACATGAATAGTTCTATTCGTTCCTGATTTGTGCCAGTACGGCTCAAGCAAATAGCTATAAATTTTATGTTGACCATCCTTCACAGAAGTAGATTGCTTTTTATGAGGATGAATAGCTTCTATACCCATTATTCCCATATATTTAAGCACCCTATCTCTGCCCACATTAAAGCCGTCTTCCAATAATTGTTTGTATATATAACGATAACCATACTCAGGGTTATCCGTATATATTTCATCTATTCTATTTAAAATATCAAGATTATATAAGCTCATTACTTTAGCTTTATAATATACTCCAGATCTGCTTATCTTTAATAGTTCACATTGCCTTGTCTTTGCTAACGTACTCAGCTTGGGGTCGACAAGACTTTTCTTATTTGATAAGTCCAAGCTGTTTAGCTTTCCCACCGCCCAGTCCCTCTCGACTGTAGCCTTACCTAATGCTTTTGCAAGTTCATCGTTTTGATTCTTAAGTTCACTAATCTGCCCTTTGTACTCACTAACAGCTTTTGCTGGCTCAAATGCCAATGACGCATTATCTAAAAATTGTCGTTTCCAGTTTTGCATAGTTTTAGCCGTTACTTCATATTTGACCGATAACTGACCTATTGTTGATTCTTCTTTTAACATCTCTAATACTATTTTAGTTTTTGCTTCTGCACTAAAATTTTTAATTTGTTTTTTACCCATTTGTTTCTCTTTAATTTTATTTATTATTCTATACTTATTGAGAAACAAAAATACCTGCTTCTTTGTCTAATTTTTTCAGTCCATTATATAATCAATCGTTACTGCAATCTTTTAGTAAAAATTGTCGTGCTAATTTTGGTGATTTGAAATGCAAAATAGATAAAACAGTTTATAGTCAGATATATAATATTAAGGAAATGTTTGGTAGAACTATAATTATCTCAAACCTTGATAAAGAAAATGGTTATTTCAATTACGGGGATGCTACTTTAGTTGATGATCAAGCTGATGTTCAGTTTTATAGTAAAATCCTTAGTCATTCTGAGAATTTAATTACACTGGATAAAACAATTCCCGATAGTATGAAGCATAGTAAAATTGTTTTACTTACTGTAGGTTGTGATAAAAAATTTACAACTTGTTGCAATAAGTTCAACAATGCAGTAAATTTCAGAGGAGAGCCATTGATTCCTGATGATAACTTTATCAAAGTGATTTAGGAAACCGAATATACTCAGGTAGAACTTCAAGAATTGCCGTTCCCACGACCAATAGACTTACTGCATAAATCAAAGATAGTTGAGGGATTTTTAGGAGAAACGAAGCCGAGCACCGCAGCGTACACAGACGTACGTGAGGAGCGGAGGCGAGTTTCGACGACAAAATCACCAACTAGATTGACTTATGCAGTAAGTCTAATAGTTAATGACAATTACTAGAACCTGTACCCATCCCTACTGTAGTGTTATAGCCACAATCTACATAATGTATTTCACCAGTAACTCCTTCTGCTAAGTTACTCAGTAAATATAATGCAGACCCTGCAACATCACGCTGAGAAGTGTTTCTGCGTAACGGCGATGCAGCTTCATGGAGAGCTAACATAGTTTTGAAATCATTAATACCACTAGATGCTAGAGTTTTTATAGGCCCAGCTGATATGGCATTTACTCGGATGTTATTTGATCCCATATCAGTTGCAAGATATTTTACACTAGATTCTAACGCAGCTTTAGCAGGCCCCATGACATTATAATTAGGAACTACTTTTTGTGAGCCATAATAAGTTAGGGTAAGGATACTACCACCGTCTTTCATCAAAGGTTCTGCACGTTTTGCCAAGGCAATTAGAGAATAACATGATATATTCATGGTATTAAGAAAGTTAGACAATGAGGTATCTATATATCTGCCTTTTAATTCATTCCTGTCAGAGAAACCTATAGAATGAACCAAAAAATCGAGTTTCCCCCACTTTTGCTCAATAATTTTAAACAAATTATCAAGTGATTCTTCATCTGTTACATCACATGGAACAACGAAATCACACTTAATTTCTTCAGCAAGTGGTATAACGCGTTTCTCAAGCACTTCTCCTTGATAGGTAAGGGCTAAGTTTGCACCATGTTCTTTGGCAATTTGAGCAATAGCCCAAGATATTGATAAATTATTAGCGACACCTGTAATTAATCCTTTCTTACCATCAAGCAAAGCAGTGACTTTAACTTGCATACATATTCCTTATTTTTATTGTCCCACTTTGGGAGAAAAACCCCGCACTTGCAGTGCGTCGTTTCAACATAAATTTTAAATATCTTATCAAGAAAAGATAAGATATTTTTTAACAAAATCTTACACTTCACAGATATATTTTTTTGTGTTGTGACACTTTCTAAATGAGCCATACACAAATAGTTTCTAACTTTTAAGTTAGTACATACATGAGGCATTCATGCCGTAATATTAAGCTCTGCACTTGCAGTGCAGAGTGGTTAACTAAAACCTTGCCCAAACAATAGCATGATGTATATTTTTGTAAACAATTTTTATCAAAGTAACATTAATGTTCTCATCCAAAATATTCACCCTGATTTCAGGTATGATTAGTGGTTTAGTTTTTGCTCCAATTTTCTTTATACCTGGATTATTTGCCTTGGCACTGCTATGTTATCAAGTACAAATTGCTAATAGCTGGAAAGAAGCCTCTATATTAGGCTTTATATTTGGTTTTGGGCATTTTTTAGTCAATATGTACTGGATTAGTATAGGAGTTACTGTATATATTGATGAATTTTGGTGGGCAGTACCACTGGCATTATTTGGCTTTCCAATTATTCTAGCTTGTTTTATTTCTGTAACCTGCGGTCTAGGGTTTTTAGCAAAGAATCATGGTTTGTATCAGTTTATCTTTTGCCTTTATTGGGTATTTTTTGAATGGGTAAGATCATGGATATTTACCGGATTACCTTGGAATTTGCTTGGATACGCTTTTTCATTTTCTGATACTCTTATCCAACCTTCTAGTATTATAGGAGTATATGGTTTAAGTTTTATTGTAGTATATATATCAACAAGTTTTTATCACCTATTTACTAAACGATATAATCTACTAAAAATATCATTAGCAAATTCATTGCTAATAATGTCTCTGATAACTTCCTATGGTTTATTAAGGCTGCATAACAACCCTACCAGTTTCTCAAATGTAAAAGTTCGATTAGTTCAGCCGAGTATCCCACAAACTGCTAAATGGGATGTTGAAGAATTTTGGAAAAATTTAAATCTTCATATCACATTGTCTAAAGAGCCGGGCGACGTAGACCTAATTATATGGTCAGAAGCCGCTATGGTAGTACCGTATGATTATAAACCGATCAAAGTGAAACTATCAAAAATGTTGGAAAGGAAAAAAGCAATTTTAATTACTGGTGGTATAACAAATAATGGTAAAAAACGGGATAATTTTGAGATTTACACGAGCTTATACGCTTTAACAAAAGAAGGGGATAAATTATTTGAATATCATAAGTCTCATTTAGTACCATTTGGTGAATATATGCCTCTTAAATGGATATTACCATTGAAGAAATTAACCCCTGGGTTGTTAGATTATACTGAAGGGAGCAGACAACTCGTTAGTCTTAATAAACCTAATATAATCATAAAACCGCTTATTTGTTATGAAGCGATCTTTCCAAACCTTGTTCAAACGAGTAATAAACTTTCAGATGTGATTATTAATGTCACTAACGATACATGGTATGGAAATTCCTCTGGTCCATACCAACATTTACAGATTAGTCGTATGCGTAGTATAGAGAATGGTCTTCCTATGCTTAGAACGGCTAATAATGGTATATCTGCCATAATAGATCCAGTAGGCAGAATTATTCAACAACGAGCTCTCAATGAAGTAGGTTATATAGATAGTTTATTACCAAATAAGCTAGAATATGAAACTTTATACTCCCAATTTGGGGATATAAGTGCTTTATTAGCAATAATATTTATCCTAATTAGCTATATGTATGGACCGGTTCTGTTGCATATGTTGGACAATAGAAAAAAGATTGATATAATGATCTAAAAAAGATGTTAAGATGTTTCGTATTACTGCAAGATTATTATCATATTTCAAAGGATTTTGTTCTTCACCCGAAATAATAATGTTATTTGTCTATATGAAATGCCGATTTTCTTTAAGTTATCGAGATTTGGAAGAAATGATGAGTATAAGGGGAGCAAAAATTGATCACTCTACATTACAAAGATGGGTTATAAAATTTGTACCATTGATAGATCAGGTGGTTAGAAAAAGAAAGAAGCCAGTTGGTAGTAGTTGGAGAATGGATGAGACTTATATTAAATTAAACGGTAAATGGGTTTATTTATATAGAGCACTAGATAGTCTTGGTAATACTGTAGACTTTCTGCTACGTAAGCATAGAGACAAGCCTGCAGCACTTGCATTTTTTCGTAAAGCCTTTAGAGAGAATAATTTTCCTGAGAAAGTAGTAATTGATAAAAGCGGTAGTAATACGGCTGCTCTTAATGATTTGAATACAGAAGTTCCTAAAGATTATAAAATTAAGGTTATTCAGACCAAATACCTGAATAATCTTGTAGAACAAGATCATAGGTTTATCAAAAAACGTACAAAGCCAATGCTTGGTTTTAAGAGTTTTCATTCTGCAGAAATGACTATTACCGGTATAGAAAATATTCGTATGATGCAAAAAAGACAAATAATTGGAGCTAATGATAATCTTTCTACTTTTGAGAATTTTGCTATGTTAATGGCATCATAATGTCCAAAACCTTAGTTTTAACAATCTTGATGTAGTATGATTTATAGATGCGACAAAACCCTTGAATTAGTTATTTCCGACAGCCTCCTAGGCTCTATTGATAAAATAATATAATTATTGTATAGTAAATTCCTAAGGTACTAAATTAGGAAAATATTATGAATCAAAATCAACAAGTGAAAGTAATAGGTAGTAACGGTCAACTATCGCTTGGCAAAGTATTTGCAGGACAAATGGTATTAATCGAACAATTAGATAATGGCACATGGATCATTAAGACAGGAAAATTTGTTCCAACCTCAGAAAAATGGTTATCTCAAGGAGATACTTTAACTAAACTAGATAAAGCATTATCGTGGGCAGAAAGAAATAAACCAAAAGATAACTTACAAGAAATTGTTGAGAAAATTGAACATGTCTAAAATAAAAATAGATATGAATAATCTAGAGTTTCAAAAAGATTTGTTTGCTCTTGAAAAAAATAATCAATTAGCATTAATTAAAGTGTTAAAAAAAATAAGTCATTTAACTTGGGATGAGTTATATAGGAATCAAGGTTTAAAATGGGAAGTAATCGTGTCCAAAATAACTAAAAATAAGTATCAGATTTACTCTTTTAGGTTTTTACAAAAATGTCGAGCATTGGCTCTAAGAGAAGGATCTTACTTACGTTTACTAACTTTACATACAGATCATGATAGTGCTTATGAATAATTCCCAAAGTATACTTGGAAAAAAATAAAACATCCAAGGCATTGAAAAATAACGGTGAAAATTAAGAAAAAAATGAAAATTAATATTAGTGCTAGCATTTTTATTGCTATAATTATGATATTACTTAGTCAGGTATCTTTTGCTAACGTAGGTAGGATAAAAATTGTTACTAGCATAACTCCACTAGCAAGCATTATAGCGATGTTAGTGAAAGAGCAAGCAGAAATTGTTGCTATTGCCAATAACAATGATTGTCCACATCACTATAATTTGAGACCTAGCGATCTTAAAAAAGTCAAAGATGCAGATATTGTATTTTATATAGATGAGCAATTTGATGGCTTTGCTGGCAAATTAATGAATGGTCATAGTAAAAATGTCATTAAAATTAGTAATTTTAATAGGCTAAAAATTATTAGTAATGACTCCTATAGTAATTGGCATATTTGGCTTGATTTAGATAATGTAAAAATACTATTAGAACAATTGTCTCAGATATTAGTGGGACGATTTCCTGAGATTAGTTCAGCTGTTTACCAAAATTTTGAAGAGGCAAAAAAACAAATAGATGATCTTGCGAAAATCAAACATCAAAGATTAGCGTCTTTAACGGATGTGATCTTGCTTAGCGATAGTTTAGAATATTTTTTTGATAATAGCCAAAAAAGAGTTGCAAAATTATATAGCTCTGATCAAAAAAGCCTTAAATATATTAGTAATCTTGAGCATTTATTAAGCATGTCCCATAGTAAATGTTTATTGCTAAGTCTCGATCAAGATGTTGCTCTTTATAAAAATTTTAAAGTAGAAGTAGTGGCAATTGAAAGTGAGAATTGGCAAGTGACTAACATCAATAGTGATTTATTTTATAATCAATATTTAAAAATAATTAATCAAATGTCTAAATGTTTAAATTACTAAACCCTTATTTTTTTAGTAAGTTAGTACGAACCATGCTACCATTATTGCTAGTTGCAATGTTGGTAACAATGGGGGTGGGGTTATATCAAGCTTTGATAGTCTCACCGCCAGATTACCAACAAGGTGATATGGTCAGGATTATGTATGTTCATGTACCAGCTTCTTGGATGGCACTAGGGATTTACACATTCATAGCTATTTGTAGTTTGTCTAACCTAGTGTGGAAGACTAAAATGTCGTTCTTAATGGCAGTGGCCAGTAGCCCTATTGGTGCAGTTTTTTGCATGATTAGTATGGTGACGGGGGCATTATGGGGAAAGCCTATTTGGGGGACTTGGTGGGTTTGGGATGCTAGACTTACCTCAATATTCGTACTATTCTTGCTCTATTTAAGTTATATCGTAGTGGTGAATAGTGGTGATAGGATAAGCCGTACTGAAAAACCAGCTTCGGTGATTGCTCTGATTGGTTTTATCAATGTTCCTATAGTAAAATTTTCGGTAAATATTTGGTATAGTTTACACCAGCCAGCAAGTGTTTTAAGGCTGGGTAGTCCGACAATTGATAATTCTATGTTATTGCCCTTAGTGCTAATGTTGATAAGTGCTATACTGTATTTTTTATTAGTATTGGGTTTAAGAACTTGCGTTTTAATCACCAAGTTCAAGGAGTATAACAATTTATGACTTATGTTGTTACCGATGAATGCGTAAAATGTAAATATACTGATTGTGTAGAAGTATGTCCTGTCGATTGCTTCTATGAAGGGGAGTTAATGTTGGTAATTAATCCTGATGAATGTATTGATTGTGGAGTGTGTGAGATTGAGTGTCCGGTTAAAGCTATTAAGCCAGAGTCAGAACAGTTGATTGACTGGATAGAGAGAGCTAAATTTTTCTCAAGCATTTGGCCAAATATTGCCGTTAGAAAACCAGCCCTACCGGATGCAGATAAATATCGGGATGAGAAAAATAAGTTTGAAAAATATATGGAAGGGAGCTAATTTGAGATAAGAATTAACTAGTCCGTCCGCCAAAAATATTTAAAGCCCCCCATAATCTATGATTGAATAAAATTTTTACAAAAAAAATTCTAATATTTGCACTAAAATTAAAAAGTCCGTCCGCCAAAACCCAAAAAATACCACTTGTGGCACTAATTTCCAAAAACTGTATGATTTTAGACTAAATTAGTATGATTTCGAGAGCTAATTTCAAGTTTTTGTATCAAAAAACACCCTATTTCCCAAAACATACTCAATTTGCTCGTTACCATTTTTTTGTATTTCCATAAGCTTTTGATATAAAACCCTTCATTTTCTTATGGATTTTACTATTACTTTTTGTCTTAAAACCCCTTTGTCTATAAGGCTTGTAGAGTTTTGGCGGAGCGACTAAAAATTGTTTTCAATTTTATTGAAAAATTTCTGTTTTAGTAAAATTTTTACATGAGCTTATTGTTAACGATTTTTTTTAATCGTTTAGCAAGTTTTTTAATGATAATTTTTTTATGTAGAGTTAGGCATGATGTGTAAATGATTGGCAATACATCGTAAATTCAAACCTATAGCAGAGATTATTGGATTGATCACATCTCCTATCACACCCTTCAAGAAGTTTCTGCCCATCCTGCCATATTGTTTCAAATGCCCTATTATTGGTTCTATAGCACTGCGTCTCCTGATCATACACTTTTCTTCTTTCAATAACTTTTTCCGAGTTTTTGGGGTATATACCTTACTCTTCTCTTTAACATTGCTGCCAGTATAACCAAGATCAACAAACGATTTTTTTATCTTTATTGTCCCACTTTGGGAGAAAAACCCCGCACTTGCAGTGCGTCGTTTCAACATAAATTTTAAATATCTTATCAAGAAAAGATAAGATAAGATATTTTTTTAACAAAATCTTACACTTCACAGATATATTCTTTTTGTGTTGTGACACTTTTTAAATGAACCATACACAAATAGTTTCTAACTTTTAAGTTAGTACATACATGAGGCATTCATGCCGTAATATTAAGCTCTGCACTTGCAGTGCAGAGTGGTTAACTGTCCCACTTTGGGAGAAAAACCCCGCACTTGCAGTGCGTCGTTTCAACATAAATTTTAAATATCTTATCAAGAAAAGATAAGAATGAATCATACAGATATTTTTTAACAAAATCTTACACTTCACAGATATATTCTTTTTGTGTTGTGACACTTTCTAAATGAGCCATACACAAATAGTTTCTAACTTTTAAGTTAGTACATACATTAGGCATTCATGCCGTAATATTAAGCTCTGCACTTGCAGTGCAGAGTGGTTAACTATTTTCTGCCATTAAACCCTATTATCTATAAGACTTATAGAGTTTTGCCGGACAGACTAACTAATTCTTATCCCAAATTGGGAGGATTTGTGTTTTTTACGTTTTCAAGAGCTTTTTTAATTACCCTATTTAATCCAGTTCTTGTATAGCTAGACACTAAAAAAATTTCCTCACTAGTAATTTTTTGCAATTCTATAATTTTGTCTTTAATTTCTTCTTCTAACAAAACATCGCACTTATTCAAACAAATTATTTCAAGCTTATTTTTTAATAAGCTCGAATATGATTCAAGCTCGTTCCTAATAGTTCTATAATCAGCAATCAAATTATCACTTGTTGCTGATATCAAATGAATCAATAAATTACATCTCTCAATATGTTTTAGGAACTTATCACCGAGTCCATGTCCTAAGTGAGCCCCTTCTATTAAACCTGGGATATCAGCCATCACAAATTCTTCATCATCTACATAAACCACACCAAGATTAGGGCTTAGTGTGGTAAATGGATAATCAGCAATTTTAGGTTTTGCTGATGTCGTGGTTGCAAGAAAAGTCGATTTTCCTGCATTAGGTAGACCTATAAGACCAACATCTGAAAGTAGTTTGAGTTGTAAATTTACCCACATCTCTTCTCCAACAACACCTTCAGTCCTACGCCGTGGAGCTTGATTGGTAGATGACTTAAAATGGCTATTACCAAGCCCGCCTTTGCCTCCCTTAAGAATTTCAAAAGTTTGTTCATCAGAAGTGAAATCATATAGTAGAACATCGCCATGTTCTGAGAATATTTGTGTTCCTACTGGTACTTCTAAGAGTAAAGCAGGTTTAGACTTCCCACTACGGTTTGAGCCTTTACCATTCTCACCATTTTCTGCTTTAAAATGCAGTTTATGCCTAAAATTTACTAAAGTATTAAGATGAGAATTGCACTTAAAAATAATGCTACCACCACGACCACCATCACCGCCATCAGGTCCACCCATATCAATATATTTTTCTCGATGAAAACTAATCACCCCATCACCACCATCACCGGCTTTTAAGTATATTTTAGCTTCATCGATAAAATTCATAATATATTATTGTAAGTTATAAACTTGATATTTATAGTCAATTGATGAGAATTTGGTGACTGAGTACACCTTGGCATCAGTATACCATAATATGGCTGTCATGTAAAACACTCCTTTGTCTATATCCAATCAGGGCAGTTTAAAAATTCCAACTTTAAGTTGAGAATAATTTAAATAACCTATGTCTATAATTGTTAAAATTTTCTCTAGTTTCAGTAATTTTGTTTGAAAATAGAGCTATTATAGAAAGAGTTGTTGTCCTCAATAATGACATTATTAACGGAGCTTCTCCAATACTAATAGTTGACTTATCTTCTTCAAAAACCTTATCTTTTATCCAGTTTAAATTATTTTCGCATGACCAATGACTTCCGTTAAATTTTAACAATTCTTTTGGACTAGACTTTTTCTCTAAGCTAGTAATCATTAATACATTCTCTGTTTCTACAGCTATTAGCCTTGTTCTTCTTTTCTCTTTTTTGGGTAATTTTTCATATTTGCTTGATATGCCATTTAAATATCCAAATGGCATATCAATTATCTTGACCCTTTAAATCTTTAGACTGATACCCCATATCAGCCCACATTTGTTTAATAGTAAAGGAGGTATTAAATGTTAAATACAATGAAATTTGTGGTCGGAGCAGAGAGATTTGAACTCCCGACCCTTTGGTCCCAAACCAAATGCGCTACCAGGCTGCGCCATGCTCCGAAAAATAAATGATGAAGATTAACAATAAAGTGTTAATGGATTCATATTGCCTAATTATATAAACTATAATATAAGTCAAATCAATTTTTTTATTTTAAAATTTCATCATATTTATTAAATGTCTTCATTACATGCATCAATATTAACCATATTTCCAGAAATGTTCCCTGGATTTTTGCAATATTCCCTTGCAGGGCAAGCCTTAGAAAAGGGTATATGGTCTTATAATGTGGTTAATATAAAAGATTTTGGATTAACTCGGCATAAAAATGTTGATGATGAGCCTTATGGTGGTGGTAACGGACTGATAATGCGTCCAGATGTGGTGGGTAGTTGTATAGATCATGTTTTGTCTTCAAATCCTAATGCCAAAATATATTATCCCTCACCAAGAGGAAAGCTATTTAACCAAAATATTGCTCGTGAAATTATACAAGAAAAGCAAATAATAATTTTATGTGGTCGCTTTGAAGGGGTTGACGAACGTGTAATTGAAGAGTATAATATGACGGAAATTAGTATAGGGGATTATATTTTATCTGGTGGTGAGGTGGCAGCTCTTGCTATTCTTGATTGCTTGATTAGATTACTTCCGAATGTATTACTGAATCAAGACACATTGCAATCAGAATCTTTTGAGGAAAATGGAGAGTTCGCTGGATTGCTTGAATGTCCTCTATATACGAGACCGGCAAAGTGGAAAAATAGAGAAGTTCCGAGTATTTTGTTGTCTGGTAATCATCAATTAATTAAAGATTGGAAAAGCAAGCAATCTTTAGAGATTACTAAAAAACGTAGGTCGGATTTATTGTCCCACTTTGGGAGAAAAACCCCGCACTTGCAGTGCGTCGTTTCAACATAAATTTTAAATATCTTATCAAGAAAAGATAAGAATGAATCATACAGATATTTTTTAACAAAATCTTACACTTCACAGATATATTCTTTTTGTGTTGTGACACTTTCTAAATGAGCCATACACAAATAGTTTCTAACTTTTAAGTTAGTACATACATTAGGCATTCATGCCGTAATATTAAGCTCTGCACTTGCAGTGCAGAGTGGTTAACTGTCCCACTTTGGGAGAAAAACCCCGCACTTGCAGTGCGTCGTTTCAACATAAATTTTAAATATCTTATCAAGAAAAGATAAGATATTTTTTAACAAAATCTTACACTTCACAGATATATTCTTTTTGTGTTGTGACACTTTCTAAATGAGCCATACACAAATAGTTTCTAACTTTTAAGTTAGTACATACATGAGGCATTCATGCCGTAATATTAAGCTCTGCACTTGCAGTGCAGAGTGGTTAACTAAATATTTATAGGAGTTTAAGGTAATGAATATTATTGAAGAGTTTGAACAACAGCAAATTCTAAAACTAACGGAAAATAAAAAGATTCCTGACTTTAAAGCAGGGGATACTGTAAAGGTTACTGTAAAAATAATTGATCGAGCAGTTGAAAAAGATGGTAAGGAAAAATTACTAGAAAGATTTCAAATGTATGAAGGTGTAGTAATTGCTAGAAGAAATAGTGGTGTTGCATCTTCTTTTGTAGTTCGTAAGGTCAGTCATGGTGAAGGTGTAGAAAGACGATTTATGATTTTCTCACCAATTGTACATTCGATTGAAGTTGTTAAATATGGTGTAGTACGTCGTGCTAAACTATATTATTTAAGAAATCTAAGTGGTAAAGCAGCTAGAATTAAAGAAAAACTTCAAGTAAATCCTAATAAAGTAATTAAGAAAAAGGTGGTTGCTTAAGAGGGAAGGGGGCTAAGGATGTAGAAACTCTTTAGCTGCCTTCAAACTCGCATCGGTAATAGATTTGCCTGAGATCATGCGAGCAAGTTCGACCTGCCTCTCTTGAAGATTTAGATTTTTTATAGTAATTTTAGTACTTTCATTCAATTGTAGCTTGTTAACGACAATATGCTGATCTGCCTTACCTGCCACTTGCGGTTGGTGAGTAACTGCGATAACTTGGGCAATAGAGCTAAGCTTTTTTAGTTTTTCTCCTACTTTATCGGCTACGATACCGCCAATTCCCGTATCTATTTCATCAAAAATAATAGTTTCCTTAAGTAGTTTATCAAAAAGACAAGTTTTTAGTGCTAACATAAATCTTGATAATTCACCACCAGAAGCAATTGTATCAATAGGAGCAAGTTGTATACCAGGGTTAGTTGAGGCAACGAAACGCACATTATCGATACCATTATCTGATACCCTACATAACATTACTTGAGAAGTATCCCTGTCTTCCAAAAAGTGTTTATTGTCAGTTTGGTTTGCAATATTATCCTTAGGTACTATTTCTACTTTAAAAATTGCCTTTTCCATTTTAAGTTGTTCAAGCTCTTTTTGCATAGCTAATTCTAGGTTCTTGGCTATTTTAGAACGCTGATGCGATAAAGTTTCAGCTAGTTCAAAATATTTTTTATGACCAGCTAGCTTATTAATATCTAGGATTTTAACGTTATTAATTTTATCCTTCAGGGCATTTAGTTGTTGGTTAGAATTGTCAACAAATTCAGGTATTTTATCGCAAGAAATATTATATTTTCGTGCTATGTCACGAATTTTAAACAGCCTTTCTTCCACTTCATCTAAGTTAAATTCATTTGTATCGAAGTTATTAATAATGTTTTGTAATTTTATACGTGCTTCTTCTAGACTATTATAACAATCATCTAAATTTAATGAAATAGAGGCAAATTCTTCATTTTCCTGTAAGTTACGGGCTATTAAATGTTGAACATTAGTAATGGACTTATTAATTTCAGGAGTTTCAAGATGTGATAATACCAATTGCAATAATTAACACGGTGTATTTATCCAGTCTCTATACATAATTGATTTTACTAAATCTACATTATGAGCAAGTTGATTCCAAGCGTAACAAGCCATAGTGACGATATCTTCATATACACCATAACATTGGTTAGACAAGTAATGATTCTTGATCCATTCCCAAACTTGTTCCATTGCATTAAGTTCCGGTGCATAGGGCGGAAGCGGTATCAAAGTGATATTGCTTGGCACAGTTAGTTTTTTGGCTGTGTGCCAACCTGCATTATCCGTTAGTAAAGCTATATGTCGGTTGCCTTGAATACTGCGAGAAAGGTCTTCTAAGAATTTATTCATTGCCTGTGTGTTTGCATATGGTAAAATTAATGCAAAAGCTTCTCCTGTATCATGGCAAGCAGCTCCATAAATATATGTTGAAATGAATTGCTGTTGCCGAACTTTACGGGGTCTAGTGCCACGCTTAGCCCATATACGAGTTAAGCTACCTTGTTGCCCAACTCGAGTTTCATCTTGAGACCATATATCAACTTTACATCTATCGATATTTTTTGGTAATAATTCTGTTAACATATCTGGAAAGTTTTTTTATATGTATTTTGAGTCTCTTGATTTGACTTTGGATGCATTGAACGAGAAGTAATCCAGCTAAAACCAAGGCGGTGCATAGTATTGTAGACTGTTTTTAAAGCACATTTAGCACCATATTCCTCAAGTAACATGATATGTAACTCCTTTCCAGTTATATACCCACCAGTTTTACTTTCACTGAGCGTATTGATTTTATCAAAAAGAGCAGACTCTTGTATAGTGTTAATCTTGCTAGGGGCACCGCTGCTTTGTGATTCAAATAATCCTTCAAAACCATGATTCCTAAATCTTCTGAGCCATGATTGCACAGTTTTCCAGTGTGACTTCACTATTTCAGATATGGCTTTAAAAGATTTGCCTAATTGAAGGTGATACATCGCCAATAAACGTATACGATTTCGACCATGCGGCTCATGTTTCATCATTTTTATAAAATCATGACCTTCAAAACCTTGCGGTAATATTAACCTAGCTATTTGATTACCTTTTATCAGTTAAAAAACCATTTTATAACACTGCGTTAATTATTGCAATTGGTATAATATATCTTGAGTTACTTGTATTTCTTTATCACGATTTTGTAAACTGCGTCTTATAGTGGTAAGTTTTTCTTCTTCTCCTACTTGATAATCAAGAGTTTTTAATTCTTTGGTTACAAAATTTAAATAATCTATCTCTTGTTCTATAGCATCTTTATCTTTTATGACTTTATTGTCCCACTTTGGGAGAAAAACCCCGCACTTGCAGTGCGTCGTTTCAACATAAATTTTAAATATCTTATCAAGAAAAGATAAGATATTTTTTAACAAAATCTTACACTTCACAGATATATTCTTTTTGTGTTGTGACACTTTCTAAATGAGCCATACACAAATAGTTTCTAACTTTTAAGTTAGTACATACATGAGGCATTCATGCCGTAATATTAAGCTCTGCACTTGCAGTGCAGAGTGGTTAACTTGGTCCCTTTGGAAAGTTGTTAATAAACGGTTGACAATATTTATACCAGTTACTATCCGGATAGTTGTGACCAAGTACTGCAGCATATTTCTTTGCTTCAATGTTAAGTCCCAACATTAAATAACTTTCCACTAAACGATAAAGTGCTTCTGGTATATGTGATGTAGTTTGGTAATTATCCACAATAAGCTGAAATCTATTGATAGCAGCTATCGGGTTATTTCTACTGAGATAATAACGACCTACATCCATTTCCTTACCGGCTAAATGATCATTTACTAAATCAATTTTTAAAGATGCATCAATTGAATATTTTGTTTTAGGGAAAAGTTTTATAACATCTTCAAAACTTTCTTTAGCTAAAAGGGTTCTTGATTGATCAAGCTGTACATTTGAGATTTGCATATAATACGATAATGCCTTTAGGTAATACGCATATGCAATATCTTCATGCATTGGATGAAGCTTAATAAAAGTATCAAGTACATCTACCGCTTCCTCATACTGACATGCTAAAAATAAAGAATAGGCTTGCATTAACTCAGCTTGAGGAGTCATTTTATTACCAGGATCTTGATAAAAAATTCTAGAAAATTCCTCGGCAGCTTTCAAATATTTTTGTTTTTCCAGTAAAACAATGCCATTATTGTATAATTCAGGAGCTGGAACAATTAAATCTTCATCTATCTTCTTAGTTTTACAGCTAGATAAAGCTAAGCAGGTAGTGATGGTATAAAATAATAATTTTGTTAATTTCATATAGAGCTTACAAGTTTTTTTAAATTTAATCTCTTAATTATATAGGATTTTACTATATTATATCGAACTCAGGTTACAATATTAAAAATGTGTAGAAAACTTTAGATGGAAAAGTTGCTTTTCATCATAAGGTTTCTTTTTAATTGGCCAAGCCCAATCCATTCTGATAGGGGCAAAGCGAGTAACCCATATAAAACCCACCCCAACAGAAGCACGAAGTGATTTATCATTATAAAAACTATCAGATTTATAAATACTTTTAGAATTTAATCCTACACCCCAAAGACTACCAGCATCCATAAAAACAGCTCCAGTTAAATTAAAATCTTCTAGTAAACCAGTTGGAAAGTTGAGTTCTGTTGAAAATGTATAATATTTTTCTCCGCCAAGACCTTCATTTGTTGTTTTTTCTCTAGAACCTATTCCACTAGCAGCAAATCCTCTAAGGCTATAATCACCCAAATTAAACCGATCAGAAATTCTTACAGTTTTACCTCCTACACCCATAATATCACCGACACTACTTGAAAGTTTTAAAGTGAATTTATTATTGATAAAAGATTTAAAATATTTACCGTCTAGTTCATGTTTTAAATATTTATTATTACCCCCAACACCAGCAAATTCCTGAGTGCCGCTAATAACATAACCATTTTTAGGAATAATACTACTATCAAGCTGATCATAAGTGATAGTATGTCCGATGGCTGATGTGATGAATTTTCCCATCTGTTCAGTTAAGAATATAGAGCTTGAATTACCTGGAGAGCTTAATACATCTCTCTTAAGAGTATAGTCAATTTCATGTCTTAAGTCTTCCGCAATATCATAACCAAGAGAAGGTTTGAGTCCTATAGATTTTAACGTATAATTTTGTTCTCCTTGTGAAAGAAATGAAGTCCCACGACCGCTATAATTATTGAAAACATTAAAACCTAGCGATACATCTTTATCAAGAAAATGAGGTTCGGTTATGCCAGCATAGTAACTAACACTCTTTCTTCCTACTTGTACTCCAGCATGTAACACTTTTCCAGTACCAATTAAATTACGTTCCAAAAATGATATACGTCCAAATGGTCCTCCCGCTGTGTTATAGCCAGCATCAAAACTAATTGAAGATGTTGATTTTTCCTCAACGTCAATATTAATATCATATTTGTCTTTTCGTGTTGTTGGTGTAACGCTAATAAGTACTTTTTCAAAATAATCCAAATTACGTAGATTCTGATGACCTTTTTCTATATAAGAACGGTTAAATATATCTCCTTCAGAAATTTTAAATTCTCGTCTAATAACTTTATCTTCAGTTTTTAGATTATTCATAATATTAATTTGATTAATAAATACTTTTTCTGCCTTATCTATAACAAATTTAATATCAGCAGTATTATCAGGGTTTTTACCACTTGTATCCGGATAAACACTAATTCCTGGATAACCTTTACTTGCAAAATGTGAAGAGATTTTATTTGCTATTTTATTTAAACTATTAATATTAAATGTATCACCCGACTTAACATTAATATATTTTTTAATTTCATTTATATCAATATTAGGTAATTTATTGTCAATAGTAATGTTGCCAAAATTATATTTTGCCCCTTCTTCAATAGAGTAAGTAATGGTAAAATATTCTTTGGTTGGATTGAGTTCTGCTGTAACAGAAATAACACGAAAATCGGCAAATCCTACTGACTGATAGAATTCCTTTAACAATTCTTTATCATACTCTAGGCGGTCTGGATCGTAGATATCATTTGTTTCTAAAAAGTTAAACCATTTTGACTGTTTTGTTAGGATAACAGATTGTAGTTCTGTACTACGGTAATTATTATTTCCACTGAAATAGATTTTTTTAACAGTTGTTTTAGGTCCTTCTGCAATATCAAAAGTAACTTTTACTCTGTCATTCTCAAGTCTCTCAATTTTTGGCGTTACGGTTGTAGAAAAACGACCTGAACGTTTGTATATCTCTTTAATTTTTTCCACATCTAATTGGATTTTAGCTGGACTCATTGATTCACCAGACATGGTAAGCAATTCTTTTGATAATGAGGATGTTTTGATTTTAGAATTACCTGTAAACACTACTTTAGTAATAAACGGAGTTTCTGATACAGTAACTATCAAATTACCACCATTGCCTAGTGTAATACTTATATTGTCAAACAAAGACGTTGAGTAAAGGTTTTTGATTGCTTCATCTCCTTTGGATGTATTATATTCTTCTCCTACTTGAAGCTTTAAGTAATTTTCAATAGTCGATTTTTCGATTATTTTATTACCTTGAATAGTTATTTTTTTAATATACTCAGCCGATAAAGCTGATGTATTATATAAAACAGTTGTTGCCAAAATAGCTAGTTTAATAGTTGATTTGAAGTTTGTTTTCACAAGAACCTTCTTTTGTTTGGTTTTATAAGTCATACTAAAATTTAAAATACTAAGTTTTTTATATCATTTGACAAGGAAATTACAATAAGAAAAATAATTATCCCCATACCTAATCTTAGTATAGCATTTTTTATTGCCCCACTAAGTGTTTTTCCAAAAATTGTTTGATATATTATGAACATTAAATGTCCACCATCTAGAACTGGAATCGGTAGCAAATTAAGTAGACCTAGATTAATTGATATCATGGCAACAAATAGGGCAAAATTTGCTACCCCTTGTTCTAAAGATTTTCCTGATTCCTTGGCAATGGTAATTGGTCCACCAATTTCATTTAACGATCTTGTTCCCATTAGCATTTGTCCAAAGTGTCTTAAAATTAAACCTGAGATATAAACAACATCTACAGAACCTTGATATATACTTTGGAAAATATTCATTTTAATGTAAATAGGTTCATTCTTAGCAATAACTCCTATATAAGGTCTTTTTATCTCAGGTTGATTATCCAGTTTTTGACTAATCTCTTTTGGAGTTATAACAATATCAATAATCTCATCATGCCTTTCAACTAAAAAATTGATGGGTTTAGTTCCGCTCATGAATATATTTCTCTGTAAATCGACAAAACTATCAATTTTATTAGTACCAATCATAATAACTTTATCATTTTCTCTAAGCCCAGCTAATTCAGCAGGTGAATTGACCGCTACTTCACCAATTATAGGAGGTATTTCTACTTGACCATGAGAAAAATAAATAGTTGTGAATATGAGAATGGCTAACAAATAATTAGCTATAGGTCCAGCAGCTATAATTAAGAATTGAACCCAAAGAGGCTTGCTAAGAAAAGTGAGTGGTCTATTATCCTGAGTATTTTTAAGTGTTGCAGGGTCAAATCCATAAATTTTAACGTAACCACCGAAGGGTAGGGTGCAAATTTGCCATTTTACGCCATCTTTGTCTATTTTAGAGAAGAGTTCCTTACCAAAACCTATCGAGAATTCTTCAACCTTTACTCCAAATATTTTAGCTATGTAATAATGACCAAACTCATGAATAAAGACTAATAAGCTGATTGTTAGAATAAATCCGAATATTGATAACATACAACTCATTATTTTTTAAAGAGGTTTACTAAGTTATGCTTTTTTGCTATAGCTAATAAATTAAATACCAATACATCAAAGTTTTTATGACCTCAACCAAGATTAGTACCAAAACCATAGCACGTATTGCTGCGGTACAGGCAATTTATCAGTATAAACCGGAGAGTCCTGATCAAAACATAGATCGGATCATGCAACAAATTGTTCAATTCTATCAAGATGAACGAGTAGCTAATGATTTAAACAAACCAATAAAAGTGAAGTTAAGTATAAGTTATTTTGAATTATTAGTAAAGTCTGTAATTCTAAATTTACCTCAAATTGATAAGATGATATCAAGGCATTTGACATCGGAATGGCAAATTACTAGCTTACCTGTTCTGCTTCTTGCTCTTTTGCGTGTGGCAATTTGTGAATTACAATTTTTTCCAAATGTTCCAAGTAAAGTGGTAATTAATGAATTCACCGATATTACAAGTGATATGTTGAATGAAAATGAGGTTGGTTTTGTTAATTCTGTATTGGATAGAATTGCTAAAAAATCTAGCGAGATCATGTGTCATGACATCTAATATATTAGGATTTAGAGGTAAATTTGTTGCCGTTAAAACTGCAAAAAAGCGTAAAAATTCGTCAAAACAGTGGCTTGCACGGCAATTAAACGATCCATATGTTTCTAAAGCAAAGCTTGATGGTTATAGATCTAGATCAGCTTATAAGTTGCTGGAAATCCATGAAAAATTTAATCTGTTAAAACCAGGGATGAAATTAGTCGATTTAGGTGCTGCACCAGGTGGATGGAGTCAAGTGGCTAGCAGAATTATTAAATCTGATGAGTCACGTGGTAATAATAGCGTGATAATTGCAGTTGATTTACTTGACATCGAACCAATTATTGGTGTACATTGCTTACAAAAAGACTTCTATGCTGAAGATACTAAAGAGATTATTATAAAGATGCTCGATGGTAGTGCTGATGTGGTAATGAGTGATATGGCTGCGAACACGACGGGTCATGCAACAACTGACCATATTCGGACTCTTGACTTATGTGAGCATGCGATTGACTTTGCCTTAAAAATTTTAAGACCGGGTGGACATTTTATTGCTAAAATTTTTCGAGGTGGTACGGAGAATAATGTGCTAAACAGAGTTAAACTTAATTTTCATAAGGTCAAGCATTTTAAACCATCTTCTAGTCGTAAAGAGTCAGTAGAGGTTTATTTAATTGCTTTAAATAAGAAATCTGAAGACAGTTAAGGAAAAACTTGATTATCGAGTAAAATGGATAAAATTTCATGACCATAAGTTTTTCATTTTATTAAAAAAACTAGCATCATCCTCATCTTTGTCGCTTGTAAATTCTTTATCCAGCAATTCTAGTAATTCTTTTTGTTTTTTATTAAGATTCTTTGGTATCTCAATATGTATGTGAGCAAACATATCACCTCTAATGCTTGATCTAACCTTAGACATACCTTTGCCTTTTAGCCTAAGTTGTTCGCCATTTTGTGTGCCAGCGGGTATTTGTAATTTTACCTTACCGCCTTCTATATCGGGAACTTCTACTTCTCCACCTAAAACAGCTTTAATAAAGCTAATTGGTAGTCTGCAATGCAAATTAATTCCATCAACTTTATAGAGGTCATGCGGTTTAATAGTAACAAAAATATACAAATCTCCGTTATTTCCTCCTCGCACTCCGGCATCTCCTTCACCAGTAAGCCTTATTCTAGTACCTTCTTCAATACCAGCTGGAATATTTACTAATAAATTTCTATGTTGTGAGTAACGCCCCTGACCATGACATTTTTTGCATGGATTTTTAATTATTTTTCCTGCACCTTGGCATTTTGCACAAGTTTGTTCTAATGTAAAGAAGCCTTGTTGTCTTCTAGTAACCCCTTGTCCTGCACAAGCGTCACATTTGGTCATTCCGGCATTACTTTCTGACCCGTTGCCGTTACATGTTTGGCATTTTACTTCACTGGTAAAACTAATATTTTTGTCGATACCACGAAATGCTTCTTGCAAAGTAACTGTGATATCATATTTTAGATCTGAACCTCTAATATTAGTTGATGGTCGTTGTCTTCTTGTCCCGCTGCCCATAAAATCATTAAAAAACTCACCAAATATATCATTTATATCAGGTCCACTATTGTTATGTCTTCCAGCTGACGATGCTCCACCTGAATTCTGAAAGGCATCATGTCCAAAACGATCATAGGCAGCTCTTTTTTGTTCATCTTTTAGGATATCATAAGCACTGCTTATTTCCTTGAACTTTTTTTCTGCTTGTTTATCCTGTGTATTACGGTCAGGATGATATTGCATCGCCAATTTATGATAAGCTTTTTTTAGCTCTTCCTGGGTAGCAGTTTTACTAACCCCAAGTATTTGGTAATAATCTTTTGTCGACATAATTAAGTATATCTTATTTTAAATTTTCCTTTTAGCTAACTCGAATAGCGTTACTCGTCATTGCGAGGAACCACTTTAGCGGCGACTAAGCAATCTACATTCATTAGTAGACTTACTGCACATAAGTCAATCTAGTTGGTGATTTTGTCGTCGAAACTCGCCTCCGCTCCTCACGTACGTCTGTGTACGCGAAGGTAGCCGGCTTCGTTTCTCCTAAAAATCCCTCAACTATCTTTGATTTATGCAGCAAGTCTAGTAATTACTTATTGCTTACATCCTCGTAATTAGCATCAACTACTTTATCGTCATTACTTGCTTCAGATTCCGCATTATTATCGTCGCCTGACGAAGATTTATACATAGCTTCTCCTATTTTCATACTACTAGCCATCAGAGTGTCAGTTTTTGCTTTAATTTCTTCAAGATTATCTGACTCTAAAGCTGCTTTTAACTCTGTTATGCTATTTTCTACTTCTTGTTTATCACTAGCTGATATTTTACTATCGTGTTCTTTTAGAGTTTTTTCAGTTGAATAAATTAAGCTATCAGCACTATTTCTAGCCTCAATTAATTCACGACGCTTTTTATCATCCTCAGCGTTTTTCTCAGCATCTTTTACCATTTGTTCAATTTCTGTATCACTAAGACCTCCAGAAGCTTGAATAGTTACTTTTTGTTCCTTACCACTAGCTTTATCCTTGGCAGAAACATGAACTATACCATTAACGTCTATATCAAAAGTTACTTCAATTTGTGGTAATCCTCGTGGTGCAGGCGGAATGCCATCAAGATTAAATTGACCAAGTATCTTATTATCAGATGCCATTTCCCGTTCACCTTGGAATACCCTAATCGTTACAGCATGCTGATTATCATCAGCAGTAGAGAATACCTGACTCTTTTTAGTCGGAATAGTAGTATTACGATCAATCAGCCTAGTAAATACCCCACCAAGAGTTTCAATACCTAAAGATAAAGGGGTGACATCTAGCAATAATATATCAGTAACTTCTTTATTTAACACTCCTCCCTGAATAGCAGCACCTAGAGCCACGACTTCATCAGGGTTAACTCCTCTATGTGGTTCACGACCAAAGAATTCCTTTACTTTCTCAATAACTTTTGGCATTCTAGTCATACCACCAACAAGTACTACTTCTTGAATATCCGAAGCTTTTAGCCCAGCATCTTTTAAAGCTTTCTTACATGGTTCTATTGTATCATCAATTAACGTTGCCACTAAGGATTCTAATTTCGCCCTAGTAAATTTTATATTTAAATGCTTAGGACCCGAGCTATCAGCCGTAATATATGGCAAATTAACATCAGTTTGAGCTACAGAGGATAATTCTTTTTTAGCTTTTTCCGCAGCTTCCTTCAGACGTTGTAAAGCTAAAGGATCTTTGCGTAAATCCATACCACTTTCTTTCTTAAACTCATCAATTAAATAATCTAGAATTCTCGAATCAAAATCTTCTCCGCCAAGGAAAGTATTACCGTTGGTAGATTTAACTTCAAATACACCGTTACCTATCTCTAAAATTGATACATCGAACGTACCACCACCAAGATCATAAACTGCAATTATTTTGCTCTCAGCTTTATCAAAACCATATGCTAAAGCGGCTGCTGTTGGTTCATTGATTATCCTTAATACTTCCAAACCAGCAATTTTACCAGCATCTTTGGTTGCTTGACGTTGTGCATCATTAAAATATGCCGGTACAGTAATGACTGCTTGTGTTACCTTCTCACCAAGATAATTCTCGGCTGTTTCTTTCATTTTCTGTAGAATATAAGCACTAATCTGACTAGGAGAATATTTTTCTCCTTTAACTTCAACCCAAGCATCGTTATTAGCAGCTTTTACTATCTTGTATGGTACAAGATATTGGTCTTTTTTTACCATAGGATCAGAGAAACCTCTACCTATCAATCTTTTAATACCATATAAAGTATTTTGTGGATTGGTTACAACCTGACGTTTTGCTGGATCGCCAATTAATTTTTCACCGTCATTACCAAATCCTACCATTGAAGGAGTAGTCCTAACTCCTTCAGCATTTGCTATAACTCTTGGTTCTTTTCCTTCCATTACCGCAACGCAAGAATTTGTTGTTCCTAAATCTATACCTATGATCTTTGCCATATACACTCCTAATCCCAATTTAATAAATCAACTTGATAAGTTTTGATATAGTGTCTTCTCGTCAATTTTACAAGAGGTAGCTGTGAAAAAAAAGTTATATCATGTCCTTATCGCCGGAGCAGAACATTTGGACGAGTCACCTATTTCACTTTGTACATTTCTACGATTTTGAATACCCCTAATTCTCTCTTTATTAGAATTTTCTCTTACCTCGATTAATCCTTGTATAAGATATTTTAATCTAGAACTTTCAGTATAAAGGATCATATGTTTAAAAAACTTGGTATATTTACCTACTAGCTTATTACCACCATTCCAATACATATCCTCAATCATCGACATCTCGTTAGGTTTTAACTTATCCCAAGACTTGCCATAAATATTTTTTAGCTCTAGGCGATTAACAGCACTCTTACGATCATATATCATTCGAGATTGTTGTATTGTAATAGCTTTATCGCCATTATAAACTTTGTCAAATGATAAAGAACCTTGGAATATTGTCTGCCACACAATTTTTGCTCTTGGATTATCCATGTTAAAGCCTATCCCTATAGTGTTGTATCCCTTAATACGTCAGTTCGGGATAAGATATAGATGAAATAGTAATAGATGAAATAGTAATAGATAAAAGGATTGTCAAAAAGGAGTGCCTGCAGTATTTATATTTTTAAACAAAAAAACAAACTACAGGCATGAGAAAAGATATCACAGAATTATATACAGGAGTTTCGCACTTAGCAAAAAATATGTTAATCTAGCAAGAAAGAGTTTTAGTTAAGCATGGCAAGATCAAAATGTAGCAAAGACTTATATAAATCATTTTTACAAGCAAGTAGCGTAAGATATAGTGGTAAAGCATTATCTGAAGTAAGTCCAATAAACCTATCTCATGATAGTGCAAGTCGATGGTTAAATAGTAAGGATTTCCGCCCTAGCGGGATCTACAGAGAAGTGTCAAAATATATTGATAGGGAAGCTTCTTGTTTATTAGTGGGAGATGACACGTTATTGTCAAAGCAATACAGTAAGAAAATTGAGCTTGTACATTATCAATATTCTGGAGCTGTACATGATGTTATACCTGGTATAGGGATGGTCAACTTACTGCATTACAATGCTAAAACTGATCAATCTACCCCTGTAGATTATAGAATATATGATAAAGAAACTAATGGAAAAACAAAGAATGAGCATTTTTGTGATATGCTTACTTTAGCTAAGGAAAGAGGGATCAATCCTGATGCAGTAGTAATGGATGCGTGGTATAGCGGTTTGGAGAATTTGAAACATATACGTAATTTAGGTTGGACATGGGTTAGTAACCTAAGAAAAAATAGAAAAGTTAATCATAATGTTAGCTTAGAAAGTTTAGAGATTCCTGATGAGGGACTAAAAATTCACCTACGTGGATACGGTTGGGTTACGGTATTTAAGTTTGTGGCAAAAAATGGTCGCATTGATTACATAACAACTAACTTAGAAAATCCAACACGTGAACAAATAGAGAAAATTGTTAAGGCACGGTGGTCTATAGAAGTTTATCATCGAGAATTAAAACAAACTTGTGGTATTGAACGCTGTCAGGCACGCACGGGTCGAGCTCAGAGAAATCATATTTGCCTTGCCGTATTTGCTTGGCTCGATATGAACAAAAGGAGGATAAATGAAAAAATTACTTTATATCAACAAACTTGGGAAGTTATAAAAACATCAATTCAGAACAACATTAGATGCCTTTTAGCTGATTCGCAATTTTGCTAACTGCGAAACTCCTGATATAGTTTTATAGATGATTTTTGTAAAATTTATTTGGAGTATGAACAGAGAAAGTTATTACCATCAAATAAGCAAAGAAATCGCTGTTGTAGCATGAGTCTAAGTGAAATGTTAACAATAATAATTATGTTGCATACATCCTATGCTAAGAATTTTAAATTTTTCTATAAAAGTTATATAGAGTGCATGCATAAGGATGATTTTCCCAAAGCCTTGAGTTATAATAGATTTGTTGAATTAATGGCACGATTATTCATACCGCTAAATATGTTGATTCATTTGTTGTTTGGTGAGGAAACAGGTACAGGAGTTTCGCACTTAGCAAAAAATATGTTAATCTAGCAAGAAAGAGTTTTAGTTAAGCATGGCAAGATCAAAATGTAGCAAAGACTTATATAAATCATTTTTACAAGCAAGTAGCGTAAGATATAGTGGTAAAGCATTATCTGAAGTAAGTCCAATAAACCTATCTCATGATAGTGCAAGTCGATGGTTAAATAGTAAGGATTTCCGCCCTAGCGGGATCTACAGAGAAGTGTCAAAATATATTGATAGGGAAGCTTCTTGTTTATTAGTGGGAGATGACACGTTATTGTCAAAGCAATACAGTAAGAAAATTGAGCTTGTACATTATCAATATTCTGGAGCTGTACATGATGTTATACCTGGTATAGGGATGGTCAACTTACTGCATTACAATGCTAAAACTGATCAATCTACCCCTGTAGATTATAGAATATATGATAAAGAAACTGATGGAAAAACAAAGAATGAGCATTTTTGTGATATGCTTACTTTAGCTAAGGAAAGAGGGATCAATCCTGATGCAGTAGTAATGGATGCGTGGTATAGCGGTTTGGAGAATTTGAAACATATACGTAATTTAGGTTGGACATGGGTTAGTAACCTAAGAAAAAATAGAAAAGTTAATCATAATGTTAGCTTAGAAAGTTTAGAGATTCCTGATGAGGGACTAAAAATTCACCTACGTGGATACGGTTGGGTTACGGTATTTAAGTTTGTGGCAAAAAATGGTCGCATTGATTACATAACAACTAACTTAGAAAATCCAACACGTGAACAAATAGAGAAAATTGTTAAGGCACGGTGGTCTATAGAAGTTTATCATCGAGAATTAAAACAAACTTGTGGTATTGAACGCTGTCAGGCACGCACGGGTCGAGCTCAGAGAAATCATATTTGCCTTGCCGTATTTGCTTGGCTCGATATGAACAAAAGGAGGATAAATGAAAAAATTACTTTATATCAACAAACTTGGGAAGTTATAAAAACATCAATTCAGAACAACATTAGATGCCTTTTAGCTGATTCGCAATTTTGCTAACTGCGAAACTCCTGAGGTATTTATTGTCCCACTTTGGGAGAAAAACCCCGCACTTGCAGTGCGTCGTTTCAACATAAATTTTAAATATCTTATCAAGAAAAGATAAGATATTTTTTAACAAAATCTTACACTTCACAGATATATTCTTTTTGTGTTGTGACACTTTCTAAATGAGCCATACACAAATAGTTTCTAACTTTTAAGTTAGTACATACATGAGGCATTCATGCCGTAATATTAAGCTCTGCACTTGCAGTGCAGAGTGGTTAACTTTATTGACTCTACAACGATTAAAGCTTGTCACAATAAAAGGCGTTATAGCAATAAAGTTTTTAAAGGATTAGCCAAACATAGTAAATCCTCTATGGGGTATTTTTATGGTTTTAAATTACATGTAATAATCAATAATAAAGGGGAGTTTATGGCATTAAAAGTGACCAAAGGCAATGTAGATGATAGGGTTCCAGTACCGGAGTTAACAAAAAGATTAACTGGAATTATAGCAGCTGATAAAGGTTATATTAACCTGAGTTTGACGTAAGAAAGAACATTTGAAAATTAAGAAGGGAGGGATTATAAAGTTCTCTAATAATAATGACAAAATTGGAGAATATATTATGATCCCTCTTACGGAGATTTTCTGCTTAATTGATGATTTTTGCAAGCATTTTGATACGGAGCGAAATAAATATATATTACCAAATCCTAACCGTAAGCGTAAAGTGGGCTGCAGTATAGGACTCTCAGAGATTATTACTATTATAGTAATGTTTCACTTGAGTCACTACCGTACCTTTAAAGATTTTTATTTATGCTGCCTATGCCAAAGTTATAGAAAGGAATTTCCAAAACTTGTGAGCTATAGTCGTTTTGTTCAGTTAATGCCAATGAGCTTCATGCCCATGGTGTTACTGCTAAAAAGCCTAACAGGAAAACAAACTGGTCAATATTATATCGACTCTACTAAACTTCCTGCTTGCCATAATTTAAGAATTAATAGACATAAAGTATTCAAAGACATAGCAAAAAGAGGTAAGACTTCCACTGGGTGGTTCTTTGGCTGTAAGCTACATATTGTCATTAACAGTTGCGGAGAGATTATGAGTTTTTCTTTAACTCCTGGAAATGTCGATGATAGAGCAGTGGTGGAAAATTTAGTAGATAAATTACAAGGCTGGCTTTTTGGTGATCGTGGGTATATCAGTAAAAAACTCACTCAATCCCTTGCTAATCAAGGTTTAGAACTAATAACAAAAATTAAAAGTAATATGAAAGAAAGAATAATAGATCCTATTAAAAAGCAGTTTTTAAATAAAAGGCACATTATTGAAACCATTAATGATCAATTGAAAAACCTTTTTCATATAGACCATACAAGGCATAGATCTGTTATGAATTTTCAAACTAATGTATTAGCTGGGCTACTTGCCTATGTTTTCAAACCTAATAAAATTTCTGTAGCTTTTGGAAAATTAAACAATCTCAACCTTCATCTTGCATCAAACTGAGGTTATATTAAGCAAAATTTGTTCTTAAATTTATATGAAAGAGGCTTAAAAATGATTCATGGAATTAAGAAGAATATGGAAAATAAATTAATGGATTTGAAAGAAAAAATCTTACTTCGAAAGCGTAACTTAATTGAAACAGTTTTTGATTATCTAAAAAATAAAATTAACCTTGAACATACTAGACATAGATCACCAATAAATGCCTTTGTCCATATATTATCTACTCTTGTTGCTTACTCATTAAAGAAAAATAAACCTTCAACAAAATTTGATTTTAATCGTATACCTGCAGCAAAACTGCATAACTTTATCTAATGTTTTTGCTAGTATGAATTTTTTATACATTTGGGTTTCATACTATGCAAATACCATCAATTACTATTGAGCAAGTAGCTCAGCAATTTAAAGCCTGGCGTCAAACTAAAACTAATAAGTTTGATCCTATACCAAACCATCTAAAGGAATTAGTTTACCAATTACTCCATCATTATTCTTACCAAGAGATAGCTAAACATCTTAATATTAATAAAGCAACAATCAGTTCAATTAAAAAAGCCCATGAGCCTACCCTCAAAACTTCTCATGTCTCAACTTCAAATCAAGCTCTACAACAAAATATTAATTTTCTCCCATTTCAACTATTAAATTCTATAGATACCGATCCTGTAGCTGCCCCCAAACAAAATCACTATACTTGTCACATTATTAAACCAAATGGTACCAAACTTATTATCCAAACACTAGAACCAAAAACCATAATTCAGACATTTTTATGCTGCAACTAACCCCGGCGTCAGTTATTTTTGTTGCCACTATTGCCATCGATTTTCGCAAGGGTATCGATGGCTTAATCGCTGTTTGTAGACAAAAACTTTCTTCTGACCCTCTTAATGGTTCCTTGTTTTTATTCTATAATAAAAACAGAACTGCCATTAAAATTTTGTCCTTTGACGGTCAAGGCTTTTGGCTATGCTCTAAACGCCTATCCAAAGGTAAATTTACCGCAAAACTTTTCCCATCTGATAATTCATCTTATCAAATTTGTTATAGAACCTTACACATTCTTATTCATAATGGTGATCCTAGTTCTGCCAAATTCTCTAATGATTGGCTTCCTGTCGTTTAAGCTGCTGTCTCGATTAATTCCGTATTATTCATATATCTTGCATAGGCAAAAGGCGTATAATTCGCAGGACGCTTCTTTGCTTTGCTACTCTGCTCTTGTAGCCAATTTAAATATTTAAAGGCATTGATCTCGTTCTCACTACAAGTCTTTACTATACTATACAGACCACTATGTATCTCAGCACTATTGATTGTTTTAAAGAATAATGAATTCTTCCTTTGTAAAATAATGGTACGCAGTGATCTCTCAGCCCAATTATTATCAAGATTGCTAACTGGGATTTTTAAAAATTGGGTCAAACCTTCTTTATTATTTATCCAATATTTCATAGCTTGTCCAAGCCTACTATTAGGCTCAACTTTCTTGTCGTTAAATAATTCGTCTATTTTGTTATATATGTTTTCTATATATTTACTGCTATGTTCCTGATGATACCCAAGTTTTTCTTCAGGACTCATCTCTTTACATTGATGTTCATTGTGGTAAATCCCTCGTGTTTGTTTGAGAAAATATCCGCATTCTTCAGGGTAATATAGTTCATTCTCTGTAAATTTTCTCTGACCATGTGACAAACAATTGATCATCACTATTATTGCCAGTAATTCTTGATCTGCTTCTGATAATACCGGGTTATTATTGTTACTTGCGTCAGTCATTAATTGGATAGAATCTGTTCTATTCTTACGATTCTTTAGTACGTTACCTATATTTTCTCCACCATGCCTATTACCGGTAAAATATAAAACTATCACCTCATTATTTGCAGTCTTAGCACATATTGTAGTAGTATAACAGCTGCGTCCTTTCTTATTTTGAGTACGTAATTTCTTATTGGCTATAGTAATTTCTAAAATCCTAGCTCTAGTATCATCAAGGTTCAGTGAACTACATTCGGCAGCCATTTCCAATAATACCCCGTAAATTTCAGCTCCACCACCTTCTTGCCAAACATCTAAATATTGTTGCCAGAGCGAGCTATATGCCACAGGAACACCACTTAAACTTTGCAGCCTAGATAAACGGTAGAAAGGAGTACCATAGGTCTTTTGTAACACTATTGCACTTCTGCTACTATTTGTCCATTTGTTGATATTTTTATTGTTCATAACTATATAATCACAAGCATTACAACGTAGCGTTTTCTTTACATATCTGTTGACTGTAATTGGAGCATTACCTGTAAATTGTAGCAATTTTCTAGCTTCACTATTATATAGTTTGCCATTACAACAGTGAGGACAGCTATCACCACTACAAAAATTCTCAGGAGTTAAATAGCTGGTATTCGCATCCTTATAATCATCAAACCCATATTTACCTTGCCAATTACTACGATCTATCTTTTTGGGCTTATCGCACTCTTCTTCATTACCACCATTCCCGTTATCAGATTCACTTGACGGTTCTTTTAATGAATCTGAACTATCTTTTTTTTGTTATCTGCCTTAAAACCAATCAGCATTTCCTTAAGCTTATTTATACTGATATTTGATGATGCTAGCTTGTCTATTAGCTCATTACAAAATTTCACAAGTTCTACTATCGTTTGCTGTTCATCTCCCGTTAATGAACTTTCCTTGACATGTTGTATTAGTTCTTCTCGTTCTTCAGCACTTAAGGTCGCTACTTTTGGTTTTTTCATTTGATTAATTATCATTATTATTAATATTTCAAATGTTATAATATAATTGGTACTTTTTCAACTAGTTTTTATTACAAAACTTACGCTATGTTATCTCAAGTATGACTAAAAACCTTGGCTGAAAGCCATTTTTTCATAGTAAAGAATTTTAATAATATCTCAGTACAAAGCCACTTATCATAAAACATAGCGTAAGTTTTGATTAATCGGTGATATTTGCATAGTAGAAACCCAAATTTATACAATAAATTCATACTAGCAAAAAAATTAGATAGTGTTACGCAGTTTTGCTGCAAGTATACTTTTAATCTACATGTTCACAATATCCTTATCCCGAATTGACGTTTAATGTCTTTATATACTTGTAATATTTCATTTTCATTACCTTTAATAAAAATAAATACCATTTCTTGGTAAAATTGTAGATGTTTTGGGTCAGAAAGATTTAATCCATATAATTTATCCCGTAATTCAGCGGCAAATTTTATACTCACTACCATAAATTTAACTATTATTATCTTGAAAAGATTATTAATAACATGTTTTTAGCTAGCACTAAGTGTTCTAGTAAAAAAAATCATTGACGAGACAATTATATTAAAACATAATCATCTCGATGGTCGTGCAGTTGCGTAAAAATCTATACTAGAATTTACGAGGAAAGTCCGGACTCTACAGAGATATGGTGCTGGTTAACGTCCAGCGGAAGAGTAATCTTTTAGGGAAAGTGCCGCAGAAAATATACCGCCAAACTTTGTTATCAAATTTTGGTAAGGGTGAAATGGTGTGGTAAGAGCATACCGGTAGGTTGGTAACAAGCTACGCATGGTAAACCCCACCAAGAGCAAGATCAAATAGGCATTACAGAACTTACCTGTTCCTAGGCATCTCTGACTAGAAGTAATGTGGGTGGATCGCTTGAGATAAATGGTAATATTTATCCTAGATAAATAACTGCAGTAGATAATAGAAATATTATTTATACAAAATCCGGCTTATAGACCATCATATTTGAAACCTCAGTTTTGGATTAAAATTAAAAATTTTAATCCAAAACTGGCTGGAATATCAGAATAAATTGTGAACATGAATTGCTGTACAGAGTTTTTGCGTAAATATTACCCTGTCATTTTGTGTTTATTCTTAATGTCTTTACATTTTGCCTCTGCCTATCCTGGGGGTATGTCGTTTGATAGTTTTGATCAATATGGGCAGAGTATCAATAAAAACTATTTTTCACATCACCCACCGTTAATGTCAATGGTATGGTCCTTGTTTCATTATATTTACCAAGGTCCGCAGACGATGCTCTTGCTTAATTTAGGACTGTTGGGGGGTGGAGTATTGCTGCTTTTCTATGCTGATTCACAGAATAAATACAGATGGCTTTACTTATTAATACCATTTCTACCTAATATATTATCCCAATCTGGAACAATTTGGAAAGATGTAGCTTTTGCCTTTGCCTTTGGTAGTTTCTTTGTAGTAGCTACTTGTATTTTTCATACTTACCGTCAAAACCCTGCCCCTCTTTGGGTGATTACAGGATTACTATTAATTGTTTTTTATGTTGTTGGTGTTAAATTTCAAGCACAATTTATAGCTCCAATTTTGATTTTGTTTGTATTGTCAATTTATCTTAAAACTAGCTTGTTAATAAGAATAATACTCACCTGCATAATTTCGCTATTAATAATATATGGTAATGCTAAACTTACTAAGCATTTTTCCACTGAAAGTCATGCAGAGCAATTACGTCAATTATTTGATATTGCTGGAGTAAGTGTTGCTATCAATAATGATGATTTAGTGCCAAAATATGTTAAAGAAGACCAAGATTTATATAGTTTTGAGAAGCTTAAAGTTCATTACACTCCTAGATGGGTTGATCCATTAATTTTTGGTGATACTAGGATTTATGCCTCTACAGCAGATCCTATAAAGTTACAAGAAATGGAATCTGCTTATAAACAAGCCATTACTCACTATCCACTAGATTTTCTTAAACATCGTACAATGAATTTTGTTATGTTAATGAAAAACTGGGGATTCTATCATTACGCCTTTATTGAACTTAACGAAGCTCAAAAACATGGTATGGATATTAAAAAGAATTACTTAAAAAATTGGACAATTAAATATTTAAAATTATATCCAAAGATTTTAACAATAAATCTTATTAGTTTTATACTAACATTTGTGTATTTAATATCTATTCTAACAAATAAACAATCTAATAGTCCCGAGAAAGTTATTTTGGCATATATCGTAGCAATATCTATTGTTTTTTCAATAGTACTATTTTTTGCTACCATGGCATGTGATTACCGTTATTACTATGTTATAAGAATTGTAACATTATTTAGCCTGCCGATTTATTTGAAATTCAGGCAATCTAAAAAAAGATGTTATGTATAGCTAACCATAGTAAAATGGCGTCATTGCGAGGAGGCATGAGCCGACGAAGCAATCCATAAAAGTGATTAAAAATGGATTGCTTCGTCTGCTGCATCGCAGCTCCTCGCAATGACGTCTCGAGCTTTTAAACTTGTCCCTATCTATTTAATTCCTTTTTTTTCCTCAACTGGGGAATCTGTTCTTCGGGTTATAGCTACACTTGGAAAAAAATAGCTTTTCCAGCTAGTCTATGCTCATTCAGCAATAGATTTTTTTCTGAATATGTAATATACTTAAACTATTCTAATATTACTTTAATAAATGTAGGTTCTAACTGTGACTAATTTAGATCGTCAAAACTTAATATCTATTAGCATTGAAGATGAGATGAAAGGCTCTTACTTAGATTATGCTATGAGTGTAATCGTTAGTAGAGCCATTCCAGATGTACGTGATGGTCTGAAGCCAGTGCATCGCAGAATCCTTTATGCAATGTATGAAGCATCTAATTACTTTAACAAACCTTATCGTAAATCAGCAAGAACTGTCGGTGATGTAATGGGTAAATACCATCCGCATAGTGATGCTGCAATTTATGACTCATTAGTGAGGCTGGCACAGGACTTTTCTTTAAGAGTACTGCTCGTTGATGGGCAGGGTAATTTTGGTTCAAGAGATGGTGATGCTGCCGCTGCTATGAGGTATACAGAGTCAAGACTTGCTAAAGTTGCTCATACATTGCTTGAAGATATTGATAAAGAAACCATTGATTTTACGCCAAATTATGATGGTTCTGAAAAAGAACCATTGGTACTACCATCAATGTTTCCCAATCTCTTGGTGAACGGAACTAATGGTATTGCTGTTGGCATGGCTACCAATATTCCACCTCATAATCTTGGAGAAATAATAGATGCTTGTTGCCTATATGTTGATAATAATGATGTAGAAATATTAGAACTTATGTCAGTAGTTAAAGGTCCTGACTTTCCTACTGCTGGTATCGTACTTGGTACAAGCGGTATTAGGTCAGCTTATTTAACAGGTAGGGGTAGTATTCTAACTAGAGGACGTAGCGAAATTGAAGAGATTGCTAATAATAGACAGGCTATTATTATTACAGAAATACCATATATGGTTAATAAAGCTAAATTGGTTGAGAAAATTGCCGAACTGGTCAAGGAAAAACGTATTGAAGGTATCAGTGATCTTAGAGATGAATCAAATAAAGATGGTATTCGAGTAGTAATTGAAATAAAGAAAGATGTTGTAGCAGAAGTGGTGCTAAATCAAATATATTCCTATACTCAGCTGCAAACTAGTTTTGGTGTGATTATGTTAGCTCTAAGAGATGGGCTACCAAAAGTTATGAACTTAAAAGAAGTGATAGCTGCTTTTGTCAATTTTAGAGAAATAGTAATAACTCGCAGGACGATATATTTGTTAAATAAGGCTCGTGATAAGGCACATATTTTATTGGGACTAATGATTGCTGTTAGTAGTATTGATGAGGTTATTAGAATAATTAAATCTTCAAATGATCCAGCAAGTGCTAAAGAGCAACTAATGCAAAGAACTTGGGATGCGTCATCTATAATAGATCTAGTAAAACTTGTTGATGATAGAGCAATGATAGCAGATGATGGTAAATGTTATTTTACTGAAACACAAACAAAAGCAATTCTTGAAATGCGATTGCAACGTTTAACTGCTATGGAGAAAAATAAATTAGAAAATGATCTTGCAGAACTAGCTACGGAGATTAGGGGGTATACTGACATTCTAGCATCACGTGAGAAACTTCTAGATATCCTAAAAAATGAGTTAATTAGAATCAAAGATGAATTCGCTACTTCCCGGCTTACTAGCATTGAATTAGGTGACTTTGATCAAGATATTGAGGATCTTATCCAAAGAGAAGAAATGGTTGTGACCGTGACATTGGGCGGTTATATTAAACGTGTACCTCTTGCTACCTATAGAGCACAGAAACGAGGAGGAAAGGGGAGGGCAGGGCTGTCAATGAGGGACGAAGATATTACCACTCAAATATTTGTTGGCAGTACTCACACACCGATGTTGTTTTTCTCAAATACCGGGCAGGTATACAGCTTAAAATTATATAAACTGCCACTTGGTAATCCTCAGAGTAAAGGAAGACCAATAGTCAACATTTTACCTTTAAAAGAAGGAGAACGTATAAATAATATTATGCCATTGCCTGAAAATCAGGATGAGTGGGATAATTTGAATATTATTTTTGCTACAAGCAAAGGTAACATTAGAAGGAATGATTTATCAGACTTTAAACGTATTCAATCAAATGGTAAAATTGCTATTAGGCTTGATGATAATGACCATTTAATAGATGTTAAAGTTTGTAAGGATGAAGACCATGTTTTACTGGCAACCAAAGCTGGTAAAGCTATAAGATTCCCAGCTAGTTCAGTTAGGGTATTTAAAAGCCGTACTTCTGATGGTGTAAGAGGTATGAGGATTGCTGCTAGTGACTACGTTATCTCTATGACAATATTAAAAGGCATAGCATGTACAATGGAGGAAAGGGAAGCCTATTTATCAATTCCTATAGAAAATAGGTTGTTAATCGCTGATGGCAAGGAATTCACTCCAGAAGAATTTGGTGTACAGTTAAATAAAGAACAGATTTTAGAAATGGCTGTTTCAGAAGAATTTATTCTTACTGTTAGTGAAAATGGTTTTGGAAAAAGAAGTTCTGCATACGAATATAGGATTACTAACCGTGGTGGTAGTGGTATTGTTAATATGGATGTGTCTGACAAAACTGGATTAGTTGTTGTAGTAATGCCGGTTGATATGTCTGATGAGTTGATGTTAATTACTAATAATGGCAAACTAATTAGGTGTAAACTTGAATCTGTACGTATAACTGGTCGTAATACTAGTGGTGTAATATTATTCAAAACCGAACAAGGAGAAAAAGTAGTTTCTACCGCATTGATTGCTGATAGCCCTGAGGAAGAGGTGGATGTGGATATATTCGAATGATAATATACTCAGGTAGAACTTCAAGAATTGGCGTTGTCGTGTCTAAAGATATCCGCTGCTCCGTTACTCATGTACGCTACGCTGCTCGACTTTGACACTCCTTTGGTTTAATAGTTGAGCCTAAAACGATAATTTTAAGGCTCTGTACAAATAAGTGTGTAAATTTTTCAAAGGTTATATAAAAATATAATATAACAAAAGGAGAAATTATAATGCACCAAAAACAAAATGAAGCAATGAATCAAGCGATAGATTTATTAATAAATAATGATACAGATATATCAACATTACTTAAAGAGGATGGTTTATTAAAACAATTAACCAAACGGCTTGTAGAGAAGGCATTGCAGTCAGAGATGAATAATCATTTAGGATATGATAAATATTGTCATACTGATAGTGATAATGTTCGTAATGGTAAGAATGTAAAGAATCTAGTAACAAATAATGGAGTTGTAGAGATTGAGGTTCCAAGGGATAGAAGTAGTACATTTGAACCTGCATTAATTCCGAAGCGTCAAAGACGTATTGAAGGATTTGATGATAAAATAATATCATTATACGCTAAAGGAATGAGCTTATCTGATATTAAGATTCAAATGCAAGAATTGTATGGAGCTGACGTTAGCGAAAGTTTGATAAGTCAAATTACTGATGATGTAATTGAGGATGTCAAGATATGGCAAAGCCGACCATTGGATCGAGTATATGCTATAGTATTTTTTGACTGTTTAGTAGTAAAAGTACGTCAAGATAAACGAATTATCAATAAGTCTGTATATGTAGCATTAGGTATTGATTTATCTGGAAGGAAGGATATTTTAGGATTGTGGATCAGTGAAAATGAAGGAGCGAAATTTTGGCTTGGTAATTTTACTGAGATGAAGAACAGAGGTATGCAAGACATGCTTATTGCTTGCAGTGATAATTTAACCGGTATGTCTGAGGCAATAGAAGCAGTTTTTCCGAAAACCGAACATCAATTATGTATTGTACATCAGATTAGAAATAGTTTAAAATATATATCATATAAAGACCGAAAAGAATTAGCGGCTGATTTAAAGCCTATATATACTGCTAGCACAGAGGAAGAAGCACATCTTGCTTTAGAATCTTTTGAAGCTAAATGGAGTAAACAGTATCCACAAATTGCTAAATCTTGGTATGTTCATTGGGAAAATTTAATGGTTTTTCTAGGATACCCTGAGGCGATAAGGAAAGTAATATACACAACTAATAGTGTAGAATCTGTCAATAGCCAATTACGTAAGGTTACTAAGAATAAACGGGTTTTTCCAAATGATAATGCCGTTTTTAAGACCTTGTATTTGGCAATTGATTATATGACCAAGAAATGGGTTATGCCGATTCCAAACTGGAACGCAGCTATGGCTCACTTTTTGATAAAATTTGAAGGTAGAATTTAAGCCCTATGAAAAATTTACACACTTAATTAGAAAGGCTCGGATTTGAAAGAAAAAATCTTACTTCGAAAGCGTAACTTAATTGAAACAGTTTTTGATTATCTAGTCTGTCCGGCAAAACTCTATAAGTCTTATAGATAATAGGGTTTAATGGCAGAAAATAATAAAGAAATCCATAAGAAAATGTTAAAATATGCTAATAAACCTTATGGATTTCAGTCAATATGCCAATAGAAAATATTATCAAATCACAAAAACAAGGAAAACTTTTTGGTTATAAATTAAAAGAAGAATTAAACTCAAATAATAAGCTATATAAATTAAGAGAATTAATAAATTGGTCTGGTCTAGAAGAATGGTTATCAAAAAATGTTTCTATTAAGAGATTTGGTAGAAATAGAAAATGTCATAGAGTGATGCTTGGTGTAACGATGCTACAAGCAATGTATAATTTTTCAGATTCATTAGCAGAGGAAGAACTAAAAGAAAACATGTATTGGCAATATTTCTGTGGGTGGGAATATATAGAAACAGATATAGCGATGTCGGAAACTAGCATAAGAAGATTTCGTAATTTATTAGGTGAATCTGGATATAACGAGATATTAGCAGAGTTGATAAGAGTTGGAATAAGAACTAACACAATTAAAAAAAAAGATTTGGAATTGATAATTGCTGATACAACGGTACAAATTAAGAATATCAAGCACCCACATGATGTTTATTTAATGGATAAAGCTAGGCTTAGTATTGTGAAGCTTTGCCAAAGTTTGGGTATAAGTTTAAACGAAACCTACGCTAGAACCTATAAGCGAGATATAATAAAGCTCTGGAAGTATAAAGAGCATAGCAAAGCCAAGAAGCGTTGGAAAATAATGAAGCATTTAAAAACGTTACTTGGTCGTTTGGTTAGAATATGTGAGCGTGAGATAAAAAATCAGAAATTAAACTTATCTATCAGAGATCAAGAAGTATTGAAAAAAGTAAAACAAATACATAGCCAATCTGTTTTAAAAAGAGAAGAGAAAAAGCAATACAAAGAACAGAATAAAATATTGTATAGTTTTCATGCCCCTGAGGTAGAGTGTATAGGGAAGGGAAAACGAAACAAGCCATATGAGTTTGGCAATAAAGTTGCGGTAGTAGTCAGTGGTCGTAGAAATTTTGTACTGTCAGCAAAATCGTTTCATAATAATCCTTATGATGGTCATACATTGCAGCAGAGTTTTGAAGCGGTAGAAAATGTAACTGGAATAAAGATAAAAAAATCGTTTGTTGATCTTGGTTATACTGGCAGCAATGTTAAAGAGAAGAGTAAGGTATATACCCCAAAAACTCGGAAAAAGTTATTGAAAGAAGACAAGTGTATGATCAGGAGACGCAGTGCTATAGAACCAATAATAGGGCATTTGAAACAATATGGCAGGATGGGCAGAAACTTCTTGAAGGGTGTGATAGGAGATGTGATCAATCCAATAATCTCTGCTATAGGTTTGAATTTACGATGTATTGCCAATCATTTACACATCATGCCTAACTCTACATAAAAAAATTATCATTAAAAAACTTGCTAAACGATTAAAAAAAATCGTTAACAATAAGCTCATGTAAAAATTTTACTAAAACAGAAATTTTTCAATAAAATTGAAAACAATTTTTAATTTTAGTGCAAATATTAGAATTTTTTTTGTAAAAATTTTATTCAATCATAGATTATGGGGGGCTTTAAATATTTTTGGCGGACGGACTATCTAAAAAATAAAATGAACCTTGAACATACTAGACATAGATCACCAATAAATGCCTTTGTCCATATATTATCTACTCTTGTTGCTTACTCATTAAAGAAAAATAAACCTTCAACAAAATTTGATTTTAATCTACATGTTCACAATATCCTTATCCCGAATTGACGTAAATCAATAGATGAGTTTGCGAATTCATGAGACAAGAGAATTATTTCATTCAGTGCTAAGGCAATATTTCTTACTGTTTCTTTTTGTTTTTGTAATAATTCTACCGCTAATGCCACTGTTTCCCTTGCTATCTGTTCAACTTTTTCTTGTGGCACTATAGCTTCTGCTGGTGGTGCTGCTTCCCCTACTGGTAGTGTTGCTCTAGCATCTGCATCTCCCCTTGCTGGTGCTGTGTATACCTGCAGCAAAACTGCATAACTTTATCTAATGTTTTTGCTAGTATGAATTTTTTATACATTTGGGTTTCATACTATGCAAATACCATCAATTACTATTGAGCAAGTAGCTCAGCAATTTAAAGCCTGGCGTCAAACTAAAACTAATAAGTTTGATCCTATACCAAACCATCTAAAGGAATTAGTTTACCAATTACTCCATCATTATTCTTACCAAGAGATAGCTAAACATCTTAATATTAATAAAGCAACAATCAGTTCAATTAAAAAAGCCCATGAGCCTACCCTCAAAACTTCTCCTGTCTCAACTTCAAATCAAGCTCTACAACAAAATATTAATTTTCTCCCATTTCAACTATTAAATTCTATAGATACCGATCCTGTAGCTGCCCCCAAACAAAATCACTATACTTGTCACATTATTAAACCAAATGGTACCAAACTTATTATCCAAACACTAGAACCAAAAACCATAATTCAGACATTTTTATGCTGCAACTAACCCCGGCGTCAGTTATTTTTGTTGCCACTATTGCCATCGATTTTCGCAAGGGTATCGATGGCTTAATCGCTGTTTGTAGACAAAAACTTTCTTCTGACCCTCTTAATGGTTCCTTGTTTTTATTGTCCCACTTTGGGAGAAAAACCCCGCACTTGCAGTGCGTCGTTTCAACATAAATTTTAAATATCTTATCAAGAAAAGATAAGATAAGATATTTTTTTAACAAAATCTTACACTTCACAGATATATTCTTTTTGTGTTGTGACACTTTTTAAATGAACCATACACAAATAGTTTCTAACTTTTAAGTTAGTATATACATTAGGCATTCATGCCGTAATATTAAGCTCTGCACTTGCAGTGCAGAGTGGTTAACTAATAAATCTATCGCTTGATTCATTGCTTCATTTTGTTTTTGGTGCATTATAATTTCTCCTTTTGTTATATTATATTTTTATATAACCTTTGAAAAATTTACACACTTATTTGTACAGAGCCTAAATTTCAGCTCCACCACCTTCTTGCCAAACATCTAAATATTGTTGCCAGAGCGAGCTATATGCCACAGGAACACCACTTAAACTTTGCAGCCTAGATAAACGGTAGAAAGGAGTACCATAGGTCTTTTGTAACACTATTGCACTTCTGCTACTATTTGTCCATTTGTTGATATTTTTATTGTTCATAACTATATAATCACAAGCATTACAACGTAGCGTTTTCTTTACATATCTGTTGACTGTAATTGGAGCATTACCTGTAAATTGTAGCAATTTTCTAGCTTCACTATTATATAGTTTGCCATTACAACAGTGAGGACAGCTATCACCACTACAAAAATTCTCAGGAGTTAAATAGCTGGTATTCGCATCCTTATAATCATCAAACCCATATTTACCTTGCCAATTACTACGATCTATCTTTTTGGGCTTATCGCACTCTTCTTCATTACCACCATTCCCGTTATCAGATTCACTTGGCGGTTCTTTTAATGAATCTGAACTATCTTTTTTTTGTTATCTGCCTTAAAACCAATCAGCATTTCCTTAAGCTTATTTATACTGATATTTGATGATGCTAGCTTGTCTATTAGCTCATTACAAAATTTCACAAGTTCTACTATCGTTTGCTGTTCATCTCCCGTTAATGAACTTTCCTTGACATGTTGTATTAGTTCTTCTCGTTCTTCAGCACTTAAGGTCGCTACTTTTGGTTTTTTCATTTGATTAATTATCATTATTATTAATATTTCAAATGTTATAATATAACTGATACTTTTTCAACTAGTTTTTATTACAAAACTTACGCTATGTTATCTCAAGTATGACTAAAAACCTTGGCTGAAAGCCATTTTTTCATAGTAAAGAATTTTAATAATATCTCAGTACAAAGCCACTTATCATAAAACATAGCGTAAGTTTTGATTAATCGGTGATATTTGCATAGTAGAAACCCAAATTTATACAATAAATTCATACTAGCAAAAAAATTAGATAGTGTTACGCAGTTTTGCTGCAAGTATACGTTGCTCTAGCAGCTGCATCTCCCCTTGCTGGTGCTGTTCCAGCAGCTCTATCTCGCCTTGCTGGTACTGTTCCAGCATCTCCATCTTCCCCTTCTGGTACTGTTCCAACAGCTCCATCTCTCCTTGCTGGAGCTGCTGCCCCAGCAGCTCCATCTCCCCTTGCTGGCAGTACTTCAACAGCTCCATCTTCCCCTGCTGGTGCTACTCCAACAGCTCCATCTCCCCTTGCTGGCGGTACTCCATTATTAGGAAATAGAAGTGGGGCAGGATTATATCCTGATCCAACTCCTTCTAATCCTGCTTGTTGTGGTACATTAGTTACTGGCACTATTGGTTGTTGTCCATCGGTTGTATTCTTTTTATTTTTTCTATATTCACATAAGGTTCATCAGGGGCTATATCATCATAAAATTCAGAGGAAGTAAATTCAACATTCAGCTCTTCTAGTTCGAATTCATTTTGCCCTTGTGTTTTTTTACGAAAAAATTTAGCCGCATTAGTTAGGTAAGAATTGGGTCGGTTAACACCCAAATGTTTTTTAAACTGTTCCAATGCTCGTTTTTCATTAATAACCAATGGAGTATTAAAAAGTTCTACAGCCTTATGCCTAGAGGAATCACCAGTTCCATATACCGTAATTGGTATAATAATTACAGTCCCTAATGCAGATATTACAAATAGCACCTTTGCTATAAGTATTTTAACCTTAGATAAGCACATAGAACCTGTTTTAATAGGTTAAAATATAATAATTGGTATAGAATAGTAGAAAAGAAACCTATAATTGTCTAGCTAATATTACAGTAACACAAGGGATTTGTGAAATAATCATTGACGAGCAGATTATATTAAAACATAATCGCCCCCAAATTTATATGAGAGGTACAATGAAATTATCTGATTTTGATTTTACCTTACCGACTGAGTTAATCGCTCAGAAACCAGAAAAAAAACGAGAGAACTCTAATTTATTGGCAGTAGCACCAAACAAAAACTTAGTGCAGACCAAGTTTTATGATATAATTGACTATCTATGCCCTGGTGATTTAATGGTATTTAATGATACTAAAGTTATTAAAGCCAAATTGCTATTGAATAAAGATGGAAAAAAGATCGATTTATACCTAAATAAGCCAATAAGTGATAATTATTGGCATGGCTTTGCCAAGCCGTCCAAAAGACTTGATATTGAAGATCAGTTTGATTTTGCTGGTAATAAGATTATTATAAGTAAAAAACTTGGGATGGGACAGGTTGAAGTCACGTTTGTTCTAGATAATATTTCAGTTTTTGAATTTCTAGAGAAATATGGTGAAATCCCGCTACCTCCTTATATAAAGAGGCACGAAAATTTACTAGAGGATAATAATAGATATCAAACAGTCTATAGTAAAAAACCTGGAGCAGTAGCCTCCCCAACTGCAGGGCTACATTTCTCTGATGAATTACTTGCATTAATTAAAGCAAAAAATATTGAAACTGCTTTTATTGTCCCACTTTGGGAGAAAAACCCCGCACTTGCAGTGCGTCGTTTCAACATAAATTTTAAATATCTTATCAAGAAAAGATAGGATATTTTTTAACAAAATCTTACACTTCACAGATATATTCTTTTTGTGTTGTGACACTTTCTAAATGAGCCATACACAAATAGTTTCTAACTTTTAAGTTAGTACATACATTAGGCATTCATGCCGTAATATTAAGCTCTGCACTTGCAGTGCAGAGTGGTTAACTAGACCGAGATTTAAATTTCAAATTGTTGATATGTTAGTTACCAATTTCCATTTACCAAAATCAACATTATTCATGTTAGTTTGTGCCTTTGCTGGTTATAAGGAAATAACTGATATCTACAAATATGCTATAGATACGAGAATGCGGTTTTTTAGTTATGGTGATGCGATGCTTCTTTATAGAAAGCTAGAAGAAAGATAAGAATTATTAATTCTTATCTTTCTTACAAAGAATTCTTAAGGCTTTAAAAGCATTAAGAACTATCCATGGTAAAAATACAAAATATGCCGCTTTTCTATTCATATAGCAATATTCAGACCAACTGCTTAAAGGTTTGTTATCGTAAATATCTACGATAATAAATATAATTGTTATTCCTAACCAGCTACATTAGATTTTGCCACATTATTGCTATATAGTCTCCCCGTCAAAAGTCTAGAAGGATAATATATAATATGCTTAGCAGATAAAAATATATAGAGAATCCATAAGAAAAAGCTATAATATTGGCAAAAAACTTAAGGATTATCTGATTAATGCCGATAGAAAATATAACAAAGTTGCAAAGACAAGGACAACTTTTTGGTTACAAACTGACCGAAGAATTAAACCACAATAATAAATTATATAAATTAAGATCATTAATAAATTGGTCTAGTTTAGAGGAATGGTTGTCAGCAAATGTTGATATTAAGAAATTTGGTAGGAATCGCAGATGTCACCGCCTGTTACTTGGGGTGACTATGCTGCAAGCGATGTATAACCTGTCAGATGCAGCGACTGAGGAAGAGTTAAGAGAGAACGTATATTGGCAGTATTTTTGTGGTTGGGAATATTTGCAGAAAGATGCTGAAATATCAGAAGCTAGTATCCGTCGGTTTCGTACTATATTAGGAGAAGATGGCTACAATGAGATATTAAAGGAGCTGATAAGAATCGGATGTAAAGCAGGTGTAGTAAAAAAAAAGACTTAGCATCGATAATAGTTGATACTACTGTACAAATTAAGAATATTAAGTATCCCCATGATGTGTACTTGATGGATAAGGCAAGAATAGAGCTAGTAAAGCTATGTCATGCCTTAGGCATCAAGTTAAATGAAACATATGCCAAGCAATATAAAAGAGATATATTAAAATTATGGAAATATAAGGATAATAGTAAAGCCAAGAAGCATAAGAAAATAATGAGGCATTTAAAAGTATTACTGGGTCGTTTAGTTAGGATATGTCAGCGAGAAATAGCTAAAGCAAAGTTAAGTTTATCGGCAAGACAACAAGAAATACTGAATAAGATAAAAAAGATACAAGTACAATCTATATTGAGTAAAGCAGAAAAAGAACAATATAAAGAAGAGAATAAAATATTATATAGTTTTCATGCACCGGAGGTAGAGTGCATTGGTAAAGGGAAATTAAACAAGCCATACGAGTTTGGTAATAAGGTTTCGATAGCAGTAAGTGGTCGGGGTAACTTTGTATTAGGGACAAAATCTTTTCATGGCAATCCATATGATGGGCATACATTATCGGAGACTATAGAGATTGTAAAAGAATTAACAGGAGTTGAAGTAGCAAGAACCTTTGTTGACTCAGGTTACAAGGGGAATAATTTTAAGGAGAAGGGCAAAGTGTATAGCCCATATTGCAAGAAGAAACTATCGTCAGATGATAAGGCAATGCTCAAGAGACGGAGTGCCATAGAACCGATAATAGGGCATCTTAAAAGTTATGGTAGAGTTGGCAGAAACTACCTGAAAGGGGTAATAGGAGATGTCATTAATCCGTTAATTTCCGCTGTAGGATTGAACTTACGGTGTATTGCGAATCATTTACTCAAAACAAATTTTTCTACATAGAAATTAGTCAGTAAAAAAATAATCAAATAATTACAAAATCGTTAATAAATCATCATGCAAAAATTCTCTAAAAATCATCTTTTTGTACCAAAAATTTAAATCAAAAAAATTAAACTCTCAAATTTTATACAAAAATTTTTGGCTAAGGTATTAAATTTTGAATTTTTCTTAATTTTTAGCACTTTTGACGGGGAGACTAGATAGTCTGTCCGGCAAAACTCTATAAGTCTTATAGATAATAGGGTTTAATGGCAGAAAATAATAAAGAAATCCATAAGAAAATGTTAAAATATGCTAATAAACCTTATGGATTTCAGTCAATATGCCAATAGAAAATATTATCAAATCACAAAAACAAGGAAAACTTTTTGGTTATAAATTAAAAGAAGAATTAAACTCAAATAATAAGCTATATAACCCCAGTTGCCAATTAAATAGGAGAGATGAAAGGTAGATTTTAAAAGGGACATAGGTTATTTTATCTTTTTCAACCAATAACAAAATAACCTATGAAAAAAGATTTTACCGCAATTTACTGTTTTGTCGACGATTTTATAAAGAATTTGGAAAATAATTTGCCTACAATTAATAGTAGTAAATTTAAACCTGGTGTAAGTAATTATTTATCAATAAGCGAAGTAGTAACCATATTAATTGGTTAATATGATTCATATTGTGATTGTTTTAAGCATTATTACAAACAAGTAATCTTACATAATTATACAGAAGATTTTAAACTTGTTAGCTATGAACATTTTACTAAATTGATAGGTAGAAGTATGCCTTATTTAGCAATATTACTGAATCATTTGCTTGCTGAATGCACAGGTCTGTCTTTTGTAGATGCTACAGGTATAGCCGTATGTAAGAATTATCGTATAAGTTCACATAAGGTTTTTAAAGGAATAGCGGCAAGAGGAAAAACCACTAAGGGGTGGTTTTATGGACTAAAGTTACATTTAATCATAGATACCGAAGGTAATCTGATAAAGGTATCTTTCAGCAGTGGTAATAAGGATGATAGGAAAGGGCTTAAAGGAATGATATCTGGTATATATGGCAAAGTTTTTGGCGATCGCGGTTATATATCTAAAGAATTATTTGATGATTTGCATGACAAAGGCATCCAACTTATTACTCGGGTTAAAAAGAATATGAAAAATATATTACTCCCTATTACAGATAAGGTTATGTTGCTCAAAAGAACTTTGATAGAAACCGTAATAGGCAAACTTAAATTTCTTGATAAATTGGAGCATTCTAGACATAGATCAGTTACAAATGCATTTAGTCATATGCTATCCTGCCTAATCAATTATCAGTTGCTAGAAAACAAACCTTCTATCAAAACTTTGCTGCCTATAGAACTTTTTGATATACCAAATTAATTGGCAACTAGGGTTATATAAATTAAGAGAATTAATAAATTAGTCTGGTCTAGAAGAATGGTTATCAAAAAATGTTTCTATTAAGAGATTTGGTAGAAATAGAAAATGTCATAGAGTGATGCTTGGTGTAACGATGCTACAAGCAATGTATAATTTTTCAGATTCATTAGCAGAGGAAGAACTAAAAGAAAACATGTATTGGCAATATTTCTGTGGGTGGGAATATATAGAAACAGATATAGCGATGTCGGAAACTAGCATAAGAAGATTTCGTAATTTATTAGGTGAATCTGGATATAACGAGATATTAGCAGAGTTGATAAGAGTTGGAATAAGAACTAACACAATTAAAAAAAAAGATTTGGAATTGATAATTGCTGATACAACGGTACAAATTAAGAATATCAAGCACCCACATGATGTTTATTTAATGGATAAAGCTAGGCTTAGTATTGTGAAGCTTTGCCAAAGTTTGGGTATAAGTTTAAACGAAACCTACGCTAGAACCTATAAGCGAGATATAATAAAGCTCTGGAAGTATAAAGAGCATAGCAAAGCCAAGAAGCGTTGGAAAATAATGAAGCATTTAAAAACGTTACTTGGTCGTTTGGTTAGAATATGTGAGCGTGAGATAAAAAATCAGAAATTAAACTTATCTATCAGAGATCAAGAAGTATTGAAAAAAGTAAAACAAATACATAGCCAATCTGTTTTAAAAAGAGAAGAGAAAAAGCAATACAAAGAACAGAATAAAATATTGTATAGTTTTCATGCCCCTGAGGTAGAGTGTATAGGGAAGGGAAAACGAAACAAGCCATATGAGTTTGGCAATAAAGTTGCGGTAGTAGTCAGTGGTCGTAGAAATTTTGTACTGTCAGCAAAATCGTTTCATAATAATCCTTATGATGGTCATACATTGTAGCAGAGTTTTGAAGCGGTAGAAAATGTAACTGGAATAAAGATAAAAAAATCGTTTGTTGATCTTGGTTATACTGGCAGCAATGTTAAAGAGAAGAGTAAGGTATATACCCCAAAAACTCGGAAAAAGTTATTGAAAGAAGACAAGTGTATGATCAGGAGACGCAGTGCTATAGAACCAATAATAGGGCATTTGAAACAATATGGCAGGATGGGCAGAAACTTCTTGAAGGGTGTGATAGGAGATGTGATCAATCCAATAATCTCTGCTATAGGTTTGAATTTACGATGTATTGCCAATCATTTACACATCATGCCTAACTCTACATAAAAAAATTATCATTAAAAAACTTGCTAAACGATTAAAAAAAATCGTTAACAATAAGCTCATGTAAAAATTTTACTAAAACAGAAATTTTTCAATAAAATTGAAAACAATTTTTAATTTTAGTGCAAATATTAGAATTTTTTTTGTAAAAATTTTATTCAATCATAGATTATGGGGGGCTTTAAATATTTTTGGCGGACGGACTAGATAATTTGGTCATTCTAGAGATTTCTTCAATAGAACTACCACTTTTTATCATCGTTTTTACTAATCTAGCTTCACCTCTAGCTTCACCTATTTGTTCCCAATGTTGTGCTAAACTACCCATAAGTTTTGTACCTGTTTGTTGATTTAACTTACTGGTTAATAATTTCTCCAACTCTATTTTATCCGATTGATCTATTTTTGTCAAAGTGTAAGAAAGAATCATTTCAATATAGTTATAACCTATAGTCACTTTGGTAAATTCAGGTAAAATATTGGCTATTTCCTGCCATTTCTTTAATAGATTACGTTTTTTTATAGTCACCTTTTTGGTTAAAACCCCCAGCTTCAGCTGGGAAAGACTTCAGTCCTTGTTCTAATATTTCAATTCACTATAACTTGAATATATGATATTTTAATATACATAAGAGCAAGCTCTTATGTATATTAAAATATCATATATGACAGATTATAACAAGACTAGCCACACTGTATTTTACCATCGCTTTCATGTTGTTTGGATCACTAAATATCGCTACAAAAGTATTGCAGGGTAACTTATAAGAATTAGGATCAGAGAGACAGCACAGGCATTAGTAATATCTCTTTAGAGTAATAGCGACTTCCAGTCTAGATATCAACCCACCAGCTTCAGCTGGTTGTTATTGAGATGTTTCATAAAAAATTCGAGAATGCCTGACCACACTCTTTTTTTCAGTTCCTCATCAGCAATATCATGCACATTTACTAGTTGATAATCATTTGCCCAAATATCCCTAATTAATTTACTATTGTCAAATAAACTCCACAAATTACGAGACACATTATATTTTCTTGTGCCGTTAAAAAATATTAACGGATAGACTAACGGTAAAGTTTTGGTTTTAGGATTCTCAGTCAGAACGCCCTCGCAAAGCGAGGGGCTTGACGGTTATGAGCAGCCCAAAGGGCTGCCATTGTTAATTAAAATTCTCCTGATTCGTCAGAGCCTAAACTATCAAGTTGCTCTTGATTCTTAATGTAGTGTTTGATCTGATTCTCTTCAAATCCTACAGTTGAGACCGCATAACCTCTAGCCCACAACTTTTCTCCATTAAAATTACGTTTTCGTCCACCAAACTGCCTAGCAACGGCTATAGCACTTTTCCCCTTGATATAGCCTATTACTTCAGCTACAGAATATTTAGGAGGAATCTTGATGAGCATATGCACATGATCTTGTACCATATGCCCCTCTATGATCTTGCTCCCACGTTGAAAAGCTAACTCATGGAATACGTTCCCAAGATATTTTCTAACCTTCCCGTACAATTCTTTTTTACGACACTTTGGAATAAACACAATATGATATTTGCAATCCCATTTAGAATGATTTAAACTTTCGTATGTTGTCATATATTTTCTCCTTTGACCGTCAAGCCAAAGAAGTTATATATGATAACTTTTTATTTTATACTAAATCTAAAGGCCAAGCCTTGATGGTCTCACTAGTCAAACTAGTGGCTTACCTATCATTGAGTTAAATATCTGTCACAAATATTCATCATATATTTGAAGAGACGGAAAGCCATGAAATGATCAGGGCTGCTTTGATGCTCGACGAGCAGGTACAGATAACCATCTTGCTTACCAAATTTAGTATAAAACAACACGTCTGAGATAGTATCTCTTAAATTTGGTTCAACAAAAGTTGTATTGTCCATTTCTAGGCTAGTGAAATCTACTAAATCCTTAATATGTTTAGGTAAATGGGCATCAAAAGATTCATGTGCTACTAGTGGATTTTCCATAGCTTTACGAAAGATTTGATCATGCTTTAAGCGTCCAGCCATTTTCCTTACCTATTTTAACAAATCTTACAAGTTCTATATAGTTCATTGATGAGAATTTAGTGACGTCGTCTTCGATCACTCGCCTATTATCTATAGGCTTCGCTCCATCGTTCTTGCTATCCAATTCTCCTGAATTGACTATATTTGAGGTTACTTAGAAACTCTTGCTACCCTTATATTTATTATGTCTGAATTTAATTCAATATTAGTCATATATTCTGGCGTAAAATTGCTAGCAAATTCACTTAAGGTTTGTTCGAGAATAAATTGACTGTGCTGCTGGACTATTAGCATAAAATCTGGTTCACCAATAATTTCTAGAAAGATTCTGTCACTTATAGCAAAATTGGCATCTTTTCTTGCTTGTTGAATAAAGCGTACCAAATCTCTTGCTATACCTTCTTCGTATAATTCTTTTGTTATGTCTAAATCTAGCAATATTAGTCCATGATTATTGGCTAAAGATTTTGTACCTTTAACATTTTTAGGTTGTAAGACTAGAGAGAACTCGTCTTTATTCAGTTGCTCTCCTGCTATTATTAGATGCTCAGAGGTAAGCTGCCATTGATGATTTTTAGAAGCTATTATGATATCTTTGACTTTATGAGGTAGACGCTTGCCTAAATTAGGAAAGTTAATCGATAATTTATGATCAGCATAATTTTCTACATCATCTCTATAAATTACTTTTTTAACATTGATCTCATCTTTAATCAATTCTTCAAATTTTATCAATAATTCATTATTGTTGCTAATGATTGTTAAGCTGCTCAGTGGTTGTCGAGTCCGAATATTTTCACTACTTCTAATGAATAAAGCATTACTACAAATATCTAATATTTGATCCATAGTGCTGACCAAATCATAATCGACTTCTATCGTATCAAGTATAGGAAAATCTGCTAAATGAACACTAGACTTTCTACAAAACTCTACTTCTGCTGGTGATTTGTACGTCGATGCGGTACTCGAATCCTCACGTACATTAGAGTACGCTGCGGTTCTGCGTTCCGCGTCTCCTTCAAATCCCTCAGCATAAGCGACTTTTGCAGAAAGTCTACTATCACTTTTCTGTTCTAGCCCTGTGAGTCCCAAATAAATTTCCTCAGAAATTAATGGCAATAAACTGGATTGAGCAATAGACATTATTTCAAGACAAGTATACAAGGTATTATAAGCGTTTTTCTTATCTTGATCTTTTTCACTTTTCCAGAAACGATTCCTACTTCTTCTAATATACCAATTATTTAATACTTCAAAAAAATCGGCAATGCTACTATAAGCTATTTGACTGTCAAAATTATCTAACCCATGCTGAATTTTTTGTACTGATATTTTTAGTTTTGATAAAATATAACGATCTAGCACATTTTGAGAATTAAAGTCTAGCTCAGCTTTGATCTGATCGCTATTAGCATACAAAGTAAAGAAGTGGTAGGCATTCCAAATGGGTTTGATAAATAAACGTAGGCTCTCATAAACCATTTTTCCATCTTTATCGATCAATAATTCCTGACCTTTAACTATATTGGTAGAGAGCATGGTGACTCTTAGAGCGTCAGAACCATATTTATCAAATAATTCTAATGGATCAGCATAATTATTAAGACGCTTTGATAATTTTTGTCCGGTGCTATCTAATATAACTCCATGACAAATACAATTTAAAAAAGGTGGTTGGTCAAATAAAGCAGTTGACAATACCATCAGAGTATAGAACCAACCACGTGTTTGTGCTGAATATTCCACTATAAAGTCAGCAGGAAAATGTCCTTCAAACCACTCTTTATTTTCAAATGGGTAATGTGCTTGTCCATAAGGCATAGAGCCGCTTTCAAACCAACAATCAAAAACATCTTCTAGTCTAACCATCATTGATTTACCGGTTGGATCGTCTGGATTTTTTCTAGTTAGCTGATCAATAAAAGGTCTATGTAAATCAACGATTGTCACTCCAAAATCTTTCTCTAGCTCCTCTATTGACCCATATACATCAATTCTTGGATAAGCCGGATCATCCGATTTCCATACTGGTAGAGGCGTCCCCCAAAATCTATTGCGACTAATTGACCAATCTCTAGCATTTTCTAACCATTTGCCAAATAGATTATCCCTGATATGCAAGGGTATCCAGTTAATTTGTTGGTTTAATTCAACCATTCTGTCTTTAAATTCGGTAACTTTTACATACCAAGAAGGAACTGCTTTGTATATAAGAGGGGTATCAGTACGCCAACAATGCGGATAATTATGAATATATTGCTCGGTTTTAAGCCAATTACCCTGATTTTTTAGCTTAATAATAATTTGATCATTAGCATCAAATACTTGTAAACCAACAAAGTCATAGATTTCTTTGGTGTATTTTCCAGCATTATCTACAGGACAAACGAGTTCTATTCCTTGAGATTGACAAAGAATCTGATCGTCTTCACCAAAGCCGGGAGCCATATGGACGATACCGGTGCCATCTCCTTCAACTACAAAATCTCCGGAGAGAACTTTGAAACTACCAGGATGGTTGGAAAAATAATCGAATAATGGTCGGTAAGTAAGATTCAGGTTTAATAGGCACTTACCTTCAATTATATCATAATTTGTGTCAGCACTAAGCCCTAATTCTTTGGAATATTTTTCCAAAGCAAATTTAGCCAAAATATAACAAACCTGACCATTTGGCACTAAAGCATATTCAATATTTTCTCCAAGGGCTAATGCTAAATTAGCCGGCAAAGTCCATGGCGTCGTAGTCCATGCCAGCATTCTATACTCATTATAGGGTACAGAACTTGGCAATTTCTCATTAAGTACAAAACTTACCGTAACCGCCTTATCAGTTCTTTCTCTATATGAATTATCTAGCCTAGTCTCAAAATTAGATAAAGGTGTCTCACATGCCCAAGAATAAGGCATTACCCTCATCGATTCATAGAGAAGTCCTTTTTTGTATAACTCTTTAAAAGCCCACAAAACAGATTCCATAAAGGCTTTATCCATGGTTTTATAGGAATTATTGAAATCTACCCATCTTGCTTGCCTATTGACATATTCCTGCCACTGATCAGCATATTTCATGACCGATGATCTACAATGCTCGTTAAATTTATCAATACCAAAATTGATGATGGCAGTTCTACCAGAAATACCCAACTCCTTTTCTGCTTGCATCTCGGCAGGTAGTCCATGACAATCCCAACCAAAGCGTCGCTCAACTCTTTTGCCTTTACTGGTTTGATAACGTGCATACACATCTTTGATGAAACCAGTTAGCAAATGTCCATAATGTGGTAATCCATTAGCAAAGGGCGGGCCATCATAAAATACAAACTCATTATTTTGCCCATTATTTATTGATGGTCTAGCATCTATAGTTTTTTGGAAAATATTGTGCTTCTGCCAATAAGCTAGAATCTTTTTTTCCACTGTTGGAAAATCAACATTAGATTGAATATCGGGGTAGTATTTTTTAGTCATGTTTGTAATATTGATTATAAAAATAGTCGAATAATTGGTATATCGACAGGGTTTGGTAACTTTAACATATTCTTAAAATTAGAGGTCATAGTTATAATATTGGATAAGGATTTAGTAATATATTGATCAGTATCTACATTATTTTCCGACTCATCTTGAATATAATAAAGTATTGAAGTTATATAAACACTGAGTAACAGACCTCTCTTAGTATAATAATTATAATCTATAGACTTATCACCTACATAACGCCAAATTAAGTCACATGTACGAAAAGCTATTTTTGTTGCGAATATGCTGTTTGATGGTGTGGTAAAATAACTGCGATTCTTCAAATGTATAAGTTTAGGTGTACAATCTTTTATTCTAATTCTTAAAGCTAAATCAATTTTATCCCTTATTTTAATCGGAGTTTCTTGTTGAGATAGCAAATCAAGCATATTCTGGTCTTGCCAATTTTCAAAGAAATCAACTATTTCCCTTATGCCACCCGGAAAGATTATATGACAATATCCTTTAACAAACCCACATTCTTCCTCGGTATCTGCTAATAATTTATTATTCCACTGATTAAAAGCTAGTAGCTTTGGTAAAGTTTGTACAAATTGTACTTTTAAACTATGATATTTCTCTTCAATAGTCATAAATGCATCTTTTAATCTTGACATATAAACCTAGTATATAGATAATGTTACTATCATTCAATAGTCTAATATGCTAAAAGGGGGTAATTAAAAGTGATACTAGTAAATGTTCATGCTGGGAATGGTGAACAAGCAATTAAAAATTTGAAAAGAAAAATGCAAAGAGAGCTTGTTTTTCGTTCAATGAAAATGTCGCGTTTCTATGAACCTCCTTCAGTAAAACGTGTTCGTAAAGATCAAGAAACAGAAAGAAGGAAAAGAAAAGTTGCTCGTAAACAACTGATGGAAGGCTGATGGTTATTATTTTTTACCCCCCTGTTTACGCAGGGGTTGTATACTGCTCGTAAATGAAGAGTTGGTAGACGATAGTATAACTTCAAGAAGAGCTAGGCAGTAGCAAAGTCGAGCGGCGTAGCGTACATTAGTACGTGAGCAGCTTCGATCTTTAGACACGACAACGCCAATTCTTGAAGTTCTACCTGAGTATACTAGTAATTTACGTGGTAAATGACATCGTGTTGCCGTGGTTACATCGTTTCTTTCCTGCAATCAAGTCTAATATTTGAGATATTATGATTATTAGAACATATTTTTGCTATATTTTTTTTATAGTTTTAATAATATCATCTTTTATGATGCATACTCACGCAGCTGAAACAAAGAGTGCTAATTTGTATATTATAAGCGATAAAGCTTTTGTTGGGGATCGTAGTCAATTTCTAGGAGTAGCAAGAGAAAGGGAGAAATACTTTAAAAGCAAGTCTGTTATGCTGAATGTTGAGGAATACGATAAATCTCAATTAGAAACCGTTAAGGATCAAATTAGCAGTAACAAAAATCTTGCCATTATAGTTTCAGTTGGTTATTACGGCATAGAATCAATAACTAAATTAAAATCAGATCCTGAACTGGCAAAAAAGATTATCGCAGTACATCTTTCTCACCAATTATTAGATAATGGCACTTTCTCACACAAGCAACTTGTTCAAGAAAAACGTGATAATTTTTTTGGTGCAGACATAATAGCATTGCCTAACCATGCATTAGATAAGCATAATGTTAAGCTTACTGGCGTGAACACTATACTAATTACTACTAATGGGGTAGCTCATAATATGCAGGTCTCTGATATTGAATCAGAATATGGTGCATTTAAATCAATGTTCTCTTCCTTTGATAAATATTTAGCGGTGATTTTAGCAGGGGATGTCCCGGAAAATGGTACATATCATTGCTACACAAATAAAGAAGCCGAGAAGTTAGCCGAATATGTTAGTAATCTTGCATTAAAAAATAATTATTTCGTATTAGTATCCAATGGACCACGTACAGGAAAATATGATTGTCAAAACAATAAAGAACTTAGTGTACATGAAAAAGATAGTATAATGGACATGGTGACATCAAGTTTCCAAAGGGTTTTACAAGAGAATCGAGTACCCTTTAAATTATTTGACTTTAAGAAAGGACAACCAAGTATGTATAAGGCTATTCTTGGAGCTGTTTTATATAACAAGCATAGTTTGATTATAGTACCAGGTGAGTCTACTTCTATGATCTCGGAAACCGTAGATATGTTACCTGCTAAAACTGTTACGGTGTATTATAACTCCACAATGAACGAAACCCATAAAAGACATCTCAATAACAACCAGCTGAAGCTGGTGGGTTGATATCTAGACTGGAAGTCGCTATTACTCTAAAGAGATATTACTAATGCCTGGGCTATCTCTCTGATCCTAATTCTTATAAGTTACCCTTGCAATACTTTGTAGCGATATTTAGTGATCCAAACAACATGAAAGCGATGGTAAAATACAGTGTGGCTAGTCTTGTTATAATCTGTCATATATGATATTTTAATATACATAAGAGCAAGCTCTTCATGTATATTAAAATATCATATATTCAAGTTATAGTGAATTGAAATATTAGAACAAGGACTGAAGTCTTTCCCAGCTGAAGCTGGGGGTTTTAACCAAAAAGGTGACTATAAAAAACGAGTTTAATGAAGGAAGAGTATCAATTATTGATGAGAATATGCATCTTCATTTACCTAATATACCTAATAATATGCGAGCTAAGTATTATTCTGCTAGTGAGAATATAGCTAAGGAGATATATACTTTGTGGCATATACTATCGTCTACCAACTCTTCATTTACGAGCACTATATATAAAGTGCGAAACTCCTGATAGAGAATTTCCAATAATCTAAAGATTTTACTTCTAAAAGTTGTTTTTAACAACTTTTGAAGTTATAGTTATACTCAAATAATTTTATAAGATTAATTTAGATAATTTAAACTATGGGTAAATAAAATGTCATTACCAGAATCAGAAGAAATTTTATCCGCAATAAAACAACTTAAAGAAAAGGTGAAAACTGAACAGGGTATATTTGAAAAAGCTGATACAGACCTTAAAGGTTTACAAAAAGATATTCAAGACAAGCAAAAAGCATTAGATACTCTAAGAGAGGATTTGCAGCAAGAAGATAATGATGCATCAGAATTGTTGGGAAAACTTTGGAAACAGCAGGAAAAAATAAAAGGACACCTAGCTGCTCAATCAGCAGACGCAATAATACAAGCAGTTCAAGAACAAAATGAATTTATAGATTTAGAGTTAGAACTGATCAAGCAGCAATATGAAAATATTGCATTAAATCTTAAGATATGCCAAGAGTTTGAGCAGTTTTTACGTGAAGATGGACAAGATACTTCTCATAGGAGCATTGAACACAAAGAGGCATTTGCTAAATTTCTTGAAGGAAGTGAATTACTTAAAGAAGATGACAAAAAAGAGTTACTTGAGAAAAATTTGCAGCTTATGACCGAGCTTAATGCCAGTATGCAGAATTTAGAAAAAAGAGATAGAAATTTAATCGAGCAACAAAAGGAGTTACAAAAGAAAGATTTAGCTGATAATTTGGCAGTTGATGCTCAGCCAATACTACAACAATTGTTTAAGGAGCGGCAAGCGGAGATAGAACAAGATCCTATACTAGCAAAACAATATGAGAATATAATACTCCAGGAAAAAGAAATAAAGACAATCCAAGGTCAAATAGAGCAAAAAACTCAAATCATTGAGCAAAGCAAGCAAAAAGAAGAGCAGTTGTTTGAAGAATTAAAGCAATTGGAACAAAAATCTTACCCCCCTCTATCCAGTGCAAAACAACAACAAGAAGATTCCGTCAGTCATTATCCTATATTACAAGAAAGAGCTAATGATGTTGAAGCGTCACTGAAACGTCAAATTGAGATTAATGAACTGATAAAACAGCAAAAAGAACTGACTAGTGTTGAAAAAGAAAGAGCAGATAATTTAGACCAGCAATTAACACAGCTACAATTGTCTACAAAGCAAGAAATACAAGCACATCAAAAATTAATAGATGACCTCCAAGACGAGATTATAGGTCTGAAAGGAGAAAAAGAGCAGAAACAATTTAGTATGCCTACTAATGAGAAAAATTGGGCAGATGAACTACAGGAGCTAAGTGAATCAGATGGATCTTTGTCAGATCAGATAGATAAGTTAACCAGTGAAAATGATAATTTAAGAGCTAAGTTAGAAGAGACAGAGAAAAATGTAATCGAGCAATTAGCGGCAAATATTGCAGAAAAAACTTTAGCGGATAGCCAGTTACAGATAGTGCAAGAAAATATGAAGGAACTTAATAGACAATCGGAACTAGCTAAAGAAGAATTGCAAAAGAGTCGGAATGAGCTAGATGCAACACAACAAGAATTAATAACTGTTCAAGAAAGCCTAAAGGCAGCTGAGCAAAAATATGGTGTAGAAAGTGAGCAGGCTAAAAAACTACAAGATGAGGTAAAGGAATTAAGCAAGACTCAGCATCAATTAACGACTGAGTTAAAAGAAACAAGAGAGGAGAAGGAAAGTCAGATAAAGGCTCTTACTGAAGCAAAAAAAGCCGCCAATTCGGAATTACAGGTAGCAAAAGAAAATTATGCAGCAATGCTTAAAGAACAATCAGAGGCAGCTGCAGTAGAATTGCGAACAATAAACGAGGAATTATCTCAACTAAGATTAGAGCAGCAAGAAAAACAGGCAGAGCTAGATAGAACAAAAGAAGAATTAACCAGTACTAGTAAGAAATTGCTTGAAGCTGAAAAATTGCATGGAAAAGAAAGTGAGCAGGCTAAAATTTTACAAGATCAGGTAGAGGAATTAACCGAGGCTCAGCATCAATTAACAACTAACTTAAAAGAAACAAGAGAAGGGGCAGAAAGTCGAATAGCAGGACTTACTAAAGAAAAAGAATCAGCAACTCTCGACTTACAGGCAGCACGATTGGTCTATGAAGCAATGCTTAAAGGACAATCAGAGGCAGCTGCAGTAGAATTGCAAACAATAAACGAGAAATTATCTCAACTAAGATTAGAGCAGCAAGAAAAACAGATAGAGCTACAAAGGACGAAAGAAGAATTAACCAGTACTAATGAGAAATTGCTTGAAGCTGAAAAATTGCATGGAAAAGAAAGCGAGCAGGCTAAAAAACTACAAGATCAGGTAGAGGAGTTAAGCAAGGCTCAAAGTCAACTAAAGATTGAGCTAGAAGAAACAAGAGAAGGGGCAGAAAGTTGAATAGCAGGACTTACTAAAGAAAAAGAATCAGCAACTCTCGACTTACAGGCAGCACGATTGGTCTATGAAGCAATGCTTAAAGGACAATCAGAGGCAGCTGCAGTAGAATTGCAAACAATAAACGAGGAATTATTACAACTAAAATCAGAGCAGCGAGAAAAACAGGCAGAGCTACAAAGGACGAAAGAAGAATTAACCAGTACTAATGAGAAATTGCTTGAAGCTGAAAAATTGCATGGAAAAGAAAGCGAGCAGGCTAAAAATTTACAAGATCAGGTAGGTGGGTTAACCAATGAGAATAATAGTTTAAAAACTCAGTTAGAAAAAATAGAAAATGAAAGAAAACAGTTAGAAACACTTAGTGGAAAAAAAGATTTAGAGTATAATTATTTAGAGGCAGAATACAAAAAACAACAGGCAGAGCTAAAGAAAATTCAAAAAGAATTAACCGAAGTTCAAGAAGACCTAACGTTGGATAAACTTATTTCTGATGACCAAAATAAAAACTTTAAAACTCAGCTAAATAAAGTAACCGACGAGAATGAGGGGTTAAAATCTCAGTTAGAAAAAATAAAAAAAGATACAAAAAATCAGCCAGAAACACTTAGTGCAGCAGAAGAATTAAAGTATACTGCTTTAGTAACAAAACAAAAAGGGGATATAGATGAACTTTGGGGGAGGTTGGAGGTTGCTAAGGAACATGCCCAAAGAATCCAAGAAGATGAACAGGCTAGGGTAACAGAGCTTAGAGATAAGGATATTAGGATAGCTGCTCTTGCAAGGCAAAATGCCGCACTTCTAAGTCAATTGGAAAAGTTGCAAATTAAGCCAGAAGCATACGAAGTTGGGATTCAAACGGATAATATAGCTGGTAAGTCAATAGGTACGGAAACAGAGACTATTACTAAAGAGTTTAGAGCAGTTGATAGCCAAACAGATAATAGGCAAAAATTGTATCAATCAGTAGGTGCAGAGTATAGACCAGTGATGGATAGTGGCGTGTCTGTAGATAAAGTATTAGTTCAGGATAAGACTAAGGGTAATGTTTATGACGATGATAAAATATTGCAAGCTTTTAAGGAGTTGTCAAGAGACCAAGTTCAGCCAATTGTTAATAAATTTTCTTTGCAATCTACAAGCAGTTTTGCTCAATTTGCCCAAGAAAATGTTGATGGATTATCCAAAGCATTTCGGGACTCAGAAGTACTACGAGAGATAGAAAATATTGAACAAAGAGGCTATACAGATATTCATAAAAAATTTGCAGCTGAATATAAAGATATTGCATGGCAAGAAAAAGAATCAGGTAAAAGCTTTAGTTTGCAGCAAAACGGTAAGGATGTTGTGACAATAAATGAAACAACATTGAGTTATGATGTAAGTCATGATGACAAAAATGCTAAATATAAAACTAGAGAGGGAGAAGAAATTAAAAATGCTCGTATGGTAAATATACCGTTATCTATAGATATGCAGGGGGCATGTCATATGTCTTTTGCAGTGCAAGATACAAATGGACGTAATATTGGTAAAGAAGATGCTGTATATTTGACTGCTCACTATAAGAATGGCAAGTTGGTGCATCTAACCAAACCTACAGAAATATTTTCTTGTTCTGATGACAATAAGTCACCTTTATATTTGAAACGTAAGGGTAAAACTTATACTTTACCAGTAGATAAAAGCACTCTTGAGCAACTTGAGCAAGAAGTCCTTAAAAACAAAGGAGAATATGTAGGAATAGTTAAAAATGCCCAAGGTAATATTAGGGTAAATTCAGCTGCTGTTCACGGGTTGCAACCTGATCGTGTAACAGCTGACCCTCTTTTTAAGGATGCGTCTCAGCTATTACATGATGCTAATGCCACCCCTGCTCTAGATGGTTCTCTAGATATGAAAGGACTTGCTCATAAAAAACCTAACCGAAATGTAGGTGGTAGTAGAAATCCTTAACGAAAGTTGCTAATTATATAATAATTAGCAACTTATATTAAAATTTCACTGATCCATTAACATAGAAAGAGTGGGTAGTAAAACTTTTCTTTAAACTATAATCGTAACCAGCACCTAATTCAAGTGCTGATACAGATTGCATGTTTATACAACCTCCTAAAGTGTACATAACATTCTTTGGAGATGGTCTTAGAGATTTTGTGATAGCTACTGTTTGAGTATTGTGTTCTATGCTAGTAAAATTAATGATGTCGGTTGAATTATTTAGTAGAACAGTCTGATCTAGTTTAAAGTGTACCTTAGGAATAATTGAAATATTTCTTACTAAAATGCGTTTACTGAAATCAATTCCGGCTCTGTACAAATAAGTGTGTAAATTTTTCAAAGGTTATATAAAAATATAATATAACAAAAGGAGAAATTATAATGCACCAAAAACAAAATGAAGCAATGAATCAAGCGATAGATTTATTAGTTAACCACTCTGCACTGCAAGTGCAGAGCTTAATATTACGGCATGAATGCCTCATGTATGTACTAACTTAAAAGTTAGAAACTATTTGTGTATGGCTCATTTAGAAAGTGTCACAACACAAAAAGAATATATCTGTGAAGTGTAAGATTTTGTTAAAAAATATCTTATCTTATCTTTTCTTGATAAGATATTTAAAATTTATGTTGAAACGACGCACTGCAAGTGCGGGGTTTTTCTCCCAAAGTGGGACAATAAAATTTGAAGGTAGAATTTAAGCCCTATGAAAAATTTACACACTTAATTAGAAAGACTCTAACCCATTTCTTGGTCATATAATCAATTGCCAAATACAAGGTCTTAAAAACGGCATTATCATTTGGAAAAACCCGTTTATTCTTAGTAACCTTACGTAATTGGCTATTGATAGATTCTACACTATTAGTTGTGTATATTACTTTCCTTATCGCCTCAGGGTATCCTAGAAAAACCATTAAATTTTCCCAATGAACATACCAAGATTTAGCAATTTGTGGATACTGTTTACTCCATTTAGCTTCAAAAGATTCTAAAGCAAGATGTGCTTCTTCCTCTGTGCTAGCAGTATATATAACCTCAGTTTGATGCAAGATGAAGGTTGAGATTGTTTAATTTTCCAAAAGCTACAGAAATTTTATTAGGTTTGAAAACATAGGCAAGTAGCCCAGCTAATACATTAGTTTGAAAATTCATAACAGATCTATGCCTTGTATGGTCTATATGAAAAAGGTTTTTCAATTGATCATTAATGGTTTCAATAATGTGCCTTTTATTTAAAAACTGCTTTTTAATAGGATCTATTATTCTTTCTTTCATATTACTTTTAATTTTTGTTATTAGTTCTAAACCTTGATTAGCAAGGGATTGAGTGAGTTTTTTACTGATATACCCACGATCACCAAAAAGCCAGCCTTGTAATTTATCTACTAAATTTTCCACCACTGCTCTATCATCGACATTTCCAGGAGTTAAAGAAAAACTCATAATCTCTCCGCAACTGTTAATGACAATATGTAGCTTACAGCCAAAGAACCACCCAGTGGAAGTCTTACCTCTTTTTGCTATGTCTTTGAATACTTTATGTCTATTAATTCTTAAATTATGGCAAGCAGGAAGTTTAGTAGAGTCGATATAATATTGACCAGTTTGTTTTCCTGTTAGGCTTTTTAGCAGTAACACCATGGGCATGAAGCTCATTGGCATTAACTGAACAAAACGACTATAGCTCACAAGTTTTGGAAATTCCTTTCTATAACTTTGGCATAGGCAGCATAAATAAAAATCTTTAAAGGTACGGTAGTGACTCAAGTGAAACATTACTATAATAGTAATAATCTCTGAGAGTCCTATACTGCAGCCCACTTTACGCTTACGGTTAGGATTTAGTAATATATATTTATTTCGCTCCGTATCAAAATGCTTGCAAAAATCATCAATTAAGCAGAAAATCTCCGTAAGAGGGATCATAATATATTCTCCAATTTTGTCATTATTATTAGAGAACTTTATAATCCCTCCCTTCTTAATTTTCAAATGTTCTTTCTTACGTCAAACTCAGGTTATATATAGGCTTTAAATCAGCCGCTAATTCTTTTCGGTCTTTATATGATACATATTTTAAACTATTTCTAATCTGATGTACAATACATAATTGATGTTCGGTTTTCGGAAAAACTGCTTCTATTGCCTCAGACATACCGGTTAAATTATCACTGCAAGCAATAAGCATGTCTTGCATACCTCTGTTCTTCATCTCAGTAAAATTACCAAGCCAAAATTTCGCTCCTTCATTTTCACTGATCCACAATCCTAAAATATCCTTCCTTCCAGATAAATCAATACCTAATGCTACATATACAGACTTATTGATAATTCGTTTATCTTGACGTACTTTTACTACTAAACAGTCAAAAAATACTATAGCATATACTCGATCCAATGGTCGGCTTTGCCATATCTTGACATCCTCAATTACATCATCAGTAATTTGACTTATCAAACTTTCGCTAACGTCAGCTCCATACAATTCTTGCATTTGAATCTTAATATCAGATAAGCTCATTCCTTTAGCGTATAATGATATTATTTTATCATCAAATCCTTCAATACGTCTTTGACGCTTCGGAATTAATGCAGGTTCAAATGTACTACTTCTATCCCTTGGAACCTCAATCTCTACAACTCCATTATTTGTTACTAGATTCTTTACATTCCTACCATTACGAACATTATCACTATCAGTATGACAATATTTATCATATCCTAAATGATTATTCATCTCTGACTGCAATGCCTTCTCTACAAGCCGTTTGGTTAATTGTTTTAATAAACCATCCTCTTTAAGTAATGTTGATATATCTGTATCATTATTTATTAATAAATCTATCGCTTGATTCATTGCTTCATTTTGTTTTTGGTGCATTATAATTTCTCCTTTTGTTATATTATATTTTTATATAACCTTTGAAAAATTTACACACTTATTTGTACAGAGCCTGATGATCAGCTACAAGATGTTCATCTGCATCATGTTCAGCCTCAAGAAGTTGCTCATAAGCTACTATTGGCACAGCCTCTTCTTTAAATAATTCTTCTAATCCAAGATTATCTTCATCGAATATATCATGTACAGCTATACTCCTTTTCTGCCTTTTAGTTTTATGAAGTTTCGGTGGATTATAATATTCATGTAGCTCTAAGTTGTTTTCGTTTACCCCTTGTTTATTGTCCACATTGTATATTACAACTTGCTCAACTACTGCGTGCATTGTTGAAGATTGTTCTTGAGTTATTGGTAGGGGAAATGTTACTACTGCTACTTCAGTACTATTTTGAGAGGATGCAACATCTTGATCAGATGTTTCATTTTGAGTTCTATCTATTTCTAGAGCTTGAGATTGTAATATAGGAAGAGTTGAAGAATATCTTCTATATAATCTTGGCGGTTTAGATTCTTCGTCATCTAGTTTACTATCTAAGGATTCATCACTAGAATCAAGATTTGAGGTATCTGATGATCTTCTTGAATAATATTGTGGATCGAATGGTGCTAATGGGCGGAGTGTTAGGGAACGTGCGATGAAGTGCCACTTTGGCAAAATATGCTAAAAAATGTTGCAATTTACAAAGTGCCGAATATAATTCGGTGATAGAATAGCACTAAAAAGCAAATAAATTATTTTTATAATAGAACGCATTTATAAGCTTGCAAAATTATTGCTAGTCCGTCCGCCAAAAATATTTAGTCTCCCCGTCAAAAGTGCTAAAAATTAAGAAAAATTCAAAATTTAATACCTTAGCCAAAAATTCTTGTATAAAATTTGAGAGTTTAATTTTTTTGATTTAAATTTTTGGTACAAAAAGATGATTTTTAGAGAATTTTTGCATGATGATTTATTAACGATTTTGTAATTATTTGATTATTTTTTTACTGACTAATTTCTATGTAGAAAAATTTGTTTTGAGTAAATGATTCGCAATACACCGTAAGTTCAATCCTACAGCGGAAATTAACGGATTAATGACATCTCCTATTACCCCTTTCAGGTAGTTTCTGCCAACTCTACCATAACTTTTAAGATGCCCTATTATCGGTTCTATGGCACTCCGTCTCTTGAGCATTGCCTTATCATCTGACGATAGTTTCTTCTTGCAATATGGGCTACTTTGCCCTTCTCCTTAAAATTATTCCCCTTGTAACCTGAGTCAACAAAGGTTCTTGCTACTTCAACTCCTGTTAATTCTTTTACAATCTCTACAGTCTCCGATAATGTATGCCCATCATATGGATTGCCATGAAAATATTTTGTCCCTAATACAAAGTTACCCCGACCACTTACTGCTATCGAAACCTTATTACCAAACTCGTATGGCTTGTTTAATTTCCCTTTACCAATGCACTCTACCTCCGGTGCATGAAAACTATATAATATTTTATTCTCTTCTTTATATTGTTCTTTTTCTGCTTTACTCAATATAGATTGTACTTGTATCTTTTTTATCTTATTCAGTATTTCTTGTTGTCTTGCCGATAAACTTAACTTTGCTTTAGCTATTTCTCGCTGACATATCCTAACTAAACGACCCAGTAATACTTTTAAATGCCTCATTATTTTCTTACGCTTCTTGGCTTTACTATTATCCTTATATTTCCATAATTTTAATATATCTCTTTTATATTGCTTGGCATATGTTTCATTTAACTTGATGCCTAAGGCATGACATAGCTTTACTAGCTCTATTCTTGCCTTATCCATCAAGTACACATCATGGGGATACTTAATATTCTTAATTTGTACAGTAGTATCAACTATTATCGATGCTAAGTCTTTTTTTTTACTACACCTGCTTTGCATCCGATTCTTATCAGCTCCTTTAATATCTCATTGTAGCCATCTTCTCCTAATATAGTACGAAACCGACGGATACTATCTTCTGATATTTCAGCATCTTTCTGCAAATATTCCCAACCACAAAAATACTGCCAATATACGTTCTCTCTTAACTCTTCCTCAGTCGCTGCATCTGACAGGTTATACATCGCTTGCAGCATAGTCACCCCAAGTAACAGGCGGTGACATCTGCGATTCCTACCAAATTTCTTAATATCAACATTTGCTGACAACCATTCCTCTAAACTAGACCAATTTATTGTCCCACTTTGGGAGAAAAACCCCGCACTTGCAGTGCGTCGTTTCAACATAAATTTTAAATATCTTATCAAGAAAAGATAAGAATGAATCATACAGATATTTTTTAACAAAATCTTACACTTCACAGATATATTCTTTTTGTGTTGTGACACTTTCTAAATGAGCCATACACAAATAGTTTCTAACTTTTAAGTTAGTACATACATGAGGCATTCATGCCGTAATATTAAGCTCTGCACTTGCAGTGCAGAGTGGTTAACTAATGATCTTAATTTATATAATTTATTATTGTGGTTTAATTCTTCGGTCAGTTTGTAACCAAAAAGTTGTCCTTGTCTTTGCAACTTTGTTATATTTTCTATCGGCATTAATCAGATAATCCTTAAGTTTTTTGCCAATATTATAGCTTTTTCTTATGGATTCTCTATATATTTTTATCTGCTAAGCATATTATATATTATCCTTCTAGACTTTTGACGGGGAGACTATTTAAAGCCCCCCATAATCTATGATTGAATAAAATTTTTACAAAAAAAATTCTAATATTTGCACTAAAATTAAAAATTGTTTTCAATTTTATTGAAAAATTTCTGTTTTAGTAAAATTTTTACATGAGCTTATTGTTAACGATTTTTTTTAATCGTTTAGCAAGTTTTTTAATGATAATTTTTTTATGTAGAGTTAGGCATGATGTGTAAATGATTGGCAATACATCGTAAATTCAAACCTATAGCAGAGATTATTGGATTGATCACATCTCCTATCACACCCTTCAAGAAGTTTCTGCCCATCCTGCCATATTGTTTCAAATGCCCTATTATTGGTTCTATAGCACTGCGTCTCCTGATCATACACTTGTCTTCTTTCAATAACTTTTTCCGAGTTTTTGGGGTATATACCTTACTCTTCTCTTTAACATTGCTGCCAGTATAACCAAGATCAACAAACGATTTTTTTATCTTTATTCCAGTTACATTTTCTACCGCTTCAAAACTCTGCTGCAATGTATGACCATCATAAGGATTATTATGAAACGATTTTGCTGACAGTACAAAATTTCTACGACCACTGACTACTACCGCAACTTTATTGCCAAACTCATATGGCTTGTTTCGTTTTCCCTTCCCTATACACTCTACCTCAGGGGCATGAAAACTATACAATATTTTATTCTGTTCTTTGTATTGCTTTTTCTCTTCTCTTTTTAAAACAGATTGGCTATGTATTTGTTTTACTTTTTTCAATACTTCTTGATCTCTGATAGATAAGTTTAATTTCTGATTTTTTATCTCACGCTCACATATTCTAACCAAACGACCAAGTAACGTTTTTAAATGCTTCATTATTTTCCAACGCTTCTTGGCTTTGCTATGCTCTTTATACTTCCAGAGCTTTATTATATCTCGCTTATAGGTTCTAGCGTAGGTTTCGTTTAAACTTATACCCAAACTTTGGCAAAGCTTCACAATACTAAGCCTAGCTTTATCCATTAAATAAACATCATGTGGGTGCTTGATATTCTTAATTTGTACCGTTGTATCAGCAATTATCAATTCCAAATCTTTTTTTTTAATTGTGTTAGTTCTTATTCCAACTCTTATCAACTCTGCTAATATCTCGTTATATCCAGATTCACCTAATAAATTACGAAATCTTCTTATGCTAGTTTCCGACATCGCTATATCTGTTTCTATATATTCCCACCCACAGAAATATTGCCAATACATGTTTTCTTTTAGTTCTTCCTCTGCTAATGAATCTGAAAAATTATACATTGCTTGTAGCATCGTTACACCAAGCATCACTCTATGACATTTTCTATTTCTACCAAATCTCTTAATAGAAACATTTTTTGATAACCATTCTTCTAGACCAGACCAATTTATTGTCCCACTTTGGGAGAAAAACCCCGCACTTGCAGTGCGTCGTTTCAACATAAATTTTAAATATCTTATCAAGAAAAGATAAGAATGAATCATACAGATATTTTTTAACAAAATCTTACACTTCACAGATATATTCTTTTTGTGTTGTGACACTTTCTAAATGAGCCATACACAAATAGTTTCTAACTTTTAAGTTAGTACATACATGAGGCATTCATGCCGTAATATTAAGCTCTGCACTTGCAGTGCAGAGTGGTTAACTACCTATCAGTTAATTTATTTATTAAAGATTAATTAATGTTAATGCAATTGTCATAGAGAGGGAAAGTAAAAACTGTATTTATAATTTTATTTTTAAAGAGAGATTTACTAATATGTGATAAAAATCACGATTACAGATTAAGTATATTGTTATAAAGCATGACTTTAAATATAAGAGAGTTGCCAAGAAAGAGGTAAAGTAAGGAAAGAATATTAAGTGAAAATGTGATTTATCGACTTCGAATTATTGATCTTTAATTTTAATTCATCAAGGTTGAATGTTATGTTGACAATCGCTCCCCCCTCGTACTTGTTTGCTAACTCTAGTGTTGCACAATGATCTTGTGCTATTTTTTTGATAATGGCTAGTCCTAAACCAGTTCCTTTAGATCTAGTTGTTATATAGGGTTCTGTAGCCCTATCAATTAAATTTGCTTGAAATCCTACTCCATTGTCATTTACTGTAATAGTGATCTGATGGTTAGACTTGGTTATAGAAACAGCAATAACACCTTGTTGAAATCTAGTAAGCCCTATAGATTCTTCGGCATTTTTTAATAAATTAACCATAATCTGATTAATTTGAGTTGTATCACAGATAAAATCTATGTGTTGATCAGTTGTGATGAATTTATATAATATTTTATCATTAATTAATTTTCGTGATTCAACCATATTCTTTATAAGAATTACTAGATCGCAATCCATAAATATTGGGGCTGGTAGTCTTGCAAAATTAACGAATTCAGAGACAATTTTCTTAATATCGTCAGTATGACGTACAATCATCTGTATGTATTTGTTGAACTCTGTCTTATCTTCAACTTGATTACTAAATTTCCTAAGTAATCTTTCGGAGGCAAGATGAATAGGTGTCAAAGGATTCTTAATCTCGTGAGCTACTTTTCTTGCTACGTCAGACCAAGCAAGTGCACGCTGAGCTATAACTAGATCTCTTTGTTGATGGTCAATTTGTTTAATCATCCTATTAAAAGCTGAGGATAAAACGCTTATTTCATCTTTATTAACAAGGTCTTCTGGTACTTGAATAGTTAAGTCACCATTTTTAACCTTTTCAGTAGCAATCACTAATTTCCGAATAGGCTTTACTATCTTTGTAGCAAAAATCATCCCCCAGCTTATTGCAGCTAATAGCAGTAATAAAGCAATAAAAATAAATACTATAGAAAATTTGATCTGCATACTGGATATATGTTTTTTAAGACGATAATATTCTTCAGCTGCACCGTTAGTTTTATTAATATGATCAATAATTTTAGCATCAATCAATCTACCTACCAACAAATATATATCATTATGATCTTTAAGTTTTGTAAGCATTCGAATCTTTTTAGGATCAGATTTTATCTCAACAATTTCTCCTAGCTCAGCTCTTTTCATTAAATGAGCTGGAATAGTAGCAAATGAAATTGCGAAACTTAAGAATGTATTAGCAATAACAGTATTAGTAGGTCTATGAAAAACTATAGCTTCATCAAGAGAACGCATCTCAACTTCAGTATTTAATGCTTCATTAAATGAAAGGGGATTATGTATTAGATTATAATACATCTCAGTTAAATCATCAGCGACAGATAATGCTGTTTCTCGTAACTGCAGTTTATGTTCGTCTATATAAGATTCGGCGACTATTATCGACTGATCAAGCACAGCAGAAATCTTTTTATCGAACCAAGATTGAATGCCAAAATTAAAAAAATATGCTGAAAAGACTGAAACAATAATGGTTGGGATTGTAGCAATTAAGCTAAAGGCAATAATGATACGATTTTGTAATTTCGAAGACGTCTCCCTTTCACCTTTATCAATAAAATCTCGTAAAAATTTACGAGCTAATAAAATGCCTAAAAGTAAGAATACAGCAAGATCTACTAATATAAGCCCTATAACTCTACTTGGGTCTGGACCAAGAGATTTCGACTCAATTGAAATCACATAATAAGTCGAGCAAGCCAATATAATGGCTACAATTATTAGAACAAATATTAATTTACCGCTACTACAATATTTTTTAAGATCTCGATAAAAGTAATTCAACATTTTTTGTCCCACTTTGGGAGAAAAACCCCGCACTTGCAGTGCGTCGTTTCAACATAAATTTTAAATATCTTATCAAGAAAAGATAAGATAAGATATTTTTTAACAAAATCTTACACTTCACAGATATATTCTTTTTGTGTTGTGACACTTTCTAAATGAGCCATACACAAATAGTTTCTAACTTTTAAGTTAGTACATACATGAGGCATTCATGCCGTAATATTAAGCTCTGCACTTGCAGTGCAGAGTGGTTAACTATTCAAAATCATTTGAGTATGCTAGTTACAATTAATTTTTAAGCTATTATTATATCTAGTTTAAACCTAAGCAAATTCAAGTAACACCTGCCCACTAACCACCTGATCTTTCTCATTAACTAAGATTTTAGCAATTTTCCCATTACGTTCAGCAACAAGTATATTTTCCATTTTCATAGCAGTTAAAACCATAATCTCTTGACCAATAACTACCTTACAACCTTCTTGAACCTTAATTGCAATAATTTGTCCTGCAAGCGGGGCATGCAGCTCTGTTTGCTCTTCTTGGATATTTTTTGTAATCATCAACGCTTCTAGTTCAGACATCCGTGGAGAACGGACATAGGCTTTAACAGTAATACCTGAATGTGATAACATATAACCTGTTAAGATATTGCCAATTTTTACATTGGCTTTTCTACCATTTACAATACAGGAAAAAAGTCTACTACCTAAGTTCCAGTTACTACGGATATAAATTCTATCATTTTCTTGTCTTATATTATAACCATAATCTACTGATTTAATTAAAACTGGAAATAGTTTATCATCAATTGATACAACCCATCTAGTACCGATTTTATTAGTTTGATCGACTATTTGACCAGAAATTAACGAAGCACGTTTTTGCTCCGCAATATAAACAAAAATGGCTGTAGCTAGGAATATTTTAGTGATTTCAGAAGTTAAGCTTGCTCCAGAAAAACCATCTGGATATTCTTCTTCTATAAATGCAGTATTTATATCACCTGCTATAAAACGAGGATGTGATATTACTGCTTCTAAGAAACTAATATTATGAGAAATACCTTGTATTATGTAAGCACTTAAAGCAGAACGCATAACCTCAATAGCTTGTTCTCTAGTCTCTCCGTAAGTACAAAGCTTTGCAATCATTGAATCATAAAACATACTGACTTCCCCTCCAAGTCCGAAACCAGTATCCACACGAATGTTAGCATTCTTTGGCGGTTCTGAATATTCAGTAATTCTACCGCTAGACGACAGAAATCCACGCATGGGGTTTTCTGCACAAATTCTAGATTCAAACGCATGCCCTTTTAATTTTATATCTTCTTGAGAAAATGATAATTTTTCACCAGCAGCAATTTTTATCATCTCTTCTACTATGTCAATACCAGTGATCAGTTCAGTTACTGGATGCTCAACTTGTAACCTAGTATTCATCTCAAGGAAATAAAAATTCTTATCTAAATCAACTATAAATTCAACTGTCCCGGCTGAGTAATAACCTACCTTGCTAGATAAAGCTATGGTCTCTTTATACATTTTTTGCCGTATTTCCTCAGTAATAAAGGAGCTTGGGGCTTCTTCAATCACTTTTTGATGATAACGTTGAATTGAACATTCTCGCTCACCAAGACAAACACTGTTACCATACTGATCAGCTAATAATTGTATTTCAATATGCCTAGGGGACTGAATCAATTTTTCAATGAATAATCTACCATCGCTAAAATTATTTACTGCCTCAAGCTTAGCTGATTCAAAGGCATTAGCCATTTCTTCAGAGTTTTTTACTACTCTCATTCCACGACCACCACCGCCAGCTGTTGCCTTAACTATAACAGGGAAACCTATTTTTTCTGCAATTTCTATGGCCTGATTTATGTTGCTGATAGTACCAATATAGCCAGGGACAGTGCTGACTCCTGCTTCCATAGCGATTTTTTTTGCTTCAATTTTATCACCCATTTTCTTAATAGCAGAAGCATTGGGACCTATTAAGGCAACTCCTTCCCTTTTTAAGATATTTGCAAAATTTGAATTTTCTGATAAAAATCCATATCCTGGATGTACTGCTGAAGCACCACTTGCTCTAATAGCATTTACAATATTTTTAATTGACAAATAGCTCTCAGTGGCAGGAGAATTGCCGATGTAATAAGCTTCATCAGCATATTGTACATGCATTGAATGTGTATCTGCTTCAGAATATACGGCAACTGATTTAATACTCATCTTCTTTAGGGTTTGCATTATTCTCAAAGCTATTTCACCACGATTGGCGATTAAAATTTTATCAAATAATGGTTTAGTCATAAAATCTCGTGCTTAAGTATACTAAAGTGGTAAGTTATCATGCTTCTTCCATGGTAATTGTATTTTTTTGTTTTGAAGAAAGTTTAGTGCTTTACATATACGCCATCTAGTATTTTGAGGCTTTATAATATCGTCTAAGTATCCTCTAGATGCTGCAGTGAAAGGAGAAGTAACAGTATCTTTATACTCTTGGATTTTTCGTTTTTTTGATTCTGTATCTTTGCATTCTTCTTTAAATATTATTTCAGCAGCTCCTTCAGCTCCAAGTACTGCAATTTCTGAGTTGAACCACGCGTAATGCACATCACCACGAAGATGTTTTGAGTTCATAACTATATAAGCTCCACCATAAGCTTTCCTAGTAATTATAGTAATTTTTGGTACAGTTGCTTCAGCGTACGCATATAACAATTTTGCTCCATGTTTAATAATTCCGTTATGCTCTTGATCAGTGCCAGGTAAAAAACCTGGTACATCAACTAAAGTTACTATTGGGATATTAAACGCATCACAAAAACGAACAAACCTTGCTGCCTTTCTTGATGCGTTAATATCCAAACAGCCAGCTAAATGTAATGGTTGATTCGCAACAAATCCTATAGGTCTTCCTTCCATATAACCAAAGCCGATTATAATGTTTCTAGCAAAATCTGGTTGCAGCTCAAAAAATTCTCCTTCATCAACAATACGCTCAATTAATTCTTTCATGTCATAAGCTTTGTTCGGAATGCTTGGGACTAAGGTGTTTAGGGACATATCAACCCGATCAGCTGGGTCTTCGGTACGACGATGTGGTAGGGGACTACGATTTGATAGAGGTAAAAAATTAAAAAACCTTCTAGTTTCTAGAAGTAGCTCTATATCATTTTTAAAAGCAAGGTCAGCAACACCACTCTTTGTAGTATGCATTTTTGCTCCGCCAAGTTGTTCTTGGCTTACTTCTTCACCTGTAACAGTTTTAACTACGTCTGGTCCTGTTACAAACATATAAGAAGTATTTTTAACCATGAATATGAAATCTGTTAAGGCGGGAGAATAAACAGCACCACCAGCACAAGGTCCCATAATTAAGGTGATTTGTGGAATAATACCGGAAGCAATTACATTGCGTTGGAATAATTCACCATAACCAGCGAGAGCATCGACTCCCTCTTGGATTCTTGCTCCTCCCGAATCATTTATCCCAATAACTGGGGCTCCTACCGCCAGAGCAGAATCGAGTAGGGAACATATTTTTTTAGCATGATACTCACCAAGGGATCCACCGAATACCGTAAAATCTTGGCTATACACAAAAACCAATCTACCATTTATGGTGCCATGTCCAGTTATTATACCGTCCCCAAGAAATTTTTTGTCGTTCATGCCAAAATTACTGCATCTATGTTCAACAAACATTCCTGTTTCTTCAAAACTCTCAGGATCTAGCAATACTTCTATTCTTTCTCTTGCAGTAAGCTTACCTTTTTTATGTTGTAAGGCGATTCTCTCTCCTCCCCCACCTTGACGGGCATTATTACGTTTTTCATCAAGTGATTCAGGAGAGTTTACAATATGTTGATTCATTATGGCTATACTAGTTCATTATAAAATCATAACCTGTAGTATAATAATAAAATGTCGAAAAGATAGTAGAAATTTATTTGAATAGTTATAGAATGCAGTGAAAAACTTAAACAAGTTTATAGGAAGGGTTTTATAACAAAGGAAAAGCAGCAGAAATTGCAAAATAGTGGGAGTAAATTTAGTGAGAGTAAATTTCAAAAACTGTCTAGTGCTTTAAAACAGAATATAGCAAGAAGAAAAAATAGCCAAAAAGTTCATATTGAGGATAAAAACAAAAGTGAAAATAATTAAGATCGCACCTTCGTTACTGTCAGCAGATTTTGCTAATTTGCAAAAAGAAATCAGTTCTTTGGAAGAAGCTGGCACTGATATGATCCATATAGACGTTATGGATGGACATTTTGTACCTAACTTAACATTTGGACCTCCTATAATAAAAGCTTTAAGACCTCACACTACATTACCATTTGACGTACATTTAATGATTAATAACCCAGAATATTCGATTAAAGAGTATGCCAGTAGCGGAGCGGATATTATCACTATCCATCCTGAAACCACTATCCATCTTGACAGAACTTTAAGTACTATTCAAAATTTAGGGTTAAAAGCTGGGGTGGCATTACTTCCCTCTACAAGCCCAAATTCTATAGATTATATTATTGATAAAGTAGATATAATTCTAGCAATGACCGTAAACCCCGGTTTTTCTAGCCAAAAGTTTATAGAGAATCAGCTAGAGAAAGTCAAAATTATTTCGGAAAAAATTAAAAATTCTAGCAAAAATATATTGCTTTCTGTAGATGGAGGAATAAATGATGTTACCGGTAAGAACTGTATAAAAGCTGGAGCTGATATTTTAGTATCAGGTAATTTTATTTTCCAATCAAAAGATTATCAAAAACAAATAGACTTACTAAGACATTAAATATTGATGGAGAGTATTGCCATGTTCCTTAAGCCATAATCTAGCCAACTTATAGTCAGGATAAAGTCTTGCTACTAAATTCCAAAAACGAGGACTGTGATTCATTTCAATTATATGACATATTTCATGGGTCACTAAGTATTTTAATATTTTTTTTGGAGCAAAAATAAGACGCCAATTACAAGCAAGTACAGCCTTACTAGAGCAGCTTCCCCATTTGCCCTTATTATTCATAATTTTAATTTTAGTAAAGTTTATATTATGTTCTTTTGCTAGAATAGTAGCCAGTTTTGTGGTTTCTAGTAACAACATATCTTTTAAAAACCTTACTAAAGTACTTTTGTGTTGTGAGGGTAAAGAATATATCTGAATAACATCATCCGTGATTTGTACTTTTTTATAATCTGCATCAATATTTAATAACGAATATACTTCGTCAAAGACTGTTATTGTGTTATAATCAAAGGGGGGCTTGTTTAAGAATTTTTGCAGTTTTTGCCTAACCCAAGATTCTTTTTCTAACAAAAATTTATATCCTGTATTAAAATTTTTATTAGGTAAAACTAATTCAGCTCCTTTGTGGTTTATTCTAATGCTAATTCGTTTAGCTTTAGTACTATATCTTACTGGAATGTTAATATCAGACCCTAGTTTATCTAAAGTAATCTGCTGATGTTTCATGTTTGAAATCTAATATTATTTTATAGCCAATGATAGTATCATATGATACTATCATTTTATGAGTAAAAAACCACCTTTTCAAGTAAGTAATAAAATACTTACATTACTACAAGATATTGCATATGAGCTTGGTATTCTATCCGGAGCTAATCTTTCTTTGCCTGCAGTAAAACTTAGAAAAAGTAACCAAATAAAGACTATCCATTCTTCTTTAGCAATTGAAGGCAATAGTTTAAGTTTAGACCAAATAACCGATATAATTGATGGAAAACCGGTGCTAGGTCCTAAAAATGATATTATTGAAGTTAACAATGCCATTAAATTATACAATAATTTACATAAATTAAATCCATTATCAATAGATTGTTTATTAGAGGCACATAGATTATTGATGCAAGAGTTAATAGTTGATAATGGCTATTTTCGAGCCAGCGGAGTTGGCATATTTAAAGGCAATCAAATAGCTCATATAGCTCCTAAAGCTAATCGTGTTCCATTATTAATTGATAAATTATTTCAGTTCATAAAAGAAAATAAGGATATTCCGTGGCTAATTAAAGCTTGCGTATTTCATTATGAGCTAGAATTTATCCATCCTTTCTCAGATGGTAATGGACGAATGGGTAGGTTATGGCAACAATTATTATTAATGAAAGCAAATCCAATTTTTAAATATATTTCGGTAGAGGTACTAATAAAAAACGAACAAAGTGAGTACTATGACGTTTTAGCTGAGTGTGATAAAGTAGGGGAGTCTACCTTATTCATTGAATTTATGGCAACACAGATACTAAGAGCTCTGCAACTATATGTTAATAATGTAGTATCGCAAGTCAAAACTCCTAAGTCTAGGTTAGAATTTGCTAAAATAAAATTACCAAATAGTTGGTTTTCAAGGAAAGATTATATTCTGTTACATAAGGATATTTCTTCTGCGTCGGCCAGTCGTGATCTAATCTTTGGGGTTAAGGAAGGTATCCTAACTCATAAAGGTATAAAAAATCAAACTTGTTATAAATTTCAATAATAGACTCTTCCGTTAAATTAAGTTATAAAAGAAATCTAGAAAGAATGAGTGGATATATTAATGGAAAATTATGATCTTGCGATTATTGGTGGTGGACCAGGTGGTTACGTGGCTGCAATTAGGGCCGCACAACTAAATAAAAAAGTTGTGTTGATTGAGAAGGAGCATTTAGGGGGAGTTTGCTTAAATTGGGGTTGTATACCAACAAAAGCATTGCTTAAATCAGCTGAATTATTTCAAAAAATTAAACATGCTAAAGATTATGGTATTATAGTAGGTGAAGCAAGTTTTGACCTAAAAAAAATAGTACAGCGTTCTAGAGATATATCGACGCAGTTAACATCTGGTATTAAATCTCTGCTAAAAAAAAATAAGGTTACGATAATTGATGGCACGGCTAGCCTAGGAACAGGCAAGGTAGTAGAGATCAATAATAATGGTCAAAAAATTTTGATTAAAGCAAAGGACATAATAATTGCAACAGGTGCAAGGTCTAGAATCTTAGATGGATTTGAGCCGGATGGCAAGCAAGTTATTACCTCCAAAGAGGCTATGGTTCTTGATAAATTACCAAAATCTATGATTATCGTTGGATCAGGAGCGATTGGTATAGAATTTGCTTCATTTTATAATGCTTTAGGAACAAATGTCACTGTAATTGAAGTGCAAAATAGGATATTACAGGCTGAAGATGAAGAAATTTCTTTAATGGCACGAAAAACTTTTGAAAAAAAGGGTATAAAAATTCATACTAATAGCAAATTGTTAAATCATAGCCAAACACAAGATCATATCACGATTGAAGTTGAGATAGAAGGCAAGAATCACAAGATACAAGCTGAAACTTTGCTGATGGCAGTTGGTGTAGTTGGCAATACGGAAAATCTTAATCTAGAAAAAACTAATATCAAAATAGATAGAGGTCATATTATTACCAATCAGTTTATGCAAACTGATGAACAGGGAATTTATGCAATAGGCGATGTCACATCAGCACCATGGCTTGCCCACAAAGCAAGTCATGAAGGTATTATTGCTGTAGAAACTATTGCAGGGCTTAAAGCTCATCCTATAGAAAAACGTAATATTCCAGGCTGTACTTATTCCTCACCGCAGATTGCTAGTGTAGGACTTACTGAAGAACAAGCGAAAAAAGCTGGTTACCAAGTAAAAATTGGCAGATTCCCATCTATCGCTAATGGTAAAGCCTTGGTTGATGGTTGTACTGAAGGGATGATTAAAACGATTTTTGATGTAAAGACTGGTGAATTGTTAGGAGCCCATTTGATAGGCGAAGAGGTTACTGAACTAATTCAAGGTTATGTGATTGCTAGAACTATGGAAGGTACAGAGCTTGATTTAATCAATACTATTTTCCCTCATCCAACTTTATCTGAAATGATGGGTGAGTCAGTATTGCAGGCTTATGGTAGAGCTATTCATATATAATTAAAAAAATTCTTTTTGTTACTTAGTGGTAAGCATAAATTATGTTATAAATTGTCCTAGAATTAATATGAGGAAAAAAAATGAGTAAAATGAACCGTGAAGATTATGGAGTTTATCCACCAAGGAGGAGAATAAGCATTGTTATGCAGCATGGCGTGTCATTTGGTGCGGCACTTGCTATGGCTATTTCATTTAATATAAACCATTCTGTATTATGGGCAATCGTGCATGGCTTGTTTTCTTGGCTGTATGTGGTTTATTGTCCCACTTTGGGAGAAAAACCCCGCACTTGCAGTGCGTCGTTTCAACATAAATTTTAAATATCTTATCAAGAAAAGATAAGAATGAATCATACAGATATTTTTTAACAAAATCTTACACTTCACAGATATATTCTTTTTGTGTTGTGACACTTTCTAAATGAGCCATATACAAATAGTTTCTAACTTTTAAGTTAGTACATACATTAGGCATTCATGCCGTAATATTAAGCTCTGCACTTGCAGTGCAGAGTGGTTAACTATTGTTTGATTTAGTTTTAGCATAATAAAAACGGATCATATATATACTGCTCGTAAATGAAGAGTTGGTAGACGATAGTATAATTTCAAGAAGAGCTAGGCAGTAGCAAAGTCGAGCAGCGTAGCGTACATGAGTAACTAGGAAGCGGGGATATTTGGTCGCGGGAACGCCAATTCTTGAAGTTCTACCTGAGTATAAGACGCTAAGATTATAGAATTTTATGGATATAAAAACATAATGATGAACAATAAATTAGTACGTAACTATACTTCTGCTTTATTTGATAATGCATTGGCAAGTAGCTTGGAAGATAAAATATTACAGCAGATTACCATTATTAATCAATTTATCGAGGATAATCCGCAAATCAAGGCTGTTATATTTTCTCCGATAGTAAAGGATATTGACAAATGTAAAATAATTGAGTTAATTACAGAAACCTTTAATATCGAATCTATAGTTAAGCGGTTTTTGTTAATATTACTAAGGCATTCACGTATGCCTATTTTATCAAACATAATAGTATTATACCAACAACTACTTAATAACAGCAGAAATATTAAAATGGTAAAAGTAACTTCTTCTAAATCTTTGCAAACTAGAGAGAAAGAATGGTTAACAAAATATTTAGCAGATGAGTTTCAGCAGAAGGTTGTCATAAATTTCCACCGAAATCAGTCAATTATTGGTGGTATTGTGGTACAATATAATAGCATAGTTAGGGACTATTCTATTGTTGGAATGTTAGAAAAAATAACGAAAACCTTGAAAGCTACAAAGATAGGTTAAATAAATTTTATATGAGGAATAACTATGGGGTCTACCCAACAATTAAAGGCTGTCGAACTTGCTGAAATATTAAAAAAAGAAATTGCTAACATTGATCAGCTTAGCGATTTACGAGAAGTAGGGCAGGTTGTAACGGTTGGTGATGGTATAGCTAGGGTATATGGTATCGATAAGGTGGAAGCTGGCGAGGTAGTTGAGTTTGCGTCAGGAGTAAAAGGTCTAGCTCTTAATCTTGAAACAGACTCTGTAAGTATTGTATTAATTGGTAGTGATCGAGAAGTCAAACAAGGTGATGCGGTAAAAAGAACTGGAAAGATTTTACAAGTACCAGTTGGTAAGTCGTTGCTTGGTAGGGTCGTTGATGGTATGGCAAATCCTATTGATGGTAAAGGTGAGATTATAACTGATACATATAGGAATATAGAGGAAAAAGCTCCTGGGATAATTGTTAGAAAAAGTGTTACAGAGCCGGTGCAAACGGGCATTAAAATAATTGATGCCCTAATTCCTATTGGTAGAGGTCAGAGGGAGTTAATTATTGGTGACAGGCAAATAGGTAAAACCGCTATTGTTATCGATACTATTATTAACCAAAAACAAGCTCATCTTGACGGTGATGAAAAAAATAAAATTTATTGTATTTATGTAGCTATTGGTCAAAAAAGATCGACTATTGCACAGGTAGTAAAAAGATTAGAAGACTCAGGAGCAATGGAATATACCACAGTTGTGGCAGCTACTGCCTCTGATCCTGTTGCGTTACAATATGTTGCTCCTTACACTGGTTGTAGTATTGGTGAGTATTTTCGTGATAATGGTATGCATGCACTAGTTATTTACGATGATTTAAGTAAACATGCTGTTGCTTATAGACAAATCTCACTATTACTTAGAAGACCGCCGGGACGTGAAGCTTATCCAGGAGATGTATTTTATCTACATTCTAGGTTACTTGAACGAGCAGCAAAAATGTCAGATGAATCTGGTGGTGGCTCTCTTACGGCTTTGCCAATTATTGAAACCCAAGCAGGTGATGTTTCCGCATATATTCCAACCAATATTATATCAATTACTGATGGACAGATTTTTTTAGAAAATGAGTTGTTCTATAAAGGTATCAGACCAGCGGTAAATATTGGTATATCCGTGAGTAGGGTAGGATCAGCAGCACAAGTAAAATCTATGAAGCAAGTGGCAGGAAGTGTGAAACTTGAGTTAGCACAATTTAGGGAATTAGCAGCTTTTTCTCAGTTTAGTTCAGACTTAGACGCTTCAACTAAACAACTTATTTCACATGGTACAAAGCTTAGCGAAATATTGAAGCAGGATCAATATAACCCTTTCCCTATTGAGGAACAGGTGGTTAGTCTTTATGCTGGGGTAAAGAATTATCTGGATAGTATTCCTGTTGAACGAATAAAAGAATTTGAGCGTAGAATGCTAGAAGAAATAAAGTTAAGTGAAAACGATATTTTAGTATCTATTAGAGAGCAAGGACGAGTTACTGAAGAAATGGAACAAAAGTTAAAAGTTTTCTTAGAAAATTTTGTGCAAAACTTTAATGCTTGTGCAGTAAGTTAAATCGACTTCAGGTTAAGATTAATTAGGTAGCTATGTCAGGTTTAAAACAGTTAAGATATCGTATTAAGAGCATTACAACAACGCAAAAAATTACTAAGGCTATGCAGATAGTTTCGGCTACTAAGTTTACAAAAGCCAAAAACCAAGTTAAGGACTCAGAGGATTATATTGGGATTCTGCAGGATATAATGTCTAGTGTGGCATCTAGCAATAATTTACAGGATATGCCTCTCGAACAGAGAAAATTTTTTTCGGAAGAATTATTATACCAAGGTGACGTGAATAGACCTCTTGCAGAAGTAGAATTATGCAATAGGTCTAATATAAATAAGTTACATTTACTAATAGTAGTCACTTCCGAACGAGGCTTATGCGGAGCTTTTAATTTTTTACTGTCCAAGCAGGTAAAATCTGATATTGCAAATTTGGAAAATGCTGGTAAACAAGTAAGGCTTATTATTATTGGCAAAAAGGGTTATGATGCATTTAAGGGGCAATATTCCCATTATATTGATAATTATTATGAGTTTCCAAAAGCTCATAATAATAATTTGTCATTTCAGGTCAAAGAAAAACTGATGGAGATGGTAGAGGATTCTAGAATTAGCAATTGTCAAATATATTTTAACAATTGTAAAAATGCTATGATACAGATTCCAACTAAAAAGCAAATATTGCCAATTGAAAAACAGCTATGTTCAAATGAGAAATATTTGAGCTATGAATATGAAGGTGAAGGGCTTATTTTGCATATGATTAATCTTTATATATCTGCTCAAATTAATTATGCTCTACTACAAAATAGAGCTAGCGAAGAAGGAGCTAGAATGACAGCAATGGATAATGCAATAAAAAATGCTAAGGAGCTTATTAATAAATTAACACTAAAACTTAATAGATCTAGACAAGATCTGATTACTAAGGATTTGATAGAGATTATTGCAGGGGCAGAAGCCGTATAAAAAATAAATTAAGGTAAAATATGACAAAAACTATTGGCAAGATTGTGCAGATTATTTCAGCTGTAGTTGATGTGCAGTTTAGTAGTGATGGTAAATTGCCAAAAATTCTCAATGCACTTGAGTGCAATAATAATGGAGAGAAAGTGATACTAGAAGTATTACAGCATATAGGAGACGATATTGCTAGATGTATATCTATGGGACCAACAGAAGGGTTAGTAAGAGGGCAAGAAGTAATAGATACAGGTGAGACTATTAAGATACCTGTCGGTATTGGCACACTCGGACGCATAATAAATGTGGTTGGTGTACCAATTGATGAAAGAGGTAAGATTGATTCAACTGACTTTGCTTCAATTTACAAACCAGCTCCAAGTTTTGTTGATCAATCAACTGAAAGAAACATTTTGGTTACAGGGATTAAGGTCATTGATCTTTTAGCTCCTTATTCAAAAGGAGGAAAAATTGGGTTATTTGGTGGTGCTGGGGTAGGAAAGACAGTGTTAATTATGGAACTTATTAATAATATAGCAAAAGCACATGGAGGATATACGGTTTTTGCAGGGGTTGGGGAAAGGACTAGAGAAGGTAACGACCTTTATCACGAAATGATTGATTCTAGGGTAATTGATTTAAAAAATCCCAAAAAATCTAAAGTAGCTCTTGTTTATGGGCAAATGAACGAACCGCCCGGTGCAAGAGCTAGAGTTGCTTTAAGTGGTCTTACTATAGCCGAAAGTTTCAGGGATTTAGATGGAGGACAGGATGTCTTGTTTTTTGTCGATAACATTTTTCGCTTTACTCAAGCTGGTTCTGAGGTATCAGCCCTTTTAGGCAGAATACCTTCAGCAGTTGGTTATCAACCAACACTGGCAACAGATATGGGAGAGCTACAAGAGCGTATTACTTCAACAAGGCTTGGATCAATTACTTCTGTGCAGGCTATTTATGTGCCAGCAGATGACCTAACTGATCCTGCTCCTGCTGCCTCTTTTACCCATTTGGATGCGACTACCGTACTTAGTCGACAAATTGCTGAGCTTGGTATTTACCCGGCAGTAGATCCACTTGATAGTAGTTCACAATTACTAAATCCGGCAATTGTTGGAGAGAAACATTATTCGGTTGCTCGTGAGGTGCAAAAAGTTTTGCAGACATATAAGTCTCTGCAAGATATAATTGCCATTCTAGGAATGGATGAGTTATCGGAAGCAGATAAATTAACCGTTACTAGGGCAAGGAAAATTCAACGCTTTTTATCTCAACCTTTCCATGTTGCTGAAGTGTTTACAGGTATAGCTGGAAAATTTGTCAGTTTAGCTGATACTATTGAAGGGTTTCATGGGTTGGTTTCTGGCAAATATGACTATTTACCAGAGGCTGCTTTTTATATGGTTGGTAGCATTGATGAAGTAGTAGAGAAAGGTGAAACACTTAAAGAAAAAGTGGCATAATGAATAAAACAATTAGAGTTAAAATTGTAACGCCAGTGAATGTTGTGTTTGACATGGAAGCTCGGATGATAACAATGCCGGGAGAATTAGGAGAATTTGAGGTTTTACCAGGTCACGAGTTATTGATTGCAAATTTAAAAGATGGATTGACAAAAATTACAGTAGATAATTCTGTATTTAAGTACTTTATCTACTCAGGGTTAGCTGAGGTCACGTGGACAAATGTAAATATAGTAACAGAGTTTGCTGTTGATACTAGTAGTTTGCAACTACATGACATAATTAGAAAAATAGACTCTTTAACAAAAGAAATAGACGAAGAAATTGATGATACAAAAATTGATATTATTAAATTGGATATTGCTAGATATGAATCTTTGCTAGCTCATATTTAAAGAATTAAACAATTCTTCAAAGCAGAAGAGTATATAACATCATAGTACACATTTTTCTATAATCGTCATAGCAAGGCTCTTTAGATGCCGTGGCGATCCAGGTAAACAGCGAAGCTGTTTTTTTTAGAGTAACGCTTCGCGTATCCTAGATTGCCGTGTCGCCGCTTTTTCGCGACTCCTCGCTAATAGACGATCAGCAGCCATTTTAATAGTGGTTATATAAAAGATGTAGATACTATAGATATAACATCCTTCTAGGCTATTTTCTTAGATACCAGCCGTCTACACGCCTGAGATGATATCAAAAGTGCATGGATGATACCCTAGGCTATTAAACCGATGTCTTACATCTATACTTGAGGTTAATGATGATAAAGTGTACTCGTAAAATTGAATTTGATGCAGGTCATAGAGTTGTTGGACATGAGAATAAGTGTCAATTTCTACATGGTCATCGTTATGTCCTTGAAGTTACAGTGGAATCAAGTGTTACTGATAATCTTGGTATGGTTATAGATTTTGGTTACATGAAATCAATAATACAAAAGTGGATAGATGATAATTTTGATCATAATATTATATTACACCAAAATGATAGAGAAATGGGAGATAGAATATGTGACTGGACTGGTCAAAAAATATATTATATGCAGGAAAATCCAACTGCAGAAAATATAGCACTATACTTAAAATTGAATATTTTGCCAAAATTATTTACTAATAGTTCTTTTATTATTACAAAAGTCAAATTATTTGAAACACCTAATTGCTTTGTTGAGGTATAAGTGGTACAAAGATGTTGTGTGATTTTAACTACGACCAATGACCAGCAGGTGGTAGATAAAATAACAACTAGCTTATTGGAAGAAAATCTAGCTGCTTGTATACAAGTAGATAATATAGTCAGCTATTTTAAATGGGAAGGCAAGATATCTTCTGTGCTAGAATATCGTATTGTGATAAAGGCTAAGTCTGATAACTACAATACAATAGAAAAGGTGATTACTGATATACATAATTATGATCTTCCGCAAATAATAAAGCTCGACATTCAAGATGGGCTGTCTAGCTATTTAAATTGGGTAACTCAAAGTATCTAATTTTAAGAGAGTGTTTATTAGAGCTAAGATTTACTCAAACTATATAGTCCACTGCTTCCTGAGTTTAAGTCAGCTATGTTATACTCTTCTGCTTTGAAGAATTGTTTTTTGAAAATATCATGGATTCGCATGCGTAATTATACTATATGTACACCATTCATTTTCAAATCCAATTCTTCAAATCATTTGAGTATATCTAGAATTCCAAAGTTGGTGTCATCCTGAACACAAGTGGATATTATCTTGAATTTATTTCAGGATGACGTCGGATCAAAACACTCTTTAAATTAATTAAGTAGAACAATGAAATTATGGAAAAAAGTTACCTTGGGATTAATCCTAGGTATAATGTTTGGTATATATTTTCCTGAATATGTATCTTATATAAAACCAGTAGGAGATATTTTTTTGCGTTTGATCAAAATGATTATTGCTCCTTTAATATTTTTTAGTTTAGTAGCAGGCATAACTAGTATGAGTGACCCTACTTTTCTTGGCAGAGTAGGAATAAAGGCTGTTGCTGCTTTTTTAGGAACTACTTTTTTTGCCGTAGTTTTTGGTCTTACAGTTGCTCTTGTATTAAAGCCAGGTCATGGTGTTCATATTAACTTTGATGTTGCCTCAAATATTTCACAAGAGAAATCCTTTAATATGATTGATTTTTTTGTGAATATTGTGCCTGATAATGTCGTAGGGGCTTTTGCCAATTCTAATGTTTTACAAATTGTATTCTTTGCAATATTTTTTGGACTTATACTAAATAAAATGGGAACTAGTGCTGCACCCATTAAAGATTTATTTCATAGATTATCAAAAATGGTGTTAAAAATGATTTCGATGATCATTCAACTTTCTCCATATGGTGCATTTGCTTTAACGGCTTGGGTAGTCGGTACGCAAGGTTTTGATGTAATGATTAGTTTATCAAAATTAGTTGCTGCCGTAGTGATTGCCATGATATGTCAATATGGTATTTTTGGTGCGTTAATTTATGTATTTTGTCGAATGTCACCATTACCTTTTTATAAAAAGAGTTTGGAATACCAAATACTTGCCTTCTCTACTTCTAGTAGTAAAGCAACGCTTGCTACAACTATGCAAGTTTGTCGTGAACGTCTAGGCATCTCTGAATCTAGCACTTCTTTTGTATTACCACTTGGTGCATCGATAAATATGGATGGGTTTGCAATAAATTTATCTCTTACTACCATATTTTTTGCCCAAATGATGGGTGTAGATTTAGCATTACATGATTATTTAGTCATTATTATTACCTCAACTCTTGGTTCTATAGGTGGTGCTGGTATTCCAGGGGCCTCTTTAATAATGCTACCTATGGTTCTATCTTCAATCCATTTACCGATTGAAGGTGTTGCTATAATTGCTGGAATTGATAGGATATTAGATATGTTACGTACCACCATTAATATTACAGGTGATGCAACAATTACCTTGATTATTGATAACAGTGAAGGTACTTTGGATAAAGATACATATAATTCGGTGTAAAATATTAGCATTTTGGTATTAGTGGGCAATAAAAATATGATATAGTAGTATAGTTAACCTAGACTATACATTAGACTTGCTGCATAAATCAAAGATAGTTGGTGATTTTGTCGTCGAAACTTGCCTCCGCTCCTCACGTACGTCTGTGTACGCGAAGGTAGCCAGCTTCGTTTCTCCTAAAAATCCCTCAACTATCTTTGATTTATGCAGCAAGTCTATTACTCCTAATAGGGTTAGCTATATGATAAAATGAGGATATATGAAAGTAGAAGATGTTGAATTAAAAATAGGTGATAAGTCTTTTAATTTACCAATAAAAACAGCATCGATTGGTCAAGATGTTATTGATGTTAGCGGTATATATTCATTAACAGGATATTTCACTTATGACCCTGGTTTTATGTCTACAGCAGCTTGTAAATCTGCAATGACGTACATAGATGGCGATCAAGGGATATTAAGACATCGGGGATATGATATTAAAACGTTAGCAGAAAAAAGTAATTTCTTAGAAGTCGCCTATTTACTGTTAAATGGTGAATTACCAACCACTAATCAGTATAAATCTTTTTCTCAGAAAATTACTAATCACTCGCTGGTTAATGAACAGCTTAGAAGCTTATTTATGGCTTTCCGTCACTCAGCTCATCCTATGGCAATTATGTTGGCTGTGGTAGGATCTTTATCTGCATTTTATCCAAGTTTTTTAAATGTAGAAGAAAATGAACGCGAGTTAGCTGCTATTAGAATGATTGCAAAAATGCCAACTATTGCAGCAATGGCATATAAATATTCAATAGGCCAGCCTTTTATATATCCTGATAATAGTTTAGATTTTACTGAAAATTTTCTCCATATGATGTTTGCGACGCCTTGTGAAAAATATAAGGTAAACCAAGTAGTAAAGAACGCCTTAGATAAAATATTTATTCTCCATGCTGACCATGAGCAGAATGCCTCCACTTCAACAGTACGTTTGGCCGGATCATCCGGTGCTAACCCGTTTGCCTGTATCAGTACTGGCATAGCATCTTTATGGGGACCAGCACATGGCGGAGCAAATGAGGCAGTAATTAATATGCTGAAAGAGATTGGGACAATAGACCGTATTCCACAATATATTGCAAGAGCAAAAGATAAAAATGATTCTTTCCGCTTAATGGGCTTTGGTCACCGAGTCTATAAAAATCATGATCCAAGAGCAGTTGTACTTAGAGAGACCTGCAAAGAAGTATTAGATGAATTAGGAGAAAATAATAACCCATTACTCCAAATCGCTACTGAGCTTGAAAAAATTGCTCTCAATGACCAATATTTTATAGATCGTAAGCTTTATCCAAACGTTGATTTTTATTCTGGTATTATTTATCAAGCTATGGGGATACCATCACAGATGTTTACAGTGTTTTTTGCTATAGCAAGAACTGTTGGTTGGATGGGACAATGGAAAGAGATGCATGAAGATCCTGAACAAAAAATTAGCAGACCTCGGCAATTATATACTGGGTATGTACAAAGAGAATTTATTCCTTTTGATAAAAGATAATTATAGTAAAATCCTATATAGTCGATCCGTCAAAAAGGCTGTAGACATAAGAGATAATACATGTTCGTGGTCAAAAATCACATCAAAATCCATAAGATTTTTACCTTATTTTGTTCAAAACCTTATGGATTTTCAAAATTTTTAAGTCTACTCACTAACAATGCTTGTTATTCCTAGCTAAAGTCGGGAATCTAAAATGGTTTCCAAAAAGCCCTGAGGTACTATAGATTCTGCTACCTACGCAGGAATGACACCTCTTGCGTTTAAATATAGTAGATGTTGTGTTTTTAGACTTTTGAAGGATTGACTATTTAGTCGGTCCGCCAAAAATATTTAAAGCCCCCATAATCTATGATTGAATAAAATTTTTACAAAAAAAATTCTAATATTTGCACTAAAATTAAAAATTGTTTTTAATTTTATTGTCCCACTTTGGGAGAAAAACCCCGCACTTGCAGTGCGTCGTTTCAACATAAATTTTAAATATCTTATCAAGAAAAGATAAGAATGAATCATACAGATATTTTTTAACAAAATCTTACACTTCACAGATATATTCTTTTTGTGTTGTGACACTTTCTAAATGAGCCATACACAAATAGTTTCTAACTTTTAAGTTAGTACATACATGAGGCATTCATGCCGTAATATTAAGCTCTGCACTTGCAGTGCAGAGTGGTTAACTATTTTCTGCCATTAAACCCTATTATCTATAAGACTTATAGAGTTTTGCCGGACAGACTATTTAACTATTATATTCTAGCAATAGATTAATTGACTCCTCTACACCTGCAAGAGCAACATCGCCGTTACTGTTTTGTCTGTCATTAGTATTTAGATTCTCAGGAGTACTGACGAGATTTGAAGCATCATGACAAGCTAAACTATAGTTTAGCTCAAAACCATTCAAATTTCTTAAAAAATCATATAACATTGAAAACTAATTTGCCTGTGCACAAGCACATAACCACTCTCCTGTGTCAACATCTGAATCACTGATGGCTTGCCCTAGGGTTTTAAGGAATTTATTGCAGTCATCAGATGTTTTATGCTGTAATAGACTTAATAGCAACTCAAATACTGCACATTCATGCAAATTTTCATTTACTTGCTTTAAATTATAGTCATCGGAAGACCGTAAGATAAGACCGTAACACCTAGAAAAACTACCTGCGTTTATTGCATCCAGCAAATCACCACTAACAGCTGAAAACAACTTCTTTGAATTATTTTTTTTACTGGTTTTAAAATTTTCTAAGTCTAGTATTGTTAACATGATATCTTTTAAAATAAAATTATGAAACTAATTGCACCATTAACATGATTGGTAACATAATTAGTAAAAAGCAATTTTGCAAGTATTATCTCCCTAGAATATATGTTCAGGTAGAACTTCAAGAATTGGCGTTCCCGCGACCAAAGATCGAAGCTGCCTAGTTACTCATGTACGCTACGCTGCTCGACTTTGCTACTGCCTAGCTCTTCTTGAAGTTATACTATCGTCTAGCAACTCTTCATTTACGAGCAGTATACCATAATCAAGAAGGTAAATATGACAGTTATTTCACTTAGCCTTTTCATCTCCAGGTAATACATAACTTGGTCCTTGCCAACTTGATGAAAAATCAAATTCTCTATATGGTTGGTCGAGTTTCACTGGCTCATATACTACTTTTGCAAGATTCTCATCATATTTAACCTGCACGTAACCCGTGAATGGGAAGTCTTTTCTGAGAGGATGACCGACAAAATCATAATTTGTTAGAATACGACGATTATCATGACTACCACCAAAAATTACTCCAAACATATCATATGCTTCGCGTTCATACCAGCAAGCAGCACTAAATATTTTGGTAACTGAGGGGATTATGTCATGTTCTCCAGCCTCAATTTTTACTAATATACGTTTATTTAATTTAAGACTTAGTAAATTATACACCACTTCAAACCGTTTAGAGCGGCTCAAGAAATCTACAGCAAACAAATCTGTCAACACAGTAAAACGTAAATCCTCAGATTCCTTAATTGCCGATAAGAATGGTATCAAACTTTCTATAGTAGATTTATAGCTAATAAAATGCATATTCAAATCATTTACAGGCAAAGCAGTTATCTCAAGATCCTGATTTTTTATTAAGTCGTCAATGATATTTTCCATTGTCACCTTCTCTAAATCTAGTAGTTCTTCTAATCTTCTTTTGTAACTGCATTAAACCATAAATCAAAGCTTCAGCGGTCGGAGGACAACCTGGTACGTATACATCTACCGGAACGATTTGATCACAGCCACGCACTACCGAGTAGGAATAATGGTAATAGCCGCCGCCATTGGCACAGCTTCCCATTGACAGAACCCACTTAGGTTCAGTCATTTGGTCATAAACTTTTCTAAGAGCCGGAGCCATCTTATTTGTTAATGTCCCTGCAACTATCATTAAATCAGATTGACGAGGGCTTGGTCTAAACAACATGCCAAAACGATCCATATCATAGCGGCTAGCAGCAGCTTGCATCATTTCTACCGCACAACATGCAAGACCAAAACTCATAGGCCAAAGTGAATTAGATCTAGCCCAGCCTATCAAATCATCGAGTTTAGTTATAAGGAATCCTCGATTTGAAATTTCTTCTTCAAGGAGCTTATCTTGATCATATATATCTATCTTTGCTTGCATGTCATTACTCCCAGTCTAAAGCTCCTTTTTTCCATTCATATACAAAACCGATGGTAAGTACCAATAAGAAAAACATCATTGAGAAGAAACCAAATTTACCAATTTGTCCAAGCGTAATAGCCCATGGTATCAAAAAAGTTATTTCTAGATCAAAAATAATAAATAAAATAGCTACTAGATAAAAACGTACGTCAAATTTACTTCTAGCATCACCAAAAGGTTCAAATCCGCATTCATAACTATCCAACTTAGCCTTATTATATTTTTGAGGAGCTAAAAGCCTTGGCAATGTAACTATTACCAATGACAAAACTGATGCTATACCAAAAAACACAGCTATAGGCAAGTATTCCTGTAAAATATTAGATGTTTCCAACATTAGTAATTGTACTCCTGTGATTTTGAAAGAAGTAACTTAAACAAAATCATCGCTCCAAAAGAGCTGCAAACCCACCATATTTGCCAAATGTTAAATGAAATCATACCTATTATGTAATAATTTATAAAGCAAGCATAGGCAACTGACTTGTAATTTAATACATCTATTTTGTTATTTTCAGTCGTTCGATTCATCTTACCATTTTTAGAAGACTGCACTAAGGATATATTACTAATTTTTTGAATATATTTATAAATTAAAGATAAAAATAGTATAAAACCTATTAAGCCCGTCTCAAATAAAATTTGCATTATATTATTATGTGGGTGTAGAGGAAAGGGTGACCAAGTCCATTGGTGATAGCTAACCATTTGCTCTTTATCAATTTTAAAATTTCTTGACGAAGCAAATCCATGACCTAAAATTGGTTTTTTGATAATTTGCTTGGCAACAAAGTGCCAAATAAATACACGGTGCTTAGCAGAGTCTGGTAGAAACTTGGCATAGTGATCTGAGGCATAATATGGTTGTATTTTATAGGCAATTATCGGCATCAATATTGAACCAGATATCATAGCAAGGGTAAATAATTTCAAAAAAACAGATTGCAGAGATTTGGTTACTAACAGCCTATTTGTTAAAAATACTAATCCAGCTACGGTAAATGCTAAAAAGCTTGCAAGGCTATCTGAGATATAGAGCAAATAAAAAATTATCAGGTAATATATTAGTGCTAATAAATATCTATGATATGATATAATTATAGCTATCGCTACCCATGAAAGAACTGATAATAAAGAACACCCACGATCAAGAGTGAATAAAAAGAATTGATTTGAAGATTTTGGCTGAAAAATAGTACGGAAAGCCCTTGTTATAATACCATGAGATGCGTATTCTATAAAAAACAAAGCAATTGCTGCTATTATTCCTATAATAAAGTATATTTTTATTTTACTTATATTTATGGATAATTTGTCAATATTGCTATTTACGATAAATCCTATTAGAACAATTAAACAAACCTGTAGATAGTTAAATAAAGAGGAGGGGTAATTAGGTGAATAAAAATTTGTTATAAGACACCAAAGGCAGAATAGTAGCTCCAGTTTCCAATTGGATAACAAAGTTTCTTTAATAGCGGCGTATTTAAAATGAATAAAGATTTTATCTCGCAAAGCAATTAATATAGTTAATAACAACAGAGGAACTGTTACTGCAGCAGAAAAACCAGAAATCAATCCAACTACTGGAAATAGCATTACTAAAATGTAAAACAGGGATTGTATCATTCTTAAATATCCTATAAACAATTTTTAGCAAAGATTTCATAAATAGGATGTTCAAAGGTGGAAACTGAAATGCTTGATGAGATAATCCATCCTTGAAAAATTAACATAGGGTCTTCATCAATCTTATGCTCTGTAATGGTTAATAGCATGTAATTATCCTCATTGTAAGGATCAAGATTTTTAATACATTTATGAAGTTTAATTTGAATATTACCAAAATATTGTGGTTCATTAGGCTTTAATACCAGCTCCTTTGATGTTGCTGTGATTTTATTTAAAGCAATAACCTTACCAATACTGTAAGTTTTTAATTCTGAATGTTCAACATTATTTTGTATATTAGGTAAGTTATTAGAATCAGCAACATGCTCAGTAAAATTATGATTTTTTAATTCATTACTTTCATCTGTAGTATCAAGGAATTCCATATTTTGGGTAGTATCTTCAGCTTGTCCATAAGAAGAAAGAATACATAAAAACCCCATTATACTAGCAAATATAAGGTGCTTCATCAATTTCTGCAACATGCGAAAATAATAATTCTTTAAGTTATAATTTGCCCCAATTCGGGATAAGAATTAACTAATTCTTATCTCGAATGGGCTTTAATATAGCGAGGAGACCGTAGGTCGACGAAGCAATCTATAATTTCATCGAATTTGGACTGTGCTGAATTATACTAGCATGCAGCAAAATTGTATATATAAAATTTTATGATAGTGTAATTCATCTCTAGTAGTTTAAAATAAGTAAAATTTTAGTAATTTTTCTATTGTAATTTATTTTTCTATCCTCCATATTGGTAGGATCACTACATAAAGATCAAATGAAAACTAAAAATATTTAAATTTTTGGTTAGTTATTTGTTTTCTTATGAATCAATATCACTAGAGTAAGCCTTAATGCAAGCTATTATCCGTCTTATATTAACAAACCCAAAAATTAACTCTAAATTTAGAACTGGTTTTTCATACTTTTCTATATTTATTTTTATGGGTTTTGCTACTTTTGTATCTTTATCGATCAATAAGTTCGTTAGTGATACTATGTCAATGACTATAGCAGAGCCAGAGATACTTGAATCTTCAGAAGAACTATCAAATGAAATTTCCCAAATTATAACGGTCAAAAAAGGTGATACATTAAAGTCAATACTTTTGCATCAACAAATTCCAAATAAAGAAATAACCCAAATTATAAAAATAGCAAAAGATAAAAATATTGAATCTTCTCTGAAGATAGGGCAGCAACTGGTTTTCGATTACGAAATAAAGATTATTGAACAAGATGATGAAGACCTTGCTGCTGAATCACGTACATTAAATAAACTGACTATAGCGTATGATAAAGTCAAATCTTTAGAAATTATTAGAGAAGGTGAAGATTTCCTTGCAAGAGACGTAACCAAAGTTTTCAATAAGCTATTAACTAAATCGTCGGTAGTTATTAATTCAAACTTTATGTCAGCTTTAAAATCGTTAGGGTTATCGAGTAATAGTATAATTGAAATGATCAACTCATATAGTTATCAAATTGATTTTCAACGTCAAATTAAGAGTGGTGACACTGTAACTGTTATAACCGAAAAATTTGTTACCGAGGATGGTAAATTTTCTCATCATGGTAAGGTTTTATATGTATCACTTAATTTATCTGGTAAGGAATATAATATTTTTCGATATTCTCCAAATAATGCACAAAATAATCATGATTTCTTTTCTGAGGATGGTAAAAGTGTCAAAAGAAGTTTGCTTAGAACACCTGTTAAATTAGTTAGAGTGTCTTCTCATTATGGTAATAGACATCATCCTACTTTAGGCTATACTAAAATGCACAAAGGTGTTGATTTTGCTGCTCCAACTGGTACGCCGATTTATGCTGCAGGTAATGGGGTGATAACTGAAATAGGATGGAAATCTGGCTACGGAAAATTTATACAGATTAAACATAGTCAAAATCTATCAACTGCTTATGCTCATGCTTCTAATTTTTCTAAAAATCTTAAGCTAGGAAGTATAGTTAAACAAGGTCAAGTTATTGCGTATGTTGGTAGTACTGGTAGAACTACTGGACCACATTTACATTATGAAGTTAAAATAGGTGGTAAGAACATAAACCCTATGCACGTTAAATCTACTCCAGGCATAGAACTTGCTGGCAAGCAATTAGCAAAATTTAAACAATTTAAAAGTAATGTAAGGTCTTTAAGTAATGAGCTTGATAATAAGTCAGAGATTGCTGAAAATTCAGCAACAAAATTCTTGAAATCTTAAGGAGTTAATATAGTTCTCGTTTCTTATTATTTCACCAAGTGTGATAAAGAAAAAATCCTTGATGAGTTTAGAAAAAATACAATCTTACTAAATTATTTAAGTAATTTTTAGTCAAAATGCAGCTCAGTAATGTAAATAGTAAACATAAGTAAAACAAAGGTAAGCCTAAAAATTATGTCATCGTTTCTTTCACAAAAACATAAGAAGATAGGTATAGTTGGTTTGGGTAAGACTGGTATAGCCGCTTGGGAAGTACTGAATAAAGTAGCTAAAGTAATTTGCTATGATCAAGCAAAGAGTAGTCGGGATGCTTTTACCAAAATCTATGGGAGTGATAGTCTTGTTAGCTTATCTGATCTGCAGTGGCAAAATCTTGATAAGATTCTACTGAGTCCAGGTATTCCTTTGTCTCATGACATTGTTACAATGGCTAATTCTTATAATATACCGATAACTTCAGATATAGATCTGTTATTTGAGGAAGTTAGGTTAAGAGAGGCTGAGGCAGCTAATTTCATTGGCATAACTGGTACTAATGGTAAGAGTACTACCACTGCTTTAACCGGTCATATTTTACAATCTTGTGGTTTTGATTATCAAGTTGGAGGAAATATAGGTTTTCCTGTTTTGGCTATGAGGTTAGATAGTAAAGGATATGTATTGGAGCTATCCTCATTCCAATTAGATTTATTAAACAGTTTTAAAGCCAAAATTGTGGTGCTTCTTAATATCACGCAAGATCATTTAGACCGACATAATAATATGCAAGGCTATATTGCTGCTAAAAAAAAGATCTTTGATCGAATAGATAAAGATTCATTTGCTATAATTAGTGTTGATAATGAAATTACCAAGAATATTTCTCTAGAATTACAAAAGGAAAATAGAACAAATGTAGTACCAATCTCTACTTATGAGATGCTTAATAAAGGAGTATCAATTTGTAATAATATTATTTATGACAATATTTTTGAACCTATTACTATTAATTTCCATAATAATAACTATCTACAAGGTATACATAATCAAGAAAATATTGCCGCTAGCTATGCAGCTTGTCGAATTATAGGGGCAAGACCAGAACAAATAATTGCCGCTATCGGGCTATTTAAGGGGTTACCACATAGAATGCAATATGTTGGTACAATATACTCAGACCATTCGAGTAAGATAAATTTTTATAACGATAGTAAGGCTACCAATGGTATTGCTGCTTCTAAATCCATCTCATCGCTTGATAATATATATTGGTTAGCTGGGGGGGTAGCAAAAGAAGGAGGAATAACAAATTTAGAGCCATGGTTTAATAAAATTCATAAGGCTTATCTTTTTGGTCAAGATAAAGAGCTTTTTGCATCGTCACTTAAGGGCAAGGTAGATTTCCAAATTTGTCAAGATTTACAGGAGGCTTTTCAGGCTGCTGTTAGGGATGCAAGGTCGGATACAGGGGAGTTAAAAAATATTCTGCTAGCCCCAGCTTGTGCTTCCTACGATCAATTTAAAAATTTTGAGGAACGCGGAGAATTATTTATTAAATTATATAATATTATTGCTACCCATGATAAAAGATAATCATAATAATGAATTGTCTAACAACTATATAAAATGGTGGTGGCGTAGTATTGACCAGCAAATGATTATTGCTTTAGTAATCCTATTTGTGTTTAGTATAATGTTGGTTACTACATCAGGATCAGCAGTAGCAAATAGAATTGGACTTAATGAGTATTATTTTGCATCTAGACAATTATTCTACCTTGCTAGTGCTTTGTTACTAATCATTTTTTTTTCTTTTTTCTCAAGAAAATGGTTAAAGAGATTCTCAATTCTAGGGTTTATTGGTAGTATATTATTATTAATTTTAGTTAGATTTTATGGTTATGAGGTTAAGGGGGCTACTCGTTGGATTAATATTCTAGGTCTCTCTGTACAACCTTCAGAATTTGTAAAACCATTTTTTGCAGTGGTGGCAGGCTGGATATTATCGCTGAAATTTGAAGATGAATTTCCAAGTTTTTCTATTTGCATAAGTCTTTATAGTATCGTTGCTTTATTATTAATTATCCAGCCAGATTTTGGTATGTTAGTGATGGTGACTGCTGTTTTTGGTATTCAACTTTTTATTGCTGGTATGCCGATATTTTGGATTATACTTGCTGCTTTTATGTTGGTATTTGGGGTTACAGCAGCTTACTTTTGGCTTCCTCATGTAACAAAAAGGATTAATAGTTTCTTGGATCCTGATAGTAGTAGTAATTACCAAGTTGGTAAGTCAATCAGGGCGTTTGAGCATGGAGGTTTATACGGTCGTGGTCCTGGTGAAGGGGCGGTAAAACAAGTATTGCCGGATTCGCATACTGATTTTATCTTTGCTGTTGCTGGTGAAGAATTTGGGGCAATTATTTGCTTAATCATTATAGGGATATTTGCTTTTATAGTTATTCGTAGTTTACTTAAACTTATTAATGAAGAAGATAAATTTATTCAATTAGCAGCTAGTGGTATTATTTCCCAAATAGGGTTACAAGCAATCATTAATATTGGTGTAACCTTGAATTTATTACCAACCAAAGGTATGACGTTACCCTTTATTAGTTATGGTGGTTCTTCAACTCTTGCTATAGCCATTGCTACGGGGATGCTGCTTGGTTTTACTAAACATAAAACCTCTCTTAGTAAGTATAAAATTCAAGATATTGACATATGAAGAATATAATTGTTGCTGGGGGTGGTACAGCTGGTCATTTGTTCCCCGCTATTGCTTTAGGTGAAGAATTAATGAAGCGTGGGTATGAGTTGCACCTTATCACCGATGTTAGATGCCAAAAATATTTAGCTGAAGATTTAAAGCTTATACCACATATAATAAATTTTAGATTGCCACCTAAAGGGTTAATTAATAGGTTTAAGTTATTGATTTCTTTGTTATTTGTAACTTTTAAGATGTTATTGCTATTAGTGCAGACTAAACCTTGTGTTATAATTGGGTTTGGTGGCTATCCGACTGTTCCTCCATTGCTTGCTGCAGTATTTTTACGTATTCCTATCATAGTTTATGAACAAAATTGCTTTATTGGTAAAGCTAATAGATTTTTCTTAAAATATGCTAGGAAAGTTGCTCTTACATATGATGAAACTAAAAATTATAATATTCTTGATAAAAGTAAGAAACTGGTTATAGGAAATATAGTACGGGAAAATGTTAAAAATTTGAAAGTTAGGGAAAATTTTAATAATGACACTTTTCGAATATTTATTTTTGGAGGAAGCCAAGGAGCAAAGATTTTTTCTACTTTAGTACCTGAAGCTATTCAGATATTAGTGCAATCAAATCCTGATATTAAACTGCATATTACCCAACAAGCATCCTTAGAAGATCATGATAATATTGCGAAAATTTATGCTCAGTTGAAAATTCCATATAAATTAGCAGATTTTTTTTATGATATGGATCAGCAATATGTGAGTCAAGAATTAGTAATATCAAGAGCTGGGGCATCGACTATTTCTGAGCTTAGCTATATTGGCTTGCCGGCGATTTGTATTCCACTACCTTCAGCTAGCGAAAACCATCAATTCTATAATGCCAAGGCTCTAGAAGATAGTGGGGCAGGGTGGTGTTTTGAACAAAGTACAATCACAGCAGAAAAATTAGCCGATAAAATCTTAGTGCTGGTAAAAAATCGTGATATACTAAAAAAAACATCTATTGAGTTATTAAAAAGGAAGAATGATGGTAGTAAGGTTTTAGCTGATGCAGTAGAAGAAATAATAAGCTGACTTTTTAATTCAGTTGAGGGAATTGCTTCTTGCAACTTTAATAATTCTGTGTCATTAATTATGGCTTATTAAAAAATTATCGGATTGCTTTATGTTAAGGAAAACTATTATTACAGTTTTGGGATTGTTCCTACTTTCAGGTTGTACTGATGGTTTTAGAGGATATTTTAAAAAATCTGCTAATAATAAAATTATAGATACAAAAGGTTTTGAAGGTGGTAAGCGACCGCCTCTTTATAATAAGAAATATATATCAATGGCAAAAAGGAACGTCACAGAAGAAAATTTTGATGACGATGAGGAAGATTTACTTAGTGAAGCTGATACGGAAACAATTAATCCAACTTTAAGAAATCGTCAGATGTATCTTAAGATGGTAAAACAGGATGCAGATCGCAAAAGAAGGCAGAAGTTAAATCAAGATAAAGATTATCCTTCATTGAACTTAGCAAGTGATAGGGTAAAAAAGCGAAATAGTGATGAGGAAAACAGTAAGTTGCACAAAGAGCTAGAGCAAATTAAAGCTATGCTGCATGAAACTAAAAAAGATTTAGAAAAGTATAGTTGTCCTGCGGGGAAAAATGTTAAAACACAAAGTGCTGATATGTTACCAATAGAAACAGATAGTCATAAAACAATTAAAAAGCTAGAAACTAATAAAACTAAGAGTGTACTCAATAAATCAGAAATGAAAAGAAAATTTCTTAGTGAAGATTATGATGATATAAAGGTAAATGATCCTAATGGGAAAGTTGGTAAAAACGACACTAATAATAGAGTGAATAGTACTATTGTTAATGAACAAGAGAAATTTCAGTTACCGCCTCGTGCAATATAAATACAGATTCTTAACTAAATAGTCTGTCCGGCAAAACTCTATAAGACTTATAGAGTTTTGCCGTACAGACTAAATTCTACCTTCAAATTTTATCAAAAAGTGAGCCATAGCTGCGTTCCAGTTTGGAATCGGCATAACCCATTTCTTGGTCATATAATCAATTGCCAAATACAAGGTCTTAAAAACGGCATTATCATTTGGAAAAACCCGTTTATTCTTAGTAACCTTACGTAATTGGCTATTGACAGATTCTACACTATTAGTTGTGTATATTACTTTCCTTATCGCCTCAGGGTATCCTAGAAAAACCATTAAATTGTCCCAATGAACATACCAAGATTTAGCAATTTGTGGATACTGTTTACTCCATTTAGCTTCAAAAGATTCTAAAGCAAGATGTGCTTCTTCCTCTGTGCTAGCAGTATATATAGGCTTTAAATCAGCCGCTAATTTTTTTCGGTCTTTATATGATACATATTTTAAACTATTTCTAATCTGATGTACAGTATACTTGCAGCAAAACTGCGTAACACTATCTAATTTTTTTGCTAGTATGAATTTATTGTATAAATTTGGGTTTCTACTATGCAAATATCACCGATTAATCAAAACTTACGCTATGTTTTATGATAAGTGGCTTTGTACTGAGATATTATTAAAATTCTTTACTATGAAAAAATGGCTTTCAGCCAAGGTTTTTAGTCATACTTGAGATAACATAGCGTAAGTTTTGTAATAAAAACTAGTTGAAAAAGTACCAATTATATTATAACATTTGAAATATTAATAATAATGATAATTAATCAAATGAAAAAACCAAAAGTAGCGACCTTAAGTGCTGAAGAACGAGAAGAACTAATACAACATGTCAAGGAAAGTTCATTAACGGGAGATGAACAGCAAACGATAGTAGAACTTGTGAAATTTTGTAATGAGCTAATAGACAAGCTAGCATCATCAAATATCAGTATAAATAAGCTTAAGGAAATGCTGATTGGTTTTAAGGCAGATAACAAAAAAAAGATAGTTCAGATTCATTAAAAGAACCGCCAAGTGAATCTGATAACGGGAATGGTGGTAATGAAGAAGAGTGCGATAAGCCCAAAAAGATAGATCGTAGTAATTGGCAAGGTAAATATGGGTTTGATGATTATAAGGATGCGAATACCAGCTATTTAACTCCTGAGAATTTTTGTAGTGGTGATAGCTGTCCTCACTGTTGTAATGGCAAACTATATAATAGTGAAGCTAGAAAATTGCTACAATTTACAGGTAATGCTCCAATTACAGTCAACAGATATGTAAAGAAAACGCTACGTTGTAATGCTTGTGATTATATAGTTATGAACAATAAAAATATCAACAAATGGACAAATAGTAGCAGAAGTGCAATAGTGTTACAAAAGACCTATGGTACTCCTTTCTACCGTTTATCTAGGCTGCAAAGTTTAAGTGGTGTTCCTGTGGCATATAGCTCGCTCTGGCAACAATATTTAGATGTTTGGCAAGAAGGTGGTGGAGCTGAAATTTACGGGGTATTATTGGAAATGGCTGCCGAATGTAGTTCACTGAACCTTGATGATACTAGAGCTAGGATTTTAGAAATTACTATAGCCAATAAGAAATTACGTACTCAAAATAAGAAAGGACGCAGCTGTTATACTACTACAATATGTGCTAAGACTGCAAATAATGAGGTGATAGTTTTATATTTTACCGGTAATAGGCATGGTGGAGAAAATATAGGTAACGTACTAAAGAATCGTAAGAATAGAACAGATTCTATCCAATTAATGACTGACGCAAGTAACAATAATAACCCGGTATTATCAGAAGCAGATCAAGAATTACTGGCAATAATAGTGATGATCAATTGTTTGTCACATGGTCAGAGAAAATTTACAGAGAATGAACTATATTACCCTGAAGAATGCGGATATTTTCTCAAACAAACACGAGGGATTTACCACAATGAACATCAATGTAAAGAGATGAGTCCTGAAGAAAAACTTGGGTATCATCAGGAACTATAATGGACTGAAAAAATTAGACAAAGAAGCAGGTATTTTTGTTTCTCAATAAGTATAGAATAATAAATAAAATTAAAGAGAAACAAATGGGTAAAAAACAAATTAAAAATTTTAGTGCAGAAGCAAAAACTAAAATAGTATTAGAGATGTTAAAAGAAGAATCAACAATAGGTCAGTTATCGGTCAAATATGAAGTAACGGCTAAAACTATGCAAAACTGGAAACGACAATTTTTAGATAATGCGTCATTGGCATTTGAGCCAGCAAAAGCTGTTAGTGAGTACAAAGGGCAGATTAGTGAACTTAAGAATCAAAACGATGAACTTGCAAAAGCATTAGGTAAGGCTACAGTCGAGAGGGACTGGGCGGTGGGAAAGCTAAACAGCTTGGACTTATCAAATAAGAAAAGTCTTGTCGACCCCAAGCTGAGTACGTTAGCAAAGACAAGGCAATGTGAACTATTAAAGATAAGCAGATCTGGAGTATATTATAAAGCTAAAGTAATGAGCTTATATAATCTTGATATTTTAAATAGAATAGATGAAATATATACGGATAACCCTGAGTATGGTTATCGTTATATATACAAACAATTATTGGAAGACGGCTTTAATGTGGGCAGAGATAGGGTGCTTAAATATATGGGAATAATGGGTATAGAAGCTATTCATCCTCATAAAAAGCAATCTACTTCTGTGAAGGATGGTCAACATAAAATTTATAGCTATTTGCTTGAGCCGTACTGGCACAAATCAGGAACGAATAGAACTATTCATGTACCTTATGTTAATCAAGTGTGGAGTGGTGACATTACTTATATTAGAACTAACGGAGGATTTATGTATCTTGTGGCGATTATAGATTGGCATAGTAAGGCAATACTAAGTTATAAAGTATCTAATTCTATGGATGCATCACTTGTAACCGATGTATTAAAAGATGCACTGAATAAATACCCTGCACCACAAATATTCAATAGTGATCAGGGTAGTCAATATACTGGACATGAGCATACGGGAATTCTAAAAGAGAATAATATACAAATCTCAATGAACGGTAAGGGTAGAAGCATTGATAATATTGTGATTGAAAGATTTTTTAGAACTTTAAAATATAATTGTATATTTATAAATGATTTTAAAAATATCGCAGAACTTAAAGATGGTATTGATAAATACATGGATAAATATAACAATCAAAGATTCCATTCAAGTATTGGTTATAAAAAACCGATGAACGTGTATCTTGATTACTTACAAAATGCAGCTTAAAAATTATGTAAAATGGGAAACAAAATTAGTGAAAAATTTGTCTTGAAAAATCAGTCCAGTTTCGTATTAGTATAGTAAAGACTTGTAGTGAGAACGAGATCAATGCCTTTAAATATTTAAATTGGCTACAAGAGCAGAGTAGCAAAGCAAAGAAGCGTCCTGCGAATTATACGCCTTTTGCCTATGCAAGATATATGAATAATACGGAATTAATCGAGACAGCAGCTTAAACGACAGGAAGCCAATCATTAGAGAATTTGGCAGAACTAGGATCACCATTATGAATAAGAATGTGTAAGGTTCTATAACAAATTTGATAAGATGAATTATCAGATGGGAAAAGTTTTGCGGTAAATTTACCTTTGGATAGGCGTTTAGAGCATAGCCAAAAGCCTTGACCGTCAAAGGACAAAATTTTAATGGCAGTTCTGTTTTTATTATAGAATAAAAACAAGGAACCATTAAGAGGGTCAGAAGAAAGTTTTTGTCTACAAACAGCGATTAAGCCATCGATACCCTTGCGAAAATCGATGGCAATAGTGGCAACAAAAATAACTGACGCCGGGGTTAGTTGCAGCATAAAAATGTCTGAATTATGGTTTTTGGTTCTAGTGTTTGGATAATAAGTTTGGTACCATTTGGTTTAATAATGTGACAAGTATAGTGATTTTGTTTGGGGGCAGCTACAGGATCGGTATCTATAGAATTTAATAGTTGAAATGGGAGAAAATTAATATTTTGTTGTAGAGCTTGATTTGAAGTTGAGACAGGAGAAGTTTTGAGGGTAGGCTCATGGGCTTTTTTAATTGAACTGATTGTTGCTTTATTAATATTAAGATGTTTAGCTATCTCTTGGTAAGAATAATGATGGAGTAATTGGTAAACTAATTCCTTTAGATGGTTTGGTATAGGATCAAACTTATTAGTTTTAGTTTGACGCCAGGCTTTAAATTGCTGAGCTACTTGCTCAATAGTAATTGATGGTATTTGCATAGTATGAAACCCAAATGTATAAAAAATTCATACTAGCAAAAACATTAGATAAAGTTATGCAGTTTTGCTGCAGGTATACGATGTACAATACATAATTGATGTTCGGTTTTCGGAAAAACTGCTTCTATTGCCTCAGACATACCGGTTAAATTATCACTGCAAGCAATAAGCATGGAGTCTGTCCTATAGTTTGTGTAAGTTGCAAAGAAAGCAGTAAGAGATTACTGTAAAAAAAGTAACTTAAGCAAGCAAGGAGGAATTATGGCTAAAAAATTAGATACAGATAAAGATACATTAGACATCAGTAATCAGCTAGTAGAAGAATTATTATCAAAAGCAGATCCATCGGAGTTATTTGGTCGAGATGGTTTATTTCAACAGCTAAAGAAGCAAATAGTTGAGAAAATATTAGCAAGTGAGTTGGATCATGAATTAGGATATTCAAAACATAGCAAGATGCCAAAAGTAGATAATAATCGTCGTAATGGTAGCTATGAGAAGACAGTAATTGATGGGGATGGTCGTAAGCTGACAGTAGAAGTACCAAGAGATCGGGAAGGAGAGTATAATCCTCAATTAATACCAAAAGGGCTGAGGAGATTTAATGGATTTGATGAGAAAGTGATATCCCTTTATGGTCGCGGTATGACAGTCAGCGAGATCCGAGGGCATTTAGAAGAAATATATCAAACTGATGTATCTGGTGACTTGATATCCACCATAACAGATGGGGTGATAGAAGAAGTAACTAGGTGGCAAAATCGTTGTTTAGATAGGGTGTATCCAATATTATACTTGGACTGTATCTATGTAAAATCTAGAGACAATCACATAGTAGTTAACCACTCTGCACTGCAAGTGCAGAGCTTAATATTACGGCATGAATGCCTCATGTATGTACTAACTTAAAAGTTAGAAACTATTTGTGTATGGCTCATTTAGAAAGTGTCACAACACAAAAAAATATATCTGTGAAGTGTAAGATTTTGTTAAAAAATATCCTATCTTTTCTTGATAAGATATTTAAAATTTATGTTGAAACGACGCACTGCAAGTGCGGGGTTTTTCTCCCAAAGTGGGACAATAAATAAAGCAGTATATTTAGCACTTGCTGTAAATATAGAAGGGAAAAAGGAGTTACTTGGCATTTGGATAGGCAAAAATGAAGGTGCTAAATTTTGGATGCAAGTAGTTACTGAGTTAAAGAATCGAGGAATTGAACAAATTTATGTTGCTTGTGTGGATGGTTTAAAGGGCTTTCCAGAAGCTATAAGCAGTGTATTCCCGAGTACTATAGTACAATTATGTATTGTACATATGGTTCGCAATTCAGTAAAGTATGTGTCATATAAAGATTTAAAAGAGGTCACATCAGATCTAAAACAAATTTATACAGCTAATAATGAGGAAATGGCACGTTTAAAACTTCAGCAATTTGGTGTAAAATGGGATAAAAAATATCCGGTAATTTCTGATATTTGGCAACGTAATTGGTCTGGGATAATACCGTTTTTTGCCTTTCCTGAAGAGATCAGAAAGGTAATTTATACTACTAACACTATAGAATCTGTAAATCGTCAAATTAGAAAAATTATCAAAAATAAGGGGGTGTTTCCAGATGATAAGTCAATTCAAAAAATAATATTTTTATCCCTACAAAATGCAGCCAAAAAATGGACCATGCCTATTAAAGATTGGTCTTTAGCTTTAAATCAATTTGAAATACTTTGTGGAGATTTTAAATATGATTTATTGGAAAATAAAAAATGAACTTACACAAATTAAATGATTGACTCTAAGCATGTCTTGCATACCTCTGTTCTTCATCTCAGTAAAATTACCAAGCCAAAATTTCGCTCCTTCATTTTCACTGATCCACAATCCTAAAATATCCTTCCTTCCAGATAAATCAATACCTAATGCTACATATACAGACTTATTGATAATTCGTTTATCTTGACGTACTTTTACTACTAAACAGTCAAAAAATACTATAGCATATACTCGATCCAATGGTCGGCTTTGCCATATCTTGACATCCTCAATTACATCATCAGTAATTTGACTTATCAAACTTTCGCTAACGTCAGCTCCATACAATTCTTGCATTTGAATCTTAATATCAGATAAGCTCATTCCTTTAGCGTATAATGATATTATTTTATCATCAAATCCTTCAATACGTCTTTGACGCTTCGGAATTAATGCAGGTTCAAATGTACTACTTCTATCCCTTGGAACCTCAATCTCTACAACTCCATTATTTGTTACTAGATTCTTTACATTCCTACCATTACGAATATTATCACTATCAGTATGACAATATTTATCATATCCTAAATGATTATTCATCTCTGACTGCAATGCCTTCTCTACAAGCCGTTTGGTTAATTGTTTTAATAAACCATCCTCTTTAAGTAATGTTGATATATCTGTATCATTATTTATTGTCCCACTTTGGGAGAAAAACCCCGCACTTGCAGTGCGTCGTTTCAACATAAATTTTAAATATCTTATCAAGAAAAGATAAGATAAGATATTTTTTAACAAAATCTTACACTTCACAGATATATTCTTTTTGTGTTGTGACACTTTCTAAATGAGCCATACACAAATAGTTTCTAACTTTTAAGTTAGTACATACATGAGGCATTCATGCCGTAATATTAAGCTCTGCACTTGCAGTGCAGAGTGGTTAACTGGTTGTTGGTTACTTGAAACTGGACTGATTTTTCAAGACAAATTTTTCACTAATTTTGTTTCCCATTTTACATAATTTTTAAGCTGCATTTTGTAAGTAATCAAGATACACGTTCATCGGTTTTTTATAACCAATACTTGAATGGAATCTTTGATTGTTATATTTATCCATGTATTTATCAATACCATCTTTAAGTTCTGCGATATTTTTAAAATCATTTATAAATATACAATTATATTTTAAAGTTCTAAAAAATCTTTCAATCACAATATTATCAATGCTTCTACCCTTACCGTTCATTGAGATTTGTATATTATTCTCTTTTAGAATTCCCGTATGCTCATGTCCAGTATATTGACTACCCTGATCACTATTGAATATTTGTGGTGCAGGGTATTTATTCAGTGCATCTTTTAATACATCGGTTACAAGTGATGCATCCATAGAATTAGATACTTTATAACTTAGTATTGCCTTACTATGCCAATCTATAATCGCCACAAGATACATAAATCCTCCGTTAGTTCTAATATAAGTAATGTCACCACTCCACACTTGATTAACATAAGGTACATGAATAGTTCTATTCGTTCCTGATTTGTGCCAGTACGGCTCAAGCAAATAGCTATAAATTTTATGTTGACCATCCTTCACAGAAGTAGATTGCTTTTTATGAGGATGAATAGCTTCTATACCCATTATTCCCATATATTTAAGCACCCTATCTCTGCCCACATTAAAGCCGTCTTCCAATAATTGTTTGTATATATAACGATAACCATACTCAGGGTTATCCGTATATATTTCATCTATTCTATTTAAAATATCAAGATTATATAAGCTCATTACTTTAGCTTTATAATATACTCCAGATCTGCTTATCTTTAATAGTTCACATTGCCTTGTCTTTGCTAACGTACTCAGCTTGGGGTCGACAAGACTTTTCTTATTTGATAAGTCCAAGCTGTTTAGCTTTCCCACCGCCCAGTCCCTCTCGACTGTAGCCTTACCTAATGCTTTTGCAAGTTCATCGTTTTGATTCTTAAGTTCACTAATCTGCCCTTTGTACTCACTAACAGCTTTTGCTGGCTCAAATGCCAATGACGCATTATCTAAAAATTGTCGTTTCCAGTTTTGCATAGTTTTAGCCGTTACTTCATATTTGACCGATAACTGACCTATTGTTGATTCTTCTTTTAACATCTCTAATACTATTTTAGTTTTTGCTTCTGCACTAAAATTTTTAATTTGTTTTTTACCCATTTGTTTCTCTTTAATTTTATTTATTATTCTATACTTATTGAGAAACAAAAATACCTGCTTCTTTGTCTAATTTTTTCAGTCCATTATACTTTTATAGTCACCTTTTTGGTTAAAACCCCCAGCTTCAGCTGGGAAAGACTTCAGTCCTTGTTCTAATATTTCAATTCACTATAACTTGAATATATGATATTTTAATATACATAAGAGCAAGCTCTTCATGTATATTAAAATATCATATATGACAGATTATAACAAGACTAGCCACACTGTATTTTACCATCGCTTTCATGTTGTTTGGATCACTAAATATCGCTACAAAAGTATTGCAGGGTAACTTATAAGAATTAGGATCAGAGAGATAGCACAGGCATTAGTAATATCTCTTTAGAGTAATAGCGACTTCCAGTCTAGATATCAACCCACCAGCTTCAGCTGGTTGTTATTGAGTATAATAAATAATTGCTCTTAGATGGTACAATTTAAATTAATAGTGATATTTTGGCTTAGGGACTAATTTGCTCAAAAATATTTACTACAGGTCTTCAAATATGAATATCCGGTTACTACAGTTAAAAGTGCAGCAATCCATAAAGCTATTTGGCCTATTAAATCCATATAAATTATACCTGAACCTTTAGAACCAAGAATTAACGCTGACAAAGCAAACATTTGGGTAAATGTTTTAATCTTAGCTAATCTAGACACAGGAATACTTACTTGAATTAAAGCTAGAAATTCACGTAGTCCAGCCACTAAAAATTCACGAGCTAAAATTAATAAGCACGGTATCTCTCCCGCTGCTCCTTTTTTTACCAACATTATAATTACACAACCTACTAATAATTTATCAGCTATTGGATCAAACATTTTACCAAACCCTGATACTAAATCAAATTTTCTAGCAAGATAACCGTCAAAAAAATCAGTAATACTAGCTATAATAAATAATAACGCTGCAATTCTATGAGCGAGTTTGGAGTTATCTAGATAAAAGGTTATTACAATAATTGGAATAACCACAATACGAGCTATCGTCAGATAATTTGGTATATTTTTATCAATATTCATTTATTATATATTTTTACTTCTTGATTTCTTGAGGAAATGACAACGACGGATTATGACCTAAATCCAAGAAAATAGGAACAAATTTTTATAGAATAACTTAAAAGAACTAACCTAGGTTGCCGTAACTTAAATGCTAATATCATTATCATCATTAACGCCTAATACTTTCATCTCCTCATGTTCTTGTAAACTCATTGCTAAAATCAAGTCTAAATCTAAATCTTGTGTACTAGCACTACACTCAGGCTCTTTAGGAAGAGAAGCTAAATAGGCGGAGTGTTAGGGAACGTGCGATGAAGTGCCACTTTGGCAAAATATGCTAAAAAATGTTGCAATTTACAAAGTGCCGAATATAATTCGGTGATAGAATAGCACTAAAAAGCAAATAAATTATTTTTATAATAGAACGCATTTATAAGCTTGCAAAATTATTGCTATAGTCTATTTTGATCATTAAGTACCGACATTGACCATTCTAAGAACTTTCTAAAAATTTATGGAACAACTAAATATGATAGCAAAAATCTCAAATATTTATCAGTTTAAAATTACCTTAAAATATAGTAAACCCAAAATTTGGCGTCGCATCCAAGTACCGGAAAAATACAGTTTTAAAGATTTGCATTTAGCCATTCAAGATGTTATGGGATGGGAAAATTTCATATGCATCAATTTGAAATGATCAATCCTAAGACTGGGCAAAAAGATATTATTAGTATGCCAGATGATGAAGGTTTTTGTGATCTGATTTCTGAGGATAAAGCAAAAATAGCTAAGTATTTTCTGACCCCTAAAGATAAAGCCATTTATGAATATGATTTTGGTGATGGATGGCAACATGAAGTTATGTTGGAAAAGATTTTACCGTCAGTTGTAGGTACTGATTATCCTCAATGTATAGCTGGTGAACGGGCTTGCCCACCGGAGGATTGTGGTGGGGTTGGGGGTTATGAGCATCTTCTGGGAATTATTTCCAACCCCAATCATGAAGAATACGAAGAACGTATGAAATGGCTAAGGGATGATTTTAATTCAGAAGAGTTTAATCCCATATTAGTTGAATTTGGTGATCATAAATAAATTTACGTATGGATTGAAAATATATAAATGCAAAATAATTTATCCGAAAATAATATTCTTGGTAGCGATGTTTTTTTTACGTTAGATAGTGAGGAAATTATTTTAGCTAGTAGTAAGAATACTAAAGAAAATAGATTAGCATTTGCTGTAATGCTCAAGTTTTTTCAAGTAGAAGGACGATATCCAACTCCTAGCGATGTTATCCAGCAAACGATGATTAATAGCCTGGCTATGCAACTAGATTGCTGTGATATGAATCTTGATAATTATGATTGGCATAACAGAAGTTCAAAACGATTTCGTCAAGAAATTCGGTTATTATTAGACTATCGAAAAGCTAATATAGAGGATAGTAAAAAGTTAATTGATTGGCTAATAGAACACAGCTTACCACAAGTTCCAACATTACCGCAAATATTAGAGCAAGCCTATCAATTTTGTGGCAATCAGAGATTAGAACCATTTAAACCAAGGCAGTTAGATCGTTATATTGCTACGGCATGTTCTAGATTTGAGCGAAAGTTTTTCTTGGACATTTCTAAGCAGTTATCTATTGCCACAATAAAGTTAATAAATGAGTTATTACCTAACCCCAGTTGCCAATTAATTTGGTATATCAAAAAGTTCTATAGGCAGCAAAGTTTTGATAGAAGGTTTGTTTTCTAGCAACTGATAATTGATTAGGCAGGATAGCATATGACTAAATGCATTTGTAACTGATCTATGTCTAGAATGCTCCAATTTATCAAGAAATTTAAGTTTGCCTATTACGGTTTCTATCAGAGTTCTTTTGAGCAACATAACCTTATCTGTAATAGGGAGTAATATATTTTTCATATTCTTTTTAACCCGAGTAATAAGTTGGATGCCTTTGTCATGCAAATCATCAAATAATTCTTTAGATATATAACCGCGATCGCCAAAAACTTTGCCATATATACCAGATATCATTCCTTTAAGCCCTTTCCTATCATCCTTATTACCACTGCTGAAAGATACCTTTATCAGATTACCTTCGGTATCTATGATTAAATGTAACTTTAGTCCATAAAACCACCCCTTAGTGGTTTTTCCTCTTGCCGCTATTCCTTTAAAAACCTTATGTGAACTTATACGATAATTCTTACATACGGCTATACCTGTAGCATCTACAAAAGACAGACCTGTGCATTCAGCAAGCAAATGATTCAGTAATATTGCTAAATAAGGCATACTTCTACCTATCAATTTAGTAAAATGTTCATAGCTAACAAGTTTAAAATCTTCTGTATAATTATGTAAGATTACTTGTTTGTAATAATGCTTAAAACAATCACAATATGAATCATAGTAACCAATTAATATGGTTACTACTTCGCTTATTGATAAATAATTACTTACACCAGGTTTAAATTTACTACTATTAATTGTAGGCAAATTATTTTCCAAATTCTTTATAAAATCGTCGACAAAACAGTAAATTGCGGTAAAATCTTTTTTCATAGGTTATTTTGTTATTGGTTGAAAAAGATAAAATAACCTATGTCCCTTTTAAAATCTACCTTTCATCTCTCCTATTTAATTGGCAACTGGGGTTACCTAAGAGTGATGAAATCAGTGACAATGAGGAGCAAAACAAGGAGGATAGTGAGGAAAGTAGGTTAGCAATAATAACATTAAGCTGTCTAAAGAAAGATATAGCCGGAGCTAAATTAAAAAATGTCAGTAACGAAATAGATAAGCTTAAGTGGTTAAGAAGATTGAGTTTACCTGAGAAATTAAACTCAGTTCCAAGAAAACTTAAGAAAAAATATTACACTAGGATTTGTGCTGAATTGCCAAGTGAGATTAGAAAACACCAGCCACAAATTTGTTATTCCACTATGGCAATATTTTGTCATGTTCGTTGTGAATTAATAACCGATAATTTAATAACTACCTTAATTCAGCTAATTCACAAAATGAGAACATCAGCTGAAATATCTACCAATAAAGATATATTATCTGAAGTTAGATATATTATCTGAAGTTAGATGTGTTAATGGAAAATTTGACATTTTATATACCCTTGCAGACACAGCTCTAGAGAATCCAAATGGTGTAATTCAGGAGACCATTTATCCAAAAGTTAGCCAAGAAACGCTTGGTGATTTAACCAAAGAGCTTATATCTAACAAAAATACATGGTATCAGCATCAAGTGCATAAGAAGATGCGATCTTGTTACTCGCATGCTCATCGTCGTATATTATTAATGCTATTAGAAATATTTACTTTTCAGACGAATAATCAAGATGGTAAAGAGATATTACAGGCTATTGAATTTATTGTCCCACTTTGGGAGAAAAACCCCGCACTTGCAGTGCGTCGTTTCAACATAAATTTTAAATATCTTATCAAGAAAAGATAAGAATGAATCATACAGATATTTTTTAACAAAATCTTACACTTCACAGATATATTCTTTTTGTGTTGTGACACTTTCTAAATGAGCCATACACAAATAGTTTCTAACTTTTAAGTTAGTACATACATGAGGCATTCATGCCGTAATATTAAGCTCTGCACTTGCAGTGCAGAGTGGTTAACTGCAGGTATGTATGGTATATATTAACACATTGATTATTCAAGAAGTATTATCTGAGCCAATTTGGCAACATAAACTAACTGACGAAGATAAAAGAGGATTAACACCTTTAATTCATAACCATATTAATCCATACGGCTTATTCCCATTAGATTTAACTCAACGCCTAATCATAGAACAGCCAAAACAAATGGTAACAGTATGATTAGTAACATTGAACGTACCCCTGTTCGTCAAAAAGCTAAGCAACTAGCTAAATCCTTAAGGTCAGAATATCCTAATTATGATTATTTACGTGAGCTTTTTCGGCACTTGCGGAAAGAATTAAATGTTGAGGTGAACCATAAAGACAAGAAATTACCATATGTACCAACAGAAAAGGAAATAGATAAATATTATAAAGTAGTCTGGCAATCTCGTAATATGAAGCATGTAGTAATAATTAAAACATTATTATATACGGGAGTTAGAGTTAGTGAGTTGGTTAAACTAAAACTAAGCGATGTTGATGTCGATAGATGTCAAATAAAAGTCATAGAAGGTAAGGAAAAAAAAGACAGAATAGTTCCGTTTCCTAATAACTTTAAGGAAATACTAGCATTACATAGTCTCCCCGTCAAAAGTGCTAAAAATTAAGAAAAATTCAAAATTTAATACCTTAGCCAAAAATTCTGAGTCTGTCCTATAGTTTGTGTAAGTTGCAAAGAAAGCAGTAAGAGATTACTGTAAAAAAAGTAACTTAAGCAAGCAAGGAGGAATTATGGCTAAAAAATTAGATACAGATAAAGATACATTAGACATCAGTAATACCAATTGCAATAATTAACGCAGTGTTATAAAATGGGTTTTTAACTGATAAAAGGTAATCAAATAGCTAGGTTAATATTACCGCAAGGTTTTGAAGGTCATGATTTTATAAAAATGATGAAACATGAGCCGCATGGTCGAAATCGTATACGTTTATTGGCGATGTATCACCTTCAATTAGGCAAATCTTTTAAAGCCATATCTGAAATAGTGAAGTCACACTGGAAAACTGTGCAATCATGGCTCAGAAGATTTAGGAATCATGGTTTTGAAGGATTATTTGAATCACAAAGAAGCGGTGCCCCTAGGAAGATTAACACTATACAAGAGTCTGCTCTTTTTGATAAAATCAATACGCTCAGTGAAAGTAAAAGTGGTGGGTATATAACTGGAAAGGAGTTACATATCATGTTACTTGAGGAATATGGTGCTAAATGTGCTTTAAAAACAGTCTACAATACTATGCACCGCCTTGGTTTTAGCTGGATTACTTCTCGTTCAATGCATCCAAAGTCAAATCAAGAGACTCAAAATACATATAAAAAAACTTTCCAGATATGTTAACAGAATTATTACCAAAAAATATCGATAGATGTAAAGTTGATATATGGTCTCAGGATGAAACTCGAGTTGGGCAACAAGGTAGCTTAACTCGTATATGGGCTAAGCGTGGCACTAGACCCCGTAAAGTTCGGCAACAGCAATTCATTTCAACATATATTTATGGAGCTGCTTGCCATGATACAGGAGAAGCTTTTGCATTAATTTTACCATATGCAAACACACAGGCAATGAATAAATTCTTAGAAGACCTTTCTCGCAGTATTCAAGGCAACCGACATATAGCTTTACTAACGGATAATGCAGGTTGGCACACAGCCAAAAAACTAACTGTGCCAAGCAATATCACTTTGATACCGCTTCCGCCCTATGCACCGGAACTTAATGCAATGGAACAAGTTTGGGAATGGATCAAGAATCATTACTTGTCTAACCAATGTTATGGTGTATATGAAGATATCGTCACTATGGCTTGTTACGCTTGGAATCAACTTGCTCATAATGTAGATTTAGTAAAATCAATTATGTATAGAGACTGGATAAATACACCGTGTTAATTATTGCAATTGGTATAATCAGCTAGTAGAAGAATTATTATCAAAAGCAGATCCATCGGAGTTATTTGGTCGAGATGGTTTATTTCAACAGCTAAAGAAGCAAATAGTTGAGAAAATATTAGCAAGTGAGTTGGATCATGAATTAGGATATTCAAAACATAGCAAGATGCCAAAAGTAGATAATAATCGTCGTAATGGTAGCTATGAGAAGACAGTAATTGATGGGGATGGTCGTAAGCTGACAGTAGAAGTACCAAGAGATCGGGAAGGAGAGTATAATCCTCAATTAATACCAAAAGGGCTGAGGAGATTTAATGGATTTGATGAGAAAGTGATATCCCTTTATGGTCGCGGTATGACAGTCAGCGAGATCCGAGGGCATTTAGAAGAAATATATCAAACTGATGTATCTGGTGACTTGATATCCACCATAACAGATGGGGTGATAGAAGAAGTAACTAGGTGGCAAAATCGTTGTTTAGATAGGGTGTATCGTATACCTGCAGCAAAACTGCATAACTTTATCTAATGTTTTTGCTAGTATGAATTTTTTATACATTTGGGTTTCATACTATGCAAATACCATCAATTACTATTGAGCAAGTAGCTCAGCAATTTAAAGCCTGGCGTCAAACTAAAACTAATAAGTTTGATCCTATACCAAACCATCTAAAGGAATTAGTTTACCAATTACTCCATCATTATTCTTACCAAGAGATAGCTAAACATCTTAATATTAATAAGGCTCTGTACAAATAAGTGTGTAAATTTTTCAAAGGTTATATAAAAATATAATATAACAAAAGGAGAAATTATAATGCACCAAAAACAAAATGAAGCAATGAATCAAGCGATAGATTTATTGTCCCACTTTGGGAGAAAAACCCCGCACTTGCAGTGCGTCGTTTCAACATAAATTTTAAATATCTTATCAAGAAAAGATAAGAATGAATCATACAGATATTTTTTAACAAAATCTTACACTTCACAGATATATTCTTTTTGTGTTGTGACACTTTCTAAATGAGCCACAAATAGTTTCTAACTTTTAAGTTAGTACATACATGAGGCATTCATGCCGTAATATTAAGCTCTGCACTTGCAGTGCAGAGTGGTTAACTAATAAATAATGATACAGATATATCAACATTACTTAAAGAGGATGGTTTATTAAAACAATTAACCAAACGGCTTGTAGAGAAGGCATTGCAGTCAGAGATGAATAATCATTTAGGATATGATAAATATTGTCATACTGATAGTGATAATGTTCGTAATGGTAGGAATGTAAAGAATCTAGTAACAAATAATGGAGTTGTAGAGATTGAGGTTCCAAGGGATAGAAGTAGTACATTTGAACCTGCATTAATTCCGAAGCGTCAAAGACGTATTGAAGGATTTGATGATAAAATAATATCATTATACGCTAAAGGAATGAGCTTATCTGATATTAAGATTCAAATGCAAGAATTGTATGGAGCTGACGTTAGCGAAAGTTTGATAAGTCAAATTACTGATGATGTAATTGAGGATGTCAAGATATGGCAAAGCCGACCATTGGATCGAGTATATGCTATAGTATTTTTTGACTGTTTAGTAGTAAAAGTACGTCAAGATAAACGAATTATCAATAAGTCTGTATATGTAGCATTAGGTATTGATTTATCTGGAAGGAAGGATATTTTAGGATTGTGGATCAGTGAAAATGAAGGAGCGAAATTTTGGCTTGGTAATTTTACTGAGATGAAGAACAGAGGTATGCAAGACATGCTTATTGCTTGCAGTGATAATTTAACCGGTATGTCTGAGGCAATAGAAGCAGTTTTTCCGAAAACCGAACATCAATTATGTATTGTACATCAGATTAGAAATAGTTTAAAATATGTATCATATAAAGACCGAAAAGAATTAGCGGCTGATTTAAAGCCTATATATACTGCTAGCACAGAGGAAGAAGCACATCTTGCTTTAGAATCTTTTGAAGCTAAATGGAGTAAACAGTATCCACAAATTGCTAAATCTTGGTATGTTCATTGGGAAAATTTAATGGTTTTTCTAGGATACCCTGAGGCGATAAGGAAAGTAATATACACAACTAATAGTGTAGAATCTGTCAATAGCCAATTACGTAAGGTTACTAAGAATAAACGGGTTTTTCCAAATGATAATGCCGTTTTTAAGACCTTGTATTTGGCAATTGATTATATGACCAAGAAATGGGTTATGCCGATTCCAAACTGGAACGCAGCTATGGCTCACTTTTTGATAAAATTTGAAGGTAGAATTTAAGCCCTATGAAAAATTTACACACTTAATTAGAAAGGCTCATTAATAAAGCAACAATCAGTTCAATTAAAAAAGCCCATGAGCCTACCCTCAAAACTTCTCCTGTCTCAACTTCAAATCAAGCTCTACAACAAAATATTAATTTTCTCCCATTTCAACTATTAAATTCTATAGATACCGATCCTGTAGCTGCCCCCAAACAAAATCACTATACTTGTCACATTCAGGAGTTTCGCACTTAGCAAAAAATATCAGGAGTTTCGCACTTAGCAAAAAATATGTTAATCTAGCAAGAAAGAGTTTTAGTTAAGCATGGCAAGATCAAAATGTAGCAAAGACTTATATAAATCATTTTTACAAGCAAGTAGCGTAAGATATAGTGGTAAAGCATTATCTGAAGTAAGTCCAATAAACCTATCTCATGATAGTGCAAGTCGATGGTTAAATAGTAAGGATTTCCGCCCTAGCGGGATCTACAGAGAAGTGTCAAAATATATTGATAGGGAAGCTTCTTGTTTATTAGTGGGAGATGACACGTTATTGTCAAAGCAATACAGTAAGAAAATTGAGCTTGTACATTATCAATATTCTGGAGCTGTACATGATGTTATACCTGGTATAGGGATGGTCAACTTACTGCATTACAATGCTAAAACTGATCAATCTACCCCTGTAGATTATAGAATATATGATAAAGAAACTGATGGAAAAACAAAGAATGAGCATTTTTGTGATATGCTTACTTTAGCTAAGGAAAGAGGGATCAATCCTGATGCAGTAGTAATGGATGCGTGGTATAGCGGTTTGGAGAATTTGAAACATATACGTAATTTAGGTTGGACATGGGTTAGTAACCTAAGAAAAAATAGAAAAGTTAATCATAATGTTAGCTTAGAAAGTTTAGAGATTCCTGATGAGGGACTAAAAATTCACCTACGTGGATACGGTTGGGTTACGGTATTTAAGTTTGTGGCAAAAAATGGTCGCATTGATTACATAACAACTAACTTAGAAAATCCAACACGTGAACAAATAGAGAAAATTGTTAAGGCACGGTGGTCTATAGAAGTTTATCATCGAGAATTAAAACAAACTTGTGGTATTGAACGCTGTCAGGCACGCACGGGTCGAGCTCAGAGAAATCATATTTGCCTTGCTGTATTTGCTTGGCTCGATATGAACAAAAGGAGGATAAATGAAAAAATTACTTTATATCAACAAACTTGGGAAGTTATAAAAACATCAATTCAGAACAACATTAGATGCCTTTTAGCTGATTCGCAATTTTGCTAACTGCGAAACTCCTGAATATGTTAATCTAGCAAGAAAGAGTTTTAGTTAAGCATGGCAAGATCAAAATGTAGCAAAGACTTATATAAATCATTTTTACAAGCAAGTAGCGTAAGATATAGTGGTAAAGCATTATCTGAAGTAAGTCCAATAAACCTATCTCATGATAGTGCAAGTCGATGGTTAAATAGTAAGGATTTCCGCCCTAGCGGGATCTACAGAGAAGTGTCAAAATATATTGATAGGGAAGCTTCTTGTTTATTAGTGGGAGATGACACGTTATTGTCAAAGCAATACAGTAAGAAAATTGAGCTTGTACATTATCAATATTCTGGAGCTGTACATGATGTTATACCTGGTATAGGGATGGTCAACTTACTGCATTACAATGCTAAAACTGATCAATCTACCCCTGTAGATTATAGAATATATGATAAAGAAACTGATGGAAAAACAAAGAATGAGCATTTTTGTGATATGCTTACTTTAGCTAAGGAAAGAGGGATCAATCCTGATGCAGTAGTAATGGATGCGTGCTATAGCGGTTTGGAGAATTTGAAACATATACGTAATTTAGGTTGGACATGGGTTAGTAACCTAAGAAAAAATAGAAAAGTTAATCATAATGTTAGCTTAGAAAGTTTAGAGATTCCTGATGAGGGACTAAAAATTCACCTACGTGGATACGGTTGGGTTACGGTATTTAAGTTTGTGGCAAAAAATGGTCGCATTGATTACATAACAACTAACTTAGAAAATCCAACACGTGAACAAATAGAGAAAATTGTTAAGGCACGGTGGTCTATAGAAGTTTATCATCGAGAATTAAAACAAACTTGTGGTATTGAACGCTGTCAGGCACGCACGGGTCGAGCTCAGAGAAATCATATTTGCCTTGCTGTATTTGCTTGGCTCGATATGAACAAAAGGAGGATAAATGAAAAAATTACTTTATATCAACAAACTTGGGAAGTTATAAAAACATCAATTCAGAACAACATTAGATGCCTTTTAGCTGATTCGCAATTTTGCTAACTGCGAAACTCCTGACATTATTAAACCAAATGGTACCAAACTTATTATCCAAACACTAGAACCAAAAACCATAATTCAGACATTTTTATGCTGCAACTAACCCCGGCGTCAGTTATTTTTGTTGCCACTATTGCCATCGATTTTCGCAAGGGTATCGATGGCTTAATCGCTGTTTGTAGACAAAAACTTTCTTCTGACCCTCTTAATGGTTCCTTGTTTTTATTGTCCCACTTTGGGAGAAAAACCCCGCACTTGCAGTGCGTCGTTTCAACGTATACCTGCAGCAAAACTGCATAACTTTATCTAATGTTTTTGCTAGTATGAATTTTTTATACATTTGGGTTTCATACTATGCAAATACCATCAATTACTATTGAGCAAGTAGCTCAGCAATTTAAAGCCTGGCGTCAAACTAAAACTAATAAGTTTGATCCTATACCAAACCATCTAAAGGAATTAGTTTACCAATTACTCCATCATTATTCTTACCAAGAGATAGCTAAACATCTTAATATTAATAAAGCAACAATCAGTTCAATTAAAAAAGCCCATGAGCCTACCCTCAAAACTTCTCCTGTCTCAACTTCAAATCAAGCTCTACAACAAAATATTAATTTTCTCCCATTTCAACTATTAAATTCTATAGATACCGATCCTGTAGCTGCCCCCAAACAAAATCACTATACTTGTCACATTATTAAACCAAATGGTACCAAACTTATTATCCAAACACTAGAACCAAAAACCATAATTCAGACATTTTTATGCTGCAACTAACCCCGGCGTCAGTTATTTTTGTTGCCACTATTGCCATCGATTTTCGCAAGGGTATCGATGGCTTAATCGCTGTTTGTAGACAAAAACTTTCTTCTGACCCTCTTAATGGTTCCTTGTTTTTATTGTCCCACTTTGGGAGAAAAACCCCGCACTTGCAGTGCGTCGTTTCAACATAAATTTTAAATATCTTATCAAGAAAAGATAAGAATGAATCATACAGATATTTTTTAACAAAATCTTACACTTCACAGATATATTCTTTTTGTGTTGTGACACTTTCTAAATGAGCCATACACAAATAGTTTCTAACTTTTAAGTTAGTACATACATTAGGCATTCATGCCGTAATATTAAGCTCTGCACTTGCAGTGCAGAGTGGTTAACTCTTAGTAACCTTACGTAATTGGCTATTGACAGATTCTACACTATTAGTTGTGTATATTACTTTCCTTATCGCCTCAGGGTATCCTAGAAAAACCATTAAATTTTCCCAATGAACATACCAAGATTTAGCAATTTGTGGATACTGTTTACTCCATTTAGCTTCAAAAGATTCTAAAGCAAGATGTGCTTCTTCCTCTGTGCTAGCAGTATATATAGGCTTTAAATCAGCCGCTAATTCTTTTCGGTCTTTATATGATACATATTTTAAACTATTTCTAATCTGATGTACAATACATAATTGATGTTCGGTTTTCGGAAAAACTGCTTCTATTGCCTCAGACATACCGGTTAAATTATCACTGCAAGCAATAAGCATGTCTTGCATACCTCTGTTCTTCATCTCAGTAAAATTACCAAGCCAAAATTTCGCTCCTTCATTTTCACTGATCCACAATCCTAAAATATCCTTCCTTCCAGATAAATCAATACCTAATGCTACATATACAGACTTATTGATAATTCGTTTATCTTGACGTACTTTTACTACTAAACAGTCAAAAAATACTATAGCATATACTCGATCCAATGGTCGGCTTTGCCATATCTTGACATCCTCAATTACATCATCAGTAATTTGACTTATCAAACTTTCGCTAACGTCAGCTCCATACAATTCTTGCATTTGAATCTTAATATCAGATAAGCTCATTCCTTTAGCGTATAATGATATTATTTTATCATCAAATCCTTCAATACGTCTTTGACGCTTCGGAATTAATGCAGGTTCAAATGTACTACTTCTATCCCTTGGAACCTCAATCTCTACAACTCCATTATTTGTTACTAGATTCTTTACATTCCTACCATTACGAACATTATCACTATCAGTATGACAATATTTATCATATCCTAAATGATTATTCATCTCTGACTGCAATGCCTTCTCTACAAGCCGTTTGGTTAATTGTTTTAATAAACCATCCTCTTTAAGTAATGTTGATATATCTGTATCATTATTTATTAATAAATCTATCGCTTGATTCATTGCTTCATTTTGTTTTTGGTGCATTATAATTTCTCCTTTTGTTATATTATATTTTTATATAACCTTTGAAAAATTTACACACTTATTTGTACAGAGCCGAATTCCCTGTTTAAATGTGGCGGCTCATCGCAGCTACCTTAACACTGGTCCTATTATTGGTTCTATAGCACTGCGTCTCCTGATCATACACTTGTCTTCTTTCAATAACTTTTTCCGAGTTTTTGGGGTATATACCTTACTCTTCTCTTTAACATTGCTGCCAGTATAACCAAGATCAACAAACGATTTTTTTATCTTTATTCCAGTTACATTTTCTACCGCTTCAAAACTCTGCTGCAATGTATGACCATCATAAGGATTATTATGAAACGATTTTGCTGACAGTACAAAATTTCTACGACCACTGACTACTACCGCAACTTTATTGCCAAACTCATATGGCTTGTTTCGTTTTCCCTTCCCTATACACTCTACCTCAGGGGCATGAAAACTATACAATATTTTATTCTGTTCTTTGTATTGCTTTTTCTCTTCTCTTTTTAAAACAGATTGGCTATGTATTTGTTTTACTTTTTTCAATACTTCTTGATCTCTGATAGATAAGTTTAATTTCTGATTTTTTATCTCACGCTCACATATTCTAACCAAACGACTAAGTAACGTTTTTAAATGCTTCATTATTTTCCAACGCTTCTTGGCTTTGCTATGCTCTTTATACTTCCAGAGCTTTATTGTCCCACTTTGGGAGAAAAACCCCGCACTTGCAGTGCGTCGTTTCAACATAAATTTTAAATATCTTATCAAGAAAAGATAAGAATGAATCATACAGATATTTTTTAACAAAATCTTACACTTCACAGATATATTCTTTTTGTGTTGTGACACTTTCTAAATGAGCCATATACAAATAGTTTCTAACTTTTAAGTTAGTACATACATTAGGCATTCATGCCGTAATATTAAGCTCTGCACTTGCAGTGCAGAGTGGTTAACTATTTTCTGCCATTAAACCCTATTATCTATAAGACTTATAGAGTTTTGCCGGACAGACCAAAAACTGTTTCAATTAAGTTACGCTTTCGAAGTAAGATTTTTTCTTTCAAATCCATTAATTTATAGTCACCTTTTTGGTTAAAACCCCCAGCTTCAGCTGGGAAAGACTTCAGTCCTTGTTCTAATATTTCAATTCACTATAACTTGAATATATGATATTTTAATATACATAAGAGCAAGCTCTTCATGTATATTAAAATATCATATATAACAAGACTAGCCACACTGTATTTTACCATCGCTTTCATGTTGTTTGGATCACTAAATATCGCTACAAAAGTATTGCAGGGTAACTTATAAGAATTAGGATCAGAGAGATAGCACAGGCATTAGTAATATCTCTTTAGAGTAATAGCGACTTCCAGTCTAGATATCAACCCACCAGCTTCAGCTGGTTGTTATTGAGTTTCCATATTTTTCTTAATTCCATGAATCATTTTTAAGCCTCTTTCATATAAATTTAAGAACAAATTTTGCTTAATATAACCTTTATCAGCTGCTATAATTCCAGTTAATCTTTTTGTTAACTCCGGTACTGGAACCCTATCATCTACATTGCCTTTGGTCACTTTTAATGCCATAAACTCCCCTTTATTATTGATTATTACATGTAATTTAAAACCATAAAAATACCCCATAGAGGATTTACTATGTTTGGCTAATCCTTTAAAAACTTTATTGCTATAACGCCTTTTATTGTGACAAGCTTTAATCGTTGTAGAGTCAATAAAATAAATACCTGTTTCCTCACCAAACAACAAATGAATCAACATATTTAGCGGTATGAATAATCGTGCCATTAATTCAACAAATCTATTATAACTCAAGGCTTTGGGAAAATCATCCTTATGCATGCACTCTATATAACTTTTATAGAAAAATTTAAAATTCTTAGCATAGGATGTATGAAACATAATTATTATTGTTAACATTTCACTTAGACTCATGCTACAACAGCGATTTCTTTGCTTATTTGATGGTAATAACTTTCTCTGTTCATACTCCAAATAAATTTTACAAAAATCATCTATAAAACTATATAATTCTGTGATATCTTTTCTCATGCCTGTAGTTTGTTTTTTTGTTTAAAAATATCAATACTGCAGGCACTCCTTTTTGACAATCCTTTTATCTATTACTATTTCATCTATATCTTATCCCGAACTGACGTATAACGCTTGCAAGGACAACACCGTAGGCTATTAAACCGATGTCTTACATCAAACTGATTTGTTTTAGGTTGAAAATCTTTACAGAAATCTAAAGCACTCTAGCGTAAATATAATAATCCCTATGCACTCCTTGAACAATTTCATATTTCTTAAGCAACCCCTCTTTGACAAAATTACATCGTTCTAAAACATTAATTGAACGTATGTTGTCATTTATTACAGTAGCTTGGATTCGAACAATACCAGCATATTCTATAAATCTTAAAATAGCTTTGATAGATTTTAGCATAATTCCTTTACCCCAAAATGCAGGATCAAGATCGTAGCTTATTTCTGCTTTGAGATGCGTTGTAGAAACACTATTAAACCCAGCCGTACCTATAAGTTTATTATTATCTTTAAGGGAAATACCCCAGTAAAACCCTCTTTGGTGATGAAATAAGCTAGACCAATATTTTAGTTCATCAGCAGCTTGTGGAATAGTTGATGGAATGTTGTTATCTGTCAAGCAAGGACTCATCTCTAATTTATTCATATAACCAAAATAGTCTTCTGAATCATCACTAGTTAATTCTCTCAGTACTATGTTGTCTAGGTCTAACATAGGAAATTGATGATATATAAAACTATTAAGCATGTGTAGAAGCGAATTTACTTTTATAATTAATCGGGTCAATTGTATTATTTTCTTCAAAGGCCTTAAGTCTAAGTAAGCAGGCATGACATGTTCCACAAGATAACCCATTATCTAATGGATCATAGCAAGAAATTGTTTTAGAGTAATCTACTCCTAATTCTAGACCAGTTTTGATAATTTGCCCTTTTGTCATATTTATTAAGGGAGCATGAATGGTAATTCGTGTACCCAATACTCCTACCGCAGTTGCAAGATTAGCAAGCTTCTCAAAAGCGTCTAGGTACTCTGGACGGCAATCTGGGTAATTAGCATAATCAGTTGCGTGTACCCCCATAAAAATATCAAAGGCTCCTATTATTTCACTAAATCCCAAAGCATAACTTAAAAATATAGTATTACGTGCTGGTACATAAGTGATTGGTATATTATCCCCTAAATCTCTATGATCTTTATATTTTGGTACTTCTATGCCATCATCAGTAAGAGCTGATCCGCCAAAGCTACGTAAATCAATATTTACAATTTTATGTTGTTTAATATTATAGTTCTTAACTAACTCTTTAACTTTCTCAAGTTCAATATTATTATGTTGAGAATAGTTAAAACTTATGGCATGAATTTCGTAATTCATTTTTTCTATCATTGCTAGTACTGTAGCTGAATCTGCACCGCCACTAACTAAAACTACTGCCTTCTGCATAAAAATCTCCTATGAGTAAGCTTAATTCTTATATCGAATTGGCTTTGTTATTTTACGTCCCAATTTTCTTGTTACACCCACAGGTAAGATTAATTTTTAGCACATCCTGCCACACCTTATCCCAGCCTTTGGTATGAGTAATATTAGGGAAAATCTTCTGTTGTATACAATCTGAAGAACTAGCTTTTAGATAGCCATGCATAATTTTACTCGGTACTATTTTATCCTTGCTTCCCGAAATATGCAATTGCGGAATATTATTGATTTTTATGGCATAATCTATAGGATTTAATGACTCCTTTAATGCATATATTCCATGATGTTTACTAAAATTCTCAATATCAAGATTACCGGCTATAGTTATTATATCCTTAATATGCTTATTTCTTGCTGCCACCAAGATAGCAACTCCACCACCACCAGAAAAACCAACCAAACTAGCTGGATTACCATTATTTATACTATTTATTACTATATTTGTTGATTCTATCACCTCTTCAGCCATTCTTTTGTCTGTCCAATAAGCTTGATTACAGTTGGGATTAAGCTCCACTGGTGTATATTGGCATGGACGAGCTATATAAACTATATTAGGTCTAGTATCAAGGGTAGAAAGCTTAAATAACATAACCTTAGAAGGAGTTGGGTTATCTGCAATGGCATAGTGTCCTATAGTAATACTCCCATCACCTTCAATATAAAACACATAAGGACTATCTTTATCTGAAACACGTTGGTAAGTTGTAATGACAAAATCCCCTGCCTTAACAAGTTTCTTCTCAAACTTGTTTATTGAAGCTACCTTATCTGCTTCCTTAACCCTTGTCTCTATAGACGAAACACAAGAAGAAAGCAGAAGAGGAATAAAAAGTAGAGCAATTCTAGGCTTAGTGACTATGTTAACAAGATTAGCCACAGACAAACCTAGTCCATAAAAAGCATTTGTGCAGATTGATGTAACATCAAAAAATGTCAACATTTTCTTTATATCCTTTACTCAGGGTAATTTAAAAGTTATAATTAATAGTTGTTATAAATGTAACCTCAACCACCATCGATGTCATTCTTAGCAACGGCGGGAATGACATCGAGCACATATTAAGCACTTCTTCCTTTCTCTATTAGACCTTGCCCCCAGCCCTACTTTTAAATTACCCTGCTTACTATCCCTCTAAAATGTCTCCTACTACCCCAACATGCTCAACAGGAGGAAGAGCGTTATTATTTTCCCCTACTACTCCAACAAGAGCAGGGGCATTATTATCTCCCTCTACTACTTTAACAAGAGGAAGGGGATCATTTGCTAGTACAATAATATAGGGGCGTACTTTTCTATCAAGAGGAAAGGGGGCGTCCTCATCTTTATTTACACCTCTTGTCCAGTATGGACCAAGTTTTACTGCACAATTAAGCGGTAATAGCCTGGCTATTTTCAATACTCCTTGAACAGGATAACTAGAAGAGAATATATCAACCTCAGTAAGAGTCTCTCTATGTACCATAATTATTTCTTCTAATTTCTCACAACTTACGTTATTGCAATAAGCAATAGTAAGCTACTCGAGTTCCTTAAAGTATTTAATTTTATCTGCTCCTATATCAGTTATGCAATTGCATGACGCATTTAAAGATAAAAGATTAGGAAGATATTTAACTATTGCATCTACTCCTTTATCAGTTATACCATTGTTTTCCACATTAAGAACTAAAACCTTAGGAAGCCCTTTAACTATGTATGGACCTACCCAACAATGCAAGAAAAAAATAATATATAACAGCAAAAAAATCGAATGCAGTCATGTATCCGGCTTATAGACAATAAATCAAGCAATTTATCCTATAGCCCTGATGGAATTCGCTGGCTTACAAACTTATACTTATTATTTTATTGACTTATAAATAGCCCTTAGCTAAATCAGTTTTTTTGTAAGCTAAGGTTCGTCTTATTTACCATCAATATTATCATTCTTCGCATATTCCGGATTGGAATTTGTTAAACTTCTATTACCTATAATGTCATTTCATCAATTATTTGGAGTAGTTTTTTAACTACAAACTTTACTCTCGGTATAATCATCACCTGAACTAAGTAATGCAAATACCACCCTTGCTAGCTTATTAGCTACCGCGACAACTGTTTTATTGTCCCACTTTGGGAGAAAAACCCCGCACTTGCAGTGCGTCGTTTCAACATAAATTTTAAATATCTTATCAAGAAAAGATAAGATATTTTTTAACAAAATCTTACACTTCACAGATATATTCTTTTTGTGTTGTGACACTTTCTAAATGAGCCATACACAAATAGTTTCTAACTTTTAAGTTAGTACATACATGAGGCATTCATGCCGTAATATTAAGCTCTGCACTTGCAGTGCAGAGTGGTTAACTGTCCCACTTTGGGAGAAAAACCCCGCACTTGCAGTGCGTCGTTTCAACATAAATTTTAAATATCTTATCAAGAAAAGATAGGATATTTTTTAACAAAATCTTACACTTCACAGATATATTTTTTTGTGTTGTGACACTTTCTAAATGAGCCATACACAAATAGTTTCTAACTTTTAAGTTAGTACATACATGAGGCATTCATGCCGTAATATTAAGCTCTGCACTTGCAGTGCAGAGTGGTTAACTGGTTTTGACATAAGGCTTAACAAACTGTGGTGCCATTAGTTTTACATTATGACCTAATTTTATTAATTCTCTTGCCCAATAGCTAGCTCCACCGCAAGCTTCCATGCCTACTAGACATTTTGGTACGTTAGCCATAAAAGTTAAAACCTGTTCTCTCATTAATTTCTTCTTTAATATTGTCTTGCCATTTTTATCTACACCGTGAATTTGAAAAATTCTTTTTGCAATATCTATACCAATTGTGGTAACTTCCATATGGACCTCCTTATTGTTGTTTAGGATTCATTTCCTATCCTAGAAGATTAGCATACGCTTCTCATTCTGTATATAGGGTAGGTCCATACCATTATTTTTATTATTTCTTTATCACCAATGTTACAGGAAGCTAGATTGAGCTCAGTAAGCTCAGATATTTCCTTAACCATTTCAAGAGTTAAGGGATTGTTTTCAAGATTAAGAAGAATAATAGGACTCTTCTTTATTGCATCCATTAGTAACCGGAAATTATCTATGCCCATCTTATCAATACCCCACAGAGTTGCCTTAAATCCCTTAACACCTGGGGTAGCTATAAATTCAGCTAACCGTCCTATATCAAATATCTTTTCAAAACATCTGATCCCCCCTTTCCCACTAGAGAATTTGTTACCCTCTTTATTTAAATCTAGCACTCCATTGTCTAAATATGGAGAAAATCTGTTATCATAATCATTACCTCTATTAAATTGTTACTACACTAAAATGATACTATTCAATTATATCACTCATCTTACGCATGGCATTTAAAACCCATAGAGAAAGCAGCTTGGAGTCATTGCGAGAAGCTACTTTAGTGGCGACGAAGCAATCTAATGAATTTGGATTGCCACAACCACTACGTGATTTCGCAATGACGTTGTGCATAAGGTGGTCAGTTAGAAAGGTATTTCATCATCTAGATCACTATGGTCAAAATTAGTAACCATATTTTTTGGTGCAACAGAATCTGGTGCTTGAGTACCACCCCCTTTAGAATCCAACAATATAAATTGTGAGTTAAAATTCTGCAACACTATTTCTGTTGTATATTTTTCATGCCCAAGGTTATCCACCCATTTTCTAGTTTGTAAATTACCTTCCAAGTAAACTTTAGTTCCTTTTTTGGCATAATTCTTTACAACAGATACCAACCCCTCATTAAATATTACTACTCTATGCCATTCAGTCTTTTCTTTCTTTTCTCCAGTAGCACGATCTTTCCACGTCTCAGAAGTAGCGATACTGAAATTTGCTATCTCTTTACCATCAGCCGTGTGCCTAATTTCTGGATCACGCCCTAAATTACCTATTAATACTGCCTTATTTAAACTACCAGCCACAGATCATTACCTATTTAAAAATTACTATTGCAATAGTAATTCAAAACAACCTATAATGCTACAAGTTTTTTGATAAGTTCCTTAAAAATTTATAACAAATTATGATACAAGAATATATTAAAGTTCGTGGTGCTAAGGAGCATAATTTAAAAAATGTAAATGTTGATATTCCTAGAAATAAGTTTGTTGTCATTACAGGGCTTAGTGGTTCTGGAAAATCTTCACTAGCTTTTGATACTATTTATGCTGAAGGACAACGCAGATATGTTGAAAGTCTATCTTCCTATGCTAGGCAGTTCTTGCATCTTCAGGATAAGCCTGATGTTGAGTCAGTCTCTGGGTTGTCGCCGGCAATAGCTATTGATCAAAAAACCACATCTAAAAATCCACGCTCTACAGTTGGTACTATAACTGAGATTTATGATTATTTGAGATTACTATATGCACGGGTAGGAGTGCCATATTCTCCAGCAACGGGTTTACCAATAAAGAATCAGACTATATCGGAGATGATAGATGCTATTCGTGACCTTCCTAAGGGAAGTAAATTATACATTTTAGCACCCATTATAAGAGGGCAGAAAGGTGAATTCAGACGTGAAATCCTTGATCTTAAAAAACAGGGTTTTGGGCGATTATTTATTAACAATGAAATTTATGAGATCGATAATCTTCCAAAATTTGATAAGAATAAAAAACATAATATTGAAGTAATTGTTGATAGGATTTCTCTAGAAGATGATTTAGGTAACAGGCTTGCAGATAGTTTAGAAATAGCTCTTAAACTAGCAGAGGGTATAGTATATATTGAAATTGTTGACTTGCCAAATGGATTAGAAACCAACCTTACTAAAGGTTCAAAAATCATTTTCTCAGAAAAATATTCTTGTCCAGTTTCTGGTTTTCAAATTACTGAAATAGAACCAAGAATTTTTTCCTTTAATAGCCCATTTGGTGCTTGTCCTAAATGTGAGGGTATCGGCATAGAATTGTGTCTTGATCAAGAATTAATTGTTCCAGATAAAAGAATTAGTATTAAAGATGGAGCTATAGCACCTTGGGGGAAAATATCCTCAAAGTTTTTTTTAGAAACATTAAAAGCTTTAGCGAGTCATTACGAATTTTCATTAGACACTCCTTTTGTAGAACTACCAAATATTGTACAGCAAGTATTATTCCATGGATCAGGTGATGATGTTATAAAATTTCAATATCATGATGGTTCTAAATCTCAGGTGGTACAGCAACCTTTTGCTGGAATAATACCTAGTTTACAAGAAAAGGAGCGTAAGGCTGATTCTTCCTTAGTAAAAGAAGAATTATTAAAATACAAAGCAGAGTACAAATGCACATCTTGTGAAGGTTATAGACTAAAAATGGAATCTCTTTGTATTAAAATCGCTGATATGCATATTGGACAAGTATCTACCATGAGTATTTTGCAACTACAGAAATGGTTTAATCAATTAGACAAACAGCTCAATAAAAGACAAATGACTATTGCTGAACGTATATTAAAGGAAATCAAGGAAAGATTACAATTTCTTATGAATGTTGGTCTTGATTATCTTGCCTTGTCTAGAGAATCAGGAACTCTGTCTGGTGGAGAAAGTCAGCGTATTCGCTTGGCATCACAAATTGGTTCAGGTCTTAGTGGTGTGTTGTATGTACTTGATGAACCCTCAATTGGTTTGCATCAACGTGATAATGCTAGATTAATAGAGACTCTAAAGAATCTTCGAGACCTTGGTAATACAGTACTGGTTGTTGAACACGATGAAGAAACAATGTACGAATCGGATCACATCATAGATGTCGGACCAGGTGCTGGTATTCAGGGTGGACATATAATAGCACAAGGAACAATTGAGGAAATTAAACAATGTCCCAATAGTATAACGGGTAGCTATTTAAGCGGTAAACAATCTATTGAAGTACCAACAAATACTAGAGTATCACCTGCGGGTAAGGTAATAGCATTAACGGGGGCTATTTCTAATAATTTACAGGATGTTAACATTACAATTCCTCTGAGCAGTTTTACAGCAATAACAGGGGTATCAGGTAGCGGTAAATCAAGTTTAATAATTCACACTTTATATAAAGCAGCTTTAAAATTTTTCGAACCCTCTTCAAAAAACTCTCCAGGAGAATATAAGTCAATTAAAGGTCTTGAATATATTGATAAGGTTATTGATATAAACCAATCACCAATAGGTCGCACACCAAGATCAAATCCAGCAACTTATACTGGTGCGTTTACCTATATTAGAGACTGGTTTGCTGAACTACCAACTGCAAAAGCACGGGGTTATAAAGTTGGTAGGTTTTCATTCAATGTTAAAGGTGGAAGATGTGAATTATGCCAAGGTGATGGTCTGATTAAAATAGAAATGCATTTTTTACCTGATATTTATGTAAAATGTGATGTTTGTAATGGAGACAGGTATAATAGAGAGACTCTTGAAATAAAATATAAAGATAAATCTATATCTGACGTCCTTAGGATGACAGTTGAGGATGCAATGAGTTTCTTTGCTAAAGTACCCCTAATTTACGAAAAACTTGTTACTTTAAATGAGGTAGGACTTGGTTATATAAAAATTGGACAATCTGCTACTACTTTATCTGGAGGTGAAGCACAAAGGATCAAATTAGCTAAAGAATTATCAAAACGCTCAACCGGTAAAACTTTATATATACTTGATGAACCAACAACAGGGTTGCACATAGATGATATTAATAAATTGCTTAAAGTGCTGCATAAGTTAGTTGATATGGGTAATACTGTTATAGTTATTGAGCATAATCTAGATGTTATTAAAACAGCGGATTACGTTATAGATGTTGGTCCTGAAGGTGGAGATAAAGGTGGTAGTATAGTAGCTACTGGGACTCCAAAGGATATCGCTGCTTGTAGTGAGAGCTATACTGGACAATATTTAAAGCATTATCTGTAGGATAAGCAGAGTACATTACTGCACTCCACTCTCCGAGGAACCCAGCGTACGACTTTAATCGTACTGGGCTCGAGCATTTATAAGGCCTTGATAGACCCGGCTACAATTCGTAACAGATGGTAAAGCTCTTTTATATTCTTCGCGTTTTCGAAAATATTCAAAATAGCAAGTCTGTCCGGCAAAACTCTATAAGTCTTATAGATAATAGGGTTTAATGGCAGAAAATAATAAAGAAATCCATAAGAAAATGTTAAAATATGCTAATAAACCTTATGGATTTCAGTCAATATGCCAATAGAAAATATTATCAAATCACAAAAACAAGGAAAACTTTTTGGTTATAAATTAAAAGAAGAATTAAACTCAAATAATAAGCTATATAAATTAAGAGAATTAATAAATTGGTCTGGTCTAGAAGAATGGTTATCAAAAAATGTTTCTATTAAGAGATTTGGTAGAAATAGAAAATGTCATAGAGTGATGCTTGGTGTAACGATGCTACAAGCAATGTATAATTTTTCAGATTCATTAGCAGAGGAAGAACTAAAAGAAAACATGTATTGGCAATATTTCTGTGGGTGGGAATATATAGAAACAGATATAGCGATGTCGGAAACTAGCATAAGAAGATTTCGTAATTTATTAGGTGAATCTGGATATAACGAGATATTAGCAGAGTTGATAAGAGTTGGAATAAGAACTAACACAATTAAAAAAAAAGATTTGGAATTGATAATTGCTGATACAACGGTACAAATTAAGAATATCAAGCACCCACATGATGTTTATTTAATGGATAAAGCTAGGCTTAGTATTGTGAAGCTTTGCCAAAGTTTGGGTATAAGTTTAAACGAAACCTACGCTAGAACCTATAAGCGAGATATAATAAAGCTCTGGAAGTATAAAGAGCATAGCAAAGCCCAGAAGCGTTGGAAAATAATGAAGCATTTAAAAACGTTACTTGGTCGTTTGGTTAGAATATGTGAGCGTGAGATAAAAAATCAGAAATTAAACTTATCTATCAGAGATCAAGAAGTATTGAAAAAAGTAAAACAAATACATAGCCAATCTGTTTTAAAAAGAGAAGAGAAAAAGCAATACAAAGAACAGAATAAAATATTGTATAGTTTTCATGCCCCTGAGGTAGAGTGTATAGGGAAGGGAAAACGAAACAAGCCATATGAGTTTGGCAATAAAGTTGCGGTAGTAGTCAGTGGTCGTAGAAATTTTGTACTGTCAGCAAAATCGTTTCATAATAATCCTTATGATGGTCATACATTGCAGCAGAGTTTTGAAGCGGTAGAAAATGTAACTGGAATAAAGATAAAAAAAATCGTTTGTTGATCTTGGTTATACTGGCAGCAATGTTAAAGAGAAGAGTAAGGTATATACCCCAAAAACTCGGAAAAAGTTATTGAAAGAAGACAAGTGTATGATCAGGAGACGCAGTGCTATAGAACCAATAATAGGGCATTTGAAACAATATGGCAGGATGGGCAGAAACTTTTTGAAGGGTGTGATAGGAGATGTGATCAATCCAATAATCTCTGCTATAGGTTTGAATTTACGATGTATTGCCAATCATTTACACATCATGCCTAACTCTACATAAAAAAATTATCATTAAAAAACTTGCTAAACGATTAAAAAAAATCGTTAACAATAAGCTCATGTAAAAATTTTACTAAAACAGAAATTTTTCAATAAAATTGAAAACAATTTTTAATTTTAGTGCAAATATTAGAATTTTTTTTGTAAAAATTTTATTCAATCATAGATTATGGGGGGCTTTAAATATTTTTGGCGGACGGACTAGCTAGGATCATAAGATTGAGCATCCGCAAGTATCTTAGTATGACGTCTAATTTTGGTATCACCGGCTAATTTTAAGTTTAGGTAAGAAGTAGTAATATTTTTCTTATCATTATTCTTAATTTTAGCGTGAAAATGCCACCTTCTTGAGGAATCCATACGTTGGAAGTATTTTCGATAAATCCAATGGAATCCTTTATTGTAGTGTCTTTTTCGTGTCCATCTATAGAGTATCTTATAAATTCGATTATCAATATAAGAAAAGATGTTTGAAGCAGCTGAGTGTCTATAGTAGTTACTCCAACCAATCATCTTTGGGTTTAACAGTCGGATCAAGTCCTCTGTTGTTGATCCAAAGTTAGTTCTGATTGTAGCTTTGATATCAGCGAGAAAAGACTTTACAGAAGCCTTTGTAGGCTTCGTAAGAAATTTTAACTTCTTACCGTATTTACGAATATGAAAACCAAGAAAATCAAATCCTTGACTTATATTAGTAATACGAGACTTTTCGAGTGATAATTGTAGCCCACGTTCAGCCAAGAAGTTTTTCACTAGTGGTATGACTTCATTTTCCAATATTTCCTTTGACTCGCCAGTAATAACAAAATCATCAGCGTAGATAATCGCATGGATTTTTCCACGATTCCTTTTGAAATGTTTGGCAAGTCTCTCTTCTAACCTCGATAGGGCTATCAGTGCAAGGCTTGGTGAAATTATCCCACCTTGAGGTACTCCTTGAATTGTTGCTACTAAACTAGCCTTTTCTATATAACCAGCTCGTAAAAATTTCTTAAGGATGACTTTATCCATAAGAACATTATTTTCTAGCCAGTTAAAACTCACTTGATCAAAGAAGGATTTAATATCACCCTCAAATATCCACGAGGCTGAGTTTTTCCTGCACAAGCAATTACAGCATTGTTCAATTGCATCCGCCGCAGATCGCTTTGGTCTAAAACCATAACTGTTTTTATCAGCTATAGTTTCTGCAACTGGTTCTAAACTCAGTAAATGGAGAGCCTGCATGGCTCGATCATTCATAGTAGGAATAGAAAGAGGCCTTTGACCGTTCTTCTTAGAGATATAAATTCTTCGAAGTGGTTGAGTTTTATATCCTAATCGTTTTATTGTCCCACTTTGGGAGAAAAACCCCGCACTTGCAGTGCGTCGTTTCAACATAAATTTTAAATATCTTATCAAGAAAAGATAAGAATGAATCATACAGATATTTTTTAACAAAATCTTACACTTCACAGATATATTCTTTTTGTGTTGTGACACTTTCTAAATGAGCCATACACAAATAGTTTCTAACTTTTAAGTTAGTACATACATTAGGCATTCATGCCGTAATATTAAGCTCTGCACTTGCAGTGCAGAGTGGTTAACTGTCCCACTTTGGGAGAAAAACCCCGCACTTGCAGTGCGTCGTTTCAACATAAATTTTAAATATCTTATCAAGAAAAGATAAGAATGAATCATACAGATATTTTTTAACAAAATCTTACACTTCACAGATATATTCTTTTTGTGTTGTGACACTTTCTAAATGAGCCATATACAAATAGTTTCTAACTTTTAAGTTAGTACATACATTAGGCATTCATGCCGTAATATTAAGCTCTGCACTTGCAGTGCAGAGTGGTTAACTGACAAGATTGCTTGCATCATTTGTCGTTTAGTACGCCAAATGATGCCGTCAGTACCAGGGCATTTACTCCCCTTGTTTTGTGTCACCCGTTTTACCGCGAGACACTTGCTATAAAACGAGTGAGTGAGTAGCCTTTGCAAAGCACGAACTTTACCAAAACGTTTCTCTCTCATAGCCTTTGCAATACGCATTTGTAGCCGTTTCACTTGAGAATCAGCTTTGTTCCATAGTATGGAATCCCACTTTGTTTCTTTAGCTGTAGGTGCACCAGTCAATGATGTGTTCACTGCTGTCATTTGCATTCCTCCATTAAAACAGTTCTATAAATTATCTTGCAATTAAACACCAGTTGGACGTTAGCTCACTTTCGTGCCAGATTATATTTCAATCTGTATCTAGATCATTACAACCTAGCATTCGCTTTTTCCAACCTCCTATTCCTGCATAACTATAGTATACTTCACAGTATACCTTCCTGCATTTAATCTCAGGAGCTATACAGGGTTTCCACGTTTCGCTCAAAGAGTAATACTGACTTAGCTGCTTACTATAGACCGGAAAGCATACATAATCGCGAAGGAGCAAAGTCCTATCCTCCTTACTTACTTTCATCAATGGTTTCAGTCACTTACCATTGTCTAACGTTACGATCTATAAATAAGTTCAGATATCTTCAGCATATCAGTTACCTAGTGCTTATCCGGCTTATGTGACTACCAGAAAGACGATCTTCTCACGATTTTCATCCCGTACTTATTACATACTTTGCTGCATTGTCCTACCCGCTCTTTATTCAGGGCAGTAGGTTCATCTAGCGATATAGATGGTTACCTCCTATTTACAGGGATAACAACTCTTTTAAGCGACTTCGTGTCGCACAGACCAGTGTTAAGGTAGCTACGATGAGCCGCCACTTTCATTAGCTAAGATTATTAGTGATAATAGATTAAAATGCATTCGTGCCAGCCGCTTCAAGAATGCATTTTTTTGATATTCTAGTCAGTTTTAACGCATTCGTGAAATGCACTAAAATCGAAAAATGGTGGGCCCGGCAGGACTTGAACCTGCGACAACACCGTTATGAGCGGTGGGTTCTAACCAACTGAACTACAGGCCCTTTTATAAGGGACGTTAAGGTTTATATAATTATTAGCTTTCTAAGTCTAGTAAAATTTTTATAACACTTGAAAAAGTTTTAATTAATTTAGGACTTTTTGACCCAATTTTTCTGATTATTTATTTTGTTTGCATAGCTATAACAATATATTGCTTTAAAAAACATGATCCCCAGCACCCAACTTGATATTATTAATTCCATTATTTTATATTTTGGGGCTAGTTCTAGATTTACAGCTCTCATATATCCAAAAAAATATTTTATAGTCACCTTTTTGGTTAAAACCCCCAGCTTCAGCTGGGAAAGACTTCAGTCCTTGTTCTAATATTTCAACTCACTATAACTTGAATATATGATATTTTAATATACATAAGAGCAAGCTCTTATGTATATTAAAATATCATATATGACAGATTATAACAAGACTAGCCACACTGTATTTTACCATCGCTTTCATGTTGTTTGGATCACTAAATATCGCTACAAAAGTATTGCAGGGTAACTTATAAGAATTAGGATCAGAGAGACAGCACAGGCATTAGTAATATCTCTTTAGAGTAATAGCGACTTCCAGTCTAGATATCAACCCACCAGCTTCAGCTGGTTGTTATTGAGTGAAAAAATGATAAGTATCAATATAAGAGGTTGCCATGAACCTGGAATAATTATTAAATTATTATTAACCTGTATAAGAAGTTTGTCACAAAATCGCCAATTAATAATAATTGAGATAATTAGCAATATACAAAATAATATTAAGTCTTGTACATTATTAGAAAATCCTTTTATATAAAGTAACAAGAAAATAACAGGAGCAATAAATAATCTTGATGGCAATATAACTGTTTGCTTAGTTGCTCTAATCCCTCTAAAAATTAAGTTAAAAAATATAAGATTTGCATTGTATATAACCTAAACTTCTGAAAGTTTTCTTGCTTCATCAGCTGATATCAAAGCTTCAATAAAGTCATCTAATTGCCCGTTTTTTACAATATCTTCTATTTTATAAAGAGTTAAGTTAATTCTATGGTCAGAAACTCGACCTTGTGGAAAGTTATAGGTGCGAATTCTTTCTGACCTATCACCAGAACCAACTTGACCTTTACGCACTTCGGCTCTTTCCATATCTTTTTTATATCGCTCTGCTTCATAAACTCTAGAACGAAGAATTTTCATAGCCTTAGCTTTATTTTTATGCTGTGATTTTTCATCTTGTAAGGCAACAACAATACCAGTTGGTAAATGGGTAATCCTTACGGCTGATTCGGTGGTATTGACATGTTGTCCGCCAGCACCCGATGCCCGATATGTATCAATTCGTAAATCTTTGTCATCGATCTTAATGTCTACATCTTCTGCTTCAGGTAAGACAGCAACGGTAGCCGCAGAAGTATGTATCCTCCCACTTGACTCAGTCTCAGGAACTCTTTGCACTCGGTGTACACCTGATTCGAATTTAAGTTTGGAAAACACATCTCGTCCTTGAATTAGTGCTGACGCTTCTTTATATCCACCAATACCAGTATCTGAGATTGATAATATTTCAAAACGCCAGCTTTTTAATTCGGCGTATCTGTGATACATATTAAATAAAGTTGCAGCAAATAACGCTGCTTCTTCTCCACCACTACCAGCTCTTACCTCAATAATAGCATTTTTTGTATCAGCTTCATCTTTTGGCAACAAAGAGAGTTTTACTGCCCTTTCTAATTTAGGCATCAGTATCTCTAAACGATGCACCTCATCATATATCATCGTCTGTGTATCATTGTCCAAATTTGCTTCTTGAGCCATCTCTTTGATGTCATGCAATTCAGATACAGATTTATTATATTCATTAATTGTTTGAACAATAGGCTCTAGCTCGGCATATTCCTTCGATGCTTTTATAAACTCATCTCCGACTATACCAGTGGCCAACTTTTTCGATAATTCTTCATGTTTATTCAAGATTTTTGCTAGATTATCGGAAAAACTCATAATTTATTCTATGATTTAAGTTTTAAGTTATGGTGAGGGTAGGGTGTCAATCAAACGTTATATGAGCATTAACGCAGGACTCTCCATAAATTTTTTAAATGAAGCTAAAAATTTAGCTCCAACAGCACCATCAACAACTCTGTGATCAGAAGAAAGAGTAACATCCATGATAGTAGCGACTTTTATCTGATTATTTTCAACTATTGCACGTTTTGAGCTTGCTCCTATTGCTAGGATACAGCTTTGTGGCGGATTTATTATAGCACTGAAGTTCTTAATACCGTACATACCTAAGTTAGAGACAGAAAAACTTCCACCCTGAAATTCTTCAGGAGTTAGTTTATTATCTCGAGCCTTTTTTATAAGAGTTTGTAATTCTTGCGATAATGTAATTATATCTTTTTGATCGGCATTTCTGACTATAGGCGTTATAAGACCATTATCAATTGCCACAGCAACCGATACATCAACATTATTATAATACCGAATAGCAGACTCATCCCAGCTAACATTTGCTTCTGGGACGGCTTTTAAAGCTTTTGCTACTGCTAAAATAACAAAATCATTAACCGTAATTTTAATTTTACTCTCTTCTATAAGCGATTTATTTATATCTTCTCTAATGTCCAATAACTTATCCATGTTACATTCTATTGAAAGATAGAAATGTGGGATGGTTTGTTTAGATTCAAGCAAACGTTTAGCAATAATTTTACGGATATTATTATTGGGGACTGATCTGTACTCCTCGTGATTTCTGTTCACCGCCCTAATCTTACCACTATTTGTGGGTAGCACTAAGTAGGATAATACATCTTTTTTAATTATTCTGCCATGTGGTCCACTACCTTGAATATTTGACAGATCGATATTATCAATAGCAGCTAGTCTTTTAGCCAAAGGCGAAGCATATATCCTGCCTAAAGCTTTCACATTCATTGTTTGCGGTTGCTGATCGTACTTAACCGGCTTAGTTTCTTCTATAGATATTACTGGTCCTGTAGATGGTTTAGCAGAATTATCACTACTTGCTATAAAACTATCCAATAAGTTTGCATCTTCACCATCTTCAAGTAATACAGCGATAAGCGAACCCACCGGCACATTGTCTGTTTGCGGCACAATTATTTTAGCAAAAATTCCCTCTTCTACAGCTTCCACTTCCATAGTAGCTTTATCTGTTTCTATTTCTGCTACAACATCTCCTGGAACAACTTTATCCCCTTCTTTTTTAAGCCATTTTGCAATATTTCCTTCAGTCATAGTTGGAGATAAAGCAGGCATTAGAATTTTAATTGGCATAAATAGTTCTAATTAGTTGGTATTTTACTTGGATCAGGGCTGACTAACATAATTATCTGTTTACCTTCCATTTTAGGAGCGGAATCAATCTTAGCTAAGCCCTCTAGTTCTAACGATATGCGGTCAAATAACTTCATACCAATATCGTTATGGATAATCTCTCTGCCTTTAAACCATAGAGAAATTTTTACTTTGTCACCTTCCTTCAAAAAATCTTTGATCTTACGAAGTTTCACATTAAAATCACCTTGACTAATGTTTGGCTTAAACTTCATTTCTTTAAGGACAATAACCCTTTGTTTTTTCCTACTGTCTTGGACACGCTTTTTACTCTCATATTTAAATTTACCAAAATCCAAAATCTTACAAACAGGTGGTTCGGCATTTGGTGAAATTTCTACCAAATCTAAACCAGCTTTTTCAGCTTGTTCTAGAGCATTCTTGATGCTAACGATGCCAAGCATCTCACCATTCTCATCGACTAAACGAACTTGACTAGCCCTAATTTCCCTATTAGCCTTAGGAAAATTACTATTCTTAATTCCAGAAATGATATTTTCTCCATAAAAATTGTTATTAGTTATTGTTGTGTTTTTGTGTACTTTTTACACGTACGACACAGTTGCTTCCATTATACCCCTGGGATAAGAATTGACAAATTCTTATCCCAAATTCGCGTATTTATGTTAAATAGCGAATATTCTGATCTTTTACAAGCTTTACTAGATTTTGTAGAGAAATAATTTCCTGCTGCTCTGATCCTAGTTGTCTTATAGTCACAGTATTATTTAGCATTTCTTGTTTACCAACAACGGCTATTATAGGTACTTTATTATTAGAAAAATAGCGTATTTTATAATTAATCTTTTCAGGCGAAATATCGACATCTGACCGTATTCCTTCACTAATCAACAATTTGTGTACTTCCAATGCATAGTCATTTAAGTCACTTGTAATGGTGGCAATAGCTACTTGTACAGGGGCTAACCATAAAGGAAAGCGTCCAGCATATTCTTCAATTAATATGCCTATAAACCGTTCAAAAGAACCAATTACAACTCTATGCAACATTACTGGTCTCTTTTTCTCACCGCTTACAGTAATATAATGAGCGTCAAGACGTTCCGGTAAAACAAAATCAACTTGCAGAGTGCCGCACTGCCATTCTCTACCTATTGAATCTTTAAGACAAAAGTCTAGTTTTGGTCCATAAAACGCACCATCACCGGGATTTAATATATAAGAATAACCGGCTTCTTTTACGGCATTTCTTAGAGCATTTTCTGCTTTATCCCAAACTTCATCGCTGCCAGCTCGTATTTTAGGACGATCTGAGAATTTAATTTTAATATCAGAAAAACCAAAATCCTTATAAACCTCGGTTAAGAGGCTAAAAAACTTTACTGTCTCACTGTTAATTTGTTCCTCAGTACAAAAAATATGTGCATCATCTTGTCGAAAAGCCTTTACTCTCATCAGACCATGCAATGCACCAGATGCTTCATTTCTATGACATAAACCAAATTCAGACATACGTAGTGGTAAGTCTCGATAACTTTTGATACCCTGCTTAAAAATCTGCACATGACATGGGCAATTCATTGGTTTCATGGCTAATGTTTTATCATCAGCAAGATTTAGAGCAAACATGTCCTCCCTAAATTTTTCCCAGTGACTAGAAGCTTCCCACAGGCTTTTATCAACAAGCACAGGAGTTTTCACCTCGATATATCCAGTTTTTCTGATTTTATTTCTGATATATTGCTCGATAATGCGATATATACTCCAACCTTTATCATGCCAAAATACCATACCTTGAGCTTCTTCCTGAAAGTGAAACAATCCAAGCTCTCGACCTAATTTTCTATGATCACGCTTTTCTGCCTCTTCAATCATATAAAGGTAGTTGTCTAACTGTTCTTTTGTTGCCCAAGCTGTCCCATAGATTCTTTGTAACATAGGATTTTTACTATCACCACGCCAATACGCTCCAGCCACTTTCATTAGTTTAAAATGTTTGATGAAGCCAGTTGACGGGCTATGCGGACCACGGCAAAGATCAACAAAGTTACCTTGGCGGTATAAGGTAATATCCTCACTTGCTGGAATCTCTGAAATTATCTCGGCTTTATAATGCTCGTCTATTGACTTAAAGAATTCTATGGCTTGATCGCGATTCCATACTTCTCTAGTGATATTTTCGTTTCTTTTGACGATTTCATGCATTTTTGCTTCTATCATCAGCAAATCTTCCGGGGCAAACGGTTTATCTTTAGCAAAATCATAAAAAAAGCCATTTTCGATAGCTGGACCTATGGTCACTTGGACATTTGGAAATAATTCTTTAACTGCTTCTGCCGTTATATGAGCAGCATCATGGCGTATTACCTCTAAACATTCAGAATCTTTATAGGTTAGAATCCTCAAATTACAATCAGATTCTATAGGTAAACTTAAGTCCTTTAGCTCGTTATTTACTTCAACAACCAAAGCATTCTTTGCTAGAGAAGTAGAAATTTGACTAGCTATCTCCAATCCCGTAATATTTTTTTCAAATTGTTTTTGCGTTCTATCTGGAAAAGTAATAGTAATCATTTTATTTTATCTAATATTGTATCTAATTTTTAGTACCTTGCATATTAGCTTGTTAATAGTTTATATTCAACTTAATTTTTAGGTTGTGAAGGTTTCTATATTAATGATCGATTTCGTCTTGCCTATTTTTTTGTTTAAAGAATTGATAGTTTTTTTGTGGTCGTATTTCGGCAACTTTGGTGTAAGAGCAATAGAAAACTAATAGAAAAGTAACAGAAAAGTTTTTGTGCAGAGTTACACAGCATTTAAATCTAAAAATCTAAAATCAAACGTTAAAAACAACTATCAATTAGCAACAAGTTGAAGCTGATGGGCTGAACACATCAATCTATTCTGCAGTCTAGTTCTCTGAATACTCCTGTTTCTTTCCATAAACTCTTATTTCCTATAACATAGATAACTTCTTTAGCCCTAGTAACTGCCACATTTAAGATATTAGGAGATTTACCTGCCCATATCCGAGTTTTATTTTGGTTTGGTGCTTGAGCCCCTAATACTAGCATTATACCAATTGCAATAATTAACACGGTGTATTTATCCAGTCTCTATACATAATTGATTTTACTAAATCTACATTATGAGCAAGTTGATTCCAAGCGTAACAAGCCATAGTGACGATATCTTCATATACACCATAACATTGGTTAGACAAGTAATGATTCTTGATCCATTCCCAAACTTGTTCCATTGCATTAAGTTCCGGTGCATAGGGCGGAAGCGGTATCAAAGTGATATTGCTTGGCACAGTTAGTTTTTTGGCTGTGTGCCAACCTGCATTATCCGTTAGTAAAGCTATATGTCGGTTGCCTTGAATACTGCGAGAAAGGTCTTCTAAGAATTTATTCATTGCCTGTGTGTTTGCATATGGTAAAATTAATGCAAAAGCTTCTCCTGTATCATGGCAAGCAGCTCCATAAATATATGTTGAAATGAATTGCTGTTGCCGAACTTTACGGGGTCTAGTGCCACGCTTAGCCCATATACGAGTTAAGCTACCTTGTTGCCCAACTCGAGTTTCATCTTGAGACCATATATCAACTTTACATCTATCGATATTTTTTGGTAATAATTCTGTTAACATATCTGGAAAGTTTTTTTATATGTATTTTGAGTCTCTTGATTTGACTTTGGATGCATTGAACGAGAAGTAATCCAGCTAAAACCAAGGCGGTGCATAGTATTGTAGACTGTTTTTAAAGCACATTTAGCACCATATTCCTCAAGTAACATGATATGTAACTCCTTTCCAGTTATATACCCACCAGTTTTACTTTCACTGAGCGTATTGATTTTATCAAAAAGAGCAGACTCTTGTATAGTGTTAATCTTCCTAGGGGCACCGCTTCTTTGTGATTCAAATAATCCTTCAAAACCATGATTCCTAAATCTTCTGAGCCATGATTGCACAGTTTTCCAGTGTGACTTCACTATTTCAGATATGGCTTTAAAAGATTTGCCTAATTGAAGGTGATACATCGCCAATAAACGTATACGATTTCGACCATGCGGCTCATGTTTCATCATTTTTATAGTCACCTTTTTGGTTAAAACCCCCAGCTTCAGCTGGGAAAGACTTTAGTCCTTGTTCTAATATTTCAATTCACTATAACTTGAACATATGATATTTTAACAAGACTAGCCACACTGTATTTTACCATCGCTTTAATGTTGTTTGAATCACTAAATATCGCTATAAAATACTGCAGGGTAACCTAAGAGTTAGGATCAGAGAGATAATGCACAGGCGTTAGTAATATCTCTTTAGAGTAATAGCGACTTCCAGTCTAGATATCAACCCACCAGCTTCAGCTGGTTGTTATTGAGAAAATCATGACCTTCAAAACCTTGCGGTAATATTAACCTAGCTATTTGATTACCTTTTATCAGTTAAAAAACCATTTTATAACACTGCGTTAATTATTGCAATTGGTATTACTGCTTCAGCTTCTCGTCCTTGTACAGTGTGTATTGTTCCAATTCGTTCATTAAGCCAAAGATTCCTATCCGTAGTCAGAACGCCCTCGCAAAGCGAGGGGCTTGACGGTTATGAGCAGCCCAAAGGGCTGCCATTGTTAATTAAAATTCTCCTGATTCGTCAGAGCCTAAACTATCAAGTTGCTCTTGATTCGTCAGAGCCTAAACTATCAAGTTGCTCTTGATTCTTAATGTAGTGTTTGATCTGATTCTCTTCAAATCCTACAGTTGAGACCGCATAACCTCTAGCCCACAACTTTTCTCCATTAAAATTACGTTTTCGTCCACCAAACTGCCTAGCAACGGCTATAGCACTTTTCCCCTTGATATAGCCTATTACTTGAGCTACAGAATATTTAGGAGGAATCTTGATGAGCATATGCACATGATCTTGTACCATATGCCCCTCTATGATCTTGCTCCCACGTTGAAAAGCTAACTCATGGAATAGGTTCCCAAGATATTTTCTAACCTTCCCGTACAATTCTTTTTTACGACACTTTGGAATAAACACAATATGATATTTGCAATCCCATTTAGAATGATTTAAACTTTCATATGTTGTCATATATTTTCTCCTTTGACCGTCAAGCCAAAGAAGTTATATATGATAACTTTTTATTTTATACTAAATCTAAAGGCCAAGCCTTGATGGTCTCATACCAATTGCAATAATTAACGCAGTGTTATAAAATGGTTTTTTAACTGATAAAAGGTAATCAAATAGCTAGGTTAATATTACCGCAAGGTTTTGAAGGTCATGATTTTATAAAAATGATGAAACATGAGCCGCATGGTCGAAATCGTATACGTTTATTGGCGATGTATCACCTTCAATTAGGCAAATCTTTTAAAGCCATATCTGCAATAGTGAAGTCACACTGGAAAACTGTGCAATCATGGCTCAGAAGATTTAGGAATCATGGTTTTGAAGGATTATTTGAATCACAAAGAAGCGGTGCCCCTAGGAAGATTAACACTATACAAGAGTCTGCTCTTTTTGATAAAATCAATACGCTCAGTGAAAGTAAAACTGGTGGGTATATAACTGGAAAGGAACTACATATCATGTTACTTGAGGAATATGGTGCTAAATGTGCGTTAAAAACAGTCTACAATACTATGCACCGCCTTGGTTTTAGCTGGATTACTTCTCGTTCAATGCATCCAAAGTCAAATCAAGAGACTCAAAATACATATAAAAAAACTTTCCAGATATGTTAACAGAATTATTACCAAAAAATATCGATAGATGTAAAGTTGATATATGGTCTCAGGATGAAACTCGAGTTGGGCAACAAGGTAGCTTAACTCGTATATGGGCTAAGCGTGGCACTAGACCCCGTAAAGTTCGGCAACAGCAATTCATTTCAACATATATTTATGGAGCTGCTTGCCATGATACAGGAGAAGCTTTTGCATTAATTTTACCATATGCAAACACACAGGCAATGAATAAATTCTTAGAAGACCTTTCTCGCAGTATTCAAGGCAACCGACATATAGCTTTACTAACGGATAATGCAGGTTGGCACACAGCCAAAAAACTAACTGTGCCAAGCAATATCACTTTGATACCGCTTCCGCCCTATGCACCGGAACTTAATGCAATGGAACAAGTTTGGGAATGGATCAAGAATCATTACTTGTATAACCAATGTTATGGTGTATATGAAGATATCGTCACTATGGCTTGTTACGCTTGGAATCAACTTGCTCATAATGTAGATTTAGTAAAATCAATTATGTATAGAGACTGGATAAATACACCGTGTTAATTATTGCAATTGGTATAATACATGTTTAAAATCTGTACTAGCTTGTCTCCAACGTCTTAAAGCATCACTGTGATTATGTGGGGGATCACTTTCTTCAATAATTCTCGGTTTTCTACGTTCAAGGATTTTGCCGGTTTTTGGATCTGTAATTTCAAATATCTGTGGTATTCCGCTTGCTTCTGCTAAATATGTTAAAAGCCCAAGATCATTATTCCACCAAAAATTTTTACTAAAATTATTACAATTAGTAATATTTCCAAGTACTGCTGAAATCAAACCCCAACTTTTGCATCCAAATACTAAATCAGATAGAACTGTAAAATAACGCAAATCATTCGCATCGTTTGCAATAGCTTTTAAACTAGGTCAGGAGTTTCGCACTTAGCAAAAAATATGTTAATCTAGCAAGAAAGAGTTTTAGTTAAGCATGGCAAGATCAAAATGTAGCAAAGACTTATATAAATCATTTTTACAAGCAAGTAGCGTAAGATATAGTGGTAAAGCATTATCTGAAGTAAGTCCAATAAACCTATCTCATGATAGTGCAAGTCGATGGTTAAATAGTAAGGATTTCCGCCCTAGCGGGATCTACAGAGAAGTGTCAAAATATATTGATAGGGAAGCTTCTTGTTTATTAGTGGGAGATGACACGTTATTGTCAAAGCAATACAGTAAGAAAATTGAGCTTGTACATTATCAATATTCTGGAGCTGTACATGATGTTATACCTGGTATAGGGATGGTCAACTTACTGCATTACAATGCTAAAACTGATCAATCTACCCCTGTAGATTATAGAATATATGATAAAGAAACTGATGGAAAAACAAAGAATGAGCATTTTTGTGATATGCTTACTTTAGCTAAGGAAAGAGGGATCAATCCTGATGCAGTAGTAATGGATGCGTGGTATAGCGGTTTGGAGAATTTGAAACATATACGTAATTTAGGTTGGACATGGGTTAGTAACCTAAGAAAAAATAGAAAAGTTAATCATAATGTTAGCTTAGAAAGTTTAGAGATTCCTGATGAGGGACTAAAAATTCACCTACGTGGATACGGTTGGGTTACGGTATTTAAGTTTGTGGCAAAAAATGGTCGCATTGATTACATAACAACTAACTTAGAAAATCCAACACGTGAACAAATAGAGAAAATTGTTAAGGCACGGTGGTCTATAGAAGTTTATCATCGAGAATTAAAACAAACTTGTGGTATTGAACGCTGTCAGGCACGCACGGGTCGAGCTCAGAGAAATCATATTTGCCTTGCCGTATTTGCTTGGCTCGATATGAACAAAAGGAGGATAAATGAAAAAATTACTTTATATCAACAAACTTGGGAAGTTATAAAAACATCAATTCAGAACAACATTAGATGCCTTTTAGCTGATTCGCAATTTTGCTAACTGCGAAACTCCTGTAGGTAATTCAGCACTAATATTTTCAACAGCCTTATTGTTAGAAGATGCAATTAATATCAGGAGTTTCGCACTTAGCAAAAAATATGTTAATCTAGCAAGAAAGAGTTTTAGTTAAGCATGGCAAGATCAAAATGTAGCAAAGACTTATATAAATCATTTTTACAAGCAAGTAGCGTAAGATATAGTGGTAAAGCATTATCTGAAGTAAGTCCAATAAACCTATCTCATGATAGTGCAAGTCGATGGTTAAATAGTAAGGATTTCCGCCCTAGCGGGATCTACAGAGAAGTGTCAAAATATATTGATAGGGAAGCTTCTTGTTTATTAGTGGGAGATGACACGTTATTGTCAAAGCAATACAGTAAGAAAATTGAGCTTGTACATTATCAATATTCTGGAGCTGTACATGATGTTATACCTGGTATAGGGATGGTCAACTTACTGCATTACAATGCTAAAACTGATCAATCTACCCCTGTAGATTATAGAATATATGATAAAGAAACTGATGGAAAAACAAAGAATGAGCATTTTTGTGATATGCTTACTTTAGCTAAGGAAAGAGGGATCAATCCTGATGCAGTAGTAATGGATGCGTGGTATAGCGGTTTGGAGAATTTGAAACATATACGTAATTTAGGTTGGACATGGGTTAGTAACCTAAGAAAAAATAGAAAAGTTAATCATAATGTTAGCTTAGAAAGTTTAGAGATTCCTGATGAGGGACTAAAAATTCACCTACGTGGATACGGTTGGGTTACGGTATTTAAGTTTGTGGCAAAAAATGGTCGCATTGATTACATAACAACTAACTTAGAAAATCCAACACGTGAACAAATAGAGAAAATTGTTAAGGCACGGTGGTCTATAGAAGTTTATCATCGAGAATTAAAACAAACTTGTGGTATTGAACGCTGTCAGGCACGCACGGGTCGAGCTCAGAGAAATCATATTTGCCTTGCCGTATTTGCTTGGCTCGATATGAACAAAAGGAGGATAAATGAAAAAATTACTTTATATCAACAAACTTGGGAAGTTATAAAAACATCAATTCAGAACAACATTAGATGCCTTTTAGCTGATTCGCAATTTTGCTAACTGCGAAACTCCTGAATATTTCAAAACCTTTTAGACTCTTATCTAATTTATAAAAATTTAACCAACTCTGTCCCGGAGTCTGTCCTATAGTTTGTGTAAGTTGCAAAGAAAGCAGTAAGAGATTACTGTAAAAAAAGTAACTTAAGCAAGCAAGGAGGAATTATGGCTAAAAAATTAGATACAGATACATTAGACATCAGTAATCAGCTAGTAGAAGAATTATTATCAAAAGCAGATCCATCGGAGTTATTTGGTCGAGATGGTTTATTTCAACAGCTAAAGAAGCAAATAGTTGAGAAAATATTAGCAAGTGAGTTGGATCATGAATTAGGATATTCAAAACATAGCAAGATGCCAAAAGTAGATAATAATCGTCGTAATGGTAGCTATGAGAAGACAGTAATTGATGGGGATGGTCGTAAGCTGACAGTAGAAGTACCAAGAGATCGGGAAGGAGAGTATAATCCTCAATTAATACCAAAAGGGCTGAGGAGATTTAATGGATTTGATGAGAAAGTGATATCCCTTTATGGTCGCGGTATGACAGTCAGCGAGATCCGAGGGCATTTAGAAGAAATATATCAAACTGATCTGTCAACAGTTTTCCGGACAGTTTGTTTGGCTCTGTACAAATAAGTGTGTAAATTTTTCAAAGGTTATATAAAAATATAATATAACAAAAGGAGAAATTATAATGCACCAAAAACAAAATGAAGCAATGAATCAAGCGATAGATTTATTAATAAATAATGATACAGATATATCAACATTACTTAAAGAGGATGGTTTATTAAAACAATTAACCAAACGGCTTGTAGAGAAGGCATTGCAGTCAGAGATGAATAATCATTTAGGATATGATAAATATTGTCATACTGATAGTGATAATGTTCGTAATGGTAGGAATGTAAAGAATCTAGTAACAAATAATGGAGTTGTAGAGATTGAGGTTCCAAGGGATAGAAGTAGTACATTTGAACCTGCATTAATTCCGAAGCGTCAAAGACGTATTGAAGGATTTGATGATAAAATAATATCATTATACGCTAAAGGAATGAGCTTATCTGATATTAAGATTCAAATGCAAGAATTGTATGGAGCTGACGTTAGCGAAAGTTTGTTAAGTCAAATTACTGATGATGTAATTGAGGATGTCAAGATATGGCAAAGCCGACCATTGGATCGAGTATATGCTATAGTATTTTTTGACTGTTTAGTAGTAAAAGTACGTCAAGATAAACGAATTATCAATAAGTCTGTATATGTAGCATTAGGTATTGATTTATCTGGAAGGAAGGATATTTTAGGATTGTGGATCAGTGAAAATGAAGGAGCGAAATTTTGGCTTAGTAATTTTACTGAGATGAAGAACAGAGGTATGCAAGACATGCTTATTGCTTGCAGTGATAATTTAACCGGTATGTCTGAGGCAATAGAAGCAGTTTTTCCGAAAACCGAACATCAATTATGTATTGTACATCAGATTAGAAATAGTTTAAAATATGTATCATATAAAGACCGAAAAGAATTAGCGGCTGATTTAAAGCCTATATATACTGCTAGCACAGAGGAAGAAGCACATCTTGCTTTAGAATCTTTTGAAGCTAAATGGAGTAAACAGTATCCACAAATTGCTAAATCTTGGTATGTTCATTGGGAAAATTTAATGGTTTTTCTAGGATACCCTGAGGCGATAAGGAAAGTAATATACACAACTAATAGTGTAGAATCTGTCAATAGCCAATTACGTAAGGTTACTAAGAATAAACGGGTTTTTCCAAATGATAATGCCGTTTTTAAGACCTTGTATTTGGCAATTGATTATATGACCAAGAAATGGGTTATGCCGATTCCAAACTGGAACGCAGCTATGGCTCACTTTTTGATAAAATTTGAAGGTAGAATTTAAGCCCTATGAAAAATTTACACACTTAATTAGAAAGGCTCGTTTGTTTAGGCACATTTTTGCATTTTCTCGTATTGTACAGGTGATAGATAGTCATTAGTTGAATGCATCCTTATACGATTATAAAATACTTCTATATATTCAAATATGGCATATTTTGCTTCCTCCCTAGTTTTAAATTTATATTGATAAATTAGTTCTGTTTTTATAGTGTGAAAAAAGCTTTCAGCAACAGCATTATCCCAACAATTTCCTTTACCGCTCATACTCTGTATAATACCATGTTGTTTTGTAAGTTTTGAATGGCTATCAGAACAATATTGACTACCTCTATCAGTATGCCAAATAAGTCCTTTAGGTGGTTTACGTTGCCATATTGCCATTAGCAGAGCATTATTAACTAAATCAGCTTTCATGTTACTATTCATTGACCACCCTATAATTTTCCTAGAAAATAGATCAATAACGGTTGCTAAGTACAGCCAACCTTCTTCAGTTGGAACATATGTGATGTCCCCAACCCAATAACAATTAGCAGCATAGACCTTGAACTTTCTATCCAATAAATTAGGAGCAACTTGCTTATTATGACTAGAATCAGTAGTTGCTTTAAATTTATGTTTGCTTTTACATACTAAACCAGCTTCATTCATTAGCCTTGCAATCCGCTTCCGACTAACAATTATACCGTGTCTAGATAGGAAACTGGACTGATTTTTCAAGACAAATTTTTCACTAATTTTGTTTCCCATTTTACATAATTTTTAAGCTGCATTTTGTAAGTAATCAAGATACACGTTCATCGGTTTTTTATAACCAATACTTGAATGGAATCTTTGATTGTTATATTTATCCATGTATTTATCAATACCATCTTTAAGTTCTGCGATATTTTTAAAATCATTTATAAATATACAATTATATTTTAAAGTTCTAAAAAATCTTTCAATCACAATATTATCAATGCTTCTACCCTTACCGTTCATTGAGATTTGTATATTATTCTCTTTTAGAATTCCCGTATGCTCATGTCCAGTATATTGACTACCCTGATCACTATTGAATATTTGTGGTGCAGGGTATTTATTCAGTGCATCTTTTAATACATCGGTTACAAGTGATGCATCCATAGAATTAGATACTTTATAACTTAGTATTGCCTTACTATGCCAATCTATAATCGCCACAAGATACATAAATCCTCCGTTAGTTCTAATATAAGTAATGTCACCACTCCACACTTGATTAACATAAGGTACATGAATAGTTCTATTCGTTCCTGATTTGTGCCAGTACGGCTCAAGCAAATAGCTATAAATTTTATGTTGACCATCCTTCACAGAAGTAGATTGCTTTTTATGAGGATGAATAGCTTCTATACCCATTATTCCCATATATTTAAGCACCCTATCTCTGCCCACATTAAAGCCGTCTTCCAATAATTGTTTGTATATATAACGATAACCATACTCAGGGTTATCCGTATATATTTCATCTATTCTATTTAAAATATCAAGATTATATAAGCTCATTACTTTAGCTTTATAATATACTCCAGATCTGCTTATCTTTAATAGTTCACATTGCCTTGTCTTTGCTAACGTACTCAGCTTGGGGTCGACAAGACTTTTCTTATTTGATAAGTCCAAGCTGTTTAGCTTTCCCACCGCCCAGTCCCTCTCGACTGTAGCCTTACCTAATGCTTTTGCAAGTTCATCGTTTTGATTCTTAAGTTCACTAATCTGCCCTTTGTACTCACTAACAGCTTTTGCTGGCTCAAATGCCAATGACGCATTATCTAAAAATTGTCGTTTCCAGTTTTGCATAGTTTTAGCCGTTACTTCATATTTGACCGATAACTGACCTATTGTTGATTCTTCTTTTAACATCTCTAATACTATTTTAGTTTTTGCTTCTGCACTAAAATTTTTAATTTGTTTTTTACCCATTTGTTTCTCTTTAATTTTATTTATTATTCTATACTTATTGAGAAACAAAAATACCTGCTTCTTTGTCTAATTTTTTCAGTCCATTATAGTTATACTGGCAGCAATGTTAAAGAGAAGAGTAAGGTATATACCCCAAAAACTCGGAAAAAGTTATTGAAAGAAGACAAGTGTATGATCAGGAGACGCAGTGCTATAGAACCAATAATAGGGCATTTGAAACAATATGGCAGGATGGGCAGAAACTTCTTGAAGGGTGTGATACCAATTGCAATAATTAACACGGTGTATGAGTCAATCATTTAATTTGTGTAAGTTCATTTTTTATTTTCCAATAAATCATATTTAAAATCTCCACAAAGTATTTCAAATTGATTTAAAGCTAAAGACCAATCTTTAATAGGCATGGTCCATTTTTTGGCTGCATTTTGTAGGGATAAAAATATTATTTTTTGAATTGACTTATCATCTGGAAACACCCCCTTATTTTTGATAATTTTTCTAATTTGACGATTTACAGATTCTATAGTGTTAGTAGTATAAATTACCTTTCTGATCTCTTCAGGAAAGGCAAAAAACGGTATTATCCCAGACCAATTACGTTGCCAAATATCAGAAATTACCGGATATTTTTTATCCCATTTTACACCAAATTGCTGAAGTTTTAAACGTGCCATTTCGTCATTATTAGCTGTATAAATTTGTTTTAGATCTGATGTGACCTCTTTTAAATCTTTATATGACACATACTTTACTGAATTGCGAACCATATGTACAATACATAATTGTACTATAGTACTCGGGAATACACTGCTTATAGCTTCTGGAAAGCCCTTTAAACCATCCACACAAGCAACATAAATTTGTTCAATTCCTCGATTCTTTAACTCAGTAACTACTTGCATCCAAAATTTAGCACCTTCATTTTTGCCTATCCAAATGCCAAGTAACTCCTTTTTCCCTTCTATATTTACAGCAAGTGCTAAATATACTGCTTTATTTATTGTCCCACTTTGGGAGAAAAACCCCGCACTTGCAGTGCGTCGTTTCAACATAAATTTTAAATATCTTATCAAGAAAAGATAAGAATGAATCATACAGATATTTTTTAACAAAATCTTACACTTCACAGATATATTCTTTTTGTGTTGTGACACTTTCTAAATGAGCCATACACAAATAGTTTCTAACTTTTAAGTTAGTACATACATTAGGCATTCATGCCGTAATATTAAGCTCTGCACTTGCAGTGCAGAGTGGTTAACTACTATGTGATTGTCTCTAGATTTTACATAGATACAGTCCAAGTATAATATTGGATACACCCTATCTAAACAAGAGTCTGTGATGTGGTTATAGTTTTCCGGACAGTTAATAGGAGACAATATTAACAGAAAGGAAGTACAAAAATGACTAATAGCAAACCAAAGGTTTATCCGGCTGAATTTAAAGAGTCAGCAGTTAAATTAGCAATTGAGTCCAAGCGACCTGTGTCACAAACAGCTAAAGAGTTAGGTATTACTAGAAATACTCTATATACTTGGGTAGATAAATATTCCAAACCTAAAGAATCAATAATGCGAACAGATGAACATCTCTATGATGAATTAAAAAGATTAAAGAAAGATTTAGCTAGGGTAACGCAGGAGCGTGATCTATTAAAAAAGGCTGCCGCGTACTTTGCGAAAGAGTCCCAATAAAGTACGCATGGATAAAGAAGCATAAAGGTGATTTTTCAACTGCGATTATGTGCAAATTTATGAAAGTATCACGTAGTGGCTATTATGAATGGTTAACTACCCCTGAATGCAATAGGGACAAAGAAGATAATGCTTTAACCTGTAAGATTAAAACAATTTTTCAAGAAGGTAGAAGGAATTATGGATCTAGACCCATTAAAAAGGAACTATCTAGACACGGTATAATTGTTAGTCGGAAGCGGATTGCAAGGCTAATGAATGAAGCTGGTTTAGTATGTAAAAGCAAACATAAATTTAAAGCAACTACTGATTCTAGTCATAATAAGCAAGTTGCTCCTAATTTATTGGATAGAAAGTTCAAGGTCTATGCTGCTAATTGTTATTGGGTTGGGGACATCACATATGTTCCAACTGAAGAAGGTTGGCTGTACTTAGCAACCGTTATTGATCTATTTTCTAGGAAAATTATAGGGTGGTCAATGAATAGTAACATGAAAGCTGATTTAGTTAATAATGCTCTGCTAATGGCAATATGGCAACGTAAACCACCTAAAGGACTTATTTGGCATACTGATAGAGGTAGTCAATATTGTTCTGATAGCCATTCAAAACTTACAAAACAACATGGTATTATACAGAGTATGAGCGGTAAAGGAAATTGTTGGGATAATGCTGTTGCTGAAAGCTTTTTTCACACTATAAAAACAGAACTAATTTATCAATATAAATTTAAAACTAGGGAGGAAGCAAAATATGCCATATTTGAATATATAGAAGTATTTTATAATCGTATAAGGATGCATTCAACTAATGACTATCTATCACCTGTACAATACGAGAAAATGCAAAAATGTGCCTAAACAAACTGTCCGGAAAACTGTTGACAGATCACTGTCCTATAGTTTGTGTAAGTTGCAAAGAAAGCAGTAAGAGATTACTGTAAAAAAAGTAACTTAAGCAAGCAAGGAGGAATTATGGCTAAAAAATTAGATACAGATAAAGATACATTAGACATCAGTAATCAGCTAGTAGAAGAATTATTATCAAAAGCAGATCCATCGGAGTTATTTGGTCGAGATGGTTTATGAAACTGGACTGATTTTTCGAGCCTTTCTAATTAAGTGTGTAAATTTTTCATAGGGCTTAAATTCTACCTTCAAATTTTATCAAAAAGTGAGCCATAGCTGCGTTCCAGTTTGGAATCGGCATAACCCATTTCTTGGTCATATAATCAATTGCCAAATACAAGGTCTTAAAAACGGCATTATCATTTGGAAAAACCCGTTTATTCTTAGTAACCTTACGTAATTGGCTATTGACAGATTCTACACTATTAGTTGTGTATATTACTTTCCTTATCGCCTCAGGGTATCCTAGAAAAACCATTAAATTTTCCCAATGAACATACCAAGATTTAGCAATTTGTGGATACTGTTTACTCCATTTAGCTTCAAAAGATTCTAAAGCAAGATGTGCTTCTTCCTCTGTGCTAGCAGTATATATAGGCTTTAAATCAGCCGCTAATTCTTTTCGGTCTTTATATGATACATATTTTAAACTATTTCTAATCTGATGTACAATACATAATTGATGTTCGGTTTTCGGAAAAACTGCTTCTATTGCCTCAGACATACCGGTTAAATTATCACTGCAAGCAATAAGCATGTCTTGCATACCTCTGTTCTTCATCTCAGTAAAATTACCAAGCCAAAATTTCGCTCCTTCATTTTCACTGATCCACAATCCTAAAATATCCTTCCTTCCAGATAAATCAATACCTAATGCTACATATACAGACTTATTGATAATTCGTTTATCTTGACGTACTTTTACTACTAAACAGTCAAAAAATACTATAGCATATACTCGATCCAATGGTCGGCTTTGCCATATCTTGACATCCTCAATTACATCATCAGTAATTTGACTTATCAAACTTTCGCTAACGTCAGCTCCATACAATTCTTGCATTTGAATCTTAATATCAGATAAGCTCATTCCTTTAGCGTATAATGATATTATTTTATCATCAAATCCTTCAATACGTCTTTGACGCTTCGGAATTAATGCAGGTTCAAATGTACTACTTCTATCCCTTGGAACCTCAATCTCTACAACTCCATTATTTGTTACTAGATTCTTTACATTCCTACCATTACGAACATTATCACTATCAGTATGACAATATTTATCATATCCTAAATGATTATTCATCTCTGACTGCAATGCCTTCTCTACAAGCCGTTTGGTTAATTGTTTTAATAAACCATCCTCTTTAAGTAATGTTGATATATCTGTATCATTATTTATTAATAAATCTATCGCTTGATTCATTGCTTCATTTTGTTTTTGGTGCATTATAATTTCTCCTTTTGTTATATTATATTTTTATATAACCTTTGAAAAATTTACACACTTATTTGTACAGAGCCGATTTTTCAAGACAAATTTTTCACTAATTTTGTTTCCCATTTTACATAATTTTTAAGCTGCATTTTGTAAGTAATCAAGATACACGTTCATCGGTTTTTTATAACCAATACTTGAATGGAATCTTTGATTGTTATATTTATCCATGTATTTATCAATACCATCTTTAAGTTCTGCGATATTTTTAAAATCATTTATAAATATACAATTATATTTTAAAGTTCTAAAAAATCTTTCAATCACAATATTATCAATGCTTCTACCCTTACCGTTCATTGAGATTTGTATATTATTCTCTTTTAGAATTCCCGTATGCTCATGTCCAGTATATTGACTACCCTGATCACTATTGAATATTTGTGGTGCAGGGTATTTATTCAGTGCATCTTTTAATACATCGGTTACAAGTGATGCATCCATAGAATTAGATACTTTATAACTTAGTATTGCCTTACTATGCCAATCTATAATCGCCACAAGATACATAAATCCTCCGTTAGTTCTAATATAAGTAATGTCACCACTCCACACTTGATTAACATAAGGTACATGAATAGTTCTATTCGTTCCTGATTTGTGCCAGTACGGCTCAAGCAAATAGCTATAAATTTTATGTTGACCATCCTTCACAGAAGTAGATTGCTTTTTATGAGGATGAATAGCTTCTATACCCATTATTCCCATATATTTAAGCACCCTATCTCTGCCCACATTAAAGCCGTCTTCCAATAATTGTTTGTATATATAACGATAACCATACTCAGGGTTATCCGTATATATTTCATCTATTCTATTTAAAATATCAAGATTATATAAGCTCATTACTTTAGCTTTATAATATACTCCAGATCTGCTTATCTTTAATAGTTCACATTGCCTTGTCTTTGCTAACGTACTCAGCTTGGGGTCGACAAGACTTTTCTTATTTGATAAGTCCAAGCTGTTTAGCTTTCCCACCGCCCAGTCCCTCTCGACTGTAGCCTTACCTAATGCTTTTGCAAGTTCATCGTTTTGATTCTTAAGTTCACTAATCTGCCCTTTGTACTCACTAACAGCTTTTGCTGGCTCAAATGCCAATGACGCATTATCTAAAAATTGTCGTTTCCAGTTTTGCATAGTTTTAGCCGTTACTTCATATTTGACCGATAACTGACCTATTGTTGATTCTTCTTTTAACATCTCTAATACTATTTTAGTTTTTGCTTCTGCACTAAAATTTTTAATTTGTTTTTTACCCATTTGTTTCTCTTTAATTTTATTTATTATTCTATACTTATTGAGAAACAAAAATACCTGCTTCTTTGTCTAATTTTTTCAGTCCATTATATATTTCAACAGCTAAAGAAGCAAATAGTTGAGAAAATATTAGCAAGTGAGTTGGATCATGAATTAGGATATTCAAAACATAGCAAGATGCCAAAAGTAGATAATAATCGTCGTAATGGTAGCTATGAGAAGACAGTAATTGATGGGGATGGTCGTAAGCTGACAGTAGAAGTACCAAGAGATCGGGAAGGAGAGTATAATCCTCAATTAATACCAAAAGGGCTGAGGAGATTTAATGGATTTGATGAGAAAGTGATATCCCTTTATGGTCGCGGTATGACAGTCAGCGAGATCCGAGGGCATTTAGAAGAAATATATCAAACTGATGTATCTGGTGACTTGATATCCACCATAACAGATGGGGTGATAGAAGAAGTAACTAGGTGGCAAAATCGTTGTTTAGATAGGGTGTATCCAATATTATACTTGGACTGTATCTATGTAAAATCTAGAGACAATCACATAGTAATAAATAAAGCAGTATATTTAGCACTTGCTGTAAATATAGAAGGGAAAAAGGAGTTACTTGGCATTTGGATAGGCAAAAATGAAGGTGCTAAATTGAGCCTTTCTAATTAAGTGTGTAAATTTTTCATAGGGCTTAAATTCTACCTTCAAATTTTATCAAAAAGTGAGCCATAGCTGCGTTCCAGTTTGGAATCGGCATAACCCATTTCTTGGTCATATAATCAATTGCCAAATACAAGGTCTTAAAAACGGCATTATCATTTGGAAAAACCCGTTTATTCTTAGTAACCTTACGTAATTGGCTATTGACAGATTCTACACTATTAGTTGTGTATATTACTTTCCTTATCGCCTCAGGGTATCCTAGAAAAACCATTAAATTTTCCCAATGAACATACCAAGATTTAGCAATTTGTGGATACTGTTTACTCCATTTAGCTTCAAAAGATTCTAAAGCAAGATGTGCTTCTTCCTCTGTGCTAGCAGTATATATAGGCTTTAAATCAGCCGCTAATTCTTTTCGGTCTTTATATGATACATATTTTAAACTATTTCTAATCTGATGTACAATACATAATTGATGTTCGGTTTTCGGAAAAACTGCTTCTATTGCCTCAGACATACCGGTTAAATTATCACTGCAAGCAATAAGCATGTCTTGCATACCTCTGTTCTTCATCTCAGTAAAATTACTAAGCCAAAATTTCGCTCCTTCATTTTCACTGATCCACAATCCTAAAATATCCTTCCTTCCAGATAAATCAATACCTAATGCTACATATACAGACTTATTGATAATTCGTTTATCTTGACGTACTTTTACTACTAAACAGTCAAAAAATACTATAGCATATACTCGATCCAATGGTCGGCTTTGCCATATCTTGACATCCTCAATTACATCATCAGTAATTTGACTTAACAAACTTTCGCTAACGTCAGCTCCATACAATTCTTGCATTTGAATCTTAATATCAGATAAGCTCATTCCTTTAGCGTATAATGATATTATTTTATCATCAAATCCTTCAATACGTCTTTGACGCTTCGGAATTAATGCAGGTTCAAATGTACTACTTCTATCCCTTGGAACCTCAATCTCTACAACTCCATTATTTGTTACTAGATTCTTTACATTCCTACCATTACGAACATTATCACTATCAGTATGACAATATTTATCATATCCTAAATGATTATTCATCTCTGACTGCAATGCCTTCTCTACAAGCCGTTTGGTTAATTGTTTTAATAAACCATCCTCTTTAAGTAATGTTGATATATCTGTATCATTATTTATTAATAAATCTATCGCTTGATTCATTGCTTCATTTTGTTTTTGGTGCATTATAATTTCTCCTTTTGTTATATTATATTTTTATATAACCTTTGAAAAATTTACACACTTATTTGTACAGAGCCGCTAAATTTTGGATGCAAGTAGTTACTGACAGGAGTTTCGCAGTTAGCAAAATTGCGAATCAGCTAAAAGGCATCTAATGTTGTTCTGAATTGATGTTTTTATAACTTCCCAAGTTTGTTGATATAAAGTAATTTTTTCATTTATCCTCCTTTTGTTCATATCGAGCCAAGCAAATACAGCAAGGCAAATATGATTTCTCTGAGCTCGACCCGTGCGTGCCTGACAGCGTTCAATACCACAAGTTTGTTTTAATTCTCGATGATAAACTTCTATAGACCACCGTGCCTTAACAATTTTTTCTATTTGTTCACGTGTTGGATTTTCTAAGTTAGTTGTTATGTAATCAATGCGACCATTTTTTGCCACAAACTTAAATACCGTAACCCAACCGTATCCACGTAGGTGAATTTTTAGTCCCTCATCAGGAATCTCTAAACTTTCTAAGCTAACATTATGATTAACTTTTCTATTTTTTCTTAGGTTACTAACCCATGTCCAACCTAAATTACGTATATGTTTCAAATTCTCCAAACCGCTATACCACGCATCCATTACTACTGCATCAGGATTGATCCCTCTTTCCTTAGCTAAAGTAAGCATATCACAAAAATGCTCATTCTTTGTTTTTCCATCAGTTTCTTTATCATATATTCTATAATCTACAGGGGTAGATTGATCAGTTTTAGCATTGTAATGCAGTAAGTTGACCATCCCTATACCAGGTATAACATCATGTACAGCTCCAGAATATTGATAATGTACAAGCTCAATTTTCTTACTGTATTGCTTTGACAATAACGTGTCATCTCCCACTAATAAACAAGAAGCTTCCCTATCAATATATTTTGACACTTCTCTGTAGATCCCGCTAGGGCGGAAATCCTTACTATTTAACCATCGACTTGCACTATCATGAGATAGGTTTATTGGACTTACTTCAGATAATGCTTTACCACTATATCTTACGCTACTTGCTTGTAAAAATGATTTATATAAGTCTTTGCTACATTTTGATCTTGCCATGCTTAACTAAAACTCTTTCTTGCTAGATTAACATATTTTTTGCTAAGTGCGAAACTCCTGACTGAGTTAAAGAATCGAGGAATTGAACAAATTTATGTTGCTTGTGTGGATGGTTTAAAGGGCTTTCCAGAAGCTATAAGCAGTGTATTCCCGAGTACTATAGTACAATTATGTATTGTACATATGGTTCGCAATTCAGTAAAGTATGTGTCATATAAAGATTTAAAAGAGGTCACATCAGATCTAAAACAAATTTATACAGCTAATAATGACGAAATGGCACGTTTAAAACTTCAGCAATTTGGTGTAAAATGGGATAAAAAATATCCGGTAATTTCTGATATTTGGCAACGTAATTGGTCTGGGATAATACCGTTTTTTGCCTTTCCTGAAGAGATCAGAAAGGTAATTTATACTACTAACACTATAGAATCTGTAAATCGTCAAATTAGAAAAATTATCAAAAATAAGGGGGTGTTTCCAGATGATAAGTCAATTCAAAAAATAATATTTTTATCCCTACAAAATGCAGCCAAAAAATGGACCATGCCTATTAAAGATTGGTCTTTAGCTTTAAATCAATTTGAAATACTTTGTGGAGATTTTAAATATGATTTATTGGAAAATAAAAAATGAACTTACACAAATTAAATGATTGACTCCTAAACAACGATTTTGCCACCTAGTTACTTCTTCTATCACCCCATCTGTTATGGTGGATATCAAGTCACCAGATACATCAGTTTGATATATTTCTTCTAAATGCCCTCGGATCTCGCTGACTGTCATACCGCGACCATAAAGGGATATCACTTTCTCATCAAATCCATTAAATCTCCTCAGCCCTTTTGGTATTAATTGAGGATTATACTCTCCTTCCCGATCTCTTGGTACTTCTACTGTCAGCTTACGACCATCCCCATCAATTACTGTCTTCTCATAGCTACCATTACGACGATTATTATCTACTTTTGGCATCTTGCTATGTTTTGAATATCCTAATTCATGATCCAACTCACTTGCTAATATTTTCTCAACTATTTGCTTCTTTAGCTGTTGAAATAAACCATCTCGACCAAATAACTCCGATGGATCTGCTTTTGATAATAATTCTTCTACTAGCTGATTACTGATGTCTAATGTATCTTTATCTGTATCTAATTTTTTAGCCATAATTCCTCCTTGCTTGCTTAAGTTACTTTTTTTACAGTAATCTCTTACTGCTTTCTTTGCAACTTACACAAACTATAGGACAGACTCCGGTGTATTTATCCAGTCTCTATACATAATTGATTTTACTAAATCTACATTATCAGCAAGTTGATTCCAAGCGTAACAAGCCATAGTGACGATATCTTCATATACACCATAACATTGGTTAGACAAGTAATGATTCTTGATCCATTCCCAAACTTGTTCCATTGCATTAAGTTCCGGTGCATAGGGCGGAAGCGGTATCAAAGTGATATTGCTTGGCACAGTTAGTTTTTTTGCTGTGTGCCAACCTGCATTATCCGTTAGTAAAGCTATATGTCGGTTGCCTTGAATACTGCGAGAAAGGTCTTCTAAGAATTTATTCATTGCCTGTGTGTTTGCATATGGTAAAATTAATGCAAAAGCTTCTCCTGTATCATGGCAAGCAGCTCCATAAATATATGTTGAAATGAATTGCTGTTGCCGAACTTTACGGGGTCTAGTGCCACGCTTAGCCCATATACGAGTTAAGCTACCTTGTTGCCCAACTCGAGTTTCATCCTGAGACCATATATCAACTTTACATCTATCGATATTTTTTGGTAATAATTCTGTTAACATATCTGGAAAGTTTTTTTATATGTATTTTGAGTCTCTTGATTTGACTTTGGATGCATTGAACGAGAAGTAATCCAGCTAAAACCAAGGCGGTGCATAGTATTGTAGACTGTTTTTAAAGCACATTTAGCACCATATTCCTCAAGTAACATGATATGTAACTCCTTTCCAGTTATATACCCACCAGTTTTACTTTCACTGAGCGTATTGATTTTATCAAAAAGAGCAGACTCTTGTATAGTGTTAATCTTCCTAGGGGCACCGCTTCTTTATGATTCAAATAATCCTTCAAAACCATGATTCCTAAATCTTCTGAGCCATGATTGCACAGTTTTCCAGTGTGACTTCACTATTTCAGATATGGCTTTAAAAGATTTGCCTAATTGAAGGTGATACATCGCCAATAAACGTATACGATTTCGACCATGCGGCTCATGTTTCATCATTTTTATAAAATCATGACCTTCAAAACCTTGCGGTAATATTAACCTAGCTATTTGATTACCTTTTATCAGTTAAAAAACCATTTTATAACACTGCGTTAATTATTGCAATTGGTATGATAGGAGATGTGATCAATCCAATAATCTCTGCTATAGGTTTGAATTTACGATGTATTGCCAATCATTTACACATCATGCCTAACTCTACATAAAAAAATTATCATTAAAAAACTTGCTAAACGATTAAAAAAAATCGTTAACAATAAGCTCATGTAAAAATTTTACTAAAACAGAAATTTTTCAATAAAATTGAAAACAATTTTTAATTTTAGTGCAAATATTAGAATTTTTTTTGTAAAAATTTTATTCAATCATAGATTATGGGGGGCTTTAAATATTTTTGGCGGACGGACTAGATATTTCAATTTCTTCTGCTAGTTCTCGTGATAATGCTCTGTAAATCGCTTCTCCATACTTAACATGTCCTCCTGGAAGAAATAGATGCTTACCACTATTTGCTACTAATATATAGTCGTTATCTTTTATATAAGCCCTTGCTATAACATGAATTTTACCCATCATCCTTTATACTACAATGTTTAATATTTTTGAGGGTATTATGATAATCTTTTCTTTCAACATAATATGCTCGATGGCAATAGTAGCAGCATTTAGCAAATCAGATTTCTCCCTGTCTGCTATTCCATAAAATGCTTTCTCATTAATTTCTGAATAGGCATTTTCCGCAATTGGCATATTGGTTTGTAATTTAAGTACTAAACCCACTGCCCACTCAAAAGCTCTGCCATTATTTGTTTGCGTAGCCATTACCACCCAAATCTTTTCTAATTGATTTGGCTACCCAATATGCTAAATTTACTGGTACAGCATTACCAACCATTTTATAGCCATTTCTGATATTGGTATAAATGAACTCATAATCATCTGGAAATGTCTGAATTCGTGCACATTCTCGAACGGTTAATCTTCGATATTTGTTTTCATAACCAAGAGCAAACTTTCTCAACTCTTGTCCGTCAACTTTTATCATTTTAGGAGCTTGTGGATGAAATGGAATATGCCTATCTGTTGCTAAAATAGTAAATGATTGCTCATCCCAACCTCGCACTCGATTTCTCGACATAAAAATTGGGGAATAACCAGAATCAATTAGCTCATGATTTTTAACTTTTCTAGTTGTTCCAACTTTTAGATCAGCTAGGTCACCTATCACCTGTTTTAAAGTAACTTTGTTTCCCAAAGGTTTAGGAAACTCAAATTTTTTGTTCAAAGATTTGTGATAGCCAATTATAAAAACACGCTCTCGATCTTGTGCCACACCATAGTCACTTGCTTTTAACAATTTCCAACTAACCTCATAGTTTTCTTTTTTGAACATATCTATGATATTCATAAAGGATTTAATATTTCTTGAATGGATTATTCCATGAACATTTTCTGCAACAAAAAACTTTGGTTGTACATGTCTAATAATCCTTATATATTCATGAAATAATTGACCTCTTAAATCGTCAATTCCACGCCTAGCACCAGCTTCTGACCATGATTGACATGGCGGCCCACCAATGACACCAGTTGCACCAAATGGAATATCTTTATTTGGAATATCCAAAATAGAACGCCCATCAAACTTTGATTCAGGAAAGTAGTTTTGATAAGAAGGAGCAATTGTTTTGTCATATTCATTTGCCCAAATTGTCTTGAACCCAGCTTTTGCAAAACCAATATCCATACCACCTGCACCGGCAAATAACGAAACAAGCATACTGTCTAACGCAGATTCTTTTTGTTTCGGTGTTTTAACAGTAGCATCTTTTATTAACATTTCCTTTCATCCTTATTCACACCATGATATTTACTATTTTCGAGGGTATTATGATAATTTTCTTAGGCTCTTTACCGCTTAAATGTTTCTGTATCTCGGGTAATTGCATTACCATATTCTGAATTTCAATATTGCTCGTTACATTAGCAAATTCGTGCGTAGCCCTCAGTTTACCATTAACTTGGATACCCATGATATAAGATTCTAGTTCCAACAATGATTCGTCGAAAGAAGGCCAAGGGGTTTGATATAATCTTTGCTTTTTACCTAATTTTTGCCAAATTTCCTCTGTAATATGTGGAATGAATGGGTTAAGTAATATAATCAAGATGCTGAAACCTTCTTTAACACTATCAATATTAGCTTCCTTGCCCTTAGATATTTCATCTGACAAAGCATTAAATAGTTCCCGCATCCTTGCTATGGCTTTATTTAGCTTAAACTCCCTTATCTCGCTGGTAACATGCTTAATAGTATGATGAGTAAGCTTTGTTAGTTTATTCAGCCTATTTTTAGGAGTCTCTGTTATTTTATTATTAATTAGTATCTCAGCCATATTTTCTAACTTACTGATAAAACGGCTGCACCCTTCAAGACCATTTGTCGACCATTCACAATCTTTCTCCGGTGGGCTATCAGAGAGTACAAATAGCCGGATAGCATCTGCACCATGGTTGGTCAATATTGACTCTAAATCCACGACATTCTTTTTGGATTTACTCATTTTTTCTATTCGCCCTTGAAATACTTCTTCCCCTGTATTTTTATGAACCCACTTATTAGATTGTTTTGTTACCTCATTTGGATACAACCAATTATTATTGGCGTCTTTATAGGTAGCATGTAACACCATACCTTGAGTCAGCAAACTATGAAAGGGTTCACGAATACTAAGATAGCCTTGTTCGTTCATTACTTTAGTGAAAAACCTTGCATAAAGAAGATGCATTACTGCATGTTCAATTCCACCAATATACTGATCAACAGGTAACCAATAATCACAGGCTTGTTTGTCAGTCATATCTTTTGCATCTACATTACAATAACGGGTAAAATACCAAGAAGACTCAAAAAATGTATCTAACGTGTCAGTTTCACGAATAGCTGGTTTCTGACATTTTGGGCAATTAGTATGTTTCCAAGTAGAGTGTGAATCAAGAGGATTGCCATGGTCATCAAATGTAACATCGTTTGGCAGGGTTATCGGCAATTGTTCTTTAGGTACTGGTGCGATTCCACAAGTCAAACAATATATTATCGGAATAGGGCAGCCCCAAAATCTTTGCCTAGACACTCCCCAATCTTTTAGTCGGTAGTTAATGGTACGTTTGCCTAAACCACGTTTTTCAAGTTCTTTTATAGATTTTTGTTTAGCATCTTGGATAGCAAGATTATTCAAAAAATCTGAGTTGATCATGATACCATCACCAGTGTAAGATTCCGAGTGTACGTCTATTGGAACATCCTTATTAATTACTACTTGCTTTATTGGTAATCCCATTTTCTTTGCTAATGCATGATCTCTTTCATCATGTGCTGGGCATCCAAAAACTGCTCCAGTCCCATAATCCATTAGTACAAAATTTGTTATTATCACAGGAATAATAATTGTAGGATCAAATGGGTGAATAGCAAAAAGGTCAGTAAATACCCCTTCTTTTTCAGCTTTATCTACTACAACATTAGTGTCTAATTGCGAACATTTTTCAATGAAAGATATTATAGCATCATTTTTATCTACTAATTGCTCAATTATTGGGTGATTATAGGCTATCGCAACAAAGCTTGCTCCAAAGATAGTTTCTAGTCTAGTAGAAAACACTTCAATATTGGCATCATGATCCTGTATTTTAAAACTAAAATTTACTCCTTCCGATTTGCCTATCCATTTTTCTTGCATAGATTTAACAGAATCAGGCCAAAAATCTAGTTTCGAAATTTCATTTAATAGCTCCTCAGCATAATTAGTAATTTTTAAAAACCATTGTTTTAAATATTTCTTCTCAACTAAAGCACCTGAACGCCATCCACGACCATCTACTACTTGTTCGTTAGCTAACACAGTATTATCTACAGGATCCCAATTGACTAAAGATTTTTTTTGGTATGCTAAACCTCTCTCATAGAGTTCTAAAAAGAATTTTTGTTCATGCTTATAATAATCTGGATCACAAGTTGTTATTTCTCGTGACCAATCATATGAAAAGCCAATGGATTTTAGCTGATCTCGCATAGTTGCGATGTTTGAATAAGTCCAATCTTTAGGATTAGAGTTATTGTTAATGGCAGCATTTTCTGCTGGCAAGCCGAAAGCATCCCAACCCATAGGGTGTAATACGTTATAGCCTTGTGATTGCATAAAACGAGCTATGCAATCTCCGATAGAATAGTTACGTAAATGCCCGACATGAATCTTTCCAGAAGGGTAGGGTAACATTTCAAGTACATAATATTTAGGCTTGTCGCTATCGTTTGTTGCAGCAAAAGCTTTTTCCTCAAGCCAAATTCTTTGCCATTTCTTTTCAATATCTCTCATAATTTGTATCGTAAACTATCCTTATTGTAGCAAGTATATCATTCTTTTCTTTCAGCACTAATATATAATTCTCTAGATTTTCTTAAAATTTTATCTTCTATACTATTAGCTAGGTCTGAAGTAGTATGATTGTCTAGCCAATTACCATTTTTAAGTGTTTGTTCAAATATTTTTACTTGGATGGCATCCGGACTAATAACGTTATCTTTAATAAAAATATTTATTTTAAATCGAAAATTTGTTTGTCCTTTTGGACTATACCATTCAGTAATAATGACTCCACCGACTGAATCGGTTGAAGCAAGAGGCACAAAACTTAAAGTTTCTATAGAAGCTTGCCATAAATATTTATTAACGTTACAGCCTACAGTTTTGGTAGATTCATTTTTGATTCTACTTGGTCTAAACACCAAGCCTTCTCCTCCAACTATCGACCCCATTTCATCCATCTTTCTTTCTTGCACAGTTTTGGGATAGTCTCCATTCCTTGCAATTGTGGCAGTTGGAAAAAGAAATAAAGCTAACATTGTGCCAATAATAGTTTGTTTTAAGTGTGTTTTCATAAATGATTTTATAGTCACCTTTTTGGTTAAAACCCCCAGCTTCAGCTGGGAAAGACTTCAGTCCTTGTTCTAATATTTCAATTCACTATAACTTGAATATATGATATTTTAATATACATAAGAGCAAGCTCTTCATGTATATTAAAATATCATATATGACAGATTATAACAAGACTAGCCACACTGTATTTTACCATCGCTTTCATGTTGTTTGGATCACTAAATATCGCTACAAAAGTATTGCAGGGTAACTTATAAGAATTAGGATCAGAGAGATAGCACAGGCATTAGTAATATCTCTTTAGAGTAATAGCGACTTCCAGTCTAGATATCAACCCACCAGCTTCAGCTGGTTGTTATTGAGTTTTTTACTATTTCAAGTAGTTTAGCTTTAGTGTACCATAAGAACCACGTGATGTAAAGGATAGCCCTGTTCTTTAAATTAACAAAATAAATATAATGTAACCTCAATTTCGGATTAATTTTATTAATCCGAAATTGGAATGAGAATGTAAACAATCAGGCTTAAAGCGGTTTGACGCCTGATTGTTAAATATTTCATTTGCTAATAATCTTATTTTTATACCAATAAAAATAAGATTATTAGCGATAATAGATTAAAATGTATTTATTAGTAAGTGCTTCAAGAATGTATTTTTCTGATATTATAGCCAGTTTTGGATTAAAATTTTTAATTTTAATCCAAAACTGAGGTTAATATAGTTGTAAAAGAATAAAGGATACGATAATTTAAATCTCTATAAGAAAATGTAGAATATCCATCTTCTAATAGAAGTTACGTGAATTTGGGATAAGAATTAACTAATTCTTATCCCAAATGGGGTAAGTTATTAAACATAAATGGTAAAAAATGAAAAATTTATTATTTTTAATCTGTTTGTATTCCACTATTGCTATAGCCAGTGAATCTAAGTTTTACCCTAATAAGCTTAATTGTTGTAAGATCAGTAAGAGTGCAATGAATGATTACGAACCGGAAGAATTCCAATTATCCAATAACTTACTTAGAAAGACAGGACAACAAGCAGTCTATCGTGGTACAAAAATTATAGTAAAGGGTAGATTATTAGACCAAGATTGCGTTCCAGTAGCAGATGCAAAAATATATTTATGGCAGGTTGGAACTGACGGAAAATATCCATACATACCACTTCGTACTTGTATCAATAAAAAGATGCTAAACCTTGTAAGTAAATCAAGTTTTACCGGATCTGGCATTGCTACTACTAATAATAAAGGAGAATTTTATTTTATTACTATATATCCTAGTGGAATTTTGCGTGAAACGCCTAATGTAAACATTAGAGTCAACCACTTAGTTCTTGGACAGCTACAAACAAAGCTATATTTATCTAATTCAAGGGTTAATTTAGAAAATTGCGGAGAAGTTAGTCATGTTTTGTCCACTGCACTAGATGGCATTAAAACGTACGAATTTGACGTAGTAATGCCGGGACGAACTTTCAAAAGATATTAATGTTTTGAGTTTTCACACCCTCCGCAACAATATTCTGCAACTGGATTTTCTGGAGGGGGGTTTTCTAATGGTTTTTTTAATCCACAAGAAGTTAAGATTAAGCAGCTTAATAATATTAGAGGTAAAAAAATATTGTTTTTCATTATGATCAATAAATTAATTGGAAATATATTTGTTATTTATATGCATATTAGAAAATATAGTAAACGATTTTTTTTGATTGTAACATATTTGTTGATCAGCACTAATAGTTTTGCATTAGATCAGATCAAATCAGGTGTTAAAATGCTTGATTTATCTAGTGTTCCTGATACGGTGGTTTTCTTTGATGATAAAGGAGAAAAATATTCTCTTGATAATTTTGAAGGAAAAACGATATTATTGGTATTTTGGGCAACATGGTGTGCATCTTGTATTAAAGAAATGCCGGATTTAGATGTATTGCAAAAAGATTTTAGAAAATTGCCATTTGCAATAATCCCTGTATCACAAGACTACCAAGGAATAGAAATTATCCAAAAATATTATAAAGATTATGATATAAGATATCTGCCAATTTACCATGATTTTAAGAATCAACTATTTAAAGCTTTTTCAATAGTTGGTCTACCAACTGCTATTCTAATTAATCCAGATGGAAAAATGTTAGTAAGTTTTGTTGGTACTATTAATTGGTATGATGAAGAAATTCGCAATATTATTTTGTCAAATATTCCTGGAAACCACCCAGAACCTAAAAATAGTTACCGGGAACAAACGCTTAATCAACCGGTTAATAAACAGTTAAAGGCTGAAGAGCAGGAAAACAAAGATGAAAAACCAAAAATACAACAGAATAATGAGGAAAATAATGTTTCTAAAAACGATAATAAGGAGTAACTAATGTACATAGAACATAATAAAAGTTTAATTGCTGAGGCAAAATTTGATCAGGTAATTGCTAAACGTCAAATAGGTAAGTTAGATCAATTACTTTCATTACTACCTAGAATAGGTTCTAATGCATCAAAGCCGGTAATTGCTGTTCTTCGCCTTAGTGGGGTTATAGGTAAAGTAAGCTCAGTAAAATCAGGGCTTAGCATAGAATCGCTACATGAGTTAATTGACAAAGCTTTTGAGATCAAAAATCTTAAAGCTTTGTGTTTAACTATCAATTCTCCGGGTGGTTCACCTGTACAATCTGAACTGATTAGTAAACGTATAAGGTCATTAGCTGGGGAAAAGAAAATACCAATTTATAGTTTTGTAGAAGATGTAGCAGCATCTGGTGGATATTGGCTGGCTTGTATTGGTGACCAAATATATGCATCTAAGAGTTCAATTATTGGTAGTATAGGGGTGGTTTCGGCTGGTTTTGGTTTTCCTGTTGCTATCAATAAGCTTGGAGTAGAAAGGAGGGTTTATACAGAAGGTAAAAATAAATCTATTCTCGATCCATTTCAACCAGTGCAAGAAGAAGATATTGAAATTATTAAGCATATACAAAAACAGATTCACGAGCATTTTATAGATCATGTTAAGGAGCGTCGTATTGGTAAGTTAACACAAGAAGATGATATTTTATTTAATGGAGCATTTTGGTCTGGGGAAACTGCAGTTGATTTTGGTTTAATTGATGGTATAGATGATATGTATAGTTTCATAAAACAGAAATATGGTGATGTAACTATTAAATATATATCTGCTAAACAATCGTGGCTTAAGAAGAGGTTGGGTATGGTAAGGCAAGATTTCGTGCAAGAATTCTCTGATACATTGATTGAATCGGTAGAGAATAAGATTACTTATGATAGGTTTAATATGCGGTAATTTACGCGAATTCAGGATAACTAGGTTCTTATATCTTAAAACATGTTATAACTAGTCCGTCCGCCAAAAATATTTAAAGCCCCCCATAATCTATGATTGAATAAAATTTTTACAAAAAAAATTCTAATATTTGCACTAAAATTAAAAATTGTTTTCAATTTTATAGTCACCTTTTTGGTTAAAACCCCCAGCTTCAGCTGGGAAAGACTTTAGTCCTTGTTCTAATATTTCAATTCACTATAACTTGAACATATGATATTTTAACAAGACTAGCCACACTGTATTTTACCATCGCTTTAATGTTGTTTGAATCACTAAATATCGCTATAAAATACTGCAGGGTAACCTAAGAGTTAGGATCAGAGAGATAATGCACAGGCGTTAGTAATATCTCTTTAGAGTAATAGCGACTTCCAGTCTAGATATCAACCCACCAGCTTCAGCTGGTTGTTATTGAGTGAAAAATTTCTGTTTTAGTAAAATTTTTACATGAGCTTATTGTTAACGATTTTTTTTAATCGTTTAGCAAGTTTTTTAATGATAATTTTTTTATGTAGAGTTAGGCATGATGTGTAAATGATTGGCAATACATCGTAAATTCAAACCTATAGCAGAGATTATTGGATTGATCACATCTCCTATCACACCCTTCAAGAAGTTTCTGCCCATCCTGCCATATTGTTTCAAATGCCCTATTATTGGTTCTATAGCACTGCGTCTCCTGATCATACACTTGTCTTCTTTCAATAACTTTTTCCGAGTTTTTGGGGTATATACCTTACTCTTCTCTTTAACATTGCTGCCAGTATAACCAAGATCAACAAACGATTTTTTTATCTTTATTCCAGTTACATTTTCTACCGCTTCAAAACTCTGCTGCAATGTATGACCATCATAAGGATTATTATGAAACGATTTTGCTGACAGTACAAAATTTCTACGACCACTGACTACTACCGCAACTTTATTGCCAAACTCATATGGCTTGTTTCGTTTTCCCTTCCCTATACACTCTACCTCAGGGGCATGAAAACTATACAATATTTTATTCTGTTCTTTGTATTGCTTTTTCTCTTCTCTTTTTAAAACAGATTGGCTATGTATTTGTTTTACTTTTTTCAATACTTCTTGATCTCTAATAGATAAGTTTAATTTCTGATTTTTTATCTCACGCTCACATATTCTAACCAAACGACCAAGTAATGTTTTTAAATGCTTCATTATTTTCCAACGCTTCTTGGCTTTGCTATGCTCTTTATACTTCCAGAGCTTTATTATATCTCGCTTATAGGTTCTAGCGTAGGTTTCGTTTAAACTTATACCCAAACTTTGGCAAAGCTTCACAATACTAAGCCTAGCTTTATCCATTAAATAAACATCATGTGGGTGCTTGATATTCTTAATTTGTACCGTTGTATCAGCAATTATCAATTCCAAATCTTTTTTTTTAATTGTGTTAGTTCTTATTCCAACTCTTATCAACTCTGCTAATATCTCGTTATATCCAGATTCACCTAATAAATTACGAAATCTTCTTATGCTAGTTTCCGACATCGCTATATCTGTTTCTATATATTCCCACCCACAGAAATATTGCCAATACATGTTTTCTTTTAGTTCTTCCTCTGCTAATGAATCTGAAAAATTATACATTGCTTGTAGCATCGTTACACCAAGCATCACTCTATGACATTTTCTATTTCTACCAAATCTCTTAATAGAAACATTTTTTGATAACCATTCTTCTAGACCAGACCAATTTATTGTCCCACTTTGGGAGAAAAACCCCGCACTTGCAGTGCGTCGTTTCAACATAAATTTTAAATATCTTATCAAGAAAAGATAGGATATTTTTTAACAAAATCTTACACTTCACAGATATATTTTTTTGTGTTGTGACACTTTCTAAATGAGCCATACACAAATAGTTTCTAACTTTTAAGTTAGTACATACATGAGGCATTCATGCCGTAATATGAAACTGGACTGATTTTTCAAGACAAATTTTTCACTAATTTTGTTTCCCATTTTACATAATTTTTAAGCTGCATTTTGTAAGTAATCAAGATACACGTTCATCGGTTTTTTATAACCAATACTTGAATGGAATCTTTGATTGTTATATTTATCCATGTATTTATCAATACCATCTTTAAGTTCTGCGATATTTTTAAAATCATTTATAAATATACAATTATATTTTAAAGTTCTAAAAAATCTTTCAATCACAATATTATCAATGCTTCTACCCTTACCGTTCATTGAGATTTGTATATTATTCTCTTTTAGAATTCCCGTATGCTCATGTCCAGTATATTGACTACCCTGATCACTATTGAATATTTGTGGTGCAGGGTATTTATTCAGTGCATCTTTTAATACATCGGTTACAAGTGATGCATCCATAGAATTAGATACTTTATAACTTAGTATTGCCTTACTATGCCAATCTATAATCGCCACAAGATACATAAATCCTCCGTTAGTTCTAATATAAGTAATGTCACCACTCCACACTTGATTAACATAAGGTACATGAATAGTTCTATTCGTTCCTGATTTGTGCCAGTACGGCTCAAGCAAATAGCTATAAATTTTATGTTGACCATCCTTCACAGAAGTAGATTGCTTTTTATGAGGATGAATAGCTTCTATACCCATTATTCCCATATATTTAAGCACCCTATCTCTGCCCACATTAAAGCCGTCTTCCAATAATTGTTTGTATATATAACGATAACCATACTCAGGGTTATCCGTATATATTTCATCTATTCTATTTAAAATATCAAGATTATATAAGCTCATTACTTTAGCTTTATAATATACTCCAGATCTGCTTATCTTTAATAGTTCACATTGCCTTGTCTTTGCTAACGTACTCAGCTTGGGGTCGACAAGACTTTTCTTATTTGATAAGTCCAAGCTGTTTAGCTTTCCCACCGCCCAGTCCCTCTCGACTGTAGCCTTACCTAATGCTTTTGCAAGTTCATCGTTTTGATTCTTAAGTTCACTAATCTGCCCTTTGTACTCACTAACAGCTTTTGCTGGCTCAAATGCCAATGACGCATTATCTAAAAATTGTCGTTTCCAGTTTTGCATAGTTTTAGCCGTTACTTCATATTTGACCGATAACTGACCTATTGTTGATTCTTCTTTTAACATCTCTAATACTATTTTAGTTTTTGCTTCTGCACTAAAATTTTTAATTTGTTTTTTACCCATTTGTTTCTCTTTAATTTTATTTATTATTCTATACTTATTGAGAAACAAAAATACCTGCTTCTTTGTCTAATTTTTTCAGTCCATTATATATTAAGCTCTGCACTTGCAGTGCAGAGTGGTTAACTAATTCTCTTAATTTATATAGCTTATTATTTGAGTTTAATTCTTCTTTTAATTTATAACCAAAAAGTTTTCCTTGTTTTTGTGATTTGATAATATTTTCTATTGGCATATTGACTGAAATCCATAAGGTTTATTAGCATATTTTAACATTTTCTTATGGATTTCTTTATTGTCCCACTTTGGGAGAAAAACCCCGCACTTGCAGTGCGTCGTTTCAACATAAATTTTAAATATCTTATCAAGAAAAGATAAGAATGAATCATACAGATATTTTTTAACAAAATCTTACACTTCACAGATATATTCTTTTTGTGTTGTGACACTTTCTAAATGAGCCATACACAAATAGTTTCTAACTTTTAAGTTAGTACATACATGAGGCATTCATGCCGTAATATTAAGCTCTGCACTTGCAGTGCAGAGTGGTTAACTATTTTCTGCCATTAAACCCTATTATCTATAAGACTTATAGAGTTTTGCCGGACAGACTAACTACTTATAACATGTTTTAAGATATAAGAACCTAAAGATTTGTTATTTATACTCTTCTGTTTCTAGATTCTTCCAAATTCTATTTTTAGAGATATAGAAGAAAATTATAAAAATTACTAAGAACATCGTCACTTTCAAACCCATGGATTTGCGGTTTTCCATTTCAGGTTCAGCAGCCCATTGTAAAAATATCGTAACATCCATAGCCATTTGTTCGACTGATGAGTTTGTTCCGTCTATATACTTTACTTGTCCATCTGACAAAGGAGCTGGCATGGCAATCTGACTATGTGGGAAATATGGGTTGTAATTTAATCCTGGCATTAGTTTAAAATTTTCAGGAGGATCACTATAACCAGTAAGTATAGAATATAAATAATTTGCTCCATCAGGTCTTGCTTTGATAATCAACGATAAATCAGGTGGGTCTGCTCCATTGTTAGCAGCTCTTGCTGCTTGTTCATTAGGGTAGGGACGAACAAATGGATCGGAGGGTAGGGCAGGTCTTTCGAACATTTCTCCTGCATCATTTGGACCATCTTGTACAGTATAATTTTTGGCTATTTCTTTAATTTCTTCATCTGAAAATCCTAGCTCTTTAAGATTACGGTAATATAAATTATAAAGACCATGACACACGCTACATACTTCTTTATAGACTTGGAAGCCACGCTGTGCAGCTTTCCTATCAACGCTAGCAAAAACTCCATCAAATGGCCAAGCAATCTTTTTTGTAGGTAGTGCATCGTCGTTGGCGGTAACAATATTTGATATTAACAAAATTAATAAACACAGGAAAAACTTAATACTAATGTCATTGCGAGTAGGCATAAGCCAACGAAGCAATCCATTCCTAATCATTCCTTTTTGCTTCATCGCTACTAAAGTAGCTTCTCGCAATGACGGAGTAATGTTAATTGGGTTAGCCATAATTTTCTGATCTTTCATATAGAATCCGGTAATGGCAGAGTTTTTTCATACTTGCTAATTAGTGGCACTGCAATGAGAAAATGAAAGAAATAGTAAGTAGCAGCAAATCGACTTAAGGTAATATAAGGTTCTTCTGCTGGTTGTCCTCCAAGATATCCAAGTACCAAACAATCAAATATGAACAGCCAAAAAGCTATGCGGAACATTGGTCTATAATTGCTACTCCTAACTTTTGAGCTATCAAGCCAAGGTAAGACAAATAATAGCAAAATACTAGAAAACATCAATATTACCCCGCCTAGCTTTGATGGTACTGCCCGTAAAATGGCATAAAATGGCAGAAAATACCATTCTGGAACTATATGAGCCGGAGTAACTAAAGGGTTAGCTGGTATGTAATTGTCAGGATGCCCTAGATAATTTGGTTGATAAAAGACAAAAAAGGCAAATATTAAAAAGTAAACACCGAATCCAACGAAGTCCTTTACCGTATAATACGGATGAAAAGGAATAGTATCTTTAGATGACTTAACATCGATCCCTTTAGAGTTATTTGATCCATGAATATGTAGTGCTACTAAATGAAGTAGTACTAAAGCTACTATAATAAACGGCAATAAATAATGTAAAGCAAAGAATCTGTTAAGTGTAGGGTTATCAACTGAAAATCCTCCCCAAAGCCAAGTAACTATCGATTTGCCAATAATAGGTATAGCTGAAAATAAATTGGTGATTACAGTTGCTCCCCAGTAACTCATTTGTCCCCAAGGTAACACATATCCCATAAAGGCAGTAGCCATCATGGTAAGAAAAATTATTATGCCTATATGCCATAATAATTCTCTAGGTTTTTTGTATGAGCCATAATACAATCCTCTACAGATGTGTAGATAAACTGCAGCAAAAAACATTGATGCTCCAACTGAATGTATATAACGTATTAACCAGCCATAATTGACATTACGCATAATTTTCTCGACACTCTCGAAGGCGTAATCGACATGGGGAGTATAATGCATAGCCAAAATAATGCCAGTGATTATCTGAATTACTAAAGCGATACCAGCTATTGACCCTAAGTTCCATAGGTAACTTAAATTTTTGGGTGTTTGGTATTCGCCTAAATGTTTAAGGAACGAGAAAACAGGTAGTCTATAGTCTATCCATTCTATAACGGGATTTGATTTTTTAGGATCATTAGTTTCATTCATAAATAACTATCCAATTTTAATTTTTGTATCGGAAATAAACTCATATGGTGGGACAGTCAAATTTAAAGGAGCTGGTCCTTTACGAACACGACCAGATGAGTCGTATTGAGAGCCGTGGCATGGACAAAACCAACCATCATAATCTCCTTGGTTTGCAAGTGGTACACAACCTAAATGTGTACAAATGCCAATAGTTACTAACCATTTATCATGTCCAGCTTTAACTCGTACTTGATCAAGTTCGGGATCTATTAACTCGGAAAGGTTTACATTTCTTGCTTCAGCAATTTTTTCGGGAGTCCTGTTAGTAATAAAAACCGGTTTACCTTGCCATTTAACAGTAAGAGTTTGACCTGGTTGTATGTGAGATAAATCCACTTCTATTGAAGATAGGGCAAGAACATCCGCTGAAGGGTTGAATGAATCAACAAGAGGGTAGGTAGCACATGCAGCTCCAACCACAACCATACTGCCGGCAGTTAAGGTTATAAAATCCCTACGAGTTGCCTTATCATAATCATTAGTATTTGACATAAACTGACTAGTATACCTCTTCTACTTCAATAGTTATTTTCACAACTACTTGAAGTAGGGAATTATTTTATAATGAGTGCAACTATAGAAGCTAGGTTCTATAGTAGTGGCTTTCACTTTTTGCATAAATTTGATATTTATTATTATATTTAATATAATAAACTACTGGAAAAGTAACAAAAAATCAAGGGTAGCTTCAACAATTCAACAATTAACAGTGAAGTATTACCCTAATTTTGCTTATAAGGAAAAATGCATTCTTAAAGCGGCTAACACGAATGCATTTTAAACCTTTCTAAAGCTAAAAACATGATTTTAGCCAAATATTAATTTGGTTTATTTACCATCACTATCTGTAAAATCGCTAGGAGAATCATAAGGATTACGATAAGGAAGCATTTCCGGTACAGTTCCGTCTTTAGGTAGTAACTTATTTAATCCCTCCTCTAAAACTTTTTCACCTGTTTCTTTTTCTCTAATCTCGTATTTTGGCGGGTCTCCTAAACATTTCCAAAAATTGGTTAAGCTCTCAAAGTTGGGACCTAATTTTGTAGTACAGTTTTGTGCAATTGATTTAGATGTATCAAGAATTTCAATTGTAGCATTGGTCATATATTTTATAAATCCAATTTGTTCAAGACCCTTGGCTACCCAAAATAATACTATCAAAGAGGCAACTGCTATCATAAAGTACCATTTAGCTATGATACTCCATAAAAACACCCCCATAGGGTTAGCTGCTATTAGTCTTCTTAAAGCTTGCCACATATATAACTACCAAAAAATGGTTAAAAAACTACGACTAAATTACATGAATAATAAAAAAATAACAATTTTTTTATTAGTGCAGGGGCAGTATGGTGTATAATAAAAATTAAATGTTGTAAATATTCTTAATTAGATACGATGAGAGATAAAATATGGTTGGTAAAAGAAGCATATTGATACCAATCATAACAAAAATTAGACTTATATTCTCAAGATTTTGTAAAACAAGACCGGTAAGTATTATGTTGGGTATTAATAGTGGCATGATTAATATTGCTAGCAGGTTAGTATTTGACCTAAAATAGCTTTGAATAGATCCAATTAAAACTAGTAGGCTACTGGACAATGTTAATAGCAAAGTTAGAGTGATAAAAAGATAGGTTACTGTTATTAGATCAAGATCAAAAATAATATAAATTATCGGGATATTTAATAAAGAGCTAGTAAGCGAACTAAAAAATATAGCAAATAATTTAGATGTAACAATCTCACTCTCACTGAAACTGGATAATAGTAGCTCTAAACTTCCATCCTCCACATCTTGCTTTAATATTAGACTAGAGAAGCCAATTAGAGCTATTGGTAAAAAAATTACTGAAAAAATAACCCCAAATTTCTTAATATCTGCTTGGTCATTGATTAAAGCAGTGCTGAAAATACAAAATAAAAAAAATATAAATAGATATTTGCTAAGATTATTAATACGATTTTGAATTAAATATTCCCATTTTATTAGCTGTATTAGTTTATGCATATCTCATTATGGAATATATTAAACACATAACCGATGCAACGCAAAGTCCAACGCCAATTTCAATGATAAAGATACCAATATGTTGAGCTAATAATTTATTATTTGCAAGAGAATAGTAGTTTAAGCAATTATCGTCGAATAATATTGATACCATACCGGTCATGGCATAGATAAGTACCCCGATAGTAGCCATAGCAACTAGTAAATCAGTAGAAAAATATTGTTTTAATTTAAACTGACCATGAACTAAATCAAAACCAATTATCATAGAAGCAAATATAGCCCCAGCTTGGAATCCACCTCCTGGTGATGCATCACCATTAATTTGAATATATAGACCATATAAAAATATATAAGGTAAGATAAAAAGAGTAGAATGTTTTATAATGATAAAATCTTTAAGCATGTTCATTACTTTTTTGTGAAAATAGCAATAATACCGATATTCCAGCAATTAAAATGACTGCCGTTTCTCCAAGAGTATCATAACCTCTGTAACTAGCTAGTAGTGCTGCTACAAAAGAGGGAATACCAATATCACTTTTAGTATTTTCAATATAATATTTGGTTAAGTGACTTTGCATAGGAGAATCTATATATCCATATTCTAGTAAATCAAGTCCTGCAAAGCTAAATGTTACTATGAATATTAAACATATAATTGATGAACTTATTACTCGTGTTGGTTTAAGATCACATTTCTGTATGTCTTGCAATCTAGTAAGAAAGCTTAGGAAAACACAGCTAGACAAACAGCTACCTAGAGCTACTTCAGTCATTGCCACGTCGGGAGCGTCCATAAGAAGATATGATAAACCAATAAGTAAGCTAAATACAGAGCTTATGATCACTGTTTCTAATAAAGAGTTACAAAATATCAGCTTAATGGATATGACGACAAGCATTATCAATATTACCGTAAGTAACCAACTAGCTAGTTGGAAATTTATTATGTCTGGTATAATAAATAAACGATCAATCATTTTAATTCTTTTTGGTTATTTGAGGCTAATAGGGAAGCCTTACTAATTGCATGAGTAGATACCGGGTTTAATATTAAAATCAATATGGCAGCAAAAACTAATTTAAAAGAGCTAGTAAAATCATGCTGTAAAAAGGCAAGACCAACAAGTGATAAAGGTACTCCACAACATTCAATTACACTGGTAGCATGAATTTTTGTATAAAAGTCAGGAAACCTGAACAGTCCAACAATACCAGAAAATATTGCTATAATTCCGAGTAAGATTAATCCATAACCAATAACAAAAAACATAAATATTCTATTCTCCTTGAGCAAGCGAGTAACCCGCTTTCCCATCAAATTCAAAGAGATTCTCAATTTTAATAAAATCTATTTTTGCCTGGCTTAGCGATTCAAGTAAATGGACTATAGATGAATGTGTTATTTTTTCTCCATCCTTCTTTGCCATAAAACGGCAACACCAATGATCTGATAATAATTCAAATCTCTCGTCCCTAGGCCATAATTTAAGTCCCATGGAAGATACGGTTTTTAATTCTAAGTCACCTAAACTGACAGTTTGAATTTTTTCTGCTACCTCATGAGCAGTCAACGCTGTCATTTGGATGAATACATCACTACCTACCAATTCTTTAACCTCTTTACTATTAATCGAATATATCTGCTCACTAGTTTGTTGTTGGGTAACTGGTGATGAATATGCCGCTACTCTGAGGGTAGAAGGTTTGATCCCTAGTCTTTTTACTACTTCATCAGCAAATTCCTTAGTACCAACTTTTTTGCTAGATATTTCTTCATTGTAAATGTCTCCAGTATGGACTCCGTCCTCAATGGTTTTTTTCCAAGCATTTTCTATTAATGTAGCAATATCCTGTTGCCCGATATGAATTAGCATGATAATTGCTGCGTTAAGTAAACCAGAAGGATTAGCTAGGTTGCGACCGGCAATATCTGGGGCAGAGCCATGTACAGCTTCAAATAAAGCATAATTTTGACCTATATTAGCAGAGCCAGCGAGTCCTAGCGAACCAGAAATTTCTGCAGATACGTCCGATGTAATATCACCATACAGATTTGAAGTTACAACGACGTCAAATAATTCCGGCTGAGTTGCTAGTCTTGCGGTGCCGATATCTATAAGGTAATAATCACTTTGAATTTGCTTATATTCATTAGCAATTTCCTCAAAAACTTTATGAAAAATCCCGTCAGACATTTTCATAATATTATCTTTACTGAAACATGTAACCTTTTTACGATTGTTCTTTATCGCATACTCAAAAGCATATCTAATAATTCTTTCACTACCAACCCGGCTAATTAGTTTAAGAGATTCATAGACATTGTGAGTCTGACGATATTCGATGCCTGCATATAAATCTTCAACATTTTCCCGTACTATAACCACATTTAGGTTTGGATGCAGTGTCTTAACAAAAGGAGCATAAGAAATAGCAGTGCGAATATTGGCATAAAGAGATAGGGCTTTTCTAAGAGTTACATTTAAGCTTTTATACCCACCACCTAGAGGAGTGGTAATAGGAGCTTTTAGAAGCACCTTAGTTCTTGCTAATGATTGCCAAGTATCTTCTGCTATCCCTGAGGTATAGTGCTTTTGGTATAATTTTTCTCCTACTTCCACTACCTCTATACGTATTCTTGCTTCAGCTTCTTTTAAAATATACAGTACGGCTTGCATTATTTCTAGACCTATACCATCACCATAAGCTACTGTAATAGGAGTAAATTCTGTCATTGATAAACCTCTATAACAAATTATTCGTATTTAATTGTAACATGTTTTAATTTATTATTTAGTTCTGCTATCACTTCTTGCGTAATATTTAGACTATTTTTAGCAAATAAAATTTGAGTACTAGGTATAACTAGATCAAGATTATACTTTTCTGCTAAAGTACTTATAATTTTTGTTATTGCTTCTTGTACTTTCCCTATACCCTCAGCATGAGCTTGCTCAAGTCGTACTTTTCTATCTCGTATTTCTTTTTGTGCTATATTTATTTTCTTTTCAAAAAGACTAAATTCTTGTTCAAAAGCTGATTCACTTAAAGAATTACGTTTTTCCATTAATAGATTCTCTATTTCTTTTAGTTCTCCATCCTTCTTTGATAGATATTGTTGAATTTTTTCGCTTATTTGGTCTACAGATTTTCTTATAGACTGGATTGCTACAGAATGTTCTAGAATAGAGTGTATATCTACAATAGCAATCCTTGTTGCAAATCTATTTTCAATATTTGTATTGGAAGCATGAATAGTTGAATAGCTGTTAATTATTAAACAAAATATTATTGTTAACCAACTATGACATCGTTTTGACCACATAACTATCATACTAATGTTAGTGTTTTTGCTCCACATAGAATTTTCTCTTCTAAATTCTTCAATTTTTTGCAGTATATACCAAAAATTTCTTCCACTAATATGTTTTTACAAAAATAATATCTTTTTTAACTTTCAACAGTTATGAACAACGGTCGTTCTATTTTTCCAATACAGCAATTCAATACCCTTCCTATTTAATTTTCGTCAAGTACAGTAGTTGTGTCTTCAGCCAAATTCTCACGTAGCACTTCTATTTCTTCTATGGATAGTTCTATTATTCTACTTATAGTTTCTATAGAAAAATTTTCTTTTAGCATTTTTTTTGCCATTGCTATTTTTTCTTCAGCTCTACCTTCAGTTCTAGCTGCAACTATATAATCACGTTCTTTTAGCGATTCATTGACATAATTCTGATAGTGCTGACGTTCTTCTGGAGTCATTTTTAGAACACTCAGACGTTCTGCTACTTTCTTCATATAAGGCGACTTAAAATCATCTTTAACCTCAGAATGTTTGGCAAAATATAACCACTCATCCAACTCATCTTTTATAATACCATCAAAAAGCGGTACGGAAATAACAAAATATTCAGGAAATACATTGTGAACATCAAAAAACCTATAACCCATATCAGCAAGATGTAAGTCTACTGGATGTTCCCTGTCCATTTTTCTAAATATAGTTTGACCGTGATATAATGGAGAGCTTATATCGCTCAACACGAAATATATTAAGTTGATATGAAATATTTTTTTGATATCACTATAATCCTGATCTGAGCTGATATTATTAACAATCAACCGACAACTATTAAAGCAAGCTTTGTGGAGAAAAGTGTGGGTAGTTGAACGATCTATTTCCACAATATATTTATGACCTTGCTGGTCTTCAACGATAACGTCAGCTATGCTTTTCTTTAAGTCTTTACGTTCTTTATTACTCTTACTCTCTAGTAAAGCGGTGATTTTTACTGGTAAGTAACCAGCATCTTTAAGGATAGCCGAAATAAAGCCTTCGATTATTTCATAATCACCTTTATCTTTGAGTAGATATTTAATCGCATAGTCTAACGATACCAATGTTTTACTATTCGTACTCATAAGCTATCCTCATTATCAACTCCATCATCTCTAGACGCTTGCAAGCATATGTACAAAAACAAAGCTCGCATGCCTTCATTGAAAGCGGTGTAGTTGCTTTCTTGCCGCATGAAATTGCTGCGATACACACCACTCATGTAGGCTAAATCTTCTAAGACTATACTAGCATTTTCTCCACTGAAAAGCTGCAAATAAATTGATTTTAATTGCTCTTTTGAGAGTAAAGTAGGAGGAGCTTGGGTTACTGAAGAATTACTTTAATCCTAATTTAATGCTTGACTCTTAAGACAGTATCAAAACCATCATTGGAGTATACCTAGTTTCTTACAAATTTTGTCCCATGTTATTCTAAAACCATCTACACGCAGTGATCTTACGATCATCAAAATTAATTGTACTATTATATTAGGTTTGTAACTCTTAAATAATACAGTAGGTACGTCATTAAATTTTATTGTCCCACTTTGGGAGAAAAACCCCGCACTTGCAGTGCGTCGTTTCAACATAAATTTTAAATATCTTATCAAGAAAAGATAAGAATGAATCATACAGATATTTTTTAACAAAATCTTACACTTCACAGATATATTCTTTTTGTGTTGTGACACTTTCTAAATGAGCCATACACAAATAGTTTCTAACTTTTAAGTTAGTACATACATGAGGCATTCATGCCGTAATATTAAGCTCTGCACTTGAAGTGCAGAGTGGTTAACTAATTTACTTGATGAAAAGCTAGGTATCTTTGTTGCGGATAATAGTAAAGGTTTAACTTGCTTATCAAATTGACTTAAATATTCATCATTCATAACAAATAAGGAAATATTAATTAACCTTATTGTCATTTTTTTATTATTGAAACAATTACTAATTCCATAATTAACCCTAACACATGATAAGGCTAAATCAATTGCTTCTATATCATGTTTGCTTGCTATAGATATCCACAAACATATATCTTCACCAATCTTTATATTTTCAGGGAATTTGTTTGACATAAAAAGGGAGGTTTTTCCTATCACACTAGACATTGCTATTGGACATTTAGTAATAATGTTTGGAAAGACTTGCTTGCTAAAAGTACCAGAGCTTATATATTTTATCAAATTTCCAGCCCAATCTATCCTATGGTAAGAAGTATGTGAGAATAACAAACTATTATCCTCCATAAACTTCAATTGAACCTCAAGTTTATTGTCATAAAACAAATCATCAGAATCAATGAACGCTATGTACTGCCCAGATGCATGTTTAATACCTAGATTACGTGCCGCTGCTGGTCCTGTATTTTCCTTACGAATATATTTAATTCTACTATCTTTATTGCACTCCTCAATCAACCTAGATACATCATCTTCAGAGCCATCATCTACTAAAATCAACTCAAAACACTTATGAGTTTGGGCAATAACACTTTTTATAGACTCAATTGCCAAATCAACTCTATTATAAATTGGCATAATTACACTAATCTTAATATCGCAGGAGTTTCGCACTTAGCAAAAAATATGTTAATCTAGCAAGAAAGAGTTTTAGTTAAGCATGGCAAGATCAAAATGTAGCAAAGACTTATATAAATCATTTTTACAAGCAAGTAGCGTAAGATATAGTGGTAAAGCATTATCTGAAGTAAGTCCAATAAACCTATCTCATGATAGTGCAAGTCGATGGTTAAATAGTAAGGATTTCCGCCCTAGCGGGATCTACAGAGAAGTGTCAAAATATATTGATAGGGAAGCTTCTTGTTTATTAGTGGGAGATGACACGTTATTGTCAAAGCAATACAGTAAGAAAATTGAGCTTGTACATTATCAATATTCTGGAGCTGTACATGATGTTATACCTGGTATAGGGATGGTCAACTTACTGCATTACAATGCTAAAACTGATCAATCTACCCCTGTAGATTATAGAATATATGATAAAGAAACTGATGGAAAAACAAAGAATGAGCATTTTTGTGATATGCTTACTTTAGCTAAGGAAAGAGGGATCAATCCTGATGCAGTAGTAATGGATGCGTGGTATAGCGGTTTGGAGAATTTGAAACATATACGTAATTTAGGTTGGACATGGGTTAGTAACCTAAGAAAAAATAGAAAAGTTAATCATAATGTTAGCTTAGAAAGTTTAGAGATTCCTGATGAGGGACTAATACCAATTGCAATAATTAACACGGTGTATTTATCCAGTCTCTATACATAATTGATTTTACTAAATCTACATTATGAGCAAGTTGATTCCAAGCGTAACAAGCCATAGTGACGATATCTTCATATACACCATAACATTGGTTAGACAAGTAATGATTCTTGATCCATTCCCAAACTTGTTCCATTGCATTAAGTTCCGGTGCATAGGGCGGAAGCGGTATCAAAGTGATATTGCTTGGCACAGTTAGTTTTTTGGCTGTGTGCCAACCTGCATTATCCGTTAGTAAAGCTATATGTCGGTTGCCTTGAATACTGCGAGAAAGGTCTTCTAAGAATTTATTCATTGCCTGTGTGTTTGCATATGGTAAAATTAATGCAAAAGCTTCTCCTGTATCATGGCAAGCAGCTCCATAAATATATGTTGAAATGAATTGCTGTTGCCGAACTTTACGGGGTCTAGTGCCACGCTTAGCCCATATACGAGTTAAGCTACCTTGTTGCCCAACTCGAGTTTCATCCTGAGACCATATATCAACTTTACATCTATCGATATTTTTTGGTAATAATTCTGTTAACATATCTGGAAAGTTTTTTTATATGTATTTTGAGTCTCTTGATTTGACTTTGGATGCATTGAACGAGAAGTAATCCAGCTAAAACCAAGGCGGTGCATAGTATTGTAGACTGTTTTTAACGCACATTTAGCACCATATTCCTCAAGTAACATGATATGTAACTCCTTTCCAGTTATATACCCACCAGTTTTACTTTCACTGAGCGTATTGATTTTATCAAAAAGAGCAGACTCTTGTATAGTGTTAATCTTCCTAGGGGCACCGCTTCTTTGTGATTCAAATAATCCTTCAAAACCATGATTCCTAAATCTTCTGAGCCATGATTGCACAGTTTTCCAGTGTGACTTCACTATTGCAGATATGGCTTTAAAAGATTTGCCTAATTGAAGGTGATACATCGCCAATAAACGTATACGATTTCGACCATGCAGCTCATGTTTCATCATTTTTATAAAATCATGACCTTCAAAACCTTGCGGTAATATTAACCTAGCTATTTGATTACCTTTTATCAGTTAAAAACCCATTTTATAACACTGCGTTAATTATTGCAATTGGTATAAAAATTCACCTACGTGGATACGGTTGGGTTACGGTATTTAAGTTTGTGGCAAAAAATGGTCGCATTGATTACATAACAACTAACTTAGAAAATCCAACACGTGAACAAATAGAGAAAATTGTTAAGGCACGGTGGTCTATAGAAGTTTATCATCGAGAATTAAAACAAACTTGTGGTATTGAACGCTGTCAGGCACGCACGGGTCGAGCTCAGAGAAATCATATTTGCCTTGCTGTATTTGCTTGGCTCGATATGAACAAAAGGAGGATAAATGAAAAAATTACTTTATATCAACAAACTTGGGAAGTTATAAAAACATCAATTCAGAACAACATTAGATGCCTTTTAGCTGATTCGCAATTTTGCTAACTGCGAAACTCCTGTAGTAGTTACTCCAACCAATCATCTTTGGGTTTAACAGTCGGATCAAGTCCTCTGTTGTTGATCCAAAGTTAGTTCTGATTGTAGCTTTGATATCAGCGAGAAAAGACTTTACAGAAGCCTTTGTAGGCTTCGTAAGAAATTTTAACTTCTTACCGTATTTACGAATATGAAAACCAAGAAAATCAAATCCGGCTCTGTACAAATAAGTGTGTAAATTTTTCAAAGGTTATATAAAAATATAATATAACAAAAGGAGAAATTATAATGCACCAAAAACAAAATGAAGCAATGAATCAAGCGATAGATTTATTAATAAATAATGATACAGATATATCAACATTACTTAAAGAGGATGGTTTATTAAAACAATTAACCAAACGGCTTGTAGAGAAGGCATTGCAGTCAGAGATGAATAATCATTTAGGATATGATAAATATTGTCATACTGATAGTGATAATGTTCGTAATGGTAGGAATGTAAAGAATCTAGTAACAAATAATGGAGTTGTAGAGATTGAGGTTCCAAGGGATAGAAGTAGTACATTTGAACCTGCATTAATTCCGAAGCGTCAAAGACGTATTGAAGGATTTGATGATAAAATAATATCATTATACGCTAAAGGAATGAGCTTATCTGATATTAAGATTCAAATGCAAGAATTGTATGGAGCTGACGTTAGCGAAAGTTTGATAAGTCAAATTACTGATGATGTAATTGAGGATGTCAAGATATGGCAAAGCCGACCATTGGATCGAGTATATGCTATAGTATTTTTTGACTGTTTAGTAGTAAAAGTACGTCAAGATAAACGAATTATCAATAAGTCTGTATATGTAGCATTAGGTATTGATTTATCTGGAAGGAAGGATATTTTAGGATTGTGGATCAGTGAAAATGAAGGAGCGAAATTTTGGCTTGGTAATTTTACTGAGATGAAGAACAGAGGTATGCAAGACATGCTTATTGCTTGCAGTGATAATTTAACCGGTATGTCTGAGGCAATAGAAGCAGTTTTTCCGAAAACCGAACATCAATTATGTATTGTACATCAGATTAGAAATAGTTTAAAATATGTATCATATAAAGACCGAAAAGAATTAGCGGCTGATTTAAAGCCTATATATACTGCTAGCACAGAGGAAGAAGCACATCTTGCTTTAGAATCTTTTGAAGCTAAATGGAGTAAACAGTATCCACAAATTGCTAAATCTTGGTATGTTCATTGGGAAAATTTAATGGTTTTTCTAGGATACCCTGAGGCGATAAGGAAAGTAATATACACAACTAATAGTGTAGAATCTGTCAATAGCCAATTACGTAAGGTTACTAAGAATAAACGGGTTTTTCCAAATGATAATGCCGTTTTTAAGACCTTGTATTTGGCAATTGATTATATGACCAAGAAATGGGTTATGCCGATTCCAAACTGGAACGCAGCTATGGCTCACTTTTTGATAAAATTTGAAGGTAGAATTTAAGCCCTATGAAAAATTTACACACTTAATTAGAAAGGCTCTCAAATCCTTGACTTATATTAGTAATACGAGACTTTTCGAGTGATAATTGTAGCCCACGTTCAGCCAAGAAGTTTTTCACTAGTGGTATGACTTCATTTTCCAATATTTCCTTTGACTCGCCAGTAATAACAAAATCATCAGCGTAGATAATCGCATGGATTTTTCCACGATTCCTTTTGAAATATTTGGCAAGTCTCTCTTCTAACCTCGATAGGGCTATCAGTGCAAGGCTTGGTGAAATTATCCCACCTTGAGGTACTCCTTGAATTGTTGCTACTAAACTAGCCTTTTCTATATAACCAGCTCGTAAAAATTTCTTAAGGATGACTTTATCCATAAGAACATTATTTTCTAGCCAGTTAAAACTCACTTGATCAAAGAAGGATTTAATATCACCCTCAAATATCCACGAGGCTGAGTTTTTCCTGCACAAGCAATTACAGCATTGTTCAATTGCATCCGCCGCAGATCGCTTTGGTCTAAAACCATAACTGTTTTTTATAATGGACTGAAAAAATTAGACAAAGAAGCAGGTATTTTTGTTTCTCAATAAGTATAGAATAATAAATAAAATTAAAGAGAAACAAATGGGTAAAAAACAAATTAAAAATTTTAGTGCAGAAGCAAAAACTAAAATAGTATTAGAGATGTTAAAAGAAGAATCAACAATAGGTCAGTTATCGGTCAAATATGAAGTAACGGCTAAAACTATGCAAAACTGGAAACGACAATTTTTAGATAATGCGTCATTGGCATTTGAGCCAGCAAAAGCTGTTAGTGAGTACAAAGGGCAGATTAGTGAACTTAAGAATCAAAACGATGAACTTGCAAAAGCATTAGGTAAGGCTACAGTCGAGAGGGACTGGGCGGTGGGAAAGCTAAACAGCTTGGACTTATCAAATAAGAAAAGTCTTGTCGACCCCAAGCTGAGTACGTTAGCAAAGACAAGGCAATGTGAACTATTAAAGATAAGCAGATCTGGAGTATATTATAAAGCTAAAGTAATGAGCTTATATAATCTTGATATTTTAAATAGAATAGATGAAATATATACGGATAACCCTGAGTATGGTTATCGTTATATATACAAACAATTATTGGAAGACGGCTTTAATGTGGGCAGAGATAGGGTGCTTAAATATATGGGAATAATGGGTATAGAAGCTATTCATCCTCATAAAAAGCAATCTACTTCTGTGAAGGATGGTCAACATAAAATTTATAGCTATTTGCTTGAGCCGTACTGGCACAAATCAGGAACGAATAGAACTATTCATGTACCTTATGTTAATCAAGTGTGGAGTGGTGACATTACTTATATTAGAACTAACGGAGGATTTATGTATCTTGTGGCGATTATAGATTGGCATAGTAAGGCAATACTAAGTTATAAAGTATCTAATTCTATGGATGCATCACTTGTAACCGATGTATTAAAAGATGCACTGAATAAATACCCTGCACCACAAATATTCAATAGTGATCAGGGTAGTCAATATACTGGACATGAGCATACGGGAATTCTAAAAGAGAATAATATACAAATCTCAATGAACGGTAAGGGTAGAAGCATTGATAATATTGTGATTGAAAGATTTTTTAGAACTTTAAAATATAATTGTATATTTATAAATGATTTTAAAAATATCGCAGAACTTAAAGATGGTATTGATAAATACATGGATAAATATAACAATCAAAGATTCCATTCAAGTATTGGTTATAAAAAACCGATGAACGTGTATCTTGATTACTTACAAAATGCAGCTTAAAAATTATGTAAAATGGGAAACAAAATTAGTGAAAAATTTGTCTTGAAAAATCAGTCCAGTTTCGTTTTAATATTTACAGAATATCTAACAAATAATATTCTACCTCATTATCCATCTAATGAATTATTAATGGAGCAGACTAGGTTATTTTTTGACCAAAATAAAATTGTACTATTCAAGAAAAAATAGTTGGATCGTTATGTTGCTTCAGCACAGCATCAATTTGAACAAAAACTTTTTGAAAAGATATTTAAAAGTTTAAGTCAAGATAACTGTTATTTGATTGACCAAATCCTTGAACAAAACGAACAGTCAAAGAATGGTATTATAGAATTATCAGAGTTGAAAAATGATATACCCGGGGTTAGGCTAAAAAATGTTAATTTTGCTTTGGATAAGATCGCTTTATTAAAACAAATTACTTTGCCCAAATCGATTGTAGATTTAGTAGATAGAAAATTACTGCTGAAATATTATGATCGTATCATGGCTTTATCGCCTAGTAATATTTTAGAGTTTAGCCCTGTGGCAAAATATGCGACTATGGCAATATTCTGTTATATAAGATTGCAGCTAATATTAGATAGTTTAGCTGATACATTAATTAAGCTTATAAAACGTATGCGTTCTAGTTCTGAAAAATACGTAGATAACTATATTGTAAAGGAGGTTAAGCGTGTTGATGGAAAATTTGATATTCTAGAGAAATTAGCATCTTTATCAATTAACAATCCTAAAAGTACAATTGAAGATAAGATTTACCCTGAAGTTTCTAAAGAAAAACTAGAAGCAATAATTACTGATTTACAGCAACGCGGTAAATGGTATCAACAACAGGTACAAAATAAGATTCATTTAAAGTATGCGTATGGAAGTAGAACCACACTACTACCAATACTACAAACTTTTCAGTTAAAAGAAGATCACTCTAGTTATCAACCGATTTTAAAAGCTGTTGAATTTATTAATAAGTACTGGAATGAATCAGACTCAGAGTATTATGAAACGGAGCCGCCTATTGAAGGTATAATACCTACAAATTGGCATCCAATGGTTGTTCAAGTAGATAAAGATGTGATTAAAGTTAATAAATATAACTATGAGCTTGCCGTTTTAGAAGAATTGAAGCGTTTTTTAAACTTCAAAGCAATATGGATTAAAAGAAGTTATCGATATAGAAATCCTGAAGAAGATATACCAAAAGATTTTGAACAAAAAAAGCAACAATATTATCAAGAACTTGGTCTACCTTTAGATGATAAGGAGTTTATTACAAAGTTACAAAATGCCTTAGAAAGGGGTTTAGAAAATCTAAATAGCAAAATACCTAATAATAATCTTGTTAAAATCAAGACAAGTACTGTTGGGAAGAATATTACTATTACCCCATCAGAAGCACAAAAAGATCCAAATAACATCATTGCACTACAAAAGGAAATTACAGGTAGGTGGTCAAGTATAAACCTTATTGATATTTTAAAAGAAACTGATCTACTTACCAATTTTACACAGCAAATGGAAACTATTGCTAAAAGTAGTAGTATTGAACCGTCAGGCCTTAGAAAAAGACTTTTATTGTGTTTATATGGTATAGGTAGCAATACAGGATTGAAGAGAATAAGTATTGCCAATGGTGATGTTAATTACAGCGATTTACGTTATATTAAGAAGAGGTATATTAATGCTACAAATGTTAGAAACTCTATTCGTCTAATTATTAACAATATTCTCAAAATACGTAATGCAGATATTTGGGGAGAAGCAACAACATCAGTAGCATGCGATTCAACAAAGATAAGTAGTTGGGATCAAAATCTTATTAATGAGTGGCATCACCGTTATCAAGGTCGAGGAGTAATGATTTATTGGCATGTTGATAAGAAATCATTATGTATTTATTCACAATTAAAAAGTTGTTCATCTTCAGAAGTAGGATCAATGATTAAAGGTATAATTGATCATGATACAGAGATGAACATGAACAGAGTATTTGTTGATACTCATGGTCAAAGTGGGATAGGTTTTGCTATTAGCTACTTACTTGATTTTGATTTACTACCTAGATTAAAAGCAATAAATAAACAAAAACTTTATGGGGTTGCATCTGGAGATAAATGGAAATACCAATATATTTCTGAAATAATTAAAGGTGGTATCAATTGGAAATTAATTGAGGAGAATTACAATGAAGTTGTTAAACATCTTGTAGCATTAAAATTGGGTATTGTAGAACCTGATGTACTAGTAAAACGTTTTAGTAATAATAATTACGAACATCCTGTATATAGAACTTTGTTAGAAATTGGTAAAGCAAATAAAAGTATTTTTCTATGTAAATACCTAGATTCAGAAGATCTTAGAATTGAAATCAATGAAGGGTTGAATGTAGTAGAACGCTTAAATTATATAATGGATTTTATTTTCTATGGGAAACTAGGAGAGCTCACAACAAACAAGATTGGTGATCAAGAATTATCAATATTATGTCTACATTTATTACAAGCTTGTATTGTCTATATTAATACTCTTCTTATTCAGCAAGTATTATCTGAGCCTCACTGGCGAAACAAACTGACTCCTGAAGATTACAGGGCATTAACACCGTTACTTTCAACGCATATTAATCCATACGGTTTGTTCCCAATTGATTTTAACCAACGTATATTAATATATTCGCAAGCTGGGTCGGGGTATTACCGATGACAATAATAAACCGTACTCCTGTAAGAGAAAAAGCCAAATACTTTTTGAAGGATTTAAAAAAGGAACAACCAGATTATAATTACTTGAGAGAATTATTTAGACATATTCGTAAAGAACTCGATATAACAGTAGACAATAGCACCACAAAGAAATTACCTTATGTACCAGTATAGAAAATGTTCGTATGATGCAAAAAAGACAAATAATTGGAGCTAATGATAATCTTTCTACTTTTGAGAATTTTGCTATGTTAATGGCATCATAATGTCTAAAACCTTAGTTTTAACAATCTTGCTGTAGTATGATTTATAGAGGTTCTGTCGTATCTATAAATCGTGTTATATCAAAATCATCGAAACTCATATTTTGGACATTATGATACCATTAACATGGTAAAATTCTCAAAAGTAGAAAGATTATCATTAGCTCCAATTATTTGTCTTTTTTGCATCATACGAACATTTTCTATACCGGTAATAGTCATTTCTGCAGAATGAAAGTTCTTAAAACCAAGCATTGGCTTTGTTCGTTTTTTGATAAACCTATGATCTTGTTCTACAAGATTATTTAGGTATTTTTTCTGAATAACCTTAATTTTATAGTCTCCCCGTCAAAAGTCTAGAAGGATAATATATAATATACTTAGCAGATAAAAATATATAGAGAATCCATAAGAAAAAGCTATAATATTGGCAAAAAACTTAAGGATTATCTGATTAATGCCGATAGAAAATATAACAAAGTTGCAAAGACAAGGACAGCTTTTTGGTTACAAACTGACCGAAGAATTAAACCACAATAGTTAACCACTCTGCACTGCAAGTGCAGAGCTTAATATTACGGCATGAATGCCTCATGTATGTACTAACTTAAAAGTTAGAAACTATTTGTGTATGGCTCATTTAGAAAGTGTCACAACACAAAAAAATATATCTGTGAAGTGTAAGATTTTGTTAAAAAATATCCTATCTTTTCTTGATAAGATATTTAAAATTTATGTTGAAACGACGCACTGCAAGTGCGGGGTTTTTCTCCCAAAGTGGGACAATAAATTATATAAATTAAGATCATTAATAAATTGGTCTAGTTTAGAGGAATGGTTGTCAGCGAATGTTGATATTAAGAAATTTGGTAGGAATCGCAGATGTCACCGCCTGTTACTTGGGGTGACTATGCTGCAAGCGATGTATAACCTGTCAGATGCAGCAACTGAGGAAGAGTTAATAGAGAACGTATATTGGCAGTATTTTTGTGGTTGGGAATATTTGCAGAAAGATGCTGAAATATCAGAAGCTAGTATCCGTTGGTTTCGTACTATATTAGGAGAAGATGGCTACAATGAGATATTAAAAGAGCTGATAAGAATCGGATGCAAAGCAGGTGTAGTAAAAAAAAAGACTTAGCATCGATAATCGTTGATACTACTGTACAAATTAAGAATATTAAGTATCCCCATGATGTGTATTTGATGGACAAGGCAAGAATAGAGCTAGTAAAGCTATGTCATGCCTTAGGCATCAAGTTAAATGAAACATATGCCAAGCAATCTCAATAACAACCAGCTGAAGCTGGTGGGTTGATATCTAGACTGGAAGTCGCTATTACTCTAAAGAGATATTACTAATGCCTGTGCTGTCTCTCTGATCCTAATTCTTATAAGTTACCCTGCAATACTTTTGTAGCGATATTTAGTGATCCAAACAACATGAAAGCGATGGTAAAATACAGTGTGGCTAGTCTTGTTATAATCTGTCATATATGATATTTTAATATACATAAGAGCTTGCTCTTATGTATATTAAAATATCATATATTCAAGTTATAGTGAATTGAAATATTAGAACAAGGACTGAAGTCTTTCCCAGCTGAAGCTGGGGGTTTTAACCAAAAAGGTGACTATAAAATATTATATAGTTTTCATGCACCGGAGGTAGAGTGCATTGGTAAAGGGAAATTAAACAAGCCATACGAGTTTGGTAATAAGGTTTCGATAGCAGTAAGTGGTCGGGGTAACTTTGTATTAGGGGCAAAATCTTTTCATGGCAATCCATATGATGGTCATACATTATCGGAGACTGTAGAGGTTGTAAAAGAATTAACAGGAGTTGAAGTAGCAAGAACCTTTGTATACCTGCGAGTCAATCATTTAATTTGTGTAAGTTCATTTTTTATTTTCCAATAAATCATATTTAAAATCTCCACAAAGTATTTCAAATTGATTTAAAGCTAAAGACCAATCTTTAATAGGCATGGTCCATTTTTTGGCTGCATTTTGTAGGGATAAAAATATTATTTTTTGAATTGACTTATCATCTGGAAACACCCCCTTATTTTTGATAATTTTTCTAATTTGACGATTTACAGATTCTATAGTGTTAGTAGTATAAATTACCTTTCTGATCTCTTCAGGAAAGGCAAAAAACGGTATTATCCCAGACCAATTACGTTGCCAAATATCAGAAATTACCGGATATTTTTTATCCCATTTTACACCAAATTGCTGAAGTTTTAAACGTGCCATTTCGTCATTATTAGCTGTATAAATTTGTTTTAGATCTGATGTGACCTCTTTTAAATCTTTATATGACACATACTTTACTGAATTGCGAACCATATGTACAATACATAATTGTACTATAGTACTCGGGAATACACTGCTTATAGCTTCTGGAAAGCCCTTTAAACCATCCACACAAGCAACATAAATTTGTTCAATTCCTCGATTCTTTAACTCAGTAACTACTTGCATCCAAAATTTAGCACCTTCATTTTTGCCTATCCAAATGCCAAGTAACTCCTTTTTCCCTTCTATATTTACAGCAAGTGCTAAATATACTGCTTTATTTATTACTATGTGATTGTCTCTAGATTTTACATAGATACAGTCCAAGTATAATATTGGATACACCCTATCTAAACAACGATTTTGCCACCTAGTTACTTCTTCTATCACCCCATCTGTTATGGTGGATATCAAGTCACCAGATACATCAGTTTGATATATTTCTTCTAAATGCCCTCGGATCTCGCTGACTGTCATACCGCGACCATAAAGGGATATCACTTTCTCATCAAATCCATTAAATCTCCTCAGCCCTTTTGGTATTAATTGAGGATTATACTCTCCTTCCCGATCTCTTGGTACTTCTACTGTCAGCTTACGACCATCCCCATCAATTACTGTCTTCTCATAGCTACCATTACGACGATGATGTGGTTATAGTTTTCCGGACAGTTAATAGGAGACAATATTAACAGAAAGGAAGTACAAAAATGACTAATAGCAAACCAAAGGTTTATCCGGCTGAATTTAAAGAGTCAGCAGTTAAATTAGCAATTGAGTCCAAGCGACCTGTGTCACAAACAGCTAAAGAGTTAGGTATTACTAGAAATACTCTATATACTTGGGTAGATAAATATTCCAAACCTAAAGAATCAATAATGCGAACAGATGAACATCTCTATGATGAATTAAAAAGATTAAAGAAAGATTTAGCTAGGGTAACGCAGGAGCGTGATCTATTAAAAAAGGCTGCCGCGTACTTTGCGAAAGAGTCCCAATAAAGTACGCATGGATAAAGAAGCATAAAGGTGATTTTTCAACTGCGATTATGTGCAAATTTATGAAAGTATCACGTAGTGGCTATTATGAATGGTTAACTACCCCTGAATGCAATAGGGACAAAGAAGATAATGCTTTAACCTGTAAGATTAAAACAATTTTTCAAGAAGGTAGAAGGAATTATGGATCTAGACCCATTAAAAAGGAACTATCTAGACACGGTATAATTGTTAGTCGGAAGCGGATTGCAAGGCTAATGAATGAAGCTGGTTTAGTATGTAAAAGCAAACATAAATTTAAAGCAACTACTGATTCTAGTCATAATAAGCAAGTTGCTCCTAATTTATTGGATAGAAAGTTCAAGGTCTATGCTGCTAATTGTTATTGGGTTGGGGACATCACATATGTTCCAACTGAAGAAGGTTGGCTGTACTTAGCAACCGTTATTGATCTATTTTCTAGGAAAATTATAGGGTGGTCAATGAATAGTAACATGAAAGCTGATTTAGTTAATAATGCTCTGCTAATGGCAATATGGCAACGTAAACCACCTAAAGGACTTATTTGGCATACTGATAGAGGTAGTCAATATTGTTCTGATAGCCATTCAAAACTTACAAAACAACATGGTATTATACAGAGTATGAGCGGTAAAGGAAATTGTTGGGATAATGCTGTTGCTGAAAGCTTTTTTCACACTATAAAAACAGAACTAATTTATCAATATAAATTTAAAACTAGGGAGGAAGAGTCTGTCCTATAGTTTGTGTAAGTTGCAAAGAAAGCAGTAAGAGATTACTGTAAAAAAAGTAACTTAAGCAAGCAAGGAGGAATTATGGCTAAAAAATTAGATACAGATAAAGATACATTAGACATCAGTAATCAGCTAGTAGAAGAATTATTATCAAAAGCAGATCCATCGGAGTTATTTGGTCGAGATGGTTTATTTCAACAGCTAAAGAAGCAAATAGTTGAGAAAATATTAGCAAGTGAGTTGGATCATGAATTAGGATATTCAAAACATAGCAAGATGCCAAAAGTAGATAATAATCGTCGTAATGGTAGCTATGAGAAGACAGTAATTGATGGGGATGGTCGTAAGCTGACAGTAGAAGTACCAAGAGATCGGGAAGGAGAGTATAATCCTCAATTAATACCAAAAGGGCTGAGGAGATTTAATGGATTTGATGAGAAAGTGATATCCCTTTATGGTCGCGGTATGACAGTCAGCGAGATCCGAGGGCATTTAGAAGAAATATATCAAACTGATGTATCTGGTGACTTGATATCCACCATAACAGATGGGGTGATAGAAGAAGTAACTAGGTGGCAAAATCGTTGTTTAGATAGGGTGTATCCAATATTATACTTGGACTGTATCTATGTAAAATCTAGAGACAATCACATAGTAATAAATAAAGCAGTATATTTAGCACTTGCTGTAAATATAGAAGGGAAAAAGGAGTTACTTGGCATTTGGATAGGCAAAAATGAAGGTGCTAAATTTTGGATGCAAGTAGTTACTGAGTTAAAGAATCGAGGAATTGAACAAATTTATGTTGCTTGTGTGGATGGTTTAAAGGGCTTTCCAGAAGCTATAAGCAGTGTATTCCCGAGTACTATAGTACAATTATGTATTGTACATATGGTTCGCAATTCAGTAAAGTATGTGTCATATAAAGATTTAAAAGAGGTCACATCAGATCTAAAACAAATTTATACAGCTAATAATGACGAAATGGCACGTTTAAAACTTCAGCAATTTGGTGTAAAATGGGATAAAAAATATCCGGTAATTTCTGATATTTGGCAACGTAATTGGTCTGGGATAATACCGTTTTTTGCCTTTCCTGAAGAGATCAGAAAGGTAATTTATACTACTAACACTATAGAATCTGTAAATCGTCAAATTAGAAAAATTATCAAAAATAAGGGGGTGTTTCCAGATGATAAGTCAATTCAAAAAATAATATTTTTATCCCTACAAAATGCAGCCAAAAAATGGACCATGCCTATTAAAGATTGGTCTTTAGCTTTAAATCAATTTGAAATACTTTGTGGAGATTTTAAATATGATTTATTGGAAAATAAAAAATGAACTTACACAAATTAAATGATTGACTCGGGAGGAAGCAAAATATGCCATATTTGAATATATAGAAGTATTTTATAATCGTATAAGGATGCATTCAACTAATGACTATCTATCACCTGTACAATACGAGAAAATGCAAAAATGTGCCTAAACAAACTGTCCGGAAAACTGTTGACAGATCAAGCTTGTCCAAGCCTACTATTAGGCTCAACTTTCTTGTCGTTAAATAATTCGTCTATTTTGTTATATATGTTTTCTATATATTTACTGCTATGTTCCTGATGATACCCAAGTTTTTCTTCAGGACTCATCTCTTTACATTGATGTTCATTGTGGTAAATCCCTCGTGTTTGTTTGAGAAAATATCCGCATTCTTCAGGGTAATATAGTTCATTCTCTGTAAATTTTCTCTGACCATGTGACAAACAATTGATCATCACTATTATTGCCAGTAATTCTTGATCTGCTTCTGATAATACCGGGTTATTATTGTTACTTGCGTCAGTCATTAATTGGATAGAATCTGTTCTATTCTTACGATTCTTTAGTACGTTACCTATATTTTCTCCACCATGCCTATTACCGGTAAAATATAAAACTATCACCTCATTATTTGCAGTCTTAGCACATATTGTAGTAGTATAACAGCTGCGTCCTTTCTTATTTTGAGTACGTAATTTCTTATTGGCTATAGTAATTTCTAAAATCCTAGCTCTAGTATCATCAAGGTTCAGTGAACTACATTCGGCAGCCATTTCCAATAATACCCCGTAAATTTCAGCTCCACCACCTTCTTGCCAAACATCTAAATATTGTTGCCAGAGCGAGCTATATGCCACAGGAACACCACTTAAACTTTATAATGGACTGAAAAAATTAGACAAAGAAGCAGGTATTTTTGTTTCTCAATAAGTATAGAATAATAAATAAAATTAAAGAGAAACAAATGGGTAAAAAACAAATTAAAAATTTTAGTGCAGAAGCAAAAACTAAAATAGTATTAGAGATGTTAAAAGAAGAATCAACAATAGGTCAGTTATCGGTCAAATATGAAGTAACGGCTAAAACTATGCAAAACTGGAAACGACAATTTTTAGATAATGCGTCATTGGCATTTGAGCCAGCAAAAGCTGTTAGTGAGTACAAAGGGCAGATTAGTGAACTTAAGAATCAAAACGATGAACTTGCAAAAGCATTAGGTAAGGCTACAGTCGAGAGGGACTGGGCGGTGGGAAAGCTAAACAGCTTGGACTTATCAAATAAGAAAAGTCTTGTCGACCCCAAGCTGAGTACGTTAGCAAAGACAAGGCAATGTGAACTATTAAAGATAAGCAGATCTGGAGTATATTATAAAGCTAAAGTAATGAGCTTATATAATCTTGATATTTTAAATAGAATAGATGAAATATATACGGATAACCCTGAGTATGGTTATCGTTATATATACAAACAATTATTGGAAGACGGCTTTAATGTGGGCAGAGATAGGGTGCTTAAATATATGGGAATAATGGGTATAGAAGCTATTCATCCTCATAAAAAGCAATCTACTTCTGTGAAGGATGGTCAACATAAAATTTATAGCTATTTGCTTGAGCCGTACTGGCACAAATCAGGAACGAATAGAACTATTCATGTACCTTATGTTAATCAAGTGTGGAGTGGTGACATTACTTATATTAGAACTAACGGAGGATTTATGTATCTTGTGGCGATTATAGATTGGCATAGTAAGGCAATACTAAGTTATAAAGTATCTAATTCTATGGATGCATCACTTGTAACCGATGTATTAAAAGATGCACTGAATAAATACCCTGCACCACAAATATTCAATAGTGATCAGGGTAGTCAATATACTGGACATGAGCATACGGGAATTCTAAAAGAGAATAATATACAAATCTCAATGAACGGTAAGGGTAGAAGCATTGATAATATTGTGATTGAAAGATTTTTTAGAACTTTAAAATATAATTGTATATTTATAAATGATTTTAAAAATATCGCAGAACTTAAAGATGGTATTGATAAATACATGGATAAATATAACAATCAAAGATTCCATTCAAGTATTGGTTATAAAAAACCGATGAACGTGTATCTTGATTACTTACAAAATGCAGCTTAAAAATTATGTAAAATGGGAAACAAAATTAGTGAAAAATTTGTCTTGAAAAATCAGTCCAGTTTCCTTTGCAGCCTAGATAAACGGTAGAAAGGAGTACCATAGGTCTTTTGTAACACTATTGCACTTCTGCTACTATTTGTCCATTTGTTGATATTTTTATTGTTCATAACTATATAATCACAAGCATTACAACGTAGCGTTTTCTTTACATATCTGTTGACTGTAATTGGAGCATTACCTGTAAATTGTAGCAATTTTCTAGCTTCACTATTATATAGTTTGCCATTACAACAGTGAGGACAGCTATCACCACTACAAAAATTCTCAGGAGTTAAATAGCTGGTATTCGCATCCTTATAATCATCAAACCCATATTTACCTTGCCAATTACTACGATCTATCTTTTTGGGCTTATCGCACTCTTCTTCATTACCACCATTCCCGTTATCAGATTCACTTGGCGGTTCTTTTAATGAATCTGAACTATCTTTTTTTTGTTATCTGCCTTAAAACCAATCAGCATTTCCTTAAGCTTATTTATACTGATATTTGATGATGCTAGCTTGTCTATTAGCTCATTACAAAATTTCACAAGTTCTACTATCGTTTGCTGTTCATCTCCCGTTAATGAACTTTCCTTGACATGTTGTATTAGTTCTTCTCGTTCTTCAGCACTTAAGGTCGCTACTTTTGGTTTTTTCATTTGATTAATTATCATTATTATTAATATTTCAAATGTTATAATATAATTGGTACTTTTTCAACTAGTTTTTATTACAAAACTTACGCTATGTTATCTCAAGTATGACTAAAAACCTTGGCTGAAAGCCATTTTTTCATAGTAAAGAATTTTAATAATATCTCAGTACAAAGCCACTTATCATAAAACATAGCGTAAGTTTTGATTAATCGGTGATATTTGCATAGTAGAAACCCAAATTTATACAATAAATTCATACTAGCAAAAAAATTAGATAGTGTTACGCAGTTTTGCTGCAAGTATACGAACCTTTGTTGACTCAGGCTATAAGGGGAATAATTTTAAGGAGAAGGGCAAAGTGTATAGCCCATATTGCAAGAAGAAACTATCGTCAGATGATAAGGCAATGCTCAAGAGGCGAAGTGCTATAGAACCGATAATAGGGCATCTTAAAAGTTATGGTAGAGTTGGCAGAAACTACCTGAAAGGGGTAATAGGAGATGTCATTAATCCGTTAATTTCTGCTGTAGGATTGAACTTACGGTGTATTGCGAATTATTTACTCAAAACAAATTTTTCTACATAGAAATTAGTCAGTAAAGAAATAATCAAATAATTACAAAACCGTTAATAAATCATCATGCAAAAATTCTCTAAAAATCATCTTTTTATACCAAAAATTTAAATCAAAAAAATTAAACTCTCAAGTTTTATACAAGAATTTTTGGCTAAGGTATTAAATTTTGAATTTTTCTTAATTTTTAGCACTTTTGACGGGGAGACTTTATAATCTTCAGGAACTTCTGTATTTAAATCATTAAGAGCAGCCGTATTACTACCGCTTTTATCAATTACTACTTTCTCAGGAAAATTATTCTCTCTGAAGGCTTTACGAAAAAATGCAAGTGCTGCAGGCTTGTCTCTATGCTTACGTAGCAGAAAGTCTACAGTATTACCAAGACTATCCAGTGCTCTATATAAATAAATCCATTTACCGTTTAATTTAATATAACTTTCATCCATTCTCCAACTACTACCAACTGGCTTCTTTCTTTTTCTAACCATCTGATCTATCAATGGTACAAATCTTATAACCCATCTTTGTAATGTAGAATGATCAATTTTTGCTCCCCTTATACTCATCATTTCTTCCAAATCTCGATAACTTAAAGAAAATCGGCATTTCATATAGACAAATAACATTATTATTTCTGGTGAAGAACAAAATCCTTTGAAATATGGTAATAATCTTGCAGTAACACGAAACATCTTGACATCTTTTTTAGATCATTATATCAATCTTTTTTTTTATTGTCCCACTTTGGGAGAAAAACCCCGCACTTGCAGTGCGTCGTTTCAACATAAATTTTAAATATCTTATCAAGAAAAGATAAGATAAGATATTTTTTAACAAAATCTTACACTTCACAGATATATTCTTTTTGTGTTGTGACACTTTCTAAATGAGCCATACACAAATAGTTTCTAACTTTTAAGTTAGTACATACATGAGGCATGCATGCCGTAATATTAAGCTCTGCACTTGCAGTGCAGAGTGGTTAACTGTCCAACATATGCGACAGAACCAAGTGGTTGAGATTAAATATCAACCACTTTATCTAAATGACCTTTTATCAATCAACCAATTACTAGGAACATTAAATCCCATAAGTTTTAAAGCTTTTAAAACTACTGTTCTTTCAGTCTCTCCCTTGTGGCTTTTAACATAATGCTTAATTTCTTCTTTTAAAACTTTAGGTACTTGTGCTACTATTCTATCAAGCTCTTCTAATGATTTCTCTGACTTAATAGCTCCTATTATTTCTTTTGGCAGCTCTTCTTTAAAATATTCTTTCTCCCCTTGTGCTGTTGCAGATGGTATTTGACTTAATATTGACTTTAATTGCTTACTGCTCATATTATTACTTATATTTAATTAATTATAAATTATACTTTATAAAGTATAATTTATAATACCTCATTTAATTCTCTTACTATTTGATTTACATCCCTTGCTGCTGGTCCTTCAGGATCAGTAATACACGGTGATAGTCCATTTACAACAGCTTCAGGGTAGGCAACCCTATGATACATTTCTGATTTCATTACTAAGTAACCTAATTGTTCTAGTTCGGACCTAACATGCCTAACAATAACTGTATTTTGCTGACTCATTGTTATAAGCATTCTATATTTTATAGGTGAGGCTATACGCTCCGGTGTATTATTCAATTCTTTTATTAAATTATAAGTTTCTAACGCTCCCGCTACATCATCCGCTGAAGGTTTTAATGGAATAATTGCTAAGTCAGTAGAAATCAAAGCTCTTACTGTAGTCCTATTTCTAAAACCACCAGTATCTACTATCACATAATTATATTGTTCTCGAAAATCTTCAATTAGATTGGATACATTTTCTTCTGGTTCAGCAACTACTACTAATTTACTAAGTAGCCCATTGGGATCATGTCTATTAATTAGACTACCTTGAGGATCAGCATCTATTACTACAACTTTCATTTCTATATTAATCCAGTAAGAAGCTAGATTTCTAACTAGAGTAGATTTACCTGCTCCACCTTTACTTGTTGTAAGAGTAATAACTTTAGTTTTCATATTTTTCTCTAATAAGTTAATGATTTTTTATCAAAAATAATCTTATTGGAATAATTTAAATATTATTTAATATTATACAATTTGTAAAGTACATTTTATAATTTATATATTACTTAAAAATGCAAGGACATTACCATATTTTTATGACATTATTTACACTTTTAAGTACCTGACTCATCTAATAAAAACTACTATATTTAATAGTTTTATAATTTATACTTTATAAATTATAAAACTATTGTAATTTGATATTAACAAAAAAAAGAATATAATAACAAGTAACTGTAGCAGTAAAACAACACTTATTATAACTTAGTAAGTTTTATTTTCACTTACTTTAAAAAAGTAATATTAATTGATCAATATATGTATATATTTAAAATCATATAAAGAAAAAATCTAATATATTTAAAACTGTGGCAATAAAAAAAGAAGAAACACAAGCTTTCACTATTAAATTTCCTAAAAGTTTAACAGAAGAAATAGATCAAATATGTGCTATAAACTATATTACCCGTACTGCATGGTTAATACGTGCAGCTAGAGAATTTTTAGAAAAAGAAAGGATGACAAAAACAGAAGATATATTAGCAAAGATTGCAAATAAAGAACAATATAAAAAATAAAAAGGTGCTAAGAGTCTTATAAAAAACTTAGCAGAGTCAATCATTTAATTTGTGTAAGTTCATTTTTTATTTTCCAATAAATCATATTTAAAATCTCCACAAAGTATTTCAAATTGATTTAAAGCTAAAGACCAATCTTTAATAGGCATGGTCCATTTTTTGGCTGCATTTTGTAGGGATAAAAATATTATTTTTTGAATTGACTTATCATCTGGAAACACCCCCTTATTTTTGATAATTTTTCTAATTTGACGATTTACAGATTCTATAGTGTTAGTAGTATAAATTACCTTTCTGATCTCTTCAGGAAAGGCAAAAAACGGTATTATCCCAGACCAATTACGTTGCCAAATATCAGAAATTACCGGATATTTTTTATCCCATTTTACACCAAATTGCTGAAGTTTTAAACGTGCCATTTCGTCATTATTAGCTGTATAAATTTGTTTTAGATCTGATGTGACCTCTTTTAAATCTTTATATGACACATACTTTACTGAATTGCGAACCATATGTACAATACATAATTGTACTATAGTACTCGGGAATACACTGCTTATAGCTTCTGGAAAGCCCTTTAAACCATCCACACAAGCAACATAAATTTGTTCAATTCCTCGATTCTTTAACTCAGTAACTACTTGCATCCAAAATTTAGCACCTTCATTTTTGCCTATCCAAATGCCAAGTAACTCCTTTTTCCCTTCTATATTTACAGCAAGTGCTAAATATACTGCTTTATTTATTACTATGTGATTGTCTCTAGATTTTACATAGATACAGTCCAAGTATAATATTGGATACACCCTATCTAAACAACGATTTTGCCACCTAGTTACTTCTTCTATCACCCCATCTGTTATGGTGGATATCAAGTCACCAGATACATCAGTTTGATATATTTCTTCTAAATGCCCTCGGATCTCGCTGACTGTCATACCGCGACCATAAAGGGATATCACTTTCTCATCAAATCCATTAAATCTCCTCAGCCCTTTTGGTATTAATTGAGGATTATACTCTCCTTCCCGATCTCTTGGTACTTCTACTGTCAGCTTACGACCATCCCCATCAATTACTGTCTTCTCATAGCTACCATTACGACGATTATTATCTACTTTTGGCATCTTGCTATGTTTTGAATATCCTAATTCATGATCCAACTCACTTGCTAATATTTTCTCAACTATTTGCTTCTTTAGCTGTTGAAATAAACCATCTCGACCAAATAACTCCGATGGATCTGCTTTTGATAATAATTCTTCTACTAGCTGATTACTGATGTCTAATGTATCTTTATCTGTATCTAATTTTTTAGCCATAATTCCTCCTTGCTTGCTTAAGTTACTTTTTTTACAGTAATCTCTTACTGCTTTCTTTGCAACTTACACAAACTATAGGACAGACTCACTTAGCACCGAGGAGATTAGAAAAATAAAGCTTTGAGCCGCTTACATTTATGAAAATATACTAATACTTTCTCGGTAAAAAACAAGTTTTTTTTAGTTCTTAGCTCCAAAAGGAGCAAGAAATGCAAATTTCATCCCACGAAAAGCTTATAGATAGCACTATACCTAATCTAAGCAATCAATACTTTCCTACTAACCTATCCCAATATACTAAACATGACTTTACCTCATTACACACCTTAGTAACTGAGAGTTAACCACTCTGCACTGCAAGTGCAGAGCTTAATATTACGGCATGAATGCCTCATGTATGTACTAACTTAAAAGTTAGAAACTATTTGTGTATGGCTCATTTAGAAAGTGTCACAACACAAAAAGAATATATCTGTGAAGTGTAAGATTTTGTTAAAAAATATCTGTATGATTCATTCTTATCTTTTCTTGATAAGATATTTAAAATTTATGTTGAAACGACGCACTGCAAGTGCGGGGTTTTTCTCCCAAAGTGGGACAATAAACCCTACACCCCAATTACCACCTGCATACTAGAACACATTCTTACAACCACCAATCTCTGTGACCTTGAAAAACTGTTCTACACCATAGCTGATAGTTTAAGCATCATTAATCACAATAAAGGTAAGCAACGCAGTATAACTCTTTCTGCAAGACAATGGGCTGAGAAGCTTGATTGTTCCATTGCTGAAATATTTTCCATGCAGCAAAGCTTAGAACAGAAAGGTTACCAGGAGTTTCGCACTTAGCAAAAAATATGTTAATCTAGCAAGAAAGAGTTTTAGTTAAGCATGGCAAGATCAAAATGTAGCAAAGACTTATATAAATCATTTTTACAAGCAAGTAGCGTAAGATATAGTGGTAAAGCATTATCTGAAGTAAGTCCAATAAACCTATCTCATGATAGTGCAAGTCGATGGTTAAATAGTAAGGATTTCCGCCCTAGCGGGATCTACAGAGAAGTGTCAAAATATATTGATAGGGAAGCTTCTTGTTTATTAGTGGGAGATGACACGTTATTGTCAAAGCAATACAGTAAGAAAATTGAGCTTGTACATTATCAATATTCTGGAGCTGTACATGATGTTATACCTGGTATAGGGATGGTCAACTTACTGCATTACAATGCTAAAACTGATCAATCTACCCCTGTAGATTATAGAATATATGATAAAGAAACTGATGGAAAAACAAAGAATGAGCATTTTTGTGATATGCTTACTTTAGCTAAGGAAAGAGGGATCAATCCTGATGCAGTAGTAATGGATGCGTGGTATAGCGGTTTGGAGAATTTGAAACATATACGTAATTTAGGTTGGACATGGGTTAGTAACCTAAGAAAAAATAGAAAAGTTAATCATAATGTTAGCTTAGAAAGTTTAGAGATTCCTGATGAGGGACTAAAAATTCACCTACGTGGATACGGTTGGGTTACGGTATTTAAGTTTGTGGCAAAAAATGGTCGCATTGATTACATAACAACTAACTTAGAAAATCCAACACGTGAACAAATAGAGAAAATTGTTAAGGCACGGTGGTCTATAGAAGTTTATCATCGAGAATTAAAACAAACTTGTGGTATTGAACGCTGTCAGGCACGCACGGGTCGAGCTCAGAGAAATCATATTTGCCTTGCTGTATTTGCTTGGCTCGATATGAACAAAAGGAGGATAAATGAAAAAATTACTTTATATCAACAAACTTGGGAAGTTATAAAAACATCAATTCAGAACAACATTAGATGCCTTTTAGCTGATTCGCAATTTTGCTAACTGCGAAACTCCTGGTTACTTTGAGATTTATCGAAGCAGAAGTAAGGATGGGAAGAATAAGAAAAATACTATTACACCTACTTTGCCTGATTCAGTCTTTAACTCTTTAGCTAATACTCCCAACAGATTTAATATTGGCACATATTCTAGTGATACTTCTTTATATTCTAACTGTATTTCTGCCGCTTACTTACCTAATCTAGAAAATAAAAGAACTTATCTTGATAGAACTAAGATGTTTATTAAACTTAACTACGATCTACTTTTACTTATTACTTCTTCTAACTACTTAAGTAAACATGCAAAAGTCTTATGGTTAGATTTTTATGCTATAGGGTATAGATATTATTTGAAACATAGAGATTGTGACAATAATACTACAGAGACTAGTCAATATTATGCTAAGAATACTGAAGAACTAAGTGAGATGCTTATGTATACATCTGATAACATCAAGACAGATAATTATGTTAATTACGTCGCTCCACCTAATAGTTATTCTTTAACTACTACTTACAAAGAACTGCAAGCTAAATACTCCTGTAGTAAGTCTGTCATCTCTACAACTCTAAAGGAGTTAGATACGAAAGGATTTATCACTAGAAAACGTTTCTTTGTTAAAAATGATGATGAAGATAGTAATCTGCATGATAAGTCTGTTTGGCGTATTACTGTTACCTTACCAGATATGATACAACAACAACTGCAAAATGAAGTGAAAGATCGTGCTAAATCCTCATCTGGAAGCGTTGTTTCCAATTCTGACCCATATGTTTGCAATTCTAGTCAATATATTAATAAATACTTTATATCAAATACTAAAGATTTAGATAATATAGATAGCAAAAAAAGTTTTTTTACAAAAACTAATCATTTTTCATCTGAAAATTTATCTGAGTTATCTGAATTTTATAAAAATTCTTTAGAAGAAGAAAAAAAGAAATTCCTATTGAAAAAGAACAAGAAATAGTTAGCATTGAAACTATTCTTCCTATTATCAACACACAGGAATCTATTCTAGACACAGAAACATCTAATAATTTAGAAGAAGCAAAACAAAAAGCGACAGAAGAAATATCAGAAACAGTAAAGGGAGAACAAGAAAAAACACTACTACTGAATCAATTGAGCGAGCAAAGTGACGAAGAAGAGCAAATCAATGCTGCAATAGAAAATGGCTTGGTAAATACAATGGCAGAAATACCTATTGTATCAACTACTAACCCTCCAAACAACTTTCCAAATCATAATAAATCACTAAGCTATAACAAACCATCAACTCAAGCTAAATCGTTAAAATCCTTCTATCCTCTTAGCAAGGAGCAAGTAGATAAACTAAACCAATTGTCGAGTAGAGAGTTTAGTAATAACTTTGCTAACCAGTTGTTACTAAAGCTCTATATTCGTGATCCTAATAAAACATTTGCCAGTACCAATCACATGATTGCTTATATGAGCAAAGCTTTTCGTTATGAGAAACACCAAGCACCGATGGTTAATCATGAAACTTTTAGATTTACCGCCAATGTTTCAGACCCTGAACTAGAAATGCAACAAAAAGAAAAATACCTAACAGAGGTAGAGTATAGCATAGATACCAGCTATTCCTCTCAATTAAGAAAAAAAATAGCTGGTATGTTTGAGACAAAACTAGCTTATCAAATACTTACAGAAGGAAAATTTGATTATCATGCAACCAACTATCAAACAACTAGTCAAGAACTAGAAATAAAAAATGATATTTGCCAAAATCTTGAATTATCTGAAGAAAACAACATAACAAAATTTGATCATGTTCTCGATCATTCTACTTGTTATGTTGATAGTGCATTAAGTTTATCTTCAAAGCATGATGTTGCTCATATTGATTATGATAATCAACTAAGCATTAATTTTACTGAAAATGATCAAATAAAATCTGGTTTAGTGATTACTGAAAATGATGATATCAATGATGAAATTCTAACTAGAGAATTATCTGAATTATCATTAAAATCGTTATCTACTAGACAATTTGCATGTATTACTTTAGCTAATACTTGTACTGTCAAATTACCAAAAGACTTGATATTAACTAACTATCAACAGCAAAATTTAGAAAAAGCTATTTTTATAGTTTATGGTTATGTTAAAATTGTTTATCAGCAATTACCAGCTACTTATAAAAAATTAGGTTCATCAAGATTACCAGATGAAATCTTTTTAACAGAATTGAATCCAAATTCTATTTGGTACAAGATAAGAAAAAAGTTAATTGCTAATTTTGATGAACATATTGATAAAGCTTGGTTCTCTAAATTAACTGCAGAGGAGGATGTTATCACACAAAAACTGACTTTAATTGCTCCTACTAACTTTCTTAGGGATTGGATTAATAATAAATATGGCTCCGTTATTAAAGATATTGCCAAAAAACTAGATTACCAGTTTATTGAACTGGTAACTAAAAAACAATCTTTGTGTAATGTTGCATGAGAACTCAATTTGTCTATAGGACGATAGTAACTGCTATAAGTTATTTAAATCTATATCCTTATCAGAGTTTTCATCAGAAGAGTTAACTGTAGTAGTAGTATGTTTAACCCTACCAATCATTTCATCTATAGAAACTTGGAAGTAATCTGCAAGAGCTACTATAACAGAACTATTTAACGTTCTTGTAATTTTATCATCATTAATAAATTGCCAAATAACAGTTTCACTAAATCCAAGATACTTAGATAATTGATAAGGATTTAAATTTTGTTCTTTAATCTTATAAACAATAAAATTACGTAACTTAAAGTTATAATTACTTAAAATAATATCAATATTGTTATAATTATTTTTTGAAATATACTTTTTCCTTCCAACAACTTCATCAATAGAGCAACTAAAATAATTAGCAATTTTTATGATAGTTACTAAATTAGTATTGGAACGTAAAGCATGTAAAATTTGAAAGAGTGTATTGTACGGCACACCACTTTGTCTAGAGAATTCTCTTTTTGTTAATCTATTTTCTAAAAGCTTCCTTTTTAAAAATTTTTGTATTAGATGTACAATTGCCATGCATGACTCAATAACAACCAGCTGAAGCTGGTGGGTTGATATCTAGACTGGAAGTCGCTATTACTCTAAAGAGATATTACTAATGCCTGTGCTGTCTCTCTGATCCTAATTCTTATAAGTTACCCTGCAATACTTTTGTAGCGATATTTAGTGATCCAAACAACATGAAAGCGATGGTAAAATACAGTGTGGCTAGTCTTGTTATAATCTGTCATATATGATATTTTAATATACATAAGAGCTTGCTCTTATGTATATTAAAATATCATATATTCAAGTTATAGTGAATTGAAATATTAGAACAAGGACTGAAGTCTTTCCCAGCTGAAGCTGGGGGTTTTAACCAAAAAGGTGACTATAAATATAAAACACTCTAAATTTAGAGTGTTTTTTACTTGACACCCTAAAAAGATTCTAGTTAACCACTCTGCACTGCAAGTGCAGAGCTTAATATTACGGCATGAATGCCTCATGTATGTACTAACTTAAAAGTTAGAAACTATTTGTGTATGGCTCATTTAGAAAGTGTCACAACACAAAAAGAATATATCTGTGAAGTGTAAGATTTTGTTAAAAAATATCTTATCTTTTCTTTTCTTGATAAGATATTTAAAATTTATGTTGAAACGACGCACTGCAAGTGCGGGGTTTTTCTCCCAAAGTGGGACAATAAACTTATAAGTAAGGATAAACAATTATCCTATGAGCAAAAGAGTAGGAAATATAATTTAATCTACTGCATAACAAACTATACTCCTTGCTTTTGCTCATAACTTTAAAAGCTTGGTTTTGTACTAAATCCTTTATATCAAAGTTGGTATCTGAAAATATAAAAGATTTAGTACGAATTAACCTAATGATAACTAGTTACAGTCAATTAAAAGGTTACATGTATGATAAACAAACTTATCCGTCAAATCAACTTCATTCTTAATAAGGCTCTTTCTGATATCAATTTCATACTGCCTTTTTACAAATATTGTGGGAGGTAGTAAGTATGTTATATCAAGGAATTACACTATCACTAATTATTATTGAAGGAATATTAATATTAATTTCTTTCAGATTTTTACAGCGTACTAATCTTATCAGTAAAGATTTTGCTACAATATTTGGTAATGCTAAAGGAGAAATATCTAGCTTATTTAACAATCTGAAAGAGTTAATTATCCTTAGCAGCAAGAGAGAAGATCATATGTTACATACAACATTTTACCTAGAAGAAATAGAAATGTATGTAAAAAAGATTCTTAGTAAACTTGAACAAGAAAAAGATACTAAAAAGTCAACTTAAAAACTTAATTTTAAAGGAACTGCAGAAAGAGGTAACATTTTGTCTGCTACATAAACTGATAAACGTTAATGAAGTACAACCAGTTAAGTCAAAGATTTAAATTGGTGTTTTGATACCTATAAATACTTTACCTAGAAGGAACATTATTTTTAGATTTATGCACTTTTTTAACCCGAGTTGCCAATTAATTTATAAGAGCAGAGCTAGGTTTTATGAGCTTTTGAGGTTAATTTGCAACATTAAAACACTCAATAAAAACTATATTTTTTAGAAATATGTTTGTATTGAAAATGTTTTAGTATCGAGCCTCACATGGAATCAGCTTTAAATATAGCTTTTGCCAGTATAATTAATTGGCAACTCGAGTTTTTTAATAGAAGAGCTACAAACATTATTGTGAGGTTTTTGTTGATGAGATATTAGAGAACTTTTAATTTGTTTGAGACTATGTAAATCTTCAGAATCAAGAGATTGTAGGGACTGTGGAATAGTTTGATTCACTTCTTGTTTTTTTTGGATATTAGGTATAGAGCGTCCAATCATTTGATCAATAGAGATATCAAAATAATTGGCAAGAGCAACGGTAGGAGAGCTACCTAAGCATTTTTGTTTAGGGTTATTACCGATGAAATTATCAAGTAGATCTCTACTAAATCCAATATTAAGACTTAATTTACTAGGTCTCATTTTTTGTTCTTGGAGTTTTGTTTTTATAGTCACCTTTTTGGTTAAAACCCCCAGCTTCAGCTGGGAAAGACTTCAGTCCTTGTTCTAATATTTCAATTCACTATAACTTGAATATATGATATTTTAATATACATGAAGAGCTTGCTCTTATGTATATTAAAATATCATATATGACAGATTATAACAAGACTAGCCACACTGTATTTTACCATCGCTTTCATGTTGTTTGGATCACTAAATATCGCTACAAAAGTATTGCAGGGTAACTTATAAGAATTAGGATCAGAGAGATAGCACAGGCATTAGTAATATCTCTTTAGAGTAATAGCGACTTCCAGTCTAGATATCAACCCACCAGCTTCAGCTGGTTGTTATTGAGAAAATTTCTTAAATTATTAGCGACATCATCAATATTGATATCGGAGAATTGATATTCTCCTTTAGTAGGAGGTAAATATTTTGTTCTACCGGTTACTTCATCTAAAGAGCATTTGAAATAATTAGCTATTCTAAGAAGAGAATTAAGTTCTGGGTTATTTTTAACACCGTTTATTAAAGGAGTAATAGTAGAGTAAGGAATACCACTTTGTTCTACAAAGATATTACGTTTTAAGTGTTTAAATTTTTTTTCTAAAAATTTTTGAATTTTTTTTGATGTCATATAAAAAAATAAATGCGATTTACGGATTATTATTGACTTATGTAATTCTAGATTATAAGCTCAATAATTAACTAATTATATATAGCCAGTTTAGTAATAATTAAAATCAATATGAACTTAAAAAGTAAAATTAAACAATATTAGAAAAGTTAACCACTCTGCACTGCAAGTGCAGAGCTTAATATTACGGCATAAATGCCTTTAGCCTCAGCTAATTTTCAACTTGAAAGTCTCCCACAGCATCATCTTTACCTTCATGCTTTTCTATGTAGGCTTTGATCATCTGATCTGTGACATTACCTGTAGTTCTTACAAAATATCCTGTAGCCCATAAATGTTTACCCCAATATATCTTTTTTAATTCCGGAAATTCTTGCTGAATCTTTCGTATACCTGCAGCAAAACTGCATAACTTTATCTAATGTTTTTGCTAGTATGAATTTTTTATACATTTGGGTTTCATACTATGCAAATACCATCAATTACTATTGAGCAAGTAGCTCAGCAATTTAAAGCCTGGCGTCAAACTAAAACTAATAAGTTTGATCCTATACCAAACCATCTAAAGGAATTAGTTTACCAATTACTCCATCATTATTCTTACCAAGAGATAGCTAAACATCTTAATATTAATAAAGCAACAATCAGTTCAATTAAAAAAGCCCATGAGCCTACCCTCAAAACTTCTCCTGTCTCAACTTCAAATCAAGCTCTACAACAAAATATTAATTTTCTCCCATTTCAACTATTAAATTCTATAGATACCGATCCTGTAGCTGCCCCCAAACAAAATCACTATACTTGTCACATTATTAAACCAAATGGTACCAAACTTATTATCCAAACACTAGAACCAAAAACCATAATTCAGACATTTTTATGCTGCAACTAACCCCGGCGTCAGTTATTTTTGTTGCCACTATTGCCATCGATTTTCGCAAGGGTATCGATGGCTTAATCGCTGTTTGTAGACAAAAACTTTCTTCTGACCCTCTTAATGGTTCCTTGTTTTTATTGTCCCACTTTGGGAGAAAAACCCCGCACTTGCAGTGCGTCGTTTCAACATAAATTTTAAATATCTTATCAAGAAAAGATAAGATATTTTTTTAACAAAATCTTACACTTCACAGATATATTCTTTTTGTGTTGTGACACTTTTTAAATGAACCATACACAAATAGTTTCTAACTTTTAAGTTAGTACATACATGAGGCATTCATGCCGTAATATTAAGCTCTGCACTTGCAGTGCAGAGTGGTTAACTCTATAATAAAAACAGAACTGCCATTAAAATTTTGTCCTTTGACGGTCAAGGCTTTTGGCTATGCTCTAAACGCCTATCCAAAGGTAAATTTACCGCAAAACTTTTCCCATCTGATAATTCATCTTATCAAATTTGTTATAGAACCTTACACATTCTTATTCATAATGGTGATCCTAGTTCTGCCAAATTCTCTAATGATTGGCTTCCTGTCGTTTAAGCTGCTGTCTCGATTAATTCCGTATTATTCATATATCTTGCATAGGCAAAAGGCGTATAATTCGCAGGACGCTTCTTTGCTTTGCTACTCTGCTCTTGTAGCCAATTTAAATATTTAAAGGCATTGATCTCGTTCTCACTACAAGTCTTTACTATACAGACCACTATGTATCTCAGCACTATTGATTGTTTTAAAGAATAATGAATTCTTCCTTTGTAAAATAATGGTACGCAGTGATCTCTCAGCCCAATTATTATCAAGATTGCTAACTGGGATTTTTAAAAATTGGGTCAAACCTTCTTTATTATTTATCCAATATTTCATAGCTTGTCCAAGCCTACTATTAGGCTCAACTTTCTTGTCGTTAAATAATTCGTCTATTTTGTTATATATGTTTTCTATATATTTACTGCTATGTTCCTGATGATACCCAAGTTTTTCTTCAGGACTCATCTCTTTACATTGATGTTCATTGTGGTAAATCCCTCGTGTTTGTTTGAGAAAATATCCGCATTCTTCAGGGTAATATAGTTCATTCTCTGTAAATTTTCTCTGACTATAATGGACTGAAAAAATTAGACAAAGAAGCAGGTATTTTTGTTTCTCAATAAGTATAGAATAATAAATAAAATTAAAGAGAAACAAATGGGTAAAAAACAAATTAAAAATTTTAGTGCAGAAGCAAAAACTAAAATAGTATTAGAGATGTTAAAAGAAGAATCAACAATAGGTCAGTTATCGGTCAAATATGAAGTAACGGCTAAAACTATGCAAAACTGGAAACGACAATTTTTAGATAATGCGTCATTGGCATTTGAGCCAGCAAAAGCTGTTAGTGAGTACAAAGGGCAGATTAGTGAACTTAAGAATCAAAACGATGAACTTGCAAAAGCATTAGGTAAGGCTACAGTCGAGAGGGACTGGGCGGTGGGAAAGCTAAACAGCTTGGACTTATCAAATAAGAAAAGTCTTGTCGACCCCAAGCTGAGTACGTTAGCAAAGACAAGGCAATGTGAACTATTAAAGATAAGCAGATCTGGAGTATATTATAAAGCTAAAGTAATGAGCTTATATAATCTTGATATTTTAAATAGAATAGATGAAATATATACGGATAACCCTGAGTATGGTTATCGTTATATATACAAACAATTATTGGAAGACGGCTTTAATGTGGGCAGAGATAGGGTGCTTAAATATATGGGAATAATGGGTATAGAAGCTATTCATCCTCATAAAAAGCAATCTACTTCTGTGAAGGATGGTCAACATAAAATTTATAGCTATTTGCTTGAGCCGTACTGGCACAAATCAGGAACGAATAGAACTATTCATGTACCTTATGTTAATCAAGTGTGGAGTGGTGACATTACTTATATTAGAACTAACGGAGGATTTATGTATCTTGTGGCGATTATAGATTGGCATAGTAAGGCAATACTAAGTTATAAAGTATCTAATTCTATGGATGCATCACTTGTAACCGATGTATTAAAAGATGCACTGAATAAATACCCTGCACCACAAATATTCAATAGTGATCAGGGTAGTCAATATACTGGACATGAGCATACGGGAATTCTAAAAGAGAATAATATACAAATCTCAATGAACGGTAAGGGTAGAAGCATTGATAATATTGTGATTGAAAGATTTTTTAGAACTTTAAAATATAATTGTATATTTATAAATGATTTTAAAAATATCGCAGAACTTAAAGATGGTATTGATAAATACATGGATAAATATAACAATCAAAGATTCCATTCAAGTATTGGTTATAAAAAACCGATGAACGTGTATCTTGATTACTTACAAAATGCAGCTTAAAAATTATGTAAAATGGGAAACAAAATTAGTGAAAAATTTGTCTTGAAAAATCAGTCCAGTTTCTTATTTGCAGTCTTAGCACATATTGTAGTAGTATAACAGCTGCGTCCTTTCTTATTTTGAGTACGTAATTTCTTATTGGCTATAGTAATTTCTAAAATCCTAGCTCTAGTATCATCAAGGTTCAGTGAACTACATTCGGCAGCCATTTCCAATAATACCCCGTAAATTTCAGCTCCACCACCTTCTTGCCAAACATCTAAATATTGTTGCCAGAGCGAGCTATATGCCACAGGAACACCACTTAAACTTTGCAGCCTAGATAAACGGTAGAAAGGAGTACCATAGGTCTTTTGTAACACTATTGCACTTCTGCTACTATTTGTCCATTTGTTGATATTTTTATTGTTCATAACTATATAATCACAAGCATTACAACGTAGCGTTTTCTTTACATATCTGTTGACTGTAATTGGAGCATTACCTGTAAATTGTAGCAATTTTCTAGCTTCACTATTATATAGTTTGCCATTACAACAGTGAGGACAGCTATCACCACTACAAAAATTCTCAGGAGTTAAATAGCTGGTATTCGCATCCTTATAATCATCAAACCCATATTTACCTTGCCAATTACTACGATCTATCTTTTTGGGCTTATCGCACTCTTCTTCATTACCACCATTCCCGTTATCAGATTCACTTGGCGGTTCTTTTAATGAATCTGAACTATCTTTTTTTTGTTATCTGCCTTAAAACCAATCAGCATTTCCTTAAGCTTATTTATACTGATATTTGATGATGCTAGCTTGTCTATTAGCTCATTACAAAATTTCACAAGTTCTACTATCGTTTGCTGTTCATCTCCCGTTAATGAACTTTCCTTGACATGTTGTATTAGTTCTTCTCGTTCTTCAGCACTTAAGGTCGCTACTTTTGGTTTTTTCATTTGATTAATTATCATTATTATTAATATTTCAAATGTTATAATATAATTGGTACTTTTTCAACTAGTTTTTATTGTCCCACTTTGGGAGAAAAACCCCGCACTTGCAGTGCGTCGTTTCAACATAAATTTTAAATATCTTATCAAGAAAAGATAAGATAAGATATTTTTTAACAAAATCTTACACTTCACAGATATATTCTTTTTGTGTTGTGACACTTTCTAAATGAGCCATACACAAATAGTTTCTAACTTTTAAGTTAGTACATACATGAGGCATTCATGCCGTAATATTAAGCTCTGCACTTGCAGTGCAGAGTGGTTAACTACAAAACTTACGCTATGTTATCTCAAGTATGACTAAAAACCTTGGCTGAAAGCCATTTTTTCATAGTAAAGAATTTTAATAATATCTCAGTACAAAGCCACTTATCATAAAACATAGCGTAAGTTTTGATTAATCGGTGATATTTGCATAGTAGAAACCCAAATTTATACAATAAATTCATACTAGCAAAAAAATTAGATAGTGTTACGCAGTTTTGCTGCAAGTATACAATCTTTCTAGAACTCTTACCCTTCAAATATTGTACCAGCTTGCTAACACTTTGATATGGAGGTATTGATACATATATATGCACGTGATTAGCGGCAACCTTGCCTCTTATTATTTCAACTCCATTATCTTTACATATCTCCTGTACTAGATCTTTGGTGCGTCTCCCAATATCTCCTATTAATACTTTATATCTATACTTCGTTACCCAAACTATATGATAGGTACAGTCGTATATTGTATGACTTGTTTTCTTATAATACTGCATTTCTACATATTATATGTTAAAACGATGCACTGCAAGTGCAGGGTTTTTCTCCCAAAGTGGGACAATAAAAGAAGAGAGAACATGATAATCGAAGAAGATTAATTAATAGGTCAATATTAAAAGTTATGAAAATCAATAATCACAATTGAGGGAATATAAATTATGCAAAAAAAAATCTACAAATTATCATAGCAATATTTATTCAGTTTTAAAGACCGGAATTTACCTTGCTCCTATGTTACTAAGTAACATTGATGTGTATACGGCTATTGATCTTGATGCTGGGATGAAGGCGGCTACTGAACCGGTAAAGAAGATGATTAACGATTACTATCCAGTAGGTATTTTTATAACAGGTGCTATAGGAGCGATGATGCAACAACAAGGTGATCTTCGGGATAGAATGCTTGGTTTTGGTAAAGGTGCATTATGTCGGGGGTTAACGGTAATAGCAGTAAAAACTGGTTTAGGAGTGTAAATAATCAATATGGAAAGAGTTAGATTAAATAGAGCCCTGAATAAAGAGACAAAATATTACGGTCTTACGTCAATTCAGGATAAGGATATTGTGAACATGTAGATTAAAATCAAATTTTGTTGAAGGTTTATTTTTCTTTAATGAGTAAGCAACAAGAGTAGATAATATATGGACAAAGGAATTTATTGGTGATCTATGTCTAGTATGTTCAAGGTTCATTTTATTTTTTAGATAATCAAAAACTGTTTCAATTAAGTTACGCTTTCGAAGTAAGATTTTTTCTTTCAAATCCATTAATTTATTTAGCTCTGTACAAATAAGTGTGTAAATTTTTCAAAGGTTATATAAAAATATAATATAACAAAAGGAGAAATTATAATGCACCAAAAACAAAATGAAGCAATGAATCAAGCGATAGATTTATTAATAAATAATGATACAGATATATCAACATTACTTAAAGAGGATGGTTTATTAAAACAATTAACCAAACGGCTTGTAGAGAAGGCATTGCAGTCAGAGATGAATAATCATTTAGGATATGATAAATATTCAGGAGTTTCGCACTTAGCAAAAAATATGTTAATCTAGCAAGAAAGAGTTTTAGTTAAGCATGGCAAGATCAAAATGTAGCAAAGACTTATATAAATCATTTTTACAAGCAAGTAGCGTAAGATATAGTGGTAAAGCATTATCTGAAGTAAGTCCAATAAACCTATCTCATGATAGTGCAAGTCGATGGTTAAATAGTAAGGATTTCCGCCCTAGCGGGATCTACAGAGAAGTGTCAAAATATATTGATAGGGAAGCTTCTTGTTTATTAGTGGGAGATGACACGTTATTGTCAAAGCAATACAGTAAGAAAATTGAGCTTGTACATTATCAATATTCTGGAGCTGTACATGATGTTATACCTGGTATAGGGATGGTCAACTTACTGCATTACAATGCTAAAACTGATCAATCTACCCCTGTAGATTATAGAATATATGATAAAGAAACTGATGGAAAAACAAAGAATGAGCATGTTTGTGATATGCTTACTTTAGCTAAGGAAAGAGGGATCAATCCTGATGCAGTAGTAATGGATGCGTGGTATAGCGGTTTGGAGAATTTGAAACATATACGTAATTTAGGTTGGACATGGGTTAGTAACCTAAGAAAAAATAGAAAAGTTAATCATAATGTTAGCTTAGAAAGTTTAGAGATTCCTGATGAGGGACTAAAAATTCACCTACGTGGATACGGTTGGGTTACGGTATTTAAGTTTGTGGCAAAAAATGGTCGCATTGATTACATAACAACTAACTTAGAAAATCCAACACGTGAACAAATAGAGAAAATTGTTAAGGCACGGTGGTCTATAGAAGTTTATCATCGAGAATTAAAACAAACTTGTGGTATTGAACGCTGTCAGGCACGCACGGGTCGAGCTCAGAGAAATCATATTTGCCTTGCCGTATTTGCTTGGCTCGATATGAACAAAAGGAGGATAAATGAAAAAATTACTTTATATCAACAAACTTGGGAAGTTATAAAAACATCAATTCAGAACAACATTAGATGCCTTTTAGCTGATTCGCAATTTTGCTAACTGCGAAACTCCTGTATCGGTTAAGATATCCTTAATATCGGTTAAGATATCCTTAGCCATTGACTTAGCTAGTTCGGATGCTTGATAACAAGAAGCATTTGCAAGAAAAACACTAGTACATTTAAAAAGTGTCACAACACAAAAAGAATATATCTGTGAAGTGTAAGATTTTGTTAAAAAAATATCTTATCTTTTCTTGATAAGATATTTAAAATTTATGTTGAAACGACGCACTGCAAGTGCGGGGTTTTTCTCCCAAAGTGGGACAGTTAACCACTCTGCACTGCAAGTGCAGAGCTTAATACGGCATGAATGCCTCATGTATGTACTAACTTAAAAGTTAGAAACTATTTGTGTATGGCTCATTTAGAAAGTGTCACAACACAAAAAAATATATCTGTGAAGTGTAAGATTTTGTTAAAAAATATCCTATCTTTTCTTGATAAGATATTTAAAATTTATGTTGAAACGACGCACTGCAAGTGCGGGGTTTTTCTCCCAAAGTGGGACAATAAATAAGGTGATCCTTCCATTATAGTCATTTCTTCTAAAGTTAACCTTCTGAGAAACCTAGACCATAATTCATTACATTCATTCATGTGGCTAGCAATTTTATGGGTTCCTTGATCTAGATGAGTGCGACTTTTAATTAAAATACGATCATCAAAATGAATAGGTGCTATCCGTAAAAACTCAAACCAAAGTGCATAATCTTGGGTAGTTAATAATGTTTCATCAAAAGTACCAATTTCACGGAAATATTTTATTGGTATTAAAAGAGTACATCCATGAATTAATCCTCGCATAAGAGGGAATAATGGGATATTACATTTTTCTACTGATAATATTTTATCTAGTCTCATAAAATACAGTGACTTAGAGTTATGATCTATAACCTCATGCCCTCCATAAATAATCGTATTACGATTGGGAAGAGTATTAAGTATATTAATTTGATGTTCAATTTTATTTGGATTGTAAACATCATCATGACTAAGCCACGAAAAAGACTCTCCTTTCATTTCTTTAATTGCCAAATTTAAGGCTGAAGCTACCCCACCGTTTGGTTTGGAAAAATAACGAATCTTGTTACCATAAGATAAAGCTATACGTTCCGTTTCACCATTATCATTTGATCCATCATTAACAACTAAAATTTCTAAATTTTTATAAGTCTGAGCAACTGCACTATCTATCGCTTCACGCATATAATTAGTACCGTTGTAAACGGGAATAACAAGTGAAACCTTTGGGTAAAAGATGCTATTGCTCATTGAAACACCTCACATGACTTGTCTAAACTGTATTTATTCATCAGGGTATTTTAATTTTAAAATCATGTTTTTAGCTTTAGAAAGCTTTAAAATGCATTCACAAAATCGTTTTAAGAATGCATTTTTCCTTATATTAAAGGCAATTCGGGATAAGAATTAACTAATTCTTATCCCGAATTGGGGTATAATGAGATATCCTTTAATAACCAAAGTCCTAAGCTTTTATCAGAATATAAACCCCCAGCTTCTGTACAACCCTCATTCACTAATAAAATTGGTTTTGGAAAATTAAACGGTGGTTGTTGCAAGTTTAAAACACGCCAAAAAGTTTCTTTAAGCTCCTCATTTAACCCTCTATTTACAAATGTTGTTGTTAATAGATAAGTAGCACCTGATTTTTTAAAATTAGCTATTACTTTAAATGCATCTTCAAAATTTAGGTGTACTAGTAAATCTCGTGAAAAAATAAGATCAGCTCTTGGTAAAGTGTTTTTAGTCAGATTCAAAACTTTAAATATTCTTGTAGCATTACCAAATTCTTCTTTATTGTCCCACTTTGGGAGAAAAACCCCGCACTTGCAGTGCGTCGTTTCAACATAAATTTTAAATATCTTATCAAGAAAAGATAAGAAAAGATAAGATAAGATATTTTTTAACAAAATCTTACACTTCACAGATATATTCTTTTTGTGTTGTGACACTTTCTAAATGAGCCATACACAAATAGTTTCTAACTTTTAAGTTAGTACATACATGAGGCATTCATGCCGTAATATTAAGCTCTGCACTTGCAGTGCAGAGTGGTTAACTAATACTAATAGATATTATGATTTGGTTGAACGATAGCAAGAAAAAATAATATAGAAAATTGAAATAATAAATCTTGGTTGTAACAATATCACAATTCTATAAACAAATTAGAAGGGGGAAAAGAGAGAGTGGTAAAAATATAGGCTTAAGATCAAAGAATGTTAAATATCAGAACTAATATTAGTTATGTAAGTAGAATATTGGATATTGTTTATATTATAAAAAATAATTAATTTTTATTAAAAATAAGTTGACTAATATTTTAGAATTGATTCTAATTAAATTATGGCAACGTAAATCAACCTAATAGCATGGCAAAATATAAAATGTCTGATGATTTTGATAAAGAGAAAGCAGCTTTAAGGCAAGAATTTAACGACCTTAAAACTCGAATAGATCAGGTTACATCAAGAACATTGTTAATTACAATGTTAGCTAATGCTGGTAGTTTGTTTTCAAGGGCTAGCGAGTTAGGCATAGACTTTAATATATCTGAGTTATTAGCATCAGCAGAATCTAAAGTTAAATTTTATGAAAATGAAATAGCTCAAGATAGAGATAGCCAAAATAGAGAGGAACAAGAGCGTTTAGCGGAGACATTAGCAAAAGCCCAAAGAGTAGCCAATGAAGCAAGAGAGGCAGAGTTAAGAAAACATGTCAAAGAGTATGATGCAATCTCTGAGGATTTCCATAAACAATTAACTAAAAATCGTAATCTTCGAAAACAAGGGCTGGAGAAACCCTCTTCTTTAACTGCTGAACAAAAGAGAATACTTGCTGGTGAATATGCAAATTACCAAGAGAGAAAAGCCGCCAAAGAAGAAGATAAACAAGAAAGTGATGCTTATAAGTTAGTCTATCAAATAAGAAAAGAAGCAAAAGCCTCTATTAAATATAGAGAAGACAAAATTGCAGAGAATTTGGTAAAACTAGAGAATAGTCCTGACAAGCATACGAAAAAAACCTTGGAAAAAGAGAATGATGAGCATACACAAGCAATCAAAGAACATAAAGTTGTTGCTTTAAAAAAAACCGAACATGCTATAAAGGAAAGAGATAGTGAAAGAGAAGATTTTAAGAAATTAGTAGAGCAAGATCCTAACCTATGGAAAAGGCGAGTAAGAAAACACTTTAAAAATCACGTAGAAGATTATAAAGAAGAGTTGCAAGAAAATCCTGAGCATAAGGGATTGCATGAGTTGCATGAAATAGTAAAAAAGGTAGGGCTAGACAAAGAGTTAATCATTGATACACATACATCACAAGAACAAACTCCTGCTACTACAACTAAAGATATAAATACTCCGGCTAATTTAGCGGTTCATGATCAAGAAACACAACAAGAAAAACAGCTGAGTCAAGAAGCATCAAATCCTATTACTGAAACTAAAAATATAAATACTCCAGCTAATTTAGCGGTTCATGACCAAGAAACAAAACAGGAAAAACAGTTGAGTAAAGAAGCGTTACTGCAAACAAAGGGAATTAGGGAAGCACTAGAGAAAACTCGTGATGAAAAACCTGTCCAAAAAGATCAAACACTTCCTACCGAAAAGAAAAATATAACTAGTCAAAGATTACAAAGACTTGCTAATAAGGGCAAAGGAATAACTTAAAAATAAGGAGAAATAATTATGAAATTTAAATTTGAAAGGGTTGATCTACCTAAAACAGAAAAAGATCTTAAGACTATCAATGGTTATCTAACTAAAACCTATGTCGATAAAGGCAACTTTGCAGAAATTCAAGCAGGCTATGAGGAGGACAGGATAAATGAGGAGCGTCCGTCATTCCATGCCCTTAGTCCGGAAGAAAAAGCCCTTGCAGATTGTAGTCGAGACACAGCGTGGGATTTATTTTTAAACTTGCTAATAGGCGTAAAAGAGACTGCTTTTTATTTGACGATGAGTTTAATAAATGGTTATGGTGTTACCCAAGATGAGTCTCTAGTCGATTTAACTATGTCCATTGGTGTTAAACTTGGTGATCAAAAATCAGTTGAATTGGCTGAGGATGAGGATATCTCAAAGGAAACTCAGAAACTAGCGGATAAGTGCATAGTAGAGATAAAAAAGCATGAAAAGGAAGTAGCAGGTAGAGATGTCACTTGGGAAGAAATAATGGCTAGAGCAAAAGCTTTTGATCATGTTGTAAAAAAAGGTTCAGGTCATTCTTATTGCGACTCAATTGAAAGCCGTGGTTGTGACATGAAATCATTTGCCCACTATGTTGAACCGATTTTGGATGAAGCCGCATACGGGGCATCTTCTTCCCGGCATGATACTTCGTACGAAACTTGTCCTGATACGTCTGACTCGGAAGCAGATACCGTACTAGCTGGAAGTACTAAGCTTTATTGTTGTGAAATTATGTAGTATCAATTCTATAAATCGTCATCCCCTATGCCAATTGCTATAGGGGTTTTTTTAACACAATTATATACAACTCTAGACAATATAACTTAAGGGTTTAAACACTAATATGAGTAAATTTGTACGAGCAGATGGCAGGGTTATCTATCCCCAAACTCATCTCACTAAGAGTCTGTCCTATAGTTTGTGTAAGTTGCAAAGAAAGCAGTAAGAGATTACTGTAAAAAAAGTAACTTAAGCAAGCAAGGAGGAATTATGGCTAAAAAATTAGATACAGATAAAGATACATTAGACATCAGTAATCAGCTAGTAGAAGAATTATTATCAAAAGCAGATCCATCGGAGTTATTTGGTCGAGATGGTTTATTTCAACAGCTAAAGAAGCAAATAGTTGAGAAAATATTAGCAAGTGAGTTGGATCATGAATTAGGATATTCAAAACATAGCAAGATGCCAAAAGTAGATAATAATCGTCGTAATGGTAGCTATGAGAAGACAGTAATTGATGGGGATGGTCGTAAGCTGACAGTAGAAGTACCAAGAGATCGGGAAGGAGAGTATAATCCTCAATTAATACCAAAAGGGCTGAGGAGATTTAATGGATTTGATGAGAAAGTGATATCCCTTTATGGTCGCAGTATGACAGTCAGCGAGATCCGAGGGCATTTAGAAGAAATATATCAAACTGATGTATCTGGTGACTTGATATCCACCATAACAGATGGGGTGATAGAAGAAGTAACTAGGTGGCAAAATCGTTGTTTAGATAGGGTGTATCCAATATTATACTTGGACTGTATCTATGTAAAATCTAGAGACAATCACATAGTAATAAATAAAGCAGTATATTTAGCACTTGCTGTAAATATAGAAGGGAAAAAGGAGTTACTTGGCATTTGGATAGGCAAAAATGAAGGTGCTAAATTTTGGATGCAAGTAGTTACTGAGTTAAAGAATCGAGGAATTGAACAAATTTATGTTGCTTGTGTGGATGGTTTAAAGGGCTTTCCAGAAGCTATAAGCAGTGTATTCCCGAGTACTATAGTACAATTATGTATTGTACATATGGTTCGCAATTCAGTAAAGTATGTGTCATATAAAGATTTAAAAGAGGTCACATCAGATCTAAAACAAATTTATACAGCTAATAATGACGAAATGGCACGTTTAAAACTTCAGCAATTTGGTGTAAAATGGGATAAAAAATATCCGGTAATTTCTGATATTTGGCAACGTAATTGGTCTGGGATAATACCGTTTTTTGCCTTTCCTGAAGAGATCAGAAAGGTAATTTATACTACTAACACTATAGAATCTGTAAATCGTCAAATTAGAAAAATTATCAAAAATAAGGGGGTGTTTCCAGATGATAAGTCAATTCAAAAAATAATATTTTTATCCCTACAAAATGCAGCCAAAAAATGGACCATGCCTATTAAAGATTGGTCTTTAGCTTTAAATCAATTTGAAATACTTTGTGGAGATTTTAAATATGATTTATTGGAAAATAAAAAATGAACTTACACAAATTAAATGATTGACTCCTCACTAAAGAACAAAAACAAGTTATAGGGTTACTTTCTATAGGTACTTTCTTAGAATTTTTTGACTTTATGTTATATGTTCATATGGCAGTACTTCTTAATGAGATTTTTTTTGAAAACACTGATTCTCATACAAGCTATTTAATAACATCTTTTGCCTTTTGTACTACATGTGTTTTTCTGCCTGTAGGTGCATTAATATTTGGTTGGTTAGGTGATAATATAGGACGTAAATCTACCGTTATCATCACAACTTTTATGATGGCTGCATCATGTCTTGTCATGGCTAATATTCCTACCTATGCTCAAATAGGGGTTGCAGCTTCTTGGATAGTAACAATCTGCCGCATTGTGTAAGGTATGTCTTCTATGACCGAAGTAGTAGGGGCTGAACTTTATATAACGGAAACAATCAACCCGCCAGCCCAATATGCAAGTGTGGAATTAATAGTAGCTTTTTCTGCCTTAGGAGGTATGGCTGCTTTAGGTGTGCCAACACTTGTTACCTCTTTTGGTTTTAATTGGCGTATAGCATTTTGGATTGGGGCAATAGTAGCGTTGATTGGTTCTATTGCTAGAACAACCTTGCGAGAAACGCCTGAATTTGCTGATGCTAAACGTCGAATAAAAACAATATTTGCACGAACTAATACAGATACCAATACTTTAGACAAAAATCCTATTTGGAAAGAAAAGGTTAGTAAGAAAACATTTATAGCCCTCCTTTTATAGTCACCTTTTTGGTTAAAACCCCCAGCTTCAGCTGGGAAAGACTTCAGTCCTTGTTCTAATATTTCAATTCACTATAACTTGAATATATGATATTTTAATATACATAAGAGCAAGCTCTTCATGTATATTAAAATATCATATATGACAGATTATAACAAGACTAGCCACACTGTATTTTACCATCGCTTTCATGTTGTTTGGATCACTAAATATCGCTACAAAAGTATTGCAGGGTAACTTATAAGAATTAGGATCAGAGAGATAGCACAGGCATTAGTAATATCTCTTTAGAGTAATTAGCGACTTCCAGTCTAGATATCAACCCACCAGCTTCAGCTGGTTGTTATTGAGTTTATTGACTCTACAACGATTAAAGCTTGTCACAATAAAAGGCGTTATAGCAATAAAGTTTTTAAAGGATTGTATACCTGCAGCAAAACTGCATAACTTTATCTAATGTTTTTGCTAGTATGAATTTTTTATACATTTGGGTTTCATACTATGCAAATACCATCAATTACTATTGAGCAAGTAGCTCAGCAATTTAAAGCCTGGCGTCAAACTAAAACTAATAAGTTTGATCCTATACCAAACCATCTAAAGGAATTAGTTTACCAATTACTCCATCATTATTCTTACCAAGAGATAGCTAAACATCTTAATATTAATAAAGCAACAATCAGTTCAATTAAAAAAGCCCATGAGCCTACCCTCAAAACTTCTCCTGTCTCAACTTCAAATCAAGCTCTACAACAAAATATTAATTTTCTCCCATTTCAACTATTAAATTCTATAGATACCGATCCTGTAGCTGCCCCCAAACAAAATCACTATACTTGTCACATTATTAAACCAAATGGTACCAAACTTATTATCCAAACACTAGAACCAAAAACCATAATTCAGACATTTTTATGCTGCAACTAACCCCGGCGTCAGTTATTTTTGTTGCCACTATTGCCATCGATTTTCGCAAGGGTATCGATGGCTTAATCGCTGTTTGTAGACAAAAACTTTCTTCTGACCCTCTTAATGGTTCCTTGTTTTTATTCTATAATAAAAACAGAACTGCCATTAAAATTTTGTCCTTTGACGGTCAAGGCTTTTGGCTATGCTCTAAACGCCTATCCAAAGGTAAATTTACCGCAAAACTTTTCCCATCTGATAATTCATCTTATCAAATTTGTTATAGAACCTTACACATTCTTATTCATAATGGTGATCCTAGTTCTGCCAAATTCTCTAATGATTGGCTTCCTGTCGTTTAAGCTGCTGTCTCGATTAATTCCGTATTATTCATATATCTTGCATAGGCAAAAGGCGTATAATTCGCAGGACGCTTCTTTGCTTTGCTACTCTGCTCTTGTAGCCAATTTAAATATTTAAAGGCATTGATCTCGTTCTCACTACAAGTCTTTACTATACTATACAGACCACTATGTATCTCAGCACTATTGATTGTTTTAAAGAATAATGAATTCTTCCTTTGTAAAATAATGGTACGCAGTGATCTCTCAGCCCAATTATTATCAAGATTGCTAACTGGGATTTTTAAAAATTGGGTCAAACCTTCTTTATTATTTATCCAATATTTTATAATGGACTGAAAAAATTAGACAAAGAAGCAGGTATTTTTGTTTCTCAATAAGTATAGAATAATAAATAAAATTAAAGAGAAACAAATGGGTAAAAAACAAATTAAAAATTTTAGTGCAGAAGCAAAAACTAAAATAGTATTAGAGATGTTAAAAGAAGAATCAACAATAGGTCAGTTATCGGTCAAATATGAAGTAACGGCTAAAACTATGCAAAACTGGAAACGACAATTTTTAGATAATGCGTCATTGGCATTTGAGCCAGCAAAAGCTGTTAGTGAGTACAAAGGGCAGATTAGTGAACTTAAGAATCAAAACGATGAACTTGCAAAAGCATTAGGTAAGGCTACAGTCGAGAGGGACTGGGCGGTGGGAAAGCTAAACAGCTTGGACTTATCAAATAAGAAAAGTCTTGTCGACCCCAAGCTGAGTACGTTAGCAAAGACAAGGCAATGTGAACTATTAAAGATAAGCAGATCTGGAGTATATTATAAAGCTAAAGTAATGAGCTTATATAATCTTGATATTTTAAATAGAATAGATGAAATATATACGGATAACCCTGAGTATGGTTATCGTTATATATACAAACAATTATTGGAAGACGGCTTTAATGTGGGCAGAGATAGGGTGCTTAAATATATGGGAATAATGGGTATAGAAGCTATTCATCCTCATAAAAAGCAATCTACTTTTGTGAAGGATGGTCAACATAAAATTTATAGCTATTTGCTTGAGCCGTACTGGCACAAATCAGGAACGAATAGAACTATTCATGTACCTTATGTTAATCAAGTGTGGAGTGGTGACATTACTTATATTAGAACTAACGGAGGATTTATGTATCTTGTGGCGATTATAGATTGGCATAGTAAGGCAATACTAAGTTATAAAGTATCTAATTCTATGGATGCATCACTTGTAACCGATGTATTAAAAGATGCACTGAATAAATACCCTGCACCACAAATATTCAATAGTGATCAGGGTAGTCAATATACTGGACATGAGCATACGGGAATTCTAAAAGAGAATAATATACAAATCTCAATGAACGGTAAGGGTAGAAGCATTGATAATATTGTGATTGAAAGATTTTTTAGAACTTTAAAATATAATTGTATATTTATAAATGATTTTAAAAATATCGCAGAACTTAAAGATGGTATTGATAAATACATGGATAAATATAACAATCAAAGATTCCATTCAAGTATTGGTTATAAAAAACCGATGAACGTGTATCTTGATTACTTACAAAATGCAGCTTAAAAATTATGTAAAATGGGAAACAAAATTAGTGAAAAATTTGTCTTGAAAAATCAGTCCAGTTTCCTTAATAGAAACATTTTTTGATAACCATTTTTCTAGACCAGACCAATTTATTAATTCTCTTAATTTATATAGCTTATTATTTGAGTTTAATTCTTCTTTTAATTTATAACCAAAAAGTTTTCCTTGTTTTTGTGATTTGATAATATTTTCTATTGGCATATTGACTGAAATCCATAAGGTTTATTAGCATATTTTAACATTTTCTTATGGATTTCTTTATTATTTTCTGCCATTAAACCCTATTATCTATAAGACTTATAGAGTTTTGCCGGACAGACTAGCTACTTTTTACACATTTTGTATCTTACAGGAGTTTCGCAGTTAGCAAAATTGCGAATCAGCTAAAAGGCATCTAATGTTGTTCTGAATTGATGTTTTTATAACTTCCCAAGTTTGTTGATATAAAGTAATTTTTTCATTTATCCTCCTTTTGTTCATATCGAGCCAAGCAAATACGGCAAGGCAAATATGATTTCTCTGAGCTCGACCCGTGCGTGCCTGACAGCGTTCAATACCACAAGTTTGTTTTAATTCTCGATGATAAACTTCTATAGACCACCGTGCCTTAACAATTTTCTCTATTTGTTCACGTGTTGGATTTTCTAAGTTAGTTGTTATGTAATCAATGCGACCATTTTTTGCCACAAACTTAAATACCGTAACCCAACCGTATCCACGTAGGTGAATTTTTAGTCCCTCATCAGGAATCTCTAAACTTTCTAAGCTAACATTATGATTAACTTTTCTATTTTTTCTTAGGTTACTAACCCATGTCCAACCTAAATTACGTATATGTTTCAAATTCTCCAAACCGCTATACCACGCATCCATTACTACTGCATCAGGATTGATCCCTCTTTCCTTAGCTAAAGTAAGCATATCACAAAAATGCTCATTCTTTGTTTTTCCATCAGTTTCTTTATCATATATTCTATAATCTACAGGGGTAGATTGATCAGTTTTAGCATTGTAATGCAGTAAGTTGACCATCCCTATACCAGGTATAACATCATGTACAGCTCCAGAATATTGATAATGTACAAGCTCAATTTTCTTACTGTATTGCTTTGACAATAACGTGTCATCTCCCACTAATAAACAAGAAGCTTCCCTATCAATATATTTTGACACTTCTCTGTAGATCCCGCTAGGGCGGAAATCCTTACTATTTAACCATCGACTTGCACTATCATGAGATAGGTTTATTGGACTTACTTCAGATAATGCTTTACCACTATATCTTACGCTACTTGCTTGTAAAAATGATTTATATAAGTCTTTGCTACATTTTGATCTTGCCATGCTTAACTAAAACTCTTTCTTGCTAGATTAACATATTTTTTGCTAAGTGCGAAACTCCTGTCTTAATTAAAATTGTCAATTATCTACAACCCCTTATATCCATTGGTTTTACAACTAATATTTAAACTTAGTCACCTTTTAAAAATTCCCCTCTCTTTTTATAGCTAAAAGTATCCTTTTTTATTTTGTGTTTTCTACTTTCATATTGGAAAGTTATTTATAACCTTATTGTACGTCCTTTGAGCATCAGTTATCGATAGCTTAGAATATATCTCTAAAGATTGCCTAGATTCATGACCAGAATAAGGTTGTATCAAAGCATCATCAATCCCTTGCTTTTTCATCCAAGTAAATAGAAAATGTCTTAATTTATGAGGAGTTATAGTATGATTCATATTGGCTTGTTGAGTATAAGTCATTAGAATCTTCCGAATACCACGCTCAGAATAAGGTTTATTCCAATTTGACTCAAATAAGTACTCTACTTTCTTCTTGTTCTTTATACTTTTAATATAACCTCAGTTTGATGCAAGATGAAGGTTGAGATTGTTTAATTTTCCAAAAGCTACAGAAATTTTATTAGGTTTGAAAACATAGGCAAGTAGCCCAGCTAATACATTAGTTTGAAAATTCATAACAGATCTATGCCTTGTATGGTCTATATGAAAAAGGTTTTTCAATTGATCATTAATGGTTTCAATAATGTGCCTTTTATTTAAAAACTGCTTTTTAATAGGATCTATTATTCTTTCTTTCATATTACTTTTAATTTTTGTTATTAGTTCTAAACCTTGATTAGCAAGGGATTGAGTGAGTTTTTTACTGATATACCCACGATCACCAAAAAGCCAGCCTTGTAATTTATCTACTAAATTTTCCACCACTGCTCTATCATCGACATTTCCAGGAGTTAAAGAAAAACTCATAATCTCTCCGCAACTGTTAATGACAATATGTAGCTTACAGCCAAAGAACCACCCAGTGGAAGTCTTACCTCTTTTTGCTATGTCTTTGAATACTTTATGTCTATTAATTCTTAAATTATGGCAAGCAGGAAGTTTAGTAGAGTCGATATAATATTGACCAGTTTGTTTTCCTGTTAGGCTTTTTAGCAGTAACACCATGGGCATGAAGCTCATTGGCATTAACTGAACAAAACGACTATAGCTCACAAGTTTTGGAAATTCCTTTCTATAACTTTGGCATAGGCAGCATAAATAAAAATCTTTAAAGGTACGGTAGTGACTCAAGTGAAACATTACTATAATAGTAATAATCTCTGAGAGTCCTATACTGCAGCCCACTTTACGCTTACGGTTAGGATTTGGTAATATATATTTATTTCGCTCCGTATCAAAATGCTTGCAAAAATCATCAATTAAGCAGAAAATCTCCGTAAGAGGGATCATAATATATTCTCCAATTTTGTCATTATTATTAGAGAACTTTATAATCCCTCCCTTCTTAATTTTTAAATGTTCTTTCTTACGTCAAACTCAGGTTATAATAGATAAGTGTAAAGACTTAACTATTAATAAAATTTTAGCAAAAGATGATATGGAGCTGGCTATAGAATTTTTAACAGGGAAATTACCGTTTCCTAAAAAATAAGTTTTATAAATAAAACGTTTGGTAATATGCCAATATTATGCTAAGTTTAAAGCAGTTGTAGAAATTTTTACCCAAGTTAAAAAATGCTAGCAGATTATTTAGATAAAGATATTGCTGATCAAGTTGAAAGAGAAGAAGAAAGAGAAAATTGACTGGATCGGGAAGAATCTGCTAGGAAACTTAAGGCAATTATTTTTGTGGTTATACCAATTTTGATAGGTTTTTTTAACTTTTATTTATTTTTTTCTTAATTCAATAGAAGAAAAAAGCAAAATAAGACTGTTTTTAGAATGGATATCGGTTTTACATAGATTTGTTAATGTATAAACTTACTACTTTAAAAACGCTCTAAATCAGATGATATTTTTTAGAAGAAAGATTAAATTACAAATAAGTATTGATAAAATCAAAATCACTAAGGTAATTTAACTACTTTGTAACACAAGTAGTGATTTAAGACAAATGTTTGAGGGAAGCAGATAAAATTTAAGCACAAACAACCTTAATTTTACCATATGCACCATAGTAAAAGATTTCTTAAAATAACTCAAGGTCAAAGGGCTTACCCCTTTGACTACAGAACTAGGATTTAAGCAGATTGTTGATCTCCTGAATAGATAAACCGGTAATACGAGAGATTTCAGGGATAGAGTAATTATTAGAGAACATATTTTTTGCTATTTCATATTTTTCCTCTTTTCTACCAATCTGCATACCTCTAGTTTCACCTATTTGGATACCTTCAGATTTACCTTCGGCTTTAGCAGTTTTTATCAGGTAATCCTCAGATGCCTTATTATCCATAATACGTTTAGTCTCTTGCTCATAAGTTAGCAATTCTTCTTCCGTCCAATTAAACTGGTTTAATTCTTCATATGCTCTTTCTATCACTTGATCAGAACCTATGATCTTACGTAAATCTGATTCACTAGTTTCATTAGCATGTTTAAAAAAATAACACCATTTCTCTATTATATTAGTTAGTAAATTTATATCTGTGATTTTAAACTTTGGTAGCTCTATAAAAGTAAAGGAAAAATCCTTTAAATCATGAGAATAGCTATCTTTATCCAAAATAATATGATCAGACTTATAGAACACTTTATCTTTAAAAATAATATTATCACTGATAGCAATAAATATTACCGACTTTAAATCTATATATCTAGCCCCTTCTTCCTTACCTTTATTTAACTGCCGTGAATAGGCTTTAGCCGCATAATACTGAGCTCTCTTCTCAAAGCCTTCTTGTGGAGATACCTGCATCTCAATAATTAGCTGCACTCCATTTTCATCTTTGCATAATACATCTACTATACTTTGCTTCTTTGAAGCAATCTCTGGTTCTTGAATAGTAGGTAAAAATGTTACTTCTTTGATTCTATCACTACCTTTAAGCTCCAGCACATCATTAATGAAATGAATAAGAATATCTTTATTCTTCTCAGAACCAAATATACGGCGAAAGGCAATATCATTTTTAGGATCGAGAAACTTAGTAATAGACATAAATTTGAGCATTATAATTAGTTTTACATGTTACTCATTATAACATATAACATAAAACTCACAAACTACTATATGGGGGTCTTTGCAGGAAGGTACGAAATTTCTCGCAAATGGTCTATAGAGCTTTATCTACGCCGTTTACAGAAGATGAATTGATTGTTAACTGATGAGTTGCTGAAGCCTTGAAACCCTTTTAGATCAAGGGATACAGCCTTAAGGTAATTTTCATGGGTTTGTGAGAAATAGGCCCACCGTAACAGAACGTGCGAAAAGCGAAAAGTATACCTTATATCCATAATACCGATAGGCTTTTCAGAAGAGGGTATTTTTTTGTATAGCCCTTCTCTAATTTAAAGCCTTATTTCTCTGTAACCCTAATAATCTTCAACGTTACATAAATTGATATCCTTATTTTATAGTCACCTTTTTGGTTAAAACCCCCAGCTTCAGCTGGGAAAGACTTTAGTCCTTGTTCTAATATTTCAATTCACTATAACTTGAACATATGATATTTTAACAAGACTAGCCACACTGTATTTTACCATCGCTTTAATGTTGTTTGAATCACTAAATATCGCTATAAAATACTGCAGGGTAACCTAAGAGTTAGGATCAGAGAGATAATGCACAGGCGTTAGTAATATCTCTTTAGAGTAATAGTGACTTCCAGTCTAGATATCAACCCACCAGCTTCAGCTGGTTGTTATTGAGTTAGCAAAAAGCTAGCTCTAAATTTAATATTTTTCACAGCAAAAAGTAACGTTTTTATTTTGGTGATTGACACACTATGTATTTTAGCCTAGTTTGTCAATTGATTGCTAAGTATTATCTAGGTTTTATTTGATAAAAAGTAGCCACTCTAGTATTTCAGATGAAGAGATAAAAAAATATTACGATGTAGTGTGGGATACCCAAAATATAAAGCACATGATAATAATAAAAACAATGCTATATACTGGAGTTAGAGTAGGTGAGTTGGTAAAAATTAAAGCAGATGATGTCGAGCTTAATAAGTGTCAGATACGCATTAATGATGGCATTCGGAAGATTCTAATGACTTATACTCAACAAGCCAATATGAATCATACTATAACTCCTCATAAATTAAGACATTTTCTATTTACTTGGATGAAAAAGCAAGGGATTGATGATGCTTTGATACAACCTTATTCTGGTCATGAATCTAGGCAATCTTTAGAGATATATTCTAAGCTATCGATAACTGATGCTCAAAGGACGTACAATAAGGTTATAAATGACTTTCCAATATGAAAGTAGAAAACACAAAATAAAAAAGGATACTTTTAGCTATAAAAAGAGAGGGGAATTTTTAAAAGGTGACTAAGTTTAAATATTAGTTGTAAAACCAATGGATATAAGGGATTGTAGGTAATTGACAATTTTAATTAAGATACAAAATGTGTAAAAAGTAGCTACCGTCAATAGTGCATTACGATTAGAGATACAGGTGTTGGATTTCGCTTTTCGCACGTTCTGTTACGGTGGGCCAAAATGGGCAAATGTTGATCAAAGATGGACTAACTCTGATATCATACTTACACAATCTTTCTGATAGACCCTATTAAACCAAAAGTTTATATTTTTTAATCATTTTAGACTTTTTCAACAACCCGTCTTAACTACTTCATAGTATGACAAAACTCAAAATTTTTCAGATGGCTTCCCCTGTCACCGCTAACCTACCTGGATACAAGCTGAGTAGATATACTTTTTTATCAGTTTATATGTACCTTTAGCTTTTATTAATTGTAATTATGTCGCATTAATCATACAACCTTGAAGTTAGATCATCTTAATTCTATATGCATTATCAAGAGATACTACTGCCCTCACCTAAATCTAAATGACTACTTGAATTTAATTCACCCAGTAAGGAAATTACTTCTTCAAATCTAGTTGTTAACTTCTGATTTCCTTCATGTATAGTACCAAATGAGTTTAGTATACTTTTTATAGTATCATGATATTCACTATGTTTTACAACAAATTCTCTACTCCCTCTAATAGCATCAGTAAACACTTTAAATTCTAATTTTTTAAAATTACTATTATCTTTAGTAAAGTCATTAAATACTTCGAGTAAATCTTGAAATTTACGTATTTCACCTTTTCTAAGGAATCCTTCTAATACCAATTGCAATAATTAACACGGTGTATTTATCCAGTCTCTATACATAATTGATTTTACTAAATCTACATTATGAGCAAGTTGATTCCAAGCGTAACAAGCCATAGTGACGATATCTTCATATACACCATAACATTGGTTAGACAAGTAATGATTCTTGATCCATTCCCAAACTTGTTCCATTGCATTAAGTTCCGGTGCATAGGGCGGAAGCGGTATCAAAGTGATATTGCTTGGCACAGTTAGTTTTTTGGCTGTGTGCCAACCTGCATTATCCGTTAGTAAAGCTATATGTCGGTTGCCTTGAATACTGCGAGAAAGGTCTTCTAAGAATTTATTCATTGCCTGTGTGTTTGCATATGGTAAAATTAATGCAAAAGCTTCTCCTGTATCATGGCAAGCAGCTCCATAAATATATGTTGAAATGAATTGCTGTTGCCGAACTTTACGGGGTCTAGTGCCACGCTTAGCCCATATACGAGTTAAGCTACCTTGTTGCCCAACTCGAGTTTCATCCTGAGACCATATATCAACTTTACATCTATCGATATTTTTTGGTAATAATTCTGTTAACATATCTGGAAAGTTTTTTTATATGTATTTTGAGTCTCTTGATTTGACTTTGGATGCATTGAACGAGAAGTAATCCAGCTAAAACCAAGGCGGTGCATAGTATTGTAGACTGTTTTTAACGCACATTTAGCACCATATTCCTCAAGTAACATGATATGTAACTCCTTTCCAGTTATATACCCACCAGTTTTACTTTCACTGAGCGTATTGATTTTATCAAAAAGAGCAGACTCTTGTATAGTGTTAATCTTCCTAGGGGCACCGCTTCTTTGTGATTCAAATAATCCTTCAAAACCATGATTCCTAAATCTTCTGAGCCATGATTGCACAGTTTTCCAGTGTGACTTCACTATTGCAGATATGGCTTTAAAAGATTTGCCTAATTGAAGGTGATACATCGCCAATAAACGTATACGATTTCGACCATGCGGCTCATGTTTCATCATTTTTATAAAATCATGACCTTCAAAACCTTGCGGTAATATTAACCTAGCTATTTGATTACCTTTTATCAGTTAAAAACCCATTTTATAACACTGCGTTAATTATTGCAATTGGTATAATACCCCTTCCTCTGCTTCAAAAAAGGCACTTTTTTCTTCTTTACTAATATCCGGATTTTTATCAATTAAGTGTTTCTGTATCCAACTTTTTATTCTATCTAACTTACCTGTATCTGTTGATTCCACCAAAAAATGTACAAATCCATCCATTGCAGATATATATTCGAATTTTTTTTCATGATAAATCTCGTTAAAGTTATTATATAAATATTACTTATTAATTAAAAAAGTCAATATCCTCTCCGTATAATGCTGCTGATTCTACTTCTCCACTGGTAGTAAGTAATGAAATATTTGCTGCACCAAGATCTTGAAAGATTTTTATTTGATTTGATTCTACATAAATATTGTTTAAGAAATCATTTTTGGAATCTTCATCCATGGAGTAATCTAGTGCTATTAATTCAGAGAAAGCGTCTAATATAGCTTTAGGATAATTTACATCACTATTTTTAAATCCAACTATAAATGAAGAAAACAGTAGTACAGATATATAAACATGATCTATGACTTTTTTTATAAGTAGCAATTGATTTGGTTCCTCTGTGCGGAATACAGCTTTCTTATTATAACCTACTGCACTGTTTATTTGGTCTTCCCTATACTTATCACCATTTTTGATACAATAAGTTGCTTGCATGTCTCCTTCTGCTGAAGGAAATACCTTGATTACATGAGTTATATTATGATCTGATAAATTTTTTGGTACAAGTACTTTATCTTCCAAGGATTTGAAATCAAAGGCATAATATAAATGTTTTGCTATATGATAATAAAGCGGGTCTCTCTCTAGAATTTCTCCTTGAGTTACAAGTTCATCTATATCATCTGTAGAGAATTCTTGATTATATTTCTCTAATATCAATAGAGATTCTTTTTTAATCTTGATTATTGAATCATATTTCTTATATTCATTTATTTGATCCTCAATGACTGGTTTATTTACATCACGATTACATAATGTAATAATTATATTAATTATTTCTAAAGCATTGATAACTTTTTTAATTTTATCGCCTTCATTATTAACAATTCTTATTTTAGGATTCTTTGTATATATCTCTTGCAGCTCTACTACTTCACCTTGTGTTAGGACTTGAAAATTTGAGTTCTTAGGGTCTTTGGCTCCGGCTACAGTATCATATAAACGAATTTCATAAGGTACAGTATTTCCCTCTTCAGGAAAAGCTGTGTAAATTCTTTGGTTAAATATTGTGAGTGTAAGTCTGCCTATAGCTTCACAAGCAATACTGATAGTATTTTCATCTTTAATTGCTTGTTGTAAGATATCTATAGAATAGTCAACAAACTTTTGGATGTTTTTCGTATAATTAGTCTCAAAGTCTTTTATTTTAACTTGACCAAAGAATTTTTTATCTAGTATAGTTTTGACTAATTTTTCGTTATCTATTAAATATTTATATCCTGCTCTTTTTGTATTTTTGATTTTGATATGATATGATAAACATCTTTATTAGTTTTTAATTTTTGTTGTATGCTTTGATAATCCGTATTACCTAAACTTAATCCTAGTTGCTCTGATGCAAACATCCTCAAAGGTTCTAAAAAAGCTTTTAACTTTCGTTCTTGTGGAATACTTGGATCTAAGATTTTTGATTTTACTAGATGATCTATAAATGCATATGGTGTAACATGACGCATTTGTTTTTTTGAACTACCCAAAACAGGGGGGCGTCCTAATGTTACTATTTTGTTACCTTCTTGTTCATTGGGTATTACATCTATAAGAATTTTGTCACTAATATCTACCATTGTTATAGAATTTAAAAAGTCATAAATTTTTGATTTTTTAACCTGAGCTATTTTTAAATTATTTAACTCTTGGTGTAAATTATCCATTATCTTCCTTTCATTTCATATACTTGACTAATTTTTATAAGCTTCAATATTATTAAATAACTTATTAACTCAAGTAAGTTATATTATTCCTACCAAAAATTCAAGTAATAATTAATTTTTTAACACTATAATGGACTGAAAAAATTAGACAAAGAAGCAGGTATTTTTGTTTCTCAATAAGTATAGAATAATAAATAAAATTAAAGAGAAACAAATGGGTAAAAAACAAATTAAAAATTTTAGTGCAGAAGCAAAAACTAAAATAGTATTAGAGATGTTAAAAGAAGAATCAACAATAGGTCAGTTATCGGTCAAATATGAAGTAACGGCTAAAACTATGCAAAACTGGAAACGACAATTTTTAGATAATGCGTCATTGGCATTTGAGCCAGCAAAAGCTGTTAGTGAGTACAAAGGGCAGATTAGTGAACTTAAGAATCAAAACGATGAACTTGCAAAAGCATTAGGTAAGGCTACAGTCGAGAGGGACTGGGCGGTGGGAAAGCTAAACAGCTTGGACTTATCAAATAAGAAAAGTCTTGTCGACCCCAAGCTGAGTACGTTAGCAAAGACAAGGCAATGTGAACTATTAAAGATAAGCAGATCTGGAGTATATTATAAAGCTAAAGTAATGAGCTTATATAATCTTGATATTTTAAATAGAATAGATGAAATATATACGGATAACCCTGAGTATGGTTATCGTTATATATACAAACAATTATTGGAAGACGGCTTTAATGTGGGCAGAGATAGGGTGCTTAAATATATGGGAATAATGGGTATAGAAGCTATTCATCCTCATAAAAAGCAATCTACTTCTGTGAAGGATGGTCAACATAAAATTTATAGCTATTTGCTTGAGCCGTACTGGCACAAATCAGGAACGAATAGAACTATTCATGTACCTTATGTTAATCAAGTGTGGAGTGGTGACATTACTTATATTAGAACTAACGGAGGATTTATGTATCTTGTGGCGATTATAGATTGGCATAGTAAGGCAATACTAAGTTATAAAGTATCTAATTCTATGGATGCATCACTTGTAACCGATGTATTAAAAGATGCACTGAATAAATACCCTGCACCACAAATATTCAATAGTGATCAGGGTAGTCAATATACTGGACATGAGCATACGGGAATTCTAAAAGAGAATAATATACAAATCTCAATGAACGGTAAGGGTAGAAGCATTGATAATATTGTGATTGAAAGATTTTTTAGAACTTTAAAATATAATTGTATATTTATAAATGATTTTAAAAATATCGCAGAACTTAAAGATGGTATTGATAAATACATGGATAAATATAACAATCAAAGATTCCATTCAAGTATTGGTTATAAAAAACCGATGAACGTGTATCTTGATTACTTACAAAATGCAGCTTAAAAATTATGTAAAATGGGAAACAAAATTAGTGAAAAATTTGTCTTGAAAAATCAGTCCAGTTTCTTTCATAGCTTGTCCAAGCCTACTATTAGGCTCAACTTTCTTGTCGTTAAATAATTCGTCTATTTTGTTATATATGTTTTCTATATATTTACTGCTATGTTCCTGATGATACCCAAGTTTTTCTTCAGGACTCATCTCTTTACATTGATGTTCATTGTGGTAAATCCCTCGTGTTTGTTTGAGAAAATATCCGCATTCTTCAGGGTAATATAGTTCATTCTCTGTAAATTTTCTCTGACCATGTGACAAACAATTGATCATCACTATTATTGCCAGTAATTCTTGATCTGCTTCTGATAATACCGGGTTATTATTGTTACTTGCGTCAGTCATTAATTGGATAGAATCTGTTCTATTCTTACGATTCTTTAGTACGTTACCTATATTTTCTCCACCATGCCTATTACCGGTAAAATATAAAACTATCACCTCATTATTTGCAGTCTTAGCACATATTGTAGTAGTATAACAGCTGCGTCCTTTCTTATTTTGAGTACGTAATTTCTTATTGGCTATAGTAATTTCTAAAATCCTAGCTCTAGTATCATCAAGGTTCAGTGAACTACATTCGGCAGCCATTTCCAATAATACCCCGTAAATTTCAGCTCCACCACCTTCTTGCCAAACATCTAAATATTGTTGCCAGAGCGAGCTATATGCCACAGGAACACCACTTAAACTTTGCAGCCTAGATAAACGGTAGAAAGGAGTACCATAGGTCTTTTGTAACACTATTGCACTTCTGCTACTATTTGTCCATTTGTTGATATTTTTATTGTTCATAACTATATAATCACAAGCATTACAACGTAGCGTTTTCTTTACATATCTGTTGACTGTAATTGGAGCATTGATGTGGTTATAGTTTTCCGGACAGTTAATAGGAGACAATATTAACAGAAAGGAAGTACAAAAATGACTAATAGCAAACCAAAGGTTTATCCGGCTGAATTTAAAGAGTCAGCAGTTAAATTAGCAATTGAGTCCAAGCGACCTGTGTCACAAACAGCTAAAGAGTTAGGTATTACTAGAAATACTCTATATACTTGGGTAGATAAATATTCCAAACCTAAAGAATCAATAATGCGAACAGATGAACATCTCTATGATGAATTAAAAAGATTAAAGAAAGATTTAGCTAGGGTAACGCAGGAGCGTGATCTATTAAAAAAGGCTGCCGCGTACTTTGCGAAAGAGTCCCAATAAAGTACGCATGGATAAAGAAGCATAAAGGTGATTTTTCAACTGCGATTATGTGCAAATTTATGAAAGTATCACGTAGTGGCTATTATGAATGGTTAACTACCCCTGAATGCAATAGGGACAAAGAAGATAATGCTTTAACCTGTAAGATTAAAACAATTTTTCAAGAAGGTAGAAGGAATTATGGATCTAGACCCATTAAAAAGGAACTATCTAGACACGGTATAATTGTTAGTCGGAAGCGGATTGCAAGGCTAATGAATGAAGCTGGTTTAGTATGTAAAAGCAAACATTATAATGGACTGAAAAAATTAGACAAAGAAGCAGGTATTTTTGTTTCTCAATAAGTATAGAATAATAAATAAAATTAAAGAGAAACAAATGGGTAAAAAACAAATTAAAAATTTTAGTGCAGAAGCAAAAACTAAAATAGTATTAGAGATGTTAAAAGAAGAATCAACAATAGGTCAGTTATCGGTCAAATATGAAGTAACGGCTAAAACTATGCAAAACTGGAAACGACAATTTTTAGATAATGCGTCATTGGCATTTGAGCCAGCAAAAGCTGTTAGTGAGTACAAAGGGCAGATTAGTGAACTTAAGAATCAAAACGATGAACTTGCAAAAGCATTAGGTAAGGCTACAGTCGAGAGGGACTGGGCGGTGGGAAAGCTAAACAGCTTGGACTTATCAAATAAGAAAAGTCTTGTCGACCCCAAGCTGAGTACGTTAGCAAAGACAAGGCAATGTGAACTATTAAAGATAAGCAGATCTGGAGTATATTATAAAGCTAAAGTAATGAGCTTATATAATCTTGATATTTTAAATAGAATAGATGAAATATATACGGATAACCCTGAGTATGGTTATCGTTATATATACAAACAATTATTGGAAGACGGCTTTAATGTGGGCAGAGATAGGGTGCTTAAATATATGGGAATAATGGGTATAGAAGCTATTCATCCTCATAAAAAGCAATCTACTTTTGTGAAGGATGGTCAACATAAAATTTATAGCTATTTGCTTGAGCCGTACTGGCACAAATCAGGAACGAATAGAACTATTCATGTACCTTATGTTAATCAAGTGTGGAGTGGTGACATTACTTATATTAGAACTAACGGAGGATTTATGTATCTTGTGGCGATTATAGATTGGCATAGTAAGGCAATACTAAGTTATAAAGTATCTAATTCTATGGATGCATCACTTGTAACCGATGTATTAAAAGATGCACTGAATAAATACCCTGCACCACAAATATTCAATAGTGATCAGGGTAGTCAATATACTGGACATGAGCATACGGGAATTCTAAAAGAGAATAATATACAAATCTCAATGAACGGTAAGGGTAGAAGCATTGATAATATTGTGATTGAAAGATTTTTTAGAACTTTAAAATATAATTGTATATTTATAAATGATTTTAAAAATATCGCAGAACTTAAAGATGGTATTGATAAATACATGGATAAATATAACAATCAAAGATTCCATTCAAGTATTGGTTATAAAAAACCGATGAACGTGTATCTTGATTACTTACAAAATGCAGCTTAAAAATTATGTAAAATGGGAAACAAAATTAGTGAAAAATTTGTCTTGAAAAATCAGTCCAGTTTCCATAAATTTAAAGCAACTACTGATTCTAGTCATAATAAGCAAGTTGCTCCTAATTTATTGGATAGAAAGTTCAAGGTCTATGCTGCTAATTGTTATTGGGTTGGGGACATCACATATGTTCCAACTGAAGAAGGTTGGCTGTACTTAGCAACCGTTATTGATCTATTTTCTAGGAAAATTATAGGGTGGTCAATGAATAGTAACATGAAAGCTGATTTAGTTAATAATGCTCTGCTAATGGCAATATGGCAACGTAAACCACCTAAAGGACTTATTTGGCATACTGATAGAGGTAGTCAATATTGTTCTGATAGCCATTCAAAACTTACAAAACAACATGGTATTATACAGAGTATGAGCGGTAAAGGAAATTGTTGGGATAATGCTGTTGCTGAAAGCTTTTTTCACACTATAAAAACAGAACTAATTTATCAATATAAATTTAAAACTAGGGAGGAAGCAAAATATGCCATATTTGAATATATAGAAGTATTTTATAATCGTATAAGGATGCATTCAACTAATGACTATCTATCACCTGTACAATACGAGAAAATGCAAAAATGTGCCTAAACAAACTGTCCGGAAAACTGTTGACAGATCACATTACCTGTAAATTGTAGCAATTTTCTAGCTTCACTATTATATAGTTTGCCATTACAACAGTGAGGACAGCTATCACCACTACAAAAATTCTCAGGAGTTAAATAGCTGGTATTCGCATCCTTATAATCATCAAACCCATATTTACCTTGCCAATTACTACGATCTATCTTTTTGGGCTTATCGCACTCTTCTTCATTACCACCATTCCCGTTATCAGATTCACTTGGCGGTTCTTTTAATGAATCTGAACTATCTTTTTTTTGTTATCTGCCTTAAAACCAATCAGCATTTCCTTAAGCTTATTTATACTGATATTTGATGATGCTAGCTTGTCTATTAGCTCATTACAAAATTTCACAAGTTCTACTATCGTTTGCTGTTCATCTCCCGTTAATGAACTTTCCTTGACATGTTGTATTAGTTCTTCTCGTTCTTCAGCACTTAAGGTCGCTACTTTTGGTTTTTTCATTTGATTAATTATCATTATTATTAATATTTCAAATGTTATAATATAACTGGTACTTTTTCAACTAGTTTTTATTACAAAACTTACGCTATGTTATCTCAAGTATGACTAAAAACCTTGGCTGAAAGCCATTTTTTCATAGTAAAGAATTTTAATAATATCTCAGTACAAAGCCACTTATCATAAAACATAGCGTAAGTTTTGATTAATCGGTGATATTTGCATAGTAGAAACCCAAATTTATACAGTTAACCACTCTGCACTGCAAGTGCAGAGCTTAATATTACGGCATGAATGCCTCATGTATGTACTAACTTAAAAGTTAGAAACTATTTGTGTATGGCTCATTTAGAAAGTGTCACAACACAAAAAGAATATATCTGTGAAGTGTAAGATTTTGTTAAAAAATATCTTATCTTATCTTTTCTTTTCTTGATAAGATATTTAAAATTTATGTTGAAACGACGCACTGCAAGTGCGGGGTTTTTCTCCCAAAGTGGGACAATAAATTCATACTAGCAAAAAAATTAGATAGTGTTACGCAGTTTTGCTGCAAGTATACAAAGGATTAGCCAAACATAGTAAATCCTCTATGGGGTATTTTTATGGTTTTAAATTACATGTAATAATCAATAATAAAGGGGAGTTTATGGCATTAAAAGTGACCAAAGGCAATGTAGATGATAGGGTTCCAGTACCGGAGTTAACAAAAAGATTAACTGGAATTATAGCAGCTGATAAAGGTTATATTAAGCAAAATTTGTTCTTAAATTTATATGAAAGAGGCTTAAAAATGATTCATGGAATTAAGAAGAATATGGAAAATAAATTAATGGATTTGAAAGAAAAAATCTTACTTCGAAAGCGTAACTTAATTGAAACAGTTTTTGATTATCTAAAAAATAAAATGAACCTTGAACATACTAGACATAGATCACCAATAAATTCCTTTGTCCATATATTATCTACTCTTGTTGCTTACTCATTAAAGAAAAATAAACCTTCAACAAAATTTGATTTTAATCTACATGTTCACAATATCCTTATCCCAAATTGACGTATGTTCATATGGCGGCGTTTCTTAATGAGTTATTTTTTGAACCTACTGATTCTCACTCCACCTCTTTAATGATGTCTTTTGCCTTTTGCGCTACATTTGTTTTTCGGCCAGTTGGTGCGTTAATATTTGGTTGGTTAGGCGATAATATAGGACGTAAATTTACTGTTATTATCACAACTTTCATGATGTCTGCATCCTGTCTTGTTATAGCTAATCTCCCTACCTATGCTCAGATAGGCAGTGTGGCAGCTTGGATATTGACCATCTGCCGTATCGTGCAAGGCATATCTTCTATGGGAGAAATAACAGGAGCACAGCTTTATATAACTGAAACGATTAACCCACCAGCCCAATATGTAGGTGTGGGATTGATGTGGGATTACTTTCAATAGGGACGTTCCTAGAGTATTTTGATCTGATGCTTTATGTACATTTAGCAGTATTACTAAATGAATTATTCTTTCCCAAATATGATCCTTTTACCACTTCATTGCTTTCGGCTGCTGCCTTTTCTTCCACTTACATATTAAGACCTTTTGGAGCATTATTGTTTGGTTATATTGGCGATTATTTAGGTAGAAAGACTGTCGTAATTATAACTACTTTTTTGATGGGTATTTCGTGTGTTATTATTGCAACTGTACCGACTTATGCTCAAATAGGGATTAGTGCGTCTTGGATACTTGTAACTTGTCGTATGATACAAGGTTTGGCAGCAACTGCTGAAGCACGAGGAGCAGAAATTTATTTAACTGAAAGTTCAAGCCCACCTATTCAATATTCATTAGTTGCCTTAATAACTGTATTTTCAGCTGTAGGAACAACAGCAGCACTTGGAGTTGCTTCAATTTTTACTAGTACACATATTTATCAGAATGCATTCAGCTGGCGTACAGCTTTTTGGGTTGGGGCTGGCATTGCGTTAATTGGTTCTGTTGCTAGAACTAGTTTAAAAGAAGCCAATGAATTCATGAATAAGAAAAAAATGTTAAAAAATAGGTTTATAGACAATAAAATTGAATTTAACAAGCTGAATGAAGAAATTATCAACCAACCAGTGGCAATTTCAACTTCAATCGCATATTTTTTAATTCAATGTGCTAGACCTCCTTGCTTTTATAGTCACCTTTTTGGTTAAAACCCCCAGCTTCAGCTGGGAAAGACTTCAGTCCTTGTTCTAATATTTCAATTCACTATAACTTGAATATATGATATTTTAATATACATAAGAGCAAGCTCTTCATGTATATTAAAATATCATATATGACAGATTATAACAAGACTAGCCACACTGTATTTTACCATCGCTTTCATGTTGTTTGGATCACTAAATATCGCTACAAAAGTATTGCAGGGTAACTTATAAGAATTAGGATCAGAGAGATAGCACAGGCATTAGTAATATCTCTTTAGAGTAATAGCGACTTCCAGTCTAGATATCAACCCACCAGCTTCAGCTGGTTGTTATTGAGTTCGTTTATATATATTGTGGGGACATATTAAAACAAAAATGTGGTTTTTCGCCTAATGAGGTTATAAACCAAAATTTTTGGGTATCTTTAGTAGACTTATTTGGAATAGTTATGCTAGCTTATCTTAGTTATATAATCCATCCTTTAAAGATACTTAAAGCAAAGCTCTATTTATTTTTTGCTTCAATTATTTTATTGTCCCACTTTGGGAGAAAAACCCCGCACTTGCAGTGCGTCGTTTCAACATAAATTTTAAATATCTTATCAAGAAAAGATAAGATATTTTTTAACAAAATCTTACACTTCACAGATATATTCTTTTTGTGTTGTGACACTTTCTAAATGAGCCATACACAAATAGTTTCTAACTTTTAAGTTAGTACATAAATTAGGCATTCATGCCGTAATATTAAGCTCTGCACTTGCAGTGCAGAGTGGTTAACTTCTGGTGAAGAACAAAATCCTTTGAAATATGATAATAATCTTGCAGTAATACGAAACATCTTATACCAATTGCAATAATTAACACGGTGTATTTATCCAGTCTCTATACATAATTGATTTTACTAAATCTACATTATGAGCAAGTTGATTCCAAGCGTAACAAGCCATAGTGACGATATCTTCATATACACCATAACATTGGTTAGACAAGTAATGATTCTTGATCCATTCCCAAACTTGTTCCATTGCATTAAGTTCCGGTGCATAGGGCGGAAGCGGTATCAAAGTGATATTGCTTGGCACAGTTAGTTTTTTGGCTGTGTGCCAACCTGCATTATCCGTTAGTAAAGCTATATGTCGGTTGCCTTGAATACTGCGAGAAAGGTCTTCTAAGAATTTATTCATTGCCTGTGTGTTTGCATATGGTAAAATTAATGCAAAAGCTTCTCCTGTATCATGGCAAGCAGCTCCATAAATATATGTTGAAATGAATTGCTGTTGCCGAACTTTACGGGGTCTAGTGCCACGCTTAGCCCATATACGAGTTAAGCTACCTTGTTGCCCAACTCGAGTTTCATCTTGAGACCATATATCAACTTTACATCTATCGATATTTTTTGGTAATAATTCTGTTAACATATCTGGAAAGTTTTTTTATATGTATTTTGAGTCTCTTGATTTGACTTTGGATGCATTGAACGAGAAGTAATCCAGCTAAAACCAAGGCGGTGCATAGTATTGTAGACTGTTTTTAAAGCACATTTAGCACCATATTCCTCAAGTAACATGATATGTAACTCCTTTCCAGTTATATACCCACCAGTTTTACTTTCACTGAGCGTATTGATTTTATCAAAAAGAGCAGACTCTTGTATAGTGTTAATCTTCCTAGGGGCACCGCTTCTTTGTGATTCAAATAATCCTTCAAAACCATGATTCCTAAATCTTCTGAGCCATGATTGCACAGTTTTCCAGTGTGACTTCACTATTTCAGATATGGCTTTAAAAGATTTGCCTAATTGAAGGTGATACATCGCCAATAAACGTATACGATTTCGACCATGCGGCTCATGTTTCATCATTTTTATAAAATCATGACCTTCAAAACCTTGCGGTAATATTAACCTAGCTATTTGATTACCTTTTATCAGTTAAAAAACCATTTTATAACACTGCGTTAATTATTGCAATTGGTATTAACATCTTTTTTAGATCATTATATCAATCTTTTTTCTATTGTCCAACATATGCGACAGAACCTCTTAAAAGTTATGGTAGAGTTGGCAGAAACTACCTGAAAGGGGTAATAGGAGATGTCATTAATCCGTTAATTTCCGCTGTAGGATTGAACTTACGGTGTATTGCGAATCATTTACTCAAAACAAATTTTTCTACATAGAAATTAGTCAGTAAAAAAATAATCAAATAATTACAAAATCGTTAATAAATCATCATGCAAAAATTCTCTAAAAATCATCTTTTTGTACCAAAAATTTAAATCAAAAAAATTAAACTCTCAAATTTTATACAAGAATTTTTGGCTAAGGTATTAAATTTTGAATTTTTCTTAATTTTTAGCACTTTTGACGGGGAGACTAACTAAAAAATGTTCGTGCATCAATTGAGCCTGTATTATTTTTTAAGAGGTCTATCAGAAAGATTGTGTAAGTATGATGTCAGAGTTAGTCCATCTTTGATCGACATTTGCCCATTTTTGGTCATCAGTACCACAAAGTATGGCAAATTGATTCAAGGCAACTGACCAATCTTTAATTGGCATTGTCCACTTCTTTTGAGCGTTTGTCAATGCCCTTAAACAATTGCCGCATGCAGTGGTTTGCAGCCTATTCCTGTAAATCGACTGCGAAGGACCTACCTTCATCTCTCAAGCCGCTTGGCACGGCACACTTATATCTGCACTCCAAACATGGTTTGGCAATACTATGTCTAATCCTTTTAGTAAATAAGGATATATTTTATGTGCCTGATTTCTTTTACTCAAATTCATTTTAGGATAAACAGCTTCAAGACCCATTATTTGGTAGTAACGTCTAACAGCTTTACGACCTACCGAAAAACCTTGGGCTTGTAAATATTTAGCCATCCGTCGCATACCATAATATGGATGCATAGTATAGGTCTCATCAATTATTGCCATGATCTTAAGTTCTTGTTCACTAATACCAGTAGGTTGATAGTAGTAGGTTGACCTACTACTACCCAACAACTTACACTGTTGTATAATTGTTAATTTATTGTCCCACTTTGGGAGAAAAACCCCGCACTTGCAGTGCGTCGTTTCAACATAAATTTTAAATATCTTATCAAGAAAAGATAAGATAAGATATTTTTTAACAAAATCTTACACTTCACAGATATATTCTTTTTGTGTTGTGACACTTTCTAAATGAGCCATACACAAATAGTTTCTAACTTTTAAGTTAGTACATACATGAGGCATTCATGCCGTAATATTAAGCTCTGCACTTGCAGTGCAGAGTGGTTAACTATGATTAGGCTCTATCATATTACACTTAACCTTTAAGTCCAAACAATGCAGATTTTTTTTGAGCCAGTCACGCTCAACACTTAACTGACCAATTTGTTCATATAGATTCTTGATTAACTCCTGCTGATTTGGATCAGCACTCTGTGTTTTACTCTTAAAGCCTTGTACTAATAATTCAAGCCCTTGTTTTTTCCAATTACTTATCTGCGTTGCATGAACACCATACTTACTAGTTATTTGGGCTATTGTTAGCTCGCCCTTGATTCTCTCTATGACAATTTTTGATTTCTCCTCAGCACTATATTGCTTTACTTGTTTTTTCATCTCTAGCTCTCCTTGTTTGCTAAAGAATTCTATCTCTTTTCTTCTATTTTTGTGTCCAAAATATGGAGACCATTATAGTCTATTAAAGCTTCAGCAAAAATAGAGCAAGGTTTTTATAAAATGTGTATAGGAGAGCTACATACTGAGCATACTAAGATCAAAACTCGTATGGATAGGCTAACTGATTTATTGTCCCACTTTGGGAGAAAAACCCCGCACTTGCAGTGCGTCGTTTCAACATAAATTTTAAATATCTTATCAAGAAAAGATAAGAATGAATCATACAGATATTTTTTAACAAAATCTTACACTTCACAGATATATTCTTTTTGTGTTGTGACACTTTCTAAATGAGCCATACACAAATAGTTTCTAACTTTTAAGTTAGTACATAAATTAGGCATTCATGCCGTAATATTAAGCTCTGCACTTGCAGTGCAGAGTGGTTAACTGTCCCACTTTGGGAGAAAAACCCCGCACTTGCAGTGCGTCGTTTCAACATAAATTTTAAATATCTTATCAAGAAAAGATAAGATAAGATAACAGGAGTTTCGCAGTTAGCAAAATTGCGAATCAGCTAAAAGGCATCTAATGTTGTTCTGAATTGATGTTTTTATAACTTCCCAAGTTTGTTGATATAAAGTAATTTTTTCATTTATCCTCCTTTTGTTCATATCGAGCCAAGCAAATACAGCAAGGCAAATATGATTTCTCTGAGCTCGACCCGTGCGTGCCTGACAGCGTTCAATACCACAAGTTTGTTTTAATTCTCGATGATAAACTTCTATAGACCACCGTGCCTTAACAATTTTTTCTATTTGTTCACGTGTTGGATTTTCTAAGTTAGTTGTTATGTAATCAATGCGACCATTTTTTGCCACAAACTTAAATACCGTAACCCAACCGTATCCACGTAGGTGAATTTTTAGTCCCTCATCAGGAATCTCTAAACTTTCTAAGCTAACATTATGATTAACTTTTCTATTTTTTCTTAGGTTACTAACCCATGTCCAACCTAAATTACGTATATGTTTCAAATTCTCCAAACCGCTATACCACGCATCCATTACTACTGCATCAGGATTGATCCCTCTTTCCTTAGCTAAAGTAAGCATATCACAAAAATGCTCATTCTTTGTTTTTCCATCAGTTTCTTTATCATATATTCTATAATCTACAGGGGTAGATTGATCAGTTTTAGCATTGTAATGCAGTAAGTTGACCATCCCTATACCAGGTATAACATCATGTACAGCTCCAGAATATTGATAATGTACAAGCTCAATTTTCTTACTGTATTGCTTTGACAATAACGTGTCATCTCCCACTAATAAACAAGAAGCTTCCCTATCAATATATTTTGACACTTCTCTGTAGATCCCGCTAGGGCGGAAATCCTTACTATTTAACCATCGACTTGCACTATCATGAGATAGGTTTATTGTCCCACTTTGGGAGAAAAACTATAATGGACTGAAAAAATTAGACAAAGAAGCAGGTATTTTTGTTTCTCAATAAGTATAGAATAATAAATAAAATTAAAGAGAAACAAATGGGTAAAAAACAAATTAAAAATTTTAGTGCAGAAGCAAAAACTAAAATAGTATTAGAGATGTTAAAAGAAGAATCAACAATAGGTCAGTTATCGGTCAAATATGAAGTAACGGCTAAAACTATGCAAAACTGGAAACGACAATTTTTAGATAATGCGTCATTGGCATTTGAGCCAGCAAAAGCTGTTAGTGAGTACAAAGGGCAGATTAGTGAACTTAAGAATCAAAACGATGAACTTGCAAAAGCATTAGGTAAGGCTACAGTCGAGAGGGACTGGGCGGTGGGAAAGCTAAACAGCTTGGACTTATCAAATAAGAAAAGTCTTGTCGACCCCAAGCTGAGTACGTTAGCAAAGACAAGGCAATGTGAACTATTAAAGATAAGCAGATCTGGAGTATATTATAAAGCTAAAGTAATGAGCTTATATAATCTTGATATTTTAAATAGAATAGATGAAATATATACGGATAACCCTGAGTATGGTTATCGTTATATATACAAACAATTATTGGAAGACGGCTTTAATGTGGGCAGAGATAGGGTGCTTAAATATATGGGAATAATGGGTATAGAAGCTATTCATCCTCATAAAAAGCAATCTACTTCTGTGAAGGATGGTCAACATAAAATTTATAGCTATTTGCTTGAGCCGTACTGGCACAAATCAGGAACGAATAGAACTATTCATGTACCTTATGTTAATCAAGTGTGGAGTGGTGACATTACTTATATTAGAACTAACGGAGGATTTATGTATCTTGTGGCGATTATAGATTGGCATAGTAAGGCAATACTAAGTTATAAAGTATCTAATTCTATGGATGCATCACTTGTAACCGATGTATTAAAAGATGCACTGAATAAATACCCTGCACCACAAATATTCAATAGTGATCAGGGTAGTCAATATACTGGACATGAGCATACGGGAATTCTAAAAGAGAATAATATACAAATCTCAATGAACGGTAAGGGTAGAAGCATTGATAATATTGTGATTGAAAGATTTTTTAGAACTTTAAAATATAATTGTATATTTATAAATGATTTTAAAAATATCGCAGAACTTAAAGATGGTATTGATAAATACATGGATAAATATAACAATCAAAGATTCCATTCAAGTATTGGTTATAAAAAACCGATGAACGTGTATCTTGATTACTTACAAAATGCAGCTTAAAAATTATGTAAAATGGGAAACAAAATTAGTGAAAAATTTGTCTTGAAGAGTCTGTCCTATAGTTTGTGTAAGTTGCAAAGAAAGCAGTAAGAGATTACTGTAAAAAAAGTAACTTAAGCAAGCAAGGAGGAATTATGGCTAAAAAATTAGATACAGATAAAGATACATTAGACATCAGTAATCAGCTAGTAGAAGAATTATTATCAAAAGCAGATCCATCGGAGTTATTTGGTCGAGATGGTTTATTTCAACAGCTAAAGAAGCAAATAGTTGAGAAAATATTAGCAAGTGAGTTGGATCATGAATTAGGATATTCAAAACATAGCAAGATGCCAAAAGTAGATAATAATCGTCGTAATGGTAGCTATGAGAAGACAGTAATTGATGGGGATGGTCGTAAGCTGACAGTAGAAGTACCAAGAGATCGGGAAGGAGAGTATAATCCTCAATTAATACCAAAAGGGCTGAGGAGATTTAATGGATTTGATGAGAAAGTGATATCCCTTTATGGTCGCGGTATGACAGTCAGCGAGATCCGAGGGCATTTAGAAGAAATATATCAAACTGATGTATCTGGTGACTTGATATCCACCATAACAGATGGGGTGATAGAAGAAGTAACTAGGTGGCAAAATCGTTGTTTAGATAGGGTGTATCCAATATTATACTTGGACTGTATCTATGTAAAATCTAGAGACAATCACATAGTAATAAATAAAGCAGTATATTTAGCACTTGCTGTAAATATAGAAGGGAAAAAGGAGTTACTTGGCATTTGGATAGGCAAAAATGAAGGTGCTAAATTTTGGATGCAAGTAGTTACTGAGTTAAAGAATCGAGGAATTGAACAAATTTATGTTGCTTGTGTGGATGGTTTAAAGGGCTTTCCAGAAGCTATAAGCAGTGTATTCCCGAGTACTATAGTACAATTATGTATTGTACATATGGTTCGCAATTCAGTAAAGTATGTGTCATATAAAGATTTAAAAGAGGTCACATCAGATCTAAAACAAATTTATACAGCTAATAATGACGAAATGGCACGTTTAAAACTTCAGCAATTTGGTGTAAAATGGGATAAAAAATATCCGGTAATTTCTGATATTTGGCAACGTAATTGGTCTGGGATAATACCGTTTTTTGCCTTTCCTGAAGAGATCAGAAAGGTAATTTATACTACTAACACTATAGAATCTGTAAATCGTCAAATTAGAAAAATTATCAAAAATAAGGGGGTGTTTCCAGATGATAAGTCAATTCAAAAAATAATATTTTTATCCCTACAAAATGCAGCCAAAAAATGGACCATGCCTATTAAAGATTGGTCTTTAGCTTTAAATCAATTTGAAATACTTTGTGGAGATTTTAAATATGATTTATTGGAAAATAAAAAATGAACTTACACAAATTAAATGATTGACTCGTCTTGAAAAATCAGTCCAGTTTCAACCCCGCACTTGCAGTGCGTCGTTTCAACATAAATTTTAAATATCTTATCAAGAAAAGATAGGATATTTTTTAACAAAATCTTACACTTCACAGATATATTTTTTTGTGTTGTGACACTTTCTAAATGAGCCATACACAAATAGTTTCTAACTTTTAAGTTAGTACATACATGAGGCATTCATGCCGTAATATTAAGCTCTGCACTTGCAGTGCAGAGTGGTTAACTGGACTTACTTCAGATAATGCTTTACCACTATATCTTACGCTACTTGCTTGTAAAAATGATTTATATAAGTCTTTGCTACATTTTGATCTTGCCATGCTTAACTAAAACTCTTTCTTGCTAGATTAACATATTTTTTGCTAAGTGCGAAACTCCTGGATAAGATATTTTTTAACAAAATCTTACACTTCACAGATATATTCTTTTTGTGTTGTGACACTTTCTAAATGAGCCATACACAAATAGTTTCTAACTTTTAAGTTAGTACATACATTAGGCATTCATGCCGTAATATTAAGCTCTGCACTTGCAGTGCAGAGTGGTTAACTTTTAGATGGTGATATTAGCAAGGAAGATCATGAAGAAAACCGTCAGCAATTAATACAAAAACGTGAAGATATCGTGAGAGAAATAGAAAGCCATAATTATGCTGATGATGAATTTTCAGAACTATTGATTAACCTAGTAGAACTGGCTTCCGGAGCGTTAGAAACCTTTAAAGGTTCAAATATTGGAAAAAAACGCAAATTGTTAAATCTTGTCTTTTCGAACCTAAAATTAAAAGAGGGAAAGCTAGACTTTATGCTACGTCCACCGTTTGATGCATTCGTAAAATGCACTAAAATCGGAGAATGGCTGGGGCGGATGGATTCGAACCACCGAATGACGATACCAAAAACCGTTGCCTTACCACTTGGCTACGCCCCATCATTAAATACTAGTGTATAAGTGTACACTTAATATATACAGAGCTTATAACAACAAACATTTCTTGAGTCAAATATTCTTTTTAATTTGACTATTCTTAATACCAATTTTTATTGGTATTGTAGACACAAAATTAGCTTTTTGAACAGGCTAAAAGAATAATTTTTATAAAAAATTATAACATCTTTTCTAATATGTGTTAGAATCCGATATAGGTAAGCAATTATTTAAAACTAATGGATAAGCTGTTAAATTCTGTTCAAGAATATATTAAGTCTGGTGAATATTTTGTTGATGCGAAAAGATGGTATAATTTTGAATATATATATCCACTTGTACACAGAACATTTTTGTTGATATTTAGTGTAGTTCTTTTTGTATTATTTCTAAGTGTGGTGATTAATTTTGAGACTTTATTACCAGTAAAGCGTCAGGTGAGATACGCAATTAGTGCTAAATCCCTTAAAAGTGCAACAATAACTAACGCTAATCATATTAAGCATAATGCAATTAATTCTATTGCAGATATTATGATTAGAAATTACGTTATACATAGAGAATCATATGACTATGACTTACTTCGTCCTCAGTATATATTTATGCAAAATAATTCTACGCGTATAATATTTAGACAATTTGCCAATTTTATGAATATTGACAATCCATTGTCTCCAGTTATGCGTTACCAAAAGTCCTTAAAGCGTTCTGTTAATATATCATCAGTGGTTTATCATAAAAATAATAAGGCTGAAGTTACATTTACATCTTTGGCAAAAAACGCTTCTAATGATATTTTAGAAAATATGGTGTGGCAAGCTACAATAAATTTTGAAATAGATGCAATTAATATACATCTACCGCCTAACTCAAGATTTAATTTTGCTGTCACTGGTTACAAACTTAAGTTAATAGAAGATAAAAGTAAAAAAATAAGATGAAGCAACTAATAATATTTTTTGTAGCAGTATTTTTTGTAAATACTGCGTTAGCCGTTAGGGAATCTAGACCAATGCTGATTGATAGTAGAATCAGGGTAATGGTTTATAGTCCTGATGATGTATTTAAGTTTACTGGATATTATGGTTATCAGGCTAGTATAGAGCTAGCAAAAGATGAAGAAATAGTTAGTATTTCTATGGGAGATACCACTTCTTGGCAAATAGTACCAGCGGGGCATAGGATATTCATTAAACCGATGGAACAAGATGCTACAACTAATATGACGCTTATTACTAATAAGCGAACTTACTTTTTTGAACTATATGCTACAGAAGCCTTAGATATGAGAGATCCAGATATGGTTTTTAATTTAAGGTTTATTTATCCTGATGATGAAAATTCTGGAGATCACTTACAAAATTACGTTACATCTTCAGCTAACCTTGATTTATCGCATCCTGAAAAATATAATTTTAATTATTCCATAAGTGGTAATGAATCGATTGCACCAATTAAAATTTTTGATGATGGAGTGTATACTTACCTACAATTCAGAGATAAAAATGCTGAGTTACCAGCTATTTTTGCAGTTGATGAAGCTCTTAGAGAGTCGATGGTAAATTATAGACTCTCACAAGATAACGCTAATATGGTGATTATTGAACAAGTATTTCACAAGCTGTCAATACGTCACGGTAAAAAAATAGTATGTGTGTTTAATGAAGCATTTAAGCCGTATTAATTAAGTTAAGTAGCAATGTTTTTAGAAACTATATATATCTCAAAAATTTTATATTTTTTTACACTACTAGTGTTAGTTAGTGGTTTGTTTATAATGCTAACCAGTGATAATTATGTTCGTAAAATTATTGGGCTTAGTGTAATGCAAAGTTCGGTGCTAATTTTTTACCTTATGCTTGGTAAGGTAAGTGGAGGTATTGTACCAATTGAACGTACAACACTACATAGCTATTCAAGTCCACTCCCTCAGGTGTTAATGCTCACGGCTATTGTTGTTGGATTTGCTACTTTATCATTGGGTCTTAGCTTGATTTACCGTATTTCTAAGCAATTTAATACTATATCAGAAAGTGAGATTAATTTTAGTGAAACGACTAATGATCGAAGTGAATGACATTAATTAAACATTTTCCTGCTTTGCAAGTATTGCTGCCATTTTTTGGAGCGTTATTCTCAATACTCACTTTTCGCTATAGGCTTGCCACTCGAATTATAGCAGTTATTTCGATTGCACTAAGTTTATTTTTAAGTATTTGTGGTTTATCAGCAATTAATAAAGGTGCTGTGTCATATGATTTTGGTGATTGGCATGCCCCTATAGGTATTGAATATAAGCTAGATTATCTGAACCAACCTATAATCATCTATATTAATTGCGTATTATTATTTTTTCTAATTTTTTGTAACAAATTGCTTACAACTACCGTACTTAAATTTATTGATAACAAAAGGCAATCGTTATTTTACGCAGTTCTATTATTTGCCCATAGCGGCTATCTTGGTATATTAAGTACTAATGACCTCTTTAATCTTTATGTATTCATTGAAATATCTTCATTAAGTACCTATGCACTAATGGCACAGGGTAATAACCCCAAGGCTGTCATCGGTGCTTTTGATTATCTGATGCTCGGTACGGTTGGGGCAACTTTGATATTAATAGGCATTGGATTTTTATTAAGCAGCACAGGCAGCCTTAATATGTTAGACGTTTCAATGCTTCTTAAGACGCATTATGACTCCAAAATAGTGATGCTAGGCATTAGTTTTTTTCTGATTGGCTCTATACTAAAAACAGCTTTTTTCCCTATGCATTTTTGGATGATCAGAGCCTATAGTTCAGCTGCTCCGGTTATTCTGACATATCTTGCTAGTATATCCAGTATAATTGGTATTTATATAATCTTGAGGTTCATTCATTTTACTATTGATTACAATGTGATCATTAAGTATCTATCAAATTTTATCAGCTTAATCGCTTTGATAACTATTACTTTATGTACATATTTTGCTTACAGAAGTCAAAAAGTTAGAAATATTGTTATCTATTCTTCGGCGGTGCAAATTGGTTATATGTTTTTGCTTTTAGTTATTCCTAGAGGTGAATCACTGTTATTTCCCTTTTTGTTTGCTGATAGCATTAACAAGATTGCTTTATTTCTGATCATTGCTTATTCTGATATTTCGAAACCGTTTAATATGTTATGGCGGGTCTTGGTAGTTTTTAGCCTAATTTGCAGTTGTGGTTTGCCAATAAGTAGTATGTTTTTCATTAAGCTTAGTATTTTTGAGTTGTTGGTTGTGGAAGATATGTGGCTAGAGTTTGTTATTATTGTCATAAGTTCTGCTATGTCGTTACTTTATCATTATAAAATTGCCAAAAAACTATGTTGGGATCACTATGACTATACACAATTAAAATCGAACACTAAGTATTGTGGACTAATTTTTATTAGTATAATGCAATTTTTTCTACCAATATTCTTAAACCAATTACAAATATTAGGGGGACAGTAATGTACCCTTATATTACCCCTAGTTTTTTGATTTTATCAACTTTACTGCTAGCTATGCTAAATTTAGTTACTCCCTTTATTAGTAATAGTGATAATAATACGCGTAACTCCTTATTAATTACTATTAGCAGCTTCTTTTTTGTCAATATTTTAATTATTGATTGGTTATTTCTGAAAGGTGTAAAAGCAAATCTGTCAATAAACATATATGGTAATTTTTCTATAGGGCTGCATTTAGAAGCCCTAAGCCTCATTTTCTTAACTTTACTGAGTTTCTTATGGATTTGTGCGTTAATTTACACCACCAAATATTTGGCAATCAATAATATTGATAATTCCAGTCGTTTTCTATTCTTCATTAATCTAAGTGTGTTATCTGGTGGGATGGTAGCATTATCTTCAAATCTTTTTACTATGTTTATTTTTTATGAAATATTAACATTATCAACTGCTCCATTAATTGGTCATAGTGGTGGAGATAAAGTTATGGTCGGGGTCTATAAATATTTAAAAATATTGATGATCTCGGGGATATTACTATTCTTGCCAGCCTTAATAATTATTTATGCTAAAGCAGGGCATGGTGATTTTACATCACAAGGTTTTATCGAACATTATTTTTCTAGGAGTCAAATAATAATTTTATTATTAATGTTTATTTTTGGCATATCGAAGGCAGCCTTATACCCTTTGCATCAATGGTTACCAGCAGCAATGGTAGCACATTACCCAGTAAGTGCCTTACTACATGCGGTGGTAGTTGTTAAAACTGGGCTTTTTTGTATCTATAAGATTCTGATATATATTTTTGGTCTTAAATATTTACAATCTATTTTTGCAGAATTTAATTGGATTCTTTTCTTTCCTATTATCACCATATTTTATAGTTCCTTTAAAGCCTTAACTAGTGATAATATTAAGAAGATTCTAGCCTATTCTACGATTAACCAGTTAGGGATAGCTTTATTGAGTAGCTTCATGTTTACCTCAAAATCTATAGGAGCTGCTATCCTACATTTATGTTCACATTCATTCACTAAAATCTGTTTGTTTTATGGGATGGGAAGTATTTATAGCTTAAAGAAAACTAACCAAGTTTCTGATCTTATAGCTACTGCTAAAGAAATGCCTAAAACCAGCTTTATGGTACTTATTGCCAGTTTATCCTTAATAGGCATTCCTCCTTTTGGTGGTTTTATTAGTAAATTTTATATTATGTTAGCTGCTGCAGAACAAAATCAAATATTAGTTATGGTAGTACTAGCTTTAAGTACGCTGTTCTCTGCACTGTATTTAGCAAAGCTGATAATATTTATTTATAAGCCTATTGATAATAATTCTAAAATATTTTCTATAGAAAATAAATTACCTAATTCTATGCTATTGAGTTTAGTTATATGCTCGTGCATGGTGGTATTATTTTATTTTATACAGATTTTTATTAAGAAGTTTTTTGTATTTATAACTTGAATTCGTGGTGATAGAATTGATATTATTCTCGCATATGCGGTAATCTAAAGAAATAGACAGGAAGGGTGTTTTAGACATTCTATATCTAGCACCAAAACAGGGGTGCTAAAATAACTTAACACAAATATACTGCTCGTAAATGAAGAGTTGGTAGACGATAGTATAACTTCAAGAAGAGCTAGGCAGTAGCAAAGTCGAGCAGCGTAGCGTACATGAGTAACGGAGCAGCTTCGATCTTTAGACACGACAACGCCAATTCTTGAAGTTCACCGAGTATATAAAGGAATCAGATGAACATAACTTATATTTTATTAATTATTACAGTAATTATTGCATTGTTTCATAGAGATAAAAAGTTTTTATACATAAGCATCATTATAACAAATATTGTAGGATTATCTCAGGGCGTAATAAATATCGTTGGACTAACTTTGTTGTGTTGCTTTAGTATAATGACATACTTATATTTCCACCTTAATAATGTCAATAAAGTTTTAAAAATTCTATTCTTTATAGGAGTATCCTCTTTCATAGCTGGATTTGCTTTTCATTTAATACCAAACTTCTTTAATATATTAGTTTTAAATAAAGTCCAGCTTTCTGAGTTGTCACGTCCATTTTCTATGTTTTTAAATTTTGACAAAACTATGTCTGCACTAATACTCTATTCTATAAGTAATTTTTATATTTTAGAGAAAACTATAGATGTAAAATCTTTAAAACAAACAGCTTGTTTTCTTTTACTTTGTATTGCAGGAGTTTTAATCCCTGCTTTTATTAGTGGATATGTAAAATTCGATCCGAAGATACTAAATGTGTTATTGATTTGGGCAATTAATAACTTATTCTTTGTATGTATGGCAGAGGAAGTAATTTTTCGTGGATTCTTACAGAATACCTTAAAAACTTTATTAGAACCACTTGCAGGATTTAATATTTTAGGGATAGGAGGTAAAAATGCTCATATTATTATTGCATCTTTTATATTTGGTTTAGCTCATTTTCAAGGGGGTAGCATTTATATAATATTAGCCACGATTTGTGCTTTATGTTACGGATATACTTACGATAAAACAAATAGGATCATATGTGCAATGATGGTGCATTTTGGATTAAATTTATTCCACTTAATGTTATTTAGCTATCCTGCTGCAAATATATAAGTCAGGTTAACCTATCTCTTCATCAAATTGAGGCTAAATAATGAGAAATGCATTTTATAAAATATTTTATATTATTGCAATAATCTATCCTATAGTTGCTGGCATATTATTAATTAACAACAAAGATGAGATGGTAGTTAATCTATACAATAATAGTTTTGTTATTAATTTTAGTAGTGAAAATAAGCTAATAGCACTTGCTTTTATTGTTGTAACGCTGGCTACTAACTTATATGCCATTAGTCAAAACAGAAAATTTGAGGTACTGATAGGTAGTCTATATTCAACAGCTTCTTTGATCTGTTTATTTGCTGGGGATTTTATTTCGATGTTTGCTTCTCTAGAAATGATGATGATATTTGCTGCTTTGTTGATTTTTTATGGCAATTACAAAAATAGTGTTAGAGCAGCAAGACAATATTTGCTTACCCATCTTATAAGTGGTAGTCTTATTTTAATAGGGATTAGTTATATAATTACTCACACCTCTAGTTCACAAATTATTTCTCTTACCTCATTGACAGAAAATCAAGAGGCTGGTTTTATATTTTATGCTCTAATACTTTGTGGTTGTTTGATTAATGTAGCTAGCATACCTTTTTCTGGATGGATTGTTAATTGCTATCCATTTGCTTCAAGCTCAGGGATGATATATTTAACTAGCTTTACTAGTAAAATATCGATAATTATACTCCTTAAACTATTTAGTGGCTTAGAAATACTTAAATTCTTTGGATTATTAATGATTATATATGGCGTGGTTTATGCTTGCCTAGAAGATAACATCAAAAGATTAGTAGGTTATCTTACTGTTTCTCAGCTTGGATTCATGCTAATTGCTATTGGCACAAAATCTCAACAAGCAAATTTAGGAATCTTAGTTTTTCTTTTTGTCCATATACTGTATAAAGCTTTATTTTGTTTATACGTTGCTATATTAATAGACAAAGAAAATATAGAGAATTGTTCTGAAATAAAAGGACTTTACTCATGGAGAAGCCCTTTATTGCTTGGTAGTTTAATAGTTAGTGTATTGTTCATTATAGCCTTGCCTCCTTTTGCTAGTTTTGTTACCAAAATTGTTGTAACCAATGCTTTGGAGCAAGATATTAATTATTATGCTATTTTCCTACTCAAGATTGTCACATGCATTGCTTTATTTTCTGCGGTTAAATACAAATCTTTGATTAGTGGTTTTTACCTTAAGTTAAATATTCTAACTAAAGTTAGTTTATTTGTCATGCTATCGTTTTTATTAGCAACTAGCTTTTGTTTAGAAGAAGGTTTGAAACTAGTATGGTCATCTTATCCTATTGAAATAATTGATACAAATTGGTTGGATTTAGTAAAACAAATGGTAATAATAGTAATAGGTATAATATTCGCCTTAGTTCTTAGTAAAACGATTTCTAGGCGTTCAACTGCCAACATAAATTTAGACTTATTTCAGTTTATTGAAAATAATATTCGTCGTATTTATTCTAAATATCACTTAGTGGGGCAGGGGTTTCATGATAGACTAGGGGCGGAGTACCCTGTTTTTAAGAGAGTAGAAAAAAATACTTTACGTAAGATGAAATCTTGGCATAATCAGTCAACATCTCTATTAGTAGTAATGATATCATTAATTACTTTTATAATAATCAGCACTAGATGAGGATAAAATGAAGCCACCCATAGCTAATAAGATCGATTATAGCTTTACATTGCACGGTCAGAAAATTACAGATGAATATCACTGGCTTAGAGATATCAAATGGCCTAATGTTAACGATAAAGAAATCATAGAATATTTACAGGCAGAAAATAAATATTCCGAGCAATTTTTTCAGCCGTTACAAGAAGAAAAAGATAAAATCTTTGAAGAATTAAAAGGCAGGATTAAGCTTGCTGATCAGTCAACTTATGTAAAAAAAGATAATAATTATTATTATATTATAACTGAAGAAAATACCGAATATCCGATATATTGCCGAAAGATAGGGTCAGTGGATGCTTCGGAAGAAATTATATTAGATATCAATGTTCTTGCCAAAGATAATAAATTTACTGATGTAGGTCTAGTAGCCGTTTCTCCTGATCATACGTTACTAGCTTATAGTGTTGATTTTACCGGTGATGAGAAATATACAATTAAAATCTATAATTTAAAGACCAAACAATATTTACCAGATGAAATACATAATGTTAGTCGCAATATAATTTGGCATGAAGATTTGAAAGGGTTCTTTTATATGCCGATTAATGAGAATTCTCGTTGTGATAAATTAATGTTCCACTCTTTAGGAGATGTAATTTCCAATGATAAGTTAGTACATCATATAACAAATCCATTATATCAGTTGAATGCAGGCAAATCATCTAGTCGACAATATATTTTTATTGATATTTTTGGTCATAATGAAAATGAAATATATGCTATAGAAATGAGTGATCATAGCTTCCATCCTAAACTTATTAGAGCTGCAAAGGATGGGATTTTTTATAATGTTAAGCATAATGGTGATAATTTTTATATTAATACCAACGAGGGGGCAAAGAACTTTCGTATAGTATTAGTAAATGTACATAATTTTCAAAATGATTTATGGAAAAATGATTATATACCGGAAGACTCGGGTAAATATTTGTCAAGCTTTGCCATCACTAGAAATTATTTGATAGTTAATTATCGTGATCAAGGATTACCAGTTATTAAAATAAAACATCTTAAAGAACAGGATGAGAAAATTATCCACTTCCCGGATGCTGCTTTTACTGCCTCAGCCATGTCTACTAATTTTGATGAAGATGATATTCGAGTAAATTATTCTTCACTTGCTAGACCAAACACCACTTATAGTTATGATTTTGATAGTGACCAATTGTCGATATTGAAAGTACAAGAAATCCCAAGTGGCTTTAATCCTGAAGAATATATGGTAGAAAGGATATTTGCTGATAATGATGGGGTTAAAGTACCAGTTACCTTATTATATAAAAAATCGTTATTTAACAAGGATGGAAAAAATCCTTTATATTTATATGGTTATGGTTCATATGGTGTTAGCATACCAGTATCTTTTCGGAATACAGCTATTTCTCTTGTAGATCGTGGGTTTGTCTACGCTCTTGCCCATATTAGAGGGGGAGATGATCTCGGGCATGATTGGTATGAGGCTGCCAAGTTCCTCAATAAAAAAAGAACTTTCGATGACTTTATTGCGGTTAGTAAAGAGCTAATTAAAGAAAAATATACTAGCCAAGGTAATATAGTAATCTGTGGCGGAAGTGCAGGGGGGATGTTAATTGGTGCGGTCATTAATAAACAGCCAGAATTATTTAAAGCAGCACTTGGCCATGTACCTTTTGTTGATGTATTAAATACTATGCTCGATGAACAATTGCCATTAACCCCTAGTGAATTTAAGGAATGGGGTAATCCTAAAGAATTAGAGTATTTTAACTATATTAAGTCTTATTCTCCGTACGATAATATAAAAGCCCAAAATTACCCAAGTCTATTTATCACTGCTGGAATCTCTGACCCTAGAGTTGGCTATTGGGAAGCGGCTAAATGGGTAGCAAAGATTCGAGCAACAAAACTCGACGATAATATATTATTGCTAAAAACTAATATGGATTCAGGGCATAAAGGTTCTTCTGGTCGTTTCGATTATCTAAAAGAAGCAGCTGATGATATAATATTTATATTTAGGGTTTTTGGTATAATCAATTGACTATATTAAGATTATTATTAACCAGCTATTGACTCGTATTTTTATAAATGGTAACATGAGATTTATGATTTACACAATAAATAGTCTGTCCGGCAAAACTCTATAAGTCTTATAGATAATAGGGTTTAATGGCAGAAAATAATAAAGAAATCCATAAGAAAATGTTAAAATATGCTAATAAACCTTATGGATTTCAGTCAATATGCCAATAGAAAATATTATCAAATCACAAAAACAAGGAAAACTTTTTGGTTATAAATTAAAAGAAGAATTAAACTCAAATAATAAGCTATATAAATTAAGAGAATTAATAAATTGGTCTGGTCTAGAAGAATGGTTATCAAAAAATGTTTCTATTAAGAGATTTGGTAGAAATAGAAAATGTCATAGAGTGATGCTTGCTGTAACGATGCTACAAGCAATGTATAATTTTTTAGATTCATTAGCAGAGGAAGAACTAAAAGAAAACATGTATTGGCAATATTTCTGTGGGTGGGAATATATAGAAACAGATATAGCGATGTCGGAAACTAGCATAAGAAGATTTCGTAATTTATTAGGTGAATCTGGATATAACGAGATATTAGCAGAGTTGATAAGAGTTGGAATAAGAACTAACACAATTAAAAAAAAAGATTTAGAATTGATAATTGCTGATACAACGGTACAAATTAAGAATATCAAGCACCCACATGATGTTTATTGTCCCACTTTGGGAGAAAAACCCCGCACTTGCAGTGCGTCGTTTCAACATAAATTTTAAATATCTTATCAAGAAAAGATAAGAATGAATCATACAGATATTTTTTAACAAAATCTTACACTTCACAGATATATTCTTTTTGTGTTGTGACACTTTCTAAATGAGCCATACACAAATAGTTTCTAACTTTTAAGTTAGTACATACATGAGGCATTCATGCCGTAATATTAAGCTCTGCACTTGCAGTGCAGAGTGGTTAACTTAATGGATAAAGCTAGGCTTAGTATTGTGAAGCTTTGCCAAAGTTTGGGTATAAGTTTAAACGAAACCTACGCTAGAACCTATAAGCGAGATATAATAAAGCTCTGGAAGTATAAAGAGCATAGCAAAGCCAAGAAGCGTTGGAAAATAATGAAGCATTTAAAAACGTTACTTGGTCGTTTGGTTAGAATATGTGAGCGTGAGATAAAAAATCAGAAATTAAACTTATCTATCAGAGATCAAGAAGTATTGAAAAAAGTAAAACAAATACATAGCCAATCTGTTTTAAAAAGAGAAGAGAAAAAGCAATACAAAGAACAGAATAAAATATTGTATAGTTTTCATGCCCCTGAGGTAGAGTGTATAGGGAAGGGAAAACGAAACAAGCTATATGAGTTTGGCAATAAAGTTGCGGTAGTAGTCAGTGGTCGTAGAAATTTTGTACTGTCAGCAAAATCGTTTCATAATAATCCTTATGATGGTCATACATTGCAGCAGAGTTTTGAAGCGGTAGAAAATGTAACTGGAATAAAGATAAAAAAATCGTTTGTTGATCTTGGTTATACTGGCAGCAATGTTAAAGAGAAGAGTAAGGTATATACCCCAAAAACTCGGAAAAAGTTATTGAAAGAAGACAAGTGTATGATCAGGAGACGCAGTGCTATAGAACCAATAATAGGGCATTTGAAACAATATGGCAGGATGGGCAGAAACTTCTTGAAGGGTGTGATAGGAGATGTGATCAATCCAATAATCTCTGCTATAGGTTTGAATTTACGATGTATTGCCAATCATTTACACATCATGCCTAACTCTACATAAAAAAATTATCATTAAAAAACTTGCTAAACGATTAAAAAAAATCGTTAACAATAAGCTCATGTAAAAATTTTACTAAAACAGAAATTTTTCAATAAAATTGAAAACAATTTTTAATTTTAGTGCAAATATTAGAATTTTTTTTGTAAAAATTTTATTGTCCCACTTTGGGAGAAAAACCCCGCACTTGCAGTGCGTCGTTTCAACATAAATTTTAAATATCTTATCAAGAAAAGAAAAGATAAGATATTTTTTAACAAAATCTTACACTTCACAGATATATTCTTTTTGTGTTGTGACACTTTCTAAATGAGCCATACACAAATAGTTTCTAACTTTTAAGTTAGTACATACATGAGGCATTCATGCCGTAATATTAAGCTCTGCACTTGCAGTGCAGAGTGGTTAACTTGATGAATTTATAATTGACAAAGATAAAATATCTTATACCAATAGTTTTATAAATTATAAACAAAAGAACATTAAATACGAAGATATTAAAGAAATCACTTTAAAGCAAAATTTTATTCAAAGGTGGTTTGAACTTGGAATAATTTCAATGACTACTAATGCCAGTATAGAAGGTGCAGGGATTGATTTTTTCAACTTAAAATCCCCATGAAGTTTACGAGTTGATTCAAGCAAGAATAGCTGAGCATAAGAAATCATAATTAAAATAACCATATGCAATGATAGGAAAAACAAATGAACCAAATAATAACGAATGACCATAATTCTTTGATAGAGGATATAAAACTTCTGATAACTCAAGCCAAAAACCGAGTAGCAAGAGTCTGTCCTATAGTTTGTGTAAGTTGCAAAGAAAGCAGTAAGAGATTACTGTAAAAAAAGTAACTTAAGCAAGCAAGGAGGAATTATGGCTAAAAAATTAGATACAGATAAAGATACATTAGACATCAGTAATCAGCTAGTAGAAGAATTATTATCAAAAGCAGATCCATCGGAGTTATTTGGTCGAGATGGTTTATTTCAACAGCTAAAGAAGCAAATAGTTGAGAAAATATTAGCAAGTGAGTTGGATCATGAATTAGGATATTCAAAACATAGCAAGATGCCAAAAGTAGATAATAATCGTCGTAATGGTAGCTATGAGAAGACAGTAATTGATGGGGATGGTCGTAAGCTGACAGTAGAAGTACCAAGAGATCGGGAAGGAGAGTATAATCCTCAATTAATACCAAAAGGGCTGAGGAGATTTAATGGATTTGATGAGAAAGTGATATCCCTTTATGGTCGCGGTATGACAGTCAGCGAGATCCGAGGGCATTTAGAAGAAATATATCAAACTGATGTATCTGGTGACTTGATATCCACCATAACAGATGGGGTGATAGAAGAAGTAACTAGGTGGCAAAATCGTTGTTTAGATAGGGTGTATCCAATATTATACTTGGACTGTATCTATGTAAAATCTAGAGACAATCACATAGTAATAAATAAAGCAGTATATTTAGCACTTGCTGTAAATATAGAAGGGAAAAAGGAGTTACTTGGCATTTGGATAGGCAAAAATGAAGGTGCTAAATTTTGGATGCAAGTAGTTACTGAGCTAAAGAATCGAGGAATTGAACAAATTTATGTTGCTTGTGTGGATGGTTTAAAGGGCTTTCCAGAAGCTATAAGCAGTGTATTCCCGAGTACTATAGTACAATTATGTATTGTACATATGGTTCGCAATTCAGTAAAGTATGTGTCATATAAAGATTTAAAAGAGGTCACATCAGATCTAAAACAAATTTATACAGCTAATAATGACGAAATGGCACGTTTAAAACTTCAGCAATTTGGTGTAAAATGGGATAAAAAATATCCGGTAATTTCTGATATTTGGCAACGTAATTGGTCTGGGATAATACCGTTTTTTGCCTTTCCTGAAGAGATCAGAAAGGTAATTTATACTACTAACACTATAGAATCTGTAAATCGTCAAATTAGAAAAATTATCAAAAATAAGGGGGTGTTTCCAGATGATAAGTCAATTCAAAAAATAATATTTTTATCCCTACAAAATGCAGCCAAAAAATGGACCATGCCTATTAAAGATTGGTCTTTAGCTTTAAATCAATTTGAAATACTTTGTGGAGATTTTAAATATGATTTATTGGAAAATAAAAAATGAACTTACACAAATTAAATGATTGACTCAGTAGCAAAAGTAGCAAACTCTGAGATGACTATGGTATATTACGTCAATTCGGGATAAGGATATTGTGAACATGTAGATTAAAATCAAATTTTGTTGAAGGTTTATTTTTCTTTAATGAGTAAGCAACAAGAGTAGATAATATATGGACAAAGGAATTTATTGGTGATCTATGTCTAGTATGTTCAAGGTTCATTTTATTTTTTAGATAATCAAAAACTGTTTCAATTAAGTTACGCTTTCGAAGTAAGATTTTTTCTTTCAAATCCATTAATTTATTTTCCATATTCTTCTTAATTCCATGAATCATTTTTAAGCCTCTTTCATATAAATTTAAGAACAAATTTTGCTTAATATAACCTTTATCAGCTGCTATAATTCCAGTTAATCTTTTTGTTAACTCCGGTACTGGAACCCTATCATCTACATTGCCTTTGGTCACTTTTAATGCCATAAACTCCCCTTTATTATTGATTATTACATGTAATTTAAAACCATAAAAATACCCCATAGAGGATTTACTATGTTTGGCTAATCCTTTAAAAACTTTATTGCTATAACGCCTTTTATTGTGACAAGCTTTAATCGTTGTAGAGTCAATAAAATAAATACCTGTTTCCTCACCAAACAACAAATGAATCAACATATTTAGCGGTATGAATAATCGTGCCATTAATTCAACAAATCTATTATAACTCAAGGCTTTGGGAAAATCATCCTTATGCATGCACTCTATATAACTTTTATAGAAAAATTTAAAATTCTTAGCATAGGATGTATGAAACATAATTATTATTGTTAACATTTCACTTAGACTCATACTACAACAGCGATTTCTTTGCTTATTTGATGGTAATAACTTTCTCTGTTCATACTCCAAATAAATTTTACAAAAATCATCTATAAAACTATATAATTCTGTGATATCTTTTTTCATGCCTGTAGTTTGTTTTTTTGTTTAAAAATATAAATACTGCAGGCACTCCTTTTTGACAATCCTTTTATCTATTACTATTTCATCTATATCTTATCCCGAACTGACGTAATATATAATCACTCAATACCCAAAATCTTATGAGTTTGTAAGGAAAGGCGATGACCATACTTAATGGTCAAATCAATAGCTAACCGTTCATTTTCTTTATTTAGCAACAGATTATTTTGATCCATAGGCTGAATAAATACTGGTATATTATACTTCCTTTGTCCTACTTCTGGTATGTTAGAGTATTTGGGTATATTTTTAGCCACCAAAAATTTTAGGGCATTAATATGAGATAGTAAGTCATCTCTCAATAGTGCATAACCATTTTTCCCAGCTTTTGGTGAGCAAACTATATGGACTTTATCTGGAAGATCACGATATAATGTGCCATTAGTTTCAATGTGCACTATATAATCCAAATCTAATAATTTGTAGCACAATAATTCTATAGGTTGACGAAAAGGCTCACCACCAGTTATAACCACTAATTTGATATTAGATATCTTGCATAATTCTACTTTTGCTGGTAATTTGTGCGTGCTACCGGTACTCTGCCCCTCACGTAGATCTAAATACGCTGGGGATTGAGATTCCATGACTCCTGCAAATTCCCTAGCAGAAGCGAATTCTGCAAGAGGTCTATTAATTGCCAGTTTTTCAACTTCTTCGATAATATTGTTAATAGTTAATATATTAAAATCTTCAAAGTCGGTATCGCAGAAATTACAAGCAAGATTGCATCCGCCAAGCCTAATAAAAATAGCAGGCATACCTACAAAAGGCCCTTCTCCCTGAATAGTCTTAAAAATACTTTTGATTTCTAGATTAGTTCCATCATTAAATATTGCTGGTCTTTTAGGATTTTGTCCAAACATAATATACTCAGGTAGAACTTCAAGAATTAAGGTCGTTGTGTCTAAAGATTTCAGCTGCCTAGTTACTCATGTACGCCTAGCTGCTCGACTTTGCTACTGCATAGCTCTTCTTGAAATTGACCTCTTCGTCTATCAACTCTTGAAATAATAGCAGTATAAAAGCCAATTATTAGATTCATTGAGGAAGCAATATACTGACAAACTCAGTTTTTGATAAGTCAACTACAGGCTTTACAAGAACCTTTTCTGCATTTGCTTTTTTTACGTAACTTACCGTTATGCCGTAAGGGTAAATATTACCATAACCAGATGTTATAACTTTTTCACCTTTTTGGACAAGATGAGTTTTTGGTAAATAGAGTATTTTGCTACCATTACCATAACCACTCATGATACCTTTCTCTTTTGAAGACACGGTAGTGATCGGGATTCGAGAGTTTACGTCATTAACTAAAATTATTTTAGAGTAATTGTTGCTTACTTGTATTACTCGCCCAACTAATCCTTCACTGTTGGTAACTATCTGATCAACTTCCACACCATGTCTTACTCCAGCTGACACTAAAGCAGTTTTACTGAAGGGGTTTAATGAAACACTTAGTAATTTAGCACTGACATAGTTATATTGTTCTTCTTCTACAACTGATAGTAGTTCTTTATTCTCAGATTGGATCAAATATATATTACTCATTACTCTGTAACTTTCTTAGTCTTGCCACTTCTAATTGTAGTTCGATATTTTCTCTTGCTAAGTCTCGTAAATAAATAAAATTTTGGGTTATTAAATTAATTTGCTTAAATATGTTTTCATGAATTAGCAATCCACCAAAAATAACATGTCCAACGACTTCAAGAGAAATGGAAGAAAATCTTTTTGGAGCAGCAAGAAATAAGTAAAGTGAGGCGATAACAAAAAATAAAACGAAAACACGTCTCAAAGTAACAAGTATAAATCTAGCAAACTCTACCATTTTACTAGAACGCTTTATTCTGTTTGCAAGTAATGCCATTGGTTAATCTTGTTTAAATAACACATGCTTAAATTTTTGAAAATCTTCTAGTACTTTTCCCGTACCAAGAGCTACGCATGATAGTGCTTGATCAGCAATAATTACCGGCAGTTTAGTTGCTTCTTTTAGGACATGATCTAAGTTTCGGAGTAATGCCCCACCACCAGTCATAACAATTCCTGTATCTACAATATCGGATGAAAGCTCTGGAGGAGTGCATTCCAACGCCACTTTTACTGCTTCTACAATTTGACTAATTGGTTCAATTAGACTGTCAGCAATTTGTCTTTCGTTTAGTAGCATTTCTTTAGGGATACCATGGATTAAATCTCGTCCTTTAATTTCCATTACTCTTGGTTCTAAACTATCATCTACGTAAGCAGCTCCAATCTGCTTTTTGATTTTTTCTGCTGTAGCTTCGCCGATTAGTAAATTATAATGCCTTCTAATATAAGAAATAATAGACTCATCCATTTTATCGCCACCTACCCGTACTGATCTAGCATACACAATACCACCTAATGATAGGACGGCTACTTCTGTTGTCCCTCCACCTACATCAACAATCATTGAACCAGTTGCTTCTGTTACTGGTAAGCCGGCACCAATTGCTGCTGCCATAGGTTCTTCTATAAGGTATACATCTCTACCTCCTGCACTCTCTGCTGCTTCTTGAATAGCCCTACGCTCAACTGGTGTAGAACCTGAGGGTACACAAATTATAATCATTGGACCAGTAAATGATCTACGATTATGTACTGTTCTGATGAAATATTTTATCATTTCTTCAGCTCCCTTAAAGTCGGCTATAACACCATCTTTTAGTGGTCTTTTTGCTTCAATGTCTGTTGGGGTACGTCCTAACATATTTTTTGCTTCCTGACCAAATGCGTATGGCTTAAATGCTCCGTCCACTTTAATCAACGCAACTACAGAAGGTTCGTTAAGTACGATTCCTTTGCCTTTGACATACACTAAAGTATTAGCCGTACCAAGATCTATGGCCATATCACATACAAATTTCCTGAAAAAGTTTGTTAGCATTTTTATTTCTCCAAAATCAAATCATTTTAACGCATCAGGTTTCTTGAGAATGCATAATAACAAAATTACTGAAAAATAATATACATATATTTGGCAGTTAACCACTCTGCACTGCAAGTGCAGAGCTTAATATTACGGCATGAATGCCTCATGTATATACTAACTTAAAAGTTAGAAACTATTTGTGTATGGCTCATTTAGAAAGTGTCACAACACAAAAAGAATATATCTGTGAAGTGTAAGATTTTGTTAAAAAATATCTTATCTTATCTTATCTTTTCTTGATAAGATATTTAAAATTTATGTTGAAACGACGCACTGCAAGTGCGGGGTTTTTCTCCCAAAGTGGGACAATAAAATAGCTAAGAAAGGGGGGGTTGCATTATATGCGAGTATTTTAAACAAAATCTCTAATAGGAAATAAATAATAAAACCTAGAAATAAGCCAATTACTAAGATTTTTTCTTGAGAATTATCACGTTGCTTGAGACTAAAAAAGCAGGCTGCTAAAATCACTGTGGTAGCCATAATTATAGGCTTAAATAATTGTTTATAGAAATAAATTTGATAGTTAGTTATTGGCAAACCAAATTCTATTAAATGTTTAATTGTATCTGGTAAATCCCAAATAGCAATCATCTCAGGATTTATAAAACTATTTAGTAAGTTACTTATTGATAAATTTGTTGGAACGGTAAAATGCTCATATTGTTTGACATTATAGTTATCCGAAATTTTTACAGAAGTTAGTTTTAAATTATTATCAACTAAAATAGCATATTCCCCATCAATTCTTTTTAAGAAATTATTTTTGTCATCTAAAAATAATATAATAATCTTATTTAACTTATTGTTCACTACATCAATAGACCCAGCCTGAATAATTCTTTTATCGCCTTGATAATTCTCAAAAAATAGTAAACCAAATTTTGATATTATCAAATTATTAGATGTCTTTTTACTCAATTTTGCTTCTAAAGATTCATATTTTTGTAAACCAAATGTACCAATAGGGTTGCATATAGTTATTAGTATTATACCAAAAATCACCGTTGCAAAAACTGGAACAGCAATAACCCTCCAAATATGGATACCATTGCATAAAATAGTTATTAGTTCGTTATGTTTAGTTAGTCTTTTTAGAAAAAATAACATCGCAATGAAGCTAAGAAGAGAAGCTACTTCATTAACTAAATAAGGTATTTTATATAATACAAGTTTCCAAAAAAAATGTGTTGGGATATATACAGATTTAAATTTTTGCAAAAGGTCAAAGATATTTGAAAGAATTAAAACCCCGATAAGCAGAAGCAATATACCGATGAAATAGCTACAATATAGCCTGAGTAGGTAAATTGAAAGAGTTTTAAAATTAATCATTTTAAAATAAAAATTGGTGACCGTAGTGGATGATTTTACAACCAAAAGTGAAATAAAAACTATTATAAAACACTATTACTAATATAATAACTATATCAGTAATAATACTCGATAATCAAGTTTTTTTCTAAGTCATTGTCAATAACATGTTATTGACATTTGCTTCTAATTAATCTAGAGATATAGTCTAATATTTATGGCTCGATATTATTATTAACTTGTTATGAATCATCTAAACCAAATATTAAAATCTGCACAAAGCAGAATAGAATTAACTCAAGCTCTATCAGAGTTGCAACAAATTAGGGTGGAGTTTCTTGGGAAACAAAGCTTACTTAACCAAGAAATGAGAAAGCTTGGTAGTCTTGAGCAAAATGATCGTAAAAAGTTAGGCGAGGCAGTTAATCTGCTTAAAGAACAGATTAGTAATTTGCTAGAAGCAAAACAAGCAGCCTTGGAGGAAATTGAATTAAATAAACGATTTGCTGAAGAAAAGACAGATTTAACAATTCCAGCTCGGCAGTATAAGAAGGGGAGCATACACCCCATTACCCAAGCTACTGAAGAATTAATTCAAGTATTTACAAAATTTGGGCTAACCATTAAGGATGGTCCAACTATTGAGAACGATTGGTATAATTTCACTGCCCTAAATTTTTATGAAGATCACTCAGCAAGGCAGATGCACGATACTTTCTATCTAAAGGCAAAAGAGGCAGAATACCCCCTATTGTTACGTACTCATACTTCACCCATACAAATCAGGACGATGCAACATGGTAAACCGCCTTTTAGATTTATTGCTCCTGGTAGAACTTATAGGTCTGATTCCGATATGACACATACACCAATGTTCCATCAGATTGAGGGTTTAGTGATCGATGAAAATATCAATATGGGGCATTTAAAATATGTTATCACTGAATTTATCAAGGATTTTTTTGAACAAACAAATATTGACATACGTTTTAGACCAAGTTTTTTTCCGTTTACCGAGCCATCGGCAGAAGTGGATATTAAGATGCAGGGTAGCAATAAATGGCTTGAGGTGCTTGGTTGTGGTATGGTTCATCCAAATGTTCTTAAAAATGTTAATATAGATAGTGATCTCTATCAAGGGTTTGCCTTTGGTCTAGGTGTTGAGCGTTTTGCTATGTTAAAATATGCTATCAAGGATTTCAGGCAATTTTTTGAAGGAGATATAAGATGGTTAAAACACTATAACTTCTCTGCTTTTGACTTGCCAACTCTAGCTGGAGGATTAACAAGATGAAATTTACTTTATCTTGGTTAAAAAAATTCCTAGATACCGAGAGTTCTGTTGAGGAAATTGCTGACTGTTTGACCATGCTTGGTCTAGAAGTGGAAGAAATAGTAGATAGAAGGACGGAGCTAAAAGATTTTGAAGTAGCTCACATATTATCTACTACACCCCATCCATCGGCGGATAAACTTAAGATATGTCAAGTCCAAACTAATGAGGAAATTTTACAAATAGTTTGTGGAGCAAGTAATGCTAGGGAAAATATTAAAGTAGTACTGGCAAAAATAGGTTGTGAAATCGCTAATGGTAAATTTAAAATTAAAGAATCAGTAATTCGCGGAGAAAAAAGTTGCGGAATGTTATGTTCTGAAGAAGAACTATTAGTGGGCACTAATTCTGATGGTATAATAGAACTGATGCCCGATGCTAAGATAGGAGAGTCACTTATACAATATTATGGGTATGGTGATCCAATCTTTGATATTAATGTTACCCCTAATCGTGGTGACGCTCTTGGTGTCTATGGTATAGCTAGAGACCTAGCTAGCAAGGGTATTGGTACGCTTAAAGAATTAGAAGTGCCATCAATTGCTGGAGAATTTGAATCTACATTAACCTTGCAGGTAGAGAATAAAGAAGCATGCCCATTATTCTGCTTTCGGGAAATAAGAAATTTACAAAACAAGACAAGCCCTGATTGGTTAAAGCAATTATTGCAAAATATTGGGCTAAAACCGGTTTCAGCCCTAGTGGACGTCACTAACTATATATCGTATAGTTTCGGGCAACCAATGCATGCCTATGATAGAAGTAAATTATCAGATAAGCTGCAAATTACACTACTTAAAGAGAAAACTAAATTTCTAGCTTTAAATGGCAAAGAATATGATTTAGATGAAGAATCTTTGGTAATTCAAGATGATAGGCAAGTACTTACTCTTGCTGGTATTATAGGAGGTGATAGTAGTAAAAGTGAACTTGGAACGCAAAATATTTTGCTAGAAGCGGCGTGTTTTTCTGCTAAATATATTACTAAAACGGGGAGATCTCTACAGATTGATACTGATTCGCGTTATCGTTTTGAACGCAATATTGATCAGGCATTTACCTTAAAAGCCTTAAATATTGCAAGTAAAATGATTTTAGCTATTTGTGGAGGTGAAATTTCTGATATAGTGTATAATGAAGGGTTTGCTTTTGTGCAAAAATCCTTGGACTTCCCTATAAATTGCCTAGCTAAAATAACCGGTCTAAACTTAAGCAAAACAGAGATTTGTAACATTTTAAAAAATCTTGGCTTTATTATAGTAGATATAGGCGATACTCTCAAACTTACCATACCATCTTGGCGACATGACATCACAATTAAAGAAGATATTGTTGAAGAAATTGTTCGTATTTACGGCTATGACAAATTAGAGCCGATTAAATTACCAGAAATGCAACTAACAAGGATTATACCTAAAGAGCAACGAAGAATTTCTGATATTAAAAGAATTTTAGCCACTTGCGGGTATGATGAAGTTGTAACAAACTCATTCATGGATAGTGAAATAGCAAAATTATTTGCTCCAATAAAAGAGGAATTATTTCTACTAAATCCTATTAATGTTGATAATAATTATATGCGACCTAGCATCATTGCAAATTTACTTAAATTAGTTCAAAAAAACTTAGCAAGATCAATTAGAGAAATTGCCTTGATGGAAATAGGGCCAATCTTTAACTCTTGTAAATCTGATGGTGAGTTAGTTTTTGCTTCTGCAGTAAGATGTGGGCTATATAATGAAAAAGATTATCATTCTGCAGCTCGCTTAGTAGATGTTTTTGATATTAAATCTGACTTAGAAAATGTTTTAAATTATGTAGGTCTACCGATTGATAAGTGCCAATTTTGTCCAACTGAGTTACCTTATTACCATCCGACAAAATCAGCCCTTATAAAACTTGGTAAAAATATTATAGCCTATTTTGGGCAAATTCATCCCTCTATATTAAAATATTTTGATATTGACTGTCAGATATTTGCCTTTGAAATAGATATTGCCAATATACCATTTGCTAAAGCAAAATTTGCTAAAAGAGACGAGTTTATTGTTTCTGACTTCCAGCCAACCTTTAGAGACTATGCTTTTGTAGTTGATCTAGAGCAGCCGGTTAGCAAGATAATTGCTTATATCAAGAATTCTAATAAAAAAATGATAAAGTCTGTTGATCTATTTGATATTTATTCGGGAGATAAACTACCTTCCGGTAAAAAATCAGTGGCAATTAAGGTGCAATTTCAAGCAGATGATCGGACGTTAAATGAAGCAGACCTAAATTTGTTAAGTCAAGAAATTGTTACAATTGTTCATGAGAAATTCCAAGGTAAGTTAAGAGAATAAACTCCTACTTTCAGACTAAATATATATCCAAAAAATGCTAAAGTAACCTAAGTATCGATATGAGACATGGATTTAACATTAGACTTCTTTCGAAACTCTACTTCTGCTGGTGATTTGGACAATGATGCGGTACTCGAATCCGTAACGGAATTAGAGTACGCTGCGGTTCGAGGTGAAGCGTCTCCTTCACACCCTTGCGCACAAGCGAGTTTCGAAAGAGGTCTATTCTCGATGTTCCACGAAGGCACAACTGTTGGAAGTTAAAAAATCGTCTAAACGCCGTTAGGCACTGTGGCAATCTTCATGATAGTCAAGACCTTCTTCACAAGATTGTGCCACGTCGCCGCTTGCAGCGACTCCTCGCAATGACGGTTTAAGCCTTACAACAGCACTTCGCTAATAGACGATTTTTTAACTTCCAACAGTTGTGATACTCACTCCACCGCTCCTGCTACCCAATCCTCCTGAATTACGTGAATTCGGGATAAGGATATTGTGAACATGTAGATTAAAATCAAATTTTGTTGAAGGTTTATTTTTCTTTAATGAGTAAGCAACAAGAGTAGATAATATATGGACAAAGGCATTTATTGGTGATCTATGTCTAGTATGTTCAAGGTTCATTTTATTTTTTAGATAATCAAAAACTGTTTCAATTAAGTTACGCTTTTGAAGTAAGATTTTTTCTTTCAAATCCATTAATTTATTTTCCATATTCTTCTTAATTCCATGAATCATTTTTAAGCCTCTTTCATATAAATTTAAGAACAAATTTTGCTTAATATAACCTTTATCAGCTGCTATAATTCCAGTTAATCTTTTTGTTAACTCCGGTACTGGAACCCTATCATCTACATTGCCTTTGGTCACTTTTAATGCCATAAACTCCCCTTTATTATTGATTATTACATGTAATTTAAAACCATAAAAATACCCCATAGAGGATTTACTATGTTTGGCTAATCCTTTAAAAACTTTATTGCTATAACGCCTTTTATTGTGACAAGCTTTAATCGTTGTAGAGTCAATAAAATAAATACCTGTTTCCTCACCAAACAACAAATGAATCAACATATTTAGCGGTATGAATAATCGTGCCATTAATTCAACAAATCTATTATAACTCAAGGCTTTGGGAAAATCATCCTTATGCATGCACTCTATATAACTTTTATAGAAAAATTTAAAATTCTTAGCATAGGATGTATGAAACATAATTATTATTGTTAACATTTCACTTAGACTCATGCTACAACAGCGATTTCTTTGCTTATTTGATGGTAATAACTTTCTCTGTTCATACTCCAAATAAATTTTACAAAAATCATCTATAAAACTATATAATTCTGTGATATCTTTTCTCATGCCTGTAGTTTGTTTTTTTGTTTAAAAATATAAATACTGCAGGCACTCCTTTTTGACAATCCTTTTATCTATTACTATTTCATCTATATCTTATCCCGAACTGACGTAAGTTAGAAGCAATTGAAGAAGATACGACTTGCAATAAGCTTATTCTCAAACCAGCTACTGCCTTTATTGGGGATTGGATTAAGAATAAGTACAGCAAAGATTTGGAATATGCTTGCAGTAAACTGAATTATACTTTTGAGTTTATGAAAGTCGATAGAATGGCTGGGCTGTAAGCTGTGGCAAATAGCATCTAAAGCTATTTTAAATATCTTTATAGAAGGATTTTAATTTTTAGCTTTTTAAAAATATTAAAAACAAATAGCACTATTGTACGAGTCTGTATTTGCGAAATTTAAGGTATTATTGCAATAACAAACAAAAATTTGAATTGGTAGTTAAGTTGATGAAACTAATTGTATTAAGCGAGAAAAAAATGATTACGATAAGGTTAATAATAATCAAGAATTATTTAATTAGGGTTGAAACCAAAATAAAACCAAACTCAATAACAACCAGCTGAAGCTGGTGGGTTGATATCTAGACTGGAAGTCGCTATTACTCTAAAGAGATATTACTAATGCTTGTGCTGTCTCTCTGATCCTAATTCTTATAAGTTACCCTGCAATACTTTTGTAGCGATATTTAGTGATCCAAACAACATGAAAGCGATGGTAAAATACAGTGTGGCTAGTCTTGTTATAATCTGTCATATATGATATTTTAATATACATAAGAGCTTGCTCTTATGTATATTAAAATATCATATATTCAAGTTATAGTGAATTGAAATATTAGAACAAGGACTGAAGTCTTTCCCAGCTGAAGCTGGGGGTTTTAACCAAAAAGGTGACTATAAAAAATTATCAAAACTTAAAAAACTTGATAGTAATGCGGCTTATAAGTGTACGAACCTCTGATAAAGAATCATAAGGGTGTACCTTAAATTGCTATTTATAGCTATTTTGCCAAGATTTTAAGCAAATTTTGTTACTTTTTTTAGTCCGTCCGCCAAAAATATTTAAAGCCCCCCATAATCTATGATTGAGTTAACCACTCTGCACTGCAAGTGCAGAGCTTAATATTACGGCATGAATGCCTCATGTATGTACTAACTTAAAAGTTAGAAACTATTTGTGTATGGCTCATTTAGAAAGTGTCACAACACAAAAAGAATATATCTGTGAAGTGTAAGATTTTGTTAAAAAATATCTTATCTTTTCTTTTCTTGATAAGATATTTAAAATTTATGTTGAAACGACGCACTGCAAGTGCGGGGTTTTTCTCCCAAAGTGGGACAATAAAATTTTTACAAAAAAAATTCTAATATTTGCACTAAAATTAAAAATTATTTTCAATTTTATTGAAAAATTTCTGTTTTAGTAAAATTTTTACATGAGCTTATTGTTAACGATTTTTTTTAATCGTTTAGCAAGTTTTTTAATGATAATTTTTTTATGTAGAGTTAGGCATGATGTGTAAATGATTGGCAATACATCGTAAATTCAAAGCTATAGCAGAGATTATTGGATTGATCACATCTCCTATCACACCCTTCAAGAAGTTTCTGCCCATCCTGCCATATTGTTTCAAATGCCCTATTATTGGTTCTATAGCACTGCGTCTCCTGATCATACACTTGTCTTCTTTCAATAACTTTTTCCGAGTTTTTGGGGTATATACCTTACTCTTCTCTTTAACATTGCTGCCAGTATAACCAAGATCAACAAACGATTTTTTTATCTTTATTCCAGTTACATTTTCTACCGCTTCAAAACTCTGCTGCAATGTATGACCATCATAAGGATTATTATGAAACGATTTTGCTGACAGTACAAAATTTCTACGACCACTGACTACTACCGCAACTTTATTGCCAAACTCATATGGCTTGTTTCGTTTTCCCTTCCCTATACACTCTACCTCAGGGGCATGAAAACTATACAATATTTTATTCTGTTCTTTGTATTGCTTTTTCTCTTCTCTTTTTAAAACAGATTGGCTATGTATTTGTTTTACTTTTTTCAATACTTCTTGATCTCTGATAGATAAGTTTAATTTCTGATTTTTTATCTCACGCTCACATATTCTAACCAAACGACCAAGTAACGTTTTTAAATGCTTCATTATTTTCCAACGCTTCTTGGCTTTGCTATGCTCTTTATACTTCCAGAGCTTTATTGTCCCACTTTGGGAGAAAAACCCCGCACTTGCAGTGCGTCGTTTCAACATAAATTTTAAATATCTTATCAAGAAAAGATAAGAATGAATCATACAGATATTTTTTAACAAAATCTTACACTTCACAGATATATTCTTTTTGTGTTGTGACACTTTCTAAATGAGCCATACACAAATAGTTTCTAACTTTTAAGTTAGTACATACATGAGGCATTCATGCCGTAATATTAAGCTCTGCACTTGCAGTGCAGAGTGGTTAACTATATCTCGCTTATAGGTTCTAGCGTAGGTTTCGTTTAAACTTATACCCAAACTTTGGCAAAGCTTCACAATACTAAGCCTAGCTTTATCCATTAAATAAACATCATGTGGGTGCTTGATATTCTTAATTTGTACCGTTGTATCAGCAATTATCAATTCCAAATCTTTTTTTTTAATTGTGTTAGTTCTTATTCCAACTCTTATCAACTCTGCTAATATCTCGTTATATCCAGATTCACCTAATAAATTACGAAATCTTCTTATGCTAGTTTCCGACATCGCTATATCTGTTTCTATATATTCCCACCCACAGAAATATTGCCAATACATGTTTTCTTTTAGTTCTTCCTCTGCTAATGAATCTGAAAAATTATACATTGCTTGTAGCATCGTTACACCAAGCATCACTCTATGACATTTTCTATTTCTACCAAATCTCTTAATAGAAACATTTTTTGATAACCATTCTTCTAGACCAGACCAATTTATTGTCCCACTTTGGGAGAAAAACCCCGCACTTGCAGTGCGTCGTTTCAACATAAATTTTAAATATCTTATCAAGAAAAGATAAGATAAGATATTTTTTTAACAAAATCTTACACTTCACAGATATATTCTTTTTGTGTTGTGACACTTTTTAAATGAACCATACACAAATAGTTTCTAACTTTTAAGTTAGTACATACATGAGGCATTCATGCCGTAATATTAAGCTCTGCACTTGCAGTGCAGAGTGGTTAACTTTTTTATCATTTTCTACAAATTCTTCTTTTAACTCACTAAATGTTTGGTAGCTTAGCTGACTTAAATCCCCTTCGTCTAAAATCTCAGTTAATTTTGTTATAATCTTATTGATTCCTTGCGGAATAGTAAAACCAAATTCATATAATAGCCCTCTAATCTCATTAGCAAGTGCAGTACGATTTTTTACCAATCTCTGTCTTACCCTATGAATAAATAAAATATCTTGTTGCTCTACAGTTTTAATGGGTACAAACCTCATACTAGGTCTTGCTACTGCCTCACATATTCCTTCTGCATCAGCTTGATCATTTTTATTGGTTTTGACATAAGGCTTAACAAACTGTGGTGCCATTAGTTTTACATTATGACCTAATTTTATTAATTCTCTTGCCCAATAGCTAGCTCCACCGCAAGCTTCCATGCCTACTAGACATTTTGGTACGTTAGCCATAAAAGTTAAAACCTGTTCTCTCATTAATTTCTTCTTTAATATTGTCTTGCCATTTTTATCTACACCGTGAATTTGAAAAATTCTTTTTGCAATATCTATACCAATTGTGGTAACTTCCATATGGACCTCCTTATTGTTGATTAGGATTCATTTCCTATCCTAGAAGATTAGCATACGCTTCTCATTCTGTATATAGGGTAGGTCCATACCATTATTTTAACATTTTCTTATGGATTTCTTTATTATTTTCTGCCATTAAACCCTATTATCTATAAGACTTATAGAGTTTTGCCGGACAGACTTTTTACATTTTTTGGCAAAAATTGTTCGCGGAATCACCCGGGGGGTGTACGCGTCGAAAAATGGGGTATAGGGGGGCGTTTGCAAAAATTTTTTTTAAGGTAATTAATCAGTTAGTATTAAAATCTCATTTTTAATACTAAGCAGTTAATTCACTCTTAAAATTATCTCGTTTACTCCATGGTATAGGGATAATTTGGTAATTTTTTAAAGCATCTTGAAAATTTTCTGGTATAGGCTTCTCATTGTCATTTATAAAAGTATATGCTTTTGCGTCAGATGAACGTACTTCTCTCGTATCAAACCAATCTCCCATAATACTAGTTGCTTTATTTTTATTTGGAGTATTTACTGTCTGAATCATACGCTCAGGGGCATATTTTGATTTTGGAATAAGAAAATCAAAATGTCTAAGGTAACCGGATTGACCTAAAAATGCAACTCTTTCAGAATATCGGATATCACAAGCATCTAGCCACATTTGTACATCTTCATAAAATAACGAAGCAATGTTAGGTCTTGCTAAGTAAAACATATCGTTAACGGCAAGAATTGCTTGAATGAGATTATGCTTGGCTAAAGCAAAATTTTGTTGATTGGTTTTAACAAACATTTCATTATTATTTTTATGTACACCAAAACCATTAAGAGTCATCTCTAAAAATTTCTGTCGTCTATCAGAATCCAGCAAACATCCTGATTGTTCTAAATCATCAATAGTCCAACTATCATCAGTCAGGATATAACTATTCCCCTCTTGTTTTAGATAAATTTGTATGTAGTCATTATGGGGGTCAAGATAAGGGGTAGTTATCTCAAGCCAATCTTTTAATTGTTTCCATGCTGTTTTATCTCTTAACCATTTATAGTAATTTTCTAAAAGAAGTTCTATATTTAAGCTTGGAGTCATGAGAATAATCCTTTTGTAAAATTTGGAACTTCAATAATTTCACAATACCCCATAAAATCATGTAAAGTTTGCCAAAAATCATCTATATCTCGAAAAATATTATTTGGGATAGCAAATGCCCATTTATCACCATATCCTTCTCTATATAAGTGCAAATGTGGTATACCTACTTCTTCACCATCAGGATTTCTATGACTACTCCCTAAATCTAAGCGTGCCAATACTATGACTTCTCTAGAACGATTTTGATATTTTTGTCTTTTAAGGTCTAGTCTTCCTCTACTAATATCCAGTATAAAATTTTCTCTTTTATCAAGAGATATCAAAGGTACTGCTATTTTACCGCCAAGATCCGGAAGATTCCAAATATTATTATCCATTTTAATTTTTTTCATTTTAAACAGAAAATCAGCTTCATCTTGTGTAATGTTAATCTGTGTCATTTTAAAATCTAATTATTTTTATAAAAAAATTAGTTGCTAATATTTATAGTCACCTTTTTGGTTAAAACCCCCAGCTTCAGCTGGGAAAGACTTCAGTCCTTGTTCTAATATTTCAATTCACTATAACTTGAATATATGATATTTTAATATACATGAAGAGCTTGCTCTTATGTATATTAAAATATCATATATGACAGATTATAACAAGACTAGCCACACTGTATTTTACCATCGCTTTCATGTTGTTTGGATCACTAAATATCGCTACAAAAGTATTGCAGGGTAACTTATAAGAATTAGGATCAGAGAGATAGCACAGGCATTAGTAATATCTCTTTAGAGTAATAGCGACTTCCAGTCTAGATATCAACCCACCAGCTTCAGCTGGTTGTTATTGAGTAAAGTAACTACTAATAATTAAAAAATATTATGCAACAAGAACAATTTGTTTACTCGCAAAAAAATAACTTCTCAGGTGGTGAGCTAACCCCAACTATTGAGGGAAGAACAGAGCTGGCTTTGTATCAAAACGGCGTTAAGAAGCTGATCAACTTCATGTTGTTACCCTCAGGGGGCATTATGCGAAGACATGGTACGCAGTTTGTTCATTTGTTCAGTGACAATGTACCAAGAAAAATGGCAGCTGTGATGTTCTCAAGGAAATTATCCTACTTGCTGGTTTTTGAATCGCATCAGCTAGAAACTCGTTGCTTATTCTTTGTTGGTGGTGAATTGTTGTTAACTAGTAAAGTTATACAGGATGAAGGGCAAAATTTTCATTTTCGTCCTAAGGATTTTTCTTATGTAGTGTTTCAAGGAATTGCTTATATTTCATTTGGTGATAAGAGACCAATTTTTAAATTCTCCATTGATCCGCAAATTGTCGAGCAATTTTACCAACATATTGAAGAGCAGGCAAGAAAGAGACAGGTAGAATATGGTGAAAGAGCTGAGATAGCGTCCAGTAGCAGCTATGAGCTAGCCAGCAATTTCCCTAACAAAGATAAGATGTTTATCATTGAACCACTAAAATGCCAAGTTAACTATTTTTCGACAGGACGAAGTGACCAAAGAGAACGCTTAATACAAAAACCTTTTAATGAAGTAATCTACGGAGCAGAGGTAGACAAAATTAATGATGAGCTAAAAGCTATTCACCAACGAGCAGCTAACCTATCAACTGGGCAAAGCAATATCTACCAAGCCACGTCGGAGAAATTATATTGTACTTCAGTGGTTACTTTTGAAAACCGATTATGGTGCTTTGGGGTTAATAAAAATATTCATTCAATTTGGGCAAGCTATAAAGGAGATTTTAGTGATTTTAGGATGGCATATAGGATTTTACTAGAAGCTCGTAACCCGTTAAGTGCTTTTTCAGCAACTTTCTCTTCATCTACTTTTGATAATGTCCTGTGGTCAGTGCCTTTTGCCGATGAATTATTATTAGGTACTAGTGACGGCATTTATTTAGTCAAAGAAGGAGATCGAGCTAAGGGAGAGTTTGTTAAAATCCATAAAACGTCAGTTCGGGATAAGATATAGATGAAATAGTAATAGATAAAAGGATTGTCAAAAAGGAGTGCCTGCAGTATTTATATTTTTAAACAAAAAAACAAACTACAGGCATGAGAAAAGATATCACAGAATTATATAGTTTTATAGATGATTTTTGTAAAATTTATTTGGAGTATGAACAGAGAAAGTTATTACCATCAAATAAGCAAAGAAATCGCTGTTGTAGCATGAGTCTAAGTGAAATGTTAACAATAATAATTATGTTTCATACATCCTATGCTAAGAATTTTAAATTTTTCTATAAAAGTTATATAGAGTGCATGCATAAGGATGATTTTCCCAAAGCCTTGAGTTATAATAGATTTGTTGAATTAATGGCACGATTATTCATACCGCTAAATATGTTGATTCATTTGTTGTTTGGTGAGGAAACAGGTATTTATTTTATTGACTCTACAACGATTAAAGCTTGTCACAATAAAAGGCGTTATAGCAATAAAGTTTTTAAAGGATTAGCCAAACATAGTAAATCCTCTATGGGGTATTTTTATGGTTTTAAATTACATGTAATAATCAATAATAAAGGGGAGTTTATGGCATTAAAAGTGACCAAAGGCAATGTAGATGATAGGGTTCCAGTACCGGAGTTAACAAAAAGATTAACTGGAATTATAGCAGCTGATAAAGGTTATATTAAGCAAAATTTGTTCTTAAATTTATATGAAAGAGGCTTAAAAATGATTCATGGAATTAAGAAGAATATGGAAAATAAATTAATGGATTTGAAAGAAAAAATCTTACTTCGAAAGCGTAACTTAATTGAAACAGTTTTTGATTATCTAAAAAATAAAATGAACCTTGAACATACTAGACATAGATCACCAATAAATTCCTTTGTCCATATATTATCTACTCTTGTTGCTTACTCATTAAAGAAAAATAAACCTTCAACAAAATTTGATTTTAATCTACATGTTCACAATATCCTTATCCCAAATTGACGTGATAGCTAATTTTTTAATAGGGTTAATGCCGCTAGCAATTTGGGCTTTCAGCTCAATAGCTTTGTTTCTTGCCTCTGCTACCGACATATAGGGAAATTTACCTAATTTAATTGTGCGGTATGTACCATCCACTGTTTTGCGTAAGTAAAAAACCTTAGTGTTGTTCTTTCCGGGCGATGCTATGAGAATCAAGCCTGGTTCTTTGGTATCAACATAAACCTCTTGTTTAGTTTTATGAGAAATAATTTTGCTTATAGCTTCTTGAGTAAAATTTAATTCAGTTGTCATAAATCTACCTTAATTATATCGTTAGTTTCAGTGATGCTGTCACGGATGATGTTATTGGTATTTTTTATTGTCCCACTTTGGGAGAAAAACCCCGCACTTGCAGTGCGTCGTTTCAACATAAATTTTAAATATCTTATCAAGAAAAGATAAGATAAGATAAGATAAGATATTTTTTTAACAAAATCTTACACTTCACAGATATATTCTTTTTGTGTTGTGACACTTTTTAAATGAACCATACACAAATAGTTTCTAACTTTTAAGTTATTACATACATGAGGCATTCATGCCGTAATATTAAGCTCTGCACTTGCAGTGCAGAGTGGTTAACTTAGATTTAAGTGATTTTTTATTGATTTTTAATATAGGAGGGCATAGAGTAAAATCCTGTTTTTTGTTTTCTGAAAAATAGACACTGAGGTTAGAATTAAAAATTTGACTATTATCATTTTAACCTCGGTGCTTGATACTACACCACGCAGTTCCATGTTCTACAAATACACCCATTATTCCTGATAGTACAGGGGATTTTTACTAGATTTAGAAAATTTTTTTAAATTTTTAGAATAGTGTCAACTTAGTAACATCAACTAAAATTGTTATTATAGTTGGCGTCTAAATATCTGATAAGTAAGCACTTAATTGAGCTACTTAATGTGTATTGAGTTATATACCGACAATTTTTGTGATATTTATTGTTAATTTAATTATTAATATTAAGTTTTAAGCAAAAAATAATTAAAAAAAATTAACTTATTTAATTAACCTATTTTAGTTTAATATTAAAATAATAATTCAACTAAGAATGTGACTAAAAACTATTATTTTTCATGTAGGTTTTATTTTGGTTTTGCAAGAAATTACCCCAATTTTTATCATAAATTGACAAATATATTAAGTTTAGATAGTCTTTAAATATTAATGCAAATTATAGGAGGAAAGCTTATGAGTACTAGGACTTTAAGGATTACAACTAATAAAAAAGCTGGGGAGAAAGACAGGAATCGAACCCCTGACCTAGTGATTGGTAATGATGAGGTCGGAGGTTCAACCCCTCCTAGCGGCACCACCTACCTCAAAGCTTTTTCATTATATTGCAATAATCTGCTTTTTTATGAAAAATTTTTATGCTGTATATATGCTGTAAAAATAGTAGTATAATTGTCCTGAAAGTCCTTCTATAATGATGTTTAGAAGGAATCTATATGCTGCATATATGCTGTAACTTATCTAAATCTGCTACTAAAAGCAGTAGTAATTCCGTAATATTTTACAACTTCGTTGGTAATTTTGTGCCACCTGAATGGCGTGACCTTTCTTCCAACACTGGTAAAGTTTTAAGTAAAACTGCTAGACAACTCCTATCACTGATCGTATTTCGCTTGCAAATCTATCATAATAATAGCTTAGATGAACTCCAGGAAACTTATAACTTCTTTGAACAATCTCTAGGAGTTTGCCAAGAACGGGTTAGACAATGTTTGCTGGAGTTGCAGAAAGCTAGCTTTATTGATCTTCGTAAAGCAACCATAGTCAAATATGGCATTAAGTGTCGTAATGTCCCTTGTATTAAACTGGCAAGAAATTTCCAACCTCATTCTCAATCACTTTCTACTGAAAATGAAAAAATTTTACACTCAACCCAAAAAACTTTTGGGGCTAACCCCAAAGAATTTTTGCCTCAACCCCAAAAAAGTTTGGACCACTCTATATATATAGATAATAATAAAAATATATCTAATAAATCTAGATCTACCAAATCTGAAATTTTTCAAAATGAAAAAAATCAAGTTGATGCGAATGAAATTGATAATAACCAGCAATTACCACAGCAAAAGATTGAGCAAATTTTACAATTTGAACAAGAATTATCAGATGAAGCACAAGTTGATAATACTAATACATCTACTGAAAACCCTATGAGAGATGCCTTGCCACTCAGTACGACATTACAAAAAGTTGTTCAGCAAGTCTCACAGAAATGTCAGCCAGTAGTAGAGTCAAATTGCTCCAATAGTTCAGGCATTCCAGTTGTAAACCATAAAAATAGCTGGTTCAGAAGAAAAAGATTAGCTGATTTTTATCCTCTAACTCAAGAAGATGCTGATTTATTGCAGATTAAATCAAATCGAGAATTTAACTTAGACTTTATCAATAAGTTGTTATTAAAGTTAGCTGGGGAATATTCAAATCATCATTTTGGTCATAAGAAAGTGCTGTTGAACTATATGGCTAAAGCTTTAAGCAATGAACTACAAGAAACTACTAAAGCTAATTCTAGCAATTTCCAGTTTAAATCTAGTGATGAGAATAAAGCGAAAGAGCAGTACTTACAAAAGATAGAATATAGTACTGATACTAGCCGGCAGGCTCAGTTAAAACGTAAAATTTCTGGTGCTTTTGATACTGATACAGCTTATCAGTTGTTAACTGCTTGTACATTTGGTAAAGTTTTAGGGGATCAATTTCAGCTCAAATTATTAAAAGATATTTCCTTATCAGAACATGTTAAAACTAAAATATTACAGCAAGTACAAATGGTGTATGGTAATAAAATAACAAAGTTACAAATTATGCCATACAAGCAATCTATACCAACGATACAAGAAAATAATACTAAAGATGAAAATCATGCTTATTTGCTTGAGCTAAGTAAGCAATTAAATCCTGATTCATTATGGTATAAAGCTAGAAAATTTTTAATTGAACGATACAATAAATATGTTGATATCGCTACCTTTAGTAAATTAATAGTACTGCAAGAAGATAACATTAATAAAAAAGTAACTCTTAAACCCACTTCAGCCTTTTACGATTATTATATTAGAAATCGTCATATGCAAGATTTAGAAGCCGCTTTTCAAGCTCAAAATTGTAGCTTTGAATTAATTAGCTGGAATGATAATTACAATATTATTACTTAAAAATTAGTCAGCTTGATGATTTTTCCCTAAAATATTAGGTAGTTTAGGTAATTGAAATGCTTGATGTAAAAGGATTTTAGTCTAGTAAAGCCTTGTTTTAACTTTTAGACGAAAAGATAAGTTCCTTGATAACTTTATTTAATTGTACATCATACAAATTATGACAAAGATTCTCAATCGCTTGCTCATAAGTGATTAGTTCTGATATAGTCCAATTAAACTGGCTAAAAATATTATATGCATTATTGATCTTAGTATTAATACTAGTTATGTTAAGTCTTGTATTAGATAATAATCTTCTTAACTTTCTTTCCTGCATTTTTTTATAGTCATAATGGTTTGCTGTACCAAATTCTGCGAAATTATGCATTTCTCTAGTCCGTATTTGTATTTCTATGTTACGTTCATAGATATTAGCTACAACTATGACATGCAGAGAACGGTAGCCATTATTCTTAGGATTATCAATATAGTTTTTAAACTTTTCTATATTAACAGAATAGATGTTGTGAATAATAGCCAATACTTTATAACAATCTTCTTTTTTATCAACTATAACTCTAAAAGCAATTAGGTCAGTTAATTCTTTCAAAGCAATACTCTTTCTTAATATCTTCTTTAAAGCAGAACAAGGATCTTTTAATCTGTAATGTATTTCAGCTACTATATCATTTTTATACAGTTTAGTACTAATAGCACCTATGATATTACGTAAATCGTTAGTATTTTGCATAATTAATACTCTGCTATTAGTTGTAGTAAATTTATTTAAAAATATTTATTATTTTACAATAATTTAAGTGTAGTTTAACTTCCTTACCTACTAAGCTAGAAGAATTTATTAAAACCTAAATTAGAATTATTCCAACTCTTAAAAAAACATTAAGTATTATACGTAAGTAAAATACTTAAATATAATGTAGAGACTCTTTCTATTATTTATGTTTGTATTTACCAAATGGTTCTATAACCTGATAGAATAATAATAGTTTAAATAAATTAGATTTTATGGAAGATAAAGAGATACTATGTCCACAAGATATTTATGAAAAGCACTTGATAATAATTAACAATATCAGCTTTACATCAAGAGAAATAGACGTGATAGCATGCATTATGCATGGGAAAAACACAAAAGGAATAGCTAATTTCCTATCAAATGAGGATAAACAGATCGAGATAAGAACTATTGAAAGTCATATCTCTAATATCAAACGGAAAATACGAACAAATACCCGAGAGGGAATTATAAACTTTATAGAAACATCTGATAAATACAAGCTAATACAAAATTATTATTTAAGTTTGTTAATTCAACAAGAATTTAAAAAAATCTTAAAGGAAATTTTAATATTAACAAAGTCTGATAATATATCATTTTTTATTGTTTTACAGATGCTAGAAAACAATGATTTAAACTTGATAATTAATAAGATACGTAGTGATTTACAACTTATAGGCATAACAGTTTTTATAGAACTACGGGAAAATTTTGATAACACTCCTATAGTTTTAAGGCACAAGGAGACACATGATGAAGGCAGAAAGCAATTAAGGCAATGTACTGTCTATATTTTACCTGTAAATGAAGCTAATATATCTAAACAACAGCAAGGTGATAATTCTGTTATTATGTTTAATGAGCAGGATATATCTAAAGTATTTTTTCTTATACCGCAGGAATGTATAAAATTTTCATCTAAACAAACTAATTTTGAATATATTAATCTCTCTTTGTCCAAACAATATTATTTTGTTTTTTTAGAAATTATTACAAAGATTTTTCCTAATATGAATGTAAACAACATTATTATTAAGTTCAAGGAAAGGTATAATAATATTATATCAAATAATTCTGCTTCACTTTCTCCTCAATCTTATTTGACAAATAAAAGTGTTCAAGGTAAAGCTAGGAATATTTATCTACTAATAGTTGGTGTATTGATTTTGATTATTTGTAGTACTTATTTTTTAATATTTAGCCCAACTATTAAAAAAACGGTTAAAAGTCAAGAAGCAGAAGTGTCATATCTTAAAACACAAGAATCAGTAATACTTCCTAAGAACTTGACTAGTTGGAATATACCTAGACAAGATAATGTTTTTGTTGGAAGAGAAAAACTATTGAGTGATTTATACAATAAATTGCATAAGAATCATACACCAAAAGGAATAAGCAATTTAGCAATTAGTGCATGTGCTGGACTTGGGGGAATTGGTAAAACACAATTAGCCTTGCAATATATAAATCATACAAAACATCCTTATACACTTAAAGCTTGGTTTTCTGCAGAGAACATTGATGATTTGTATAATAAATATGTTGAATTTGCTAAGTTATTAGGATACACAGAAGCCGTCTATACAAAAGAAAACATTATTGCTTATATTAAACAATGGCTAATTGACAATCCAGGATGGCTTTTAGTTTATGACAACGTAAACAACTATCGTGAAATTGAACCATTTCTACCAGAAGCTGGTGGACATGTGATTTTAACAACTCGTCAGCGTTATTGGCCAACAAAGTTTTCAATATTACCGGTTAATATCATGACAGAAGAGGAAGCTATCAAAACAATAAAGACTTTAATAGAGCGAGATATATCAGCAGAAGAACAAGATGCTATAAAAGAATTAGTAGAAGTTTTAGGATATTTACCCTTAGCACTAGTACAAGCTGGTTCTTATATTAAGCAAAAACATATCACTATTCCAGAATATTTAGGTCTTTATAAGAGGTATGAATCAGAACTATTAGCGGATAATTCTTTTTTAGAAGAAACAAAAGGCTATAACTATCCAGTGGCAATAACCTGGAATATTAGCTTAGAGGCAATTGTTAGAGATACTAAAATTAATAATGAACCCCCTATAGCTATTGAACTTTTAGCGGTATGTGCATATCTAGCTCCAGACAAAATCTCTCGTAAACTATTACTGACATGGCTACAAACAGCTTATCCACATTTATTGTCTCCACAATTAACATTAAATAAACATATTGCTCTATTATGGCAATATTCTATGATCAATTATGATGATAATGATAATATTGCTATTCATCGCCTAGTACAAGCAGTTTTATATCACCAGATAAGTCAAGTGTCAGAGAGCAAAAATAATATTTATTCTACCTTAAATTTAAGATGGTTTGAATCACTATTACAATTTTTTATAAATAATGAATACGAATTTAAACTAACTAATTCTTTTCAACAACTTATTGAAACTGGTCAGCAATTTAAAACTAAATTTAAGGATAAATATAATGAAAATCTTGCAGCAATGGACTTAATAATTTCTTTGGTCTACTTTGAGCAAGAGAAATATGAAGATTTTCTAAAGATACTTGATCAGGTTAATACATATTTGCAAAAAACTGATGGTTTAGAAATATTAAAGTGTAAAATTCTAGGTTTATACTCACTATATTTTCGTAAAATTGGTAATTATCACAAGGCTGAAGAAAAAATAAATGAAGCATTTTATGAGTATAATAATATAAAAATAAGTAAGTCAGAAAAAGATAATGATATAACAAATTTAAAGGCAAATTTATTGTCGAATAAAGCTAGTCTTATCTTAGTCATAAATAAAGCAAAGGATAAAATCAATATAAATATACTAGAAATAGAGACTGCTATAAAATCAATTCAAGAAGCAATATTTTTATTCAAGGGAACTCATAACACTAGAAACTTTTTACGATCCATAATATTATATGGAAAATTATTTATTTTAGCCAACCAAGCTGATAAAGTAATAATAGAGTTTAATAAATATAATAACTTAATTGAGCAAGTAGCTGATAACAGAACTAAAATGTTTTTTTATATAACTTATTCAGATGCTTATTTTAGTAAAGGTGATTTCAATAAAGCTTTGGAGTATTGTGGTAAGGCTAAACAACAAGCAGAAAGATTGCATCTTAACGATGCACTAAATAATATTAACAATAAAGAGAAAACTATTAAAGCCTCACTGCAATAAAGTTGAGTAGGGCTTACAGCATAGTACCACAATTTTTGTAAGGAAAAGTGTAGAGTGGGAAAAGCTCTTTTGTAGGAGGTAGTAATAAGGTATCTATTAATTGAGTTACAGCTGTTGTATATTGATAAAAAGTAGTTTTGATATGATCAAACACAACTTAGATTCTCTTACGAGCCAAATACATTGTCCTGATAGCTTCAAACAAAGAATTACTACAATACTTGTATCAGTACTGTTAGTAAAACAATAGATTTAATCATCTTATAAATGTTAAACACGACCTTGTCATACATAATTTGTAACAATTACCTCATTAGAAGTTTTTCTTGTTTGGGGCATAGAGTAAGTAACCTTGATAGTATTAATATTAAAATCTTTGTACAAACTTCTAATAAAAGGAGTATCACTATTAGAAATCATAAACTTAACAGCTTTATTATCTAGTTCCTTAGCAAAATCTCTTAGTCTCATTTGTTCTTGTTCATCAAATGGCAATCTAGTATAAAGTCTGTCCGGCAAAACTCTATAAGTCTTATAGATAATAGGGTTTAATGGCAGAAAATAATAAAGAAATCCATAAGAAAATGTTAAAATATGCTAATAAACCTTATGGATTTCAGTCAATATGCCAATAGAAAATATTATCAAATCACAAAAACAAGGAAAACTTTTTGGTTATAAATTAAAAGAAGAATTAAACTCAAATAATAAGCTATATAAATTAAGAGAATTAATAAATTGGTCTGGTCTAGAAGAATGGTTATCAAAAAATGTTTCTATTAAGAGATTTGGTAGAAATAGAAAATGTCATAGAGTGATGCTTGGTGTAACGATGCTACAAGCAATGTATAATTTTTCAGATTCATTAGCAGAGGAAGAACTAAAAGAAAACATGTATTGGCAATATTTCTGTGGGTGGGAATATATAGAAACAGATATAGCGATGTCGGAAACTAGCATAAGAAGATTTCGTAATTTATTAGGTGAATCTGGATATAACGAGATATTAGCAGAGTTGATAAGAGTTGGAATAAGAACTAACACAATTAAAAAAAAAGATTTGGAATTGATAATTGCTGATACAACGGTACAAATTAAGAATATCAAGCACCCACATGATGTTTATAGTCACCTTTTTGGTTAAAACCCCCAGCTTCAGCTGGGAAAGACTTCAGTCCTTGTTCTAATATTTCAATTCACTATAACTTGAATATATGATATTTTAATATACATGAAGAGCTTGCTCTTATGTATATTAAAATATCATATATGACAGATTATAACAAGACTAGCCACACTGTATTTTACCATCGCTTTCATGTTGTTTGGATCACTAAATATCGCTACAAAGTATTGCAGGGTAACTTATAAGAATTAGGATCAGAGAGATAGCACAGGCATTAGTAATATCTCTTTAGAGTAATAGCGACTTCCAGTCTAGATATCAACCCACCAGCTTCAGCTGGTTGTTATTGAGTGAAAAATTTCTGTTTTAGTAAAATTTTTACATGAGCTTATTGTTAACGATTGAGTCAATCATTTAATTTGTGTAAGTTCATTTTTTATTTTCCAATAAATCATATTTAAAATCTCCACAAAGTATTTCAAATTGATTTAAAGCTAAAGACCAATCTTTAATAGGCATGGTCCATTTTTTGGCTGCATTTTGTAGGGATAAAAATATTATTTTTTGAATTGACTTATCATCTGGAAACACCCCCTTATTTTTGATAATTTTTCTAATTTGACGATTTACAGATTCTATAGTGTTAGTAGTATAAATTACCTTTCTGATCTCTTCAGGAAAGGCAAAAAACGGTATTATCCCAGACCAATTACGTTGCCAAATATCAGAAATTACCGGATATTTTTTATCCCATTTTACACCAAATTGCTGAAGTTTTAAACGTGCCATTTCGTCATTATTAGCTGTATAAATTTGTTTTAGATCTGATGTGACCTCTTTTAAATCTTTATATGACACATACTTTACTGAATTGCGAACCATATGTACAATACATAATTGTACTATAGTACTCGGGAATACACTGCTTATAGCTTCTGGAAAGCCCTTTAAACCATCCACACAAGCAACATAAATTTGTTCAATTCCTCGATTCTTTAACTCAGTAACTACTTGCATCCAAAATTTAGCACCTTCATTTTTGCCTATCCAAATGCCAAGTAACTCCTTTTTCCCTTCTATATTTACAGCAAGTGCTAAATATACTGCTTTATTTATTACTATGTGATTGTCTCTAGATTTTACATAGATACAGTCCAAGTATAATATTGGATACACCCTATCTAAACAACGATTTTGCCACCTAGTTACTTCTTCTATCACCCCATCTGTTATGGTGGATATCAAGTCACCAGATACATCAGTTTGATATATTTCTTCTAAATGCCCTCGGATCTCGCTGACTGTCATACCGCGACCATAAAGGGATATCACTTTCTCATCAAATCCATTAAATCTCCTCAGCCCTTTTGGTATTAATTGAGGATTATACTCTCCTTCCCGATCTCTTGGTACTTCTACTGTCAGCTTACGACCATCCCCATCAATTACTGTCTTCTCATAGCTACCATTACGACGATTATTATCTACTTTTGGCATCTTGCTATGTTTTGAATATCCTAATTCATGATCCAACTCACTTGCTAATATTTTCTCAACTATTTGCTTCTTTAGCTGTTGAAATAAACCATCTCGACCAAATAACTCCGATGGATCTGCTTTTGATAATAATTCTTCTACTAGCTGATTACTGATGTCTAATGTATCTTTATCTGTATCTAATTTTTTAGCCATAATTCCTCCTTGCTTGCTTAAGTTACTTTTTTTACAGTAATCTCTTACTGCTTTCTTTGCAACTTACACAAACTAACAGTAATCTCTTACTGCTTTCTTTGCAACTTACACAAACTATAGGACAGACTCTAACGATTTTTTTTAATCGTTTAGCAAGTTTTTTAATGATAATTTTTTTATGTAGAGTTAGGCATGATGTGTAAATGATTGGCAATACATCGTAAATTCAAACCTATAGCAGAGATTATTGGATTGATCACATCTCCTATCACACCCTTCAAGAAGTTTCTGCCCATCCTGCCATATTGTTTCAAATGCCCTATTATTGGTTCTATAGCACTGCGTCTCCTGATCATACACTTGTCTTCTTTCAATAACTTTTTCCGAGTTTTTGGGGTATATACCTTACTCTTCTCTTTAACATTGCTGCCAGTATAACCAAGATCAACGTATACCTGCAGCAAAACTGCATAACTTTATCTAATGTTTTTGCTAGTATGAATTTTTTATACATTTGGGTTTCATACTATGCAAATACCATCAATTACTATTGAGCAAGTAGCTCAGCAATTTAAAGCCTGGCGTCAAACTAAAACTAATAAGTTTGATCCTATACCAAACCATCTAAAGGAATTAGTTTACCAATTACTCCATCATTATTCTTACCAAGAGATAGCTAAACATCTTAATATTAATAAAGCAACAATCAGTTCAATTAAAAAAGCCCATGAGCCTACCCTCAAAACTTCTCCTGTCTCAACTTCAAATCAAGCTCTACAACAAAATATTAATTTTCTCCCATTTCAACTATTAAATTCTATAGATACCGATCCTGTAGCTGCACCCAAACAAAATCACTATACTTGTCACATTATTAAACCAAATGGTACCAAACTTATTATCCAAACACTAGAACCAAAAACCATAATTCAGACATTTTTATGCTGCAACTAACCCCGGCGTCAGTTATTTTTGTTGCCACTATTGCCATCGATTTTCGCAAGGGTATCGATGGCTTAATCGCTGTTTGTAGACAAAAACTTTCTTCTGACCCTCTTAATGGTTCCTTGTTTTTATTCTATAATAAAAACAGAACTGCCATTAAAATTTTGTCCTTTGACGGTCAAGGCTTTTGGCTATGCTCTAAACGCCTATCCAAAGGTAAATTTACCGCAAAACTTTTCCCATCTGATAATTCATCTTATCAAATTTGTTATAGAACCTTACACATTCTTATTCATAATGGTGATCCTAGTTCTGCCAAATTCTCTAATGATTGGCTTACTGTCGTTTAAGCTGCTGTCTCGATTAATTCCGTATTATTCATATATCTTGCATAGGCAAAAGGCGTATAATTCGCAGGACGCTTCTTTGCTTTGCTACTCTGCTCTTGTAGCCAATTTAAATATTTAAAGGCATTGATCTCGTTCTCACTACAAGTCTTTACTATACTATACAGACCACTATGTATCTCAGCACTATTGATTGTTTTAAAGAATAATGAATTCTTCCTTTGTAAAATAATGGTACGCAGTGATCTCTCAGCCCAATTATTATCAAGATTGCTAACTGGGATTTTTAAAAATTGGGTCAAACCTTCTTTATTATTTATCCAATATTTCATAGCTTGTCCAAGCCTACTATTAGGCTCAACTTTCTTGTCGTTAAATAATTCGTCTATTTTGTTATATATGTTTTCTATATATTTACTGCTATGTTCCTGATGATACCCAAGTTTTTCTTCAGGACTCATCTCTTTACATTGATGTTCATTGTGGTAAATCCCTCGTGTTTGTTTGAGAAAATATCCGCATTCTTCAGGGTAATATAGTTCATTCTCTGTAAATTTTCTCTGACCATGTGACAAACAATTGATCATCACTATTATTGCCAGTAATTCTTGATCTGCTTCTGATAATACCGGGTTATTATTGTTACTTGCGTCAGTCATTAATTGGATAGAATCTGTTCTATTCTTACGATTCTTTAGTACGTTACCTATATTTTCTCCACCATGCCTATTACCGGTAAAATATAAAACTATCACCTCATTATTTGCAGTCTTAGCACATATTGTAGTAGTATAACAGCTGCGTCCTTTCTTATTTTGAGTACGTAATTTCTTATTGGCTATAGTAATTTCTAAAATCCTAGCTCTAGTATCATCAAGGTTCAGTGAACTACATTCGGCAGCCATTTCCAATAATACCCCGTAAATTTCAGCTCCACCACCTTCTTGCCAAACATCTAAATATTGTTGCCAGAGCGAGCTATATGCCACAGGAACACCACTTAAACTTTGCAGCCTAGATAAACGGTAGAAAGGAGTACCATAGGTCTTTTGTAACACTATTGCACTTCTGCTACTATTTGTCCATTTGTTGATATTTTTATTGTTCATAACTATATAATCACAAGCATTACAACGTAGCGTTTTCTTTACATATCTGTTGACTGTAATTGGAGCATTACCTGTAAATTGTAGCAATTTTCTAGCTTCACTATTATATAGTTTGCCATTACAACAGTGAGGACAGCTATCACCACTACAAAAATTCTCAGGAGTTAAATAGCTGGTATTCGCATCCTTATAATCATCAAACCCATATTTACCTTGCCAATTACTACGATCTATCTTTTTGGGCTTATCGCACTCTTCTTCATTACCACCATTCCCGTTATCAGATTCACTTGGCGGTTCTTTTAATGAATCTGAACTATCTTTTTTTTGTTATCTGCCTTAAAACCAATCAGCATTTCCTTAAGCTTATTTATACTGATATTTGATGATGCTAGCTTGTCTATTAGCTCATTACAAAATTTCACAAGTTCTACTATCGTTTGCTGTTCATCTCCCGTTAATGAACTTTCCTTGACATGTTGTATTAGTTCTTCTCGTTCTTCAGCACTTAAGGTCGCTACTTTTGGTTTTTTCATTTGATTAATTATCATTATTATTAATATTTCAAATGTTATAATATAACTGGTACTTTTTCAACTAGTTTTTATTACAAAACTTACGCTATGTTATCTCAAGTATGACTAAAAACCTTGGCTGAAAGCCATTTTTTCATAGTAAAGAATTTTAATAATATCTCAGTACAAAGCCACTTATCATAAAACATAGCGTAACTTTTGATTAATCGGTGATATTTGCATAGTAGAAACCCAAATTTATACAATAAATTCATACTAGCAAAAAAATTAGATAGTGTTACGCAGTTTTGCTGCAAGTATACAGATCAACAAACGATTTTTTTATCTTTATTCCAGTTACATTTTCTACCGCTTCAAAACTCTGCTGCAATGTATGACCATCATAAGGATTATTATGAAACGATTTTGCTGACAGTACAAAATTTCTACGACCACTGACTACTACCGCAACTTTATTGCCAAACTCATATGGCTTGTTTCGTTTTCCCTTCCCTATACACTCTACCTCAGGGGCATGAAAACTATACAATATTTTATTCTGTTCTTTGTATTGCTTTTTCTCTTCTCTTTTTAAAACAGATTGGCTATGTATTTGTTTTACTTTTTTCAATACTTCTTGATCTCTGATAGATAAGTTTAATTTCTGATTTTTTATCTCACGCTCACATATTCTAACCAAACGACCAAGTAACGTTTTTAAATGCTTCATTATTTTCCAACGCTTCTTGGCTTTGCTATGCTCTTTATACTTCCAGAGCTTTATTATATCTCGCTTATAGGTTCTAGCGTAGGTTTCGTTTAAACTTATACCCAAACTTTGGCAAAGCTTCACAATACTAAGCCTAGCTTTATCCATTAAATAAACATCATGTGGGTGCTTGATATTCTTAATTTGTACCGTTGTATCAGCAATTATCAATTCCAAATCTTTTTTTTTAATTGTGTTAGTTCTTATTCCAACTCTTATCAACTCTGCTAATATCTCGTTATATCCAGATTCACCTAATAAATTACGAAATCTTCTTATGCTAGTTTCCGACATCGCTATATCTGTTTCTATATATTCCCACCCACAGAAATATTGCCAATACATGTTTTCTTTTAGTTCTTCCTCTGCTAATGAATCTGAAAAATTATACATTGCTTGTAGCATCGTTACACCAAGCATCACTCTATGACATTTTCTATTTCTACCAAATCTCTTAATAGAAACATTTTTTGATAACCATTCTTCTAGACCAGACCAATTTATTAATTCTCTTAATTTATATAGCTTATTATTTGAGTTTAATTCTTCTTTTAATTTATAACCAAAAAGTTTTCCTTGTTTTTGTGATTTGATAATATTTTCTATTGGCATATTGACTGAAATCCATAAGGTTTATTAGCATATTTTAACATTTTCTTATGGATTTCTTTATTATTTTCTGCCATTAAAACCTATTATCTATAAGACTTATAGAGTTTTGCCGGACAGACTGTTTTAAGAAGTGATACAGATTCCACGGCATCTAAAGAGCCTTGCTATGACGATTATAGAAAAATTTAGGGTACTATGATACAGAAGTACGACTAATGGTTAATTCAAAAGCTACCCCCTATTCTTCTATAGTTTAGTGCTTCAGCAATGTGTATCCTGTAGACGTTGGAAGAAGCGTCTAGATCCGCTATAGTTCTTGCAACCCGTAAGATACGGTTATAAGCACGCATGGATATACGAAATTTTGTCGCGGCTTCATTAAGTAAATCCTTACCGTCATCTACTGGCAATGCATGTTCGATAAGCAACTGTCCATCCAAACGGTTATTTGTTTTGATATTATATCCTTCATATCTAGTTTGTTGAATATTACGAGCCATTTCGACCCTGTATGCTATCTGCCCCGACTCTTCTTCTGTATCATCTTCTATTAAATCATAGTTATATGAGTCGATAGATCCTACCTCTATATGTAGATCAAATCGATCCATGATAGGACCAGAAATTCGTATCTGATAATCGCTCCCACATTTTGGGGCTTTAGAACATGCTTTGTGAGGATCGCTTAAATAACCACATTTACAAGGATTCATTGCTGCTATTAGCTGAAAGTTGGCAGGATATTTTATATGCGAATTTGCTCTAGCAATCAGTATTTCTCCGGTTTCAATTGGCTGCCTTAAAGATTCGATAACGTTAGGTGGAAATTCTGGTAATTCATCTAAAAACAACACTCCGTTATGTGCTAACGATATCTCTCCAGGTTTTACTCTTTTACCAACCCCACCGCCGACCATCGCTGCTATCGAGCATGAGTGGTGGGGGGGTACGAAAAGGTCTAGCTCTTGATAGTTTCCCGTTTGCTAGCTTGCCTGCAACGCTTGCTATAGTAGTCAATTTCTAATTCAGGTGATGATAATATTTGTGAGCCTTTAAAATGGTTAACTAACTCTATTAAATTTCCTGCTACCAAAATATTATTATTGCCCGACCATGCAGCTTCCTGACCATTAGATTTTGAACAAATTAGCCCTTTATTTCTAGCCAAAGCACCAATAGCAGCAGGCAAAGCACCGCTGACAGGTAGAATAGAACCATCTAGAGATAATTCGCCTATTACTAGATATTCTTGTATTTCCTCAGCTGGTAAAATTTTCATGCTGCTAAGTATAGCACAAGCAATAGCAAGGTCAAAATGACTACCTTCTTTAACCAAATCAGCTGGAGCTAAATTTATCAGTATTTTTTGAGCAGGCAAGGCAAGACCTATTGAAGAAAGTGCTGCTCTAACTCGTTCTTTAGACTCGCCAATAGTTTTATCAGCAAGTCCTACTATAGTAAAATTAGGTATACCTGGCGATATCTGTACTTGCACATCAACATCGATAATATCTATACCGCTAAAAGTTAAACTACCAAGGTGAACTATCATTTTTATAAAATAAATTTTACTAGATCAAGATTCTTGATAATTTTTGATAATTGCTGGTCGACAAAATGTTCGTCAATAACTATCTCTTTTTCTTTCGTATCACTTGCATTGAAGCTTATCTCCTCCAATAAATTTTCTAGAATAGTATGTAATCTTCTTGCTCCAATATCTTCAACTTCTAAGTTAACATTTGCTGCATAAGTAGCAATTTTATCTATTGCATTATCAGTAAATTTTAATTTTACCCCTTCGGTTGCAATTAAGGCTGAATATTGTTTTATTAAACTTGATTCTGGTTCAATTAAAATTTTTATCATATCGTCCTTAGTAAGTGAGCTTAACTCTACTCTAATAGGTAGCCTTCCTTGCAATTCAGGTAACAAATCAGATGGTTTTGATAAATGAAAAGCACCTGATGCTATAAATAATATATGTGCAGTTTCTATAGGTCCATGTTTTGTATTAACAGTTGTACCCTCAATAATAGGTAATAAATCTCTTTGTACTCCTTCTCTACTAATTTCTGAACTTTTCCCCTCAGCTCTTGAGGTGATTTTATCTATTTCATCCAAAAATACTATACCATCATTTTGTACTAGCACTAAGGCATCTTGAATAATTTTTTCTTGATCGATCAATTTTTCTGACTCTTCGGCAGAAATAATTAAACGAGCATCTTTAACCAGCATTTTCTTAGTTTTTATTTTGTTAGTACCAATAGCTTTGCCGATCATATCAGAAATATTTAATACGCCCATGGCAGCTCCTGGCATACCAGGAATCTCAAAATTACTACTACCAAATAAGCCACCTGAATCTGTTATACTTATTTCAATTTCAGTATTGTCAAGTTCACCTTTTTCAAGCTTGCGACAAAATTTTTCTCTAGTTTCAGTTGATGCTGATTTGCCGACTAAAGCATCCAAAATCCTCTCTACAGTTTTTAAATGTGCATTAGCAATCACTGCTTTTTTAGCATTAGCTTTTTGGGTGTTAACAGCTATTTCCACTAAGTCTCGTATTATTGACTCAACATCTCGTCCAACATATCCTACTTCAGTGAATTTTGTTGCTTCTACTTTAAGAAATGGTGAGCCGCTAAGCTTAGCAAGTCGCCTAGCGATTTCAGTCTTACCTACGCCAGTTGGCCCTATCATTAAAATATTTTTTGGCACTATTTCTTGACGAAGTGGTTCGTCTACATTTCTACGTCTACAGCGATTCCGCAACGCTATCGCAACAGCTTTTTTAGCTTTATATTGCCCAACAATGAATCTATCAAGTTCAGCTACGATTTTAGCGGGAGTTAATCCCATAGATTTAGCGGGAGTTAATCCCACTGATTTTTTCTTAATATTAGTACTCATATAACTTTTTCTAAAATAATATTATGATTGGAGAAAACACAGATGTCGGCTGCAATATTCATTGATTTTAAAGCAATCTCTTCGGCAGTTAAGTTATTATCAAAAGACATTAAACCTCTAGCAGCAGACAGTGCATATAATCCACCAGAGCCAATGGCAGCAACGTCACCATCAGGTTCAACTACATCACCATTACCAGTTAAAATTAATATATTTTTTTGATCTGCAACGATCATCATTGCTTCAAGTTTACGTAAATATTTATCGCTACGCCAATCTTTTGCCAGTTCTACAGCACTTCTCAGTAACTGATACGAATATTTCTCCAACTTTAATTCTAATTTTTCAAATAAAGTTAGAGCATCTGCAGTAGATCCAGCGAAGCCAGCAATAATACTATTATTGAACATGACTCTTAATTTTCTTGCTGTAGATTTTAAAATTGTATTACCATGGGAGACCTGACCATCTGCTACGATTACAACATTTCCACCTTTTCTTAAGCACAGTATAGTAGTACCGTGTAATGTGACAGGACCGGGCGAGTTATCTGACATAAAGAATCTTTTAAATATTGATGTTTGGCTATTTGTTTATTATTATGCTATTTAAGTAATCATTTAATATCGTAATTACAAGACTTTCCTATGAATATTTATTCAATATATGTTAATCCTCAAAAAAAAGATAATGATTTTATTCTTATCAAGCAAGGTTTTTCATTATTTGCTGCGTTTTTAAGCGTGTTTTGGGCATTATATCATAGAATGTGGTTACCACTAATAACTACTTTGATATTAAGTATTTTTATATCAAGTTTAGGTTGTACTAATTTTATTTCTGTAAGTCAACTCGCCATTATGTTGATATTTGGTTTTTTCAGCGATGATATGAGAGAATATGATTTGCAAAAAAAGAAATACCAACTTACAGACATAATATTAGCAAAATCTGAGATAGAAGCTGAATTAAAATTTTTAGAACGCTTAGTGGATAAAAAAAATGTGTTATAGTAATCTCAAATATTAACATTTGGGAGTAGATAATAAAAATGAGAGTATAATATGTATGACAAGAATAATGTTTTTATAAAAATTATTGGTAAAGATATTCCAGCAGAGATAATATATGAAGATGATAATCTAATAGCATTTAATGATATAAATCCTGTAGCTCCAGTACATATAATAATTATACCAAAAAAAGAGTATATTGACTATAGTGATTTTATCCTTAAAGCTTCTAGCGATGAAATTAAAGATTATTTCACCAAACTAGCCTATATTGCATCGCTAGTTGGTTTAGATCAAGATGGCTATCGTTTGATTACTAATAAAGGGGTAAAGTCTGGACAGAGTGTGTTCCATTTTCATTTCCATATTATAGGGGGAAAAACTATTTCTAAGCTGATATAGTCAATTGATAAAAAGATAAATGTAGATGACAAAACAATATAATATTGCGGTAATTGGTGCGTCGGGTAATGTTGGGCGAGAAACTTTAGAAATTTTGTTTGAGAGAAATTTTCCAATTAATAATATCCACGCTATAGCTTCGAGTGAGTCTAATGGTAAAGAGGTTAGCTTTGGAGATGGCACTATAAAAATATCTGACATAGACAGTGTAGATTTTAGTAAAATCGATATTGCTTTTTTCTCAGCTGGTTCAGAAATATCAAAGAAATATGTACCCAAGGTTGCAGAACAAGGTTGCATAGTTATTGATAAATCGTCATTTTTTAGACTTGATCCTAATGTTCCTTTGATAGTTCCAGAAGCTAATCTAGCCAGCCTAAAAGATTATACTATTAAAAATATTATAGCTAATCCAAATTGTTGTACTGCTCCTATAGCTACTGTATTAAAGCCTTTGGATAATGCAGTAAAGATTAAGAGAATGGTGATATCGACTTATCAATCGACTTCAGGAGCGGGCAAAAAAGGAATGGAAGAGCTTTATGAGCAAACCAAGGCAAAATATGTCTTTAAGGACATCGAGCCTAAAATTTTCCCTAGGCAAATAGCTTTTAATTTATTTCCTTATATAGGTAGTTTTAATGAAGATGGTTCTACTAGTGAAGAATCTAAGATTGCTTTGGAGTTAAAAAAAATTATAGGATCACATGCTAAATTTAGTATAACTTGCGTAAGAGTGCCAGTGTTTGTTGGTCATTCTATTTCAGTGAATGTTGAGTTTAGCGGAGAGATAGATGCTAAAGAAATAGAAGAAATACTAAAAGAATCAGACTCTATTGTAGTTAATTCTCATTTGGATAAAACACAATATGTTTCTCCCATAGATGTTGTTGGTAAAGATATTGTTTATGTTTCGCGAATTAGAAATGATCATAGTCAAAAAAATACCATTAATTTATGGATTACAGCAGATAATTTACGGAAAGGAGCAGCTTTAAACGCTGTACAAATTGCTGAGGAGTTGATAAAAGGATATTTGTCGAAAAAGTAATTAGGTTATATTTTAGGCTCTAAGTCTAGTTAACCACTCTGCACTGCAAGTGCAGAGCTTAATATTACGGCATGAATGCCTCATGTATGTACTAACTTAAAAGTTAGAAACTATTTGTGTATGGCTCATTTAGAAAGTGTCACAACACAAAAAGAATATATCTGTGAAGTGTAAGATTTTGTTAAAAAATATCCTATCTTTTCTTGATAAGATATTTAAAATTTATGTTGAAACGACGCACTGCAAGTGCGGGGTTTTTCTCCCAAAGTGGGACAATAAAGAGGTTGCCATATTATTTATTTTGCGTATAGTGTAGAGTCAAATAAAAAATATTACAAATAGTATAATTTTTACCAATTAGCAGTAAAAAATATAATAGAGCCAGGAAGCCATCAGGTTCGGATAACTACTATTATCAGGACAGGCTAATTTAATTTGTGTTAGATGATATAGATTATTAATTCAGAAAAATATAATATAACAATGGTAATATGAGAAATAATAGTGCATTAGTATCTCAAGTAATAAATCCCCTAACTACTGCTCTTGAGAAGTGCAAAATTGCGTTTTGGATAGTTTTTAGTTTTGCGTTTGTTATTAACTTGTTAATGTTGATAACACCTCTTTATTCCTTGCAAGTTCTTGATCGGGTTATAGGAAGTGGTAACTTATTTACATTAATGTGGTTGTCTGTTATTATTGGTACGATCTATTTTATTTATGGGTTATTGCAAGTTGCTAGATCATTCACCCTAATTAAAGTTGGTGAATGGTTGGATAAAACAGTTGCTCCTGTAATTTTTGGTCACTCTATTTCAGCCTCTGCAACTCGTACTAATATGGGTGCTAGTCAGTTACTTCGTGATTTCCAAACAGTAAAAACCTTTCTAACTAGCACTGGTATTAATACTTTATTTGACGCTCCTTGGAGTGTTGTCTATATAATAATAATTTTCTTAATTCATCCATATATTGGAATCCTTACATTAGCTGGGGCTATTATTATTGTATCTACGGCTTTCTTTAATGCAGCTGCGACTAATAAAACTCTCGGTGAAGCTAGTGAATTTTCTATAAAGGGTATGACACAAGCTGACATCGCCAATAGAAATTCAGAAGTTGTAGAAGCTATGGGCATGATGAAAAATGTTACGAAAAATTGGCATCAGTTTAATATTGCTTCTTTGGAGAAGCAATCAATTGCTAGCTACCGTAATGGTGCTATTTCTAATTTTTCAAGATTTATCCGTAATGTTATGCAGATGCTGGTAACTGGTATTGGGGCTTATGTTGTTGTTAGTACTTCAGGAAGAGAGATGACTACTGGTGGTATGATTATGAGTTCTATTATAGTTGGTAGAGCTTTAGCCCCTTTTGATAACGCTATTGAGTTATGGAAAAGTATGAGCGGAGCTATAAAATCTTATAAAAATATCAATCAACTATTTGCTTCGTATAAATCAAGAGAAGAAGCAATGCCAATTCCAAATGTTGAAGGACATTTAACTGTGGAAAATATTTATTATTCGATACCAATTCCTCCACATATACTACAACCGCCAGTACCAAGATATATTTTAAAAGGAGTGTCCTTTGCGGTGCAGCCTGGTGAGATATTAGCAATTATAGGACCTTCTGCAGCAGGTAAGTCAACTTTAGCAAAAGTTTTAGTTGGGGTATGGAAAGCATCGTCAGGGACTGTTAGGCTTGATAGTGGAGAAATTTATCGTTGGAACAGGGAAGACTTTGGTAAACATGTAGGATATTTGCCGCAAGGAATAGAGTTATTTAGTGGTAGTATAAAGCAAAATATAGCTAGGATGGCTGAAAATGCTGATCCGGAAAAAATAATTGAGGCAGCTAAAATTGCTGGAGCTCATGAAATGATCTTAAGATTACCAGATGGCTATGATTCAGATATTGGAACAGCGGGCTCTAATCTTTCTGGTGGACAAAAACAACGGGTTGGTCTTGCTAGAGCATTTTATGGTAATCCTAAACTACTTATTTTAGATGAACCTAATGCAAATCTTGACGAAGCGGGTGAAATAGCCCTATCAAATTGCTTAAAGCAAGCAAAATCTAAGGGTATTGCTGTAGTTGTTATCTCTCATAGACCTTCTGTATTATCGGTGGTAGATAAGATTTTGGTATTACAAGAGGGGGCGGTAGCTCTTTATGGCACTCAAGAAGAAATGCAAAATCGAGTTAAACTGTTACAAAATGGTGTAATCCACATTAATGAATAAGTTTTAAATATGGAAGAAAAGTCAAATAACAATAAGCCGGCATTTACAGCGGAGCAACTTAAACAGCTTTTGTCGCTACAAAATGATTTAACACACACAAAAAAAACAAAGGGAGCTATTGTATCACAAAAGGTAATAGTAAAGATTTCTAATGCCATTAAAAATACATTATATTATCTTGATCGTTTCGTCAATTTTGTTACTAAAAATAATGATGTTGATCGCAATGATGTAGTACAAATTGCTAGATCCCCAATTCTTTTTGGGGTATATGTAATAATCTTTTTTGTATTAGTTGGAGGGGTATGGGGCAGTTTTGCTCCTCTTGATAGTGCTGCTACAGCATTGGGTGTTGTTATAACGAGTGGTAATAAGAAAACAATTAATCACCAAGAAGGTGGAATTATAGCTAATATTTTTGTTAAACAAGGTGATCAAGTTAAAGAAGGAGATAAATTAATAGAGCTAGAAGATACAAGAATTAAGTCAGCATATGAAAGTAATTTAAGCCAATATAGACATGCTTTAGCAACGGAAAGTCGTTTAATTGCCGAGAGAGATAATCAAGCTCAGATTGAATTTCCAGAATTATTAACCAAAGATATCAATTTACCAGAAGTAGCAAGGATTATACATACCCAAGAAAATTTATTTCAGTCTAAAAAAGAAGTATATAAAAGTGAAAAAAATGCCTTACATCAAAGGATCGAGCAATTAAATAAAAAAATCGAAGGGACGCAGGCTAAAAAAGTTGCAAATGTAAAAACTCTAGAGGTTGTTAAGGATCGTTTAAAGGCAATGGGTACATTGCATGGAAAAGGTTTTGCCAATAAAGCCGCTTTATTAGACTTAGAAGCTAAGGAAGCACAGTACAAAAGTGAGATAGCTATGGCAGAAGCTGAGATTGCATCTATTAAGCATTCGATTACAGAGTGTGAGATTAGCATTATTAACTTACAGAATAAATATACAGAGAAAACTCTGACTGAACTAAAAGAGGCACAAGAGCTAGTAGCTCGTTTTAAAGAAGCATTTAATGCACATCAGGACTCTTTAAATCGAGTGGTTATTAAATCACCAGTTGATGGTATTATAAATGTATTGAACTATCATACAATAGGACAGGTGATTTCACCAAGTTATCCGATTCTAGAGATTTCTCCAACTGATGATAATTTAATAATAGAAGCAAAAGTTCCAAGCAAGAATATAGATTCAGTGCATGAAGGCTTGGTAGCAAAAATTCGCTTCAGTGCTTTTAAATCTAGAACAACGCCGTTATTTACTGGCAAAGTTGTTAAAATATCTCCTGATATTGTACAAGACAGAAATACTCCAAGCCAAGATCCTACCACTTATTATATCGCTAGAATTGAGATTGATATGGATGAGTTTAATAAGATTGCAAAAGCTAGAAAGTTAGAGTTACATCCTGGTATGCAAGCGGAAGTTCAAATTGTTACTGGCACAAGGACTCTCCTGAGATATTTACTTGATCCTATTACTGATACGATGTTTAGAGCATTTAAAGAGAAATGATACAGTTACCCCGAAAAGGTTTTAGCCAAAAACGATGTCATCCTAGTACTATAACTATAGTACTAACGTCACAAAACGCTGTCATTCTCGCGTATGGTAATATCACCGCCATTAGAGCTCTTTCGAAACTCGCTTGTGTGCTGAGGGATTTGAAGGAGACGCTTCACCTCGAACGGCAGCGTATTCTAATTCCGTTACGGATTTGAGTATACTGCTCGTAAATGAAGAGTTGGTAGACGATAGTATAACTTCAAGAAGAGCTAGGCAGTAGCAAAGTCGAGCAGCGGAGCGTATATGAGTAACTAGGCAGCTTCGATCTTTGATCGCGACGACGCCAATTCTTGAAGTTCTACCTGAGTATACTAGTGATTCACGTGGGCAAAGCCATCACCCCCACGAGAGGGATGATACTGAACCTAGTATTAACTTGTTACATCAGACTTGCTGCATAAATCAAAGATCGTTGAGATTAAGTAAGTGTATTAATTTTCGGATTTGATACTAGAGTTTTCTAACGTTTTATCAATTACCCTAGAAAGGATTTCTAAACTATACCCATTTGTTATTAGTATGCCATTAACAAAAAATGCGGGTGTACCAACAAAACCTTGTGAACTAGCAGCAAGGTTAGTATTAGCAAGTAATGTTTCGACAATTTTATTATCATTAAGACATTTAGCATAAGTTTCTGCGGATACTCCACCAATTTGAGCTATATTTGTTAGTAATTCACGATATCTATTGCTACTGCCCCATTTATCTTGTTGTGCTAGTATTACACTTTGGAATTTAAGAAAACTATCTAGATCATTTGGGCAACGTGCCAAAATTGCTGCATCTAAATCTTGCTTATTACCGATAAATTCACGAATTATGTAAGCAATTTTATTGGTATCAATATATTTCTTTTTAAGTTCAGGTAGAATTTTTTCATGATAATAAGCACAATGTGGGCAAGTTGGAGAAAAATACTCAACTACCACTACAGTTGCCTTAACATTACCAAGAACTATATCATTTTGGCTAACATTGAAAGTTGGTTTATAAGGCATCTGTTTCAAGCTAACATCATTTATATCAGTAGAGTTATTAGCAGAATCCTCTACCGTCTCTAGAGATTCTTCCGTATTAGTTGAAGCCATACTGTCTTGAGGATTTACTATGGTATTCCATTTATCATTGGCAAGATTCTCATTATTTTCTTCTTGTGGAGCTTTTTCCTGCATCACTTCAACCTTATTATCAGGTTGTTCGTTTTTATTATTAGATTTATCACTTTCTTCCGAACATGATATTAACAATAATGAAATTATAATAATAAGGATATTATGCATAAGTTTGGATGTAGTTTTAAGTTAAATTAAATACTTTACTCTTCAGGATTTTATATTCCTTATGAGAAGCCCTTATAAAAATAAGGTTTTACTGATATTTAAGCAATAAAAATTTTTACTTATTCGTAACAAAATAATTAATTTGTATACTAAAAATATTTTTTCTAATAAATATAAAAATACTATTAGTTAAAATAAAAATACTGTTATAATGATTTACGTCAGTTCGGGATAAGATATAGATGAAATAGTAATAGATAAAAGGATTGTCAAAAAGGAGTGCCTGCAGTATTTATATTTTTAAACAAAAAAACAAACTACAGGCATGAGAAAAGATATCACAGAATTATATAGTTTTATAGATGATTTTTGTAAAATTTATTTGGAGTATGAACAGAGAAAGTTATTACCATCAAATAAGCAAAGAAATCGCTGTTGTAGCATGAGTCTAAGTGAAATGTTAACAATAATAATTATGTTGCATACATCCTATGCTAAGAATTTTAAATTTTTCTATAAAAGTTATATAGTCTCCCCGTCAAAAGTCTAGAAGGATAATATATAATATGCTTAGCAGATAAAAATATATAGAGAATCCATAAGAAAAAGCTATAATATTGGCAAAAAACTTAAGGATTATCTGATTAATGCCGATAGAAAATATAACAAAGTTGCAAAGACAAGGACAACTTTTTGGTTACAAACTGACCGAAGAATTAAACCACAATAGTTAACCACTCTGCACTGCAAGTGCAGAGCTTAATATTACGGCATGAATGCCTCATGTATGTACTAACTTAAAAGTTAGAAACTATTTGTGTATGGCTCATTTAGAAAGTGTCACAACACAAAAAGAATATATCTGTGAAGTGTAAGATTTTGTTAAAAAATATCTTATCTTTTCTTGATAAGATATTTAAAATTTATGTTGAAACGACGCACTGCAAGTGCGGGGTTTTTCTCCCAAAGTGGGACAATAAATTATATAAATTAAGATCATTAATAAATTGGTCTAGTTTAGAGGAATGGTTGTCAGCAAATGTTGATATTAAGAAATTTGGTAGGAATCGCAGATGTCACCGCCTGTTACTTGGGGTGACTATGCTGCAAGCGATGTATAACCTGTCAGATGCAGCGACTGAGGAAGAGTTAAGAGAGAACGTATATTGGCAGTATTTTTGTGGTTGGGAATATTTGCAGAAAGATGCTGAAATATCAGAAGCTAGTATCCGTCGGTTTCGTACTATATTAGGAGAAGATGGCTACAATGAGATATTAAAGGAGCTGATAAGAATCGGATGCAAAGCAGGTGTAGTAAAAAAAAAGACTTAGCATCGATAATAGTTGATACTACTGTACAAATTAAGAATATTAAGTATCCCCATGATGTGTACTTCAGGAGTTTCGCAGTTAGCAAAATTGCGAATCAGCTAAAAGGCATCTAATGTTGTTCTGAATTGATGTTTTTATAACTTCCCAAGTTTGTTGATATAAAGTAATTTTTTCATTTATCCTCCTTTTGTTCATATCGAGCCAAGCAAATACAGCAAGGCAAATATGATTTCTCTGAGCTCGACCCGTGCGTGCCTGACAGCGTTCAATACCACAAGTTTGTTTTAATTCTCGATGATAAACTTCTATAGACCACCGTGCCTTAACAATTTTCTCTATTTGTTCACGTGTTGGATTTTCTAAGTTAGTTGTTATGTAATCAATGCGACCATTTTTTGCCACAAACTTAAATACCGTAACCCAACCGTATCCACGTAGGTGAATTTTTAGTCCCTCATCAGGAATCTCTAAACTTTCTAAGCTAACATTATGATTAACTTTTCTATTTTTTCTTAGGTTACTAACCCATGTCCAACCTAAATTACGTATATGTTTCAAATTCTCCAAACCGCTATACCACGCATCCATTACTACTGCATCAGGATTGATCCCTCTTTCCTTAGCTAAAGTAAGCATATCACAAAAATGCTCATTCTTTGTTTTTCCATCAGTTTCTTTATCATATATTCTATAATCTACAGGGGTAGATTGATCAGTTTTAGCATTGTAATGCAGTAAGTTGACCATCCCTATACCAGGTATAACATCATGTACAGCTCCAGAATATTGATAATGTACAAGCTCAATTTTCTTACTGTATTGCTTTGACAATAACGTGTCATCTCCCACTAATAAACAAGAAGCTTCCCTATCAATATATTTTGACACTTCTCTGTAGATCCCGCTAGGGCGGAAATCCTTACTATTTAACCATCGACTTGCACTATCATGAGATAGGTTTATTGGACTTACTTCAGATAATGCTTTACCACTATATCTTACGCTACTTGCTTGTAAAAATGATTTATATAAGTCTTTGCTACATTTTGATCTTGCCATGCTTAACTAAAACTCTTTCTTGCTAGATTAACATATTTTTTGCTAAGTGCGAAACTCCTGTACTTGATGGATAAGGCAAGAATAGAGCTAGTAAAGCTATGTCATGCCTTAGGCATCAAGTTAAATGAAACATATGCCAAGCAATATAAAAGAGATATATTAAAATTATGGAAATATAAGGATAATAGTAAAGCCAAGAAGCGTAAGAAAATAATGAGGCATTTAAAAGTATTACTGGGTCGTTTAGTTAGGATATGTCAGCGAGAAATAGCTAAAGCAAAGTTAAGTTTATCGGCAAGACAACAAGAAATACTGAATAAGATAAAAAAGATACAAGTACAATCTATATTGAGTAAAGCAGAAAAAGAACAATATAAAGAAGAGAATAAAATATTATATAGTTTTCATGCACCGGAGGTAGAGTGCATTGGTAAAGGGAAATTAAACAAGCCATACGAGTTTGGTAATAAGGTTTCGATAGCAGTAAGTGGTCGGGGTAACTTTGTATTAGGGACAAAATCTTTTCATGGCAATCCATATGATGGGCATACATTATCGGAGACTGTAGAGATTGTAAAAGAATTAACAGGAGTTGAAGTAGCAAGAACCTTTGTTGACTCAGGTTACAAGGGGAATAATTTTAAGGAGAAGGGCAAAGTGTATAGCCCATATTGCAAGCAGAAACTATCGTCAGATGATAAGGCAATGCTCAAGAGACGGAGTGCCATAGAACCGATAATAGGGCATCTTAAAAGTTATGGTAGAGTTGGCAGAAACTACCTGAAAGGGGTAATAGGAGATGTCATTAATCCGTTAATTTCCGCTGTAGGATTGAACTTACGGTGTATTGCGAATCATTTACTCAAAACAAATTTTTCTACATAGAAATTAGTCAGTACAAAAATAATCAAATAATTACAAAATCGTTAATAAATCATCATGCAAAAATTCTCTAAAAATCATCTTTTTGTACCAAAAATTTAAATCAAAAAAATTAAACTCTCAAATTTTATACAAGAATTTTTGGCTAAGGTATTAAATTTTGAATTTTTCTTAATTTTTAGCACTTTTGACGGGGAGACTATATAGAGTGCATGCATAAGGATGATTTTCCCAAAGCCTTGAGTTATAATAGATTTGTTGAATTAATGGCACGATTATTCATACCGCTAAATATGTTGATTCATTTGTTGTTTGGTGAGGAAACAGGTATTTATTTTATTGACTCTACAACGATTAAAGCTTGTCACAATAAAAGGCGTTATAGCAATAAAGTTTTTAAAGGATTAGCCAAACATAGTAAATCCTCTATGGGGTATTTTTATGGTTTTAAATTACATGTAATAATCAATAATAAAGGGGAGTTTATGGCATTAAAAGTGACCAAAGGCAATGTAGATGATAGGGTTCCAGTACCGGAGTTAACAAAAAGATTAACTGGAATTATAGCAGCTGATAAAGGTTATATTAAGCAAAATTTGTTCTTAAATTTATATGAAAGAGGCTTAAAAATAATTCATGGAATTAAGAAGAATATGGAAAATAAATTAATGGATTTGAAAGAAAAAATCTTACTTCGAAAGCGTAACTTAATTGAAACAGTTTTTGATTATCTAAAAAATAAAATGAACCTTGAACATACTAGACATAGATCACCAATAAATTCCTTTGTCCATATATTATCTACTCTTGTTGCTTACTCATTAAAGAAAAATAAACCTTCAACAAAATTTGATTTTAATCTACATGTTCACAATATCCTTATCCCAAATTGACGTGATTTGAATCCCTTCGTAACTTTCGTGATAATTAAGTCTTATTTGCAAATAAGGTCACAACCCAAGAAGAAGTAAGAAATATATTTGGATACTATGATGATACTGATATAATGCTTGATGGCAGCATGAAATGGGTATACATCCGTAAAACTTATGTTCCGATTAGTTAATTGACTTTCCTCCCTAGATACTGAATAACACGATAAGAAAATTAATTATGAAAGATTTTAATACTAAGGTCATTAGTAAGTATACAGAAAGATTAAAAGGCTGTTTTGTCTCTTTAAGCTCTGAATGCATTGTATCTTGTAAATATCCTAGTACTTTAAAAAGGTCTTTGCGTACTTTTAATATTATAAAGATTCTACAACAGAATAGTGACTTGCTTGATTATCTTAGTCTAGATAGTCAAAAGAACTTGCTCTCTGTTCTTGAGCATTACGGACCTCTCTCTATTGAAACGTTAAAGCAACAAAAATATCAAATGGAAGAGGTAACAAATTTTGTTACCTCTCTTAATCAATTGGTTGATTGCCTAAAAAGTTCTTCCACTTTACATCATGAAGAAAATAATAAGGCACTAAAACCTGTAATGGATTTAGCTAGAAACTTTGTACAACATTGTTGTATATTAATAACTGAAGATGTTAAAAATCAAGATGTTATAAATAATCTACAGGCAACTGCAATTGTTTTGAATTTAGATAATTTATCGCTTGAGCAACAAAATCTACTTTTAGATCAATTGTTGCTCATTAAAGAATTATGGCAGATTGATTCTACTATTGACATAAAGAAAGAATCTGTTCCATTGTTATTTCATACCAATATATTATTAACACTGAAAAAAGAAAACACTGTAGATTACACATACATTTTAAAAAAAATTACTAATTTTTTAATAGATGATCACAATGTATTGATGGAGTTAACCAATGCTAAGTTAATTTGCTTATATAATAGGCTAAAAGATTTATCTATTAAATCTCAGACCATAAACCATATTTTACTAAGAATACATGATGAATCAAAATTTAGGAAGAGTTTCAGTAAACTTAATAATTCAGGATATGAGCTTTCAGTATTATTTGAAAATTATAATGCAATAATACATCAGATAGAAAATGCAGAGTTCGCTATAATAGAAAGGTTTTTACTCCGGCAAAATGTCTTTATGCATGAAATTTTAATTAATATTACAAAGCATATAGATGCTATCAGGATGCTCAATATAACAGAAGATTCTGATCTGAATTATATACTAGCTCAGATTAGAAAAAGGTTAACTCAAAATATCCAAAGTGGTCATACTATTTCTTTAATGATTTCTTCTATTGAGTCTAAATTTTCTGCAAAACTTGAAGTTAAAATTATTAAACGATATGCTTCTTTAGATAGTTTTACTAAAAATGCTTTAAAAACTAGGTATCAGTTATTATTTAAAAATATTACTTCATTATTAAAAAAAGAGCTAAATTATGCAGAGTTTGTACAACAGGTAATAACATGCAAAATCGCAGCTGATTATAAGATAAATAGTAATGTTACTTCAGTTAAAACGTTAAGACTAATTGAACAAGAAAGGTTAGAAGTAAAAAAACAATTATGTGAAATAAATTTTGTAGAAATTTTTAGTGACAAATATTTAAATAAAACATCTAGTTTAAGTTTTAAAAAACATGTCAGGAGAACTAGTATAACAACTCCTTCAGGTTATGTTACGGTAATTATTAGAATATTACTAACAAATTTTAGTGTTGAACAGCTTCAACTTTTATCACAATTTTTAATTAATGGTAATCTAATGACAATTCGAACAATCGTTCAACAAGAGTTGGTTATGCAAGTTAAAAAACGCACCACTATAAGTAAAGTAATATATTGTGTATTTACTAGAAAGAAAAATGAACTTACCATGCTCAATAATATCAAGAGAATTCTAAATGAATATACTAACCTCAATTAGATATAAGAACCCTTTTTTAGGGGGCATTTCTCCTTATATTAAAGCCAATTCAGAAGAATTTGATGCTAGGATGGAGCGAAGCCTATAGATAATAGGCGAGCGATCGAAGACGACGTTACCAAATTCTCATCAATTGATTATATCAAAAATTTTTGTAAGCTTTGCTAACATACGTACGTCAGAACTATCTTCTAAAGCCCAAACCCAAGAAAATACAGATTGGACAAAACACCAATCGCTAATTCGCTCCGTATCTAAATCCAAGAGAGTTGCAAACTTAATGATGCGATTTGCAATAATACTTTCAACATCTTCTAAAGCAAGGAGTTCAGGGAGAGGATTACGAATAAATGCTGCTACCTCATATGCTTTTTCACCGATAATACCAATTGCAATAATTAACACGGTGTATTTATCCAGTCAGGAGTTTCGCACTTAGCAAAAAATATGTTAATCTAGCAAGAAAGAGTTTTAGTTAAGCATGGCAAGATCAAAATGTAGCAAAGACTTATATAAATCATTTTTACAAGCAAGTAGCGTAAGATATAGTGGTAAAGCATTATCTGAAGTAAGTCCAATAAACCTATCTCATGATAGTGCAAGTCGATGGTTAAATAGTAAGGATTTCCGCCCTAGCGGGATCTACAGAGAAGTGTCAAAATATATTGATAGGGAAGCTTCTTGTTTATTAGTGGGAGATGACACGTTATTGTCAAAGCAATACAGTAAGAAAATTGAGCTTGTACATTATCAATATTCTGGAGCTGTACATGATGTTATACCTGGTATAGGGATGGTCAACTTACTGCATTACAATGCTAAAACTGATCAATCTACCCCTGTAGATTATAGAATATATGATAAAGAAACTGATGGAAAAACAAAGAATGAGCATTTTTGTGATATGCTTACTTTAGCTAAGGAAAGAGGGATCAATCCTGATGCAGTAGTAATGGATGCGTGGTATAGCGGTTTGGAGAATTTGAAACATATACGTAATTTAGGTTGGACATGGGTTAGTAACCTAAGAAAAAATAGAAAAGTTAATCATAATGTTAGCTTAGAAAGTTTAGAGATTCCTGATGAGGGACTAAAAATTCACCTACGTGGATACGGTTGGGTTACGGTATTTAAGTTTGTGGCAAAAAATGGTCGCATTGATTACATAACAACTAACTTAGAAAATCCAACACGTGAACAAATAGAGAAAATTGTTAAGGCACGGTGGTCTATAGAAGTTTATCATCGAGAATTAAAACAAACTTGTGGTATTGAACGCTGTCAGGCACGCACGGGTCGAGCTCAGAGAAATCATATTTGCCTTGCTGTATTTGCTTGGCTCGATATGAACAAAAGGAGGATAAATGAAAAAATTACTTTATATCAACAAACTTGGGAAGTTATAAAAACATCAATTCAGAACAACATTAGATGCCTTTTAGCTGATTCGCAATTTTGCTAACTGCGAAACTCCTGCCAGTCTCTATACATAATTGATTTTACTAAATCTACATTATGAGCAAGTTGATTCCAAGCGTAACAAGCCATAGTGACGATATCTTCATATACACCATAACATTGGTTAGACAAGTAATGATTCTTGATCCATTCCCAAACTTGTTCCATTGCATTAAGTTCCGGTGCATAGGGCGGAAGCGGTATCAAAGTGATATTGCTTGGCACAGTTAGTTTTTTGGCTGTGTGCCAACCTGCATTATCCGTTAGTAAAGCTATATGTCGGTTGCCTTGAATACTGCGAGAAAGGTCTTCTAAGAATTTATTCATTGCCTGTGTGTTTGCATATGGTAAAATTAATGCAAAAGCGTCTCCTGTATCATGGCAAGCAGCTCCATAAATATATGTTGAAATGAATTGCTGTTGCCGAACTTTACGGGGTCTAGTGTCACGCTTAGCCCATATACGAGTTAAGCTACCTTGTTGCCCAACTCGAGTTTCATCTTGAGACCATATATCAACTTTACATCTATCGATATTTTTTGGTAATAATTCTGTTAACATATCTGGAAAGTTTTTTATATGTATTTTGAGTCTCTTGATTTGACTTTGGATGCATTGAACGAGAAGTAATCCAGCTAAAACCAAGGCGGTGCATAGTATTGTAGACTGTTTTTAAAGCACATTTAGCACCATATTCCTCAAGTAACATGATATGTAACTCCTTTCCAGTTATATACCCACCAGTTTTACTTTCACTGAGCGTATTGATTTTATCAAAAAGAGCAGACTCTTGTATAGTGTTAATCTTCCTAGGGGCACCGCTTCTTTGTGATTCAAATAATCCTTCAAAACCATGATTCCTAAATCTTCTGAGCCATGATTGCACAGTTTTCCAGTGTGACTTCACTATTTCAGATATGGCTTTAAAAGATTTGCCTAATTGAAGGTGATACATCGCCAATAAACGTATACGATTTCGACCATGCGGCTCATGTTTCATCATTTTTATAAAATCATGACCTTCAAAACCTTGCGGTAATATTAACCTAGCTATTTGATTACCTTTTATCAGTTAAAAAACCATTTTATAACACTGCGTTAATTATTGCAATTGGTATAACTCCTTTGGGATCAATAACCACCCAATTATCACCACTTTGCAGAATATTATCATGATGTAAATCACCATGAAGTAAAACTAACATTGACGATGTGCCTAGTAATTTATCTCGCAATTGTCTAGCTTTTTCTAAGTAGTAATTTGGCACATCCCATTCTTTATCTAATACTACCAACCAATCTGTGACATAAGGAAAACCTTCTGATGGCAAAGGTGCATAGTGTAATCTTTTCATTACATTACATGCTATTTTAATAGCCTCGTAATCTTTTACAGGAAAATAGGATTTTAATAATATATTAGAAATAGCCTGTTCAACTAGCAGTAAGCCGGTGCTTTCAGCTAAAACCTTCACACCTCCAAATTTAGAAAAAACTTTTAAAGCTGTTGATTCTCTCTTAAGATCATCAATGTCTAGCCCTAACTTTAAGATAATTGGCTGATAACCTTGGAAGCCTGCTAGGACATAATGGTAACTCAAGTTCTTAACTGGATTTAAGCTAGATAAACCGTACGCCTTAGTCAATTTATGGACAATTTTTGGCAAATCCTCTAACCAAACCTTACCTTGCACGCCATAGATATTAGTAATGTTAGTTTCAAATGTTTTCATAATGACCTCAGAAAGATGCATTCTTGAAGCGGCTGGCACAAATGCATTTTAATCTATTATCGCTAATAAAATATTTAACAATTATGCGTCAAACCGCTTTAAGCCTAATTGTTTACATTCTCATTCCAATTTCGGATTAATCAAATTAATCCGAAATTGATGTTGATGATAAATTTGTATTTTTTTATGCTAGATCAAATTAACTATTTGCTATAATATTATAGGTAATTCTAACTTAAAACTTATAAAATTGATATTATGGGAATGAGCTTCAGCCACTTATTAGTGATCTTATTAATCATCTTAGTGTTGTTTGGAGCTGGTAAGTTGCCTCAAGTGATGTCAGATCTTGCAAAAGGTCTTAAAGCTTTTAAGGAAGGAATGAAAGACATTGATAAGAAAAAAGATGAATAACCTGTTTTGCTAGGTGATGTGAAGATTTCTATCTAATGGTCTTTATCGAACGTTATTTTTGTTCTCGAATCCGTAACACCTCAATACGGGATAAGAATGAGTTAATTCTTATCCCGTATTGGCTTTAATACGACAATTTGAAATCTAGAGAATCCCAGTTCGAGCATTCACATCGAAAGGGTTCATTTGCCTAAGAGATGACGTCTACTTAAACCAAGCACTAGTATACTGAAGCGAGAATGCCCTTACCTTGACAGCAAAGAATAATTATATTAGATATCTTTCGAAACTCTACTTCTGCTGGTAATTTGTGCGTCGATCCGGTACTCGAATCCTCACGTACATTTAGTACGCTGCGGTTCAAGGTGAAGTGTCTCCTACAAATTCCCTAGCATAAGCGAGTTTCGAAAGATATCTATTCATTCAATAATTATCGCTGCTCGCTCAAATTTATTTTCTAAGTTGCTTTTAAGGTTTTTATATTGAGGAGTTTTTAACTCTTTATTGGTAATCAAACTTTTTCTTATGGAGATTATATCTGTAAATTCAGTATCTTTATTTTGATATTTACATGATCTATTGACATATAGTCTGTCCGGCAAAACTCTATAAGTCTTATAGATAATAGGGTTTAATGGCAGAAAATAATAAAGAAATCCATAAGAAAATGTTAAAATATGCTAATAAACCTTATGGATTTCAGTCAATATGCCAATAGAAAATATTATCAAATCACAAAAACAAGGAAAACTTTTTGGTTATAAATTAAAAGAAGAATTAAACTCAAATAATAAGCTATATAAATTAAGAGAATTAATAAATTGGTCTGGTCTAGAAGAATGGTTATCAAAAAATGTTTCTATTAAGAGATTTGGTAGAAATAGAAAATGTCATAGAGTGATGCTTGGTGTAACGATGCTACAAGCAATGTATAATTTTTCAGATTCATTAGCAGAGGAAGAACTAAAAGAAAACATGTATTGGCAATATTTCTGTGGGTGGGAATATATAGAAACAGATATAGCGATGTCGGAAACTAGCATAAGAAGATTTCGTAATTTATTAGGTGAATCTGGATATAACGAGATATTAGCAGAGTTGATAAGAGTTGGAATAAGAACTAACACAATTAAAAAAAAAGATTTGGAATTGATAATTGCTGATACAACGGTACAAATTAAGAATATCAAGCACCCACATGATGTTTATTTAATGGATAAAGCTAGGCTTAGTATTGTGAAGCTTTGCCAAAGTTTGGGTATAAGTTTAAACGAAACCTACGCTAGAACCTATAAGCGAGATATAATAAAGCTCTGGAAGTATAAAGAGCATAGCAAAGCCAAGAAGCGTTGGAAAATAATGAAGCATTTAAAAACGTTACTTGGTCGTTTGGTTAGAATATGTGAGCGTGAGATAAAAAATCAGAAATTAAACTTATCTATCAGAGATCAAGAAGTATTGAAAAAAGTAAAACAAATACATAGCCAATCTGTTTTAAAAAGAGAAGAGAAAAAGCAATACAAAGAACAGAATAAAATATTGTATAGTTTTCATGCCCCTGAGGTAGAGTGTATAGGGAAGGGAAAACGAAACAAGCCATATGAGTTTGGCAATAAAGTTGCGGTAGTAGTCAGTGGTCGTAGAAATTTTGTACTGTCAGCAAAATCGTTTCATAATAATCCTTATGATGGTCATACATTGCAGCAGAGTTTTGAAGCGGTAGAAAATGTAACTGGAATAAAGATAAAAAAATCGTTTGTTGATCTTGGTTATACTGGCAGCAATGTTAAAGAGAAGAGTAAGGTATATACCCCAAAAACTCGGAAAAAGTTATTGAAAGAAGACAAGTGTATGATCAGGAGACGCAGTGCTATAGAACCAATAATAGGGCATTTGAAACAATATGGCAGGATGGGCAGAAACTTCTTGAAGGGTGTGATAGGAGATGTGATCAATCCAATAATCTCTGCTATAGGTTTGAATTTACGATGTATTGCCAATCATTTACACATCATGCCTAACTCTACATAAAAAAATTATCATTAAAAAACTTGCTAAACGATTAAAAAAAATCGTTAACAATAAGCTCATGTAAAAATTTTACTAAAACAGAAATTTTTCAATAAAATTGAAAACAATTTTTAATTTTAGTGCAAATATTAGAATTTTTTTTGTAAAAATTTTATAGTCACCTTTTTGGTTAAAACCCCCAGCTTCAGCTGGGAAAGACTTCAGTCCTTGTTCTAATATTTCAATTCACTATAACTTGAATATATGATATTTTAATATACATAAGAGCAAGCTCTTATGTATATTAAAATATCATATATGACAGATTATAACAAGACTAGCCACACTGTATTTTACCATCGCTTTCATGTTGTTTGGATCACTAAATATCGCTACAAAAGTATTGCAGGGTAACTTATAAGAATTAGGATCAGAGAGACAGCACAGGCATTAGTAATATCTCTTTAGAGTAATAGCGACTTCCAGTCTAGATATCAACCCACCAGCTTCAGCTGGTTGTTATTGAGTCAATCATAGATTATGGGGGGCTTTAAATATTTTTGGCGGACGGACCATATACCCACGGAGTATCAACTTCAAAGTTTAATTTTTTACAATCTTTAATTGTAATATTTTTTATAATTACATGTCTTGTGTTAGTGTTAGGTATACCTATAAAAAGGTCTGATACTTGGTCAAAAGCTGTATTTGTAATATCCTCCATTCCATATAATCTTAACCTTAAACCAAACCCTTTATTGGTTTTAAAAATTCGTTTTTTTGCTGATATGCGTACTTAATTGTAAGATCCTTAACAATACGAGAAGTAAGATCAGGTAATTCTAACAATTTCTTGTCTTCTTTATCAAGATACACTCCTGTTAACATGTAGAAAGTAAAATCCCTTAGCTGTTCATTTGATTGATATAACCCAGCACCTGTTATATTTACTGCTACTTCTCCTTTCAAATCAAGCTGACCATGCACATCTACAATATTATCTCTTATTACCAACTCATTGTGTATTATAGCTTGTGAATTTTGATGATCTATTTCAGGAATTTTGGTATAACCTGCTTGTTGAAGATCTAATACCAAGGCTAACTTACCTGCAACATCCGGAAAAATTCCTTGTGCCATACTGACAAAGTTTGTTGGGTCAATCCAATATATTTTTCCATTTTTATTAGCTACTTTAAGCATCACATGATTAAAATTTCCTATAGTAGGTAGTGCTTTTGGATTAGAAAAATTAGTAATACCTCGCATTACTAAAATAGGTTGAACCTTAAACCCAAGCTTTTGTAAGATAGCAGCAGTACTTGCAGAAAAATCTTTGCAATCACCAATTTGAGAAGTAGCAATCTTTTCTAAATCTCTAGGAAAATACCGACCTGATACTGTTCGCCAATCACCCATATATTGGATTTTTTCAGCTAATGAAGAAGTAACAAAATTAATTTTTTCTTCATCGGTATTTTTATTTAGAGCAGATTCTGCTATACTCATGAGAGTTGTAGGAAGTGGTTGATTGATTACCTTAGAATAGTCAGGAGCTAGTTGCTTGGCAAAATCTTGCCATTTAGTTAAGCTTGATAAAGATACCCAAGTTTTTTGCTTAACATTTAATATCCCCTCACTTGATTCATTAGTCAATTGATTATAAACAGGTTTCTCTAGGATAATCTCTGCCGAATGAAAGTCACTTTCAGCATCAGTAATAACTTTTAATACACCTTTTGGGTCGTTTACTTTGATATTTAGGGGTAATTTAGAATTGATCTTAGTACTACTTGCTTGCAAGTAACCTTCCCTACCATAGAATATGGTATCACCATAAAAATGGTCTATGGCAACTTTTGTTTCAACATACTTATATTTTAAGTATATTTCTGCACCAAGTTCCACTTTAGGGAATGAGATAGTTATCTGATTTAGTTGATCAAAACCTTGTCCAAAACTAGCTAGTGGTTTATCCTCAATCATATCTTTAGAAACTACATATTCTTGCCCATTATAAATAGTCTTGGCTTCTAATATAGAGATTTGGGAACTATAGTTATTATAAGTTAATCTATATTGAGAGAAATCACTACGTCCTGATTCTTTTAGTATTTTTGCGTGCATTTCCGTTATTTCTTCAGAAGTGCCATCTTGATTAATACTAATATCGTTGTTATAAAATTTAATTTCAACAGGAGCATCTTCGTACTTACTCCATCTAGCTTGAGCGGAATGGTTTATTAAAAATACCAATAATATTAAACGAATACAAAATTTTAAATAAGTCATTATAAATAATCCTAAAAATAAAAAAATACCACTTAGTTATACTCAAATGATTTGAAGAATTGGATTTGAAAATGAATGGTAAGCATGCTAGGTATACATATAGTATAATTACGCATGCGAATCCATGATATTTTCAAAAAACAATTCTTTAAAGCAGAAGAATATACCAACATTATAAGATTTTATACACTAAAAAATAGAGACCACTAAGTAAAAATGATCTTTTTTCTTGGAGGAATATAAACAATTTTTTCTTGGTCATTTATATTATTCAGGAGTTTCGCAGTTAGCAAAATTGCGAATCAGCTAAAAGGCATCTAATGTTGTTCTGAATTGATGTTTTTATAACTTCCCAAGTTTGTTGATATAAAGTAATTTTTTCATTTATCCTCCTTTTGTTCATATCGAGCCAAGCAAATACAGCAAGGCAAATATGATTTCTCTGAGCTCGACCCGTGCGTGCCTGACAGCGTTCAATACCACAAGTTTGTTTTAATTCTCGATGATAAACTTCTATAGACCACCGTGCCTTAACAATTTTCTCTATTTGTTCACGTGTTGGATTTTCTAAGTTAGTTGTTATGTAATCAATGCGACCATTTTTTGCCACAAACTTAAATACCGTAACCCAACCGTATCCACGTAGGTGAATTTTTAGTCCCTCATCAGGAATCTCTAAACTTTCTAAGCTAACATTATGATTAACTTTTCTATTTTTTCTTAGGTTACTAACCCATGTCCAACCTAAATTACGTATATGTTTCAAATTCTCCAAACCGCTATACCACGCATCCATTACTACTGCATCAGGATTGATCCCTCTTTCCTTAGCTAAAGTAAGCATATCACAAAAATGCTCATTCTTTGTTTTTCCATCAGTTTCTTTATCATATATTCTATAATCTACAGGGGTAGATTGATCAGTTTTAGCATTGTAATGCAGTAAGTTGACCATCCCTATACCAGGTATAACATCATGTACAGCTCCAGAATATTGATAATGTACAAGCTCAATTTTCTTACTGTATTGCTTTGACAATAACGTGTCATCTCCCACTAATAAACAAGAAGCTTCCCTATCAATATATTTTGACACTTCTCTGTAGATCCCGCTAGGGCGGAAATCCTTACTATTTAACCATCGACTTGCACTATCATGAGATAGGTTTATTGGACTTACTTCAGATAATGCTTTACCACTATATCTTACGCTACTTGCTTGTAAAAATGATTTATATAAGTCTTTGCTACATTTTGATCTTGCCATGCTTAACTAAAACTCTTTCTTGCTAGATTAACATATTTTTTGCTAAGTGCGAAACTCCTGTTATTGTCATAATTCATTTTTTCCATGACACCAATAAAATAATTACCATGTGGCATTAGTTTTACTATTGCCCAACCGTCCATAATAAATTGAGTAATTTTATCTAAATCAGATTTGTTTTCAGCGAAAGATATAATTTTTTGATGGGTTTTTACCCTTGTCATAATCTTATTTTTTATTGTCCCACTTTGGGAGAAAAACCCCGCACTTGCAGTGCGTCGTTTCAACATAAATTTTAAATATCTTATCAAGAAAAGATAAGAATGAATCATACAGATATTTTTTAACAAAATCTTACACTTCACAGATATATTCTTTTTGTGTTGTGACACTTTCTAAATGAGCCATACACAAATAGTTTCTAACTTTTAAGTTAGTACATACATTAGGCATTCATGCCGTAATATTAAGCTCTGCACTTGCAGTGCAGAGTGGTTAACTAATTTTAATTTCTTATATTTATTGTCCCACTTTGGGAGAAAAACCCTGCACTTGCAGTGCATCGTTTTAACATATAATATGTAGAAATGCAGTATTATAAGAAAACAAGTCATACAATATACGACTGTACCTATCATATAGTTTGGGTAACGAAGTATAGATATAAAGTATTAATAGGAGATATTGGGAGACGCACCAAAGATCTAGTACAGGAGATATGTAAAGATAATGGAGTTGAAATAATAAGAGGCAAGGTTGCCGCTAATCACGTGCATATATATGTATCAATACCTCCATATCAAAGTGTTAGCAAGCTGGTACAATATTTGAAGGGTAAGAGTTCTAGAAAGATTCAGCAAGAATTTCCGGAATTAAAAAAGAGATATTGGGGTAAACATTTATGGGCTACAGGATATTTTGTAAGAACTACAGGTAATGTCACAGATCAGATGATCAAAGCCTACATAGAAAAGCATGAAGGTAAAGATGATGTTGTGGGAGACTTTCAAGTTGAAAATTAGCTGAGGCTAAAGGCATTTATGCCGTAATATTAAGCTCTGCACTTGCAGTGCAGAGTGGTTAACTATTACTAAATCTTTTGATTTTGAAAATGAATGGTGAGAAGGCGTAGCGTACATATAGTATAGTACGCATACGAATCCATGATATTTTCAAAAAACAATTCGTAGGAGCAGGAGAGTATATGTATTTTTATCTGTTCCTAGAATTCACAGTTCGGCATCACGGTGTCAGTATCTTTTAACACCAATTTATCCTAGATAACTAATTATTGCAACATTTTCTTTTATTTTAAATACATAATAATTGACAAATTCTTATCCCGAATTCGCGTATAATATGTATACACGTCAGTTCGGGATAAGATATAGATGAAATAGTAATAGATAAAAGGATTGTCAAAAAGGAGTGCCTGCAGTATTTATATTTTTAAACAAAAAAACAAACTACAGGCATGAAAAAAGATATCACAGAATTATATAGTTTTATAGATGATTTTTGTAAAATTTATTTGGAGTATGAACAGAGAAAGTTATTACCATCAAATAAGCAAAGAAATCGCTGTTGTAGCATGAGTCTAAGTGAAATGTTAACAATAATAATTATGTTTCATACATCCTATGCTAAGAATTTTAAATTTTTCTATAAAAGTTATATAGAGTGCATGCATAAGGATGATTTTCCCAAAGCCTTGAGTTATAATAGATTTGTTGAATTAATGGCACGATTATTCATACCGCTAAATATGTTGATTCATTTGTTGTTTGGTGAGGAAACAGGTATTTATTTTATTGACTCTACAACGATTAAAGCTTGTCACAATAAAAGGCGTTATAGCAATAAAGTTTTTAAAGGATTAGCCAAACATAGTAAATCCTCTATGGGGTATTTTTATGGTTTTAAATTACATGTAATAATCAATAATAAAGGGGAGTTTATGGCATTAAAAGTGACCAAAGGCAATGTAGATGATAGGGTTCCAGTACCGGAGTTAACAAAAAGATTAACTGGAATTATAGCAGCTGATAAAGGTTATATTAAGCAAAATTTGTTCTTAAATTTATATGAAAGAGGCTTAAAAATGATTCATGGAATTAAGAAGAATATGGAAAATAAATTAATGGATTTGAAAGAAAAAATCTTACTTCGAAAGCGTAACTTAATTGAAACAGTTTTTGATTATCTAAAAAATAAAATGAACCTTGAACATACTAGACATAGATCACCAATAAATTCCTTTGTCCATATATTATCTACTCTTGTTGCTTACTCATTAAAGAAAAATAAACCTTCAACAAAATTTGATTTTAATCTACATGTTCACAATATCCTTATCCCAAATTAACGTGTATACATTGCTTTTCAGTACTTCAAGTGGCGGCAAAACAACTCCTTCTTAATACTAGCACAATTTCTGTATTAGATGTCTTTCGAAATTCGCTTATGTGCAAGGATTTAAAGAAGCCACGAAACCTCGATTCACAGCGGACGATGATGTACGTGAGGAGCAGAGTACCGGTAGCACGAATAAATTACCAGCAGAAGTAGAGTTTGCAAAGATATCTATTATATTTTCTACATTATATTACTTAGTGCTTTATAATTTCTGTGCTATACTAACTTTATAATTGATAACTACTAATAGCAGCATATATATGGATAAAATAACTCCTCGCGTGGATTTAGCTTTCAAAAAGATATTTGGTGTTGAAGAGAATAAGGACTTGCTGATATCCTTGATTAATTCTATCGTTGGACAAGAGGATCAAGTGGCAGAGGTAACGCTGCTTAATCCATATAATCCAAAGAACTTTAAGAATGATAAACTCTCAATATTAGATGTTAAAGCCAAATCTGTTGATGGCAAAAGGTTTAATATTGAAATTCAAATTAGCGATGAAGCTGATTATGATAAGCGAGCTTTATATTATTGGGCTAAATTATATACTGAGCAATTAAAGGCAGCTCAGGACTATTCTACCCTAAGCAAAGCCATTGGTATTCATATTCTAAACTTCACTTCTATTCCGAATGTAACTAAATATCACAATGTTTTCCATATAGTCAAAAAAGATAGTGGATTGTTGTATTTCAAGGATCTCGAATTACACACTATTGAGCTTAATAAGTTTACTGATAATTCCCATGAAGAATTACCTGATATACTGAAAAAAGTAAAAAACTCTTTAGATATGTGGACGGCTTTTCTAACAAGACATGATCTACTGAACAAAGATAATTTGCCTAAAGAATTAGACAATGTTGCCTTAAAAAAAGCTCTAACAGTGCTAGATGTTATGAACTTTACTGACGAAGAAAGAGAGGCTTATGAAGATCATCTTAAATGGCTGCGTATCGAAGCTAATACTCTGAAAAAACAACTAGAAAAAGGTATAGCGAAAGGTAGAGAGGAAGGTATAATAGCTATAGCAAAAGAAATGCTATTAAACAATGAGCCGATGGAAAAAATTATTAAATACACTAAGTTAAGTAAATCTCAAATAGAAAATCTAAAATAATGACTTACGATCCTCAAATTTATGATTTACTAACATATTCCATTATTGTTATATAATGGTTAGCTATAGCAGAAGAGGAAATTATGATTAAGAGTATTTGGGCAAAGCTTAAATATGTAGTATACTTGCTTATATATATAGTGATTACTTGGATTGCTGCGAAAATTATACTTATATCAACATTTTCTGATGATGGTCAATGCCATTGCACTGAAACTCCAACTTTACTGCATTATATTTTAGCTTCGATAGTAACTATATTACCAATAATAGCACATATATGTACAAAAAATCGTAAACCAAAAGTAAAATCTGATACTAAATAAATTATGATTGGTAAATTAAAAGGTAAAATAGATGCATGTTTTAATGATTATGTCATTATTGATGTTAGTGGTGTTGGATATTTAGTGTATTGTTCTAGTAAAACTTTAAATAAGTTAGTGGTTAATGAGTTTTGTCAATTATTTATTGAAACACATGTAAGAGAAGATCATATTAATCTTTACGGATTTTTATCTCTCGAAGAGAAGGCTTTTTTTAATTTATTACAATCGGTAAACGGTATTGGTACAAGAATGGCTTTAGCTATTTTATCAAATTTATCACCCGAGCAAATCCAATCAGCGATAGCCAAACGAGACAAAGAAGCTTTTAAAGCCGTTTCCGGTGTTGGGCTAAAAGTAGCTGAACGAATTATCATAGAGTTAAAGGATAAAGTCTTAACTAATTTTACTAACAACCTTACCATGGATAACAATGATACTGACTTAGCTAAGATATCATCTGATGCCACATTAGTGTTAACCTCGCTTGGTATTGGTAAAACTGAAGCACAAAATTTAGTACAGGGAATTATTGCAGAAAATTCTAATCTCTCTATTAATGAACTAATTAAACTTGCATTAAAAGCACGTAGATCCAATGTCTAAAAATATTTTGTCAGCTGATATACTTCCGAGCGATCAAGAATTTTCTCTACGACCTAGCTATTTAAGAGAATTTGTCGGACAACAACAAATTAAGGAGAATTTATCCATTTTTATCCAAGCAGCTAAAAATAGGTCTGAACATTTAGATCATACATTATTTTACGGTCCTCCTGGACTTGGTAAAACCACTCTTGCACAAATTATTTCTAAGGAAATGGGAGTAAATTTTAAATCCACCTCAGGACCTGCTATATCAAAAGCAGCTGACCTAGCTGCTATACTTACTAATTTGCAAGATAATGATGTGTTATTTATTGATGAAATTCACCGTCTTAGTACAAATATTGAAGAAGTATTGTACCAAGGAATGGAAGATTTTGCTTTAGACATAGTTATTGGTGAAGGGCCTTCAGCAAGGTCAGTAAAAATCAATCTACCCAATTTCACTTTAGTTGGAGCAACTACTAGGCTCGGTTTACTCAGCAATCCTTTGAGAGATAGATTTGGTATACCATTGCGTTTGCATTTTTATAACGTGGCTGAATTAAAACTTGTTTTGAGTAGAGCTAGTAAATTGTTAGCAATTAATTTAACCGATGAGGCATTAGAAGAGATAGCGGGGCGTAGTAGAGGAACTCCAAGAATTGCCCTTAGGCTAGTTAGACGAGTGAGAGATTTTGCTTCTGTCGATGATAAGCTAGAAATTGATAAAAATATTGCCAATATCTCCCTAAATCGATTAGAAGTTGACAAAATAGGTTTAGATAGTAATGATTATAGATACTTAAAATTTATAGCTGATAATTATGCTGGTGGTCCGGTTGGTATAGAGACAATTGCAGCAGCTCTATCAGAACAACGTGATGCTGTTGAAGAGACTATAGAACCATATTTAATACAAATAGGGTTATTACAACGTACTCCAAGAGGTAGAGTTATTACTAAAAATGCCTTTGATCATCTTGGAATATCGTAATTTACAGTTACAAAGAGGTAGTTTATGAAAATAATTAATTAGTTATCTCCAACAGCTTCCTAGAAAAAAACATTAAAAATTAGAGAATATATAGCTAACCCGAGTAACATTACTCCGGCTATTAGCGAGGAGCTACTTTATACCAATTGCAATAATTAACGCAGTGTTATAAAATGGTTTTTTAACTGATAAAAGGTAATCAAATAGCTAGGTTAATATTACCGCAAGGTTTTGAAGGTCATGATTTTATAAAAATGATGAAACATGAGCCGCATGGTCGAAATCGTATACGTTTATTGGCGATGTATCACCTTCAATTAGGCAAATCTTTTAAAGCCATATCTGCAATAGTGAAGTCACACTGGAAAACTGTGCAATCATGGCTCAGAAGATTTAGGAATCATGGTTTTGAAGGATTATTTGAATCACAAAGAAGCGGTGCCCCTAGGAAGATTAACACTATACAAGAGTCTACTCTTTTTGATAAAATCAATACGCTCAGTGAAAGTAAAACTGGTGGGTATATAACTGGAAAGGAACTACATATCATGTTACTTGAGGAATATGGTGCTAAATGTGCGTTAAAAACAGTCTACAATACTATGCACCGCCTTGGTTTTAGCTGGATTACTTCTCGTTCAATGCATCCAAAGTCAAATCAAGAGACTCAAAATACATATAAAAAAACTTTCCAGATATGTTAACAGAATTATTACCAAAAAATATCGATAGATGTAAAGTTGATATATGGTCTCAGGATGAAACTCGAGTTGGGCAACAAGGTAGCTTAACTCGTATATGGGCTAAGCGTGGCACTAGACCCCGTAAAGTTCGGCAACAGCAATTCATTTCAACATATATTTATGGAGCTGCTTGCCATGATACAGGAGAAGCTTTTGCATTAATTTTACCATATGCAAACACACAGGCAATGAATAAATTCTTAGAAGACCTTTCTCGCAGTATTCAAGGCAACCGACATATAGCTTTACTAACGGATAATGCAGGTTGGCACACAGCCAAAAAACTAACTGTGCCAAGCAATATCACTTTGATACCGCTTCCGCCCTATGCACCGGAACTTAATGCAATGGAACAAGTTTGGGAATGGATCAAGAATCATTACTTGTCTAACCAATGTTATGGTGTATATGAAGATATCGTCACTATGGCTTGTTACGCTTGGAATCAACTTGCTCATAATGTAGATTTAGTAAAATCAATTATGTATAGAGACTGGATAAATACACCGTGTTAATTATTGCAATTGGTATTAGTGGCAACGAAGAAGCAATCCAAAAAAGTGATAGAAATGGATTGCTTCGTCGGCTCACGCCTCTTCGCAATGACACTAGGATTTATGTACTCCTCGATAATAGTCGGAGTAATGCTAATCGGAGTTAGCTATATATTTTAAAAACAAACTAAGAAATACTTAAGAAAGAAATATTATATGCAAAAAGCTTTAAGTCTTATAATTGCTGCAGCAATTATTTACTCTATTGTCCAAATGAAGATGCTCTCTCCTCCCGAGGACAAAGACCCTAAAGTTCAGACAACTAATGATGCTGAAAATAATAAAAATACTACCGCTGCTCCTGAACAAGCAAATATACCATTAACTGGTAATTTTCTTGAAAAAACTGTTTCAAAGGTTTTGATAAATGCTCTTAAGACAGAAGAAGGTCGACTATTTTTTGAGCATTTACTACAACCAACAAACAAACCTATTACTGATGGTAAATATACTATAGAGGTTAATAAAGACTTAATACAACCAATGTTTAAGATTAATAGCTTTGGTAATGGAACTGTTGGACCAGCTACTTGTGGTCACGTAGTCACATTACGTTATCAATTATTGGATATTAACAATAATTTACTTAGCGAAAATACCAAAACCTTTACACTTGGTTCTAGAGCGATCATGCTAGGTCTTGATGCTGTAGTAGTAGGTATGATGGTTGGACAAACAAGACAAGCGGTGCTTCCTGCAAAATATGCATATTTTAACCAGCAATATAAAGAAGAAGATAGAGAGCATGATACACCTTATAGAGTTAATATTGTCTTAAATTCAATATTACCTAATAATTTTGTTGATAGTAATGAAGTAAAGATATTTGATGATGAAATAGCTTATAGAATACCATTATTATGCGGAGATAAAGTAGGGGTTGACGTAAAGATTACTAAATTATCGAATGGTCAGGTAATTTATGATTCAGTACAGAAAGGTAAGAAATTAGATATAAAAATTGGTGATATTAATTATCCATTAATTGTTTCATATGCTCTACATGGTAAAGTGCCAGTTGGCACTAGAACAGTAATTGCCAAAGGTAAGTCATTTAAGGCACTTGGTTCTAATATCAACAAAATGCTTAATCAAGATAAGATTCCTATGGATGAATATTTGATGCTGGAATTAACAAATTTTCAAACAGAATAATAGAGAAAAGAATGCACGACAATAATTACAAGACAAAAAGAGCTACAGTACCAGCTCTAGAAGAATTATTATTTGAACCTATAAAAATACTAGATCATGGTTTTATCAGAATTATTGATTATATGGGTGATGATAGTAGCATCGTCCAAGCAGCACGAGTATCATATGGTAAAGGTACAAAACAACTAAGCCAAGATAAAGGTTTAATCAATTACCTAATGCGTTACCACCATACAACACCATTTGAAATGTGTGATATCAAATTTCATATTAAACTGCCTATTTTCGTTGCAAGACAATGGATACGTCACAGAACTGCTAGTGTTAATGAATATTCAGCTAGATATTCTATATTAGGAAATGAATTTTATTTACCAGAAAAACAGAATCTTGCTGCTCAATCCACAATAAATAAACAAGGAAGAAGTGATGAAGAAATCCCAAAAGAAATTGCAGATAAAGTCTTAGTGCTACTAGAAAAAGATGCTAAACTATGTTATCAGCATTATACTGAAATGATGAACCAGGATGAACATGGCAATATTATCGATGAAAATACCATAGGTATTACTAGGGAACTTGCGAGAATGAATTTAACCTTAAACTATTATACAGAATGGTATTGGAAGATTAATTTGCATAATCTATTACATTTTCTACTGTTACGTGGGGATTCTCATGCCCAGTATGAAATCAGAGTATATGCAGAGAAGATGCTAGAAATAGTAAAAGCTTGGGTACCTTTTACTTATGATGCTTTTAAGGAATATAGGATAGAAGGTAGTAATATTTCTAAAAAAGGACTGGCTGTTATAAAAAAACTACTCAATAATGAAGAAATTACTCAAGAATCTAGTGGCATAAATAAAAGAGAATGGGATGAATTAATGCAACTTATAAAATAGGTATTATAAAATGATTACAATTGATAGAACAACCTACCGAGCGCCATCTTTTAATGAGAGAGTTAGATTTTTGGTGCTGCATTACACTAACGAAAACTTAGAAGTATCCCTAAGAGACCTACTAGGTCCAAAAGTTAGTGTACACTATCTAGTTTCTGACTCTAATCCGAATCATATATTCCAATTAGTGGAAGAGTCTAGACGAGCTTGGGATGTTGGTGTTAGTGGTTGGCAGGGGCGTCAGAATCTCAATGATACTTCTATAGGTATTGAAATAGTAAATCTTGGTGGTACTACAGATGCTCAAGGAAAGATTCATTGGTATCCTTATCCCGAAGACCAAATTATAGCAGTAATGGAACTTTGTCAGAATATTATAGCTCGCTATGATATTGACTCCACTTGTGTGATCGGTCATTCTGATGCTTCCCCGGGAAGGAAACAAGACCCAGGTCCATTATTTCCATGGAAACAATTATATGATAACAATATCGGAGCTTGGTATGATCAAGATACTGTTAATGCTCTAATACCCAAGGTAGACCTGTCTAATATAAAGTTAATCCAAGAACAATTTAGCAGATATGGTTATGTGTTGCAGCCAACAGGAATAATTGATCAACAAACAACGGATGTTGTAGTATCGTTCCAAATGCATTTCCGCCCAAAGAATTTTTCTGGAAAATTAGATGTCGAGACCGTGGCAATTTTAGAAGCATTATTACAAAAATATCTTATGTAAAAAAGCTGTCCCTGCGAAACCTTTGCCCGTGTGGAGCAAAAAACCAACGTAAGTAGTCTGTCCGGCAAAACTCTATAAGTCTTATAGATAATAGGGTTTAATGGCAGAAAATAATAAAGAAATCTATAAGAAAATGTTAAAATATGCTAATAAACCTTATGGATTTCAGTCAATATGCCAATAGAAAATATTATCAAATCACAAAAACAAGGAAAACTTTTTGGTTATAAATTAAAAGAAGAATTAAACTCAAATAATAAGCTATATAAATTAAGAGAATTAGTTAACCACTCTGCACTTGCAGTGCAGAGTGGTTAACTCAATCATAGATTATGGGGGGCTTTAAATATTTTTGGCGGACGGACTAAGTAGTCTCCCCGTCAAAAGTGCTAAAAATTAAGAAAAATTCAAAATTTAATACCTTAGCCAAAAATTCTTGTATAAAATTTGAGAGTTTAATTTTTTTGATTTAAATTTTTGGTACAAAAAGATGATTTTTAGAGAATTTTTTCATGATGATTTATTAACGATTTTGTAATTATTTGATTATTTTTTTACTGACTAATTTCTATGTAGAAAAATTTGTTTTGAGTAAATGATTCGCAATACACCGTAAGTTCAATCCTACAGCGGAAATTAACGGATTAATGACATCTCCTATTACCCCTTTCAGGTAGTTTCTGCCAACTCTACCATAACTTTTAAGATGCCCTATTATCGGTTCTATGGCACTCCGTCTCTTGAGCATTGCCTTATCATCTGACGATAGTTTCTTCTTGCAATATGGGCTATACACTTTGCCCTTCTCCTTAAAATTATTCCCCTTGTACCCTGAGTCAACAAAGGTTCTTGCTACTTCAACTCCTGTTAATTCTTTTACAATCTCTACAGTCTCCGATAATGTATGCCCATCATATGGATTGCCATGAAAAGATTTTGTCCCTAATACAAAGTTACCCCGACCACTTACTGCTATCGAAACCTTATTACCAAACTCGTATGGCTTGTTTAATTTCCCTTTACCAATGCACTCTACCTCCGGTGCATGAAAACTATATAATATTTTATTCTCTTCTTTATATTGTTCTTTTTCTGCTTTACTCAATATAGATTGTACTTGTATCTTTTTTATCTTATTCAGTATTTCTTGTTGTCTTGCCGATAAACTTAACTTTGCTTTAGCTATTTCTCGCTGACATATCCTAACTAAACGACCCAGTAATACTTTTAAATGCCTCATTATTTTCTTACGCTTCTTGGCTTTACTATTATCCTTATATTTCCATAATTTTAATATATCTCTTTTATATTGCTTGGCATATGTTTCATTTAACTTGATGCCTAAGGCATGACATAGCTTTACTAGCTCTATTCTTGCCTTATCCATCAAGTACACATCATGGGGATACTTAATATTCTTAATTTGTACAGTAGTATCAACTATTATCGATGCTAAGTCTTTTTTTTTACTACACCTGCTTTGCATCCGATTCTTATCAGCTCCTTTAATATCTCATTGTAGCCATCTTCTCCTAATATAGTACGAAACCGACGGATACTAGCTTCTGATATTTCAGCATCTTTCTGCAAATATTCCCAACCACAAAAATACTGCCAATATACGTTCTCTCTTAACTCTTCCTCAGTCGCTGCATCTGACAGGTTATACATCGCTTGCAGCATAGTCACCCCAAGTAACAGGCGGTGACATCTGCGATTCCTACCAAATTTCTTAATATCAACATTTGCTGACAACCATTCCTCTAAACTAGACCAATTTATTGTCCCACTTTGGGAGAAAAACCCCGCACTTGCAGTGCGTCGTTTCAACATAAATTTTAAATATCTTATCAAGAAAAGATAAGAATGAATCATACAGATATTTTTTAACAAAATCTTACACTTCACAGATATATTCTTTTTGTGTTGTGACACTTTCTAAATGAGCCATACACAAATAGTTTCTAACTTTTAAGTTAGTACATACATGAGGCATTCATGCCGTAATATTAAGCTCTGCACTTGCAGTGCAGAGTGGTTAACTAATGATCTTAATTTATATAATTTATTATTGTGGTTTAATTCTGCGGTCAGTTTGTAACCAAAAAGTTGTCCTTGTCTTTGCAACTTTGTTATATTTTCTATCGGCATTAATCAGATAATCCTTAAGTTTTTTGCCAATATTATAGCTTTTTCTTATGGATTCTCTATATATTTTTATCTGCTAAGCATATTATATATTATCCTTCTAGACTTTTGACGGGGAGACTAAGTAATGATACTTACATAACCAAAAACGTTGTCATTCCAGCTTTTAGCTGAATGACAACGAAGGCTTATTAAAGGTTAAAATTTAAGCTTTGCACCAATAAGGGCAACTGTACCTTTAGTTTTTTTCTTAGGAGCTTCAATAAGGTAAACTGGCTTACCCTTAGCTTGGAAATAAGAGATTTCAGCATAAGGCAACAAGCCTGGTGTTATCTTATATTCAGTACCTAAGCTTACTGTATCCACCGTATTTTTATACTTTAGTGATTTAAAATAAGAAAGACTTGTTTTTATAGGACCTTGCCCATAAGCAATTGTACCATTATAATATTTCGTATCACGACCAACTTTATGGTAAGTTTTTGAAGTTAAACTTTTACCTAAACTACCATAAGAAGCAGCACAAGAAATATTACCATAAGTTAAGACTGCACCTAAATTGTAAGCATTTAGATCTGATAGCTTGTTGCTAGATAGTATCTTTCCATTAGGATCTAATACTATAAGTTTGCGAGCTGGCTTAGCATGTTCTCCTGTAACACCAACTTCTACTGCCATATCATCTAAAATCTCATACTTATAGGATATCCCTGCAGAAATCGCATCTTTGACATTGTAATTATAAATTACTGTATCACCTTTACCACCATCTATACCAGGTAGTTCTACTTCAGTTATACCTGTCTTTAATGTACTACGACCTGTTTTACTATCTAAATTTTTTATATTACGATGACCACCAGTATTTGCTGAATCAGGAATATAAGAAATACCAAACTGAAAGCCTTGCATCTCTGGTGTATAATAAGATACTTTTCTAGCTGGCTCTGTTCCTTTATTTATGTCATCGAAGCCATTGGTAAATGAGTCTATGACAGAGGGTGGGACTACCTCAAATTGTGGCTTCATACCTTTATATTGCATACCGCTATCGTCTAGTGAGACATACTTACTCCAACCAAAACCACAACTAGCTGCTGCAACTTTAGCACCACTAACACCCATCTTATTTGCAGCATCATAAGGAGAGCCTAGCTCTACTTTACCATAATCTGTCTCTAAGAATATGAAAGAGCCATTGACACTTGCAGAACCCTTTGGTTTAGTTGTTGGTAGTAAAACCATTTTAACTCCAGCTATTACATCATTAAATTCTTGCTTAGCAGTGGCAGAGAAAGCTGCTTCACTATAAAATCCAAGCTTTTTCTTATTATCAGTAATATATTTACTTTGTTCTGACGACAATTTGCCTTGAGTACTATAACCAGCTTGGAAACCAAAAAATCCTTCTAATTTTATTTCAGTATCTGAAGCAGCTTCAGCTGAAGGAGTAGACCTGCTAAAGGCTGTGCTAGACAAACAAGAGACACAAAGCAACATTATTAATTTTTTCATAGTAATACCATAACTTTCATTATTATGTAGTCGAGTTCATTGAACATAATACATTTCTATTTAAGTATTTATAGCAGAAGATAAACCATAATGTAACAAATTTTCGTAAATAACTATGATTAGTCAGACAAATTTTATTATTTTAATGGTAAAATTACAACTAAATATAACATTTTTTTAATTGTTGCTAATATCATAAAAATATTGTATTCTAGCTTTGCGGGTTGAAATTTTTGTAAATAAAGTTGAAAAAACAAAGGTGGGGTTAACCCCACCTTTTTTATTAAAATCTTTAAATATTTATGTTGTAATGCAAACTATAGAGCAACAAATTATTGATACGGTGCAAGATAACCTGAAAGATATTGGTTTCGACTTAGTAAAAGTAACTTTAAAGGGTTCAACCCATAAAGTACTTGAAATACTAATAGATAGGTTGGATGGTAAAAAGGTTACTATAATAGATTGTCGGAATAGCAGTAGAATTATCTCAGCCCTTTTAGATGTTGAAGATATAATTAGTGATAAATATTTTTTAGAAGTTTCTTCAGCAGGTATTGAACGCCCATTAATAAAATTTGAAGATTATACTAGATTCCTTGGTAGAGAGGCTACCATAAAATTAAAAGAATTATTAAATGGTCAAACTCGATATCAGGGAAAGATAGTTAAAGTTGAAGATAATAAAATTCATCTGAATAACCATGGTGAAGACATAGTGTTTTCATTTAATATGATAAAAAAAGCCTCTTTGGTATTAACAGATGAAATGTTTAGGAATTTAATGAATAAAAAATAGACTTCTTGGATAATTTGCTTCTGCTAGGGAATTTGTAGGAGGATCAAAACCTCGACCCACAGCGTGCTCAAATTCCGTTACAGATTCGAGTCTAGTATACTCAAATGATCCTACGAATTAGATTTGAAAATAGACCTCTTTCGAAACTCGCTTATGCTGAGGGATTTGAAGGAGAGGCGGAACGCAGAACCGCAGCGTACTTAAATGTACGTGAGGATTCGAGTACCGCATCGACGTACAAATCACTAGCAGAAGTAGAGTTTCGAAAGAGGTCTAATGAATGGTGAGCATGCTAGGTCATAGAGTACCATACATTTTTTCTATAATCGTCATAGCAAGGCATCTTTAGATGCTGTGGTGATCTAGGTAAACAGCAAAGCTGTTTTTTTAGAGTAACGCTTCGTGTATCCTAGATTGCCGTGCCGCTGCTTTTTCGCGGCTCCTCGCTATAGACGAACAGCAGCCATTTTAATAGTGGTTATATAGAAAATGTAGGGTACTATGATGCTAGGTGTACATATAGTACATGAGCATGCGAATCCATGATATTTTCAAAAAATAATTCGTAGGAGCAGAAGGAGTATACCGACGCACAAATTATCAGTAGCAAGTAGATGCAAGAAGTTTAATATTAAAAGGCAGTGAATTTATGATTAATATTGGTAACATAGAAATTCTGCAGATCATAGATTCTGTAGCTAGAGAAAAGAATCTTCCTAAGGAAGCACTACTTTCGGCAATGGAACAGGCTGTACAGATTGCAGGACGCAGAAAATATGGAAATGAACATAATATAAAAGCTGAGATTGATAGGAAAAATGGTAATATTAATCTTTTTAGAATCCTTGATGTAGTGGATGATGTGGAGAATTATTTTACTCAAATTTCTTTAAAGGATGCTGTTGAAAAGAAAGTCGATGCTAAAATTGGTGATGAGATTTATGAATTCTTACCGCCTATTGATCTTGGACGTGTTGCAGCTCAGGCAGCTAAGCAAATAATAATACAACGCGTTGGTGAAGTGGAAAGAGAAAAACAATATGAAGATTTTAAAGATAAGAAAGGTGAGATTTTAAACGGCACTGTTAAGAGAGTAGAGTTTAATAATATCATAGTTGACCTTGGTGGTCGTGCTGAAGCAATGATTAAAAAGGAGCAGCTCATTAGAGGAGAAAGCTTTAAGGTTAATGATCGTATTAAAGCTTATGTACAAGACGTAAGATTATCGTCTAAAGGACCACAAATTTTTCTATCTAGAACTGACGACCAAATGCTAATAAAATTATTTGAATTAGAGATTCCAGAGATTTATGATAATATAATTGAATTGCGAGCTATAGCTCGTGATCCTGGATCAAAGGCAAAAGTTGCAGTCTTTGCTTCTGACTCTAGTGTTGATCCTATAGGTTCATGTGTAGGAATTAGAGGCAATAGGATTAAGGCTATTACTAATGAGCTTAATGGCGAAAAAATAGATGTAATATTATGGAGCAAGAATATTGCCCAATTTATTATGAATGCACTTGCTCCTGCAGAAATTGCAAAAATTGTTATTGATGAAGATAAGAATATAGTTGATGTAGTTGTGTCTCAAGATAATTTGAGTCTTGCAATTGGTAGAAGAGGTCAAAATGTTCGTTTAGCCTCTAAACTTACTGGCTGGAATATTAATGTAATGACGGAAGATCAAGAATCCAAACGGAGAAATGATGAGTTTTGCTCTGCTACTGAGTTATTTATGGAGACCTTAGATGTTGAAGAAGTGATAGCACAACTGTTATCTGCACAAAGTTTTACCTCTCTAGAACAGTTAGCTTCCAGTAAAATTGAAACTTTAATGAATATTGAAGGCTTTGAAGAAGAATTAGCAACTGAGATAAGAGAACGAGCAATAAATTATGTAAATGCTAAAAATGAAAAAATTATTATTAAACTCGAAGCTTTAGGTGTTGAACAAGAATTAATTGATGTATTGGATTTACAACCAGAATTCATATTAAAATTAGCTGAGTATGGTGTAAAGACTATAGAAGATTTGGGAGAGTTGACAGTTAATGAATTTAAATCATTAGCTCCTAATTCTAACATGGTAGATGATGATATAGAATTACTGATTCGTACAGCTCGTACTCGTGAAGATGAATAAATTTAAGCAACCTCAGTATCAATCCTGACAGGGGATGCTACCTAAACTACTTAAGTTGACACCCATGTGCGTAGACGGAGTTCTAAAATGTTTAATTAGTTGTCAGTCAAAGCAAGAAAATTTTAAAAAATTTAGCATTTTGGTAATTTAATTTTGGGTAAAGAAAAAATTAACAATTCCCTTAAAAAAAATGGTATTATAGTGTAAGCATGAGATGCAAGTCAAGTGCAAAAGAAAATCTAATAGACCTCTTGCATAATTCTACTTCTACTGGTAATTTGTGTGTGATACCGGTACTCTGCTCCTCACGTACTTTAGAGTACGTTGTGGGTCGAGGTTTCGTGTCTCCTACAAATTCCCTAGCAGGGGTGAATTCTACAAAAGGTCTAACGGTAAATTAGAAATTTGTAAATTATTCGATATACTCAAATGATTTGAAGAATGGAGACAGTTAACCACTCTGCACTGCAAGTGCAGAGCTTAATATTACGGCATGAATGCCTCATGTATGTACTAACTTAAAAGTTAGAAACTATTTGTGTATGGCTCATTTAGAAAGTGTCACAACACAAAAAGAATATATCTGTGAAGTGTAAGATTTTGTTAAAAAATATCTTATCTTATCTTTTCTTGATAAGATATTTAAAATTTATGTTGAAACGACGCACTGCAAGTGCGGGGTTTTTCTCCCAAAGTCGGACAATAAACAAGGGGTGAGTGTACCTTACTATTCCCCACAAATATTTGCAGAAGCCAATTCTTTAAAGCAGAAGAGTATATCTGTTAATCATTAATCACATAGCAAAATTATTTAAAAAACTTTATCACAAATATAATTGCTATTTAAAGGTTTAATATTTATGACGAATAACCAAGAACCTAAACCAAAAAAACTAACACTTGGTGGTCCTAAACTATCGCTTAGTAAGCCAGCCCAACCCACCAATGTTACTAGAGGTTTTGTTAGTTCTGCAAAAACAATTGTAGAAGTTAGGAAGAGTAGCACTCCAGCTAATACTTTGTCTTTTAACAAACTTTGGTCTAGTGGTTCTACTTCTCAAGGCGGCGAATCTACTGCTGGAGAAGAATTTAACAGACGCTTAACTATTTTAAAAAAAGCAGCAGAAGATGCAAAATCTCAGAGTACTGATAGTAAGATTAGCACTCTGAGTAAACTTGCAACTATCAATCAACCTGTGAAAAAAGACGATATTGAAGAAAATGTTCAGGATGAGTTACAAGATATCGAAAATGATTCTGAAATACCACCTACTACATTAGCACCTACATCTTCACAGGATAGCAACCCCTCCAAGTCTTTTGTTAGATCAACACTGATTGGTTCTCAGAGCCATTTTGGTGTTGCACTTGAAGATATTTCTTCAATAGACAAGGCTGGTGATAATAAAGCAGTAGTGCCAAAGGTTAAAATTGAAGAACCTAAAAAATTAAAAAAGGCAGATATCTTCAATATGCTTGATGCAGATGGAAGCGATAATACTGGTAGAACTAGAAGCCTTGCATCAATAAAAAGAGCTAGAGAAAAAGAAAAACGTAAAGCCGACCAACAAACACCAGATAAAGTATATAGGGAAGTTATTATTCCGGAAGCTATTTCTGTAGGATATCTAGCCAATAAAATGTCTGAGCGAGCCACAGATGTTATAAAAGAATTGATGAAGCTCGGTATCATGGCTACGACCGTCCAAACAATTGATGCAGATACAGCAGAGCTTGTTGCTACGACCTTAGGGCATACAGTAAAAAGGGTTCAAGAGTCCGATGTTGAAAATATATTGATTAGTGAAGCTGATAAAGAAGAAGATTTAAAGCATAGGGCTCCTATTGTAACGATTATGGGACATGTCGACCACGGTAAAACTTCGTTACTTGATGCTTTAAAGTCAACTGATTTGGCAAGTCAGGAAACAGGTGGGATCACCCAGCATATTGGTGCTTATCGAGTAACCTTGGCTGATGGTAGGGCTATTACTTTCATTGATACTCCAGGACATGAAGCGTTTTCAGATATGAGAACTAGAGGGGCAAAGGTAACAGATATAGTGGTTATAATAGTTGCTGCAGATGATGGAATAAAGCCGCAAACGATTGAAGCAATTAATCACGCTAAAGCGGCAAATGTTCCTATAATCGTTGCAATAAATAAGATAGATAAACCGGATATTAATCTTGACCGAATTAAAAATGACCTATTAATTTATGATTTAGTTAGTGAAGAGTTGGGAGGTGATACTATAGTTGTACCAATTTCAGCTTTAAAGAAAACTAATTTAGATAAGTTAGAAGAGGCTATATTATTGGTTGCAGAAATGCAGGATCTTAAGGCTAACTTTAGCGGACTCACTGCTGGGGTAGTCATAGAGGCAAGAGTTGATAAAGGTAAAGGAGCGGTTGCTACTATATTGGTACAACGCGGTATTCTAAGAAATGGAGATATAGTAGTTGCTGGAACGAAATATGGTAGAATTAAGAGGATGAATAATGATAAAGGATTAGATATTACCGAGGCAGAACCAACTTTACCAGTAGAGATTTATGGTTTAAATGAAGTTCCGCGAGCAGGAGATCAGTTTAATGTAGTACAGAATGAAAAGCAGGCTAGAGATATTGTAGAGTATCGTGAACGCCTTGCAAAAGAAAAGAAAATTTCTGTTACCCAAAGATCAAGTCTAGAAGCATTATTCCTAAAAGCCTCCGGTAATAGTGGTATGGTAAAAGAATTACCGATAATTGTTAAAGGCGATGTGCAAGGTTCAATTGAAGCAATTATCACTAGTCTATTAAAGTTGCCAAATGATGAAGTTCGTTTAAAGATTTTACATCATGCAGTAGGTGGAATATTGGAATCAGATGTTACTTTAGCTAAAGCATCCAACTCTATTATTGTTGGTTTTAACGTTAGAACTAATAATAATGCTTTGGCTATGGCAGAAAGAGAAAAAGTGGATATTAGATATTATTCCATTATCTATAATTTGTTAGATGATATTAAATCAATAATGAGTGGTATGCTTTCGCCAATTATTCGTGAACAATATATTGGTACAGCAGAGATTAGACAGCTCTTCACTGTCTCAAAAGTTGGTAAAGTTGCAGGTAGTTATGTTACCAAGGGTACTATTAAAAGAGGTGTTGGAGTTCGCTTGTTACGAGATAATATTGTTATTCACGAAGGAAAACTTAAGACTCTAAAACGTTTTAAAGATGATGTCAAAGAAGTTCATGAGAATTTTGAATGTGGTATCGCTTTTGAAAATTATGATGATATAAAAGAAGGTGATATAGTAGAAGTCTTTGAAATTATTGAAGAAAAAAAACAGTTATTGTAAATGCAAAAACTTTCTGATAAAGACAAGTCACAAAATAGGTCACAAAGGCAAAAAAAAGTGGCAATATTAATAAATGAAGCATTAGTGGAAGTACTAAGGCGTGGTAAGATGTTAGATGAACGTCTGATTAATTGTCCAGTAACTATTACTAAAGTCTTAGTTACCTCTGATTTAAAAATAGCAGATTGTTACTTTTTACCATTTAATACTACTTTTAATGAGATACAACTTACTGAGTCTTTAAATAATTCAAAATATGCTATAAGAAACTTTATAACTGCTAAAATTAATTTAAAATACTCACCGGAAATTCGTTTTCATTATGATCACGGATTTGATAATGCTTACAAAGTTGAGGAATTATTGAAGCAAGTTGAAACTAATCGAGTGAACTAGGATTACAATGAATCAAAACCTTACTCATCGCAAAGCCACAATTGCTGACTTAAGAACAATTGTTAACCTTCTTTTAGAAGATGAACTTGGACAAACAAAACAGTTTTCAGCAGAATTGGATCAAGCTTATATTGATGCGTTCTACAAGATAGATAGTGATCCACATCAATATTTGATGATAGTTGAAATGAATAAAGAAATAGTTGGCACTTGCCACCTGACTATCATGCCATCGCTAACTTTCATAGGTTCAACTAGGATGCAAATTGAAGCTGTTCGTATCTCAGAAAAGTATAGAGGAAAACATTTCAGTGAATGGATGATGAGTATTGCAATGAAATATGGCAAATCAAAAGGTGTCTCCATTGTTCAACTTACAACTAATAAAAAACGTCCAAGAGCCAAACAGTTCTATGAAAGACTTGGTTTTGAAGCAACACATGAAGGAATGAAATTATATAGTTCTAATGAATAATAGCGTTATTATTTTAAATATTCACTTAAAAATCTCATGATTCCATAATTTTTTAAAAAATTCTTCTATTGGTAATATATTTATTTCTCGATTATCTAGGCATATTTTCCTTGAATTATCTTCTAAGCAAACTACATATCCTTGTTCCACTTGATGCTCTTCCATAAAAGATTTTATACTTTTTAGTTCAGTCTTATGGGTATTCGAAGATATTTTTACTTCAATTGGTAATGACTTACCAGTAATAGTGCTAATTATAAAATCCACCTCTACACCTGTTTTAGTACGCCAATAATTTATACGATGATCTAAATCATTCAGCTTTATATATGCTTGTAACTCAGTAAATACGTAATGTTCTAAAGCCCTTCCTGCTTCTGATCTTTGGTATTATTAAAATAGGCCTCTTTCGAAACTCGCTGTAGCGTTGAGAAAGTCGACGGTAGAAATCATGCTGACCAACATAGCAATTACCCTGAAGATAAAACTACCCATCATCCTAAATTTATTTCAGGAGATGAAAATAGTATAAAATCAAGCAAAGTAGATGGTCAACCCGTCTCAGGAGCTGGTCAAACCAAGGAAGATAAGCCAAAAGCAACAACAACTGTCGATGATAAGCCATTTGATTATTCGATGTTATTCCTTGCAAAACCTGAATCTGAAACTGGACTGATTTTTCAAGACAAATTTTTCACTAATTTTGTTTCCCATTTTACATAATTTTTAAGCTGCATTTTGTAAGTAATCAAGATACACGTTCATCGGTTTTTTATAACCAATACTTGAATGGAATCTTTGATTGTTATATTTATCCATGTATTTATCAATACCATCTTTAAGTTCTGCGATATTTTTAAAATCATTTATAAATATACAATTATATTTTAAAGTTCTAAAAAATCTTTCAATCACAATATTATCAATGCTTCTACCCTTACCGTTCATTGAGATTTGTATATTATTCTCTTTTAGAATTCCCGTATGCTCATGTCCAGTATATTGACTACCCTGATCACTATTGAATATTTGTGGTGCAGGGTATTTATTCAGTGCATCTTTTAATACATCGGTTACAAGTGATGCATCCATAGAATTAGATACTTTATAACTTAGTATTGCCTTACTATGCCAATCTATAATCGCCACAAGATACATAAATCCTCCGTTAGTTCTAATATAAGTAATGTCACCACTCCACACTTGATTAACATAAGGTACATGAATAGTTCTATTCGTTCCTGATTTGTGCCAGTACGGCTCAAGCAAATAGCTATAAATTTTATGTTGACCATCCTTCACAAAAGTAGATTGCTTTTTATGAGGATGAATAGCTTCTATACCCATTATTCCCATATATTTAAGCACCCTATCTCTGCCCACATTAAAGCCGTCTTCCAATAATTGTTTGTATATATAACGATAACCATACTCAGGGTTATCCGTATATATTTCATCTATTCTATTTAAAATATCAAGATTATATAAGCTCATTACTTTAGCTTTATAATATACTCCAGATCTGCTTATCTTTAATAGTTCACATTGCCTTGTCTTTGCTAACGTACTCAGCTTGGGGTCGACAAGACTTTTCTTATTTGATAAGTCCAAGCTGTTTAGCTTTCCCACCGCCCAGTCCCTCTCGACTGTAGCCTTACCTAATGCTTTTGCAAGTTCATCGTTTTGATTCTTAAGTTCACTAATCTGCCCTTTGTACTCACTAACAGCTTTTGCTGGCTCAAATGCCAATGACGCATTATCTAAAAATTGTCGTTTCCAGTTTTGCATAGTTTTAGCCGTTACTTCATATTTGACCGATAACTGACCTATTGTTGATTCTTCTTTTAACATCTCTAATACTATTTTAGTTTTTGCTTCTGCACTAAAATTTTTAATTTGTTTTTTACCCATTTGTTTCTCTTTAATTTTATTTATTATTCTATACTTATTGAGAAACAAAAATACCTGCTTCTTTGTCTAATTTTTTCAGTCCATTATATCTAAAGAACCAAAATTATCTCCGGACACTGCTGCATTATTAAAAGCTATCTTGCCCTTCCAACAAGTACCTAGCTCTAGCACTACTGCTGGTGGTTCTGATTGGGCAACAAAGGAAATAACAAGAAAGCTAGAAGGTAGTAATTTCTCTATTCCTACATCTACTACTAGCACATTACTGCCGAGTGAAGTAGATCATAAAGGCGTTTCAGGAGCTAGTCAAACCAAGGATGAGCATCGCATTCAGGAAGATAAGCTAGACAGTAAATTAAAGGAATTTATTCGAGATAATCAGGAAATTGCTAAAAAAGTAGAGGAAATAGGTTACGAGAAATTTAAGCAGCAATTGATAGAAGCAGCTAAAGTAACCTGAGTTTGACGTAAGCACCAAACAAAATGCTAAGCATTATGTAATAACATAAACAAACTGTTGGTGGTGAGCTATGGTAAAAATAAAACCTTCTTTTAAACTAGTGTGTTAGGAGAAAGAATATTTGAAAAGTAAGAAGGGAGGGATTATAAAGTTCTCGAATAATAACAACAAAATTGGAGAATATATTATGATCCCTCTTACGGAGATTTTCTGCTTAATTGATGATTTTTGCAAGCATTTTGATACGGAGCAAAATAAATATATATTACCAAATCCTAACCGTAAGCGTAAAGTAGTTTGCAGTATAGGACTCTCAGAGATTATTACTATTATAGTAATGTTTCACTTGAGTCACTACCGTACCTTTAAAGATTTTTATTTATGCTGCCTATGTCAAAGTTATAGAAAGGAATTTCCAAAACTTGTGAGCTATAGTCGTTTTATTCAGTTAATGCCAATGAGCTTCATGCCCATGGTGTTACTGCTAAAAAGCCTATCAGGAAAACAAACTGGTCAATATTATATCGACTCTACTAAACTTCCTGCTTGCCATAATTTAAGAATTAATAGACATAAAGTATTCAAAGACATAGCAAAAAGAGGTAAGACTTCCACTGGGTGGTTCTTTGGTTGTAAGCTACATATTGTCATTAACAGTTGCGGAGAGATTATGAGTTTTTCTTTAACTCCAGGAAATGTTGATGATAGAGCAGTGGTGGAAAATTTAGTAGATAAATTACAAGGCTGGCTTTTTGGTGATCGTGGGTATATCAGTAAAAAACTCACTCAATCCCTTGCTAATCAAGGTTTAGAACTAATAACAAAAATTAAAAGTAATATGAAAGAAAAAATAATAGATCCTATTAAAAAGCGGTTTTTAAATAAAAGGTATATTATTGAAACCATTAACGATCAACTAAAAAACCTTTGTCATATAGACCATACAAGGCACAGATCTGTTATGAATTTTCAAACTAACGTATTAGCTGGACTGCTTGCCTATGTTTTTAAGCCTAATAAAATTTCTGTAGCTTTTGGAAAATTAAACAATCTCAACCTTCCTCTTACATCAAACTGAGGTTAAAGTAGCATCCCAAAAACAAAATGAGACTAAAGCTGATAGTTTGAAAGATAAAATTAGCTTTGGCATTAAGGAATTGTTTGGTATACAAGAGGCAGAGGCAAGTTCTGTTGCCCGTCAAGGTATAGGGCTTCTTGGTAGCACTGAAATTGGTAAGGGTGAGCCAGTTGTCGCCCCTACGTTTAGTAGGATGCTGGCTAATCCTAAAGAAGAGGCGATTAAATGGCTAGTTGAGCATATGGATGGTGGAATGCTTTTAACTACACTTATTGCACTTAGTGCACCGTCAATAAATGAGTATAATCTATCAAGCGAGTTTGAAAAAAGAAAACATGATGATAATAGTAATAAACCATCTACAAGCAAACAACAGCAGAAGGTGTCTGCTGCTTCCTTCATACCTGACCCGGGTGACCTCGAGCCTGATGATGATGAAAAAAATGTTGAAAATAAAGATGAGATAAAATATAAAAAATCTAATTACGAAAAAGGTGATGATATTGGATTGCATCGTTTTACAGAAAGATTTGAAAAAACAAAACTAAGAGATCCAAAAAGTGGTCAATATTTAGAACCAGATTTTGGACGGGGTAGTGGAAGTGGAGGGCATGGAGGTAGCCATTGGAAACTTTATGATGGGAAAAGGCGAATTGGTACTATATGGCGGAGTGTTAGGGAACGTGCGATGAAGTGCCACTTTGGCAAAATATGCTAAAAAATGTTGCAATTTACAAAGTGCCGAATATAATTCGGTGATAGAATAGCACTAAAAAGCAAATAAATTATTTTTATAATAGAACGCATTTATAAGCTTGCAAAATTATTGCTAGTACGTCCGCCAAAAATATTTAAAGCCCCCCATAATCTATGATTGAATAAAATTTTTACAAAAAAAATTCTAATATTTGCACTAAAATTAAAAATTGTTTTCAATTTTATTGTCCCACTTTGGGAGAAAAACCCCGCACTTGCAGTGCGTCGTTTCAACATAAATTTTAAATAGAGTCTGTCCTATAGTTTGTGTAAGTTGCAAAGAAAGCAGTAAGAGATTACTGTAAAAAAAGTAACTTAAGCAAGCAAGGAGGAATTATGGCTAAAAAATTAGATACAGATAAAGATACATTAGACATCAGTAATCAGCTAGTAGAAGAATTATTATCAAAAGCAGATCCATCGGAGTTATTTGGTCGAGATGGTTTATTTCAACAGCTAAAGAAGCAAATAGTTGAGAAAATATTAGCAAGTGAGTTGGATCATGAATTAGGATATTCAAAACATAGCAAGATGCCAAAAGTAGATAATAATCGTCGTAATGGTAGCTATGAGAAGACAGTAATTGATGGGGATGGTCGTAAGCTGACAGTAGAAGTACCAAGAGATCGGGAAGGAGAGTATAATCCTCAATTAATACCAAAAGGGCTGAGGAGATTTAATGGATTTGATGAGAAAGTGATATCCCTTTATGGTCGCGGTATGACAGTCAGCGAGATCCGAGGGCATTTAGAAGAAATATATCAAACTGATGTATCTGGTGACTTGATATCCACCATAACAGATGGGGTGATAGAAGAAGTAACTAGGTGGCAAAATCGTTGTTTAGATAGGGTGTATCCAATATTATACTTGGACTGTATCTATGTAAAATCTAGAGACAATCACATAGTAATAAATAAAGCAGTATATTTAGCACTTGCTGTAAATATAGAAGGGAAAAAGGAGTTACTTGGCATTTGGATAGGCAAAAATGAAGGTGCTAAATTTTGGATGCAAGTAGTTACTGAGTTAAAGAATCGAGGAATTGAACAAATTTATGTTGCTTGTGTGGATGGTTTAAAGGGCTTTCCAGAAGCTATAAGCAGTGTATTCCCGAGTACTATAGTACAATTATGTATTGTACATATGGTTCGCAATTCAGTAAAGTATGTGTCATATAAAGATTTAAAAGAGGTCACATCAGATCTAAAACAAATTTATACAGCTAATAATGACGAAATGGCACGTTTAAAACTTCAGCAATTTGGTGTAAAATGGGATAAAAAATATCCGGTAATTTCTGATATTTGGCAACGTAATTGGTCTGGGATAATACCGTTTTTTGCCTTTCCTGAAGAGATCAGAAAGGTAATTTATACTACTAACACTATAGAATCTGTAAATCGTCAAATTAGAAAAATTATCAAAAATAAGGGGGTGTTTCCAGATGATAAGTCAATTCAAAAAATAATATTTTTATCCCTACAAAATGCAGCCAAAAAATGGACCATGCCTATTAAAGATTGGTCTTTAGCTTTAAATCAATTTGAAATACTTTGTGGAGATTTTAAATATGATTTATTGGAAAATAAAAAATGAACTTACACAAATTAAATGATTGACTCTTTAAATATCTTATCAAGAAAAGATAAGAATGAATCATACAGATATTTTTTAACAAAATCTTACACTTCACAGATATATTCTTTTTGTGTTGTGACACTTTCTAAATGAGCCATACACAAATAGTTTCTAACTTTTAAGTTAGTACATACATGAGGCATTCATGCCGTAATATTAAGCTCTGCACTTGCAGTGCAGAGTGGTTAACTGAAAAATTTCTGCAGGAGTTTCGCACTTAGCAAAAAATATGTTAATCTAGCAAGAAAGAGTTTTAGTTAAGCATGGCAAGATCAAAATGTAGCAAAGACTTATATAAATCATTTTTACAAGCAAGTAGCGTAAGATATAGTGGTAAAGCATTATCTGAAGTAAGTCCAATAAACCTATCTCATGATAGTGCAAGTCGATGGTTAAATAGTAAGGATTTCCGCCCTAGCGGGATCTACAGAGAAGTGTCAAAATATATTGATAGGGAAGCTTCTTGTTTATTAGTGGGAGATGACACGTTATTGTCAAAGCAATACAGTAAGAAAATTGAGCTTGTACATTATCAATATTCTGGAGCTGTACATGATGTTATACCTGGTATAGGGATGGTCAACTTACTGCATTACAATGCTAAAACTGATCAATCTACCCCTGTAGATTATAGAATATATGATAAAGAAACTGATGGAAAAACAAAGAATGAGCATTTTTGTGATATGCTTACTTTAGCTAAGGAAAGAGGGATCAATCCTGATGCAGTAGTAATGGATGCGTGGTATAGCGGTTTGGAGAATTTGAAACATATACGTAATTTAGGTTGGACATGGGTTAGTAACCTAAGAAAAAATAGAAAAGTTAATCATAATGTTAGCTTAGAAAGTTTAGAGATTCCTGATGAGGGACTAAAAATTCACCTACGTGGATACGGTTGGGTTACGGTATTTAAGTTTGTGGCAAAAAATGGTCGCATTGATTACATAACAACTAACTTAGAAAATCCAACACGTGAACAAATAGAGAAAATTGTTAAGGCACGGTGGTCTATAGAAGTTTATCATCGAGAATTAAAACAAACTTGTGGTATTGAACGCTGTCAGGCACGCACGGGTCGAGCTCAGAGAAATCATATTTGCCTTGCCGTATTTGCTTGGCTGAGTCTGTCCTATAGTTTGTGTAAGTTGCAAAGAAAGCAGTAAGAGATTACTGTAAAAAAAGTAACTTAAGCAAGCAAGGAGGAATTATGGCTAAAAAATTAGATACAGATAAAGATACATTAGACATCAGTAATCAGCTAGTAGAAGAATTATTATCAAAAGCAGATCCATCGGAGTTATTTGGTCGAGATGGTTTATTTCAACAGCTAAAGAAGCAAATAGTTGAGAAAATATTAGCAAGTGAGTTGGATCATGAATTAGGATATTCAAAACATAGCAAGATGCCAAAAGTAGATAATAATCGTCGTAATGGTAGCTATGAGAAGACAGTAATTGATGGGGATGGTCGTAAGCTGACAGTAGAAGTACCAAGAGATCGGGAAGGAGAGTATAATCCTCAATTAATACCAAAAGGGCTGAGGAGATTTAATGGATTTGATGAGAAAGTGATATCCCTTTATGGTCGCGGTATGACAGTCAGCGAGATCCGAGGGCATTTAGAAGAAATATATCAAACTGATGTATCTGGTGACTTGATATCCACCATAACAGATGGGGTGATAGAAGAAGTAACTAGGTGGCAAAATCGTTGTTTAGATAGGGTGTATCCAATATTATACTTGGACTGTATCTATGTAAAATCTAGAGACAATCACATAGTAATAAATAAAGCAGTATATTTAGCACTTGCTGTAAATATAGAAGGGAAAAAGGAGTTACTTGGCATTTGGATAGGCAAAAATGAAGGTGCTAAATTTTGGATGCAAGTAGTTACTGAGTTAAAGAATCGAGGAATTGAACAAATTTATGTTGCTTGTGTGGATGGTTTAAAGGGCTTTCCAGAAGCTATAAGCAGTGTATTCCCGAGTACTATAGTACAATTATGTATTGTACATATGGTTCGCAATTCAGTAAAGTATGTGTCATATAAAGATTTAAAAGAGGTCACATCAGATCTAAAACAAATTTATACAGCTAATAATGACGAAATGGCACGTTTAAAACTTCAGCAATTTGGTGTAAAATGGGATAAAAAATATCCGGTAATTTCTGATATTTGGCAACGTAATTGGTCTGGGATAATACCGTTTTTTGCCTTTCCTGAAGAGATCAGAAAGGTAATTTATACTACTAACACTATAGAATCTGTAAATCGTCAAATTAGAAAAATTATCAAAAATAAGGGGGTGTTTCCAGATGATAAGTCAATTCAAAAAATAATATTTTTATCCCTACAAAATGCAGCCAAAAAATGGACCATGCCTATTAAAGATTGGTCTTTAGCTTTAAATCAATTTGAAATACTTTGTGGAGATTTTAAATATGATTTATTGGAAAATAAAAAATGAACTTACACAAATTAAATGATTGACTCGCTTGGCTCGATATGAACAAAAGGAGGATAAATGAAAAAATTACTTTATATCAACAAACTTGGGAAGTTATAAAAACATCAATTCAGAACAACATTAGATGCCTTTTAGCTGATTCGCAATTTTGCTAACTGCGAAACTCCTGTTCTGTTTTAGTAAAATTTTTACATGAGCTTATTGTTAACGATTTTTTTTAATCGTTTAGCAAGTTTTTTAATGATAATTTTTTTATGTAGAGTTAGGTATGATGTGTAAATGATTGGCAATACATCGTAAATTCAAACCTATAGCAGAGATTATTGGATTGATCATACCAATTGCAATAATTAACACGGTGTATTTATCCAGTCTCTATACATAATTGATTTTACTAAATCTACATTATGAGCAAGTTGATTCCAAGCGTAACAAGCCATAGTGACGATATCTTCATATACACCATAACATTGGTTAGACAAGTAATGATTCTTGATCCATTCCCAAACTTGTTCCATTGCATTAAGTTCCGGTGCATAGGGCGGAAGCGGTATCAAAGTGATATTGCTTGGCACAGTTAGTTTTTTGGCTGTGTGCCAACCTGCATTATCCGTTAGTAAAGCTATATGTCGGTTGCCTTGAATACTGCGAGAAAGGTCTTCTAAGAATTTATTCATTGCCTGTGTGTTTGCATATGGTAAAATTAATGCAAAAGCTTCTCCTGTATCATGGCAAGCAGCTCCATAAATATATGTTGAAATTGAATTGCTGTTGCCGAACTTTACGGGGTCTAGTGCCACGCTTAGCCCATATACGAGTTAAGCTACCTTGTTGCCCAACTCGAGTTTCATCTTGAGACCATATATCAACTTTACATCTATCGATATTTTTTGGTAATAATTCTGTTAACATATCTGGAAAGTTTTTTTATATGTATTTTGAGTCTCTTGATTTGACTTTGGATGCATTGAACGAGAAGTAATCCAGCTAAAACCAAGGCGGTGCATAGTATTGTAGACTGTTTTTAAAGCACATTTAGCACCATATTCCTCAAGTAACATGATATGTAACTCCTTTCCAGTTATATACCCACCAGTTTTACTTTCACTGAGCGTATTGATTTTATCAAAAAGAGCAGACTCTTGTATAGTGTTAATCTTCCTAGGGGCACCGCTTCTTTGTGATTCAAATAATCCTTCAAAACCATGATTCCTAAATCTTCTGAGCCATGATTGCACAGTTTTCCAGTGTGACTTCACTATTTCAGATATGGCTTTAAAAGATTTGCCTAATTGAAGGTGATACATCGCCAATAAACGTATACGATTTCGACCATGCGGCTCATGTTTCATCATTTTTATAAAATCATGACCTTCAAAACCTTGCGGTAATATTAACCTAGCTATTTGATTACCTTTTATCAGTTAAAAAACCATTTTATAACACTGCGTTAATTATTGCAATTGGTATCACATCTCCTATCACACCCTTCAAGAAGTTTCTGCCCATCCTGCCATATTGTTTCAAATGCTCTATTATTGGTTCTATAGCACTGCGTCTCCTGATCATACACTTGTCTTCTTTCAATAACTTTTTCCGAGTTTTTGGGGTATATACCTTACTCTTCTCTTTAACATTGCTGCCAGTATAACCAAGATCAACAAACGATTTTTTTATCTTTATTCCAGTTACATTTTCTACCGCTTCAAAACTCTGCTGCAATGTATGACCATCATAAGGATTATTATGAAACGATTTTGCTGACAGTACAAAATTTCTACGACCACTGACTACTACCGCAACTTTATTGCCAAACTCATATGGCTTGTTTCGTTTTCCCTTCCCTATACACTCTACCTCAGGGGCATGAAAACTATACAATATTTTATTCTGTTCTTTGTATTGCTTTTTCTCTTCTCTTTTTAAAACAGATTGGCTATGTATTTGTTTTACTTTTTTCAATACTTCTTGATCTCTGATAGATAAGTTTAATTTCTGATTTTTTATCTCACGCTCACATATTCTAACCAAACGACCAAGTAACGTTTTTAAATGCTTCATTATTTTCCAACGCTTCTTGGCTTTGCTATGCTCTTTATACTTCCAGAGCTTTATTATATCTCGCTTATAGGTTCTAGCGTAGGTTTCGTTTAAACTTATACCCAAACTTTGGCAAAGCTTCACAATACTAAGCCTAGCTTTATCCATTAAATAAACATCATGTGGGTGCTTGATATTCTTAATTTGTACCGTTGTATCAGCAATTATCAATTCCAAATCTTTTTTTTTAATTGTGTTAGTTCTTATTCCAACTCTTATCAACTCTGCTAATATCTCGTTATATCCAGATTCACCTAATAAATTACGAAATCTTCTTATGCTAGTTTCCGACATCGCTATATCTGTTTCTATATATTCCCACCCACAGAAATATTGCCAATACATGTTTTCTTTTAGTTCTTCCTCTGCTAATGAATCTGAAAAATTATACATTGCTTGTAGCATCGTTACACCAAGCATCACTCTATGACATTTTCTATTTCTACCAAATCTCTTAATAGAAACATTTTTTGATAACCATTCTTCTAGACCAGACCAATTTATTAATTCTCTTAATTTATATAGCTTATTATTTGAGTTTAATTCTTCTTTTAATTTATAACCAAAAAGTTTTCCTTGTTTTTGTGATTTGATAATATTTTCTATTGGCATATTGACTGAAATCCATAAGGTTTATAGTCACCTTTTTGGTTAAAACCCCCAGCTTCAGCTGGGAAAGACTTCAGTCCTTGTTCTAATATTTCAATTCACTATAACTTGAATATATGATATTTTAATATACATGAAGAGCTTGCTCTTATGTATATTAAAATATCATATATGACAGATTATAACAAGACTAGCCACACTGTATTTTACCATCGCTTTCATGTTGTTTGGATCACTAAATATCGCTACAAAGTATTGCAGGGTAACTTATAAGAATTAGGATCAGAGAGATAGCACAGGCATTAGTAATATCTCTTTAGAGTAATAGCGACTTCTAGTCTAGATATCAACCCACCAGCTTCAGCTGGTTGTTATTGAGTAGCATATTTTAACATTTTCTTATGGATTTCTTTATTATTTTCTGCCATTAAACCCTATTATCTATAAGACTTATAGAGTTTTGCTGGACAGACTTGCTATAGTCTATTTTGATCATTAAGTACCGACATTGACCATTCTAAGAACTTTCTAAAAATTTATGGAACAACTAAATATGATAGCAAAAATCTCAAATATTTATCAGTTTAAAATTACCTTAAAATATAGTAAACCCAAAATTTGGCGTCGCATCCAAGTACTGGAAAAATACAGTTTTAAAGATTTGCATTTAGCCATTCAAGATGTTATGGGATGGGAAAATTTCATATGCATCAATTTGAAATGATCAATCCTAAGACTGGGCAAAAAGATATTATTAGTATGCCAGATGATGAAGGTTTTTGTGATCTGATTTCTGAGGATAAAGCAAAAATAGCTAAGTATTTTCTGACCCCTAAAGATAAAGCCATTTATGAATATGATTTTGGTGATGGATGGCAACATGAAGTTATGTTGGAAAAGATTTTACCGTCAGTTGTAGGTACTGATTATCCTCAATGTATAGCTGGTGAACGGGCTTGCCCACCGGAGGATTGTGGTGGGGTTGGGGGTTATGAGCATCTTCTGGGAATTATTTCCAACCCCAATCATGAAGAATACGAAGAACGTATGAAATGGCTAAGGGATGATTTTAATTCAGAAGAGTTTGATCCCATATTAGTTGAATTTGGTGATCATAAATAAATTTACGTATGGATTGAAAATATATAAATGCAAAATAATTTATCCGAAAATAATATTCTTGGTAGCGATGTTTTTTTTACGTTAGATAGTGAGGAAATTATTTTAGCTAGTAGTAAGAATACTAAAGAAAATAGATTAGCATTTGCTGTAATGCTCAAGTTTTTTCAAGTAGAAGGACGATATCCAACTCCTAGCGATGTTATCCAGCAAACGATGATTAATAGCCTGGCTATGCAACTAGATTGCTGTGATATGAATCTTGATAATTATGATTGGCATAACAGAAGTTCAAAACGATTTCGTCAAGAAATTCGGTTATTATTAGACTATCGAAAAGCTAATATAGAGGATAGTAAAAAGTTAATTGATTGGCTAATAGAACACAGCTTACCACAAGTTCCAACATTACCGCAAATATTAGAGCAAGCCTATCAATTTTGTGGCAATCAGAGATTAGAACCATTTAAACCAAGGCAGTTAGATCGTTATATTGCTACGGCATGTTCTAGATTTGAGCGAAAGTTTTTCTTGGACATTTCTAAGCAGTTATCTATTGCCACAATAAAGTTAATAAATGAGTTATTACCTAAGAGTGATGAAATCAGTGATAATGAGGAGCAAAACAAGGAGGATAGTGAGGAAAGTAGGTTAGCAATAATAACATTAAGCTGTCTAAAGAAAGATATAGCCGGAGCTAAATTAAAAAATGTCAGTAACGAAATAGATAAGCTTAAATGGTTAAGAAGATTGAGTTTACCTGAGAAATTAAACTCAGTTCCAAGAAAACTTAAGAAAAAATATTACACTAGGATTTGTGCTGAATTGCCAAGTGAGATTAGAAAACACCAGCCACAAATTTGTTATTCCACTATGGCAATATTTTGTCATGTTCGTTGTGAATTAATAACCGTTTATTGTCCCACTTTGGGAGAAAAACCCCGCACTTGCAGTGCGTCGTTTCAACATAAATTTTAAATATCTTATCAAGAAAAGATAAGATAAGATATTTTTTAACAAAATCTTACACTTCACAGATATATTTTTTTGTGTTGTGACACTTTCTAAATGAGCCATACACAAATAGTTTCTAACTTTTAAGTTAGTACATACATGAGGCATTCATGCCGTAATATTAAGCTCTGCACTTGCAGTGCAGAGTGGTTAACTAGGTGCAATATCATAAGGAATAGAATGTTATAATTATTTGAAATAGTTGAGATTTAATCTTACATTTAGTAAAATAAACAAATTATTAAATGGAGATTAAAATGAATTTAAATCAGAAAATAATAAGACCAAAAATAGGATTACTTGAACTAGCAAAAAGCTTAGGAAATGTATCTAGTGCATGTAAGACAATGGGGTATAGCAGAGATAGTTATTATAGATTCAAGGAATTATATGAGAATGGTGGCGATGAAGCCTTGTATGAAATAAGCCGTAAGAAACCCATATTGGCTAATAGAGTTGATCCTATTGTAGAGAAAGCGGTATTAGACATGGCAATAGAGTACCCCGCTTATGGTCAACTTCGTGTATCGAACGAATTAAAAAAAGATGGGATTTTAGTATCTCCCGGCGGCATTAGATCTATCTGGCTTAGGAACGATCTCAATAATCTTAAGAAACGGCTAGTAGCTTTAGAAACTAAAATGGCTCAGGATGGCATTATACTTAAGGAAGCTCAATTACGTGTCTTGGAGAATCGTAAGAATCTTAAAGAGGCACATGGGGAAATAGAGACAGAACATCCAGGCTATCTTGGTTGTCAAGATGTTTACTATGTTGGCAACTTTAAAGGAATAGGTAAGGTTTATGGTCAAACTTTTATCGATAGCTATGAGTCTGTCCTATAGTTTGTGTAAGTTGCAAAGAAAGCAGTAAGAGATTACTGTAAAAAAAGTAACTTAAGCAAGCAAGGAGGAATTATGGCTAAAAAATTAGATACAGATAAAGATACATTAGACATCAGTAATCAGCTAGTAGAAGAATTATTATCAAAAGCAGATCCATCGGAGTTATTTGGTCGAGATGGTTTATTTCAACAGCTAAAGAAGCAAATAGTTGAGAAAATATTAGCAAGTGAGTTGGATCATGAATTAGGATATTCAAAACATAGCAAGATGCCAAAAGTAGATAATAATCGTCGTAATGGTAGCTATGAGAAGACAGTAATTGATGGGGATGGTCGTAAGCTGACAGTAGAAGTACCAAGAGATCGGGAAGGAGAGTATAATCCTCAATTAATACCAAAAGGGCTGAGGAGATTTAATGGATTTGATGAGAAAGTGATATCCCTTTATGGTCGCGGTATGACAGTCAGCGAGATCCGAGGGCATTTAGAAGAAATATATCAAACTGATGTATCTGGTGACTTGATATCCACCATAACAGATGGGGTGATAGAAGAAGTAACTAGGTGGCAAAATCGTTGTTTAGATAGGGTGTATCCAATATTATACTTGGACTGTATCTATGTAAAATCTAGAGACAATCACATAGTAATAAATAAAGCAGTATAGAAACTGGACTGATTTTTCAAGACAAATTTTTCACTAATTTTGTTTCCCATTTTACATAATTTTTAAGCTGCATTTTGTAAGTAATCAAGATACACGTTCATCGGTTTTTTATAACCAATACTTGAATGGAATCTTTGATTGTTATATTTATCCATGTATTTATCAATACCATCTTTAAGTTCTGCGATATTTTTAAAATCATTTATAAATATACAATTATATTTTAAAGTTCTAAAAAATCTTTCAATCACAATATTATCAATGCTTCTACCCTTACCGTTCATTGAGATTTGTATATTATTCTCTTTTAGAATTCCCGTATGCTCATGTCCAGTATATTGACTACCCTGATCACTATTGAATATTTGTGGTGCAGGGTATTTATTCAGTGCATCTTTTAATACATCGGTTACAAGTGATGCATCCATAGAATTAGATACTTTATAACTTAGTATTGCCTTACTATGCCAATCTATAATCGCCACAAGATACATAAATCCTCCGTTAGTTCTAATATAAGTAATGTCACCACTCCACACTTGATTAACATAAGGTACATGAATAGTTCTATTCGTTCCTGATTTGTGCCAGTACGGCTCAAGCAAATAGCTATAAATTTTATGTTGACCATCCTTCACAGAAGTAGATTGCTTTTTATGAGGATGAATAGCTTCTATACCCATTATTCCCATATATTTAAGCACCCTATCTCTGCCCACATTAAAGCCGTCTTCCAATAATTGTTTGTATATATAACGATAACCATACTCAGGGTTATCCGTATATATTTCATCTATTCTATTTAAAATATCAAGATTATATAAGCTCATTACTTTAGCTTTATAATATACTCCAGATCTGCTTATCTTTAATAGTTCACATTGCCTTGTCTTTGCTAACGTACTCAGCTTGGGGTCGACAAGACTTTTCTTATTTGATAAGTCCAAGCTGTTTAGCTTTCCCACCGCCCAGTCCCTCTCGACTGTAGCCTTACCTAATGCTTTTGCAAGTTCATCGTTTTGATTCTTAAGTTCACTAATCTGCCCTTTGTACTCACTAACAGCTTTTGCTGGCTCAAATGCCAATGACGCATTATCTAAAAATTGTCGTTTCCAGTTTTGCATAGTTTTAGCCGTTACTTCATATTTGACCGATAACTGACCTATTGTTGATTCTTCTTTTAACATCTCTAATACTATTTTAGTTTTTGCTTCTGCACTAAAATTTTTAATTTGTTTTTTACCCATTTGTTTCTCTTTAATTTTATTTATTATTCTATACTTATTGAGAAACAAAAATACCTGCTTCTTTGTCTAATTTTTTCAGTCCATTATACTATAGTACAATTATGTATTGTACATATGGTTCGCAATTCAGTAAAGTATGTGTCATATAAAGATTTAAAAGAGGTCACATCAGATCTAAAACAAATTTATACAGCTAATAATGACGAAATGGCACGTTTAAAACTTCAGCAATTTGGTGTAAAATGGGATAAAAAATATCCGGTAATTTCTGATATTTGGCAACGTAATTGGTCTGGGATAATACCGTTTTTTGCCTTTCCTGAAGAGATCAGAAAGGTAATTTATACTACTAACACTATAGAATCTGTAAATCGTCAAATTAGAAAAATTATCAAAAATAAGGGGGTGTTTCCAGATGATAAGTCAATTCAAAAAATAATATTTTTATCCCTACAAAATGCAGCCAAAAAATGGACCATGCCTATTAAAGATTGGTCTTTAGCTTTAAATCAATTTGAAATACTTTGTGGAGATTTTAAATATGATTTATTGGAAAATAAAAAATGAACTTACACAAATTAAATGATTGACTCATAGCTATTCCAGGGTGACGGATGCCAAATTATACACAGACAAAACAGCTATAACCTCTGCTGATATGTTAAATGATAGAGTTCTACCTTGGTACGAAGAACAAGGTATTCCTATACTAACCCGAGTTGCCAATTAATTATACTGGCAAAAGCTATATTTAAAGCTGATTCCATGTGAGATTCGATACTAAAACATTTTCAATACAAACATATTTCTAAAAAATATAGTTTTTATTGTCCCACTTTGGGAGAAAAACCCCGCACTTGCAGTGCGTCGTTTCAACATAAATTTTAAATATCTTATCAAGAAAAGATAAGAATGAATCATACAGATATTTTTTAACAAAATCTTACACTTCACAGATATATTCTTTTTGTGTTGTGACACTTTCTAAATGAGCCATATACAAATAGTTTCTAACTTTTAAGTTAGTACATACATTAGGCATTCATGCCGTAATATTAAGCTCTGCACTTGCAGTGCAGAGTGGTTAACTGAGTGTTTTAATGTTACAAATTAACCTCAAACGTTTATAAAACCTAGCTCTGCTCTTATAAATTAATTGGCAACTCGGGTTATACTACGTATATTAACTGATCGTGGTACTGAATATAAAGGAAATATAGAACATCATGCCTTTGAATTGTTTTTAAGTATTGAAGGAATAGAACACACCGTTACAAAAGCATATTCCCCTCAAACTAACGGGATATGTGAGAGGTTTCATAAAACCATGAAAAATGAGTTTTATGATACTGCAATGCGTAAAAAGATTTACAATTCACTTTTTGAATTGCAAAAAGATCTTGATACCTGGTTACATTATTATAATAACGAACGCCCTCATTCCGGCAAGTATTGCTATGGTAAAACTCCAATGCAAACCTTTAAAGATAGTAAAAAATTAGCGTTTGAAAAAAATAATGATATCTTGTATCTTGAACACTTATCTGACAGTCAAAATTTATCTGACAATCTAATAAGTTAATTTATGGGGTCTGTAAGATCAAATCTTGACTTCTACAAATTATTTAGTCAGAACGCCCTCGCAAAGCGAGGGGCTTGATGGTTATGAGCAGCCCAAAGGGCTGCCATTGTTAATTAAAATTCTCCTGATTCGTCAGAGCCTAAACTATCAAGTCCGTCCGCCAAAAATATTTAAAGCCCCCCATAATCTATGATTGAATAAAATTTTTACAAAAAAAATTCTAATATTTGCACTAAAATTAAAAATTGTTTTCAATTTTATTGAAAAATTTCTGTTTTAGTAAAATTTTTACATGAGCTTATTGTTAACGATTTTTTTTAATCGTTTAGCAAGTTTTTTAATGATAATTTTTTTATGTAGAGTTAGGCATGATGTGTAAATGATTGGCAATACATCGTAAATTCAAACCTATAGCAGAGATTATTGGATTGATCACATCTCCTATCACACCCTTCAAGAAGTTTCTGCCCATCCTGCCATATTGTTTCAAATGCCCTATTATTGGTTCTATAGCACTGCGTCTCCTGATCATACACTTGTCTTCTTTCAATAACTTTTTCCGAGTTTTTGGGGTATATACCTTACTCTTCTCTTTAACATTGCTGCCAGTATAACCAAGATCAACAAACGATTTTTTTATCTTTATTCCAGTTACATTTTCTACCGCTTCAAAACTCTGCTGCAATGTATGACCATCATAAGGATTATTATGAAACGATTTTGCTGACAGTACAAAATTTCTACGACCACTGACTACTACCGTATACTTGCAGCAAAACTGCGTAACACTATCTAATTTTTTTGCTAGTATGAATTTATTGTATAAATTTGGGTTTCTACTATGCAAATATCACCGATTAATCAAAACTTACGCTATGTTTTATGATAAGTGGCTTTGTACTGAGATATTATTAAAATTCTTTACTATGAAAAAATGGCTTTCAGCCAAGGTTTTTAGTCATACTTGAGATAACATAGCGTAAGTTTTGTAATAAAAACTAGTTGAAAAAGTACCAATTATATTATAACATTTGAAATATTAATAATAATGATAATTAATCAAATGAAAAAACCAAAAGTAGCGACCTTAAGTGCTGAAGAACGAGAAGAACTAATACAACATGTCAAGGAAAGTTCATTAACGGGAGATGAACAGCAAACGATAGTAGAACTTGTGAAATTTTGTAATGAGCTAATAGACAAGCTAGCATCATCAAATATCAGTATAAATAAGCTTAAGGAAATGCTGATTGGTTTTAAGGCAGATAACAAAAAAAAGATAGTTCAGATTCATTAAAAGAACCGCCAAGTGAATCTGATAACGGGAATGGTGGTAATGAAGAAGAGTGCGATAAGCCCAAAAAGATAGATCGTAGTAATTGGCAAGGTAAATATGGGTTTGATGATTATAAGGATGCGAATACCAGCTATTTAACTCCTGAGAATTTTTGTAGTGGTGATAGCTGTCCTCACTGTTGTAATGGCAAACTATATAATAGTGAAGCTAGAAAATTGCTACAATTTACAGGTAATGCTCCAATTACAGTCAACAGATATGTAAAGAAAACGCTACGTTGTAATGCTTGTGATTATATAGTTATGAACAATAAAAATATCAACAAATGGACAAATAGTAGCAGAAGTGCAATAGTGTTACAAAAGACCTATGGTACTCCTTTCTACCGTTTATCTAGGCTGCAAAGTTTAAGTGGTGTTCCTGTGGCATATAGCTCGCTCTGGCAACAATATTTAGATGTTTGGCAAGAAGGTGGTGGAGCTGAAATTTACGGGGTATTATTGGAAATGGCTGCCGAATGTAGTTCACTGAACCTTGATGATACTAGAGCTAGGATTTTAGAAATTACTATAGCCAATAAGAAATTACGTACTCAAAATAAGAAAGGACGCAGCTGTTATACTACTACAATATGTGCTAAGACTGCAAATAATGAGGTGATAGTTTTATATTTTACCGGTAATAGGCATGGTGGAGAAAATATAGGTAACGTACTAAAGAATCGTAAGAATAGAACAGATTCTATCCAATTAATGACTGACGCAAGTAACAATAATAACCCGGTATTATCAGAAGCAGATCAAGAATTACTGGCAATAATAGTGATGATCAATTGTTTGTCACATGGTCAGAGAAAATTTACAGAGAATGAACTATATTACCCTGAAGAATGCGGATATTTTCTCAAACAAACACGAGGGATTTACCACAATGAACATCAATGTAAAGAGATGAGTCCTGAAGAAAAACTTGGGTATCATCAGGAACATAGCAGTAAATATATAGAAAACATATATAACAAAATAGACGAATTATTTAATGACAAGAAAGTTGAGCCTAATAGTAGGCTTGGACAAGCTATGAAATATTGGATAAATAATAAAGAAGGTTTGACCCAATTTTTAAAAATCCCAGTTAGCAATCTTGATAATAATTGGGCTGAGAGATCACTGCGTACCATTATTTTACAAAGGAAGAATTCATTATTCTTTAAAACAATCAATAGTGCTGAGATACATAGTGGTCTGTATAGTATAGTAAAGACTTGTAGTGAGAACGAGATCAATGCCTTTAAATATTTAAATTGGCTACAAGAGCAGAGTAGCAAAGCAAAGAAGCGTCCTGCGAATTATACGCCTTTTGCCTATGCAAGATATATGAATAATACGGAATTAATCGAGACAGCAGCTTAAACGACAGGAAGCCAATCATTAGAGAATTTGGCAGAACTAGGATCACCATTATGAATAAGAATGTGTAAGGTTCTATAACAAATTTGATAAGATGAATTATCAGATGGGAAAAGTTTTGCGGTAAATTTACCTTTGGATAGGCGTTTAGAGCATAGCCAAAAGCCTTGACCGTCAAAGGACAAAATTTTAATGGCAGTTCTGTTTTTATTATAGAATAAAAACAAGGAACCATTAAGAGGGTCAGAAGAAAGTTTTTGTCTACAAACAGCGATTAAGCCATCGATACCCTTGCGAAAATCGATGGCAATAGTGGCAACAAAAATAACTGACGCCGGGGTTAGTTGCAGCATAAAAATGTCTGAATTATGGTTTTTGGTTCTAGTGTTTGGATAATAAGTTTGGTACCATTTGGTTTAATAATGTGACAAGTATAGTGATTTTGTTTGGGGGCAGCTACAGGATCGGTATCTATAGAATTTAATAGTTGAAATGGGAGAAAATTAATATTTTGTTGTAGAGCTTGATTTGAAGTTGAGACAGGAGAAGTTTTGAGGGTAGGCTCATGGGCTTTTTTAATTGAACTGATTGTTGCTTTATTGTCCCACTTTGGGAGAAAAACCCCGCACTTGCAGTGCGTCGTTTCAACATAAATTTTAAATATCTTATCAAGAAAAGATAGGATATTTTTTAACAAAATCTTACACTTCACAGATATATTTTTTTGTGTTGTGACACTTTCTAAATGAGCCATACACAAATAGTTTCTAACTTTTAAGTTAGTACATACATGAGGCATTCATGCCGTAATATTAAGCTCTGCACTTGCAGTGCAGAGTGGTTAACTCATTGCCTGTGTGTTTGCATATGGTAAAATTAATGCAAAAGCTTCTCCTGTATCATGGCAAGCAGCTCCATAAATATATGTTGAAATGAATTGCTGTTGCCGAACTTTACGGGGTCTAGTGCCACGCTTAGCCCATATACGAGTTAAGCTACCTTGTTGCCCAACTCGAGTTTCATCCTGAGACCATATATCAACTTTACATCTATCGATATTTTTTGGTAATAATTCTGTTAACATATCTGGAAAGTTTTTTTATATGTATTTTGAGTCTCTTGATTTGACTTTGGATGCATTGAACGAGAAGTAATCCAGCTAAAACCAAGGCGGTGCATAGTATTGTAGACTGTTTTTAAAGCACATTTAGCACCATATTCCTCAAGTAACATGATATGTAACTCCTTTCCAGTTATATACCCACCAGTTTTACTTTCACTGAGCGTATTGATTTTATCAAAAAGAGCAGACTCTTGTATAGTGTTAATCTTCCTAGGGGCACCGCTTCTTTGTGATTCAAATAATCCTTCAAAACCATGATTCCTAAATCTTCTGAGCCATGATTGCACAGTTTTCCAGTGTGACTTCACTATTGCAGATATGGCTTTAAAAGATTTGCCTAATTGAAGGTGATACATCGCCAATAAACGTATACGATTTCGACCATGCGGCTCATGTTTCATCATTTTTATAAAATCATGACCTTCAAAACCTTGCGGTAATATTAACCTAGCTATTTGATTACCTTTTATCAGTTAAAAAACCATTTTATAACACTGCGTTAATTATTGCAATTGGTATTATCAAGAAAAGATAAGAATGAATCATACAGATATTTTTTAACAAAATCTTACACTTCACAGATATATTCTTTTTGTGTTGTGACACTTTCTAAATGAGCCATATACAAATAGTTTCTAACTTTTAAGTTAGTACATACATTAGGCATTCATGCCGTAATATTAAGCTCTGCACTTGCAGTGCAGAGTGGTTAACTATTGATTATTACATGTAATTTAAAACCATAAAAATACCCCATAGAGGATTTACTATGTTTGGCTAATCCTTTAAAAACTTTATAGTCACCTTTTTGGTTAAAACCCCCAGCTTCAGCTGGGAAAGACTTCAGTCCTTGTTCTAATATTTCAATTCACTATAACTTGAATATATGATATTTTAATATACATAAGAGCAAGCTCTTCATGTATATTAAAATATCATATATGACAGATTATAACAAGACTAGCCACACTGTATTTTACCATCGCTTTCATGTTGTTTGGATCACTAAATATCGCTACAAAAGTATTGCAGGGTAACTTATAAGAATTAGGATCAGAGAGATAGCACAGGCATTAGTAATATCTCTTTAGAGTAATAGCGACTTCCAGTCTAGATATCAACCCACCAGCTTCAGCTGGTTGTTATTGAGAGAAAAATTTAAAATTCTTAGCATAGGATGTATGAAACATAATTATTATTGTTAACATTTCACTTAGACTCATGCTACAACAGCGATTTCTTTGCTTATTTGATGGTAATAACTTTCTCTGTTCATACTCCAAATAAATTTTACAAAAATCATCTATAAAACTATATAATTCTGTGATATCTTTTCTCATGCCTGTAGTTTGTTTTTTTGTTTAAAAATATAAATACTGCAGGCACTCCTTTTTGACAATCCTTTTATCTATTACTATTTCATCTATATCTTATCCCGAACTGACGTGACATAAAAGATGGCTTAGGTCTGATAGCTGCTGGTGGAGTCGCTGTAGTTGCTGTTGTAGCTACTATCAAGAAGTTTTGTGGTGGAGTAAGCCGTTTGGGTCATAACGCATTAGCATTAGCTGACTTAGCAGAATCAGACGATCGTTTAGACAATAATGAAGAGACATCATCTTTAACAGGTGTAATAGTTGACGATAACGCGGATATCTAAAACTAGGGTAATTTAACCTGAATTCGATGTAACTTGTTACATCGAATTCAGTCATGTATAACAAATTTCTATAGCTGTTTCAAATATAACACAGTTGATAGAAAATTATCAAAAAAATAGTCAAGTAGCTTGTAATTAATTATTTTTACATATATAGTAGCTGCGTGTTTAGATATTTCTAAAAAGGTTTTAAGGTATTATGATTGCGTAGGGTCATCCCTGTGCATCCGATGGTTACCCTTGCGAAAGTATGGGTCTAGAAAAGTTTAATATAGTCTGCTAGGCTGTTTTTTTAGATTTCTCTACCTGCACGGGAATGACATCGAGCAGAAATAATTTTTGAAACTAATTGCTCTAAGAAACTGTATTTAGAAAATGAATTAACTTAAATAGGAAAAAATTATGAATAATAAAAGTAAAAAAAGCAGTTTTTTGAAAAACTTGCTAGCGACTGCTTCTATTGCTTCAGTTATAGTCGGTGGAAGTAATACGGCATTTGGTGCTGCTGTTGGAGGTGTAGAGGCTAGGACTATGAGAGCTGTTGCTGACCATGTGCTTAGTACAGGTGCTGGACTAAATCAGAGTGCTGCTCCTGCTGATCTACGATTTATCTCAGGCTCTAGTTTGGCATATGATGATCATGCTGATGCTTGTACTGTTACTGCTGACGTTGCTGGTGGTCAAACTATTAGTACGCTTGATCTAAATAGAGCTGCGGCTAATGGTGCTCAAGGTTTGTTTACAGTTAATACAGACACAGTTATCAATTCTATAATTAATAGCCAGGGTGTTGCTGGGGGTCCTAATAATGTGGTTCCTTTTGCAGTTGGAGCTGGTCAAAGTTTAACTTTAGGTGGTAGGACTGCTCCTAATAGTCTTGCACTTGCTGCTCTTGGTGCTGAGTTTGTAAGTGGAGTTAACTTTGCTGGTGGTAATGGTAGCCTTAATATTATTACTGGTGTTGGTGCTAATTTTGCTATTGCTCCTGCAGATCTCGATTTTACTAAACTTACAGCTGCTAACGCTCAAAATGCAACATTGAATATTGACAATGCTGGCAATGCTGCTGGCGTTGCCTTTAGGACAATATTCCGTAAATCAGAAGTTGCCGAATACAAAATAATTAACATCTCTGATGGTAGTGTTGTTGAATTCAACTCTACTGTAACTGTTGGTGGTATTGGTAATACGTTGGACTTACAACAACAAGGAGCAAATAGTAGAATCAACTTTGGTACTAATGGTGATGGTACATTGTTGCTTACTTCTAATGCTGATGCTCATAGTTTTAGAGTTATGAATGGATCTCTTGGTGGTAATAATAAAGATGGAGATGGTATAATTCACTTCAATAGTACTGGGAACGCTGGAGCAGTTCTTAGTCCTGCAGTTGCAGGTAATGCCGTAGTTGGTATAAATAAGGAGAATAGAGCTAAAGAATTCATAGTTACTGCTATTGCTGCTAATGCTGCAACAATTACAGGAAAAGTATATGCTAAAGATATTGAATTACGCGGTGGGACTATCAATTTACAAGGTGAAGTTGATGTAGGAGATCAGGGTAAAACAAACATAAAAGCAGTTACAGCTGTAGTTCTATCCCAGAATAGTAATCTTGGTACAACAGATTTTTATAATGTAGCTAATAGTACAATTACTGTGGCAGCTGGTAAAAAACTTGAAGGAAACTTTCATGCTAACTTAAATGGTGGTGCAGCTGGTGCAGTTGGAACGATAACTTTTAAAGGTGATGGTGTATTAAAAGCTGATGTAATAAACAAATTAGTTGCAATTGAAAATATACAACCTGGTCTTTTGGAATTGTCAGGACAGCATACTGTCACTGAACTACGAGGAACTGTGGCTGGTACACATTTTAAATTTGCTAAGGATTATAAATTGACCGGTAATATTAATAACACTGCTCCTGCTGCTGCTGCTGCTTCAGATTTAACGTTTGAGGGTGATGCTGAAATTACTGGTAATATTGGTGCTGCTGGTGCTGGAGCAGTTCGTAATATTATCATCCCTAAGGATAGCACAGTAAAAGTTGCTGGTGATACGATTAATGCTGCTAGTATCTTTGATAATGCTGAGAGTGGAACATTGAAATTAACTAATAAAGCAGGTGATGTAACCATTACATCTACAATGAGTGCTAATAGTGGCGGTACTATTGATGCAACTGAAATGAAAAAGGATAATACTTTAAATATTACTGGCACTATTGGTACGGATCCTGCTGGTAATGATCCTAAGGCTTTAAAGAAATTATTACTGAACGGACAAAAACTTAACTTTGACATAGTTGCAGCTGCCAATAAATGGGTTAATATTGCTGGAATTGATTTTGGTGGTGGAGTTTCAACAGTTAAGATGGATGTTGATGCTGCTAAATATGCCTTTGGAGCTTTGACAAATGCAGAGGAAGCTACATTTGAAGTTAGTGAGAATGTTGACTTATATAATACAACAACCTCTAAGGATGGGGGAGTAAAGGAAATCAAGTTTACAGCAAACGATAAGACTCTTACTCTTCATAAAGGTAATGATATTACTGCTAATAGTATAACTGCTTCTGGTGGAAGTAATCTAGTTTTTGCTGGGGATGTTGCTCTAAAAGGTGACATAGGAACATCAACCAGGCAATTTAAAGGTCTCAAAGTAAATGCTGGTGTTAAGGCAATTACATCGGGTCAAGGCTTTTTCAGCGAAAATATAGAATTAGCAGATGGCGAATCTACATTAGTTGTAGATGGTAATTATACTACTAAAGCAGTTGTTGGTAATGTTCCTGGTGGTGGAACACTGAAATTTGTTAATGATGCTGGTGTTGGTACTGATATAAAATTCACTACTACAGCAGCTGCTAATGCTGGTGCTATTAACGGTATATCTACCTTAGAATTGCATGGTGGTAATGTGGAATTAGTAGGTGATAACGGTCTAAAATTTAGCAATATTAAGTTTGCAACTGCTGCAAGCTTAACTTTAGCTTCAAATATGAGACTTGATGGGATAAATGTTGATAGTACTTTTGATAGTGCGAGTTCTAAAGGTGCTAGACCTACAGTTATATTATCAGCTATTGATCACACTATTAGTAAACCTAACCATATTGGTGATAAGGATCATTTGGTTAATCTACAATTTGCTGGAGATAATACCTTAAATGTTACTACTACAGACTTCTTTGCTGGTGCAACAACTACAACTGATAATCAAGGTGCTGTTAACTTTAAGGCTGGTTCTGATAAGGTTTATGGTTTAGGTTCTAGCGGACTCAACTTAAAAGCTGCAACTTTTGAAGTAAATACCGAAAACTTTGGTGATACTTATGTCAGTAATGCTATTATTAATGACAAATTGAAGTACACAGCTGGTGGAAAAGTAGCTGGTGGACTACAAGTTGGTAGTGTTGATGGTGGTTCTGTAGCTGAGTTTAAAGATAAGGTTGTTTTGACAGCTGCTATAACCAGTAAGGGAGCAGATAATAAGATTAACTTCACAGATAATGCTACTATTATTGGTACTAAGCTTGGTACAGAGAATGATCGTTTTAAGGCTATAATATTTAATGGCAATAAAAAAGTAAGCTTGAAGAATGCTGCTATGTATGCAGAAGTAGTTAACTTCGGTACTGAAAGGATCGTAATTACTGATAACAACATAATTAGTGGTACTTCACATGTTAATGCCAATATTAATTTGAACTCTGGTAAGTTAATCTTCCAAGATAACAAAAATGACGTAAATTCTACATGGGGTCCTAAGACTTCTATTTCAACTACCTTAACTGCAGATGGAAAACTTGGTTCTATAGAAGTTAATACTCCTATAGAGGTGGCTGCTAGTGTACCAGTTAATCTTATAGTCGTGAAGGATGAAGCTCAATTAGGGGCGGATCAAGAGTACAAGTTGATTAGCAATGGTAAAAATCTAATTCTAGGTAATGATGCACGATTTGGTCCTCTAACAGTAGCAAAATCAACAAATCAAGCATATGTAAAGTGGACTGTTTCTACTAAAGATGATAAAGATGTTTACTTGTTGCGTTCAAATGATGCTGCAACTATAGCTCCACTTGATGTGAAAGATGCTGGTGGTGATAAGATAGATCAGGAAAATGCTGCTTTGTTTGGTCGTGAGGCACCACGTTATATGACTGATGTTGGTACGTTAGACCCAAAAGAACGTGGTAAAGCACTAAAAGGAATTGTAAACGCTGAGAATTCACTAGTGACTGATGCTGTCGAACATACTAATGCTGGGATTGCTAGTTTAGTGGGAGCAAGACTTGCTCAAGTTGATGAACAACAAAAACCTGTAGGTAGTGGTTCTGATGATGTAGCTGGTGAATCAATGGGTGCATGGGCTATGCCATACTATAATCAAGCTGTTCAGAAGGGTGAAGGTAGTGTTGTTGGCTATAAAACGAAATCTGCTGGTGGAATCCTTGGTTTCGATGCTTTAGCAAACGAAAATCTAATGATCGGTGCTGCTGTTAGTATTGTTAGAACTGATATGAAATACAAAGATTATAAAATTGGAGAGAAAACAAATATTAATACTGTGATGCTCTCTATTTATGGATCACAACAACTTGATAAAAATTTCTTTGTACAAGGTTTGTTTTCTCTTGGTTCAAATAAAATTAAGAATAGCGATCCTAGAAAAGTGCCTACTTCTCGTAATGCTAGTGGTCAGCAAATTGCTAAAGCTAGTTATGATTCTCTGTCTTACGGTGGTCAAGTATTATTTGGTTACAATGCTAAAATGTCTGACACAATGTCATTAATACCGATGGCTGGAATTCGTTATACAGGATCTAGCGATGAAGGTTATAAAGAAACTGGTACAGACAACGTAAATAAGGTCGTTGCTAAGAAGACTAACAATAAAGTTGAAGCTGTGCTTGGTACTAGATTTGCAGTTTCTGTAGATACTAGCGGTATTACAGTGATGCCTGAAGCCCATGCTTTTGTTTCTCAAAAGTTATTTGGTGATTCAGGGAAAGTTAGTGCTAAATTAGATGGTATGACTAGTTCGTTTGCTACTAGATCTGACAAAGAGGCAAAAACATTATTTAACCTTGGTTTAGGCGTTACTGCTAAAGCTGGTAATATGGAGTATGGAGCTGGTTACGATGCATATTTAGCTAGTAAATATGTTGGTCACCAAGGTACTTTAAAAGTTCGTGTAAACTTCTAAACTAATCTTTTAAGTTTACTTATCTATTACTTCAAACAAAAGGGTTTTCTTTTAAAAAAGAAAGCCCTTTTTGTTTAATAAGAGTGCTTACGAATTGATTCTTCCTGATAAGTTTGTCGTCAGAATTTGCTTTCTCTTCTTGTATAATGGGCTAAAAAATTTAGACAAAAAAGCATGTAGTTTTGTTTCGTAATAAGATAGAGTTAACCACTCTGCACTGCAAGTGCAGAGCTTAATATTACGGCATGAATGCCTCATGTATGTACTAACTTAAAAGTTAGAAACTATTTGTGTATGGCTCATTTAGAAAGTGTCACAACACAAAAAGAATATATCTGTGAAGTGTAAGATTTTGTTAAAAAATATCTTATCTTATCTTTTCTTGATAAGATATTTAAAATTTATGTTGAAACGACGCACTGCAAGTGCGGGGTTTTTCTCCCAAAGTGGGACAATAAAAAATTATACTTAGGATAAACGAATGACAAAGAAACAAAGTAGAAATTTTAGTGCAGAAGCAAAAAACTAAGATATACGTCAGTTCCGGATAAGATATAGATGAAATAGTAATAGATAAAAGGATTGTCAAAAAGGAGTGCCTGCAGTATTTATAGTCACCTTTTTGGTTAAAACCCCCAGCTTCAGCTGGGAAAGACTTTAGTCCTTGTTCTAATATTTCAATTCACTATAACTTGAACATATGATATTTTAACAAGACTAGCCACACTGTATTTTACCATCGCTTTAATGTTGTTTGAATCACTAAATATCGCTATAAAATACTGCAGGGTAACCTAAGAGTTAGGATCAGAGAGATAATGCACAGGCGTTAGTAATATCTCTTTAGAGTAATAGCGACTTCCAGTCTAGATATCAACCCACCAGCTTCAGCTGGTTGTTATTGAGATTTTTAAACAAAAAAACAAACTACAGGCATGAGAAAAGATATCACAGAATTATATAGTTTTATAGATGATTTTTGTAAAATTTATTTGGAGTATGAACAGAGAAAGTTATTACCATCAAATAAGCAAAGAAATCGCTGTTGTAGCATGAGTCTAAGTGAAATGTTAACAATAATAATTATGTTTCATACATCCTATGCTAAGAATTTTAAATTTTTCTATAAAAGTTATATAGAGTGCATGCATAAGGATGATTTTCCCAAAGCCTTGAGTTATAATAGATTTGTTGAATTAATGGCACGATTATTCATACCGCTAAATATGTTGATTCATTTGTTGTTTGGTGAGGAAACAGGTATTTATTGTCCCACTTTGGGAGAAAAACCCCGCACTTGCAGTGCGTCGTTTCAACATAAATTTTAAATATCTTATCAAGAAAAGATAAGATAAGATATTTTTTAACAAAATCTTACACTTCACAGATATATTCTTTTTGTGTTGTGACACTTTCTAAATGAGCCATACACAAATAGTTTCTAACTTTTAAGTTAGTACATACATGAGGCATTCATGCCGTAATATTAAGCTCTGCACTTGCAGTGCAGAGTGGTTAACTTTATTGACTCTACAACGATTAAAGCTTGTCACAATAAAAGGCGTTATAGCAATAAAGTTTTTAAAGGATTAGCCAAACATAGTAAATCCTCTATGGGGTATTTTTATGGTTTTAAATTACATGTAATAATCAATAATAAAGGGGAGTTTATGGCATTAAAAGTGACCAAAGGCAATGTAGATGATAGGGTTCCAGTACCGGAGTTAACAAAAAGATTAACTGGAATTATAGCAGCTGATAAAGGTTATATTAAGCAAAATTTGTTCTTAAATTTATATGAAAGAGGCTTAAAAATGATTCATGGAATTAAGAAGAATATGGAAAATAAATTAATGGCTTTGAAAGAAAAAATCTTACTTCGAAAGCGTAACTTAATTGAAACAGTTTTTGATTATCTAAAAACTCAATAACAACCAGCTGAAGCTGGTGGGTTGATATCTAGACTGGAAGTCGCTATTACTCTAAAGAGATATTACTAATGCCTGTGCTATCTCTCTGATCCTAATTCTTATAAGGAGTCTGTCCTATAGTTTGTGTAAGTTGCAAAGAAAGCAGTAAGAGATTACTGTAAAAAAAGTAACTTAAGCAAGCAAGGAGGAATTATGGCTAAAAAATTAGATACAGATAAAGATACATTAGACATCAGTAATCAGCTAGTAGAAGAATTATTATCAAAAGCAGATCCATCGGAGTTATTTGGTCGAGATGGTTTATTGTCCCACTTTGGGAGAAAAACCCCGCACTTGCAGTGCGTCGTTTCAACATAAATTTTAAATATCTTATCAAGAAAAGATAGGATATTTTTTAACAAAATCTTACACTTCACAGATATATTTTTTTGTGTTGTGACACTTTCTAAATGAGCCATACACAAATAGTTTCTAACTTTTAAGTTAGTACATACATGAGGCATTCATGCCGTAATATTAAGCTCTGCACTTGCAGTGCAGAGTGGTTAACTGTCCCACTTTGGGAGAAAAACCCTATAATGGACTGAAAAAATTAGACAAAGAAGCAGGTATTTTTGTTTCTCAATAAGTATAGAATAATAAATAAAATTAAAGAGAAACAAATGGGTAAAAAACAAATTAAAAATTTTAGTGCAGAAGCAAAAACTAAAATAGTATTAGAGATGTTAAAAGAAGAATCAACAATAGGTCAGTTATCGGTCAAATATGAAGTAACGGCTAAAACTATGCAAAACTGGAAACGACAATTTTTAGATAATGCGTCATTGGCATTTGAGCCAGCAAAAGCTGTTAGTGAGTACAAAGGGCAGATTAGTGAACTTAAGAATCAAAACGATGAACTTGCAAAAGCATTAGGTAAGGCTACAGTCGAGAGGGACTGGGCGGTGGGAAAGCTAAACAGCTTGGACTTATCAAATAAGAAAAGTCTTGTCGACCCCAAGCTGAGTACGTTAGCAAAGACAAGGCAATGTGAACTATTAAAGATAAGCAGATCTGGAGTATATTATAAAGCTAAAGTAATGAGCTTATATAATCTTGATATTTTAAATAGAATAGATGAAATATATACGGATAACCCTGAGTATGGTTATCGTTATATATACAAACAATTATTGGAAGACGGCTTTAATGTGGGCAGAGATAGGGTGCTTAAATATATGGGAATAATGGGTATAGAAGCTATTCATCCTCATAAAAAGCAATCTACTTCTGTGAAGGATGGTCAACATAAAATTTATAGCTATTTGCTTGAGCCGTACTGGCACAAATCAGGAACGAATAGAACTATTCATGTACCTTATGTTAATCAAGTGTGGAGTGGTGACATTACTTATATTAGAACTAACGGAGGATTTATGTATCTTGTGGCGATTATAGATTGGCATAGTAAGGCAATACTAAGTTATAAAGTATCTAATTCTATGGATGCATCACTTGTAACCGATGTATTAAAAGATGCACTGAATAAATACCCTGCACCACAAATATTCAATAGTGATCAGGGTAGTCAATATACTGGACATGAGCATACGGGAATTCTAAAAGAGAATAATATACAAATCTCAATGAACGGTAAGGGTAGAAGCATTGATAATATTGTGATTGAAAGATTTTTTAGAACTTTAAAATATAATTGTATATTTATAAATGATTTTAAAAATATCGCAGAACTTAAAGATGGTATTGATAAATACATGGATAAATATAACAATCAAAGATTCCATTCAAGTATTGGTTATAAAAAACCGATGAACGTGTATCTTGATTACTTACAAAATGCAGCTTAAAAATTATGTAAAATGGGAAACAAAATTAGTGAAAAATTTGTCTTGAAAAATCAGTCCAGTTTCCCCCGCACTTGCAGTGCGTCGTTTCAACATAAATTTTAAATATCTTATCAAGAAAAGATAAGATATTTTTTAACAAAATCTTACACTTCACAGATATATTCTTTTTGTGTTGTGACACTTTCTAAATGAGCCATACACAAATAGTTTCTAACTTTTAAGTTAGTACATACATGAGGCATTCATGCCGTAATATTAAGCTCTGCACTTGCAGTGCAGAGTGGTTAACTTCAACAGCTAAAGAAGCAAATAGTTGAGAAAATATTAGCAAGTGAGTTGGATCATGAATTAGGATATTCAAAACATAGCAAGATGCCAAAAGTAGATAATAATCGTCGTAATGGTAGCTATGAGAAGACAGTAATTGATGGGGATGGTCGTAAGCTGACAGTAGAAGTACCAAGAGATCGGGAAGGAGAGTATAATCCTCAATTAATACCAAAAGGGCTGAGGAGATTTAATGGATTTGATGAGAAAGTGATATCCCTTTATGGTCGCGGTATGACAGTCAGCGAGATCCGAGGGCATTTAGAAGAAATATATCAAACTGATGTATCTGGTGACTTGATATCCACCATAACAGATGGGGTGATAGAAGAAGTAACTAGGTGGCAAAATCGTTGTTTAGATAGGGTGTATCCAATATTATACTTGGACTGTATCTATGTAAAATCTAGAGACAATCACATAGTAATAAATAAAGCAGTATATTTAGCACTTGCTGTAAATATAGAAGGGAAAAAGGAGTTACTGAGTCAATCATTTAATTTGTGTAAGTTCATTTTTTATTTTCCAATAAATCATATTTAAAATCTCCACAAAGTATTTCAAATTGATTTAAAGCTAAAGACCAATCTTTAATAGGCATGGTCCATTTTTTGGCTGCATTTTGTAGGGATAAAAATATTATTTTTTGAATTGACTTATCATCTGGAAACACCCCCTTATTTTTGATAATTTTTCTAATTTGACGATTTACAGATTCTATAGTGTTAGTAGTATAAATTACCTTTCTGATCTCTTCAGGAAAGGCAAAAAACGGTATTATCCCAGACCAATTACGTTGCCAAATATCAGAAATTACCGGATATTTTTTATCCCATTTTACACCAAATTGCTGAAGTTTTAAACGTGCCATTTCGTCATTATTAGCTGTATAAATTTGTTTTAGATCTGATGTGACCTCTTTTAAATCTTTATATGACACATACTTTACTGAATTGCGAACCATATGTACAATACATAATTGTACTATAGTACTCGGGAATACACTGCTTATAGCTTCTGGAAAGCCCTTTAAACCATCCACACAAGCAACATAAATTTGTTCAATTCCTCGATTCTTTAACTCAGTAACTACTTGCATCCAAAATTTAGCACCTTCATTTTTGCCTATCCAAATGCCAAGTAACTCCTTTTTCCCTTCTATATTTACAGCAAGTGCTAAATATACTGCTTTATTTATTACTATGTGATTGTCTCTAGATTTTACATAGATACAGTCCAAGTATAATATTGGATACACCCTATCTAAACAACGATTTTGCCACCTAGTTACTTCTTCTATCACCCCATCTGTTATGGTGGATATCAAGTCACCAGATACATCAGTTTGATATATTTCTTCTAAATGCCCTCGGATCTCGCTGACTGTCATACCGCGACCATAAAGGGATATCACTTTCTCATCAAATCCATTAAATCTCCTCAGCCCTTTTGGTATTAATTGAGGATTATACTCTCCTTCCCGATCTCTTGGTACTTCTACTGTCAGCTTACGACCATCCCCATCAATTACTGTCTTCTCATAGCTACCATTACGACGATTATTATCTACTTTTGGCATCTTGCTATGTTTTGAATATCCTAATTCATGATCCAACTCACTTGCTAATATTTTCTCAACCATTTGCTTCTTTAGCTGTTGAAATAAACCATCTCGACCAAATAACTCCGATGGATCTGCTTTTGATAATAATTCTTCTACTAGCTGATTACTGATGTCTAATGTATCTTTATCTGTATCTAATTTTTTAGCCATAATTCCTCCTTGCTTGCTTAAGTTACTTTTTTTACAGTAATCTCTTACTGCTTTCTTTGCAACTTACACAAACTATAGGACAGACTCGAGTTACTTGGCATTTGGATAGGCAAAAATGAAGGTGCTAAATTTTGGATGCAAGTAGTTACTGAGTTAAAGAATCGAGGAATTGAACAAATTTATGTTGCTTGTGTGGATGGTTTAAAGGGCTTTCCAGAAGCTATAAGCAGTGTATTCCCGAGTACTATAGTACAATTATGTATTGTACATATGGTTCGCAATTCAGTAAAGTATGTGTCATATAAAGATTTAAAAGAGGTCACATCAGATCTAAAACAAATTTATACAGCTAATAATGACGAAATGGCACGTTTAAAACTTCAGCAATTTGGTGTAAAATGGGATAAAAAATATCCGGTAATTTCTGATATTTGGCAACGTAATTGGTCTGGGATAATACCGTTTTTTGCCTTTCCTGAAGAGATCAGAAAGGTAATTTATACTACTAACACTATAGAATCTGTAAATCGTCAAATTAGAAAAATTATCAAAAATAAGGGGGTGTTTCCAGATGATAAGTCAATTCAAAAAATAATATTTTTATCCCTACAAAATGCAGCCAAAAAATGGACCATGCCTATTAAAGATTGGTCGAAACTGGACTGATTTTTCAAGACAAATTTTTCACTAATTTTGTTTCCCATTTTACATAATTTTTAAGCTGCATTTTGTAAGTAATCAAGATACACGTTCATCGGTTTTTTATAACCAATACTTGAATGGAATCTTTGATTGTTATATTTATCCATGTATTTATCAATACCATCTTTAAGTTCTGCGATATTTTTAAAATCATTTATAAATATACAATTATATTTTAAAGTTCTAAAAAATCTTTCAATCACAATATTATCAATGCTTCTACCCTTACCGTTCATTGAGATTTGTATATTATTCTCTTTTAGAATTCCCGTATGCTCATGTCCAGTATATTGACTACCCTGATCACTATTGAATATTTGTGGTGCAGGGTATTTATTCAGTGCATCTTTTAATACATCGGTTACAAGTGATGCATCCATAGAATTAGATACTTTATAACTTAGTATTGCCTTACTATGCCAATCTATAATCGCCACAAGATACATAAATCCTCCGTTAGTTCTAATATAAGTAATGTCACCACTCCACACTTGATTAACATAAGGTACATGAATAGTTCTATTCGTTCCTGATTTGTGCCAGTACGGCTCAAGCAAATAGCTATAAATTTTATGTTGACCATCCTTCACAGAAGTAGATTGCTTTTTATGAGGATGAATAGCTTCTATACCCATTATTCCCATATATTTAAGCACCCTATCTCTGCCCACATTAAAGCCGTCTTCCAATAATTGTTTGTATATATAACGATAACCATACTCAGGGTTATCCGTATATATTTCATCTATTCTATTTAAAATATCAAGATTATATAAGCTCATTACTTTAGCTTTATAATATACTCCAGATCTGCTTATCTTTAATAGTTCACATTGCCTTGTCTTTGCTAACGTACTCAGCTTGGGGTCGACAAGACTTTTCTTATTTGATAAGTCCAAGCTGTTTAGCTTTCCCACCGCCCAGTCCCTCTCGACTGTAGCCTTACCTAATGCTTTTGCAAGTTCATCGTTTTGATTCTTAAGTTCACTAATCTGCCCTTTGTACTCACTAACAGCTTTTGCTGGCTCAAATGCCAATGACGCATTATCTAAAAATTGTCGTTTCCAGTTTTGCATAGTTTTAGCCGTTACTTCATATTTGACCGATAACTGACCTATTGTTGATTCTTCTTTTAACATCTCTAATACTATTTTAGTTTTTGCTTCTGCACTAAAATTTTTAATTTGTTTTTTACCCATTTGTTTCTCTTTAATTTTATTTATTATTCTATACTTATTGAGAAACAAAAATACCTGCTTCTTTGTCTAATTTTTTCAGTCCATTATAGTCTTTAGCTTTAAATCAATTTGAAATACTTTGTGGAGATTTTAAATATGATTTATTGGAAAATAAAAAATGAACTTACACAAATTAAATGATTGACTCGTAAAAATTTTATTGTCCCACTTTGGGAGAAAAACCCCGCACTTGCAGTGCGTCGTTTCAACATAAATTTTAAATATCTTATCAAGAAAAGATAGGATATTTTTTAACAAAATCTTACACTTCACAGATATATTCTTTTTGTGTTGTGACACTTTCTAAATGAGCCATACACAAATAGTTTCTAACTTTTAAGTTAGTACATACATGAGGCATTCATGCCGTAATATTAAGCTCTGCACTTGCAGTGCAGAGTGGTTAACTCTAGTATAATATTCCAAGGGAGGAGGTCTACAATTTTATTGGCTTTATAATCCTGAATTGTTGCAAGTACTTTTTGCAAATATTTCCAAGGATTGACATTATTTAATTTAGCAGTTTCGATAATGGAATAGATAATAGCAGCAGTATGACCACCATTGTCTGATCCAGCAAAAAGCCAATTTTTTCGCCCTATGGCAATTGATCTCATTGCACGCTCTGCAGCGTTATTGTCAATTTCTATAGAAATAGCTTTTGCCGTACTGCTTTTTTTAGGCAGTTGATCATATGCTTTCCTAAAACCTGTAAACAATTTTTCCACCAGTACTTTAGATTTTTTCGTGCGTTCCTCTAGCCTCTTATCAGGTTCTAATCCTCTTATGTTAGCTTCGATGCCATAAATTTCACCAATCTGCTCCAATATGGCGATAGCAATATTGGCTTTATCATTTGCTATTGTTACTTCGTAAAACTTACGGCGTACATGAGCCCAACATGCTGCTTCCTCTATCTTAGTAGCTGATTTTTCATCATCGATATATATAATTGGTTATAACCAGCATAAGCGTCAGCATGCAGCACTCCTGTAAAATCTTTGAGATGCTCAAGCGGTCTTGTCCCTTTCCGATCAGGGCTATAAAAATAGCAAACTGCAACGGTTTTGTCGCATCTATAAATCATACTACATCAAGATTGTTAAAACTAAGGTTTTGGACATTATGATGCCATTAACATAGCAAAATTCTCAAAAGTAGAAAGATTATCATTAGCTCCAATTATTTGTCTTTTTTGCATCATACGAATATTTTCTATACCGGTAATAGTCATTTCTGCAGAATGAAAACTCTTAAAACCAAGCATTGGCTTTGTACGTTTTTTGATAAACCTATGATCTTGTTCTACAAGATTATTCAGGTATTTGGTCTGAATAACCTTAATTTTATAATCTTTAGGAACTTCTGTATTCAAATCATTAAGAGCAGCCGTATTACTACCGCTTTTATCAATTACTACTTTCTCAGGAAAATTATTCTCTCTAAAGGCTTTACGAAAAAATGCAAGTGCTGCAGGCTTGTCTCTATGCTTACGTAGCAGAAAGTCTACAGTATTACCAAGACTATCTAGTGCTCTATATAAATAAACCCATTTACCGTTTAATTTAATATAAGTCTCATCCATTCTCCAACTACTACCAACTGGCTTCTTTCTTTTTCTAACCACCTGATCTATCAATGGTACAAATTTTATAACCCATCTTTGTAATGTAGAGTGATCAATTTTTGCTCCCCTTATACTCATCATTTCTTCCAAATCTCGATAACTTAAAGAAAATCGGCATTTCATATAGACAAATAACATTATTATTTCTGGTGAAGAACAAAATCCTTTGAAATATGATAATAATCTTGCAGTAATACGAAACATCTTAACATCTTTTTTAGATCATTATATCAATCTTTTTTCTATTGTCCAACATATGCGACAGAACCTTTATGGAGCTGCTTGCCATGATACAGGAGAAGCTTTTGCATTAATTTTACCATATGCAAACACACAGGCAATGAATAAATTCTTAGAAGACCTTTCTCGCAGTATTCAAGGCAACCGACGTATAGCTTTACTAACGGATAATGCAGGTTGGCACACAGCCAAAAAACTAACTGTGCCAAGCAATATCACTTTGATACCGCTTCCGCCCTATGCACCGGAACTTAATGCAATGGAACAAGTTTGGGAATGGATCAAGAATCATTACTTGTCTAACCAATGTTATGGTGTATATGAAGATATCGTCACTATGGCTTGTTACGCTTGGAATCAACTTGCTCATAATGTAGATTTAGTAAAATCAATTATGTATAGAGACTGGATAAATACACCGTGTTAATTATTGCAATTGGTATAATTTACTAAAGGTAGCGATATCAACATATTTATTGTATCGTTCAATTAAAAATTTTCTAGCTTTATACCATAATGAATCAGGATTTAATTGCTTACTTAGCTCAAGCAAATAAGCATGATTTTCATCTTTAGTATTATTTTCTTGTATCGTTGGTATAGATTGCTTGTATGGCATAATTTGTAACTTTGTTATTTTATTGTCCCACTTTGGGAGAAAAACCCCGCACTTGCAGTGCGTCGTTTCAACATAAATTTTAAATATCTTATCAAGAAAAGATAAGAATGAATCATACAGATATTTTTTAACAAAATCTTACACTTCACAGATATATTCTTTTTGTGTTGTGACACTTTCTAAATGAGCCATACACAAATAGTTTCTAACTTTTAAGTTAGTACATACATGAGGCATTCATGCCGTAATATTAAGCTCTGCACTTGCAGTGCAGAGTGGTTAACTACCATACACCATTTGTACTTGCTGTAATATTTTAGTTTTAACATGTTCTGATAAGGAAATATCTTTTAATAATTTGAGCTGAAATTGATCCCCTAAAACTTTACCAAATGTACAAGAAGTTAACAACTGATAAGCTGTATCAGTAAAAGCACCAGAAATTTTACGTTTTAACTGAGCCTGCCGGCTAGTATCAGTACTATATTCTATCTTTTGTAAGTACTGCTCTTTCGCTTTATTCTCATCACTAGATTTAAACTGGAAATTGCTAGAATTAGCTTTAGTAGTTTCTTGTAGTTCATTGCTTAAAGCTTTAGCCATATAGTTCAACAGCACTTTCTTATGACCAAAATGATGATTTGAATATTCCCCAGCTAACTTTAATAACAACTTATTGATAAAGTCTAAGTTAAATTCTCGATTTGATTTAATCTGCAATAAATCAGCATCTTCTTGAGTTAGAGGATAAAAATCAGCTAATCTTTTTCTTCTGAACCAGCTATTTTTATGGTTTACAACTGGAATGCCTGAACTATTGGAGCAATTTGACTCTACTACTGGCTGACATTTCTGTGAGACTTGCTGAACAACTTTTTGTAATGTCGTACTGAGTGGCAAGGCATCTCTCATAGGGTTTTCAGTAGATGTATTAGTATTATCAACTTGTGCTTCATCTGATAATTCTTGTTCAAATTGTAAAATTTGCTCAATCTTTTGCTGTGGTAATTGCTGGTTATTATCAATTTCATTCGCATCAACTTGATTTTTTTCATTTTGAAAAATTTCAGATTTGGTAGATCTAGATTTATTGTCCCACTTTGGGAGAAAAACCCCGCACTTGCAGTGCGTCGTTTCAACATAAATTTTAAATATCTTATCAAGAAAAGATAGGATATTTTTTAACAAAATCTTACACTTCACAGATATATTTTTTTGTGTTGTGACACTTTCTAAATGAGCCATACACAAATAGTTTCTAACTTTTAAGTTAGTACATACATGAGGCATTCATGCCGTAATATTAAGCTCTGCACTTGCAGTGCAGAGTGGTTAACTAGATATATTTTTATTATTATCTATATATATAGAGTGGTCCAAACTTTTTTGGGGTTGAGGCAAAAATTCTTTGGGGTTAGCCCCAAAAGTTTTTTGGGTTGAGTGTAAAATTTTTTCATTTTCAGTAGAAAGTGATTGAGAATGAGGTTGGAAATTTCTTGCCAGTTTAATACAAGGGACATTACGAGGTTCTGTCGCATATGTTGGACAATAGAAAAAAGATTGATATAATGATCTAAAAAAGATGTTAAGATGTTTCGTATTACTGCAAGATTATTATCATATTTCAAAGGATTTTGTTCTTCACCAGAAATAATAATGTTATTTGTCTATATGAAATGCCGATTTTCTTTAAGTTATCGAGATTTGGAAGAAATGATGAGTATAAGGGGAGCAAAAATTGATCACTCTACATTACAAAGATGGGTTATAAAATTTGTACCATTGATAGATCAGGTGGTTAGAAAAAGAAAGAAGCCAGTTGGTAGTAGTTGGAGAATGGATGAGACTTATATTAAATTAAACGGTAAATGGGTTTATTTATATAGAGCACTAGATAGTCTTGGTAATACTGTAGACTTTCTGCTACGTAAGCATAGAGACAAGCCTGCAGCACTTGCATTTTTTCGTAAAGCCTTTAGAGAGAATAATTTTCCTGAGAAAGTAGTAATTGATAAAAGCGGTAGTAATACGGCTGCTCTTAATGATTTGAATACAGAAGTTCCTAAAGATTATAAAATTAAGGTTATTCAGACCAAATACCTGAATAATCTTGTAGAACAAGATCATAGGTTTATCAAAAAACGTACAAAGCCAATGCTTGGTTTTAAGAGTTTTCATTCTGCAGAAATGACTATTACCGGTATAGAAAATATTCGTATGATGCAAAAAAGACAAATAATTGGAGCTAATGATAATCTTTCTACTTTTGAGAATTTTGCTATGTTAATGGCATCATAATGTCCAAAACCTTAGTTTTAACAATCTTGATGTAGTATGATTTATAGATGCGACAAAACCATTCTGTTAACATATCTGGAAAGTTTTTTTATATGTATTTTGAGTCTCTTGATTTGACTTTGGATGCATTGAACGAGAAGTAATCCAGCTAAAACCAAGGCGGTGCATAGTATTGTAGACTGTTTTTAAAGCACATTTAGCACCATATTCCTCAAGTAACATGATATGTAACTCCTTTCCAGTTATATACCCACCAGTTTTACTTTCACTGAGCGTATTGATTTTATCAAAAAGAGCAGACTCTTGTATAGTGTTAATCTTCCTAGGGGCACCGCTTCTTTGTGATTCAAATAATCCTTCAAAACCATGATTCCTAAATCTTCTGAGCCATGATTGCACAGTTTTCCAGTGTGACTTCACTATTTCAGATATGGCTTTAAAAGATTTGCCTAATTGAAGGTGATACATCGCCAATAAACGTATACGATTTCGACCATGCGGCTCATGTTTCATCATTTTTATAAAATCATGACCTTCAAAACCTTGCGGTAATATTAACCTAGCTATTTGATTACCTTTTATCAGTTAAAAAACCATTTTATAACACTGCGTTAATTATTGCAATTGGTATTAATAGTACTGCAAGAAGATAACATTAATAAAAAAGTAACTCTTAAACCGACTTCAGCCTTTTACGATTATTATATTAGAGATCGTCATATGCAAGATTTAGAAGCCGCTTTTCAAGCTCAAAATTGTAGCTTTGAATTAATTAGCTGGAATGATAATTACAATATTATTACTTAAAAATTAGTCAGCTTGATGATCTTTCCCTAAAATATTAGGTAGTTTAGGTAATTGAAATGCTTGATGTAAAAGGATTTTAGTCTAGTAAAGCCTTGTTTTAACTTTTAGACGAAAAGATAAGTTCCTTGATAACTTTATTTAATTGTACATCATACAAATTATGACAAAGATTCTCAATCGCTTGCTCATAAGTGATTAGTTCTGATATAGTCCAATTAAACTGGCTAAAAATATTATATGCATTATTGATCTTAGTATTAATACTAGTTATGTTAAGTCTTGTATTAGATAATAATCTTCTTAACTTTCTTTCCTGCATTTTTTTATAGTCATAATGGTTTGCTGTACCAAATTCTGCGAAATTATGCATTTCTCTAGTCCGTATTTGTATTTCTATGTTACGTTCATAGATATTAGCTACAACTATGACATGCAGAGAACGGTAGCCATTATTCTTAGGATTATCAATATAGTTTTTAGACTTTTCTATATTAACAGAATAGATGTTGTGAATAATAGCCAATACTTTATAACAATCTTCTTTTTTATCAACTATAACTCTAAAAGCAATTAGGTCAGTTAATTCTTTCAAAGCAATACTCTTGCTTAATATCTTCTTTAAAGCAGAACAAGGATCTTTTAATCTGTAATGTATTTCAGCTACTATATCATTTTTATACAGTTTAGTACTAATAGCACCTATGATATTACGTAAATCGTTAGTATTTTGCATAATTAATACTCTGCTATTAGTTGTAGTAAATTTATTTAAAAATATTTATTATTTTACAATAATTTAAGTGTAGTTTAACTTCCTTACCTACTAAGCTAGAAGAATTTATTAAAACCTAAATTAGAATTATTCCAACTCTTAAAAAAACATTAAGTATTATACGTAAGTAAAATACTTAAATATAATGTAGAGACTCTTTCTATTATTTATGTTTGTATTTACCAAATGGTTCTATAACCTGATAGAATAATAATAGTTTAAATAAATTAGATTTTATGGAAGATAAAGAGATACTATGTCCACAAGATATTTATGAAAAGCACTTGATAATAATTAACAATATCAGCTTTACATCAAGAGAAATAGACGTGATAGCATGCATTATGCATGGGAAAAACACAAAAGGAATAGCTAATTTCCTATCAAATGAGGATAAACAGATCGAGATAAGAACTATTGAAAGTCATATCTCTAATATCAAACGGAAAATACGAACAAATACCCGAGAGGGAATTATAAACTTTATAGAAACATCTGATAAATACAAGCTAATACAAAATTATTATTTAAGTTTGTTAATTCAACAAGAATTTAAAAAAATCTTAAAGGAAATTTTAATATTAACAAAGTCTGATAATATATCATTTTTTATTGTTTTACAGATGCTAGAAAACAATGATTTAAACTTGATAATTAATAAGATACGTAGTGATTTACAACTTATAGGCATAACAGTTTTTATAGAACTACGGGAAAATTTTGATAACACTCCTATAGTTTTAAGGCACAAGGAGACACATGATGAAGGCAGAAAGCAATTAAGGCAATGTACTGTCTATATTTTACCTGTAAATGAAGCTAATATATCTAAACAACAGCAAGGTGATAATTCTGTTATTATGTCTAATGAGCAGGATATATCTAAAGTATTTTTTCTTATACCGCAGGAATGTATAAAATTTTCATCTAAACAAACTAATTTTGAATATATTAATCTCTCTTTGTCCAAACAATATTATTTTGTTTTTTTAGAAATTATTACAAAGATTTTTCCTAATATGAATGTAAACAACATTATTATTAAGTTCAAGGAAAGGTATAATAATATTATATCAAATAATTCTGCTTCACTTTCTCCTCAATCTTATTTGACAAATAAAAGTGTTCAAGGTAAAGCTAGAAATATTTATCTACTAATAGTTGGTGTATTGATTTTGATTATTTGTAGTACTTATTTTTTAATATTTAGCCCAACTATTAAAAAAACGGTTAAAAGTCAAGAAGCAGAAGTGTCATATCTTAAAACACAAGAATCAGTAATACTTCCTAAGAACTTGACTAGTTGGAATATACCTAGACAAGATAATGTTTTTGTTGGAAGAGAAAAACTATTGAGTGATTTATACAATAAATTGCATAAGAATCATACACCAAAAGGAATAAGCAATTTAGCAATTAGTGCATGTGCTGGACTTGGGGGAATTGGTAAAACACAATTAGCCTTGCAATATATAAATCATACAAAACATCCTTATACACTTAAAGCTTGGTTTTCTGCAGAGAACATTGATGATTTGTATAGTTAACCACTCTGCACTGCAAGTGCAGAGCTTAATATTACGGCATGAATGCCTAATGTATGTACTAACTTAAAAGTTAGAAACTATTTGTATATGGCTCATTTAGAAAGTGTCACAACACAAAAAGAATATATCTGTGAAGTGTAAGATTTTGTTAAAAAATATCTGTATGATTCATTCTTATCTTTTCTTGATAAGATATTTAAAATTTATGTTGAAACGACGCACTGCAAGTGCGGGGTTTTTCTCCCAAAGTGGGACAATAAATATGTTGAATTTGCTAAGTTATTAGGATACACAGAAGCCGTCTATACAAAAGAAAACATTATTGCTTATATTAACCTCAGTTTGATGCAAGATGAAGGTTGAGATTGTTTAATTTTCCAAAAGCTACAGAAATTTTATTAGGTTTGAAAACATAGGCAAGTAGCCCAGCTAATACATTAGTTTGAAAATTCATAACAGATCTATGCCTTGTATGGTCTATATGAAAAAGGTTTTTCAATTGATCATTAATGGTTTCAATAATGTGCCTTTTATTTAAAAACTGCTTTTTAATAGGATCTATTATTCTTTCTTTCATATTACTTTTAATTTTTGTTATTAGTTCTAAACCTTGATTAGCAAGGGATTGAGTGAGTTTTTTACTGATATACCCACGATCACCAAAAAGCCAGCCTTGTAATTTATCTACTAAATTTTCCACCACTGCTCTATCATCGACATTTCCAGGAGTTAAAGAAAAACTCATAATCTCTCCGCAACTGTTAATGACAATATGTAGCTTACAGCCAAAGAACCACCCAGTGGAAGTCTTACCTCTTTTTGCTATGTCTTTGAATACTTTATGTCTATTAATTCTTAAATTATGGCAAGCAGGAAGTTTAGTAGAGTCGATATAATATTGACCAGTTTGTTTTCCTGTTAGGCTTTTTAGCAGTAACACCATGGGCATGAAGCTCATTGGCATTAACTGAACAAAACGACTATAGCTCACAAGTTTTGGAAATTCCTTTCTATAACTTTGGCATAGGCAGCATAAATAAAAATCTTTAAAGGTACGGTAGTGACTCAAGTGAAACATTACTATAATAGTAATAATCTCTGAGAGTCCTATACTGCAGCCCACTTTACGCTTACGGTTAGGATTTGGTAATATATATTTATTTCGCTCCGTATCAAAATGCTTGCAAAAATCATCAATTAAGCAGAAAATCTCCGTAAGAGGGATCATAATATATTCTCCAATTTTGTCATTATTATTAGAGAACTTTATAATCCCTCCCTTCTTAATTTTCAAATGTTCTTTCTTACGTCAAACTCAGGTTATATTAAACAATGGCTAATTGACAATCCAGGATGGCTTTTAGTTTATGACAACGTAAACAACTATCGTGAAATTGAACCATTTCTACCAGAAGCTGGTGGACATGTGATTTTAACAACTCGTCAGCGTTATTGGTCAACAAAGTTTTCAATATTACCGGTTAATATCATGACAGAAGAGGAAGCTATCAAAACAATAAAGACTTTAACAGGAGTTTCGCACTTAGCAAAAAATATGTTAATCTAGCAAGAAAGAGTTTTAGTTAAGCATGGCAAGATCAAAATGTAGCAAAGACTTATATAAATCATTTTTACAAGCAAGTAGCGTAAGATATAGTGGTAAAGCATTATCTGAAGTAAGTCCAATAAACCTATCTCATGATAGTGCAAGTCGATGGTTAAATAGTAAGGATTTCCGCCCTAGCGGGATCTACAGAGAAGTGTCAAAATATATTGATAGGGAAGCTTCTTGTTTATTAGTGGGAGATGACACGTTATTGTCAAAGCAATACAGTAAGAAAATTGAGCTTGTACATTATCAATATTCTGGAGCTGTACATGATGTTATACCTGGTATAGGGATGGTCAACTTACTGCATTACAATGCTAAAACTGATCAATCTACCCCTGTAGATTATAGAATATATGATAAAGAAACTGATGGAAAAACAAAGAATGAGCATTTTTGTGATATGCTTACTTTAGCTAAGGAAAGAGGGATCAATCCTGATGCAGTAGTAATGGATGCGTGGTATAGCGGTTTGGAGAATTTGAAACATATACGTAATTTAGGTTGGACATGGGTTAGTAACCTAAGAAAAAATAGAAAAGTTAATCATAATGTTAGCTTAGAAAGTTTAGAGATTCCTGATGAGGGACTAAAAATTCACCTACGTGGATACGGTTGGGTTACGGTATTTAAGTTTGTGGCAAAAAATGGTCGCATTGATTACATAACAACTAACTTAGAAAATCCAACACGTGAACAAATAGAGAAAATTGTTAAGGCACGGTGGTCTATAGAAGTTTATCATCGAGAATTAAAACAAACTTGTGGTATTGAACGCTGTCAGGCACGCACGGGTCGAGCTCAGAGAAATCATATTTGCCTTGCCGTATTTGCTTGGCTCGATATGAACAAAAGGAGGATAAATGAAAAAATTACTTTATATCAACAAACTTGGGAAGTTATAAAAACATCAATTCAGAACAACATTAGATGCCTTTTAGCTGATTCGCAATTTTGCTAACTGCGAAACTCCTGTTTAATAGAGCGAGATATATCAGCAGAAGAACAAGATGCTATAAAAGAATTAGTAGAAGTTTTAGGATATTTACCCTTAGCACTAGTACAAGCTGGTTCTTATATTAAGCAAAAACATATCACTATTCCAGAATATTTAGGTCTTTATAAGAGGTATGAATCAGAACTATTAGCGGATAATTCTTTTTTAGAAGAAACAAAAGGCTATAACTATCCAGTGGCAATAACCTGGAATATTAGCTTAGAGGCAATTGTTAGAGATACTAAAATTAATAATGAACCCCCTATAGCTATTGAACTTTTAGCGGTATGTGGATATCTAGCTCCAGACAAAATCTCTCGTAAACTATTACTGACATGGCTACAAACAGCTTATCCACATTTATTGTCTCCACAATTAACATTAAATAAACATATTGCTCTATTATAGCAATATTCTATGATCAATTATGATGATAATGATAATATTGCTATTCATCGCCTAGTACAAGCAGTTTTATATCACCAGATAAGTCAAGTGTCAGAGAGCAAAAATAATATTTATTCTACCTTAAATTTAAGATGGTTTGAATCACTATTACAATTTTTTATAAATAATGAATACGAATTTAAACTAACTAATTCTTTTCAACAACTTATTGAAACTGGTCAGCAATTTAAAACTAAATTTAAGGATAAATATAATGAAAATCTTGCAGCAATGGACTTAATAATTTCTTTGGTCTACTTTGAGCAAGAGAAATATGAAGATTTTCTAAAGATACTTGATCAGGTTAATACATATTTGCAAAAAACTGATGGTTTAGAAATATTAAAGTGTAAAATTCTAGGTTTATACTCACTATATTTTCGTAAAATTGGTAATTATCACAAGGCTGAAGAAAAAATAAATGAAGCATTTTATGAGTATAATAATATAAAAATAAGTAAGTCAGAAAAAGATAATGATATAACAAATTTAAAGGCAAATTTATTGTCGAATAAAGCTAGTCTTATCTTAGTCATAAATAAAGCAAAGGATAAAATCAATATAAATATACTAGAAATAGAGACTGCTATAAAATCAATTCAAGAAGCAATATTTTTATTCAAGGGAACTCATAACACTAGAAACTTTTTACGATCCATAATATTATATGGAAAATTATTTATTTTAGCCAACCAAGCTGATAAAGTAATAATAGAGTTTAATAAATATAATAACTTAATTGAGCAAGTAGCTGATAACAGAACTAAAATGTTTTTTTATATAACTTATTCAGATGCTTATTTTAGTAAAGGTGATTTCAATAAAGCTTTGGAGTATTGTGGTAAGGCTAAACAACAAGCAGAAAGATTGCATCTTAACGATGCACTAAATAATATTAACAATAAAGAGAAAACTATTAAAGCCTCACTGCAATAAAGTTGAGTAGGGCTTACAGCATAGTACCACAATTTTTGTAAGGAAAAGTGTAGAATGGGAAAAGCTCTTTTGTAGGAGGTAGTAATAAGGTATCTATTAATTGAGTTACAGCTGTTGTATATTGATAAAAAGTAGTTTTGATATGATCAAACACAACTTAGATTCTCTTACGAGCCAAATACATTGTCCTGATAGCTTCAAACAAAGAATTACTACAATACTTGTATCAGTACTGTTAGTAAAACAATAGATTTAATCATCTTATAAATGTTAAACACGACCTTGTCATACATAATTTGTAACAATTACCTCATTAGAAGTTTTTCTTGTTTGGGGCATAGAGTAAGTAACCTTGATAGTATTAATATTAAAATCTTTGTACAAACTTCTAATAAAAGGAGTATCACTATTAGAAATCATAAACTTAACAGCTTTATTATCTAGTTCCTTAGCAAAATCTCTTAGTCTCATTTGTTCTTGTTCATCAAATGGCAATCTAGTATAAAGTCTGTCCGGCAAAACTCTATAAGTCTTATAGATAATAGGGTTTAATGGCAGAAAATAATAAAGAAATCCATAAGAAAATGTTAAAATATGCTAATAAACCTTATGGATTTCAGTCAATATGCCAATAGAAAATATTATCAAATCACAAAAACAAGGAAAACTTTTTGGTTATAAATTAAAAGAAGAATTAAACTCAAATAATAAGCTATATAAATTAAGAGAATTAATAAATTGGTCTGGTCTAGAAGAATGGTTATCAAAAAATGTTTCTATTAAGAGATTTGGTAGAAATAGAAAATGTCATAGAGTGATGCTTGGTGTAACGATGCTACAAGCAATGTATAATTTTTCAGATTCATTAGCAGAGGAAGAACTAAAAGAAAACATGTATTGGCAATATTTCTGTGGGTGGGAATATATAGAAACAGATATAGCGATGTCGGAAACTAGCATAAGAAGATTTCGTAATTTATTAGGTGAATCTGGATATAACGAGATATTAGCAGAGTTGATAAGAGTTGGAATAAGAACTAACACAATTAAAAAAAAAGATTTGGAATTGATAATTGCTGATACAACGGTACAAATTAAGAATATCAAGCACCCACATGATGTTTATTTAATGGATAAAGCTAGGCTTAGTATTGTGAAGCTTTGCCAAAGTTTGGGTATAAATTTAAACGAAACCTACGCTAGAACCTATAAGCGAGATATAATAAAGCTCTGGAAGTATAAAGAGCATAGCAAAGCCAAGAAGCGTTGGAAAATAATGAAGCATTTAAAAACGTTACTTGGTCGTTTGGTTAGAATATGTGAGCGTGAGATAAAAAATCAGAAATTAAACTTATCTATCAGAGATCAAGAAGTATTGAAAAAAGTAAAACAAATACATAGCCAATCTGTTTTAAAAAGAGAAGAGAAAAAGCAATACAAAGAACAGAATAAAATATTGTATAGTTTTCATGCCCCTGAGGTAGAGTGTATAGGGAAGGGAAAACGAAACAAGCCATATGAGTTTGGCAATAAAGTTGCGGTAGTAGTCAGTGGTCGTAGAAATTTTGTACTGTCAGCAAAATCGTTTCATAATAATCCTTATGATGGTCATACATTGCAGCAGAGTTTTGAAGCGGTAGAAAATGTAACTGGAATAAAGATAAAAAAATCGTTTGTTGATCTTGGTTATACTGGCAGCAATGTTAAAGAGAAGAGTAAGGTATATACCCCAAAAACTCGGAAAAAGTTATTGAAAGAAGACAAGTGTATGATCAGGAGACGCAGTGCTATAGAACCAATAATAGGGCATTTGAAACAATATGGCAGGATGGGCAGAAACTTCTTGAAGGGTGTGATAGGAGATGTGATCAATCCAATAATCTCTGCTATAGGTTTGAATTTACGATGTATTGCCAATCATTTACACATCATGCCTAACTCTACATAAAAAAATTATCATTAAAAAACTTGCTAAACGATTAAAAAAAATCGTTAACAATAAGCTCATGTAAAAATTTTACTAAAACAGAAATTTTTCAATAAAATTGAAAACAATTTTTAATTTTAGTGCAAATATTAGAATTTTTTTTGTAAAAATTTTATTCAATCATAGATTATGGGGGGCTTTAAATATTTTTGGCGGACGGACTATAAAATGTCTCACCAGATTTGTGATAAGGTGGATCGAAATAGACAAAGTCATTTTTCTGCGGCTCAATAAAAGAAAAATCTATAGCACAAATAGATGTACTAGATAATAAACTACTACATTGTTGCAATCTACTAGTAATATCAAATTTATGGTAGTTTCTACCAGAGAAGCTTTGAACTGGATCAGCATTGATATTGATACGATATATTCCTTTAAAGGAATATCTATTAAGATAGATAAATCTTGCAGTAATTTCATTAGGATTGTTACTATTATTATCACTTCTGACTTGATAATAATATTCTTTGCAATGGTTTGCTTGATGTAAATCAAGTAACTTACTTATTTCTTCTGGATTCTTTTTAACCGCATTATAAGACGTTACTAAGTCAAGATTAATATCAGATAGATAGCATTTATTAAACATATATTTTACTTGAAAGAACAAAGCCCCACCTCCAAGGAAGGGCTCGTAATAATTATTTACTCCTGAAGGAATATATTTAATTAATTTATCAACAATTTTTCTTTTACCACCAACCCATTGGATGAATGGTGGTGTTTTTTCTATAGTTAGTCGCTCCGCCAAAACTCTACAAGCCTTATAGACAAAGGGGTTTTAAGGCAAAAAGTAATAGTAAAATCCATAAGAAAATGAAGGGTTTTATATCAAAAGCTTATGGAAATACAAAAAAATGGTAACGAGCAAATTGAGTATGTTTTGGGAAATAGGGTGTTTTTGATACAAAAACTTGAAATTAGCTCTCGAAATCATAATAATTTAGTCTAAAATCATACAATTTTTGGAAATTAGTGCCACAAGTAGTATTTTTTTGAGTTTTGGCGGACGGACTAGTTACTGACATGAAGTTATTTACTAAATATTCTACTATAGATTATAGTAAAAAATAAGGTTAAATGCTAGAAAAATTGCTAATTTTAAGGCTTTTTTCTATATTTAATATAAAAATACTATATTCATTAAATCCTAGCTGTCTCATTTATGCAGCTGTTTATTATATTGTGCAAAAATCTGTCAAAAAGCTTGAAAAATCCTCTGTACTTCTAGGAATCGTGGTGATATCTGTGTGAATGATGCTACGTGGTGTAGTGTCAAACACAGAGGTTAAATTAAAAAGACAAAATTTTAATCCTTTAACCTCTGTGACACCTATTTTCACAACCGAAAACGGTAAGAGGTATGCTATGACAATTAATAATGAAAATCAACAACAAGATAACAAGAAAATAGAAAATTCTATAGAAAAAAACTGGATTTTACAGCTAGCTCCCACAACTATCACATTAATACCATCAGATCAAGCTGGTCAAATAGCTCCACAAGGAAATTATGCTGATATTATTAGATATAGAGAAATACAACTAGAATTGCAAGAAACACAAAATAAACTAAAAATAAACTAAAAATAGATGAATTAATAAGAATAGATTTAATTCGTAATATTGGTCATAGTATAGAAATACCTTGCAGTGGAATTTTTGCTTTAATAACCGTTCTGTATGAAGTAGAGCAAGATACAGAGAGAAAGCATTACCTAAAAACTATAGTAAATTGTGCTGAAAGATTACTTGATTATTCTCATCATGTTCTTGAGTTTTTAAGAAAAAATGCTGCATTAACTGCTATAACTCTAGAAAAATTTAACATAAAGGAATTAGTCAATAAAACAATTACTAAAGCTAAACCAGCATCTATAAGTAAAGGGTTAAATCTTTCTTGTAATTTTCAATATGATATAGCAGAGCATATCATTGGTGATCATTCTAGATTGCAAGCAGTCTTAGATCAATTAGTGGGTAATGCTATTAAATTTACTAAAGAAGGTAATGTTATTGTAACAGTTGGGTTATTTCCACTTTTAACTGAAACAAAAAATACAAGAAATAAGATATTACAATTTATTGTCCCACTTTGGGAGAAAAACCCCGCACTTGCAGTGCGTCGTTTCAACATAAATTTTAAATATCTTATCAAGAAAAGATAAGATAAGATATTTTTTAACAAAATCTTACACTTCACAGATATATTCTTTTTGTGTTGTGACACTTTCTAAATGAGCCATACACAAATAGTTTCTAACTTTTAAGTTAGTACATACATGAGGCATTCATGCCGTAATATTAAGCTCTGCACTTGCAGTGCAGAGTGGTTAACTGTGCATGATACAGGGATTGGTATTGCTGAAGGAATACAGCAAGATATGCATAAAGAATTAGATGATGCAAATACAATTGCTAAATATAACAAAGGATTAGGCTTAGGACTAACATTTGTCAAACAACTTATCAATGAAATGGACGGTAAGATTACAATAACCAGCAAAGAGGGTAAGAGTACAACTATTACCTGTCAAGTACCGGTGAAATTGTTAGCTAATTAATTAGCAGCAAATGCCAGAATGTCGTTAAAAATATCTAATAAATTTGGAGGTACAAATATTATGACTAAACTTGTTGAACTTAATAAATTTTATGAACTTCTTGAAAAACTACAAGTTGGTGAAAATGTGTCCGATATAAATCTTGAAAACTATAATATTGGTAGTATTGGGATCAAGCTACTTAGCCAAGCTTTGAAGAGCAATAACACAGTAAATGACATAAATCTTTGCAATAACATGCTTGGCGATGCTGGAACAGAGATAATTGCAGAACTTTTACAAAATAATAACACTGTAACCCAAATAGATCTTAGCGATAATAATATTGGCAATAGTGGTATATATAGACTTGCAGAAGCGATGAAAAACAATAACACTATAACCACAATATATCTTAGCAATAACAATATTGGTGACACGGGAGCTAGTAGACTTGCAGAAGCTTTAAAAAACCATAATATAACTGTACTAAATCTTAATGGGAATAATATTGAAGATGGTGGGGTAGAAGGCTTAGCTATGTTTCTAGAGAATAATAATAGTATATATTGGCTATGTCTTACTGAAAATAATATAGGAGTAAAAGGAGCCGGACTACTTCCCAAGGCACTAAAGTATAATAAGTCTATGGAGATACTGGATCTTGCGTGTAATAATATTGGTGTAGAAGGAGTACAATTGTTAAGCAATCTTCTCGAGCATAACGAAACTCTAACCTCCATAAATCTTGCATATAATGGCATTGGGATAGAAGGAATAGAGCTACTTAACAAAGCTTTACGACATAATAAAGTTCTAAGTGAAATAAATCTTAACAACAACAATATTGGTTCTGAGGGAGTAAGTCTACTTATCAAAGGGTTAGAAGCTAATAGCACATTGGATTATATAAAGCTTGAATATAACGATATTGATTATTATGGAGCAGTTACACTAGCATGGTTTCTAGCAAATAATAGCACTATCAAGTACATAGATCTTGAGGGTAATAATATCGGTGATTTTGGTATTGTTCAACTTGTTAAAGCTCTAGAAATTAACAGAACCATCAAAGAGATAGATTTTGGTTACGTGGATATGAGTAATGATAGGGCAATGGAATTAATAAAAATTCTAGAGTCTAATAAAGTTGTCAGCGAAATAACAATAGATTTTGCAGAAAGAATGATTAGTAACGAAATAGGAGAGTTGTTAATTAAAGCTCTAGATATCCACGACAAAAAACTGACTGGTAGTTTGTCTGTGGTTTAATACCAATTGCAATAATTAACGCAGTGTTATAAAATGGGTTTTTAACTGATAAAAGGTAATCAAATAGCTAGGTTAATATTACCGCAAGGTTTTGAAGGTCATGATTTTATAAAAATGATGAAACATGAGCCGCATGGTCGAAATCGTATACGTTTATTGGCGATGTATCACCTTCAATTAGGCAAATCTTTTAAAGCCATATCTGAAATAGTGAAGTCACACTGGAAAACTGTGCAATCATGGCTCAGAAGATTTAGGAATCATGGTTTTGAAGGATTATTTGAATCACAAAGAAGCGGTGCCCCTAGGAAGATTAACACTATACAAGAGTCTGCTCTTTTTGATAAAATCAATACGCTCAGTGAAAGTAAAATTGGTGGGTATATAACTGGAAAGGAGCTACATATCATGTTACTTGAGGAATATGGTGCTAAATGTGCTTTAAAAACAGTCTACAATACTATGCACCGCCTTGGTTTTAGCTGGATTACTTCTCGTTCAATGCATCCAAAGTCAAATCAAGAGACTCAAAATACATATAAAAAAACTTTCCAGATATGTTAACAGAATTATTACTAAAAAATATCGATAGATGTAAAGTTGATATATGGTCTCAGGATGAAACTCGAGTTGGGCAACAAGGTAGCTTAACTCGTATATGGGCTAAGCGTGGCACTAGACTCCGTAAAGTTCGGCAACAGCAATTCATTTCAACATATATTTATGGAGCTGCTTGCCATGATACAGGAGAAGCTTTTGCATTAATTTTACCATATGCAAACACACAGGCAATGAATAAATTCTTAGAAGACCTTTCTCGCAGTATTCAAGGCAACCGACATATAGCTTTACTAACGGATAATGCAGGTTGGCACACAGCCAAAAAACTAACTGTGCCAAGCAATATCACTTTGATACCGCTTCCGCCCTATGCACCGGAACTTAATGCAATGGAACAAGTTTGGGAATGGATCAAGAATCATTACTTGTTTAACCAATGTTATGGTGTATATGAAGATATCGTCACTATGGCTTGTTACGCTTGGAATCAACTTGCTCATAATGTAGATTTAGTAAAATCAATTATGTATAGAGACTGGATAAATACACCGTGTTAATTATTGCAATTGGTATAACACTATATTAGGAGAAAAACAACTACAGCTTTGTGATTATACAGAATTGGGAGTTGATTGTCTTATTCATCGCAAGATTAAGTACAGACTTTGCATGAGTAAGGTTAGTATTAGCAGCATAAACATTATGTAGTCCGTCCGCCAAAAATATTTAAAGCCCCCCATAATCTATGATTGGTAACCGTCTAGTGAAGGTGGTCTATAAAAGCAAGAAGATATAAGTATTATTCTGTAGTAGAAACTACAAGGGAATAATAGTATGAATAAGAGTAGGAGAGATATTACAGCTGAACAAAGGAAGCAAATAATTTCAGAGTCATATGTGTCTAGGTGTGTTATATCACAAGTTGCTCAGTTTTATGGAATTTCGAAAGAGACATTATATGGATGGCGTAGTAGGGAAAGGAGGAAAAGAAGGGAAGAGGCAAAGGCAAATAATTCAGGCAACAAATTTATAGAATTATCAATACAGAAAACAACGGTACAAGAAACAAAATGCACAATATTAAAAAAAGCAGAATTAAAATTTAATGATTTTTCTTTATCAATTGAAGGTAGTGTTAGTAGTAGCAAGTTGTTGGAGATAGTCAAAATATTGGATAGATCATGCTAGATATAGGACATGATAGCAAAATCTATCTTTGTACCGGTTATACTGACATGCGTAAGGGCATTAATGGTTTATCAATACTGACCCAATCAATATGGTTCTGTCGCATATGTTGGACAATAGAAAAAAGATTGATATAATGATCTAAAAAAGATGTTAAGATGTTTCGTATTACTGCAAGATTATTATCATATTTCAAAGGATTTTGTTCTTCACCAGAAATAATAATGTTATTTGTCTATATGAAATGCCGATTTTCTTTAAGTTATCGAGATTTGGAAGAAATGATGAGTATAAGGGGAGCAAAAATTGATCACTCTACATTACAAACAGGAGTTTCGCACTTAGCAAAAAATATGTTAATCTAGCAAGAAAGAGTTTTAGTTAAGCATGGCAAGATCAAAATGTAGCAAAGACTTATATAAATCATTTTTACAAGCAAGTAGCGTAAGATATAGTGGTAAAGCATTATCTGAAGTAAGTCCAATAAACCTATCTCATGATAGTGCAAGTCGATGGTTAAATAGTAAGGATTTCCGCCCTAGCGGGATCTACAGAGAAGTGTCAAAATATATTGATAGGGAAGCTTCTTGTTTATTAGTGGGAGATGACACGTTATTGTCAAAGCAATACAGTAAGAAAATTGAGCTTGTACATTATCAATATTCTGGAGCTGTACATGATGTTATACCTGGTATAGGGATGGTCAACTTACTGCATTACAATGCTAAAACTGATCAATCTACCCCTGTAGATTATAGAATATATGATAAAGAAACTGATGGAAAAACAAAGAATGAGCATTTTTGTGATATGCTTACTTTAGCTAAGGAAAGAGGGATCAATCCTGATGCAGTAGTAATGGATGCGTGGTATAGCGGTTTGGAGAATTTGAAACATATACGTAATTTAGGTTGGACATGGGTTAGTAACCTAAGAAAAAATAGAAAAGTTAATCATAATGTTAGCTTAGAAAGTTTAGAGATTCCTGATGAGGGACTAAAAATTCACCTACGTGGATACGGTTGGGTTACGGTATTTAAGTTTGTGGCAAAAAATGGTCGCATTGATTACATAACAACTAACTTAGAAAATCCAACACGTGAACAAATAGAGAAAATTGTTAAGGCACGGTGGTCTATAGAAGTTTATCATCGAGAATTAAAACAAACTTGTGGTATTGAACGCTGTCAGGCACGCACGGGTCGAGCTCAGAGAAATCATATTTGCCTTGCTGTATTTGCTTGGCTCGATATGAACAAAAGGAGGATAAATGAAAAAATTACTTTATATCAACAAACTTGGGAAGTTATAAAAACATCAATTCAGAACAACATTAGATGCCTTTTAGCTGATTCGCAATTTTGCTAACTGCGAAACTCCTGACAAAGATGGGTTATAAAATTTGTACCATTGATAGATCAGGTGGTTAGAAAAAGAAAGAAGCCAGTTGGTAGTAGTTGGAGAATGGATGAGACTTATATTAAATTAAACGGTAAATGGGTTTATTTATATAGAGCACTAGATAGTCTTGGTAATACTGTAGACTTTCTGCTACGTAAGCATAGAGACAAGCCTGCAGCACTTGCATTTTTTCGTAAAGCCTTTAGAGAGAATAATTTTCCTGAGAAAGTAGTAATTGATAAAAGCGGTAGTAATACGGCTGCTCTTAATGATTTGAATACAGAAGTTCCTAAAGATTATAAAATTAAGGTTATTCAGACCAAATACCTGAATAATCTTGTAGAACAAGATCATAGGTTTATCAAAAAACGTACAAAGCCAATGCTTGGTTTTAAGAGTTTTCATTCTGCAGAAATGACTATTACCGGTATAGAAAATATTCGTATGATGCAAAAAAGACAAATAATTGGAGCTAATGATAATCTTTCTACTTTTGAGAATTTTGCTATGTTAATGGCATCATAATGTCCAAAACCTTAGTTTTAACAATCTTGATGTAGTATGATTTATAGATGCGACAAAACCCCACTATCTTGCTATAGGCAGTATGTTGTTGATCAAGGTATGCTTTGAGAACTAATCCCTTTTTATATCCTCTTGCAAAAATAACTCCCTCAATGGCTTTTGGCTGGGGTCTTTTTTGTTTATCAATTTTTATTTGACCGTGATATCTTTTATCAAACAATAATCCTTTATCTTTAAGCATATCAACACGATCTTGTTCCTGATCAAAATATGGATTATTTGATCCCATTGATGTTAAGGCAATAACGTCGTAACCATTGAACTTTAGAAACCAAAAGTGTTTCATTAAGCTTGGTTCAATTAGCTTATATTCCATCTGAGCAGCTATAAGTGCATATATATTTTTTCTCTGAGCTAGACCTTGTGATTTTTCAATGTCATCAAGAAATTTATGACGCACCTCACGATTATTATGGCTTAAATAGCTGTCTTTAGGACAAAGAATAACTCCATCAATATCAAATACAATTAGCGTATCTTTAGCTTTTATTGGGTTATTTTTAATTTGATCAACTAAATTATCAAAAGAATGTAGCTTTATTCTTTCAATACTTGCAAATGCTTCTATTACGATAAATTGCAAAATTAGAATTATTAAAGTTTTTCTCATAAAAATTCTCTATTCATATTTTTAATGATGATTATTATTAATATTCACACTTAAGTTGAGTTATTTTTGCTTATACTTTATAGTTATGCGTATAATATGTTTTATACGTACCGTTAGGGCATAATTTATTGTCCCACTTTGGGAGAAAAACCCCGCACTTGCAGTGCGTCGTTTCAACATAAATTTTAAATATCTTATCAAGATAAGATAAGATAAGATAAGATAAGATATTTTTTAACAAAATCTTACACTTCACAGATATATTCTTTTTGTGTTGTGACACTTTCTAAATGAGCCATACACAAATAGTTTCTAACTTTTAAGTTAGTACATACATGAGGCATTCATGCCGTAATATTAAGCTCTGCACTTGCAGTGCAGAGTGGTTAACTTTTTAACAGTTTCATTATATGAAAAATTTTCTACTATCAATCATATTATTAATCATTAATACTAGAACTTTTGCTCAAGAACAAGTGTCTAATTTAATCACCCCAGTTAGTTATTTTGTCAATCATGAGCAACAACTTAAAATCCTTGATGAATATTTAAGTAAATATAGACAAGCAAGTATAGTCGGTACTAGTGGTATAGGTAAAACTCAACTGATTAGGATGTATAGTTATGAGAAAAAAAATAAGTATGATCTAATTTACGTCAATTTGGGATAAGGATATTGTGAACATGTAGATTAAAATCAAATTTTGTTGAAGGTTTATAGTCACCTTTTTGGTTAAAACCCCCAGCTTCAGCTGGGAAAGACTTCAGTCCTTGTTCTAATATTTCAATTCACTATAACTTGAATATATGATATTTTAATATACATAAGAGCAAGCTCTTCATGTATATTAAAATATCATATATGACAGATTATAACAAGACTAGCCACACTGTATTTTACCATCGCTTTCATGTTGTTTGGATCACTAAATATCGCTACAAAGTATTGCAGGGTAACTTATAAGAATTAGGATCAGAGAGATAGCACAGGCATTAGTAATATCTCTTTAGAGTAATAGCGACTTCCAGTCTAGATATCAACCCACCAGCTTCAGCTGGTTGTTATTGAGTTTCCATATTCTTCTTAATTCCATGAATCATTTTTAAGCCTCTTTCATATAAATTTAAGAACAAATTTTGCTTAATATAACCTTTATCAGCTGCTATAATTCCAGTTAATCTTTTTGTTAACTCCGGTACTGGAATCCTATCATCTACATTGCCTTTGGTCACTTTTAATGCCATAAACTCCCCTTTATTATTGATTATTACATGTAATTTAAAACCATAAAAATACCCCATAGAGGATTTACTATGTTTGGCTAATCCTTTAAAAACTTTATTGCTATAACGCCTTTTATTGTGACAAGCTTTAATCGTTGTAGAGTCAATAAAATAAATACCTGTTTCCTCACCAAACAACAAATGAATCAACATATTTAGCGGTATGAATAATCGTGCCATTAATTCAACAAATCTATTATAACTCAAGGCTTTGGGAAAATCATCCTTATGCATGCACTCTATATAACTTTTATAGAAAAATTTAAAATTCTTAGCATAGGATGTATGCAACATAATTATTATTGTTAACATTTCACTTAGACTCATGCTACAACAGCGATTTCTTTGCTTATTTGATGGTAATAACTTTCTCTGTTCATACTCCAAATAAATTTTACAAAAATCATCTATAAAACTATATAATTCTGTGATATCTTTTCTCATGCCTGTAGTTTGTTTTTTTGTTTAAAAATATAAATACTGCAGGCACTCCTTTTTGACAATCCTTTTATCTATTACTATTTCATCTATATCTTATCCCGAACTGACGTAATTTGGTTTTTTGATTGTAACCTTGATTTTGATGAACAATTTGTTAAATTAGCCAAACAACTTAATAAGGTTAAGCAAACTAATATATCTGAAGAAGTTGCTTTAGCAAAAAAAGAAGTAATGTCATATTTAACTTCTACTAATAAATGGTTATTATTGTTTGATAATTTAAAGGTTAATGAAAATAAAAAAGTACAAGATTTAGTTGAATGGGAACATAATGGTAATGTGGTGTTTTGTTCGCAAGATAATGAAAAGTTACCTAATATTATAGCAATGCCCATATTTGATAAGCCTACTATTATAGCTTTAGCTAATAACTTATTGAACAATAAGGATAATAATAGTATCGAATTTTTAACGCAATCTTTTAGTGGTTATCCAATGTTGATAGTACAAGGAGCTCAATTACTTAACAGAGTTCAAGGTTTGGATAAAGAGGAATATAAAAAGAAAATTTATCAATCGACTGATAAAATAGCAACAAATATTAGCATGGCTATTCAACAATTAAATCCTAGTGCAGTAAAGTTGCTTAATAAAATAGCTTTGCTAAATAACCAAAGCTTCTCGAAGCAGTTTCTTAGCACCATTACTGATCATAAAGATACTTTAGATGATGATATATATCAATTATCTAAATTTATGCTAATCAGTAATATTAGTTCTAGCGAAGATAACTCTATTTTTGAAATGCATGATATAGTTAGTAATAAAATAATGGAACTAAATGGTGATAATAATAAAATATATTTAGAAAATGTTATTGCTAAGATACCTAAGCCGAAAGGAACTCACTCAGGATATTTGTGGAGGAGTGCTCAAACTGTATTAAAAACTTAGAAATTATTCTTATAAATTCTGAGAAATATAATGTTAACATATATGCAATGCTTACCTTAAGAAGTGAATTATTGTCTCTATATATAAATGTTTATAATAATAATAAAGCACAACAAATGGTTAATTGGTTTAATTGGAAAGATAAAAACAAAAAATTTAAATTGTGGCAAATGTCTGAATATCAAAAATTTTATTACGCTAGATATTTGGGAGCAATAGGAGTGTATAATAAAATAATATTAAGAAATTTTGAAACAGCGATTTCTTATTTTACTAAATCATTAAAGATTTTAGGTAAACTTGATGATGATGAATCTAGTTATTCTCTCAAATTTAATTGTATATCTCATATATCTAGATCTTATATGTTTTTAGGAGAGATAAAACTTGCTGAAGAATTTCTTAAAAAGATAGAAAAATTAGTAAAACAAAGAATAATACAAGAAGCTGATATATCTATAATATATTCTTTAAAAAGTACATTATTTAATATGCAAGGAAAATATCAGGAGGCTTTAGAATATGTAGATAAAATTATTGAGCTGTTTATAAAAAATGGATCGCATATTAATGACCCATACTTTACTGGGGTTTACATGCCTAGAGCAAAGATATTGAATTCCCTTGGTAGATATCAAGAAGCTTATGCTCAAGCTCAACAGTTATATTATATACATAAACCCATAAAGAATGAAGATAATGAAATATTTGCAAATATTTATACAGAAATGGCTAGAAGTATGTTAGGTTTAAATAAAGTAGATCAAGCTTATGAATATATTAAAAAAGCTATTTCCATATTTTTAGCAAGTGAAAATAGCAATTCGAAGCAAACAAATTATTCTAATAATTTCAGCTTGGCATCTAGTTATATAGTACTAAGGTGATATTCTATTTACCCAAAATAATGGTATGGACCTACCCTATATACAGAATGAGAAGCGTATGCTAATCTTCTAGGATAGGAAATGAATCCTAAACAACAATAAGGAGGTCCATATGGAAGTTACCACAATTGGTATAGATATTGCAAAAAGAATTTTTCAAATTCACGGTGTAGATAAAAATGGCAAGACAATATTAAAGAAGAAATTAATGAGAGAACAGGTTTTAACTTTTATGGCTAACGTACCAAAATGTCTAGTAGGCATGGAAGCTTGCGGTGGAGCTAGCTATTGGGCAAGAGAATTAATAAAATTAGGTCATAATGTAAAACTAATGGCACCACAGTTTGTTAAGCCTTATGTCAAAACCAATAAAAATGATCAAGCTGATGCAGAAGGAATATGTGAGGCAGTAGCAAGACCTAGTATGAGGTTTGTACCCATTAAAACTGTAGAGCAACAAGATATTTTATTTATTCATAGGGTAAGACAGAGATTGGTAAAAAATCGTACTGCACTTGCTAATGAGATTAGAGGGCTATTATATGAATTTGGTTTTACTATTCCGCAAGGAATCAATAAGATTATAACAAAATTAACTGAGATTTTAGACGAAGGGGATTTAAGTCAGCTAAGCTACCAAACATTTAGTGAGTTAAAAGAAGAATTTGTAGAAAATGATAAAAAAATAAAAGAGCTAGAACAACGATTAAAAATCATAGCTAGCCAGTATAGTAATCACCAACAACTAATGATGATACCAGGTATAGGTTTAATAACTGCCACAGCCTTAATAGCCTCAATAGGTAATGCTAGTTGTTTTGAAAATGGTAGGCAATTATCAGCATGGCTGGGATTAGTGCCAAGGCAACACTCTAGTGGTGGCAAAAATAAGTTGCTTGGTATTAGTAAAAGAGGTGATATCTATTTACGTACTTTGTTAATTCAAGGGGCAAGATCCATTCTGAATAGCAAGATAAGATTTACCACGGAAGAACAAAAATCTAAAAAAGATTATAGCAAGTTTACTGAGTGGATGTTTAATTTATCTGAGAGAAACGGTCATAATAAAACAGTTGTCGCGGTAGCTAATAAGCTAGCAAGGGTGGTATTTGCATTACTTAGTTCAGGTGATGATTATACCGAGAGTAAAGTTTGTAGTTAAAAAACTACTCCAAATAATTGATGAAATGACATTATAGGTAATAGAAGTTTAACAAATTCCAATCCGGAATATGCGAAGAATGATAATATTGATGGTAAATAAGACGAACCTTAGCTTACAAAAAAACTGATTTAGCTAAGGGCTATTTATAAGTCGATAAAATAATAAGTATAAGTTTGTAAGCCAGCGAATTCCATCAGGGCTATAGGATAAATTGCTTGATTTATTGTCTATAAGCCGGATACATGACTGCATTCGATTTTTTTGCTGTTATATATTATTTTTTTCTTGCATTGTTGGGTAGGTCCATACATAAGCTAAAGCAGGCTATAGAATCTTATAAAAAAGCATTTGTTATATACCATTATTTATATAGAGATAGAAGTAAAAATATTGCTCAAGTAAGTGATTTATATAATCATGCAGCAAAAGCAGCTTGTAAAATCAAAGATTTATATAATTATAAATTCTTTGGTAAACCGCAAGTTAAAGAATTTGGCATACATCACCATAATACAGTTGATATGTTTGAATATTGCAAACAATATAACATGGATTTGTGGAGCAAGAACAATTAAACATTAAGGTTGCTGTTGACAGATCATCTTTAGGTTAAAGAATAGATTTTTAATTTTTAGTTGTAATTTTTAAATCACTATGATATTAATATTTGTAATTATTTTACTGGATTTTCCTCGTATGTTACTTTATAAATTTAATTTGATTTTATTAAGCTGATTCTAGAAATGAACGTTATAGACAAAGAAAGAGCATTGCTTGCTGCAGTTAGCCAAATTGAAAAAAGTTACGGCAAAGGTTCTGTCATGAAACTCGGTCAACGTCCTGCTGTAGATGTTGAGGCAATACCAACAGGATCGCTAGGGCTTGACTTGGCACTCGGTATAGGTGGGTTACCCAAGGGAAGAATTATTGAAATTTTTGGACCGGAAAGTTCGGGAAAGACCACTTTAACTCTACATATGATTGCTGAAGCACAGAAGAAAGGTGGTACTTGTGCTTTTATTGATGCAGAACATGCTTTAGACCCAGCATATGCTAGAAAACTTGGCATAAATATTGACGAGCTTATTATTTCTCAACCAGATACTGGAGAGCAGGCACTTGAAATAACTGATACTCTAGTACGCTCTGGAGCTATTGATATGGTCGTTATAGATAGTGTCGCTGCTCTTGTGCCTAAAGCAGAGATTGAAGGGGAAATGGGTGACTCTCATATGGGGTTACAAGCTAGATTAATGAGCCAAGCACTTAGAAAACTCACTGCATCAATTTCAAGAACTAATTGTATAATTATTTTTATTGTCCCACTTTGGGAGAAAAACCCCGCACTTGCAGTGCGTCGTTTCAACATAAATTTTAAATATCTTATCAAGAAAAGATAAGAATGAATCATACAGATATTTTTTAACAAAATCTTACACTTCACAGATATATTTTTTTGTGTTGTGACACTTTCTAAATGAGCCATACACAAATAGTTTCTAACTTTTAAGTTAGTACATACATGAGGCATTCATGCCGTAATATTAAGCTCTGCACTTGCAGTGCAGAGTGGTTAACTAACCAAATTAGAATGAAAATAGGTGTCATGTTTGGTAGTCCAGAAACTACCACAGGTGGTAATGCTTTAAAATTTTATGCCTCAGTAAGGCTAGATATTAGAAGAGTTTCAACAATCAAGGATAAAGAAGATATAGTAGGAAGCCAAACTAAGATTAAAGTTGTTAAAAACAAAGTCTCTCCACCGTTTAAAACGGCAGAATTTGATATAACGTATGGTAGTGGTATTTCTAGAGAAAGCGAGATAATTGATCTTGCTGTTAAATTTGAAATAATAGAAAAATCGGGGTCTTGGTTTTCATATAATGACACTCGTATAGGTTAAGGTAGAGAAAATGTTAAACATTACCTAAGAGAACACCCTGCTATCTGCTCTGAAATAGAACAACTAATTCGTCAAAAATCTTCTCATAATACTAGTGTTACTTTTGATAGCAAAACGATAACTATAGAAGAGGAAGAATAGAAATGATAGATTTAACTGCTAAAAAATCTCTAATTACTGGAGCATCTGGGACAATTGGTGGTAGCATTGCTAAGCTATTCCACTCTCTTGGTAGTCATGTGATAATTAGTGGTAGTAACCAAGAGAAACTACAAGAACTTGCAAATAACTTAAAAGATAATTATACGATAGTACCATGTAATCTAGCAAATATTGATGAATGTACTAACTTGGTGTCTAGTCTTGAGCAAATCGACATTTTAGTTTGTAATGCCGGAATCACTAAAGATATGCTGGCAATAAAAATGTCCAATGAAATGTTTGATCAAGTTATAGATATAAACTTAAAAGCTAGCTTTATTCTAAATCGTGAAGCGATAAAGAAAATGATGAAAACTCGTTATGGTAGAATAATTAACATATCATCTGTGGTTGCAGCTTCCGGCAATCCAGGACAGGCAAATTATTGTGCTTCCAAAGCTGCTTTGATCGGTATGACAAAGTCTCTAGCAATTGAGGTAGCAAGTAGGGGTATCACAATTAATGCAGTTTCTCCTGGTTTTATTAAATCAAACATGACCGATAAATTAAACGAAGCTCAAAAAGAGGCTATAATGCAAAAAATTCCTCTTAGAACTTTCGGAGAAGCCGAAGATGTTGCAAACGTAGTAGCTTTCCTAGCAAGCGACAAAGCTTCCTACATCACCGGTCAAACTATCCATGTTAATGGTGGAATGTTGATGATATAATTGAAGAAGTGAAATTATTAAATGGAGCGACGCCTATTGTAATAGGCGAGCGAAGACGATGCTACCTACTTCTCATCAGTTGACTATAGTAACCTCAACCTCAGTTCGATATAAGAATTATTAATTCTTATGTCGATACTTGCTTTGTTATAAGGAAAAATGCACTCTTGAAGCGGCTGACGCAAGTGCATTTTAACTTTTTTCATCATTCAATATGTGATTTTAATTATTAAAATCACATATTGAATGGAGTATTATATTTTAACAATCAGGTGGGCAGCCCCTTCAAACCTGATTGTTTCTATATCTAGTCCGTCCGCCAAAAATATTTAAAGCCCCCCATAATCTATGATTGAATAAAATTTTTACAAAAAAAATTCTAATATTTGCACTAAAATTAAAAATTGTTTTCAATTTTATTGAAAAATTTCTGTTTTAGTAAAATTTTTACATGAGCTTATTGTTAACGATTTTTTTTAATCGTTTAGCAAGTTTTTTAATGATAATTTTTTTATGTAGAGTTAGGCATGATGTGTAAATGATTGGCAATACATCGTAAATTCAAACCTATAGCAGAGATTATTGGATTGATCACATCTCCTATCACACCCTTCAAGAAGTTTCTGCCCATCCTACCATATTGTTTCAAATGCCCTATTATTGGTTCTATAGCACTGCGTCTCCTGATCATACACTTGTCTTCTTTCAATAACTTTTTCCGAGTTTTTGGGGTATATACCTTACTCTTCTCTTTAACATTGCTGCCAGTATAACCAAGATCAACAAACGATTTTTTTATCTTTATTCCAGTTACATTTTCTACCGCTTCAAAACTCTGCTGCAATGTATGACCATCATAAGGATTATTATGAAACGATTTTGCTGACAGTACAAAATTTCTACGACCACTGACTACTACCGCAACTTTATTGCCAAACTCATATGGCTTGTTTCGTTTTCCCTTCCCTATACACTCTACCTCAGGGGCATGAAAACTATACAATATTTTATTCTGTTCTTTGTATTGCTTTTTCTCTTCTCTTTTTAAAACAGATTGGCTATGTATTTGTTTTACTTTTTTCAATACTTCTTGATCTCTGATAGATAAGTTTAATTTCTGATTTTTTATCTCACGCTCACATATTCTAACCAAACGACCAAGTAACGTTTTTAAATGCTTCATTATTTTCCAACGCTTCTTGGCTTTGCTATGCTCTTTATACTTCCAGAGCTTTATTATATCTCGCTTATAGGTTCTAGCGTAGGTTTCGTTTAAACTTATACCCAAACTTTGGCAAAGCTTCACAATACTAAGCCTAGCTTTATCCATTAAATAAACATCATGTGGGTGCTTGATATTCTTAATGGTTTTGTCGCATCTATAAATCATACTACATCAAGATTGTTAAAACTAAGGTTTTGGACATTATGATGCCATTAACATAGCAAAATTCTCAAAAGTAGAAAGATTATCATTAGCTCCAATTATTTGTCTTTTTTGCATCATACGAATATTTTCTATACCGGTAATAGTCATTTCTGCAGAATGAAAACTCTTAAAACCAAGCATTGGCTTTGTACGTTTTTTGATAAACCTATGATCTTGTTCTACAAGATTATTCAGGTATTTGGTCTGAATAACCTTAATTTTATAATCTTTAGGAACTTCTGTATTCAAATCATTAAGAGCAGCCGTATTACTACCGCTTTTATCAATTACTACTTTCTCAGGAAAATTATTCTCTCTAAAGGCTTTACGAAAAAATGCAAGTGCTGCAGGCTTGTCTCTATGCTTACGTAGCAGAAAGTCTACAGTATTACCAAGACTATCTAGTGCTCTATATAAATAAACCCATTTACCGTTTAATTTAATATAAGTCTCATCCATTCTCCAACTACTACCAACTGGCTTCTTTCTTTTTCTAACCACCTGATCTATCAATGGTACAAATTTTATAACCCATCTTTGTAATGTAGAGTGATCAATTTTTGCTCCCCTTATACTCATCATTTCTTCCAAATCTTGATAACTTAAAGAAAATCGGCATTTCATATAGACAAATAACATTATTATTTCTGGTGAAGAACAAAATCCTTTGAAATATGATAATAATCTTGCAGTAATACGAAACATCTTAACATCTTTTTTAGATCATTATATCAATCTTTTTTCTATTGTCCAACATATGCGACAGAACCAGAGCAAAATCCTTTAAAATACTTCAAAAGTTTTGGCGATATTTGGAATACCATAATGCTATTTTTTAGCTCCATATACCACATATCATCATACTTGGCAATAGATGCGACAGAACCATTTTTTTAGATCAACAAAAAAATCAACTTAATCTTTTTATAATTTCCTCTCTGCAAAGTAAGGGTAATATGACCGACATTTCTGGTCCGGATGCCATTCCCGTTATAGCAAGTCTTAAAGGCAGAAATACCTCCTTGCCTTTTTTATCAGTAACGACCATAATTTTTTTAGTCCATATGCTCCAGCTATCAAGGGTTATTGGTTCGTCTGGTAACAATATAGCTGCCTGTTTTAAAAAATCTTTATCTAATCCTTCAACTTTGGATGGTGAGTAACAAATATTCCACCAATCTTTTATTTCATATAATTTTTGCAAATTAGCTCTCACTGCCAACCAAAACTGTTCAGTTACTTGCTCAGCCTTAATCTCTCTTAAGCGATCTTTTACTTCATCAAAACTAAGGATAATTAGTAATTTATGATTCAGACGTTCTAATTCTTCCGGCAAATAAGTTGTTGGACTTTTAGAAAAATTATTAATGTCAAACTCTTTTATTAGCTGATCTAAATTCTTAAACGATACAATACTTGATGACGAACCAATTAAACTAAAAAAACTGTTAATTGCCATTGGTTCTAATCCAATTTCATCCCTTAGAGCAGCGATCTCAAATCCTCCTATTCTTTTAGATATTTTGTCATCTCGGCTAATAATTAGACCAAGATGAGCAAAATTCGGTATACTCTTTTGATTTGAGTATAGTTCTTCCTGTAGGGCTTCAAACATTTGTAGCTGAATTGCCGTATTAGTTACATGATCCTCGCCCCTAATAATATGGGTAATCGAATAATCAATATCATCAATAACTGAACAAAGCATATAAGTCATACTATTATCTTCTCTGATAACTATCGGATCACCAAGATTTTTCCCATCATATTTAACTTCACCCTTAATCATATCTTGCCATATAATTGGAGTATGCGATACCAAGAATCGATAATGTGCCTTTCTTCCTTGACTAATGTAATCGTTTATTTGTTGTTGAGTTAAATTCAAAGCTGCACGATCATATATAGGAGGGAGTCCTCTAGATAATTGTAATTTACGCTTTAATTCAAGCTCTTCCTGAGTCTCAAAACAAGGATATAATTTATTTTTTTGTAATAATAATGTTTTTATCGCCTCATACCTATCAAGCCTATTAGATTGACAAAAAGTTTGATCCCAGTTAAGTCCTAGAAATTTCAAATCCTGTTCAATAGCGTTTTTATATTGTTGCTTGCTACGTTCAAGATCGGTGTCATCAAACCTTAAAATGAATATGCCATTATGCTTTCTAGTATATAACCAATTTATAAGAGCTGTTCTACTATTACCTATATGCAGCATACCTGTTGGTGATGGTGCGAATCTTGTGATAACCCTTCCCATAATTTTATCTTAACCGCTTATTGTACTTTTTTCTTTTTTGTTGTAGCATTCTTTTTAGAAGTTTTTTTTGCAACTATTACCTGCTTGCCATTATCTTTCTCTTGTTTATTCTTTAACTTATTATTACTAGCTTCAATTATTTCTACAGCGATCTCTGTTGTTATGGTAAAAGGATCGTATCTTTTTGGTATTGAAATAAACCTATCAAGATATTTAAGATACGGGCCATATCTACCTATACCAAGTATAATCTCTTGTTGAGATTCAGGATGCAAACATAATTTAGCCGGTAACTCAAGCAACCTCATAGCTAAAGCAAGAGTGACATCATTTTGGGCAATAGAAGGTGGCAATGATGCACGCTTTGGCTTTTCACCCTTGGCAACTTGCTCACTAGTCTGTACATATAAACCATATGGACCTTTCTTTAGAAAAACATCAAAACCATCCTTATTTACTCCTAATAGTTTGTTCTCTTCCATAGTAGTAGTAACATCATCACTATTTTTAGAGGTAATTTGTTTTTTGAAAGTACATTCTGGGTAATTACTACAAGCTAAGAATGCTCCAAACTTACCAAGCTTTAGATCTAATTGACCTGTAGAGCAGGATGGGCAAATTCTTGACTTGTTACTTTCTGACTTTTCTCCAAATAAGTGATAATCTAAGGCTTCTTCAACATAAATAATTATATCAGATATTTTCTTTCCACTAACTACTTCTACATTGTTATTAAACCCATCCCAGAATTTTTTTAGTAAAGACTTCCATTCTATTTTACCTTCTGCCACCTCATCTAAATCATTTTCAAGATCAGCTGTGAAATCATATTCCACATATTTCTTAAAAAAACCTGTTAAAAATGTTGTAACTAAACGCCCTAATTCCTCTGGAAAGAATCGTTTTTTCTCAACAACTACATATTTTCTATCTTGCAACACTGATATAATCGAAGCATAAGTAGACGGGCGACCAATACCAAGTTCCTCAAGCCTCTTTACTAAACTAGCTTCAGAATATCTTGGTGGCGGATCAGTGAAATGTTGTGCTGGATTCACTGAATCTGTAATTAATTTCTCGCCTTCTTTTAGCGGTGGTAGAAGCCTATTTTCTTCTTCTGTTTCATCATCTAGACCTTCTTGATAAATTTTATAAAAACCATCAAACGCAATAATTGAGCCATTTGCTTTGCATGTAAATTCTTTATCTTCTGTACAGTCAATTGATGAGAATTTGGTGACGTCGTCACTCGTCGCTCGCCTATTATCTATAGGCTTCGCTCCATCGTGCCTAGCATCAAATCCTCCTGAATTGACTGTATCAAGCTGAGCTACTACCAAATCAATAATAACATTTTCCATTTGGCAAGCTACCGTCCTCTTCCAAATTAGGTCATAAAGCTTGTAAAAATCTTTATCTAGTTTATCCTTTAACTTTTCTGGTAGCAGGGTAATATCAGTTGGTCTAATCGCTTCGTGAGCTTCTTGGGCATTTTTAGCTTTAGATTTATAAACTCGCTGGCTAGCTGGCAGATATTTATCCCCAAAATTCTTATCTATCAACTGACGTATTTGCTCAACAGCTTCACTAGCAAGAGTTGTCCCGTCCGTTCTCATATAAGTGATCAAACCTATAGTTTCATTACCTATATCCATACCTTCGTAAAGTTTTTGGGCAATTTGCATAGTCTTCTTAGCAGTAAACCCTAATTTTCTTGCAGCTTCTTGCTGCAGCGAAGAGGTAATAAAAGGTGGTTGCGGTTGACGTTTTTGCTGTTTTTTTTCTATAGAGGCAACATGAAAATTCTTTAGTTTTATTTTCTCGACTAGATCATTGGCAGCTAGTTCATTAGTAATTGAGAATTTCTCTAATTTTTTACCATTAACATGAGTTAATCTTGCTAAAAAGGGTTCATTATTACTATTAAGAATATTAAGACTAATATCCCAATATTCTTGCGATTTAAAACGTTCAATTTCGTCTTCTCGTTCGCAAATAAGTCTCAGTGCTACAGACTGGACTCTTCCGGCTGATCTACATCCTGGCAATTTACGCCATAATATCGGCGATAAAGTAAATCCTACCAAATAGTCTAAAGCCCTCCTTGCTTGCTGAGCATTAACCAAATCAATATCAATCTTTCTTGGGTTTTCAATTGCATGTAAAATAGCTTTTTTTGTAACTTCATCAAATGCTACTCTTTTAAAGAAATCACTAGATTTAACCAAGTTTCTTTCTTTTATTATTTCTGCAACATGCCAAGCAATTGATTCTCCTTCTCGGTCTCGATCTGTTGCTAGATAAACCATTTCAGCCTTGGCAGCATCTTTAGTTATTGCTTCAACATATTTTTCTGCTTTATCTGATATAATATATTTCATAGCAAAATCTTCATCTGGCAGAACTGAACCATTTTTTGATGGTAAATCTCTAATATGCCCAAACGAAGCAATAACTTTAAAACCATTATCTAGATATTTATTTATCGTTTTCGCCTTTGCTGGCGATTCTACTATTACTAATTTCATATTTATTTATAAATTAAAGATATCTTGTTGCCAGGATATCTAGTTATTTTTCCAGCCAGTTCTAGCTCCAGTATTATCATATATATAACCTGCAAAGGTAGCTGCGTTTGATGCAAACAATCAAAATTTATAGGAGTTGAAGATAAAAGCTCCTTAACTTTCATACGCATATCGTTGGTAATTGGATTAGCATATTTTATATCTAACGCTTTAAACTGGTTATTCTCAGCTGAATCATTCGCCACATCCTTAGATTTGCTGACAACCTTAGAAAAATGCGGTAGATTAGTTACTATATCTTGGGTAGATTCCACCATATATGCTCCTTCCTTGATAAGTTTATTAGTACCCTGACACCTAGGATCTAACGGAAATCCCGGCACTGCGAATACTTCTCTATTCTGTTCTAAAGCAAACCTTGCTGTTATTAATGATCCAGATTTTAGGCTTGCCTCAATTACTACCGTTCCAAGAGATATACCAGAAATCAATCGATTACGTTGTGGGAAATGTTGTCCAAGAGGTTTTGAACCTATTGGTAATTCAGCAATTATTAACCCCTCTTGCTGAATTTGTTCGAATAATTTAACATTTTCTAGGGGATAGACATGATCAATTCCTCCAGCGATAACTCCTATTGTTTTAGAGATATTAACTTGATGCACTGCCGTATCAATACCTCTTGCAAGTCCAGAAACCATTATATAATCTGCGTCTGTCAATTCCTTAGCGATTCTAGCTGCAAAGGCACAACCATTTACTGAAGCATTTCTTGCTCCAACAATTGCTAAACATCTTTCGTGTGATAATAACCCGATATTGCCCTTATAACTTAGTATAGGCGGGCAATCAAAAATCTCTAACAATAACCTTGAATATTCTAAAGACTTATAGGTAATAATTTTGGCGTTATTCTTTTCCAAAAGCTCAAGTTCTTTACTTGCCTCACTTTGTGAAAATACCTTTACTGGTTTAGAGCGTCCACCTCGCAGTGAGAATTCTTGTATATTTTCAATTGCAGTACTACTACTACCAAATATCTTTATTAAACTCCAAAAAGTCCTTGGACCAACATTTTCACTCCTAATTAGTCTTAGAATATCAATTGTTTCTTTTGTATAAGATACTCGGTTAGTATCCAAAAATAGCTCCTTAAGCATCAAATCTCTTTCTTTGGCTTTAAGCTTACTTTGACATAAATTATCCCTTACGCGAATTCGAGATAAGAATTTGTCAATTCTTATCCCAAATTGGAGTCTCTTAGATGATATTTGCAGTATATAACAAAATTTTCCCCCACTAAATAAAAAAACAATTAATTTCTAACTAGAGAAGTTTAAAAGCTACAACTAGCGGTAGAAACCTGCATAAACCTATGCGTGTCATATATGGTAATCTCGATGTCATCTCTAGCTACGGTATACGGTACATTGGTATTCGTAGCTAGCAATGACATCTACTGATCCGGCAAACCTACTCTATATACTATAATTTTTCTGCATTGGAAGCTAAGTAATCTGCTACTCCTTTATGTGATGGGGTAATACCTTCATCACCTTTATGCCACCCAGCTGGACATACTTCACCATGCTTGGCATTATAGTCTAGGGCATCTATCAGTCTTATTACTTCATCAATATTTCTACCAATTGGCAAATCATTAACTGACAAATGGCGTACTATGAATTCTTCATCAATAACAAAAGTACCACGCAGTGATATTCCATCATCATGAAGTACATTATAACTATGTGAGGCATTTTTATTAAGATCTGCCACCATAGGAATTTGGATATTGCCAACACCACCTTTATTGTAAGGAGTATTCTTCCAAGCCAAATGAGAAAAATGCGAGTCAACGCTTATTGCTATTAACTTTGTATTTCTTTCAGTAAATTCTCCTAATCTATTATTAAAGGCTATAATTTCTGATGGACAAACAAAAGTAAAATCTAGGGGATAAAAAAACAATACAACTTTATGACCCTTAGCATAATTTTTAAGATTAAATTCAGATTCTATACTATTATCAGGCATAATAGCTTTAGCTGTAAAATCCGGTGCAGCTTTTCCAACGAATACTTGCATTTTAAATTCCTTCAGTTTCAAGTGATTAAAAATATTTCTTATGATAACCTTAAGTATCGATGTAGCAAATTAATACTAGGCTCAAGTAATTATCCTCATTAGGGGTGATGTCACCCTAGGCTATTAAACCGATGTCTTACATCGAACTCAAGTTATGATACACAAAATAATAATGTATTACAATACCAAATCTTAAATGAATTAGCAGAGTAATTTAAAAATTGCGATCAATAGTTGAGTGTATGTCATAATCGGAAATGGTACGAGAACTATAAGTCATGTAATAAATAATCTCTCACCTTACGTATATTGCTCGTAAATGAAAAGTTGGTAGACGATAGTATAACTTCAAGAAGAGCTAGGCAGTAGCAAAGTCGAGCGGCGTAGCGTACATGAGTAACTAGGCAGCTTCGATCTTTGGTCGCGGGAACGCCAATTCTTGAAGTTCTACCTGAGTATATAAGGTGAAATAATCAGCAATTTCTTTAAATTATTAAGCCTTTTACTTGTGATTTCCATAGTTTTTTGTACAATTTACTGTTTTTTAGTAATTCCTCATGTTGTCCATCTTCAACTATGCTACCTTCATTAAAAACCAAAATTCTATCCATATTCAACAAAGTTGATAATCTATGAGCTATAACTAATACAGTTTTATTTTGCATTAAGTAATATAGAGAATCTTGTATCAACTCCTCAGTCTTACTATCTAGACTACTTGTTGCTTCATCAAGAATTAATATTGGAGCATTCTTTAATATTGCCCGTGCTATTATTATTCTCTGCCTCTGACCACCTGACAAGTTATTACCCCTTTCACCACATAAGCTTTGGTATCCTTCTGTTAGGCTCTCAATAAATTCATGTATATGAGCTAGTTTTGCTGCCTCTATTATCTCTTCTAAGCTAGCATCTTTTTTTCCATATCTAATATTATCCATGACTGTCCTATGAAATAGGATTGGTTCTTGCGGTATTATAATAATATTTTCTCGTAAAGAATCTTGAGTTACATATCTAATATTTTGCCCATCAATTAGAATTTCTCCTTGGTCTATATCGTGCAACCGTGTAATAAGATTAATAAAAGTTGTTTTTCCTGAACCAGAAAATCCTACTAATCCGACCCTTTGTTGACTCAAAATTGTAACGGATTTATTCTCAAATAAATTATTATTATGGTAATATTTAAAACTAACATTTTTAAATATTATCTCACCTTTTGTAACCTTTAGAAGATGGGCATTCTCAATATCTTCTATAATATGAGGTTTCATTAATGATACACTTTGATTAAAAGAACCAAACTCTTCGAACATATCTCCTACTTCCTGCGTTAGATCCCAAATTTCACTACTAACCGTTATAGATAAAGTAAGTATCAACACGCAATCTCCTATAGTTATTTGCATTTGACTACGAAGTTGAGCTAGATAATAAACCATTATAAAAATCATTATAGAACAAGCTATGCCTAGTACAATACGTAGCTTAAACATAAAGAGTTGCATAATTTGTTCATTAACTACAGCATCATCTATCCTTACTTCTAGATTCTGACGTTCAAATTTATGAGAAGTAAACATCCGTATTGCACCAATATTTGCAATTGCATCAACAATACTGCCGGCAACTATTGATTTGCTTCGTGCATAATTTACTGAATATTTGTTTATTGTACTTGAACAGATAACACTAGTCCCTACAAAAACACAAATATGTATAAGGAATATAGTAGCAAATATTTGATGTATCCAGTACATTGTTCCAAGAGCAAAAACAATTATAGCTAGTTTGTATAGAATTTTCTCTCCAAATAAAGACAAAACCATTTCAAAAGATCTAGCCCCTTCAGTAATACGATTGGTAATATGACCAGCAAGGTTTTCTTGAAAAAATCTATGATTATGGTACTGAGTGTAATTATACATTTCGTCTAATATCTGAGCTTTGATATATGGCATGGTTTTTAGATAAATATAATCATAAATTCGCCACATAGTATTTACACATACCCACCAAAATGCATATATTATTGCCCAAAACAACATGGAGGAAGGTAGGTCTTTAACTGTTTCATTAGAAAAAGACTCAATCAAATTTATAACTTTTTGTAGCAACACACTATCAATAGCTGGTACCATTCCCCGTATTATGCATAACACCCCTAAAATAGTTAGTTTAATTCTTCTTTTCTTTAAAAAATAGAAAAATAACCTTATTGCAGACTTTGAAAAATCAAAACCTTCTAACACAGCACACACCTCATTACAAAAAAAACTAATTAGACTAAATAACCTAAATTAATCTAACAACAAACTCTTGCCACCTTATTATACCAATTGCAATAATTAACACGGTGTATTTATCCAGTCTCTATACATAATTGATTTTACTAAATCTACATTATGAGCAAGTTGATTCCAAGCGTAACAAGCCATAGTGACGATATCTTCATATACACCATAACATTGGTTAGACAAGTAATGATTCTTGATCCATTCCCAAACTTGTTCCATTGCATTAAGTTCCGGTGCATAGGGCGGAAGCGGTATCAAAGTGATATTGCTTGGCACAGTTAGTTTTTTGGCTGTGTGCCAACCTGCATTATCCGTTAGTAAAGCTATATGTCGGTTGCCTTGAATACTGCGAGAAAGGTCTTCTAAGAATTTATTCATTGCCTGTGTGTTTGCATATGGTAAAATTAATGCAAAAGCTTCTCCTGTATCATGGCAAGCAGCTCCATAAATATATGTTGAAATGAATTGCTGTTGCCGAACTTTACGGGGTCTAGTGCCACGCTTAGCCCATATACGAGTTAAGCTACCTTGTTGCCCAACTCGAGTTTCATCTTGAGACCATATATCAACTTTACATCTATCGATATTTTTTGGTAATAATTCTGTTAACATATCTGGAAAGTTTTTTTATATGTATTTTGAGTCTCTTGATTTGACTTTGGATGCATTGAACGAGAAGTAATCCAGCTAAAACCAAGGCGGTGCATAGTATTGTAGACTGTTTTTAAAGCACATTTAGCACCATATTCCTCAAGTAACATGATATGTAACTCCTTTCCAGTTATATACCCACCAGTTTTACTTTCACTGAGCGTATTGATTTTATCAAAAAGAGCAGACTCTTGTATAGTGTTAATCTTCCTAGGGGCACCGCTTCTTTGTGATTCAAATAATCCTTCAAAACCATGATTCCTAAATCTTCTGAGCCATGATTGCACAGTTTTCCAGTGTGACTTCACTATTTCAGATATGGCTTTAAAAGATTTGCCTAATTGAAGGTGATACATTGCCAATAAACGTATACGATTTCGACCATGCGGCTCATGTTTCATCATTTTTATAAAATCATGACCTTCAAAACCTTGCGGTAATATTAACCTAGCTATTTGATTACCTTTTATCAGTTAAAAAACCATTTTATAACACTGCGTTAATTATTGCAATTGGTATTACTAAACTGTTATAAAAACGTACAGAATATCTGAAGTTGTTTAGAATGAAAGAAAAAAACGCACCTATTTTGAATACCCCAACTAAGAAAACTACAAACTCATTAGATACTGATAATAATCCCTTTTTTAATGTTAGGTATATTTGTCAATCAACGACTCTAATTACTGAATCTATACAAAAAGGCTTTGATGTTGCACAGTTACCTAATGGAGATATTACAGTTACAGAAATTAAAACAGTAAATGTTCACTATCATTGGGATTCTTTTAAACAAAAATTTGTTAAAGTAAGCCAAAGTTAGCATTATACACTATAAATATATTATTTTTTTGCAAAATATACTTAGTGTATGTATAATATGTTATATAATTAAGTGAATCGATTGTGTAATTAATTTATGGTAATAATATGCTACTTAAGAACATAATAACCTTCATTGCTGTTACTTTATATTTTAGTCTATCAATATGTTTTGCAACTACTATGCCAAGTAATAACAATCCAGCAGCACCATTAGAAGCATCAGCTCCTACTGCATTAACTGCATCTGTTACAATACTAAATGCTTGGGCAAGACCTTCTGCTACTGTTAGCAAAAATAATAATTCTGCAATATATTTTGAGATTTTTAATGACTCTGACCTCGATTACAATTTGGTAAATGTTTCTTCAGATATAGCTAACAAGGTTGAATTACATAAAAGTTTTGTTGATGAAAAAGGGGTTAGTAAAATGGTAAGACTTGATAAGCTAGTCATCCCAGCTAAAAGTAGTGCTATTTTACAACCGGGTGGTATGCATATTATGCTCTTGGATCTAAGAACTATATTAAAAGTTGGTGATAATTTTGATTTATCCTTATATTTCGATAATGGTCTTCAGAAAGTTGTTCAAGTAGAAGTAAAAACAAAGTAGTTAGTCGTTCTTATGATAGACCTCTTTCGAAACTCGCTTATGCTGAGGGATTTGAAGGAGACGCTTCACCTCGAACCGCAGCGTACTCTAATTCCGTTACGGATTCGAGTACCGCATCATTGTTCAAATCACCAGCAGAAGTAGAGTTTCGAAGGATGTCTAATGAATGGATATTTGCCTTATATGCCAGCTATTGTTAACTCTAGTATCGGTAGTCTAGATGTCATCCTATGCTGGCAAAGCTTTCCTTGTTTGTTGTTCCCATTCTTTAGATCATCCGAGTATACTCTTTTGCTCCTACGAATTGTTTTTTTAAAATATCATGGATTCGCATGCTCATCATTCATTCAGGAGTTTCGCAGTTAGCAAAATTGCGAATCAGCTAAAAGGCATCTAATGTTGTTCTGAATTGATGTTTTTATAACTTCCCAAGTTTGTTGATATAAAGTAATTTTTTCATTTATCCTCCTTTTGTTCATATCGAGCCAAGCAAATACAGCAAGGCAAATATGATTTCTCTGAGCTCGACCCGTGCGTGCCTGACAGCGTTCAATACCACAAGTTTGTTTTAATTCTCGATGATAAACTTCTATAGACCACCGTGCCTTAACAATTTTCTCTATTTGTTCACGTGTTGGATTTTCTAAGTTAGTTGTTATGTAATCAATGCGACCATTTTTTGCCACAAACTTAAATACCGTAACCCAACCGTATCCACGTAGGTGAATTTTTAGTCCCTCATCAGGAATCTCTAAACTTTCTAAGCTAACATTATGATTAACTTTTCTATTTTTTCTTAGGTTACTAACCCATGTCCAACCTAAATTACGTATATGTTTCAAATTCTCCAAACCGCTATACCACGCATCCATTACTACTGCATCAGGATTGATCCCTCTTTCCTTAGCTAAAGTAAGCATATCACAAAAATGCTCATTCTTTGTTTTTCCATCAGTTTCTTTATCATATATTCTATAATCTACAGGGGTAGATTGATCAGTTTTAGCATTGTAATGCAGTAAGTTGACCATCCCTATACCAGGTATAACATCATGTACAGCTCCAGAATATTGATAATGTACAAGCTCAATTTTCTTACTGTATTGCTTTGACAATAACGTGTCATCTCCCACTAATAAACAAGAAGCTTCCCTATCAATATATTTTGACACTTCTCTGTAGATCCCGCTAGGGCGGAAATCCTTACTATTTAACCATCGACTTGCACTATCATGAGATAGGTTTATTGGACTTACTTCAGATAATGCTTTACCACTATATCTTACGCTACTTGCTTGTAAAAATGATTTATATAAGTCTTTGCTACATTTTGATCTTGCCATGCTTAACTAAAACTCTTTCTTGCTAGATTAACATATTTTTTGCTAAGTGCGAAACTCCTGTCATTTTCAAATCCAATTCTTCAAATCATTTGAGTATATACCAGGAGTTTCGCAGTTAGCAAAATTGCGAATCAGCTAAAAGGCATCTAATGTTGTTCTGAATTGATGTTTTTATAACTTCCCAAGTTTGTTGATATAAAGTAATTTTTTCATTTATCCTCCTTTTGTTCATATCGAGCCAAGCAAATACAGCAAGGCAAATATGATTTCTCTGAGCTCGACCCGTGCGTGCCTGACAGCGTTCAATACCACAAGTTTGTTTTAATTCTCGATGATAAACTTCTATAGACCACCGTGCCTTAACAATTTTCTCTATTTGTTCACGTGTTGGATTTTCTAAGTTAGTTGTTATGTAATCAATGCGACCATTTTTTGCCACAAACTTAAATACCGTAACCCAACCGTATCCACGTAGGTGAATTTTTAGTCCCTCATCAGGAATCTCTAAACTTTCTAAGCTAACATTATGATTAACTTTTCTATTTTTTCTTAGGTTACTAACCCATGTCCAACCTAAATTACGTATATGTTTCAAATTCTCCAAACCGCTATACCACGCATCCATTACTACTGCATCAGGATTGATCCCTCTTTCCTTAGCTAAAGTAAGCATATCACAAAAATGCTCATTCTTTGTTTTTCCATCAGTTTCTTTATCATATATTCTATAATCTACAGGGGTAGATTGATCAGTTTTAGCATTGTAATGCAGTAAGTTGACCATCCCTATACCAGGTATAACATCATGTACAGCTCCAGAATATTGATAATGTACAAGCTCAATTTTCTTACTGTATTGCTTTGACAATAACGTGTCATCTCCCACTAATAAACAAGAAGCTTCCCTATCAATATATTTTGACACTTCTCTGTAGATCCCGCTAGGGCGGAAATCCTTACTATTTAACCATCGACTTGCACTATCATGAGATAGGTTTATTGGACTTACTTCAGATAATGCTTTACCACTATATCTTACGCTACTTGCTTGTAAAAATGATTTATATAAGTCTTTGCTACATTTTGATCTTGCCATGCTTAACTAAAACTCTTTCTTGCTAGATTAACATATTTTTTGCTAAGTGCGAAACTCCTGTATACGTGAATCTCCTACAGTTTTGCGAAACTAATTACGTCAGTTCGGGATAAGATATAGATGAAATAGTAATAGATAAAAGGATTGTCAAAAAGGAGTGCCTGCAGTATTTATATTTTTAAACAAAAAAACAAACTACAGGCATGAGAAAAGATATCACAGAATTATATAGTTTTATAGATGATTTTTGTAAAATTTATTTGGAGTATGAACAGAGTATAATGGACTGAAAAAATTAGACAAAGAAGCAGGTATTTTTGTTTCTCAATAAGTATAGAATAATAAATAAAATTAAAGAGAAACAAATGGGTAAAAAACAAATTAAAAATTTTAGTGCAGAAGCAAAAACTAAAATAGTATTAGAGATGTTAAAAGAAGAATCAACAATAGGTCAGTTATCGGTCAAATATGAAGTAACGGCTAAAACTATGCAAAACTGGAAACGACAATTTTTAGATAATGCGTCATTGGCATTTGAGCCAGCAAAAGCTGTTAGTGAGTACAAAGGGCAGATTAGTGAACTTAAGAATCAAAACGATGAACTTGCAAAAGCATTAGGTAAGGCTACAGTCGAGAGGGACTGGGCGGTGGGAAAGCTAAACAGCTTGGACTTATCAAATAAGAAAAGTCTTGTCGACCCCAAGCTGAGTACGTTAGCAAAGACAAGGCAATGTGAACTATTAAAGATAAGCAGATCTGGAGTATATTATAAAGCTAAAGTAATGAGCTTATATAATCTTGATATTTTAAATAGAATAGATGAAATATATACGGATAACCCTGAGTATGGTTATCGTTATATATACAAACAATTATTGGAAGACGGCTTTAATGTGGGCAGAGATAGGGTGCTTAAATATATGGGAATAATGGGTATAGAAGCTATTCATCCTCATAAAAAGCAATCTACTTCTGTGAAGGATGGTCAACATAAAATTTATAGCTATTTGCTTGAGCCGTACTGGCACAAATCAGGAACGAATAGAACTATTCATGTACCTTATGTTAATCAAGTGTGGAGTGGTGACATTACTTATATTAGAACTAACGGAGGATTTATGTATCTTGTGGCGATTATAGATTGGCATAGTAAGGCAATACTAAGTTATAAAGTATCTAATTCTATGGATGCATCACTTGTAACCGATGTATTAAAAGATGCACTGAATAAATACCCTGCACCACAAATATTCAATAGTGATCAGGGTAGTCAATATACTGGACATGAGCATACGGGAATTCTAAAAGAGAATAATATACAAATCTCAATGAACGGTAAGGGTAGAAGCATTGATAATATTGTGATTGAAAGATTTTTTAGAACTTTAAAATATAATTGTATATTTATAAATGATTTTAAAAATATCGCAGAACTTAAAGATGGTATTGATAAATACATGGATAAATATAACAATCAAAGATTCCATTCAAGTATTGGTTATAAAAAACCGATGAACGTGTATCTTGATTACTTACAAAATGCAGCTTAAAAATTATGTAAAATGGGAAACAAAATTAGTGAAAAATTTGTCTTGAAAAATCAGTCCAGTTTCACATTTTAGTTCTATTAAGATAAGCTATTTTATTTTCTAGATTAGGTAAGTAAGCGGCAGAAGTAAAATTAGAATATAAAGAAATATCAGTAGAATATGTGCCAATGTTAAGTCTGTTGGTAGTATTAGCTAAAGAGTTAAAGATAGAATCAGGTAAAGTAGGTGTAATAGTAGGTTTTGTCGCATCTATAAATCATACTACATCAAGATTGTTAAAACTAAGGTTTTGGACATTATGATGCCATTAACATAGCAAAATTCTCAAAAGTAGAAAGATTATCATTAGCTCCAATTATTTGTCTTTTTTGGGCTCTGTACAAATAAGTGTGTAAATTTTTCAAAGGTTATATAAAAATATAATATAACAAAAGGAGAAATTATAATGCACCAAAAACAAAATGAAGCAATGAATCAAGCGATAGATTTATTAATAAATAATGATACAGATATATCAACATTACTTAAAGAGGATGGTTTATTAAAACAATTAACCAAACGGCTTGTAGAGAAGGCATTGCAGTCAGAGATGAATAATCATTTAGGATATGATAAATATTGTCATACTGATAGTGATAATGTTCGTAATGGTAGGAATGTAAAGAATCTAGTAACAAATAATGGAGTTGTAGAGATTGAGGTTCCAAGGGATAGAAGTGGTACATTTGAACCTGCATTAATTCCGAAGCGTCAAAGACGTATTGAAGGATTTGATGATAAAATAATATCATTATACGCTAAAGGAATGAGCTTATCTGATATTAAGATTCAAATGCAAGAATTGTATGGAGCTGACGTTAGCGAAAGTTTGATAAGTCAAATTACTGATGATGTAATTGAGGATGTCAAGATATGGCAAAGCCGACCATTGGATCGAGTATATGCTATAGTATTGAGTATATGCTATAGTATTTTTTGACTGTTTAGTAGTAAAAGTACGTCAAGATAAACGAATTATCAATAAGTCTGTATATGTAGCATTAGGTATTGATTTATCTGGAAGGAAGGATATTTTAGGATTGTGGATCAGTGAAAATGAAGGAGCGAAATTTTGGCTTGGTAATTTTACTGAGATGAAGAACAGAGGTATGCAAGACATGCTTATTGCTTGCAGTGATAATTTAACCGGTATGTCTGAGGCAATAGAAGCAGTTTTTCCGAAAATCGAACATCAATTATGTATTGTACATCAGATTAGAAATAGTTTAAAATATGTATCATATAAAGACCGAAAAGAATTAGCGGCTGATTTAAAGCCTATATATACTGCTAGCACAGAGGAAGAAGCACATCTTGCTTTAGAATCTTTTGAAGCTAAATGGAGTAAACAGTATCTACAAATTGCTAAATCTTGGTATGTTCATTGGGAAAATTTAATGGTTTTTCTAGGATACCCTGAGGCGATAAGGAAAGTAATATACACAACTAATAGTGTAGAATCTGTCAATAGCCAATTACGTAAGGTTACTAAGAATAAACGGGTTTTTCCAAATGATAATGCCGTTTTTAAGACCTTGTATTTGGCAATTGATTATATGACCAAGAAATGGGTTATGCCGATTCCAAACTGGAACGCAGCTATGGCTCACTTTTTGATAAAATTTGAAGGTAGAATTTAAGCCCTATGAAAAATTTACACACTTAATTAGAAAGGCTCCTTTTTTGCATCATACGAATATTTTCTATACCGGTAATAGTCATTTCTGCAGAATGAAAACTCTTAAAACCAAGCATTGGCTTTGTACGTTTTTTGATAAACCTATGATCTTGTTCTACAAGATTATTCAGGTATTTGGTCTGAATAACCTTAATTTTATAATCTTTAGGAACTTCTGTATTCAAATCATTAAGAGCAGCCGTATTACTACCGCTTTTATCAATTACTACTTTCTCAGGAAAATTATTCTCTCTAAAGGCTTTACGAAAAAATGCAAGTGCTGCAGGCTTGTCTCTATGCTTACGTAGCAGAAAGTCTACAGTATTACCAAGACTATCTAGTGCTCTATATAAATAAACCCATTTACCGTTTAATTTAATATAAGTCTCATCCATTCTCCAACTACTACCAACTGGCTTCTTTCTTTTTCTAACCACCTGATCTATCAATGGTACAAATTTTATAACCCATCTTTGTAATGTAGAGTGATCAATTTTTGCTCCCCTTATACTCATCATTTCTTCCAAATCTCGATAACTTAAAGAAAATCGGCATTTCATATAGACAAATAACATTATTATTTCTGGTGAAGAACAAAATCCTTTGAAATATGATAATAATCTTGCAGTAATACGAAACATCTTAACATCTTTTTTAGATCATTATATCAATCTTTTTTCTATTGTCCAACATATGCGACAGAACCCTTGGGAATAGCTGGCAGACATAATCCTTTTTGACGGATCATGTCCTAATATCCAAGCTGGCCATGCTACCCCAATACACACCGATTTTAGAGACCTAGGCGGCATATTGATGATTAACCTCTTAATATCTCCATTCTGTACAGCCTGCAAATATTCAGCAATTAGCTCAATATGCCAATTGGCTTGATATTCTGTGCCAGGATTAATGGTATTAAATACTTTATTGATAAAACTATTAAAATCTTACCTCAATATTGCATGTAATAATTTCTTTGGATAAGTCATTGATATTTACTCAAAAATTCAGCTATAATCTCTTTATCCTCTTCTTTCATTATGGTGTTTTCATTTAAATACTCATCTTTACTGAGCTTATTTAGCTGGATAATTAAATTAACTAATTTATTCAGTGTTTCAGTAATATTCTTTTTAATTATTATCTCCCCCTTGGATTTTCTTGATTCTAGCTCGTCTAGTTCATTTTCAAGTAGAGAAATTATCTTAGTAACGAAACTATGTAATATGGTAATTGTGTCGTTTGTCATAATCTATCTCCACCATCTATAGGCTTAAGCCCAACAAGAGACCTTTTCTCGTTCAAAGTCATAAAACTAGCATTGGATATTTTAGCCCATAAATTCTCACGTTTTTCGGTCAATGCTGAAATACTATCCCGATCAAAATCAATAATAATCTCCTCCTGATACCAATGTGATAACCAATTACCTAAAGCATCTGATAATTTATCAAGCAACGGAATTAACCAGGAGTTTCGCAGTTAGCAAAATTGCGAATCAGCTAAAAGGCATCTAATGTTGTTCTGAATTGATGTTTTTATAACTTCCCAAGTTTGTTGATATAAAGTAATTTTTTCATTTATCCTCCTTTTGTTCATATCGAGCCAAGCAAATACGGCAAGGCAAATATGATTTCTCTGAGCTCGACCCGTGCGTGCCTGACAGCGTTCAATACCACAAGTTTGTTTTAATTCTCGATGATAAACTTCTATAGACCACCGTGCCTTAACAATTTTCTCTATTTGTTCACGTGTTGGATTTTCTAAGTTAGTTGTTATGTAATCAATGCGACCATTTTTTGCCACAAACTTAAATACCGTAACCCAACCGTATCCACGTAGGTGAATTTTTAGTCCCTCATCAGGAATCTCTAAACTTTCTAAGCTAACATTATGATTAACTTTTCTATTTTTTCTTAGGTTACTAACCCATGTCCAACCTAAATTACGTATATGTTTCAAATTCTCCAAACCGCTATACCACGCATCCATTACTACTGCATCAGGATTGATCCCTCTTTCCTTAGCTAAAGTAAGCATATCACAAAAATGCTCATTCTTTGTTTTTCCATCAGTTTCTTTATCATATATTCTATAATCTACAGGGGTAGATTGATCAGTTTTAGCATTGTAATGCAGTAAGTTGACCATCCCTATACCAGGTATAACATCATGTACAGCTCCAGAATATTGATAATGTACAAGCTCAATTTTCTTACTGTATTGCTTTGACAATAACGTGTCATCTCCCACTAATAAACAAGAAGCTTCCCTATCAATATATTTTGACACTTCTCTGTAGATCCCGCTAGGGCGGAAATCCTTACTATTTAACCATCGACTTGCACTATCATGAGATAGGTTTATTGGACTTACTTCAGATAATGCTTTACCACTATATCTTACGCTACTTGCTTGTAAAAATGATTTATATAAGTCTTTGCTACATTTTGATCTTGCCATGCTTAACTAAAACTCTTTCTTGCTAGATTAACATATTTTTTGCTAAGTGCGAAACTCCTGTTAACGTCTCTTCCCACAGAGCTAACCTAGCTTCTTGCATATTACTATAAGTGTTATCACCATTAATACCTAGCAATTGAGGTGGAATGCCGAAAGCTAAAGCTATTTCCCTGGCAGCAGAATTTTTTGCTTCAATAAAATCCATATCTTTTGGATTAATACTCATTTCCTGCCAATCAAGCCCGCCTTCCAAAAGAAGAGGTTTACCAGAATTATTACTACTGGTAAATTTTTCGGTAAGCTGTTCATGTAACCTGTCAAACTGTTCGTCACTAAGATAACCATTCGTTTCTTTGACTATCAACGCTCCACTTGGACGAGCCCCATTCCTCAGTAAAGAACTATTCCAACTAGTAGCTTGTGAATGTAAATCAATTGGTAAAGAAGCAGCATCAAGGCAAGATAATCCATAATACGAATTAGTAGGATGATAATTTTTTAAATGTAACACCTTACTCATTCGATTAATTGCTGAGATAGGATAAATTTTCTCTCCACTACTACTCATATATCTATACGCTACTGGATAGTTCTTATCTAATACTAACTCAGTTGCATTGCTAGGCAGTAAGTACATTTCCCGGGGGCGATTATTCATTAACGTAGCTAAAATATAGGCATTACCATATAACAGCTTACTTGCTATCACTTCACCGAAAGAAACTGGACTGATTTTTCAAGACAAATTTTTCACTAATTTTGTTTCCCATTTTACATAATTTTTAAGCTGCATTTTGTAAGTAATCAAGATACACGTTCATCGGTTTTTTATAACCAATACTTGAATGGAATCTTTGATTGTTATATTTATCCATGTATTTATCAATACCATCTTTAAGTTCTGCGATATTTTTAAAATCATTTATAAATATACAATTATATTTTAAAGTTCTAAAAAATCTTTCAATCACAATATTATCAATGCTTCTACCCTTACCGTTCATTGAGATTTGTATATTATTCTCTTTTAGAATTCCCGTATGCTCATGTCCAGTATATTGACTACCCTGATCACTATTGAATATTTGTGGTGCAGGGTATTTATTCAGTGCATCTTTTAATACATCGGTTACAAGTGATGCATCCATAGAATTAGATACTTTATAACTTAGTATTGCCTTACTATGCCAATCTATAATCGCCACAAGATACATAAATCCTCCGTTAGTTCTAATATAAGTAATGTCACCACTCCACACTTGATTAACATAAGGTACATGAATAGTTCTATTCGTTCCTGATTTGTGCCAGTACGGCTCAAGCAAATAGCTATAAATTTTATGTTGACCATCCTTCACAGAAGTAGATTGCTTTTTATGAGGATGAATAGCTTCTATACCCATTATTCCCATATATTTAAGCACCCTATCTCTGCCCACATTAAAGCCGTCTTCCAATAATTGTTTGTATATATAACGATAACCATACTCAGGGTTATCCGTATATATTTCATCTATTCTATTTAAAATATCAAGATTATATAAGCTCATTACTTTAGCTTTATAATATACTCCAGATCTGCTTATCTTTAATAGTTCACATTGCCTTGTCTTTGCTAACGTACTCAGCTTGGGGTCGACAAGACTTTTCTTATTTGATAAGTCCAAGCTGTTTAGCTTTCCCACCGCCCAGTCCCTCTCGACTGTAGCCTTACCTAATGCTTTTGCAAGTTCATCGTTTTGATTCTTAAGTTCACTAATCTGCCCTTTGTACTCACTAACAGCTTTTGCTGGCTCAAATGCCAATGACGCATTATCTAAAAATTGTCGTTTCCAGTTTTGCATAGTTTTAGCCGTTACTTCATATTTGACCGATAACTGACCTATTGTTGATTCTTCTTTTAACATCTCTAATACTATTTTAGTTTTTGCTTCTGCACTAAAATTTTTAATTTGTTTTTTACCCATTTGTTTCTCTTTAATTTTATTTATTATTCTATACTTATTGAGAAACAAAAATACCTGCTTCTTTGTCTAATTTTTTCAGTCCATTATAAAAAAATCTGCCCCTGCTTTCTCTGGATTAGGTCTTTTCAATAAATTATAAACAGGATGATTTGGTATTTTTTCCAAAGCTCCTCGATTATTTTTATTAACTATCCAAGGTACATGGCTTGCTGACTGTGCTATTAAATTCACACATCGATAAACTATAACATTTTTACGATATGCCTCTATACCAACTTTTACATCCCTAAATTCCGAATTCCCTAAAGCAGTAAAATCAATAAATGTATGTGATTTACAGGACTTAGCTTTAAAGATTTTTTTTAAATATTTTGTTATCATATTCACCTAAAATAAATAATAATTGTCACTTATAACATATTTTGTACTTGCACTAAGTATTTTGGTGCATAAATAACTTCCAAATCTTTAAATTTTACAATAGAATATGTATAATCTTAAGTTCGATGTAAGACATTGGTTTAATAGCCTAGGGTAACATCACACCCCTAACAGAGATGACACTGAGTCTAGTGTTAACTTGTTACATCGAATTCAGGGATATATAAGGAATTCAAACTAATAGAGTTATATTAATGTCTGCTCAAATAATAGAGTTGTTAATTTTTGCTGGAGTTGCTTTTATTATTATAAATAGGCTAATTGCTACTCTTGGCTCTACATCAGAGGATGATCCAGCTAAACGCAAATCTTCCTTTTTTGGTGAAACAGGAATCAAAGACGTTACTTATACAGCAAAAACTACTGCTAGTAATATTTTTAAGAATAATTTGCCTCATAGCGTGGTAAAAACCCCTACTATTAACCCTATGGAGCTTGATGGGTTAATAGTTGAAGAGAATTCCACTGCTATAATAGCTGGTCTTGAAGCTGTATTGGCTAAACTTCCATCATTTAAAGCAAGAAAATTTCTAAATAGTGCAAAAGCAGCCTTGGAACTGATTATTGAAGCCTCTAATGATGATGATATTGAAGATTTACTTACATTGGTGGATAAAAGATATATACAAGAATTCCATATTTTTTCTGAAACTTATGGAGAATTTGTCAATGGCAGCGTACTAGATGCTAGAATTTCTGAAGCTTATACATTCGCTAATAATATTTTCATAAAAGTATTATTCACAGGTGAAAAAATAACTAGTAGTATAAAATATATGCAAGAAGAATGGACGTTTTCTAGAAGCCTTATCTCGAAAAATACAGATTGGTTCTTAACTAAGGTTGATCGCTTGGAAGAGGAAAAACAGGCAGTTTCCTAACTTCTATTGATTCACTCCCAAATTTGAATATCCAATGAAGTTTCAACAAGAGTCTATTATTTTAAATAATGAACAAGATTCTATATCGTTTGCACAAACTATTGCTAAAAATTTAGAATCTAGTAAAATTATAACTTTCTCCGGTGATTTAGGCTGCGGGAAAACATTGATATGTCGAGAGATCATAAAGTATTTTTGTGGCTCTGCTACTCATATTATTAGTCCTACTTTTAATTTGCTACAAATTTATACGACATCAAAATTCACGATTTATCATTTTGATCTTTATCGTTTAAACTACTTAGAAGAAATTTATGAACTAGGTATAGAAGAAGCCCTTCAGGGTAATCTTTGTCTAATTGAATGGCCAGAACTAATTGAAAAAATATTACCTAGACCTATAACCAAAATTCATTTACAAATACTCGAAGGTAACAAACGATCTTGTAGCATTGCTTGTTTCTAATATCCTTTGACAAAGTGATGTAAAGGTGTTACATTGCACTTATGCTAAACATTAATAAAGCTATACATCATGGCAACAAAAAACCCAAGAATCAATGTAACTTTTGAAGAAACAACTGCTGGTTTACTCTCACATTTAGCTCATCAGGAGCATAAGTCTGTTGCGAGTTTAGTGCGTGAATTAGCTCTTGAAGCTTTAGAAATGCGTGAGGACTTCTATCTATCTAAAGTAGCAGAGAAACTTGATAAGGACGCTGTCAAAACTTATAGCCATGATGATACATGGAAGTAAAATATCAAGTACGTTATTTAGAAGAAGTAATAAACAAACACATTCCTTCTCTCTCTACAAAAGCTAAGGCACTTATTAAAAAAGTTATTGAAGAGCGTTTGATGATCGACCCTATTGGTTTTGGAAAACCTTTACGTTATAGCCTGAAAGGTCATAGACGCCCCCGAGTTAGCGATTATCGTATTGTCTATAGAATTGAGCCGAAAATTAAAACGATTTTTATAGTCGCTATAAAACATAGAAAAGATATATATAAAGATAATTGCAGTTATTGAAAAAGTTTTTTTATATTATACTCTGCTCGTAAATGAAGAGTTGGTAGACGAAGGTCAACTTCAAGAAGAGCTAGGAGTGTCAAAGTCGAGCAGCGGAGCGTACATTAGTACGTGAGCAGCGGAGATCTTTAGACACGACAACGCCAATTCTTGAAGTTCACCGAGTATACTCTGTCGCTTTCAATAAAAATAATTAAATGACCCTTGATAATATTATTGTATTGGTATATTTGCTATCAATACTTGTTGTTGGTACATACTATAGATCTAGACTTATAAGTTTTACAGATTATGCTACCGTTCAAGGTAAGACTAGCAATAATAAACTATTGTTGGTTGCAACTATTTTTGCTTCATCTGTTGGTGGAGGGGCTACTTTTGGTATTGCTGAAAAAGCCTTTTCCGGTGATTTATCGTATAGCTACGGACTAATACTTACTCTACCAATCGATATACTCATAGCTATTTATCTTGTACCCCAAATAACTAAACATTATGGAGCAGAAAGTGTCGGTGATATAATGGTAAAATATTATAGTATATCAGGTCGTTTTATTGCTGGCACTGCATCTGTTATGGTATCTATAGGCTTTGTTGCTGCCCAAATTAGCGTTAGTGGTTATATTTTTCAATATATTTTAAAGATTAATTATTTAGAAGGAGTAATATTAAGCTATGGAATTGTTATCATCTACACAACTATTGGTGGATTACAATCGATTATGTTTACTAATTTATTACAATTCTTTGCAATGATAATGGCTATTCCAGTTATTGCCATATGTGGTCTCAATAAAGTTGGCATTAGTGAATTTATCCAACAACTACCTAATGAAAAAGTGTATTTTATCTATAATAATAATTTTGCCAGTGAGATATTTATTAATACGATAACTGTCATGCTAGGTTTTTGTGTAATGAATTTATATCCTAATTTTATTCAGAGGGCTCTAATTAATAATAATGCAAAAAAGACTAGTACCGCTATATATATAAAATCAGTTATATATGCTATATTCTTAATATTTATCACCTTAAATGGTTTGATTGCCTATAATCTTTATCCCAATTACTCCTCTAATCTTGCATTACCACATCTAATTGATCAAATAGTGCCCTCAGGGTTACAAGGCTTTGTGATAGTTGGCTTACTTGCAGCAGTTATGTCTACTGCTGATTCTGATTTAAATGTTACCTCAATAGCTTTAGTGAAGGACTTATTAAATCCTATTTTTAAAATACAAAATCAAAAGAAATTATTGTTAATTGCTAGAATTACTAATGTCGTAATCGGCAGCTTTGCAATAATTGTTGCCTTAAAATTTAATAATGTAATTGATTTAGTAATGTTTATTACTGGATTTTGGGGACCACTAATATTAGTCCCTCTAGTATTTGCTCTTTTCAACATTACTATAATACAAAAAATGATGGTTTTATGTGGATTAAGCGGGGTCACATCTTTTCTCATTTGGACATATTTTTTCACTCATAATTCTTGTCTAAAGCCTGTCTTTGTTGGTACTATGTGCAGTTTGTTAGTCTTCTGCATAGGATTAATTACCAAAAAGCTAGGTAATTTGAAAGTTGAGCTATAAGCCTTGATAAATAAGGAGTACAGTCGTACGTACAGTTAATATTATGTCAAACTCAGGTTGTTTGGTAAATTATGTTACAAAAATCTAAACTTATAGGTAGTGAATTAATAAAATCTCATCTTGAGAATGCTCCTAATCTTCCTGGGGTTTATAAAATGCTGGGTGCTGATCAGCAAGTTATCTATGTGGGGAAAGCTAAGAATCTAAAAAAACGTCTTACTAACTATATTAAAACTGATCTTGACAATAAAACAATACGCATGGTATCTCTAACACATTATTTAGAGTATAATGTTACTAACTCCGAAATTGCAGCTTTATTACTTGAAGCACAATTAATAAAAAAGTTTCAGCCAAAATTTAACATATTACTTAAAGATGACAAATCTTTTCCCTATGTCAAATTACGTTTGGATACTGATTACCCACTATTAATTAAATATAGAGGGAAAAATTTATCTAGTGGTGAATTCTTTGGTCCGTTTGTTTCTTCAGAGCAAGTAGATACTACCCTAAAAGAATTACAAAAAATTTTTAAACTACGTTCTTGTAGTGATAATTATTTTAAGAACCGCAAGCGTCCTTGTTTACAATACCAAATTGGTAGATGCTCTGCCCCATGCGTTGGCAAAATTACTAAAGAAGATTATAGTGAGCTGGTTAGCCAAGTAAGAGACTTCTTAATTGGCAGAACTAAGGAACTACAAAAAACTCTATCTGACAAAATGGAACAATTAAGTCTACAATTACGTTTTGAAGCTGCTGCCAAAATACGAGACCGAATAAAAGCACTGAGTTATATCCAACTAAAATCAACCTTATCCAGTAGTTCTATAAAAAATGCTGATGTTATAGCTATTGTTGAAAAAAATAATTATTACTGTATCCAACTATTTGTATATAGATTCGGTCAATCTTACGGGAATATACCTTATTTCCCAATTCACACTGAAGAGAGCAACAAAGCTGAAATTCTAACACAATTTATCAATCAATTTTATCAAACTGCTCAGATTCCAGATGAGATAATTATAAATCATCCAATCATTGATCTAGAATTAGTAACTAAAGCTATTAAACAACTTAGTGCTAATAATAAATTGTCTATAATACACCCTATCCGCAGTAATAAAGTAAAATTATTAGAAAATGCTGAATTGAATGGTCAGCTAGCACTTGATCAGCATTTAAAACAATTTGCTAAAAATCAAATGATCTTTCAACAAATACAACAATTATTCAACCTACCACTACTACCAGATAGAATAGAAGTTTATGATAATAGTCACATTATGGGAACATTTGCCGTAGGTAGTATGATCGTTGCGACTAAATCCGGATTCGATAAAAAAGAATATAGGATTTTTAATATACCCACTGGAAGTGCAGATGCCAATGGGGGTGATGCCAATAGAGGTGATGATTATGAAATGCTAAGAACAGTCCTAACAAGAAGATTTACAAGATTAAAAAAAGAACCTCTAAAGAGTATAGTTAGTTTGATGATTATTGATGGAGGAAAAGGACATCTATCAGTAGTACAAAAAACAATGGCAGAATTTGATCTTGCAATTCCATTTGTTTGTATGTCAAAAGGATCTGACAGAAATGCCGGATGCGAACAATTTCATATGCCCGGTAAAGAGTCTTTTACAATCGATAAAAACCTGCCAATTATGAAATATTTACAGATTCTGCGTGATGAAGCTCATAATTTTGCTATAAAAAATCATAGGCTACGCCGTTCTAAAGCCATTAAAGTTTCTAGTCTAGATGACATAAATTCAGTTGGCCTTATCCGAAAAAAAGCCTTGTTACATTATTTTGGCTCATATAAAGCAATATGTGATGCTACTATTGAGGAATTATCTAAGGTAAAAGGTATAAGCAAAACTCTTGCAAAGCATATTTTTACATCATTACATAACAAATAACCTATAATTTCGTTACGGATTCGAGTACCGCATCATTGTCCAAATCACCAGCAGAAGTAGAGTTTCGAAAGAAGTCTATTATTAAGATTAGATAAGTCTAGAACTATACCACCCCGGTAAGCTACCTGTATCACGAGTAACAGGTAAAGCTTGTACTTTAACTACAAAAAAACATGTTAAAATTAAGATGATTCGAATAATCATTATTATCTCATAGCATATTTTTAGCCAGTTTGTCTTTTAACTACGTTAGGTGAGGCTGGAGAATAATTTTCATCATGCTTAGTTAATAACTCACGAGCTATGAATATATTACCTGATAACTTACCTACAGCTACTATCCCTTGATTCTCACGAAATAAAGCGGGTAAAACTCCTTGGTAAGATATTTCTAGGTCTTTAATGTCATCTGTAATGACAAAATGCACTTTATCAGCAGTAATTTTTCTGATTGAGCCTACTTTAACTAAGCCCCCTACTCTCAATTCTTTGCCAAGTTTTAACTCGTTAATTTTTGACGGAGGATAAAAAAATACTATACTATCTTCAAGATTGTATAATATCATATATATTCCCCCAGCACTGCATAAAAGGTAAAATAATATAAACTTTAATCTATTTTTTACCTTTTTTTGCATTACTTGATCTAACTTTAATTTTATTATAATCTAGCCAACTTGTTATTAACAATAATGCAAGAGCAGCAAAAGCAAACAGGTATGAGACTAGTAGATAATTAAACATCTTAATATCTTTTTTGATTTTGCTGCTTCACTCTAATAAAATCTATAATCTCTTGAGCAGAACTATTTAAGTAAAAATGCTTCATATATTTCCCTTGTTGATCCATTAAATAACTAAAAGAAGAATGATCAATCATATAATTTTCACCATCATTTGCTTTAGCATAATACACTTTAAACTTATCAGCAACCTCTTTAATTTGTTGTTCATTACCTGTTAAACCAATAAATTTAGAATTAAAATGCTTTAAATATTCTTTAAGCACTGCTGGAGTATCACGCTGAGGATCTACAGTAATAAAAACAAATTCAACATCAATTTTATATTTATCAAGAGTATTAATGACCTCTGTTAATTTTTGCAAAGAAGTAGGACAAATATCAGGGCAATAAGTAAAACCAAAATAAATTAAACTTAATTTTCCTTTCAAATTATCACTATTAAAAGTCTTGCCGTCTTGATCAGTTAGCTCAAAGTTTCCACCAATTTGCACGTCAATATTATCCTCTCCTCCCTTCCCAGCAAGGGGTTTTTGCGGTATATCAAAAGATAACCAAAAATACAATGACGTAATAGTTATCAATAAACCTACTACTAAGATAATTTTTATAACAATATTAGCCTGACAATTCGAATTAATATTACATTTTTTTTGCATTGTATTCTTCACCTTTGCGATACTATTTTTTTATAACAGACTGCTTATTCAATATTTGTGCTACTTCTAATGCAGCATAGCTAACAATGCCCTTTGCTCCAGCACGCTTAAAACATACCAATGATTCTATTATGCTTGCTTGCCAATTTAAGGCATTGGCATCTGCCGCAAATCTTAACATGGAATATTCACCACTTACCTGATAAGCAAATATAGTAGTATTAAAGTTATTGGCCGCTTGTGCTATGACGTCCAAAAACATCATACCAGGTTTAATCATAATCATATCTGCACCTTCGGCAAGATCATGTTCTATCTCTAACATAGCTTCTCTGCTATTACGTACGTCCATTTGGTAGGTCGCTTTATTTAGATAAGCTGTCTTATTATTGTTCAATGCATCTCTGAATGGACCATAAAAACTTGAAGCATATTTTACCGCATAAGATAGTATATTAACGTTAATAAACCCTTCTGAATCTAGTATTTGACGTATGCCCATAATCCTACCATCCATCATATCAGATGGGGCTACAATATCTACCCCAGCTTTTGCTAAAACTAAAGCTTGGTTGCACAAAGCTTTAACCGTTCTATCATTATCTACATCCCCATTATGTAGAATACCATCATGTGCATGGGTAGTGTAAGGATCTAGGGCAACATCACATATTATACCAATATCGATGTTGGCATTTTTTATACTTCGTATAGTTCTACACATTAAATTATCTAGATTATATGCTTCATCAGCATTATCGCTTTTTAATTTTGCATCTATACAAGGGAAGAGTATTATAGCATTTATGCCATTTTCATAAGCCTGCCTAGCCGTCAACACTACTTGATCAATAGATAATCTATATACGCCAGGCATAGTTTTGATCTCTTGACGCTGGTTCTCGCCCTCAACCACAAATAATGCTAGCACTAAATCATCCACGCCAAGACTATTCTCCTCTACTAATTCTCTTAGCCACCGCGTTTTTCTATTTCTTCTTAATCTTATTGTTGGGTACATCACTTTTCCACGTTTTTTTGTTTAATAGCACTAGTCTATTATTTTTCATTCAAAGCCGCAAGTAGGCTTTTAATTACCCTGTCTTAGTGTTTACTTCATAACTTCTAGTTACTACTTATATCACAATTAATGCACCCACTAAGCGATATTTAACATTTAATCGATAAAAATTATCATTTTCTTCACTTAACCTGATAATTCAATGATCTTTAGTCTTTAAAGACTCTCCTGTTCTTAATTACTTTGTTTTTATTATAGTAAGATTAAGCCAAATCACAGTACTTCTTTTCCATTAATCCTTTCCAAGCAAATTTTTTCCGTCACTGTTTTTAATTTTTTAACTCTATCAATAAGGTAAAGTAGCTGTTCTTTAATTATGTATGGACCTACCCAACAATGCAAGAAAAAAATAATATATAACAGCAAAAAAATCGAATGCAGTCATGTATCCGGCTTATAGACAATAAATCAAGCAATTTATCCTATAGCCCTGATGGAATTCGCTGGCTTACAAACTTATACTTATTATTTTATCGACTTATAAATAGCCCTTAGCTAAATCAGTTTTTTTGTAAGCTAAGGTTCGTCTTAGTTACCATCAATATTATCATTCTTCGCATATTCCGGATTGGAATTTGTTAAACTTCTATTACCTATAATGTCATTTCATCAATTATTTGGAGTAGTTTTTTAATTACAAACTTTACTCTCGGTATAATCATCACCTGAACTAAGTAATGCAAATACCACCCTTGCTAGCTTATTAGCTACCGCGACAACTGTTTTATTATGACCGTTTCTCTCAGATAAATTAAACATCCACTCAGTAAACTTGCTATAATCTTTTTTAGATTTTTGTTCTTCCGTGGTAAATCTTATCTTGCTATTCAGAATGGATCTTGCCCCTTGAATTAAAAAAGTACGTAAATAGATATCACCTCTTTTACTAATACCAAGCAACTTATTTTTGCCACCACTAGAGTGTTGCCTTGGCACTAATCCCAGCCATGCTGATAGTTGCCTACCATTTTCAAAACAACTAGCATTACCTATTGAGGCTATTAAGGCTGTGGCAGTTATTAAACCTATACCTGGTATCATCATTAGTTGTTGGTGATTACTATACTGGCTAGCTATGATTTTTAATCGTTGTTCTAGCTCTTTTATTTTTTTATCATTTTCTACAAATTCTTCTTTTAACTCACTAAATGTTTGGTAGCTTAGCTGACTTAAATGCCCTTCGTCTAAAATCTCAGTTAATTTTGTTATAATCTTATTGATTCCTTGCGGAATAGTAAAACCAAATTCATATAATAGCCCTCTAATCTCATTAGCAAGTGCAGTACGATTTTTTACCAATCTCTGTCTTACCCTATGAATAAATAAAATATCTTGTTGCTCTACAGTTTTAATGGGTACAAACCTCATACTAGGTCTTGCTACTGCCTCACATATTCCTTCTGCATCAGCTTGATCATTTTTATTGGTTTTGACATAAGGCTTAACAAACTGTGGTGCCATTAGTTTTACATTATGACCTAATTTTATTAATTCTCTTGCCCAATAGCTAGCTCCACCGCAAGCTTCCATGCCTACTAGACATTTTGGTACGTTAGCCATAAAAGTTAAAACCTGTTCTCTCATTAATTTCTTCTTTAATATTGTCTTGCCATTTTTATCTACACCGTGAATTTGAAAAATTCTTTTTGCAATATCTATACCAATTGTGGTAACTTCCATATGGACCTCCTTATTGTTGTTTAGGATTCATTTCCTATCCTAGAAGATTAGCATACGCTTCTCATTCTGTATATAGGGTAGGTCCATACCATTATTTTATAATCTTTGTTATAACGAGCTTCAATATAAGCCTGTTCAAGTAATCTAAAACATTGCCTTTGTTCAATGCTGGAATGAGGAAATATTTGCCATAGTTCTTCATTGTAATTTCCAGCTATGCTACCTAATTTTCGTATATCGTGCAGTTTCGGTTTATAACCGGAAAAAACTAACAGGATAGCATTATAAAAACTTTCGGTAGTTTGATGAAGGTAAAAAGCTGATAAAGCATAATCTTTTCTTTCTAATGGATATTTACAATCAATAAAAAAACCTTTGCCTCTTGCAAACCAGTATTCATAATCCTCTTTAGCTATTTGTCTTCTTTCTTCCCATGGTAAATTTTTAGCTTCTGCCAGCTGAAATTCACCGCTATCATATAAAAGAATTCCTTCTTTTTTTATATCGGAAAAGAAATAATGCCCCTTCTCTAACTGACTATTTACCGTCTTAATTGATTCTAGCACCAAAGTTACCCATAACTCAAAAGGACTTCTTAATGATTTTTTTCCAACCTTTTTTCTATTTTGTCTTCTATTACTAACCCGGCAAGACCGGCATGTTTGCCTTTTTTCATGACTAACATAATATCGAGATCACTTTGATAGCTATAGGTAATATGACCTTTTTTATACTCATCTTGTACCCAATCTCCCCTAGCATAAGAGCCAAATAAAATAATCATCGCTATCTTATCTTTTCCAACTGCTAAAATTTCTTTTACAATCTCATCAAGCTTTTCTTGAATTATCATAGAACGGCTAGGTAAGGTAGTTTTCATATAGATTTATCGTTATATTTTGAGAATATATTATATAATTTTACTTATTTTGTTGGCAATTTAACTAGAAGATTCCTTAAAAATTTGCTTTATGCATAATTATCTCCAATCAATATGTTTTAACATAAACTTGTTGATATATATCAAAGCCAGCTGGATTTAGCTTGTAATCAATTTCTGCTTGCTCTAAATATTTTAATGTTTTAATGCAATCTTCTAAGTTAACCTTATTTAGAGCTTGCTTAAAATTTGGCACATATTTATAGAAAATTGGTGGAGATACTGATTTTATAGCCATATCTATATTAACACCCATTGCTAATTTATTCAATACAGTGTATAGATTTAGATAATACCTGATTAATGCTCTGATAATTAGCACTTCATTAATATTTTGTTGTTTTAGTTTGGTGAATTCTTGTAAAAAATTATCAAGATTTCCTGAGGAAAAATAAACGCATAAATTATCCCCATTCCCTGTAAAATCATCACTAACTACAGCTAGTGCGTCATCCAAGGTGATTTGATCTTTATCAAATGTAAAATATATTAACTTATTGATTTCATTAATTAGTGTTTGATGGTCACCTTTTAAACGATCTGTTAAATAGTTAACAGTATCTTCACTTATAACCTTACCAACACTGTTACATTTTTGTAAAATTATCTTAGTAATTTTGTGTTCATCATCGTGATAGCAAGCTAGAGAAGCTAAATAAGTTTCAGTTTCAAAAAACTTACGTATACTAGAAGCAGCTGATAATTCATCAGCAATAAAAACTAAGAAATGCAATGACTCTTTACTGAGAGCTAGTTTTAAAGATTTATCTATAGACTCACCAACTGACCTTACTATAATCAATTGTTTTTGCATAAAGAAATTTTGGGTATTAACTAAAGTCTCGAGAGATCGATTTTTAATTTCAGAATATTCTATAGAGGTTTTTAGTAAGTCAAATTTCTTCACTAAAGTCTTACAAACTTTATCAATGTACCCTTTATCTGGACCATAAAGCAACAGAGCCTTAATTTGTCCATTTTCTACCTTATCAAGTAGCTGAATGATTTGTGATAGGTAAAGCTTCATCTTTAATTCTATTTTGTTAAAACAAACTGATTCTTTTTGGTAATTTTGTCGTCAAAATTTGCTTCCGTTCCTCACGTACATTAAGTACGTTGCGGTACTCAGCTACATTTCTCCTAAAAATTCCTCAAAAATTATTCAGTTCGTAGGCACTCTCTTAAAATATAAAATTAATCTTGCTAGGATATCATCTGCTCCTTGTTTTGTAAGGTCTTTCAATGCTACTTCTTCATCTATATAGCTATGATATGGTAAAGCAGCTGTACTATAAGAGGTTATATGACTAAATGTTCCTGTTGTCACTTCTCTATTAGTAACAATATCAACTAACCTATATTGAACAGTTTGACTGATTGCTTCTCTTAACACATCAGAATTCTTTTGAAGAATCAGTGATAAACGTTTGTTGGTAAATTTTACCTTTAATAAATACTTTGTTGTGGCTGTTGTAGACCTTGGTAAAATACTCGATAAATAGTAACAAAATTCTGCACCTTCAATAGATGCTATTGGTTCAATTGCAATGCTACTTAATTGGCTTAATTCCTGCGTGCTATATTTATTACTATATACAGGTTTTAAACTACAAGAGGTAAATAAAAATAAGTAAGCAAGAGCTAATAATAAATTTAAACGTACCATATTATATTTACCATTTTTAACTATTAGCTACCTCCTGAGATTGTCCACTATCATTGTTATTTACCTTACGTTTATTATAGTTACGTACTCTAGAGGGGCGAGAATAATTTGATTTTTTCTCAATATATTTACGGCTTGACTTATTGGTGTCAAGGTCATTATCTCCGTTATCCGATTCATTTACCACTACTGGCTTATTAGTTTCTTTAATAGCATCAATTACCTCTTTATCAATTTTTTCTATATCCTTATTTGATTCACTACTAGTTTCTAATTTATTAGGTATTTTCCATTTTTGCTTCTTCTTGTTAGGAACAGGAGTCTCTTTAATACTCTTTTCTTCTTGATAATTAGAGGACTGATTCTGAATTAATGGCTTATTACCAGTTTCTGTATGGCTAGATTTCTTCGGCAATTTTATTTTTTCAATTGAATAATTATCAGAAGTGGCAGAAGGATCAACGTGGAATTTTAACTTTAAATTATATTTGTCTTCAATTAGAGATATTTCTGAACGTTTATTATTCAGTAAATAGATAACTGAATGAATATTAGCAAAAATATTTACTAAATCAATATTTTCATTAAAAATTTCATTTTCTACCGTACGTAGAATCAACATAGCATTTGACTCATCTGCCCTAACAAGACCCTTACCGTTACAATATGAACAAATCGATGAATTTGATTCCAAAAATGAGGGGCTTAATCTTTGACGAGACATCTCAAGCAAACCAAATTGACTAATATGAGCAGTTTGAATTCTTGCACGATCTCTACTTAAAAATTCCTTAAAAGACCTCTCGACAATCCTACGATTTCTAGCCTCATACATATCGATAAAATCAATAACCACTAAGCCTGATAAATCTCTTAATTTAATTTGCCTAGCAATTTCTCTAGCAGCTTCTAAGTTACTCTTTAATGCCGTTTCTTCAATATTTTTTTCAGAAGTTGCTTTTCCTGAATTAACATCAATTGAAATAAGTGCTTCTGTTGGATTTATCACTATATAACCACCAGAAGGTAAAGCAAAAACCGGTTGGTATAGTTTTGCTAGTTGTTCCTCAACAGCAAATTTTGTAAAAATTGGTACCTTATTTTTGTATTCTTTGAGCTTAACCAAATCAATAGGTAATATATCCTTCATGAATTTCACAGCATTTTGATAAGCCCCACTACCTTGTATTATCAACTCTTTAACAGTAGGATCACACATATCTCTTATGACTTTTTGAATTAGACCATCTTCTTCATGTATAAAACAGGGAGCTACAGATTTAAGAGTATTCTCCCTAATTTTATTCCATAATCTTGCTAAATAATCATAATCTCTTTTTATGTCTAAAGTAGTACAGCCAGCACCAGCTGTACGAATTATGATACTTGACCCACTACTGTTATTATTTGCAGTTATTTTACTGACTATATTCTTAAGCCTTTTTCGCTCATCAGCATTGGATATCTTCCGCGATACACCATTCTGCAATGGAGTATTAGCCATCAGAACGCAATACTTTCCCGCAAGAGATATAAAGGTTGTAAATGATGCACCTTTATTAGCTCTTTCCTCTTTTGTAACTTGAACAAGCATAACTTGTCCTTTTTTTATTACTTCTTGAATTTTGTATTGCTTTTGTTTATTGTCTTCCTCTCTATCACTTTTGTCTACACTTATTGTTTCAATATCATTATCTAAGACATCCAAATTAAATTCTACCTGAATTTTTTCGTCCACTAATCTTTCTATAGCATTTAAATCAATTTCTTCACTATCTATTATTGGATTATAATCCCTCTTTGTTTCAGATTCTACAAAATCATCTTGGGTAATATCTAAAAGAGAAATTTCTTGTAATTTATTTATAGAAGTCAAAGATTTAAGATCAGATACTGGTACATTATAATAATATGGATGAATTTCATTGAAAGGCAAGAATCCGCTTTTGTCCGGACCATAATCTATAAAGGCAGCCTGCAACGCTGCTTCAACTCTTATAACTTTTGCAAGATATATATTACCTTTGATTTGTTGTTTTATGGCTGTTTCATATTCAATATCCTCGATATTGTTACTATGATTCAGTAAAACCACCCTTGTTTCATTAGGGAAGTTAGCATCAACTATAATTTTTTTACTCATTAATTTTTTACTCGTAAATTTCTAGGTATACTCTTCTGCTCCTACGAATTGTTTTTTGAAAATATCATGGATTTGCATGCGTAACTCCTAGCATACTCACCATTCATTTTCGAATCCAATTCTTCAAATCATTTGAGTATATATCTCTAAGCTCTGTAAATTTAGCAACATTAGAGAATATTATAACAAATTTAAAACTTAATATTAAGTTTTAATGAGAAAACATTTAACAAGTACATTAACCTAACAAATAACTAAAAAACTCTACTTAACCTAAATTCGATATAACATTACTATGCCATTGATCATTCCTAGCTAAAAGCGGAAATCCATGATACCTAACAGTTATTCAGGCTGTTTGGATTCTACAGTGAAGCGGGGATGACATCGAGAACTATTATACCTACTTGGTTATATAATATTTTATTAATGGTCAAAATAACAAATTAATTAGACAAATCATAATGAGTGATATAATGTACTTTTGGTTATATAAAAACCTCTGAAACGCCTCTCAACTAACAAAATTTATATACGATGTAATCTAGTTTAGCAAACAATTATTTATGACCCAAAATAATCATTTAAAAACAGTTCTGCTATTGTTTCTTAGCGTATTTCTTTTTGCATGTATCACTTACATCAATGCAATTATAATGCCAAGTTTTCTGCTAAGTAAAGGCTTATCTGGGGAGGAACTAAACCATATCGAATCAATCGAAATGTTAGGTTATATAATAGCTGGTTTATTCTTAACTCCATTAATTAACAAAATCAGTGATAACAAAACTACCATTATTAGTTTAGTTATACTTATAATAGGTATATTAAACATAATTATGATGCAGGACTACACACTCCTTAGAATCAATTTTATTGTAATGGCCTCTGCATACTACACTTATATAACCATAACTATCATAAAAATTATAGAATCTACCAATAATTACAAATATTTCTCTCTTATCATTTTTTCTTTGTTATGGATAGCTGGGTATTTTGCAGTTAATTCACTAACCGACTTTCTCGTATCAGCCATAAACGGTTTATTATTATGCATATTACTTTATAGTTTCATTATTATAACTTGCTTACAAAGAGAGAGTGTTAATAAAAATACAACTTTAGTTTCTAGGTTTTCATTCTTAATAGAAAATATAGAATTACAGATACTAACAGGCTTTATGGTATCTTACATTACTTTCGATATATTGTGGTATTATGAAGAATTTGCATTGGAAAAACATCTTCCTGTATCAAAGATAGAATCTATTACACATTCTACACTTATAAGCATATTTTTCTTGATATCACCTGTTATTCTATTATTAAAAATAATCAATAAATATCTTGCTAACTTAATATTGATAATTATCCTTTTAGTCAGCTTTATTCTTTTACCGAATTATGGGGTAACTTTAATAGGTAATATCTATCTCCTTTCTACAATTGGCGTATGTTTATGTGCTATTTTTATTTGTAACATATTAATATTATCCAATAAATTCGAGACACAAGATTTTAGAACCGCACTTGTAATATATTTAACTATGTGTGCTATTGGTGCGTATTCTGGAGCTTTATCTTCATATATATCTTATGGTCTTTCTGATGAACAAGGTTTTTTATTTTCTACATTTAGCGTTGTTGGAACTTTTGTACTTTATTATTCTTGGTATTTTTTTAAACGGAAATTGTACAGGTGGTAGGGGTATAATCTAAACAGTTTCCCAAGACTAAATTGCTACTCGGAGTACGAGTGTCAAGTACTGGAGCGTACAACTAGTCACACTACTGGACAACTAGTACATGAGGAGCGGAGATATTTGGTCGCGAGAACGCCAATTCTTACAGTTCACCGAGTATACTAGTGATCCACACGGGTAAAGCCTGTACGGGGATGACATCAAACCTATTACATCGAACTCAGGTTTAAGTTGCTATGAAGATTTATGAAAAAAATAAGACTTGACCAATATCTAGTAGAATCCAAATTAGTTGATGATATTAACATTGCACGAAGCTTAATAATACAAGGCAAAGTATATGTTAATCAGCAGCAAAATACTAAACCAGGTACTGGCATATCAACTGATACTCGTGATATTATTATAAAACGCCCGATACATGATTATGTATCACGAGGGGCGTTAAAGTTGATTGCTGCTCTAGACCCATTTCAATATTGACCCACAAGGGCTAGTCTGTCTAGATATAGGCTCTAGTACTGGTGGTTTTACTGAGGTGTTGCTCCGTAGGAATGCTGAAAAGATTTTTGCAGTAGATGTAGGATATGGTGAACTACATCATAAGCTACGTAGTCTGTCCGGCAAAACTCTATAAGTCTTATAGATAATAGGGTTTAATGGCAGAAAATAATAAAGAAATCCATAAGAAAATGTTAAAATAATGGTATGGACCTACCCTATATACAGAATGAGAAGCGTATGCTAATCTTCTAGGATAGGAAATGAATCCTAAACAACAATAAGGAGGTCCATATGGAAGTTACCACAATTGGTATAGATATTGCAAAAAGAATTTTTCAAATTCACGGTGTAGATAAAAATGGCAAGACAATATTAAAGAAGAAATTAATGAGAGAACAGGTTTTAACTTTTATGGCTAACGTACCAAAATGTCTAGTAGGCATGGAAGCTTGCGGTGGAGCTAGCTATTGGGCAAGAGAATTAATAAAATTAGGTCATAATGTAAAACTAATGGCACCACAGTTTGTTAAGCCTTATGTCAAAACCAATAAAAATGATCAAGCTGATGCAGAAGGAATATGTGAGGCAGTAGCAAGACCTAGTATGAGGTTTGTACCCATTAAAACTGTAGAGCAACAAGATATTTTATTTATTCATAGGGTAAGACAGAGATTGGTAAAAAATCGTACTGCACTTGCTAATGAGATTAGAGGGCTATTATATGAATTTGGTTTTACTATTCCGCAAGGAATCAATAAGATTATAACAAAATTAACTGAGATTTTAGACGAAGGGGATTTAAGTCAGCTAAGCTACCAAACATTTAGTGAGTTAAAAGAAGAATTTGTAGAAAATGATAAAAAAATAAAAGAGCTAGAACAACGATTAAAAATCATAGCTAGCCAGTATAGTAATCACCAACAACTAATGATGATACCAGGTATAGGTTTAATAACTGCCACAGCCTTAATAGCCTCAATAGGTAATGCTAGTTGTTTTGAAAATGGTAGGCAATTATCAGCATGGCTGGGATTAGTGCCAAGGCAACACTCTAGTGGTGGCAAAAATAAGTTGCTTGGTATTAGTAAAAGAGGTGATATCTATTTACGTACTTTGTTAATTCAAGGGGCAAGATCCATTCTGAATAGCAAGATAAGATTTACCACGGAAGAACAAAAATCTAAAAAAGATTATAGCAAGTTTACTGAGTGGATGTTTAATTTATCTGAGAGAAACGGTCATAATAAAACAGTTGTCGCGGTAGCTAATAAGCTAGCAAGGGTGGTATTTGCATTACTTAGTTCAGGTGATGATTATACCGAGAGTAAAGTTTGTAGTTAAAAAACTACTCCAAATAATTGATGAAATGACATTATAGGTAATAGAAGTTTAACAAATTCCAATCCGGAATATGCGAAGAATGATAATATTGATGGTAAATAAGACGAACCTTAGCTTACAAAAAAACTGATTTAGCTAAGGGCTATTTATAAGTCGATAAAATAATAAGTATAAGTTTGTAAGCCAGCGAATTCCATCAGGGCTATAGGATAAATTGCTTGATTTATTGTCTATAAGCCGGATACATGACTGCATTCGATTTTTTTGCTGTTATATATTATTTTTTTCTTGCATTGTTGGGTAGGTCCATACATATGCTAATAAACCTTATGGATTTCAGTCAATATGCCAATAGAAAATATTATCAAATCACAAAAACAAGGAAAACTTTTTGGTTATAAATTAACCTGAGTTTGACGTAAGAAAGAACATTTGAAAATTAAGAAGGGAGGGATTATAAAGTTCTCTAATAATAATGACAAAATTGGAGAATATATTATGATCCCTCTTACGGAGATTTTCTGCTTAATTGATGATTTTTGCAAGCATTTTGATACGGAGCGAAATAAATATATATTATCAAATCCTAACCGTAAGCGTAAAGTGGGCTGCAGTATAGGACTCTCAGAGATTATTACTATTATAGTAATGTTTCACTTGAGTCACTACCGTACCTTTAAAGATTTTTATTTATGCTGCCTATGCCAAAGTTATAGAAAGGAATTTCCAAAACTTGTGAGCTATAGTCGTTTTGTTCAGTTAATGCCAATGAGCTTCATGCCCATGGTGTTACTGCTAAAAAGCCTAACAGGAAAACAAACTGGTCAATATTATATCGACTCTACTAAACTTCCTGCTTGCCATAATTTAAGAATTAATAGACATAAAGTATTCAAAGACATAGCAAAAAGAGGTAAGACTTCCACTGGGTGGTTCTTTGGCTGTAAGCTACATATTGTCATTAACAGTTGCGGAGAGATTATGAGTTTTTCTTTAACTCCTGGAAATGTCGATGATAGAGCAGTGGTGGAAAATTTAGTAGATAAATTACAAGGCTGGCTTTTTGGTGATCGTGGGTATATCAGTAAAAACTCACTCAATCCCTTGCTAATCAAGGTTTAGAACTAATAACAAAAATTAAAAGTAATATGAAAGAAAGAATAATAGATCCTATTAAAAAGCAGTTTTTAAATAAAAGGCACATTATTGAAACCATTAATGATCAATTGAAAAGAGTCTGTCCTATAGTTTGTGTAAGTTGCAAAGAAAGCAGTAAGAGATTACTGTAAAAAAAGTAACTTAAGCAAGCAAGGAGGAATTATGGCTAAAAAATTAGATACAGATAAAGATACATTAGACATCAGTAATCAGCTAGTAGAAGAATTATTATCAAAAGCAGATCCATCGGAGTTATTTGGTCGAGATGGTTTATTTCAACAGCTAAAGAAGCAAATAGTTGAGAAAATATTAGCAAGTGAGTTGGATCATGAATTAGGATATTCAAAACATAGCAAGATGCCAAAAGTAGATAATAATCGTCGTAATGGTAGCTATGAGAAGACAGTAATTGATGGGGATGGTCGTAAGCTGACAGTAGAAGTACCAAGAGATCGGGAAGGAGAGTATAATCCTCAATTAATACCAAAAGGGCTGAGGAGATTTAATGGATTTGATGAGAAAGTGATATCCCTTTATGGTCGCGGTATGACAGTCAGCGAGATCCGAGGGCATTTAGAAGAAATATATCAAACTGATGTATCTGGTGACTTGATATCCACCATAACAGATGGGGTGATAGAAGAAGTAACTAGGTGGCAAAATCGTTGTTTAGATAGGGTGTATCCAATATTATACTTGGACTGTATCTATGTAAAATCTAGAGACAATCACATAGTAATAAATAAAGCAGTATATTTAGCACTTGCTGTAAATATAGAAGGGAAAAAGGAGTTACTTGGCATTTGGATAGGCAAAAATGAAGGTGCTAAATTTTGGATGCAAGTAGTTACTGAGTTAAAGAATCGAGGAATTGAACAAATTTATGTTGCTTGTGTGGATGGTTTAAAGGGCTTTCCAGAAGCTATAAGCAGTGTATTCCCGAGTACTATAGTACAATTATGTATTGTACATATGGTTCGCAATTCAGTAAAGTATGTGTCATATAAAGATTTAAAAGAGGTCACATCAGATCTAAAACAAATTTATACAGCTAATAATGACGAAATGGCACGTTTAAAACTTCAGCAATTTGGTGTAAAATGGGATAAAAAATATCCGGTAATTTCTGATATTTGGCAACGTAATTGGTCTGGGATAATACCGTTTTTTGCCTTTCCTGAAGAGATCAGAAAGGTAATTTATACTACTAACACTATAGAATCTGTAAATCGTCAAATTAGAAAAATTATCAAAAATAAGGGGGTGTTTCCAGATGATAAGTCAATTCAAAAAATAATATTTTTATCCCTACAAAATGCAGCCAAAAAATGGACCATGCCTATTAAAGATTGGTCTTTAGCTTTAAATCAATTTGAAATACTTTGTGGAGATTTTAAATATGATTTATTGGAAAATAAAAAATGAACTTACACAAATTAAATGATTGACTCAGATATTTTTTAACAAAATCTTACACTTCACAGATATATTCTTTTTGTGTTGTGACACTTTCTAAATGAGCCATATACAAATAGTTTCTAACTTTTAAGTTAGTACATACATGAGGCATTCATGCCGTAATATTAAGCTCTGCACTTGCAGTGCAGAGTGGTTAACTCAATCATAGATTATGGGGGGCTTTAAATATTTTTGGCGGACGGACTACCTGAAAGGGGTAATAGGAGATGTCATTAATCCGTTAATTTCCGCTGTAGGATTGAACTTACGGTGTATTGCGAATCATTTACTCAAAACAAATTTTTCTACATAGAAATTAGTCAGTAAAAAAATAATCAAATAATTACAAAATCGTTAATAAATCATCATGCAAAAATTCTCTAAAAAGTCCGTCCGCCAAAACTCAAAAAAATACTACTTGTGGCACTAATTTCCAAAAATTGTATGATTTTAGACTAAATTATTATGATTTCGAGAGCTAATTTCAAGTTTTTGTATCAAAAACACCCTATTTCCCAAAACATACTCAATTTGCTCGTTACCATTTTTTTGTATTTCCATAAGCTTTTGATATAAAACCCTTCATTTTCTTATGGATTTTACTATTACTTTTTGCCTTAAAACCCCTTTGTCTATAAGGCTTGTAGAGTTTTGGCGGAGCGACTAAAAATCATCTTTTTGTACCAAAAATTTAAATCAAAAAAATTAAACTCTCAAATTTTATACAAGAATTTTTGGCTAAGGTATTAAATTTTGAATTTTTCTTAATTTTTAGCACTTTTGACGGGGAGACTATATAATTATAAATTCTTTGGTAAACCACAAATTAAGGAATTTGGAATAAATCACCCTAATACTATTGCCATGTTTGAATATTGTAAACAATATGACATGGATTTATGGGTAAAGCAAGATTAAGGTTTGTGATATTTATCAATCATCCAATCTATAAATGTATTATCAACAGACTGTTTTTTCAGTGCATATTCATATACTTCTTTTATTAGAACTGTAAAATTTGTAAATGAAAAGTTTAAGTTTCTTTCAATTAATATATTAATTGTTGCACTAATGGCTTTACTAAAAATTTTCATTTGATCAATAGTTAGCACTTCATGGCTTATTTCGTTATCAACAACAAGAGCTTCTAGGCTAATATCTAAGGCTTTTGCAATTAATTGTAAATTATTAGCACTAGGGTTTTTTGAACTACCATACAAAATGCTATAAACAGTATTTCTACTTAATCCAGTTTTTTTCTCTATCTCTACAGCATTTATATTTTTTTGCACCATTAATGAGCTAAGTTTGGTTTGTAAATTTGCCATAGATAAGATTCTATATATAAAATTAATATTTCTAGATAATAAGGTATAACCATCAAAAAGTAAATAACTAAAATAATTAATTATAATTAATTATTTTAGATCATGGAAGTTTGTAACACTAATTTTTAATGATCTACTAAAAAATTTAAATTACCCTGACCCCTCTTATAAACATTTATACTTGAATTTTTTTAATCTATCTGATATGTATTACCTTGGATAGGTGTCCGAGTGGTTTAAGGATCTAGTCTTGAAAACTAGCGTGCGGGCAACCGTACCGTGGGTTCGAATCCCACCCTATCCGCCACTGTGGTACAAGTCATCGTTTTTTAAAAATATCGAAAGGGAAACGTAGAGAGGTCTCAAGTTTTTTGCTCCTGACGTTTAAGGTTCTGAAATACGAAATTTATCATTTTGCGTTTTTGAGGGCTTTCAGAACCTTTGAAGGTTTCATAGGCTTCAGAAGCTAGAGTTATTAGCGTTGTAGCGGTATAATTTTTGTTTTTTTAGGTCTTTCTATAGGACTCTCAGTAGCATCAATCAAGACTACTTCATAATTCATATTACTCTTCATTAGAGCTTTACGACCTGGAAGAGCAAAGTTTGGGTGTTTAACTAGGGTCTCTTCTACCCATTTAACAGCTTTATATGCTGAACTTTCACTAATCCCATAGTTCTGACCTATATGGAAATAAGTACGGTATTCTCTAAGGTATTCTAAGACCATCAGCTTGCCTCAAAATATCCACCATCTTTGAGAATGTTCCCTTCCTTACTCCTGTTAATCGACGAAATTTTCCATCCTCTAACTCTTTAATATGTTCGAATTTCATTATTACTTCAAATCAGATATTTATAACACCATTCTACATCATTGCCTAGTTTCAAAAGAAGTCTATTTTTTGTTTTTTATACAGGAGTTTCGCAGTTAGCAAAATTGCGAATCAGCTAAAAGGCATCTAATGTTGTTCTGAATTGATGTTTTTATAACTTCCCAAGTTTGTTGATATAAAGTAATTTTTTCATTTATCCTCCTTTTGTTCATATCGAGCCAAGCAAATACGGCAAGGCAAATATGATTTCTCTGAGCTCGACCCGTGCGTGCCTGACAGCGTTCAATACCACAAGTTTGTTTTAATTCTCGATGATAAACTTCTATAGACCACCGTGCCTTAACAATTTTCTCTATTTGTTCACGTGTTGGATTTTCTAAGTTAGTTGTTATGTAATCAATGCGACCATTTTTTGCCACAAACTTAAATACCGTAACCCAACCGTATCCACGTAGGTGAATTTTTAGTCCCTCATCAGGAATCTCTAAACTTTCTAAGCTAACATTATGATTAACTTTTCTATTTTTTCTTAGGTTACTAACCCATGTCCAACCTAAATTACGTATATGTTTCAAATTCTCCAAACCGCTATACCACGCATCCATTACTACTGCATCAGGATTGATCCCTCTTTCCTTAGCTAAAGTAAGCATATCACAAAAATGCTCATTCTTTGTTTTTCCATCAGTTTCTTTATCATATATTCTATAATCTACAGGGGTAGATTGATCAGTTTTAGCATTGTAATGCAGTAAGTTGACCATCCCTATACCAGGTATAACATCATGTACAGCTCCAGAATATTGATAATGTACAAGCTCAATTTTCTTACTGTATTGCTTTGACAATAACGTGTCATCTCCCACTAATAAACAAGAAGCTTCCCTATCAATATATTTTGACACTTCTCTGTAGATCCCGCTAGGGCGGAAATCCTTACTATTTAACCATCGACTTGCACTATCATGAGATAGGTTTATTGGACTTACTTCAGATAATGCTTTACCACTATATCTTACGCTACTTGCTTGTAAAAATGATTTATATAAGTCTTTGCTACATTTTGATCTTGCCATGCTTAACTAAAACTCTTTCTTGCTAGATTAACATATTTTTTGCTAAGTGCGAAACTCCTGTTATAGTGTACTAGTGTTTTGTTTTATTTGCTCTCTTCGTTTTTCTTATTTATTTGATGAATTTATAATTGACAAAGATAAAATATCTTATACCAATAGTTTTATAAATTATAAACAAAAGAACATTAAATACGAAGATATTAAAGAAATCACTTTAAAGCAAAATTTTATTCAAAGGTGGTTTGAACTTGGAATAATTTCAATGACTACTAATGCCAGTATAGAAGGTGCAGGGATTGATTTTTTCAACTTAAAATCCCCATGAAGTTTACGAGTTGATTCAAGCAAGAATAGCTGAGCATAAGAAATCATAATTAAAATAACCATATGCAATGATAGGAAAAACAAATGAACCAAATAATAACGAATGACCATAATTCTTTGATAGAGGATATAAAACTTCTGATAACTCAAGCCAAAAACCGAGTAGCAAAAGTAGCAAACTCTGAGATGACTATGGTATATTACGTCAATTCGGGATAAGGATATTGTGAACATGTAGATTAAAATCAAATTTTGTTGAAGGTTTATTTTTCTTTAATGAGTAAGCAACAAGAGTAGATAATATATGGACAAAGGAATTTATTGGTGATCTATGTCTAGTATGTTCAAGGTTCATTTTATTTTTTAGATAATCAAAAACTGTTTCAATTAAGTTACGCTTTCGAAGTAAGATTTTTTCTTTCAAATCCATTAATTTATTTTCCATATTCTTCTTAATTCCATGAATCATTTTTAAGCCTCTTTCATATAAATTTAAGAACAAATTTTGCTTAATATAACCTTTATCAGCTGCTATAATTCCAGTTAATCTTTTTGTTAACTCCGGTACTGGAACCCTATCATCTACATTGCCTTTGGTCACTTTTAATGCCATAAACTCCCCTTTATTATTGATTATTACATGTAATTTAAAACCATAAAAATACCCCATAGAGGATTTACTATGTTTGGCTAATCCTTTAAAAACTTTATTGCTATAACGCCTTTTATTGTGACAAGCTTTAATCGTTGTAGAGTCAATAAAATAAATACCTGTTTCCTCACCAAACAACAAATGAATCAACATATTTAGCGGTATGAATAATCGTGCCATTAATTCAACAAATCTATTATAACTCAAGGCTTTGGGAAAATCATCCTTATGCATGCACTCTATATAACTTTTATAGAAAAATTTAAAATTCTTAGCATAGGATGTATGAAACATAATTATTATTGTTAACATTTCACTTAGACTCATACTACAACAGCGATTTCTTTGCTTATTTGATGGTAATAACTTTCTCTGTTCATACTCCAAATAAATTTTACAAAAATCATCTATAAAACTATATAATTCTGTGATATCTTTTTTCATGCCTGTAGTTTGTTTTTTTGTTTAAAAATATAAATACTGCAGGCACTCCTTTTTGACAATCCTTTTATCTATTACTATTTCATCTATATCTTATCCCGAACTGACGTAATATATAATCACTCAATACCCAAAATCTTATGAGTTTGTAAGGAAAGGCGATGACCATACTTAATGGTCAAATCAATAGCTAACCGTTCATTTTCTTTATTTAGCAACAGATTATTTTGATCCATAGGCTGAATAAATACTGGTATATTATACTTGCTTTGTCCTACTTCTGGTATGTTAGAGTATTTGGGTATATTTTTAGCCACCAAAAATTTTAGGGCATTAATATGAGATAGTAAGTCATCTCTCAATAGTGCATAACCATTTTTCCCAGCTTTTGGTGAGCAAACTATATGGACTTTATCTGGAAGATCACGATATAATGTGCCATTAGTTTCAATTTGCACTATATAATCCAAATCTAATAATTTGTAGCACAATAATTCTATAGGTTGACGAAAAGGCTCACCACCAGTTATAACCACTAATTTGATATTAGATATCTTGCATAATTCTACTTTTGCTGGTAATTTGTGCGTGCTACCGGTACTCTGCCCCTCACGTAGATCTAAATACGCTGGGGATTGAGATTCCATGACTCCTGCAAATTCCCTAGCAGAAGCGAATTCTGCAAGAGGTCTATTAATTGCCAGTTTTTCAACTTCTTCGATAATATTGTTAATAGTTAATATATTAAAATCTTCAAAGTCGGTATCGCAGAAATTACAAGCAAGATTGCATCCGCCAAGCCTAATAAAAATAGCAGGCATACCTACAAAAGGCCCTTCTCCCTGAATAGTCTTAAAAATACTTTTGATTTCTAGATTAGTTCCATCATTAAATATTGCTGGTCTTTTAGGATTTTGTCCAAACATAATATACTCAGGTAGAACTTCAAGAATTAAGGTCGTTGTGTCTAAAGATTTCAGCTGCCTAGTTACTCATGTACGCCTAGCTGCTCGACTTTGCTACTGCATAGCTCTTCTTGAAATTGACCTCTTCGTCTATCAACTCTTGAAATCATAGCAGTATAAAAGCCAATTATTAGATTCATTGAGGAAGCAATATACTGACAAACTCAGTTTTTGATAAGTCAACTACAGGCTTTACAAGAACCTTTTCTGCATTTGCTTTTTTTACGTAACCTACCGTTATGCCGTAAGGGTAAATATTACCATAACCAGATGTTATAACTTTTTCACCTTTTTGGACAAGATGAGTTTTTGGTAAATAGAGTATTTTGCTACCATTACCATAACCACTCATGATACCTTTCTCTTTTGAAGACACGGTAGTGATCGGGATTCGAGAGTTTACGTCATTAACTAAAATTATTTTAGAGTAATTGTTGCTTACTTGTATTACTCGCCCAACTAATCCTTCACTGTTGGTAACTATCTGATCAACTTCCACACCATGTCTTACTCCAGCTGACACTAAAGCAGTTTTACTGAAGGGGTTTAATGAAACACTTAGTAATTTAGCACTGACATAGTTATATTGTTCTTCTTCTACAACTGATAGTAGTTTTTTTAGTTCTTTATTCTCAGATTGGATCAAATATATATTACTCTGTAACTTTCTTAGTCTTGCCACTTCTAATTGTAGTTCGATATTTTCTCTTGCTAAGTCTCGTAAATAAATAAAATTTTGGGTTATTAAATTAATTTGCTTAAATATGTTTTCATGAATTAGCAATCCACCAAAAATAACATGTCCAACGACTTCAAGAGAAATGGAAGAAAATCTTTTTGGAGCAGCAAGAAATAAGTAAAGTGAGGCGATAACAAAAAATAAAACGAAAACACGTCTCAAAGTAACAAGTATAAATCTAGCAAACTCTACCATTTTACTAGAACGCTTTATTCTGTTTGCAAGTAATGCCATTGGTTAATCTTGTTTAAATAACACATGCTTAAATTTTTGAAAATCTTCTAGTACTTTTCCCGTACCAAGAGCTACGCATGATAGTGCTTGATCAGCAATAATTACCGGCAGTTTAGTTGCTTCTTTTAGGACATGATCTAAGTTTCGGAGTAATGCCCCACCACCAGTCATAACAATTCCTGTATCTACAATATCGGATGAAAGCTCTGGAGGAGTGCATTCGAACGGCACTTTTACTGCTTCTACAATTTGACTAATTGGTTCAATTAGACTGTCAGCAATTTGTCTTTCGTTTAGTAGCATTTCTTTAGGGATACCATGGATTAAATCTCGTCCTTTAATTTCCATTACTCTTGGTTCTAAACTATCATCTACGTAAGCAGCTCCAATCTGCTTTTTGATTTTTTCTGCTGTAGCTTCGCCGATTAGTAAATTATAATGCCTTCTAATATAAGAAATAATAGACTCATCCATTTTATCGCCACCTACCCGTACTGATCTAGCATACACAATACCACCTAATGATAGGACGGCTACTTCTGTTGTCCCTCCACCTACATCAACAATCATTGAACCAGTTGCTTCTGTTACTGGTAAGCCGGCACCAATTGCTGCTGCCATAGGTTCTTCTATAAGGTATACATCTCTACCTCCTGCACTCTCTGCTGCTTCTTGAATAGCCCTACGCTCAACTGGTGTAGAACCTGAGGGTACACAAATTATAATCATTGGACCAGTAAATGATCTACGATTATGTACTGTTCTGATGAAATATTTTATAGTCACCTTTTTGGTTAAAACCCCCAGCTTCAGCTGGGAAAGACTTTAGTCCTTGTTCTAATATTTCAATTCACTATAACTTGAACATATGATATTTTAACAAGACTAGCCACACTGTATTTTACCATCGCTTTAATGTTGTTTGAATCACTAAATATCGCTATAAAATACTGCAGGGTAACCTAAGAGTTAGGATCAGAGAGATAATGCACAGGCGTTAGTAATATCTCTTTAGAGTAATAGCGACTTCCAGTCTAGATATCAACCCACCAGCTTCAGCTGGTTGTTATTGAGCATTTCTTCAGCTCCCTTAAAGTCGGCTATAACACCATCTTTTAGTGGTCTTTTTGCTTCAATGTCTGTTGGGGTACGTCCTAACATATTTTTTGCTTCCTGACCAAATGCGTATGGCTTAAATGCTCCGTCCACTTTAATCAACGCAACTACAGAAGGTTCGTTAAGTACGATTCCTTTGCCTTTGACATACACTAAAGTATTAGCCGTACCAAGATCTATGGCCATATCACATACAAATTTCCTGAAAAAGTTTGTTAGCATTTTTATTTCTCCAAAATCAAATCATTTTAACGCATCAGGTTTCTTGAGAATGCATAATAACAAAATTACTGAAAAATAATATACATATATTTGGCAATAAAATAGCTAAGAAAGGGGGGGTTGCATTATATGCGAGTATTTTAAACAAAATCTCTAATAGGAAATAAATAATAAAACCTAGAAATAAGCCAATTACTAAGATTTTTTCTTGAGAATTATCACGTTGCTTGAGACTAAAAAAGCAGGCTGCTAAAATCACTGTGGTAGCCATAATTATAGGCTTAAATAATTGTTTATAGAAATAAATTTGATAGTTAGTTATTGGCAAACCAAATTCTATTAAATGTTTAATTGTATCTGGTAAATCCCAAATAGCAATCATCTCAGGATTTATAAAACTATTTAGTAAGTTACTTATTGATAAATTTGTTGGAACGGTAAAATGCTCATATTGTTTGACATTATAGTTATCCGAAATTTTTACAGAAGTTAGTTTTAAATTATTATCAACTAAAATAGCATATTCCCCATCAATTCTTTTTAAGAAATTATTTTTGTCATCTAAAAATAATATAATAATCTTATTTAACTTATTGTTCACTACATCAATAGACCCAGCCTGAATAATTCTTTTATCGCCTTGATAATTCTCAAAAAATAGTAAACCAAATTTTGATATTATCAAATTATTAGATGTCTTTTTACTCAATTTTGCTTCTAAAGATTCATATTTTTGTAAACCAAATGTACCAATAGGGTTGCATATAGTTATTAGTATTATACCAAAAATCACCGTTGCAAAAACTGGAACAGCAATAACCCTCCAAATATGGATACCATTGCATAAAATAGTTATTAGTTCGTTATGTTTAGTTAGTCTTTTTAGAAAAAATAACATCGCAATGAAGCTAAGAAGAGAAGCTACTTCATTAACTAAATAAGGTATTTTATATAATACAAGTTTCCAAAAAAAATGTGTTGGGATATATACAGATTTAAATTTTTGCAAAAGGTCAAAGATATTTGAAAGAATTAAAACCCCGATAAGCAGAAGCAATATACCGATAAAATAGCTACAATATAGCCTGAGTAGGTAAATTGAAAGAGTTTTAAAATTAATCATTTTAAAATAAAAATTGGTGACCGTAGTGGATGATTTTACAACCAAAAGTGAAATAAAAACTATTATAAAACACTATTACTAATATAATAACTATATCAGTAATAATACTCGATAATCAAGTTTTTTTCTAAGTCATTGTCAATAACATGTTATTGACATTTGCTTCTAATTAATCTAGAGATATAATAAAATATAGTCTAATATTTATGGCTCGATATTATTATTAACTTGTTATGAATCATCTAAACCAAATATTAAAATCTGCACAAAGCAGAATAGAATTAACTCAAGCTCTATCAGAGTTGCAACAAATTAGGGTGGAGTTTCTTGGGAAACAAAGCTTACTTAACCAAGAAATGAGAAAGCTTGGTAGTCTTGAGCAAAATGATCGTAAAAAGTTAGGCGAGGCAGTTAATCTGCTTAAAGAACAGATTAGTAATTTGCTAGAAGCAAAACAAGCAGCCTTGGAGGAAATTGAATTAAATAAACGATTTGCTGAAGAAAAGACAGATTTAACAATTCCAGCTCGGCAGTATAAGAAGGGGAGCATACACCCCATTACCCAAGCTACTGAAGAATTAATTCAAGTATTTACAAAATTTGGGCTAACCATTAAGGATGGTCCAACTATTGAGAACGATTGGTATAATTTCACTGCCCTAAATTTTTATGAAGATCACCCAGCAAGGCAGATGCACGATACTTTCTATCTAAAGGCAAAAGAGGCAGAATACCCCCTATTGTTACGTACTCATACTTCACCCATACAAATCAGGACGATGCAAAATGGTAAACCGCCTTTTAGATTTATTGCTCCTGGTAGAACTTATAGGTCTGATTCCGATATGACACATACACCAATGTTCCATCAGATTGAGGGTTTAGTGATCGATGAAAATATCAATATGGGGCATTTAAAATATGTTATCACTGAATTTATCAAGGATTTTTTTGAACAAACAAATATTGACATACGTTTTAGACCAAGTTTTTTTCCGTTTACCGAGCCATCGGCAGAAGTGGATATTAAGATGCAGGGTAGCAATAAATGGCTTGAGGTGCTTGGTTGTGGTATGGTTCATCCAAATGTTCTTAAAAATGTTAATATAGATAGTGATCTCTATCAAGGGTTTGCCTTTGGTCTAGGTGTTGAGCGTTTTGCTATGTTAAAATATGGTATCAAGGATCTCAGGCAATTTTTTGAAGGAGATATAAGATGGTTAAAACACTATAACTTCTCTGCTTTTGACTTGCCAACTCTAGCTGGAGGATTAACAAGATGAAATTTACTTTATCTTGGTTAAAAAAATTCCTAGATACCGAGAGTTCTGTTGAGGAAATTGCTGACTGTTTGACCATGCTTGGTCTAGAAGTGGAAGAAATAGTAGATAGAAGGACGGAGCTAAAAGATTTTGAAGTAGCTCACATATTATCTACTACACCCCATCCATCGGCGGATAAACTTAAGATATGTCAAGTCCAAACTAATGAGGAAATTTTACAAATAGTTTGTGGAGCAAGTAATGCTAGGGAAAATATTAAAGTAGTACTGGCAAAAATAGGTTGTGAAATCGCTAATGGTAAATTTAAAATTAAAGAATCAGTAATTCGCGGAGAAAAAAGTTGCGGAATGTTATGTTCTGAAGAAGAACTATTAGTGGGCACTAATTCTGATGGTATAATAGAACTGATGCCCGATGCTAAGATAGGAGAGTCACTTATACAATATTATGGGTATGGTGATCCAATCTTTGATATTAATGTTACCCCTAATCGTGGTGACGCTCTTGGTGTCTATGGTATAGCTAGAGACCTAGCTAGCAAGGGTATTGGTACGCTTAAAGAATTAGAAGTGCCATCAATTGCTGGAGAATTTGAATCTACATTAACCTTGCAGGTAGAGAATAAAGAAGCATGCCCATTATTCTGCTTTCGGGAAATAAGAAATTTACAAAACAAGACAAGCCCTGATTGGTTAAAGCAATTATTGCAAAATATTGGGCTAAAACCGGTTTCAGCCCTAGTGGACGTCACTAACTATATATCGTATAGTTTCGGGCAACCAATGCATGCCTATGATAGAAGTAAATTATCAGATAAGCTGCAAATTACACTACTTAAAGAGAAAACTAAATTTCTAGCTTTAAATGGCAAAGAATATGATTTAGATGAAGAATCTTTGGTAATTCAAGATGATAGGCAAGTACTTACTCTTGCTGGTATTATAGGAGGTGATAGTAGTAAAAGTGAACTTGGAACGCAAAATATTTTGCTAGAAGCGGCGTGTTTTTCTGCTAAATATATTACTAAAACGGGGAGATCTCTACAGATTGATACTGATTCGCGTTATCGTTTTGAACGCAATATTGATCAGGCATTTACCTTAAAAGCCTTAAATATTGCAAGTAAAATGATTTTAGCTATTTGTGGAGGTGAAATTTCTGATATAGTGTATAATGAAGGGTTTGCTTTTGTGCAAAAATCCTTGGACTTCCCTATAAATTGCCTAGCTAAAATAACCGGTCTAAACTTAAGCAAAACAGAGATTTGTAACATTTTAAAAAATCTTGGCTTTATTGTCCCACTTTGGGAGAAAAACCCCGCACTTGCAGTGCGTCGTTTCAACATAAATTTTAAATATCTTATCAAGAAAAGATAGGATATTTTTTAACAAAATCTTACACTTCACAGATATATTTTTTTGTGTTGTGACACTTTCTAAATGAGCCATACACAAATAGTTTCTAACTTTTAAGTTAGTACATACATGAGGCATTCATGCCGTAATATTAAGCTCTGCACTTGCAGTGCAGAGTGGTTAACTATAGTAGATATAGGCGATACTCTCAAACTTACCATACCATCTTGGCGACATGACATCACAATTAAAGAAGATATTGTTGAAGAAATTGTTCGTATTTACGGCTATGACAAATTAGAGCCGATTAAATTACCAGAAATGCAACTAACAAGGATTATACCTAAAGAGCAACGAAGAATTTCTGATATTAAAAGAATTTTAGCCACTTGCGGGTATGATGAAGTTGTAACAAACTCATTCATGGATAGTGAAATAGCAAAATTATTTGCTCCAATAAAAGAGGAATTATTTCTACTAAATCCTATTAATGTTGATAATAATTATATGCGACCTAGCATCATTGCAAATTTACTTAAATTAGTTCAAAAAAACTTAGCAAGATCAATTAGAGAAATTGCCTTGATGGAAATAGGGCCAATCTTTAACTCTTGTAAATCTGATGGTGAGTTAGTTTTTGCTTCTGCAGTAAGATGTGGGCTATATAATGAAAAAGATTATCATTCTGCAGCTCGCTTAGTAGATGTTTTTGATATTAAATCTGACTTAGAAAATGTTTTAAATTATGTAGGTCTACCGATTGATAAGTGTCAATTTTGTCCAACTGAGTTACCTTATTACCATCCGACAAAATCAGCCCTTATAAAACTTGGTAAAAATATTATAGCCTATTTTGGGCAAATTCATCCCTCTATATTAAAACATTTTGATATTGACTGTCAGATATTTGCCTTTGAAATAGATATTGCCAATATACCATTTGCTAAAGCAAAATTTGCTAAAAGAGACGAGTTTATTGTTTCTGACTTCCAGCCAACCTTTAGAGACTATGCTTTTGTAGTTGATCTAGAGCAGCCGGTTAGCAAGATAATTGCTTATATCAAGAATTCTAATAAAAAAATGATAAAGTCTGTTGATCTATTTGATATTTATTCGGGAGATAAACTACCTTCCGGTAAAAAATCAGTGGCAATTAAGGTGCAATTTCAAGCAGATGATCGGACGTTAAATGAAGCAGACCTAAATTTGTTAAGTCAAGAAATTGTTACAATTGTTCATGAGAAATTCCAAGGTAAGTTAAGAGAATAAACTCCTACTTTCAGACTAAATATATATCCAAAAAATGCTAAAGTAACCTAAGTATCGATATGAGACATGGATTTAACATTAGACTTCTTTCGAAACTCTACTTCTGCTGGTGATTTGGACAATGATGCGGTACTCGAATCCGTAACGAAATTAGAGTACGCTGCGGTTCGAGGTGAAGCGTCTCCTTCACACCCTTGCGCACAAGCGAGTTTCGAAAGAGGTCTATTCTCGATGTTCCACGAAGGCACAACTGTTGGAAGTTAAAAAATCGTCTAAACGCCGTTAGGCACTGTGGCAATCTTCATGATAGTCAAGACCTTCTTCACAAGATTGCCACGTCGCCGCTTGCAGCGACTCCTCGCAATGACGGTTTAAGCCTTACAACAGCACTTCGCTAATAGACGATTTTTTAACTTCCAACAGTTGTGATACTCACTCCACCGCTCCTGCTACCCAATCCTCCTGAATTACGTGAATTCGGGATAAGGATATTGTGAACATGTAGATTAAAATCAAATTTTGTTGAAGGTTTATTTTTCTTTAATGAGTAAGCAACAAGAGTAGATAATATATGGACAAAGGCATTTATTGGTGATCTATGTCTAGTATGTTCAAGGTTCATTTTATTTTTTAGATAATCAAAAACTGTTTCAATTAAGTTACGCTTTTGAAGTAAGATTTTTTCTTTCAAATCCATTAATTTATTTTCCATATTCTTCTTAATTCCATGAATCATTTTTAAGCCTCTTTCATATAAATTTAAGAACAAATTTTGCTTAATATAACCTTTATCAGCTGCTATAATTCCAGTTAATCTTTTTGTTAACTCCGGTACTGGAACCCTATCATCTACATTGCCTTTGGTCACTTTTAATGCCATAAACTCCCCTTTATTATTGATTATTACATGTAATTTAAAACCATAAAAATACCCCATAGGATTTACTATGTTTGGCTAATCCTTTAAAAACTTTATTGCTATAACGCCTTTTATTGTGACAAGCTTTAATCGTTGTAGAGTCAATAAAATAAATACCTGTTTCCTCACCAAACAACAAATGAATCAACATATTTAGCGGTATGAATAATCGTGCCATTAATTCAACAAATCTATTATAACTCAATGATAGGTAAGCCACTAGTTTGACTAGTGAGACCATCAAGGCTTGGCCTTTAGATTTAGTATAAAATAAAAAGTTATCATATATAACTTCTTTGGTTTGACGGTCAAAGGAGAAAATATATGACAACATACGAAAGTTTAAATCATTCTAAATGGGATTGCAAATATCATATTGTGTTTATTCCAAAGTGTCGTAAAAAAGAATTGTACGGGAAGGTTAGAAAATATCTTGGGAACGTATTCCATGAGTTAGCTTTTCAACGTGGGAGCAAGATCATAGAGGGGCATATGGTACAAGATCATGTGCATATGCTCATCAAGATTCCTCCTAAATATTCTGTAGCTGAAGTAATAGGCTATATCAAGGGGAAAAGTGCTATAGCCGTTGCTAGGCAGTTTGGTGGATGAAAACGTAATTTTAATGGAGAAAAGTTGTGGGCTAGAGGTTATGCGGTCTCAACTGTAGGATTTGAAGAGAATCAGATCAAACACTACATTAAGAATCAAGAGCAACTTGATAGTTTAGGCTCTGACGAATCAGGAGAATTTTAATTAACAATGGCGAGTCAATCATTTAATTTGTGTAAGTGCATTTTTTATTTTCCAATAAATCATATTTAAAATCTCCACAAAGTATTTCAAATTGATTTAAAGCTAAAGACCAATCTTTAATAGGCATGGTCCATTTTTTGGCTGCATTTTGTAGGGATAAAAATATTATTTTTTGAATTGACTTATCATCTGGAAACACCCCCTTATTTTTGATAATTTTTCTAATTTGACGATTTACAGATTCTATAGTGTTAGTAGTATAAATTACCTTTCTGATCTCTTCAGGAAAGGCAAAAAACGGTATTATCCCAGACCAATTACGTTGCCAAATATCAGAAATTACCGGATATTTTTTATCCCATTTTACACCAAATTGCTGAAGTTTTAAACGTGCCATTTCGTCATTATTAGCTGTATAAATTTGTTTTAGATCTGATGTGACCTCTTTTAAATCTTTATATGACACATACTTTACTGAATTGCGAACCATATGTACAATACATAATTGTACTATAGTACTCGGGAATACACTGCTTATAGCTTCTGGAAAGCCCTTTAAACCATCCACACAAGCAACATAAATTTGTTCAATTCCTCGATTCTTTAACTCAGTAACTACTTGCATCCAAAATTTAGCACCTTCATTTTTGCCTATCCAAATGCCAAGTAACTCCTTTTTCCCTTCTATATTTACAGCAAGTGCTAAATATACTGCTTTATTTATTACTATGTGATTGTCTCTAGATTTTACATAGATACAGTCCAAGTATAATATTGGATACACCCTATCTAAACAACGATTTTGCCACCTAGTTACTTCTTCTATCACCCCATCTGTTATGGTGGATATCAAGTCACCAGATACATCAGTTTGATATATTTCTTCTAAATGCCCTCGGATCTCGCTGACTGTCATACCGCGACCATAAAGGGATATCACTTTCTCATCAAATCCATTAAATCTCCTCAGCCCTTTTGGTATTAATTGAGGATTATACTCTCCTTCCCGATCTCTTGGTACTTCTACTGTCAGCTTACGACCATCCCCATCAATTACTGTCTTCTCATAGCTACCATTACGACGATTATTATCTACTTTTGGCATCTTGCTATGTTTTGAATATCCTAATTCATGATCCAACTCACTTGCTAATATTTTCTCAACTATTTGCTTCTTTAGCTGTTGAAATAAACCATCTCGACCAAATAACTCCGATGGATCTGCTTTTGATAATAATTCTTCTACTAGCTGATTACTGATGTCTAATGTATCTTTATCTGTATCTAATTTTTTAGCCATAATTCCTCCTTGCTTGCTTAAGTTACTTTTTTTACAGTAATCTCTTACTGCTTTCTTTGCAACTTACACAAACTATAGGACAGACTCGAATATGCACTTGCCAAAGGACAGTAAGACCAAAGTGATGAAACCTATTAGTAAAGCTAAAGCCGGCAAAGAGGTTACTAGCTCTGCTTCTAAAAGTCTTAAATTTCCGGTAGATTGGTCACCCTATCCATTTCAGCTACCTTTGTGGAGATATTTATAGTCACCTTTTTGGTTAAAACCCCCAGCTTCAGCTGGGAAAGACTTCAGTCCTTGTTCTAATATTTCAATTCACTATAACTTGAATATATGATATTTTAATATACATAAGAGCAAGCTCTTATGTATATTAAAATATCATATATGACAGATTATAACAAGACTAGCCACACTGTATTTTACCATCGCTTTCATGTTGTTTGGATCACTAAATATCGCTACAAAAGTATTGCAGGGTAACTTATAAGAATTAGGATCAGAGAGACAGCACAGGCATTAGTAATATCTCTTTAGAGTAATAGCGACTTCCAGTCTAGATATCAACCCACCAGCTTCAGCTGGTTGTTATTGAGTAGCATATTTTAACATTTTCTTATGGATTTCTTTATTATTTTCTGCCATTAAACCCTATTATCTATAAGACTTATAGAGTTTTGCCGGACAGACTATATAACACTGAATTCGATGTAACTTGTTACATCGAATTCAGGTTATAGTAGTAAATTATTGTTCGTGCATGCACACCTCAAAGTTTTGCGATAGCTTTTCTTGAAAGCGGAAGAGTATACTCTTCTGCTTTCAAGGATATTCTCTTAGTAGGTAATTAAATTCTGCACCATATATAAAAATCATGTTAATAATATAAAAAAATATTAAAGTCACTATTATACTACCAAGTGAACCATATATTATACTTAGTTGGTTATAATATATTATATAGGTAGATAATAAATATCCACTTATCACCCATAAAATTACCGTTAATAAAGCTCCAGGAACTACGTCTGTAAAATTTAATTTTGCATTAGGGATTATATAATATAGTGATGAGGAGGTAATAAATAATGAGCAGAAAATGATAACATATCGAAAAAGGGTTAAAGTGTGCTTATGTTCTTCTATCATTTGTAAAATTATTGGTAGTTTTGTTAATATTATTGGTACTATAATAAGAATAAGCATGGCAAAGGTAATGAATATACTGATTACTAAAAACTGTGCTATGCTAAGTAATCTTCGCCTTATGTAAGTGGGAGGAGATTTTATCTCATATACCCTATTTAAAATTGTTCTTAAACATTCAACAAAAGATGAAGCAGTCCAAATACTTCCCATTATTGCTAAGGTCATTAGGCTCTGAGGAGGAGTTTTCCCAAGTTCATTTATCCTAGTTTTTATTGAGTCAGTAGCCAGTTCTGGCATACTTTCAAGAAGAATAGTGATAAAATTCTTTCCAAGTTCTGATGCTCCAACAAAACTTGTTAGTGCTAACAAAAAAACTAAAAAAGGAAAGATCGTTAGGAGTACCATAAATGACATATACCCTGAATGTTCAACACCATCGTGTTCAATTGTTCTAAAGGCTGCCTGATATAGGCATTTTATAATTCTTTGCATCAAGTAACTTTCTTTTGTTTTATATAATCATTCAAGTATATATATAAAATTCAACATTATCACTTATTTATATTAAGTATATTTTTTAAACCTCAATAGAACCTAAATTATTCTAGCCAGTTTTGTATTAAAATTTTTAATTTTAATACAAAACTGAAGTTTTAACATTCTGCAATAATTCTTTAAAAATCATAGTTAATTCTATGATTTTAATTTTTTAGTCTTATTCTATCTAGAATAGTAAAAAAAGGTTAAAAAAATACGATAAAAATGAAATTATAATTTACAAGGTTGCTAAGTATCTATAAGATCAGTATAATTATATAATAGTTAAAAAATATTAAGTACTACTTGTACATAAACAAAAAATATAATCAATATTTACTGATAGTAGACAGTTTACATGTGAGTATTCCTATGTGAATTGTTGGCTTTCTAGGTTATATAATATATGACAGTAATCTTTTTATTTGTTAATAATCTATTATATTCTTAAAATTTAATAGTTCATGCATAAAGGAGTTAATTATGGTACGAAGAAATGACTACATACAAAAAGTTGATCAATTTATAGGTGGGAAAATCTATTCTTTAAGGCTTGCCAAAGGGTTGTCACGTCAACAACTTGCAGAGGTAATAGAGGTAACACATCAGCAGTTACAAAAATATGAGAAGGGTATTAATAGAATATCAATAGGTAGGTTGGTTCTTATTGCTAAAGCATTAGATAAAAATATCGATTATTTCTATCAAGGTTTAGAAGATGCTGACAATGTCGAGCCTGTGCTTACTCAACATCAGCGTATGTGTATAGAAGTATCAAGGAATTTTATGAAAATTCGTAACTCAGAACATCAGCAAGCAGTTAATGCATTGATACGTTCTTTGATCAAAGAAGATTAGGTGAAATGAAAAAATCATTGGTTCGTTATGAAACTAATAGTTGACAGAGATAAAAGAGTATAGTGATTGGATACGAGTAGTTAATAGGAATTAAGTAGCTATTTAAAAGAAAATAATTATATATTAATCAAAGATGTTTATGCCAATTATTATTTTAGTAGCACCTCAAATGGGTGAGAATATTGGTGCTACTGCTAGAGCAATGAAAAATTTTGATGTTTCAGAGTTGAGAATCGTTTCACCTAGAGATGGTTGGGCGAATGAACAGGCACGTAGTATGGCGGTATCAGCAGTAAATATCATAGATAATGCTAAGATTTATGATAGTTTGGAAGCAAGTATAGAGGATATTGATTATTTATATGCAACAAGTTCAGCAACACGTAATATCAATAAAAACTATGTTCTATCAGAGAATTTAAGTCAGGATTATCCTACAGGTCTTAAAGTCGCTATCACTGTTTGGTCGTGAAAATTGTGGTTTGCGAAATAGAGAAATTACTTATGCCCATAAAATTATTAACATTAATACAGGGGGTTTTAGTTCTCTTAACATTGCACAGTCAGTAATTATTATATGTTATGAGCTATTTCGTAATAAACAGCTGAGAATAAATGTTAATAATGAACAGGACGTAGCATCAAAAGGAGAATTAGGATATTTCTTTGAACATTTGTTTACTGAATTAAACAAAAAGAATTTCTTTAAAGTGCCTGAGAAAAAATTACACATGACTCAAAATATTATGAATATTTTTACTCGTATAGATAAATTATCTAGTACAGAACTACAAACTTTAAGGGGGATAATTACAACCTTAAGTTCATAAAAATAACTAATCTAGTCAATGTTGTTAAAAACTCGTTGCTTTTATAAAAAAAATAGCTATAGTTCCACTTGTTACCGCTTAATAGTGAAAGTGGTATAGTATATAGTTTTCCCTATAGCTTTAAGGGTTGATAGATAAATATCAAAAGGAAAAATTTGGAGTATTGAATGCCAACAAACAATCAGTTAGTACGTTTTGGAAGACAGTCGAAGATTCGTAGGACAAAATCCCCAGCTTTGGAATCTAATCCATTTTTGAAAGGTGTTTGTGTAATAGTGAAAACTGTTACTCCTAAGAAACCTAATTCTGCTCTTCGTAAAATGGCACGTGTTCGCTTAAGTAATGGGCAGTACGTGAATGCTTACATACCTGGTGAAGGGCATAATTTACAAGAACACTCTACGGTGTTGGTAAGAGGCGGAAGGGTTCCTGATCTTCCAGGTGTTAAGTACCATATAGTACGTGGTGCTTATGATACTCAGGGTGTAAAAAATCGTAAGCAAGGTCGCTCACGTTATGGTACATCAGCGAAGCAAGCTGTAAAAAAATAATTTGAAATAGAGAGATAAGATGTCACGTCGTCATGCCGCAGAGAAAAGGGTTATCTTGCCTGATATGAAATATAATAGTCCTCTGCTTGCTAGGTTTATTAATAATATCATGAAGGAAGGGAAAAAAGCTCTAGCCGAAAAGATAGTATATTCTGCTTTTAGTAAAATAGAAAAAAAACATAGGGTAGATCCTTATGAAACTTTCAATAATGCTATGAATAATGTAAAGCCATATCTTGAGGTTACCTCAGTGCGTGTGGGAGGTGCAAATTATCAGGTCCCTTCCCCTGTTGATGAAAGAAGAGGGTATGCACTTGCGTCACGTTGGATTATCAATGCAGCAAATAAGCGTTCTGAAAAAATGATGATTGATAAGTTGGCGGAGGAATTATTTGAAGCATCAAATAATAGAGGGGTTGCTATTAAAAAAAGAGAGGACACTCATAAAATGGCTGAAGCTAAGAAAGCTTTCGCTCATTTTAGTCCCAAAAAATCGCAACCAAGGTAATTAAATCATATGGCGATTACAGAATTTTCTCTTGCTAATACTCGTAATATAGGTATTTGTGCTCATATTGACGCTGGTAAAACTACTACAACCGAGCGTATTCTCTTTTATACAGGAAAATCACATAAAATTGGTGAAGTTCATGAAGGTGGTGCCACTATGGATTGGATGGCACAAGAGCAGGAACGTGGTATCACCATTACTTCTGCTGCTACTACCTGTTACTGGAAAAATATAAGGATTAACATTATTGATACTCCAGGTCACGTAGATTTTACTATAGAAGTAGAAAGGTCTTTACGTGTTTTAGATGGAGCGGTGGCGGTATTTGATGGTGTGGCCGGTGTTGAACCTCAGTCAGAAATAGTTTGGAGACAAGCTGATAAATATAAAGTACCTAGAATGTGCTTTGTCAATAAAATGGACAGAATGGGTGCTAATTTCTACAAATGTGTAGAAATGATTAAAGATCGTCTTGGTGCAAAACCTCTAGTAATTCAGTTGCCAGTTGGTATTGAAGAGAATTTCAAAGGAGTTATTGATTTAATCAAGATGCAGGCAATAATTTGGAAGGATGAATCTCTTGGAGCTGAATATTCGTACCAAGAAATCCCTGCTGATATGTTAGAAAAGGCTGAAGAATATCGTGCTTTGCTAATTGAAATGGTTGCTGAGGCTGATGATCATTTGATGGAGAAATATTTATCAGGTGAAGAATTTACTGAGGAAGAAATTCAAGTAGTAATAAGGAAAGGAACGATTGACCGAGTCTTTTTTCCTGTGTTATGTGGTAGTGCCTTTAAAAATAAAGGTGTGCAACCTTTGCTAGATGCGGTTGTTGACTATTTACCTTCACCAATCGATATTGGAATAGTCAAGGGAATAGATATTAATTTTGGAGAAGAAAAAGATTTTAAAATATCAGCATCTGAACCTTTCTCTGCTTTAGCTTTTAAGGTAATGACCGATCCATTTGTGGGATCTCTTACATTTATCAGGATTTACTCTGGTAAGATTAGTTCAGGTGCTACTGTCATTAATACGGTAAAAGACCAAAAAGAACGAGTAGGTAGGATGCTTCTTATGCATGCTAATGAAAGAGAAGATATTAAAGAAGCTTTTGCAGGAGATATTGTTGCTCTAGCTGGTCTTAAAAATACCACTACTGGTGATACTTTGTGTGATCTGGATAAGCAGGTTATTTTGGAGAGAATGGAATTTCCTGAACCGGTTATTGAATTAGCTGTAGAGCCAAAATCAACTGCCGATCAAGAAAAAATGGGAATGGCATTGTCTAGGTTAGCTGCTGAAGATCCATCTTTTAGAGTATCAACTGATCAGGAAAGCGGTCAAACTGTTATTAAAGGTATGGGTGAACTGCATCTAGAGATTATGGTTGATCGTATGAAACGTGAGTTTAAAGTTGAGGCTAACATTGGAGCACCACAAGTAGCTTATCGAGAAACAATTACCAAGCCTTGTGAAATTGATTATACTCATAAAAAGCAATCTGGTGGAGCTGGGCAATTTGCACGGGTTAAAATAATATTTGAACCTCAAGAAGCTGAAACAGGATTTGCTTTTGAAAGCAAAATTGTTGGAGGATCTATACCCAAAGAATTTATTCCTGGTGTTGAAAAGGGTCTAAATAATATAAAAGATACAGGTGTAGTTGCTGGCTATCCAATGATTGATTTTAAAGCAACCTTGATAGATGGAGCGTTCCACGATGTAGATTCAAGTGTACTTGCATTTGAGATTGCTGCAAAAGCTGCTTTTAGAGAAGGTATGCCAAAAGGTAATCCAAAATTACTTGAACCAATTATGAAAGTTGAAGTAATTACTCCTAATGAGTATATGGGGGATATTATTGGTGATCTAAACAGTCGTAGAGGGCAAATGCAAAGTATGGATCCAAGAGGTAATGCACAAGTTATAACTGCAAATGTGCCATTGGCCGAGATGTTTGGGTATGTTAGTACTTTGAGATCTTTGTCACAAGGTAGATCTCAATATAGTATGGTTTTTTCTCATTATGAGCAAGTACCATTACAGGTGGCCGAAACTATTAAAGCTAAGAAATAAAGAAAATTATTAAGATAGCTTAGTGTATCATGTATAATATGATATTATATATGACATCAAAAATGAGAAGTGACTTTTAAATTGCCTTGGCTAATGGCATCATTCGAATAAGTAAGAATTTTATTGTCCCACTTTGGGAGAAAAACCCCGCACTTGCAGTGCAGAGTGGTTAACTGAAATTAAAACACTTGACTTTTTGATAAAAATATGATAGGAGTGTAGCTCAATTGGTAGAGCGTCGGTCTCCAAAACCGAAGGTTGCGGGTTCGATTCCTGTCGCTCCTGCCAACTATAATGAGTTCGTATAATATGTTAAAGGAAAATAGAGTCTACAAATTTTACGAGCAAGTAAAGCAAGAAGTTTATAAAATTGTTTGGCTTGGTAAGAAAGAGTTGATAACTTCAACTCTTATAGTAGTGGTGGCTGTATTTATTTTTAGTATAATTTGTTTGGTGTTAGACTACGGTATACATAGCATAATGCAAGTTTTACTTAATATTGGGAAGTAAAGAATAGGTTTAGGGAAAAATTGTGGTGCAGTGGTACGTTATTCATACATTATCAGGCTCAGAAAAGCGTGTAAAGCAAATGATTCTCGATCAAATTGCTAAACAGGGTATGTCGGAGTTTTTTGAGGATATCGTTGTTCCGGTTATTGAAGTACCTGAAGTTAAACGTGGTAAGAACGTTAAGACAGAAAAGAAATTTATGCCTGGTTATATTCTGATTAAAATGAATATGACAGATGATTCTTGGCATTTGGTAAAAAGTGTAACTAAGGTTACAGGTTTTTTAGGTGGTAAAAGTACACCACAAGCCCTTAGCGAAAAAGAAATACAAAATATTTTTAGTAAACTGGAAGCTGAAACCAAAGATGCTAGGGTTTCGAAATTATATGAAATTGGTGAGGCAGTAATTGTTACTGACGGTCCGTTTGAGACTTTTACAGGGGTTATAGAAGAAATTGATTATGACAAAAATAGATTGCGTGTGTCTATATCTATTTTTGGTAAAGCAACTCCTATAGAACTAAATTTTACGCAGGTTAAGAAAAACAATTCGTAGGAGCAGAAGAGTATGCAGTTTATTGTCTCTAGCATCCTAGCTAAAGGTGCATGAGTGTCAACTTAAGCAAACTCTATGTCATCCCAGCGTAAGCTGGTATCTAAAAAGAGCCTTCTAGGTTGTTTAGACTTTTTTAGACCTCTGCCTACGCGGGGTGACATTAGTACTAATAGGGATGATACTAAGCCTAGTATTAATTTGTTATCGAACTGAGGTTAAGCTGAATTCGATATAATATTACCGTGTGATGTAATCCTAACGTAAGCTGCGGTCTAATAGTCTTTTAGGCTGCTTTTTTAGATTCTTGCCTACGTGGGAATGCTTTGCTAGCGTGGATCAAAAACGGTAACGTTAGTATGGTACTTACAAGGTCAAAAACGATATCATTCCTAGCTAAAAGTGGGAATCCAAAAAATAGCCTGCAAAGGCTATTAGATATTATGGATTCCTTACCGAAGCGGGAATGACATACTAGTGATTCATGCGGGCAATGCTTTTAGCTAGGAACGAGAGTGTATTGACAAGGCTCACGTGAATAAAGCTATTAATTAAATAAGTAAGGATAAGATTATAATGGCAAAAAAAATAACCTCTTATATTAAGTTAACTGTGCCAGCAGGTAAGGCTAATCCATCCCCACCTATTGGTCCTGCACTTGGTCAGAAGAAACTTAATATTATGGAGTTTTGTAAGGCGTTTAACGCTGCGACGATAGCTATTGAACCAGGGACTCCTATCCCAGTCGTGATTACTGCTTATGAAGATAATAGTTTTACTTTTGTAACTAAGACTTCTCCAGCATCGTATTACTTAAAACAATTTGCTAAAATTCCTAAAGGTTCCAGTGCTACTAAAAAAGAAGCATTTGTTGGTAAGGTTACCATGTCAGATTGCATTGAAATTGCAAAAATTAAAATGGTAGATCTTAATACTGATAATTTAATAGCTGCCGCTAAAATTATTCGTGGTACTGCTGAATCTATGGGTCTTGAAGTGGTAGGAGATTAATGTATGTTAGTTGATAAAAAATTAGTTGGTGGCAAAAAGATTAGAGAAGCAAGAAAAAAAGTAGCTCTAATTGGCAACCGCACTTTAGCAGAAGGAATAGAGCTACTCAAGTCTGTGTCTTATACTAAATTTGACTCTACTTTGGAAATGGTGATGAAATTAGGGGTAGATCCTAAGCACTCGGATCAAATGGTGCGTGGTGTTGTGGCACTACCCGCTGGTACCGGTAAAGTTAGTAGAGTTGCAGTGATTTGTAAGGATGAGCAGATAGAAGAAGCTAAAGCGGCTGGAGCAGATATTGCTGGTTCTACAGAAATTATCGATGATATTAAAGCAGGAAAAATTAATTTTGACGTTTGTATTGCAACACCAAATATGATGCCAGCAATAGGTGCAGTGGCAAGAATTTTGGGACCAAAGGGCTTAATGCCAAATCCAAAACTTGGGACTGTAACTACCGATATCGTAACGGCAATTAAGAATGCCAAAAGTGGTCAAGTAGAGTATAGAGTTGAAAAGGCAGGTATTATTCATGCTGGAATTGGTAAATTATCATTTTCCAAACAAGATTTGCTAGATAATGCATCAACTTTAATATCTGCTGTAGTTAAAGCAAAGCCTTCTGGTGCTAAAGGAAATTATTTAAAAGCAATATATCTATCTTCTACTATGAGTCCATCAGTAAAAATAGATTTAGCAAGTATATCGTAAAATACGACAAGGAGAGTTAAGGTGTTAAGATCAGAGAAACATGAATTTGTCGTAGAACTTGAAGAGGTGTATAAACGGTCAAATTCCGTGATAATTACTCATTATCATGGGCTTACTGTTAGTCAAGTAACTCTACTACGTAGGTCTCTTAAAGCAAAAAATGCGGGGTTCAAAGTAGTTAAAAATACTTTGTCAAAAATAGCAGCAAATAAGGCTGGTATTGGTGATATTGTACATTTGCTTGTTGGTCCGACAGCCTTTGCATATTCTGAAGACCCTGTTGAAGCTGCAAAAGTTGTCGTAGAATTTGCTAAAACTAATGAATGTTTGAAAATAGTTGGTGGTTTAGTAAATAATCAAGTATTAGATGCGAATTCTGTACAACAACTTGCAAAATTGTCTTCATTAAATGAGCTTAGAGGCAAAATTATTGGTGTGGTGCAAGCTCCTGCAACTAAAATTGCTGGTGTGGTGCAAGCTCCTGCAGCCAAGCTTGCTAGAGTTTTTCAAGCTTATGCAAGTTAACCACTCTGCACTGCAAGTGCAGAGCTTAATATTACGGCATGAATGCCTCATGTATGTACTAACTTAAAAGTTAGAAACTATTTGTGTATGGTTCATTTAAAAAGTGTCACAACACAAAAAGAATATATCTGTGAAGTGTAAGATTTTGTTAAAAAAATATCTTATCTTATCTTTTCTTGATAAGATATTTAAAATTTATGTTGAAACGACGCACTGCAAGTGCGGGGTTTTTCTCCCAAAGTGGGACAATAAAGAATAATTTAATAAAAAAGTTTTAAAAGGAAGAAAATTATGACAGACCTAGTAAAAATCGTAGATCAATTGTCAACACTTACAGTAATTCAAGCAGCAGAGCTTGCAAAAATGCTAGAAGAAAAATGGGGTGTAACAGCTGCAGCTCCTGTAGCACAGGTGGCGGGTCCTGTAGCATCAGAAGCAGTAGCTAAAAAGACAGCGTTTGAAGTTGTTTTAGTCAGTAGTGGTGATAAAAAAATAGAAGTAATTAAGGTAACTAGAGAACTTACTGGTCTTGGCTTAAAAGAGGCTAAAGAGTTAGTAGATGCTGCCCCAAAAACTATTAAATCCGGTGTAAATAAAGAAGATGCTGAAAGTTTTAAAGCAAAATTAGAAGCAGCTGGAGCAAAAATTGAATTAAAGTAATTGAGTATACCATCGGGCGGGAAAACCTAGAGTTTATTTTAGGGGTGTATTAAAAACTTGTTTGTGTAAGTTCATATTAATTAGGCTCTGTGAAGGTTGTTAGGATAACTCAATGATAGGTAAGCCACTAGTTTGACTAGTGAGACCATCAAGGCTTGGCCTTTAGATTTAGTATAAAGTTAACCACTCTGCACTGCAAGTGCAGAGCTTAATATTACGGCATGAATGCCTCATGTATGTACTAACTTAAAAGTTAGAAACTATTTGTGTATGGCTCATTTAGAAAGTGTCACAACACAAAAAAATATATCTGTGAAGTGTAAGATTTTGTTAAAAAATATCCTATCTTTTCTTGATAAGATATTTAAAATTTATGTTGAAACGACGCACTGCAAGTGCGGGGTTTTTCTCCCAAAGTGGGACAATAAAAAGTTATCATATATAACTTCTTTGGTTTGACGGTCAAAGGAGAAAATATATGACAACATACGAAAGTTTAAATCATTCTAAATGGGATTGCAAATATCATATTGTGTTTATTCCAAAGTGTCGTAAAAAAGAATTGTACGGGAAGGTTAGAAAATATCTTGGGAACGTATCCCATGAGTTAGCTTTTCAACGTGGGAGCAAGATCATAGAGGGGCATATGGTACAAGATCATGTGCATATGCTCATCAAGATTCCTCCTAAATATTCTGTAGCTGAAGTAATAGGCTATATCAAGGGGCAAAGTGCTATAGCCGTTGCTAGGCAGTTTGGTGGACGAAAACGTAATTTTAATGGAGAAAAGTTGTGGGCTAGAGGTTATGCGGTCTCAACTGTAGGATTTGAAGAGAATCAAGAGCAACTTGATAGTTTAGGCTCTGACGAATCAGGAGAATTTTAATTAACAATGGCAGCCCTTTGGGCTGCTCATAACCGTCAAGCCCCTCGCTTTGCGAGGGCGTTCTGACTTTCTAAGTTAATTATAGAGTATAGTGATTAAAGAATAGGGACAAAGGGGTAAAAGATTAAGCGTACATTTGTAAGTATGAGAATCCCCATTTATGGGTATTAACTTAAGCACAGGGTTGTTATTGTTGAGCAGTATTTTAACAAAAAAGATGTCATTCCCGTGTAGGCAGGAATGACATTAACCGTCACAGCGATGATATACTCGAATGATTTGGAGAATTGTTTTCGCAAATACTTGCGGGGATTTCGCGTACGAACAACGGTTTACTACGTTGCGTTTGCTTACCCTTTGTTTGTTGTCCCCATTCTTCAGATCATTCGAGTATAACAATTTAGTTTATGTTAAGGTAAAGAAATTGGTAATTAAAGTTTAATTTTGAATTAAATAATCTGAATTTGATGTAACAAGTTAGTAGCAAATTTAATGTTATCTTTATTAGGGTTGATGTTATCCGAGGTATGATACACGGATAAGCAAACTCTATATTAGACTTACTGCATAAGTCAATCTAGTTGGTGATTTTGTCGTCGAAACTCGCCTCCGCTCCTCACGTACGTCTGTGTACGCGAAGGTAGCCGGCTTCGTTTCTCCTAAAAATCCCTCAACTATCTTTGATTTATGCAGCAAGTCTATTATCTCAGCGTAGGTAGTGGAATCTAAAAAAGTAGCCTTCTAGGCTTTTTCTAGACCTTGCTACTTTCGTAGGGGGACATTGAGACTATTGTAATATGTGAGATTCCAAGTTTGAAGTAGATTTTTACTTGGTTTCAAAATAAAAAATTATTAAAAGCATTAATCGGGAGATTATATGACAACGCAATCCTTATCAATTGGCAAACGCGTAAGAAAAAATTTTGGTCACATAAATTTGGTAGCGTCTATACCAAATTTGATAGAGGTTCAGAAAAATTCTTATGAAAAAGGTTTTTTACAATTAGGAGTTAAAGATTCTGAGCGAGAAAACAGAGGATTACAATCAGTATTAAGTTCAATTTTTCCGATTCACGACCCCTCTAATATTGCATATTTAGAATTTGCTAAATATGAATTTGATAATCCTAAATATGATGTCGAAGAGTGTACTCAAAGAGGTCTTAGTTATGCTGCTCCTCTTAAAGTCACATTGCGATTAAGTATTTGGGATATTGATGAAGATACTGGAGCAAGAGAAATCAAAGGTATTAAAGAACAAGAAGTTTATATGGGGGATATTCCCCTAATGACAAAGAATGGTACTTTTATTATTAATGGTACAGAAAGAGTGGTGGTATCACAGATGCATAGGTCACCTGGCGTATTTTTCTATCATGATGATGGGAAAATTCATTCTTCAGGGAAGTTTCTATATTCTGCTAGAGTTATACCTTATAGAGGATCATGGCTAGATTTTGAATTTGATGCTAAAGATATTGTTTACTTTAGAATAGATAGGAAAAGAAAGCTTTATGCTACTACTCTTCTTAGAGCCATTGGAATGTCTACCAATGAAATTATAAAATTCTATTATGATACGGTAACATGTTTTACCAAAAATGCAAGCTGGGCAACAAAGTTTATACCTGAGTCTATAACTGCTCATAGGCTAGTTAATGACTTAGTGGATGCGGATACCGGCAATGTCATACTTGCATCTGGTCAGAAGATTACTCCTCGTTTGGCTAAAAAATTTGCTAAAGATGGAGTGAAAAATATTTTGGTAGAACGTGAATATTTAGTAGGCAAATATTTAGCACAAGATCTTGTTAATCCGGATAATGGTGAGGTACTAGCCGAAATTGGTGAAATGATCACAATGGATATGTTGGACTCTATTATGACTCTTGAAATTCCGTCTGTCGATGTACTTGCTATAAATCCACAATCAAGTCCTTACATAAGGAACACCTTATTTGCTGATAAAAATCAAAATTATGAATCAGCATTGATAGACATATCTAGGGTATTAAGACCAGGAGAACCAGCTAATATTGAAGCTGCTAAAACATTATTTAACAACTTGTTCTTTGACCATGAAAGATATGATCTTTCAGAAGTTGCTCGTATTAAAATGAATGCAAGATTGGAACTTAATATACCAGAATGTACAGCTATTTTAACTATTGAAGATATTAAAAATATTCTTAAAGTTTTAGTAGAGCTAAAAGATGGTAAAGGTTCGATAGATGATATTGATCACCTTGGTAATAGAAGAGTTAGGTCAGTTGGTGAACTAATTGAGAATCAGTTCAGAATTGGTCTTGTTCGTATAGAGAAATCAGTACTTGAAAGAATGTCGGTGGTTGATCTTGATGCCGTTATGCCTCATGATTTAGTAAATTCAAAAGTTTTGGTTTCTGTAGTAAAAGAATTTTTTAGTACTTCACAACTTTCTCAATTTATGGATCAAACTAATCCATTATCAGAAATAACTCATAAAAGAAGATTATCAGCTTTAGGACCTGGTGGACTTAGCAGGGAAAGAGCAGGGTTTGAAGTGAGGGACGTCCACCCTACTCATTATGGGAGGATTTGTCCAATTGAAACACCAGAAGGACAGAACATAGGTTTGATTAATTCCATGGCTACTTATGCTAGAGTTAATAAGCATGGCTTCATTGAGACACCTTATCGAAAAGTCGTGGATGGTCATGTAACTGACGAAGTTGTTTACTTGTCAGCTATTGAAGAAGGAAAATATAAAGTTGCTCAAGCTAATGCAGTTGTTGATCAAAAAGGTTTGTTACAAGAAGAATTAATTAACTGTCGAACTGAAGGTGGTAATTTTGTTATGGTTACCCCTCTAGAAGTAGATTACATTGACGTTACCCCGATGCAGGTTGTTTCCGTTGCTGCATCACTTATTCCATTTTTAGAAAATGACGATGCTAATAGAGCCTTGATGGGGTCAAACATGCAACGTCAGGCTGTCCCGCTTATTAGAAGTGATGCCCCTTTAGTTGGTACTGGTATTGAAGGAATTGTTGCACAAGATTCTGGGGTTTCAGTTGTAGCCTTGCATGATGGAATAGTAGAGCAAGTTGATTCAACTAGAATAGTGGTAAGGACTAAGGAGCAGAAAACAGATGGATCACCTAGTGTGGACATTTATAATTTATTAAAATTTCAAAGATCTAACCATAATACTTGTATTAATCAAAAGCCGTTGATTAACGTTGGTGATTATGTAAAAAAAGGTGAAGTAATTGCTGATGGGCCAAGTACAGATAATGGTGAAATAGCTCTTGGTAGAAATGTGCTAGTAGCTTTTTTACCATGGAATGGGTATAATTTTGAAGATTCGATTTTAATATCAGAACGTATTGTAAAAGATGATATTTATACCTCAATTCATATTGAAGAATTTGAAATAATTGCTAGAGATACAAGACTTGGTCCCGAAGAAATTACTCGCGATATTCCAAATGTTAGTGATGAAAGTTTACGTCATCTTGACGAAGTTGGTATAGTATATGTTGGTGCAGAAATAAAACCAGGCGATATCTTGGTGGGTAAGGTTACCCCTAAAAGTGAGTCACCTATGACTCCAGAAGAGAAATTACTCAGAGCTATTTTTGGAGAAAAAGCTTCAGATGTTCGGGATTCATCTTTACGTGTTCCTACTGGGATCACTGGTACAGTGGTAGAAGTACGAGTGTTTTCTCGTAGGGGAATAGAAAAGGATGAGCGTGCTATAGCTATTGAAAAGCAACAAATTGAAAAATTATCAAAAGATAGGGATGATGAACTTCGAATCATAGAGCATTTTGTTTTTATGCGTTTAGAGAAGATTTTAACAGGACAAATAATTGTTAGCGGTCCTAAATCCGTAAAATCCGGTCAATTGATTAGTGATCAAACCCTTAAGTCATTATCAAAAGGACAATTTTGGCAACTGATTGTTGAAGATGCTAATGTAATGAATGAAATTGAACAAATTAAACGTCATTATGATGAAAAGCAAGACAAGCTTAATAAGTGTTTTACTAGCAAAGTAGAGAAATTACAAAGTGGTGATGACTTACCACAAGGTGCTCTTAAAGTTGTAAAAGTATTCATTGCTACTAAACATAAGTTACAACCTGGAGATAAAATGGCCGGAAGACACGGGAATAAGGGTGTTATCTCTCGTATTATGCCAAAAGAAGATATGCCATTTTTAGAAGATGGTACAGTAGTTGATATCGTTCTTAACCCACTTGGCTTACCTTCACGTATGAATATTGGGCAGATTTTAGAGACTCATCTTGGTTGGGCGGCAGTAAATCTTGGCAAAAAAATATCTTCTATGTTGGATCAAGTTCATAACAAAAAAATTGATGTAGAAGAGCTTAAATCTTTTATTTCCGAGGTATATGGGCATAACTCAACGACAAAAAATATAAAGAAAATGTCCAATCAAGAGATTATTGAGTTTTGTGATAATATCGATAAGGGGGTATATTTTTCAACCCCAGTTTTTGACGGTGCAAAGGTTGAGAATGTAAAAGAAATGCTAGTCCTTGCAGATCAAGACCCATCAGGTCAAATTAGGTTGATTGATGGTAGAACAGGAGAGTATTTTGATCGTGCCGTTACAGTTGGCTATAAATATTTCCTAAAATTACATCATTTGGCCGATGATAAAATCCATGCTCGTTCTATCGGTCCTTATAGTTTGGTAACTCAGCAACCATTAGGTGGTAAGTCGCATTTTGGAGGTCAAAGATTCGGTGAGATGGAGTGTTGGGCACTGCAGGCTTATGGTGCTGCTTATACGTTACAAGAAATGTTAACTGTAAAATCGGACGATGTGGTTGGTAGAATTAAAATTTATGAATCTATTGTCCGAGGTGATAACAATTTTGAATCGGGTATTCCTGAGTCGTTTAACGTGATGATCAAAGAATTGAGGTCCTTGTGCTTAAATGTAAAGCTTGAGGATACTAGCACAGATTAAAGATATTTTTTGCAATTGCTACAGAAGGTCCAAGAGGCTTTTTACTAAACTATATCTGAAAAATTTTTTAAGGAAGAATCTTTATGACAACAGGGATGACAAATTTTTACGGACAATTAAGCAGTACTCAGCAATTTGATCAAATAAGAATTAATATTGCTAGTCCTGATCAAGTGCGTTCATGGTCTTTTGGTGAGGTAATGAAACCTGAGACAATAAATTACCGTACTTTCAAGCCAGAGAAAGAAGGATTATTTTGTGCTAGAATTTTTGGCCCCGTGAAGGACTATGAGTGTCTTTGTGGTAAATATAAACGTATGAAATATCGTGGTATCACTTGTGAGAAGTGTGGTGTTGAAGTTACTACATCTAGAGTCCGAAGAGAAAGAATGGGACATATTGAGCTAGCAGCACCAGTTGCCCATATATGGTTCTTGAAATCTTTACCATCAAGGATTAGTACATTGCTAGATATGACTATGAAGGATATAGAAAAAGTTCTATATTTTGAAAGTTATGTTGTTGTTGATCCTGGGTTATCTGCTCTGCAAAAGGGTGACCTTTTATCAGAAGACAGTTTGCAAAAGGCACAAGATGAGTACGGAGAAGATAGTTTTACTGCTTCTATTGGGGCTGAAGTGATTCAGCAGATGCTTACAGAACTTGATTTACCTGAATTAAAGAAGAGTTTGCAAGAAGATTTATTAAATACATCTTCAGAAGTTAAAAAGAAGAAGATTGTTAAAAGACTTAAGTTAGTTGAAGATTTTCTTGAATCTGAGAATAAGCCAGAATGGATGATTATGACTGTTCTGCCAGTTATCCCACCTGAAATTAGACCATTAGTTATGCTTGATGGAGGAAGGTTTGCAACTTCTGATCTTAACGAACTTTATAGAAGGGTTATTAATAGAAATAATAGATTAAAGAGACTACTTGAACTAAAAGCACCGGATATTATCATCAGAAATGAAAAAAGGATGTTACAAGAATCGGTCGATGCATTATTTGATAATGGTCGTCGTGGTAAAGTAGTGAAAAATACTAATAAACGTCCATTTAAGTCACTTAGTGATATGCTAAAAGGTAAACAAGGTCGTTTTCGTCAGAATTTGCTTGGTAAACGAGTGGATTATTCTGGTCGTTCTGTTATCGTTGTGGGACCAGAGCTTAAGTTACACCAATGTGGTTTACCAAAGACGATGGCGTTGGAATTATTCAAGCCATTTATTTATTCAAAGCTTGAATTATATGGAATTGCTACCACTATAAAAGCCGCTAAGAAAATGGTTGAAGCTGAGAAATCAGAAGTATGGGATATTTTAGAAGAAGTTATACGTGAACATCCAGTGTTGTTGAATAGAGCACCAACTTTGCATCGTTTAGGTATCCAAGCTTTTGAACCTTTACTGATAGAAGGGAAAGCTATCCAGCTACATCCTTTAGTCTGTGCTGCGTTCAATGCTGATTTTGATGGTGATCAGATGGCAGTGCATATTCCTCTTTCAATTGAAGCTCAGCTTGAGGCAAGAGTACTTATAATGTCAACAAACAACATATTGAGTCCGGCAAATGGTCGTCCGATTATCGTCCCTGATAAGGACATAGTACTAGGTCTTTATTATTTAACAATGGTTTTTGACAATGAACCTGGTGAAGGGATGAGTTTTGCTAGCATGTCGGAGATTGAACATGCTTTGTATAATAAGGTAATAACTATTCACTCAAAGATAAAATTTCGTCGCGATGTGCTTAATATTGAAGGGGAGGTTGTATCAACTATAGTGGATACTAGCTTTGGTAGGTTAATTATAGGAGAATTATTACCACGTAATCATAATGTTGGATTTAAGTTTGTAAATAAATCCATGACTAAAAAGGATATATCTGCGGTTATTGATTTGGTATATCGCTACTGTGGACAAAAGGCTACAGTGATCTTTGCTGATCAACTAATGAAACTTGGATTTAAATATGCTTGTTCCTCAGGCATTTCTTTTGGTATGGACGACATGGTTGTACCAAAATCAAAGGATAGCCATATTAATTCAACATTGACTGAGGTAAAAGAATTTGAACAACAATATTCTGATGGTCTAATTACTTACGGTGAAAAATACAATAAAGTGATTGATGCTTGGTCTAAATGTACGGATAAAGTAGCAAATGACATGATGCAAGAAATTGCTATGACACCTGTTAATAATAAGCCTAATCATCAGAAAGTAAATTCGATATATATGATGGCTACTTCGGGAGCAAGGGGATCAGCAGCACAGATTAAGCAATTAGCTGGTATGCGTGGTTTAATGGCTAAACCATCAGGTGAGATTATTGAAACCCCGATTATTTCTAATTTCCGAGAAGGTCTTACTGTCCTTGAATATTTTAATTCTACACATGGTGCACGTAAAGGTCTTGCAGATACAGCGTTGAAAACAGCTAATTCTGGGTATTTAACCCGTAGATTAGTTGATGTTGCTCAAGATTGTATAATTACTGATGAAGATTGTCAAACTACAAAAGGTATAGAAGTCAGAAGTATTATCGATGGTGGTGAAGTTATTGTATCGCTCGCAGAGCAAATTTTAGGCAGAACAGTTGCGATTAACGTATATCACCCAGTTACTAATGCATTATTACTATCAGCCGGTGAATTAATTAATGAAGCAAAATTAGAAGAAATCGAATCTTCTGGTTTGGATGTGGTAATGGTAAGATCTGTTCTAACATGTGAGGTTATTGATGGAATATGTGTAAGATGTTATGGTAGAGATCTAGCCACTGGTTCTTTAGTATCAGTTGGAGAAGCAATAGGAGTGATTGCTGCCCAGTCAATTGGTGAGCCAGGTACTCAGCTGACCATGAGAACTTTCCATATTGGAGGAGCTGCAACGAAAGGTGTTGAAATATCTTCAATAGAAGCCTCTCATGATGCAAAAGTGAAGATTTTAGGTCGTAATGTGGTTGTTGATTCTGAGGGACGTAAGATCGTAATGGGTCGTTCATGTGAGTTATTATTATTGGATGCTAATAATAATGAGAAAGCAAGGCATAAAGTAGCGTATGGTTCAAGATTAATAGCCGATGATTCAGATAAGGTAAAAAAAGGACAAAAATTAGTAGAGAGGGATCCGTACACTATTCCGATTATTACCGAGAAATCTGGAAAGGTTGTATTCAAGGATATGGTAGAAGGAGTGTCAATTCGTGATATCACTGATGAAGCAACTGGTATTTCTAGCAAAGTTATAATTGAATCAAAACAATATTCACGCGGAGCAGAGTTACGTCCTCGTATTCAATTAGTTGATGAGAATGGAGAAACTATTATGCTATCCAATGGTTTGGAGGCTAGATATTACATGCCAGTGAATGCTATTTTAAATGTTGAAGATGGTGCTAAGGTGTCAGTAGGTGATATTTTATCACGTATTCCAAGGGAGTCAACTAAAACAAAAGATATTACTGGTGGTCTTCCACGAGTAGCTGAACTTGTTGAGGCTAGACGTCCAAAAGATCATGCTGTTATTGCAGAAGTAGATGGTAGAGTTGAATTTGGCAAAGACTATAAGTCAAAAAGGCGTATTGTTATTCAGCCAAGTGATAACACTACAGCAATTGAGTATATGGTACCAAAGGGCAAACATGTTGTTGTTAATGAAGGTGATTTTGTAAAAAAAGGCGATATGTTAATTGATGGCAATCCAGTTCTACAGGATATTTTAAAGGTAATGGGAGTGGAAGCTCTTACAAGCTATATGGTGGGAGAAATCCAAGCGGTTTACCGTTTACAGGGCGTAAAAATTGACGATAAGCACATTGAGGTAATAATTCGTCAAATGTTACAAAAAGTAGAAGTAACCCATTCTGGGGATACGACATTAATGGTTGATGAGAAGATAGATTATCGTGAATTTGCCGAAATTAATAAAAAAGCTATAGATAATGGTTTAAGACCGGCTGAAGCCCAACCAATCCTACAAGGTATTACTAAGGCATCGCTGCAAACTAGATCATTTATTTCTGCTGCTTCTTTCCAAGAAACAACAAGAGTTCTAACGGAGTCTACTATAGCTGGAAAAATTGATAAATTGCGTGGGTTGAAAGAAAATGTCATAGTTGGTAGATTAGTGCCAGCAGGAACAGGCTTTTACATGAATAGGATGCGTAAACTTGCAGCTAAATTGGACCAGGAAGAGGTTGATTATCAGAAAACTTTAGGATAGATTCTCTTTAATAAGGAGTGTACTCTTCTGCTTGGAAGAATTGTTTTTTGAAAATATCAAGGATTCGCGTGTTCATGTACCTTATGTATACTGCTATGATTTCAAAGCTTGGGTAGACGAAGGTCAACTTCAAGAAGAGCTAGGCAGTAGCAAAGTCGAGCAGCGGAGCGTACATTAGTACGTGAGCAGCGGATATCTTTAGACACGACAACGCCAATTCTTGAAGTTCACCGAGTATATAGTTTGTCCGGCAAAACTCTATAAGTCTTATACAGGAGTTTCGCAGTTAGCAAAATTGCGAATCAGCTAAAAGGCATCTAATGTTGTTCTGAATTGATGTTTTTATAACTTCCCAAGTTTGTTGATATAAAGTAATTTTGGCTCTGTACAAATAAGTGTGTAAATTTTTCAAAGGTTATATAAAAATATAATATAACAAAAGGAGAAATTATAATGCACCAAAAACAAAATGAAGCAATGAATCAAGCGATAGATTTATTAATAAATAATGATACAGATATATCAACATTACTTAAAGAGGATGGTTTATTAAAACAATTAACCAAACGGCTTGTAGAGAAGGCATTGCAGTCAGAGATGAATAATCATTTAGGATATGATAAATATTGTCATACTGATAGTGATAATGTTCGTAATGGTAGGAATGTAAAGAATCTAGTAACAAATAATGGAGTTGTAGAGATTGAGGTTCCAAGGGATAGAAGTAGTACATTTGAACCTGCATTAATTCCGAAGCGTCAAAGACGTATTGAAGGATTTGATGATAAAATAATATCATTATACGCTAAAGGAATGAGCTTATCTGATATTAAGATTCAAATGCAAGAATTGTATGGAGCTGACGTTAGCGAAAGTTTGATAAGTCAAATTACTGATGATGTAATTGAGGATGTCAAGATATGGCAAAGCCGACCATTGGATCGAGTATATGCTATAGTATTTTTTGACTGTTTAGTAGTAAAAGTACGTCAAGATAAACGAATTATCAATAAGTCTGTATATGTAGCATTAGGTATTGATTTATCTGAAAGGAAGGATATTTTAGGATTGTGGATCAGTGAAAATGAAGGAGCGAAATTTTGGCTTGGTAATTTTACTGAGATGAAGAACAGAGGTATGCAAGACATGCTTATTGCTTGCAGTGATAATTTAACCGGTATGTCTGAGGCAATAGAAGCAGTTTTTCCGAAAACCGAACATCAATTATGTATTGTACATCAGATTAGAAATAGTTTAAAATATGTATCATATAAAGACCGAAAAGAATTAGCGGCTGATTTAAAGCCTATATATACTGCTAGCACAGAGGAAGAAGCACAGGTTTTGTCGCATCTATAAATCATACTACATCAAGATTGTTAAAACTAAGGTTTTGGACATTATGATGCCATTAACATAGCAAAATTCTCAAAAGTAGAAAGATTATCATTAGCTCCAATTATTTGTCTTTTTTGCATCATACGAATATTTTCTATACCGGTAATAGTCATTTCTGCAGAATGAAAACTCTTAAAACCAAGCATTGGCTTTGTACGTTTTTTGATAAACCTATGATCTTGTTCTACAAGATTATTCAGGTATTTGGTCTGAATAACCTTAATTTTATAATCTTTAGGAACTTCTGTATTCAAATCATTAAGAGCAGCCGTATTACTACCGCTTTTATCAATTACTACTTTCTCAGGAAAATTATTCTCTCTAAAGGCTTTACGAAAAAATGCAAGTGCTGCAGGCTTGTCTCTATGCTTACGTAGCAGAAAGTCTACAGTATTACCAAGACTATCTAGTGCTCTATATAAATAAACCCATTTACCGTTTAATTTAATATAAGTCTCATCCATTCTCCAACTACTACCAACTGGCTTCTTTCTTTTTCTAACCACCTGATCTATCAATGGTACAAATTTTATAACCCATCTTTGTAATGTAGAGTGATCAATTTTTGCTCCCCTTATACTCATCATTTCTTCCAAATCTCGATAACTTAAAGAAAATCGGCATTTCATATAGACAAATAACATTATTATTTCTGGTGAAGAACAAAATCCTTTGAAATATGATAATAATCTTGCAGTAATACGAAACATCTTAACATCTTTTTTAGATCATTATATCAATCTTTTTTCTATTGTCCAACATATGCGACAGAACCATGGATGCGTGGTATAGCGGTTTGGAGAATTTGAAACATATACGTAATTTAGGTTGGACATGGGTTAGTAACCTAAGAAAAAATAGAAAAGTTAATCATAATGTTAGCTTAGAAAGTTTAGAGATTCCTGATGAGGGACTAAAAATTCACCTACGTGGATACGGTTGGGTTACGGTATTTAAGTTTGTGGCAAAAAATGGTCGCATTGATTACATAACAACTAACTTAGAAAATCCAACACGTGAACAAATAGAGAAAATTGTTAAGGCACGGTGGTCTATAGAAGTTTATCATCGAGAATTAAAACAAACTTGTGGTATTGAACGCTGTCAGGCACGCACGGGTCGAGCTCAGAGAAATCATATTTGCCTTGCCGTATTTGCTTGGCTCGATATGAACAAAAGGAGGATAAATGAAAAAATTATGAGCCTTTCTAATTAAGTGTGTAAATTTTTCATAGGGCTTAAATTCTACCTTCAAATTTTATGAGTCTGTCCTATAGTTTGTGTAAGTTGCAAAGAAAGCAGTAAGAGATTACTGTAAAAAAAGTAACTTAAGCAAGCAAGGAGGAATTATGGCTAAAAAATTAGATACAGATAAAGATACATTAGACATCAGTAATCAGCTAGTAGAAGAATTATTATCAAAAGCAGATCCATCGGAGTTATTTGGTCGAGATGGTTTATTTCAACAGCTAAAGAAGCAAATAGTTGAGAAAATATTAGCAAGTGAGTTGGATCATGAATTAGGATATTCAAAACATAGCAAGATGCCAAAAGTAGATAATAATCGTCGTAATGGTAGCTATGAGAAGACAGTAATTGATGGGGATGGTCGTAAGCTGACAGTAGAAGTACCAAGAGATCGGGAAGGAGAGTATAATCCTCAATTAATACCAAAAGGGCTGAGGAGATTTAATGGATTTGATGAGAAAGTGATATCCCTTTATGGTCGCGGTATGACAGTCAGCGAGATCCGAGGGCATTTAGAAGAAATATATCAAACTGATGTATCTGGTGACTTGATATCCACCATAACAGATGGGGTGATAGAAGAAGTAACTAGGTGGCAAAATCGTTGTTTAGATAGGGTGTATCCAATATTATACTTGGACTGTATCTATGTAAAATCTAGAGACAATCACATAGTAATAAGTTAACCACTCTGCACTGCAAGTGCAGAGCTTAATATTACGGCATGAATGCCTCATGTATGTACTAACTTAAAAGTTAGAAACTATTTGTGTATGGCTCATTTAGAAAGTGTCACAACACAAAAAGAATATATCTGTGAAGTGTAAGATTTTGTTAAAAAATATCTTATCTTATCTTATCTTATCTTATCTTTTCTTGATAAGATATTTAAAATTTATGTTGAAACGACGCACTGCAAGTGCGGGGTTTTTCTCCCAAAGTGGGACAATAAAGCAGTATATTTAGCACTTGCTGTAAATATAGAAGGGAAAAAGGAGTTACTTGGCATTTGGATAGGCAAAAATGAAGGTGCTAAATTTTGGATGCAAGTAGTTACTGAGTTAAAGAATCGAGGAATTGAACAAATTTATGTTGCTTGTGTGGATGGTTTAAAGGGCTTTCCAGAAGCTATAAGCAGTGTATTCCCGAGTACTATAGTACAATTATGTATTGTACATATGGTTCGCAATTCAGTAAAGTATGTGTCATATAAAGATTTAAAAGAGGTCACATCAGATCTAAAACAAATTTATACAGCTAATAATGACGAAATGGCACGTTTAAAACTTCAGCAATTTGGTGTAAAATGGGATAAAAAATATCCGGTAATTTCTGATATTTGGCAACGTAATTGGTCTGGGATAATACCGTTTTTTGCCTTTCCTGAAGAGATCAGAAAGGTAATTTATACTACTAACACTATAGAATCTGTAAATCGTCAAATTAGAAAAATTATCAAAAATAAGGGGGTGTTTCCAGATGATAAGTCAATTCAAAAAATAATATTTTTATCCCTACAAAATGCAGCCAAAAAATGGACCATGCCTATTAAAGATTGGTCTTTAGCTTTAAATCAATTTGAAATACTTTGTGGAGATTTTAAATATGATTTATTGGAAAATAAAAAATGAACTTACACAAATTAAATGATTGACTCAATTTTATCAAAAAGTGAGCCATAGCTGCGTTCCAGTTTGGAATCGGCATAACCCATTTCTTGGTCATATAATCAATTGCCAAATACAAGGTCTTAAAAACAGCATTATCATTTGGAAAAACCCGTTTATTCTTAGTAACCTTACGTAATTGGCTATTGACAGATTCTACACTATTAGTTGTGTATATTACTTTCCTTATCGCCTCAGGGTATCCTAGAAAAACCATTAAATTTTCCCAATGAACATACCAAGATTTAGCAATTTGTGGATACTGTTTACTCCATTTAGCTTCAAAAGATTCTAAAGCAAGATGTGCTTCGGTTCTGTCGCATATGTTGGACAATAGAAAAAAGATTGATATAATGATCTAAAAAAGATGTTAAGATGTTTCGTATTACTGCAAGATTATTATCATATTTCAAAGGATTTTGTTCTTCACCAGAAATAATAATGTTATTTGTCTATATGAAATGCCGATTTTCTTTAAGTTATCGAGATTTGGAAGAAATGATGAGTATAAGGGGAGCAAAAATTGATCACTCTACATTACAAAGATGGGTTATAAAATTTGTACCATTGATAGATCAGGTGGTTAGAAAAAGAAAGAAGCCAGTTGGTAGTAGTTGGAGAATGGATGAGACTTATATTAAATTAAACGGTAAATGGGTTTATTTATATAGAGCACTAGATAGTCTTGGTAATACTGTAGACTTTCTGCTACGTAAGCATAGAGACAAGCCTGCAGCACTTGCATTTTTTCGTAAAGCCTTTAGAGAGAATAATTTTCCTGAGAAAGTAGTAATTGATAAAAGCGGTAGTAATACGGCTGCTCTTAATGATTTGAATACAGAAGTTCCTAAAGATTATAAAATTAAGGTTATTCAGACCAAATACCTGAATAATCTTGTAGAACAAGATCATAGGTTTATCAAAAAACGTACAAAGCCAATGCTTGGTTTTAAGAGTTTTCATTCTGCAGAAATGACTATTACCGGTATAGAAAATATTCGTATGATGCAAAAAAGACAAATAATTGGAGCTAATGATAATCTTTCTACTTTTGAGAATTTTGCTATGTTAATGGCATCATAATGTCCAAAACCTTAGTTTTAACAATCTTGATGTAGTATGATTTATAGATGCGACAAAACCGGAAACAGGTATTTATTTTATTGACTCTACAACGATTAAAGCTTGTCACAATAAAAGGCGTTATAGCAATAAAGTTTTTAAAGGATTAGCCAAACATAGTAAATCCTCTATGGGGTATTTTTATGGTTTTAAATTACATGTAATAATCAATAATAAAGGGGAGTTTATGGCATTAAAAGTGACCAAAGGCAATGTAGATGATAGGGTCCCAGTACCGGAGTTAACAAAAAGATTAACTGGAATTATAGCAGCTGATAAAGGTTATATTAAGCAAAATTTGTTCTTAAATTTATATGAAAGAGGCTTAAAAATGATTCATGGAATTAAGAAGAATATGGAAAATAAATTAATGGATTTGAAAGAAAAAATCTTACTTCGAAAGCGTAACTTAATTGAAACAGTTTTTGATTATCTAAAAAATAAAATGAACCTTGAACATACTAGACATAGATCACCAATAAATGCCTTTGTCCATATATTATCTACTCTTGTTGCTTACTCATTAAAGAAAAATAAACCTTCAACAAAATTTGATTGTAATCTACATGTTCACAATATCCTTATCCCGAATTGACGTAATTTGTTTATTTTACTAAATGTAAGATTAAATCTCAACTACTTCAAGTGACTAAGCAATCCATTTCTAATCCTTTTTAAGGATTGCTTAGTTGCTTTCGCATATTGCAATGATGCCTTTTTTACATCCCCTTAATTTTTGCCATAATCTTTTCTAGGATATTTGAGGCAGTAAGCCCAAAATATGAGTATAAATCAGTAGAGGGAGCAGATAGACCAAATTGCTCCATGCCGAAGAACATGCCGTTTTCTCCAATGATTCGATGCCAACCAAAGCTACTTGCAGCTTCTATAGCCACTTTTAAGTTACCCCTAGATAAAATATTTTGGATATAGCTAGGTTTTTGTTTAAAAAATAGCTCAAAACATAATATTGAAATAACATTTACACTAAATCCATTTTTGCTTAGTATATCTTTTACCTCTAAGGCAATTGATAATTCAGAACCCGTGGCAAAGATAGCAACATCTAATTTTTCTTGACTATTCCCTGACAATATATACCCACCTTTAGAGTATAAATTTTGTGAACTAATGTGGCTAACTATTTGATTTTCCTCATTTTGAATCTTAATAATTTGAGGGACAGCTTGTCTTGTTAAAGCAAGAATAGAAGGGCCTTGTTTATTAGATAGTGCAATTCGCCAAGACTCGGCTGTTTCTATATAGTCTGCAGGGCGTAATACCATCATATTTGGCAAGCTTCGAAAGGACGCTAGATGCTCAACTGGTTGGTGAGTAGGGCCGTCTTCTCCTACACCGATTGAATCATGAGTCATTATATAGATTACTTGTTGCTGCATAATAGCAGAAAGTCGCATACTTGGCTTCATATAATCAGAAAAGACTAGAAAAGTAGCACCTACAGGCAAAAATCCTGATAATGACAGTCCGTTCATGATAGAACCCATAGCATTCTCACGAACACCATAATGGATGTAGTTGCCGCTAAAATCATCTTTACTGATTACTTTACTATGATTATTTTTGATATTATTGGATGATGATAAATCAGCTGACCCAAAAATAATTTTTTCAGATAGTTTGCTTAATTCTTCTACAATTCTACCGGATGAACTACGGGTTGCTTCATCTTTTACCGGGATAGGGATATTGTCAAGAAAAGAACAATCGATATTAGGTCTAGCAAAATATACTTTTTGTTCTTGACTTATATCAACAAAGTTTTCCTGCCAATTATTATAACTCACTTGATTTCTTAGCCAAGCCATGCTCCATATATCTTTTAATTCTTTTGGTAGGTCAAATTCTTCATCCTTAAAACCTAAATTTTCTTTTAGCAATTTAACTTCATCTTTGCCAAGGGGCGAACCATGGGCTGCATTTGAATTTACCTTGTTAATAGAACCTTTGGCAATTAAAGTACGACAGGCAATTAAGTAGGGTTTATCAGAATTTTTTGCCCTAGTTAAGCTGGCATTAATTTGCTCAAAATCATGTCCATCAATAGATTCAGTAATCCAACCCATGGCAGTAAATTTAAGCAGATGGTCTTCAGATACGGTAAGGTTGGTAGGTCCATCGATGGAAATTTTATTATCATCAAATAAAACTATTAGGTTATTAAGGCATAAATGTCCAGCTAAAGAAGCAGCCTCGTAGCTTATACCTTCCATTAGGCATCCATCTCCAATTATACAGTAAATTTTATGATCACTAAGATTTTTGCCCAATTTTTGTTGATATTTTTTTTGACCAATAGCCATACCCACTGAAGTGGCAAATCCCTGACCTAAAGGACCTGTAGTAGCCTCAATAGCTTCATATGCTCCATATTCTGGATGTCCAGGAGTTTTTGAATGTAATTTTCGAAATTGTGTTAAATCTTCTAAGTGAAAATTTTTATAATTTGTTAAATAATAAAAACTATAAAGTAACATAGATCCATGCCCAGCTGATAGAACTAGGCGATCACGGTCAAACCAAGTTGGATCATTAGGATTGAATTTAAGAAAATCAAACACTAAAACTGTCATCACATCTGCCATGCCAAGTACCATACCTGGATGGCCTGACTTGGCATGTTCTATGCTATCACTTGCTAAAACTCTAATACAGTCACTTAGTTTACAATATTCTTCTGAATATTTTGGTATTTTATTAAACTTCATTATGATAAATATCGCTTTTATGTTAAAAGATATATACTTTTCTAGTTTTAAGAATTGGAATATATTGATAAAAATTTTTTATGAATCTACATCAAAATAGATATTATGACAACAAAACTATTATCCGTTTTCTCGTGGTTTACTACTTTATTTCATCAATTACGGTTATCAATCAGTTCAATAAATTTTTACCAAGATGTTTATAGATCATATACAGGGTATGGAATTAAATACATATTTACTGTATCTTTTATATCATCATTGATTTTCTGTCTTTTTATATTTAATTATTTGTTGGCTTTGACGGATTATTTTACTGAAAACCGCTCTACAAAAAGCACCATAACTATTGAATATATATTAAAACAGTTACCGGAAATCTATTATGATGGTAGTAAAATTTTAGTTGATCAAGATGAAGCTATATATTTACTCGATGAAAATGGTAATAAAATTGCTGTTATAGACTCAAAGAATCAACTACCTTATAGCGAGAAAATTAAAGTTCCTATCCTCTTTAGTAGCAATAGTATAACCCTTACTACGATTGAAATAACTGATAAAAAAAAGAGTGTATTTAGTATTGGATATTCTAAATTATTTACTTCTGATCAAAAAATTCTAACTGAAGAAGTTATTAAAAAGCATTTTTCTAGGATTCTTACACAAGCACCGAAGGTATTTATTTACATTTTAATGCCGATAATGATAGTCTTTCGTTTTGTAACAATTTTATTCGAAAAAAGCTTTATTATCATATTAGTATATCTGCTAACTAATTATTTTGGTCCTAAATCCTCTTGGCAAACATGCACTAGGATAGTATTATTTTCAAGTGGAGTGCCCATTTTATTACAACCTATTATCGTTATATTTTTACCAGAATTGAGTGGCATGGTATTTTTTATACAGATGTTTGCCTATTTTTTACTCTTTTTGGGGATGTTGCAAATACGAAGTAAATAGGGAAGGGGGGTCTAAACGTTAACTTTCTAGGCTTTGTTTATACAGTAACAATATTAATGATATTATGCAAACTCAAATCCAAAAATGGGGAAATAGTTTGGGGATCAGAATTCCTAAACATCTAGCTGATAAGTTACATTTTTAACAAGGTACATTTGTTAATTTAGAAACAGCTGATAACTATTTGATTATCAGTACAGAACCACCAGAATTAGATATATTGGATAATATTACAGATTCTAACTGTCATAATGAAATATTAAATGATGACATTGCTGTAGGCAATGAATCGTGGTAACATTCATACCTGAAAGAGGTGATGTAGTTTGGCTTAATTTTGAACCTCAAAAAGGCAAAGAGATTCAAAAAACACGATCAGCGGTAGTTCTTACTCCTTATAAATATAACCTTAAGAGTGGTCTTGCTCTATTTGTACTATCACTAGTCAAGTTAAGGGCTATCATTTTGAAGTGATAATAAACTTTGAACAAATAAGGGGAGCAGTATCTAGTGTAAGTAAAAAATATAGGATGTTTATTGTCCCACTTTGGGAGAAAAACCCCGCACTTGCAGTGCGTCGTTTCAACATAAATTTTAAATATCTTATCAAGAAAAGATAAGAATGAATCATACAGATATTTTTTAACAAAATCTTACACTTCACAGATATATTCTTTTTGTGTTGTGACACTTTCTAAATGAGCCATACACAAATAGTTTCTAACTTTTAAGTTAGTACATAAATTAGGCATTCATGCCGTAATATTAAGCTCTGCACTTGCAGTGCAGAGTGGTTAACTATAGCTGGCGTAATGTTTGTAATTTCTTGTATAGCTGTAGCGAATATACGTAACTCTTAATATTTATAAAAGCCATACAAATTGTTGTTTTGAAGTTGTTGATTTGAAGTAGTTTTGACTAAAGGTAAAAATCATGAAATTCAAACAATTTAAGAAATTTTTATGATACGAATTATCGCCGGCAAACATAAAAATCGGATCATACCTACCTTAAAAAACTCTAACTATCGTCCTTCCACAGGGAAAATCCGAGAGGCGATTTTTAGTATACTAACTTCAGGAGAATTCATTGATTGTAGGTTATTTAACTATGAATCTAAAGTTCTCGATTTATTTGCCGGCACTGGTAGTCTAGCTTTTGAGAGCTGTTCTAGAGGTGCTGGGGCAGTTACATTAGTTGATATAAATGCTAATTATTTACAGGCAGCAAAAGAGTTTGCTAGTAAAATAGGTGAGCTGGATAAAATGATTTTCCTAAATATCAATGCAGTAGCTTTGCCAAAATGTAAAAACAGCTTTGATTTAATTTTTATTGATCCGCCATACGGTCATAATCTTGTATCGAAGGCAGTTAATGCTTTAAAAAAAGGTCAATGGTTAAAAGATGGTAGCATTATTGTAGTCGAACTTGCTAAAAATGAAGATTTTAGCGATGATTCTTTACAGCTAATTAAAGAAAAAATATACGGTGATAGTAAATTGCTTATCTTAAAATACATAGTCCGTCCGCCAAAAATATTTAAAGCCCCCCATAATCTATGATTGAGTTAACCACTCTGCACTGCAAGTGCAGAGCTTAATATTACGGCATGAATGCCTCATGTATGTACTAACTTAAAAGTTAGAAACTATTTGTGTATGGCTCATTTAGAAAGTGTCACAACACAAAAAGAATATATCTGTGAAGTGTAAGATTTTGTTAAAAAATATCTTATCTTATCTTTTCTTGATAAGATATTTAAAATTTATGTTGAAACGACGCACTGCAAGTGCGGGGTTTTTCTCCCAAAGTGGGACAATAAACAAGAAGCTTCCCTATCAATATATTTTGACACTTCTCTGTAGATCCCGCTAGGGCGGAAATCCTTACTATTTAACCATCGACTTGCACTATCATGAGATAGGTTTATTGGACTTACTTCAGATAATGCTTTACCACTATATCTTACGCTACTTGCTTGTAAAAATGATTTATATAAGTCTTTGCTACATTTTGATCTTGCCATGCTTAACTAAAACTCTTTCTTGCTAGATTAACATATTTTTTGCTAAGTGCGAAACTCCTGATTAAGATTCAAATGCAAGAATTGTATGGAGCTGACGTTAGCGAAAGTTTGATAAGTCAAATTACTGATGATGTAATTGAGGATGTCAAGATATGGCAAAGCCGACCATTGGATCGAGTATATGCTATAGTACTTTTTGACTGTTTAGTAGTAAAAGTACGTCAAGATAAACGAATTATCAATAAGTCTGTATATGTAGCATTAGGTATTGATTTATCTGGAAGGAAGGATATTTTAGGATTGTGGATCAGTGAAAATGAAGGAGCGAAATTTTGGCTTGGTAATTTTACTGAGATGAAGAACAGAGGTATGCAAGACATGCTTATTGCTTGCAGTGATAATTTAACCGGTATGTCTGAGGCAATAGAAGCAGTTTTTCCGAAAACCGAACATCAATTATGTATTGTACATCAGATTAGAAATAGTTTAAAATATGTATCATATAAAGACCGAAAAGAATTAGCGGCTGATTTAAAGCCTATATATACTGCTAGCACAGAGGAAGAAGCACATCTTGCTTTAGAATCTTTTGAAGCTAAATGGAGTAAACAGTATCCACAAATTGCTAAATCTTGGTATGTTCATTGGGAAAATTTAATGGTTTTTCTAGGATACCCTGAGGCGATAAGGAAAGTAATATACACAACTAATAGTGTAGAATCTGTCAATAGCCAATTACGTAAGGTTACTAAGAATAAACGGGTTTTTCCAAATGATAATGCTGTTTTTAAGACCTTGTATTTGGCAATTGATTATATGACCAAGAAATGGGTTATGCCGATTCCAAACTGGAACGCAGCTATGGCTCACTTTTTGATAAAATTTGAAGGTAGAATTTAAGCCCTATGAAAAATTTACACACTTAATTAGAAAGGCTCGAATTAGCGGCTGATTTGTATACCTGCAGCAAAACTGCATAACTTTATCTAATGTTTTTGCTAGTATGAATTTTTTATACATTTGGGTTTCATACTATGCAAATACCATCAATTACTATTGAGCAAGTAGCTCAGCAATTTAAAGCCTGGCGTCAAACTAAAACTAATAAGTTTGATCCTATACCAAACCATCTAAAGGAATTAGTTTACCAATTACTCCATCATTATTCTTACCAAGAGATAGCTAAACATCTTAATATTAATAAAGCAACAATCAGTTCAATTAAAAAAGCCCATGAGCCTACCCTCAAAACTTCTCCTGTCTCAACTTCAAATCAAGCTCTACAACAAAATATTAATTTTCTCCCATTTCAACTATTAAATTCTATAGATACCGATCCTGTAGCTGCCCCCAAACAAAATCACTATACTTGTCACATTATTAAACCAAATGGTACCAAACTTATTATCCAAACACTAGAACCAAAAACCATAATTCAGACATTTTTATGCTGCAACTAACCCCGGCGTCAGTTATTTTTGTTGCCACTATTGCCATCGATTTTCGCAAGGGTATCGATGGCTTAATCGCTGTTTGTAGACAAAAACTTTCTTCTGACCCTCTTAATGGTTCCTTGTTTTTATTCTATAGTTAACCACTCTGCACTGCAAGTGCAGAGCTTAATATTACGGCATGAATGCCTCATGTATGTACTAACTTAAAAGTTAGAAACTATTTGTGTATGGCTCATTTAGAAAGTGTCACAACACAAAAAGAATATATCTGTGAAGTGTAAGATTTTGTTAAAAAATATCTTATCTTATCTTTTCTTGATAAGATATTTAAAATTTATGTTGAAACGACGCACTGCAAGTGCGGGGTTTTTCTCCCAAAGTGGGACAATAAAAACAGAACTGCCATTAAAATTTTGTCCTTTGACGGTCAAGGCTTTTGGCTATGCTCTAAACGCCTATCCAAAGGTAAATTTACCGCAAAACTTTTCCCATCTGATAATTCATCTTATCAAATTTGTTATAGAACCTTACACATTCTTATTCATAATGGTGATCCTAGTTCTGCCAAATTCTCTAATGATTGGCTTCCTGTCGTTTAAGCTGCTGTCTCGATTAATTCCGTATTATTCATATATCTTGCATAGGCAAAAGCCGTATAATTCGCAGGACGCTTCTTTGCTTTGCTACTCTGCTCTTGTAGCCAATTTAAATATTTAAAGGCATTGATCTCGTTCTCACTACAAGTCTTTACTATACTATACAGACCACTATGTATCTCAGCACTATTGATTGTTTTAAAGAATAATGAATTCTTCCTTTGTAAAATAATGGTACGCAGTGATCTCTCAGCCCAATTATTATCAAGATTGCTAACTGGGATTTTTAAAAATTGGGTCAAACCTTCTTTATTATTTATCCAATATTTCATAGCTTGTCCAAGCCTACTATTAGGCTCAACTTTCTTGTCATTAAATAATTCGTCTATTTTGTTATATATGTTTTCTATATATTTACTGCTATGTTCCTGATGATACCCAAGTTTTTCTTCAGGACTCATCTCTTTACATTGATGTTCATTGTGGTAAATCCCTCGTGTTTGTTTGAGAAAATATCCGCATTCTTCAGGGTAATATAGTTCATTCTCTGTAAATTTTCTCTGACCATGTGACAAACAATTGATCATCACTATTATTGCCAGTAATTCTTGATCTGCTTCTGATAATACCGGGTTATTATTGTTACTTGCGTCAGTCATTAATTGGATAGAATCTGTTCTATTCTTACGATTCTTTAGTACGTTACCTATATTTTCTCCACCATGCCTATTACCGGTAAAATATAAAACTATCACCTCATTATTTGCAGTCTTAGCACATATTGTAGTAGTATAACAGCTGCGTCCTTTCTTATTTTGAGTACGTAATTTCTTATTGGCTATAGTAATTTCTAAAATCCTAGCTCTAGTATCATCAAGGTTCAGTGAACTACATTCGGCAGCCATTTCCAATAATACCCCGTAAATTTCAGCTCCACCACCTTCTTGCCAAACATCTAAATATTGTTGCCAGAGCGAGCTATATGCCACAGGAACACCACTTAAACTTTGCAGCCTAGATAAACGGTAGAAAGGAGTACCATAGGTCTTTTGTAACACTATTGCACTTCTGCTACTATTTGTCCATTTGTTGATATTTTTATTGTTCATAACTATATAATCACAAGCATTACAACGTAGCGTTTTCTTTACATATCTGTTGACTGTAATTGGAGCATTACCTGTAAATTGTAGCAATTTTCTAGCTTCACTATTATATAGTTTGCCATTACAACAGTGAGGACAGCTATCACCACTACAAAAATTCTCAGGAGTTAAATAGCTGGTATTCGCATCCTTATAATCATCAAACCCATATTTACCTTGCCAATTACTACGATCTATCTTTTTGGGCTTATCGCACTCTTCTTCATTACCACCATTCCCGTTATCAGATTCACTTGGCGGTTCTTTTAATGAATCTGAACTATCTTTTTTTTGTTATCTGCCTTAAAACCAATCAGCATTTCCTTAAGCTTATTTATACTGATATTTGATGATGCTAGCTTGTCTATTAGCTCATTACAAAATTTCACAAGTTCTACTATCGTTTGCTGTTCATCTCCCGTTAATGAACTTTCCTTGACATGTTGTATTAGTTCTTCTCGTTCTTCAGCACTTAAGGTCGCTACTTTTGGTTTTTTCATTTGATTAATTATCATTATTATTAATATTTCAAATGTTATAATATAATTGGTACTTTTTCAACTAGTTTTTATTACAAAACTTACGCTATGTTATCTCAAGTATGACTAAAAACCTTGGCTGAAAGCCATTTTTTCATAGTAAAGAATTTTAATAATATCTCAGTACAAAGCCACTTATCATAAAACATAGCGTAAGTTTTGATTAATCGGTGATATTTGCATAGTAGAAACCCAAATTTATACAATAAATTCATACTAGCAAAAAAATTAGATAGTGTTACGCAGTTTTGCTGCAAGTATACGCTGATTTAAAGCTTATATATACTGCTAGCACAGAGGAAGAAGCACATCTTGCTTTAGAATCTTTTGAAGCTAAATGGAGTAAACAGTATCCACAAATTGCTAAATCTTGGTATGTTCATTGGGAAAATTTAATGGTTTTTCTAGGATACCCTGAGGCGATAAGGAAAGTAATATACACAACTAATAGTGTAGAATCTGTCAATAGCCAATTACGTAAGGTTACTAAGAATAAACGGGTTTTTCCAAATGATAATGCCGTTTTTAAGACCTTGTATTTGGCAATTGATTATATGACCAAGAAATGGGTTATGCCGATTCCAAACTGGAACGCAGCTATGGCTCACTTTTTGATAAAATTTGAAGGTAGAATTTAAGCCCTATGAAAAATTTACACACTTAATTAGAAAGGCTCAAAAAGTTTTCCTTGTTTTTGTGATTTGATAATATTTTCTATTGGCATATTGACTGAAATCCATAAGGTTTATTAGCATATTTTAACATTTTCTTATGGATTTCTTTATAGTCACCTTTTTGGTTAAAACCCCCAGCTTCAGCTGGGAAAGACTTCAGTCCTTGTTCTAATATTTCAATTCACTATAACTTGAATATATGATATTTTAATATACATGAAGAGCTTGCTCTTATGTATATTAAAATATCATATATGACAGATTATAACAAGACTAGCCACACTGTATTTTACCATCGCTTTCATGTTGTTTGGATCACTAAATATCGCTACAAAGTATTGCAGGGTAACTTATAAGAATTAGGATCAGAGAGATAGCACAGGCATTAGTAATATCTCTTTAGAGTAATAGCGACTTCCAGTCTAGATATCAACCCACCAGCTTCAGCTGGTTGTTATTGAGTATTTTCTGCCATTAAAACCTATTATCTATAAGACTTATAGAGTTTTGCCGGACAGACTATATAGTCTCCCCGTCAAAAGTGCTAAAAATTAAGAAAAATTCAAAATTTAATACCTTAGCCAAAAATTCTTGTATAAAATTTGAGAGTTTAATTTTTTTGATTTAAATTTTTGGTACAAAAAGATGATTTTTAGAGAATTTTTGCATGATGATTTATTAACGATTTTGTAATTATTTGATTATTTTTTTACTGACTAATTTCTATGTAGAAAAATTTGTTTTGAGTAAATGATTCGCAATACACCGTAAGTTCAATCCTACAGCGGAAATTAACGGATTAATGACATCTCCTATTACCCCTTTCAGGTAGTTTCTGCCAACTCTACCATAACTTTTAAGATGCCCTATTATCGGTTCTATGGCACTCCGTCTCTTGAGCATTGCCTTATCATCTGACGATAGTTTCTTCTTGCAATATGGGCTATACACTTTGCCCTTCTCCTTAAAATTATTCCCCTTGTAACCTGAGTCAACAAAGGTTCTTGCTACTTCAACTCCTGTTAATTCTTTTACAATCTCTACAGTCTCCGATAATGTATGCCCATCATATGGATTGCCATGAAAAGATTTTGTCCCTAATACAAAGTTACCCCGACCACTTACTGCTATCGAAACCTTATTACCAAACTCGTATGGCTTGTTTAATTTCCCTTTACCAATGCACTCTACCTCCGGTGCATGAAAACTATATAATATTTTATTCTCTTCTTTATATTGTTCTTTTTCTGCTTTACTCAATATAGATTGTACTTGTATCTTTTTTATCTTATTCAGTATTTCTTGTTGTCTTGCCGATAAACTTAACTTTGCTTTAGCTATTTCTCGCTGACATATCCTAACTAAACGACCCAGTAATACTTTTAAATGCCTCATTATTTTCTTACGCTTCTTGGCTTTACTATTATCCTTATATTTCCATAATTTTAATATATCTCTTTTATATTGCTTGGCATATGTTTCATTTAACTTGATGCCTAAGGCATGACATAGCTTTACTAGCTCTATTCTTGCCTTATCCATCAAGTACACATCATGGGGATACTTAATATTCTTAATTTGTACAGTAGTATCAACTATTATCGATGCTAAGTCTTTTTTTTTACTACACCTGCTTTGCATCCGATTCTTATCAGCTCCTTTAATATCTCATTGTAGCCATCTTCTCCTAATATAGTACGAAACCGACGGATACTAGCTTCTGATATTTCAGCATCTTTCTGCAAATATTCCCAACCACAAAAATACTGCCAATATACGTTCTCTCTTAACTCTTCCTCAGTCGCTGCATCTGACAGGTTATACATCGCTTGCAGCATAGTCACCCCAAGTAACAGGCGGTGACATCTGCGATTCCTACCAAATTTCTTAATATCAACATTTGCTGACAACCATTCCTCTAAACTAGACCAATTTATTAATGATCTTAATTTATATAATTTATTATTGTGGTTTAATTCTTCGGTCAGTTTGTAACCAAAAAGTTGTCCTTGTCTTTGCAACTTTGTTATATTTTCTATCGGCATTAATCAGATAATCCTTAAGTTTTTTGCCAATATTATAGCTTTTTCTTATGGATTCTCTATATATTTTTATCTGCTAAGCATATTATATATTATCCTTCTAGACTTTTGACGGGGAGACTATATATCCTCAAAATATGACAAAAATTTTACTTTATTACTACTTTGCCAATATCCTCTCATTGCTGCCTAACTTGTTCTAAGAATCAATTTATATTTTAATGCAAAGTGGTTTATACAAATTTTTAATTGAAACATCTAAACCTTGCAAAACGCAATGATTGAAACAAATATATGATTTGATTGAGATATAACCTTCTTTGTATACAACTTTGCAGCATTTTGCTTGATTGATGGCTCTATAGCTATTCTACAAATGCAGAACTAGAACCTGCCACATCTACTAAGGTAGTCTCTCCTAGCGAATTTATATGCAACAAGTTATCTATTTCTTCAAATCTATCTTTAAATTCCTGGTTCTCACGTAAATCATTGAATGAAGTAAGTATAATATTACTAATAACTTCCTGGCATTCTTTATTACCTACAACAAACTTCTGAGCATCTTTTATGGCATCAGTCAATACCTTAAATTCTAATTCCTTCAACTGAGGAGTACGTTGATTAAACTCATCGAACACTCCAAGTAATTTCTTAAATTCTTCTATTTTACCTCTTCCGAGAAATCCACCTAAGACATCTCTTTCAGCTACAAAAAAAGCTTCTTTTCTTTCTTGAGTAATTACAGGCTTTTTATCATAGAATCGCGTTTGAACCCAATTGGCAATCCTATCTAACCTATTATTCCTAACTGACCCAGCTAAAAATTCTGTAAGGTGCTCTCTTGCTGATTCATATTCTAACATTTTTTTTCTATGCATAATTCAACTCCTCTATGTATTTTTTTAACTAAAATCAACATTTACGCCATATAACTCAGCCGCTTCAACTTCTCCGCTAGTAAGAAACGAATGATGAGCTTCATCACCACTATAAAACATTCCTATTTTATCGGTTTCTTGATTAAGAGTATTCATAAAATCTTGTTGTTCATCATTTTCTATACCATAATCCTTGATGGCTAATCCAGAAAAAGCTTTTAATATCTCCAAAGGATAGTTATCACTTACATAATTTTCATCACCAGCATTTTTAAAACCTTCTTGAAATGACTTAAAAGGCAATATCGATAGATAAGCATGATCTATAATTTTCTTAGCTAGTTAACCACTCTGCACTGCAAGTGCAGAGCTTAATATTACGGCATGAATGCCTCATGTATGTACTAACTTAAAAGTTAGAAACTATTTGTGTATGGCTCATTTAGAAAGTGTCACAACACAAAAAAATATATCTGTGAAGTGTAAGATTTTGTTAAAAAATATCCTATCTTTTCTTGATAAGATATTTAAAATTTATGTTGAAACGACGCACTGCAAGTGCGGGGTTTTTCTCCCAAAGTGGGACAATAAAGAGGGATTTAAATCTTTTTCCCTAAACACTACCTTATCATTATAACCTATAGCACTATTTATCTGATCCTTTCTATACTCTGCTCCATCTTTAACATGATAAGCTGCTTTTCTACTTCCTTCTGCAGAAGGAAGCACATTAATTAGTCTTATAGATTGAACTTTTTTATCCGACTCATTTGCTGGAACTAACACCTTTTCTTCTAAAGGCTTAAAATCGAATGCATCGTATAAGTGTTTTGCTATATGATACCTTACGTAATCTAAATCCCCTGACTGTTGTTCTACATATTGCATCATAACTTGAAGGGAAACGTTTCCATTATAACGATCCTCTAATTCCTTTTCTAATTCTCTGATTTTTATTTTAGTGTTATACTTTTCATTATATTCCATAATTTTTGGTTGTATCTCCACATCATCATCTCTATCATTTACTAAAGATATAATCTTATTTATTGCCTTCAACGCATCTATCACTTTTTTAATTCTATTTCCTTCATTTTGTACAATTCTTACCTTTGGATCTTGTTTTTTCTCAGTCTGTAATTTACCTCCTTTTGCTAATTCTGCTGCCTCATCATGAGTTAATATCTCAAATTCATGCCCTCTAGGTTCTTTAGCTTTCGCCGCTGAAGAATAATAACGAATTTCATTGATCAAAGTATTTCCTTCTTCAGGAAACGCAGTGTAAAGCATTTGACTAAACAGAGTCAACATTAATCTTCCAATAGCTTCATAGGCAATACCTATTGTGTTTTGATCTTGGATTGCTTGCTGCAGTGAATCTATAGAGTAATCAATAAACTTACCCATACTTCTTGTATAATTTGCCTTAAATTGTTCTACCTGTTCCTCATCAAAAAGATTATCTTCTTTTATTGTCCCACTTTGGGAGAAAAACCCCGCACTTGCAGTGCGTCGTTTCAACATAAATTTTAAATATCTTATCAAGAAAAGATAAGATAAGATATTTTTTAACAAAATCTTACACTTCACAGATATATTTTTTTGTGTTGTGACACTTTCTAAATGAGCCATACACAAATAGTTTCTAACTTTTAAGTTAGTACATACATTAGGCATTCATGCCGTAATATTAAGCTCTGCACTTGCAGTGCAGAGTGGTTAACTTTTTCAATGATTTTTTTGTCATTTATTAAATATTTATATGCTCCTCCTCTTACATTCTTTATCCTAACATGATAGAAATCTTTATCTTCAGCAAGTTGCAATGCTGCTTTAAGGTCATCATACTCTTGACGATTAAGACATAGTCCAAGTTGATCAGATACAAATATCTTCATAGGATTTACTAAACGAGTTAGTACTCTTCCTGTTAAAACATCTTCATCTTGCACCTTTGACTTTATGAAAAATTCTACAAGAGAGTACGGAGTAACATGACGCATCTGTTTTTTAGAGCTGCCTGAGACCGGAGGACGACCTAATATGACGATTTTATTACCTTCATCTTCATCAATAACCACATCTATCAGCACTTTATCACTCATGTTTACTCCCGTTACGGCGTTTAAAAAACCATGAATTCTTGATTTTTTTACTTGAAAAAATCCAAGATCATTTGACTCTTCCATTAAAATACCCTCCTCCTCTTATTATCAATTACCCTCTTGGTTAAGATTATGTCTATAAAATGGACAAGTCAACAATTTTGTTTAGAACATGTCACATAATAAACTTACAAAACTTATGCTATAGAAGGTTCTAAATAGGGTAAAGATGGAGAACGGAACTGTTGTTGCATATAATCATCTAAAAGCCCAAACTAGAAATGTACAACTAATGTGATTACATTGGATACGCTGTTTTCTGCATTGGCAACGTTCTATACAGTAATTGCTTAATTTCTCTATGCATGCTCTCAATTACCTACCGAAAACCAAACTCATCTTGTACAGCTTTAGAAGATTTTTGAGTTTTGTTATTGCTAACAACATAATCAACTCTGTTGGTAGCCTAAACATTGGTGCTAAGCACCACGCGACAAAATATAAGAAACTGGCTCTGTACCACACTTCAACGTAGTATCATTTTTAACAGTAACCATTAAGCAGCATCTGTATTATTTGCGATACTTCTATAAAATGAAATAACCAAGCTAATATTAAGCTATAATCGTCAATTTCACTGGTGCATTGATCACAGCCGTTTGGTAGCATGGTTTTGGAGTTTTGGTAATATCATTGATGGCATCATACATAACTTATACCAATTCCCAAATTTAATTTAGTATAAAGAATAGAAAAATAGGTTATAATGTAAAAGATAGATAAAATTAGGAATGTAATGGGTACTCATCAAAAATTAATAACAGAAGATTTATACAAACAGGCTATAGCTCAACTTGCAAGTACGAACAAAGAGAATAGAACCACTATCAGGTTAAGAGCTATAGTAGCTGCAAAAGAACATGGTATTGGTATGGTGTCTAAAATATTTAATATCACAACTAATACGCTAAGAAACTGGGTAAAAAGCTTTGCCCAAGGCGATGATAAAAATCTTGAATATAAAAAAGGTAGGGGAAGGAAAAGCGATTTAACGGAAAGCTGCTATGAAGCAATAAACAAATGGATACAAGAAGATTGTAACATAACAATAAAAAGTATCGTCATAAAACTTAAAGAAAATTTGGGAATTAATGTAAGTAAATCGGCTGTACACAGGGCATTGCACAAGCTTAAGTTTGCGTACATTACTCCAAGACCAGTGCATTACAAACAGAATAAAGAAACTCATGAACAGTTTAAAAAAAATTCAAGAAAAAATAACAAGCAATCCAAGAAGTTTTTTGTATTTCTTTGATGAATCGCGTTTTGGAACTCATTCTAAATTAGGTCATGGTTGGTTTCGCAAAGGTAGCAGAACTCAAGTTAAAATCAAAATAGGTTTTCAGAATTTTTATGTTTATAGTGCTGTTAACCCAATAACAGGAGATGATTTTAGCTTAATGATGCCAAATGTTAATGCTATGTCTTTGAACATGTTTCTTGCGGAAATGTCTAAACATATAGGCGATCAAAAAGCCATTGTTGTTATGGATTGTGCTGGATGGTATAAGGCTAAGGACTTAGTGGTTCCTGCTAATATAGAAATTCTTTACTTGCCACCATATTCTCCTGAATTAAATCCTGCGGAGCGATTATGGGAGCATTTAAAGTCTGAGACTATAAAGAATAAAGTATACAATACAATTGAGCAATTGGAAATAGCAGTATCTTCTTCTATTAGGAATTTAAATACCTCGCTAATTCAATCTATTTGCTGCATGAATTATTTGCTAAATTAAATTCGAAAATTGGTATTAAGTGTATGAGAGACCTCGTTTAGGAGAGTAATTCTATTACCCCTCCAACTTAAAATTAGCTTGGCTTAACAGCATTTAACAAGAAGGAGGTTATAATGGTAAAGGAAAATAATGATAAACAGAAATTGGAAATAATGAATCCTGATGCAGCAGTCATTGATATCAGCTCTAGAGAACATTATGTTTGTTTACCAGTTGGAAGAGATAAAGTAAGTTGTTAAAAAATTTGCTGCTTTTACTATTGATTTAAAAGAAATGGTACATTGGTTGAAAGAATAGATCTCTTACGAAATTCTCTATTGTATATCCGTTAGGATATTATAAAAATTTCCCATTATGAAAAGATGGCTTTTGACCAAGGTTTTTAGTCATATTTGAGATAACACAGCGTAAGTTTTGATATGTAAAACGGTTTACAAATAAAGTTAAGACTTTTAGATGATTATATGCAACGACAGCTTCGTTCTCCATCTTTACACTATCAGGAGTTTCGCACTTAGCAAAAAATATGTTAATCTAGCAAGAAAGAGTTTTAGTTAAGCATGGCAAGATCAAAATGTAGCAAAGACTTATATAAATCATTTTTACAAGCAAGTAGCGTAAGATATAGTGGTAAAGCATTATCTGAAGTAAGTCCAATAAACCTATCTCATGATAGTGCAAGTCGATGGTTAAATAGTAAGGATTTCCGCCCTAGCGGGATCTACAGAGAAGTGTCAAAATATATTGATAGGGAAGCTTCTTGTTTATTAGTGGGAGATGACACGTTATTGTCAAAGCAATACAGTAAGAAAATTGAGCTTGTACATTATCAATATTCTGGAGCTGTACATGATGTTATACCTGGTATAGGGATGGTCAACTTACTGCATTACAATGCTAAAACTGATCAATCTACCCCTGTAGATTATAGAATATATGATAAAGAAACTGATGGAAAAACAAAGAATGAGCATTTTTGTGATATGCTTACTTTAGCTAAGGAAAGAGGGATCAATCCTGATGCAGTAGTAATGGATGCGTGGTATAGCGGTTTGGAGAATTTGAAACATATACGTAATTTAGGTTGGACATGGGTTAGTAACCTAAGAAAAAATAGAAAAGTTAATCATAATGTTAGCTTAGAAAGTTTAGAGATTCCTGATGAGGGACTAAAAATTCACCTACGTGGATACGGTTGGGTTACGGTATTTAAGTTTGTGGCAAAAAATGGTCGCATTGATTACATAACAACTAACTTAGAAAATCCAACACGTGAACAAATAGAAAAAATTGTTAAGGCACGGTGGTCTATAGAAGTTTATCATCGAGAATTAAAACAAACTTGTGGTATTGAACGCTGTCAGGCACGCACGGGTCGAGCTCAGAGAAATCATATTTGCCTTGCTGTATTTGCTTGGCTCGATATGAACAAAAGGAGGATAAATGAAAAAATTACTTTATATCAACAAACTTGGGAAGTTATAAAAACATCAATTCAGAACAACATTAGATGCCTTTTAGCTGATTCGCAATTTTGCTAACTGCGAAACTCCTGACTATTTAGAACCTTCCATAGCGTAAGTTTTGTAGATATAGATATTTTTAATAATTATTTATTGCAACGGTGGTTGATAGTCAATTATTGATTTATAACCTCTTATTAGCTATATCGTTAATCATGTCTTCAATAATATCTTCAACTAGTGGTAATTTAACTGGTACTTGTACAGTAAAAGTTGTACTCTTACCTTGATAGCTGTTAACATTAATTTTACTATTTAGTTCAAAGATAAACTGTTTGACTAAATTTAAGCCTAAACCTAAGCTTAAATCCACTTCCTCAGCACTATCTTTACTAGTAGAAGAGTCAAGACTGTTTAATTGTTTATAAAGATATTGCTGTTGGTCTTTGGACATACCTATACCGGTATCATGAACGATGAATTGCAAAATATCTTCCTTAGCACGGGTATTTTTAATATTATTTTCATTATAGATATTTTCCTAATTCGAAGGTTGGAGCAGCAAAAAAATTGGTGGTAATAATAATACTACCTTTCTCGGTAAAATTAATGGCGTTACTAACTAATTGATCTAATATTGCCTCAAGTCGGTAACTATCGGCAATGACCACATCCGCAAGATCATGCTGAAAATTAGCAACGAGCTTTATGCCTTTATAATTAGCAGCTGGTATTAGTTTAGTAATAACTCTATTTAACCCCAGTTGCCAATTAATTTGGTATATCAAAAAGTTCTATAGGCAGCAAAGTTTTGATAGAAGGTTTGTTTTCTAGCAACTGATAATTGATTAGGCAGGATAGCATATGACTAAATGCATTTGTAACTGATCTATGTCTAGAATGCTCCAATTTATCAAGAAATTTAAGTTTGCCTATTACGGTTTCTATCAGAGTTCTTTTGAGCAACATAACCTTATCTGTAATAGGGAGTAATATATTTTTCATATTCTTTTTAACCCGAGTAATAAGTTGGATGCCTTTGTCATGCAAATCATCAAATAATTCTTTAGATATATAACCGCGATCGCCAAAAACTTTGCCATATATACCAGATATCATTCCTTTAAGCCCTTTCCTATCATCCTTATTACCACTGCTGAAAGATACCTTTATCAGATTACCTTCGGTATCTATGATTAAATGTAACTTTAGTCCATAAAACCACCCCTTAGTGGTTTTTCCTCTTGCCGCTATTCCTTTAAAAACCTTATGTGAACTTATACGATAATTCTTACATACGGCTATACCTGTAGCATCTACAAAAGACAGACCTGTGCATTCAGCAAGCAAATGATTCAGTAATATTGCTAAATAAGGCATACTTCTACCTATCAATTTAGTAAAATGTTCATAGCTAACAAGTTTAAAATCTTCTGTATAATTATGTAAGATTACTTGTTTGTAATAATGCTTAAAACAATCACAATATGAATCATAGTAACCAATTAATATGGTTACTACTTCGCTTATTGATAAATAATTACTTACACCAGGTTTAAATTTACTACTATTAATTGTAGGCAAATTATTTTCCAAATTCTTTATAAAATCGTCGACAAAACAGTAAATTGCGGTAAAATCTTTTTTCATAGGTTATTTTGTTATTGGTTGAAAAAGATAAAATAACCTATGTCCCTTTTAAAATCTACCTTTCATCTCTCCTATTTAATTGGCAACTGGGGTTATTTACTAACTTCTTAGGATCAATTTTTTGTACGATGTGAGGTGCTAATGCTGTGGTAGCTGTCAAGCTTGAATGTGACTTAGCAAAGTCTAATATATCACCGGAGTAATTGATAAGCTCCTTGGCACAATTGGTAATGTTGGCTATAGATTGCTTCTTGCTAGGATCATTCTCTACTTCATATAGTACCAAAGCACCTGACCAAATGCTGATACAGGGAGTTTTTATACTAAGTGATACATTTTTTATAAAGTCTTGGTGATTAAATTAGCTAATTTGAGTTTTTTCTTAACTTGTTCTAGCTCAAGAGAAATATCATTATCGATATTATTTGTTTCATTGCTAGTTTTAGTTGTGTCTTCATTGGTAGTGTTATTATTTTCTGCCATTAAAACCTATTATCTATAAGACTTATAGAGTTTTGCCGGACAGACTAGCTTTAAATCAATTTGAAAGGTTTTGTCGCATCTATAAATCATACTACATCAAGATTGTTAAAACTAAGGTTTTGGACATTATGATGCCATTAACATAGCAAAATTCTCAAAAGTAGAAAGATTATCATTAGCTCCAATTATTTGTCTTTTTTGCATCATACGAATATTTTCTATACCGGTAATAGTCATTTCTGCAGAATGAAAACTCTTAAAACCAAGCATTGGCTTTGTACGTTTTTTGATAAACCTATGATCTTGTTCTACAAGATTATTCAGGTATTTGGTCTGAATAACCTTAATTTTATAATCTTTAGGAACTTCTGTATTCAAATCATTAAGAGCAGCCGTATTACTACCGCTTTTATCAATTACTACTTTCTCAGGAAAATTATTCTCTCTAAAGGCTTTACGAAAAAATGCAAGTGCTGCAGGCTTGTCTCTATGCTTACGTAGCAGAAAGTCTACAGTATTACCAAGACTATCTAGTGCTCTATATAAATAAACCCATTTACCGTTTAATTTAATATAAGTCTCATCCATTCTCCAACTACTACCAACTGGCTTCTTTCTTTTTCTAACCACCTGATCTATCAATGGTACAAATTTTATAACCCATCTTTGTAATGTAGAGTGATCAATTTTTGCTCCCCTTATACTCATCATTTCTTCCAAATCTCGATAACTTAAAGAAAATCGGCATTTCATATAGACAAATAACATTATTATTTCTGGTGAAGAACAAAATCCTTTGAAATATGATAATAATCTTGCAGTAATACGAAACATCTTAACATCTTTTTTAGATCATTATATCAATCTTTTTTCTATTGTCCAACATATGCGACAGAACCCATCGTCACTCAGCCATATATGATCTTGGGATAATACTTGAAACTGTTTATCTGCTATATCCTGATTTAATACCTCATTTTTATCTTTGAGTTCAGTATAATGAATACCTAGATAATTAATTTGAGGATATTTATCTTTAAGTACATTTTGCACTGAAATTAGATTTTTCAAGTGGTCATCGACAAAAATGATATTTTTGTAATTTTTATTTAATTGCTCCAAGAAACTTAAAAGCACTTTCCCTTTATCTATTTTGTTCGTGAATATAACACGAGAGATACATTTAGGAAAGTCCTCCTTTAATAAATCACCATTATCTTTAAAATGATATCCAAGAGACTTTAAGCGTGATAAATGAAGTTGTGCTTCATTCTGAACGATACTATAGTTCCCACTACTGTTGACCGTAAACCCAACAATAGTCATTTTTTGAGCATCAAGTTCGTTAACAAAATTTGGCATGTCTAGAGAAAGCAATTCAACCTTAATAGAAGACAAAATCTGACTAGTTAAATACTCAGCCATCGGTACTTTACGCCCATTAAGTGCAATCTCTTTTCCTTGGAAATCTTTAAAGATGGCTTTGAGGTGTTTTGAGCGATAATTGTCTTTTTCGCCCGCATATCTCAACACGCTATCCCGTGGTACAAACAGCACATAATCGAGGTCAAATAAAATAAGAGTGTTTTCGCCATCAAATTGAGAAGCATATGTTTTAATCTCGTTAACCAAAGATGCTTGTACAATTTGAGCATTTGCTTCAAAAGCGAAAAAACCCATGAACACCATGAATACAATCTTAATATACTCAAATGATTTGGAGAATTGGAGCGTAAAACAAGGGGTGAGAGGACTACCGTTCTCGTATGCGAATTCTCCGCAAGTATTTGCAAAAGCCAATTCTTTAAAGCAGAAGAGTATACCCAGTTTAATCTGGTTCAAGTAATTTTTCATCATTACACAACCTATCTTGATGATATCTATTTTTAGTCGCCATTTGGATGAATGGTATCCCAATACAATTCTACTTTTTGCTATAACAACTTAGTTAACAGTAGCACCTATGAGTTTTAAACATCTAAATTAACTACATTCAAAGCATTTGCTTGAATGAATTGTCTTCTAGGTTCAACAAAATCTCCCATTAATGTTGAAAAAATCATCTCGGCACTATCTTGCTCATTTATTTTAACTTGCAGTAAAGTTCTTTTTTGCGGATCTAATGTTGTCTCTCCTAACTGATCAGAATTCATCTCCCCAAGACCTTTAAAACGTTGAATAGCTATACCTTTCTTACCGCTTTCTAATATATAATTTAGCAACATACTAGGCAGTGTAATAATATATTCTTGGTTTTTAATTAGTAACTTTGTTGGCTCAATAAATAAATCTACAAGAGGAGTAAATGATTTAGCAAGTTGAGTAAATTCAAAAGACTCAAGCTGTTCTTTTGATAAAATTTTACTTTCTTTTACTCCACGAACAAAACGGAAAAATTCTATATTATTTGCGTTAACTATAAACTGCCAGTCTGTCTTATCAGGTGCGATATCACCAAGATTCAAAATATTTAAAGCCTGATTTATTTCATTCGTTTTATTTTCATCAAATATTTGATTACCTAATAAACCTTTTATAGCTAGACATTCTGCAATTTGCCTATTAAATTTTTTGCTTACTTGGTCAAGTAACGTAGTAAACCTGATAACCGCCTTTATTGTCCCCTCAAGATCATTACCAATGATCTCTGCCCCATTATACAGCATAATTGTTGCATCACTAATAGTAGATTTGACTAAATAATCTTGCAGAGCTTGTTCATTTTTTAAGTAAAGCTCGTTATTACCTTTTTTTACTTTATATAAAGGCGGCTGAGCTATATATAGATATCCTTTATCAATTAATTGACGCATATGCCGGTAAAAGAAAGTAAGTAATAAGGTTCTGATGTGCGAACCATCAACATCAGCATCAGTCATAATAATTATTTTATGATATCTTAACTTATCCAAAGAAAAGTCTTCATTACCAATAGCAGTGCCAAGAGCTGTTATTAGAGTCCCTACTTGCTCAGAGTTTAACATTTTATCAAATCTAGCTCTTTCAACGTTTAAGATTTTACCTCGCAGTGGCAAAATTGCTTGAAATTTCCTATCTCTACCCTGCTTTGCTGTACCACCGGCAGAGTCTCCTTCCACAATAAATAACTCTGAAAGAGCAGGGTCTTTCTCTTGACAATCGGCAAGTTTCCCAGGTAAGTTAGAAATTTCAAGAGCCGATTTCCGACGAGTTAATTCCCTTGCTCTTTTTGCTGCTTCTCTAGCAGTTGCAGCTTCAATAATTTTATTAATAATTATTTTTGCGTCACTAGGATGTTCTTCAAACCATTCTAAAATCTTAGTATATACGGCACCTTCTACGATAGGTCGAACCTCAGAACTAACTAATTTATCTTTAGTTTGTGAAGAAAACTTAGGGTCTGGTACTTTTACTGATAAAATACATGAGAGACCTTCTCTCGTATCATCACCAGTGAAATTTATTTTATTTTTTTTGTTAAGCTGAGTATTCTCGGTATAAGTGGTAATAACTCTAGTAAGAGCAGCTTTAAAGGCAATAAGGTGCGTACCGCCATCACGTTGTCTTATATTATTAGTAAAACACAAAATATTCTCATGATATGAATCATTCCAATTCATTGCCAATTCAAAAGTAACCCCTGTTGCCTGATTATTAGTATTAAGTGATATACATTTATGTAATGAAGTTTTAGCTTTATCTATATATTTGACATAAGCTTCTACACCACCAGTAAAACAAAACTCTACTTCTTGTTGTTCAGCAAAACGATGATCCTTTAGTAATATCCTAACACTGGAATTCAAAAAGGCTAGTTCTCTAAGTCTATGTTCTACAGTAGCAAAATTAAATTCAATTGAGCTAAAAGTGGTAATAGATGGAAGGAAAGTAATCTCCGTGCCTTTTTTCTCTGCGGACTCTCCTTTTAGTACAAGTGGCGTTTCAGCCGCTCCATCTCTAAATTTTATAAAATATTCCTTATTATCTCGCCAAATGCTAAGTTCTAACCATTCTGACAGAGCATTTACCACAGATACACCAACACCATGCAATCCACCAGATATTTTATAAGAATTTTGATCAAACTTACCACCAGCATGTAATTGGGTCATAATAACTTCAGCTGCTGATATACCTTCTTCTTCGTGAATATCAACAGGTATCCCACGTCCATTATCACGTACTGTTACAGATCCGTTAGCATTTAGGATTACTTTAATTAGGTCACAGTGACCAGCTAAAGCTTCATCTATGGCGTTATCAACGACTTCGTAAATCATATGATGTAATCCTGAACCATCGTCAGTATCACCAATATACATACCAGGTCTTTTCTTAACTGCCTCAAGACCTTTTAAAACTTTGATGGAGTCAGCTCCATATTCTAATTCTGCTATTGATTGCTGTTGATTAGTTGACATATTTATACATAAAATGAAAGATAAAGAATAACTATACACAAAAATTACAGCAAGTGTATAGTTTTCAAGTAGTTTACTAAAATTATAGTCCATTTAGGAGAAGTGGGTAGTAGGAGCGACGAGTGACGAAGTCACCAAATTCTTATCAATTGACTATATATACTAAATATTACCTTTTTCGTACTACACCTTGGGTTTTACTACTATTATTTTCAAGGACTACTTTCATAGCATTTCCTACTCGCAGTAGTTCAGGCAACGATTTTAACGGGGTTCTTAACGATGTAAGGTTTTTTAAAAAATATGCTGGTAGAATATTTTTTGTCTTATCCTTAACTAAATTTATAAAAGATTTGGTGATTTTTTCCCTGTCAGGTATTAATTTGACTGTTTCTTGTATTTTTGATTCAATAATCAATATATTTTTGGCTGCTTTTTGGCAATATCCTAACTTCTCAAGAATACTTTTATTGGGATCTAATGCAGCAATGAGGTTTTCTTTTATGTGAGATAATTCGGTTTCAATTAATTTTTTTAGATCTTTTCCTTGATTAGGTATATTTCCAAGGATTTTAGCCATACCTTTACGTAGAAGGTCAACTCCCCCCATTATACCATCTTTAGTATGATGGGATTTCTTCAGATAAGTCAATAAGTTTTTTAAAAGATTTTTTTTCTTTTGGATCTTGTACAACCAATTTATTAACTTTCTTCAAAGAGTCAATATCTAACCCTAATTCTGCTACAGCTACGGGTGATACTCCTGCTATTTCTGCGATTTCAACAATCTGCGTAGCTTTGGAATATTTTTCTTTAAGGTTTGTACTTTTTTCTATTTCGGCTCGTTTTTCTCTAACTATTTCTAGTTTTTCTTGCCAATTCTCTACTGTCTTCGTTAAATTTTCAGTACTGAGAAAAGATTTTACTGATTCTAACAAGCCACTTCCCTTGAGTATTAAACCAACTACAGGCATTTGTACAGCTATTATACCAACTAGTTAACCACTCTGCACTGCAAGTGCAGAGCTTAATATTACGGCATGAATGCCTAATTTATGTACTAACTTAAAAGTTAGAAACTATTTGTGTATGGCTCATTTAGAAAGTGTCACAACACAAAAAGAATATATCTGTGAAGTGTAAGATTTTGTTAAAAAATATCTGTATGATTCATTCTTATCTTTTCTTGATAAGATATTTAAAATTTATGTTGAAACGACGCACTGCAAGTGCGGGGTTTTTCTCCCAAAGTGGGACAATAAATTACCTAAATAATCAACTATATCTTTTGACGCTCCAGGATACAAGTTATCTAGTCTATTTTGAAATTCCAAAATACTTTCAAGAACTTTTATTATTAGCTCAATAAAAGCATCTTCAAAGAATAATATCTCTTCCTTTACCTGTTGCTGTTCATCAATGTACTTTTCTAATTCATCTAAGGAATTACCTACTGTTTCTCTGAATGATTCAGCTATTTCTCGCTCCCTTTGTTGATCTTCTGAATCTAGAAATATGTTATATATATAGTCAACTCTTTTTTTAATAGCTCTTAAGTTCCTAGGAAACGTTTTGAGTGTTTTCATAGAATCAAACTTTAACTGTTCTATAGCACTAGCAATAGAAGCATTTGATAAGATAGTGGGTAAAGCGACTTTTGAAAGGAAAGAGTATATATTAGGCATAATAGATAATTGAATTATATTAAAATTTTTAAATTATTACTCAAATAATACAAATAAAAACTACACTTTAAAACTGTTATATTGCTCTGACAGTTAGTTTTTGATATGTTATAGCTACTTACGCGAATTTGGGATAAGAATTAACTAATTCTTATCCTAAATTGTGGCTACTTGATTTGATCTGATTAAATAGACTTACTGCATAAGTCAATCTAGTTGGTGATTTTGTCGTCGAAACTCGCCTCCGCTCCTCACGTACGTCTGTATACGCGAAGGTAGCCGGCTTCGTTTCTCCTAAAAATCCCTCAACTATCTTTGATTTATGCAGCAAGTCTAATATTTTTTAGCTATACGTGCTAGCTTTATCACAACAAATCAAGTTTTAGATCAAGAATACCTTTAACTTCTTGCATAAGCTAGCAAAATTTTTTAACATAAACATATTTTTAGAAAACCAATTATGCATAAATTCATATACTTCACCGCTATCATTTTATTAAACTATTCAGTTTATGCTATTAACTTGTCTGATGCTCTAACTAGTGCGTATAATAATAATGGTGAGTTACAAATCAATAGGCAGACTTTTTTAAATGAAATTGAACAGTTCTCTGCAGCTTTTTCAGGTTTTATGCCCAGTGCGTCTTATAATATTGATTCTGCTATTAATACGAATAAACCAAATAGTCAATATGCTCCTTCTAATAAAAAAGAGCTGAAATCACAACAGGGAGCTTTAGTAATAGAGCAGCCTCTATTCAGTGGTGGGAGTAGTGTTGCAAATTTGAAAGCCGCCCAATCAGCTTTTAGGGCATCACGTGCTAAATATTATGCAGAAGAACAAAAAATTCTTCTTAACCTAATAAAAACTTATCTCGATTGTTATGAAACAAAAGAAAAATATGAGATTTCTGAAACTAGTGTAAAAGCTAACAAACAGCAATTAGAAACCATTGAAGAAAAACTAGAATTAGGTGAGGCAACATCAATAGATTTAGCTAGTGCCAAGGCTGGTCTTGCAAAAGCTGAAACTGAGAAGTTAACCGCATATGCTAATTATCAAGCAACAAAAGCAAGCTTCATTCGAATGTTCGGTATAGAAGCAAATGATATTGATATGCCTCCTATACCTGATAATTTACCTACTTCATTAGAGGATTTAATGCAAAGAGCGATAAATGTTAATCCTAACATAGATAGTACAAGACATAGTGTTAAAAGTCATAAAGCTAGTGAACTGGCAGCAAAAGCTGAACTTTTACCCAAGGTAAGCTTTAAAGTTCAATCTGGAAAAACCCATTACACTCCAGAAAGTCCATATAATACCAACAATAGAAGTACTACATCTACATTATCAATTAATATACCTATTTATTCTCACGGGGGTAGCGAATATTCAAGAATTAGGAAAGCTAAAAATAGTACTAGGAGTGCAGCTATTCAACTTGATGATACAATAAAACAAATTCGAGCAAGTGCTATTGGTAGTTGGGAAGGATTTGAAGCAGCAAAGTCTAAAATTATTGCCACATCACAAGGTGTAGAAGCCGCTCAAATAGCTTATAATGGCACAATACAGGAAGAAATTGTTGGTTCTAAAACAATCTTAGACGTTTTAACTGCTGAAGAAAAATTACATAGTGCTAGGGTGTCAAAAGTTGATGCACACAGAGACTCTATTTTAGCAGCTTACCAAATGAAATCTTTAATTGGGGAATTGACAGCAAAAAGCTTAAAATTGAAAGTTAAATATTTTACTCCTGAAGATGAGTTTAAAGGACTTAAAAAGAAACTTATTATAGGTTTTTAATGAGTAAAGATCATAGAAAAAACCAAGACATGTCAGTTGAAGAGATATTGAAATCAATTAAAGGAGTGATTGATAGTCGTGCTACAATCAATGCAGGAGGATTGGATAATAGGAGCGATGGAGCGACACCGCCTACATATAAAGATGACTCTACCGACTTCTCCTCAATTAACTATAGTAATAGCCAATCTAACGATGATGAAATACTAGAATTGACAAATATAGTAGAGAATGAAGCAAATAAGTTAGAAAATAATAGGCATAGTGAACTAGAAGAGGAACTATTGCAGACATCCTTGGTATCCGATAAATCTGCAGCAGAAACTACTAAGATTTTTCAACATTTCTCTAAAACAGCTCAGGAGATTAGTGCAAATGCTTCGAACCCTACGGTCAAATCATTAGAGGATATAATTATTGAAATGTTACGACCACAATTGAGTCAATGGTTAAATACAAACTTGCCTTTATTAGTAAAACAATTGGTAGAAAAAGAAATTCAAAAATTAATACCAAATGATAAAAAATGACTTAGTGGAGGATATCATTTGTGTTAGTCTTATTTTAACAACCTCAGTTTTAGATTAAAATTAAAAATTTTAATCCAAAATTGAGGTTAACAGGGTAATTTAAAAGTCTAGCTATAAGCTTTGATAAATAAGTTGTATATACTCAGGTAGAACTTCAAGGATTGGCGTTGTCGTGTCTAAAGATCGAAGCTGCTCCGTTACTCATGTACGCTACGCTGCTCGACCTTGCTACTGCCTAGCTCTTCTTGAAGTTATACTATCGTCTACCAACTCTTCATTTACGAGCAGTATACTGCTATGATTTTAAGAGTTGGGTAAATTTAACGTGAGAATAATTATAAATGTACTTTAACATGGAAAGTAAGAAGATTATCTTAGGTAACAAATTTTTTATAGTCCTAATAACTATCTTTTTGTTTATGGATAAGGCTGATGCTGCTCCACCACCTCTTCCCCCAGCATTGCCACAATTAGAAAGTGATAAAGTACATCAACAGAAAGAAGAGGCAGATTCTTTGCTGGAAAAAATACAGCAATTTATGCATTCTAAGAAAATTGATAATGAAGTATCAGGATCAAGCAAACCAGCATCCACACCGCAAGATACTAATAATGAAGAAGGTGAGACAGATTCCTTCATTGATTTAGGGAATAATAAATTACCAACCTTAGAAAATACAAAAGAATTGGATCAATTATATAAACATCCGTACCAAAAAATTGATTTAGATCCACCTAGCAAGAATGACAGTAATACCAACAAAGATTCTCCTACTCTTCCAGCAACTGAGCTTAAAGATGCTGTACCTATTAAGCCACTTGATTCATCTGCCCAGTCTGAACCTCAAATAGATATTCCGAGTAGTAATAAGTCTAAGCCACAAGCTATTACTCCTATCGTACCTTCTGTAACTATACCTGATAAAGAGAAAGATCCAGTAATATTACAACAGCCAAGTAATGCAGATAATAAAGAAGTTGTTGCTCCTAATCTAAATATATTGCCTTCTTCGCAAGAAAAAAAGCCTACTGAACCACAAGTAACTGCTCCTATCGTACCGATAGTATCACCTAAGGAAAATACTGAATCTAAAATGACTAAGCCTCAAACTCCTATACCAGTATTTGTAAAAAAGGATAAGCAACTAGATGACTCTAGTAAAACTGTCCTAGAGAAAGATAGTAATGTAACCAAAGAAGTGCAAGAAGTAAATAAGCATCAACCTAATCAATCTACAATTACAAAAGATAAAGCTAGCACCATCAAAGAAACATCTCCTAAAATAACTGAATTTGTACAAGATGAAGCACAAATGTTACTTTTACCAAATGATGATGTCGTATTGGGAGAGCTTACAGAAGAGGCAAGATTAGAGCAAATGGATATGTATTCATTTATTCAAATGTTTAAGAAAATTTATGATAGTGACAATAGAAAGCAGCAAAGAAAGATGATAGATAATTTTATTGATAATTATGATAGTGATTTCCATACTACTATAGTAAGTGATGCAACGGATAGAGCATTTGAGGCAGTTAGAAAAAATAATTTATTTGTTCTTAGGGTTCTTTTGGATAATTATCCAATCCTTCAAAGAAGGGGGAATGATAATTATACTCTTTTACATGAAGCTGCAGAAACTAATAATTACTATATAGCAAAATTGTTAATTATGCGTGGTATAAATATTAAGGCTACTAATTATCATTGTAGAACGGCATTGGACATCTCTGATGAACAAAATAATAATGTGGGCTGTTTGATAATGAAAGCAACAGCAAATTAGTTTGGAAATGCTCTAATATCACTTGTTATAATTCAGGTAAATAATGGATTCAAAAAAAATAAACTAACTCATGTATGGAACTACCCAAAAATGCAAGAAAAAAAATAATACTTGACAGAAAAAAAGCAAATGCAGTCAAGTATTATTTTTTTTCTTGCATTTTTGGGTAGTTCCATACATGAGTTAGTTTATTTTTGCTAATCTAGCACTATGCCTTCCACCTTCAAATTTAGTCGTTAAAAATTTATCGATCATTTTACAAGCTAGTTCCTCATTAGGTATTTTAGCTCCTAACACTATTATATTAGCATCATTATGAGCCCTTGATCTTTCTGCCATAAATAAGTCAAAACATAAAGCTGCCCTTATTTCAGACGTACGATTTGCGGCAATTGACATACCTATGCCAGTTCTACAAATTAAAATTCCCAAAGGAGCTACATTTTCTAAAATCCCATCAACAACTTTTTTAGAATAATCTGGATAATCCACTATTTCTTGATTGTAAGTACCACAATCAAGAATAGATATATTTTTATCGTGTAAATAACTGATAATTTTGCTCTTGAGTAGAAATCCAGAGTGATCACTGGCTATTATAAGATCGTAAGTTTTCATAATTACTTAATTTTGATAAAAAAATACTAGACTTGATTCTATATTAAAGTTAGTTTATTGCATAATAAAATTGTAAATTTTTTGGTAAGTTATGAAGAGTAATATAGTTTTTGTCTATTTTATAGTCTTTTTGATTTCTGGATGTAGCACACAACCTCCAGCCCCTATTGAGTATAATCATGGAAAGGATTTTACCAAAAAGTCTACAACCATCAATTCACCAACTACAGCACATTCCGAGAATAAGAACATATTAGAAAGCGATGAAGATGAAATAATAAGTAGAGAAATTGATGAGAAAGAAAAAGATTTTGATGCTCCAACTGGTTTCTTAAAAGATCGTAATGCCATAGAAACTGAAAATCGAGACGATGTAATAATAGTCCCAAAAGTAAAGCTAGATGATAATAAGATAATCTACCGTGAGGTGCAACCAGGGGAAACGTTAGAATCGATAGCCAATGAGTATGCTCAAACGGCAGAACAATTAGCTGAGCTAAATAACATGTCTGAACCATATCATCTTAATGAATCTCAAATTATCATGATAAAAGTTAGTACTGAGCTATTAAATAAAAAAAACCAAGAAATATCCATAAGAAAAAGTGCTATAAGAGAAGTAGAAAATGCTGTACCAATTAATACCCCCAAATTTATCAAACCAATCGATGGTAAAATTACTATCAAATTTGGTGAACAAACATCTAAGGGAAGAAGCAAGGGGATTAATATTGCTGCAGACGAAGGAACTGCTGTAGAATCTATTGCAACAGGTCAAGTAGTGTTTGCAGGTAATGATACAAAGTTTGGTAATTTATTAATAATAAAGTTAGATAATAGCGACCTTTATGTTGCTTATGCTCATTTGCAAGACCTACTTATTCAAAAAGGAGCAACAATTTCACAAGGCAAGATAATAGGACATGTAGGGAGTACTGGAGATGCTAAATATCCTCAGCTACATTTTGCTATTCGCGAGGGAAAGATAGCTGTTGATCCGCTGAAATATGTAAATTATTAAAGTTAGGTACAACTTTAAACTTCAATACCATCAAGTTTTACTCTATATTTTCATGCTTTCTTATTTTTATCATCTAACGCAAATTAGGGATAAGAATTTGTCAATTCTTATCCCTAATTGGGGTATCTGGCAGAAATCCTCCAATTTGTGCATCCCAAAGAGTTTTATATAGCCCTCCTTTAGCGATTAATATAGCATGAGTACCGTCTTCCACAATTTTGCCACGCTTGAATACTAAAATACGATCCATATGCAGCAATGTTGATAAACGGTGAGCAACGACTATAGTTGTAGCATTACTGGTCTCCAAAACTTCATCAATAGATTTTTGAATTAGAGCCTCGGTTGGTGAATCAAGTGCCGATGTTGCTTCATCTAAAATAAGGATTGGTGCATTTTTTAAAATAGCCCTGGCGATTGCAATCCTTTGCCGTTGTCCACCACTTACTTTTACCCCTCGTTCACCAACTATTGAATGGTAACCATTGGGCATTCGTAGAATATCATCATGTATTCTAGCTTTTTTACATGCTTCTTCAATCTCTGGTAAAGTAGCATCATATTTAGCTAGCTGCAAATTTTCTAGAATAGAACGATGAAACATCGTAATATCTTGCGGGATTACTGAAATATTGCTTCTTAGCGACTCTTCCGTTACCTGTGAGATATCATATCCATCAACTAAAATAGCTCCGCTTTGCAAATTGAAATATCGGAGTAAACATTTGATCAAGGTAGTTTTTCCAGCCCCTGATGTACCAACTATCCCTATTCTTTCTCCAGCTTTAATATGCAATGTAAGATTGTCAAATATATTATCTCCACCACTACCATAGTTGAAGGTGACATCTTGGTATTTAATGTCACCTTTGATAGGAGGAAGCAGCTTAGCATTTTCTGCATCGGTAACATCTGAGATAGTATTAATAAAGTTATATGAAGATTTGATGGCAGCAATTTTGGGGTTGATGGAAAATATTATATTGTCTAATAACTGATCAATCGCCCATTCAATGTTAGAAGTAATTATTATACTAACGGCAAAATCACCAGCAGTGATTTGTCCAGTTTTGTATAAATATGCTGTCACAAATATTTGGGCTGCTGCCAATAGAGTAATTAATATGCTATCGGTTAAATCTACATAATAAGCATCATATACCCGAGTTTTTCGATCCCAACCTTTCCACTTATTAATGGCAGGTAGGAGCTTTAATTTCATCTCTGTCCAGCTATTACCAATAATTTTAATACCAAAAATGTTGGCAATAGAGTCGTTGATAATGCCTACTGCTTCTTGTCGTGCCTTAACATATTCTTCTTGCAGTTGCATTTGTTTTTGGAGTAAAACTGACATTATTGGTACATATACAACAAGAAAAGCAATTACAACCCCTGCTATTTTATAATTCATCATGAACAAAAATATTATGCCACTTACCATAGTTGTAAGATGTACCAAAGAACGATTGAGAACAGTAATTATGGTTATAATACCATCTTGAAAATCAGTGATTTTACTGGCAATTTCTCCTGATAAATGAGAATCAAACCAATGTAAAGAATGTTTCATAGTCTTGCTGTAAGTATCTTCAACGATTTCTGCCAGCATCGCTGGCTTGTATTTAATATCAAAGAGCCTAACGATAAAAAACGTACCGTGATTCATCATTTTATATAATGCAAACAACCAAAGAAGTAGAGTAACATCTATTTTTGGATCTTTGGCAATAGTATCAATAATTTCTTTAATTTGATAGTTAACGAATAAAGTAAATAGTGAAGCACCAATGGACATAAGCGTAAGGCTAGCTAGGTATATGCGGTATTTGTAAGCCAAGCAGTATAAATATGATTTTAGTTGGTAGTTTGAGTCCATAAAATATTTCTTCTAGATTATGCAAAAATGCACTTTATTATAGCAGGTTACAATATCTCCACTAAGTACTATCTTTAATATTTTTTTTAATTAGTGGAAAAGTTATAATCTGCTATAATGAATTCTTTACATAATTAAAAGGAAATTGTAGTGCAAAAATTTCTAAAATATTCAGTAGCGTTACTCATTTTAATAATTGCTATACTGCTAATAACGCCTCTATTTATTTCCTTAGAATCATATAAAAGACTAGCTTCTGATAAAGTCAAAGAAATAACTGGTCGAGAGCTGCAAATTAATGGAGATATCACCATCTCTTTGCTGCCCACTCCGACTATTACCATTAAGGACGTAACTCTTACTTCTCTACCTAATGCTCATTATCCTTCTCTGTTGGAAGTTAAGGAAGTATCTGCTTCTCTTTCTATATTATCCTTACTTAAAGGAAAGATAGACATTTCAACGATTGAAATTAACAAACCAGTAATTAATTTAGAACGGATGCGTAATGGTGCGGCTTCTTGGGAATTTGCCAAAATACCAGGCAGTGTTAGTAAAACTTCAACGGGTGAAATGAATGATAACAAGGCATCGTTTTCTTTATATATCAACTTAATTAAAATCGTTGATGCTAAGTTAAATTATGTTGATTTTGCTGATAAGACTAAGGGTAATAATGCTATCCCAACAACAATAGATATTGATAGATTAGAAATCAAAGAGCTGCACGGTCCATCTGATTTAGCTTGTCAGTTTTATTCTTCCGGTAAGAATTATGATGTCAAAGGTAATATACAAGACAAGCAAGGTATCATAGCTTTAACCGTAGATTTAAATGCCCTACAAGAAAAGGTTAATTTCTCAGGTAACTTTGCTTACGACAATATGACTTTTGCTGGACAGTTAAAATTGGAAGGAGCTGCTAAGAATCTGCAAAGTATTTTTCCTGATATACCTATCTTACACAATTTAGATCATAAACTAACTTTTAATATTAATAGTGATCAGAAATTATTAAAAATTAGTGACATTGATTTTACTGCAGGTAAGATATTAGCTAAGGGTAATGCTAACTTCCATTTTGCAGATAATAAGGTAGATTTAAGAGTTAAATTATTAGATAAGACATTTTCTTTAGCAACAAGCTTTGCCTATTTAGATCAAAATTTATCTCTAAATGACATTAATTTTACTGCAGATAAAGCTAATTTAACAGGCAATGTTGGGGTTAAGGATTGGGATAAAGAGCTAGTGGTTTCTTATAATGTAAAAATTAGTGAGATACCCACCATTGCTAGTTTATTTGGCAAGACTCTACCGACTAGTCTTGGAGATATGTGGCTAAAGGGTGAGACTATTAAACAACAAAAATTTCTTAAAACTAATATAAATAAATTTACTCTTGAGTTTAAAAAGAAGCCTATAAACTTCAGTGGAGCAGTAACTATCAATTTAGCGTCTGCTAAACCAAAAATTTTATCAGATATAATGATAGCTTCCCTAAATTTAGATGATTTCACTGATGTGCCATCTAATAGCTTATCTACTAGTTCTGGGCAAAGTGTAAATAATTCTGTGCCTTGGTCTAAAGACATTATAGATTTATCATTTTTAAATAAGCTTGATGGAGACTTAACTTTAACTATACAAAAGATCATTAAAGGAAGCCTGATCTTTGATAATGTCAAAACTACTATGTTACTTGCAGGTGGTGTGCTGGATATTAAATCTTTAAATGGTAATTTATTTGGGGGAAGTTTAACCGCTACTGGACAAATTTCTTCGCAAGTTAATCAACCTGTTAGTTTTAAAGCTAGTCTTAAAGATGCTAAGTTAAAAAATATAGTCTCACAGGGCAATAAAATTAAAGTTACGCAAGGGACGGTTAATCTAATAACAGATATCAAAACAAAAGGTCAAAGCCAATCTCAATATGTAGGTAACTTATTCGGTAAAGCAACATTAACAGCATCTGACGGTATAGTTAGTGGATTTGATCTGCAAAAACTATTAGATAGCCTTAGAAATATTAAAAATCTGGCAACTATTTTAAAAATGCTAGATGCTTCTTTGGCAAGTGGTGAAACAAAGTTCCAAAAACTAGTAGTAGATAGTGAAATAACAGAAGGTATAATTAACATAACAAACGCTAAGTTAGATGCTGCCTCGTCAGAGATAATAGTTACTGGAAATGTTAACCTGCCTAAATATACACTTAATATAGATAGTGTTATTAATGTAAATATAAATTCGATACCACCATTGAAAGTTCGCCTGTATGGCAATCTGAATGATCCACAACATAAACTTGATACTAACGCATTAAAGGAATATCTTACGAAAAATTTAGTAAATAGTGTGGTTGATGGCGTTAAGAAAGGTACAAAGCCTGAAGATATATTAAAAAATATTATTGGAGGAAGAAAAAATAAACAATCTGAAGGAGAAGGAACACAAAACGATCAACATGTAGAACCTTCTAATAATGCTCCTGTCAACAAAGTAAAATCTACCATTGAGAAAGGGTTGAAAGGGTTATTTAAATAGTCATCCTGAACCGTCATATATGGACGCCAATAAAAACACAAGTAAAAAACAAAAAATGTAGCTATGGGTTAGTATACTCAAATAATTTTCTAAAAAAAAGTATCTTTTGTTATTAGTGGCACTAAATTTTATGCTATATTATCCATGTGATTAATATTAAAGAGTTTTTTTATGGGAAGAGTTATAATAACAGAGGAAGAATTAGATTTTTGCAAATCAAATAAAGTTTTTCTAAACCAAGCTTTTATACCCTCTGTTAGAGCTAAGGACGTTACAACACTTGAATTATTATTTAAGTCAACTAACTTAAAGTCTTGTCTTGATATAAAACAAGAACACTTATTTAGTGAGTTAATTGCATTAGTCATAGATGATAAAAATGCAGGTATATTAAAATTAATAGTTGATGAATTGAAATTGCAAGTTGAGTTAAAACAACAAAAAATTCCAGAAACTCAAGAGACTTTACTTGATATAGCTGCCTGGTATGGAGCCAAAGACATTGTTACTTTTCTCCTTACAGTAGGACTTGATCCTAATAGTTAACCACTCTGCACTGCAAGTGCAGAGCTTAATATTACGGCATGAATGCCTAATGTATGTACTAACTTAAAAGTTAGAAACTATTTGTGTATGGCTCATTTAGAAAGTGTCACAACACAAAAAGAATATATCTGTGAAGTGTAAGATTTTGTTAAAAAATATCTGTATGATTCATTCTTATCTTTTCTTGATAAGATATTTAAAATTTATGTTGAAACGACGCACTGCAAGTGCGGGGTTTTTCTCCCAAAGTGGGACAATAAAGCAAGGTGATCAGGAAGCGATAATAGAGCAATTAAAACATTATCTTATTCTTGGTAATGTTGGCAATGCTTCAGAGCAAATAAAGAAAATTAAAGATGGTGATCTTAGAGATTTATATGAAATAATGCTTAATATTGTTAAATTTACTCTAGATGCCCTCAGTGTAGCATCATTAACAAATCATGCACAGAAGATAACAAATCCAACACTTAAAGATTTATCTAGTATAATGCTTAAATTTGAATCTGAACCAGGTGCTTCTCTTTCGCAATTATTAAGTACGTTCTTCCAGAAGAATACACTTAAAGGTCTTGAATCTTATCTAGAGATTTATAAAGAAATATTGATAAAACTCTTTTTACAAAAGAAGGAATTTAATAAAGCCATTGAGTGTTGCGATGAAATCAATATTTGTATGGAAGAACATAATGTACCAATTAAGCTATTTAAAATATTGGAAATTTGTAAAAAAGCTGGATTTTGGGGCAAAGGGTTAGAACTTATTAAAAAGGAGTACCAACAACATAACGAAATTTTACAACATCATGGTTTCCGTCCTCTTAAATATCTAGAATTTATATTTTATAAACAAAATAACTCAATGATAGGTAAGCCACTAGTTTGACTAGTGAGACCATCAAGGCTTGGCCTTTAGATTTAGTATAAACTCAATAACAACCAGCTGAAGCTGGTGGGTTGATATCTAGACTGGAAGTCGCTATTACTCTAAAGAGATATTACTAATGCCTGTGCTGTCTCTCTGATCCTAATTCTTATAAGTTACCCTGCAATACTTTTGTAGCGATATTTAGTGATCCAAACAACATGAAAGCGATGGTAAAATACAGTGTGGCTAGTCTTGTTATAATCTGTCATATATGATATTTTAATATACATAAGAGCTTGCTCTTATGTATATTAAAATATCATATATTCAAGTTATAGTGAATTGAAATATTAGAACAAGGACTGAAGTCTTTCCCAGCTGAAGCTGGGGGTTTTAACCAAAAAGGTGACTATAAAAAGTTATCATATATAACTTCTTTGGCTTGACGGTCAAAGGAGAAAATATATGACAACATACGAAAGTTTAAATCATTCTAAATGGGATTGCAAATATCATATTGTGTTTATTGTCCCACTTTGGGAGAAAAACCCCGCACTTGCAGTGCGTCGTTTCAACATAAATTTTAAATATCTTATCAAGAAAAGATAAGATATTTTTTTAACAAAATCTTACACTTCACAGATATATTCTTTTTGTGTTGTGACACTTTTTAAATGAACCATACACAAATAGTTTCTAACTTTTAAGTTAGTACATACATGAGGCATTCATGCCGTAATATTAAGCTCTGCACTTGCAGTGCAGAGTGGTTAACTGTCCCACTTTGGGAGAAAAACCCCGCACTTGCAGTGCGTCGTTTCAACATAAATTTTAAATATCTTATCAAGAAAAGATAGGATATTTTTTAACAAAATCTTACACTTCACAGATATATTCTTTTTGTGTTGTGACACTTTCTAAATGAGCCATACACAAATAGTTTCTAACTTTTAAGTTAGTACATAC